>NZ_CCXK01000017.1 GCF_000821305.1 Clostridium culturomicium | reverse complement strand
GAGATTTGATTTACCAGGTTACAAAATTAGATATCGTGCAATGTGCAATGGTTGTTGGTTAGATTGGGTTGAGAATGGAAATTCATATATGGAAGGTCACAATGGGTATGCAGGATTAGGAGATGGAACACCTATAACTGCAATAGAATGTGAAATTGTGACTAGATAATTAAAAGGCTAGTGGGTTAATTCCTACTAGCCTTTATTTTTTACATAAAAAAGACACTCCGAAGAGTGCCCACCGATAATGCATTTTAATTATAGCTTATTTAATTAAAACTGGCAACAGATTAAGCAGCATAAAGAAAGACATAAATCCAAGCAGAGCTCCAATTAAAACAACACTTCTAGTAAAAGCTTTAAGAATTATTTCTAACATTAAATCACCTCAACTAATTAATAGACAATAAAAGGAAAATTTATACAACTGTAGAATAGAATGTAGTGAGGTGGTGTATTTATGGCTAAAAAAGTTGGTATTAGCTTTAAAGATAATGAACTAGAAACAAAATTATATGAGTTTTTAAAAGAAAAAGCTCAATTGCTTGGAGAAAGCACATACATTAAGCAACTTTTATTAGAAAAGATGCAAGATGAAGAGACTACTCGAAAGAAGTAGTCTTATTTTTTTATAAAAATTTCTTCCAACAGGAAACTTTTTCTTCCAACTTGCATACATATGTAGTAAAGAATAAGAAATGGGAGGAAAGTATGGTAAATAAGATTACAGTTTCATTCAAAAATACTACAAAGGACATGAAGTTGTTCACTAAGGTAAATGTTCAGGAGGAAAAATCAGATTTTATTAAAAAGGCTTTAGAATATTACATTAAGCATTTAGATAAGGTGGGAAAGAAATGTTCGGAATAGATATTGCCTTATGGAATTTAATTTATGGTTCTTGCAAGACCTTAGGTACTATTTTGGGTACTGGAGCATTAGGTGGAGCTGGTATGTATGCTTTAATAATAACTTATGGTGTTCAGCTTGTTGTTTGCAAGAAAAAGGGGGATAAGAAGTAATGATTACTGAATTTGCTATAGCTACTGCAGGAGTTGCACTTTGGAGAAACATGGATAAGATTAATATTCATAAAAAGTGGAATGAAATAACTTATTCCAAAAGTGAGTTTACCAATAGGTTAGAAAAGACTCTTAAGATATGGAAAATTAGAAGAACATCATATGGTTACGACTTGATTATAGAATTACCTTATGGATATACTTTTGAAAATCTTCAAAAAGACTTAGATATATTTAAGGAGGGTTTGCAATTCCAGTCTATGCAATTAGAGCAAAATAACAATATAGTTATTATGCACTGCGTTAAGAATTACAGCTTTAAAGACTATGAACCTATAAAACTACCAGGTAACAAAATTCTTATTGCTGATGGATTAATAGAGCCTATCATAATTGATATGAACTCATTCCCTCATGTCTTGATTGGAGGGGATACAGGAACAGGTAAGAGTAGAATACTATTACTTATACTTACTAATCTTATAAAGTATTGTGGCTATATAGATCTATACTTGCTACAGATAAGAAAGAATGACTTAGGAGTATTCCAAAATTGTGCTCAGGTTAAGGTTAATTCAAAAACTTTGGAGGAAGTACTAACAGCTCTAGAAAATATAAATAGGGAGTGTAAGAAGAGGGAGAAACTGATAGATAACACCAAAGGTTATTATTCTATAGCAGATTATAATAAAGCTAATGAAAATAAACTTAAATATATTTATGTTGTTGTTGAGGAATTTAGCTTTTTAAACATAGCTAGAGGAGACACTAAAGAAGAGAAACAACTCAAGAACCAATGTCTTAAGCATCTTAAAATGATTGTTAATGTAGGAAGGAGTAGTGGAGTATTTCTTATTACTGCATTGCAAAAACCTACGTCTGATTCTATACCATCGGACATAAAGGCTCAATTATGCACTAGGATAAGTTTAAAAATTAAAGATGGTGGAGCTGCTAAAGTTATTCTTGGTAATGAAAATAACACCAAATTAGGAGAACGTGAAGTTATAGTGAGGACATTAGATGAAGCCAAGGGATATAGTTATACAATTAACCATGAAATGATTATGGATAGTATTAAAAATAGGATTATAGAAAAGAAGGAACCAGAGAAAAAACAGTACGAAGTTGAAACGGATGTAAGCAAGTTACTGGAGCTCTTAAATGAAATTAACAGATAGGGATGTTAATATTATAAATTTTATTACTGAGAATACTGGAGCAACAATTGAACAGTTACACGAGTTATTTTTCCCAAGCTATAACATGGCAGCTAAAAGGCTTAAAATACTTTCAGACAATAACTATCTTAAGGAGTCTATACACCCAACCTTAGGTAAAAAGGTATATTATATTAAAAAGATACCCTCTTATCATACATTGGTTATTACAGAGGTCCTAGTGGCACTTAAGGACAATGTAGCATATATGAAAAGAGAGTATGAAATAAAAAAACTTTTTGTAGACTGTATATTTATATTGAAAAATGGCAATATTATAACTGTAGAGGTTGATATATTTAATCGAACTAAAGAAAGTAAATTAATAACTATCTATAATGAACTTGCCAAGACTAATGCAAATATTACCATGTTGGTAGTGAGTAAGCATGAGAGGAGGCAGGGAGTGGCGGAGAAGAGGATAGGACGAATAAAGAATATAAAAATAGATGAAATAAAAAAGGTACTGAGTACATGTACGAAAGTACCTTGTATCATGAAATAGATTGAATGATAAACATAAGTCGTATAGCCAACTAAAGCCATTTTACCTATCAAATTCGTTTGATAGGTTTTTTTATATAGTTTTTGATATAGTAAGTTCAGAAAAATTCGGAATTAGAAGAAGAAATATTACCAACAAAGGAGGAACTATTATGATGAAGCGAACACATATTGCTATAGGATTAGCTGCAACAATTCCGATAATAAGAAACAATCCAACAGGACTTTGGGGAATATTAGGAGCTACAACACCAGATCTAGATTATTTATTTGGAGTGAAACACAGAACTATAACACATTCTTTATTATCCCTTGTGGTAAGTGCATTTACATTTTCATTGGTTAATAGATGGATAGGTTTAGTGTGGTTCATAAGTTATGGATTACATTTAGTTGCAGATAGCTTTACAGTTATGGGAGTTCCATTTCTTTATCCATGGGATAAGAAAAAGTATGGAGCTAAGAAAATAAAAACTAGAAGTGCAGAAGATTGGTTTATACAAATGCTTGCTATGATGTTTATTGTGTATGTATATTTGTTGAAATAAAGTTAATATATATGTAAAATATAAAGTGATAAACATTAAGGGGGTAATATACCATGGGATTATTTTCAAAAGGACAAGAAGCAGTAGCAGATAATATATATGCTACAAGTGTTAAACCAAATTTAAAGAAAGATGGATTTACGCATGTAGTTATGGTAAATAGTTTTTCAAAATGGCTTAATCAGAATTTCCAATGTGAGGATAAGTATACAAAACAAATAGATACTATATTAACTTCTATGCAGCAAGATGGATTTGAAATTATTGATGTGAAGTTTAATTCTATACAAGGACAAGGCTTAACTGGTCAGATGGAAGGCTTTCATACACTAATAACATATAGATAATATCAAAAAGAGACTAGCTAATTTAAGCTAGTCTTTATTTATATGCTTTTTATAAGTATTAATACAATCAATTAGATAAGATTCCAGATTAGGGTCCTGTTTATAATTTTGTTTTATATTTGTAGTACCAACTAAATAATCTATCGAAACATTAAAATACTCTGAAAGTTTAATTAAAGCAGGGATATCAGGTTCATTTATTTCTGTTTCCCAGGCAGATATAGCTTGTCTGGAAAGATTTAATATATCACTTAGTTCATCTTGAGTTAATCTCTTTTCAATTCGCAACTCTTTAATTCTAAATCCATACATAATAACACCTCAAGGTATATTTTACCAAATATAAAGCATTTGTCATTAAAAGCAATAAAATATATAATTATAACATACAATGCCATAAAACATGGCGTTGTTCGCTTGATAAGCAAACACCAGTTTGCTAAAATATAATTAAATAGGCTTCAGGGGATGATGTGGTGATTATTTTGAGTATTAAAAATAGCAATGGAAAAAGAAAAGTAATTGTATCAATTAAGAAGGAAATAAAGAAAAGTAAAAATGGAAAAAGGATGTGAGTTAAGTCTCATATCCTTTTTTATATTCATATATAAATTCATCGAGCAAAGTACATACTTTTGATTTGGAAAATCTACCTCTTTTGCAATCTGATATTGCACCAGGATATAAACCAATAATTTTATCAATATCTTCAGTATTTTTATAACCACAAAATGCTTTTATAGCAATTATTTTATCTTCAAGTGTATAAGTAGATAGATTAGAATAATTTAAATATATGTATGGATCTACTGCGAAATGTCTACAATACAGATGGTAATAATAGTAAGAAGATTCTTTTTCAGTAGATTCTATCGTCCTTAATGAATTTTCACTTACGCTCAAGCGCTTAGATAATTCCTTTAAAGTTACATTATTAAATAGTCTTAAATTTTTAATCAAAACACCTCTATGCGTGCTATTTTCAGCACTTATATCAGTGATAGCATAATCTATATAATAGGAAGAGATTTTTTTGCAATATTTCTGTGTTAGATTATGCACGTTTGTGCTTGCGGATATTTTGGCAGTAATACAAGAAGATGTACCTGTACTGATTATGAAGTTAAGAGGTATTTATCTAGATTTAATGGGCCTCTTTTAGACAGGATAGATATTTTTACTTCAGTTAATCCAGTTACTTATGAACAAATCAATGAAGAGAAAAGAGAAGAGTCCTCTGCTGTGATTAGAAGACGAATTGAAAAGGCAAGGAAAATACAAAAAGAGAGATTCTGCAATGAGGGAATTACAGATAATAGTCAGATGAACGGTAATCAGATAAGAAAGTTTTGCAAATTAAATAAAGAGTCAAGAAATATATTGAAATATGCTTATGAAGAGTACGGGCTAAGCACAAGAGTATATAATAGAATTTTAAAGGTTGCCAGAACTATAGCTGATTTACAAGAAAGTGATACTGTGGAAGTGTGCCATATTATAGAAGCACTTCAATATAGAAGATATGTTAGAGAAGAAATTATTTAAAGAGGTGTGATATATGAAAGAAAAATTAAGGCTATGGATTCAAAATAGTGAAGTAGGTATTTTAGATAAAAAATATGCGTATATTACACATGATTCTTTTGATGAATTTTATAATGAAGTTTTTTATAATAAAAATTCATGGATGAATTTAAAAGTTCGTGAAAAGTATAAGACTGCATATTTCAGAATGGAAGAGTTAGATCTGATTAGCTATATGAAGGAAAATCATATAGGGATGGTAACCTTTGATGAGGAATATTATCCAGCTGTGCTAAGAGATTTTAGAGATTGTCCATTTGGGGTATTTTACAGGGGCGATATCTCAATAATTAATAGTAAAAAAAACTTAAGTGTTGTTGGTTCTAGAAGGTGCACAAGATATGGAATTGATGCTACAGAACATATTATAAAACAGTTGAAGGGTTACGATTTAAATATAATAAGTGGAATGGCAAGGGGAATAGATAGTGTTGCACATGTGAGCGCAATGAAAAATGGGTTAAAGACAATAGCGGTGCTGGGAAGTGGAATTGATGTTGTATATCCTAAGGAAAATAAAAAATTATATGATGAAATTATAAGTGAAGGTGGTTGTGTAATTAGTGAATTTTCATTGGGAACAAGTCCTATCAGTAGTAACTTTCCTATTAGAAATAGAATAATAAGTGGCCTTGGAGATGGTCTTTTGGTAATTGAAGGAGGTGAGAAAAGTGGAACTTTAATTACTGTGGGGACAGCTTTATCACAAGGAAAAAGTATAGTAGTTGTTCCAGGAAGTATTTTTTCACTTGAGAGCAGAGGAACTAATAGGTTAATTTCTGAAGGAGCAACACTTTATATGGGAATTAATGATATTTTAGATTTATTGAATATTTCTGCCATTAGTATAAATAATAATAAAGAAATGTTTAGTGAAAACAAGCAGAAAAATAAACTTGAAGGTATAATTGATGATAATCCTATACATATTGATAATATAATTAAGTTAACTGATATTGACATTAATCAATTATATAAGTTATTATTTGAGTTGCAAGCAAAGAAGGAGATTTTATGTTTAAGTGGAAACTTTTATGTTAGGATTAATGGAAAGAAGAACACAGTATAAAATTTCATGCTGAAGAACTGTAAATGGGTTTTGAAGAAAAATCCATTGAGAATGGAATTGATTTTAAATGAAAATCAAAAATTAATTTCTATAAACAGTATTAAATCAATTTGGGATAAATGATTTAAAGCGATAAATATTAATTGAAATTTTAAATTATTCAACAAGCTATAATGGAGGGGTAATAATGGGGCAACGATTAGTTATAGTTGAGTCACCAGCTAAAGCTAAAACAATTAAAAAATATTTAGGTAAGAATTATGTGGTAGAAGCATCAATGGGACATATAAGAGATCTGCCTAAAAGTCAACTAGGCGTAGATATAGAAAATAACTATGAACCTAAATATATAACTATCAGAGGAAAAGGCGAACTTTTAGATAAAATAAAGAAACAAGCGAAAAAAAGTGAAAAAGTTTATCTGGCAACGGACCCTGATAGAGAAGGAGAAGCTATTTCATGGCATTTAGCTAAGATTTTGAAGATAGATACCAATGAGGAATGCAGAATTGAATTTAATGAAATTACGAAGACTGCAGTAAAGAATGCACTTAAGTCTCCAAGAAAAGTTAATGAAAATGTATTTGATGCACAGCAGGCTAGAAGAGTTCTCGATAGATTGGTTGGATATGAAATAAGTCCTATACTTTGGAGAAAAGTTAAGTGGGGCTTAAGTGCAGGAAGAGTTCAATCAGTTGCTCTAAGGATTATTTGCGATAGAGAAAAGGAAGTTCAAGAATTTGTTCCTGAAGAATATTGGACTGTTGAGGTGAAAGTCTCAAAGGTTGGAGAAACAAGAGGTTTTATTATAAAACTTCATAGCAATAATGGTAAAAAAATTGTTATAAACAATGAAGAAGAAGCTAATACTATAATAAAAGCTATAAGTAATGGTGAGTTTATTGTTAAGGATGTAAAAGAAACTACCAAAGTGAAAAATCCTTTACCACCATTTACAACAAGTACACTTCAACAAGATGCCTATAGAAAAATAAATTTTTCAACAAAAAAGACAATGGCAACTGCTCAGCAGCTTTATGAAGGAGTAGAAGTTAAGGGTCATGGTACAGTTGGTCTTATAACTTATATGAGAACAGACTCAGTTAGAATTTCTGATGAAGCTCAAGATGCAGCAATAGAGTTTATCAAATCTACCTACGGAGATGAATATGCTCCAAAAACTAAGAAGGTGTATAAAGGGAAGAAAGGTTCTCAAGATGCGCACGAAGCTGTAAGACCTAGTAATGTAGGAATTACACCACAAGTAGCAAAAGAATCTTTAACCAGTGATCAATATAAACTATATACATTAATTTGGAATAGGTTTGTAGCTAGTCAAATGGAATCAGCTTTAATAGATTCCACATCAATAAATATAGAAAATGGTAGTTATGGTTTTAAGGCTTCAGGATATAAAGTAAAATTTGAAGGCTTTATGAAGGTTTATGAAACAGACAATGAAGATGAAGATGAAAATACAAAACTTCCAAGTCTTCAAAGTGGTGAAGTTTTAAAAACTAGAGATATGAATGGAAAACAACATTTCACTCAACCACCAGCAAGATTCTCAGAGGCTTCATTGGTTAAAACTTTAGAAGAAAATGGAATTGGAAGACCTAGTACTTATGCTCCAACTATATCAACACTTTTAGGAAGACAATATATCGAACGAGATAAGAAGGTTTTATTACCAACAGAACTTGGATTTATTGTTAACAACATTATGAGTGAATATTTTAAACAGATTGTTGATGTAGAGTTTACTGCTGATGTGGAAAATAAATTAGACAGTGTTGAAGAAGGCCAGGCTGAATGGAAAAAGGTTGTGAATGAATTCTTTGTACCTTTAAGAGTTGCGATTGATATTGCTGAAAAGGAAATCGCTAAGGTTACAATTGAAGATAAGGTATCAGATATTCCATGTGATAAATGTGGAAGAATGATGGTTATTAAAAAAGGAAGATTTGGTGATTTCTTAGCATGTCCAGGTTACCCAGAGTGTAAAAATACAAAAACTATGGCTAGAGAGTTAGAAGTAAAATGTCCTAAGTGTGGAGGAAAGATCCTAGAGAAAAGAAGTAAAAAGGGAAAAACTTTTTATGGCTGCGATAACTATCCAGCATGTGACTTTGTAAGCTGGCATGAACCTACAGAAAATAAATGTCCTGAATGCGGAAGTTTAATGGCTAAACGTTACAGCAAAGCAAAAGGTGATTATTTAGAATGTATTAATGCTGAATGCAAATATAAGGAAATATTGGAAAATAAGGAATAAGAATGAATTAATTGTAATTCTTTAAGTAAAAAGTGTTCTAAATCAAATATAATTTAAAAAAATACTGTAAACATGTCGAAAATACATAAAAAACATATTGATGTAATAAAATCTATATGTTATTATGATATAGGCATTACAACAATTTGAAAATTGAAAACTAAATAAATATTTTGAATTGTTTGAAGTTGACGAATAAATATTTGATGATATATTACCAAACAAAAGAATGAGGAGGAATGATGGTGTCACTATTAGAGAAAACTAGAAGATTAAATAAAATACTACAAAAATCAGGATCAGAACCAGTGGTATTTACTGATATATGCGAATTATTAAGTGATGTTTTAGAATGCAATGTATATGTAATCAGCAGAAAAGGAAAGGTGTTAGGATATAACCTTTCTTATGGTTTTGAATGTGAAAAGGTTAAGGTTCATGTTGAAGATAACAAAAGATTCCCTGATGACTACAATAACAGACTTTTAAATGTGGATGAAACTAGAGCTAATGTTGCTTCAAATGGTTTCTGCGTATTTGGAGATGAAGAGTGTGATTTCAAAGAAATGAAAACTACTATAGTTCCAATAAACGGAAACAGAGAAAGATTAGGAACATTACTTATATCAAGATTTGGTAAAGAGTTTACAGAAGAAGATTTAGTAATTGCAGAGTACAGTGGAACAATTGTTGGAATGGAAATGTTAAGAGCTAAAACAGATGAAATCGAAGAAGAAGCAAGAAAGAAAGCGATAGTTCAATTAGCTATTGGAACTTTATCTTATTCAGAACTTGAAGCAGTAGAGCACATCTTTAATGAACTAGATGGAAACGAAGGTTTATTAGTTGCTTCTAAAATAGCTGATAAGGTTGGAATAACAAGATCAGTTATAGTAAATGCTTTAAGAAAATTCGAGAGTGCTGGAGTTATAGAGTCAAGATCTCTAGGAATGAAAGGTACTCACATAAAAATCCTTAACGAGAAGTTAATGGATGAATTGAATAAGCTTAAATAGTAAACATTAAATACAATAAAATAAAAATCCTAGGAGTAGGATTTTTATTTTATTGTTCAATATATTTGGTCATATATCAATAGAAAAAATTCTAATATTTATCATAATTATCAAATGCAAAATAAATTGAGGGGGAATCCTTCATTTATCAAATAAAAGAACCTAAGCATTTATACACAAAAAATTATTGAATAGTAAATTTGAATGTGATATAATGCATAGGGTAAGAAAATACGCACACTACTTAAGTTATTAAAGGGTGCCAATTTGGTCTTTAATAAGAATGAGAGTAGTGGAGGAAAAACCAGGAGGGAAATAATAATGGCAGTAATATCAATGAAACAATTATTAGAAGCTGGTGTTCACTTTGGACATCAAACAAGAAGATGGAACCCTAAAATGGCTCCTTATATCTTCACTGAGAGAAACGGAATCTACATCATCGACTTACAAAAAACAGTTAAGAAAATTGATGAAGCTTACGATTTCATAAAATCAGTTGCAGAAGAAGGAAAAGACATATTATTTGTTGGAACTAAAAAGCAAGCTCAAGAAGCTATCCAAGAGGAAGCTGTAAGATCAAGCATGCACTTCGTAAACAACAGATGGTTAGGTGGAATGTTAACTAACTTCAGAACTATCAAAACTAGAATCGGTAGATTAGAAGCTTTAGATAAAATGGAGGAAGATGGAACATTCGAAGTTCTTCCAAAGAAAGAAGTTATAAACCTAAGAAATGAAAGAGAAAAACTAGAAAAGAACCTAGGCGGAATCAGAAACATGGACGCTAGCAAAATAGGAGCTTTATTCGTAGTTGATCCAAGAAAAGAAAAGAATGCTATATTAGAAGCTAAAAACTTAGGAATTCCAGTTATAGCTATAGTTGATACAAACTGTGATCCAGATGACGTTGATTACGTAATCCCAGGAAACGATGATGCTATAAGAGCTGTAAAATTAATAACTGAAAGATTAGCTGATGCTATAATCGAAGCTAGACAAGGCGAAGAAGTAGCTGAGTAATAAATATCTTTTAACATAATTTCAATAATGGCCTCATCTATGATTGTAAGGCAGATGAAATTTCAAAGGTAGATGAGAGAGAAATCTTTCATTTACCTTTTTGTTAGGAAATTAAAGGAGGAATAAGAATGATAACAGCAGCAATGGTAAAAGAATTAAGAGAAAGAACAGGTTCAGGAATGATGGACTGTAAGAAAGCTCTTAACGAAACAAACGGAGATATGGATAAAGCTATCGAAGTTTTAAGAGAAAAAGGACTTGCAGCAGCAACTAAAAAAGCTGGTAGAATAGCAGCAGAAGGTGTAGTAGTAACTTACATATCTGAAGACATGAAAACAGGTGCTGTAGTAGAAGTTAACTGTGAAACAGACTTCGTTGCAGCTAATGAAGATTTCAAAGCTTTAGCTGACAATGTAGCTAAAATGGTAGTAGCTTCTGAGTTTACAACTGTAGAAGAATTATTAGCAGCAAAATATGTTGGAGACGAAAGCATGACTCTTCAAGAGGCAGTTACAGCTTTAATTGCAAAATTAGGTGAAAACATGTCAGTAAGAAGATTTGAGAAATTTGTTGCAGACAACGGAATCGTTCAAAGCTACATCCACGGTGGTGGAAAAATCGGAGTTTTAGTTCAATTATCATGCGAAAAGCAAGATGACGTTCTTAAAACTGTAGCTAAAGACGTAGCTATGCAAGTAGCTGCAGCTAACCCGTTATTCTTAAACAGAGATCAAGTTGATAGCGAGTCTTTAGAAAAAGAAAAAGAAATATACAGAGTTCAAGCTCTTAACGAAGGAAAACCAGAAAACATCGTTGAGAAAATGGTTATGGGAAGAATCAGCAAATACTACAAAGAAGTTTGCTTAGTTGATCAAGTTTGGGTTAAAAACGGAGATTACACTATAGCTAAATATGTTGCTGAAGAAGGAAAGAAAATCGGAGCAGCAGTAGAGGTTGTTAGATTTGCTAGATTCGAAAGAGGCGAAGGTATCGAGAAGAAAGAAGAAAACTTTGCTGAAGAAGTTCAAAGACAAGTTTCTGGAAAATAATACAATATAATAAAAGAGAACCTAGGTTCTCTTTTTTTTAGAAATTTATAAATATATAGGGTTATTTTTACTATAACAAAGGAATAATTTATATAGGTCAAGGTTTGTTTAATTGGCGTATGTTTAAAATATAACGGTGGCGTATATTTGAATGCATATTATGGTGTAAATATATAAAGTTGGAGGTATAATATAAATATGGAAACTGCAAAATATAAAAGAGTCATGCTTAAACTTTCTGGAGAAGCATTAGCAGCTGAAAAAGGATATGGTATTGATTTCGATACAGCTAATACTATTGCATTACAAATTAAAAAACTTGTTGATATGGGAATTGAAGTAGGTGCAGTTGTTGGCGGCGGAAACATATGGAGAGGCAGAAGCGGTGAAGGTATGGACAGAACAACTGCTGACTATATGGGAATGCTGGCTACATGCATAAATGCGTTAGCTCTTCAAGATTCATTAGAAGCAATAGGGGTTAACACTAGAGTTCAAACTGCTATAGAAATGAAAGAAATTGCTGAACCATATATCAGAAGAAGAGCAATGAGACATCTTGAAAAAGGAAGAGTTGTAATATTTGCAGCAGGAACAGGAAATCCATATTTCTCCACAGATACTACAGCAGCTTTAAGAGCAGCAGAAATAGAAGCAGAAGTTATTTTACTTGCTAAAAAGGTTGATGGAGTATATGACAAAGATCCTCACAAATTTGAGGATGCTGTTAAATTTGATAATTTATCTTATATAGAGGTTCTTGAAAAAGGATTACAAGTAATGGATTCTACTGCAACATCATTATGTATGGATAATGACATTCCAATATTGGTATTTGGATTAGATGAACCACATAATATAATAAGAGCAGTTAAAGGTGAAGAAATTGGTACATTAGTATCATCAAATATATGTAAATAAATGATGGAGGTTATTTTATGATTAAAGATATCATCAAAAATGCTGATGAAAAAATGAATAAAACTGTTTTAAGTTTACAGCATCAGTTATCAACATTAAAGGCTGGAAGAGCAAACCCAACTATGCTTGATAGAATTCAAGTTGAAGCGTATGGTTCAATGGTTCCAATAAATCAAGTTGGAAACGTATCTGCGCCAGAACCAAGAGTTATTTTAATACAGCCATGGGATAAAAGCACACTAAAGGCTATCGAAAAAGCAATTTTAAAATCAGACTTAGGAATAAATCCAAGTAGTGATGGTACAGTTATAAGACTTGTAGTTCCAGAATTAACAGAAGAAACTAGAAAAAATTTAGTTAAAAATGTTAAGAAATTTGGTGAGGATGCTAAAGTAGCTATAAGATCTATAAGACGTGATGCTAACGATAAATTAAAAGCTTTAAAGAAGAATAATGAAATCAGCGAAGATGAATGTAAAAAAGGTGAAGATACTATTCAAAAAGAAACTGATAAATTTATCAAAACTTTAGATCAAATGGTTGACTCAAAAGAAAAAGAGATAATGACAGTTTAATATTACATAAAACCTGCAAATATTGCAGGTTTTATTATTAGTTATTAAATTCTAGAGATTTATGCTATAATATGAAGGTATACAATGCTGTATATAGGTTAAACCAATGACATAAATGTTTAGATCGGAGAGGAAAACTTTGAAATTATTTAAATTCAAAAAAGAAGAAGAAAACATAGAATTAGATATGGAAAGAATACCAAAGCATATTGCTATAATTATGGATGGAAATGGCAGGTGGGCTAAGGCAAGAAAGCTGCCAAGAACCATGGGACATAGAGCAGGAATGAAAACAATTAAAACTATAGTAAGAGAAGCTGGAGAACTGGGTGTTGGGTACTTAACCCTATATGCTTTTTCAACAGAAAACTGGAAAAGACCAAGCGAAGAAGTTAGTGCATTAATGGATTTAGTTGTGGAATTTATTGATAAGGAATTGAATGAGCTACACGAAAATGGTGTTATTTTAAATAGTATTGGAGATATCAGTAAGCTTCCTGAAAAAGCAAGAAAATCTATTGAAGCAGCTAAAAGAAAGACTAAGAATAATAAAGGACTTACTTTAAATATTGCTTTAAATTATGGTGGCAGAGATGAGATTGTTAAAGGTGTTAAAGAAATAGCATCTTTAGTGTCAGAAGGAAAATTAAAAATAGAAGATATTAATGAAAAAGAAATTTCTAATCATCTATATACGAAAAATATGCCTGATCCAGATATGATTATAAGGCCAAGCGGAGAACTTAGACTTAGTAATTATCTGCTTTGGCAGAGTGCATATTCAGAATTCTGGTTTTCAAACATAAATTGGCCTGATTTTCAAGCAAAGGATTTAAGAAATGCTATTGCTGATTATCAAAAAAGAAATAGAAGATTTGGTGGAGTGTAATTTAAGAGGTGATTAAATGAATCAAAGATATATTGGGGCTTTAGTTTTAGTGCCTCTATTAGTATTTATATTATTGGGAGGATACTTTTTAAAATTATCTGTTCTATTTTTATCTTTAGGTGGAATGTATGAATTTTATAAGGTAACAAAGGTTAAAGGTTATAAGCCTATTGAAATCGTTGGATATATTTTGTGTATAGGTTATAACATATACATAAGTATTGGATTAGATGTGAAAATTGCAGTAGGAGTATTTTTATTAGTAGTTTTCCTTCTTATGATTGTTCCGGTGCTTAATACGGAAATAAACTTTATCGATATAGCACTTACGATACTTCCATGTTTTTATGTAGCTGTATTTTTTAGCTTTATTTTGTTAATAAGCATGATGAATAATGGAAAGTATTTATTATGGTTAATATTTATATCATCATGGTGCTGTGATACTTTAGCTTACTATTTCGGAAGAGCTTTTGGAAAACATAAACTTATACCAAAGGTAAGTCCGAAGAAAACTGTAGAGGGTTCACTTGGTGGACTTTTAGGAAGTGTAATTGGGTGTACTGTGTATGGATTTATAATTTCTAAATATGGAGTTAATATTGCTTTATACCATTATGTTATAATAGGAATCCTAGGTGGTATTTTTGGGCAATTTGGAGACTTGGTGGCATCTTCAATCAAGAGAAATGCAGGTGTTAAGGATTATTCAAATTTAATTCCGGGTCATGGTGGTATATTAGACAGGTTTGATAGTATTTTATTTGTAGCCGTTGTAGTATTCTACTATTTAAGTGTATTTATTGGATAAAATAAAAGAATTAGGGTGTTAATATTGAGAAGCTCAATATTAACACCTTTTTAATATTATATTTTTGTAATCTGAAGGGTTATGGGGTATAATTATGTATATATTTAACTATACAAGTTGGCTAAGAGTGAAGGAGAGATACAAGTGAAAAATATTAGTATACTTGGGGTTACTGGTTCCATAGGAACTCAAGCCTTAGACGTAATTAGGGATGCAGAAAATGAGGTAAGGCTAGTAGGGGTAACGGCTCACAGAAACTTTGAAAAGCTAGTGGATATAATAGAGGAATTTAAGCCAAAATATATTGGTGTAACGGATTCGGATTGCTTTGGAAAAGTTAAAGAGTATTGTGAAAAGGCCAATATGAACTGCGAACTTTATAGTGGTGAAGAAGCTTTAGAAAAAATTGCAACCTTAGAAGAGGTAGATACAGTACTTACTTCGGTGGTTGGAATAGCTGGATTAAAGCCTACAATTAAAGCTATAAGGGCGAAGAAGAATATTGCGTTAGCTAATAAAGAGACTTTAGTTGTCGCAGGCGATATAGTTATGTCGGAAGCAAAAGAAAATGGAGTTGAAATATTACCAGTTGACTCAGAGCATGGTGCCATATTTCAATGTTTACAAGGGAATGAAAGTAAAGATGTAAATAAAATTATTCTTACAGCTTCAGGTGGGCCTTTTAGAGGTAGGAAAAGAGATGAGTTAAAAACTATAACACCTAGTCAGGCATTAAAGCATCCAAAGTGGAATATGGGGAGAAAGATTTCTATAGATTCTTCTACTTTAGTAAATAAGGGATTAGAGGTTATTGAAGCTCATTTTTTATTTGGTGTAGATTACGAAAATATAGAAGTTATCGTTCATCCACAGAGTATTGTACACTCAATGGTTGAGTATGTAGATAACTCGATTATTGCACAACTTGGATCTACAGATATGAGGCTACCGATACAATATGCTTTATGTTATCCTGAGAGAAATAGAGCTGTAGCTCACTCCTTGAGTTTTAAGGAGGCGTCAACCCTTACATTTGAAGAACCAGATATGGATACATTCAGATGCTTAAAACTTGCTTATGAAGCTGGAAAGATGGGTGGAAACATGCCAGCAATATATAATGGAGCAAATGAGATTGCAGTTGAATTATTCTTGGATGAAAAAATCTCTTATCTTCAAATTGAAGAAATTATAGAGAGTTCAATGAAGGAATTCGAATTTGTAGAAAAACCTACTTTAGATCAAGTTTTAGACATAGATAGAAGAGTAAGAGAATATGTTTTAAAGAAATATGTAAAGTAGATTGGTTTTAAGGAAGGGGAGAATAGTATTGCAAAGTATAATTACGTTTATACCCTACGCAATAATGGCATTGCTTGCATTTAGTGTACTAATTATTGGACATGAGCTTGGACATTTTATAATGGCTAAGGTTAATGGAGTAAAGGTTCTGGAGTTTTCTTTAGGAATGGGACCTAAGCTTTTTTCTGTAAAAGGAAAAGAAACAGAGTATCTTATCAAAGCACTGCCAATAGGTGGATATGTTAAGATGTATGGAGAAGAGGATGATGTTCAGGTTGTAGACCCGAGAGCATTTTCAAATAAAACTTCATTTCAAAAGCTTACAATTGTAGCAGCTGGACCGATAATGAATTTGATAATGGCTGTTATATTCTTTGCATTGGTTGGTGGAATACGTGGTCATGCAACTAATGTAATAGATACAGTGGTGGCTGATTCACCTGCTATGGTGGCAGGACTTCAAACAGGAGATGTAATTCAAGAAGTTAATGGGAAAATGGTAACTACTTGGGAGGATTTCTTAAATGAAGTTATAGTTGGCGAAGACAATCAGATTAATATGAAAGTTAAAAGGGATGGAAGTGAATTGGTTTTCCAATTAACTCCGCAATATAATGCTCAGGAAGATAGATATTTGATAGGTGTGAGCAGTAAGTATGTTAAGCCTAATTTTGTTCAATCAATAAGCTATGGAGTAAATCAAACGGGTAGTACAATAAGGCAGACCTTTGGATTTTTTGGACAGTTATTTAAGGGGAAAGTGAAGGCAGATGATGTTGGAGGTCCTATAAGTATTATAAAGATTTCAGGAAGAGCGGCTCAGCAAGGTGTACTAACACTCCTATTCTTTATGTCATTTTTAAGTGTTCAATTAGCAGTGTTTAATATTATACCTTTCCCTGCCTTGGATGGAGGATGGATTTTCCTTCTTTTATTCCAGATTATAACTGGTAAGGAAGTAGATAAGGAAAAGGTTGCAACGGTAAACTATTATGGATTTTTAATATTAATGGGCTTGATGGCCTTTGTGTTAATAAAAGATATTGTTAATCCTATTAAGTTTTAGGAGGAAGTATGGAAAGAAGAAAAACAAGAAAAGTAAAGGTTGGAGATATCTATGTTGGTGGAGATGCTGATATAGCGGTTCAATCTATGACTAATACAGATACAAGAGACGTTGAAGCTACAGTAGAGCAGATTTTGAAGCTTGAAGCAGCTGGCTGTAATATAGTAAGATGTGCAGTGCCTGATATGGAAGCCGCAGAAGCAATAAAAGAAATAGTTTCAAGGGTAAATATACCTGTGGTGGCAGATATACATTTTGATTATAGATTAGCTCTTAAGGTTATAGAAAATGGAATATCTAAAATAAGAATCAATCCTGGTAATATAGGAAGTATGGAAAAGGTAGAAATAGTTGCAAAGGCAGCTAAGGAGAAGAATATTCCTATTAGAATAGGAGTTAATTCAGGTTCTTTAGAAAAGGAAATATTAGAAAAGTATGGCAGAGTATGCAGTGAAGCTTTAGCAGAAAGTGCATTAAATCATGTAAGAATACTAGAAGCTGTGGATTTTCATGATATAATAATATCTATAAAATCTTCTGATGTAATTCAAATGATAGAGGCATACAACCTAGTTTCTAAAGAGGTGGATTACCCACTACACCTCGGTGTAACTGAAGCAGGTACAATATGGAGAGGCTCTATTAAATCAAGTGTTGGCATTGGAGCTCTTTTGGCTCAAGGTATTGGAGATACCATTAGAGTATCTTTAACTGGAGATGTAACAGAGGAAGTGAAAGTTGGAAGAGAAATATTAAAATCTCTAGGACTTCTTAAAGATGGAATTCAGTTTGTGTCCTGCCCAACCTGTGGAAGAACTCAGATAAATCTTATTAAGATTGCTGAAGAGGCAGAAAAACGATTAGGGCATTTGGATAAAAATATAAAAGTGGCTATTATGGGCTGTGTTGTTAATGGACCAGGTGAAGCTAGAGAAGCTGACGTTGGCATAGCTGGTGGCAAAGGCCAAGGTATTATTTTTAGAAAAGGTCAGGTTGTAAAAACTGTTAAAGAAGATGAATTACTTGATGAACTTATCAAGGAGATAGAGAAACTATAGTTAGGAGGTACCATATGACACTGGCAGAACTCCTAGGATATGATAGCAGGTTTCCTATTTATGAAGATATAAACATATATAAGGTTCAATACCTAAAGCAAAGTGATAGAGTTAAGGTTGTTTTAAAGCATAAGGTTAATTTAGATGAAGCTATGCGTGAAAACATTGGCTGTGTTGTTAAGGCAAAGCTTAATGATTTAGGAAATGTTGATCTTCTATGGTATAAAGATGTAGAACATGTTGATATAAAAGATGTGGTGGGAGAGTATTGGATAGATGTGGTAAACTCTCTTGCCTCATCTTTTCCATCTTCTAAAACTAGTCTTTTAAAATCCATAAAAACTATAGAAGAAGACAAAATAAAAGTTGGATTATCGAATGCTTTTATTACAAAAATGCTTTGTTCTAAAGGTGTGGATCGATTGATTTCTTCAGAAATATATAATATGTTTAATCTAAGAATAGGTGTGGAGATATATTATGATGAATCTGCAGTTGAGGAAGATTATATCCTGGAAAAGGAGATTGAAGAAAAGAGAATTGTAAAAGAGATTATAGCAAACACCCCTAAAGTTACAGGTAAAAATGAAGATAAACCGAAGGATAAGCCAAAGGAGAATAAGTCTGAGAAAAAAGGTGGTTCTTGGCAAGAAAAAGGTGGATATAAGGGGAGAAGTAAAGAACCTCTTGATGCTAATGTGGTTTATGGAAATAGAAACATAAATGAAGAAACAACTGAAATGGCTGAACTTAATATGGGTTCAGGCAGGGTAGCAGTGGCAGGAGATATATTTAAAGTTAACATATTCGAAGCTAAAAGTGGGAGAATTTATCCATCCTTGTATATAACAGACTATACAAGTTCAATTACAATAAAGCTTTATACTAAAACAAATGAAGAAGCTGAAAAACTTCTTGAGGAGCTTAAAGTTGGAAGTTGCTGTAAGGTTTATGGAGAAGTTGAAATTGATAGATTCTCAAAGGATTTAGTTATAAATGCTAAGTCTATCGTGAAGCTCAAGGCAACAGAAAGAATAGACAGCAGTGAGGAAAAGAGAATTGAGCTTCATGCACATACTACAATGAGTGCAATGGATGGTCTTGTTCCTCCAGCTAAACTTATTGCTACAGCTGCAAAATGGGGGCATAAGGCTATTGCTATTACAGACCATGGTGTTGCTCAAGCCTTTCCAGAGGCGCAGGATGCAGGAAAGAAGTATGGAATAAAGATTATTTATGGGGTCGAGGGATATCTCGTAAATGATGGTGTGGCTATAGCAACGGGCTGTAAAGGGAAAGGTTTTGATGAGCCTTGTGTAGTGTTTGATATCGAAACTACTGGATTTTCAAGCACTGAAGACAGCATCATAGAAATCGGAGCTGTTAAAATAGTGAATGGAAAGGTCGTTGACAGGTTTAATGAACTTATTAATCCAAGAAGAAATATTCCATATAAAATAACTGAATTAACAGGGATAACTAATGATATGGTAAAGGACTGTAATACCATAAATGATGTTCTTCCAAGATTTATGGATTTTGCAAAAGATGCTGTATTGGCTGCACATAATGCTGATTTTGATACAGGTTTTATTAAAGTTAACTGCAGGAGACTTGGAATTGAATTTAATAATGGTGTTATAGATACTCTTCCACTAGCAAGATTTTTATTGCCGGAGCTTAAAAGGCATAAATTAAATAATCTTTGTGACCGCTTGAATATTTCCCTGGAAAACCATCATAGAGCTGTTGATGATGCTAAGGCTACAGGAGATATTCTTATGAAGTTCTTTGATATGCTTAAGGAAAAAGGTATTGAGAATATGGAGGAAGCTAACAGAGAGTTTTTAAAGAACTTTGATGTGAAAAAGGCTGCTACTTACCATGTGATTATCTTGGCAAAAAATCAAGCTGGGCTTAAGAACTTGTATAAGTTAATATCACAGTCAAACTTAGAATATTATCAAAGGCGACCAAGACTTCCAAAGAGTTTGATTGAAGAATATAGGGATGGCCTTATTATTGGTTCTGCCTGTGAAGCTGGCGAAGTGTTTAGAGCAGTTATGGGTGGTAAAACCATTGATGACATGAGAGGAATTGTTGAATTTTATGATTATCTTGAAATTCAGCCAATAGGAAATAATGAATTTTTGAAGCGAAAAGGTATGGTTAAAGATGATGAAGGTCTTAGGGATTTAAATAAAAAAATCATAGAGTTGGGTGAATACTATAATAAAAAAGTTGTGGCTACAGGAGATGTTCATTTCTTAGAGCCGAAGGATGAAGTGTTTAGAAGAATACTTATGGCTGGGAAAGGCTTCGATGATGCAGATGACCAGCCACCGCTATATTTTAAAACTACAACGGAAATGCTGAGAGAGTTTTCTTATTTAGGTGAAGCTAAGGCTAAGGAAGTAGTTATTACTAATCCTCAATATATTGAGAGTTTAGTGGAGCCTGTGAAGCCTATTCCAGATGAAACTTATGCACCTAAGATTGAGGGGGCAGAAGATGATATCAGAAACATGACTATGAATAAGGTTAGGTCTATTTATGGGGATAATCTTCCAGAGGTAATACAGAAGAGACTTGATAAGGAACTTAACTCTATTATTAATAACGGATATGCAGTACTTTATCTTATTGCTCAAAAGCTTGTGGCAAAGTCTTATAGTGATGGGTATCTGGTTGGTTCTAGGGGATCAGTTGGATCTTCATTTGTTGCAACCATGTCAGATATTACAGAGGTTAATGGATTGCCGCCGCATTATGTATGTCCTAAGTGTAAAAATAGTGAGTTTATCATGGATGGATCTGTTAACTCTGGAGTTGACTTACCACCAAAGGATTGTGTGGTATGTGGAACGCCGTATAATAGAGAAGGTCACGATATACCATTTGAAACCTTCCTTGGCTTTGAAGGAGATAAGGAGCCAGATATTGACCTTAACTTCTCAGGAGACAACCAAGCTGATATTCACCGATATACAGAGGTTTTATTCGGAAAGGGACATACATTTAAAGCTGGAACTATTGGAACTATAGCTGATAAAACAGCCTATGGATATGTTAAGAAGTATTTAGATGAAAGAAATATAAATACAACTAATGCAGAAATTGAAAGGCTTACTATAGGATGTACGGGAGTTAAGAGGACGTCAGGACAGCACCCAGGTGGTATCATGGTTGTTCCTGCAGATAATGAGATATTTAATTTCTGTCCAATACAACACCCGGCGGATGACCCTAATTCAGATATAATAACTACACACTTTGATTATCACTCTATCAGTGGTAGACTTCTGAAGCTTGATATTCTTGGGCATGACGATCCTACCATGCTAAGAATGCTTCAAGACTTAACAGGTGTAAGTCCTCAAAGTGTTCCATTGTCAGATGAAAAGGTGTTAAGTTTATTTACTGGAACTGAGGCACTTGGATTAACTCCAGAAGAGCTAGGATGTGAAGTTGGATGTTATGGTATACCGGAATTCGGTACTAAGTTCGTTAGACAGATGCTTTTAGATACTCAGCCTAAAACTTTCTCTGATTTAGTACGTATTTCTGGTCTTTCTCATGGTACTGACGTTTGGCTTAACAATGCCCAATACTTTATTAAGGAAGGATATACAACACTGAAGGATTGTATTTCTACCAGAGATGATATCATGGTTTATCTAATATATAAAGGACTTGAACCTAAAACAGCCTTCACTATCATGGAGAAGGTTAGAAAGGGGAAAGGTGTATCTGAAGAATTTGAAGCTATTATGAGAGAGCATAATGTTCCTGATTGGTACATTGAATCCTGTAAGAGAATCAAGTACATGTTCCCTAAAGGTCACGCAGTTGCTTATGTTATGATGGCTATTAGAATAGCATATTTTAAGGTTTATTATCCTAAAGCTTATTATGCAACTTACTTTACTGTAAGAGCGGATGACTTTGATGGAGATTTAGTTGTTAAGGGAGAGGAAGCTATTAAACATACAATGGATGAACTCAATGCCCTTGGTAATAATATTGGAACAAAGGAAAAAGGGCTTTTAACTACCTTAGAACTTTGCTATGAAATGTATAAAAGGGGTATTAAGTTTTTACCTGTAGATATTTATAAATCTGACCCGGTTAAATTTACCATTGAGGGAGAAAGCATAAGAATTCCTATCAGTGGACTTGCTGGAGTTGGTGAGAATGCGGCTAAAGCTATTGGAGAAGCCAGGAAAGATGGGGAGTTTATCTCTAAAGAAGATCTTAGAATTAGAAGTAAGGCTACTAAAACTGTAGTAGAAGCTTTAGCTAACCATGGCGCAGTTGGAGATATACCGGAAACAAATCAGTTGAGCTTGTTTTAATAAATGAAGGATTAATTTCCGTTTAATTAAGTGGTAGAATATGTATTAAAAATTTGAAGTCGTTGCATAATAAGAAGTAGTATGATATAATGATTTTTGAAGATAAACTATGAAGATAATAAATTTTGAGGAGAGTAGGATTTTTGCCTACTCTCTATTTATTAAAACGCAACCTCATAGTTGCGTTTTAATTATAAATAATAGGTTTATTATTTAGGTATTTATGGCAATATAATAAGTAAGGAGGAGCTGAATTATGAGTAATGTTGTTGAAAAATTAAATGATAAGATTGGAAAAATCGTAGAAAAACAAGGATTTGACCTTTATCACTTAGAGTATGTTCGCGAAGGTGGACAAAACATTTTAAGAGTTTACATAGATAAAGATACTGGTGTTGCATTAAATGACTGTGTTTCTGTTAGCAGACTTGTTAGCGAAATGCTGGATGTTGAAGATCCAATAGCAGAAGAGTATACATTGGAAGTTTCATCACCAGGAGTATTCAGAACTTTATTTACAAAGGAACACTTTGAAAGATATATGAATACTGAAGTTGCTGTTAAATTATCAGCATTAGTTGAAGGTAAGAAAAAATTAGAAGGGGTATTAAAGGGGTTTGATGGTGAAAACTTAACTTTAGAAGTTGAAAATAATAAAGTTGAAGTACCAATGTCAAAGGTTTCTGTAGTTACTTTAAACCCAACTTTATAAGGAGGAAGTAATAAAAATGAGCACCGGATTTAAAGAGGAATTTATTGATGCAGCAAAACAGCTTGTTGTGGAAAAAGGTATAAGTGAGGAAATGCTTTTTAGCACAATTGAAGATGCATTAGTAGCAGCTTATAAAAAGAATTTTGCAAAGTCTCATGCTAAAGAGCAAAACGTTAGAGTGTGGGTTAATAGGGAAACTGGAGAAACTCATGTATATTCTTTAAAAGAAGTTGTTGAAGAGGTTTATGATGATGTTATTGAAATTTCTTTAGAGGATGCTAGAGAGATAAATCCAAGATATACGTTAGAGGATATTGCAGAAATAGAAATAACTCCTAGAGATTTTGGAAGAGTAGCAGCTCAAGCAGCTAAGCAAGTTGTGATTCAAAGAATTAAAGAAGCAGAAAGAAATCTTATATACAATGAATTCATAACTAAAGAATTTGACATTATAACAGGTATAGTTTTAAGAAAAGACAGAGGAAATGTATTCATAGATCTTGGAAAGATTGAAGCTGTTTTAGGACCAAATGAACAAATGCCAGGTGAAGCATATGTCTTCAATGAAAAATTAAAGCTTTATATTTGTGAAGTTAAAAAGAGCTCTAAAGGACCACAAATTGTTGTTTCTAGAACTCACCCAGGTTTAGTAAAAAGATTATTTGAACTTGAAGTTCCAGAAATCTACAGTGGAATTGTTGAAATTAAGAGCATTGCAAGAGAAGCAGGTTCTAGAACTAAGATAGCAGTATTCTCAAAAGAGGAAGATGTAGATCCAATGGGAGCTTGTGTAGGACCTAAAGGAGTGAGAGTTCAGAACATAGTTAATGAACTAAGAAATGAGAAGATTGACATAATTAAGTGGAGCAAACTTCCAGAGGAATATATTGCTCATGCTTTAAGTCCAGCTAAAGTTATATCTGTTGATATAGATGAAGATAGTAAGAGTGCTAAAGTTGTTGTTGATGACAATCAACTATCCTTAGCAATAGGTAAAGAGGGGCAAAACGTTAGATTAGCAGCAAGACTTACTGGATGGAAGATAGATATAAAGAGCAAGTCTCAAGCAGAAGCAGCTGAAGCTAAAAGAGTGGAAGATGCTCAAGAAGAAACTCTATAAACGAGGTGAGTTTTATGAAAGTTAAAAAGATACCTCAAAGAATGTGTACTGGTTGCATGGAAATGAAACCTAAAAAAGAGCTTATTAGAGTTGTGAAAAATAAAGAAAATGAGATATCAATAGATTTAAATGGCAAAAAACCAGGCAGAGGAGCATATATTTGCAGAGATAGTGTTTGTCTTGAAAAAGCTGTTAAAACAAAAAGACTTGAGAGAAACTTAGAATGTAAGATAAATGATGAAATATATGATAAACTTAAGGAAGAGATAGCAGATGCAGAATAAATTTTTAAGCTTTTTAGGTATTGCAAAAAAGTCAAGAAATTTAGTAGAAGGCTATAATACCTGTGAAGAAGAGATAAAAAGAAATAAAATTAGTTTGTGTATTTTGTCTGAAGAGTGTGCTGAAAACACTAAAAATAAATTTCAGAAATACTGCAGTGATAGAAATATACCAGTTATTAGCGGCTTAGCCAGTGAAGAGTTAGGAAATGCTATAGGTAGAGAAAAGATTAATGTGCTTGCAGTAAAAGATAATAAAATCAGTGAAAATTTAGTAAAGTTATGGAAAGAGAATTACGAGATGTAAATTCGGGGGTGAAAATTTTGGCGAAAGTAAGAATATATGAATTAGCTAAAGAATTAGAAGTTTCAAGTAAGGAACTTATTACAGTATTAATGGATGAGTTTGGTGTTGAAGCTAAAAATCACATGAGTGTTATTGATGAGGAAGATGCAGATCTTATAAAAGAATTATACTCAGAGCAGCAAAAAGAGGCTGCTGATAAGAAAGAAATTATTGAAGAATATGAGTCAAAAATTAATGAGGAAATAACAAAACAGCAAAGTAAAAACAGCAAGCGTAGAAAAAGTGCTGCAGTTAGAAAAGCTGAGGCTGAAAAAGCAGAAGAAACTCCAGATGAGGTAATTGAATTAGATGAAACTATCATTGTTAAGGATCTTGCAGATAAGCTTAAAAAGCCAGTTGTTGAAGTTATAAAAGGTTTAATATTCCAAGGCGTTATGGCAAGTGTAAACCAAGAAATTGACTTTAATACAGCTGAAAAATTAATAGAAAGCTATGGTTCATTTGCAGTTTTAAAAGAAAGTAACGTTGGAGAAATTGCAAAAGAGCAGGAAGATGAAATAGACGATGTTAACGAAGAAGTATCAGAAGATACTCAAGTTAAGAGACCACCTATAGTAACAATAATGGGTCATGTTGACCATGGTAAGACATCATTACTTGATGCTATAAAAGAATCTAAAGTAACAGCTACAGAGGCTGGTGGAATTACTCAGCACATTGGAGCATACACTGTAGATTTAAATGGTGAAAAAATTACTTTCTTAGATACACCAGGACACGAAGCTTTCACAGCTATGAGAGCTAGAGGAGCTCAAGTTACAGATATAGTTATCTTAGTTGTTGCAGCAGATGATGGAATAATGCCACAGACAGTTGAAGCTATAAACCACTGTAAGGCAGCAGAAGTTCCAATGATAATTGCAATTAATAAGATGGATAAAGAAAGTGCTAATCCAGACAGAGTAAAACAAGAGCTAACAGAGTATGGTTTACTTGCAGAAGATTGGGGTGGCGACACTATATGTGTTCCAGTTTCAGCTCATACTAAACAGGGATTAGACACATTACTTGAGATGATCGTGTTAACTGCTGAAATGCAAGAGCTTAAAGCTGATCCAAACAGAAGAGCAAAAGGAACAGTTATTGAAGCTAAACTTGATAAAGGTAGAGGTCCAGTTGCAAGTATTCTTGTACAAAATGGTACTCTTAAATCAGGAGATTCTATTATAGTAGGAACTACATACGGTAGAATAAGAGCTATGATAGATGATAAAGGAGCTAAAACTAAAGCTGCAGGTCCATCTATACCAGTTGAGATTTTAGGTCTTTCTGAAGTCCCTTCAGCAGGAGATAGATTTACTGTTGTTAAGGATGAAAAGACAGCTAGAAATATGGCTGATGCTAGAAAAGAAAAAATCAGACAAGAACACTTCCAAACTTCAAACAGAGTTTCTATGGAAAATCTATACAACCAAATACAAGAAGGGAAAGTTAAAGAACTTAGTGTAATTGTTAAGGCAGACGTACAAGGTTCAGTAGAGGCTGTAAGACAATCTATAGAGAAGTTATCAGCAGAAACTGTTAAAGTTAGAGTTATTCATGGAGCGGTTGGAGCTATTACAGAAACTGACGTATCTCTTGCGTACGCTTCAAATGCAATAATTATTGGATTTAACGTAAGACCTGATAACAATGCAATAGCTATAGCTGAGAGAGATGGAGTAGAAATAAAAACTTACAGAATAATATACGATGCTTTAGATGATATTAAATCTGCCATGATTGGTATGCTTGATCCAGAATACAAAGAAGTTGTAATTGGAAGAGCAGAAGCTAGACAGGTTTATAAGATTTCAAGTGTTGGAACTATTGCTGGATGCTATATTCTGAATGGTAAGTTAACAAGAAACTGTAAAGTTAGAGTTTTAAGAGATAACATAGTTATAGCTGAATCAACTCTTGCATCATTAAAGAGATTTAAGGATGATGCTAAAGAAGTTGCTGCGGGATTTGAGTGTGGATTAAGTGTTGAAAAATTCAACGATATAAAAGAAGGAGATATAATCGAAGGTTATATCATGGAAGAAATTAAACCAAAAGGACTGTAATGGAAAGGAGTGATCTCCATGGCTAATTATAGAGGCGGAAGAATAAACGAAGAAATAAAAAAGGATGTTAGTAATACTATCCAAAATAAAATTAAGGATCCAAGACTTAATGCTATGATCAGTGTTACGGATGTAGAGGTTACAAGAGATTTAAGCTATGCTAAAGTTTTTGTAAGCATATTTGGAACAGAAGATCAAAAAGCAGAGGCCTTGAAAATTCTAAAAAGTTCAACTGGTTTCATAAGAAAAGAAATTGGGAAAAATGTTAAGTTAAGACATGTTCCAGAAGTGATTATTGAATTAGATACTACTTTAGATAAAGCAAGTCATCTTGAATCTTTATTCCAAAAGATAAAGGAGCAGGATTAAAATGATAACTAAGGAAATTTTAGATATCATAGAGAAAAGCAATAAGATTGGTGTAACATTTCACCAATCTCCTGACGGTGACTCTTTAGGAAGTTCTACAGCCCTTGTACAAGGGCTTAGACTTCTTTCTAAAGATGCATATTTAATATCTAAAGAAATAATTCCAGATACTTTTACCTATTTAAAATGTTCAGAGGAAATTACCGGACTTAAAGATTATGTTCAAGAAGAAACAGATTTAGTTATAGTAGTTGATTGTGGGGATTTTAAGAGGATTAATGGAAATTTACAAAGAGAAGATAGAAATTATGCAATTATAAACTTAGATCACCATATGAGCAATGAAAAATATGGTGATTTAAATTATGTAGATACTAAGGCTGCGGCTGTTGGTGAAATTATATTTGATCTTTTAAATTTACTAAAGGTAGAAATAACTAAGGATATTGCTTTATCTTTATACACATCAATTCTTACAGATACAAGCTCTTTTAAACACTCTAATACAACCAGTAGAACTCATGAAATTGCAGGAAGTCTTCTGAAAACAGGGATAGATTTTAATGCAGTTCAAAGAAGGGTTTTTGAAAATAAAGATTTTAGAAAAGTTAAGTTTTTCGGCAAGGTTATTGATACCATAAATCTTCAATCAGAAGGTAAAGTAGTTTTTATGGAAATAACTAACGATATGCTTGAAGAATCAGGGTTAGAATCTATGGATTCAGCTGAAGTTATTCATTTTGGTACTATGATTTCTGGTGTTGAGGTTGTGGCTTTGTTTAAAGAAAGTAAAGGTGGCGTTAAAGTTAGCCTTCGTTCAAAGCAGAAAGTTGATGTGGCTAAGGTTGCGGAAATGTTTAATGGCGGTGGCCATGTTAGAGCTGCAGGCTTATTTTGTGAAGGTACAATGGAGACTGTAAAAGAAAGAGTTAATAAAATACTAGAAAATGAGTTGATGTAATTATGGCAGAATCTAAAGAAATTAAGATATGCGGAGTTTTAAATATAAATAAACCTCTTGGAATAACGTCCTTTGATGTAGTTAGACAAGTTAAAAGGCTAGCTAAGGAAAAAAAAGTTGGACATGGTGGAACTTTAGATCCAGAGGCTGGAGGTGTACTACCGGTTTGTCTAGGCAGAGCTACTAAGGCTATAGAATTTATTATGGAAGATACAAAAGAGTATGTTGCAGGAATAAAGCTAGGGGTTGTAACTGATACTTATGATCGTGAAGGTAAAATTTTGCGTGAGAGTGCAGTTGAATGTAGTGAAGAAGCTGTTATTGAAGCTATTAATAAGTTTGTAGGGAATATACAACAGATACCACCTATGTATTCTGCTTTAAAGCAAAATGGTAAAAAGTTATATGAACTTGCAAGGGAAGGGATAGAAGTTTATAGAGAACCAAGAAGTATTACAATACACAGTATTGAAATCTTATCTATAGAACTACCTTTCATTTCTATACGAGTTAAATGCTCTAAAGGAACGTATATAAGAAGTTTATGCTACGACATAGGAGAAGAACTTGGCTGTGGAGCTATGATGTGGAGTCTAGAAAGAAGCAGCACAGGACCATTTAATCTTGAAAACAGTGTAAAGCTGGAGGAATTAAGTGAAGAAAATATAAAGTCATATATAATTCCATTAGAAAAGGTCTTTGAAAATTTTCCTAAGTTAATTGTAAATTCGAAATTTGAGAAATTAATCTCAAATGGTGTTAAAATACAAGATAGAACATTGCTTAATGAAGTAAAGAAAAACTGCGAATATGCAGTATATAACACTGATAATGTTTTAATTGGTGTTGGTTCAAACACAGGGGCAGGATTTAAACTAATAAAAATGTTTATTTAGGGGATATACTTATGAAGATTATTAGGGATAATTTTACTAAGATTATTAATGTACCTACCGTTATAATTTTAGGCAGCTTTGATGGTATACATGTAGGTCATAGAGCTTTAATTGAGGGAGCTAAAAATTTAGCGGAGGAGATTAAAGCAAATTTAAAAATCAATGATGTTAAAATTATGGTTTGTACCTTTAAAAATCATCCTTTATCAGTTATAAACAAAGATATTTGTCCTAAACTGATCATGAGTAATAAAGAAAAAGCTGAACTCTTTGAAGAACTTGGTGTTGATATTTTGAATTTCATGGAATTTAATAGAGAGTTTATGGAAATACCTCCTTCAGATTTTATTAAAAACTTAAGAGAGTATTATAATGCTCATGGTATTGTAGTAGGATTTAATTATAGATTTGGATATAAAAATCTAGGAGATGTAGAGCTTCTGCATAAATGCAGTTTAGAGTTTGGATATAAACTTAAGGTTGTAGAACCTGTTACTTTAGACGGGGAAGTGGCTAGTAGTTCAGTAATAAGACATAACCTTCAAGAGGGAAATGTTGAAAGAGCTAATGTGCTTTTAAAAAGACCCTATATGCTAAAGGGAAGAGTTATTGAAGGAAGGCAGCTGGGAAGAACAATTAATTTTCCTACGGTTAATCTGAACTATAACAAAAAGTACCTTGTTCCCAAGGGTGGGGTCTATGGTACCGTTGTAGAGTATAAAAAGAGCTTTTATAAGGGTATCACTAATATAGGTTTTAACCCAACGGTAAATGGAAAGAAATTAAGTATTGAAACGCATATACTAAATTTTAATGAAAATATTTATAAAAAAGATATAAAAATCTATTTTTTGGAAAAAATAAGAGATGAAAAGAAGTTTTTAACATTTGATGATTTAAAAAATCAATTGATTAAAGATAAAGCATATGTAGAAAACAAAAGATACGATTTTGTGAGTGAAAGCATAAAATAGAACCTAAATTTTTACAAAATTAATTGCTGAAATTATATTTGCTATTTACAAAGAAAATATATTTTGATATAATTTCATAGGAACCTTATGCTATGTATTTCGAATGCCAACGGATTACATGGCATATGGCGATTTAACAATTGGAGGTGCATTACGCATGGATAAGGCAAGAAAACAAGAAATAATGGTAACATTCGCAAGAACAGAAGGAGATACAGGTTCTCCAGAGGTTCAAATAGCTCTATTAACAGAGAGAATAAAAGAGTTAACTGAGCACTTAAAAGTTCACAAGAAAGACCACCACTCAAGAAGAGGTCTTTTAATGATGGTTGGACAAAGAAAAGGGCTATTAAGCTACTTAAAGAAGCAAGATATCGAAAGATACAGAACAATAATTGCTAAATTAGGAATTAGAAAATAATTAAGAGCGGCAATGGCCGCTCTATTATTTTAATTTTAATTAAAGTTACAAATAATATAAATATTATATAAATAATATACATATGCTCAAAATTGAAAGGAGGAAAAAATAATGTCAAATGTATTAAGCACAATGGTTGCTGGAAGAGAAATGAAAATTGAAATAGGCAAAGTTGGAATGTTATCTGATTGCGCTATGTTCATGAGTTATGGTGAAACTGTAATTCTTGTAAATGTAAATGCTTCTCCGGAGCCAAGACAAGGGATAGATTTCTTTCCACTAAGTGTAGAATATGAAGAAAGATTATATGCAGTAGGAAAAATACCAGGAGGGTTCTTAAAAAGAGAGGGAAGACCATCTGAGAAAGCAATACTTAATGGTAGAGCTATTGATAGACCAATAAGACCATTATTTCCTAAAGGATATAGAAATGATGTTCAGGTTGTTTGTACAGTTGTTTCTGTAGACCAAGATAATGCACCAGAAATATTAGCAATGAATGCTGCTTCTGTAGCTTTATTAATTTCTAGTATTCCATTTGTAGATGCTGTTGCTACTGTATCTGTTGGTTTAATCGATGGAAAATTTGTTATTAACCCAACATCTAAAGAAAGAGAATTAAGCTCAATGCAGTTAACTGTATGTGCAACTAAAGATAGAGTAATGATGATTGAAGCTGGTGGAGATGAAATACCAGAGGAGACTATGATCGAAGCAATAGATTTTGGTTTTAATGAGTGTCAAAACATAATAGCATTCCAAGAAGAAGCGAGAGCTAAATTTGGAAAGTTTAAACCAGAACCAGTTTTATATCACGTTGATGAAGAATTAGCAGAGGATATAAGAAACTATTCTTATGATATGCTAAAAGAAGCAATGTACATCACAGATAAAGATGAGAGAAACGCTAAGATAGATGAAATTAAAGCTAAAATAAAAGAAGAGTTTGCAGAGAAATATGCAGATAAGTCTAGTGATATAGGTGAAACTATATATAACATACAAAAAGAAATCGTTAGACATATGATGCTTAAAGATAGAAGAAGACCAGATGGAAGAGCTTTTAATGAAATTAGAAAAATCTCTTGTGAAACTGGATTACTTCCAAGAACTCATGGAACAGGTTTATTTACAAGAGGATTAACTCAAGTAATGACTGTTGCAACATTAGGAGCTTTAGGTGATGTTCAAATCATTGATGGCCTTGGTGAAGAGGAAAGCAAAAGATACATGCACCACTATAACTTCCCAGCTTACAGTGTAGGTGAGGTTAAACCACTAAGAGGACCAGGAAGAAGAGAAATAGGACATGGAGCTTTAGCTGAAAGAGCTCTTGAGCCATTAATACCTTCAGAAGAAGAATTCCCATATGCAATTAGATTAGTTTCAGAAGTATTAAGTTCAAACGGATCTACTTCACAAGCCAGCGTATGTGGAAGTACTTTAGCTTTACTTGATGCAGGAGTTCCTATAAAGAGACCAGCTGCTGGTATAGCAATGGGATTAATCACAAGTGAAGATTTAAGTGATGAAGCTGTAATGACTGATATACAAGGAATAGAGGACTTCTTTGGAGACATGGACTTTAAGGTTGCAGGAACTGAAGTTGGTATAACATCTATCCAAGTAGATACAAAGATTAAAGGTTTATCTAAGTGGTGTATCAGAACAGCAATTGAAGATGCTAGAACTGCAAGAATGCACATCTTAGAGAAAATTAATGAGTGTATAGCTGCCCCTAGAGAAGAGTTATCACCATATGCTCCAAGAATGTACACTATAAATATTAAACCAGATAAGGTTAGAGAAATCATAGGACCGGGAGGAAAGACTATTAAGAAGATAATAGCAGATACTGGTGTTAAGATTGATACTAATGATGATGGTAAGATAGTAATCATGTCTAATGACGGTGATAGCGCTAATGAAGCTTTAAGAATGATTAAAGAAATCACTAAAGAAGTTGAAGCAGGCGAGATTTACCTAGGAAAAGTTACTAAAATTATGGCATTTGGAGCTTTTGTAGAAGTTTTACCAGGTAAAGAAGGTTTAGTACACATTTCTAAGCTTGCTAACGAAAGAGTTAACAAGGTTGAAGATGTTGTTGCTATTGGAGATGAAATACTTGTTAAAGTTACAGAAATAGATGCTCAAGGAAGAATAAATCTTTCAAGAAAAGATGCTTTAAAAGATTCAGAAGAAAATAAATCAGAAGCATAGAGGAATAAAAAGGTGAAACCACCTTTTTATTTTTTTGTTAAAATATAAGTACATAATGGTTTACATTTTCATAAAGTATATTATAATTGTATTAAGTTTTGCTTATTTATTCATAAAAGAGAATTTATCTACATATTAATCATAGTAATTTAATTATGTATGAGGTGATAATATGGAAGAGAAGTATAGATATTTAAGTGAGATGGAAAGATACGAAATAATTAATATTAATGATGGAGATAAATATAGTGTACTTGGCAACAATGATATAGTAATAGATGAAAATGGACAACTCAAGCTTCTTTTATTAAATGACGGCAGATCTAATAAGTTATTTTTTAAAGGAAATGAAATGTTGGAGGTATCTTGGGACTATGTAAAAAAGATAGGCTCTAAAACTATAATCATTGATGTGGATGGAGATACACTACGAAAAACCCACATATAGCATGGAGGTAAATATGAGTATAGTCGTTCAAAAGTTTGGGGGAACATCAGTAGCAAATGAAGAGAATAGAAAACTGGTTGTAAAAAAAATTAAGGCTCTTATAGATAAAGGACAGCAGCCTGTGGTAGTTGTATCTGCTATGGGAAGGAAAGGGTCACCTTATGCTACCGATACATTGATTTCTTTAGTGGATGATAAGTTTAAAGATGATAATAAAAGAGCTATGGATTTATTGCTTTCTTGTGGTGAAACTTTAAGTACGGTAATAATGTGTAATGATCTTTTAAGAGCAGGCATTGATGCAATCCCTTTAATGGGCGGAGAAGCTGGAATAAAAACAGATAATAATTTTAATAATGCATCTATAATAGATGTAGAGCCTTCTAATATTCTAAAAGTAATAGAACAAGGTAAAATACCGGTAGTTGCTGGATTTCAAGGTATCTGTGAGGATGGAAGTATAACCACTATTGGCAGAGGTGGTAGTGATGTAACAGGAGCTATTTTAGGCGCGGCGCTTAAAGCTTCTGAAGTGCAAATTTACACTGATGTTGATGGAATTATGACTGCAGATCCTAGGATTGTTTCTAAGGCATCTTTAATTGAAAGTATAAGCTATGATGAGGTGTTCCAATTTGCAGAGCAGGGAGCGAAGGTTATTCATCCTAGAGCAGTGGAAATTTCAAGAAGATATAACATACCTCTTGTTATTAAAAATACTTTAAGTGAATGTGAAGGAACTTTAATAGCATCATATGTTAAAGAAAATGATAAAATCATAACTGGAATTACTCATATGGATAAAAGAGTTCAGATTCTTATCAGCAGCAAGCAAAAGGATCACTGCAATTCAATTTTCCATACCTTAGCTGAAGAAGGAATCAGTATTGATTTGATCAGTGTATTCCTTAGAGAAAAGGTATTTACAATAGGTGAAGGTGATTTGGAAAAATTTAAAGCTATAGCTGAGAAACTAAAAATAAATTATGAATATGAAACTGACTGCAGTAAGATAGCTGTAATAGGTTCTAAGATAAGAGGGGTTCCTGGAGTAATGTCTAGAATTTTAAAAGCTTTAGAAGAAGGTGACATAGATATTCTTCAGACGGCTGACTCCCACACCACCATATGGTGTTTGGTAAAGAGTGACAGAGTTAAGGATGCTATAAATTTACTTCATAATGAATTTGCTTTAGGTTAGAATAATAAAACCTCCCAATGCACAAAATACAGTGTATTAGGAGGTATTTTATTATGTTAAAAGATGATAATAATATGACGTATGATAACATATCAATGGCTGTAGAAGGTATAGAGTTAGAAGATGACTGTAAAAAAAATAAACATGATAAGGGAAAAACTTCAAAGCCTGCGAAAATAGAAAAGACAATAGTGAGCAAAGAAAAGGATGAAGCTTCAGAAGATGATTCATCAAGTTCGTCTGATGAGATTGAAAATATAAGAGAAATTGGAGCTGCCAATATAGCAAAACCAGATGATAATATTCAAATTATACCTATTATAGGTCAGATAGAGGGTCATAATATATCTGGGAATCAAACTAAAACAACAAAATATGAACATGTTATTCCACAGCTTATTGCCATTGAAAGAGATGACAAGGTAAAGGGGGTTTTAATTGTATTAAACACTGCTGGGGGAGATGTGGAGGCAGGACTTGCAATTGCAGAGATGATTACAAGTTTAAGTAAGCCTACAGTGTCTATTGTTATAGGTGGAGGACATTCCATCGGGGTTCCATTATCAACGGCATCAGATTATTCCTTTATAACTCCATCAGCTACAATGATAGTTCATCCTATAAGAATGAATGGATTTGTTATTGGGGTACCTCAAACTTTTGAATACTTTAAAAAAATGCAGGATCGTATAATAGAGTTTATAGTAAGAACATCTAATGTAACTTCGGAAAAACTTGTAGAATTAATGAGTCAGACTGATGAACTTTTGAATGATATAGGAACAATTCTTATAGGCAAACAAGCAGTAGAGTGTGGAATTATTGATGAGGTTGGCGGAATAAGATCAGCTCTTGATAAATTAGATGAGTTAATAAAAGAAAAAGAAGTAGCAACAAGTAAATAATAATGTTTGATTAAGGCGTGATGAAGATATTTTCTTCTATCATGCCTTTAATATTTTATGTTGGTTTTATGATGAGTTAAATTTACTTATAAAAAGGAAGCAGTAAGATGTTATAGAATAAATTAAGTTTGGAAGAAATATGGTAAGAAATGATTGAAATGAGTATTAGAAGGAATGGTAATAAATAAGGGGTACGAAGAAGGAATAGGTGTCACTTTATAAGTCAACAATGTAAATAATTCTATAAAGTGAAAAATAATTTGAAATATGAGGGCCTTTCAATGTAAAATAGGAAGAGGTAGATGGAAGACTTTGTTTAAAATCTATGGAAAAATATTTGGGGGTGAGACCATGGCAGAAAGAAAGACAGCTTCAAAAAAGAAAAAAGGTAGAAAAAAAGCTAGTTCAAAGCCGAAAGTAAAAGTTAATGGTGCTAAAAATATAGAAGAAGATAAAATATTTGATTTTACAGGAATTATACTAATTACCATAGGAGTTCTTATATTTTTAGCTTTAATATCAGGAATGATAACAGATAAGGGGTCTTGGACGGGTACTTTAGGAACTTTTGTGAATAAAGTATTTATTGGACTGATAGGAATAGGTGCTTATATTATTCCATTTTTATTATTTTATATGGGTGTATGTTATATAATTACCAATAAATATTTTAAGTTCACTAAAACTACGGTTGGTATAACTATATTTGTTATTACATCCCTGCTGTTTATAGAAAGTATTGTGTTGCCCAATTATTATATAAAAGGAGACATGATTCTTTCTATACAAAATCAATTTATGGCGCAGGGAGTTCTTCATGGAGGGGTTATATCCTTATTAATAGCGGTGCCAGTTTATTTACTCTTAGGAAAATGGGGAGGTTATGTTGTATATTTGGCATTTTATGTGGTAGCATTAATGCTTATAAATGACGTTACAATAAAAGAACTATTTACCTTTGAAAAGCGCGAAAAGAAGGAAAGTAATATTAAGAATGAAAAAATAAGACTTTCTGATGATGGAGATAGAAGTCTTATATTAGAGGAACAGCCTCAAAGAGAAGAACATACTAAAATAGATTCTAATATAAAAATTATTGATTTTATGAGAAGTGATGAGGATGAACCTAAGGTAAGAGAGGCTGCGGCTGATGTAGTTGAGCATAAGCCGAAAATAGAGAAAAGTGAGATTGAAAGGGAAGCTTTAAATATTGATATAACAATGGGAACTGGAGAACAGAATTATGAGTATGTTTATCCTTCATCAGAACTGCTTCACAAAAATATGAATGGTGCAGGGAAAAGCGGAGATAAAAAAGAATTACTTGTAAGTGCTAATAAGCTTCAAGACACTTTAGCAAGCTTTGGAGTAGAAGCAAAGGTTGTACAGGTTACAAAAGGCCCATCTGTAACTAGGTTTGAGCTTCAGCCTCATGTTGGTGTTAAAGTAAGTAAAATTGTTAATTTGGCAGATGATATAGCTCTAAATCTTGCTGCATCTGGAGTAAGAATAGAAGCACCAATTCCAGGAAAAGCTGCGGTGGGAATTGAGGTTCCGAATAAAGAACTGTCTGCAGTATTTTTTAGGGAAGTTATTGAGGGGGAAGAGTTTACAGAAAGTAAGAAGAATTTAGCCTTTGCCCTTGGAAAAGATATTGGAGGAAATTGTGTTGTAGGTGACTTAACTAAAATGCCTCACCTTTTAATTGCAGGAGCTACGGGTTCTGGAAAGAGTGTATGTATAAATACTTTATTAATGAGTATGCTGTTTAAGTATTCACCAAATGAAGTAAAATTGCTTTTAATAGATCCAAAGGTGGTGGAGCTTAATATCTATAATGGAATTCCTCATCTGCTTATTCCTGTTGTAACAGATCCTAAGAAGGCTGCTGGTGCATTAAATTGGGCTGTTAATGAAATGACAAGAAGATATAAATTATTTGCAGATAATAATGTGAGGAATATTGAAGGTTATAATGAATTTGCTGAAAGAGGAGTAATTGAAGAAAAACTTCCGTGGATTGTTATAATCATTGATGAGCTTGCAGATTTAATGATGGTGTGTGCTAATGAGGTTGAAGAGTATATTGGAAGATTGGCACAAATGGCAAGAGCAGCAGGAATGCATTTAGTTATTGCGACTCAAAGACCATCTGTTGACGTAATAACAGGTGTGATCAAGGCTAATATACCATCAAGAATTTCATTTGCTGTTTCAAGTCAGATAGATTCGAGAACTATATTAGACTCCTCAGGGGCAGAAAAGCTTTTAGGAAAAGGAGATATGTTATATTATCCAGTTGGAGAATCTAAACCTATAAGAATTCAAGGAGCTTTTGTTTCAGAAGAGGAAGTTGAAAGAGTTGTTGAATTCGTTCGTAGTGGAATAGAAAAACATGAATATAAAAAAGAAATCATTGAAGAAATAGAAAATAATGCTGCTAAGGGTGGCAAAAATAGTGATGATTGTGATGAACTTTTAGATGAAGCCATAAAAATAGTTCTAGAAGCAGGGCAAGCTTCTACATCCTTGTTGCAGAGAAGACTAAAAATAGGGTATAATAGAGCGGCTAGAATTATTGATGAGATGGAAGCAGAAGGAATTATTTCAGGAAAAAATGGAAGTAAACCAAGGCAAGTCATTGGAAGAGAAGATTATAGTGGAAGATACTAACTTTCAATGAAGGAAATATCTCATTAAAGCAGAGATAAATAAAAAGTTATAACTTAGGAGGAAAGTTGTGGATAATTTAAAATTTGGTGTTATTAATCTAGGTTGCGATAAAAATAGAATTGATGCAGAAATAATAATTAACAGCTTAAAAAGAAAATATGAGTTAGTTAATGATGAGAATAAAGCAGATATACTTCTTATAAATACTTGTGGATTTATAGAGTCTTCTAAACAGGAATCTATCGATACAATCCTTGAGATGGCAAAATTTAAGGAAGGTAACTGTAAAGTTCTAATAGCTACAGGTTGTCTTACACAAAGATATGGTAAGGAGCTTTTAGAGTTAATTCCTGAACTTGATATTATATTAGGTGTAAATGATTATGATAAGCTTCATCAGTGTATAGAAAATGCTTTAGCTACTGGTGAGAAAAGCTGCTTAACAAGTTATAGTGATACTAATATCAATATAGGAAGCAGAGAGGTTACTACAGGGGGGACTACTGCTTATTTAAGAATATCAGAGGGATGTAACAATGTATGTGCATATTGTGCAATTCCAAAGATAAGAGGAAGATATAGAAGCCGTGATATGGAAGATATCCTTAAGGAAGCTAAGGAGTTGGCTTTAAATGGATATAAGGAAATTATTTTAGTTGCTCAAGATACTACTAATTATGGAGTTGATCTTTATGGAGAGAAAACTCTGCATGTGCTTTTAAGAGAGCTAGGTAAAATAAAAAGTATCAAATGGATAAGACTTTTATATTGTTATGCAGAAGAGTTAACAGACGCTGTTATTGAAGAAATTGCAGTTAATGATAAAGTGTGCAAGTATATTGATATTCCGCTTCAGCATATAAGTGATGAAGTTTTAAAGGGAATGAGAAGAAAAGGCAGAAGAAGAATAATTGAGGAGAACATAAATAAGCTTAGAAAAGTAGTTCCTAATATAACAATCAGAACTACCTTCATCGTAGGATTCCCAGGGGAGACGGAAGAGAACTTTGAAGAGTTATTAAACTTTGTTAAGGAAACAAGATTTGATAAGTTAGGTGTATTCACATATTCTCAAGAAGAAGGTACTGTTGCGGCAGATATGGAAAATCAAATAGAAGAAGAAGTTAAGGTTCAAAGAATGGATGCTATAATGAGGACTCAACAATTAATTTCGGCAGAGATTAATAAAAATAAAATTGGCAGAGAGTATGACGTGCTTATTGAAAGTAAAGATAAAGGTAAATACGTTGGAAGAAATTCAGAGATGGCTCCAGAAATTGATGGTGAGGTTTATGTTAAAGGTGATAATTTAGCAGTTGGTACTTTCGTTAAGGTGAAAATAACAGATGCCATGGAATATGACCTTGTTGGAGATCATGTAAAATAATTTTATTACTTGTTAAGACAAAATTAACATTAATATTTATGTAATTAGGAAAATATATTGTATAATGGTTATAGTAACCAATATATTGATTACGTGAATAATTTGCAAAAGATTTATAGTTAAATAATGAAATTTACTGTATGACAGTTGAAATTGATGGAGTAGGAGATGATTGAAATGAATCTTGCAAATAAGCTTACAGTGCTAAGAATGATATTAGTTCCAGTATTTTTAATTTTAGCAATGGTAAATACGACTACAGCAAATATTATAGCTTTATCAGTATTTGTGATTGCTTCAATTACTGATAAGTTGGATGGATACATAGCACGTAGTAGAAATCAGATAACTAACTTTGGAAAATTCATGGACCCCTTGGCAGACAAGCTTTTAGTAACTTGTGCTTTAATAATCCTTGTAGAGAGAACTATTATACCAGCATGGGTGGTTGTTGTAATAATTGCTAGAGAATTTGTGGTATCAGGTTTGCGTACTCTTGCAGCGTCACAAGGTGTGGTTATAGCAGCAAGTAACTGGGGTAAGTTAAAAACTGTTATACAAATGATAGCTATAATAATGGGATTAGTATATTTAGTATATTCTCCTTCATGGCTAAACATGTTAACACAAGTATTTATCTATCTAGCGGGAATTATAACAATAATATCAGGTGTAGATTACTTTGTTAAAGGTAAAGGTGTTATTAATATTAATGAATAATGTTTAGAAACTTAATGATGTGGTAAAAATGGTAAGGAGTTCCTTTTGAAATTTGAAAGGGAGCTCCTTATTAATAACTATTGACCAACCTAATTAAATAATATATAATGAACATATAAGAACGAGTGTTCGAGAAGTGGAAGGATGTGAACCCTGAGGGGAATTTTATGAATAATGATAAATTAAAAGCATTAGAAGCAGCTATGGGTCAGATAGAAAAGCAATTTGGTAAAGGGGCAGTAATGAAGCTGGGAGAAGAAAGCAATCTTAGTATAGAATGTATTTCTACTGGATGTTTAGGTTTAGACTTAGGCTTAGGTATTGGTGGAGTTCCAAGAGGAAGAATTGTTGAGATTTTTGGACCAGAATCATCAGGTAAGAGTACTGTTGCTCTTCATATTGTAGCTGAGGCACAGAAAACGGGTGGGTGTGCGGCATACATAGATGCAGAGCATGCATTAGACCCAGTATATGCAAAAGCTTTAGGTGTAGACATAGATAATCTTATAGTTTCTCAGCCTGATACAGGAGAACAAGGATTAGAGATTGCAGAAGCATTAGTAAGATCAGGAGCTGTTGATGTAATAGTTGTAGACTCTGTTGCTGCATTAGTACCAAAGGCAGAGATTGAAGGAGAAATGGGAGATTCACACGTAGGTCTTCAAGCTAGACTTATGTCTCAAGCTTTAAGAAAGCTTACAGGTACAATTAACAAAACAAAATGTTGTGCTGTCTTCATTAACCAATTAAGAGAAAAGGTTGGAGTAATGTTTGGTAACCCTGAAACAACTCCAGGTGGAAGAGCACTTAAATTCTATTCATCTGTAAGATTAGATGTTAGGAAAATAGACACAATTAAACAAGGTGATACCTTTATGGGAAATAGAACTAGAGTTAAAATAACAAAAAATAAGGTAGCACCTCCATTTAAGCAAGCAGAATTTGATATTATGTATGGAGAAGGTATATCAAGAGAAGGAGATATCTTAGATATAGCAGTTAAAGAAGAAATAGTACAAAAAAGCGGAGCTTGGTTTGCGTACGGAGACGTAAGATTAGGTCAAGGAAGAGAAAATGCTAAAAACTTCTTTAAGGAAAATCCAGAAATAAGAGATGAAATAGAAAATAAAATAAGAGAGAAATATAATCTTCCTGTACACACCGAAAAGGTTTCAAAAGATGATAAGGCTGAATAGATAAGATTTATTTGTTAAGTTGGATCCAATGTGAGATAAATAAAATTTTCCTTTTGGGAAAAATTTATTTATCTTTTTTTGTGTGCACAAAGTGTTGAAATTACAAGATTTTAGAGAAGGAAGGGAATTTGTAGTATTTAGTAATAAACTTGACAATGGTGTTAAAGTAATATAAAATGAATACAAATACTGGTTTAATATAATAATGGATTTGAATAGAATATGCACCTTTTCACGCTTTCATTTTACTGCAAATAAATGTCATAAAATAAGCAAAGGAGGTGTTGGGAAATGACTGGTAAAGTTATTTTAATTATAGCTGTGATAATAGCTGTTTGTTTACTTGGGATTTTCGTATTAATTTATACAAGAAAAAATATATCTTTAGCCAATGTATCCAAATCAGAGGAGGAGGCTAAAAAAATTGTAGAAGAAGCACAAAAAGATGCTGAATCTAAGAAGAAAGAAGCTATCCTTGAAGCTAAGGAAGAAGTTCATAGATTAAGAGCTGATTTTGATAAGGAATCAAGAGAAAGAAGAAATGAAATTCAAAGGTTGGAAAGAAGAGTTCTTCAAAAGGAAGAAACGCTTGATAAGAAGACCATGGCTATTGAAAAGAAAGAAGAAACCCTACAGAAAAAACAACAGGATGTTGAAACTTTAGAGTCAGGCATACAAGAACTCTACAATAGTGTTAGAGAAGAATTACAAAGAGTAGCAGGGCTAACCTCAGAGGAAGCAAAACAAATCCTTTTGGATGAGGTAAAAAGAGAAATTAAACATGAAACAGCGATAATGATTAAAGAAGTTGAATCTAAAGCTAAAGAAGAAGCCGATAAAAAGGCTAGAGAAATAATTACTTATGCTATACAGAGATGTGCAGCAGACCATGTAGCTGAATCAACAGTACATGTAGTGTCTCTTCCAAATGATGAAATGAAGGGAAGAATTATTGGGCGTGAAGGTAGAAATATCAGAGCCCTTGAAACTCTAACAGGAGTTGATTTAATCATAGACGATACTCCGGAAGCGGTTATTCTTTCAGCCTTTGACCCTATTAGAAGAGAGGTAGCTAAAATTGCCTTGGAGAAACTAATAGTAGACGGAAGAATACACCCTGCAAGAATAGAAGAAATGGTTGAAAAAGCTAAGAAGGATGTAGAAAACGACATAAGAGAAGAGGGCGAGCAAGCCACATTCGAAACAGGTATTCATGGATTACATGTTGAAATAATCAGACTATTAGGAAGGTTGAAATATAGAACTAGTTATGGTCAGAATGTACTTAAGCATTCTATTGAAGTTTCTTATTTAGCTGGACTTATGGCGTCAGAGCTTGGAATTGATCCTACACTTGCTAAGAGATGTGGATTACTACACGATATTGGTAAGGCAGTAGATCATGAGGTTGAAGGACCACATGCATTAATTGGAGCTGAAATTGCCAAAAAATGTCATGAATCTCCAATAGTTGTTAATGCTATAGGAGCTCATCATGGAGATATGGAATATCAATCTTTAGAGGCTGTTCTAGTGCAAGCGGCGGATGCTATATCAGCAGCAAGACCTGGTGCAAGAAGAGAGACTCTAGAAGCATATATCAAAAGATTAGAAAAATTAGAAGAAATCGCAAATTCTTATGAGTGTGTAGAAAAGTCGTATGCAATTCAAGCCGGAAGAGAAATTAGAATTATGATTAAACCAGAAGATGTTGATGATGCAGGAGCTATTGAGGTAGCAAGGGATATTGTTAAGAAAATTGAAGATGAACTTGAGTATCCGGGACAAATCAAAGTTAATGTTATCAGAGAAACAAGAGCAGTAGAATATGCAAAATAATTAAAGTTGTTAAAAGGTTAAGCCTCCTAATATAAATTAGGAGGCTTTTGTTAATTAAATAAAGGAATTTTTAATTCTGGCGTAGAAATATTTAGTAAATGAACTGATGCAACTTGCAAATGAAATAATATGATTTAAAGCAATTCGTAATAGTAGGAGGTATATCATGGAAGTATTAAAGGTATCAGCGAAATCTAGTCCAAATTCAGTGGCAGGGGCTCTTGCTAGTGTTGTAAGGCAAAGTGGGGGAGCTGAAATTCAAGCTATAGGAGCTGCAGCAATAAACCAAGCTGTAAAGGCGGTTGCAATTGCAAGGGGGTTCGTGGCGCCTAGCGGAGTTGATTTGGTGTGTGTTCCAGCTTTTGCAGAGGTTGATATTGATGGAGAAGAAAGAACAGCCATCAAGCTTATTGTTCAAACAAGATAGAGGTTATAGAGAGGAATTGCTGAGGTGATTCCTTTCTTCTTGTTGTTAGGGGAGGGGACAATTTAGAACAATATAACAGTAAATTCTGAATCATTAATTAATTGAAAGGGGATAATGTAAAGTTTTCAAAGAATCTTTACACTATATTCAATAAGTGTTATGATGAATTTGGGAATAATATGTATAAGCATATTATAATGTAAATGGGTTTAAATTTAATATAGAATCGTGGGGGGCGTTTATAATGATGTTATCACAAAAGGCTATGGAAATTTCACCATCACTCACATTAGCTATTTCAGCTAAGGCTAAGAAGATGAAGTCAGAAGGCTTAGATGTAATAGGATTTGGGGTAGGAGAACCAGATTTCGAAACACCAAAGTATATTAAAGATGCTGGTATTAAAGCTATCGAAGCAGGATATACAAGATATACACCAGCTTCAGGGACCATTGAATTAAAACAGGCTATAGTGGAGAAACTTAAAGTAGATAATGAATTAACTTATAAAACTTCACAAATTGTTGTGTCTAATGGGGCAAAGCAAAGTCTTGATAATGCATTTAAGGCAATATTAAATCCAGGTGATGAAGTAATTGTTGGAAGCCCATATTGGGTTAGTTATCCAGAACTTATAAAATTATCTGATGGAGTGCCTGTTGTAGTTGAAGCTAAGGAAGGTGACGGCTTCAAATTAACCATAGAAGAATTAGAAAAAGTGGTAACAAAAAAAACGAAAGCTATTGTACTAAATAGTCCAAGCAATCCTACAGGAGCAATTTACAATAAAAATGAATTAGAAAAAATTGCGGAATTTGCTCAAAAACATGATATAATAATTATATCAGATGAGATATATGAAAAACTTATTTATGGAGAAATGATACATACATCCATAGCTAGTATTTCTGAAGATGCTTATAATAGAACAATAGTTATAAATGGAGTGTCAAAAGCATATGCTATGACTGGTTGGAGAATTGGTTACGCGGCTGCAAGTGAACAGATAGCTTCATTGATGTCAAATGTTCAAAGTCATACTACATCAAATCCTTGTTCTATATCACAATATGCTTCAGTGGAAGCTTTAATGGGGGATCAAACTCCTGTAGTGAATATGAATAAAGAATTTGAAAAAAGAAGAAACTTTATGGTTGAAAGAGTAAATACTATAGATAATCTATCTTGTGTAAAACCTGACGGTGCCTTTTATGTTATGGTAAATATATCAAAGGCTATTGGAAAAGAAGTAGATGGAAAAGTTATAGAAAATTCCCTAGTGTTTAGTGATCTTCTTCTTGAAAGAGAAAAGGTTGCAGTTGTACCAGGTGTTGCTTTTGGAGCAGATGAGTTTATTAGACTTTCTTATGCTACCTCTATAGAAAATATAAAGAATGGTTTAAATCGAATAGAAAAGTTTGTAGGTGACTTAAAATAATTTATGTAGAGACGAGGTGATTACATGCTAACAAGAGAATTAGTTATTAATAATTCACAAGGACTACACGCTAGACCAGCTACTTTATTAGTGCAGAAGGCTACAACTTTTAAATGTGAAGTTTCCATAGAATGCAATGGGAAATGTGCTAATGCTAAAAGCTTAATAGGAGTTTTATCTCTTGGAGTTAATAAAGGATATTCAGTGAAATTAATTACTAACGGAACTGATGAAGAAATTGCTCTAGAAGAAATTACTGCTGTCGTACAAGGACTGTAATTAAATAAAAAACTTTTTATAAATTGAAAGAAGTTTGTTCGAGTAAGGCAAAGTGAAATTGTAGACTCAATTAAAGAACTATCTCTTAGGAGATGGTTCTTTTATGCTATGGGGGATTTATGGAAGACGTAATTGTATATAATAATAGAAGACAGCTTCAGATAGGAAGTAAAAAACATTTTATAAGAGCTTTTTTAGAATTGAAGGCAGGTAAAAGTGAACACACAGCTATCAGTTATGAAAGAGATATAAAGGATTTTTTTGGAGTAGAAGAAGTTGATGAAATAGATTTAGAATACATAAGAAGTATAAATATTTTTCATGTTCAGCAATACATAATGGAGCTGCAGAATAAAGGTTATTCTTCAGCTACAATAAATAGAAAGATATCTTCTTTAAGTGCATTGTATAAATGGCTGATGAAATATGAAGACAATTATAGTGATATAAGGTTAATAAAATTTAATCCTTTTGCTAATGTTAAAGAAGAAAAACCAGTAATCACCAATAAAATTACTGAATTTTTAACGGAGGATGAAGCTAAAACTTTAATTGGAAGTATAGATACATCTACAGTATTAGGACTTAGAAATAAAACAATACTTGCATTAGCTTTAACTACTGCCTTGAGAAAATCTGAAATGATAAACATAAAAATTTCTCATGTCACAAGATATGGACAATATGATGTTATTGAAGTTACGAGAAAAGGTGGAAAGAAGGATTTAGTAAAACTTCAACCTAAAATAAAGGAACTTATAGAAGAATATCTTTACGCTACAGGTAGAAATTTTGAAGATAATAAATCAGAATATCTTTTTGTTGGACATGGTGTAAATAAAAGAAACAACGAAAAACTAGATCCAAGCACTTTGAATTATATGATAAAGAAAGTAGCAATGGAATGTGGCATAAATAAAAAGTTAAAAGTACATTCTACAAGACATAGTGCTATTACGATGGCAATAACGCAAGGGGCCACTATTGAGAAGGTAAGAGAGTTTGCAGCACACAGAAGTATAGCGACAACTAACAGATATATTCACTCCATAGATAAATTAAGAGAAAATCCAGGAGATAATATAGATATTATATAAAAGAGTAATTTATTTTAACCTCTAGGCATACATTTTATTATAAATTACAAAATGGAGGTATGTTTATGGGGAATGAGAATGAATTTGAGTTTGTGCCATTAGCACCAATAACACACAATTCCTTGCCTGAGGAAATGAGGGATTTTATATCCTCCTGTGGAATGGTGGGTATAATGCCAAGAAGAGGTTTTCAAAGCCCTGGTCATGGGGTAGTGGGGCAAGTCATAGATTTAAAAGCAGTAGAAGATGGAATGGAAATCGAAAGAGCCTTAGAAGGAAACTTTAATTCAAAGGATGACACTGATGAACATATGAAGTTCAGAGAGGTAGAGTTGAAAGATGAAGATGCTGCTAGTGATGAAAGAGTGGAAGATGTGTTGAAGGATATTGAAACAAGTAATGTTGGGATATTTAAATTTCTTCAAGCTAATGGAATGCCATATGATAAGGCTAAAAAATTTATTAGAAGAGTAATAAGGCTATCTTTGCGTTATGGTGAGTAAGGATAAGAAAATCGACAGTTCATGTCGGTTTTTTTATTTGGAAAATAAAGATATGAAGTTATATTTTGAAGTAACTTTTTGTATAAATTAATAAGCCTTTTTAATGGTGGGGATTTAGAGTTAGGAGGGGGAAGAAAATGAAGTACACAAGATATAATGGAAGACCTAAAAAAAAGCAAGGTAGCAATCTTTTATTTTATGTAGCATTAACATTGTTATTAGCATTAGTTTTGGGAACGTTTGTTCAAAAGTTTTTGCTTAAAGAGGGGAATGGAATCTGGTTTAAAAATCAAGGTCAGCAAGGTCAGGGTCAGACAAAGGAACCATCGGAAGGTGGAAGTGGTAATCAAAATGAAGGAGATAGCAATAGTGCAGCTCCAATAACAGAAGATGAAAAGGATAAAGATGGCGACGGGGAAGTAGTGAAGGATAAATACAATTTTTATATTCTTCAATGCGGAGTGTTTAAAGTTCAAGAAAATGCTAATAAGGTTCTGGATACATTAAAATTATATGGAAGACCTTTCACTGAAACAGAGGGTGAATTAACTAAGGTATATTTTGGGGTTTATACTGATGAGACCATTGGAGCAGCAACAGAACTTCTAAGCAGTAAAGGAATAGAGAATTCTAAAGTTACGATAACTGTACCTGTAGAAGATTTATCAGCAGGCCAGCTTTGTAAGATATCAGAAAATATGATAGAGGTAATGAATAAAACTTATGAAAGTGGAGTCAAATCATTGAAAACAAGTGATATAAAAAGCTGGGTTGGAGGATTGGATGCCATTGAATCAACCATGAAGCAATATGCAGCTGTAGAAGAAATGAAAACATATATTAATAACTTACCAGAGGAAGTTGATAAAAGTGCTCTTCAAGATGGAATGAAATTGATATATGATAAGATAAAAGCTTTTAAATAGAAAAACATAATACGTTATGAATCGACGAAGAATAATAAAAAATATAATATAATTTTGAGTAATAAGCTGTTTGTAAATAAAAAGTTACAAACAGCTTAAATTTTTAAAAAAAATTGTTATAGTCTTGTGTAAAAAAATATTAAATGTTACACTATATTAGATATAAAATATATAAGCATAAATAATTATGGTATATTTTGAAGTTTGAATATACTGGGGGATGTTTTTATGGGGAAAACATATAAAAGCACAAAGGAATATATATTCATAACACTTTTAGGTGCCATTTCTGGAAGTTTTATAGGACAGTTTTTAGGAAATACTTTTACTAACTTAGAATTTTTGGGGAAAACTTATGCTATAGGGTTTCAAAGCCCACTTATTATTGATTTAAAGGTCATGGAAATAACCTTTGGGTTGAATTTTAGCTTAAATATAATGGCTATAATAGGTATAATATTAGCAATTGTGATATACAGAAAGATCTAAGGAGGTAAATATGGATATTGTTTTAGCATCAGCATCTCCAAGGAGGCAAGAACTTTTAAAAAGAATCACTGAAGATTTTACAATAAATGCAAGTGATTTTGATGAAAGTTCCATTGAGTATCATGGAGATATAGATAGGTATGTTTGTGAATTAGCCACAGGAAAGGCTAATGATATTCTGCATAAAGTCCAAAAAGAAAGCATTATTATTGGTTGTGATACTATTGTGTATTTGAATGGGAAGATTTTAGGAAAACCTTCAAATCGTGAAGCAGCTGTGAAGATGCTTAAGGAGCTTAGTGGTAAAGTACATCAGGTTTATTCAGGGATTGCTATGATAAATAGTAAAACAAATAAAATTATAACTAAAAGTGTTTGTACGGAAGTTAAGTTTAGTGAGTTATCTGATGATATGATATTTAAGTATGTAGAATCAGGACAGAGTGACGGAAAAGCAGGAGCTTATGGAATACAGGATGGGGGCGCTTTATTTGTAGAAGGAATAAAGGGCTGTTACTATAATGTAGTAGGCTTCTCTTTAAATACTGTATTTTTATTACTGAGGGAGATGGGGGTAAATCTATAAAGGAGTTAATTTATGAATTATAAATTACGAGTGAAGGATTTACCTAAAAATGAAAGACCAAGGGAAAAGATTCTTAGATATGGATCAGAAGCCATGAGCAATTCAGAGCTTTTGGCATTAATATTAAGAACTGGAACAAAGGATGAAAATGTATTAAAGCTTTGTGACAGAGTTATATCTCATTTTGGTGGAATTAATGGACTTATTAATTTATCGCCAGAAGATTTAAAACAAGTGAAGGGCATTGGAGAAGCTAAAGCATCTCAGATACTTGCTCTTGCTGAACTTGCAGGGAGATTTAAAAGTTTTAAGTCTGGAGATGAATTTTCTGTTTCAAATCCTAAGGATGTAGCTTTTTATATGATGAATGAAATGAAGAGTTTAAAAAAAGAATATTTTAAACTTATTATGCTAAATACTAAAAATATAATTATATCAGTTAAGGATGTATCTATAGGAAACTTAAATAGTTCTATTGTTCATCCAAGAGAAGTCTTTATTGAAGCAATAAAGGCTAGTAGTGCATCGGTGATATTGTGTCACAATCATCCATCCGGTGATCCATCTCCTAGTAAAGAGGATATTTTAATAACTAAAAGGTTAAAGGAATGTGGAACTCTACTTGGAATTGAAGTTTTAGATCATATTATTATAGGAAATGAAACCTATATAAGTTTAAAAGAAAAAGGAATTGTTTAGTTGGAAGGAGAAAAGGTTATGGGTTTATTTGGAAAGTCAAGAGACATGGGAATAGATTTAGGAACTGCAAATACATTAGTATATATTAAAGGAAAAGGTATTGTTTTAAGAGAGCCATCAGTTGTTGCTATCAACAAAAATACAGGTAAGGTTTTAGCAGTTGGAAATGAAGCTAAAAAAATGATAGGTAGAACACCTGGAAACATTGTTGCAATAAGACCAATGAAGGACGGAGTTATAGCTGACTTTGACGTTACAGAAAAAATGCTTAAGCATTTCATAGAAAAAGTAGGAGCTAAAAACTCATTTAAAAGCCCTAGAATAGTAGTTTGCTTCCCGTCAGGAGTAACTGAGGTTGAGAAGAGAGCTATATATGAAGCTACAAAAAATGCAGGTGCTAGAGAAGCATACTTAATGGAAGAGCCAATGGCAGCAGCTATAGGAGCAGGATTACCAGTAAATGAACCAACTGGTAGTATGGTTGTAGATATCGGAGGAGGAACAACTGAGGTTGCTATTATATCTCTTGGTGGTATCGTAACAAGCATGTCTTTAAGAGTGGCTGGAGACGAATTAGATCAAGCAATAATTGCTTACATAAAGAAGCAATATAATCTTATGATAGGTGAAAGAACAGCTGAAAATGTTAAAATAGAATTAGGTTCAGCTTATGAAATAGAAGATGAAGAGCCAAGAATTATGCAAATAAGAGGTAGAGATCTTATTACAGGACTACCAAAGGTTGTTGAAATTAGAGAAGGCGAAGTTAGAGAAGCTTTAAGAGAGCCAGTATATGCAATAATAGATTCAATAAAAACTACTTTAGAAAAAACACCACCAGAACTTGCAGCTGACATTATGGATAAGGGAATAATGCTTACAGGTGGAGGCGCACTACTAAGAGGATTGGATAAATTAATTGGTCATGAAACTCATATGCCAGTTAATATAGCAGAAATACCATTAGATTGTGTTGCTATAGGAGCTGGAAAAGCATTAGATAACGTAGACATAATTAGCAGAAAGTAAATATGAAGTTATTCAAAAATAAGCTGGCAGTAATAGTTATACTACTGTCAGTGTCCTTTTTGGGGCTAATTGGTTATTCAGTTCAAAAAGATAATATGTCTTTAGTAGAAAATGGTGTTGGTAGTGTTGTTAACTCAGTACAAGGTGTTTTGTATAAAGCAAGTAATAAAATAAAAGATTCAGTAAGTTTTATTTTTAACTATAAGAATATAAAAACTGAAAATGAAGACCTAAAATCTGAAAACGAAAGATTAAAATCCTTAGATATTCAAAATGAAATATTAAGAAAAGAAAATGAAAAGCTTAGAAGTGTATTAAATTTCACTGATGCCAATGAACAATATAATTATGTTGGTGCAGATATTGTGGGAATCGCAGGGAATAACTTTTTAGATGGTTACATAATTAATAAGGGTGAAAAAGATGGAATACAAAAGGGTATGGTTGCAATTGAAGGTGAAGGCTTAGTTGGTCAGGTTACTAGTGTTGGGGATAATTGGAGTATAGTTGAAAGCTTATGTAATGAGAACGTTGCGGTTGCTGGATATGTTTTAAGTACGGAAGAAAGCAATGGTATAGTAAAAGGTTATAAGGGAAATGAGGATAAGTTCTTAGCTGTTATAGAAGGCCTTTCTTTAGATTCAAAGGTTAAGGTTGGCGATGAGATATTAACCTCAGGACTAGGTGGAATTTACCCTAAAGGTATAAAAATAGGCGAAGTTCTAGAGATTTATGATGATAAAGCCAACGTAACTAAAGCTGCGATTATTAAACCTTCAGTAGAATTCAGTAAACTAGAGCAAATAACAATTGTAGTACCAAAGGAAACTAGAGATGTCAAATACTAATAGAAATCCTTTGCCGAAAAAAATATTATATATTTCATTAATAATTATCACCCTTTTTATTTTAGATAACACTATTATTCCGATGATTTCTATAAAAAATATATTTCCAAGTACTCTTTTTGTTTTTTTAGTATGCTACTCAATTATTAATGGCTATGCTGAAGGGATTATCATAGGGGTAGCAGCAGGTTTGCTTCAAGACATATATATGCCAGGAGTTTTTGGTGTAAATATGCTTGTAAACATGATTGTAGGCATCCTGGCAGCTAAGGTTGGAGAAAGTATTTTTAAAGAAAAAGCAATAATTCCAATTCTATCTACATTCCTATTAAGTATGTTGAAGAGCATTATGATTTATATGCTTCTGATACTGATTAAAAAAAGCAATAATTTCTTATACCTAATACCTTACAAGGGGTTATATGATATGGTATTAGCAGTATTTATGTATAAGATTACTCTTAAATTCAGTCAGAGTAAAACTATTAAAAAGGAATGGAGATTCTAATAACATATGAGTAATGATAATAATAAAAAAGATCTTTCAAGATATAAAGTATTTTATATAGCAATGGGAGTTATTTTTGCTATTATTTCTGCTAGACTTATATATCTTCAAGTAGTAATGGTAGATGAGTATAGAGATAAAGCGAACAATAATAATTACATGAATGTTTCAGTACCTGCAGCTAGGGGCGATATTATAGATGCAGATGGAAATGTTTTTGCAACTAGTGTTCAAAGCTATACTTTAGATTTCACTGAAACACCAGAAAGTAAAGCAAATTTTTATTCAACTATGAAAAAGGTATTTGAAATTTTAGAAGAGAAGAAGATACCTATGGTAGATGATTTTGCTATTGTTATTAATTCCGAAGGGAAACTTGAATTTAATTTTCAGTCCACGGATGAACAAAGTAGAAGATGGTTAGAATTGAGATTTAAAAAAGATAGAGGTTTTGATGAAATTATCGCTAGGAAAGAGTACGGCGATGATGTTAAAATGTCAGAGCTTGATGACGAGCAAAATGCAAAAATCGAGGAATTGTTATTACAGATCACTGCAGAAGAGGCATTTAGACAGTTGGAAAAGGATTATGGTATTACACAATACTATGAATGTACTTTAGAAGAAGAAAGAAATCTTATAATTATAAAGGACAACTTGAAAATGTCTAGTTACTCTGGGTATGATCAAATAACAATTGCTAATAGCTTAGATCAAGAAACAGCTTTTGTTTTTCAACAGCTTCAAGCAAGCCTTCCGGGAATTTCAGTGGATAATAAGCCTATGAGATATTATCCGGAAAATGATCTTGGATCTGCTTTCTTAGGATACATATCGGCTATAGATCCTTGGAATGAAGAAGTTTATGAAGAACAAGGTTATAATGTGAATACTGATGAAGTTGGTAAAACAGGGATAGAAGCTGCTTTTGAAGCAGACTTAAAAGGTACAAAGGGACAGCAGCGAATTCAAGTTAATAAGGCAGGACGTAGAGTTGCTGTGCTTGGAGAAGTTGAAGCTTATGCTGGAGATACAGTAAAGCTTAATATTGATATGGATATTCAAAAAGTTGCTGAAAAAGCTCTTGATGATACTCTTGAGCAGATTAGAAATCAAAGCGGAAAGAAAACTGAAAATGCTACAAGGGGAGCTGTTGTAGTTATGAAAACTACAGGTGAAGTTCTTGCGCTTGCAAGCAGACCAGGTTTTGATCCAAATATGTTTACAGTTCCAGGGCTTTTGACACCAGAAATTTCTCAAGAGTACTTTAATCCTGATTTAGAAAAGAAGGGAAGAGAATACATTGAATCTCGAGGTCTTGCAAATTTAGAAGGAATTTTATCAAGAGATGAACTGAATTCTTTAAGTTACGAGGAAAGAGTTGAACTTGTTTTAAACAGAATGTTTCCTTTAGATGACAGAATTGAAGGAAATACAACTATTAGAGAAGACTTCTATGATATATTTCCTAAACCTTTTTATAACTATGCGACGCAATCCCTAGTGCCTCCAGGATCAACTTTTAAACCAGTTACAGTTTTAGCAGGTTTAGAAGAGGGAGTAATAACACCGTATACAACTATATATGATAATGGTCATTATAATTCAAGATATCCTGATTATAAAGGTGCATGTTGGATTTACAATAAGTATAGAGGTTCTCATGGATGGATTAATGCTGCAAAAGCCCTAGAGGTTTCTTGTAACTACTTTATGTATGATGTGGCAGATAGACTGTATGCTAAAACAGGTGGAGATATTAACACACTGGATTTCTTGGCTCAGTATGCTTGGAAGTTAGGGCTAGGGGTGCCAAGGGGCAGTGATATTAAGCCTACAACAGGAATTGAAATCACTGAGAATTTTGGCCAGGTGTATAACTATGAATCAAGTAAGGATACTCTTACTAATGCTTATATAAATCAATTAGTTGAATTTTTGGAGCAGGGAATTAACTCTAGAGACAGCAGAGTTCATTATAAACCTTTTGATATTGTTAAGGTTCCTGAATTCGGAAGTGGTAAAGAGTTAGAACAGAAGAAATTAACAAATTCTAAAAAGAAGGCTTTAGTAGATGCTTTAAAAGAAGAGATTAAAAGAGAAACTAAGGCCGAAGAGAATGAAATTATCGAAAGATTTACTGGCTTAATACAAGAAGTAATAAAGTCAGATAAAGCTATCGAGGCTATAGGGTACACAGATGATGATATTTATTATATTGCATTAGCAATGTTTCATTGTGTAAATGATGCTCGTACTAGTATTAATTCTGCGGCTAATGCTTATGACGCATCAATTGGTCAGGGTATGAATTACTTTACACCACTTCAAGTAGCTAGTTATATAGCTACTCTTGTTAATGGTGGAAATAGATACGAAGTTAAGCTTGTTGATAAGGTTCTTGATAGTGAAACAGGTGAAGTAATAAAGGATTATACGCCACAGATTATAAGTAAAGCTGAGTTTAATCAAAGTAATATTGATGCTGTTAAGGCTGGAATGAGAGACGTTACAGCAGGGGAGAATGGAACTACTAACGGAGTTTTTAATGGCTTCCCAATACCAAGTGGTGGTAAAACTGGTACATCAAACGTAGTTGATGAAAAGATACAAGACGCAATTGGAAGAAATGCAGCGGGGCTTTATGTTGGATTCGCACCATATGATAATCCTGAAATTGTTGTTTGTTCAATCCTATTTGACTCTGATGGAGATAGAGGAACAATTGCGAGAGCTACTTTTGAAGAATATTTCAGAGAAGCTATCTTAGAAATGAATCCAGGATACAAATTTATGTATGATTTCCATACGACAGAAGAAACAGCAGAAAATAAAACAGAATAAAACAAGAAATAACAAACGGTTTTCCGTTTGTTATTTTTATTATAATAATACTGACTTCATTGTTAATAATATACTTATATATGATTAATTTGAAATTTATAGAAGGTTTTTGATGATAAATGTTGAAATAGTGTAAGAGTAGGATATGATGAGATGCGATTTTATCATTTAGTTAATAAGTAACTGATTATTTTACGGATATCAGAAAAACACTTAGTGAGAAATGGAGACTTTATTATCAATGAATAAGAATAGAAAAAATAAAAATGAACGAGCTAGATATAAGATATTTTACATAGTTATGGGATTGATTTTCTGCATAATTACAGTTAGACTTATATATTTACAGATATTTTTAGTGGATGAATATAGAGAAATATCAAATAACAATAATAATATGAATGTATCAGTTCCAGCAGCAAGAGGTGATATTGTTGATAGGAATGGAAATATATTAGCTACTAGCGTTCAAAGTTATACTTTAGAATTTACAGAAACCACTGAAAGTAAGGCGGATTTTTATCCAACCATGAAAAAGGTATTTGATATATTAAATGAAAAGAATATTTCAATGGTGGATGATTTCCCAATCGTTATAAGAGATGGAAAGCTTGAATTTAGTTTTCAAGCTACTGATGAAGAAAGTAGAAGATGGATAGAGCAGCGTTTTAAAAAGGATAGAGGCTTTGATGAAGTTATTGCAAGAAACAAGTTTGGCAAGGAGGTGAAAATGTCTGAACTGACTTCAGCTGAAAAAAAGTTGATTGATGAGCTTTTATTAAAGGTAACTGCAGAAGAAGTATATAGAAAGCTTGAAGAAGATTATGGGATAACACAATATTATGAGTGTACCCTAGAGGAAGAAAGAAGACTTATTGTTATAAAGGATAGTTTAAAGATGCAGAGTTTCTCGGGTTTTGATCAAGTAATTATCGCTAATAATCTTGACCAGGAAACAGCATTTATTTTTCAACAGCTTCAGGCTAATCTTCCAGGGATTTCAGTGGGAAATAAGCCAATGAGATATTATCCAGAAAAAGATTTGGGCTCAGCATTTTTAGGATATATTTCAGCTATAGATCCTTGGAATGAAGAGTTATATGAGGAGTTAGGATATGATGCAAATACTGATGAAGTAGGTAAATCAGGAATAGAGGCAGCTTATGAATCACAGTTAAAAGGAAGTAAAGGGCAGCAGCGAATACAAATAAATAAGGCTGGGCGAAGAGTGGCTGTGTTGGGGGAAGTTGAAGCTTATGCAGGGAATGTTGTTCAGTTAAATATTGATATGGATATACAGAGAGTTGCTGAAAAAGCATTAGATGATACCTTGGAGCAAGTTAGAGCACAAAGAGGCAAGGATACTGAAAATGCCACTAGGGGAGCTGTGGTTGTACTTAAAAATACTGGTGAAGTATTAGCCATTGCTAGCAGACCTGGATATGATCCTAATATATTTACAACCCCAGGTATGCTTACACCAGAAATTTCTAAGGAGTATTTTAGTCCAGACCTTGAACAAAAGGGAAGAGAATATATTGAGAGTCGAGGACTTGCAAATAAGGCAGGGCTTTTGACAATTACAGAAGTCAACTCATTAAGTTATGATGAGAGAGTAGAAGTCCTATTAAACAGAATGTTTCCTATAGATGAAAGAATTGAAGGGAACACAACTATTCGTGAGGATGTATATGATATTTTCCCAAAACCATTTTATAATTATGCTACACAGTCACTAGTTCCACCAGGATCAACATTTAAGCCTGTAACTGTACTTGCAGGTTTTGAAGAAGGCGTAATAGATCCTTATACTACCATTTATGATAATGGTAAATATAATAAAAGGTATCCTGATTATAATGGAGCTTGCTGGATTTGGCATAAAGGGGGGTCTCATCAATGGGTTAATGCAGCCAGAGCCTTAGAGGTTTCTTGTAACTACTTTATGTATGAAGTGGCGGATAGATTATTTGCTAAAAGCAGTTCAGACTTTAATACCTTAGACTTCTTAGCTCATTACGCATGGAATCTTGGTTTAGGGGTTGAAAGAGGCAGTGATATAAAACCGACTACAGGAATAGAGATAACAGAAAACTTCGGTCAAGTTTATAATTATGAATCAAGTAAGGATACATTGTCCAATGCATATGTTAATAGATTAGTTGAGTTGTTAGGCAATGGAATAAGTACTAGAAACTCTGCTCAGTATTATACACCATTTAATATTGCAAAAGTTCCGGAAATTGGTAGTGGGGATGAGTTAGAGCAGAAGAAATTAACAAATTCAAAGAAGAAAGCATTAGTTGATGAGATCAAGGAAGAAATGAAAAGAGATGTAATTTCTAGTGAAAAAGAAAACGTAGATAAGTTTACAAGCCTTATAACAGAAGTAATAAAGTCAGATGCATCCATAGAGAATATAGGGTATACAGAAGATGACATATGGAATATTTCATATGTTATATATGAGGAGATTTCAAGTGCACGTTCTGAGATTAGTTCTGCAGCCAATGCATATAATGCATCAATTGGACAAGGTATGAACTATTTTACTCCACTGCAATTAGCTAGCTATATTTCGACCCTTGTAAATAATGGAACTAGGTATGAGGTTAAGCTTGTTGATAAGATTATCGATGGTGAAACAGGGGAAATAATTCAGGATATAACACCGCAAATAATAAGTCAGGCACAGTTCAATGAAAGTAATATAGCTGCGGTGAAGGAAGGAATGCAAGATGTTACTACAGGGGAAAATGGAACAACTAATGGTACATTTAATGGTTTTCCAATACCTAATGGAGGTAAAACAGGTACAGCAAACGTAGTTGATGAAAAAATCCAATATGGAATAGGTAGAAACGCAGCTGGTCTTTATGTTGGTTTTGCTCCATTTGATAACCCAGAAATAATTGTATGTTCACTTTTATTTGATTCCGATGGAGATCGAGGTACAATTGCAAGAGCTACTTTTGAGGAGTATTTTAGAGAAACTATATTACAAATGGATCCAAGCTATAAATTTATGTATGATTTTCATGGAACTGGGACAGAAAAGGAAGAAGAAAAGACAGAATAATTATAAAAATTGTAAATGGGTTTCCATTTGCAATTTTTTTCTGTAAAATAAATGTGTTATTTTATCAATGAGTATGAATAAATTTAAGAAAAAGTTTTGAAAAATTTTAATTTTTAGAAGGAATTTTGACAGTCTATGTTGAAATAGTGTAAGAACATCTCGATATATGGAGGGTACCTATGTATAATCATGGTATAAAGGTAAAGGGAGAAAAAGAAGGATTAAATCTAATTGTGAATTTAAATGAATTTAATTCATTAAATAGTTTAATCGAAGCTATAAATGATAAGCTTCAAAAGGGAAAAAAATTTTATAAGGGTGCTACTATTAAAATAACAGTAGATGTTAATTCATTAGATTCAAGAGAGTTAAGGAAGATAAGATCCTTCCTTTATGATGAATTTATGATAAAGGACTGTACTTTCGTGGATATTAAGGCGACTGAAAAAAGAGTATTCAGTGGTATTAATGAGGGAAAGACTAAGTTTGTTAAGAAAACTGTTAGAAGCGGGCAAAGACTTGAGTATCCAGGAAATGTTGTTATTATTGGTGATGTAAATTCAGGGGCAGAGGTATATGCCGCGGGAAATATTATTGTGTTAGGGCAGGTTAAAGGTTCAGTTTTTGCTGGGTGTAATGGTAATGATAGTGCTATAATTTCAGCTATGGAATTGACACCACAGGTGATGAAAATTGGAGATCTTATAACACGTTCGCCAGAAGATATAGATAAGCCGAAATATCCTGAGGTGGCCAAAATAAAAAATGGAAATATTGTTGTAGAGCCATATTCAGTAAATAAATATATTTAATGGAGGTATTATTAATGGGAGAAGCTATAGTTATAACATCAGGTAAAGGCGGAGTAGGAAAGACTACAACTACGGCTAATATAGGAACTGCATTAGCGGCAATGGATAAAAAAGTTGTTGTAATAGATGGAGATACAGGGTTAAGAAATCTTGATGTACTAATGGGATTAGAAAATAGAGTCGTATTTACTTTATTAGATGTAATAGAAGAAAAGTGTAGATTAAAGCAGGCATTAATAAAAGATAAAAGATTTACAAATTTATTTCTGCTTCCGACTGCTCAAACAAGAGATAAAAATGATGTGGACATAAGTGAAATGTTAAGAGTGGTTACAGAGCTTAAGCAGGAATTTGATTATGTAATTTTAGATTGTCCTGCTGGAATTGAGCAAGGATTTGAAAATGCAATTGTTGGTGCTGATTGGGCTTTAGTTGTTGTTAATCCAGAAATAACTTCAGTTAGAGACGCTGACAGAGTTATAGGAAAGTTAGATGCAAAGGGAATAGAAAGACAAGAACTCATAGTTAACAGAATGAATTTTGAAATGTCTAAAAGAGGTGACATGCTTTCTATAGAAGATATTAAAGATTGTTTAGCAATTAAATTAATGGGAGTTGTACCAGATGATAAGAAGGTAACAATTTCAACAAATAAAGGAGAACCTATAGTATTAGACAGCAGTGCTTATGCTGGGCAGGCATATAAAAATATTGCAAGAAGAATAGTGGGTGAAGAAGTTCCTTTTTTAGATTTTGATGAAATATATGGACAAAAAGGATTTTTGGGAGCGATTAAAAAGTTATTTGGAGGAGGTAAGAATTAAAAATGGGTTTATTCAAAATATTTCCACCAAAAGGTAGTACCTCTAAGGAAGTAGCCGCAGATAGACTGAAATTAATTCTAGTTCATGATAGAGCTACTGTATCTCCTGATTTTCTGGAGAATGTTAAAGCCGAACTTTTAAAGGTTGTTTCTAATTACGCTGAAGTTGAGCGTGGAGAAATTGAATTGAGATTTACAACTAATGATGAGTATGAAGGTAGTTCACCAGCATTAGTTGCAAGTATACCTATAAAAAAGGTTAAGAGGTAACAAAAAAGTAACATTGACATACAATTTAAGGCTATGATTTTCATAGCTTTTTTTGCTTCATATGATATAATAGGAAAAGGTATGGAGGAATTGATTATGATAAAATTTTTAAAGAATTTCAAGATAAATGAAAAATTAGTAAAAAATATTGATTTTAGTATAATAGCCGTAGTAGTAGTGATCGTTCTATTTGGTATTTTAAATATTTATTCTGCAATAGGCATGAGTTATGCAAGACTTCAGTTTGCATGGCTGATTATAAGTTTAGTTGCAGTTTATTTCATTTTGACTATAGATTATGCTGATATTCTTAGATTTACACCATTAGTTTATTGGGCAGGAGTCCTCCTTCTTATTGTAAATCAGTTTTTGGGTGGTGCAGTTAATGGTGCTAATGCATGGATTCAAATAGGAAATAGAGCTATTCAGCCTGGAGAATTTGCTAAAATAGGAATGATTCTTATGGTGGCAAAGATAATTGAAGAGGCTGAAGGAGATGTAAATAATCTTAAAACTTTCTTCAAGATTGTTGGATATGCAATAATTCCAGTAATTTTAATACTAATACAGCCAGATATGGGTCTTACAATGGTTTCCTTCTTCATTATGCTTGGAATAATGGTTATAGCGGGACTGAATTGGAAGGTCATTGTTGGTGGATTAGGCTCCTTGGTAGCTGCGGTTGTTGTAATATGGAATTCGCCAATAATGAAACCTTATTGGAAGCTAAGATTTTTGGCAGTAGTAAACCCTGAAAAATATGCTCAAAACGAAGGACTACAGCTTATTCAGTCGAAGATTGCTATTGGGGCTGGAGGGATATTTGGTCTTGGATTTATGAATGGTAAGCAATATAAATTTGTACCAGAAAATCACACGGACTTTATATTTTCTGTAATTGGTGAAGAATGGGGACTTTTAGGAGCAGTTTTTCTAATGTTTTTATATGGCATGCTTATATATAAGCTTATACAAATAGCTAAAAACTCAAGAGATATTGCCGGAAGAATAATAGTAATTGGAATTGTTGGATCAATATTATTTTCTATAATACAAAATATTGGAATGACCATAGGCCTTATGCCTATATCAGGTATAACACTACCTTTCGTAAGTTATGGTGGAAGTTCTATGTTAACTAACTTTATTTCCTTGGGAATAGCATTAAACATAGGTATGAGAAAGAAAAAAATAAATTTTTAGGAGTGTGATTTTAATGAGAATAGCATTAGTTGCTCATGATAAAAAGAAAGATGATATGATTGATTTTGCAAAAAGATATAAAGAAGTTTTGAAAAATCATCAGCTATATGCGACAGGAACTACTGGAAAACTTTTGAATGAAATAGTTGGTTTAGAGGTTTATAGATTTTTATCAGGGCCACTTGGTGGAGATCAGCAAATTGGAGCAAAGCTTGCAGAAGGAAAAATGGATATGATAATCTTTCTTAGGGATCCTTTAACAGCGCAGCCACATGAACCAGATGTAACTGCTCTTATAAGATTATCAGATGTACACCATATTCCACTTGCAACTAACTTAGGTACTGCAGAAGTCTTTATGAAGGCTCTTGGAGATAGATAACTTAAATAAAAGAGAACTCTTTTGAGTTCTTTTTTTTATTGAGAAAATTTTTAAGCAATAATATAAATTTTATTAACTTATAAGAAGCTTTTAAGGATAAAGTTTCGTATATTTTATGAAAACAATTTGTTAAATCTATTGAATCTTTAAATTTCAAATAAAAATTCACATATTTATAGTAAGTAGTTGCAAGTTAAATAGGTTGACTAGAAATTTTTAATAAGTTAATCAGCATTCATTACTTCCATTCTAAACTCAAATAAAAATTCCAATAAAATAATACTTTTTAAAATCAAAAAAATCTCATAAAGACCATAAATCTTAATATACATAGATTAGTAAGGGTAAATTAAGGAGGTTGTATCATGGGCATGTATAATGATTATTATAAGAAATATTATGCTAATATGGGACAGCAAAAGGCGTCTAATGCATATGTTCCTAAAGGGTATAATGGTAATGGGGAAAGTCGTAATAAAGGTTCTGTTGTATTCCCTATATTTTTAAATGTATTTGGAAAAGGTTATACTAATATTTTTATTGGACAATGTGTCATAACCTTAATGTTATTTGGAGGACTGATATTGTATAGAGCTTATCCTACAACCGATTTAGGTAAAGCCTATGCTTTAGGATTAGATTATATGGGAAAAGGTATCAATATAGAAGAGTTTTCTAAGGAGGAAGTAGCTTCGGTGTTTAGTGAAGTTAAATCAGTTTTTAATTTTAATGAGAAAAAGGAAGGATTTATTAGTGAAAATTATATTAATCCGGTTGCAGCTGATAGTGGCAGCAGTTTTCAGGTTGAAGATAATAGATTATTAATTAAAACAGCAGCTGGAACAGATATACGGGCTTCCTATGAAGGTAAAGTCAAGGCTGTAAAAGATGGGACAGTTACTGTTAATTATGGAGAAGGCATAGAAATGATCTATAGTGGTATGGATGAGATAAATGCTGTAGAAGGAATGACTTTGAATGCTAATGATGTTATAGGGAAAGCCAAAGCAGGGTCAGAGGGGGATGTCTCCATAGAAATACTCTATATGGGGGATAAATTGAATCCTTCAAGTTGTTTTAATTTAAATGAAACCCTTTAGCAATGTCTTAGGAGGATACATTGATTAGAATAAGTAGATATTTGATACCATATATAATTTTAATATGGATGGTAAGTTTTAAACGGCAGCTTTTTATTGGATTCCTTATAGTATTTATTCATGAACTTATTCATCTGATGACAGCCAGAATCTTAGGCTATTCTGGCTTTTCTATTGATATTATACCTATTGGGACAAGTCTTACACTAAAGGATTTAGATGAGGCATCTCCTAGGGATGATATTATTATTTCGCTTAGCGGACCTTTAGGAAATTTTATAATAGCTTTGGCATTTTATTTTTTTAATAAATTTTGGGGATATGAGTGGATGTATCATTTTAGGAATTATAACTTGGTCATAGGTATGTTTAACTTAATACCTGCTTTTCCTTTAGATGGAGGGAGAATACTAAGAGCTCTATTAAACTTAAAAATTATATATAAAAAAGCCAACAAGATTGCACTAAATATAAGTATTTGTATAGGCTATATATTTGGTGTGTTTTTTTTAGTCACACTTTTTATGAATAGTATTAATATTGACTTGCTATTTTTCTGTGTATTTATTTTAGGGGTTTCCTATAAGGAAAAAAGGAGGATAGCTTATATTATTATGGGATATATTGTTAAGAAGAAGGAGAAACTGATACGTAGGGGATATCTTGAAAACAGAAGTGTTTCTGTATATTATAAGTTAAATCTCTTGCAGCTTATAGAATTAGTAGATAAAAACAAGTATAATGAATTTATTGTGCTCGATGACAATATGAATGTAATTGGAATTCTGTATGAAGAGGAAATTATTAATGCTTTAAAGGATTTGGGTAACATTTCTGTGAAAGAGATTTTTGCAAGTCGTTGAAAGGGGTAATATTCTAAGGTTTTGGTAAAAATAGGTTGAAAACTTGAAATATTATTTGCATATGATAAAATGATTTATTGAATTAACTTAAGGAGGATTCACAATGAATAAAATTTCAGATGATATTCTATGTAAGGTTGAAAAACCAGCTAGATATATAGGGGGAGAGATTAACTCCTACAACAAAGATAAAAACAGTGTTGATATTAGATATGCTTTTTGTTTCCCAGACGTGTATGAAGTTGCAATGTCTCACCTTGGAACAAAAATATTATATTATGTAATGAATGAAAGAGAAGATACTTACTGTGAAAGATGTTTTGCACCATGGCCAGATATGGAGAAGGCACTTAGAGAAAATAATATTCCTCTAGGAACTCTTGAAACAAAGGATTCTCTTAAAGAGTTTGACATATTAGGTTTTACTCTTCAATATGAGATGAGTTATACAAATATATTAAACATGTTAGATATGTGTGATATCCCTCTTAGAGCTTCAGAAAGAGGAGAAGAGTATCCAATAGTAATGATGGGTGGACCATGTGCTTATAATCCAGAACCACTATATGATATTGCTGACGCTTTTGTTCTTGGAGAAGGATAAGAAGTAACTAATGAGATATTAGATGTATATAAAGCTATGAAGGGTAAGCCAAAGGCTGAATACTTAAGAGCTATTTCAAAAATACAAGGAGTATATGTACCATCGCTTTATGATGTAACTTATAATGAGGATGGAACTATTAAGGCCATGACTCCTAAGTTTGATGATGTGCCAAAATCAGTTAAGAAAAGAATTCTTATAGATTTTGATGCGAACAAGTTCCCAGATAAATTTATAGTTCCTTATACAGAAATAATCCATGACAGAATAGTTATTGAAACTACAAGAGGTTGTACAAGAGGTTGTAGATTCTGTCAGGCAGGTATGATATACAGACCGGTTAGAGAAAAGACTACAGAAAGACTTATGGAGGAAATAGATGTGCTTCTTAAGAACACTGGATATGAAGAAATATCTTTAAGTTCTTTAAGTATCTGTGACTATTCTAACATTCAAAACTTAATCATGAATTTAATTGAGAAGTATGGTGAAGAGAAGGTTGGAGTTTCTATACCATCTTTAAGAATTGACTCTTTCTCTGTAGATTTAATTAAGGAAATCCAAAAGGTAAGAAAAACAGGCTTAACTTTTGCACCAGAGGCTGGAACTCAAAGAATGAGAGATGTTATAAATAAAGGTGTAACTGAAGAGGATTTACTTGTTGCTACTAGAAGTGCTTTTGAATCAGGATGGTCAACAATAAAATTATACTTTGTAATAGGACTTCCATACGAGACTACGGAAGATGTTGTTGGTATAGCTGATTTAGCTCAGAAGGTTGTAGATGAATATTTCAATGTTCCTAAGCACATAAGAAAAAGGGGCTTAAGAGTTACTGTAAGTACATCAATATTAGTACCAAAACCATTTACTCCATTCCAATGGGCTCCGATGAATCAAATGCCAGAAGTTAAAGAGAAGATTTCTGCTTTAAGAAATTCTATAAAAAGCAAAGCTATCAACTATAACTGGCACGAATCGCCACTAAGCTATTTAGAGGCTGTATTTGCTAGAGGAGACAGAAGACTTTGTGACGTTTTAATTAAAGCCTTTGAAAAAGGTGCTAGATTCGATGGATGGAATGAGTATTTCAACTATGAAACTTGGCAGGAAGCTTTAGAAGAATGCAATGTTGATGGAGATTTCTATGCTTACAGAGAAAGAAGCTACGATGAAATACTTCCATGGGACTTCATAGATATAGGAGTTAGCAAAAGATACTTAATAAGCGAGAATGAAAAAGCTAAGGAGCTGATTTTAACTCCAGACTGTAGAGAAAAATGTACAGGATGCGGAATTAATGCCAGCTTTAAGGAAGGAGAGTGTTTCCATGGTGCGATACTTAATAAAATACACTAAGGAAAGTGAGCTAAAATTTGTATCTCACTTAGATTTAATGAGAACAATTCAAAGAGTAATAAGAAGATCAAAGCTTCCAATCGAATATTCAAGAGGGTTTAACCCACATATGAGTTTATCCATAGCCCAGCCTTTATCTGTTGGGGTTTATTCATCAGGTGAATATTTAGATGCTGTTTTAACGGTGGATATGGATGAGAATGAGATTTTATCAGCTTTAAATGAAAATACTGTAGGAGGAGTTAAGTTCCTTTCTGTAACTAAGGTTATAAAGAAGGATGAAAGAAAGATTCCACAAGGTATGGCTATTATAGATGGAGCTAAGTATATTATAAAGTTTAAGTTAAATGAGGGAGAAACAGTAGATTTCAATACTCTTTTAGAACTTAAACAGTGGGAAATTCTTAAGAAAACTAAATCAGGTGAAAAAGAAGTTGACATAAAGCCTTTAGTTAAAGAATTAAAAAACTATATGGAAGATGGCAGATTAGTTGTTGAGGCTCTTCTAAGCTGTGGAAGCAGAGAAAACTTAAGTGCAGGTCTTTTAAGTGATTTTATAAAGGAACACGTTAAAGGGATTAACAAGGATGCGTTTGTTGATATTAAAAGACTAGAAATGTACGCTTTGAAGGATGAAAAATTTGTTCCACTAAATGAATTCTTTACTGCATAGCGAGGAGTGGTTTTAGTGAAAAAGATTGTTATTGAAAGACAGCAATCATTACTAAAGGTAGCAATTAAGAAAAATGATATTCTTAGAGAGTGCTTTGTTGAAGAGGAAACCTTTAGCCCTAAAGTTGGAGAAATCTATAAGGGTGTGGTTAAGAACATTGTTCCTGCTATGAAGTGTGCCTTTGTGGATATTGGTTTCGAAAAGAATGGATATATGGCTTTAGAAGGCAAGAAAAAGGATAATGGTCTTAAAAAAGGTCAAGAGGTCATGGTAGAAATCATCAAGGAGGATATTGGGAAAAAGGGGCCAAAGGTAAGTCCTAATATATCTCTTCCAGGAACTTATGTAGTTTTAACGAAGGAGCACACTGAACTTCAAATATCTAAGAAGATTTTAAGTGATGAATTTAAGTTTTTAGTAGAATCTCAAATATCAAAACCTGAGAATATCGGAATTGTAATAAGAACAAAAGCTGAAGGTGTTGACTTTCAAATCATTAAAAGTGAAGTTGAAGAGTTGATAACCAAGTATGAAGAAATACATAGAGAATTTATATATTCAGCTAAAGTAGGACCTCTTTACAAGGATAATGGAATTCTCAGCAGAATAATTAGAAATTACACTGAAGGTGGAGCAGAAATAATTGTCGATGATGAAGAAGACTTCAATTATTTTAAGAAAATTATCAGTGAGAAGAAGCTGGATAATGTTCATATAGCATTTTATCAGGAGCCACTTTCGATTTTTGATTATTATGGAATTGAAAAGGAAATTTTAACCTTAAGACACAACAAAATAAACCTTCCTAGTGGAGGAAATATTGTTGTTGAAAAAACAGAGGCCATGACAGTGGTAGATGTAAATACTGCAAAAAATATAAAACTTACTAAGGATGAAGGTGCTGTTTTAATTACCAACAAAGAGGCAGCAGTTGAAGTTGTTAAGCAGATAAGACTTAGAAATCTAGGGGGAATCATCCTGGTAGACTTCGTTGATATGAAATCTGCAGAAGAGAAAAAACAGATCATGGATATCTTAAGAAAAGAATTCTTTGATGATAAGCATAACCCTAAAGTATATCCATTTACAGAATTAAATTTAGTTCAGATAACTAGAAAAAAATACGGTAAATCAATTTGTGATTTTGTATTTGAGGAATGTAAAGTATGCCATGGCAGTGGAGAAAAGGTAGCTTTGAATTATTTATCCAGCATCATAAAGGGTAAAATTGAAAGAATATTGAAGGAGCAACAGGTCAAGAATATATATATAGAACTTCCTAGCATCTATGAAAAGGAAGTGAAAGAAGATGTTTTGAGCTTTGCTATAAAACTTGGAGCTACTGACTGTGATCTTTACGTAAAGTTTGAAGAGCATAATTATAACTTTAAGGTGGAACCAATTATATTCCATAGTCAGCTTGAAAATTTTAAAAATTTACAAATATTCTCATCGAATTTGATGAGAATATAAAGAAAAAAATATGATAAGTTCCTTTACATTGAGCTTGTCATGTGTTAAAATGTCATTTGTAGACCGCACACGTAAGGTTTTAAAAATAGTTTTAAATAAGCTGTTTTAGTTTGTTTAGAGCTTACCTGGGATGGCGAGACTGGATTGAGGAGGTGTATTTTAATGTACGCAGTTTTACTTACTGGAGGAAAGCAATACAGAGTTCAAGAGGGAGACGTTCTTTTCGTTGAAAAACTTGAAGCTGAGGTTGACTCAACTATAGAATTTGATAAAGTTCTAGCAGTTGGAAAAGAAGATGGTTTAGTAGTTGGAAAGCCTGTAGTTGAAGGAGCTAAAGTTGTTGCTAAAGTTGTAGCACAAGGAAAAGCTAAGAAAGTTATAGTTTTCAAATACAAGCCAAAGAAAGACTACAGAAAGAAGCAAGGTCATAGACAACCATTTACTAAAATAGTAATTGAGAAGATCGAAGCATAATATGATTACTGTTAAATTTCAAAAGTCAAATAATAAACTGATTTCATTCCATGTGGATGGGCACGCAGAATATTATGATCATAAAGAAAAAACAGTTATTTATGATGACGTTGTTTGTGGATGTGTATCCAACTTAGCACAGGTAACAATCTTAGGAACGTTAGAAGTGCTGAAGCTGAACCCTAGCTATGTAGCCGAAGAAGGCAACATCAGACTAGATTTAAAAGACCTTTCATCGGAGAATATAGATAAAGCTCAGGTTTTACTAGAAACTATGTTGTTAGGATTGAAAAATTTAGAAATTAGCTACGGAAAATATATCAAAGTTATAGTAGAGGAGGTGCAGTGATATGTTACTAATAAACCTTCAGTTATGTGCTCATAAAAAAGGAGTAGGTAGCTCAAAGAACGGTAGAGATAGTGAATCTAAGAGATTAGGTGTTAAACGTGCAGACGGACAATTTGTACTTGCAGGAAACATCCTTGTAAGACAAAGAGGAACAAAAATTCATCCAGGTACTAACGTAGGTATCGGTGGAGACGACACTCTTTTCGCTAAGGTTGATGGAATTGTAAGATTTGAAAGAATGGGTAGAGACAAGAAGAAAGCTTCTGTTTACCCAGTTGATGTAGAAGTTGCAATAGCCGAATAGTTTTAAAAGCACCCATAAGGGTGCTTTTTTATGTCATAGTAAGGCTATGATATAAAAAAACATCCTTAGTAAAAATGGTGTTTCAATTGAGATGATTTAGTACATACTATTATAGATAAGTGAAACTTAAAAGAAGAAGATATTCTTGTAACTTTGTTTAAAAGTTATAAGAGTATTAATAATAAGCTAAAAATATCAAAGGATGTTTTAGGTAGGAGAGTGAAATAGATTATGTTTATAGATAAGGCGAAAATATTTGTTAAATCAGGTAATGGTGGTAATGGCTCAATTCACTTTAGAAGAGAAAAATTTGCTCCCCTTGGAGGTCCAGATGGTGGAGATGGTGGAAATGGTGGAAGTGTTATATTAGTTGTTGATACTAACATGACAACACTTTTAGACTTTTCATATCACCGTAAGTTCGTAGCTCCAGATGGAGGTAAAGGCGAAGGTTCTAAGTGTTATGGAAGAGCTGGAGAAGATGTAATAATTAAGGTTCCAATGGGAACCATTGTTAAAGATTTTGAAACAGACAAGGTTATGTGTGACTTAGCACATGCTGGGGATACATATGTGGTTTGTAAAGGCGGAAAGGGTGGAAAGGGTAATGCTAAATTCTGTACACCTACAAGACAGGCACCACACTTTGCAGAACCAGGAATGCCTGGTGAAGAAAGATTTATTAAGCTTGAGCTTAAGCTTTTAGCTGACGTTGGTCTTTTAGGATTCCCTAACGTAGGAAAGTCTACACTTTTATCTATGGTTTCAAAAGCAAGACCAAAGATAGCAAACTACCACTTCACAACTATTAAGCCAAACTTAGGTGTGGTTGCAGTACCAGGAATACAACCTTTCGTTATAGCTGATATACCAGGAATTATCGAGGGAGCTGCTGAAGGAGTTGGATTAGGTCTTGAGTTCTTAAGACATATAGAAAGAACAAGAATGCTTATCCATGTGGTAGATATATCAGGAATCGAAGGAAGAGATCCAATTGAAGATTTCAAGAGAATCAATGAAGAACTTAAAAAATACAGCATAAAATTATGGGATAGACCACAAATCATAGCTGCAAACAAATCAGATATGCTTTTTGATGAAGAAGTATTTGAAAACTTCAAGAAAGAATTAAATGCAATGGGATATGATAAGATATACAAAATTTCTGCTGCAACAAATGAAGGCGTAGATGATTTAATGAAGGCTGCTGCAGAGATGTTAAGTACTATTCCAATAACTGATTTAGAAATAGCAGATGAAGATAAATTTATACCAGAAGAGAAGAGATTTACTTATGAAATTAATGAAGTTGAAGAAGGTATATTTGAAATTACTGGTACCTTCGTTGACAGATTACTTACAAGTGTTAATGTAAATGATCCAGATTCATTAAGATACTTCCATAAGGTATTAAGAAATAAAGGTATAATCGATGAATTAAAGGAAATGGGAATTGAAGATGGAGATGTTGTTAGATTAAATGACTTCGAATTCGAATTCCTACTATAGTGAGGAGCAATATAAATTATGATAACAACAAAACAAAGAAGTTTTTTAAGAGGCTTATCAAACCAGATAGATCCTATATTCCAGGTTGGTAAAGATGGTATAGAGGAGAATTTTATAAAGCAGGTTGATGGAGCTTTAGAAAAAAGAGAGTTAATTAAAATTAAAACTTTAAACAACAGCGGAATTACAGCTAGAGAAGCTTCAGACATCTTATGTGAAGAACTTGGCTGTGAGGGAATTCAAGCAATTGGTGGTAAGTTAGTTTTATACCGTAAATCAACTAAAAATCCTAAGATAGATTTAGAAAATCTTAGAGTTGGCGGTCCAGAAAAACCAAAGGAATCAAAGAAACAAATAGCAATACGTAAAAGTGAAGCTAGAAAAGAGCAAAGAAGAAGCGAATACAGAAGCAAACAAAGCAGTAGCAGAGGCAGCAAAGGAAGAAATAGATAAAAAGTTAATTTTTAGAGGGGGTTTTTAACTTCCTCTAAAAGTGCCTTATTGAAGATTTTCTATCTAAGTTATGGTTGGTAAAATACTTTAGATTATGGTATTATGGTAAAAGAGGTAATAACATGAAAAAAGTAATTTTTGGGGGAACCTTTGACCCTATACATAACGGGCATATTCATATTGCATATGAAGCACTATATAACTTAGAAATAGATGAGATTATATTTATGCCTGCTGGTCAGCCTCCACATAAGAGTAATAAGAGGGTTACCGGTGGAAAAATAAGATATGAAATGGTCTTAAAAGCTATAGAGGGAGAAGAAAGGTTTTCTGTAAGTGATTATGAAATTAAAAATAAAGGATTAAGTTATACGTATAATACTTTAATTCATTTTAACAAAATAGAACCAGATACGGAGTGGTTTTTTCTTGTTGGTGTAGATAGCCTGATGGCATTAAAGACTTGGATGAATATAGATATTATATTAGATAACTGCACTTTAGTTGTGTTCTCTAGAAGTGGGTTTTTAGAGAAAAATGTGCTGGAGATGAAGGCAAGACTTGAAGCAGAGTATAATACAAATATTATTTTTCTGCAAATGCCTCTACTAGATATTTCATCTACCACCATTAAAGAAAAAATAGCGCAGCATAAAGTGGTTAATTATTTGTTACCATATAAAGTGGAAAGGATGATTAACAAATATAATTTATATAGGGATAAGGTGTAACGTATGTGGCATGAAAATAAGATAAAAGAGTATATAAAGGTACATCTCACAGTAGATAGATATAATCATACATTAGGTGTAATGAAAACTAGTGAGGAATTAGCAGTTCGATATGGAGTTGATCCAGCTAAGGCGAGAATTGCAGGGCTATGTCATGACTGTGCTAAAAATTTTTCTGCCAGTGACTTAATAAGTAAAGCAAAGGTAAGTGGTGAAGTTATATCAAGTGTATACTATAAATCACCACAGCTTTTACATGGCATAGTTGGAGCCTATATAGCAAAGGAATTATTTCATATTAATGATGAGGACATATTAAATGCAATAAAGTATCATACTACAGGCAGGGAAAATATGAGTACCTTAGAAAAGATAGTTTATATAGCAGATTGTATTGAACCAGCGAGATCTTTCAAAGGAGTTAATGAGCTTAGAGAGTTAGCGTATAATGACTTGGATAAAGCACTCATAAAATCTTTTGAAGATACAATACTGTATATTATTGCGAGAGGTTCAATAATTCATATCGATACAATAAAAGCTAGGAACTACCTTTTATTGGGGAATAGAAGAAATTAGTAATTGATGCTGAAGTTTAGCTTTGGCTTCATATATATTTTTTTATGGGGGCGATAATATGAATAAAACTATTGTAAGTACTGAAAAAGCACCAGCTGCTTTAGGACCATATTCCCAAGGCGTAAAAGTTGGAAATCTTTTATACACTTCTGGACAATTACCAATAAATGAAGCTGGTGAACTTGTAACTGATGACATTAAAAGAGCTACAACAGTATGTCTAGATAATGTTAAAGCTATTTTAGAAGAAGCTGGAACAACGATGGATAAAGTAGTTAAGACCCTTGTATTTATTAAAGATATGAATGATTTCGCAGCAATGAATGAAGTGTATGCAACATATTTCACTTCAAATCCACCTGCAAGATCATGCGTACAGCCAGCTAAATTACCAAAGGATGCTTTAATAGAAATTGAAGTTATTGCAATCGTAGAATAAAAATAAGCCTCCTTATATGGAGGCTTATTTTTTAATTATTACTATTTAAAATATTTTAAAATGAAAAATTAAAGATGAAAGATAAAAGATTGAGGGAAGAATTCCTATGAAATTATTATGAAATTAATATAATAAAAATAAGGAACTCCTTTTCATATTTATTCGAAGGAGTGCTCGAAGAGTAAGTTCGAGTGACTAAATCAAAGATTTAGGTTATCACATAAGTTTGAGATAGCTCAATTAAAGATTTGTTACCTATATAAATAAAATCTAAAGGAATTTCAACATTAAATTTTTATCCTTTATTTTTCATATAAAAGATAAAGAGGGTATATAGATGAGCATTGTAAGATACACAGTAACGAAGGTAGGAAATAACGTTAAGATAAGAGATTATATGAAGGATGAATTAAACCTTTCAGGAAGATTTATTAGAAATTCAGCCATGGGGCAGAGACTTATGGTAAATGGCAAAGAGGTTAGATTAAGCTATAGGCTTTCTGAAGGTGATGAAATTCAGGTTAAGGTGACAAAGGAAGAAAATCAAGATATACAGGGAGAAAACCTAAATATTCAGGTTGTATATGAGGATGACGATCTTCTTATTGTAAATAAACCTCCATTTATGGTAGTGCATCCAACTAAGAGTCATCCAACAGGAACCTTAGCAAATGGAGTTATTTATCACTTTAGAGAGAATAATGATAATTCTATTGTAAGACTCGTAAGCAGGCTGGATAGGGATACATCGGGCCTGATAATGATTGCTAAAAATCAATTTTCACATATGAGCTTAGCAAAATCTATGGAGCAGGATTTGATTGAAAAATCTTACTTAGCAATTATTCATGGTCACTTAAGAGATAAGGAAGGAACTATTGATAGACCAATAGGGAGACCAACGAATGAAACTATTAAAAGAGCTGTTTTGGAAGATGGACAAAGAAGTATTACTCATTTTAAAGTGATAGAAGAATATAAAGACTCAGCCTTAGTACAGCTGATTTTAGAAACAGGCAGAACTCATCAAATAAGAGTCCATTTAAGCTATGAGGGGCATCCTATATATGGTGAATCCCTATATAGTGAATTTAATGATGAAGAGCTAATTAACCGTCAAGCACTGCATGCCTTTAGATTAAAACTTCCACATCCACGAAGCGGAGAGATACTGGAATTTCAATGTGAAATGCCAGAAGATATGAAAAAATTAACTGAAAAGCTAAAATAAGTGAAAAAAAACACGGTATTCAGTTTGAATACCGTGTTTTTATTAATAATTTTTATAAGTTTTTTTACCTTTAGATTTATAAGTTGATACATACATGTTTTTTCTTTTTCTTTTCTTTAAGTTAATTCTTCGAATAATAAGGATTAAAATTAAGAAAAGAATCAAGATACCGATTATTGAACCCACGATAATTTTAATTAATTTTATATAATCAATAGTATTTTTTTCAGTGGTAACCGTATCACCAAATACAGGTAAAGTTTTTTCTTCATAATTTATTGTACTACTGACTTTAGCTGTATAGGTTTGGTTATTGTATGTTATATTAACTGAAGTTATAGGTTCACCAGCATTAAAGTACTTACCGGAAAGTGAATCTGTATCAATAACAACCTTAGGTTGGGTATCAGAGGTTAAATCTTTTGAATAGTAGATATCATCCTCTATAATTAAAGGAATATTTGTTCCGTTAGAGGTGGTATAAACTCCAATTTGATCTCCTTTAGAAAATAACTTTTGGGTAGTGAAATTTTCAAAAGCCCATTCAAATACAGCTTCCACTTCATTATAATAAGCCTTTTGCTCGTCATATAAAATTGCAACTACAAAACCTTGATTCTCTTTTTTGGCTGAAGCAACATAGGAATGTTTTGATTCATCGGTGTAACCAGTTTTACCAGCAACTGCATAAGGATAATATTTTGAATCACCGTCTTGGACAAGTCTGTTGTCATTCCATAAAGGTCGTTGTTCTTCAGATTTATTTGTTACGTTCATGAGTAAAGATTTTGTTTGAGAAATTTCAACATATTTTGGATATTTCAACAATTCTTTCTCCATTAAAGCTAAATCATAAGTTGTAGATCTATGGGTTTCACCATAAAGACCGTGAGGGTTTTCAAAGTTCGTATCCATAGCACCAAGTTCTTTGGCTCTTTTATTCATAAGTTCAGCAAAGGCTTCAATAGAACCAGAAATATGTTCAGCTAAGGCTGTAGCACAATCATTGGCAGAAGCCATGATAACAGCGTATAGCATTTGTTCCACGGTCATCTTTTCGCCTTCGTGAATGTAAATTTTTGAGCCTTCAACAAATGGTGGAATTGATCCTACAGTAACAACTTCATCCATTTTACAATTTTCTAAAGTTAACAGTATTGTCATCAGCTTAGTTGTTGAAGCTGGTGGATACTGTGTATGTTCATTTCTCCCCAATACGACTGCACCAGTATTGGCATCTATTACGATTACACTTTGTCCAGTAACTGATGGTGGCTCTGAAGCTGCAAATACTTCACTATAGTTACCGAATAGGGTAAAGGTAAAAAGTGTAAGCAATATAAACGTAAGTCTCTTCATAATAATCTCCCTATAAATATATGATAAATAATTATATCAAAAATATTAACAAATTACGATAATAAAATTTGGAAATTGGTAAAACTTATAGTAGAAGCAAAAAAATTCAAGTGACTTAATGCTGAAAAAGTTTTGAGAAAGTATAGAGGGGGTATAAAGATGAAATTAAAAGAAAAGATTGTTGGAGCTGTAACTATACTCGTACTAAGTATAGTATTTCTTTTATTTGGATACTTTTCTAATAAGGATAAAAATATTGAGTTTGAAGAAGTGTTTACAAAGGATATGAGTAATAAAAATAATGCTTTAGAGGTGTTGCCTTCTGACAATGAAGGTGAAGGAGAAAGAGAGTATAAAACAATTGTTGCAGATATTAAAGGGGCAGTTAAGAATCCTAGAGAGTATGAACTGGAGGAAGGGGCAAGAATTAGAGATTTAATAGATGCAGCTGGAGGTTTAACTAGTGAGGCAGATGAAAATAGAATAAAGTTTTCACAAATACTAAATGATGAAGACTGTATAAAGATTTATAGTGTTGGAGAAGAAGTAGAGAACGAAAGTGAGATTTTTTCAGAGACAGCAATAGTTAAAGATGGGCAGAACTCTAGTGGAAAGATAAATTTAAATAAAGCATCTTCTTCAGAGCTTCAAACTTTACCAGGGATTGGAGAAGTAAAGGCTCAAAGCATAATCGATTATAGAGAAAATGTGGGGATCATTAAATCTGTGGATGAACTTTCAAATATAACAGGTATAGGGGCAAAGACTGTGGAGAAATTGAGAGACATGGTAGACATAAAATAAGTATTAGGATAAAATTTTATATGGATACACCTTTATAATATTAAATTGTAATTGAAGGTGAACAATGACTAGCCAAGTCGAAGATTTGAAGAAAAATGAATTAAGCTCCTATGTGTATGTTCTAAGGAGTAAGTTCCATTACCTAAATCATAGATTTGGAGTCTCACTTATAGGAGGTAATAATTATGATAAAAAGACTTACTGAACTTTCAAAAACCTCTGGATGAGCAGCTAAAATAGGGCCGGAGACCCTTTCAAAGATTTTGGATAAATTGCCTAAAATGCATGATGAAAATTTATTAGTAGGAATTGAAACAGCGGATGATGCAGCTGTTTATAAACTTACTGAAGATATAGCTACCATTCAAACCTTGGATTTCTTTACACCGGTAGTGGATGATCCATATACCTTTGGAGCTATAGCTGCTGCAAATTCCTTAAGTGATATTTATGCCATGGGCGGGAAGCCAACAGTGGCAATGAATATAGTATGTTTTCCTAATTGTCTGCCAATAGAAGTTCTTGGAGAAATTTTAAAGGGTGGAGCAGATAAGGTGATTGAGTCAGGTGCAGTTGTTATTGGTGGACATAGTGTGGAGGATGATGAACCTAAGTTTGGGCTTTCTGCTATGGGGTTAGTTCATCCAAAGAAAATTTTAAAAAATTATGGCTGTAAACCAGGGGATGTGTTAATTTTAACAAAACCTATTGGTACAGGTGTGATTAATACTGCTATTAAGGCAGAGTTTGCTTCAAAGGAAACCTATGATGAAGCAGTAAAGATAATGACAACTTTAAATAAGTATGCAGGAGAAATAGTAGTCAAGTATCCAGTGAATGCTTGTACGGATGTTACAGGCTTTGGAATTATGGGGCATGGTTATGAAATGGCTAGTGCTTCAGAAATAACAATAAGATTATTCAAGGATAGTATACCAGTAATTGCAGGTGCGAAAGAATTTGCAGAAATGGGGTTAGTACCAGCTGGAACCTATAATAATAAAAAATATCTTGAAGGAAAATATGAACTTAAGGAAGTTCCACAGTGGCTGGAGGATATTCTCTTTGACCCACAGACTTCTGGAGGATTATTAATTTCACTTCCAAAAGATGAAGCAGAGAAATTAATGAAAGAGTTAAATGAATTAGAATTAAAATCAAGCATTATTGGTGAAGTTATAGAAGAAGGTAGAGTACCAATAATAGTTGAATAGTAGTTTTGTATTCATAAATTTATATGACTAAAATAAATGTTTGAGCATGGGGGAAGTTTAATGAATAAAGAGCTTTTAAGAAAATTGCCTAAAATTGATGAGCTTTTAAAGAATGAAAGTATTTTAAAATTATTAGAAGAGAATTCAAGAACCTTAGTCCTAGAGAGTTTAAGAGAGAGTATTGAATTTTATAGAAATGGTATTTTGAAGGGCAGCGTAACATCCATTACAACTGAAGGAGTAATTGACCTTTCAAGTCACCTTTTAAAGGAAAAAAGTAAAATGCACCTTAGAAGAGTGATAAATGGAACAGGAACAGTAATACATACGAACCTAGGGCGTTCAATTTTAAGTGAAAGAGCTATTGAAAATGTAATAGAGGTAGCTGTAAATTATAATAATTTAGAATACGAGATTTCAAAGGGGAAAAGGGGATCTAGATATTCTCATATAGAGGACATAATTAGAAGGATTACAGGAGCAGAAGCTGCTATGGTCGTAAATAATAATGCAGCAGCCATAATGCTTGTTTTAGATACCCTTGCAAAGGAAAAGGAAGTAATAGTTTCAAGGGGAGAGCTTGTTGAAATTGGAGGTTCCTTTAGAATTCCTGATGTTATGAAGTTTAGTGGCGCTAAGCTTGTTGAAGTTGGAACTACAAATAGAACTCATCTTTATGATTATGAAAATNAGGATTACAGGAGCAGAAGCTGCTATGGTCGTAAATAATAATGCAGCAGCCATAATGCTTGTTTTAGATACCCTTGCAAAGGAAAAGGAAGTAATAGTTTCAAGGGGAGAGCTTGTTGAAATTGGAGGTTCCTTTAGAATTCCTGATGTTATGAAGTTTAGTGGCGCTAAGCTTGTTGAAGTTGGAACTACAAATAGAACTCATCTTTATGATTATGAAAATAATATAACAGAAGAAACAGGAGTATTTTTAAAGGTTCATACCTCTAATTTTAAAGTTATGGGTTTTACAGAGGCGGTTTCATTAGAAGAAATGGTAGCCTTAGGTGAAAAACATAATATACCGGTGGTTGAGGATATAGGAAGCGGAGTTTTGGTTGACTTTAGTAAGTACGGCTTTACCTATGAACCAACAGTGCAGGCAAGCCTTGCTAAGGGCGTTGATGTGGTTACCTTCAGTGGAGATAAGATGCTTGGAGGTCCACAGGCGGGTATAATCGTCGGAAAGAAGAAGTTTATCGATAAGATGAAAAAAAATCAATTAACCAGGGCTTTAAGAGTAGATAAAATGACTCTTGCAGCTTTGGAAGGAACCTTTAAATATTATATTGATGAGAAAGATGCTATAGAAAATATTCCTTCTTTAAATATGATTTTAATGCCAGCAGAACAGGTTAAGCAAAAATGTAATACTTTAAAAAGAAAGCTTCAAAGCAAAATAAAGGATTGTACCTTTAAAATTGATAAGGGTGAATCTATGGTTGGCGGAGGCTCCATGCCAACGGAGAAGATACCGACTTATGTTATAAAGGTTTCAAATAACAGGCTTTCACCAGAGACAATGGAAGAAAAGCTGAGATTAGGTGAGACCTCATTGGTTGCAAGGGTATATGATAATGAACTAGTGCTGGATGGAAGAACTCTGTTTAAAAGAGATTTTGATGAAATAGTAGAGTGCTTTAGAAAAGTACTAGAATAAGTATCTGTTTGGAAGGAGATTGAAGTATGAAACATATAATAATTGGAACAGCAGGGCATATAGATCACGGTAAGACTACTTTAATAAAAGCTCTTACAGGCAGAGAAACAGATACTTTAAAGGAAGAGAAATCTAGAGGTATTTCAATAAACTTAGGTTTTACTTATTTTGACCTGCCATCAGGAAGAAGGGCAGGAATTATTGATGTACCTGGTCATGAAAAGTTTATTAAAAACATGCTGGCGGGAATAAGCAGCATAGATGTGGTGCTTTTAGTTATAGCTGCAGATGAAGGAATAATGCCTCAGACTCGAGAGCATTTTGAAATTTTAAAACTTTTATCAATACAAAAGGGTATAGTTGTGCTAACTAAAACTGATTTAGTTGATGAAGACTGGCTTGAAATGATAAAAGAGGATATCAAGGAAGAGATGAAGGGAACCTTCTTAGAAGGAGCACCAATTCATGAGGTTTCTTCTAAAACTAAAGCTGGATTTGAAGGATTAATAAAGGATATAGATAAACTTACAGAAGAAGTAGAAGCAAAAGACACAGAAGGCCACTTCAGACTTCCAGTTGACAGAGTTTTCTCTATTAGTGGCTTTGGAACTGTTGTAACAGGAACTATCATAAGTGGAAGGGTTTCAACAGGGGATAATGTAGAAATATATCCTTCAAAGATAACTACAAAGGTTAGGGGAATCAGAGTACACGATGTACCTTGTGATATAGGAGAAGCTGGTCAGCGTTGCGCTATTAATCTTGCAAATGTGAAGGTAGCGGATATTGATAGAGGAAATGTTATTGCAAGAGAGGGGATAATGGAACCTTCTTCAATGATTGATTGTAAGCTGTATCACATAAAAACTATGGATAAGCCCATTGTTCCAAGACAAAGAGTTCGCCTTTACCATGGAACTGAAGAGATTATAGGAAGGATTATTCCTCTAGATTGTGAAGAGATTAAGCCTGGTGAAAGTGCTTATGTACAAATAAGACTTGAGAAGCCTATTACAGCACAGAGGAATGACAGATACATAGTTAGAAGCTACTCACCAATGAATACCATAGCAGGAGGCATAATCATAGAGCCTAATGCAAAGAAATCTAAAAAAATAACGAAAGAATACATAGAAGAGCTGAAGGTTAAAGAAAGCGGTAAGAGTACAAATATTTTAGAAAACACAATTAAGGCTTTAAGTTCAGAGTATGCAGACTCTAATGCAGTTCTAAAGGCTTTAGGAAAGAATATGGAAAACCTCCAGGAGGAACTTCAAAAACTAGTGGATAATGGAGTTATTATTAGACTTGGAAGTTTAGATAGTTGTATTTATATCCACGAGGAGTTCTTGAAGGATAGAGCAAAGGAACTTAAAAAGTTGCTTGAGGAATTCCATAAAAAGAATCCATTAAAGTTTGGAATGTTTAAGGAAGAAGCTAAAAATAAAATATTTGGTAAGAAGTTAAAGCAGAAAAGCTATGATGAGCTTTTAGCAATCTTACAGGAAAGAAAAACTATTAAAGTAAGTGAAAAGTTTATTTCCCTTAAGGATTTTGAAGTTGTGCTTACAAAAGATCAGGAAAGAATGAAGGCTCGAATTGAAAATGAGTATAAAGGGTTAAAATATGCTCCACCTAAATATGTGGATTTAGCAGCTTCAGAAAAGGATAAAACAGCCTTTAAAATGGTTTATGACCTTTTACTAGATCAAGGTGATTTAATAAAACTTAATGAAGATTGTACCCTTCTAAAAGCAGACTATGAAGGTGCCAAGACTATTGTTGTTGAGTATATAAATAAAAATGGATCTATTTCAGCTTCTTCAGCAAGGGAAGTATTTGATACTAATAGAAAGTATGCTGTTGCCATCTTAGAGCATTTTGATAGCATAAAGTTAACTAAGCGAGTAGAGAATGACAGAGTTCTTTATTAGATGAAATATGGAGAATGAAAAATTAAAGATTATGGAGGGAAGCTAAGGTGGCTTCCTTTCGTTTTGTAATTAGCAATTTATGATATAAAACTACAAAAATTTCAGTATTATAAAATATAATACTTGATTTTACAGTTATCGGATATTATAATATAAATATAACAAATAATTGAATCAAACATGCACACATATGAGTTTGTGATTATTATTTCATAAATTTTCAGTGTGGATTTTCGATTCTAACTTATGGGAGTAGATAGGTGCTGGTGTGCCTGCCGGTCTTCAAAACCGAGTTGCCGTGCTAAGACCACGACGGGTGAGTTCGATTCTCACATATTCCCGCCAAAAGATTGATAGGACTGGGAGCCATTGATATGACTAGTTTTTAAGGAATATAAACAACTTTTGTTCGAGTGCTTAGGTTGTTTATAGGTTGCTTATTTGTAGCAAAAAAAAATTAGTTGCATGAGTGGCTTCTAGTTTTTTGAAAATAGGTTGTTTAACTTATTCACCGAATTAAATTGATGTTCCTTCGAGATGTTTACATAAATATTCATTGTGGTAGATATATCTTTGTGTCGCATTAACATTTGGATAGTTCTATCATCAACTCCAGCTTCATAGAGTCTGGTTGCAAATGAGTGTCTTATTGCATGAAAACCTCTATGCTCAAGTCCAGCTTCTTTTAATAACTTTGCATATCTTTTATTCAGATAATTTGCGTCAGAATACTCACCTTCAAAATTAGGGAATACAATTCCGTTATCCTTCATGTTTTTGTCCTTTTTAATCATAGCAAGTTGCTCTTTTCTATATTGTTTCATTTCCTTAACAACCTCACTTGGAATAGATACTTCTCCTTTAGACGTAGGAGTCTTTGGATTTTGGATAATATTCTCGGTAGTTCTTGCCAATGTCTTTGGATTAATCCGAGCTACTTTTCGCATTGTCTTATTGATGGCTACCTTACCTTGGGATAAGTTTATATCGCTCCATTTTAGAGCTAGCAATTCACCTTGTCTGAGGCCAGTAGCAAAGTCGAAGATTATAACCATTTTTAAAGGATGGTTAGTATCTCTTACATATTGTATAAGAAATTCCTGCTCCTTTTTTGTGAATACTTTTATTCTATCTTTTGGAACTGGTTTAGGTAGCTTAGTAAGTGCGAAATAATTCCTGTTCAAATATTCTTGGATGATAGCTTCATTAGCAGATGTTGCTAAAGCTTTCTTAATAACCATATTGTTATTGTCGCTAGATCCTATCATAGTAAGCTCCTTAAAATAATCAAGTACATCTTGCTGACGTACATCTATTAGCTTCATTCTTCCCAGAGATGAATTTCGGATATATTTTCTATAGATACCCTCATATCGCTCAATGGTGTCAGGCTTAATTGTTATAGCCTTAATGTTAAAGAGCCAGTGATAAAACCAATCTTGAACAGTTATCTCTTTATCTCTATAATCAAACTCATTTAATGCTTCTGCTGTAAAGTCTTTATATTTTTGAATACATTCTTGTTTAGTATAGCCACAGAATGTTTTCCGCTTAGAAGTACCGTTTTCATTCTTACCTATCACACAGGTGTACTTATAATATGTTTTACCTCCTTTCCTTACTTCCTTTTGCCATGTTCCACTTCCTTTGGATTGTCTACCCATATAATACCTCCTTCAATATTATGAAAATATTGTAACACATATATATATCCAAAAAAAGTTATAAAAACAACTTTGCATATATATAATATACAAAAATATAAAAACATGGATTATAAATACTGTATAATATATAATATACATATATGTAAAGTTTTGAGTTATATTGTTTAAATTATACAAATGGGATATTTATGGGGGTTGTTATGGAAGCGGTACAAAAGCGAGTGTATGATTACACTACAGTAAATGGGTTGTTAGAACAGTTTAAAGAATTATACAAAAATCAAAGAGATAAAGGGACAAGCTTTGAACAGTTAATAAAAAGTTATTTACTAATTGAACCTAAATATTCATCTTATATAGAGCAAGTTTGGACATGGAAAGAGTTCCCTTATAGGAATGCGGTAGGGGATACAGGAATAGACCTTGTTGCAAAGACATATCAAGGAGAATTTTGGGCTATACAGTGCAAATTTTATGATGAGGATTATTCAATATCTAAAGCAGATGTTGATACTTTTTTAGCTACATCATCTAAATCTTTTAATGTGGATGGAGTTAAGACTTCATATTCATTTAGATTTATAATTTCAACTACTGATAAATATAGTAAGAATGCAGAGGATGTACTTATAGATCAAAATCCTCCAGTTAGAAGAATTGGTATGGTAGATTTATTAGAATCAGAAATTGATTGGAAGAAATTTTCTATAAATAATGAGATTCAATTAAAAGAGAAATACAAGCCAAAACCACATCAAAGAAAAGCAATAGATGATGTAATAGAAGGATTTAAAAATAATGATAGAGGAAAATTGATAATGGCTTGTGGTACTGGAAAAACATTTACAAGTCTTAGGATAGTTGAAGAACTTCTTAATGGTAAAGGTACAGTATTATTTCTTGTTCCATCAATTGCACTTATTAACCAAACAATGAGTGAGTGGACTGCACAATGTAATTACACATATGATGCACTTGTAGTATGTAGTGATAATAAGGCATCAAAAGGTGAAAATGCAGTTGATTTAGGTATTCCATCAACTACAGATGTAAATAGATTATATAACTATGTTAATAATATTGAGAATATTGGAAATAATATGCATTTTATTTTCTCAACATATCAATCAATAGATGTTGTATCAGAATTGCAGAAGAGATCTAAAATTAAATTTGATATTGTAGTTTGTGATGAAGCCCATAGAACAACAGGAGTTACTTTAGGGGACAGTGATGAAAGTTATTTTGTTAAGGTTCATGATAATAATTTCATACAAGCTGACAAAAGATTATATATGACTGCTACTCCAAGAATTTTTGGAGATAATGTTAAAAATAAGGCTAAAGATATTAATGCAGAATTGTGTTCAATGGATAATGAAGAGAAATATGGTCCAGAATTTCATAATTTAACTTTTAGTGATGCAGTTGCGGATAATTTATTAACTGACTACAAAGTTCTTGTATTAGCAATTGATCAAGGATATGTAGAATTAGAACTTCAAACTTTACTCATGGATAAAAATCATGAATTAAAAATGAATGATTCAGTAAAAATAATGGGTTGCTGGAATGGCTTATCTAAAAAATCTATAGAAAGTGAAGATGATAGTTTTAAGGTGGACCCATATCCAATGAAAAGAGCGGTAGCATTTTGCAATCAAATTAAAGATTCTAAAAGATTGGTAGAGATGTTTAATGTAATTCAAGAGCATATAAGAGGCAATAATCCGAAAGAAGCTGAAAGTTTAGTTAATATTGAAATACAACATGTTGATGGTTCATTTAATGCACTTGAAAAGAAGGAAAAAATAAATTGGTTAAAAGAGGATAGTGAAGAGAACACATGTAGAATATTAACAAATGCAAGGTGTCTATCAGAAGGTGTTAACGTACCAGCACTTGATGCTGTAATGTTTTTGAATCCTCGAAGTAGTATGGTTGATATTATACAATCAGTAGGACGTGTTATGAGGAAATCACCAGGAAAACAGTATGGATATGTTATGCTACCAATAGTTATACCTCCAACTGAAAGTCCAGAGGATGCACTTGATAGTAATGATAATTATAGAATTGTATGGTCTGTATTACAGGCACTAAGAGCCCATGATGATAGATTTAATAATACAATTAATAAAATAGAATTAAATAAGAAAAAGCCAGATCAAATTGGAGTTATTGGAGTTGGTAAAAGTAAACAACAAGACAATGATAACGGTCAAACTCAAACTTCCAATAGTGGTAACACCGCAGTTCAACTTGCATTTAATCTACATGGTCTTGACAATTGGAGAGATGCAATATATGCAAAAATGGTTAAAAAAGTTGGAACAAGGATGTATTGGGAATCATGGGCAAAAGATGTCGCAGAAATTTCAAAAACGCATATTAGAAGAATTAATATGTTACTAGAACAACATGATTCAAAGATAGATAAAATTTTTAATGATTTTGTTTTAGGACTAAAGCAAAATATAAATTCCTCAATATCTAAAGAAGATGCAATTGAGATGTTAGCACAGCATATGATTACAAAACCTGTTTTTGATGCCTTATTTGAAGGATATGAATTTGTCAAAAGTAATCCTGTATCTAAAACTATGCAGAAAATGATGGATATACTTGATAGTAAGTCACTTGATGCAGAAAAAATTACTCTTCAAAGATTTTATAAAAGCGTTAGAGATAGAGCTGCAGACATAGATAATTATGAAGGTAAACAAAAAATAGTAATAGAGCTATATGAAAAATTTTTTAAAACAGCATTGCCAAAAGAAGTTGAAAAGTTAGGTATTGTGTATACACCTACAGAGTGTGTTGACTTCATAATTAATAGCGTAGAATCATTACTACAACAAGAGTTTGGCAAAACACTTTCTGATAAAGGGGTTCATATTATAGATGGATTCACAGGCACAGGAACTTTTATTGTTAGACTTATACAAAGTGGAATTATAAATCAAAATAATTTGATTTACAAATATACAAATGAAATTCATGCAAATGAAATAGTTTTACTTGCATATTATATAGCTGCAATAAATATTGAAGAAGCGTTTCATCATGTAATGGGAATTAATGAGTATGTGCCGTTTAATGGTATTGTATTAACAGATACTTTTCAATTATATGAGGATTGGGAAGAAGATGAATTTACAAGAAAAATATATGAAGAGATATTACCTATCAATAGTGAGCGTGCAAAAAAACAAAGAGATTTACCTATAACTGTTTGTATCGGTAATCCTCCATACTCTGTAGGGCAAAAAAGTCAGAATGATAATGCTCAGAATATAAAATACCCTAAACTTGACAAGAGAATTGCTGAAACATATGTGTTAAATTCAACATCAAGCATGAATAAAGCATTATATGATGCATATATTAAAGCTTTTAGGTGGTCTAGTGATAGAATTGTAGATAAAGGAATTATAGGATTTATAACAAATGGATCTTTTATTGATGGAAAGGCTTCTTCTGGTTTTAGAAAATGTTTAATTGATGAATTCACATCTATATATGTATTTAATCTCAGAGGAAATGCTAGAACAACAGGAGAACAACGTAAAAAAGAAAAAGATAGTGTTTTTGGCCAAGGTACAAGGACTCCTGTTGCAATTACTTGCTTAGTGAAAAATCCCGATAAAAAGAATGATGGCTATGTAAATTATTGTGATATAGGAGATTACTTGACTAGAAATGAAAAGCTAAATATTATTAAAAATAATCATGATGTTGGTAATATAGAGTGGAAGAAAATTTATCCTGATGATAATAATGATTGGATAAATAAATGTCAAAATAAATATAAAGATTTTATAGCAATAGCAGGGGATGAGAAGTCTTTTTTTACAATAAACACTAGTGGAGTTGTTACATCTAGAGATAAATGGGTTTATAATTTTAGTTATAATGGTTTGATTAATAATATGGAATCTACAATTTCAACTTATAATTATGAAATTAGTAGGTGCGAGAATAGAATAAAAAATGATTACAATGGTAATATTAAAAATTTTTCATTTAAGGATAATGTTACAGCAGATTTGACAAAAATTAGTTGGTCAAGAGGACTATTAAACTCTATGAAAACACTAAAAGAAAAGAAGTTAAATAAAAATAACATTACAATAGGACAATACCGACCTTATCAAAAACAGGTATTGTATTATACAAGAGAGTTTAATGAATGTGTTTATAAAAATGATAAGGTATTTAAAGATAAGAATATAGCAATAATGACTAGTGGTGTAGGGAATAGTAAGCCATTTTCATGTCTAATGACTAATATAATACCTAATTTTGATACCTTATTTCACACACAGAGTTTTCCTTTATATTGGTATGAAGAAGTTTCAGAAGTCGATTTGTTCAACATCAATGGTGAAAATAGAATAGTTAGACATGATGGTATATCGGATTATATATTAAAGCAATGTCAAAAAAAATATAAAACAAAGGATATATCTAAAGAAAATATATTTTATTATGTATATGGCATATTGCACTCAAGTGATTATAGAAATACTTTTGAATCAGATTTAAAAAAATCATTGTCAAGAATACCATTGGTAGATTCTTATGATAATTTTAGTGCATTCAGTAAATTAGGTGAAAAGTTAGCTGATTTGCATGTTAATTATGAAGAGATACCTATTTATGATAAAGTAACAGTAACATATTATAAAGAGGATTATTTTGTACAAAAAATGAAGTTTAACAAGAAGAATAAGCAAATTGATAAATCATGTATTATTTATAATCCATATATAACTATAAGTAATATACCTGAGAAGGCATATGAGTACATTATTAATGGAAAATCAGCTATTGAATGGATAATTGAGAGATATCAATTAGATATTGATAAAAAGAGTGGTATTAAAAATGATCCTAATGATTGGTGTAAAGAAGTAGGCGATGATAAATATATATTTAATCTGCTATTAAGAGTAATTAATGTATCTGTACAAACAGTAGATATAGTTAATTCACTTCCCAAATTAGACTTTGAATAAAGAGATAAGGACTTATACAGTTTTACTGTATAGGTCTTTTTTATGAATAATTTTGGGGGACTCCCAATATGGGCTATATATGCTCAAGAGAGGGGGTTAAGCAAAAAATTAAAGGACTAGACTATGCTACTCCCACTTATCTTCACTTATATTATTTTATTTATCTTCATTATATATTAGTTTTAATTTAGCAAACTTGCCACTCGAAGAAACTTTCATCTATTGAAAATCCTTGCCACTTAAAAGTTTTATTATATTCAGCTGCTTTTTGTTGAGCTTCCTCTAAATTAAGAAAAGTATCTTCACCCAATGTGCCTTTGAATGGAGGTATTTCATCTGCCCAATAATCTGAAGCTATTAAGACCTCATTTTCATTTATTCTAGATAGTATTTTACCAGTATCAGAAATCCAAGCTGTTTTTTCATTTTCATTTAAACTGGAAATCTCTACATACCAAACTCTATCTTTATTGTAATCTTCTTTATACATTTGCATTATCTTATTCTCTGCGTCAGTTCTAAGTTTAAAACATTCTTTATCTAATTCATAATACACTGGATAAAAGCCTTCAAATTCCTCCTCACATCCCTCATGCACAATAATGTAATCTTCATCTAATTCATCTACACATATTGGCTCTGTGTAATAATACTCATCCTTCCCTACAAGTCTAGTTCTGATTACCCAAAGAACATCTCCTACATTTACATTTACTTCATTCATTTTAATCGCTCCTCATATGTTTGGTGTAAAAATATACTATCATAGTAAAATATTCTTTTTCAAACCAGGATATTCTTTCAATATGACTGCCTAACGTGAATAAAAACGTTAAATGTATATTTTTCTAGTTATTTTGAAATAATCCTCAATTTTTGAAGTAAGAATGGATATCTCTTTAAAATGCGTTCTAAGAGCAAGTTCATATATAAATGCGAAAATATACATATTAGACAGTCAAATTGTAATAGCGAGGCTGTGAGAGCGAATTATACGCATATAATACAGTTTTGTTGCATTGGTGGGGCGGGCGGTGATCTACTTCATTTTGTTTCACAATCATGAAAGTGTATCGGGTATTTTTATATATCGACCCCAGGGCTTCGCTATGGAGCTTTAAGAATCATGTATGAGTATTTTTACATAACAAGCTTAAACAGCGAGCCTGCTTTAAATAGAGCCAGCATAGGGGTGATAATAATATCAGCTTCATTAACAGCTTTGTACAAGAATCATATAAGGCCATTAATGAATAAAAGAAAGCTTTCTTAAACTAAAGCTAAAAGACAGAGCAAGTATATTTGTATAGGACAAAAACTGCTTTCCCAAAAAGCTAAGTTTTTTGGACTATACAAAATAATCAATAACATGATTCTTCTAAATCTATATTCATCTAGTTATATAGCAAATTTTATATTTGCTATATACTATAATACATATAGTTAGTCTGCACGTGGTGCATAGACTAATTTTAGAGGGAGAAGATGTCATAAACCCAGTCATATCAATGGCTTAAGTCTATGAATATGTTGCAAGGTATATGCATGTGGTGCATAGACTGACTACTTTAAGACTGCACGTGGTGCATAGACTAGCTATCTATGAATATGGTGCAAAGAAAAAAGAGCACCGTTTGGCACTCTCTTACTTATGATTATTGTAGTATTCCTTAATGGCCATCAGAGCTAAGTTTGATAAACTTCTGCCTTCTTTTTCAGCCAGCTTCTCTAACTCTGCCTTAAACTTCTTATCGATAGTTACAGCTATTCTTGTATTGCTTTCTTTAATAGTTCCCATATATAACACTCCTCCGTTATTTGTTTCTCTACATATATTATATAAAAGATATCATCACAATGCAACATTATGATCAAAAGATGTTGACAAGATGTATACAGCTTGTTAATATATTAGTATAGCAATTCGAAATATTAAAAAACTTTCTGGATTAGGGTAGTTTTTAAAAAGATAACATAATATAAAGCATAGCAAGTGAGTACAAATCTGAAAATGGTGAGCCCGAGTGAGCAAGCGAGGTGTGCGTCAGAGAAAAAACTTTCAAGCTAGTGTGTAATAAGATAAACAAACATAGTAATGAATAAACGTAGGCAGTTGAGAGAGTAGAGAAATGGTGAGCCCGAGAGCGTATGGCAAGGAGAGCAATCTACAAGAAAAATATCTGCATATGTGTAAGATAAGGACAAGTAGTAGTAATACTAGAGTATCAGACAAATTTATAAGTAAATTTTTTACCGGTAATGTAAGTACAAAAGTAAAGGAGCAGAACAAAATGCAAAACGGAAGAATTAACATTAGAATGAATGAGCAAGAGGATTAACTATAGAGTAGGAGGAGGAGAAAACATGGATATAAATATTTCAACCTTTAATTATATAATCGAAAAATGCGGACCGAATGGATTGGTGATATATCTTGCTATTATGGCTCAGATAGATGAAGACGGTGACATAATATCTTCTCAAAGCCAGCTAAGAAAAGCGAGCAAACTTGGACAGAAAACTTTTGAAGTAGCTTATAAGAAACTAGAAGCAACAAATATGTTTACTAGAGAAAAAAAAGCAGGTAAAAAGAACAAAAGATTGATTGATTACTATATCATGTACTATGTGCCAGAAGAGCCTGTAGAGGTTGTAGAAACTAAGAAAAACAAAATAATTAACCTTGGAGAATATAGAGAAAGAATAGGAGCGATTTAAGATGAAAAGGAAAGCAATGGAAATAAACAAAAGCAGAAAAAAATACAGAGATTACTTAGATAATAAGTATACATTCACTAAAGTCAATAATCATTTAAGAAATAGGATACTAACAGAAGTTGGAGTGTATGCGTGGGTTGTATATGAAGAACTTCTAAGCAGACTTAATACTAAAACAGGAGAATGTTTTCCGTCTGCTTCTTCTATAGCAGAAAAAACAGGCATGAGTGAAAGAGCAGTATTTAAATACTTAGACATTCTTAGAGAGAAGAAGTGGATAGCTTGGGAGCAGAGTAAGGCAAGCGGTAGTAAGCATAAATCTAATTATTACTACTTCTCTTACCCTTCTATGGAAGAGAAGTACACAGATGAAGCAGTTGAAGAAGAGGTTACAGATATTAAGCCAGCTTCGGCAACACCTTCTGCTCCTCCTATGAATACATCGAAGCTAAGCCTACCTAAACCTCCAGCTGGTTTTAGACCTACAATAAGACCATCTATGAATTTACCAAAACCTCCAGCACCTCCTTCTATGAAGAAAGAAGAAACTGTAGTAGTACAAATGCCAACTACTAAGAAGTCTGGAGAGCTTACAGAAGGCAAGAGAGCTAATCTTATAAAAGAAATGATTAAGAATATAACAGCAGTAAGACCTAATGTACTAAGTGCAGACCAAAAGTCTACATGGGTTAATAGAGCTAAACAAAGTATGATGAACTTTAATATTGTAGCAAAACATGCGAATGATATGATGGATAGCGTCAGCAGAGAAAGTTACTATGATATTATGACAGACACTAGACAAGAATGGATAGTAGCAGGCTTAGAGCAAGTACCTCATATCGACTTAGAAGCAGGCAAGATTGTAAAAGTAGATAACTATATAAACAGAAACAAGAAATTAAAAGTGGCAATCTAATATCGTTGTCACTTCTTTAACTTTTTTGAAAAATATTTTTATCTTAATGTGTAAAGAGCATATATATAGCAGTAATACTATTTATAGAAAGGCAACAAGCTAATAACAAATGATGAAGGAGTAAGAGGATGAATATACTAAAAAGAGAAAATAAATTAGAAAGACAATGTAGCAAATTTAACATAATTAAAAGAATACAGATAAAGAAAAAACTTCAAGAAGAAGCCATTAATAAAGCACTTAGTAAATACGTGCGTGAAAATATAGATGTAACTAAGCTAGTTTTAACTAGAGCAACTTTAAATGATTTATTAGTAAACAATAAAACAAATGATGAAGGAGCAGATGAAGATGAACAAATTAATGAAACATCTCTATACTACAAAAGAAACTAACAATTATTTTAAATCCGAGTATTATGGCTATAACTTAGTGCCGAAGCATCCAATGATAGCTAAATTGAATAAGATAGCCAGCTCAATAGTGAACTCTAAAGAATGCGAATACTATACAGCTGATGATATAACACAGGAAGTAGCTCTAGTTATAGTAAGAGAAACAAAGAAACTAATTAAGGCTGGACAGATTACAGAAGAATATATAATCGAACGTCTACATGAACAAGATAAGCTTATGGCTACATACTGGAGCTTTTTAGAAAAGAAAGTTGAAGGTCATATAAAAGATGAACTTAAAAAAAGTAAATATGGAGATATGAACTTCTCGACTATTGAAGCATATGGAATTGATGAAGCCACAGGTGAAGAGATTATAGATAGCTTTTTAATATCTAATAGCAACATATATGATGATATAGAAGATAGCCATAACCCTTTTATAAAATGGTTCTTAAAGAATAAGGAAGCGATCTTAACAAAAACCCAGCTTAAGTTTTTAGAATGTAGTGGGATTAACGCAAACAATAATGCACCAGCATTTAGAAAGCGAATTGCTAAGAGAGTATTAAACACATATTATAGACAATATAATGGAACAGCAAAGGAGATAGAAAACATGAATAACATAAATATATTAAGAGAATTGACTAACAACAAGGGAATAAGACAAATAAAAAAATACATCGATGAAGATGTAGTATTTGATATAGTGTATAGCGAGAAGACTACACTAGAAGATAAAGTTAATGTAAGCGAGTTTATAGAAGATTACATAGATCATCTTCCAATTCATACGCATATGAAGCTTATATGCTTATTCGAGCAGAAACTTGCAGAACTAGAAGAAAAACTTGAAAAAAGTGAAGATGAACCATCAAAAATAACTAAAATGGATCGTTATATATAGTATAAACTTATTTTAAGTATTACTAAGTGCTAAGTCGCTCGCAGTGCTTAGTTCATAATTTCTCTCCTTTAAAACTATTATATAATGCTCACATAATCTCTCCTCAAAGCCCAGCTCCTAAAAAAGCTGGGCACATTTTTTTGTCCAAGTTATCCAATAATTATCGGTTTTTAAGAAATAAACTAGCTGCTCTTTAACAAGCACAGTGTCAAAATTGGACTGCTCTATTGCGTCCTCCATATATTCGGCTAATACATGCCAATCTGAATTGCTTAGAAGATTTTCTGTCACTTGATTCGCAGTAACTTCATTCATATTTTCTCGAATAGAAATAATAGCACTTAATAATATATCTGCTAGATAGTTTATATCTTTATACATAACACACAGCTCCTTTTTATTTTATTATATCAAAAATATTTAGAAGTGACTGTGTATTAATACATAGTTCCAAGTAATAAAAGGTTATCAACCAATTATTGAGGAGGAACAAAACAAATGATTAATTTTAGAAGCAACAAACAAAAATACACTTTGGAAGGTATGTACAAGTTAAACCAAAACTTCGGCTTAGAATATGATATGGAAGATGTAGAAGCATACTTAGAAGAACAGATAAACTTTTTTTCAAGCCAACAATTTGATAGTACTTATGACTATGCAAAAGGAAACAGGGTGAAAGAAGATTATATCGAGAGAGTAATAGTCAATAACTTTTTTGAAGAAATGCTAAGACATTGCTTCACATATGACACTTACATCTCTTCTGTAGAGAAAATAGGAGCAGATAAAAATGGGATACAGCTAGATGGAAATAAGGATTCTTTTACAGAGCCAGATTTTTTAGTGACAATGCAAGATGGCACGCAGTATTACTTAGAAGTGCAGTGTACTAATCTAATATACAGCACTATCCCAGTAAAAAAGCATAAAATACATAATACAGATAAATACAACAACTATTATATATTGTTTATAGATACATTAAACAACTTATACGCAGTAATAGATCCTTGCTTCGTTAAAGCAAATTGCCCATTAGTGTCATTGAAAAACATGGATAATAAGTTAGGCTATAAAGTGCCGGTTACACATAACAAGTTTACTTTAGATAAAGATTGCTTCTATCCTATCATGGCGATAGAAACAGAACAATTTGCAAACAAAAAAGCACAACTACTTGCGTAGCTGTGCTTCGAGAATGATGTTGAGTCAAACATCGCTCTACTTAACAAATATATTTTATAACTTTAATAAATAAAAAGCAAGGAGAGAATTAAATGAACACAGCATTATTTATAATCTATACAATAATCATGATTCTTATAGGAGCTAGTATGGGGTTAATTACAGGTTTCTCTATAGCTTTAAACAGACAACTAGATAGTAAAATCAAAGAATTAAAAGGAACTAGATAGAGATTATAGAATTACTAGACTAGATAGAGGAGTAGATAATATGTGTAAAGAAACAGTAAAAATCGAAACAGATGAGGAACTGTATAGTTATATTAACAGTCAAATTTCTGCCTTAATCAAAGAGGGCGAAGAGATTACAGAAGCCTTAGAGATTAAAGCAGAGAAAACTGGTACGCATTATGACGTAACAGTAATTAAAACAAGTATAAAAAAATAATAGAAAGGAGTGGCTTCGTTAATGTCACTGACTTTAAAACAAAAGAGATTCGCAGACTTTTACATAGAATCTGGCAACGCAAGCGAAGCTGCTCGCTTAGCTGGTTACTCAGAGAAGTCTGCTGGCTCGATTGGAAATGAAAACTTGCAAAAACAAGAAATTCGAGATTATATCGATGAAAGGCTTCTTCAACTGCAAGATGAGATGATTGCAGATCAGCGAGAAATACTCACTACTTTAACAGGCTTAATGAGAAGTAGCGAAAGAGATTCAGACCGACTTAAAGCAGCAGAGCTTCTGATGAAGAAATACAATATGTTTACACTACAAGAAGAAATAGATAACTCTACTACTATAGAAGTATGCTTTGTAGAAAATGGAGTACAAGATGGCTAAAGTACAAGTAGCTATTAATAAAGCATATCAACCTGTTTTCTCAAGGAAGGAACGTACTATAGTACTCTATGGAGGAGCTGGAAGTGGCAAATCCAAATTCGCTATACAATACTTCATCTTAAAATACAGTAGAGAAAAACGTACAGCTCTTGTTATAAGAAAAGTAGGAGCTACAATTAGAGATTCCATATTTAAAGAATTTGTCACAGGCTTATCTGAGATGGGACTTTATAATACAAGTAAGATCAATAAGAGCAACTTAAGTATAACGCTTAAGAATGGCTCTCTTTTTATTTTCAAGGGTTTAGATGACAGAGAGAAAATCAAATCAATATCTGGTATTGATGATATCCTTATCGAAGAAGCTACAGAGCTAAACTATGATGATGTTACACAGCTAGACTTAAGACTTAGAAGTAAAGCTTCTAACCAGCAGATAATGATGATGTTCAACCCTGTGTCAAAAGCTAATTGGACCTATAAGACCTACTTTGAAAAAGAAGCTCCTCCAAACACTTTCATATTGAAAACCAACTACAAAGATAACGCATTTTTACCTAAAGCCTATGTAGACAATCTACTCAACATGGCTAAGACAAACCCAACTTATTTTAAAGTTTACGCACTAGGAGATTACGCAACTCTGGATAAACTGATACTAACAAACTATCAAGTCATGCAAGAGAAGGACATAGAACTTCCGAAAGACACCAGCTTCATTATTGGAATGGACTTCGGTTTTACAAATGATCCAACCACAGCCATTCTACTTGGCTATTCAGCTTCTACTGATACCCTATATATACTTGATGAAATATATCGCCTACACATGCTTACAGATGAAATCTACAGCTCTGTAGTTAAGAAAGGCTTTAATAAATATCGCATAATCGGTGACTGTGCAGAGCCTAGATTAATCAAGGAGCTTAAATTAAAAGGCTTGAAGATAGAAGCAGCAAAGAAAGGCTCGGATAGTATCCTCCATGGTATCTTATGGCTCCAATCCAGGAACATAGTCATCTCTGATAAATGCGTAAACACTTTAACAGAGTTTCAGAATTACACATGGCAGAAGGATAAGAAGACAGAAGAATATATAAACAAGCCTATCGATGACTTTAATCATTGTATTGACGCAATAAGATATGGCTGTGAGAAATTCAATACAAAGAACAGACTAAGAACATTAGAAAAGTCAGCATTAGGATTATAAAAGTGAACTTATGTATTCAAATAACACCTAAAAAGTGAACCTCAAATGAACTTTTGTATTCAAATAACACCTAAAAAATGAACTTCAAATTTTTAATTAAGGAGGAAACAATGATAACATTCGAACAAGCAAGAAAGCTATATGATAATTACTGTATTAGTAACAAGCTTAGACTAGAGAAGCTTCTTAATTATTATGACGGTAAGCATAGCATTTTATATAAACCAAATCGAAGCAACGGACAAGCTCCTAGTAAGATAATGAATAACTATCCTAAATATATTTCAACAATGGCTACAGGCTATTTCATAGGTTCGCCTATTACTTATGTGTATCAAGCTGAACAAATGAAAGAGCTGGAGAAGATACATCGCTATAACTATGAAAGCTCACACAATGCAGAGTTAGCTCTTGATATGAGTATTTTCGGAGTAGCGTATGAACTTATCTATTTAGATGAAGCTAGTAAATACTGTTTTGCTTCCGTAGATCCTCGCAACGTATTAACCCTAGATGATGGGAAGATAAAGCCAACAATTACAGACGCAGTAATCTTCGATGAACAGGAGCTGGCTGATAACAAAGTAAGAGTCATTATGGAAGTGTATGATTCATCACAAGTAGCTACTTATGAGTACATCAAAGATACTTGCACACCTAAGGACTTCTCATACAAGCTGCTTAAGACAGAAACTCATAATATCGGCCATTGTCCTGTGATCGAGTACAGGAACAACAAGTTCAAAAAAGGTGACTTTGAAGATGTAATCAGTCTTGTAGACGCATACAATGACGCAACATCTACATCACTTGATGATTTGAAGGACTTTACAGACGCTCTGCTTAAATTAAAGAACTTATCTGGCACAGATGAAGATGATATAGCAAAGATTAAAGATGATAAAGTTATTTTAGTTGATGGCGATGGTGACGCAGATTGGCTAGTTAAGACAATCAATGATACTTACGCACAAAATATCAAAGATAGAATAAAGCATGACATTCACAAGTTCAGCTTTACACCAGACCTTACTGACACAGAATTTTCAGGCAACCTTAGTGGAGTAGCTATTAAGTTCAAGTTTCAATCTCTTGAGCAGCTAAGACAAGAGAAAGAGCGATGGTTTAGAAAAGGACTTGCTAAAAGACTTAATATGATTAACACATACATGAAAAGATATGGAGCTTCTATAGATCCTCTCGATATAGAGATAAAGTTCAGCTCCAACTTACCAATCAATGATTCAGAGATAGCTTCAACTATGGCTGCGCTTTCTGGTATTGTATCAAAGCATACACAGTTATCACAGCTACCTTTTGTACAAGACGTAGAATTGGAGATAAAGCAGTTAAAGAAAGAAGCTAAAGAGAACCCTTCAGAAGCTTCTCAGATAGACAGGGAGGTGCAAGTAGAAGATGATAACAAGAAAAGTGAACCTAACAATCAAGAATAACAAATCTAAGCCAGATAGCAAGATTTATTTATACAGAAAAGATAGAGGAGTTATCTTAAATATCACATTAATAGATAATCCCTACACATTAGATAGCACATTTGCAGGAGCTGTAATAGTTCCTCCTACCAAAGAGCCTGTAACTATCCCAAAAGAACAAGTACAGGACAGCATAATATCCCTACACATAGAAGCTGCTATACTAGACCAGCTCGAAGAAGTAGGTGAACATCTTTGTCATATTCATTTATTTGACTTAGAGAACAATAGAGTTACAGTTCCGGCCTTCTCAATCTTTGTAGAAGACACTGCTGGTGACATGAATGAAGACTATGTTATAGAAGACCTTACAGAAGGAAGAAAAGCGCTAGCAACTTCTATTACTAATCTAGGTGAGCCTACAGCTCCTTCTGACGCATTAGAGAAAATGGCTTCTAACATAGATAAAGCGAAAGAAGATATAGACGCAACCCATGAGCTTGAAATGGAAACCATGGAAGATGAATACTTAGCTCAAATGGGAGCTATGGAAGAAGAACATCTACAGATTATCGAAGATATAAATAATCAGCACATGGCTGAGATGGGTGAGCTTCAGACAGAACTTGAAACTGAAATAGCCAATACAAGAGCTGGTAAGGAGTTTCTTGCTACATCAATTACAAGTAAAGGAGTTGAAACAGCTCCTACAGATTCATTTGAAACTATGGCTGGTAATATAGACAGTATAGAAGTTTCAAGTCCTACAGGCGTGTTAGCAAATAGATTTTATTTTACTGCTGATATGAGTGCTCCAGATACAACTACCAACAATCCTTATTATAAATTATATCTATGGTTTAAAGACTTTGACGGAGAAATTAAAAGGCTTGAAATGAGAGCATATGAAACAAATATTCCTAACAAATATCCAAATGGCGACCAAATGAAAACTATTGGTAATGTAGATTCGGATGGAGAATTTTATGGAACAGGTTATTATTTGCCAGCTTTTGATCCAACCTCTCTATGTTATGCTCAGTACAGAACAGATACAGAAATCGGCAGAACAAGGGCAGGAATGTATGTTACTTATCCATACCCAATGGATATTGTTAAAGTTGAAATGATTATAACAAAATCCTATTATAAGGGTGGAAGTGGAAAATTTACTTTCAAAATGGGTAAGGAGATATGGAATAGCTTGCCTAACTATAAAGAAGCAATCCAGCTTGGAGAAATAGAATTGCTTTCTACAGATACAGATGCTGAAAAAAAGGAAATCTGGACTGCTCCCAACTATACAGAGCCACATCTGCCAACTACTCTTGAATATGATGAGAAAGAAGCTAATATGATTCAAGAGCAAATAGAACATTTTAAACACAATATCATAAATGCAAATAAAGCTATAGAAAATTTACAAGCACTCATTTAACTGGGTGCTTTTATTATGCCTTTTTTACTTGTTATAGGCTCTAAAGAATAACTCGGATATTAGTCTACTCGGACTTAAAACTGGAGGTAATTAACTATGGAAGAAAACATTCAATCAACAGAAACACAACAAGTAGAAAATCAAGAGCAAGTAGCTCCAGAAGGTCAGAAGTTCTTCTCACAAGAGGACGTAGAGCTAATGATTACTAAAAGACTTGCTAGAGAGAAAACAAGAATGGAAAAAGAAGCTGAAAAGCAAAGAAAACTTGCAGAGATGTCAGCAGAAGAAAGACTAAGAGCTGATATGGAAGAGCAAAGAAGAGAGCTGGCTGAATTTAAGGCTAAGTCTATGAAAGCTGAACTGAACATCAAAGCTACAGAACAACTTAGAAGCTATGGTGTAGATACTTCATTAGCTCCGTTTTTAATTGGTTCAGATGAAGAAGAAACAATTATGAATGTAAGAAAGTTCAAGACAGTATGGGATATGGCTATTAAGAGTGCTACAGATAGAGCACTTGCTGGTACAACACCATCTAAGCCGAATGTAATTCCTACAGATGAAGAAACAGATCCATTATTAAAAGCATTTTCAAAAACAGGCTGGTAATTAACCAGTCTTTTTTAATACAAAAAATTATTAACTAAGGAGGTCATATTATATGGCTATAACATTAACAGAAAAATTTGCAAAAAAAGTAGATGAAAGATTTAAAGCTGGTTCACTATCCAATGCTGGTGTAAACCATGACTATTCATTCGAAGGAGCTAAGACAATCAAGATTACTTCTGTACCAACAGTACCAATGAATGATTATTCAAGAGTTGGTTCTAATAGATATGGTAATCCAACTGAGCTTCAAAATGAGATCCAAGAAGCTACATTAACTCAAGACAAATCTTTTACATTCACAATAGATAAGATGAATGAGGAAGAAACAATGATAAAAGCTTCAGAAGCTTTAGCAAGACAAATAGATCAAGAGATTATACCAATGATTGATACTTATAGATTCGAAAAGATTGCAGAAGGCGCAGAAGAAGTAATTATAGTTGCTAAAAAGCCATATGAAGCAGTATTAGATGCAACAGAGAAAATGGATGAAGCTTTAGTTCCACAAGAAGGAAGAATACTGTACGTTAAGAACAGTTTCTATAAAGGAATAAAGCTAGATCCTTCATTTGTATTGGCTTCAGAGTCTGGTATGAGTATCAAGTTTAAAGGACAAGTTGGTGAAATAGATGGATTTGCAGTAATTAAAGTGCCTGCAAATAGAATGCCAGAAGGTGTGGAGTTCATCGCTTGCCACCCATGTGCTACTTGTGCAGCAGATAAGCTTCAAGATTATATAGTTCATATGGATGCTCCAGGATATAACGGTGCATTAGTAGAGGGAAGAGTTTACTATGACGCATTCAAGCTTAACAACAAAGAGGGCGCAGTTGTAGTAGGTAAACCAGCAGTATAGTAGAAAGGACAGGCTTCGAGAATGGATATACTAGAGAACCTAAAGCTGTTCTATGGAATTGCAGAAGAGGATGAATCTAAGGATTCATTCTTCGAAGCACTCATAGATGAAGCTAAAGCAGACGCTATGGCTTATTGTAACCTTACTGTGTATAACAACTCACTAGATTCTACAGTATGCAAAATGGTAAGGTACAAGAAAACACAAATAGGAGCAGAAGGATTATCGGCTCAATCTTATAGTGGTGTATCTGAAAGCCTACTATTCGATTATCCAGTAGATATATATAAAGCTCTTAATAGATTTAAGAAGGTTAGAACTCTATGATAAATAATCAGATGAAACCTTATAAGCTCTATGTGAGAGAAGCTGGATATGATGAGTATGGTCAACCAGCTTCTTCTTTTATCTATAGCAAGACTGTAGACGTTGCTATCAATAATAAGGAATACAAGGTGAATGAAAAAGATATTCGCTATGTAGAAGCTACACACATAGGACTAACTCAAGATAAAACACTTTCTACAGATATGAAGCTAGTTGATGGAGATACAGCGTACATGATTAGATATACAAATAACTTCGGAAGACTTGCTCAATTATCATTACAAGAGGTGTAGCATGGCAGTAACTATTAAAAACATGGACAGCTTAATTTCAAAACTCAACACATTATCAAGTAAGAACTTATACATGGATTCATTAAAAGAAACTGCCAATACAATAAAGGAAGACGCACAGGAACTATGCCCAGTACAAACAGGTACATTACGTGATTCAATTACCGTTAAAGTAAATTCAGCACAGCAAGAGGTAAGCATAGGAACAGACGTAGAGTACGCAGTAAATGTTGAGTATGGTGACAAAGACCAGAGGGCGAAACCCTTTATGAATCCAGCATTAGAAGCTAATAGAAAATATATTATAAAAGATATTATAAAACATATTAGAAAGGTGGCTAGATAATGATTGATTATAAGCCACAGTTAGTTAAGGAGCTGCAAAAAGCTGGACTACCAATTTTCTATGAAAGCTTCTTAAATGACAAGACACAATATCCTTGTATCACATATACCGAGATTAACAATGCAGATACCTTAGTAGGGGACACGCTCTCTTATAGTGATGTGACATTCATGATTAAAGTGTGGGCAAGTGATATTAGAACTCTTAGCGAAAAAGCTATAGAGATAGATAGAATAATGAAACCATTAGGCTTTAGGAGATTGAGTTCTCTTGAAGTCTTTAATAATGCCCTTTTTCAGAAAGTAATCAAATATAAGGGCACAGCAAAAGAACTATTGAATAACTAAGGAGGTCATGCACATGGCAGGACAAGGAATATTATCAAAAGGTATAACACTATCTTATAAGAAGGACACAGAATTTGTTGTAATCCCTGATTTGCAAGAAGTACCTGAATTGGGTGGAACAGTAGAGAAAGTTGAGGTAACTACTCTAGCAGATGGCTCTAAGAGATACATCAATGGTATCAAAGACTATGGAGATTTAGCATTCAAGTTCTTATATGATAACTCTGGAGAAGGAGCTTCTTACAGAATATTAAGAGGACTAGAGGAAGCAGAGGGAATAGATGAATATAAAGTAGAGCTTCCAGATGGAACTGCTTTTACATTCTCAGCTTCTGTAGCAACTAAGTTAGATGGAGCTTCTGTAAACGGAGCTTTAACATTCACAGCTACTCTAACATTAAACAGCGATATGGAAGTATCAAATCCAGCATAAGACAAACACAGGGGCAACATCTGCCCCTTATTTTTTTTACTAATAATAATCAAAGTGAGGTAATTTAACATGATGTATACAAATTTAACTATAGGAACTAAAGAATTAAAACTAAGACTTAGAGCAAGAGATTGTGTAGAGCTAGAAAGAAAGCTTGGCAAATCTCCACTAGATGTAATGATGGAGCTATCTAATGGTTCAATGCCAAAGGTAGGTACATTAATCACTATTCTTCATTCATCTTTACAAGCATTTGAACATGGCTACACAGAAGAAAAGACTTATGACTTATATGATGAGTACGTAGAAGCTGGTGGAACATTAGTAGAGCTTATGCCTGTAATTTTAGAAGTATTCAAAGTGTCTGGATTCTTCAAGGAAGAGCAGAAGCAAGGTGAAGAGGCAAAAAACTAAGTAGTGGGCAAGGGAAAGCTTTGCCCACAAAACCTCAGACACTAGAAGAAGTATTCAATGAATTACTTCCACTCGCAGTAAGAGCCGGAATATCCATAAATAATTATTGGGAGCTTACCTATGGTGAAATTTGTATATATCTCAAAGCCTACAATGATGAAAAATTAGAAAGGACAAGAGAGCAAGCTTCACTTACATATAGGTTAGCTGATTTAATCGGTGCAAGTGTAGCTCGCCTTCTTGATTCTAACAGTGAATATCCAAGTATAGATAAAGCTTTCCCAGGCCTATTTGATGATGTAGTCAAGGAGCAGAAGAAAGAGAAGGATTGGTCAGTAGACGTAGCAAGGTTTATGAACTTTGCTATGGCTCACAATAAGAAATTTAAAAAATAATGGAGGTGTAAAGCATGGCAGAACAATTAACTATAGAACAGTTACAGATTATTATTTCAGCTAATATGAGTAAACTTCAATCAGAGTTCAAGAAAGTACAAACTGAAATCAATAAAGGAGCTAAAGAGATAGACAGATCCTTCGGTAAACTTACTACTAATCTTAATAGCGTCAACAACTCTCTTAAGACAATGAATAGTAATGTAACTAACGTTAAAAAGAACATGGAAGCATTAACTACAAGTGTTACTAAAGCAACCAACTCTATCAAAGAAGCTTTAAATGCAACTAATCAGCTTAAGACTGCAATATCTGGTGTGAATACTAATATAGTTATCAAGACACAGTACGCAGAAAATAAGCAAAGTAATTCTTCTACTGCTGATATGATGTCAAGCCTTGCTATGGGCGCAACTGTAGGGAAAGCAGTAGGAAATGAAGTAAAGGCTGGAATAATTCAAACCATAAGTGGAAGTAACCTAGGTAAAGCTGTAAAGAATGACGCAGAAGCTGTTAAAGATGTATATGGTAATGTTTTCAAAGCTGTTACTAAAGATTATGAAGACATGATTACTAGACAGAGAAAGCAACTTGAGAAGCTGGGTGTAAAAGATCCTCTTAAGAATGCTTTCAAAGAGGTAAACATAGGCTGGGGTTCAGAATCATTTGATGAAGATGGACAAAGAGAAGTTCTACAGGAAACTGTAACAGTATATCAGACCATGATGGCTTCATTTAAAGAAACCATAGCTTCTTATGTAGATAAGATAAAGTCCTTAACTGGCATAACTAGTAAACAAGATAATGCAGTACCAACTATTTCGGCTCCAAGGTCATTTGATAGAGGTTCATCTTCAAATATGAATGCAGTACAAACTCAAATACAAGCCATTCAAAATAAGATAAAGCCTTTAACAGATAAGTTGGCTGAAATACCTAATAAAATAAAGATAGCAGTAACGCAGGCTACATATGCAATAGAGCGAGGACTTTTCCAAGTAGCAGGCTCTACAGCATTTACCAAGATAAAAGGTTCGATAAATAAAGTAAGCGAAGCTGGTAAGAAGTGGAGCAATTCCATAAAAGATGTTTCAGCTAAAATTAGCAAAGCTACTATAAGCACTCATAAATATAAGGCAAGTCAAGATTCATTAGCAAAGTCTACAGATAGGGTGAAAGCTTCTACTAATGGACTTATAGGCACTCTTAAGAGGTTACTTCCGTTCTTATCTGTATTTATGGTATTCAGAACAATAGGTAAATCTATATCAAGTGCTATGGATTCTATAGAGAATGCTAACCTAATCGGAGTTGTGTTTGGTAAAGATACAAAGGCCATTGAAGAGTGGGCAGATACATTACAGGATAGTGTAGGGGTTGCGTCACAGGAGTTACAGAAAAACGCAGCAACCATTTTTAATATGGCTACTTCACTAGGTATGGGTAGGGATAGTGCAATGGATATGTCAAAAGCATTATCTAGTCTTGCTGGTGATATGGCTTCCTTCTATAACATTAGTTCTGATGAAGCTTTCACTAAGTTAAGAAGTGGTATAACAGGAGAAACAGAAGCTCTTAAACAGCTAGGAATAATGGTTGATGTAAATACTCTTAAGCAGTATGGCTACAAAGACGCTATGAGCAATTCAGAGAAGATGATGATAAGATATCAAGCTATTATGGCTCAGACATCAACAGCGCAAGGTGATTTTGCTAGAAGCATAGATAGTCCTGCAAACCAATTAAGATTACTTCAATTACAACTAAATCAGACAATGATATCTCTAGGTAAATGCTTTATGCCAATAGTACAAGTGGTTCTTCCAATACTTAACTCATTTGTGCGAGCACTTAATAAGGTACTAGGTGTAATAGCTAACTTTATGTACGCTCTGTTCGGTATTCAAATGACTTCCTCTGGTGGAAGTGGTGGAGGAATAGGAGCAGTAGCTGGTGATGTATCTGACTTAGGAGGAAACTTAGATAGTGCTACAGCAAGTGCTAAGAAGCTAAAAGGCTCACTAATGGGATTCGATGAAATAAACATAATGAGTACTAATAAAGATAGTGGTTCTGGTGACTCTGGTGGAGCTGGTGCTGGTGGTGGCTCTGTAGATATGGATATAAAACCTAACATAGACATGACACAAGTAGAAACTCCTATAAGCAAACTAGCTGAAAAGATAAGAGGATATTTCGCTGGCATTAAATTCGATAATCTAATAGCAAGCTTCGAAAATCTTAAAGCTTCTATAAAACCAATTATAGATACCATCGGAGAAAGTATTCTATGGTTCATAGAAAATATACTCGCTCCACTTTCTAAATGGGTAATAGAGGACGCATTACCAGCTTTCTTTGATTTATTATCGGGTGCATTGAAAGTTTTAGATCCTATTCTTAAAGGCTTTCAAACTTCATTCACATGGTTATGGGATTATTTCTTACAACCAATCGCAGAATGGACAGGTGGCATAATTGTATCTGTACTTGAAGGATTAGCAGTAGCTTTAACAGCAATAGGAGATTGGATGAAAGAACATCAAGAAGTAATCAATGTAATCACTCTCCTTGTATCATCATTTGCATTAGCATGGGGTGCAGTTAATTTAGCGATAGGAATATGGAACGGTATATGTTTAATAGCAACTGCAATAACTTCTGGATTCGCTGGTGTAGTTGCATTCTTAACTTCACCAATTACTCTTGTAATACTAGCAATAGGAGCTTTAATTACAGCAGGTGTATTACTGGCTAAGAACTGGGATAAGATTAAGGAAATAGCTATAGAAGCATGGGACAAGATAAAAGAAAAGACTGGAGAAGCTGTCGAAAAGATAAAGCAGTTCTTCACAGATATTAAAGATAAGGCACTTGAAATATTCAATGCAATAAAAGATGACTTTAATAAATGGAAGGACGCAATGATCCAATTCGGTAAGGATTGCTGGAAAGGAATCAAAGATACATTCAGCAATGTTGTATCATGGTTCGGACAGATATTTAGTGACGCATGGACAGCTATCAAGAATGTATTCTCTCCTGTGGGTAAGTTCTTCGGTGGAGTATGGAATACTATTAAGAGCCAGTTTACTAATATAGCAACATCTATTGGTAACGCAATGGGTGGAGCATTCAAATCTACTATTAACACAGTTATTAACTTTGCAGAGAATACTATCAATGGATTTATTAGAGCTATTAACAGAGCTATTAAATTAATCAATGCTATTCCAGGAGTTAATATTAACACTCTTAGCACAATAAATGTTCCTAGACTTGCTAGGGGAGGTATTGTAGATAAGCCTACTCTTATGGGTTCATATATCGCTGGAGATTCTCTAAGTGGTGGCTCTCAAAAAGAGATGGTAGTACCACTGGAAAATACAAGCTTCACTACTAAGATAGCACAGGCTATGGGAGAAGCAGTAGAGAATGCTATGGAGAGAAAGTTCCCAAGCACAGACAATGGAGATACAAGAGATATAGTTATTCAAGTAGGTTCTACAGAGTTTGCTAGAGTTGCTATTAACTCTATAAATGAATTACAGGGGCAAGTAGGGGCGACATTAATCAACATTTAATCATATATTTTACAAATTTTATTGAAGGTTGTATAATTGTAAGATAATAAGATGGGTGAGGTGTTTACTATGCGTAGTGCTTTTAAGAAAGAAAATATCAAAGCATGGGAGTGCAGGATAAATAAAATTTTTCCATGTGGACGTCCGATAACATGTGAATGGACAGAATTAGAAGATATTATAAATGTTCTCAGTGTTGTAAGTGATGAGAGTTTAGGGCATATGCTTTGTCCAAACGGAGGTGGGGTAGATTTAACACAGACTAAAGGAGCTGATGAAGAAGGGTGTATTGAAGTATACAGTGGAAGATCATGTAAGATTTTAAAACCTAAAAAACTAATTTTTCACTCTTGTCAAAATGAATATGAGTGGGATTATTTTAGAATAGAAACAGAACAGTTAAGTCCATCTGGAGTATATGAAGATTTGGGAGGCTTTGATTGTGAGGAGTTAGCATATATCAATCATAAATATTACATTGATAGATCTTTTTGGAATTTAGGTTATTACTATGATGAATATGGTAATGAAAAGAAGTTTACTGATGATGACACAATTGTAACAAGAGTATTTAAAGGAGATTTTGTTATTTTTGCAAAGACATCTTTTTATAATTCATTGGGTGAGACATATGATGGTAGACACAGTAAACTTAATGATAAGAGATTTTATGATTACGTAAAAGCTATGTGCAATAAAGTAACTAATCGATAATTAAAAGTTAAAATTATATTTTAAAAGGCTTGTATCAGTTACTGCTGATATGAGTCTTTTTATTATGCAAAAAAGGAGGTCATTAATATGGCTATTCTAAAAATAAATGGGAAGGCAATTATGAATCCTTCTAAAATATCCTACACAATATCAGATATGGATTCAGATGAAACTTTCCGAAGCTTAACTGGTGAGCTTATTAGAGATAGAATTACCAGCAAAGTAAAGCTAGAGTGTAGCTGGAATGCAATGGACGTACCTTCCATGAGTACATTGCTTACTGCTATGCAAGATGTATTCTTTCAGCTAACCTATTTTGACGCAAAAGCAGGAAAAGAGCTTACTAAAACGTTCTATGTAGGTGACAGAACAGCTTCTATTTACTCTGTAATAGATGGCAAGATAGTTTATCAGTCCTTCTCTGCTAACTTCATAGAAAGGTAAGGTAGGGATATGTATATAACATCAGATGAATACAAGGAAACTATTAAGTCAGCTATTAGAGAATTTGACTTAGAAATGAAGATAGCTGGTAAGGTAGTAGAAAACATATATATTCAAGACTTAACCTTTGAATATGATATGGCTCCAGCAGATGAATTTATCATAGGACAGGTTATCTGCCCAAAACTTACTTTCAATGTTCATAAGTCATTAATCATAGGAGCTGGCTTTACTGTTGAACCAACTATTAAGGTAAAAGTCGGACTAAATCTCGAAAACATTCCTATGGGTAAGTTCTATGTAGCAGATATAAAAGAAAAAGGAGCAGTAAAAACCATAACTTGTTATGACTACACATACAAACTGAATACTGGTTACTTTTCAGAGCTAAGCTTCCCTTCTAATACTACAGAGGTGATGAATGAGATAGCTTCTAAGCTTAAGTTAAGCATAGATGGTAATATACCTACCTACCCTATAGTTACAAAGCCAGAGGGCATGGTCTACAGAGAGCTGATGGGATATATTGCTTCGCTTTGTGGAGGTAACTTTAGGTTTAATAGAGCTGGTAAGATAGAACTTCTAAAAATGTCTGCTGCTAAATATGAACTTGATACTGATAGATACACAAATCCAGTCAAACAGGATTCATTGTATAAGCTTCAGAAGATAACTTGTTCCGTAAGTGAAGAAGAAGCTCTAGCTTCTGGTACAGTTACAGATGGAATAGAGATGGTTCTAACAAATCCATATATGACACAATCAAGGCTTGATGAAATATTATTCGATTTAAAAGCACTCTCTTTTTATCCATTGTCACTCAAAATGCAAGGAGATCCTTCGCTAGATATAGGTGATATCATATCAGTTACGCTAAAAGATGGCTCTAAAGTAAAACTACCGTTAATGAGAGTCAAGTATAGATATGCTGGTTCCTTTGGGGCAGAGCTTATGAGTGTAGCGAAAAGTCCAGAGAAGAAAAAAGCAGAGTATAAGGGAAGCATAACTCAAAAGATAGAAAACATTGTAACGGAGCAAATCATATTAAAAGAGCTTGTTGTAAACTCGGCTACAATAGAGAACCTTGTTGCACTTAGAGCAGAACTTGAGAAGCTTATTGCTGATAAGGCAACTATAGGACAATTAGAAGCACTTGACGCAGAAATACAATACTTAAATGCTACTAAAGCAACTATTGAAGCACTTAAAGCTCTTGAGATTAAGACTAAAGAATTAATCGCTGAGAAGATTTCTGTAGAAGAATTTGAAGCAGAAAAAGCTTCTATTATAGAGTTAATTGCACAGAAGATAAGTGTTGAACAGCTTAATGCAGTTAAAGCTACTTTAGAAGAATTGATTGCTAAGAAAGCTTCTATTGAAGAATTAGACGCAGTTAATATCAGAGTAGATAAATTAGAAGCTACAACAATAACCGTTGAAGTGCTAGAAGCATATAAAGCAGTAGTTAATGAATTGCTTGCTAAAAAAGTTAGTGCAGAAGAGTTTGAAGCACAGAAAGCAGAATTTAAAGTAATGCTTTCTAAGAAGGCAACTATAGAGGAACTGGAAGCATATAAGGCTACTATCAATGAACTTTTAGCAGACATGGTTACAACCGAAAAGCTTACTGCTGAACTTGCTACTATTAAGAAGCTTATCGCAGACAAAGTTAGTGCTGAAGAACTTGAAGCATTTGAAGCTAATATAACTAAGTTAATAGCAGATAAGGCAACTATAGGACAACTTATTGCTCTTGAAGGTAAGTTCAATACTCTTAAATCTAATATTATTGAAACAATTAACCTTAGTGCAGAAGAAGCTGTAATCAATAGTGCAAGAATTGGAGATTTATCAGCACTTAAAATTACATCTGGCTTATTAGATACATCTAAGGTAAGAGTTGTATCGCCTTCTGGTAACTTGTCGATAGAAGGTAACACAATTCAAATAAGAGATAAAACTCCTATAGTGAGAGTACAGATAGGGGAGGACGCACAAAAGCATTATGGAATCATAGTTAGAGATTTAAACGGTGATGTAATCTTCGATTCTGATTATGGTGTGTATGAAGGTGGTATCAAGAATGATGCAGTTACCACAGATAAGATAAAAGATGATAGCATTACTCCAGATAAGATAATTATAAAGGACTTATTTGCATTTAAGGCTTTCATAGAAAACTTACAAGCAGTAACTATAGATGTTAAGCAGTTAGTTGTATCGAATGTAAAGATAAAAGGAGATATGCTTGATCTTGAAGGGGCAGTAAGCTTTAGCTCACTTTCATCTGACTTTGATGAAATATTTAAAAATGGATCTGCTGATGGAAAAACCTATATTAATGGTGGAGCTATCCTAACCGAAAGTGTTACTGCTGACAAGATAAAGGTTAAAGGACTTACAGTAAACAATAAAAATAACACTCCTACATTCCAGATAACAGAAGATGGAGATACTTTAATAGATGGCACATTATCATCATCTAATTTTACTGAAAAAACTGGATATAAGATTACTCCAGATGGTAACGCAGTCTTCAACCAAGCTACAATAAGAGGAAACATAATACTTCCTAAGGCTGGTATAACTGACTATGGAAACCTTGATAAGAGTGTAAGAATATGGGCAGGAGCTTCCTATGAAGATAGAGAAACAGCTCCTTTTAAAGTCTATCAAGATGGTACAGTAAGTGCTACTAGAGGAGAATTTGGTGGAACTTTTACTGGACAGCTTAGTATAGGAAACATTCATATATCAGATACAAACACTACTAAGGCTAAGGTTAGTATCAAAGATAACAATGACATAATTGAAAAGATACTTTTGACTGATGAAGAAGCTCAGTTTGACGTTAACTTCTTAATTGGTACAAGTGCAGATAAAAGAATTGAATACATTAAAGATGAAAGAAACCTTAATATAAGAAATACTAAAGTAAATTACTTTGGAAGCACTACTAATATAAATATCAAAGATAGTGGCCAGACAGAGCTTGTAGGAAATGGTGGAGGACATCATGTTATCAAACAACTTTATGGTGAAACTTTGAACTTTGATAGCAAAGGTGTATCTAGTAGTGATGGTGACTTTTACTTTACAAGAAAAGATAAGAAGGAATATGTTAAAGTGACTGTAGAAGGTGAGCTTTCTGTTTCCTCTAAGATAACCAGTAAAAATCATAATATAGAAATAAGACATATTAAGAGCAATGAACCAGAAGAAGCTGGCATAGGCTTTTATATAAACTAAGGAGGAACAACTATGGCAGATTTTGCTAGAAAACACGTCAGTCCTTACAATGCTCCTACATTTAATTATGATGTATCATATGTTCAAACAAGTAGGGGCGATGGAAGAGCTTCATATAAAGTAACTGTAACTGCTTATATGAGTACAGCTTATGACTACTTCGGTTACTATCTAGACGCAACTGTAGCTATAGGTAATTCTAGTCAAACCATAAGGCTTAAAGAAAATAGTCCCACATGGCAAGGTACAGGTAGACACTCTTATGAGTTCTACCTCAATCCTACTGGATTAACTAACAGCTCTGGTACAGTTAGCTGCTATCTAAGGGTTAAGTCTAACTCTGGAGCAAGTGGTAGATACAATGATAGTGCAAGTTTATCATATGATACAGTTACACTAAGCTCATATAATACTGCTCCTAAAATATCGGGTTCAGTTAAGTACAATGTAGCTAATAATTTCAATGAGAAGACTTCATCTATAACTATCAATGGCTGGAGCTACAGTGACGCAGAAAATAATATATCTAAGATTAAAGTTCATAGATGGATAAATGGAGCTTCAAATGGTTCATGGGAGATAAGTCCAGCAACTACTTTTACAGATACTACAGTAGGTAACTTTGGAGAAGGTACTAAATATGAATATGGTGTACAAGCTAAAGATAGTTATGGATTAACTAGTAGCATACTTTGGGGTTCAGCTATTTATAAGAATAAGTTCACACAAGCAACTCTAGCTGGAGGATCTACTATTAACTACTCAACATCATCATTAGCATTTACATGGAGTGGAGCTTCGAATACTAATGGTAACACTACATTCAATTATGCACTAACCTGTGATGGTGTAACTATCAATAGAAACACTACTACAGAATCTAAGCTTAGTGTAGCCATAGTTGATACAGCTCCTTCCTCTGGAGCTTATATCCTTAGAAGTGATATAATCAGCAAACTAAATAAAAGTAACTTTAACGGTACTTTAACATTCACGCTGACAACTACTAATAGCAATGGAACGCAAAAAAGCAGCACTAAATCATTAAATGCAGATATGAGGACAGCTCCTAAGGCTCCGACTAGTTGTGTAATAAATAAAGATAAAAATGTATCGACTGCAATTCAAATGGTTAATGATGTTAAATACTTCATACCGGATAGTGGCAGAGTTATAAAACTTGAATGGAATGCTGGTTCAGATTATTTAGGAGGAGCTGTTACGTATACAGTTCAAAGAAGATTCGGAGCTGGCTCTTATGTAACCATAGCAAGTGATATAAATAGACTATATGAGAATGTTTATATAGATAAGCAGACATCTAAGCAAACACTATCCTTTAAAGTAATAACAAAGACAAGTTATGGCTATACCTCTGAAAAGACAAGTGATACTGTAACACTTCATTATTATAATGCTCCTTCATTATGGATAAACAATATTGAAAGAGCAAGTACAACAGCAAAAGTTCCTATAGTTATAAGCACAAGTACATCTCTATGGTCAGAAATGACTGTACAACCTGTAGGAGATTGGTACTGTAGCAATGGACAGCAAGGTGTATTAGATGGATCACAGATTGAGCAAATCATAGAGCTTACTGGACTTGCAGATAATAAAAGCTACACTATCGATTTAAGCTATGGAGATAATACTGGTTTATCTCCAAGAATGGATAGAGAGATAACAGTAGGTGAAAATACTCCTGTAGCCTTTGTTAACAGATATGGTTTAGGACTTGGTGGAGCTAAGGCTAATGATGGTTATGTACTCAACATTAAAGGGAATACATGGTCAGATGGATTATTTGATGCAAACAGTATATTAACGCATGACTTATCAGCTAACTCTATGAATGTTAAAGTTGGAGCTACATTTGGAGAGTATGTAAGTGTTGACGGAACCTTAGATGTAGCTGGCAACATATCAACTGATAGTGCTATATATGCAAATAATTCGATAAATATTAAAGCAATTAATAATGATAATGATGGGAAAGTGCTATCAATCCAAAGGAAGAATGGTACAAATCTTGCTTATATAGACATGGAAGCAAATGGTGAGGGAATATCTCTTCACACCTATAACAAGTCTGGAGCATGGGCTAATAACTATCAATTCATGACTAACTATTTTAATGCTAATGGCGGACTTAGATGTGGTGGACAGAATGTAATTGAAAAAGGTTCAAATGGAAATGGAGAATGGACTAAGTTCTATGATGGAACATTAATATGTAGAAGGCTTTACAATTACACAAAAGGTAATTTCGCAAATGTATCAGGTGGATGGTATTTCATGAGCTCAGATAACTGGATATTCCCACATGAATTTGTTGATACTCCAATGGTTACTTTAACAATGAATGATGGTGGAGCATTGCGTTTTGGCCAGACAAGAGGGGTTACAAAGTCTGGATTCAATAGTTATGTATGTGCGTCTACTCAAAATAATAATGCTTTTGGATATTTTTATATAGCAATAGGAAGGTGGAAATAATATGGCTTTAATTAAAAATAAAACATTAGACACAGGAGCAACTATCAATTATTGGAGAGTTGATATGTTCTGTAAGAATAAAGGGCAGAAACGTGTAAACTTTGCCTTAATGGGATACAATTCGAAAGAAATTGCAGATAATAATCCCAATGCTTTTATAGAGTGCATTGGAGTAAATGACTTAATGGATTCAAGTAGTGAAAATGATAAGTTATACAATTATTATTTCAACAGTAATAACTATGAAAATTTAGAAACTGCTTGTTATGAATATGCAAAAGAACATGTAGATTTCTTCAAAGATGCACAAAATGATGAAGAGAAACCTAGTAAGTTAAACTAGGTTTTTTTATTTATATCAATTTATACAAAGGAGGTCATATATATGGCAAGAGTAACAATAGATCCAGGACATGGTGGAAGAGATGGTGGAGCTTCTTATAGAAGCCTTGTAGAAAAGGTTATTAACTTAACAGTAGCACTTAAATGCGAAAAGGAACTTCAAAGGCATGGTGTAGAAGTAGTCATGACTAGAAGAAGTGATGTTTATGTAGACCTTAATGAGAGAGCAAACATAGCAAATAGAAGTGGATCACAATACTTTGTTAGTATTCATTGTAATGCTGGTAAGGGTGACAGAGGCGAAGTTATCCATAGTGTTTACAGAGGTAAAGGACTAGAGCTTTCAAATAGGATAAGTTCAGAGATGAAAGCTATTGGACAAGACTATGTAAAGATATATGAAAGAAGAGGAGCTGATAATAGAGATTACTATGCAGTAATAAGACAGACAAATATGGACGCAGTAATTGTTGAGTGTGCATTCCTTGATAATGAAGTTGATAACAAAATTATTGATACAGTACCAGAGCAAGAAGCATTCGGTGTGGCAATAGCTAAGGGTATATTAAGACAATTAGGAATAGCTTACAAAGCAGAAGGCAAAAAAGAAGGCATAGCTTACTGTACTGTTCCTGTATTAAATGTAAGAAATGGAGCAGGAACTAACTATGGCATTCAAGGTGAACTGAATCTTAATGAAAGAGTTAAGATAGTAGGTAAGGCAGATGGCTGGAGAGAAGTCTACTATTATAATGCTCCATTAAAAGTATGGAAAATAGGATGGGTAAGTGCTACTTATTTAAACATCACACAAGATATATAGGGAAGAAGGTTTAATCATGGACATTCAAATCACATCAACAATTATTCAAGTTTCATTGGTTCTTATTATAGTAGGACTTATTCTTAGCAACTGGGAACCTCCAATCAAGGCACAGTATAGAGCTATGCTTATGATTGCAATAGGAGGAGCGTTAGGACATTACTTAGGCTGTGGCATAATATGGGGTGTAATTATTGCTGGCCTTGTTTTCTTTAAGGACAAGCTAGTTGAGGAAGTAAGACTTGTACAAGGTAGTTTTAATGATATAAAAGACAAAAAAGCGGAGTAGGTTATTATACCTACTCCGATTGTATTAGTCAAAAAATTCTCCGGTATCACATCTGAAGCCACATTGCATGCAAGTGTATTGGAATGTTAATCCACCGTACTGAGATCTACACCAAGAACCATTGTCCATTTGACCACCACACCTAAAGCATTTCATAGAATTAATTTCAGGCTCTAGTATATTTTCATGATAAATAGGATTATCTGTAATAGTGTTTAAAGCTTGTTCGATATTATTAAAGAATTGAATGTTATTTGATTCAAATTCAGATTGTAGGTCAGAGTGAATCAAGGAATTGTTTGAGCTTTCGCAAAAATCAGTAGTATTATTTGATACAAAAATTGAATGTTGTATAGAGTGTTCTTTTATATATTCAAGAGAGCTAAAAATTATTAATGCATCAGAAATACTACTTTTCTTATGGAGAGGTGCCTTTTTTGAAATTCCTCTATTAATTATTAGATTATGAACTTCTTGAGTTGGGGAAATTTTTATAGTTGATTGACAGGTAAGCAATGAATCTATATTTTTAATCATTTCTTTACATTTTAATTCATTTTTAGCTATAATAGCTGATTCTGAAGAAGTAACATTTTCAATTACAGTTCTAATGGTATCTTCAGATTCTCCGTAATTTAAAATTTTTAAAAGTTCTTTCAAGTTTTTTAATTTTCCTTTTATAGAAGCAGTTTCCTGTTTAATTACTTTTTCAAATTTTATATTTGTCCATTCATCTGAAACTATATCGGGTAGTAATATTTTAACTTTATTTGAATTTATAAGTTCTTTAAGTTGACTAAGTGGTGTCGGATCCGAGTGTGAAGTACACAAATTTATCAAAACACAAGTGTCTAGAATTAAATGATACATAAAGGCACTCCTTTCATAAATACAATAATGTGAAAAGTTATAAATACATGGTAACATAATATGGAATTATTGTAAAACAATAAAGGGAATAGAGTTTAGACCACCCTACTCCTTTTTCTTTTATGTGGCCATTCCTACCAGAAAAATAATAAAACAAGAAAGACCTGTTCCAGTAAATATGCTTGGTATGCGTAAAATCAATTTTAGTTGCTTATCTGATACAATTCCAGGTTGTTTATTTGTACTTTTCTGGTTGCTTATAGGTTGCTTATAGGTTGCTTATTTATTAAAAAACACCCTTTTTTTAGCCATTTTCAAGGGTTTAGCGAGTTTTTGAAAAAGTGCCTTAAAGCTAGTCATACCAATGCTTACATAGTAATATCGGATTTTCGACAAAACCAGTCGAAACCATATGGACAGACGGGTGAGTTCGATTCTCACATATTCCCGCCAAAAGATTGATAGGCTGTAAAACTCTAATTTTAATATTAGAGTTTTACAGCTTTTTGATTATATTTTTGATTAAGGAGAAAATCAAAGTTTTTAAATGTGGTAAAAGTAGAAGTTAATATTTCCTTAAAGAATAAGCACTTGGATTATTATCAAGTGCTTTTTATTTAAGCAATTTTAAGATAAAAATGACAATAAAAACTATGATAAAAAGCACATAGTTCTAATTAAATTTAATATATTTAGTTATATAAATATTTTGGGAGGTATATTATTTATGGGAATACTTTCATCAACCATTGGCATAGTAGTTCTTTCAATATTAGGTGTAATTATACTTTTATGGATACTTGGTGTTAGGATTATTCCAAATGATAAGGTTGGAATTGTTGAAAAGTGGTGGAGTACTGCTGGAAGCTTGGATCAGCAGATTATAAGCTTAGATGGTAAAGCAGGTTATCTACCAGAACTATTAAGAGGAGGTATACATTTTAGAACTCCTTTAATGTATAAGGTTCATGTGGAGCCTTTAATTACAGTTCCGCAAGGGCAGATAGCATATGTATTTGCTAGAGACGGACAAGTGCTTGAGCCTACACAGACACTAGCTAAAGTAGTTCATGAAAGTAACAATTTTCAAGATGTTCGAGCGTTTTTAACTAATGGTGGACAAAAGGGACCGCAAAGAGGGATTATAAGAGAGGGTACGTATGCTTTCAATCTAGCAGCTTTTGTTATAATTACAGAGAATAAAACTTATTCCCTAAAACTTGGGGATAAATTAGAGCAGCAGAACATCGCAAATATGTCTAGAATTATAGCAGAAAGAAATGGATTTAGACCTATCATCATAGAAGGTACAAGTGACTTAGTTGGAATAGTAACCGTCCATGACGGTCCTTCTTTAGGGTCAGATAGTATTATTTGTCCTACTGTAGGGGACAAGGCTGATGAACCAAATTACCATAATAACTTCCAAGATATTGATGCATTCTTAAGAGCTGGAGGCTTTAGAGGAAGACAGTATCAGGTTTTAGCAGACGGAACCTATTTTGCAAATAGATTATTTATGACAGTGGAATTTATTCCAAAGGTTGTTATTCCAATAGGATTTGTTGGAGTTGTAGTTTCTTATACAGGAAGTAAAGGTGAAGATAATTCAGGATTAGATTATAAACATGGTGAATTAGTTGCAAAGGGCTGCAGAGGGGTGTGGAGTGAGCCTTTAATGCCAGGTAAATATGCATTTAACACTTATGCAGGAAACATTATGAAGGTTCCAACTACTAACGTTATTTTAAAATGGATTTCCAATCAAACTGGAAACCATAAGTATGATGAGAACTTAAAAGAAGTTAGCCTTATAACAAAGGATGCTTTTGAACCAAGTCTTCCTTTATCAGTAGTATTCCATATAGATTATAGAAAAGCACCACTTGTAATTCAACGCTTTGGTGATATCAAGATGCTTGTTGACCAAACTTTAGATCCTATGATTTCTGCTTATTTTAAGAATATAGGACAAACAAAAACTTTAATTGAACTTATTCAGCAAAGAAATGAAATTCAAGGGCAGAGCTCAAAAGAAATGCAAGGTAAGTTTGAACATTATAATTTAGAGCTTGAAGAAGTATTGATTGGTACTCCAGGTGGTTCTAAGAGTGATAATAATATAGAAACGATTTTAACTCAATTAAGAAGCAGACAGATTGCTCGTGAACAGCTCGAGACCTATGAAACTCAACAAAAGGCTGCTGAAAAAGAAAAAGAATTAAGAGAAGCAGAAGCAGTAGCTAAGCAACAGACTACTTTAACTGAATCTGATATTAATATTAAAATTCAGGAAAACCAAGGTAAGGCTGAACTTATGAAAGCTAAGCAGGATGCAGAAAAGATTCAAAACCTTTCAGAAGCAGAAGCTTATAAAGTTAAAAAGCAATCTGAAGCAGAAGCCTTTAAGATTAAAGTTACTGCTGAAGCTGAAGCCGATAGAGAAGCCAGAGTAGGTATTTCCAAAGCTATTGCAGCTAAAGAGCAGGTTAATGCTTATGGCGGACCCCAATACAAGGTTGTAAGTGATGTAATGACTTCCTTTACTAATGCTATTAAGGAAGGTAAGGTTGATATAGTTCCTAAGACATTAGTAAATTCAGGTGCTACAGAGAATGGTGGAGGTAATGCCTTTGAATCCTTGATTATGCTTTTATTAAGTGAAAAATTAACTGTAAGTGCAGGGGAATCTATGGGTGAAGATGATATGGATATAAAGAGAATAAGAGATGAAATTTTATCTCAATTGTCTGTTAAGGAACCTGAAGCGAAAGAAGAAGTAATATAAAAATAAAGTAGTATAAAATAATTAGTTTGAAAGATAAAAGCTTAGAGTTTACAATAAGTAAAATTTAAGTTTTTTATTACATATTTTGGGAAAATGGTGTATAATAAAATTATTACAATTTATGGAAGAAGGTGTGGAGATGTACAATAAAGAGCTTAATTTAAATGGAAGTTGTAAAGGAAGTAGATATAACCAAATTGATTTAATAGGAAGCTATGGTATAAAGGATAACTTCCATGTTCGTAAATTAGCTAGGCAGGAAGAAAAAGATGGCGTTATTCCTCTATTAGCATGGGTTGGGATAATACTCTTATCAATAATTCCTGTTGTTAATGTTTTTGCACTTATAATTATGGCATGTACAGATATAAATTTAAATATAAAAAACTTTGCCAAGGGTGCCTTGATTATTATTTTTATTTTAGTATTATTATTTTTGTTATATCTATAGAAGAAGCGTAGAAGAAATTCTATGCTTTTTTTATATAAAAATGAAGGAGCCTTTTCTTTACATTAAATTATTTGTTTATGATATAATATTGTAATAATAAACGTAGTAATAAAATAACCTTAGTAGCGATATAAGAAGGTTATAGGGGGCAGCAATGAGTATAAAATTGAAGTCGATTTTTCAGAAAAAGATAGATAGAGAAATTAATGGTGTTATAAAGGCTGGGGACAGCAATGAATATAATTTAAAGCAGGAACTTGAAGAATTTGTTATAACTGATGAGATAAAAAAACATTTAGATAAGTTTTTTGAAGCTTATGAAAAGGGGATAAATGGAGTCACTGATAAGAATGCAGTCTGGATTTCTGGATTCTTTGGCAGTGGTAAATCTCATTTTTTAAAAATATTATCGTGTGTATTAAAGAATGAGGAGATCTGTGGGAAGAAGGTCTTAGCATATTTTAAGGGGAAAGGTCTTAAAAAAAGTACTTTAGATAATATGAAGGCTGCAGAAAAGGTTTCTACAGATGTAATTTTATTTAATATAGCAGCAAAAGTTGAAGAAGCAAAAGAGCAGGAAGCTATTATAAGGGTATTTAACATGGCTTTTAATGAAATGAAGGGTTTATGTGGAAGTAAGCCGTGGATTGCAGCCTTAGAAGAAAAATTAATTCAAGAGAAGGTTTATGAAATTTTTAAAAATTCTTTTGAGGAGTTTTCAGGAAAGTGTTGGGAGGAAGGTAGAGAAAATTTTTATTTTGAAAAGGATTCTGTTATCAAAGCTTTAATAAGAAGCGCTGACATCAGTGAAGCTTCTGCAAGAACATGGTGTGAAAAATGTGAGGAAGACTTTAATTTAAATATAGAGAACTTTGCAGCAAAGGTAAGGGAGTATTGTGAAAATAAAGGTGAGAACCATCATGTTGTATTTTTAGTAGACGAAATCGGCCAGTATATGGGGAAGGACACTAAATTACTTCTTAATTTGCAGACAGTGGTTGAAGAGCTGGCTGTAAAATGTCAAGGGAAATGCTGGGTTATTGTAACGGCCCAAGAAGAATTAAGTTCTTTTGTAGATGAAAATAACAAGGATTTTTCAAAAATTCTTGGAAGATTTAATACGAAAATTTCCTTGTCTTCAACTAATGCGGATGAAGTAATTAAAGAAAGACTTCTAAAGAAGAATAAAAAATCAGCAATTTATTTGAAAGAGTATTATGAAGAAAATGAATCCAACATAAAAAATTTAATCATATTTCCGAAGAAAAGTGGCTTAAAGGGATATAAGGATATTAATGATTTTGCAGGAACGTATCCTTTTGTTGATTATCAATTTAATATGCTTCAAAGGATGTTAAATGGAATTAGAACAAATGGAACTGCAGGAAAGGATATATCAAAGGGCGAGAGAAGCTTATTAGAAGCCTACCAGAATGCTGCAATTAACTTTATGAGGGAAGAGATAGGAACCGTTATACCACTGTATGGTTTTTATGGAGTTGTAGAGAATTACTTAAATCCTTCGATAAAAGAAGTTATAGTTGAGGCAGAAAAGAATAAAGCAATTAGTGAGTTTGCTTTAAAGGTTTTAAAAACTTTGTTTTTAATTAAATATGAAAATACATTAGAGGCAGATGGAGATAACATTGCTTCATTAATGATAAGTAATTTAAGAGACTCTAAAAAAGAAGTTCAAGAAAAAACTAAAGATGCATTAGCTTCATTAGTTGAAGAGGGCTTTGTTGAAAAAAGTGGCAAGGGATATGTGTTTTTAACTAAAGAAGAGCAGCTGATTAATAAAGAAATAAGTGAAATATCAGTGGAGAAAGAGGACGTAAATAAAAAAATAGGAGAAATTATTTTTCAAAGAATTTATAAAAGTCAAAAATATACTTATTCTCAAGAGTATAAGTTTGATTTTAATAAATTTATAGATAATTTCATAATTGGTAACAGAAAAAGTGAAATTGGTGTGAGAATTGTAACTTCAGATTTTGATCTAAAGGGAGATGAAGTTAGTGAGTTAAAGAGAATATCAATGCTTGAGAAAGAAGTGATAGTTGATATTTCCCAGAGTATAGCTTGTATAGAAGCTGTAGAAAGATTTTTAAAGATTGATTTTTATTTAAGAAAAAAATGGGGTGGAAGAGACAGTGAGTTATTTCAAACCTCAGCTTTCAGAAAAATAAAAGAAAAGGATGAAATAAGTACAGAAGCAGAAGAACTTTTAAAGGAAGCTTTAAAGAAAGCAAGAATATTTGTTTCAGGAAATCTTCTTCAAGGTGGAGAAAAAAATGGAGTGGATAAAATCAATGAAGGCTTTCTGTCATTGATAACTACAGAATACTTTAAACTAACTTATGTAAAGAGGTTTAGAAATGAAATTCAGGACCTTCAAAAGATTTTAAGTGAAGATAAGGTAGAATTAGGTAACAGTGCAGGAGATTTAGCCTTAGAAGAAGTAAGAGGATTTATAGAAGGTAGTTCTTTAAGAGGCAAGGCCGTTACTTTAAACGATGTTTTATTAAGATTTAGTAAAATGCCTTATGGATGGAAGAAGATTGATATTAAAGGAATAGTTCTTGAATTAATAGTAGATAAACAGATTAAAGCTTTCGTAGAAGAGGAATCTTTTAATTATAATAGAACGGATATTAATGATTTTATAATCAATAAAAAATCTGAAAATGAAATTTATTTTAAACCAAGGGGAAAGATAAGTTTAAAATATATTGAAGCTTTAAAGGATATAGCCAAGGAGCTTTTTAATACGGCTTTAGATAATGTTGATTCAGAAAAAGCTATGTTAGACTTTAAAGAACTATGTAAAGAGGAACTCAATGTGATTAAACATATGCTTTATGAGTTTCATAACGGCAGCGGATATCCAGGTAAAAACACTTTGGACTTGGGTCAGGAGATTATTTTGGATATTTTAGATCAGAAGGAAGAATTTAAATTTTATAAGGAAGTTTATGATTTGCAGGATGACTTTGAAGAGTATATGGATGAAATTGAGGAAGTTAAAGGCTTTTACTTTAGGAGAAGTTTTGAAGAAATTAATGTATTAGAAAAAGGTGAGCAAAGGATTATCTTCGATAAAGCTGTTGAAGCAGTAAAAAACTATAATGATGATGAAGACTTTATTGAATCTGAGGAAGTTCATGAAATTATGGTGAAGATTAAGCACATACTTTTTAATAGAAAGCCTTATTTAGATATTCCAAAGATTCCAGAGCTTTTAAAGGAATATCATCATAAAATGAAGCCATTAATTGAGGCTGAAGTTCAACGTGTAGTAGCTTATTCGGAGCGATGTAAAAAGGAATTAAGTGAACTTATGGATAATGAAGCAATGAAAAGTGAAGTAGTTGAAGCTTATGGAAAATTAATTTTTAAAATTGAAGGTGAAGCAAGTTTTATGAAGCTTGCAGCTTTAGAAAAACTTGTTGAGAGGAAAACAGGTTTTTATAAAAAGCAATTAATTCAGTGAAAAATTGGATATTGTGAATTTATAAGGAATGATTTGGTAATAATCCATAAGGGTGATATTTATGGATAGACCGATGGTTCAGCTTTATATGGGACTTTTAGCAGGATCCATACTGTATTTTGCAAATGCGTATATGGGCATGTTTATTGCAGCAGCATGGATGATAGTATATTTAATAATTTTAATGAAAGCAAGGTTTGAAGCTTATTTAACTGCGGTTATTTTGGGCTTTACTTTGCTTTCTTTTATTAATTGTCATCTTTATTTTTATAGTGACAGTCCAGAGGAGATTGAAGTTGTTAGGATTGAAGCTGCGAGAACAGGATATTACATTGCAAGTCACAAAAATAAAACCATTAAGTTATTTGTTGGAGGAAGTCAAGGTGATAAGCAGGAAATTCAGATAGGTAGAAAATACTTAATAAATGGAGACTTTAAAAGTAAGCCAGATTATACTAAGGGGATTTCAGGTGAGTTCTATGGTGAAAGTCTTATGCCTTTAAAGGAAGACTTAATATATAAGGGGTATAAGGTTAAACAGGAGCTTTATGAAAAGGTGTCTAAGGCTATTGATGAAGAAGGTGCTGGAGTGATACTTGCTTTAAGCTGTGGGGATTCAAGTTATATTGATTATAGTAAAAGAGAGGAGTTCAGCTTTCTTGGAATTTCTCATATTATTAGCGTTTCAGGCCTTCATGTAGCACTCATATATAATTTGCTTAAGAAGTTTACAGGTAAAAAAATATCACTGTTGCTTCTACTTGTCTTTGTAATTTTCACAGGAGGAAAATCCTCTACGGTGAGAGCTTTTATTATGATAGTCACCATGTCTATGAGTGTAAATGTTAAAAGAAGATATGAGCCAATTTCAGCTTTAGCTCTGGCTGCCTTTATAATTCTCTTGATGAGACCATATGCTTTTTTAGATGTTGGTTATGTTCTTAGCTTTTTGGCCGTATTAAGTATACTTTTATTTAATAAGAAGCTTGAAAGAAAGTTATATAAACTTCCTGCAGCAATAAATTCCTCCTTGAGCTTAACCTTAAGTGCAATGGTATTAACTTTTCCTTATATGATTTTTATCTTTAGGAATGTGAGTTTGGGAGGCTTGATTTCTAATTTGATGTTAATTCCCTTTTATACATATTTATTGGTGGCTGGTTTGGGGCTTTTGATTTTTTTTAGAATTCCTATGTTATTTAATATAATTATATATATTACTACTTCAATATTAACCATAATAAATGGAATAGAAGGGATACTTGTAGATAAGCTTCCTCTCCCTTTGGAATTTACATATCTTCAGGGCGTAATAATTTTATTTTTATATTTAAGCTATGAATTAATAAAAGCTGGGGTTAAATCTTTGAAGTTTTTCCCTATAATTCTCATGGTTCTAGTTATAAAGGAAAGCTATATATTGTATCCAGAAATAAATTTTATTTCTGGCAAGAAGGCTGATGTAATTCAAGTTCTACATCAAGATAAAAATATTTTAATAAGTTCTGAAAAAGTTAAATTAAGAAATGTATATGAAGACTATGGAAGTATAGATAGAATTTATGATGAATTTGAGAAAGAAATAATTATTCCATTAAGTAATAATTATATTGTTAGAGCGGTTAAACTTAATGGAAAACTGGAATTGTATTTAAATTATAGGAATGAAGTAATAAAATTTATAACAAAGGATAATAACACTGAAAAGTCTGAATCTGCCTTAGGGGTATTTTCTTATGGAAATTATGATATAATAGAAGTTGAAAAAAATGAGGACACAGTTAATGGACGATATTTTGGAACCTATAAAATTGTAAGGGGAAGAAGTTACCCTCACTATGTCCATTAACTATAAGATAATTATTTAATATTGATTATACATGGGCCAAGGTGAGTGGAGGTAAGACAGTGATTACACTAGAGCAATTTGAGAAGGATATAAAACAAAAAAAGTTAAAAAACTTTTATGTGTTTTGTGGCTCCGATGAAGGATTAATAAAAGAATGTATTGAAAAAATTAAAAAGATAACTGTGGAAGGCAGTGGTTTTATAGATTTAAACTATGCAAGAATGTCAGGAGAGAAGCTTGATGTTGATACTGTAATTAATAACTGTGAAACTATACCCTTTATGAGTGATTATAGAGTATTAGAAGTATATAGAGCTAATTTTCTAAGAGATAAAAATAGAGAAGATAAAGGTAAAGAAATTGATCCTTTGAGGGATTATGTGAAAAATATTCCACCATATACTATCCTTATAATGTACTATGTTTTTGAGGATGATAGAGAAAAGCCAGGAAATAGAATTAAAAAATTAGAGAAATCCTGCGAGGTTGTTAAGGTTGATAAATTAAAAGGAATGGGATTTCAGAATAAGGTTAAGGAACTCTTTGATGCAAGAGGCAAAACCATTGGAAAAGCTGAACTTTCGTATTTCTGCTCCATCATTGAAAATAACATGAGTATAGTGGAAAATGAAGTTGAAAAGCTGATTTTATACACAGGAGATAGATCAATAACCAAGGAAGATATTATAAAAATGGCTCCTTATGAAAAGGAGAGCGATATATTTAATTTAGTTTCCTATTTATCAGATAGAAATATAAAGGGTGCCATAGATACATTAAATGAACTTGTATATAAAGGTGAAAAACCACATGCAATTCTAGCTATGATTGAGCGTCAATTTAAGCTGCTTTTCTCTATTAGAGTTAAGATGGGCAAGGGGGCTAAAAAGGATGATTTAGTTAAGGAGTACAGGCTGAATCCATATATAGCAGAAAAAATGATGTCTCAAAGCAAAAGATTTTCAGAGGAAACTCTTCGAAGAAATTTAGAATTGTGTTTAGATACTGAAGTTGAAATTAAAAGCAAGTCAGTAGATACAAAAAATGCTGTAGAGATGCTGATGGTTAGATCCATGATGAAAAAATAGGGTAAGTATTTAATGATTTAGAGTGAAGATAGAAATCCAGCTGTGCTGGGTTTCTTTTTTATTTCAAATAAGTTAGGTAATTGTTTTAGAAAGATAGATTTTAAGGTTGAATACTCATTGGGAATAATTAATTGAATGATATATAATTGTATAAGTGGAAAAAAATGAAGGTTGTACATAACTAATTTTAAGGTATATGGAAATATGTATGATTTTTTTAAAATTACTGTATACATTTTGGATGCTAAATTGTCTTATTAGTATAAGGCGCCTTAATTTAAGAAATGGGAGGGATTATGGACAAGGATTTAATTATAAATTTATATAAAAAACAATATAAAATAATTAGTTTATATTTAATTAAATGTGGATGCTCTGTAAGTGATGCAGAAGATATTGTCCATGATAGCTTCATAAAAGCCATTGAATATTTGGAAGGAGTTAAGGTTAATGATGTATCATCCTGGCTGTTTAGAGTTGCAGTTAATAAATATAAAAATTTTAATAAAAGAAAAAAGATAATAAATACTGTATCAATTAATGAAGAAAGTTTTTATGAACAAATAGCTCAAGAATTTACTGTTGAGGGTGAAATATTAAGTAAAGAAATTAGTGAAGAAATAAGAGGGACACTTAATGGTTTAAAGGAAGAATATAGGTCATTATTGATATTGAAGTATGATATGGAGCTAAGTTATAAAGAAATAGGATTGTTGTTGGGAATAAATGAGGACTCTGTGAAGACCTATTTGTATAGGGCTAGAAATAAATTTAAAGAAGAGTGGAGGAAAAGTAATGAAAGATATGGATAATATATTTGATGATAAAAAGTTAAAACAGTCAGTGAGAAAAGCAAAGGCTAAATCAACTATAAAAATTATTTGTATATCATTAGTTGTTTTTATTGCAGGAAGTTTTATAAATACAGCTATAGGAATAAAGTATAGCAAGAAAAGTTATGAGGCTGCTGAAGCTTATGTAAGTGTTTCAGTACCAGGGGGTTATATCAGTGAGTCAACAGACTTTATTGTTTTTTTAGGCGGGAATGGAAATTATAAGATAACAAAGAATATAGGAAATAAACCAGTTATTTTAGAAGATAGAGTATCATTCTTTGGATTAATACCTCAAATTGCTTTTTTTAGGGGGACAGGAGCTGGATATCATGATGCTGGTCAATGGCCTGTTTCAATATGGGAAAATGGATACAGAAAGATGAGGTTTTTCCATCCTAATATTGAGTATGTAGAATATCAAAATGATCTTGATGAAATAGATAAAATACCAGATGATAAGATAATAGAAATGGCTATATCCTTTGATAAACCCTATAAAATGACGGAATTATTCACCATTCAAAACAAGTTAAGTCCAGCGAAGATATATTGGGTATGGTTAAATGAGTTTACAGAAGAAAAAATGAAGCATTATGAAAATGAAGTTGTTAATTATGATAGTAAAGCAAATGGCATTAAAGAAGATGAAGCTATTGGGATATCTATTCCAAACAAGGATAGGCTTTGGGTTAATCCTTATGATCAGTATTATGATGCGTTAGTTGAAAACTTAGAAAAAAGCTATATGCCAGAACATCAAAAGCTTTATGAGGAAATTATGGCTAGAGGTAAAACTAAGATGGAGGATGCTGAGGTGTTAGGGGTTATTGTTCAAGGAACGAAAGAGGAGTTAAAGCAGTTGGTAGAAAATCCAATGGTAAAAGCAACATCCATTGGGGTTGTGGTTGATCCGTTATATTAAAATGAAAAATGAAGAGTTATGGTGGGAACTTCTTAGGGAGTTCCTCTTTTTATTAAAGTAAAATAAAAGAAGTTTAGCGCTGCTGAATTTTTACCATTATTCTAAATTCTACATTGGAGCATTTTGAATTAAAGAAGCTTAGCAAAAAACCTTCACACAAAGTGTGAAGGTTTATATAAATCAAACCGAGTTTGCTTTCAACTTAAATAACCAGCATTAAACTGGCATATTTAATTAAGCTGATAATCCGTTTAACTTAGCTGCTAATCTTGATTTCTTCTTAGCTGCTTTGTTTTTATGTATTATACCTTTAGAAGCAGCCATATCAAGGGCTTTAACTACGTTTTTGAAGTTCTCTTGTGCTACTGCAGCATCTTTGCTAGCTATAGCAACTTCGAATTTCTTTATAGTTGTTTTTAAAGAAGATTTTAACATTGTGTTTCTCATAGTCTTAGCTTGAGTAATTTTTATTCTTTTCTTAGCTGATTTAATGTTTGCCATTATTAATTCACCCCCTTGTAGTTTTATCATATCTCAGTGGCAGCTTTGGGGAAGTCTGCTTATGAGTTTCATATAACAAAAGCTATTATAACATTAAATTAGAAGCACTTCAAGTAGAATTTGAGTATAAGATTAATAAAGTATAGTAAGAAGGTTTTGGGAAAACCTAAGTATAGTTACTTTAGGTACTTTTAAATATAAAAGAAATGAGGTATATCAATGAAAAGAAGCGATAGAATGCAAGAAGAAAATGGTGTTTTAGAATATAGTGTTAGAACAGATTTAGCCTTAGAAGCAAAAGAAATGTACAATGAAACTAATGAAGGAGAGATCGATGGTATAGAGGGAGATGAATATATAGATAAAAATATTAAAGTATCTGTTGTAAAGATTGTGAATGAAAGTGGTGAAAAGAAAATCGGTAAACCACAGGGAACATATATTACTTTAGAATTTGGTGAGTTTGTATATTATGATGGGCAAAGAATAATTGAATTAAGTGAAGTAATGGCTAAGGAACTTTCGAAATTAATTAATTTAAATGAAGAGCAGACTGCGTTAGTAGTTGGTCTTGGAAACTGGAATATTACTGCTGATGCTGTAGGACCACAGGTTGTAGAAAAAATTATGGTGAGCAGACATTTGAAAGAATATGTTCCAGATGAAATAGATGAAGGCGTTAGACCAGTATGTGCTTTAGCTCCTGGGGTATTAGGACTTACAGGAATGGAGACAAGTGAGATTGTTAGAGGTGTCGTGGACAGAATAAAACCAAGCTTAATAATCTGTATAGATGCTCTAGCTTCAAGAAGAACTCAGAGAGTAAACAGAACAATCCAAATTGGAGATACAGGAATAGCTCCTGGAGCTGGTGTTGGAAACAAACGTGCAGAACTTAGTGAAAAAACTTTAGGTGTACCAGTAATTGCAATTGGAGTTCCAACAGTTGTTGATGCGGGAACTGTGGCTAATGATACTATAGATTTGGTTTTAGATAATTTAATTGAATCTGCGACTAAAGGCAGTGGCTTCTATAAAATGCTTAAGGAAGTTGATAGAGATGAAAGACAGTCTTTAATTAGGGAGGTTTTAGATCCAACCTTAGGTGGTATGGTAGTAACCCCTAAAGAAATTGATAAGGTTATTGAAAGTGTTTCTAAGGTAATAGCAAATGGAATTAATATTGCTTTGCAGCCGGCTTTAACTTTAGATGATATCAATACCTATTTAAACTAGCAGCTGTTCATAAAATTTTAAGGAACAATAAAAGGCCTCTTGCATATAATGACGGGTAATAAAATTAAAAATCTTCTCATATATTTTAATTAAGTTTATCAGGTGGTAAATTTAATGAACTAAACAGGAGGGGATAAAGTGAAAAACAAAAGGTATGCTACAAAGGGAAAGACTAAGGCAAGGATAATGCTGCTTATAGTTGTAATTGCTATGACAGTAACAATGATGTTTTCAACTCCAGGGATTGCAGAAGGTAATAGTAGTGATACAACTATTCAAAGCGCAATGAGAAGTAATTTTTTTCTGAAGCTTATAGGCTCCACAGTAAGTGCATTAAAGGTTGAAGAAAATAGTGATGATAAAAGCTTTATTGGTCAGTTTTCAATAAATGCATTGAGGATAGTAAATAAGGAAATAAGTTTTTTAAATTACGATAATTTAGCATTGGGTAATTCTGATGTGAATCAGCAGGCTCAAACAGTTAATAACATTGTAATTAATCCATTTAAAATAAATGATGGATCAATTAACAAAATAGATAATTCAGTTAACATAATTGGTAACCCAGAGGATAACTCAAAGAAAAAGATATTGATTTATCACACTCATACCAATGAAGCCTACGCTGAAGGAAATACCGGTCTTGAAAGTACGGTGGCAGCAGTAGGAGATACATTGACTGATGAACTTGAAAATCAGGGCTTCACAGTTATACATGATAAAACCGTTCATGACGTTGCGGATTATAATAATGCATATAAGGCTTCAAGAGAAACTTTTACAAAGTATCTAAACAGCTATGGAGATTTTGATCTTATAATTGACTTGCATAGAGATTCAGGTCCATCGAAGGAAAGTATTACAGGACAAATTGAAGGTAATAATGTTGCAAAAATAATGTTTGTAACAACTGAGCAAGATCCAAGGTACAATGCACATATGGCAAATATAGAACAAATTGCATCAATAGCTAACGATATGTATCCAGGACTATTAAGAACTAAGTATTTATATACTTACTTAAGCGGGATTTCCTATTATAGTCAGGATTTAAGTGATAATGCTATTCTGATGGAAGTTGGAGCAAATGTTAATGGACTTCAAGAGGCTAAAAACTCTATGGTATATATGAGTAGAGTAATAGCGCAATATTTAAGTACTAAGTAAAAAATCTATTTAAAGAACTATAAACTAGTGAAAACCTTGGTTTGTAGTTCTTTTCATTTTGCAAGATATAGAGTGCCAATGGGAAAGGACCTTGCAATTGTATTTAGGAAAATGTGAAATATTGAAAGCCTTTCAGGGGTAATAAATTCATTAGTTTAAGCATATATTTTCATTAGGTTTATTGGTTTATAAATTTGGTGGACAAACAGGGGGGATAAGGTGAAAAACGAAGAGACAGCTAAATATGGTAAGGTTAAAGCCAGGGTGATGATATGTATAGTTGTAATTACCATGACAATTTCAATGTTGTTTTCCACTCCTGGTATTGCAGTTGATGATGGTAATAATACAACTATGGAAAGTGTCATGAAAAGTAACTTATTTTTTAAACTTATTGGTTCCACAGTAAGTGCATTAAAGGTTGAAGGAAATAAAGATGACACTAGCTTTGTTGGAAGATTTTCTATCAATGCATTAAATATAGTAAATAATGAGATAAGTTTTTTGACAGTGGGAGATTTTCTACTTGAAAGTACAGATACAAATGAACATGCTAATGTGGTTCAAAATATAGTTATTAACCCTTTTAAAATAAATGATGGTTCAATTAGCATGGCGCCAGATCCTGTAAGCATTGTGGGGGATCCTTCAAGTAATTTAAGAAAACGAATATTAATTTATCATACTCATACTAATGAGGCTTATGCAGAAGGAAATTCAGGTCTTGAAAGCACTGTTGCTGGAGTTGGAGATGTTTTGGCTTCAGAACTTGAAAAGTTAGGGTTTACGGTAATTCATGATAAAACAGTTCATGATGTAGCGGATTATAATAATGCATATTATGCTTCAAGAGATACGGTTAATAAATATTTAAGTAGTTATGGAGATTTTGATCTTATAATAGATTTGCATAGAGATGGAGGCCCTGCAAAGCCAAGTGTTACAGGTACAATAGATGGAAATAACATAGCCAGACTTTCACTTGTTACAACTAAACGTGACCCTAGATATGAAGCTCATATAACTAAAATGCAGGAAATAGTTGATACTGCAAATGATCTTTATCCGGGGTTATTTAAAGATGGAGAAAGAGGGCTTATTGCATATAATCATGGAGGTATAACTTTTTACAATCAGGATCTAAGTGATAATGCAATTCTAATGGAAGTGGGCGCAGATGTTAATAATCTGCAGGAGGCTAAAAATTCTATGGTATATATGAGTAAGGTTATAGGGGGATATTTGAACTCTAAATGAAGAAGACTCTCTTTATTGCATAAAGATGTTTGAGGTTGAATTTCTGCAGGCTAAATCACAGACTTAGACTATTACTTAAGTTTAACTGAATAAATATAAAATTTGTAGTGTCATTTACGGTATAAAAGTATTAAAAAAAGTACATCATTAATTTGAGGTGCTTTTTTTAGTTAGATTAGATATTTTTGACTTAGCTAATCGAATTTACTCCACCGAAGGCATGTAAGGGGGAGTTTCTTTGAAAAGAGAATCTTTGATTTAGATATGCAAACTTACTCTTCCAATGAAATGAGGCAGAGTTTTAGTAAGAAATGGGGTTGGATTATGAGTAAAAGTAAAACAAGTTCTTCTGCAAAGTGGTTTTTACTTTCAGCAATATTAATAGTAACAATAGGAGTTTTTAAAGTTAACTTTGAATTAGCAGAGGTTGTAAAGCCTAGTTCTTCCTTTGAGGTAACCGTGGACAAAGACCCTCTTTTATTAACTTTAAAGGCAGGAGATTTTAAAATAAAGTTTAGTGGAGGGCGTTTTGAGAGTTTCTTTAATGGTATAGATACTATTGTAGAAACTATATTTTAAATTTAATTAATCTTTTATTTTCGTTCTTCATAAATGAAAACTCTTGTGGTATAATTTACTGTGATTTATTTTATATAAGTTGTTTTGTATTGGCAAATATAATAAATTAGAAATTTAGCTGAGTAAGCCTTAGAGTAAAATCTAGAGAATCAGTTTAATATAAGTGAAGCTGCAAATCTACGATTTGTATGGCCACACTTACTCCTATGAACAGAGAGAATAGGAGTTTCTTAATATAAATTTACGGGGGTAATTTAATGCAAACTAATAGACAAAAACATATTAGAAATTTTTCTATAGTAGCTCATATAGATCACGGTAAGTCTACTTTAGCAGATAGACTTCTTGAAAAAACAGGAACGCTTACAGAAAGAGAAATGGAAGCACAGGTTCTTGATAACATGGAGCTTGAAAGAGAAAGAGGAATAACAATTAAGGCTCAAGCAGCCAGACTTATACATAAAACAGAAGATGGCGAAGAGTATATATTAAACCTTATTGATACCCCAGGACACGTAGACTTTAACTACGAGGTATCAAGAAGTTTAGCAGCCTGTGAAGGAGCAATTCTTGTAGTTGATGCAACTCAAGGTATTCAAGCACAGACTTTAGCAAACTGTTATCTTGCTTTAGACCACGACTTAGAGATTGCACCAGTAATTAATAAGATTGACCTTCAAAGTGCAAGACCAGACGAAGTTAAACAGGAAATAGAAGACGTTATAGGAATTCCTGCTGATGATGCACCGCTTATATCAGCAAAAACAGGGCTTAATATTGAAGATGTAATTAAAACTGTTATTGATAAGGTTCCTGCACCAAGCGGAGATGAGGAAGCACCTTTAAAGGCGTTAATATTTGACTCTTACTATGACTCATATAAAGGCGTTGTAACTTATATAAGAGTTTTTGATGGTGTTGTTAAACCAGGAACAAAGATTAAGTTTATGAATACTAATAAGGTTTATGATGTTACAGAGGTAGGGGTATTTACTCCAAGTCCATTAAAGACAGAAGAACTTAGAGCTGGTGATGTTGGATATTTAACTGCAGCAATCAGAAATGTTAAGGATGCAAGAGCTGGAGATACAATTACAGAGGCTAAAAGACCAACAGAAACTCCTATGGAAGGATATAAACCTGCTATACCGATGGTATTCAGTGGTATCTACCCTGTTGATGGCGCTAAATATGAAACTTTAAAAGAGGCTTTAGAAAAGCTACAGCTAAATGATGCAGCCTTATCCTTTGAACCAGAGACTTCTATAGCTTTAGGTTTTGGATTCAGATGTGGATTTTTAGGACTTCTTCACATGGAGATTATTCAAGAAAGAATTGAAAGAGAATATAACATTGATATCATCACAACTGCGCCTTCCGTTATATATAAGGTTGCTAAAACCGATGGTGAATTATTAGAAATTACAAACCCAACGAATCTTCCAGATCCATCAGAGATTTCTTATATGGAGGAGCCAGAGGTTAAAGCTTCAATCATTGCACCTTCTGATTATGTAGGGGCAATAATGGAGTTATGTCAAGAGAAGAGAGGAACCTTTATCGATATGCAGTATATCGAGGAAACAAGGGTTGTAATTAACTATGATATTCCTTTAAATGAAATTGTTTATGATTTCTTTGATGCTTTAAAATCTAGAACTAGAGGATATGCATCCTTTGATTATGAGCTTAAAGGTTATAAAGAAACTAAACTTGTTAAGCTTGACATCCTTCTTAATGGAGACATCGTGGACGCGTTATCTATGATAGTTCCAGCTGATAGAGCTTATCATAGGGGAAGAGTTATGGCTGAAAAGCTTAAAGAGATAATTCCAAGACAAATGTTTGAGATTCCAATACAAGCAGCAGTAGGAGCTAAAATCATAGCAAGAGAAACAGTTAAAGCTATGAGAAAAGACGTACTTGCTAAATGTTACGGTGGAGATATATCAAGAAAGAAAAAGCTTCTTGAAAAACAAAAAGAAGGTAAGAAGAGAATGAGACAAGTGGGAAGTGTAGAAGTACCACAAGAAGCATTCATGGCAGTACTGAAAGTTGATTAGTTTAGAAGCATATAGATATAGAAATAATTATTAAATTAAGAATTTAGAATGCTAAAGTGTAGAATGCCAAAGTGTAGAATGAAGAATGATTTTTCTCATTGCAATTGGAGAATCTATAACTTATTAAAAACATTAAAAACTCCTTTGAAGTCTTTAATGAGAAATAAAACAAAGGAAATTCGCAGGAATTTCCACAAACATTCTAGATTCTTAATTCTACATTCTTAATTAAAAAAGAGGAGAAAAATATATGAACACAGTAGGATTGTATATCCATATACCATTTTGTAAAAACAAATGCTTCTACTGTGATTTTCCATCATTTAGTGGCAAAGAATCTTTAATGGTTGATTATGCTAAGGCATTAAGCAAAGAAATTGATAATTCTTGTCAAGATAAATTAATAAGCACAATATTTATAGGTGGGGGTACTCCCACCTATTTGTGTATAGAGGGTTGGAAAATCATAGCTGAAAGTATAAAAAAATTGAATTTTGTAAGTAAGGATTTTGAATTTACAGTAGAAGGAAATCCGAATTCTTTCAACGAAGAGCAGCTTGAAATTTTTAAAACTATGGGTGTGAATAGAATTTCTATGGGACTTCAAGCAGTTCAAGAGCATCACTTGAAATCTATTGGAAGAATTCATACTATTGAAGATTTTAAGAAAAGTTACATAATGCTTAGGGAAAATGGTTTTAATAACATTAATGTAGATTTAATGTTTGGACTACCAAATCAAACTTTAGCGGAATGGATTGAGAGCCTTGAGCAGGTTATAGAGTTAAAGCCAGAACATCTATCCTGCTATAGTTTAATAATTGAAGAAGGAACTAAGTTTTATAATTTATATGAGAATGAAAGTTTAATTTTACCTAATGAAGATGTGGAACGAGATATGTATGCTGTTACAAAGGATATTTTAAAGAAAAATGGATATGAGCAGTATGAAATATCAAATTACGCAAAAAAGGGATTCGAATGCAAGCATAACAAAATTTATTGGCAGCTTAACAATTATGTTGGATGTGGTTCATCTTCCCATTCTTATATTAATGGAATTAGGTATAGAAATGAAAGTAATATAGAAAAATATATAGGAAGAATGAATGAATCGAATACGGTGGTAGTGGAAGAATTTAAAAATTCGGAGAAGGATGATATTGAAGAGTTTATGTTTCTTGGACTAAGACTTAATGATGGAATTGATATCAGAGAATTTCAGCATCGATTTGGAGTTTCAATTTTTGATAAATACAAGGACATCATAGAGAAATATGTTCATATGGAGCTTTTAAACCTTGAAGAAAATAGGCTTTTCTTAACCTCAAAGGGAATGGAATTCAGCAATCAAGTTATGGCAGATTTTATTTTGTAAAAAAAGTATGAACCCTATTGACAATACATATAGAAAGTGATATTTTTTAAATATAGTCATTAGCACTCGAAGTTGGTGAGTGCTAACAAAGAGGTGATGAATATGGATATGGATGAAAGAAAGATTAAAATCTTGCAGGCCATAATTACTGACTATATTACCTACGGAGAGCCTGTGGGTTCAAGAACCATATCAAAGAGATATGATTTAGGTATCAGTTCTGCTACCATCAGAAATGAAATGGCAGACCTTGAAGAAATGGGATATTTAGAACAACTTCATACATCCTCTGGACGAAGACCTTCAGATAAGGGGTATAGACTTTATGTAGATAAACTTATGAATACTCCCACCCTCACTGAGGAGGAGCAGAATTCCATTCGTCGTGAGATTAGGGAAATAGCCCTTAATGAAGTAGATGCCATAGTTAAAGGTGCAATCGATATAGTTTCAAACTTTACTAGATTAACATCGGTAGTTAAATTTGCTCCAGTGCAGAAATCTAGTATTAAATATATAAAGCTTTTAGCTATTGAAAAATATTTGATTTTATCTACAATCATTACGGATAACGGTAATATTAAAAATAATACTATTAAAGTTGCTAATGAAGTAGATGATGATAAACTCATCAGAGTCAACAATGTTCTAAACGGGCTTTTAGTTGGAATAAGTATAGAGCAGATAAGCTTAGATTTCCTTGTGAATCTGAGGAATGAACTTGTGGGATATGAAGAGATTTTTGATAGCATTATACCTGCACTGCATGAAACTTTAGTTCAGGGTGACAGTAGTGAGATTTATACAAAGGGTACAACAAATATATTTGATTATCCAGAGTATAACAATATAGACAGAGCAAAAGCTTTTCTAGGTTTGATTAACAATGAAGAAAATTTAAATCAAATTTTAACCCCTGCCACTGAAGAACCTTTATATATAGGTATTGGTAAAGAAAACTATATTGAATGCGCTAAAGACTGCAGCATAATAACAGCTAGTTACAGCTACAAAGGCAGAGTAATGGGAACCATAGGAGTTATTGGGCCAACAAGAATGAACTACGATAAAGTAGTTGCAGTATTAGACACTGTAGTTGAAGAAATAGATAAAAATATTTCAAAAATATATGATGAGCCTGAAGTTTAGCTATTAATGCAGCTAAAGGAATTAATAGATTGGAGGAAAGTGCATTGCATAATAATATGGAAGAAAACAAAGACCAAATGAATAGTTCGGTTAATGGTGATGCAAGTGAAGTTCTTGAGAATGAAGCTTCTGAAACAATAGCATGTGAAGGAGAAGGAATTCCTTGTGAAGAATCTGCTGAAACTAATGAAACAGTAGAGGAACAGGAATGTGAAGATGAAATGAAGATGTTTAGAAATCGCAAGGCTGAACTTAAGGATCTTAAAGATGAAAACGAAGCTTTAAAAGATAAACTTTTAAGAACTGTTGCAGAATATGATAACTTCAGAAAAAGAACAATAAAAGAAAAAGAAAATATATATACTGAAGCTTGTGCAGATGTATTAAAGGAAATGCTTCCTGTTTTAGACAATCTAGAAAGAGCTGTTGCAGTTGATGGTAGTGTTGAAGATTTGAAGAAAGGTTTAGAAATGACAATTAATCAATTCATGGGAGCTTTAAATAAGCTTGGAGTTGAAGAAATTGCTGCAGATGGAGAGTTTGATCCAAATCATCATAATGCAGTAATGCACGTTGAAGATTCAAGTTTAGGTGCAAATCAAGTTGCTGAAGTATTCCAAAAGGGATATAAAAAAGGTGAAAAAGTATTAAGATATAGTATGGTTAAAGTAGCCAACTAAATAAATTTAGAAATAAGTATCAATATAATAAATTTTAGAAAATGAATTAAGATTTCATTATTAGGAGGAAATTATAATGGGAAAAATAATAGGAATTGACTTAGGAACAACTAACTCATGTGTATCAGTTATGGAAGGTGGAGATCCAGTTATCATACCTAACGCTGAAGGCGCTAGAACTACTCCATCAGTAGTATCTTTCATGCCAAATGGTGAAAGATTAGTTGGTCAGGTAGCAAAAAGACAAGCAATCACAAATCCAGATAAAACAATAATCTCAATAAAAAGACATATGGGAACTAACCATAAAGTAAATATAGATGGAAAAGAGTATACTCCACAAGAAATATCAGCAATGATACTTCAAAAATTAAAAGCTGATGCAGAGGCTTATCTTGGAGAAACAGTAACAGAGGCTGTAATCACAGTTCCTGCATACTTCAATGACAGTGAAAGACAAGCGACTAAAGACGCAGGAAGAATAGCTGGTCTTGATGTTAAGAGAATAATCAACGAGCCAACAGCAGCATCTCTTGCTTATGGTCTTGATAAAATGGATACAAACCAAAAGATTTTCGTATATGACCTTGGTGGTGGTACTTTCGACGTATCTATCCTAGAATTAGGTGATGGAGTATTTGAAGTTAAAGCTACTAACGGAGATACTCAGTTAGGTGGAGACGATTTTGATAATAAAATCATAGATTATATAGCAAATACATTCAAAGCTGAAAATGGAATTGACTTAAAGAACGATAAGATGGCTTTACAAAGATTAAAAGAAGCTGCAGAAAAAGCTAAAATAGAGTTATCTTCTGCAACTCAAACAAACATTAATCTTCCATTTATCACAGCTGATGCTACAGGTCCAAAGCACATCGACATGACTTTAACAAGAGCTAAATTTAACGAATTAACTCACGATTTAGTTCAAAGAACAATAGAGCCAATGAAAAAAGCTCTAAACGATGCTGGACTTTCAATTGGAGAAATAGATAAGGTAGTACTTGTTGGAGGATCTACAAGAATACCTGCAGTAGTTGATGCTGTTAAGAACTTCACTGGAAAAGAGCCTTCAAAAGGAGTTAACCCAGATGAGTGTGTTGCAGCAGGTGCAGCTGTTCAAGGTGGAGTTTTAACTGGAGACGTTAAAGACGTATTACTTCTTGACGTTACACCATTAACTCTAGGAATTGAAACTTTAGGAGGAGTTGCTACTCCATTAATAGAAAGAAATACAACTATACCAACTAAGAAGAGCCAAGTGTTCTCTACAGCAGCAGATGGTCAAACATCAGTTGAAATTCACGTTGTTCAAGGTGAAAGACAAATGGCAGCTGACAACAAGACTTTAGGAAGATTCACTCTTTCTGGAATCCCAGCAGCTCCAAGAGGAATTCCACAAATCGAAGTTACTTTTGATATAGATGCTAACGGTATCGTTAAAGTTTCTGCTAAGGATAAAGGAACTGGTAAGGAAGCTAACATTACAATTACAGCTTCTACTAACTTAAGTGATGATGAAATCCAAAATGCAGTAAATGAAGCTGAAAGATTTGCTGAAGAAGATAAGAAGAGAAAAGAGTCTATAGAAGTTAAAAATACTGCAGACCAAATGGTATATCAAACAGAGAAAGCTTTAACAGATTTAGGAGATAAAGTTTCTGCTGAAGATAAAGCTAAGATTGAGCAAAGAGTTCAAGTTTTAAAATCTGTTAAAGATGGAGAAGACTTAGAAGCTATTAAGAAAGCTACTGAAGAATTAACTCAAGAGTTCTATGCAGTTTCTTCTAAAGCATACCAAGGTGAAGGTGGACCACAAGGACCAGAAGGCTTCGATCCTAACAACATGGGTGGAGCAGGACAACAATCAGCAGGATCAGATGATGATAATGTTGTAGATGCTGACTTTAAAGTAGACTAATATAAGTAAAATTATAAAGTAATATGTTTAATAAGGGATGACGTAAAACTCATCCCTTAATTTAAGTGAGTGTTCAAATTTATGATTTGGTAACACAAGTTTATTCAGTAGAGCACTTATTTGAATTTATAGGAGAAGTAGTTTTCTTTGAAAAGTTGAAATTATAATGAATATGTTTTAAGATAATATGGAAACTTCTCTTAGTAACCGTGCATAAAGTATAAGAGACTAAAGAGTGAAGTAAGAAAAATAGGTGGTGAAAATTTCTATATGGCAAATAAGGATTTTTATGAAGTTCTTGGAATAGATAAAAGTGCAAGTGATGAAGATATAAAGAGAGCTTTTAAAAAGCTTGCTTTAAAATATCACCCTGATAGAAATCAAGGTGATGCAGAAGCAGAGGAGAAATTCAAGGATATAAATGAAGCATATCAAGTGCTTTCAGATCCAGAGAAAAGACAGAGATATGATCAGTTTGGTACTGCTGACTTTAATGGAGCTGGCGGTGGCTTTGATGGCTTTGACTTTGGCGGCTTCGGCGGCTTTGGTGATATCTTTGGAGATATCTTTGGTGGCGGCTTTGGCGGCTTCGGTGGTGGCGGAGCTAAAAATGGTCCAAGAAAAGGTGCAGATTTAGAGTATGATCTAACCTTAACATTTGAAGAAGCTATGACTGGCTGCGAAAAGGAAATCAAGGTTACAAGAAGAGAAAAGTGTGAAACATGTGGAGGAAGTGGAGCTAAGGCTGGAACTTCTCCAAAAACTTGTAGCAAATGTGGAGGAAGAGGAAGAATTCAAGTTCAAAGAAGAACTCCACTAGGCGTAATGTCAACAACTACTACCTGTGATGCTTGTCATGGAGAAGGTAAAATCATTGAGGAACCATGTCAAACTTGTAAGGGTTCAGGTAAGGAAAGAAAAACAAGAAGTATAACAATAAATATTCCAGCTGGAGTTGATACTGGTAATGTAATGCCATTAAGAGGCCAGGGAGAAGCTGGTGAAAATGGTGGACCAGCAGGAGATTTATATATCAATATCAGAGTAATGACTCACAAAACATTTAAGCGTAAGGGAAATGATATCCACATGGAAACTCATATTTCCTTTGGTAAAGCTGTTCTTGGAACTGACATTAAGGTTCCAACTATTGATGGAGATGTAACCTATAAGGTTCCGGCAGGAACACAATCAGGAACTATATTTAGATTAAAAGGCAAAGGCGTTCCTAGAGTAAATTCTGCAGGAAGAGGAGATCATTATGTAAAAGTAATAGTTGACGTTCCTAAGTCATTAAATGGCGAACAGGAAGAAGCTTTAAAAGCCTTCATGAATGCTTGTGGTGAAACTGTTGAAGGTGCACCAGAGAAGAAAAAGCATAAAAAGGGTATATTCGGAAAATAAAATATTTAAATAGTAAATTGCTTCAATATTTATCTAGATGAAAAAAGATAAATGTTGAAGCAATTTTAATTAACTTTGATACTTTAATAAAGTATTTAGATGAGTATATTATATTTAAGTATATGCAGGGGGGGATATGATGGTTTATATGGGAGATGAAAGTTTTTGGAATGATAAGTTTGGATGCAGAAGTGATAGACCTTTAAATCCAGAGGAAGCTATAGTTGAAAATTTGAAGTATTTCAAAAATGGTACTGTATTAGATATTGCCTGTGGTGATGGGAGAAACTCTCTTTTTTTATTGGAAAAAGGTTTTAAGGTTAAGGGGGTTGATTTCAGCACTAAAGCGTTATTAAGATTAGAAAAATTTGCAGCAAGAAATAATTATGAAATAGAGACAGAGTTAATTGATTTAAGTGAAGATGATGCATTAAAAAATATAGGTGTATTTGATGATGTTTTAGTTAATCACTTTAGAGTAAGCAAGAGTATAATGCATGACCTGAAGAATCATTTAAGTCATGGTGGGGTGCTCTTTGTTTCCGGCTTTGGTCATAAACATAAACCAGATTTAAAAATTCGTAAAGAAGATTTAATTCAGCCTGATGATTTTGAACCTTTAAAGAATGATTTTGAATTACTGCATTACGAAGAGTTTAAAGACGAAAGAGGCTTCTTTGTGACTTATATATATAGAAAAAATTAAAGGGAAGTCATTGTTGGACACGACTATTCAATATGCAAATATGAATAAAAGTATAACAGTAAGTTTTTTTATTAAATTGAACACTAGGGTTTAATTAGTGTATAATAGGTTGTGCTATGTTTACTTAACATCTTCAAAGGGCATAATTTTTAGATGTAAGGAAAATATTAAATTTAAAATATATTACATAGATTAGTTAATTGGAGGAATACATAATGGATAAAGATTGGATAGAGGTTACCGTTGTAACAAGCAGTGAAGCTACAGAAGCAGTTTCAGGGATATTTTACACTCTTGATGTTCAGGGAGTTTCAATAGATGATGCTAAGGATGTGGAGTTTAAAAAGAAGCATCCAGCTTATGCTGACTTTTTTGATGAGGCAGTTTTGAATAAGGATAAGGATGCAATAGTTAAAGGGTATTTCAAGAAGACTGATGATTTTGATGAAATAATCAAGTATATAGAAGAAGGCGTTAATAATCTTACTGAATATGGTCTTGATAAGGGAAAAGGAATTGTTACCTATAATAAGGTTAATGAAGAAGATTGGGAAAATAACTGGAAGAAATACTATAAACCAACTTTAGTAGGAGAGAAAATAGTTGTAAAACCTATATGGGAAGAGTATGAGCTTAAGGCAGGAGAGTTAATGGTTGAGATGGACCCGGGGATGGCTTTTGGTACTGGTACTCATGAAACTACAAGAATGTGTGTTAAAGCTTTAGAGAAATATGTTAAAGGTGAAGACACTGTATTTGATATAGGAACAGGTTCAGGGATTTTATCTATTGCGGCAGCGAGACTTGGAGCTAAGCATGTAGTTGGAGTTGATTTAGACCCAGTTGCTGTTGATTCAGCTAAAAAGAACGTCGGATATAATAATTTATCTAACATTGAAATTCTATACGGAGATTTAATGGAAGTTGTTAAAGGAAAAGCTGAGATTGTTGTTGCTAACATACTTGCACCAATAGTTATGATTCTTTGCGATGGAGTTAAAGAGTTTATAAATGAGGGTGGATTCTTTATTGCATCTGGAATTCTTAATACTCAAGAAGAAATGATAAAAGAGAAAATGGAAGCTGTTGGTTTTAAAATAGAAGAAGTTATTGCAGACGGTGAGTGGGTTTGCATAGTTGCAAAGAAGTAGATTATTATTTATAATAAAGCCAAGTTTAGGATAGGAGTACACTAATATGCATAAGTTTTTTGTTGAAAGAAATAAGATAGCTGGAAATGTGTGTACCATTGACGGTGATGATGTAAAGCACATTTATAAAGTTCTAAGACTAAAGGAGGGAGACAAAGTAAATATCAACAACTGTAATGGTGTTGAGTACTTTGGTGAAATCCTTGAGGTAAATAAAAAAGAAGTTAAAGTTAATCTTATTGAGAAGGTTGAACTTAATAACGAAAGTCCTATTGAGGTTCATTTATTCCAAGGTTTGCCTAAAGCTGCTAAAATGGATTTAATAGCTCAGAAGTGCACAGAGCTAGGAATAAGTGAAATAACACCTATAATTACAGAGAGAGTTGTAGTTAAAGGGAATGATACTTCAGAATTTAAAAAGGTTGATAGATGGAACAGAATTTCATTAGAAGCTTGCAAGCAAAGTAAGAGAAGTATAATTCCATCAATTAATCAGCCTATGGAATTTGATGTTTTAATGGAAGAGTTAAAAGAATTTGATTTGGTTGTTGTTCCATATGAGAACCAAGAAAATCAAGGTATTCGTTACGTCAAAAATCAAGTTAAGGATAAGGAAATTAAAAAAGTTGCAATTATTATAGGACCAGAAGGCGGTTTTGAAGAAAGTGAAATCGAAGCTTTAAAAGCAGCTGGAAGCTATATAGTGACTTTAGGACCTAGAATATTAAGAACAGAAACTGCTGGATTTGTGGCTCTAAGCTTAATAATGTATGAACTTGGAGATTTAGGAGGAGACATATAATGAAGGTAGCATTATATACACTGGGTTGCAGAGTTAACTCATATGAGTCAGAGGCTATGGCAGAGCAGTTTATAAAAGAAGGTTACGATGTTGTTGATTTCAGCGAATTTGCTGATGTATATGTAATTAACACTTGTACAGTAACTAACATGGGTGATAAGAAGTCAAGACAAATGATAGGAAGAGCAAGAAGGTTAAATCCAGAAGCTATTATAGCTGTAGTAGGGTGTTATTCACAGATTGCTTCCGATGAGGTAGCTTCTATAGAGGGCGTTGATGTTGTTCTTGGAAGTAGAAATAAAGGTGAGGTTGTTTACTGGGTAAACAGAACTAGAGAAGAGAAGAAGCAGGTTATAGAAGTTAATGATGTTCTAAGAAATAAAAAGTTTGAAGAGCTTTCAATTAATGAATATCAGGATAAAACAAGGGCTTTTCTTAAAATTCAAGATGGGTGTAATAAATTTTGTACTTACTGCTTAATTCCTTTTGCAAGAGGGGCAGTATGTAGTAAAGATCCAGAACAGATTTTAAAAGAAGTTAATGAATTAAGCAGAAATGGCTTCAAGGAAATAATCCTCTCTGGAGTTCATACAGCTTCTTACGGGGTGGATATACAAGGTGATTGGAATCTAGTTAGAGTCCTTGAAGAAATCGATAAAATAGAAGGTATAGAGAGAATAAGAATTGGTTCAATAGATCCAACCTTCTTTACTGAAGGAGTAATTGAGAGAATCTGTGGACTTAAAAAACTGTGTCCTCATTTCCACTTATCCCTTCAAAGTGGATGTGATGCAACTTTAAGAAGAATGAATAGAAAATACACTGCTGCTGAATACAAAGAAGTTTGTGATAATCTTAGAAAATATATGAAAGATGTTTCAATAACCACTGACATTATTGTTGGTTTTCCAGGAGAATCAGCTGGAGAGTTTGAGGAAACATATAAGTTCTTAAGTGATATCAAATTAAGTAAAATGCATATCTTCAAGTATAGTAAAAGAGCGGGAACAAAAGCTGCTGATATGCCATTCCAAGTTGATGGAAATCTTAAAGAAGAAAGAAGTAAGGCTTTAATAGAGTTAAATCATAAAAATGAAGTTGAATTTATGGAAGGCTTTATTGGAAGAACTATGAGTGTTCTTTATGAAGAGAAAGTTAGTGAAAGTGAAAACTCTTATGTAGGGTATACAGAAAATTATTTAAAGGTTATAACTAACAGCAGTGAAGATATAAGTGGAAAAATAGTTCCAACTAAAGTTATTTCTGTAGAAGCTGAACATATGATAGGTGAAGTGTAAAATATAAAATCATATTTAGAAAAATCATACACCTATGAGGAATTTTGGAGTATAATATTAGGTAGAATAAGTAATATTATAGAAGAAAGCTTAAGATTGCTTTTAAATCTATAGTGAATTAAAAGAGTGGGTATTTTACTTATGTTCTATTTCAATTGCGGAGTGATGAAAATTGAAACGGTGCTTAAGAAGAATTTTAAGACTCTTGAATGGAGGTGAAAGAATGTCAGATTGTATATTTTGTAAAATTGCAAAAGGAGAAATTCCTTCAAATAAAGTTTATGAAGATGAAAAGATTTTATGTTTTCACGATATAAGCCCAGAAGCTCCTGTGCATGTGCTAATAATACCAAAGGAACACATTGAGTGTGTAAATGATATTAATAATGAAAATAGTCAGATTATAGCGCACATTTTCGCCACTATTCCTGAGCTTACTAAAAAGTTGGGTATAGACAAATCAGGCTATAGAGTAGTGACTAATATCTTAGCTGACGGTGGTCAAACGGTGCCGCATTTACATTTTCATTTGCTAGGTGGAAGAAACTTGAAATGGCCACCAGGTTAAAAATATAGAATTAATAGCAATGAAAATCTTGACATAAGCTTGAGTGAATTGTATAATTGAAAATGTGCTATTTAGGCCTCGCATTGGCTACTTTTAATTAAAATTAAATTGAGCTAGCGGAGGGAGGGATATAAATGTCAGAGATAAAAGTTGGAGAAAACGAATCATTAGAAAATGCATTAAGAAGATTTAAAAAGAAATGTGCAAGATCAGGTGTACTTTCAGAAGTAAGAAAGAGAGAACACTACGAGAAGCCAAGTGTTAAAAGAAAGAAAAAATCAGAAGCTGCTAGAAAAAGAAAGTTTAAGTAGAATTTGAAAGAAGGTTTAATAATGTCATCCATAAGGGAAACATTACAGGACGACTGGAAAAATGCTATTAAATCAAAAGACAGATTTAAGGCAAATGTAATTAGTATGGCAAAATCAGCTATTCTATTACTTGAAAAATCTGGTGCTACAGACATCGATGATACAAAAGTTATTGAGGTTATAGCTAAGGAAGTTAAACAAAGAAGAGATTCTTTGGTTGAATTTGAAAAAGGAAATAGACAAGATTTAGTTGAACAAACTAAAGCTGAAATTGAAATCCTATTACACTACCTTCCTCAGCAGTTAACGGAAGATGAAATCCGAAAAATTGTTACGGAAGCAGCTGAAAAGCTAGGTGCTAGTAGCATGAAAGATATGGGAAAGCTAATGGCAGATGTAAGACCACAAACTAATGGTCGTGCAGATGGTAAATTAGTAAGTCAAATAGTAAAAGAATATTTGAATAAATAAGGAACTCAGTTTTACTGAGTTCTTTCCTTTTGCGATAATTTAAAATTTGAAACATAGAATTTAGAATATTGAAGGAAATCCCTAAGGGGATTTCTTTAATTTAGTATTAAAATAAAGAAACTCCGTAGGAGTTTGAAACTCTATTCTTAATTCTCCATTCTACATTCTAAATTAATAAAGTTACATATTAAATGAAGGTATATTTTTATTAAAGGGGTTATTATTCTTCATCCAACATCATAAAATTTACAAGGAAAACTTTAGGTTTAAATTGTGATAAAAATATGAGTAAGAGGTGAGGAGAATGGCAAACAAATTGGGGGCAATGAGAGAAAAGCTGGTGGATACATTAGAATTGCCAGCAGAGATAACATTAAACGTACCAAAAATAACTATATTAGCTAAAAAAGAAATAACCGTTGAAAATCATAAAGGTGTAATGAGATTTAGTACTACAGAGCTTGTGGTAAACACATCCTTAGGTGCGCTTACAATAAAAGGAGACAATCTTGAGATAGCTTTTGTTGGGGGAACCACTATAACCTTAAGGGGTAACTTTAAAGGTGTGGTGTATGATAATTATGAAGAGATTTGATGATGTAAAAGCTAGTTATGTAACGGTTAGAATAGAAGCTGTCGAGATCGAAAAGATATTGAACTTTTTGTGGAACAAAAACGTAGATGTAAGAGATATAAAAAATAATAATAAGTTTTCCGTAGATTTGAAAATTGAATTAAAAGATTATAAGGTATTAAGAGAAGGTGTGAAAAAAGCTAGAGGTAAGCTGGTTGTTTTGGATAGAAAAGGAATGAAATTCTTTTTTATGCACCTGAACTCAAGAAAATTTTTAGTTGCGGGTATAGCAGCATTTTTCTTTGTATTATACTATTTAAGCACCTTTATTTGGAAGGTGGATATAATTACTGAAAGGTATTTAGCGCCAGTAGAAGTAAGAAATATGCTTAAAGAGTATGGCATTGATGTGACTAAGAAAAAGACATCTATAAACGTTGTAGAAGTTGAAAAAGCTCTTGTAAGAGATTTTGATGAAATAATGTGGATTAAAGTAAGAATTGAAGGTTCTAAGCTTTCTGTTGAAATTAAGGAACGTCAAGAGCCTCCTAAGATTAAAGAAAAACCAGATTATACAGGTAATATAGTTGCGAGAAAGAATGGAATTGTAAACAGAATAAATACTATTTCTGGAACTCCTGTGGTTAAGCCAGGACAGGTTGTAAATGCTGGAGATATTTTGATACAGGGGCAAGAGGGAAAGGAAACCATGGAGTTTCAAGTTATGGCTGAAGGAAAAGTGCCTTCAACTGTATTTTATGAAGAAATCTTAGAAGTGCCAAAAACTTATGTAGAAAAGGAAAGAACGGGCAATAAGAAAGTTAGGTATGGAATAAATGTAAATAATAAAATAATTTATCTAGGAAAATCATTAAATAACTTTGTAAATTATGATAAAATAGAAACAAAATGGGGTATCTTTATTAGAGAAGAGTATTTTGAAACTGAAGAAGTTGAAAAGACTGTGGAAACTGACGGTATAGTAAAGGATCTTCAGAACAAAATATATTTAAATCTTGATAGAGCAGCAAAGGTTTTATCAGTTGCTCCAGAAATAGAAGATATTGGAGAGAAGAACAGAATAAGAGTTTTAGTAACGGTAGAAGAGGATATAGCAAAGAGTGAAATCGCGCCTCCACAGACTGAAGAACAATCCGAGGAGGATAGTGCTAATCCGTAAAGAGAAGGTGGAAAGATGGGATATAAAAATACGTTATTGAAGAAGACTAAGTTTCCAAAAATAAAACCGTATATTACTTTTATTGCCACTGCTTTAATTGTTTATTTTATTTTAAGCTCGGTAGTGGTAACGAAAAAGTATAATCTGGAAGTTGGTGAGATAGCAAAAATCGATATAAAAGCGCCAAAGGATGTAGAGGATAAAGTTGCAACTCAAAAGAAGATTGAGGAGGAGTTAAACCATCTTCAAGATGTATATACCTATAATGCTGATGTGAAAAAGACGGCAATAGATAATATTGATAAGTTATTTCAGCTTGTAACTGATGTTAATAATAATACATCTATAATACCAAGTACATCCACGGATCCAGATGTTGATACGGCAGAACAGGACGCAGCTAGATTGAAAGCTGAAAAGATTAAAAAACTTAAGGAGCAAAGTCCTATTGATAAAATATCAGTAGAAAATTATGAGATTTTATTATCCCTTAGCAGTACTCAGTTGCAAAGTGTTCATGATGATTTAGTAGCAGCACTTAATGATGTTTATGATAATATGCAGATAAGAGAAGGAAACTCACAGGATATATTTAATGCTCAAAATAGGGTTCAAATGGCTTTTAATAACACTAGTTATTCTAAAGCTATTAAGGATATGGCTACCTCTATAGGGCATCTTCAAACAAAGGCAAGTTCTTTTATTGATCACACAAAAACAGAGGAAGCGAGACAGGCAGCTATAAAAAGTGTGACACCTGTTATGTATAAAAAGGACCAAACTATTGTATCTGAAGGTCAGCCTGTTACAGAGGCTCAAATTCAGCTGCTGGAGGATGCGGGTCTTTTGGATAATGATAAATCTACACGATTATACTTATATTTAGCTTTAGCAGTTCTTGTTGGAGGAGTAATTACTCTTCAATGGATATATTTAAAAGACAAGAGGCCTGATATATATAAGGATAGTTCAAAGGTGGCATTGATAAATATTTTAACAATATTATCTGTTCTATTAGCAAGAATAGCAGTAACTATTAATGTTTTTTTCGCTCCATTTGCGTGTGTTTATATTTTATTTACGGTTCTTATTGATGATAAGACCTCTTTGGTATTTGGAACCTTAAATGTGGTGTTTATTGCACTTTTAGCAAGCTTTGGTCCGCATATAATGATTATTGCAATTTTAAATGCAGTAATAGTACCAATAGTATTAAAAAGAGTTCAGCAAAGAAGTGATATATTATATTCTAGCTTGATAATCGGAGTTATAAATATTTTTGCTACAGGTGTAATAGGTTACTTTTTAAGTTCAGATTTAAGGAGTGTTATATCAAAGGCATTATGTGCTGGTGGTGGAGCTGTGATTTCAGGAATATTGGCAATTGGAATACTTCCATTCTTGGAAAATGCCTTTGATATTATTACTAACATGAAATTACTTGAGTTATCAAATCCTAACAATCCGTTGATGAGAAGATTATTATTAGAAGCACCAGGGACTTATCATCATTCAGTTTTAGTTGCTAATTTAGCAGAAATGGCAGCAGAAAAAGTTGGGGCTAATCCAATAATGGCGAGAACTGCAGCTTACTATCATGATGTAGGTAAGCTTGAAAGACCTTATTACTTTAAGGAAAACCAGATAGGTATTAATCCTCATGATGGGATGTCACCTGCCCTTAGTGCAGCAATAATACTTTCTCACGTTGATGATGGAATAAAATTAGCTAACAAACATAATCTTCCAAGGTCTATTATTGATGTAATTAATGAGCATCATGGAGATTCAACAGTAAAATATTTCTATATAACCATGAGAAATAACAGTGAAAATCCGGATGATGTGAATGAAGAGGATTATAAATATAGTGGAAGACCTCCAAGAACTAAGGAGTCAACTATTGTTATGATGGCTGATGGAGTTGAGGCAGCTGTTAGATCCATCCAAAAGCCAGATAAAGAAAAAATTGAAAAAATGGTTGATAATATTATTAAGACAAGGCTTGATGAAGGACAGCTTAAAAATTCAGATTTAACTTTTAAGGATTTAGAAAAAATTAGAGAAAGCTTTTTAACCGTTCTTTCAGGAATTTATCATGAAAGAATAGAATATCCAAAGGAAAAATTAACAAAATCTATGTTAGATAAAGATGTTGTTGAAGTTGAAGAAGATGAGGATAAGGTTAAAATTTATGTTAAGGGAGCTTTTGGTTTAAAGGATAAGTTTAAACCTAAGGATAAATAGTATTTAACTTTAAAATGAAGTGAATTAAAACTCCCCGAAAGGGGAGTTTTAATAAAAATAAAAGAAATTTAATTTGAAAGTTAAAAAAAGGTTTATGGGAAAACTAATAAATAATAAGTATAAATAGTATATGAGAGGTATAAAATGATATACAAGGACGATAGACAAAGTTTACTGATGGTTGATGAAGATCTGACAAAACTGATTGATGAAATCATAGATTATGCGTTAAAGGAAGAACAGGTTCTAATTCCTTATGAGGTTAGTGTGATTTATGTAGACAATGAAAGTATAAAAGAAATTAATGAAGAAACCAGAGGTATAGACAAAGCAACAGATGTGCTTTCTTTCCCCATGTTAGATTATGATGACAAGAATGTATTTAAGGATTGTTATGTGGGATATGAATTTTCGCAAATTGATTTAAATGAAGGAAATCTAGTTCTTGGTGATATAGTTCTTTCATTAGAAAGAGCAAAGGAGCAAAGTGAAGATTTCGGCCATTCTTTTCAAAGAGAAGTATGTTACTTAATTATTCACTCTATTCTTCATCTTCTAGGATATGACCACATGGAAGAAGAGGAAAAGAAGGTGATGAGAGCGAGAGAAGAGGAGATATTAAACAAGTTTGAAATAAGGCGATAGGTTTTAAGGTGAGGCGGGGAATGTTATGAAGGTAAAAAAAATGGTGGATAGCTTTAATTATGCTATTGAGGGAATAATATATTCAATTAGAACTCAGCGTAATATGAGAATACATATGATATTAGCAATATTGATTCTTACTGCGTGCTTCTTCTTTGATATAACTAAAATTGAACTGTTAATACTAACAATAACAATAACAATGGTTATTGTGGCAGAGATGGTTAATACTGCAGTGGAAAGTGCTATAGATGCTACCACTAATTTTTATCATCCTTTAGCTAAAATAGCTAAAAATGTAGCAGCAGGAGCTGTTCTTATAACTGCAATCAATGCAGTTTTAGTTGGATACATAATCTTTTATGATAAGATGTTTCCTTTATCATTAATAATGTTAAATAAAATAAAAAATTCAAGTCCTCTTATGATCTTTTTAGTTCTTGTAATAGTGTGTATAGTTACGGTGGTGATAAAAGCTGTATACGGAGAAGGCACAGCTTTAAGAGGAGGAATGCCTAGTGGACATAGTTCATTAGCATTTGCTTTAGCTACTATTATAACTTTAATGACCTCAGAAATGGAGTCAGCTCCATTTATAATGGCGTTATCTTATTTAATGGCGGTTATAGTTGCTCAAAGCAGAGTAGATTCAGATGTGCACTCCATATGGGAGGTTATTGCAGGGGCTCTTTTAGGAACTTTACTCACTCTGTTTATTTATAAGGTTATAATGTAATAATAATTAAAAAAAGAGGGACAATAGTCCTGGTTATGGTGTATACTAGAACAACCGAATATAATTGGAGGGAAATTAAATGGAGATAAAAGAATTAGTAAAACTAAGTATTGAAGCAAGAGAGAAAGCTTATGTACCATATTCGAATTTTAAAGTGGGTGCTGCTGTAGAAATGGAAGATGGTAGTGTTTATACAGGATGTAACATAGAGAATGCTTCCTATGGTGCTGCTAACTGTGCTGAAAGAACGGCAATATTTAAAGCAGTTTCAGAAGGACACACTTCAATTAAAAAGATTGCAGTTGTTGGAGATATGTCTGCCTTCACTTCTCCATGTGGAATATGTAGACAGGTTATTGCTGAATTTGCCAGTGATGATATTGAAATAATAATTGTGAAAAACGAAGAGGAATATCAAGTAAAAACTTTAGAAGAAATTTTACCAGGAGCTTTCAGAAAATCTGATTTGCTTAAGTAAGGAGGAAATATGTTTAAATCAGGATTTATAACAATTGTGGGAAGACCTAATGTAGGGAAATCCACCCTGTTAAATCATTTAATGGGAGAGAAGTTGTCTATTGTTTCTAGTAGACCACAAACTACTAGAAATAACATACAGACAATATTAACAAAGGATAACTATCAGATAGTATTCGTTGATACGCCAGGTATGCATAAGCCAAAGAATAAGCTTGGTGATTACATGATGAAAAATGCCAAGGATTCAATGAAAGAAGTTGATGTGGTTGTATTTTTGACAACACCAGATGGTGGAGTTAAAGAGGGTGACCTTCATATATTAGAGCAGCTTAAAGGTTGTGGAACACCTGTATTTTTGGTTGTTAATAAGATCGATGAAAATGCAGAAAATAAAGTTGCAACAGCGCTTGAAGAATATACAAAGCTGTTTGATTTTGCAGAAATAATTCCTATATCAGCAATGAATGGGAAAAATACTGATAAGTTATTGGAATTAATAGTTGATAAGCTTCCAGAGGGACCTAAGTATTATCCAGAGGATATGATAACTGACCAACAGGAAAGGTTCATAGTAATGGAGATAATAAGAGAAAAAGCATTAAGGTTATTATCTCAGGAAGTACCACATGGAATAGCTATAGAAATTCTTTCAATGAAGCAGCAGGAAAATGGTAAATACCATATAGAAGCAAATATGTTATGCGAAAAAGATTCACATAAAGGTATTATCATCGGGAAGAATGGATCTATGTTAAAAAAGATATCGACCTATGCTAGACAAGATATAGAAAAGTTCTTAAATGCAAAGGTTAATTTAAAGATTTGGGTTAAAGTTAAGGGTGAATGGAGAGACAGCTCCTTCCTTCTTAAGGAGCTTGGATATAAGTAGATTGTAGGTGGGAATTGTGAGTACCATTAAAACAAGAGGAATGGTGTTAAAAGTTCAGGATTATAAAGAAAATGATAAATTGCTTTGGATACTTACAGAGGAGTATGGAAAAGTAACGGTCATTGCGAAGGGGGCAAGGAAAAGTAAAAATAAAAACTTTTCTAATACCTTGCCTTTCTGCTTTGGTGAATATGTTTTATTTAAGGGTAGAACTATGTTTTCTTTAAATGAAGGTAGGATTATTGACTCCTTTCAAGATATTTTAGATAATTATGATACATTAATATATGGTTCATACTTTAATGAGTTGGTAGATATAGCAATAGAGGAAGACCCATGCAATGAGATTTTCGTGGACATTATAAAGGCTTTCTTCCTTATGAGAAATGGAGCAGTTGATTTAGATATTTTGGCTAGAGCTTTTGAAATAAAACTTTTAAAAGCTACAGGATACGGAATTTCTTTAGAACACTGTGCTGTTTGTGGAAATAAGGTTAATAACTCTGATTACATATCTTTTCAGTTTTATGGCGGAGTATGTGGAAATTGTGACAAGAGATATGGAACTCATGTGTCTATAGCAGCATATAATGGAATTAAATTTCTTAGTAAGGTTGATTTAGAAAAAGCAGGGCGACTTGCTTTAGATGAAAGAACTAAACAAGAAATATGCAAGATTTTAACTACATTTATAGAGTTGAACTATAGAAGGAAACCTAAGAGTTTATCGTTGCTTACAGGTTTTCAAATGGCTACTACCAATGGTATAATGTAAAATAAGGGTAAATATTGCTTAGGGGGAATATTTGTGGACCAGGATACATTAAAAAAGATAGAAATTCTTAAAGAACGTACTAATTTATCAAATGAAGAAGCAGAAGCATTGCTTAAAAAATTCAATGGTGATCTTATTGAGGCCTTAATATATTTTGAGAAAAAGAAAAAGGATGATGATGAATTCGGTAATATATATGATAAAATAAGCCAGAACGAATTTGTTAACTACATAAAAGAGTTAATCAAAAGCGGGAATGTGGCTAGAATTATTATTCGAAAGGATGATACTGTTATTGTAAATATACCAGTTAATGCAGGTCTTGTAGTTGGGGTAATAATGGTTCTGCAGCCTGTTATTCTTCTTTTAGGTGCTGCAACCGCAGTATTTACAAAGCTGGAAATTGATATCATTAAAAAGGATGGTACAGTTGAGGTTGTAAATAAATATGTAGAAAAAGGCGTTAAAACTACAACAAAGGTTGCATCTGAAGTTGGACATGAACTACAAGAGGTTTTTTCTCAAACTTCATTTAAAATTAAGGATAAGATTAATCAAATGAAGAATAATAAGAACAGATAAATATTAAATGCGTAAAGAGTTACTTGATTAAATAGAAAAAGATGGGGGAACTCATCTTTTTTGTTTGAAATAAAATGTTTACAAGGATATCACAAAATATTCCAAATTGAGTGAAAATTTTACTTCTTTTCAAGAAAAATATTGAAAAATAATATTCCTTTTTATAATATCATGCTATAATATACCTATAGTGGAAATTAGCAAAGGAAGAAAAAATTAAAAACGATTAATTATAAACAATGCTGTGGTTTTATTTTACATAAAAGTATGATATTATCATAAGTATTGGAAATGAAAGGTGGCGAATTGTCATTAAACTCTCAGAGAGACAAGAACAGATTATAGAGCTAGTGAAAGCTAATGAACCAATAACAAGTGAAGCAATTGCCAAAGAGTTAGGACTAACTCGCTCCGCCATACGACCAGATTTATCTATACTAACCATGACTGGAATATTGCAGGCAAGACCTAAAGTGGGATATGTCTGTATGAGAAACTCTTCGAAGAATTCAAGTAGTGGTGAAATCAGAAAAATTAGGGTTCGGGATATAATGTCGAAGCCGGTTCTAGTCAAGGAAGAGACACCTGTTTATGAGGCAATATTAACTTTATTCCTCAATGATGCAGGTACCTTGTTCATAGAAAACGATGGCGTGCTCTTAGGGGCTGTATCAAGAAAAGACTTTATAAAAATGGCAATGGGAACAGCTGACATGCATAGAGTACCTGTCGGAATCATCATGACTAGAATGCCAAATATCATTTGGGTATCTGAAGACGATTCAGCATTTGTCGCAGCAAAAAAAATAATTGAGCATCAGGTAGACAGTCTGCCGGTAATAAGGCGGGAAGGTGTAGACGGAAAAGAAGTATTAAAAATTGTAGGTAAGATATCCAAAACAACCATTACTGGAATTTTTGTTAAATTGGGTGAAGATGAATAAGATATTCGTTTCTGGTAAAAATGAATAAAGTATTCATAAGAACTATATATTAAAAATTAAGGGGTTGTGTAACATGGAAAAGAAAAAATATGTATACCTTTTTAGCGAAGGTAATGGAAGCATGAGAAACCTACTAGGGGGAAAAGGTGCAAACCTGGCAGAGATGACCAATATTGGAATTCCAGTGCCACAAGGTTTCACAGTAACTACAGAAGCTTGTAATAAGTATTACGATGATGGAAAAATAATAGCAGAAGACATAATAAATGAAATACATGAGAAAATGGTTGAACTAGAAAACATATCAGGTAAAAAATTCGGAAGTTTAGAAAATCCACTATTAGTTTCAGTAAGATCAGGAGCAAGAGCTTCAATGCCTGGAATGATGGACACAATACTTAACTTAGGATTAAATGACCAAACTGTTGAAGTTATGGCTAATAAGACTGGCAATCCAAGATTTGCCTATGACTCATATAGAAGATTTATTCAAATGTTTGCAGACGTTGTTATGGAAATCGAAAAGAGAAGTTTCGAAGACATCATGGATGAAATGAAAGCAGATAGAGGTGTTACTTTAGACACTGAACTTAATGCTGATGACTTAAAAGAGCTAGTTATTAAATTCAAGGCCCATTACAAAGCTGTTAAAGGGGACGATTTTCCAAGTGACCCAACAGTACAGTTAATTGAATCAATTAAAGCTGTATTTAGATCATGGAACAACCCTAGAGCAATTGTATATAGAAGAATGAACGATATTCCAGGTAGCTGGGGTACAGCAGTAAACGTTCAAGAGATGGTATTTGGAAACAAAGGAAATACTTCTGGTACAGGAGTTGCCTTCTCAAGAAACCCATCTACTGGTGAAAAGAAAATATTTGCTGAGTACTTAATGAATGCTCAAGGTGAGGACGTTGTTGCAGGTATTAGAACGCCTCAAAACATAGAAGAGCTGGCAAAAGAAAATCCAGCTGTATACGAGCAATTTATGGATATAGTTGCTACTTTAGAAGATCACTATAAAGATATGCAAGATATGGAGTTTACTATTGAAGAGGGAAAGCTTTACTTCCTACAAACTAGAAATGGTAAGAGAACAGCTCAAGCTGCTTTAAAAATTGCCGTTGATCTAGTGGAAGAAGGAAAACTTACTAAGGAAGAAGCTATCCTTAAGGTTGAACCAAAGCAATTAGACACACTTTTACACCCTGCATTTGATACAGAAGCATTAAAGGCTGCGGCTGTTATGGCAAAAGGTCTTCCAGCATCTCCTGGAGCTGCTTGCGGTAAAATAGCATTCACTGCTGAAGAAGCTAAGGAAAGACATGAAAATGGTGAAAAGGTTGTATTAGTTAGATTAGAGACATCTCCAGAAGACATAGAAGGTATGATCGCTGCTGAAGGTATATTAACAGTAAGAGGTGGAATGACTTCTCACGCTGCTGTTGTTGCCAGAGGAATGGGAACTTGCTGTGTTGCTGGATGTGGTGAATTGAAGGTAAATGAAGGAGCTAAAACATTAGAAGTAGGGGGAGTTACTTACGGAGTTGACGACTTTATTTCTATTGATGGAAGCACTGGAAATGTATATGCAGGTCAGATTAAAACTGTTGACCCAGAAATAAGCGGATATTTCGGAACATTTATGGCTTGGGCTGATGATATCAGAAGCTTAAAGGTTAGAACTAACGCTGATAATCCAAGAGATACTGCACAAGCAGTTAGATTTGGAGCTGAAGGAATCGGTCTTTGTAGAACTGAGCATATGTTCTTTGAAGCAGATAGAATCATGGCAATAAGAGAAATGATAGTTGCTAAAAATGAAACTGACAGAAGAGCAGCTCTTGAAAAATTACTTCCAATGCAAAAGGGAGATTTCATAGGTATCTATGAGGAGTTACAAGATAAACCAGCCACAATCAGATTCTTAGATCCACCACTACATGAGTTCTTACCTCATGAAGATGATGAGATTGCAGAACTTTCAAAGGAGTTAGGAATTACCTTTGAAGCTTTAAAGAATACCGTAGAATCTCTACATGAGTTCAACCCAATGATGGGGCATAGAGGTTGTAGATTAGCTGTTTCTTATCCAGAAATTGCTGAAATGCAAACTAGAGCTGTAATAGAGGCTGCTATTGATGTTAAAAACAGATTAGGTTATGATATAGTTCCTGAAATCATGATACCACTTGTTGGTGAAGTGAAAGAGCTTAAATATGTTAAAGATGTAGTAACTAGAACAGCTGATGAAATAATAAAAGAAGCTGGAATAGAAATGAAATACATGGTAGGAACAATGATAGAGATCCCAAGAGCTGCTTTAACAGCTGATGAGATTGCTAACGAAGCTGAATTCTTCTCATTTGGAACAAATGACTTAACTCAAATGACATTTGGTTTCTCAAGAGATGATGCTGGTAACTTCTTGAAGTACTACTATGATAACAGTATTTATGAATCAGATCCATTTGCAAGAATAGATCAAGTTGGTGTTGGTAAGCTTATTAAAATGGCTGCAGAACTTGGTAAATCTACAAGACCCAATATTAAGCTTGGTATTTGTGGAGAACATGGTGGAGATCCATCTTCAGTTGAATTCTGCCATAATGTAGGATTAAACTATGTATCATGTTCGCCATATAGAGTTCCAGTTGCTAGACTTGCTGCTGCTCAAGCAGAGGTGAAAAATCCAAGAAGTAAATCTTGTGATTCCAGTGCTGAAGAAGTGGCTGCTTCAACAAATAACTAATTTGATAATATTTAAGAGTTTGTACTAAAGGTGCAAACTCTTTTGTTATGAAAAATTTTGGATCAATAATGATAAATAATTATAGTAAAGGAATAAGAAGGACATGCTAATATAAACAAAGTATGTAAAAATTGCTAAAGAAAAGGTGCTGTTACGGAAAGTATATGTTAATTGTATGACAAATGGTATTAAGAAGTTGTAGTTTTAAAATTAAATATATTCTTAATTATTAATGAATTAAAACAAAGATAAAAAATATGGAAAGGTATACATTCACTATGTCAATATGAAGAAAGATGACGAAAATTTTTAATTGAAATTATATTTAGATTGGTAAACGATTACGCAACAATTACAATATTAATCCTAATTTTCACAATTTAAAATTTTTTAAGATTCTTGTAATATGTAATTAAGGAATTGTTTTAAAATTAACATTAAGATTGAAACTGAACTTTAAACAAAGGAGAGAAAATAATGGATAACAAAGAAACTAAAGAAATTTATCACAGAGCGAAATGGTGGCAACTTGCACTATTCCCATTAAACAATCTAGCAACTAACATGTATATGATGCTTATGGGATATATCTCATATTATCTAGTAGGTTTTGCTGGAATAGCAGTTGTTGTTGCTGGTACAATAATGACAGCAATGAGAATTTGGGATGGGGTAACTGATCCGTTTATAGGATTTATAGTTGATAAGACAAATGGTAAGTTTGGGAAGAATAGACCATTCATGGTACTTGGAAATCTTATATTAGCAATAATGGCTATAGTGATTTTTAAAACTACTCACTTAGTACCACAAAAATTCAGCCTTATCTATTTTGTAATTGTTTACGCGATCTATATCATAGGATATACACTTCAATGTGTTGTAACTAAATCAGCTCAAAGTTGTTTAACAAATGATCCTAGTCAAAGACCAGTATTCTCAATATATGATGGTGCATATATGTCAGTATTCATGGCTATGGTAACTTATTTAGTATCTAATGTTTGGATGAAAAAATATGGTGGATTCACTCTTGAGTTCTTTGATTCATTCTTAATGTTCACTGTTGTAGGTTCAGCTATACTAACTGTTCTAGCTGTAATTGGTATCTGGAGCAAAGATAGAGAAGAGTTCTATGGTACTGGAGTTGCTGCAAAGGTTACCTTTAAGGATTATTGGGATGTATTAAAAAATAATAGAGCTATTCAAATGCTTGTTGTATCAGCATCTTCTGATAAATTATCAATGAATATTGCAACGAATTCTGTAATAGCAGTTATGATATATGGAATCGTTTGTGGAAACTATGAAATTAATGGACAGCTTAGTATGTTATTAGTAGTGCCTAACTTCTTAATCATGATGTTTGGTTGCGGATATATAGCGAGAAAATTAGGTCAAAGAAAAGCTATGATTTATGGTTCTTTAGGAGGAATTATATTCAACCTGGCTCTGTTTGTACTATTCATAGTTGGAGATCCAACAACTTTAAATTTAAGTAGCATGAGCTTATTTACAGTTCTATTCTTAGTATTTACTATCATTGGAAAAGGTGCAGCAGGGGTTGCTGGAAACATTGTTATACCAATGACAGCTGACTGTGCTGATTATGAGACTTATAGAAGTGGTAAATATGTACCAGGTTTAATGGGAACTCTATTCAGCTTTGTAGATAAAGTAATTTCGTCTTTATCTACATCAATAGTAGCATTTGCTATAGCTGCAATAGGATTTACAACAACTCAGCCAACACCGGAAACACCATTAACCTCAGGGATATTCTGGGTTGCTATAGTTCTAATGTTCATAGTTCCAATTATAGGGTTAGTATGTAACTTAATAGCAATGAAATACTACCCATTAACTAAGGAGAAGATGGAAGAGATTCAAGGTGAGATTGCTAAGATAAAAGCTAAAGCTAATGAAGATAGTGTAGCATAATAAATATTGAATTTAAAAGGTAGATTGTTAGCAATCTGCCTTTTTATTTTAGAAACATTACTTGTATGAATTTAGAGTGAAAGTTTTTGCTGAGAATGTAGGGAGGTAGTTGTTTAGGTAAGTGTTTAAAATTCATATTCATGAAATAAAATATTCACTAAATGTTAAAAAATGTCGATATGTAATATTCTATATGCAAAAGTTGCTAAAAATATTTTACGTGTATATTTATGGTTTTAGAAAAATGATTATTGAAATAAATTTGCTTTACCCAATGCTCCGCATGAAGGTGACGAAAGAAGTGATGAGAGGCAAAGAAATTGGTATATTTCTGAATGGTGAAGCTTATTTGAAGCTAGGGTTAAGGAAAAGTGGAGAAATTGTAAGGTAAGATGTGTTTTAAATATACAATGTATAGGGGAGGAGAGGAGTTAAGGAGTATTAAAAAATTTTAACTTATCGAAAGAGATGTAAGTAGATTTTGGATTAAAAGTAATATAAAACAAATATTTGATATTAAAGTTTAATATATTGAAAATTAGAAGTGTTATCAAATATCTTATTGAAAGGAATTGCGATGTGAATTTTAAAATAATTTAACAATATAAAGAAATAGATTTAAATATAATGTAATTCAATAAAAAAATATGGTTTTTTAAGGGGAGTTTAAACGATTACGCAACAATTACAATAATAATCTAAACATTTACAATTTAAATATTCTGAAGATTGATATAATATTTAATTGTAGGATTTATAACAATTTTTTCAAACAGGAGGTACACAAATGGAAAACAAAGAAATGAACACAAAATACCACCGTGCGAAATGGTGGCAGATGGCACTATTCCCACTTAACAACACTGCAACAAATCTTTACATGCTGATGATGGGATATGTATCTTATTATCTTACAGGATTTGCAGGAATTGGGGTAGTTGTAGTTGGAACAATAATGACAGCTATGAGAATTTGGGACGGAGTTACTGATCCAATAATAGGATTCGTATTAGATAAAACAAATGGTAAACTAGGTAAAAATAGACCTTTTATGATTCTTGGAAACATTATACTTGCAGTAATGGCAATAGTAATATTTAAAACTACTCATTTAGTGCCAGAAAAATTCAGCTTAATTTACTTTATAGCTATATATGCAATATATATCATTGGTTATACTTTACAATGTGTTGTTACTAAGTCGGCACAAAGTTGTTTAACAAATGATCCAGCACAAAGACCAATGTTCGCTTTATTTGATGGAATATACAACTCAATTATATTTGCTGTAATGGGATATGTTGTAATGAGTATTTGGTATCCTAAGTATGGTGGATTCACATTAGAGTTCTTTAATAATTTCTTAATATTCACAGTTGTAGCATCTGCTATATTAACAATTCTTGCTGTAATTGCTATTTGGAGTAAAGATAGACCGGAATACTTCGGAACAGGTGTTGCAGTTAAGGTAACATTTAAGGATTACTGGGAAGTTCTTAAGAAGAACAGAGCGATTCAAATGCTTGTTGTTTCAGCTTCTTCAGATAAATTATCAATGTCTATAGCTCAAAACTCAATTATTATTATGATGGTTTATGGGATAGTTTGTGGAGATGCAGCGTTAGGTTCTAAATTGCAATTAGTTATGATGGTACCAAATTTCATCATTCTATTCTTTGGAGTTGGATATATAGCGAGAAAATTAGGACAAAGAAAAGCGATGATCTGGGGTTCGGTTGCGGGTATAGTATTTAATTTAGCTCTATTTGCTTTATTTATAATTGGAGATCCTAAATCATTAAGCTTAACAAATATAGGAAGCTTTACAGTTCTATTTGTAATATTCACTATCCTTGGAAAGGGAGCAACGGGAGTTGCTGGTTCAATAGTTATACCAATGACTGCAGACTGTGCAGACTATGAGACTTACAGAAGTGGAAAATATGTTCCAGGATTAATGGGAACTTTATTCAGCTTCGTTGATAAAGTAATATCTTCTTTTGCAACTACTATAGTTTCATTCGCTATAGCTGCTATAGGTTTTACAACAACTCAACCAACAGATACAACACCACTTACTCCAGAAATATTCTGGCTAGGTATTTCATTAATGTTCTTAATTCCAATAATAGGACTTGTATGTAACTTAATAGCTATGAAATTCTATCCTTTAACTAAGGAAAAAATGGAAGAAATTCAAGATGCTATAGCTGAAATCAAAGCTAAAGCTGAAAATTCAAATGTAGCATAAAAAAAGAAAGGACGGATAAATATTTTTATCTGTCTTTTCTTTTGGACAAAAATGATATCTATTATAAAAATTTAATAGTGATGAAATTCTATTCATTAACTAAAAAGAAAATGTCAGAAGTTCAAGAAGAGCTTGATAAAATAAATTCTAAAAATGAAGCTATTTAGTGGGGAAAAGAATTGATTTGACTTAGTTTAAAGTAAATGTGAAAGAGCTTTGTAAAATAGGTAACACTATTGTGCAAAACTCTTTTTTTATTGTATAAATTGTGGTTTTAAGTGATTTTTTTAATATATTAAAAAGTGGATGTGTATAAAAATTTTAGATAAATTATATAAATATTATAAAATGGATGCATATAGGTGGAAAAAGTAAAAATGTTTAAAAAATATGGATAATTAGTGAAAAAATTTACAAATAAGCAATAATTACAATAACAATCTAAACATTTACAATTTAAATATTCTGAAAATTGTCCTAAGATAAAGGTAACGAAATTATTAAAAAGTTTTAAGAAATCTGGAGGTATAAAATGAGTAAGAAAGAAACAACAGTAACAACACAATATCACCGTGCCAAATGGTGGCAACTAGCTTTATTCCCTCTTAATAACACAGCTACAAACCTTTACATGATGATGATGGGATATATATCTTATTATCTTGTTGGCTTTGCTGGAATTGCAGTTGTGCTTGCAGGTACAGTAATGACTTTTATGAGAATTTGGGATGGAGTTACAGATCCAATAATAGGATTTGTTGTTGATAAGACTAATGGAAAATTTGGAAAAAATAGACCTTTTATGGTGCTTGGAAACGTTATACTGGCTATAATGGCAATAGTAATATTTAAAACTACACACTTAGTTCCAAAACAATTTAGCTTAATATACTTTATAGTAGTATATGGTATATATATCATTGGATACACTCTTCAGTGTGTTGTAACGAAATCAGCTCAGACTTGTTTAACAAATGACCCAAGTCAAAGACCATTATTCTCTTTATTTGATGGTATTTATAATACTTTAGTATTTACTGTGATGGGATATGTGGTAATGAGCGTTTGGTATCCTAAATATGGTGGTTTTACATTAGAATTCTTTGATAACTTTGTTTTATTTACAGTTATATCTTCTGCTATACTAACTGCTTTAGCAGTACTTGCTATCTGGAAGAAGGATAGACAAGAGTATTTTGGAACAGGTGTTGCTGTTAAGGTAACCTTCAGAGATTACTGGGATGTACTTAAACATAATAGAGCAATTCAAATGCTTGTTGTTTCAGCATCTTCAGATAAATTAGCCAGTTCAATTGGTCAAAATGCAGTTATAGGAATAATGGTTTATGGTATAGTTTGTGGAGATGTAACAATAGGATCTAAGTTAGGTGTGGTAATGATGATTCCTAACTTCATAATACTATTCTTCGGCGTTGGATATATTGCAAGAAAACTTGGTCAAAGAAAAGCGATGATTTATGGTTCTTTAGGTGGGATTATCTTCAATCTTGCATTATTTGCACTTTTCATTGTTGGAGATCCAACAACGTTAAGCTTAACAAATGTTAGTGTGTTCACTGTTTTATTCGTGGTATTCACAATCCTTGCAAGAGGTGCTACTGGAGTAGCTGGAAACATAGTAATTCCAATGACAGCGGACTGTGCTGATTACGAAACTTACAGAAGTGGTAAATATGTACCAGGACTAATGGGAACACTGTTCAGTTTTGTAGATAAGGTTATATCATCTTTAGCAAGTACAATTGTTGCAGTATCTATTGCAGCAATAGGATTTACTACAACTCAGCCTACAGCAGAGACCCCATACACATCAGCTATATTCCTATTAGGAATATCTTTAATGTTCTTAGTACCAATCATTGGTTTAGGTCTTAACTTAATTGCAATGAAATTCTATCCATTAACTAAGGAAAAAATGGAAGAAATTCAAGAAGAAATCGCTAAAATTAAAGCTAAAAATCATACAGCAGCTTAGAATGAAATATGTAAAGGTGGATTCGAAAGGATTCACCTTTTGTTATTATTTTATACATTTTAGGTTTACTGCTGAAAAAATCATAACTTACAAAAATATTATTAAAACAAACAACAAAAAAGGGGAAGCTGTTTAGTAATAGATGAATGAGTTGGTTGAATCTATTTTATATAGTATTTTGGTAAAAAGAGTGCTAAAAGAAGTTCTACATTATTATAAGCAGGGCTTCTTGTATATTTTGATGCTGAAAGGAGCGAGAAAATGAAGCAGATACACGTTTGCATTTAGTGTGGAAACGTTATCTGATGATTTGGCTATATTGTAAATTGTAGGGTTTAAAAATCAAACTTATGCATAATAAAATGGAAGGCAAAATATATTTAAAATTTTCTAATAAATCCTAGAAGTGAGTGTTTTGAAGGGTTACAAGTATATGTAAATAAAAAGTCAGAAAAAAAGATGAAAAATAAATTTTATATAAAAACCGAAAAATTACAACAATATATACATAGTTAGACACAAGATTCACAATTTATTTTATAGGTGATAAGGTATACAATTTATTTAACGAATAAATTAAATCTATGGAGGGTATGGGCAATGAAAGAATATATGGGCCACGACTACTTAATCAACAATAAGACAGGTCTTGAGCTATATGAGAAATATGCTAAAGATATGCCGATATTTGATTATCATAACCACTTAATACCAAAAGAAATTTATGAAAATAAAGGATATGAAAACATTACTCAAGTATGGTTATATGCAGACCACTATAAGTGGAGAACAATGCGTGCTTGCGGAGTGGATGAAAAATATATTACTGGAGATGCTAGTGATAAGGAGAAATTTCTTAAGTTTGCAGAGGTTGTTCCTAATATAATTGGAAGTCCAGTATATCACTGGGTGGCGATGGAACTTAAAGAGTACTTTGGTATAACAAAGCCACTTAACCCATCAACAGCAGAAGAAATATGGACAATCTGTAATGAAAAATTACAAGGTGAAGATTTTAGACCGGTTGGACTTTTAGATAAGATGAAGGTTAAAGCTATATGTACTACTGATGATCCATTTGATTCATTAGAGTATCACAAGAAAATTAAGGCTGAGAAAAATCTTCCATTTAAAGTTTTACCATCTTTCCGTCCAGATAAGGTATTACACATAGAACAAGCTCCTTTTATTGAGAGTATAGGATTATTAGCTAACTCAACTGGAGTTGAAATAAAAACTTTTGAGGATTTAAAAATAGCTTTAGAAAAAGCTATAGAGAACTTCGTAAGTGCTGGATGTTTAGTATCTGACCATGGCTTTATATTATTTAGCTACAGCCGTACAGGGGATGGTGCAGCGGCATTTGCAAAAGCTTTAGCAGGTGAAACTTTAACTTCTGAAGAAGTAACAGCATATAAGAGTGAAGTGTTAAGATACTTAGGTTCTTTATATAAGAAGAATAACATTAAGATGCAGTTACATTTAGGAGCACAAAGAAATAACAATACTAAGTTATTTAATAAAATTGGAGCTGATAAGGGGATAGATAGTGTAGGCGCTATTACAAGCCCAGGTGAAATAGGAGCTTATCTTGATGATTTAGAATTAGCTGGTAATCTTCCAAACACAGTTCTTTACAACTTAAATCCAGGAGACAACATGGTTCTTTCATCAATGGCAGGAAACTTCTGGAATGGTGAAATACCAGGAAAAGTTCAATTAGGAAGTGCTTGGTGGTTCCTAGATAACGTAAGAGGTATCAGAAACCAAATCATAGAGATAATGGAAGCAGGAGCAATAAGCGCATCAGTTGGTATGCTTACTGACTCAAGAAGCTTCACAAGCTTTGCAAGACATGATTACTACAGAAGAATCCTTTGTGATACAATTGGAGCTTTAGTAGAAAATGGTGAATATCCATGTGACATAGAACACCTAGGTAACATGGTTCAAAATATAAGTTATAATAATGCCGTAAGATATTTCGGTTTAAAATAGGAGGAAGAACAAATGAAATTATCATTCAGATGGTATGGCGATAGCGATCCAGTTTCATTACAGTACATTTCACAAATACCTGCAATGAGAAGCATAGTAGGTGCAGTTTATGATGTTAAACCAGGTGAGGTTTGGCCAGAAGAAAGCATTAAACATATAAAAGATGAGTGTGAAAAAGCAGGTTTAATTTTCGACGTAGTTGAAAGTATACCAGTTCACGAAGATATAAAATTAGGGGAACCTACTAGAGATAAATATATAGAAGTTTACAAAGAAAACATCAGAAGAGTTGCTAAGTACGGAGTTAAAGTTGTATGTTACAACTTCATGCCTGTATTTGACTGGACTAGAACTCAATTAGACAAAATGGCTAAAGATGGTTCTACAAGCCTTGTTATGTACATGGATCAATTAAAAGGTATTGACCCATTAAATGATGACGTTTCTCTTCCAGGCTGGGATGCTAGCTACACAAGAGAAGAAGTTAAAGAATTATTCAAGAAATATGCTGTAGTTGGAGAAGAAGGATTATGGAAAAATCTTGAGTACTTCTTAAAAGAAGTTATTCCGGTTGCTGAGGAATGTGGTGTTAAGATGGCTATCCACCCAGACGATCCTCCATACCCAATATTTGGACTTCCAAGAATCATAACTTGTGAAGAAAACGTAGATAGATTCTTAAGTTTATATGATAGTGAGTACAATGGATTAACATTCTGTACAGGTTCTTACGGATGTGCTAACTTCAATGACATTCCAAGAATGGTTAGAAAGTATAGTGCTATGAACAGAATTCCATTCATGCACATCAGAAACGTTAAGAACTTTGAAGATGGTTCATTTGAAGAATCAGCTCACTTATCTTCTTGTGGAAGCTTAGATATGTATGAAATAGTTAAGGCACTTGTTGAAACAGGATTCGACGGATACATGAGACCAGACCATGGAAGAATGATCTGGGGAGAAACTGGTAAGCCAGGATATGGATTATATGACAGAGCATTAGGTGCTGCATATTTAACAGGGATATTTGAAGCGTTAGAGAAAAATAAGTAGTTTTAAACTTAGGAGGGTATTATTATGAAATTACCAATAAATGTTGATTTAAAAGGAAAAGTTGCTGTTGTTACTGGAGCAGGCGGAGTTCTTTGCAGCCAGTTTGCTGAAGTTCTAGCTTTAAGCGGAGCTAAAGTAGCTTTACTTGATATAAATGAAGAAGCGGCTACAAAAAATGCTGAAGCTATCAATGCTTTAGGTGGAGTAGCAAAAGCTTACAAATGTAATGTTTTAGATAAGGTAAGCTGTATGGAAGTTGCTGAAGCAGTTAAAGCTGATTTCGGACCATGCGATATCTTAATTAATGGAGCTGGTGGAAACAATCCGAAAGCTACAACTGATAAAGAATACTTTGAAGTTGGTGATTTAGAAGCAGATACTAAGAGTTTCTTTGATTTAGATGCTTCTGGTGTTGAGTTCGTATTCAACCTAAACTTCTTAGGAACACTTATACCAACTCAAGCGTTCGCAGCTCAAATGGTTGGAAGAGAAGGATGTAACATAATAAACATATCTTCAATGAATGCATACTGCCCATTAACTAAGATTCCTGCTTACTCAGGAGCAAAAGCTGCTATATCTAACTTTACTCAATGGTTAGCAGTTCACTTCTCTAAAGTAGGTATTAGATGTAATGCTATAGCACCAGGATTCTTTGCTACAGCTCAAAATGAAAAATTACTTTTCAATGCTGATGGAACTCCAACAGCTAGAACTGGTAAAATCATAGCTGCAACTCCAATGGGACGTTTCGGTAAATCAGAAGAGTTAAATGGAACATTATTATTCCTTCTAAATGAAGAAGCAGCAAGTTTCATCACTGGAGTAGTTATTCCAATAGATGGTGGATTCTCGGCTTATAGCGGTGTTTAATCCGAAGTAGAATTAAAAAAATATATTCTTAAGCAGGTTCGTTTGAGCCTGCTTTTTTATATTTTGAAAAGAATTTTTAAAAATCTACTCAAAAATGCATTGTAAAAACATTGTAAAAGTAAAGGAGTATTTATTGATAAATACTATAAAAATACATAAAAATGATATATATTAAAAATAATAATATGGCTTATTAACTAGGTTTATCAATATTCATGTTATAAAAATAACATTGCGAATGATATAAAGTTAACAGCAATATATACAATAATCAAAGCAGAAAAAACAATGTATTTTGAATATAAATAAGTGTAAAATTTAATTAATGGTAAGTCCAATAAGTGAGAGTCTAAATCTTTGATTTAGTTTCTAAAAGTAAAGAAATTATTAGCTTAAAAAGTTGATAATTTCTTTATTCTTAGTAAATGTAAAAATGGAGGAATCCAATGCAGGGCTTAACTTAAAATGAAGATTTAAAATGAATAAGATGAATAATGCTGTAAGGTTGGATATAAAATATTTAAAATGAAAGAAAATGAAGAAAAGAGGAGGAAGGAAAATGAAATTGCCTTTAAATGTTGATTTAAGTGGGAAGGTAGCTGTAATAACTGGAGCTGGTGGGGTTCTTTGTGGGCAGCTTGCAGAGGTTGTAGCTAAGTGTGGTGCTAAGGTGGCTTTATTAAACAGAAGTGTGGACAAGGCACAATATTATGCTGATAGAATAAATGAAAGAGGCGGAGAGGCTAAGGTATATAAATGCAATGTATTAGATAAGGCTAATTGTGTTGAAGTTGCGGAGGCTGTTAAAAACGATTTAGGGGCTTGTGACATATTAATAAATGGAGCTGGTGGTAATCATCCTTCTGCAACAACAGATAAGGAATATTTTAATTTGGGAGACTTAGAAGGGGATACTAAAACTTTCTTTGATCTTGATGGAAATGGAGTAGAGCAGGTATTTAATTTAAACTTTATTGGCACCTTAATACCAACTCAGGTGTTTGCAGCTCAGATGCTTGGTAAGGAAGGGTGTTCAATTATAAATATTTCTTCTATGAATGCATATAAGCCTTTAACTAAAATTCCGGCTTATTCGGGAGCTAAGGCAGCTACATCGAATTTTACTCAGTGGTTAGCAGTACATTTCTCTAAGGTTGGAATTAGATGTAACGCTATTGCACCAGGATTCTTTGTATCAGCTCAAAATGAGAGACTTTTATTTAATGAAGATGGAACCCCTACTGAAAGAACTAATAAGATTTTAAGTGCCACTCCAATGGGGAGATTCGGTAAAAGTGAAGAGTTAAGTGGAACTTTATTATATTTACTAAGTGAAGAAGCATCGAGTTTTGTTACAGGAGTTGTAATACCTATAGATGGTGGATTTTTAGCTTATAGTGGTGTTTAAAGTAAATGTAATGGATTGAAATAAATAAGTGAATTCTATTTAAAAATTTCTATGATAAGATGGCGTGTAAGTGATTAATATAATATATTTAAGAGGTATGATTTCGGTATTCTATCGAAGTCATACCTTTTAATTTTATTTTATGAACAAAACATAAATGTTCACGAAAAATCTATATTTTATATTAATTTCTTAAAAGAGTTAAAAATTAACTCATTGTAATATGAAGGATAACCTATAGCGAATAAATTAAATAAATTAAGGTTATAATGGATAAAACTGAAAAAAAAATTAAAATATTTTAAGAAATAATGTAAATTATTAAAATATTTACAACAAATTCTGCAATGATTTACCCTATATTTACAATATGAAAACGTTAAAAAAAGGAGTATTATGAATTTACAGAATATTTACTTGATACTTGTATCAATCATAAGATGGAGGATTAAAAAATGAAAAACAACGCAACAAACAGTAAATATCACCGTGCTAAGTGGTGGCAACTAGCCTTATTCCCGCTTAACAACACAGCAACAAACCTTTACATGACACTTATGGGATATATCTCATACTATCTTGTTGGTTTTGCTGGTATAGGAGTTGTAGTAGCTGGAACAATTATGACTGCAATGAGAATTTGGGATGGTGTTACTGACCCAATCATAGGATTTATACTTGATAAAACAAATGGTAGGTTTGGAAAGAATAGACCATTTATGGTTTTAGGTAATATAACTCTTGCTGTAATGGCTATAATAATATTTAAGACTACTCATTTAGTTCCTAAGAAGTTTAGTCTAATATACTTTATATTTGTTTATGCAATTTACATAGTTGGATACACATTACAATGTGTTGTTACTAAATCAGCACAAAGCTGCTTAACAAATGATCCAAGTCAAAGACCTATATTTGCACTATTTGATGGTGTATACAATACTGTATTATTCACAGTTATTGGTTATGTGGTTATGAACGTTTGGTACAAGCAATATAATGGGTTTACTTTAGAATTATTTGACACTTTCCTTAAGTTTACAGTTGTACTTTCTGCATTGTTCACTATTTTAGCAGTTATTGCAATCTGGAGTAAAGATAGAACTGAATACTTTGGTACAGGTGAGCCTGTAAAAGTTACATTTAAAGATTACTGGGAAGTGCTTAAACATAATAGAGCTATTCAAATGCTAGTAGTTTCAGCTTCTTCAGATAAATTAGCAGGAACAATAGCACAAAACTCTATAGTTACAGTTATGTTATATGGAGTAGTTTGTGGAGATGTAGGTATTGGTGGACAATTAGGAATGGTAATGATGATTCCAAATATGTTAATAATGTTCTTTGGAGTTGGATATATTGCTAGAAAACTTGGACAAAGAAAAGCTATGATTTATGGTTCATTAGGTGGAATAATATTTAACGTTGCCTTAGTTTTACTATTTATTTTAGGTGATCCAACAACTCTAAGTTTAACTAATATTAGCTTATTTACAGTTTTATTCTTAACATTCACAATACTCGGAAAAGGAGCTGCAGGAGTGGCAGGATCAATCGTTATACCAATGACTGCTGACTGTGCGGATTATGAAACTTATAGAAGTGGAAAATACGTTCCAGGTTTAATGGGTACTTTATTCAGTTTTGTTGATAAGATAATCTCATCTTTTGGAACAACAATAGTATCACTTTCTATTGCTGCAATTGGATTTACAACAACTCAGCCAACTGCTGATACACCATATACTACAGCAATATTAGGAATATCATTAGCTTTAATGTTTGGACTTACAATTTTCGGGCTTGTATGTAATGTAATAGCAATGAAATTCTATCCATTAACAAAGGAAAAAATGGAAGAAATTCAAGAAGCTATAGCTGAAATTAAAAGCAAGAACATCGCATAGCAAGTTAAATAAATATTTTATAAGATGATAAGCCGGGGAACTAATTTCTCCGGCTTTTAGTATTTTAGATTACAAGTAGGAAGTGCACCTTTATTCATATCATTTAGACTAAGTATAGAGTGCCTAATAACCTTGTTATGCAGTTACCCCTCCTATCGGCAGAATAGGTATCTCTAGGCTGTTAAAGCGTCTGTATGCTCATTATATTTTAAAGTGATATCTTTGTCTTGCAGCTAAATCACTTGCTTTTAAAAGTGCATATGCTGTAATAACATGAGTATGGAAATCAATCTGTATGCTTTCATAATATACCTTTTTAATATGATATAGATATCAGTTCTTATAATCTATATAGACGACAATACTCCACCGGCTGATACAGTTTAATATGGTATAGATGCTAGTTATTATATTGTATAATATATTCCGTAGTAAGGATATGAATTTAATAGTTATAGAATACTAGAGTTAAGATGGCAAAGGAGGACTACTTTATGAGTGGAAAAATAATATTAAATTTAGCTATAAGCTTAGATGGATATATAGCAGATGAAGATGGAGGGTTTGATTGGATAGTAGGAGATGGTAATGCTACATTGAACACAGAAAACAAATGGGACTTTGCAGAGTTTTTAGAAGAGATTGATGTTGTGCTTATGGGCAAGAAGTGCTATGATCAAAATTTTCATAAGGATTATCAAAGAAAAGAAGTTTATATAGCAACTTCAGAGGAAAAAGATAATTATGAGAACTATCATTTTATAAGAGGAAATATATGCAGAACTATAAGTGAATTGAAAAAAGAAGGTAAAAATATATTTTTATTTGGTGGTGGTAGTGTTATAGATCCTTTTGTTAAAGCTGACATTATAGATGAATATATTATAGGGATAATACCAACTATTCTAGGAAAGGGAAGAAAGTTATTCTTAGGAAATAATCCCAAAATAGATTTAAAACTTCAAGCTTATTATGTGGAAGAAGGGATTACAGTGATGAAATACTCCAAAAGAGATAAATAAAAGAAGAAAAAATAAAAAGGTTGTTCGCATTGAACAACCTTTCTTTATATTGATTATAGGTTAAACATATCCTTGAATCCAAGAGAGTATAAGTGATCTCTGCTCATTTCTAAGCTTTCGAATGGATCTCTTCCATAAGTATCATCTTGCTCGATTAGGAAGTATTCACTTCCAGCTTCTAAACCAGCTTCAACTATTTCTTTCATTGGTAATGAACCTTGTCCAAGTTCAGCAAACTCAGTGATTTTACCGAAGTTTTCCATAACTTTCATGAAGTCTTCTGGTCCTTTAACTTCTGGCATTACAAACTTACCAGTTCTGTAGTCTTTAAGGTGAAGAAGTTTAACTCTGTCAGTGTATTTCTTAACGAAAGTGATTGGGTTTTCTCCTCCTCTTTGAATCCAGTGAACGTCAAGCTCAAATCCGATGTGAGAAGTGTTGTTTTTGATTATGTCAAGTAAGTATTCTCCATCATATTTTCTGAATTCACAGTGGTGGTTGTGGTAGTATAGCTCAATGTCATGCTCTGCAAGTCTTCCAGCTAACTCTTCCATTTTACCAACGAAAGTCATAGCGCCTTCTTTGCTAGACATGTAGTGGAATGGAAGCATTCCAACTCTTAAGAAGTTACAGTTAAGTTCTTTACAGTCAGCAACGATTTTATCGAAGTCAGTTTGTAAAGACTCTCCTGGCATTCCTGGCATTGGCTCAACAGCAGCAGAAAGAGCAGCTATTTTAATACCGAAATCAGCACATCCTCTTTTCATTTCAGCAACGTTTTCTGGAGTCATTGGTATTTGGCTAACCTCTACACAGTGGAAACCCATTTCAGATAATTTTCTGAATACCTCATATACTCCCATTTCGTCAACTTTTTTCTTAAGCATCATCATTTGAACGCCTACTAAACCTTTTTTCATGGTAGTCATCTCCTTATAATTCAATCTCTTTATTTGTTTTGCTACTTTGTACAATAGAGTCAATAAGTCTTATTGACATAACTGCATCAGCAGGGTGGATGTAAGTTGTACTTCTGCCTTCTAAAACTTCATAAAATTCAGCTATAAGTTTAGAGTGAGAAGCACCATAATAGAACTTAGTTCCAGGCAGACGGGCATCTTCAATGATTTGAACAAGTCCATCTTCTTCTATACGATATAAAATACTATTTCTAATTAAAAACTCTTTATTTTCACACTTAACATGAAGCTCTACACTGTGGTTTTCGTAGTTTGCAACAGTAGCAAAGAACATACCTACTGCACCGTTCTCAAAGTATAGACGTGCACTAGCTGTATCTTCAACTTCAATGCCGTAATCTAAGATTTGAGAAACTGATCCCTTAATAGATTTAACCTTGTCTCCAGTTAGGTACTGCATTAAATCAAGAGTATGAACACTTTGGTTTATCATGCAGCCTCCACCAGCAGTAGAGAGTTTACCTCTCCATGGTTTTATATCATAGTAAGATTTTGGGCGGTACCAGAATACATGGCCCTTAATTCCTACTACATTTCCATATTTTTTACTATCAATGATTTCCTTTAGGGTCTCAACGGTTTCATTTCTTCTGTTTTGTAGAGAAATGCATATTTTAACATTGTATTCTTCTTCTAACTTTGCAAAGGCGAAAGCCTCCTCTGTATTTAAAGCTAGAGGCTTTTCGCAAAATATATCTACACCAAGTGATGCAAGCTCCTTTGCAACAGGATAATGAAGATAATGTGGTAGGCAAATATGCACACAGTCTGGTTTTTCTGCCTTAACCATTTCAACATAATCTGTATAGAATGGGATCTCTTCAGGCACCCAACTTCTGTTTTCTTTAACCACATCGCATACTGCAACTAGCTCGATTTCAGGATGAGCAAGTAATGCAGGGATGTGAACCATAGAAATATCACCAAGACCAATAACTGCCGCTCTTTTCATAACCTGTCTCCTTAACCCTTAATAAGAGTTGTAATTATGCTCTTACTGGGAATTTTCCTTCTTCTTCAATTCTCTTATTTAATTCTGCATTGTATTCTTCTTCGCATACTGGGAATGAAACTTCTCTTCCAGTCCAAGCTGATAAGTGAATAGCATTTGCAAGGTTAACTCCGTTGATTCCTTCAGAACCAGGTGCAAGAAGAGGAGTTCCTTCTAATATGTTTTGAGCAAAGTTGTCCATAACTGTTGTGTGTTGGAAGCCCCATCCATCTGTGTTTTCGAAAGTTTCAACAGTATAAAGTCCGTCTCCACCAGATGAGTTACCCATAGTAAGCTTCATAAGATCCATCATGCTCATGTTTGCATTTAAGTGAGCTTCGTTGTTTTTGAATCTGTAAACTGTAGCTTTCTTACTGTCTTCAACTACGATTTTTCCACCGTCTAGGTCTATTTCAAGTCTGTCTGTTCCTACTGGGTCGTGAGTACAAGTAACGAATGAACCTGTAGCTCCGTTTGGATACTCAACAACAACTGTTACATCGTTATCAACGTTTATATCTCTGTGAGCTCCGTTTATTATTTTAGCGTAAACTTTTGATGGAAGTCCGCACATCCATAACCATAAGTCTAATTGGTGTGGAGCTTGGTTAACTAGAACTCCGCCGCCTTCGCCGCCCCAAGTTGCTCTCCAATCAGATTGTTGATAGTAGCTGTCTGGTCTCCACCAAGAGTTGATGATCCAGTTAGTTCTTCTGATTTCTCCAAGTTCTCCTGAAGCTATTAAAGCTTTAATTTGTTGGTATAATTTGTTTGTTCTTTGGTTGAACATAATTCCGAAAGTTACTTCTGGGTGAGCAGCTGCACACTCGTTCATTAATCTAACGTCTTTAGCTCTAACTCCAGCTGGCTTTTCGCCAAGAACGTTGATTCCGTGCTCCATAGCATATATAGCCATTTCGTGGTGTAAATAGTGAGGTACACAAGTAACGATAGAGTCAACTTTTCCAGAAGCTATCATTTCTTTGTAGTCTGTGAAGAAAGGAATCTCAGGATATTTTTCTTCGCACATAGCTTTTTTAGCTGGGTCTGTATCACAGATTGCACCTAGCTCTACGTATTCTGGTTGTCTTGGAGCTGGCATTCCTGGGAAGCCGCCTTTTCCTGTTATAAACCCTGCGTAAGCGCCACCTTGAGCACCAACACCAATGATACCTAATTTAATTTTTTTCATGATAATTTCTCCTTTCAAAATCCCTATTTATATATTGTTTAATATATTTGTAAGTGCCTCATATTGGATTCTATATCCGTCAGCACCATCTTTAGCTTTAGCTTCCTTAATGATTTCACTAGTATCTTTTATTTCAAGATCTTTCAGAGAATCAAATATTACTAGGTGTGGTTCTAAAGTTAAGAAACCTTCATAATCATCTTCCTTAATAGCTTGTCTTAATATTTCAGCAATTTTACCTTCACCAGTACCACAAGGAACGTTATCGTTATCTGATGAAACAGCATCCTTTATGTGGATGTAAGCTACGAAATCTTTAAGAAGATCGTAACATGCCTTTGTGTCTTCACCGCATTGTACAAAGTTAGCGAAGTCGAAAGCAGCTTTGAAATAAGGACTGTTAATAGTAGATAATATTTCTAAGCATCTTTCTTTTATGTCACCATATATATCTTTTTCATTTTCATGAATAAGAACGATTTCATATTGAGCAGCAATATCAACGAACTGAGTTAATTTTCTGATAACTTCAGATGTGTATTTTGTGAAGTCATCACCCTCTGGAATATAAAAGCTGAATACTCTTATATATTTACAATTAACTTCCTTTGCTATTTGACAAAGTGTGTGAAGTTGCTCTAATTGTTTTTTGAATCCTTCTTCGTCGTCAATTTTTACTTTACCAATTGGGCTTCCAAGACTTGATACTTTTACGTTGTACTTGTCCAATTGAGGCATAAGTGAACTTTTGAATTCTTCAAGTGTATATTCAGCGATACCTTTACCGTCAGCACTTCTTAAGCAGATATGATCCATACCTAAAGTAGTAGCTGTTTTTAATTGAGTATCGAAACACTTATCAATTTCGTCACTAAAGCCTGAGATAATAATTTTATTCATTATCTAAATCACCTCATTTTTATATAGCTTTTGTAAATTTTAGCAATGTATTTAAACATTTTCATTGTGATTTCATTGTCCAACAATTGAAAAATATTTATGAAACTTTGCTATATTTCGATGATATCATATTCAAATAGCATATTTATATGTTAATATTGCGAAAAAACATTGCAAATATTGCGACAGTTTCTGAAAGTTTTGACACATTGTCAATGTTGTTATATTCTTTAATTAGAAAATGTGGAATAGGGCATATATAACATGAAGTTTCTTCAGAATTTCTGCAATTGTTTAAAAATTAAGCGGATAAAGACGAAAGTTGGTTTTGAGGAAAAGTTAACATTATTCTACATTGTAATTATAAATTAATACTAATCTTACAAAACAAATTTTAGCATCAAGGAAACTAATTCTCCTTTGAGTTGAAGGGGTAAGTTACACTTTTAAATTCAAGGATTACTTTGTGGAAGTTTTGCTTATCAAATCACCTGTGCTAATGGGGAAAGATTTGGAGTAATATTTCTGAAGTGACACTTAGGTTTCAATAATTATTACACAGAGGAAGGTAATTATTATGGATGAAAAATATCAAAAGTTTAATCATAGTCAGCTTATGACTGCTAATGACTTTGAAATATATCATTATAAACATTATAAAGATATAGATGGGGAAGAATTTAATGTAGACTTGCATCACCATGATTTTTATGAAATATACTTTTTTATTTCAGGAGATGTTACCTTTAGTATTGAAAGTAAGCAGTATGTACTCCTTCCAGGAGATGTTTTATTAATCAATCCTAAAGAACTACATCAACCAAAGTTTGGCCCAGGAGATGCTCCTTATGAGAGAATTGTTCTATGGGTAAGAAAAAGCTGTATGGAAAGGTTTAAAACACAAAGGGAAGATTTGACAGAATGCTTTGATTCAAGCGATCATAAGAGATCAAATTTATTAAGGGTTGGAACACAACGTCAAAATAATATTTTAAAACTTCTTAAATTAATGATTTTTGAAAATGAAAATGATTTATATGGTAGTGAATTTTTAAAAAGCTGCTTTTTGGGACAGCTTCTTGTGGAAATAAACAGACTAATGAGGGAAACACCTCATATGTATAAACCTCAGGACAAGGGTAGTGCATTAGCTAGTGAAGTAGTAAATTACATTAATACTCATTATCAAGAAAAGATATCTTTAGAAGCACTAGCTGCAAAATTCTTTATGAGTAAATATCATTTAAGTCATGAATTTAACCGTGTAGTTGGTACTAGTATATATAGGTATATAATTCAAAAAAGACTTTTAATAGCAAAACAGATGTTATATGAAGATATGTCTCCAACAGATGTATATCAAAAGTGTGGATTTGGCGATTATGCAAACTTTTACAGGGCTTTTAAATCTGAATATGGTATAAGTCCTAAGGAATTTGTAAGCGAAATCAAAAAAAATAATGATCGTTAAAATGCCTGGAAGAAGGTAATCACAAGAATTAACAAATAAATTAAACGAAGAGGGATGAATAATGAGTATATTATCTGAATTAAAAAAAGAAAAAGAATTTTTAGTATGTGCAGATAGTGATGGCTGTGTTATGGATGTTATGGATGCAAAGCATGAGAAGTGTTTTGCACCATGCTTCATTGAAAGTTTTGACTTAAACCATAGATGTACAGAAGCTTATGAGACTTGGTTAAAGGTTAACTTATTTTCAAGGACAAGAGGAATAAATAGATTTAAAGCTTGTTTATTAACACTTAAGGCCTTAAAGGTTGAAGTTGAAGGCCTAGAAGTTTTTGAAGACTTCTGCAATAATAGTCCTGAGCTTTCAAATAGAGCTATCGAAGAATTATTAAAAACTAATGATAACCCTTGCATGAGAACTGTACTGCAGTGGAGTGAAGATACAAATAAGGAAATTAAAAAATTAACTGAAGGTGGTTATCCTTTTGAAAATGCTTATGAAGCTTTAAAAGAGGCATCTAAAGTTGCGGATATAGCAGCAGTAAGCAGTGCCAATAAGATGGCTTTAGAACACGAGTGGGAGAAGCATAACTTCACAGGTTTTGTACATGGACTGCTTTCACAAGAGGAAGGAAGCAAAGCCTTCTGCATAAATGGTTTATTAGAAAAAGGTTATGACAAAGATAAGGTAGTTATGATAGGTGATGCTCCTGGAGATATAAAAGCTGCAGAGGACAATGGTGTTTGGTGTTACCCTATTATTGTTGGGAAAGAAGCACAGAGCTGGAAAAGATTCAAGGATGAAGTATTACCAGCTTTAGTTGAGGGGAAGCTTACCAAAGAGTTGCAAGATGCCTGGATAGAAGAATACTATTCAGTTCTTGATAGATAGTTAAAAATTAACGGAATTTTGGAGGAAAGAATTATGGTAAACTTAAAAGCAAAACCATTTAACCTTGACGATGAGGCAATTAAATGGGTAGAAGAAACAATTGCTAGCATGACAATTGAAGAAAAAATTGGACAACTATTTGTAAACTTAGGAATAACAAGAGATGAAGAATATCTTAAAGATGTAGTTAACAACTACCACATTGGTGCTGCAAGATACAACCCAGGTTCAGCAGCTGAAATACATCAGCAAAATGTTATTCTTCAAACAAACAGCAAAATTCCACTATTTATAGCTTCAAACCTTGAAGGTGGTGGAAATGGAGCATGTGGTGGGGGAACAGAAGTTGGTCTTCCAGTTAAAATTGGAGCTACTAATGATCCTAAATATGCTTATGAAATGGGAAGAATCAGTGGAATAGAGGGAGCTGCTACAGGAAGTAACTGGACATTTGCCCCACTTGTTGATATAAACTTAAACTGGAGAAACCCAATAATATCTTCTAGATGTTTCTCTAATGAAGCTGAAAAGGTATTAGCTAATGCTTTAGGATATTTCAAAGGTGTTAGTGAAAGTAACATGATTTGTGCAATGAAGCATTTCCCAGGAGATGGAATTGATGAAAGAGACCACCACATTTCTAATGCTGTAATGAGTCTTGGATGTGAAGAGTGGGATAAATCTTACGGTATAATATATAAAGGTCTTATAGAAGAAGGAATTCAAAGTGTTATGATAGGACACTTCTTATTCCCAGCATACACAAAACACTTTAATCCAACAATAAAGGATGAAGAAATATTACCAGCATCTTTATGTAAAGAAATAACTACAGATTTATTAAGAGGTAAATTAGGCTTTAACGGTCTTGTAGTTACAGATGCTTCTCACATGGTTGGAATGACTTGTGCATTAAGACGTAAAGATGTATTACCACAAGCTATAGCTGCTGGTTGTGATATGTTCTTATTCTTCAATGATTTAGATGAAGACTTTGGATACATGATGGATGGATACAAGAATGGAGTAATTACAGATGAAAGACTTCATGATGCTTTAACTAGAATTTTAGGAGCTAAAGCAGGACTTGGCTTACATAAAAAAGCTAAAGAGGAACTTGTTCCACCAGTAGAAGGTTTATCTGTAGTTGGATGTGAAGAGCACAAGAAAATAGCTAAAGAAGTTGCTGATAAAGCTATAACTTTAGTTAAAAATAAGCAAGATGTATTACCTTTATGCGTAGAAAAGCATAAAAGAATATTAGTGGTACCAGTTGGTGGAGTAACATCAAGCGGTGGATCATTATTTAATCTTATCATGCCAAAAGGACCATCACCAGCAGATAAGTTAGCAGAAAAATTAAGAGCTAAAGGCTTCGACGTTGAGATATATGTTTCTCCATTAGAGGAGTTAGCTAAAAAAGAGGGTGCTGAGAAGAACCTTGCAGTTATGAAGTACTTCTTAGGAAAGAGTCCAGTTGGAGAGTTTGTGAATAAGTATGACCTTATTATCACAGCAGCTGCTGTAAATGGAACTGGAATGACTGTTGAAAGAGTAGGTTGGGGCTTCTCTAAAGGTGGAAAAGAGATTCCATGGTATGTACATGAAATACCAACAATCGTTGTTTCATTCAAGAGTCCATTCCTTTTAGCTGACGTGCCACAAGCTAAGACTTACATTAACACATATGATGCAAATGAAGTAACAATAGATGCGCTAGTTGCTAAGTTAACTGGAGAAAGCGAATTCGTTGGGGTTGACCCAGTGGATGCATTCTGCGGTATGTGGGATACTAGACTATAAGTGAGAGACCAAATCTATGATTTGGTTGCTCGAACTTACTCCACCGAACGCATGTGAGGTGGAGTTTCCTATAAAAAGTCACTCCAAATCTATGATTTGGCTAATGGGAACTTAATTTTTGAACATTCCTTCGAATGAATATGAGAAGGCATTTCATTAGATATACTGATAGTTTGAAAGAGTTCTTGCTTCTTTGCGAAGCGGGGCTCTTTTTTTATACTAATTTATACTAGGTAATAATCATATATATGAGGTGAGTTTTTATGTGACGACAAGAATTCATTTTTTAGAAACTTGGCAGGTGTTTTTGGAAATTATTTAAAAGAGGCATCTGCTTTTAATACACTTTAATATGTGTATTAATTTGAAGATTAAAGTGTTGTGGATAATACTTTGAACTTTGTACAAGATAGTATTGGTCTTTTAAATTTTTTGATTTATGACAAAAGTGCCATATGACAGAAGAATTGTGACAGTATCGTAAGTGGTTATAGAAAGTTGATGGTGTTATAATTTTATTAAATTAACGAAAGGTCTTATGGGCTATAGAAAACCAACTATAGGGTGAAAAGTAGCATTGAAAAAAATAATATATGTATTATTCACAATTGAATTACTTGTAGTTACTATATTAGTATTCAATATAGTAAAAGATAATGAAACTAATGGTATTTTGTATAAAGATACTACAAGTATAGTTATAATATTTGAAAATTACTTTAAGCTACAGAAGAATTATATAGTCAGTGTATGTTATTTATACGTTTAAGTTAAATATGTTCATTAGGGTATCAGCGTATTTTATCATGTTTGCAATGATATGTATTTTAATTAACATTATTGTATCAACATTAGTAGTAAGTTTAAATACTAGAAAGTCTAAGTATGTATTAGCTCTAAAGGGGAAAAAATCTTAGGGTATTAATAATATAATGTAATTCACTTTGAAGTTTGTGTGTGTGATATTTCTTATATTGTCTATAAATAGTTGTGTTTTAAATTATAAAATATTACAAACACAACTAGAAAATCTATCTGAATGGGAGAAAGCAAAAAATATTTATAATATTCAACTTAAATATACCGGGGAAGAATTTTTAAGTAAGGAAGAAGTAATTAGAAATGTTAAGATTACCAATTTTACAAACAGCGGTAGATGGAAGAGATGCTTTCTTAATTGATACATCAAATTTTTCACTTGATGAAGATGGAATCTATTTATATGAGATTAACTCTGAAGGGAAAAATTAGGATATAAGTCAATATGGAAAGAATATAACCATTAATAAAAATTATCTTGAGGTTAATCCTATTTATGTAAATGTAAAGGGGGTATTTGATTTAATAGACCATAATGATAATACTATAAACTTATTAGTACCTAAAAAATTTCAAGAATACGAAGATATAATAAAAGAAGAGTTCATAGATTTATTTTACTTTAAAAAAGTAGAAGTAGATAACATGTATAGTGAGAGTTAAATATTGAGCTAAATAATATACAAAAGTCAGATTTAGAAGTAAATATAATATATTGAGACAATAATCAAAGTTATTTCACCTATGATTCAAGTATTATGAGTGATAATAGAAATCTAATTGATGATCCTATAGCGATAATTGGTACAGATAATGTTAATGAATCATCTTATTTTTCATATATATCTAGATGTGTATATTTTAAATCTAAAGAGCTAGACGCCTTTGCAGATATAGGGAATATTATTAAGGCTTAAAGTGTAGAAGCAAATATACAAAGTCTGTACACAGTTTATAATGAATATGGATTAGGAATAGATAGATTAGAAAATGAGATAAGAAGTGAAATTTTCACAATAATAATAATTGCTGTTTCAAACCTGATGATTACTTATAACATAGTTGTTAGCTACTATGAAAGAAATAAATATAAGCTCTATATCAAGAAGCTATTTGGATATTCAGCAATATCAAGAAATATATTACTGATACTTTCATTGGTTTTAGTAAATACTATTTCGATAACTATTGCAGCAAGTATAATAAGTGTAAAAACTAATATTGCCATATTTGGGCTACTAATTTTATTTGTAGAAATAGTTATAGCTATTTTATTAGATAGAATTATCTCAAATAGTTCATTTAGTAAAATTATAAAAGGAGAGCATTAAAAATTGCTTTAAAGTATCAAAAGAATATCAATCATACTAAAAAAATAAATGAAGCCCTTGAGTCTGTAGGGCTAAAGGACATAATAAGAAAAAGATATATGAGCTAAGTGGAGGAGAGCAGCAGAGAGTCGTTTTAGCAAGAGTTATATTAAAAAAATGCGAAATAATATTTGCAGATGAACCTGCAGGTAATTTGGATAAAGAAAATAGAGATATAGTGTTTGAAATACTTAAAAGACTAAATGATGAAGGTAAAACTATTGTATTTGTAACTCATGATTTGGATTTGGCTGAAAGAGCAAAGAGAGTTATAAAGCTGTAAGTTACTTCTAGATTTTGTGATTTAACATAATAGGTAATTGTATTATGAAAGCAGAAGAGATAAGTATATAAGTATGTAAGTATATAAGAAAAGAGTGATACAAAATGATTTTAATTATTTTGTATCACTCTTTTTAATTGATTATGCTTTTTAAAGTAAAGATTTATATCTCTAAATAGTCTTATTTTTTTACAAAATAATAAATTACAAATAATAGAACAATTATGTTCAAAAATTCCCACAACTGACAGTTAAAAATAAATCTTTATAAAAGTATAATGACATTACAAGGTGACTTCATTAAATAATCCCCTACATATCAAGTCAGCAGTTTATGTGTGGGGGACCCCCTTGAGGATATACTCAGATATTTGATTAGTAAATATTACTCAACCATTGAATTTCTGGTTGAGTTTAATTTTAAGGAAAACTATTTTACGTATACATTCGAAGGAGTAAGTTCACTAACCAAATCAAAGATTTGGAGTGTCACTTATAGTTTGCAAATACTTTATTAAATATAAATGAGTTAATAAAGGCACTTAGAGAAAAGCCTATAAATAAGTAGAATACAGTTCCTAAAGCAAGCAGGTAAGAACCAACTAAGAAGCAAATTATAGGAAAAGCATTTATTATGAAAATTCCAAGGGTTTGAGGAATGTGACAAATTGCCATTAAGAATGAGTTTTTTATGTAGTTGAAAGTAGTGTTATAGAACTGAGCTACTAAAGGAAATACATAAGAAATCATTATAAAAGCTAGTATTACTAGTCCGGTGAAGATGACTCTAAGTATGCTACTTATTTTCAGGTTGCTGAAAAGGTTAGCAAAGAAAAAGTCTACACTAAGAACTAGTCCTATAGCAATGAAGATTAGCCAGACAATAGTTGAAGCTTTAAAGTTTTCTTTAAATGCTTTCATGAAGCCTTTGAACATATAAGTTTCATCATTGGTAGACATCTTTAAAGTTACACTATATAGGGCTGTGAAAGATGCCCCAACAGTTATGAGTGGCATAGAACAGATTAGAAATAAAAAGTTTAGTATAAGTAAATCAGCGATTCTAGTCATTATGCCAAAGAACTTATTGTCCATGCTGAAGAATTGTTTCATTATATGCACTTCCTTCCAAATTATCTAATTTTAGTATAAATTACTAGGACATAAAATTCAAATGAAAAATTTTTAAAGGTATATTTTGTAGCAATATACATAAATATGAAGATGTTTGAGGAATTATGTATATTGATTATATTTCATTTAATAAGGAAACTCTTTCTCAAAAGAAGTCGGAGAAGTGTTCCAAGGAGTAAGTTCGAGTAGTTAAATCAAGAATTTAGACTATCACTTAACTTCGTGTAAACCAAATATAAAATTTGGACATTTATTAAAGGAAACTCCTTCTCATATGCATTCGAAGGAGTAAATTCGTGTAAACCAAATCATAGATTTGGACACTCATTTAAGGAGGAGATTTAATTGGCAAATAGTTTATCTTTGAAAGACATTAAAAAGGTATATCCAAATGGGTTTGAGGCTGTAAAAGACTTTAACCTTGATATTGAGGAAAAGGAGTTTATTATCTTTGTAGGACCATCAGGCTGTGGTAAGTCTACTACTCTTCGTATGATTGCTGGACTTGAAGAGATTTCAGGCGGTGAGCTTAAGATAGGGGATAAGGTGGTAAATAATCTAGAACCAAAGGATAGGGATATCGCAATGGTATTCCAAAACTATGCTTTATATCCTCATATGACAGTATATGATAATTTAGCCTTTGGATTAAAACTTAGAAAGACTCCAAAGAATGAAATAGATACAATGGTTAGGGAAGCCGCAAGAATCCTTGACTTAGAGTCATTATTAGAGAGAAAGCCAAAGGCTTTATCAGGAGGACAAAGACAGCGTGTTGCTATGGGACGTGCTATAGTTCGTGATCCAAAGGTATTCCTTATGGATGAGCCTCTTTCAAATCTTGATGCTAAGCTAAGAGTTCAAATGCGTATTGAGATTGCTAAGCTTCATGAAAGATTAGGAGCAACAATTATTTATGTAACTCACGACCAAACAGAGGCAATGACTCTTGGAACAAGAATTGTTGTTATGAAGGATGGAGAGATAAAGCAGGTAGACACGCCTTTAAATCTTTATAATTCACCTAAAAACTTGTTCGTTGCGGGCTTTATAGGTTCTCCACAAATGAATTTCTTTGATGCAGTAGTTAAGGTTAATGGAAAAGAAGTGATCCTTGTAATTGGTAAGTCAGAGTTTAAATTACCAGAAGAAAAGGCTAAAAAACTTATTGCTGGAGGCTACAATGGAAAGACAGTGGTTATGGGAATAAGACCAGAAAACGTTCTTGCAAATGAGGTTTTTGTTGATAAAATGCCAGAAAGTTCTTTCGAAGCTGAAATTAAGGTTTATGAGTTAATTGGAGCAGAGTCTTACCTTTACTTTGATTTAGAAGGGATTTCAGTAACTTCAAGAGTTGATGCTCATGCTAATGTGAAGCAAGGTCAAAAGGTTAAGTTTGCAATAGATATGGAAAGAGTTCATGTGTTTGATAAAGAAACGGAATTAACAATAACAAACTAAGTGAGAGTCTAAATCTATGATTTAGATACTCGAACTTACTCCACCAACGAATGTGAGGCGGAGTTTCCTTATCTAAGATTCCAAATCTATGATTTGGTTAAGTCAAACTTACTCTTTGAGTATTTCTTTACGGTTTTTAAGAGAAGTTACAATTAAATAATATGAAAATATAAAAAGTATAAAAAAATTTTATGCGGGGGTATTTCATGCGTTACGGATATTTTGATAATGACAAAAGGGAATATGTTATAGACAGATTAGATTTACCTACATCATGGACAAACTACTTAGGAGTTAAAGACATGTGTACGGTAATAAACCATACTGCTGGAGGTTATACATTTTACAAATCACCGGAGTATCACAGAGTTACAAGATTTAGAGGAAACTCTGTACCAATGGACAGACCAGGTCATTATGTATATTTAAGAGATGATGAAACAGCAGATTATTGGAGTGTATCCTGGCAGCCAGTGGGTAAATCCTTGGAGGAAGCGCAGTATAAGTGCCGTCATGGTATGTCTTACACTGTATATGAGTGTGATTATGCAGGAATTCATGCAGAGCAGAAGCTTTCTATTCCAATAGCTGATCCAGTGGAGCTTTGGGATGTAAAGATTAAGAATACAGGTGATAAGGCAAGAAAGCTTAGTGTATTCTCATACTTAGAGTTTTCCTTCCACCATATTGATATGGATAATAAGAACTTCCAAATGAGTATGTATGCTGCAGGTTCTTCTTATGAAGATGGAATTATAGAACACGATTTATTCTATGAGGAGTTTGGATATCAGTATTTCACAGCGAGCTTCCAACCAGATAGCTTTGATTGTTTAAGAGATAAATTTCTTGGACTTTACCACACTGAGGATAATCCAGTAGCTGTGGAAAGAGGGCAGTGCAGCGGAAGTTTTGAGCTTGGAAACAATCACTGTGGATCTCTTCATAAAAGAATAGAGCTTCAGCCAGGAGAAGAAGTACGTTTAGTATTCATGCTTGGAGAAGGAAATAGAAATGCTGGAAGAGCTATTCGTGAGAAGTACAGTAACTTTGAAAATGTGGATGCTGCATATGCGGACCTTAAAGAGTTCTGGCACAAGAAGCAGCAAGCACTTCAGATTGAAACTCCAAATGAAGGAATGAATACACTAATAAACACTTGGACTTTATACCAAGCAGAGATAAATGTAATGTTCTCAAGATTTGCTTCTTTCATTGAAGTTGGAGGAAGAACAGGTCTTGGCTATAGAGATACATCTCAAGATGCCATGACAATTCCACACTCAAATCCAGAGAAGTGTAAACAAAGACTTGAGGAGCTTTTAAGAGGTCTAGTATCGCAGGGGTATGGATTACATTTATTCCAACCAGAATGGTTTGATCCAGATCATGAAGTAAAACCATTTAAATCTCCAACAGTGATTCCTACACCAAATGTGAAGGATATGATTCATGGCTTAGAGGATACCTGTTCAGATGATGCACTATGGTTAGTGTCTGCTATCACTGAATTTATTAAGGAAACTGGAGATATAGATTTTCTTAATAGAGTTTTAACCTATGCTGATGGAGGAGAAGGTACTGTGTATGAGCATATGACACGTATCTTAGATTTCTCTGCAGAGCAGGTTGGAGCAACAGGAGTTTGTAAGGGACTTCGTGCTGACTGGAATGATTGCTTAAACCTTGGTGGTGGAGAAAGTGCTATGGTATCCTTCTTACATTATTGGGCAATTCAAAACTTCTTAGATTTAGCAAGAATAGTTGATAAAAAGGATGATATAGAAAAATACGAAGCGATGGCAGCTAAGGTTAAGGCTGTTGGAGAAGAAGTTCTTTGGGATAAGGATTGGTATATTCGTGGAATCACAAAGAATGGTTCAAAGATTGGAACCGCTGAAGATGTAGAGGGAAGAATACACCTTGAATCAAATGCTTGGGCAGTTTTATCAGGAGCTGCATCTCATGAAAAAGGTATTAAAGCCATGGATTCAGTTTACGAGCATCTATTTACACCATATGGAATAATGCTTAACTCACCAGCCTATACAGTTCCAAATGAGGATATAGGTTTTGTAACTAGAGTTTATCCAGGATTAAAGGAAAATGGTGCAGTTTTCAGCCATCCTAATCCATGGGCATGGGCTGCTGAGTGTATGTTAGGACGTGGAAGCAGAGCTATGGAGTTTTATAATGCACTTTGTCCATATTATCAAAATGATATGATAGAAATTAGAGAAGCTGAACCATATTCATACTGCCAGTTCGTTATAGGTAAAGCTCACAGTGCCTTTGGTAGGGCTAGACACCCATTTATGACAGGTACAGGTGGATGGGCATACTTCTCAGCAACAAGATATATGCTAGGAATCAGGCCGCAGCTTGAGGAGCTTTTAATTGATCCATGCATACCAGGAGATTGGGATGGTTTCAGCGTTCAAAGACAATGGAGAGGGGCAACATTCAATATTCAAGTTGAAAATCCAAACCATGTGGAAAAGGGAGTTAAAGAAATTTATGTAGATGGAGTTAGAGCATCAAAGATTCTTCCAGGAGAAGCTGGTAAGAAGTATGACATTAAAGTAGTTATGGGTTAGAAGGGAATGATGATAAATGGTTAAGTTTGGTACTGGTGGTTGGAGAGCTGTCATTGGGGATGAGTTTACAAGAGAAAATATTCAAAAGCTTGCAAAGGCTTTAGCTATGAAGATGCAGGATGAAGATGCAACTGACAAAGGGATATGTATTGGTTATGACAGAAGATTCCTTTCCAAGGAAGCTGTTATGTGGTGTTGTGAGGTATTTGCTCATGAGGGAATAAAATGTTACTTTGTTAATAGATCATCACCAACACCACTAGTAATGTATTATGTAATGGAGCATGAAATGCCCTATGGAATGATGGTAACTGCTAGCCACAATCCAGCAATATATAATGGAATTAAAGTCTTTACTGCAGGGGGCAGAGATGCAAATGAAGTTCAGACAAAAGAAATTGAAGGTTACATTGATATAGTTGAAAAGGAATGTGCTAAAGGAAATAAAGTGGAAGCTATGGACTATGATAAAGCCTTAGAGGAAGGCTTAGTAGTTGAATTCAATCCATTTAATGAGTATATTGACAATATAATAAAAGCTATTAATATTGATGCAATAAAAGATAAGGGACTTAGAATTGCTCTTGATCCAATGTATGGGGTCAGCCAAACTTCCTTAAAAACTATCCTGTCCATTGCAAGATGTGAATTAGATGTTATAAATGAGAGACATGATACACTATTTGGAGGCAAACTTCCATCACCTTCAGCCAGTACTTTGCATACCTTACAAAACTATGTTATGGATCGTAAATATGATATTGGAATTGCAACGGATGGAGATGCTGACCGTATTGGAGTTATTGATGATACAGGGAGATTCCTTCATCCCAATGAAATACTAGTTCTTCTTTACTACTATCTAGTTAAGTACAAAGGATGGACTGGCCCAGTTGTTAGAAACGTAGCTACAACTCATATGCTGGACAAAGTAGCTGCAAAACTAGGGGAAAAATGCTATGAAGTTCCAGTAGGATTTAAACATATCTCATCAAAAATGCAGGAAACTAATGCAATCATAGGAGGAGAGTCTTCAGGAGGATTAACGGTTCGTGGTCATATTAATGGTAAGGATGGTATCTATGCTGCAGCTCTTTTAGTTGAAATGATAGCTGTAACAGGAAAGAAGCTTTCTGAAATAGCAAAATATATTCAAGAGGAATTTGGAGCACTTTATATGGCAGAGCGTGATTATAAATTCAGTCATGAAAAGAAATCTGAAATTTATAATACTTTATTAGTGCAAAAACACCTTCCACAAATAGATAGAGAAATTGAAAGAGTCTCTTATCTTGATGGTTGCAAGGTTTACTTTAAAAATGGGGACTGGATAATCTGTAGATTTTCAGGCACAGAGCCACTTCTAAGAATCTTCTGTGAGATGGAATCACCAGAAGAAGCAGAAGCTATGTGTGATAAGTTTGTAGAGTTTTTAGGAATAAAATAATAAGTAAAATATATTAATATTTAAAGTTGGGAGCATCTGCCGAGGGTAGATGCTTTTAATTTTAGAATGCCAGAGTCTTTACGGTATTCCTTATGATTGAAAATAAAGGAAATAATTCGTATAATTAAGGTTGTGGAGGGTAATTATGGAAGAAAAAAAGATGGTTAGAAAAAAATCATTAAATAGAAATATTGTATTGTTTTGCATATTTTGTTGGTTAGTGCCTATAACTATTATTTATTTATCAATGACAACGTCCTATAAGGACAATATACAAGGAAAACTTAGAAATATGTTTGTTGAAAAGCTGAGAAGTACAGATGTATTCATTTCTAATTATTTAGATGAGGCTATTGATGCCGCAAGAAAACCATCCTATGAATACTATCTTGAAAGGGCTTGGGAACAATATAAAGCAGATGGTAACGAAGGACGAAATGATTGTTATATGAATATTAGCAGCAATTTAAGGAATAAGTTCTTTTGGGATAAGAGGTTCGATATATGTGCTTTCTATTTAGAGGGTAAAGATAATCCTTTTACATATTTATCAAGCAATAATTATCCTATGGGAAGCTATATGGAAGAGGTTCATGATGCTATTAATGAATTAAGAGAAGTGGATTCTTCTTATGCTGAGGTTATTGTTGTTGATGGAAGAATATTTATTGTTCGTAATGTTTACACAATAAGCTCTTACGAAAAGTTTGGAACCCTTGTTCTTGAGTTAAATAGAAAAAATATGTTTTCAGATATTACATTAGATGAAGGTCAGTTTTTGGGGTTATGCATAAATGATGCAGATGGATTAGTATTAAAACCAGGTTTTACAGAGGAGAAGAAACGATTTAATCTAGCGAAAGAAGTGCTTGAGGAATACTCTTCGATTTATAGAGATAAATTGATAATTAAACAAGACAATGATTATTATGCTTATTTTCTAGAGGAAAAGCATGATGATTATCATTTAGGGCTTTTACTTATGGTGGATAAGGCTGTAATTGATGCAGAGCTTAATCATTTATACAGTATGATTTATATACTTATTTTAATAATGGGACCAATACTGATTTTTATTATATATTTTCTAAAAAAGCAGATTACGGCACCAATTAGTAAGCTGGTGGAGGCTTCTAGGGAGATGGAAAGTGGAAAGCTTGGTGTTGCTATTGATGGAGAAGATATGCCTAATCATCAGTTCCAGTATCTTCAGAATTCCTTTAATAGGATGTCCAAGCAGGTTCAATACCTGTTTGATTATGCTTATGATGAAAAACTGGCAAGGAAGGATGCAAAGATTTTAGCTTTACAGGCACAAATTAATCCACACTTCTTAAATAATACCTTAGAAATTATGAACTGGCAGGCTCGTATGTCTGGAGATGTTACTCTTTCAAAGATGATAGAATCACTTGGTACTGTCCTTGATTATCATATGGATAGAGAAGATAAAAGATTAATAAGACTATCTGAAGAATTAAGATGTGCAGATGCCTATCTGTATATTATATCTATGAGGTTTGGTAAAAGACTTGTGGTTGAAAAGGAAATTGATGAGGATTTACTTCAGGCAATGGTGCCTCAATTAATTCTTCAGCCTATTCTTGAAAATGCTGTTGTTCATGGAATTGAGACAGTTAGTACAGGAGTAATAGAAATAAAAATATATCATGATGATAAAAAAATATATGTGCAAGTTGTGAACACAGGAAAGCCGATGACTGAAGAGGATAAGGAGAGAGTGAAGAAAATTCTATCTGGTGATCCAGATGCTATAAAGCCAGTTCCAGGAAAACATGCATCCCTTGGCATTAGAAATGTGAATGAAAGAATTAAGCTTATATACGGTAAAAGGTATGGGTTGACTATTGAGCCCATAGCAGAGGATAAGACCAGGTCCCTAATTACTATTCCTTATACTGAGGAAGATGACGAGGCTCGAGAGGAAATAATTTCAAATATAGCAAAATTAAACAAATAATGTCAAGTCGGTTCAATGATAATATTTCCAAGAGTTAGTATAATTATATTATAAGGTTACCCAATGAAAACATTTAAATCAGGGGTACTTAATAATGGGGAGGGAAAACAGAATGGTTAAATTGAAAAAAATATTAGCAGCAGTTATTACTACAACAATGCTTGCTACTATGGTTGCTGGATGTTCTAGCAAAGATTCAGAAGAGAAACCAGCAGATGGAGGAAGCTCACAGGAACAAGGCGGAGAAGCTGGATCACAGAAGGTTACTTTAAATACAGTATCAATGTTTGGTGGAACAGACCCTAATGCTGCAACTTATCAAGAAATCAACAAAGAATTTATGGCAGCAAATAAAAACATAACAATCGAAGATAATTCACAATCTTCAGATGAAGAGTGGAAAGCTAAGGTTGCTACAGACTTCGCTTCAGGAAATGAACCAGATGTAATCCAATTCTTCACAGATGCAACTGCAAACGCTGTTGTACAAACAGACAAATTAATGTCAATTGCAGATATTCAAAAGGAATATCCAGATTATGCTAAGGATACACTTCCTGCTGCATTAGATGCAGTAACTAACACAGACGGTGTTAAGAGAGCTGTACCAACTACAGGATACTGGGAAGGGTTATTCTGCAACAAGGATTTATTTGAACAATATAAAGTTGAAATCCCAACAGATTGGGCATCTTTAGTTAAGGCTATAGAAACTTTCAAAGCTAATGGAATCATTCCATTTGCAGTATCTTTAAACAATGTACCTCACTACTTCGTTGAGTTCTTAATGCTTTACACTGCAGGTGAAGAAGGTTATACATCTATTCCAGAGAAGGCACCAGCAGAATGGGTAAAAGGACTTGAGACTATTAAAACTTTAAGAGATATGGGCGCATTCCCAGAAGATACAGATACAGTTGATGAAGCATATGTTATTCAATTGTTCAATGATAAAAAAGCAGCTATGATTTTAGATGGTAACTGGAGAATTGGTGGAGTTACAGATCAAGAAAACACAGTTGTAACTTCATTCCCAGGAGTTGAAGACCAAAAAGCTCAAAAGGGCGCAATGGTTGGAGGAATGTCTTCAGGATTCTATATCACTAAAAAGGCATGGGAAGATGAAGCTAAGAGGGAAGCAGCAGTTAAATTTGTAACAGCTCACACTGATAAGGCTGGAGTTACTAAGTATTGGGAAGCAGGCGGAGCAACAGGTCAAGCTGCAGTAGCAGTAGATCCACCAGCTGACATGACAGCACTTGGAAAATCAGGACTAGAGTACAGCAAATCTGCTACATCAATTTCAGGACCAACAGATTCAAGAATTGATCCAGAAGCTTACAAATCTATCATTGCTAATGTAGTTAAGATTTCAACAGGAGCAGCTAAAGCAGAAGATGTTCTTAACGAAGCATTAAAAATGAGTGCTGAAAGAGCAAAATAAAAAATAAGACAGTGGCAGAGGGGTACTGAAACCACCCCTCTGTTTTTTACCCCAAATAAGGGCGGAAAGGTGGGAAATAGATGCTATACAAGAAAAAATGGCCACTTATAATCTTCTTAGTACCTAGTCTTATATTTTTAGTTGTATTTTTATATATACCATTTTTACAAAATATAAAAAACAGTTTATTTGATATGACTACACCTGTATTAATGCCAGGACAGACATGGAAATTTATTGGACTCGAAAATTATAAGAAAATGTTTACAGACCCGGATTTAAAAATTGCTGTTTGGAACTCATTAAAAATGATGGGCCTAACAATTATATTCCAAGTTGGCATTGCCTTTGTATTAGCAGTTTTAGTTAGCAATGTTAAGCGTGGACAACAGTTCTTTAGAACAGTATACTTCTTCCCAATAGTTATATCTGCAACTGCAATAGGTTTAATATTCAAGTTATTTTATAACTATAATGGGGGAATGCTTAACCAGCTTCTTGCTGTGTTTGGACAAGACCCAGTTAACTGGCTTAAGCCAACACTAGCTTTCTTTATGGTTTCGATACCAACCCTTTGGAGTTATGTAGGGTTTTATTTTGTAATTATTTTAACTGGACTAAGTGATATTCCAGATGATATCTATGAGGCAGCTTCAATTGATGGATGCAGTAAAGTTAAGCAGGTATTTTATATTACTATTCCTATGCTAAGAGGAGTGCTTTGTACTTGTATAGTTTTAGCAGTAACTGGAGCATTAAAGGTATTCGACTTACCGTGGGTATTAGTTCCAAATGGAGCACCACAAGGACTTACACACTTCTTGGGAACCTATATGTATCAAAGTACCTTTGGAATGAATAACTTTGACTATGGTTCAGCTCTAGCAGTACTTATAGTTATTCTTGGTATTGCAGTTTCTAAGGTAATTAACGCTGTAGTTAAGCCAGATAAGGATAGATAGGAGGATAGATATGGTAGAAAGCAATATAAGTAAGAAAACAAGAGCATTAAAAAACAAAAAAGAGAAGTCTTTTAGTTTTGGTAAGTTTGTCATATATGCAGTTTTAATTGTATGGGCTATAACAACTATATTTCCTTTTATATGGGTTATAATAAACTCATTTAAACCTTCGGCAGAGCTGCTATCTTCTTCCTTTAGCCTTCCAAAGGAGTTTACTTTAGCAAACTATGAAAATGCTTTTAATAATTTAAACATATTAAAAGCATATGGAATGAGTTTTCTTATTTCAGGAAGTGTAACTATAGGAGTTATAGTATTGGCTTCAATGATGGCCTTTGCTTTAACAAGATATAATTTTAAAGGGAAAGGCGTATTAGATGCGCTTTTAGTTGCAAGCTTAATGTTTCCAGTATTTTCAACAATCATACCAGTTTATCAAATGATGATTAAGTGGGGATTGTTAAATACTGTACCTTCAGTGGTATTTCCACAGATAGCAAGCAACTTAAGTTTTGCAACAATAGTAATGATGGGATTTATGAGAGCTATTCCTCTTGATATGGAGGAGGCTGCATATATAGAAGGTGCTGGAGTATTTACTGTATTTAGCAGAATTATAGTGCCAATCAGCAAGCCATCTATATCTACAGTAGCAATATTTAGCTTCTTGTGGTCTTATAATGACCTATTTGTTCAAACTACAATGATAAGTAAAAGAACAAAATATCCAGTATGTGCACTTTTGAATGAGATTAGTTCAAAATATGGAACTGACTATGGTCTAATGGCTGCATCTGTAACTATTATCCTAGTTCCAGTATTCATTGTTTACATTCTACTCCAAAAGAACATTATCAAAGGATTGACAGCTGGTGCTATAAAAGGATAAAATTGTTATGGTAGCATTGAATTAATTGGGGGAAAGGTATGTATAAAATAGTAATAATTGATGATGAACCGATTATTGTTGAAGGTTTAACAAGAACAATGCCTTGGGATAAGTGGGAATGTCTTGTGGCTGGTACAGCTTACGATGGAATAGAAGGACAGAAACTTATACGAAATGTAAAGCCCAATTTAGTTATAACAGACATTTCTATGCCGGGGATGAACGGTTTAAATATGATTGCTGGATTAAAAGCTGAGTTTCCAGATCTGGAAATTTCAATTCTAACTGGTTTTAGAGAGTTTGAATATGCACAGAAGGCTATACAGCTAGGGGTAACGAGATTAATTCTAAAGCCTTCAAGCATGAAAGAAATTGAAGAAGCTGTTAGTACCATGGTCGGCAATTTGAAAAAGAAGAATGTACATACTGATGCTGAAGAATGTGATGTGGATGTAAATGGTGCAAGCAGCTTTATAGTTAAAAATGCACTTAAGTATATTCAAGAAAATTATACGCGAAAACTTACTTTAGGAGAGGTTGCCGAAAAGACATATGTAAGTCAATGGTATTTAAGCAAGCTTTTAAATAAGCATACAGGTAAAAGTTTTTCCGATATCCTTAACCAAACCCGAATAAATGTAGCAAGAGATTTGCTAAAAAATCCTTCCATGCGTATTGGGGATATTGCCGAAGAGGTTGGCTTCATGGATATGGCTCACTTTTCTAGAGTGTTTAAAAAATTTGCTGGATGTTCAGCAAATGAATATAGAAATAAGCATAGCTAAAAAGAAATCCTTAGGGATTTCTTTTTTGAATTAGGAGTTAAAATTTAAGGAGAAAAACCAGAAGAGATAGCTATAGATCCATTTGATTACATGTATATATATGAAGGAATTCTTTTAAGAGGTGGAGATAAGAAGGAAGAATTAGAAGAATTAAATTCATTGATGAGAAATTTCCATGAAAACTTCCTTCAAATTGCAAGGGATTATGGTGAGAGTAGAAGTTATTATGAAGCTTTAGGACAAGATCCTAAGGCAAAGAAAGCCTTTGAGGCAGCAACTATTTGAACAGATGAACCAGATGGAATGATGTATTATAATGACCAGTATGCTGACATGATTTTTAATGAAGATTGGAATAGAAGAAATAAAACACACCACTACCATTTAATGGGTCTTGAAAATATAGGACTTGGTATGAAGAGAAGGGGAAAGAGTATTTAGAAAAGACTCTTGAACTTGATATGAATCATCAAAATGCAGGAATATACTTAAGTGGCATGTAGAATTTAGAATGAAGGAGGAAATCCAGCGGTGCTGGATTTCTTTTGTTTCTTAATAAAAAAACATCTATGTAACAAGAGCTACATAGATGTTTTTTTAGCTAGGATATTTCGAATTGTATATAGGTAATTAGCGGTCCATCTCCAGCTGCTTTCCAGTAGCTTTATGACCTTTAATGATATTTTCAATTTCGGCTAAATCTGAAGAAGGTAAATCTCCAGGTATAGTATTTTTTATTGAGCTTGTAGCGTTTCCATATTCAAGCATTTTTTGATAATCACCAGGGTGAGTTAAAAGTCCATAAAGAACTCCTGAGATATAAGCATCTCCACTACCAATACGGTCTACTACATCTATATTTTCATAAGGCTTCTCTTGATAGAATTTATCTTCTTTAGCACTGTATATTACAGAGTTAAAAGAGTGAACCTTAGGTGTGTGTACAGTGCGTTGAGTTGAAGCGACAATGGATATTGGATACTCCTCTGTGAAGCTTCTCATGATCTCTTCAATAGTACCTTCTTTTCCAAAGGTAAGTCTTGCTGTGTCTTCAGAGCAGAAGAAAATATCCACATAAGGAAGAATTTCTTCGATTTTAGCTTTAGCTTCAGCAGTCTCCCATAGATTACTACGGAAATTTACATCAAAGGAAATGATTGTACCATTTTCTTTGAATTTTTTTATCATCGCAACTGATGTCTTATAAGTCTGCTCACTTAGCGCAAGAGTTATACCACTAGTGTGGAAACAGCGCGTTGATCTGTAAAGATTATCATCGTAATCATCAGTACTTATTTTATTAATTGAAGTATGCATTCTATCATACACTATTCTAGGCTTTCTAGGATGAGCTCCATTTTCGTAATAATATACTCCTAATCTTGCATCACGGCTGCCGTCATATACAAGATAGTCATCACTTACTCCACAGAAACGGATACGATTTTTTATATATGTACCTAAATCGTTATCAGGAAGCTTAGAAATTATTCCTGTACGAAGACCTAGTAAGGATACACCTGATACTACGTTTAGTTCAGCACCACCTGCTTGCTTTTGAAGAGAATCTCCTCTAACAATACGTTCATTGTTTGGTGGCGATAAACGAAGCAATAGTTCGCCAAGTGCTAATAAGTCGAATTCCTTTTGTGTTGACATGATAAAATTTACCCCCTCATGCTTCAAAGAAGTTTCACAATGTGAAACAAGGTTTCATAATTTGATACTTATACTTGAATTATACTATCATATTTTAAATTGTCAACAGATTCAGATGAATGTATACAATTGTATTGAAAAATGTACAATGTGAAATGAAATTACTTCATATATATTACATAAAAGTAATAACTTGATTAGAAGTTGTTACTTAACAAAAAAAGAAATCCAGCAAAGCTGGATTTCCACCATAATTTTAAATTCTAAATTATTTTTGTATCAAATTTATGCTCAACATATTTAAGAAGTTTTTCACTGAATTCAATTTGTTCTTTATCTGCAGCGATTGCTTTATTTAATAAAGAAATAAACGATTTCTTATTACATCTTTGAATATTATTGTAATAATCCCTTGAAAGCTTCCAGAATTTTTGAGGAAAAGCCAGATAAGCAAGAATATATTTGTAGTCATCAAGGGTTAGGGAATTAGTCTGTTCATATTGCTGAAGATAGTTAATAGCCAGGTCAGTATTCCAACAGGTTGAATCTCTTCTTAAAAGTCTTCTCAAGCAGTAGGATATATCAAAAGCACTATAGTCATATTTGCATTTATCAAAATCTATTACATAAATTTCAGAATCCTTAACTATAAGATTTTTACTAACATAGTCATTATGGCAGATAGCCCTTGAAAGGTTGTCTAGGTTGATAGTATTAACTACTGAGATAGATATGTTTGCCAGCATCATGGAGCTTGGAAGATTTGCAAGAAATATTTTAGAAAAATAATCATTATATTTTTTAGCTAAATCCTCGGTATTGATAAGTTGTTGTCTATGTTTATTTAAAGAGTCTGTTAGATTACTAAAACCCATTTTGTTTTTACTGCCCAAAATTGGCATAAACCCTTCAGAAACTTGGTGAAGAAGTCCAAGATTTCTTGAAGTCATATTTAAATGATCGAGATTGTCAAAGTCACACTTGTCCCCGTTTATCCATGGAGTAAGTATAAAAAGCATATCATTATAAGTTACATATCTTCCATGATTTTTTGTTGAAAGAATTCTTGGAACATTAATGTTGTTTCTGTAAAGCCATTCGATTACAGAATAAATAAAGAGAAGTTCTTCAACGGGATAGTATACTTTTTTTAAACAGTAATCACCATGGTCTGTTTCAATACGGTATACGGCTCTTTGTTTATCCGTATCTTTAAATTTAACTTGTAAAATGTTCTTAGCACCTTCAAGGCCATAGTAAGGTAATACATTTTTTTTTATGTTAGAAGGACTTAAAAAGACTGCATTGGAGGTGTCTAGATTTAGGTTGCTCATTTCTCATCTCTCCTTAAAATGATTTATAATCATAAATTAAATTGGTAACTCATAGATTTAGACTCTCACTTATGTATATTTACATAAACTTATATCTTATGTGTATGCTAAAAATGAAGTAATTAGAATTGAAAAATATTTATGGAGTTTTCTACAATAATTTTAAAAATATTTGTAATTTGTTAATTCAGTGTGCTTATTTGATAAGAATATTATATTTAAATCTTAAAAAAAGGAAATTAAGGGTGAATAAAGAAATATATATTAATAGAAGATCGAGATAGTCTTATATCAAGCATGAATAAATTACCATAGAAGTTTGAGGGTGGTTTAGTATATAATGTTGTGTATTCATATTTTCTAAAAGTGCGAATAAAAATACATAGAATACTAAAAATATATTAAGAGCCTTCTGTTAAAATTAATGGAGTGTGATGGAGTATGAATGTTAGAAATATTATTGAGCAGCGAGAAGAAAAGTTTATAATTCCCGCAGGCGCTAAATCTAAAGACTCCTTGGGACGACAAAGCTTTGAAGAACTGGATGAGGTTCGAACCTGTTATATGGTAGACAGAGATAGAATTATACATTGTAAGTCTTTTCGGAGATTGAAGCGAAAAACTCAAGTGTATATTAAAACCTGGAATGACCATTACAGGACAAGGCTGACACATACATTAGAAGTGGCTCAAGTTGGCAGAACCATTGGAAGAGGATTAGGACTTAATGAAGATTTAATTGAAGCTATTGCTTTAGGACATGATATTGGACATGTTGCTTTTGCACATAGCGGTGAAGAAGTTTTAAATGAAATTCTACCTAATGGATTTAGTCATAATGAGAACAGCATAAGGGTGTTAACCAAACTTGAAAATAATGGTACAGGCCTAAACTTATCGAAGGAAGTTTTGGATGGCATATTATTTCATAGTGGTTTTTCGTCCACTGAACAAAAGTCACACACTTTGGAAGGACAAGTAGTTAAATACAGTGATAAGATAGCTTATGTTAATCATGATATTGATGATTCTTTAAGAGCTAAGATACTTTTTATGGAGGACATACCTAGGAATATATTGGAGGTTTTAGGAGATACTCATGGAAGAAGGATTGATACCCTTGTTAGGGATTGTATAAAGCAGACCAACTCCAATATTGAAGAAGGAAAGCTTCAAGTTGGCTTATCGAAAAAGATAGATGAAAGTTTTAAAGAACTTAGAAATTTTATGTTTAAAGAGGTTTATAATGGTAAACTTCTCAGAAATGAAAGAGATAAAGCAAAATTTATATTAGAACAGTTATTTAAGTATTTTTACAATCACCAAGATAAGCTTCCAGAGTTTTATAGAAATATATCTATAAATGAAGGAAAACATCAAGGAGTGGCAGATTACTTAAGCGGAATGAGTGATGAATATTGTATAAGTATTTTCAAAGATATTTTTATTCCTTAAGTAAGCCTCCAAATCTTTGATTTGGCTAAGGCGAACTTACTCCTTCGACTGTTCGTGAGAAGGAGTTTCCCTGTAAGCATTCAAATCTTTGATTTGGCAAGCAGAATTTTCACAGTATGTATCTTTGATTTAGATATTGAACTTGCTCAGGAGAATACTTCTTGTACCGTTTTTGAGGAGGAGTTTACTAAAAAGCATACTTCAAATAATTATAGAAAGAATAGTTAACAATATATTAATAAAAAAATTTTTTGAAAATTAGAAGGAAATACGAAATATATGTCGAATTATAAGTGCTGGGAATTGATTAAGTTTGTAGAAAGGTGCATGTAAATTTAAAAACCTTGATGAAAATTAAGAAGAAATTTCAAGAATTATTGAAATTGACATCAAGAATGAAACTTAAAGAAAGCACTTGCTCGTAAGGTGGGATACAATGTTTTCAGAAGAAATTATACAAAGGATTAAGGAAGAAAATAATATAGTGGACATTGTTTCGGAAACTGTATCCTTGAAAAAAACAGGTAAAAATTATTCGGGAAGATGTCCATTTCATAATGAAAAGACTCCCTCTTTTACCGTATCAAGTGAAAAGCAGATATATAAATGCTTTGGATGTGGTGAAGCAGGAAATGTCATAAGTTTCGTTATGAAGACTAAAAACTTCTCATTTCCGGAAGCTGTAAAGTTTTTAGGAAGAAGAGTTGGCATTGAATTAGAGGATGAGGAATATAGTAAAAAGAATTCTCAGACTCAAGAAAAATATAAAAGAATGTATGATTTGAATATTCAAGCAGGTAGATTCTTTTATACAAACCTAAAGAAAAATAAAGAACCATATGATTATTTAAAGCGTAGAGGAATAAGTGATGAAACAATTAAAAAATTCGGCCTTGGTTTTGCTTTAAATGATTGGCATGGCACTAGAAACTACTTGAAAAAGATAGGATTTAAAGAAGATGAAATTTTAGAATTAGGTTTGACAACAAAAAACGACAAAGGGAATATTTACGATAGATTTAGAAACAGAGTCATTTTTCCCGTGTTTGATGTTACTGGAAGGGTAATAGGCTTCGGTGGAAGAGTTCTTGATGATTCAAAGCCAAAATACCTAAACTCACCAGAAACACCAATTTTCCATAAGGGAACCAATCTCTATGGATTAAACTTAGCTATTAAGAATAATTTCAGTAGAACTATCATTATGGTTGAAGGTTATATGGATGTAATATCACTAGCTCAGCAAGGCGTTACTAATGTAGTGGCAACACTAGGTACAGCATTAACTGAAGGCCAGTGTAAACTTTTAAGAAGATATGTGGATACGGTAATTGTATCCTTTGACTCCGACGCCGCAGGACAAAAAGCTACTGCAAGAGGAATGGATATACTTCTAAAGGCAGGTTTTGAAATAAAGATTCTTCAAATCCCAAAAGGAAAAGACCCTGATGAGTATATAAGGGTAAATGGAAGAGAAGCTTTTTTAAGACTTGTAGATGATGCTTTAGGGCTTATTGATTTTAGACTTAAGGCAGCCGAAATAGGTATTGATTTTCGAAGAAAAGAAATGATTGTGAAATACTTGAAAATAGTATGCCCTATACTTAAAGAGCTAGATTCACTTGAAAGAGCTGTATATATTAAGCAGGTTTCAGAAAGAAGTGGAGTGAATGAAGAGGCAATTTTAAGAACTATGGGCGAAAATCGTTCAAATTCTTTAAAAAATAGCGAAAATCATAATATTAATGAAAAATTTGGGCAAAAATTATATTTAGAGCCCGGATACATTAAAGCCGGTAGAACTATATTAAAATTGAGTTTAAACAAAGAGCTTAGAGATAAGATTTTAAATAGTGTAAACTCAAAAGATTTTAGCTTAAATTCACATGCAATGATTTTTGACACTATTGTTGAAAATCAAGGAATAGCTGAAGAAGAACTTATGAAAATTATTGAAATGAAAACTATACAAGATAGTGATTTTACAAAAGAATGGGTTAATATTCAAGGAAGTAAAATTAATATAGATAAGTCCGACCTTGATAAAATGGTAAGTGACTGTATAGGTAAGATTAAAAAATACAAGTTAGAGGAGTCAAAGCGGAAAGTTATGAATGAAATCAAAAAATGTGAATCTAAAGGTTTGGTAGAAGAAACTTTAGCATTAGCTAAAGAACTTATGGATATACAAAAGGAAATAGCAAAACTGTAAGAAACTGAAAGGAGGTAGAGGGATGAAAGATAAAGTAGGAAAAGTAACATTAGTAAAGAAGCTTATTGAAAAAGGTAAGAAAAAAGGAAGTTTAACTTATAAAGAGTTAATGGAAGAAGTTGAAGGGATAGAACTAAGTCCTGAACAAATAGAAAAAATCTACGAAGTATTAGAGTCTATGGGAATAGACGTTATAGGTGACCCTCAAGAGGAAGAAGAAGAGGAATTAGAACTTGATATCTCCATACCAGAAGGGATTGCAATAGATGACCCAGTAAGAATGTATCTTAAAGAAATAGGAAAGGTACCTCTTTTATCAGCAGATGAAGAAATGAGACTTGCAAAGCTTATCGAAAATGGAGATGAGTATGCAAAGAAGAAACTTGCTGAAGCAAACCTAAGACTTGTTGTTAGTATAGCAAAGAGATATGTTGGAAGAGGAATGTTATTCCTAGACCTTATCCAAGAAGGTAACCTTGGACTTATAAAAGCAGTTGAAAAGTTTGACTATAGTAAGGGGTTTAAATTTAGTACTTATGCAACATGGTGGATAAGACAGGCGATTACAAGAGCTATAGCCGACCAAGCCAGAACAATTAGAATTCCAGTTCACATGGTTGAAACTATAAATAAATTAATTAGAGTTTCTAGACAATTACTTCAAGAGTTAGGAAGAGAACCACTTCCAGAAGAAATTGCAAAAGAAATGGATATGAGTGTTGATAAGGTTAGAGAAATCATGAAGATTGCTCAAGAGCCAGTATCTTTAGAAACACCAATTGGAGAAGAGGAAGATTCACATCTTGGAGACTTCATACCAGATGATGACGCTTTAGCTCCAGCTGAAGCAGCAGCCTTCACAATGTTAAAAGAGCAGCTGATTAGCCAGCTTAGAACACTTACTCCAAGAGAAGAGAAGGTTTTAAGATTAAGATTTGGACTTGATGATGGAAGAGCAAGAACTCTTGAAGAAGTTGGTAAAGAGTTCAACGTAACAAGAGAGAGAATTAGACAAATAGAAGCTAAAGCTCTTCGTAAATTAAGACATCCAAGCAGAAGTAAAAAACTTAAAGATTATTTGGATTAATAAACAAAGCCAGGAATTATTTAGTTCTTGGCTTTATTTTATGTCGAAAAATATAAGAACAAAATACTTTTTCCTTGGATATAAAATGAAAAACAGGAAAAACAATAGACAAAGTGTGGTAGATTATAATAAAATGTATATATGTATTTTTAGGAAGCTTCGACTTGGTTTACTAAGCGGAGTAAAATCGAGCACCAAAATCTAAGATTAAGCAGTTAATAAGGAAACTCCTTCTCATATACATTCGAAGGAGTAAGTTCCACTACCCAAATCATAGATTTACGGTGAATAGGAAACTCCGCCTCATATACATTCGGTGGAGTAAGTTCGTATTAACCAAATCAAAGATTTGGATACTCACTTAAGGAGGGGATTTTTTTGGAAAGATTCCATGGAAGAAAGAGATTAGAGATAATTCCTTCAATTTTATCTTGTATTGGGATAAATCTGATTGGAATATTTGTGATTTATGCAATTGATTCATATATAATGTTGAATTTAACTAAATTAGTTTTGTTAATATGTAATATATTTTTTATATATAATATAGGTGTATGGCTGACAGTTCAATATTTCATATCAGATGAAGAAATCAGAATAACAGCACTAGGAGGCTTTAAAAAGGTAGTAATTCCTATTGAAGATGTGCTAAGTTATACCACTGAAGAAGGGAAAATTAAAGGAATTGGTCTTTCAGGTTTATTTTCTAACAAATTTGCTGTTGGAAGAATAGCTGTAAAGGGATTGGGAACCACAAGAATGTTCGTTACAAACAGTTCTAAGGTTATTTATATTGAAACTAAGGATTTAAACTATGGAATTTCGCCTATAAATCCAAAGGCTTTTGAAGAGAAGTTAAAGGCTTTAAATATACCAGATGATGTATGGGAGAAAACTTATAATACGGCTCCGAAGATGTATAAGGACTGGAAGTTCATGGTGCCTATAGCTGTATGTGCTGTAAGTATTCTTTGGATTACCTTTGGACCAATACTTCTTTATATTTTAAATAAGCTTCCTGATGTTATTCCCTTATCTTTGGATGCATTAGGAGTTGCATCAGAGCTAGGAACAGATAAGCAGTTTGCTTTTAGTCAAATGACCTATGGACTTTTAAATATGGCAGTGTTCTTTTGTTTATATTATGCAGCTCAATTTTGTGCTAAATATGATAAGAAATCTGCATATAATTATATTTATGCAGCAGCTGTGGTTGCGCTAACATTTTTATATTTACAGTTAGTTTTAATAACATATAGAGTATAATTGAAATTAAGAATTATGGATGCTTCTCTTTGCCTTGCTTGGAGAAGCTTTAATTTTGAAAAGGATGATTAATTTTAAATTAAGGAACTTGTTTCAGTGAGAAAATGTGGATATGCTGGTCATAGTGAAAGTTACTGTTTAGAAAGTAGTTAAATTCTTTTAGTGGAAATTTGAAGGGGTTCATTTTTTATTTTAGAGGGCTTTAGTATTTATATGTTAAAATGTTTTAAATAAAATGGTAATGATATATAATTAGAAGTAAATAATAATAGTGATTAATGAAATAAAGTGAGTAGAGTTTAGGAGATAAAGATGATAATAAGCAGAAGATTAAAGTTAATAAGCGATTTAGTTAAAGATGTGGACAGCGTTGTTGATGTTGGGACAGACCATGGATATGTGGTTATTGATTTATTAAAGGAAGGCAGAGTTAAGAAGGCTATTGCCAGTGATATAAATAAAGGGCCAGTAGAAAGAGCAAGAAAGAATGTGGCTGATCATAATTTAAGTGATAAGATAGAGTGCAGATTAGGCGGTGGATTAACAACTGTTAAGCCTGGTGAAGTTCAGGCAGCAGTAATTGCTGGCATGGGTGGAAACTTAATCAGGGATATACTTTTAGAAAGTGAAGAAGTGTTTAAACAGCTGAATTATGTCATTGTGCAGCCAGTGCAAAATCCTGAAGTTTTGAGAGAATACGTGTATAAGCTAGGTTGGAACCTGGAGGATGAGTGGATCATTTTTGATGAAGATAAGTATTATGAAATCTTCAAGGTGAGCTATGGAACTAATCCTAAGACTGTGGAGCCAATATATAATGAAGTAAGTGAAATTCTTTTAAAGAAAAAGGATTCAGTATATAAAGAGTATTTAATGCATAAGGTAGCAAAGTATTCTAGAATCTATGAAGGGTTAAAGGAAGATACTGAGAATGCAAAAGCAAGAAAAAATGAACTGAAGGTAAAATTAGAGGCTCTTGAAGGATTTCTAAAGGAGTTTTAAGGTAGTTTAGGAGGAGAACCATGAAGATAGATAAGTTAATTAAAATAATGGAGACTATTGCTCCACCTAATTTAAAGGAAAGCTATGATAATGTTGGTTTGATGGTTGGAGATAGAGAAGCAGATGTGGCAAAAATCCTTGTGGCTTTAGACTGCACCTTAGAGGTTATTGAGGAAGCTAAGGCCTTAGGAGCTGATTTAATATTAAGTCATCACCCTCTTTTATTTAGAAAGCCTTCTACTATAACAACAGATACTTTATTAGGAAGAAAAATCATAGAGCTTATAAAAAATGATATAGCTCTTTATTCAAGCCACACTAACTGGGATTCGGTGAGTGCTGGAATAAATGATGAGTTTGTTGCTTATCTTGGCTTTGGTAAAGGTGAAATCATGGCTAAGAATCCTGTGGAGCCTACTGCAGGGATAGGAAGAATGGTGAACCTTGACAAAGAAATGACTTTAAGTGAAGTTATAGAAACAGTGAAGGAAAAGCTTGATTTAAACACTATACGCTTTGCAGGAGATTTAAATAAAACAATTAAATCAATTGCCTTTGTAAATGGAAGTGGCCAAGATTTTATGGATATGGCGGCTAAAAGAGGTGCAGATTTAATTATAACAGGGGATACCACTTATCATTTTGTTTCTGATTACAGTGAGATGGGTCTTTGTATAATGGATGTAGGACATTTTAATTCTGAGTGGCCAATAGTTGTGAATTTATCAAAGCAGATAAAGAAGCAGGTTGAGAGTGAAGGTGTTGAAGTGGTTATTTCTAAAAAGGTAAGAGATCCGTACAATTTTTATTAGTGATAAGTGAAAGATTAAAAATAAAAGATTTAGATAGAAATCCAGTGGTGCTGGGTTTCTTATTTTTTTATTATGAGCTTTGACATTTTAAAATTTTACAATTTAAAGAAGAAAAGTTTTATGATTGGAGTGTAGATTTAATAAGTATGATATAACAGGCAGCAGCTAGATTCTAAAATAAACAATTATTAGCACTATGATTTTAATAAATAAGAAATTATTTGTGTATGAGAAATATAATAAAGGAATGAGCGTTGAATATTTCTGCAACTGTAGTTTATGATGGTGGCATAACATTGTAGAATAAATAAGAAAAAATATAAAATAATTGTGATTTACTGCAATAAATTTAAACTGTATTAAATCTTTGTTGCAAAATGAAATAATCTGTGGTAATATGAATCTTGCGAGTAAGCCAGACAATCGCTGCTGAGAAATCAGGAGAGGAAAGTCCGAGCTCCATAGGGCAGGGTGCTGGGTAACTCCCAGTGGAGGCGACTCTAAGGAAAGTGCAACAGAGAGATACCGCCGTGCAAGGGGTAACCCTTGTAGGGTAAGGGTGGAAAGGTGAGGTAAGAGCTCACCAGCGCATTGGTGACTTTGCGGCTATGTAAACCCCATCTGGAGCAAGATCGAAAGCGGGACATTATGAGGCTGCCCGTCTCGTCCCCGGGTGTATCGCTTGAGCTTATTAGTAATAATAGGCCTAGATAGATGATTGTCAAATACAGAACTCGGCTTATAGACTTATCTCGTAAAAAAACACTGAAGGAGGCTTTTAAAGTTTACTTTGGTGTTTTTTTATGTGTAAATTTGTTAATGGTATAAATATGACATGATTATAGGATATTGATAGAGGACAGATAAAAAAAGGTAAATATGTGGTAAGTGTACTCGAATTATGGTATTATTTTAAAAGGACAAGTAGTTCAATATACAACTATATTAAATATACTGTATATAACTAAAATTATTGTAATTTATAGAATGAAAATAATATAGTTCAAGTTGGGGATGTATAATGGAGGTAAAAATGGAAAGATATAGTCTGCTAAATGAAAAGTATGAAGCAGTAAGAAATGACGAAAAAAGAATGTATGTTTTTGTAAAGAGAGTACTTGACTTAGTTTGTTCATTGTTGGCGTTAGTTTTAGGTAGTCCTATTCTTTTAATCGTTGCATTAGCAATAAGAGTCGATTCAAAAGGTCCGATAGTTTTTGGGCATATGAGAATAGGTAAAAATGGGAAACCGATAAAGGTTTATAAATTTAGAACAATGTATGAAAATGCTAGTGAAATATTTGAGAATTTTTCAGAAGAACAGAAAAGGGAGTATTATATTAACTTTAAATTAGATAATGACCCTAGAATTACCAAAATAGGTAGCTTCTTAAGAAAGACAAGCTTAGATGAATTACCACAATTAATAAATATCATAAAAGGTGATATGAGTATAGTAGGTCCTAGACCGATAGTTGAAAAAGAAATTGATAAGTATGGTATATATGCTAACAAAATGTTTTCTGTTGTGCCAGGGTTAACTGGGTATTGGCAGGCTAATGGCAGAAGTGATACTACCTATGATGAAAGGGTTCAAATGGATATGTACTATATAGATAATCGTTCACTTTTAATGGATTTTAAAATAATATTGAAAACTATAGTTGCAGTTGTGAAAAAAGACGGTGCTGTTTAAAAATACTATATAAGATTGGGGAGAAGACTTATGAAAGTTTCAATAATATGTCCATTATATAATGCTGAAGCATATGTTGGAGACTTGTATGAGAGTATACTAAAGCAAAAAAATGTTGAAATTGAAGAAATTAAATTTGTATTAACTGAATCTGTGGATAAGACTGAATTCATACTAAATGAAATAGGAGCTAGCTACGAAGTTGTTAAGAAAAAAGATTTTTCTCATAGCTTAGTTAGAGAAAAGTCAGCGATGGAAGCTAAGGGAGATATAATTGTATTTATAACTCAAGATATACAGTTAGATGGAGAAGAATGGCTAGAAAAATTAGTTCAAGGAATTATTAAAGGTGAATGTGAAGCAAGTTTTAGTAGACAGATTGGTTATAAAAATCACGGCTTGGAAAGATATATAAGGGAAGTAAATTATCCTAACCAATCTAGAATTGTTAGCAAAATGGATGTTGAAGAATTAGGAATAATGTGTTTTTTCTTTTCAGATGCATCAAGTGCCATAAAAAAAGATGTTTTTGTAGAGCTAAATGGATACGATGGAAAGAAACTTCCTACTAATGAGGATATGTACTTTGCCTATAAATTAATTATGAATGGATATAGAATAAAGTATGAAGCTGAATCAAGGATAATCCATTCTCATGAATATTCGGCTAAGGAAGTGTATTCAAGATATAAAAGTATTGGAAAGTTTTTTGCTGAAAATCCTCATATTGGAGATTTTAAAGCAACAAAGAAAGGTGCGGGTGTGTTAAAATACGTACTAAAAAGAGCTATCCAAGATAAAAATTATAAAATAATTGTAGATTTGTTTGTGAATTTTTCGTCCAGATTGATAGGGATGACTGTAGGTAAAATAAATAAGTAACATAGGAGTTGTTAAAATGAGAGGAATAATTTTAGCAGGAGGATCAGGAACAAGGTTATATCCTGTAACTAAGGCAATGTCAAAGCAAATGGTACCAATATACGACAAGCCGATGATATATTATCCAATGTCAGTATTAATGTTATCGGGGATTAAAGATATATTAATAATATCAACACCAAGAGATGTAGTTAATTTTCAAGAATTATTTCAAGATGGTTCTGAATTAGGATTAAATATTCAATATGCTATACAAGAATCACCTAATGGATTGGCAGAAGCATTTATAATTGGTGAGGAATTTATTGGTGAAGAAAATGTGGCAATGGTTTTAGGGGATAATATTTTTTATGGCCAAAGCTTTTCAGAGCATTTAAGAGAGGCAGCAAGCCTTGAAAGTGGAGCGGTGGTATTTGGATATTATGTTCAAGATCCTAAGTCTTTTGGAGTTGTAGAGTTTGATAAAGATGGTAAAGTAATTTCCTTAGAAGAAAAACCAGATAAACCAAAGTCAAAGTACGCAGTTCCAGGACTATACTTCTATGATAACTCGGTAGTTGCAAAGGCAAAAGCTTTAAAACCATCAGCTAGAGGTGAGTTAGAAATAACTGATTTGAATAAAGCTTATATGAATGATGGAAAGCTAAGTGTGAATTTACTTGGTAGAGGCATGGCATGGTTAGATACAGGAACACATAGTTCAATGCTACAAGCATCTAATTTTGTGGAGGCTATACAAAACACACAAGGAACTTATATTGCATGTCTTGAAGAAATTGCATACAGAAAAGGTTGGATAACAGCTGAACAAGTTAAGAAACTTGCTAAACCTTTAATGAAAACAGGTTATGGAAAGTATTTAATGGAAGTTGTTGAGGAGTTTGAAGGCGAAATCAAATAAGTAACTACTATTTATTTTAGATAAGTAGTGTGAGAGGTGTCAAATGGGAAATTTCAATTTTGTTAAAACGAAAATAAAAGATTTGTATATAGTCGAACCTAAATTGTTTGGGGATGATAGAGGTTATTTTATGGAATCTTATAATAAAAAAGATTTTTTTGAAGCTGGACTTAAAATGGAGTTTGTTCAAGATAATGAATCTAAATCTAGAAAAGGTGTACTTAGAGGTATGCATTTTCAAACAAAATTCACTCAAGGTAAATTAGTAAGAGTAACTTCAGGTGCAGTTTATGATGTGGCTGTAGATTTAAGAAAAGGTTCTCCAACATTTGGGAAATGGGAAGGTGTTCTTTTAAGTGAGGAAAATAAAAAGCAATTTTATATTCCAGAGGGGTTTGCACATGGATTTCTAGTTTTATCAAATGAAGCAATCTTTAATTATAAATGTACCAATTTTTATGCTCCAGAGTATGATAGTGGGGTATTATGGGATGATCCTGATATTGGAATTGAATGGCCTTTAGATAATATTGAAGAAGTAATTTTATCTGAAAAAGATAAGAAACAGAAAAAGCTTAAAGAATTAGAGTTGCCTTTTGTTTACATAGAATAGGAGAAAGATATGAAAATACTAATAACAGGAGCTAATGGACAATTAGGAAATGAATTAAAGAGTATAATAAGAAGTGGTAAAGCTGAAATTGGAGAGATTAGCCATGAAGTAAAAAACTCAGAAGTTGTAGCTCTAGATGTTGAGGGTTTAGATATAACAAATTTAGATATGGTTAAAGCTGTTTTATGGAGAGAGAAGCCAGATGTTTTGATTAACTGTGCAGCTGCTACTAATGTAGATGGTTGTGAATCAAATAGAGACTTAGCTTTTAAAATAAATGCATTAGGACCAAGAAACTTAGCAATGGTTGCTGAGGAAATTGGAGCTAAAGTAGTGCAAGTATCTACTGATTATGTGTTTAGTGGAGTTGGAGATACACCATTAAGTGAATTTGATATACCTATGCCTAATAGCATTTATGGTAAAACAAAATTGATGGGGGAAAATTTTGTAAAAGACTTCTCTACAAAATATTTTATAGTTAGAACAGCATGGCTTTATGGGCATGTAGGTAAGAATTTTGTTTATACAATGATAAATTTAGGAAAACAAAGGAATGAAATTCAAGTTGTAAATGATCAAAAAGGTAATCCAACAAATGCGAATGATTTAGCATATCATATACTTAAACTAATTTTAACAGAGGAATATGGAGTATATCATTGCACTGGAAATGGTGAGTGTACATGGTATGAATTTGCAAAATTAATTATGGAGCTATCTGGTGAAGAATGCGAAGTACATCCTTGTACTTCAGAAGAGTATAAAACTCCAGCCAAAAGACCAGAGTATTCTTCATTAGATAATATGATGCTTAGAAATACAATTGGCGATGAAATGAGACCTTGGCAAGATGCACTTAAAGGTTTTTTGAAAAATAGAGATTAAAAATACATAAAACCTATAAAAGTTTTATGAAATCAAAGGAGAATTAAAATGAAAACTTACTTAGTTACAGGTGGAGCAGGATTTATTGGATCAAACTTTGTGTTGTATATGTTAGAAAAATATAAAGATATAAAGATAATAAATTTAGATAAACTTACATATGCTGGGAATTTAGAAAACTTAAAATCAATTGAAAATGATGATAGACATATATTTGTTCAAGGTGATATATGCGATAAAGATTTAGTTGAAAGTTTATTTGAAAAATATCATATAGATTACGTAGCACATTTTGCAGCTGAATCCCATGTGGATAGAAGTATAAGGGAACCAGAAATATTTGTTAAAACAAATGTGCTAGGTACAGTAAATTTATTAAATTGTGCAAAAAATTCATGGGAAAATGAAGATGGTACATGGAGAGAAGGAGTTAAATTCTTACATGTATCCACAGATGAAGTATATGGTTCATTAGGAGATACAGGATATTTCATGGAAACAACACCTATAGATCCACATAGTCCATATTCATCAAGTAAAGCAGGCTCTGATTTAATGGTGAAAGCTTACCATGATACATATAAAATGCCGATAAACATTACTAGATGTTCAAATAATTATGGACCATTCCAATTTCCAGAAAAGTTAATACCTTTATTAATCAATAACTGTTTATCACACAAAAATTTACCAGTGTATGGTGATGGAATGAATGTAAGGGATTGGTTATATGTTGAAGATCATGCTAAAGCAATTGATATGGTTATAAATAATGGAAAAAATGGTGAAGTATATAATGTTGGTGGTCATAATGAAAGAACAAACATTACAATAGTAAAAACTGTTATTGAGTACCTAAAAGAAAATGTTGATGAAGCAATAACTGAAAAATTAATTACATATGTTGAAGATAGAAAAGGTCATGATAGAAGATATGGAATTGATCCAACAAAGATAAAAAACGAATTAGGTTGGTATCCAGAAACTACATTTGAAGTAGGAATAAAAAAGACTATTCAATGGTATTTAGATAATAAGAAATGGATGGAAAATATAACTTCGGGTGAATACGAAAATTACTATAATAAGTACTATGATAAATGTTATAACTAAATGTTATAACATTTATCATATATGGAGGTAGATTAAATAATATGAATGTGAAAAGTTTTATTAAGAAAAACTATATAGAAATATTGATAGCATTAGTATTAGTGCTAGTACCATTTGATAATTTGCCTTACTTGAATAATGTGTTAAAGGAGTTATCATATAGTGGTGCATCCTATGCAGCTTTAGTATTGATTGGTATTTTTTTCTACCGACTATTGAAAGACAGAGATGTTTTAAGGTTTAATGATAGGGTTTATAATATATTCCTCGTGTTTGTTGTTTGGGCTTTAGCTAGTGGTATATTTAACTTTTCTAATATAATGAACAATACATTTAAGGGCAAATCAGGCTTAAAGCGCTTCATTTTCCAATATCCAATGCTAGTGTATGTATTTGTTTTTTCTTATTGTGTATATTACTTTTTAAGTAAAGAAAAAATTAGTGTTTTTAAAATTAGAAAATATATATTAATATCTACGATAATTGTAGCAGTATATTCAGTTTTTGAAGTATTATATTTATTAAATATTGTAGATACAAGCTTTATTTTAGAAAAAGTTTCATCGGTTATTCAGCTTTATAGTAGGGGTGAAGTCTATAGCAGAGGTGTAAGAAGTGTAACAGGAGAGGCCTCATATTTCTCTATGTATGCTGCTTTTGTTTTCCCATGGATCTTTAGTTATATATATACTGAGAAAAAAGCTAAAAATAAGATTTTATTTTCTGTATATAATATGTATTTTATTAGCTTGATATTTTTAAGTAGGTCTAGAGTGGGTTTAGCTATATTTGCAGCAGAGTTTTTGATACTACTTGTTGGATTATTAATTAAAAAAAATAAAGAGCATAGAAAAATTACAGTTGGAATTGCTATTCTTTTATTAGTTTTAGTAGGGGTTGTTAACACTGTTTTTTATAGTAATAACACATATCAGAATACAGTATCTCGAGTAAGTATATCATCATTGATTAACTCATTAAAGGACCCTAATAATTTATCAAATGTTGCAAGATTTAGCTTGCAAGAAGGTGCAATAAGTATGGGGCTGGATAATCCTATTACTGGTGTAGGGATAGGACAATTTGCATTTAGTATTAAAGAACATATTGATAAGGATGCATATAGATCAAATGAAATTACTCTTTGGTTAGATGAGACTCAAACTCAGTATTGGCCAACAGTGTTTTCATTGCATGCTAGGATATTTGGAGAATTAGGATTTGTAGGTTTTGCATTATGGTGCATCTTATGGGGAAAAGTATTATTTAGATTGGTAAAAATGTATTTCAAAAAAGATAATATTTATACATTAGTTATAGGCGTAAGTGTTATTGGTTGTTTAATAAGTGGAATGAATGTAGACACATTTATTAACTATCCATTATGGATAATTTTAAGTGTGGCAACTATGCATTATAATAATATTAGTAAAGAGTATGGTGAAAAATATGAAATTTAGTTTAATTGTTGCTACACTTGGAAGATTTGAAGAGGTAGGAAACTTTTTAAAAAGTGTAGAGCAATGTAATTATGATAATAAAGACATAGAAATTATTATTGTAGATCAAAATGAAACTTCAAAATTGGATGCAATAGTGAATGAATTTAAAAACCTAAATATTATTCATGTTAAATCTAAAATTAAAGGGCTTTCACAAAATAGAAATATCGGCATAGCAAAGGCAACTGGAGAAATAATTGCATTTCCAGATGATGACTGTGAATATTTGATGGAAACTTTGTTTAACGTGGATAAGGTATTTGAAAAAGAAAAATGTGATATTGTGATGGGCCGTATTGTTGAGAGGGATGGCAGTGATTCTTTGAGAAGCTGGCCAAAGGAGACTCATAAAATAAATAAATTAAATTTTTATACAAGATGTTCTTCAATTACAATGTTCTTCAAAAATAATGGAAAATTAAAGTTGAATGAAAAATTAGGTGTAGGAAATTATTTTGGTTCTTGTGAAGATACAGATATTTTATATAGAAGTTTATCGAATGGAAGTAAGGTTATTTATAATCCGAGTATAGCTATATATCATCCTCACTATGATTCAAAGAAAAATATGACTGAGGAAAAAATATATAATTATGCTTTAGGCTTTGGAGGATTTGTAAAAAGTAATTTACATCTGGATACTGCTTTTTTAAGCTTAAAAGTTATTGGATTTCATAGTGTAAAAGCTATGATCAATTTACTTAAAGGAAATAGTGAACAATTTAAAAAGAGTTTAATTGCTATTAAAGGAAGAATAAAAGGATATATTCAGTATAAAAATTAAATGAGCTTTTAAACTAATGTTCGTTGTGGAGGTAATTAGTATTGGAAAAGGTTAAAGTTTCTGTAATTATGGGAACATATAATGAAAAGATTCAATGGGTAGAGGAATGTATTAATTCAATTCTTACACAAACTTATAAAAACATTGAATTTATAATTGTATTAGATAATCCTAATAATGAAGAGTTGAAAAAATATATAGAAAATGTGCAAAAGCAGGATTCGAGGATTGTAGTTGTAAAAAATGAGGAGAATTTAGGTTTAGTTAAGACTCTAAATAAAGCGTTAAACTATTGTACAGGAGATTTAATAGCTAGAATGGATGCTGATGACATAGCGTTAAAAAATAGATTTTCAATACAAGTGAAATTTATGGAGGAAAATAAAGATGTTGCAATGGTTGGAACAAAAGTAGAGTTTATAGATGGCAATGGAAGAGGTTTATCAAAAGATAAGTATAGACCTACTTCTTATGAAGAAATAAAATCTCACTTGCGTCATGGGAATGCTTTTGCACATCCAACATTAATGTATAGAAAAGATATGATAATGGATATTGGTGGATATAAAGAGGTTCCTTTAGCAGAGGACTATTATTTAGCAACAGAAGTTATTACAAAAGGATATAAAGTAGCAAATTTAGAGGAAACATTATTGATGTATAGGGTTAGAGAAGGTGGAATATCTAAAGAAAATAAGGAAAAACAATTTTTAGTAAGCCAATACATAAAGCAAATATATAATAAAAACTTAAAGGGCGATAACTGTGAATTTGATAATACTGAATTAGAGAATATATTAAAAAATGAAGATCTATTAAAAAATACTGAAAGGTATTTAATGATAGTAGAGAAACTTGAAGAAAAATTTTCAGCAAATAATATTTTTAGATTATTATGTTTTTCTTTTAAAAGCAAATATAACTTTAATTTAGTATATGGTAAGTTATCGGCAATTGCTAAACGTAAGCTTGTAAAGGTAGGATAGAAGATGAAAAAGCTTTTATTTATAATTTGGACATTTAGTATGGGCGGTGGAGCAGAAAAAGTATTGGCAGAGATATTAAATGGAATTGATACACAAAAATATGATGTGACAATATTAGAGTATCATAAATTTGATATGAAAAAGGAAGTTATACCTCCGGATATAAAAGTGTTACCTCCTATAATAGTAGAGTATAATGGAACCAATAAAATGAAATTACTTATTAACAAATTGAAAGTTAAATTTGCAAGAGTAAGTGTAAAATATTTTCCATATATATTTCGAAAGCTTTATATAAAAGATAAGTATGATGTTGAAATAGCTTTTAATTATATGATACCTACATTCTTATTGTCAAAACAGAATAATGTAAAGAAAATTGCATGGAATCATTGTGAGTTAAATGATTTGGATTATAATAAAGAAAAATCTAAACTTAAAAAGTTAAAAAGTTATACAAATTATAAAGCTCAGAAAAAAGCATTCATTAATTGTGATGAAATTGTTGCTATATCAGAGAAGAATTATAAATCATTTTGTGATGTTTATCCAGAAATGAAATATAAGAGTAAAATAATATATAATGGATTTGATCTTGATAAGATTGAAAGAATGAGTTATGAAACTGTTGATTTACCTACGGATAAACCATTAATTCTTAGTGTGGGAAGAATGGATGCTAATAAAAATCAAAAGTTAATTCTAGATGCAGCTCTCTTATTGAAGCAGAAGGGATACAGTTTCAATTTAGTGTTTGCTGGAACTGGTGAAGATGAACATGAATTGAAAAAGTACTGCAATAGTATTGGGATGGATAATGATGTGATATGGATTGGATATGTAAATAATCCTTATCCATATGTGAAAAGAGCTGATATTTTAGCGATTACTTCATACAATGAAGGGTTTCCAACAGTCGCAATTGAGGCACTTAGATTAAAAGCAGCACTGATTTCAACAGATGTTGCAGGCATACGAGAAATTACTGATAACTATAAGTATTGTAAAGTGGCTGAATGGAATGCAGTAAATTATGCTGAAAAAATTGAAGAAGTACTGGTTAATTTAAACAATTTGAAGCATATCGAATTATTAGAAGAGGCTAAAAGGTATGTTGGGAAATTTACAATAACAAATCAATTAGAGAAATTGTATGAAATGATTAAGTAATAAGTGTGTATGAATGATAAAATCCCAGTGGAAATTCCACTGGGATTTTATCATAGTAAATAGTATTTTATTTTTTATCATCAAAAATATAATCCATTATTTGCTTTTTAGTTATTTCTTCATCGTGCGTTAAATAGAAAACACCATTAATTGTATCACCTAAACTATTCTCATCTCTTGGGAAACGTTCTTGTTCTAGTGTATGGTCTCCTAAAGTTACAACTTTAGTTGCAAGAGAAAGTATTGAACTTGAAGTCAAGTTTGTTTGAATAAATGGTAAAATTTGATTTACTAGATTAGGGTATTTGCTTACTGGCATGGACAATGCTTTTTCAAATAGCTTGTTTAAAATTGTTCGTTGTCTCTCAGTTCTTTTATAATCTCCACCATCGGTATATCTAATTCTAGAATATGCTAGTGCTTGAACTCCGTCTACAGTTTGAGTGCCAGCAGTAGTAATTCTAGGTGAATTAGTACCTAGAGTTTCGTTAATATGATCAATGTGAGAGTTAATATTTATATCTGCATAGATTTCATCATTGGTTATATCTAGTTCTATTCCACCAAAAATATCTATAATTTGAGGTAAGCTTGCAAAATCTACCGAAACGAAATCTTCAATATTTAATCCAAAGTTAGTGTTAAGAGTATTAATTGCTAATTCAGGTCCACCGTAAGCATAAGCATGATTTAGCTTATCATAACCTCTGTCTTTGATTTTAACATAAGTATCTCTCATTAATGAAGTGATTTTAAGTTTATCATGAACAGGATCGACAGTTGCAATTACTATGGCATCTGAACGACCAACTCCATCAGAAGAGTCTACACCAAATAAAGCAATGTTTTTAATTTTTGAATAGTTATCATATACTGAGAGTTCTTCTTTAGAGGTTACCCCTAAATTTTCTTTGTTTAAATCTACATTGTCAAGCTTTCCAAAGGTTTTGGATATAACCACATATCCAATAGTAATAAAAAATATTAAGGTGAATAAAATATAAGTTATAATTCTACGCTTTTTCGCTTTTTTACTTTTTCGTTTCTTTTTACTAGCAGAAGCGTTATTTTTGACAGTTGTAGTAGTTCTTTTATTTCTTGAACTGGAAGCAGTAGAAGTTTTTTTTCTAACTTTACGCTGATCTTCTGACATAATATACACGTCCTTTCATAATGTATATTGTATCATTTAGGAATATTTATGTAAATACATTGGGAATAGATTAGAATAAAGTTGATAATTGTAAAATGCTATGTTTAATGAGCTATAACTAATAGTTATAGCGTATGACAATATTGTATAATTATGTTGTAAGTGCTATAATGTAAAATGTAAAAATTTATTACTTAAACAATGATAGAGAAATTTTATGTATAAAAATATCGGAAAATGAATTCTTTCTAAACTTATGAATTTGAAATTAGGGTTCAAGTTTGGAGATATTGTATAAATACTAGATTTGACTTATAGGTTGTGGGAAGGGTTATATATCAAATGTTTTGTTGCTTGAACACAAAAGAAGAGGGGGAAGATATATGAAGGTGAGTATTCACATGATTACATATAATCATTCTAAGTTTATAGGAGAAGCGATTGAAAGTGTTTTGATGCAAAAGGTCGATTTTCCCATTGAGATTGTTATAGGAGATGATTGTTCTACGGATAACACCAGAGCAATAGTTAAGGAGTATTGGGAGAAGTATCCTGATATAATAAAGTTAAACTTCCATGAGAATAATGTTGGACCAGCTGAAAACTTCAAAAGTACTTTAGACATGTGTAGAGGTGAATATATTGCTATTTTAGAGGGCGATGACTATTGGATTAGTGATACTAAATTAGCTAGACAGGTTGAAGTTCTAGATTCAAACAAGGATTATAGCATGTGCTTTACAAAGTCGAAAATGTTATTTGAAAATGGAGACATTAAAGAGATATATCCTTCTTTAATTAAAGAATATTATACAACAGAAGATTTGTTTGGAGAAAATTTTATTCCCCATTTAACTTGTTTATTTAGAAGGAAAGATATTGAAGATTATCCAGAATGGCTTTGGAGAAATAATATATTAGATTATCCAATGCATTTATTAAGAAGTTTGGATGGTAAATTGGGATTTGTAGATGAATTCACTGGTATGTATAGAATTCATGGAAATGGATTATCTAGCAAAAGCAATACTGCACAATGGAATTTAGTTATGTCAGATATATTAGAGTCATTTAATAAAGAATCCAATAATAAATATGAAAATTTAATGAAAAAACAGTTTGCTTTTTACTATGGAAGTGTAGCAAAATTAGCATCTGATTATGATACAGCATTAGAATATTATAAGAAGGCCGTAGCGTATAGCGGAATTAGTATATCTACACTAAAATTAACTGTAAAATTTTATATGAATAGGATTAGTGGTAAATATGAAAACAGTAAGTAAAATGTTAAGTTCATTAAAAGGTAATGTAGCAGTAATGAATAGCATTTATCTAACAATAGCTAGGTTTACAAGATATGGACTTATGTTTATTTTTACGTCAATATGTGCAAGATATTTGGGAACAAATGATTATGGTATAATTTCATATAATTTTTCACTTGTTGGGATTATTACATTGTTATTTTCCTTGGGTGCAGATACTTACATTATAGTGCAATTATCGAAAAGTAGAAAATCGGAGAAGGTAAATAAGTTAATTACAATAAATATTGTAAATAGATTATTTTTGATTGCTGTTATAACATTAAGCATTATTATTTTAAATAATTTTGTTACAATTTATTCTTTTGACAAGGTTGCTATAATAATTTATTTGACAGCAATTATAGACACTTTTAGAACAGTGAGCGATGGCTTTTTTCAATCAATCGAAAAATTGAAGTATATAGCATGGTTTGAATTTGCAAGGGCAATGATTTTATTGCTTGGTGTAATTGTAATAATGAAGTTAGATTATGGATTAGTTGGTGTCGCATCACTTTATTTGTTCTCAAGTGCTATTTTCCTGGTATTAAGTTATTATCTGTTATTTAATAAATATAAAGTTAGATTGGTTAAGACAAGATTTGTAGATAGCATAGATATAATTAAAATTGCATTTCCGTTTTTTTTAAGTACAGCAATTACAATGATTGCTACTCAATTAGATGTAGTTATGATAGGAAATATTGGCGGAAATGTGCAAACTGCTTATTACACAACTGCTAAAAAAATTATTGATATAGTTTTAATGGCACCATCAATTATTGCGATGGCTTTATTGCCTAAAATAAGTAATCAAGAAATAACAAAAAAAAATTCAAATAAAATTGTTAAATATATATTTGGTATTGGGGTTGTTGTAAGTATAGGGGTTTTTCTATTTTCAAAGTTTGTTATAATTTTAGCCTTTGGAAAAGAATATGAAATCAGTTATCATATTATAAGAGTATTTTGTGTTGGATTTCCATTTATATTTGTAAACTCATTTCTTTCCACATTCCTTAATGGAAATGGCAAACAAAAAAAAGTTTTATGGGTTAATGTTGTTGGTACAGTAGGTAATGTTATTTTAAACTTTATACTAATTCCTAAGTATTTATCAATAGGAGCGGCTATAGCGACAATATCAACAATATTTATTAATTATATTCAATTTACAATTTACTACAAAAAGGAAGAGTTTAATTTGAAGGGATAGTGTGGAAATGAATAGCTTTTATAACGAACAAGAGTTAAAGGATATAGGTTTTAAAAGTATTGGTGAAAATGTTCTTATAAGTAGAAAAACGAGTATATATGGAGCGGAGAATATTGCTTTAGGAAGCCATGTTAGAATTGATGATTTTTGTATTTTAAGTGGAAAAATAGAGGTTGGTAGCTTTGTACACATTTCTGCATATTCAGTGTTGTATGGTGGAGACAAAGGGATTGTAATGGAAGACTTTTCAGGAATTTCATCAAGAACTACTATATATGCCATTTCAGATGACTTTACTGGAGAAGCAATGACTAATCCAATGGTATATGACGAATGTAGGAAAGTTTACAGCGAAGAAGTGAGACTAGGTAAATATGTACAAATAGGTGCATCATCAGTTATTCTACCAGGTGTAGACATTGGTGAAGGAGCAGCCATTGGTGCATGTTCGTTAGTGACCGAAAAATGTGAACCGTGGACTATTTCCGTGGGAACACCAGCAAAAGTTATTAAGAAAAGAAAGAAGAACATATTAGAGCTAGAAGAAAAGTATTACAAAAAATAACAGTATATAGGAGGAATAAAGGAGTATGGATAAATTTAAAGAGCCTATTCAGGTTACAAAAGCTTTTTTGCCGCCTGTCGAAGAGTATATAGATTTAGTAAAAGAGATATGGGAGAGAAGTTGGCTTACAAATAATGGTCCTTTACATAATGAGTTGCAAGAAAAAATTGCAAATTATTTACATATCAATAATGCTATATTATTCACTAATGGACATTTAGCACTAGATATAGCTATCAAGTCTCTAAATCTTACTGGAGAAGTAATAACTACACCATTTACTTTTGCATCTACTACTCATGCAATAGTAATGAATGGATTAGAACCAGTTTTTTGTGATATTAATATGGAGGATTTTACAATAGATGTAGATAAAATTGAAGGATTAATAACAGAAAAAACATCTGCTATAATTCCTGTACATGTATTTGGTTATCCGTGTAATATTAGTGAAATTGAAAAAATTGCAAAAAAACATAACCTAAAAGTTATTTATGATGCTGCCCATGCCTTTGGAGTAGAGGTTGATGGCGTTGGAATTGGAAATTTTGGAGATGTTTCTATGTTCTCTTTACATGCGACTAAAGTATATAACTCTATAGAGGGCGGTGTTTTAGCATTTAATGAAAGTGAATTAATTAAAACTTTTAATACCTTTAAGAATTTTGGAATCACTGGATTAGAAAGTGTGGAGCAAGTAGGATTAAATGCTAAAATGAATGAGTTTCAAGCAGCTATGGGGTTAATTAATTTAAAACATCTTGATGTGCAAATTGAAAATAGAAAGGCTGTAACGGAAACATACAGAGAAGTATTGAAGGATATACCAGGGATATCATTTCTAGAAGATAAAGTTGGAATAAAACATAATTATTCATATTTTCCAATAATAGTAGATGAAAAAAAATCAGGGATAAGTAGAAATGAATTATATGAAAAATTAAAAGAGTATAATATTTTTACTAGAAAGTATTTCTATCCATTAATTTCTGATTTCGAATGTTACAAAGGAAAATATAAAGATGAGAACCTAAAAAATGCAAAGTATATTTCAGATAGAGTATTAACTTTACCAATACATGGAGAGTTACCATTAGAGGACGTTAGTAAAATTGCACAAATTATAAAGTGTATAGTAGAATAAATTGAAATTATTCTGAGTGTAAGTGAATGAAAGTTAGGCTGTTAGACTTAACTTTTTCATGCAAATGTTAAACAAGATGCAGTGTAATAGATTAATAGTGATTTAGTGATATGAATAGAAATATGATGTTGCATTTGTTTAGTTGGGGGGGATTAAAATGTGGTTTGCCAAAAAAAAACACTTGAAAATTTTTGCTAGAGTATTAGGACTTATTATGACTTTCCAATGTGTTTTTTTGAATTTTTCTGTGGTATGGGCTAATACGGGAACTCAAATATCTTATAGTATTAATGGTGCGTCAGCAGTAGGTAATGTGATAGAGATTTTAGTTAATGTATCTAATGTAAATAACCTTTATGGTGGATCTTTAGATTTGGTTTATGATAACTCCATAATTGAAATTCAAAGTGTAGAAAAAGGAAGTTTATTTAGAGATGCAGATGTTTTAATTCCAGTTAATAAAGTTTCTAATGGGCAAATTAATTTAGCAATTACACATAAAGGAAATAGCGCTGGTTCTTCAGGTAGCGGTACTCTGGCGGTAATTAAAGCTAAAGTGTTGAAACAAGGAAATATTAACTTAAAGACAACAACTGACAATGGAGAGTTGTCTTTAGATAGTAATGCTTGTCGTGTGAAGCTTGCTAATAACGAAAGTGAAAGAATAAATTATACAGCTCAAAATGAAAACTTAGAAATTATGGGTTTTATTTTAAAGCCAGGAACATATGAGGAAAGTGATGAAGCGATAAGTTATACAGGTGGTTGGACGAATGAAACAAACGATGTGTATAGCAATGGCTTTGGAAAATATTCAGCGTTTAAAGGGAGTTCAGCAAACTTCTCTTTTTATGGTACAGGCTTTGAATTATATGTGCCTTCAAATGAACAAAGAGGGATAATGAATATATACATAGATGGAAAATTGGTTGCTACACCTAGTCAGTATTCAAAAAAATCTCAACAAGATAAATTGTATTATTCAGTATATGGTTTAGATAATGGAAGTCATACAGTTAAGGTTGAAGTAGCTGGAAGCAAAGAAAGTAATTCAAAGAATGAAGTTGTTATATTTGATAGGGTTGTAATATTAGGCGAAGAAAGCACTATTTTAAAACAAGGAACTTATGAAGAAAATAATGCGTCAATAACTTATACTGGCGGATGGACGAAGGAAGAAAACCCATTATATAGCAATGGATCTGGTATATATTCAGCTGATACAAAAGGAACAATTAACTTTTTATTTTCAGGGACGGGTTTAGAACTATATGTTCCAACCAATGAAAGTAGAGGGAAAGTGAATATATATATTGATGGAAAGTTAGTAGCATCACCAAGTCAATATTCAAAAGATGTTTATAGTGATAAATTGTACTATTCAATATATGGTTTAGAAAATAAAAATCATGTTGTTAAAATTGAGGTAGCAGGAAGTAAAGAAGCAGCTTCAAAGAGTAACGTAGTTATATTTGATAGAGTTGTAATATTAGGTGATGAAAATAATATACTAAAACCTGGAACTTATGAAGAAGATAATTCGGGAATAGCTTATTCAAGAGGATGGACATCTGAAAAGCATTTGGATTATAGTAATGGCTCGGGTAAATATTCAAGTAATATAGGTAGTTCAGTAGATTTTATTTTTGAGGGTACAGGAATAGAACTATATGTTCCAACAAGTGAAGGCAGAGGAATTGTGAATGTTTATGTTGATGGAAAGTTAGTTGCATCACCAAGTCAATACTCGTCAGAGATACAAAAAGATAAAATGTATTACTCAATAAGTGGTTTAGAAAATAAAAACCATGTTGTAAAGATTGAGGTATCAGGAATTAAAGACGGAGCTTCAAAAAGTAATATTGTAATTTTTGATAGAATTGTTGTGCTAGGTGATGAAAAAGATATCTTAAGACCTGGTATATATGAAGAGGATAATTCGGCTATAAAATATACTAATGGTTGGACAGAGGAAGAAAATCGTGATTATAGTGGTAATAGAGGAAAATACTCATCTAATAGAGGGTCTTCAGTAATGTTTAGCTTTGAAGGGACAGGCTTTGAATTATATATTCCTGGAAACAATAATAGAGGAAAGGTAAATATATATATAGATGGGAAATTAGTAGAATCTCCTAGTCAGTATACGGCTACAAAAAAAGCCAATCATAAGTATTATTCTATTGATGGATTAGAGAACAAAGGTCATTTAGTTAAAATTGAAGTAGCTGGATCTAAGGAAGAGGCTTCAAAAAGTAATGTAGTTATTTTTGATAAGCTTGTAATAAAAAATGATTACGATGATTTACTAATGCCAGGAACTTATGAAGATAATAATTCTGCAATGACTTACACAGGGGGCTGGACAGAAGAACAACATAGCAATTACAGCGATGGAAGTGGTAAATATTCTGCTAGTATTGGCAGTGCAGTAACCTTTACATTTGAAGGTACAGGGTTCGAACTATATGTTCCTTCGAATGCAAGTAGAGGTAAAGTGAATGTGTATATAGATGGAAAATTAGTTGCATCTCCAAGTCAATACACGAGTTCACAAAAGTTAAATAATATGTATTACTCAATAGATGGTTTGGAAAATAAAGGTCATATAGTGAAAGTTGAAGTAGCAGGAAGTAAGGAAGAAGCTTCAAATAATAATGTAATTATTTTTGATAAAGTAGTAATAAAAAATGCTTATAATAATGTACTTCAGGCAGGAACTTATGAGGAAAATCATTCAGGAATAACGAGCACAGGCGGTTGGACAAAAGAAAAAAATAGCAGTTATAGTGCTGGTGAAGGAAAATATTCTGCTGCTGCAGGAAGTTCTGTTGATTTTTCATTTGTTGGTACAGGACTAGAACTATATGTTCCGGGAAATAAAAATAGAGGAAAAGTAAATATTTTTATTGATGGAAATTTAGTAGCTTCACCTAGTCAATATACAAGTACAGAAAAACTAAATCATATGTACTATTCTATTGATGGATTAGCAAATAAAGTTCATACAGTAAAAATTGAAGTAGCAGGAAATAAAGAAGATGCTTCAAATAGTAATGTTGTTATTTTTGATAAGGTTAAAATAAAAAATGCTTATGATAATGTACTTCAGCCAGGAACCTATGAGGAAAATAATGCAGAAATAACTTATTTAGGTGGTTGGACAGAAGAAAAAAGTTCAGATTACAGTAGGGGGATGGGAAAATATTCTGCTGCTGTAGGAAGTTCTGTTGATTTTTCATTTGTTGGTACAGGGATAGAATTATTTGTTCCAACAAGTCAGAGTAGAGGTATAGTGAATATATATATTGATGAGAAGCTAGTTGCATCTCCTAGTCAATATTCTCAAAATCCAATAAAGGATAAAATGTATTATTCTGTAGATGGATTAGAAAATATAGTTCACAGAGTTAAAATTGAAGTTGCAGGTAGTAAAGAAGCTGGTTCAAATAACAATGTAGTTATTTTTGACAAAGTAAGAATCAAGTAACGTTTATTATTATCAAAAGTTGTTAAATAAAAGTTTTAATATTACTAGAAAGAAATTTCTAGTAATATTTTCTTTTTAGTATATAAAAAATATATTTCTACAATTAATCATGAAGAAAGGAACTTTGGATAATGAATTTAAATTTGAAAGAAACTAAAGACGGTAATATTGAATTTTTTACTTTGATATGCATAATAATATCGTCTATGGCAAGTTTCATAGTAAATAATAGAAGTCCATGGAGTTTTTATGGAATTATTGGAGGGCTTTTTGAAACGATTGGGGCATTAGGGCTACCATTAGTTGCAATGATATTAGGAAATAGGCTTGTGGAATCAAATAATAGTATTTTTGATTTTTACAAAAAGGCTATCAAGAAGTTTATAATACCATTAATTGTGTATTCCTTAATATTTAGAGGATTAACATCTGGGAGTTATAGGTATGTTGGAATAACAAATGTTATTATTTCTCTTATTATAGTTTCACCTTTTTTACAAATACTATTAAAAAATATAAGTAAAGAATATTTAAAGATTTTAATGATTATTTTTATTTCTACAAGTGCAATTATGAGTTATTACCCTGTTTTTGGAGTAGAAATAGGGCTGGATTTAAGCTTTTTATGTAATTGGAGTTTATTTTGTTTCTTAGGGCATACTTTAGTGCAAATACAATCAGAGAAAATAAAGAAGAGAATATATAGATTAGGTATAATTTCATTTTTATTAATCATGCTTTTTAGAACAATTCCCATAGAAACTAATGTTTTATTAATTTCACCAACAATGATTTTATTTAGTTCAGCAGTGTTTTTATGGTTGAATAACCTTAAATTAAAGTCTAGAGAACAAACTTCAATAGTGTCAATGTTAATTAGATATATTAATAAACATAATTTAGGGATATATTTTGCTCATAACTATATTATAATTTATTTTCTTTATGAGAAGTTTGATATACATCCAAATATGCTTAAGGTAGTTGGAGGAAGTTCAATAGTATTTGTAATAACTCTTATATTAACAGGGATTATTACTGCTATTGTAGATTGGGGAATAATAAGGCAAATCAATGTATATTATGATAGGCTACTTAACCGTAAAACACTTAGAAAGTGTTTCAAAAAATATAAGCATTATTTGGTATGGATTATATCAGCTATGGTAGTAACATTTATAATAGAGTATATAGGTAGAGGTACAATTGTAAAAACAATTGAGTTTACAAAGTTATCAGATCATAAAGTATTTATTTCAAATTTTTTGATTGTTTTAGTTTTATCAGCCCCAAGTATTTTATTTAATAGGATGTACTTTTTTCTTGCAATAGTATATGAAATTTTAATAAGTCTATCATTGATAAGCGTTATAATGGTTAACTTTAGGGGGACTCCTTTAACCTATTCTGATACATATGCCATTATAGATGGACTTGCTATGGCAAAACAATATGTTACTAAGGAACTAATTATAATTTTTGGTGTGTTTATTTTATGTATTGTATTATTGAATTGCAAAATTTTTTCAAAGAAGATTAGAGAAAGTTATAAGATAAGCAAGGTTTCAATTGTTGTAATTATTTTAACTGTGATGTTTTCAAATAAAATTATTGATAAAAATTTGGCAATGGGGATACTTGCACCTCAAAACTGGGACATGCTATTATCTTATGATGAAAATGGTTTCGTATTCTCAATATATGATACATATAAGTCCTATAAGAGAGAAAAGCCAGTGGCATATAGCAAGGATAAAATTTTAGAAATAAAATCAAATATAGATAAAGCTGTAATTGAAACTAAAAATGAAGTGAATCCGAATATAATTATAGTTCAGCTGGAATCGGTAATGGATCCATATACTATTGAAGGAATTGAGTTAAGTGATGATCCTATAAAAAATATTAGAAAATTAAGTGAAGAAAATAGTAGTGGGGTGTTAAGTGTACCGACATTTGGAGGTGGAACAGCAAGGACTGAGTTTGAAGTGCTAACTGGTATGTCTTTGGACTATTTTTCACCAGGAGAAATACCTCATAATACTTACTTGAAAAAGCAGCCAGTTGAATCGTTAGCATATGTCTTAGATAGTAAAACCTATGAAAAAACTTTTATACATAATTTTCAAGGAAATTTTTATGAGAGAAATAAAGCCTATGAAAATCTAGGGTTTGACAGATATATCCCAATGGAATATATGGAAAATCTGAGAAAGGCAGATTACTTTCCTTACGATGATATGTTATTTGAAAATATTATCGCCACATTGGAGAGTACGGAAAAGAAAGATTTTATTTTTGGAGTTGGTGTTCAAACTCATGGAGCATACAATTTAGATTACAATAATGATAATAGTGATATAAAAGTTACAGGAACACTGTCAAGTCAAGAGTTAAATCAGATACAGGACTATGTAGATGATTTAACAATGGTAGATGAGGGAATTAGAGAGTTAGTTGAGTATGTTGGAGAATTAAATGAACCTACAATACTAGTAGTTTATTCTGATCATTTACCTGCTTTAGAGGCTGTAACAAATCAGTTTGTAGATGGAACTAAATATTTAACTCCTTATTTTATATATGATAATATAGGGCTTGAACAACAAAATAAGGATATTGAAGCATATGAACTAACCACTCATGTACTTGAATTAGCTGATATTAGTGGTGGAATAATGAATAGATTTCATAGTAAATACAGATTAGAATCGGATTACAAAGAAAATTTGGAGTGTATACAATATGATATGCTTCATGGTAAACAATATATATACGATGGTGAAAGTTTGTATCAAAGGAACAAACTAAAGATGGGATTAAAGGAAATAACAATTGATAGTGTTAATTTAAACGATAATAGGATAGAGGTTTTAGGTTTTGGATTTACAGAATTTAGTCGTATTAGTGTTAATGGTAAACAAATTCATACAGAATTTATAAGTGAGAATAAATTAATTGGAGAGGTTAACGATAAGAAAATAGATAAGATTAAGGTAAATCAAGTAAGTCGATATGATAAAGCTATAGGTAGTACAGAGTTTTTTTATATTGATTAAATTTTAAGCTCTAATGTAAAGATTTAATTTAAAGACAAAAGTTTAGTACTTTAAAAAGATAATAAGCAACTGTACCATGTAAGGGAGATAAAATGAATAATAGAAATTATCATATAGACAATATCAAAGCCGTTTTAATATTTTTAGTAGTATTCGGACATATTATAGAACCATTAACATTTCATCCTAAAGTAAAGTTTATATATTTGATAATTTATTCTTTTCATATGCCTGCATTCATTTTTGTATCAGGATATCTATGCAGACTAAGCAAGAACAAACTAAGAAATGTTGTAAAAATGTTATTTCTATATATAGTTATGCAGGTTATATATACTCATTTTACTATTAATGTTTTAGAAATGCCTAATACAATGCAGTTTTATGTACCGTATTGGATATTATGGTTCTTGCTTGCTATAGCTTTTTATTATACATTTGTGGAATTCTTTGATGTAACACCGTTTAAGATATTTTTAATAATAATTATAGTTCTATGGGTTACAGGTGGAAATCAATTAGGGTATGAATATAGTTTAAGTAGAATAGTTTACTTTTTACCATTCTTTTTGATTGGATATGTTGTAAATCAAAAAAATATTGAGTTAACAGCGAATATTTTTGCAAGAGTGTTTATCTTTACAGCATTTATATATCTATGTTACATATTAATATCAGATATTGAAATTATTCCGTTGAATTGGTTTTATGGTGTTACAGGATGGAATGATGTAGGTGTAAATCAAGAGGTAGCACTAAAGACAAGGATTATTACTTATATGTTTTCTGCACTAGGAATATTATTTATATTAGCTTTTGTACCAAGAAAAAAGACAATAATTTCTTACATTGGAGAATATACATTACCGATTTATCTTATTCATGGATTTTTAGTTCAGTACCTCAATAATAAAGGAACTATATATGCAGAGCAGACAATGAAGCAATGTTTGATTACTGCAATTAAATATTCAATGATGATAATTCTTGTAATAGTTGTAAGTATATATGTATATAACTATGTAAAGGGGTATTTAGATAAAAAGAAAAGCAATGGTGACTTAAGAGTAGAAAGTATTAAAAGCATTAAGGTATATGAAGATGTAGAAAATTTTTAGAAGAAAAATATATAGATATTATTCTGGTAAGATGAATTATTTATTTGAATTTTATGTATTTAATTTAACAGAAATATCCTATGTTTTAGTATGGTAGGATGGATTATAAAATACAAAAAAAGTTGTTAATTATGAAACGTTTTGATTATAGAAATCAGCTTCACATACTTAATGTGAAGCTGATTTTTTTAGAATACATTTTTGTTTGTATGATATGGTTAACGTTACATTTTTAAGAATAAAATAAATGATAATAATTTTATAATAAAGATATATTCAGGTATAAAACCTTTCAATAAGGACCAAAATAAGAGTATATAAATAACTTAATTATCTCTTGAAGATGAAAAATTATGATGAAAATCTTAAGATTAAGTTATGGTTATTGATTAAATTAGAAAGTTATAGTAATATTAATTGAGTTCGAAAATATCATTTTATAAGAATTCTGGTGATTTAATAAGAGAATATGTTACTAAAAAATAAATTTTGTTTCTAATTAATGATAAAAATTAATTAGATAACAATCTATGGTAAGAATAAAAATGATGTGATATAATCAAAATCAAATATGATAGACAAGCAGTTAAAAAAAGTATAATATGTATATATTAAATACAAGAAATTTTTGAGAAAATTATAATTTAAGATTTTTTATATCGTATTAATATAAGAGGGGCGCAACGGAAGGGTTGATACATAATTAATAAAAATGAATATTGAAATAGTATTAGTTAAATCTAATTTAAATATAAGTGAGGGATTAAAGTGAAGAGACTATTCGATTTGATTATAAGTTTTTTTGCTGTAGTAATATTATCACCTATAATGATTATAATAGCTATAATAATTAAACTTCAAAACAATGGATCGGTTATATTTAAACAAACAAGAGTTGGAAGGAACAATAAGGATTTTACAATATACAAGTTTAGAACTATGTTGGAGAGTGCTCCTAATATAGCAACTAATGACTTGAAGGATCCAGATGTATATATTACTTCTATAGGTAAAATCTTAAGAAAGACAAGTTTAGATGAACTTCCTCAGTTATTTAACATACTAAAAGGCGACATGAGCTTAGTAGGTCCACGTCCAGTAATAAATAACGAAAGCGAAAGTGGATTGTTAGAAGAGAGAACAAGGTTAGGAATAAGTGCGCTAGTACCAGGTTTAACAGGATGGGCACAAGTTAATGGTAGAGATGATATTTCAACAGAGAAAAAGGTTGCTCTAGAAGAAGAGTATATGAAAAAGCAGTCATTTTTATTTGATTTAAAAATATTAGTAATTACTTTTTTGAAGGTTTTTAAACAAGAAGGAATTGTAGAAGGTGCAAGTGAAGTTTCTCCTATTCCTGCACAAAGTAATTTGCCAAAAACAGAAGATGAAATAAAGAACGTTATTTAGAGTAATATTTTATCTTATGGTTCCAAAGACAGAGGTAATGTCAAATTTGGAAATTAAGAGTAAGAATAAAAAATGATATCCAATCTCTTTAAAAATAAAGAGTTTGGATATCATTTTTCTTTATAATAGATTGAAATTATTTCTATGCCTTATCTTAATTAAGAGAATTATGTTATTGTAAAAAAGTAATAAAAGTTTTGAATTATTGTTAAATTACATGCTTTTAACAACATTATATTAGTAAGATATTTTATTTGGAAAGCTGTAACCAAACTGTAATCCTTTCTATGTTGATATACAACTTAATAAGTGATATACTGAGAAAAGTAATTTAATAAAATAGAACAATTATGCATTATTTTGAAGAAAAATGTTTTATGTAAAAATATAGTGCGTTCTAAAGGAGAATGAAATGAAAAATGAAGTTGAAGTAAGTATAATAGTACCAATATATAACGTTGAGAAATATTTGCAGAAGTGTATTGATTCTATCTTAAATCAAACTTTTAAGAATTTCGAGCTTATCTTAGTGGATGATGGTTCACCTGATAAATGTCCACAAATTGCAGATGATTATGCTTCAAAATATCCTGAAATTATTTCGGTTATACATAAAAAAAATGGTGGCGTTGGTGAAGCAAGAAACTTCGGGATTGAAAGCGCCAAGGGAAAATACATATTAATAATAGATAGTGATGATTATATAGAGCCTGATATGGTTGAGGCTATGTATGAAAATATAGTGAAATATAATTCTGATATTGCCATTTGTGGATTTAAGTCGGTTTCAGAGAGTGGTAATGTTATATCAGTTACAAAGGAAAACCTTCAAACGGGAAAAAGTTTGGCTTTAAAGGATAACAAAGAGATTCTTCTGACTAATCCTGCACCATGGAATAAGATGTACAAGAGAAGTTTATTTGAAGAGAATAAGGAAATTCGTTATCCAAGTGGAGTTTGGTATGAAGATATAAGAGTAACATTAAAGCTTTTAACTCAAGCAAAGACAATTACTTATGTTGATAAAGCGCTGTTAAATTATTTATGGAGAGAAGGATCTCAGACAAATAATAAAAATTGTAATAGAAATGTAGAAATTATTGCAGCCTTTGAGGACATAATTTCTTATTATAAAGAAAAAGATATATTTAATGAATATAAAGAAGAATTAGAATTTCTAACTATTCTTCATGTTTATATTACCGCTTCTGTAAGGGTCTTAATGATAGATACCAAGCATAATCTTTTGAAGGAGTTTAGAGAATATCTATATAATAATTTCTCAGAGTGGGAAAAGAACAAATACATAAATGAATTAGATAAGAATAAAAAGCTTATTTTAAAGCTGCTTAACAAAAAGCAGTATTTTTTAATAAAAGCTATATTCACTGTTAAAAATAAGCTTAAAAAATAAGGAGTAAAGAAATGAAGGTAAGTGTAATCGTTCCTGTATATAATGTGGAGGAATATCTTGCACCATGTCTTGATTCTCTTGTGAAGCAGACTTTGCAGGATATTGAGATAATAGTTGTAAATGATGGCTCCCCAGATAACAGTCAAGAGATTATTGATAGATATGTTAAGAAATATCCTAATCTAGTAAAGGCTATGATTAAGGAAAATGGAGGTCAGGCAAGCGCTCGAAATATGGCTTTAGAAATCGCAAAGGGAGAATATGTTAACTTTGTTGATAGCGATGACTGGGTAAAAATCGATATGTATGAGAATATGTATAAAAAAGCTAAGGAAGAGGATGCAGATATAGTAGTTTGCAATACAACGGACTATTATAAGGATTATGCCGTATACCATAAGCCAGCGGAATTTACAAATAAATTAAAGCAGACCCCATCACCTTGTAATAAATTATTTAAAAGAAGTTTTATTGGAGATTTACGCTTTCCAGAAGGTAAGATGTGGTATGAAGATTTTACTTTTGTAACAGAGCTGTTAATGATGACAGATAAGATTGCACGTTGTGAAAATGATTATTATCAATGCAACTGCAGAGAAGAATCAACCATGTCAAATAACAATTCTCCCAAAAATCTTGATATACTTAAGGCTTTGGATTTAATTATTAAGTTTGCAAAAGACAACAACTTATATGATAGATATAAAGAAGACATTGATTTTATGATTATTGATCATATTTTAATTACGACAATTAATCGTGTAGCGAAGCAGACTCATCCTGAGAAGGAAAGAGTTATTGAAGGGTTAAGGGAATATGTGAAAAATCAACTTCCGAATGTTAAAAAGCTGAAGGTTTTTAAGGAGATGCCGTTAAACCGTAGAATTGTGGCAGCTTTAAATCTTCAGGGGCTTCACAATGTATCAAAGGCAATTCTCTCTATTAAAGCAAAAATATAAGGTAAGCGAAATTATAGAGGTGGTACAATGAGTAAAAAAATATACATAACAGCACTTCACCTTCTTCATGGTGGAGTTGAAATGTCCATAAGCTTAATTGCAAATGCTTTAGTGGAAAAGGGCTATGAGGTGGAAATCCTTTGCTCTTATAATCTTGGGGAGCCTTCATATTCAATAGACCCTAAAGTTAAGATTACATATCTTACGGATTTAAAGCCTAACAAGGATGAGTTTAAAGCAGCAGTTAAAGAGAAAAACATAATCAACATATTAAAGGAAGGCTTATATTCAGTAAGAGTCCTTAGAGAAAAGAAAAGTTCCATGGCTAAAGCAATAAAGAATATTGAAAATGGAACAATATTATCAACGAGAAATGAGCATAGCGTACTTCTTTCAAAGTATGGAAAAGAACAGGTTAATAAGGTTGCACAGCTGCATCATGATCATAAATTTGATGGAAACCTTATAAAGGATTTTCAAAATAATTATTCTAATATTGATTATTTTGTGCTTTTAACAGAACTTTTAAGGGATGAAGTAGAGGAAATGCTAAAGGGACATAATGATAAAACAAAGTGTTTATGCATACCGAATTTTTTAGAAGAAGAAGAAATTGAAAATCTGCATAAAGAGAAGCAAGTTGTAGCAGTTGGGAGATTACATAGTGTAAAGGGATTTGACAGGCTTCTTGACATATGGGCAATTGTAAGTAAAGAATGTCCAGAGTGGAAATTGAAAATTATTGGTGGAGGCGAAGAGGAAGCTTCTATTAAGGGAAAAATCAATGAATTAGATTTAAATAACTCTGTTGAATTAACGGGAATGCTAAATCATGAGGAAACAATGAAAGAGATGTCTAAATCAGGTGTTTTTGCAATGACTTCACATTCAGAGGGATTTCCTTTTGTTTTAATTGAAGCACTAATGTGTAGCACACCAATTGTAGCCTTTGATGTGAGGGTAGGTCCTAGAGCAATTATCGAGGACGGTAAAGAGGGATACTTGATTCCGGATAAAGAACTAGAGCAATATGCAAATCAGTTAATTAAGTTAATGAAAGATGAAAATTTAAGAAATGAACTTAGTCAGAATGCTAAGGTTAAGTCAAAGGAATTTATGAAGGATAAAATCCTGGAAAAATGGATTGAAATCCTATAAAGCAAAGGAGTATTTAACTGTATGAAGAATAATATAGATACAAGAGAGAATTTAAGCAAATATGCAGCATCTTTCGTTATGATGTTGATTATTATACAGCCAATGTTGGATGTATTGTCTTATTGGTTAATAAAAGGAGATAATACCTCAATAACCACTATTTTGCGTATCTTAATGCTTGGAGTAATTGTAATTTATTCGTTTATAATATCGGATAATAAAAAGTTTTATTTTGTGTTTTATGGTGTAATGGCAGCATTTTGGGCATTACATATGATAAATGGATTTAGAATTGGGTATATTAGCCTATTTTCAGATATAGCTTTATTTATAAGGGTGGCTCAAATGCCAGCATTAACACTTTCCTTTATAACTTTCTTGAGGAAAAATAAGAATACAAAGAAAGCCATATATGAAGGATGTTGTCTAGCTTTTGTAATAGTAATAGGTGTTATATGTCTATCTTATATAACAAATACACCAGACTATATGTATTATGGTGTAGGAATAAAGGGATGGTTTTATTCAGGAAATGCTCAAAGCATAATTGTAACTGTGCTTGTGTGCATGACTTTATTATTTACCTATAGAACAAGAAATAAGTTTATATTTATAATGGGAGCATTTTTTGGATTTGGACTTTTATTCTCAAGTGGTACTAGAGTTACATTTTTCTCGATTTTTATTATTGCAATAGGGATATTGGTATTACTTGTATTTAATAAAGAGAAAAGCTGGATATATTACACAACCTTAGTTTTAGTTATGCTTATCTGTGGAGGTTTCTTTAATATATCTCCTATGGTAAATGAAAAAGATAAAATGCATGCAGGTTTTGAAGCAGAGCAAGAAAAGATTAATGCCAGCATAAATAACTCCGAATTAAAGATGGAGTATGGTGAGGATAAAGAAATTCCAGGAAAGCCATATACTCTAAATCAGTATAAAAAGATTTATGAACCATATCTTTGGATGTATAAGGATGCCATTGATGAATTTGGATTTGAAAAGTTCCTTGAGGAATATGATTATACAACAGAAGCTGAACAGCTTGGTAACAATAGATTGTATAAACAAACTATTGCAAGAATAAAATGGGAGCAACAGGATTTTTTAACTAAGTTAGTTGGATATGAAAGTGCTACTGTAAATTTAAATGGCAGCGTATATATGCCTGAAAATGATTTACCAATCTTATTATACTTTAATGGATATATAGGCTTTGGTTTATATGTTCTGTTTATTGCATATTTTGCAGTGTTAGCTTTAGTTGCCTTAATTAAAAACTTTAAAAATGTATTTACGGTGGAAACAGGACTTGTTGGAATAGCAATTATGCTAGTGCTTGGTTCATCACTTTTATCAGGATATCTTGTGGAAAGACCAAACGTATCAATCTACCTTTCAATGATGCTAGCTGTGGTTTACAGTATTACAGTTATTGAAAATGGCGTGAATCCATACTTAGGCTTGAAGAAATACAAGTAGAATGAGGTTTTAAAGTTTTAATTAGAAGGGAATTTTAAATATGAAAAATAATATTATTGTTCCTATTGGATACATGGGATCAGGTTCATCAGCAATAACAGATCTAATATCAGAATTTGAGGGATATGAAGCTAAAGCAGGAACCTTTGAATATATGTTTTTACATTGCCCCAATGGAGTATTTGACCTGGAAGACAAGCTTTTGATAGGAAACAATACTCTTCGTAGTGATGAAGCTTTGCATAGCTTTTACGATACTATGAAGCAGTTATATGATAAAAAATACTGGTGGGTAGGTCACTATAAAGATATTGTTGGTGAACAATTCCTATCAGTTACAAAGGAATTTATAGATAGCTTGATTCAATGTAAACCAGATTACTATTGGTACTATCAAGAAAATGTTAATACTAAAATGTTTTTTCAATTAATATTAAATAAGCTGGTTTCTACAGTTACCTTAAAAAAGGTGAAACTAAAGAAACCACTGCTTTATCCTGAAATTTGGCTTTCATATGTAAAACCAGAGGAGTTCTATGAAAAAGCAAAGATATATTTAGAAAAGGTTTTTGATATGATGGGGGTTAATGACCATAACATCATTTTAGACCAGCTTTTACTGCCACAAAATGTACATAGAATAGATAATTATTTTGATTCAAATTTAAAGGCTTTTGTTGTGGCAAGAGATCCAAGAGATGTATTTATAATAAATAAGTATATCTGGCCTTCAAAGAATGAATCAGTTCCATTCTCAACAGATGTGAAAGAGTTTTGTAAACAATATAGACTTCTTAGAGAAATGGAGAGAAGAACGGACAGTGATAAGGTTCTATATATCAGGTTTGAAGACCTTATATATAATTACGACGAAAGTGTAAAAAACATTAGCACTTTTTTAGGATTATCAGAAGAAGCTCATGTTCGCAAAAAAGAGAAGTTTAAACCGGAGCTTTCTATAAATAATACTCAGCTGTTTAGAGCTAACGATCAGTACAGAAAAGAAGGTAAATTAATAGCTGAATTATTACCTGAATACATTTATGACTTTCCATATGAGAATGAGCTTAATGTAAATAAGACATTTTAATGTAAAGTGATGGGAGATATTATGAAACAACTATTAGAAAAAGTTTATAATAAAAGTCAAAGGGAATTCTTTGAGATAATAGAAGATAATTTAAAAAGTGAAAATAAGATGTTTATTGTAACTGCAAATCCTGAAACATTGATGATTGGTGTGAACAATCCAGAGTTTCATGATATATTAAAAAAGGATGAGGTTACAATCACCCCAGATGGAATAGGTGTTGTTAAGGCTCTTTCAGCCATAGGTAGGAATGTGAATGAGCGTATAACAGGGGTAGACATTGCAAAGAAGCTTTTAGAAGAAGGAAATAAGAATAACAAATCAGTATATTTATATGGTGCAAAGCCAGAAGTACTTGACGCTCTTGTAGCGAAGTTAAAAAAGGATTATCCCAATTTAATTATCGCAGGAGCAAGAGATGGCTATAATAATGATGAAGATGAAGTGTTTAAGGATATACTTGAAAAGCAGCCGGATATAGTCCTAGTTGCATTAGGAATACCTCGTCAGGAAATACTGATTAATAAGTATTATAATAAACTAGATAAAGGAATTTGTGTTGGGGTTGGAGGAAGCTTTGATGTTCTTAGTGGAACAAAGAAAAGAGCTCCAGAGATATTTATTAAATTAAACCTTGAATGGCTTTATCGTATTGGAAAAGAACCAAAGAGATTTGGAAGGTTTTATAAGAGTAATGTAAAGTTTATAAAAATAATAAATAAATTAAAACAGGAGGGAAAATAATGAAGACTATAAAAGTCATGACAATCTTCGGTACTCGTCCTGAAACCATTAAAATGGCTCCCGTTGTTAAGGAGCTTCAAGGAAGAAAAGAAATAGAAACCATCGTATGTGTTACTGCACAGCATAGACAGATGCTTGACCAAGTGCTTCATACCTTTGATATAAAGCCAGATTATGATTTGAATATAATGAAACAAGGGCAGACCCTTACAGATATCACTGTAAATGTTCTAAAGGGTATTGAAGAAGTCATTATTAAAGAAAAGCCTGATATAGTTTTAGTCCATGGAGATACAACAACAACCTTTGCAGGGGCTCTGGCTGCTTTTTACCAACAGGTTGCAGTTGGACACGTTGAAGCAGGTCTAAGAACTTACAATAAGTATTCTCCATTCCCAGAGGAAGCAAACAGGCAATTCGTTGGCGTTGTATCAGATATGAACTTTGTTCCAACAGAAAAAAGCAAGGCTAACCTTTTACAAGAAAAAAAGGATCCGGCTACAATCTATGTGACTGGAAACACAGTTATAGATGCTTTAAAAACAACAGTTAAAGAAGATTATAGCCATGAAGTAATTGAATGGTCAAAGGGAAGCAGACTAATACTTTTAACTGCACACCGTAGAGAAAATCTTGGAGAGCCAATGCAACATATGTTTAAAGCGATTAGAAGAGTTGTAGATGAATATGAAGATGTGAAGGTGGTTTACCCAGTACATATGAATCCTTTAGTTGTTGCAGCGGCAAAAGAACATTTTGGAGATTGTGACAGGGTTAAACTTATTGAGCCATTAGATGTATTTGATTTCCATAATATAATGAATAAAACCTATTTAATCTTAACTGACAGTGGTGGAGTTCAAGAAGAGGCACCATCTTTAGGAAAGCCTGTAATAGTACTCCGAGATACAACAGAGCGTCCAGAAGGAGTGGAAGCAGGAACCTTAAAATTGGCAGGAACTAATGAGGAAAATATATACAATATTTTAAATGACTTATTGAGTAATGAAAAAGAATATGAAAGAATGAGTAAGGCTTCAAATCCATATGGAGATGGATTTGCAAGCAAACGAATTGTAGATGAAATTATAAAGAAATTTCAGTAAGAGTTTAGAAGTTATAATTCAGAAGTGATGCTCCAGATCTTTGATTTGTGTAGCAGAACTTCCACTGTGTGCATCTTTGATTGGATATAGTATAACTTACTCCTTCCAATAAGTATGAGATGGAGTTTCTTTACGGATTTCGTTGTAGTATTCTTTAGCATAGCAGCTTTAAAAGTGTTGTTATAAAGAAGGTTAGGAGTTAATTATGAAACAAAAATCTGTAGCTAAGAATGGTTTTTATAAAGCTATATTAAATATTTTTAATTTATTGGTGCCATTAATTATCGGACCATATATTACGGGATTACTATCCAAGGATTTATATGCGTCCTACAATAAAATATTTGCTGAGTTTAGTATATTTTTAGTAATTGGTGCTTTTGGAATATATAATTATGGTTTAAGGGAAATAAGTAGGGTTAGAGATAATCCTGAAAAAAGAGATAAATTATTTACAAGTCTATTTTTAACTGGAATTATCAGTAACATAGTGATGGTAATAATATATGTTGCCTATGCTTTCTTAAGGTCAGAATCTAAAATTGAGTTATTTCTGTATTTTACAATGATAATTCAAATTGTTGCTCAAGTATTTTACATTGAGTTTGTAAATGAAGCAAATGAAGATTATGTGTTCATTACAAAGAAAACGATAATTGTGCGTACATTATACTTGATTTCTATACTAGTATTTGTTAGGAAGCCAGAAGATATTTTACCGTATTCAATTGTTGTATCAATGACGGTATTATTAAACAACATAATTAGTTATTTTTACATAAAACGAACTGTTCGCTTTAATTTCAAGGGTGTTAAAATTAAACATCACTTTATTCCATTATTTGTTGCTTTTCTTATTGCAAATGTTGAGATACTATATACTCAGTTGGATAAAGTTATGTTAGGAAATTTTGTCAGTGATATTTCTGTTACAGAATATACATTACCTACAACTTTAGTAGGAATGATTGCTGCAGTTCCTTTAGCACTTATTTCAGTTGTTATACCAAGATTATCTTCTTATATTGGTAGTAATGATAAGGAGCAGTATAAGGAACTATTAAATAAAACAATAAATAATTATATGTTAATAGTGATTCCAATGTCTATTGGAATGTCGGCTTTAGCTATTGAAATTATGGAGTTTTACTCTAAAGGTAAATATACATATATATATCCAGTGCTTATAGCTGCAGGCTTTGCGAGGATTATCTATGGATTCCAATCAATAGTAATTAACCTTGTAATGTATTTGAATTCAATGGAAAAGCCATTAACCTTATTCCTTTTAGTATTTGGTATATTGAACGCAATATTTAATACTACCTTACTAATATTAGGTAAGCTTACACCAGTTTCTGCCTTAGTAACAACAGCGCTGTCTGTATTGCTATTTACAACATTTAGTTATTTCTATACAAAAGCCAAAGTACATGTTGAGTATAAGCTTTTAACAAAAAGAATTATTGGTTATTTAACTGTAAGTTTAACTTTTTTCCCAATTGCAACATATATCAGGGGGTTAGGGTTATCTATGTGGCCAACAATTTTCATAGTAATGGCAATATGTGCAACGATTTATGTAGTGTATCTTGTAGTTTCTAAGGACACCTTTGTATTAGAAGCTTATGATATAGTAAAAAGAAAGATTAAGAAATAAACCGAAGCAGTAAAATAAATAACATAAAATAAGATGGGGTGGATTTAATTGAATAAGAAGGATTTAGGAAAGTATCAGTCGATTTCCTTGGAAGAAATGCAAGAAAGTCTATTGGGGGACTTGAATGAATTTGACAGAGTATGTAAAGAAATTGGGTGTACATACTTTTTAGGGTATGGTACTTTACTTGGGGCAATAAGACATGATGGCTTTATTCCATGGGATGATGATGTAGATGTATGGATGTTTAGAAAGGACTATGAGAAGTTCTTGAAGGAAGCACCAGGAAAATTAAAGGGCAATTATTTCTTGCAGAATGTTGTTACTGATAAGCATTTTAAGATGCTTCATGTGGCTTGTAAGATAAGAAATGATAATACTACATTAATAGAAGAATGGAATAAAAAATATCATCAAGGCGGATTCATTGATATATTTCCTTTAGATTATGTGGGAGATAATCCAGAGGAATTTTTCAAGCTAAAGAAGAGATGTGCATTTCTTCAGTCCTTAAAAATGAGAATATCATTTAAGGAACTTTCTGGAGTTAAAAAGTATATAAGAATCATGCTTCAGCTTATATTTAAGCTTGTACCAGCAAGAGTAATTCATAACTATATTCAATCTAAAGTTGAATTAGTACGTGAAAATGATAAATCATCAAATCCACAGGTTACAACAGGATTAGATGATATATTAAAAGATATGTACACAAAGGAGCAGTTCTTCCCAGTGAAGTATCATAAATTTGGGCAAGCTGAATTTATGATTCCGAACGATCCAGATGCAATTCTAAAGACTTTGTATGGTGATTATATGTCTCTTCCAGATGAATCACAGAGAATTGCTCATGGACTGTTTTATGGGGACAAGAACTACAAAGCTTACGAAGGTAAGGACGATAACTATACTACAATTGAGGTTAATAATGAAATTAACTTAGGTCAATAGGAAAAAGCGTTTTGCAGAATAAAGCTGCAAAACGCTTTCTATTATTTAAAAATTTTCTTAAACACTTTACTTATTTGATTTTCCATTGAAGTAGAGAATTTATTAATCCTTAAAAGCTTAAATAATTGTATTCTTAGTAAATCAATCATTGAACAGCTGATATAAATTAAAGCGGCAGTAATTAGTACGTAAATCACCAGTTTAGCTCCTGGGAAATTAGAGTAAGGAGCAAATCTATTAGAGATAATATGGTCCCATACTAAAGGCTGTACGTGAATTAAGTATACTCCAAAGGAAGCTGGTCCTAGGAGTAGTATTGCTTTCTTAATGACTCCGCCTTTAATTTTGCATTGAGCAAAGTATAAGAATAAAAATAAAGCAGAGAAGAATATAAATGGAGATGTGTAGCCGATAAAAGCATTAGCAAAATAAGCTTGTCCTAAATATTTAACTGCAAAACGTTCTGAAACCAGCTTTCCAACCCAAGCGACAATTACACATAAAAGATAATAAAGTCCAAAAGGATTGTGTTTTTTTAGCTGTGGGAAGCCGTGCTTTTTAAAGTATCCACCTACAATGTATAAGGCCATAAGCCAAAGCATGCTGTATCCTTCACCTGTGTTAAATAAATCAATTGGTGTATTGAATAAATTTCCTATTGAAAAAGTTGGAATAAGTGAAAGGACAATTATAATTGTAATTATTAGTTTTTTTTATTGTTCCTTAGATAATTTATTCATCAGCTCATTTAAAAATGGAATAAAAAAGAATAATCCAAAGTAAGCAGTGAAGTACCAATACTGCTCTGTCATCATTGGAAGTACTGCAGATATTACTTCACTTTTTCCAACTGAACTAGGCACAAAGATACCAAAGAGAAGTGTGATGGTAACTGTATAAAAGGCAACCTGAAGCCATAAAGAAATAATTCTTGAGTATTTAAATTTTGTATCCGTTGAAACATATCCAGTAATTAAAGCGTAGCAGTTCACTGAGCAGTACGCAAGAATTTCTAAAAGCCATACAAGATTATAATTCATGGTATAAGGCACTGTGCTCCACAAAACTCCGCCATTACCAAGGACGTGTAAAATAACCACCATAAACATGGAAATTATCCTTAAAAAATCTATGCCTAAATTTCGTTTATTAGTCTCCATAAAGAACTCCTCCTAACGTTATGAATAATACAAATTAAAAATATGTAACAATACATAAAAGGCTCTAGTATTGTAAATAAAGTAAAATAATTCTCAAAGTACATATTACCACAAGAAATTACAAAGGACTACATAAAACTTACAATAAAAGAAATGCACAATACCAATTGTATTGTGCATTTCTTTTATTTAATTTCCAGATGGATAAGTTTCGGTTGCATCATCTTCAGGAAATGAATTATATTCTTCAGTTTCATTGTTTTCTAATCCATCACCCTTATTGATTGTGTCATCCTCAGGTTCCATTAACTCTTCAGGAAGTTTATCATCAAAGATGTAATCCTGAACCTGCTGTTTAGTTATTTGTCTATCATATATTAGATACCAAATTTCATTTATAAAGCCACCTTCTGCATACTCATCAAGAGGAAAACGAGCCTGTTCAAGTTTTCCATTTGTGATAGCTAGAACATTCTTACCAAGAGCAAGAATATCTGATGAAGTCATGTTTGTTGTAACTAATGGAAGAACTTTATTAAGTATAGATGGATAAGAAGTAAAAGGCGTTTCAAGAGCCTTTTTAAATAAAGCATCTAATACTTTTCTTTGTCTTTCAGTTCTGGCAAAGTCTCCACCAGCAGAGGATCTGTTTCTTGAGTAGGATAAGGCTTGTTCACCAGTGAGAGTTTGAATACCAGGAGCCTTTAATGTTGGAGTATCCTTTTTAAAATCCCAGTTGTCCATTTCAATAACTGCGTTTATATCTTCAAATTCTTCTGGGGTTACTTCTATTTCAACACCACCCAAGAGGTCTATTACTTTAGGAAGAGTATTAAAGTCTACAGTTGCAAACTGCTCAATATTTAAGCCAAAGGTCTCATTTATAGTTTTTAGGGCTAGTTCAGGACCTCCAAAGGCATAAGCGTGATTTAACTTATCTTCACCAAAGCCATCTATATTAACATAGCAGTCTCTCATTAAAGAAGTAGTTTTAATCTTTTGATGTATAGGATCAATGGTAAGAATCATCATTGAATCTGAACGGCCTGTAGAATCCATTTCAGAGGCATCTGTACCAAAGAGCATTATATTTTTAATTTTTGTATATTCTTCATATTCTATTAAGTCTTCTTTTTCAGCTATTCCAAGATTTGAGTTATCAAGCTCAACAATATTCATTTTATTAACTGTATTTACGAAAATGGCAGCTCCAGCAGCAACTAATATGATTAAAACTACTAATAAGGAAATACCAATTTTAAAGGCTAAAGATTTTTTCTTTTTTTTGTTTGGATTTTTATCATTTGAGTTTAAGTTCGTTGTTGAATTGTTTAGTTCATCTGACATTGTTCCACGTCCTTTCATAACTCATATTGTATCATTTTAGAGGAAAGGTGTAAATAGTTGAAGAAATGTGTAGATAATTGCTATTTTAACAGATTAAATAATAAACTTTTTACATGAAGAAAAGCCGCAAATAAAGGTTTAAAGAGTTATTGTAATTAAAAAATCATAAATTGGGATAATAATATCAAAGGTTATATTGAAAAATGTACAAAAAAGAGATATCATAAAAGATATATGTTCAGATAATGAACAATAAAGAATGAGGAGAGTAGTTATGAGAGCAATAATTTTAGCAGCAGGAATGGGGACAAGACTAAGACCACTTACAGACAATCTACCTAAAGGGTTAGTACCTGTTAATGGAATGCCAATGGTGGAAAAGCAAGTTATCTTCTTAAAGGAAGCTGGAATTGACGAAATAATAATTGTTACAGGATATATAAATGAAAAGTTTGATTACTTAGAAGAAAAATATGGAGTTAAATTAATTTTTAATGAAAAATACGATATCTACAACAACATATACACTATGTACTTAGTAAGAGAGTACTTAAGTGATGCTTATGTATTAGAAGGAGATATTTTTATGAATAATAATGTTATTGATAAAAATATTAAAAGAAGCACTTACTTTGGTGGAAGAGAGAAGAATGCCTTTACTAAGGAGTGGATGTTTAAAACTAATGCAGAAGGAAGAATCCTTAACATGGAGATGGAGCCTGGTGAGAATGAGGTTATTTTCAGAGGAATTTCTTACTGGACTGAAAAGGATGGAAGCTTTATTGCTGATAAATTGAAAGAAGCTGTAAACACAGCAGGCTTTGATAACTTATATTGGGATGATGTTGTAAAAGAAAATATTGATGGCGTTGACTTGTATCTTGAGGTTTTAAATGATATAGATTTATTTGAGATTGACTCTATGAATGATTTAAACAATGTAGAGGCAATTTTACAAGTTGCTGCTGAGAAAGCGAAGAGATAATATATGAAGAAGATTTTTGGATTAATTGCTATCTGTATTGTACTTATGGTGGGGTCCACTTATTTCACAAAGGACCATGAAAATGAAATTACCATTTATACAAGTCAGGAAAGTGAAGATATTGATTATATGATAAAGGATTTCCATGAGAAATATCCTGATATTAAGGTAAACATAATAAAGGGTTCAACGGGAAATATAACTGCAAAGCTCCTTCTTGAAAAGGAAAATCCACAGGCAGATTTTATTTGGAACCTTGATGTTGCCAGTGTACTTCGTTTAGAGGAAGAAGGAATCTTAGCAGAGTATGCTCCAAACGGACTTGAAAATGTAGATCCTAAGTTCTATGACTCAAAAAATGAAACACCAAAATGGGTTGGAACTACCATTGAAACTGTTGTAATGATAGTTAATAAAATGGAAGCGGAGAAAAAAGGACTTCCTATCCCAGAGAGCTTTGAGGATTTAGCAAATCCAATTTATAAAGGAAATGTTGTAATGCCTGATCCGGTTTCTTCAGGGACTGGGTATTTAGCTGTAAACTCCTGGCTTCAGACTAAGGGTGAGGAAGAAGGCTGGAAGTTCATCGACAGCATTAATGATAATATTAAATATTACACAACTTCAGGAAGTGCCCCTGCAAAGTCCACAGGTATTGGAGAACAAGTGGTTGGAATAACCTTCGATAAATCAAGTATAAGAATTGCTGGAGAAGTTCCAGAGGTGGAAACTATTTATCCAAAGGAAGGACTTCCATGGACAGTTAATGCCTGCTCTTTATTAAATAAGAAGGAAATAAAAGAAGAAGCTAAAATCTTCTACGAGTGGGTGCTTTCAAAGGAAACCTTAGAAAAATATAGAGATGTAAGATTACTTACCTCTTTAAAGGGATCTAAACCTGCAGAGGAAGTTCCAAGCAATTTTAGAGAAATGCTTGGTACAAATGATTTATACTGGGGAGCTACAAATAAAGCACGTATATGTGATGAATGGAAAGCTCGTTACAGTGAAAACTAATTCCTAAAGGAAGAAACAATGAGAAAAATAGAGGTGAGTTTATGTCTTATATCGAGATAAAAGGAATAGAAAAGTATTTTGGAAAAAATAAAGTATTAGATAATATAAATGTTAGTATTGATAAGGGAGAGTTTGTCTCCCTTTTAGGACCAAGCGGATGTGGAAAAACAACACTACTTAGAATTGTCAGTGGTCTTGAAACTCAAAATGGAGGAGAAATCCTTGTGGAAGGCAACAACATATCAAAACTGTCTCCAGCAAAGAGAAATATCGGAATTGTATTTCAAAACTATGTACTGTTTCCAAACCTTACAGTTTTCGAAAACATCGCTTATGGTCTTGTTAATAGAAAAATGCCGAAGGAAGAGATAGAAGCAAAGGTTAATGATATCCTTCAGAAGATTGATTTAATGCACATTAAGCATAAGTATCCAAAACAGCTTAGTGGAGGACAGCAGCAAAGGGTTGCCTTAGCAAGAGCCGTTGTTTTATCTCCAAAGATTCTTCTTCTGGATGAGCCTTTAAGTGCTTTAGATGCAAAGGTTAGAGAAAACCTTAGAAGAGAGATTAAAAAGCTTCAGAAGGATCTTGGAATTACAACCATCATGGTTACTCATGATCAGGAGGAAGCTCTTACCATGTCTGATAAGATTGTGGTAATGAAAGATGCAAAGGTGATGCAGATTGGAACACCAGAGGAAATCTACAAAACTCCAGCCAATGATTTCGTAGCAGACTTCATCGGGTACATGAATATCATTGAAGAAAATGAGAAAGTAAGAATCGTAAGACCAGAAGAAGTTTTAATCTCTAATGTAGAAGGTAAAGATTATAGAAAATGTATAGTAAAAGAATTAGAGTTTAGAGGTGCATTTTATAGATTGATCATAAAGACAGAAGAAAATAAAGAAATTGCTGTTGATACTTTAGCATATTCTAAAGAAGAGCTTGGTATTGAGAAAAACAGCCAGTTATATTACAAGATTGGTTAGGAAGGTAAGTGTATGATAAATATAGACAAATCAAGAGAAAGTAGAAGAATATTAATTTACGTACTCGCTATATTCTTTACAGTGGTACTGATTCTGCCAATTTCTACTTTATTCATCCAGGCCTTTTATAGTGAAGGAAGATTCGTTGGTATTGATAACTTTAAAACTTACTTTTCAACGCCAGCACTATTTAAATCCTTCTTTAACAGTATGACGGTATCTTCAATCACTGCAGTAATAACAGTGGTTTTAGCCTTCATATTTGCTTATGGAATTGAAAGAAGCAACATAAAATTTAAGAGAACAGTTAATTTTATTGCACTTCTTCCACTATTTATTCCAACAATGACTCACGCCATTGCAATGATATATTTATTTGGTGAAAATGGATTGATTTCCACTGGTTTTTTTGGTAGAGTACCACAAATGGCCTTTAACTTCCCCTTATACGGTAAGTGGGGAGTGATTCTGGCAGAGTGTATCTATGTTTTCCCTGCAATTTATATGATGTTTTCTGTTGCATTCAGAGTATGTGATTACAGACTTTATGAAGCAGCTGAAATAATGGGAACAACGAAGTCAAGAATGTTTACAACAATTACACTGCCAGCAGTGAAATATACAATTATTAGTGCCTTTTTATCTGCCTTTACAATGGTATTCTCAGACTTTGGTATCCCAAAAGTTCTTGGAGGAAACTACAACCTTCTTGCAACAGATATCTATAAGCAAGTTATAGGGCAGTCAAATATAACTATGGGAGCAACCGTTGGAATTCTTCTTATACTTCCATCAGTAATCTCTTTTATTGTTGATAGAAAGATTGGAAAGAGTGTAACTTCCATTGATTCTAGTGCAAAGGATTATGTGGTTAAAAATGATAAAGCACGTGATATTGCAATTGGAACAGTAACTTACTTAGTTTCAGCCTTTATTGTTATGATATTTGCTGCAGTAATAATGGCAGCCTTTATCGAGCAGTGGCCTTACAACTTAAACTTTACGTTAAAGTGGTTTAACGTTAATACTGTAGGTTCAACACCAATACAGATCTTCTTAAATACGATTTTGGTGGCTGGTATTTCGGCGGTGCTTGGAACCATTGTTGCAATACTTACAGCCTATGTAACTGAAAGAGGAATTGGTAACACAAGACTTAGAAAGTTTTTAGATTGGATAGGAATATTACCACTTGCAATACCAGGACTTGTAATAGGTTTATCATATCTTTTATTCTTTAATAGGGCTATGAATCCGTTAAAGGTAATCTATGGAACCTTTGCAATAATGATTTTTGCAAACATAATGCACTTCTTCAGTATGCCTTATATGACAATAAAGGGAAGCATGAAGAAGATTGATGGGGAATATGAAAATGTTTCTGAAACTATGGGAGTGCCTTGGTATAAGGTTTTTGACAGTGTAATATTACCCCTTTCAAAGCCAGCAATAATTGAAAGCTTTCAATATTACTTCTTAAACTCTATGATGACCATCTCTGCTTTAATCTTTTTATACACAACGAAGACAAAGGTTGCAGCAGTAGAAATGGTGGCAACCTACGATGAAGGCTATATTGCCTCAACAGCAGCCATTGCCGTTATGATACTGATAACTAACCTGATAGTTAAGTATGGAATAGAGTTATATAAGTCTAAGGACAGGAATGATCAAAAGGAGAGGGAAATGGATATTTTTAGAACCCTTCAAGCTATAAATGAAGAAGATGGATTATCCCAAAGAAAGCTTGCGGAAAGAGTTGGCGTTTCTTTAGGAAAGATGAACACCATCATTAAGGAATGTATAAAGAATGAATGGATTTCAAAAAATGAAGTAAATAGAAGGATTAAGTACGAAGTTACTGAAAAGGGCTTTGAACTTTTAAGACAAAATATTGGAACCATTAAAGAAGATATGATTTTAATCTCAAGGGATTCCAAGAAGGAAATTAAAACAGCGGTAATCTTGGCAGCAGGTGAAAGAAAAGACTTCGAAGTTTCTCCAGCGGGATTAAACATAGATGAAAATACTACCGTTGTTGAAGAAGCCATTAGAAAGCTGAAAAACAATAAGATTGAAAAGATTATAGTGGTATTAGGTTATGGAAAAGCCAAGATAAAAGAAGTGCTAAAGGACATTGAAGGAGTTATTATTGTTGAAAGTGAAAACTTTAGGGAGTCTGGAAGCATGGCATCTTTAGCTCTAGCCAGCAAGCATATTGATGATGATTTTATTCTTTTAGAGGGAGATATACTATTTGAAGAAAAAGGCTTACAGGCAATCTTAGATAGTGAGAAGGGAGAATGTATCCTTCTTACAGACTTAAGTGGCTCTGGCGATGAAGAATTTGTACAGCTTAAAAATGAATGCTTATTTAAAATGGGAAAAGACATTCATCAGTTTAACAGAGTAGATGGAGAATTGGTTGGTATAATCAAGATATCCTATAAACTCTTTGAGCTTATGATGAAGGAATACAAGGATAACATCAATCCGCTTTTAAATTACGATTACATCCTTTTAGATGTGGCACGAGACTTTAAAGTTTCCTGCTTAAAGGTGGAAGAGTTAATGTGGAGCGAAATTGATAATAAAGAGCAGTATATGAAAGCAATGAAAATTGCTAAGAAAATAAAAAGTAGTAAAAGATAATAAAAGATAATAATATAATGAAACAGCCAGGAGCTTTAAAAGCTTCCTGGCTGTTTTTTATTAAGAATATAATAATTGTTTAATTTGAGTTTTCTTCATCTTCATAGCCTAGGGGATCTACATCATCAAAGATATAATCCTGAATCTGCTGCTTTGTTGAAGGTCTATCAAAGTATAGATACCAAAGTTCATCGACAGGGTCAATCTCACCCCAAGAGTATTCATCAAGAGGGAAACGGGCCTGCTCTAAGTTTTTAGTTCCAATTCCAATAATGTTTTTACCTAGGTTCAAAATATCACCGGAGGTCATGTTTGTTGTTACAAAAGGAAGAACCTTACTTAAAAGACTAGGGTAAGAAGTAACTGGTGTACTAAGGCCTTTTTTAAATAAAGCTTCCATTACAGCACGTTGTCTTTGAGTTCTGGCATAATCTCCACCCTCTGAAGTTCTGTTTCTTGCATAGGATAAAGCCTGATTACCATTTAGGGTTTGAAGACCTGGCTCCTGAAGATAAGGAGTGGATTTATCGTAAGTTCTGTTATCTTCAAAGATTACGTTGTTAACATCGTTGAACTCTTCAGGAGTAACATTAATTTCAACTCCACCCAAAATATCAATAACTTTAGGTAATGTTGTGAAATCTACAGATGCAAACTCTTCTATATTAAGTCCGAAGTTTTCGTTGAAGGTCTTGAGGGTAAGCTGAGCTCCACCATAGGCGTAGGCATGAGTTAATTTGTCTTCACCATAGCCGTCAATTTCAACACGGGCATCTCTCATAAAAGAGGTTATTTTTAATTTTTTATTTATTGGATCAATGGTAAGGAGCATCATGGTATCTGAACGGATTGGCTCACCACTTTCCGTTGGCTGGTCAGTACCAAGGAGTAATATATTTTTTATCTTATCATATTCCTCATATTTACTAAGCTCTTCATCATCAGCAATACCAAGATTAGATTTATCCAGCTCTACAATGTTCAAATCCCCCATGGATTTAAAGAATATAGTTCCAACAATTGTTACACCCATCAAAGCTATTAGGAGTAAAGAACATCCAAGTATCAGCGGAATAGAAGGCTTCTTTTTTCGTTTTCTTCGTCTTTTCTTTGTTGGAGTTTTTATTTCATTATTATTATCTTCAAAATTTCTTGTTTCTTTTGACATTTATCCCACGTCCCTTCATAAATTATATTTTACAATCTTGGAAGATAAGTGTAAATACCTAAGATGTGTAAAATATAGGAATAAAGTAGTTTGAAACCATATTATACCACAATAGTTTTTTGAAATATAGCACAAAGCATTAAATAGAACATATATAGTATTACGTCTTAATATTATGAACAGAACATTGAAATTTTAAAATTAACTATAGCGTAATAATTAATAAAATTTAGAGGCTTAAAAGTCTTAAGCAAACCACTTTAAAGGAAAATAAAAAAATATAAAAGTAGTGAAAGTGTTGAAAGTTATTATGATAAAAATTGAACATGCAATAATTGTCGAATTGACTACAAAAACGATTACAGAAGGGAGAAAACTTATAAAAAAGATATTAATTTAAGAAAAGCGTGAAAAGATAAGTTAATTAAATTAAAAAATAGAATGGAAGATTGGTTATAAATTGTAAAAATATCGCAAAAAAAAGATGGTATATTGAGCATATATATGATATATTACTTTTTGACGCAAGATATATGAAAAACATATAAAAACTTTCATTATTACATATTAAAAGTAAAAAAACATATTAAGTTACATATAGAAATGTTTTACCTAAAAATGTTAAAAAATAAAAATTTATTTCAGAAATATTTTTTACTAAAATTAGATATTATTTGCTTATGTATGATATAAAAATAACAAACATATATAACTATATAGAAATACAGGAGGTACCATGGAAGAAAATTTTGAAGAAGTAATAAGCATTGGAGAAATTCTTCAATCATTAAGGAAGAGATGGAAATTAATCTTTATCTGCACCATGGCAGTAACAATTTTAGTGACAGCATTTACTTTGTTTTTTATAAAACCAAAGTATGAATCAACCACTAAATTGTTCATAGGTAAAGAGCAGGGAGTAGAGCAGGTATACAACAATAGTGATGTGCAGATGTATCAGCAGCTTTTAAAGACCTATGCTGAAGTAATAAAGACTAGAGATATTGCTAAGGCTGCAATTGAAAAGGAAAATTTAGAGTTAAAGGAAAAAGAGCTATTAGCTAATTTATCTGTTGTAACTTTAGCTGAAACTCAGATTCTTCAGATAAAATATGAAAGCTCTAATCCAGAGGAAGCCTTGAAAGTTATCCAAGGGGTAAAGGCAGAATTCATGAAAACCGCTGTGGAATTAGTTCCAAATGGTAACATACAGGTGTTAGAAGAAGAAGAATTCCCAGAAAAGCCTGTAAGTCCAAATAAAAAGATGAATATTATCATTGGACTTTTACTTGGATTAATGATAGGAATTGGACTTGCATTTCTTTTAGAATTCTTAGATAGCAGCTTCAAGACAAAAGAGCAGCTGGAGAGGGAATTGGACATACCTGTTATAGGAGTAATACCTTTTATTTTGAGAGATTAATTAGATTAATGAAAATTTAGGGTAAAGAATATAAGAAAAATGTCGTATAAAGAATAAGGAATCTTATATTAGATTCAAAAATGGAAGAAAGTTAAAGAATCAGAAGGAGGAGACGATTTGGAGGAGCAAGTGATAAGCATCAGCGAAATTCTTGATTCATTGAAGAAAAGATGGAAGCTGATTGTGGTAATTACCTTATGTGCAACACTTTTATCGGGGGTTGTGAGTTTCTTTGTGCTTAAGCCGCAGTATGAAGCTACAACAAAGGTGTTTATCGGTAAAGAAGAGGGAGCAGAACAGGGATATAATCAAAGCGATGTAATAATGTACAAGCAGTTGATGAAAACTTATTTAGAGACAGTTAAGACAAAGGATCTAATTGGAAGAGCTTTGGAAGATGTAAAAACAGAGCTTGAAGTTAAAGAGGTTTTAGCTGGATTAACAGTTACAAATGTGACTGACACTCAAATTCTTGAAATTAAATTTAAGGGGAAAAATCCTGAGGAAGCTAGAGATATTGTGGCTGCAGTGACAGGAGAATTCATTAATACTTCAAAAACTTTAGTTGCCAACGGTAATGTAAGGGTTATTGAAGAAGTTGTTGTGCCTGAAAATCCTGTAAGTCCTAATAAAAAAATGAATATTGCAATTGCATTTATCTTAGGTTTAATGGTTAGTGTAGGAATATGCTTCCTGTTAGAATTCATGGACAATACCTTTAAAAGTAAAGAACAATTGGAAAGAGAAATTGATATACCAGTACTTGGTACAATACCAAATATAATTGAAAACTAATTTTAAGGAGATAAAGGATGATAGTAGAAAGAGAACCAAAATCCATAGCAGCGGAAAGCTATAGGACACTTAGAACAAATATACAATATTCTTCCTTTGATGAAGATTACAAAGTAATTGTAATAACGAGTTCAGAACCCGGAGAAGGAAAGAGTATCACAGCGGGAAACTTAGCCTTATCCTTAGCTCAAGGAGATAAAAAGGTTATTCTTATTGATTGTGATTTAAGGAAACCATCAATACATAAAAAATTTAAGTTATCTAACACTTTAGGACTTTCGGATGTAATAGTTGAAAAGGAAAGTGTAACTAATGTGGGATATAAATATAATAAGAATTTAACAGTTTTGACATCAGGTAAAATTCCTCCAAATCCAGCAGAAATGTTAGGATCTAAGGCAATGACTGCTTTACTTGATGCTTTAAAGAAGGTCTTCGATTATGTAATCATAGATACACCACCAGTGCAGGCTGTAACGGATGCTCAAATTCTTTCAGCTAAGGCTGATGGAACTATACTTGTGGTTAGGGCAGAGAAAACAAAGAAGGATTCAGTTCATAACAGCGTAGGGCTGCTTAAAAAAGTAAATGCTAACATTATTGGAACTGTTCTTAATGGATTAGAAGCAAGCAATAATAATTATTACTATTATTATGGTGCTCAATAAAGGAGAAGGAGCTTAGCTCCTTCTGTGATATAGATAAATCTCCTTAAGCAAGATTGAAAATTTGTAATGTTGAATTATTGATTGAAGAGAGTAACATTATTCAGAATTATTCTCAAAGGAATGGAGGTGTTAAAAATGATTGATTTTCATAGTCACATTATACCAGGAGTAGATGATGGAGCAAATTCAGAGGAAATGGCTCTTGCCATGATAAAACTGGCTGCTGACAGTGGGACAGAAAAACTTGTGGCAACACCTCATTATGTGAGAGGAAGATTTCAAGTATCAAGAGTTGAAATAAAAAAAGAATTGGACAAGTTGAAGAAATTGGTGAAAGACAGGGATATACCTATTGAGCTTTATGAAGGCCAAGAGGTTTATTACAAGGAGAATATCCTTCAGTATTATCTTGAAGGTGAAATAGGAACAATTGAAGATACCAGATACATGCTGGTGGAGCTTCCAATGAAGGAATTTGATATTGAGAAGGTAATTAATAATTTTTATGAGCTTCAATTAAAGGGTATTGTAATAATTTTAGCTCATCCTGAAAGATATATAGAATTCATCAAGAAGCCTTCACTTATAAATAAGTTTATAGATGAAGGATTTTTATTCCAATTAAACACTGGAAGCATTTCAGGTGAGTTCGGTAAAGATGTAAAGAAAACAGCAGAAATATTCTTAAAGCATGACATTTACAGTGTCATTGGATCTGATGGACATAGACTTAAATCAAGAAATACTGATATGTCAGAGGGGTTAAGGGAAATTGATTTATTATCTTTAAGATTAAGAGAAGAATTTAAGGAAAATGGAGAAAAGATTCTAAGGAATGTAGATGTCAGAAGCAAAGGCAGACACATTGAGGAAGCTAAAGGAATAAAAGGATTAATAAAACGAATATTCAAATAGAGGTATGTATATTTTTGAAATTCATTTAAGTAGGAAAATAAACTAACTAAAATAGGGAAAATTTCAGGAAGTTTAAAAATAAAGGGTACTATAACTGAATAATAGATAATACAGCTTTAAGCGGTGTTACCCATATATTTTTGGAAACTCCTTCTAATATACATTCGAAGGAGTAAGTTCGACTATCCAAATGTAAAATTTGGAGTCTCACTTAAAATATAGGGAACAATGAAGTATAACCTGTATTTGGGCACTTGGGTTATATGGAGTTAGTAGTGCAACCGACCTCTATTTATAAATAAATATTATAATTGGGGGGGATTTTTTATGAGTGGTAAAAAACGTGTAAGAATTGGCATTCTTATGCTGATTGATATGATATTTATAACTTTTTCATATTTTATAAGTTGCTATATTAGATTCGATGTCTATGGATTTAATGATTATATAGGAATTATTTTCAAATTTATACCACTAACAATTCTAATATATGTAGCATCTTTGTGGATATTTAAAATGTATAACAGAATTTGGAGGACTGCCAGCATTGATGAAGCAATCCATGGGGTTTTAGCCTGTGGAGTTGGATGTTTGGGTAATTTCTTAGTAATGGAATTTATGGCAGTGAGAATACCAAGAACAGTTACAATTGTGGCTGGAATATTAATTACCTGTGGAATTATTTCTGTGAGAGTATCCTACAGGGTGGGAAGGCGCATAAAGCAGTATGTAAAGGTGATTAAGAAACAGGGAAAAGAAAATGTGCTTATCATTGGAGCAGGAGTTTGTGCACAAATGATAATTACAGAAATACTTAGAGAGAAAACTGATGAATATAACATTGTTGGACTTATTGATGATAATAAAGGAAAGGTAAACAACTATCTGAAAGGATATAAGATTCTTGGAGATAGATACGATATAGAGGAAATTTGTAAAGAAAAAGCTGTGGACAAGATAATAATTGCAATTCCTTCTATGGGGGATGAGGATAGAAAAGCAATTATTGAAATCTGCAATAAAACAAAGTTAAAGGTGAAAATTATACCAGGGGTATATGAACTTATAGATGGAAATGTATCTTTAAATCAAATGAGAGATGTGGATTTAAAGGATTTACTTGGAAGACCACAGGTAAAGCTAGATAGAAAAGGAATAGAGGAATATCTTACTGAGAAAACAGTTCTTGTAACAGGAGCAGGGGGATCCATCGGTTCAGAACTATGCAGACAGATTGCAGCCTTTAAACCTTCAAGACTTATCCTTTTGGATATCTATGAAAACAATATATATGAAATTCAGAATGAATTAAGTAGGAAAATACCAGAACTTAATAAAGCTGTTGTCATAGCTTCTGTAAGGGATAAAAGAAGAATGAATGAAATTTTTGAAAGATATAAGCCACAGGTGGTTTTCCACGCAGCAGCCCATAAGCATGTACCTTTAATGGAGGATAGTCCTTCAGAAGCCATAAAGAACAACGTAAAAGGAACCTTAAATGTGGCTGAATGTGCGGATAAACATGGAGTTTTAAGATTTGTTCTAATCTCAACGGATAAAGCAGTAAACCCAACCAATGTGATGGGAGCTTCAAAGAGATTATGTGAAATGGTGGTTCAAGCCATGAATAGAAGAAGCAAAACTGAATATGTGGCAGTTCGCTTTGGAAATGTGCTTGGAAGTAATGGTTCAGTAATCCCTTTATTTAAGAATCAGATTAAAGAAGGAGGACCTGTAACCTTAACCCATAAGGAAATAACAAGGTACTTCATGCTAATTCCAGAAGCAGCACAATTGGTACTTCAAGCAGGGGCATTTGCAAAGGGTGGAGAAATCTTTGTCCTTGACATGGGAAAACCAGTGAAGATATATGACTTAGCGGTAAACCTAATAAAGCTATCAGGGCTTGAACCTCATAAAGACATAAAAATTGAAGTAACGGGACTTCGTCCAGGAGAAAAGCTGTATGAAGAGCTTTTAATGAATGAAGAAGGTTTAGAAGAAACAGCTCATGAAAAAATCTTTATTGGAAAACCAGGGGATTTTGACATTGAAGAAGTGAAGAGATCCATTGATATGCTAATGGAGCAATGTCTTCTTGGAAACAGAACTTTAATAAAGAACTGTTTAAAGCAGGTGGTACCGACCTATAAGGATCCAGATGTATATAACGGAATCCAGGAAGAGGTTGCAGCTACTTTGGATCTTGTTGGGAAATTAGAAGCATAAATATCAATAAATTAAAAGAAAAGGGGATAAGATTTATGAAAAGAATTTTCGATTTTCTCATGAGTTTAATAGGAATATTGATATTATCGCCTATTATTATAATTGTGGCATTAAGTGTTAAATTAACATCAAAGGGACCAATTTTATTTAAACAAAGAAGGATTGGTAAAAATAATGAAGAGTTTTCAATCTATAAATTTAGAACCATGAGAATTGACACACCTAATGTACCAACTCATTTATTAGAAAATCCAGAGCAATGGATAACTCCTATAGGTAAATTTTTAAGAAAGACAAGCTTAGATGAACTTCCACAACTATTTAATATTTTAAGTGGAAAGATGAGTATTGTTGGCCCGAGACCTGCTCTTTACAATCAATATGACTTAAAGGAAATGAGAACAGCTGAAGGGATTCATAAGCTAGTGCCAGGACTTACAGGATGGGCTCAAATTAACGGAAGAGATGAGATACCACTAAGCTTAAAGGTTAAGCTAGATAAGGAGTATCTTGAAAGAAAAAGTTTTTGGTTTGATTTAAAGATAATCTTCTTAACTGTAATAAGTGTTATTAAAAGTGATGGAGTGCAAGAAGGTAAAGCTGTAAATAACAATGAAAAAACAATTGCAGGTTAGGAGATAAATATGACAGATATAGTTATTATTGGAGCTGGTGGAATTGGAAGAGAAGCAGCTTGGATAATTGAAGAAATAAATAAAGTAAATGAACAATGGAACTTATTAGGCTTTGTAGATGACAATAGTGAAATGTGGGGAAAAGAGTTAAATGGATATAAGGTATTAGGAGATATAAATACCTTATTATCCTTAAAAAATAAACCTTATGTGATTGTTGCAATGGCAAATTGTAAAGAGAAAAAACGCATTGTAGAAAAGTTAAAAGGTAACTTTGAATTTGTAACATTAATTCACCCTAGTGTTAGGATAAGTGGTTATATAAAAGTAGGACAAGGTACAATTATTTATCCCGGAACTATTTTAACGGTAAACACAACAATAGGGAAACATGTATTGATAAGTGGTAATTGTGGAATTGGTCATGATACTGTAATTGGAGATTATTCCTCGATATTATGGGGATGTAATTTATCAGGATATGACACCTTAGGAGAAGGGTGCTTTATAGGAATAGGAACAAGCATAGCACAGGGTATTTCAATTGAAGATGGATATAAAGCAATGACAGGAAGTAATATTATTGAAAGTATCGTAGCAATGGAGGTTGGACAATGAAGATTTTAATTACAGGAGTATATGGCATAGTTGGAAGCTACCTTTGCAATGAATTAAAGAAAAACCATGAAATTGTAGGTAGTGGTAGAAGAAAAGAATATAATGGTTGTGGTAAATATTATAGCTGTGATATTACTGATAAAGAGCAATTGAAGAAGGTAATTAAAGAAAATAAAGACTTAGATATAATTATTCACTGTGCAGCTCTTGCGCACAATAAAGGAAATGATTTATCTAAAGAAAGATTCATGAAAGTGAATTATGAAGCTACAAAGGATTTAGTAGATTTAAGCAATGAATATTTAAAATTAAAAAACTTTGTTTTTGTAAGCACAATATCAGTATATGGTGAAAGATTAAATAAGGATGTCTATGTGGAGACAGACGAGTGTGAACCAAGAAGTCCATATGCTATAGCAAAGAAAATGTCAGAGGAATATATCATAAATTCATATAAATCAAATTATACAATTCTTCGTCTAGCTCCAGTTTATTCAAATGACTTTACTTTAAATATTGAAAGAAGAAGCAGAATAAAAGGGATACCTTATAAGGTTGGAAATGGAAAACAAAGATTAAGTCTTTGTAATATTAGAAATATATTTGAAGTGGTAAACTATATTGTTAATAACGCTGAAAATGAGGTAAGTGAAATTTACAATATCTCCGATAGTAGAATTTATGAGTTTAATGACTTATTAAAATTCAGTGGAATTGAGAAAAGTGTTGTACTGCCTAAATTTGTATTTAAATGGTTGCATAGTTTAAATAAAGCAACGGTAAAAAAACAGTTTATACATGAGAATAGTATTAAGCTTATAAGTGATAATATTTACACATGTGAGAAGTTAAATAAAAAAGTTGAAATGCAACACGGAATGGAGAAGTAAAATGAAAAAGGTTTTAATGCTTGGCAATCATGAGATAGTAATTTATAACTTTAGAAAAGAATTAGTGGAAAGAATGATTGCAGAAGGTTATGAAGTATATGTTGCGTTACCTTATGGACCTAAGGTTGAGCACCTTAAGGTTATGGGATGTAAATTTATTGATACGCCAATTAATAGAAGAAATACTAATCCTTTAGAAGATATAAAAGTATTTTTACAGTATATTAATGTTTTGAGAGAAATAAAACCAGATGTGGTATTAACATACACAGTAAAACCAAATGTATATGGAGGTATTGCTTGTAGATTAAAAAAAATACCTTATATCTGCAATGTTACAGGATTAGGAAGTGGATATTTAAATGGAGGAATAGTACAAAAAATTGTACAAACTTTATCTAAACTATCCTTTAAGAAGTCTAATAAGGTATTTTTTCAAAACACTGCTGATAGAGATTTATTAGTATCTCAAAAGGTTGTATCTGATAATTATGATTTATTACCAGGTTCAGGTGTTAATCTTGAAACTTATAAAGTATTACCTTATCCTCCAGAGGAACAACCAATAAATTTTAATTTTGTTGCTAGGGTTATGAAGGATAAAGGAATTGATGAATATTTAGAAGCAGCTAAAATTATAAAGAAGAGATACCCAGAAGTGGTGTTTAATGTTATTGGAATGATAGATCAACCTCATTATAAAGATATACTTAAGAAGTATGAAGAAGAAGAAATTATAAAATATCATGGATTTCAAACGGATATGATGCCATTTATCGAAAAATGTAATTGTATGATTAATCCATCTTATACTGAAGGAATGTCTAATGTGTTGCTAGAAAATGCTGCATGTGGAAGACCAGTTATAGCTTCCAATATACCTGGATGTAAGGAAATTGTAAATGATGGGCAATCAGGTTACATATTTCAAGTTAAAAATTCTCAAAGTTTGGTTGATAAAATTGAAGAGTTTATTAGTATTTCATATCAAAGAAAAGTTGAAATGGGATTGCAGGGGAGAAAAAAGGTTGAAGTGGAATTTGATAGACAAATTGTGGTGAAAATGTATCTAGATCAAATTGAAGATATATGTATAGGATATTAGTTTATTAGAGTATCGAAAGGATAGAGCATAGGTTTGGTGAAAGAATGTTATTAATAAAAATATATGAAATGATTTGTTCAATTATAAAGTTAATATTATTAAAAATTTGCTATTTGTATAAATTACAATTTAGTAAAATAAGTACTTGCTATATGGGAAAAGGAAGTAAATTTATTTTAAATAGTAGTTCTAGTAGAATTAAAGTAGGGAAAAAATTAATTTGTAGAGAACAAGTAAAAATTAAAGCCACTAAAGGCGTTATTACTATAGGAAATAATGTTTTTTTTAACAATGGATGTTCAATCAATTGTAGAAAAAGTATAACTATAGGAGATAATAGTATATTTGGTGAAGGTATAAAAATATATGATCATGATCATATATTTGGTTCTGGAACACTAGTTAGAGAGAATGGTTTTATAGAAGAAAGAGTAATTATAGGTGAGAATGTTTGGATTGGTTCTAATTGTATTATTTTAAGAGGTGTTACAATTGGAGATAATGCAGTAATAGCGGCAGGAACAATTGTAACTAATGATATAGAGAAGGATAGAATTATTTATAATAAACTGAATATTACTAAGAAACAGTATATATAAATATGTTCATTCAATATATGAACACAAGTATATAGTTGGAGGTATAAATGAAAGCTGATAAAAATTATATAATTTATGTAGGTGGATTTAAATTACCTAACAAAAATGCTGCTGCACACAGAGTAATTTCGAATGCTAAAATATTTAGAGAATTAGGGTATGAGGTAATATTTTTGGGAGTTAACGATCAGAAAGACTCAACTGATATTAGTTTAATTATAAACAATTCTGAGTTTGAATGTTGGGAAGAAAAATATCCTCAAGGGAAAATAGAATGGTGTAAATACCTTATTTCAATTTCTAATATTAAAGAATTAGTAGTAAAACAAGGAACAAATAAGATTAAGGCTATTATTGCATACAATTATCCAGCAATTGCGCTATTTAGGTTGAAGTTGTTTTGTGAAAAAAATAATATTAGATTAATCTCGGATTGCACTGAATGGTATGATGCTAAAAATGGTAGAGGAATTTTGAATGCTGTAAAGTGGATGGACACATCATTAAGAATGAATATAGTACATTTTAAGATGGATGGAATTATATGTATTAGTGAATATTTATATTCAGTATACAAAGGGAAATGCAAGTGTATATTAGTGCCTCCTTTGGTAGATTTAAGTGAAGAAAAGTGGATAAATGAAAAAAAAGAAATGCATGATGAGATAAAGATAGTGTATGCTGGAAATCCAGGAATTAATAAAAAAAGCAATTCAAAAGATAGAATTGATTTAATAATTAAGTTTCTATATAAATTAAAAGATAAGTATAATTTTAAACTGGAGATATTGGGAATTGAAAGAGAAGAATATTTACAAGCTTTTACAGAAGATACTACCATCATTTCTAAACTTAATAAAAAGGTTAAGTTTTACGGAAAAATTAATCATAATGAAGTAATAAATAAAGTGAAAAATGCAGATTTTGTAATGTTCTTTAGAAATAATAATAGAGTGTCGAGAGCTGGATTTCCAACAAAATTTGTGGAGGCTATTTCAGCAGGTACTCCAGTAATAACTAATAAGTCTAGTGACTTGGAAGAATATTTAATTGAAGAAAAAAATGGATTTTTTATTAATTTGAGTAATGATGAAAAAGCTATTCTGCAAATAGAAAAAATTTTAAGTTTGTCAAAAAATAAAATTCAAGATATGAAAAAAAATTGTAAAGAGATTGAGGATTTCGATTTCAGAAATTTTAAAGATATGTTTGAAAGTTTATTTAATTAAATGCAAGGGTGGTATTGAAATGTTTAAAAATAAAACGTTATTAATTACAGGAGGAACAGGTTCATTTGGGAACGCAGTTTTAGATGGATTTTTAAATACAGAGATAAAAGAAATTAGAATTTTTTCTCGTGATGAAAAAAAACAGGACGACATGAGGAAAAAATATAATAATAGTAAGATAAAATTTTTTATAGGTGATGTTAGAGACTTACAAAGTATTAAAAATGCAATGTATGATGTTGATTATGTGTTCCATGCGGCAGCTTTAAAACAGGTTCCGAGCTGCGAGTTTTTTCCAATGGAAGCTGTTAAGACTAATGTAATAGGAACAGAAAATGTGTTAACTGCAGCTATAGAAGCTGGTGTTAAGAAGGTAATATGCCTTTCTACAGATAAGGCTGCTTATCCTGTTAATGCAATGGGAACATCAAAGGCGATGATGGAAAAGGTTATAGTAGCTAAATCAAGAACTATAGATCCAAAGCGTACTTTAATCTGTTGCACAAGATATGGTAATGTTATGTGTTCAAGAGGATCTGTTATTCCTTTATTTATAGAGCAATTAAAAGCTAGAAAGCCTTTAACAATTACAGAACCTTCAATGACAAGATATATAATGAGTCTTGAAGAAGCGGTTGATCTTGTTATATTTGCCTTTAAAAATGCAGAGAGCGGCGACATTATGGTTCAAAAGGCTCCAGCTTGTACAATAGAAGTTTTAGCACAAGCAATAAAGGAGTTATTTGGAGTTGAAAGTGAAACTAAAATCATCGGAATAAGACATGGTGAGAAAATGTATGAAACGCTTTTAACAAATGAAGAATGTGCCAATGCAATAGATATGGGTAACTTCTATAGAGTTCCAGCAGACAAGAGAGATTTAAATTACGATAAGTACTTTACAGATGGAGATGCTGAAAGAACTAAACTTGAAGAATATAATTCTAATAACACAGAACTATTAAGTATAGCACAAGTTAAGGAAAAATTATTAACTTTAGAATATATAAGAGAAGAATTAGAAGCATATAAAGCTAAGGAAGATATTTTAGCGGAAGTTGCAGCTACGAAAGTCGAGGAATAAACTATGAAGATTTTAGTAACAGGAGCTAATGGATTTATTGGAAAAAACTTAGTAGCTAAATTAAACGAAATTGGCAAATATGAAGTTATTTCAATAGATAAAGATAATACAAGAGAAGAACTAATTAATGGTTTAATAGCTTCAGATTTTATTTTTCACTTAGCTGGTATAAATAGACCAAAAGATGAAAAAGAGTTTTTTGAAGGTAATTCAGGGTTAACTGGTGATATAGTTAGAATTTTAAAAGATAATAAAAAGAATACACCAATAGCTATAACTTCATCTATTCAAGCTGATTTAGATAATGCATATGGCCAAAGTAAGAAATTAGCTGAAGAAGAGTTGTTGAAGTATGGTAAAACAACTAATGCAAAGGTATTTATCTATAGATTACCAAATGTTTTTGGCAAATGGTGCAGACCTAATTATAATTCAGCAGTTGCAACATTCTGCCATAATATTACTAGAGGAGAAGAAGTTTGGATTTCAGATCTATCACGAGAAATGACTTTAGTTTATGTGGATGATGTGGTTAGATGTTTAATTTCATCAATGGAAAATCAATCAGCATCAACTGGATATGTAAGTGTTGATGTAGAACATAAAGCTACTTTAGGTAGAATAGTTGAATTACTTAATTATTTTAAAGCAAGCAGGAAGTCATTAATGGTTCCTAATATGGGAGACGAATTTGAAAAGAAATTATATAGTACATATTTAAGCTATCTTCCAAAGAATGAATTTAGTTATCCATTGAAGATGAATGTAGATAATAGAGGCTCATTTACAGAGTTTTTAAAAAGTCCTGAAAGAGGACAAGTTTCTGTAAATATATCTAAGCCAGGAATAACAAAAGGAAATCACTGGCATCATACAAAGAATGAAAAATTTCTTGTAGTCAGTGGAACTGGAGTTATTAGATTTAGAAAAATTGATGAAGAAAAGATAATGGAGTATGAGGTAAGTGGAGAAAAGTTAGAAGTTGTTGATATTCCAGTAGGGTATACACACAGCATAGTTAATACAGGAGAAACGGACATGGTTACTATCATGTGGGTAAACGAAGTATTCGATCCTAATACACCAGATACAATATTCTTGGAGGTATAATGTAATGAAAAAACTTAAAGTAATGACAATAGTAGGAACAAGACCAGAGATTATAAGACTGGCTGAAACAATAAAAAAATGTGATGAATATTTTGAACATGTGTTAGTACATACTGGTCAAAATTGGGATTACACTTTAAATGATGTATTCTTCAAAGAATTAGAGCTTAGAGAACCTGATCATTTCTTAGGTGTTGTAGGAAGTGACCTTGGAGAAACTATGGGAAATATTATAGCAGCCAGTTACAAAATACTTGCAGAAGAAAAGCCACAAGCACTTTTAATCTTAGGAGATACGAACTCATGCTTAAGTGCTATAGCTGCTAAGAGATTAAAAATTCCAGTATTCCACATGGAAGCAGGAAATAGATGTTTTGATCAAAATGTCCCAGAGGAAATTAATAGAAGAATTGTTGACTGTACAAGTGATGTGAATTTAGCATATACAGAACATGCAAGAAGATATCTTTTATCAGAAGGTATGAGAAAAGAGTATACTTTTGTAACAGGTTCACCACTGCCAGAAGTATTTAAAAAGTATATGCCAAAAATTGAGGCTAGTGATGTATTAGAAAGATTAAACTTGAAAGAAAAAAAATACATATTAGTATCTGCTCATAGAGAAGAGAACATAGATAATGATGAAAACTTCAAAAGCTTAACAGATGCGTTAAATGCCATTGCAGAGCAGTATGATATGCCTGTTATTTACTCAACTCATCCTAGAAGTTGGAAACGAATTGAAGCTAAAGGAGTAGTATTCCACAAGAACATTCAACAGTTAAAACCATTTGGATTCTATGATTATAATAAGCTTCAAAAGGATGCATTCTGTGTTCTTTCAGACTCAGGATCATTGGCAGAAGAATCAAACATCATGGGATTCCCAGCAGTATCAATAAGAACAAGCACAGAAAGACCAGAAGCAATAGATAAAGGTTCAATAGTTCTTGGAGGAATTGACTTTGACAGTATAACTCAAGCAATAGAAGTAATCACAAAACAGAAAGGGCGTGGAGAAGAAGTAGTAAAAGTGCATGATTACACTGATATTAATGTAGGAATGAAGGTTGTTAATATTATTCAAGGCTATACAAGTGTAATAAATAAATTTATTTGGAGAAAAAATTAATTAAATAAGTTCAGAATATGTAAAAATATAAAGGAGAAATAAGATGAGCACATTTACATTTATAGCTGTAAATTATAATAATTCTCATTTCACTATAGATTATATTAATAGTGTTAATAATATTATTATTGATAAAGAGGATGAAGTTAGAATTATTATAGTAGATAATGCATCTAAAAGACAAGATTTAATGGAAGTTAAAAAATATAGCGAAAATATAGGCAATGTAAGTATTATAGAGAGTGAGGTAAACTTAGGGTATTTTAAGGGACTTAATTTGGGTATAGCAGAAGCGCTTAAGAAAAATAGGAAAAACATAATTATAGGAAATAATGATTTAGCTTTTGATGAGAACTTTATAAAAAAATATAAAAAAATAAATTATGATAAAAAAGTTATGGTAATTGCACCTAATATTATTACTAGAGATGGAAGGCAACAAAATCCTCATGTGGTTGATAGGGTCTCCGAATTTGAAAAATTTAAAACAAAAATATACTTTATTAATTATTACTTTGCACAGCTTGTTAGAATATTTAATAAACAAGTGAGAAAACTTATTAAGCAAAATAGGGAGAATAAAACAAATAATTATGGTCAAATGATTATTAAAAGAGGAATTGGAGCTTGTTATATTTTAACTGAAAACTTTTTTGAAAAATTTAACAAATTGGATGATCGAGTTTTCATGTGGGGAGAAGAAGCATTGTTATCTAATCAAGTTGAAAGTAACGGAGGGTGTACTTTATATGATCCAACGATAATAGTTCATCATCATGAGAGTGCGAGCGTTAATTCTATTCAATCAAAGCAAAGATATTATATGGTTAAAAATTCATATAAGATTTATAAAGATTACATTTAAAGTAACAAAAGATTAAATAAGAAATTAAATTTGTTAGATTAGGAGCTTAAATATGCAATATATATTATCTGTAGTAATAATATTATCCGCATTAATTAAAAAAAAATCAAAATTAATTACAGTTTGCATGATAATATTTTTTTGTATTTTAATGGGGTTAAATATACATCATATCAGTAATTCTGGATACTATAATATGGATTTTACCAATTATTACACATTATATCAAGGAAATCAAACACAAATATCAGGTAGAGATATTGAAGTAGGATTTCAATTTTTAATGTTATTAAGTAATAAGATAGGATTAAGTTATAACATGTTTAGAGTATTAATTAGTATAATAGGATATACATTAATTACTGTTACTTTAAAACGATATACTCCATATACTAATTTGATTTACATTTTATATTTTATATTCCCATTTTTAAATGATGCGATTCAAATAAGAAATTTTTTGAGTATGTCTATAATTATATATAGTATAAGATACATAATTGAAGATAAAAAGTTCAATAGTATTAAATATATATTTGGAATTTTTCTCGCTAGTACGATTCATATTTCAAGTCTATTTTATATACTCTTTTTACCAATTAAAAAAGTAAATCGAAAAATTCTTTTTGGAGTTACAACATATTTTGCAGTGATATTAGTTGCTTTGGCATACACTGACTTTTATTTGTATTTAGTAGGCATTATAACTGAAAATGATAGAATATTGAGGTACTTTGATAGACGTACTACATGGGGATTAATTTTAGTATTTGGGATATTAATTATGTTTTATTTAACATTCTACGTAATGTATAAGAGATGCAGAACAGATACTGATAGTTTGATAGATACAAAATTTATGAATTTACTTTTGAAAATGAACATAATAATGCTATCAATTGCACCCTTATTAGTATATGACTTTAATTTTATAAGAATGTATAGAAATATACTACCTTTAAATTATATTGTATTTGTACATGCAATATTATCAACTAAAAATGATAGAAAATCAAAGATACTATATTCATTTATAGCAGTATTTTTTGTATTATGTCTATTTATCATATTTTATGCTTTTAATGCTGATACTCAAATATGGCCTATATTCAAGGATAATATGTTATTTTAAATTTAAATAATTTTATTTGAAGTAAAATTCGTAGAGTAAATAGTGTTAAAATTTGTACGCTATTTATTGTTTTAATAAAATGGAGGAATTTATGAAAGGTATAATTTTAGCTGGAGGTTCAGGAACAAGACTTTATCCAGTAACAAAAGCTATGTCAAAGCAAATGGTTCCAATATATGATAAGCCAATGATTTATTATCCAATGTCAGTTTTAATGCTAGCTGGAATTAGAGATATATTAATAATATCTACACCAAGAGATATAGTTAATTTTAAAGAGCTATTTAAAGATGGTTCAGAATTAGGATTAAACATTGAGTACGCTGTTCAAGAAGCACCAAATGGATTAGCTGAAGCATTTATTATTGGTGCTGATTTTATTGGTAATGATAGTGTGGCAATGGTACTTGGCGATAATATATTTTATGGACAGAATTTTTCAAGTAGTTTAAGAAGTGCAGCAAATCTTGAAAATGGAGCAGTTGTTTTTGGATATTATGTTCAAGATCCAACATCTTTTGGCGTTGTAGAGTTCAATGAACAGGGACAAGTTATCTCTTTAGAAGAAAAGCCTAAATATCCAAGGTCAAAGTATGCTGTTCCAGGATTATATTTCTATGATAATTCAGTAGTGGAAAAAGCTAAGGCTTTAAAACCTTCAGAAAGAGGCGAGCTTGAAATAACTGATTTAAATAGAGTATATATGAATGAAGGAACTTTAAAGGTAAATTTATTTGGAAGAGGCATGGCATGGCTTGATACAGGTACTCATTCATCTATGCTTCAGGCTTCAAACTTTGTTGAAGCAGTGCAAAACACTCAAGGTACATGCATTGCATGTTTAGAGGAGATTGCATTTAGACAAGGTTGGATTTCAGCACAACAGGTGATTGAGTTAGCTAAACCATTAATAAAAACTGGTTACGGAAAGTATTTGATGGAAATAGTTGAAGAGTTAAGTGGTATGACTTTAGAAGAAATTGCAGCAACATTATAGGAGAGAAATATGGGAAACTTTAATTTTATAGAAACTAAGATAAAAGATTTATATATAATTGAACAAAGAGTATTTGGGGATGATAGAGGATACTTTATGGAAACATATAGTAAGAAGGATTTCTTTGAAGCAGGACTTACAATGGAGTTTGTTCAAGACAATGAATCAAAATCAAAAAAAGGTGTTTTAAGAGGATTGCATTTCCAAACAAAACATACTCAAGGAAAGCTTGTACGAGCAACTCAGGGTGCTGTATATGATGTTGCAGTAGATTTAAGAAAAGGTTCTCCTACCTATGGTCAATGGGCAGGTGTTTTATTGACTGCAGAAAATAAAAAACAGTTTTATGTGCCAGAAGGTTTTGCACATGGCTTTTTAGTTCTGTCAGAGGAAGCAGTGTTTAATTATAAGTGCACTGATTTTTATGCTCCAGAATATGATGGCGGAGTTTTATGGAATGACCCAGACATTGGTATTGATTGGCCATTAGAAGGTATAGAAGATATATTATTATCTGAAAAGGATAAAAACCAAAAGTTATTAAAGGAATTAGATTTACCTTTTACTTATGTGGAATAGGAGATAAAAGTGAAAATATTAATAACAGGATCTAAAGGGCAATTAGGAAATGAACTAATTAATATAATTAATTCAGGAACTGCTGAAATAGGAACAGTTAGCGAAAAAGTAAAACAAGCAGAAATACTTGCTTTAGATATAGATGAATTAGATATAACTAACTTAGAAATGGTTAAATCAGTATTACATAGAGAAAAGCCGGAAGTGGTAATTAATTGTGCAGCTGCAACTAATGTTGATGGTTGTGAAGGTAATAAAGAATTAGCATTTAAAATTAATGCATTAGGACCAAGAAATTTAGCAATGATTAGTGAAGAGATAGGTGCAAAATTCGTACAAGTTTCTACGGATTATGTTTTTAGAGGAGTAGGGGAAGTTCCATTAGCAGAGTATGATGTAACAGATCCGTATTCAGTTTATGGAAAAACTAAACTTGCTGGAGAAAATTATGTAAAAGAATTTTCATCTAAATATTTCATAGTTAGAACTGCCTGGTTATATGGATATGTTGGAAAGAACTTTGTTTATACTATGATGAATCTTGGAAAACAAAAGGAAGAAATAACTGTTGTCAATGATCAAAGAGGTAATCCAACTCATGCAAATGATTTAGCATACCACATATTAAAGTTGATTGAAACTGAAGAATATGGAGTATATCATTGTACAGGTAAAGGAGAATGTACTTGGTATGAATTTGCAAAACTAATCATGGAATTATCAGGTAGTAAATGTAAGGTTAAGCCATGTACTTCTGAAGAATATAAGACTCCTGCCAAAAGACCAGAGTATTCATCACTGGATAATATGATGTTAAGATGTACCATAGGTGATGAAATGAGAGAGTGGCAAGTGGCATTAAAGAGTTTTATGGAAAAACAAAATTTATAAAATGATAGTGGAGGAGAGTAGAAATGAAAACTTACTTAGTAACAGGTGGAGCTGGATTTATAGGTTCAAACTTTGTTTTATATATGTTAAATAAATATGAGGATATAAGAATAATAAACTTAGACAAGCTTACTTATGCAGGTAACTTAGAAAATCTTAAATCAATTGAAAAGGACGAAAGAAATATCTTTGTTCAAGGAGATATCTGTGATAAAGAACTAGTTGGATCTTTATTTGAAAAGTATGAAATAGATTATATAGCTCACTTTGCAGCTGAATCACATGTTGATAGAAGCATAAGAGAGCCAGAAGTATTTGCTAAGACTAATGTAATAGGAACAGTTAATTTATTGAATTGTGCAAAAAGTGCCTGGGAAAATGTGGATGGAACTTGGAAAGAGGGAGTTAAATTTCTTCATGTTTCAACAGATGAAGTTTATGGTTCTTTAGGAGAAATAGGATATTTCACAGAAACTACACCATTAGATCCTCATAGTCCATATTCTTCAAGTAAAGCAGGATCAGACTTAATGGTTAAGGCATATCACGATACATATAAAATGCCAATGAACATAACAAGATGTTCAAACAACTATGGTCCGTTCCAATTTCCAGAGAAGTTAATACCGCTTCTAATAAATAATTGTTTAAAACATAAAGACTTACCGGTATACGGAGATGGAATGAACATAAGAGACTGGCTTTATGTTGAAGATCATGCTAAAGCGATTGATATGGTAATCAATAATGGAAGAAGTGGAGAAGTTTACAACGTTGGTGGTCACAATGAAAGAACTAACATAACAATAGTTAAGACTATTATAGGATATTTAAATGAAAATGTAGATAAAGAAATTACAGAAAACTTAATTAAGTATGTTGAAGATAGAAAAGGTCACGACAGAAGATATGGAATAGATCCAACAAAGATCAAAGATGAGTTAGGATGGTATCCTGAAACTACTTTTGAAGTAGGAATAAAGAAAACTATTCAGTGGTATTTAGATAATAAACAGTGGATGGAAAATGTGACATCTGGCGATTATCAAAAGTATTATGAAAGAATGTATAAATAATAAATATAGAAACTATAGAAAGGGTTAACTATAGTACGAGGGAAAAATGAATTTAAAAGGAAGTATATTAAGGGTTTTCTCGGCTAATTTTCTTACTATGTTGTCGGGAATAATTGTTGGGTTTATTGTTCCAGCTATATTATCAATAGAGGCTTATGCAAATGTAAAGACGTATGTTTTTTATGTATCATATATAGGGTTTATGCACTTTGGTTTTATTGATGGAATGTATATAAAATATGGTGGTAAAAATGTAAATGAAATTAATAAAAAAGAATTTAAAGTTGAACATACTATTTTTTTAATAAGTCAGTTTATTGTAACTATTATTTTTATATTGATTGCATTTGCAAAAAAGGATTTAATAATCTTTTTAATGGCTTTAAGCATTGTTCCAATTAATGCAGGAGCATTTCATAAATTATTTTATCAGGCTACAGGTCAGTTTAAGAAATATGCAAGTGCATCCTATATTTATACTTTGATTTATTTATTATTAAATGTATTTTTGGTAGTAGTATTTAAGTCTAAAAACTATATATATTATTGCCTAACTACCTTTATTGCTAATGTAGTAGTGTATATTTTATTAGAAATATATTTTTATAAGTCGTTTAGAAAAATTAAAGGAAAATACTCTTCTAGCATATGGAATAATTATAGTGTAGGATTCATTGTATTATTAGGAAACTTATCAGTTATGCTATTTTATGCTATAGATAGATGGTTTATAAAGTTATTTTTTGATACAAGTGCTTTTGCTTATTATTCTTTTGCGGTATCTATGCTTAATATTATAAATTTATTGATAAATGCTATATCGATTACTTTTTATAATTATTTAGCTAAAGGTGAAAATGAAGAAAAGATTAAAAAACTTAAAAACTATTTTTTAATAGTTGGAGGTTTCGCTAGTTTGGGATATTTTGCATTTTCTGGAATTGTAACTTTGTTTTTAAAAAAATATGAACCTGCATTAAGTATTATTGCAATTTCTTTTGCAGCATATCCATATATGATAGTTATAAATGCTCTATATGTAAATTTATACAAAGCTAGAAGGAATGAGAAAAAATATCTTAAGGTAGTTTTGTTAATGGTAATTATAGCTGGAGTATATAATGCTATAGCAGTTATTATTTGGAGAAAGCCTGAAGGCATAGCTATTGCAACAACATTATCATTTATAACATGGTATATATATTCAATAAAAGATTTTACGTATTTAAAAATTAAGTTTAAAGAGTGTTTATATTTAGTAGTAATATTAAGTAGCTTTTTATTATTTTCACATAGATTTAATTGGTTTATTGGTGGTTTAGGATATTTATTAGTATTAGTAGGAATGTGCATATTAATATTTAAGAAAGAAGTAATTGAAGTTATCAGTTTGATTAAGAATAAAAGAGTAAAGTAAATTGATATTGGGAGGGGATAAATATGTTTAAAATAGCAGTTGCAGGTACAGGATACGTTGGTTTAGTAGCAGGAGTATGTTTTGCAGAAGTTGGACATGCTGTTACTTGTGTAGACATCGATGAAAATAAAATTAAGTTAATGGAGAGTGGAGTTTCTCCAATATATGAGCAAGATTTAGAAGGTTTAATGCAGAAGAATTATGCTGAAGGTAGACTTAACTATACTACAGATTATGCAAAGGCTTATAGAGAAGCTGATGCTATATTCATAGGAGTTGGAACTCCAGAGCAGCCAGATGGTTCTGCTAATTTAAGCTACATAGCAACTGTTGCAAGACAGATCGCAGAGAATGTTGAGAAGGATTGTTTAGTTGTTGTTAAATCAACTGTTCCAGTTGGAACAAATGATAAAGTTGAGCAGTTTATAAAAGATTTTTTAATTAATGATGTTAAAGTTGAGGTTGCTTCAAACCCAGAGTTCTTAGCTCAAGGAACTGCAGTACATGATACTTTACATGCTGCAAGAATAATAATTGGAACAGAAAGCAAATGGGCTGAAGAGGTTCTTATGAAAATATATGAACCATTTAATCTTCCAATAGTTTCAGTTAATAGAAGATCAGCAGAGATGATTAAATATGCTTCAAATGATTTCCTTGCTTTAAAGATTTCTTATATGAATGATATTGCAAATCTTTGTGAGCTTGTTGGAGCAGATATACAGGATGTTGCTAAAGGAATGAGCTTTGATACTAGAATAGGAGCTAAATTCTTAAATGCTGGTATCGGATATGGTGGCTCATGCTTCCCTAAAGATACAAAGGCTCTCGAATATTTGGCAAGACAAAATGGATATGAGCTAAAAACAATTCAAGCTGCTATAGATGTTAATAAATATCAGAAAACTAAATTGTTTAAGAAAGCTTCAGATAGATTAATCACTTTCAATGGATTAAAGGTTGCAGTTTTAGGTTTAACCTTTAAACCAGGTACAGATGATTTAAGAGAAGCTCCATCTCTAGAGAACGTACCTCTTTTATTAGAAAGAGGAGCGAATATATTTGCTTTTGATCCAGTTGGAGTTGAAAACTTTAAAAAGGTTTATCCAGAAGGAAAAAGTGGACAAGGTTCTATAACTTATGTGGAGAAGGTTGAGGAAGCTTTAGAAGGAGCACACCTATGTTTAATTTTCACTGAATGGGGAGAAGTTAAAGCAATAACTCCAGAAGTGTATAAGAAGCTAATGAGAGTACCTCTAGTATATGATGGAAGAAATATATACGATGTTAAAGACATGGAGAATGCAGGAGTGGAATATTACTCAATAGGAAGAAAAAGCTCAGAAGTCAGTGGTAATTTAGCTGAAGTTGCAGCTACTAGAGTATAATAAAAATATAAATTAAGGCAATATATCATTTGGTATATTGCCTTCTTAAAGGAGAGATATAGATGAATTATAAATCTTTAGATACATCTAAAACATATTTAATAACAGGAGCTGCAGGTTTTATAGGATTTTATTTATCAAAGCAGCTTTTAGAAAAAGGTTGTAAAGTAATCGGAATTGATAATATAAATGATTATTATGATGTGAATTTAAAATATGAAAGACTTGAAAAGTTAAAGCCTTTTGAAAACTTTACTTTTATTAAAGGGGATATATCTGATAAAGAATTAATAATGAAAACCTTTGAGGAGAATAAACCTAATATTGTTGTAAACTTAGCAGCTCAAGCAGGGGTTAGATATTCTATTGAAAATCCAGATGTTTATATACAAAGTAATATCATAGGCTTCTATAATATTTTAGAAGCTTGTAGATACAACCCAGTTGAACATTTAGTATATGCATCTTCAAGTTCAGTATACGGTTCTAATAAGAAGGTTCCATTTGAAGAAACTGACTTTGTCGATAATCCAGTTTCTTTATACGCAGCTACTAAAAAATCAAATGAATTAATGGCTCATACTTATAGTCATCTTTATAAAATACCTGCAACAGGGTTAAGATTCTTTACAGTATACGGACCTATGGGAAGACCAGATATGGCATACTTTGGATTTACAGATAAATACTTCAAAGGAGAGCCAGTAAAGATATTTAACAATGGTGATTTTGCGAATGATTTATATAGAGACTTTACCTATGTAGATGATATCGTTGAGGGAATAGAAAGACTTTTAAGTAATCCTCCAAGTGGAGTTAATGAAGCAGGAGAAAAAGCAGCACAACATACAGTGTTTAACATAGGAAACAATAACCCAGAAAAACTAATGACATTTATCTGGGCTTTGGAGAAGGCATTAACAAATGCTTTAGGAAGAGAAGTTGAATTTGAAAAGGTATTTGAACCAATTAAACCGGGAGATGTACCTGCTACATATGCTTCAACAGAAAAGCTTCAAGAAGCTGTAGACTTTAAACCATCTACAACTATAGAAGAAGGGTTACAAAGATTTGCTGATTGGTATGTGGAGTATTATAAGGTAAAATAATTTTAACAATTATTTAATTACTAAATTGATCATATAAAATTTAACAACGTCGCTGAAGAAAATTCATTTTAGCGATGTTTGTTTCTATAATCATTAAATTTTATTAATGAAGAAGATATTAGAGATAATATAGTTGAAATGGGGGATATCATTGGCAAAATCAAACAAAGGTCCAAAGAAAAAATCAAAAAAACTCATCATTTTTTCAACAGTAACCGTTGTTTTACTTACATTAATTCTTTCAGCTGGGTTATATATTAAAAACATCTTTGGCAACATTGAAAAAGTTGAAGCTACCCCAGAGGATTTAGGTATTGAAAAAGTTGAAAAGCCTAAAGTAGAGGAAGAAGTTACTTACGGTACATATCGACCAGATGAAAGATACTTAAATATCGCTCTTTTAGGTGTTGATACAAGAGTTATTGGAAATTATGATGGGACCAGAGCAGACTCTATTATGATTTTATCCATTGATAGAGAAACTAAGGCTGTGAAGCTTGCTTCCGTTGCAAGGGATACCTATGCCAATATTGAAGGTTATGGAATGGATAAGATTAACCATGCTTATGCCTATGGTGGTGCTAATTTAATGGTTAAGACCTTAAACCAAAACTTCAATCTTGCAATTACTGATTATGTTGTTGTTAATTTCTTTGGTTTAGCTGAGATTATTGATAGACTTGGTGGAGTTCAGATGGAGGTTTTTGAAGAAGAATTAGCTTCAATGAATGGATCTATCAGTGAGATTGCAGGAATTAAGGGCGTGGAAGTTGCAAAGATTACTACCCCTGGTACATATAATTTAAATGGTGTACAAGCAGTTGCTTATTCTAGAGTCAGATCTACTGCAGGTGGAGATTTCAAGAGAACTGAGAGGCAGAGAGAAGTTCTTTTAAAGCTGGCTGAGAAAAGCAGCAGTGTTAAGATTACTGATGTGGTTCCAATTATAAATCAATTATCTTCAAACCTAATGACAACCTTAGGTGCTTCAGATATGACTAATCTTGCTGTGGAGCTTATTAAGGGAGGCTATTCTTCTAATATGTCTCAAAATATGTTCCCGGAGGCAGCTTATTCAGGCGGAGATATGATTGGTGGAGTATATTATTATGTTACTGACTTAAGTCAGGCAGCTTCAAGTATTAATAACTTCTTTTATGGGGAATAAGGAAGTTCGATATAGTTTATTGAAGAAATTAACGTATTGAAGAGAAGTTTAAGCTAGAGTTACAAATAGCTTAGATTGAGAATAAAAGAATAATCTTTTTTACTAAACAATAGGTAAAGGACAAAAAGTAATGAGTCTGTTTTTCTTAAAAGGAAAACAGACTCATTTTATCTATATCAGCGTTATGGGAATAACAAAGGTATTCTTCTTTAAGGATCTTTAGCTCTTCAGGGTCAAGTAATATAATTGAAAGAGTTAAATTTAAATTTATTGGTATATTAAACTTATAGGCATTATATAAGTCTTCATTTTCCATTACAAGGGAGTATTTTGCCCCTGCTGCAATTGGTTTGCAGGCAAGTCTTCCCCAGTTATCTTGAACATATTGTTTTAGGTGTAATTCAGAGTGCAGTCTATTTTTAAAGGATGAAGTTATATATCTTAAGTCAAAGGTCCAAACTTCCTTGGAATCAGTTCCTAGCTCTAGAGTAAAGGAATTTACAAATGGATCAGTTATATCCTTTCCACTGGTGATGACCCAGGAGTAACCTTTACAGCTTAAATTAAAGAGGAGGGTGGACATACAAGTTGATTTGAATTTTTTTCTTTGTTCAAAAATTCCTTGATTATTTGAGGTAGCTTCCTTTTTATTAGTTTTATTAGAAGTGTACAAAAGGTCAGCTTCATCACCATCTATGAAATTCTTAAGGGCTGTTTTTTCATTTATGTATCCAGCAGCAATCATTAATTCTTCGTAAGTCACATCCCCTTGATTTTTGGAGAGAAGTTTTTTTAAGGTTTCTGGAGAAGGGGCAGAGTCTAATTTTTCATTTATCATCCTGGAGAGATGGGCAATGCTTGTACAAGTTTCTTCTGCAAACTTTGTCAGGGTTCTTGTGCCTTTTATTCTTAATAACAGTTCAGAAAAAAGCTTTTTGTTAAATGAATTAACTAGGTTTTCCATATAAACTAATCTCCTTCTAATATTTTACATATATACTATAAATTTAACACAGCAATGGCTTTTCTGTCAAATAAAGCTTCTATGTATCTTTCCCAAAAAGGAAGAAGTTTTTTCTAAATAATAAATTGACATATCATTGACAATAAGATATTATATAATTAAGGTAAAAAAATACAACTTTATTACAAAATGGAAGGGAAGGGAGCGGAAAATATTATGATGTTTTGTAAGGTATGTAATAAAAGATTATTTAAAGTTGATCCTGATAATGAACATGTAATTCGAATTAAAAGTAAGAATAGGGAAGAACATGTTTTTAACCTGAAGAATAAAGGGGCTAAGATTGAGGGCACCTATAAGGCCATAAAAAGACAAGGAAAATATCTCTTTGATCATATTGCTTCACACCAAAGTGTTATTGGTATGAAATGCTACGAGTGCAGTACCTTGCATTTGATTAACCTGGAGGAAGGGACAAGCCATCTGGTACATAAGAAATATTGACCTTCTTAATAATAGATAAAAAAGAATATAACGCTACTGTGCAACGGGGAGTTTATTCTACCACCAAATAGCCAGAGTCATCCATAATATGGGGCTCTGGCTTATTTTTTTGACGCGCACATAGAAAGTATTTATGAAGATTACAACAAATATATCTTGGTGAGGAGCGGAGGAATGAATGAGGTGAAAAGCTCTGTATTGGGTGAAGAGGAAATTGAGGAAATACGCAGGATTTTAAAGGATAAAATCGCAGCAGGACACCATGAAAAAGTAATGGAGTTTATCATAAGTAATGGCGTAAATTTTATGAAGATGAATGACATGGATATGAAGCTTATAAATACATGGTTATGAGAATTTGAAAAGGTAAAGAACAAATAAAGTACAAGATAAATTATTTATATCATTGGAGGTATCTATGGAAAAAATAAATTATACACAGTATCTTCTTAATAATTATCATCCCTTAAAAAAACGCATTAATTATATTGAAAACCTTTTAAGTTCAACTATTTTTGAAAAGACTTCAGATACCATTGAGGAGTTAAATTATAAAAGAGAGGGAGACTTACCAATGGGAAGAAGTCCTTGAAAAGGAGATAACACTGGGAATATCGCTTTAATATATGAAGAGAAGAATAAAGAACGGAACAGGGGTATTCAGAATGAACTTCAGGAAGAGCTTAAGGGACTTAAATTTCATTTAAGGGTTCTTGAGGAAGCTGTGAAGTGTCTTCCAAAAGATCAGGATCAAATTATAACATGGATTTACTTTGAAAACAAAACTAGGATAGAAATCAGTAGAAAGCTTTTTATCAGTGAAAATACTCTTCATCGAAGAAAGAGACAATCCGTTAAAGCTTTGAGCGAGTTGATTTCAATTATTTTATAGGAGGCAAAGAATGAAATATACAATTATGGGATTCTTACAAACAAAACTGAAGGAAATGGGGCTGGATACCATTGATGCTTTAATTCTTAGATATTTTGTGGATTTTGGTGAATCTAAGGCAATGAAGGTTCTGGTTAATGATAATAAGATTTATTACTGGGTTCAATATGAAGCAGTTATAAAGGAGCTTCCAATATTAAATATGAAAAAATGCACTATTCAGTCCAGATTTTTTAAACTTAGAGATGCTAAAGTTTTAACCCACTACACAAAGAAAGAAGGCGGGACTTTTTCCTTCTTTGGAATGGGAGAAAGATATGCAGAGCTTATTGGAGAAGTTATCTCACAGCAGTGCTGTGTAGATAAAGACATATCCCTTGATAATCCAGCAGAAGATCAAGGGAGAAATGAAGGTAAGACATTAAAGGAAGAGGAGTTCCTTGGAGAGGTTGTTAGTAATGAAGCTTCACAGGTGAATTCAGATGGACAGCCTATACATGGCTCAGAAGAGAAGAGTATTGATTCTCACACATACCCTATGGATAAAAGTACCCAGGGATATCAGTCAAAAGTAATAACAAATAATCCATCTACTAAAGACCCATCCTTTATTAATCCTCCTACTCCTTTTAAGAAGGATGGGGATATGGAGTTAGAAGAACTTGTTTCAAAGGTGATAGAGTATCTTAATAGCTCCACAGGAAAGAGTTTTAAGGCTAATACAAAAGCAACGGTAAGACAGATTAATGGAAGGCGGAATGAGGGCTTTAATCTTCAGGATTTCAAAACCGTTATTGATAATATGGTTTTTCTATGGAAAGGTACAAGGTTTCAACAATATCTTGCGCCTTCAACTCTCTTTGGTTCAAAGTTTGAAACATATCTTCAATGTGGAAGATTTCAGCATAAGGAAGAGATGGACAACTACAAGAGGTTTAAGGGGAAAGAACCATTTATTACTAAGAGAGGTAATTTGTCTAGCTCCAGTGAGGTAGTTGATGAAAGTCATGATCTAGGAGCAGCAAACTCGGCAAAAAACTTGGATACACAAGAAGAGGTTAACTTTATTTTAAAGGAGGATATGTAGGATGGAGATGGTTATGCCCCATAGCAGAGAGGCTGAGGAGGTTGTCCTTGGAGCTCTTATCAATGACAAGGATAAGGTTGAAGAAGTTGAGGAGAGTCTTTTATATGATGAATTTTATTATGATAAACATAAAATTATCTATAAAGGGATTTTAAACCTACGAAGAAGGGAGGAGCAGATAGATCTTATAACCCTTTGTGAAGAGTTAAAGACCATGGATACCTTAGATAAGGTTGGGGGGTTATCATATATTTCACAGCTTTCTAACGCTGCCACTTACCTTGATAATGTTAAAAGTTATAGTGATATTATTAAGGATAGAGCACTTCGTAGAAGGATTATTAAAAGCTGTATGAAAGCCATTGAGGAAAGTCACAAGGACTCTTCTATGGAAGCTGTGGTTCAAAAGCTGGAGGAGAATATGGTAAGAGCGTCGGCTTCCATGGACATGGAGGAGATGGAACACATCATGGATGCCCTTCAAGATACTATAACTTACATAGAAAATCGTAATAAGAGTAAAAAGGAAATTCTGGGGATCACCACAGGGTTTAAAGAGCTTGACAGGGTTACGTCAGGGCTGATTCCTGGAGATTTTATCATTATTGCAGGAAGACCTTCCATGGGAAAAACAGCCTTTGCCCTAAATATTGCACAGTATGCTTCAAAGGATGCCTGTGTTGGAATATTTTCTCTTGAGATGCCAAGTTACCAGCTTACTCAGAGACTTCTTGCTTCAAAGTGCTTGATTCCATTAAAGAATATTAGAAGTGGAGCTTTAAGCGAAAAAGCCATTGATAAGCTTTTAAGTGGAGCTGAGGATTTATCAAAGAGAAAGCTGTTTATTGATGATCAATCAACAACAATATCAGCCATCAAAGCTAAAGTCAGAGCATTGAAGAAGAAAGCAGGCCTTCATATCATTGTTGTGGATTATCTTCAGCTCATTGAACCAGCAACGGGTACATCCTCCAGGGAACAGGAAATTGCAAAAATTTCAAGAGAGTTAAAAAGACTTGCAAAGAGCCTTAATATAACAGTAATTGCACTGTCGCAGCTATCAAGAGCTCCAGAGCTTCGTTCAGACTCTCGTCCCATGCTGTCAGATCTTCGTGAATCAGGCTCCATTGAACAAGATGCAGACATTGTAATCTTCCCTTACAGAGAAAGTTATTACGACAAAGAAGCTAAAGGAGAAAAGGTTGAAATAATCATTGGGAAAAATAGAAATGGTGAGGTAACCACAATTAATTTAGGGTGGGCAGGACAATATCAAAGGTTTGCAAATTTATTGTAATTTTATTAAGGACGTCGCTAAGGATAAGACTTAGGGGCGTTTTAACTTTGTCTTGTTATTGTTAATGGTGAGCACCATTAGAAACTTTACGGATTCTGTGCTATGATATGGTGTATACTATAAGCTTATGAGAAAGAGGAGAGCTAATGACAAAAACTAATTTTAAAGATTATAAGTTAAGTGATGAAATATTAAAGTCACTTGATATGTTAAATTATAAAAATCCAACTCCTGTGCAAGAGAAGGTTATTCCAGTTGCCCTTGAGAATAAAGATATTCTTGTTAAATCACAGACTGGAAGTGGTAAGACTGCTACTTTTGCAATTCCACTATGTGAGATGGTGGATTGGGAGGAGAATAAGCCTCAAGCTTTAATTTTAACTCCAACCAGAGAACTTGCCATTCAGGTGAAGGAGGATGTTTTTAATGTTGGAAGGTTTAAGAGAATAAAGGTTGCTGCCCTTTATGGAAAGTCTTCCTTTTCACATCAGGAGAAGGAGCTTAAGCAAAAGACCCATATAGTGGTTGGAACTCCAGGGAGAACTATAGATCATATTAAGGAGGGAACCTTTGTTACTGACAAGGTAAAGATCTTATAATAGATGAAGCTGATGAGATGCTTAGTCTGGGCTTTGTGGAGCAGATTGAGGAGATAATGAAAGGCTTGCCTAATGAACGTGTTACCATGTTATTTTCAGCAACCCTTCCAGAGGATATTGATGCTTTAGCGAAAAAATATATGAAAAATCCTACAAAGATTGAAATTGAAGCAAAGACTTTAACGGTGGATAGGATTGAACAGGTTTGCTACAGGGTAGAAGAAAAGAATAAATTAAATCTTTTAAGAGATGTTACCATTGTTGAAAATCCAGATAGTTGTGTGATTTTCTGTAATACTCAAGCTAAGGTGGAAGCTCTTTATGCTGAATTATCAAAACGTCAATATCCTTGTGATAAAATTCATGGAGGTATGGAGCAGGATGATAGAATTCGTGTAATGAACAATTTTAAAAAAGGCTGCTTTAGATATTTAATAGCTACAGACGTGGCAGCAAGGGGAATTGATATTGATAATATATCCCTTGTGGTAAATTATGATGTGCCTGTTCTTAGGGAGAATTATGTACACAGAATTGGAAGAACTGGTCGTGCTGGTAAAAGTGGAAAAGCTGTTACCTTTGTTATGAGCACTGATGAAAGACGTATTTCTGAGATTAACTCCTACACAGGAAAAGAACTTGAGTTTAGTAAAAAGCCTAGAGGAAGTGTTGTTATTGAGCTTACGCCAGCCTTTCAAAGTAAACTTGGTGAGAAGGTTGAGATAAAGGAAACTAAAGGAGCAGCTTTAAGTGAAGAGATTCTTAAACTTCACATTAATGCTGGGAAAAAGACAAAGATGAGAGCTGTGGATGTGGTTGGAACTCTTTGCAGCATTGAGGGAATGACTAAAGATGATATTGGGGTTATAAGTATCCATGATGTATCAACCTTTGTGGAGATATTAAACAATAAAGGCAACATGGTATTAAAAGCACTTCAAACTAAGAATATCAAAGGAAGACCTCGTAGTGTAACTGTGGTGGATGAAGAGAGATTGCAGCAAGGAAGACCACGTAGGTAGGGAGAAGAAAGGCTTCTAAGATAAAACAAGGGTTTTAGAAGAAAATTAAATAATTAAGGTACAATCCTTTATAGCTTTGGCATATTTATAATTGTAGGATGCATAAAGTACACGCCTTAAAATAAACTTGTTCAAATAAAACCTTTAAAACTTTAGTTTTAAAGGTTTTATTTTTTTTTTTTTTATTTTTACGCTGAAGCACACTTTGCGCATATTTATTATTGTAGCTCCTTCTCATATCATTCGAAGGAGCAAAATAATATAAACCAAATCAGAGGTTTGGATATTCATTTAAAAGGAGTTGATAACATGGCAGTTTCAAATATAAAAAACAGTACAGCCTTAGTTTTAAGATTTGAGAAAGGTCAAAATCTTGATGGTACACCTAAGGTGGTTAGCCAGAAGTTTTCAAGAATTAATAAGGAAGCAACAGATGAAGAGTTATTCACTGTTGGTGCTGCAATAGGAGAGGTTTTAACAAGCTATCCTGTTGAGCTTAAGAGACTTGATGACTTCAGCTTAATTGAAGAGTAATACTTTTAGCCTAAGTTAAGGAAGCAGCTTTAGTTTAATTTATATTGCTTTTTTAACTTAAGAAGGGATTTGTGGAGATGCCAATAAAGGAGGTGGAGTATATGAAAAAGTTATACACCTTCCTGGATAATCTACTTAAATTATGTAACAGCTCAGTGAAGTTTTCCATTTATCTCAAGGTGAAGGCTGCGGAGTTTTTTAAAATGAATTTATTCATTGAAGCAAAGCCAGCAGCTGACGAGGAAGATGAGAATTCTATGGAGCTTTCAGATAGATATAAATAGAGAGAAGGAGTGAAGGTCATGGAGAGAAAGTTGGTTATGAGCTTTAAAGACGTAATGGGCAGTAAGTTTAATCTCATCGTTAATTCAGTTAAGGAAGAGGTAACTGAAGAGGAGATTGCAGCCATCATGGATGCAGCAGTTGAGACAGGGGCTATCGTTAGTAAAAATGGTGCTCTTGTTGAGAAGTTATCTGCAGTTATCGTTGATACTACAGAAACTGAATACCAGGTTTAGTTATAAGAAAAGTCTGTTTTCCCATAGTTTTATGGGAAAACAGACTTTTTATTTTCTCCTTAAATTAAGATATATTAAATAGCCTAATTTTTATATGAATTTAATCTGTTTTCTATATATAGGTAAAAAAAGACGAAAAATACGGTAATACTTATTATTGTGATAAAATATGGAAAATTATACAATAAGTATATAACAAGTTAAAGCGAGGTAGAGGTGTATGCAAAAAAATAATTTAAGTAAGGTGGAAATTTAGGATGGGCAGGTCAATATCAGCGGTTTGCAGATTTGGTTTAAAAGAAGATGTTACTTTACCTATCAGTATTAATCAAAAAAACTATATGCCCTGTCCTTCTTATCAGAGGTTTGGGCATATAGTAAAAGTGATTTATTTAACTTTGAAATTTTTAAGGTTATGAATTTCTAAGGGCTTACTGTAATAGTAGCCTTGAATGGAAAAATTACAAGATTCATAAAGCATTAGAATGTCTAACTGCCATTGTTTTTCAACACCTTCGACTACTATACTTATGTTCAAGTCTTTTGAAATTTCGTTAACCACTTTAAAGAGATTTTGAACCACTACAGAATCCTTTAAGTTATCGATAAAATATTTATCTAGCTTAAGGGTGTGAAAATCAAACTGATCCAGCAGTGATATATTTGAATATTCTATTCCGAAGTCATCAATGGCAATTTTATAACCCGCCTTTATAAGATCTTTAATATGAAGTCTAATTAAATCTTCTTCAACAAGACCTACATTTTCAGTTATCTCTAAACAGATTGAAGCACCTTGACTTATTAAGTCAGCGCCTTCTTCTTTAAGAGATTCAATAAAAGCCCTATTTTTTATTTCATTTAAAGAAAGATTTATTGAAATGTAGAAGGTGTTAGTTTTGTTTTGAAGAAGTTGGATTTCAGTATAATTCTTTTTAATTTCTTTTAGCTGCCATAGGACTATTTTATCTATTAGTTCAGCAGTTTCAATATCCTTCATGAAAATATTTGGGGTTAATATGCTGTCTTTATCCTTAAGTCTTAAAAGTGTTTCAACACCAGAAATTTCTTTGGTCTTTGGATTTATTATTGGTTGATAAACCAAGAAATAATTATTCTTTTCCATGTTTTTGGTTACAATTTTTCTTTTTCTTTTAATTTTATACTTTGGGAGAATTAAAGTTTTTAAAATAATTAAAAATGCAATAATTAAGGCGAAGAAATAAATACTATTGATAACTTTCATTTTTGCATTTGAAGCACGTATTATCTTTGCGTCTTCTGAACTATTAACATATTGATATAACATTTTCACCTTAAAGCTTTCCCAAGTAGATTCAACTTCTTTCAATTTCGCTTTTAGTTTTTCGCTCTCTTGATAATTTCCAAGATTTTCTTCGATAAGAGCAAGATTTGTTAAAACGTTTGTCCAATCTATGTAATCAATTCCGATTATATCATTGTCAATAATGTAATCATATATTGCACGGGCATTCTCATAGTTTCCAGAAGCAATAAATAAGTCTCCGAAAGCCAGAAGATAATCAGCATACGAGGTGCTATAGGAATAAATATTATCCATTGAATTCTCAGTGTGGAGAGTTGATAAAATTTCTCGACCTTTATCATAATTGCCTGTTGCAATATATATTTCAGCTTCCTTTACGCTTATAAGGAATTCCATTTCTTTGAGATTGGAAGAAGGCAGTTTGGAGGTATGGGATACAACCTTTTGTAAATCTGCCAGAGCCTCTTCACTTCTTCCTAGTTTTTGTTTGTTTTGTGTAAGATTAATCAATTTATATATTTCAAGATCTGCCTGTTTTAAAGGGTCAGGAATTTTTTCAGTGTTTATTTCATTAAGAATCTGTATACTTAATTCACTGCTGCCTAAGTTGTGTACTATAATGGATAAATCAACCATTACCTTTCCTTTATAATAAGCTTCATCAACAAAATTTTGTGCATTTAAGATGTTAACAATATATTCTATGGCTTGAATGTAATCTATTTCTAGGATGCAAAGCACTTCCATTTTTCTTAGAAAGAATACCTTTGAATTAATATCAAGTCGTTTTGTTTCTAAAATTTCATTCATGTATTCTCTAAGGATGGGGGTCCCATCAGGAACTGCACTAAGCTTTGAAATAATATCCCAAACAAGAGTTGATCTGTTATTAAAATCGTAAATATTCATATACTTGAATGCTTTACCTATGTACTTAACTGCTTGCTCATAATTCTTATCATGAATTAATGTATCAATTATCAAATCATATTTTTGTAGCTGCATTTCCCGAGGCATATAGTTCTTAAAGTTTGTTGCAGTGTTAAATTGTTTATCAGCCTCTTCAGTATCACCATCAATAAGATACATATATCCTTCAACAATAGATTTAAGGTGTCTAGAATGGCTGTATTTTAATTTATCATCTAAACAATTCAACATGGTGTCAGGAGAAGTATTTTTATAAGCTGCATGAATTTCTCGTATTTCCTTTAATTGTTTTTCAAAATAGTAATTTCTTAATTCTATAAAGGAAAGAATTGAAATTATTATGGCAGCCCATAGAATTATTTTTTTCTTTGTCATAAAGCCTCCACGAAAATTTTTACAAAGTTTAGTAACAAAAAATTAAAGAATACGTAATTTTAAACCAATTTCATATTATAACTAAATAGTTTGCTTTTTTCAACAACCATATATAAATTTTGAATATATATTATACTAATGGGTATTGGTTTTATTAAAAATAAACTTAATTGATAGAAATGAAAATATAAATGTAATTGGATTTTCAACACACTCATGTCAACCAGACAAGGGTATATTTAGTTTTTAATTATATATTTTTATTTATTAAATAAATATTAATTTGTATTTTCCTATTGTAAAAGTGAGAAAAATGATATAAAATTAATATTAATTTAGCGTTCAAAGTTTGAACACTAAAAATTTTAAAGAATTATGTTCAAAAAATGAACAAAGTGTTTTGGTAATTAGTATTCTTTTATTGGATACTAAAAAATTTACAATGATATGTTCATTTATTGAACGATATAGGTTTTTTAGTTAGTATCCTTTGTTGATACTAAAAATTTTACAAATTAATGTTCAAATAATGAACATTGAAGAGAGAAAATAAAAATATTTTAAAACTATATAATATTTAAACCATGGTTGAGGAAAGTTAATAATATGGTTTAAAGAAATATAATTTGAACTTTTATGGAGGGTATATTATGCAAGCATTAATGTTAGCAGCTGGAATGGGAAAAAGATTAGGAAAATACACTAAAGGTAGTGCAAAGTGTATGGTTGAGGTTGCAGGTGAAAAGTTAGTTGATAGAGTTATTGAGGCAGTAGAGCAGGCAGGAATAGAAAGGTTTATTATTGTTACTGGACATGCAGGAGAAGAGCTTCGAAGCTATATTGAAGAAAAATTTAAAGACTCTTCAATTGAATTTGTTTTTGTTCATAATAGTAATTACGATAAAAGCAATAACATATATTCACTTTACATGGCTAAGGAGTATTTAGAGCAAGATGACACAATTTTATTAGAGTCAGATTTGATTTTTGATAAGAATATTGTAAAGAATGTTGTTCAGTATCCAAGTGAGAATGTGGTTACTGTTGCGAAATATGAACCTTGGATGGATGGTACGGTTACTCTTCTTACGGAGGAGGATTATATTAAGGAGTTCGTTGAGAAGAAGGATTTTAAGTTTAAACGTAAGGGAGAGTACTATAAAACCGTTAATATATACAAATTTAGTAAGGAGTTTTCACAAAAGACCTATGTACCGTTTTTAGAAGCGTATATTAAGTCTTATGGTACTAATGAATATTATGAGTTAGTTTTAAAGGCTATTTCTCATTTATCTTGCTCTTGTTTAAAAGCATACAAGCTATCCAACGAGAAATGGTATGAAATTGATGATGCACAGGATCTTGATATTGCAAATACACTGTTTTCTAAAGGTGAGGAAAAACTGAAGTTATTCCAAAAGAGATTTGGTGGTTATTGGAGATTTGAAGGGGTTAAGGATTACTGTTATCTTGTTAATCCATATTTCCCACCTAAGAGAATGGTGAGTCAGATGAAGGATAATTACTTGGAGCTTTTAACACAGTATCCATCAGGGATGTATGTTCAAAGCATTAATGCTGGAAGAATGTTTGGGGTGGATGAAAGTGAAATTTTAGTTGGAAATGGAGCAGCTGAAATTATCAATGGACTTGATACTATTCTTCAGGGAAGTGTTGGAGTAACAATTCCAACCTTTAATGAATATGTAAGATGCTTTAGAAATTGTACTTTGGAAACTATTGATTCTTCAAAAAACGATTATCGATTAAGTAAGGCAGCTTTAATTGAACTTAGTAAAAGAGTAGATAATCTTGTTATTGTTAACCCAGATAATCCAAGTGGAAGCTTTATTAAGTATGAGGATTTAATAGAAATCATTGAAGCTTGTGAGGCAAGAGGCACAAAGATAATTATCGATGAATCTTTCATTGATTTTGCAAATGAAGAGGTGAGATATACTCTTATAGATTCTAAAATCTTAAATAAATACAAAAACTTGATGGTCATAAAAAGTATCAGTAAGTCCTATGGAGTTCCAGGATTACGTCTAGGAGTAATTGCTTCCTCAGATAAGGAGCTACTTCAAAGGTTAAAGGCTGCCATGGCAGTATGGAACATTAACTCCTTTGGAGAGTACTTCCTTCAAATAATAACCTTATACGAGAAAGATTATAAGGCTGCTTGCAATTTAATTGCAGCAGAAAGAAACCGATTTATTGAAGAGTTAAAAAACATTAGTTTTTTAAAGGTTTATCCATCTCAGGCAAATTATGTTCTTTGCGAATTAAAGGATGGCTTTAAGTCTAAGGAAATGGCAATTGAACTTTTGGAAAAAGACAACGTGCTTATTAAGGATTTAGGTGAAAAAAACACCTTTGAAGGAAAAGAATTTATCAGGCTGGCAGTTCGTGATGAAGAGGATAATAATTACTTATTGAATGTATTAAAAGCATATGAATAAATCTCATAATCTAGACCTCTCGGGTCCAAATTTTGGATTCGATAGGTCCAGCTTATGAGAAAGTATAAATGGGGGACGGAACATATGAAAACTTTAGAAACTATGGATAAAAGCTATTATAAACAAGGGGATAAGCAGACATTGGTCAATATTTTTAAGGATGATGAAACTCATGAAACACAGGAAATGAAGGTTAAAAGCTGGGTTTCAAAACTGCTTAAGGCTGATGAAAAATATATTTGTAACATTGAGCGTCTTGGTGGACGTACAAATAAAAGCTTTAAGGTAACAGTTCATAATGAAGACTTTGTTGTGAGATTTCCTGGCAAGGGTACAGATGAATTCATTGACAGAAATAATGAAAAGTACAATGCACAAATTGCATATGACCTTGGCCTTGATAGTGAAACTATGTATTTTGACTCTAAAACTGGATTCAAAATTTGCAGGTATATTAAAGGTGCAGAAACTTTGAATAAAGGTTCAGGCAAAGAAATAGATAATATAAGGTTAATGGCGGAAGGGCTAAGAACTCTTCATTGCAGCCGTAAGGTTTTTAAAAGTGACTTCAACCCATTTAAAAGCATAAATTTTTATGAAAGAGCCTTAGAAGAAGTAATAGGAGAAGTATCTCAGGAATATAAAAAGGTTAAAGCTCAGTGCATGGCATTGGAGACCAAATTAAAAAGGCTTGGGATTCATAAAGTACCTTGTCACATTGATCCACTTCCAGAGAATTTCATAAAGGTTGGGCAAGATAGAATTTATGTTATAGATTGGGAGTACAGCGGAAATTATGATGCAGTTTGGGATTTAGCAGCTGTATGCTTAGAATGTAATTTTACTAAGGTTGAGGAAGAGGAGCTTTTAAAAAGCTACTTTAAAGGAATTAATATTGAGGAAGAAAAAGCAATATGTGAAAAGATATCAATTTATAAAATTGTACAAGATATGTTCTGGTGTACTTGGGCAGCTGCAAAGGCAGCTAGAGGTGATGATTATCTTATTGAGTATTCAAAATTTAAATTTGAGAGAGTGCAGAAGATGTTAAAAGAAAAATAGATTTATGTAATTACAGTGTGAATAAAAATATAGTAAGTGAATTTGCAACATAGCTGATCCGGAATTTAATGGTAGCTATGTTGTTTTTATATTAATCAAAAAATACAAAATTTTTATAAAAATATAAAAAATTAAAGTATTTATAAAAAAACATCACAGAGTTGTTGCGGTTAAAGACTTATAATTTTTGTGAAGATGTTTTAAAAGAATATTAGATTCCATTAAAAATCCAATACCTTATGTTTTAATAAAACTATCCTTTATGTAAATTTTTATAATATAAAGCTATTTGTTACAAAATTTACAGAAATGTAGAAGAAAATCTTAATATATTATAAGATTAATAACGAAGGAGTGTCAAGGCGAAAAAGAACATTTTATAGAAAATATATCATGGGGTAAAGGAGTAGGATTTAAATTTTAAATACAAAATTGAGTAAGGATTTTAATAATAAAGTTTACATTTTTATTTTATTTGCGATGATGGCTGCTGGTGTATGTTTAGTTTTACATATTGGGTGGCATTGCGAGATGAATAGAACTTTAAATAGAGGTGAGATTATTTGTCTGAGGACAATAGAGCAGGATTTAAGGATATTTATAAATGATAAGTTGGTGTATGAGTACCTTCCACCTCAGAAGCAAAGATGGGATAAATATATCCCTAGTAAGTGGCATTTTATTTCATTAGAGGAGATAGAGGGGGATGCTATCATTAGGTTAGAATTCACATCTCCGTATAAAGGGGATATTGGTCAGAAAAATTCAATGTGGTACGGAACTGTTGAAGTAATTTTATTAGATTTATTTAAAGGAATAATAGTGAAGCTGATTATTAGCTTTATTGCTATTTTATCAGGCATATATATATTGATAATAAAGTTTATAACAAATAAACATTGGGATAAATCTTTTATGTACTTAGGTTTCTTTTTTATTGCCTTTGGGCTTTTGTCAGCAATAGATGCTGGAGCAATATTTTGGTCAGTATATTCTCTGAATAGTCGAGAATATATTAAAGTTTTTTCGCTAATGATAATGCCAATGATTTTTCTGTTATTCGTTAAAGAAAAATATAATATTAGGGAAAGTGTTGCTTATAAATTACAAATGACAATTTATTTAATAAGCTTTATTCTAAGTTTCATTCTTCAGTTGTTGGGAATAACAGATTTTATTCAATTAATTCCATTAATTATATATTTAATGATAATAACAACAATCTATATAGTCTATATTATATTTTTCAAAGAGAAATTGGCGTTAATCTATAGAGTTATTTATGGATGTGGATTTTCTATACTCATTTTTTGTATAGTGAAAGAACTGATAATGTATACAAATCATGAGTTTTATTTTCTTGGAATGTATATTAGAAGTGGTGGACTATGCTTCCTGTTTTCTCAATTGACTGTAGAGGTAGTTAAGCATTCTGAGGAGTTAAGAGAAGAAAAAATAATAAAAACACAGCTAGAAGAATTTAGAATGAAGTTTATGAGTCGTCAGATGGAATCACATTTTTTTAGTAATGTTTTAATTGCTATTCAGGATTTATGCTACACTGAACCAGAACTTGCAGCAGATACAATAGGATTATTTTACTCTTACTTAAGAAGCAATATGAATCTTTTAGAACAATCAGGAACAATATCCTTTAGTTATGAGAGAGATTATATATTAACCTATATGAAAATTCAAAGGATATGTTTTGGAGAAGAAATTGAGTATGTTGAGGATATAAAATTTGATGATATTAAAATTCCACCACTTACAATACAACCCTTAATAGAAAATGCGTTTCGACATGGTGTGAGAAAGAGATCTGGTAGTGGTATAATTAAACTTTCAACCTTTTGTGAAGATGAAAATATATTTATATTAATCGAGGATAATGGTGTTGGGTTTGATATAAATAAATTAAATGAGCTTCCATGTGTATTTAGCTCAACAAGAAATATAGTATATAGATTAGAAAAATTATGTGCTGCGAAGGTGAGTTTTGAAAGTGAAATTGGAGTTGGTACAAGGGTGACAATTAAAATACCAAAATGGAAATGAGGAGATAGTGATGAAAGTTATCATTATTGATGATATGCTTTATGCAAGAAATATGCTTGCTAGAATATTAAAAGAGCATGATGAAATTGAGTCTATAAGAACATTTTCAGATCCAATTAGTGCTTTTGAGTATATAAAAGAAAATTCAGTGGATTTAATATTTTTGGATATTGAAATGCCGGAGATTAATGGAATGGAACTTATTTCTGAATTTGATAAATTAGAAGATCCTCCTATGACAGTATTTGTAACGGGATATGCAAGTTATGCAATTAATGCTTGGAAGACTATGGCCATAGGATATATTCTAAAGCCTTTTAATAAGGAAGATATTGCACAGGTTATTGAAAAGTATAAATTACTAAAGGGAATTAAACAGAAATCCCTAGGACACATTGAGATTAAATGCTTCCCGGGGTTTGATGTTTTTATTGATGGGAAGCCCATTGGATTTAGGAGTAAAAAAGCAAAAGAGTTATTGGCGTATTTAGTACATAATCAAGGTCAATGGGTTAATGTAAATACAATTTGTTATGTTCTTATGGGAGATATAGATGAAGGAAAAGCTCAAAATCGTGTTCGCTCATACTTAAGTCGACTTCGAAAAGAATTGAAAGAAGTTGGGTTGGGAGAGTTAATTGAACAAGCCTATGGTAAATGTCGTGTGAACACAAAGCTTTTCACTTGTGATTATTACCGTGTTTTAAAGGGTGAACTGTCAATCTTTAATGGCGAATATATGTATGAGTATTCTTGGGCAGAGGCAGTTAAAGAAGATATCTTAAATAAAGTTAAGAAAATGTAAAAAATTATAATTTTTAATCGAAACATCACAGTTTTGTTGCGGTTAAAATATTATAATTTTTTTATGAAGTAAATTTTACTAAAAAAATACAATAATAGTAATTTATTTTGTAGAAAAAATTGATAAGTTGAAGAAGATACCTTGATATGAGAGAATAACCAGAAATAAGAAGAAGATTTTAAGGGATCTTGATATTTAAGGATAAATGATTGTAGTATGAATTTTTGTGAGTAAGAGGTGGTTTAATGAATAAAGTATATTCAAAGGATTCGTTAGGATTACTTTTAAATACAGCGGCAGAGTATACTTTTTTTAATGGTATAAATTGTGGAGAACATATAGGTAGGAATACCTTTAGTGGATCTAATAATAACACAATGCATAAGGAAGTTTTAACAATGTTAAAGGAAGGATTTTATTCCAATTTAGGTCATGAACTTAGAACACCATTAAATGTATTACTGGCTTCAGCTCAATTAATTGAACATAAGTTAAGTAAAATTAACAATGATGAGTTTTCAATGGTTTTAAAAAATGAGGTTACAAATATAAAATTGAATTCCTTTCGCTTATTAAAACTGTCTAATAATTTTATCGATTTAGCAGAAATTCATGCTAAGAATTTTTTTCTAAAATATGATAATTATAATATTGTTGAATGGATAGAAAGCTTATGTGAAGATATTAATAGGTATTTAAATGAGTTTTTATCTTCAAAAGATATGACAATTATTTTTGATACTTCAAAAGAGGAAATTATGTTAAGTTTTGATAAAGCTATTATTGATAGAATTTTATTGAATTTAATTTCAAATTCAATAAAATTTAATCGTAATAATTCAGATATATATGTAAAAATATCAGTGAATGAAAAGCATGTAATAATATCTGTGAAGGATTATGGAATCGGGATTAGTAAAAAAGATATTCAATCTATTTTCTATGGTTTAAGCTACAATGAAAACCAAATGACTAAGCCAGCTGAAGGCTGTGGTCTAGGGTTAGAGATAACGAAGAATCTCGTGCAAATGCATGGGGGAGAAATTGAGGTTAAGAGCACTTTAAACATAGGGACAGAAGTCAAAATAAAATTGCCTTTTTTTAAAAATGAAAATGATGTATCCTCTTATATTTCTAGTAAAGTTCTTTATAACAGACAGTACAGAATAAAAATGGAATTATCAGATATCTATGATTATGAAGGTTAAAATGATTATTTTATATAGGAGGAATAAAAAAAATTGAAATTATATAGAGTTTATGAAAATTTAATTAGAACTATGGTCATAACTTCAGTTATTAGACCATAGTTTTTTTTATTTATAAATTGAATAGCTTAACCTTTATAATATGATTATATAAACATATCATTTCTATGTGCATATATATTTTTAAACTTTTGTGGAGAAATTCCATATTCCTTGGTGAAAGCTCTATATAAACAAGCGTAATCCTTAAAGCCACAAAGGGTATGGACCTTTCCGATGGGTTCTCCCTTCAAAATCATAGTTTTAGCTGCTTGAAGCCTTTCTTGAGTGATGAGCTGTTGTACAGACATGCCAATTACATCTCTGAAAAGGTGACAAATATAATATTTGCTTAGAAAAAACTTACTGGCTATTTCATCTAGAGTTAAATCACTAGTTAAGTTGTTACTTATGTAACTTGATATGTTTCCAACTAGCTGCTGTTTGGGATTTAGGATATTTTCCTTAGTTTTGCTATATACAATCCTATCCACATTTACAAGAATTGATATTAGTAAGGCGTGACCGTGGATTTCCTTGCAGAATTTATCACTCCGGTTTTCGTCAATTAAGAAGTAAAACTTACTGGCTAAACCTAAGATTATGTTTTCAGAAAGAGAAATCTTAAAATTTGAAGTTTCTTCTATCCATCTAAAAGAATATAAAAAATCAGAATCTGATTCTTCAAGTTTTCTTTTATAGTCATTATGGATTCTTAATACAAAGCCAGTACACTCACTGTTAGACTTTTCAGTATTTATTTTATATTTATTATTAGGAGGTATAATCAAAATATCCTTATTAGTAATTTCATAAATTTCATTATTTATTAGAAACTCAGTATTACCTTCAGTAAAAATATAAAAATCATAATGATTATGAAGGGATTCTTCAATATCAGTTAAGTTTTTTGTGTTAAAATTATACAATTCAAAAGTTGAGCAATTCATTTCGTTAGATAAAACTTCATTTGTAAAATTAAAGTCCATATTACACCTCACACCTATAATATCTTGATTTTTTTAGTTTATCATAATGTTACAGTACTAAAGTTAAGTGAAAAATAAAAAAACTCCTTAGAAAATATCATAAATTTTATAATATTTATTCAAATTATAGCACGATTTAATATAAAGTTAAGCAATATATATAAGAAAAACAATTTTCATAAGATTTAGAGCAAGTAGTAATATTGAAGGTGGATGTTTAATTAACCTATAATGAATTCACTGAAGTTATTAAAAAAACTGAATTTTAAAAGTTTTTAAATGTGTTTGATTAATGAAATTTTCAAATGATAAATTTAATTGATTTTTAATACAAAAGATATTATAACTTCAAATTAACAAAAAATGCAAGTGTGTTTTATCAAGGAAAGGTAAAAAATGAACATGATAAAAGAATGTAAATCTAAAAAATTTAAAGAATATGTCTTGGAAGACCTAAACACCGGTACACGAGCAGTAATAGTTCCAGAAAGAGGCGGAATTCTTTCATCCTTTTCACTTAATAGTAAAGAGTTTATTTACTTTGATGAAGAAAACTTTTACGGTGATGACAGACCAAGATGTGGAATGCCAATTCTTTTTCCATGCTGTGGCAGAACTGAGGAAGAAAAGTATACTGTTTCCGGAAAAGAGTATCCAATGCCAATCCACGGTATTGCCCATACTTCTGCCTGGAGTGTAAAGGAATTCAAATCAGAAGAAAAGACAAGTATAACCATTGAGCTGGCTTCTAATGAAGAAAGTAAAAAATATTATCCCTTTGATTTTAAAGTTACTTTTACTTATGAACTTCAAGGAAATAAGCTTACTTTAAATCAAATTTATAAAAATGAAGGACAAGTTCCAATGCCTTTCGGTTTTGGATTCCATCCATACTTTAATATTAGTGGATTAGAAAATGTGGAGCTTCAGGTTAATGCAAAGGGAGCATTAAACTTTATGACAGGAGCCGTAGAGCCCTTTGAAAATCCAGTTAAGATGCCAATAATGCCAGAATCTCACGGCTTATTCATGGGAGCAGAGAAGAAAATTATTTCAAGGGACAAGGTGTTAGGAAATCAGATTCAAGTGGAATTTGATGATCATTATGGAATTATGATGTTATGGTCTTTAAGGGAGAAAAACTTCCTATGTATTGAACCATGGAATGATATGCCTAACGCATTAAATACTGGAGCTAAAAACTTATTAAATCCAGGAGAAGAGCTTAAATCAACTATGAGTATTACCATTGGAATTGAGAATTAAGAATTAAAAATAAAGAATTAAGAATTAAGAATTAAGAATTAAGAATTAAGGAAGCTCCTTCTCATATACATTCGAAGGAGTAAGTTCCACTAACCAAATCAAAGATTTGGAGTGTAACTTAAGGAGGGAGAATTGAGATGAGAAAATTATTTAAAAACTGTGATGTAATTTTAGCAGATAAAGTTATGAAGGATGGAGCAGTTCTTGTTGAAGATGGAAAAATAGCTTGGCTTGGTACTGCGGAGGAAGCTTTAAATTTAAAAGCCGAAGAAGTAGTTGATTGTGAAGGAAAATTCCTTTCACCAGGACTTATTGATGTTCACTGCCATGGCGGCGGAGGCGGGATGTTCATGACACAGGATCTTGAACAACACGTTAATGCAATGAAGGCACATATGGCACACGGCGTAACTTCAATGACTCCAACATCTATTGTTAATAATGCTGAAGAGATGAAGGAACTGGTAAAGATTAAGAAAACTATTGATTCCATGGAAAACATGCCTAATCATTTAGGATACTTCATGGAAGGACCATATAACATTCCACATCCTGATATGGCTGTTGGTTCATCGGAGCTTCCAGTAATAACTGAAGAAAAGTATGCTCCAATCGTTGAAGCAAGTGAAGGTACAATTAAGCGTTGGATGGCTGCACCGGAGCTGGAGGGAGCTTTAGACTTTGGAAGATATATAAGAAGGAATGGAATAATCCCTTGTATGGGTCATTCAAATGCTACTTATAATGAAGTGGAGGCAGCAACAAAGGCTGGATATTCTACAGTAATTCACCTATACAGTGTAATGTCTACTGTAACTAGAGACAAGGGCTTTAGAAGAGGAGGACTTGTGGAAGCAGGACTTCTTATAGATGATTTAGATGTGGAATTAATTTGTGATGGATGCCATCTTCCACCGGAGCTTATTAATCTTGCTATAAAGGTTAAAGGCTATGACAAAATAATGCTGGTATCTGATGCCATACCACTAGCTGGAATGGGATTAGAAGGAGAGTTTGAAATGATGGGTATGAAGCTTGTAATTGAAGATGGTGTATGTAAACCACCAGCTCGTAACTGCTTCATGGGAAGTATTGCAACTGGAGATAGATTAGTGAGAACGGTTCATAAAACTTGTGGACATCCACTATGGGCTGCAGTAAGAATGGCTTCTAAAACTCCTGCTCGTCACCTTGGATATGAAGGAATTAAAGGAGAAATAGTAATTGGCGCTGATGCAGACTTAATAACATTTGATGAAGATATCAATATTCATCAGGTTTTCTTAAAGGGAAGAAAAGCAATATAACATAAGGTTTGGCAGTTTTATTTATATTACTTTCTTATATATGAAGTATTTCTTTTATAGGGCAATTATCTTATGAAGTAATTAGCATATGAAACAATTATAATATGAAGCAATTATAATATGAAGCAATTATTATATGAGGTAATTGTCTTATGAAGAAACTTCTTTTAGAAAGGGACAAGACTCACCTTAAGAAAACTGGATGTGTATTAATATAAAGCTCTATGTAAGAGTAGTAAATTATTATTTATTAAATGAAAATTAATAATGAAAAGTAAATGAGTAAGGAAAGAATTGCTACGGAATTATTAAGGGTAATGAAAAATGTGAAAGCTACTTTGTGCATAGTGTAAATAATAAACAGGGGGAAAATAAAAATGAAAAAAACAAGAAAATTTGGCGTTAAAGACCAGGTTGGTTATGTTATGGGAGATATGGCTGGAAGCTTTGTAAATCTATATGTAGATGCTTTCTTCCTAACTTTCTGTACATACGTGCTTGGAATCAGCACATACTTCATGGGAACTTTATTCCTATGTGCAAGACTTTGGGATGCAATAAACGACCCAATCATGGGATCATTCCCAGATAGATGGCAAATTGGTAAAAGTGGGGACAAATTCAAACCATACATAAAAATATTTATGATACCATTAGCATTATCTGGCCTTTTATGCTTTGCAGATGTAAGTTCATTAAGCACAACAATGAAGCATGTTTGGGTATGCGTTGCTTATGTACTATATGGTATGAGTTACACAGGAACATCTATGCCATTTGGTTCAATGGCTGCTGTTGTTACTAACGATCCAATCGAGCGTACAAAGTTATCAAGAGCTCGTTCTATCGGAGGAACTATAGTTGGTATTGGAGCTTTATCACTAGTACCACAATTTGTATTCGATAAAGCAGGAAACGTTATTCCATCTGGATTCTTTAAGGTTGCTATAGTATTTGGTATCTTATCTGTACTTTGCTACTGTGGATTAATGAAGTTCACAGAGGAGAGAGTAAGACAACCAAAGGTTGAAGGACAAAAATTTAATTACGGTAAAGTTCTTAAAAGTGTATTGAAAAACAGACCTCTTATCGGTGTAATGGTTGCAACAGTAGGTTCATTAATATATATAACTGGTAACGGTCAGTTAGGTTCGTACCTTTATAAGGAGTATTATCATGCACCACAATTATTATCAGCAGTATCATTACTAAGCTTACCAATAATGATTTTAGCCTTCCCATTAGTACCAAAACTAACTGCTAAATTTGGTAAGAAAAATACAATATTATATTCAGTAGGTTTCAATCTAGTTATTTCAACTATATTACTATTTGTTCCAATTAAGAGTGCAGTTGTATTCTTAATAATTAACACAATAGCTACAGCAGGACAAACTGCTTTCATGATGTTAATCTGGGCTTTAGTTACAGACTGCCTAGATTACCACGAGTACATCACTGGGGAAAGAAACGACGGATCTTTATACTCTATCTACACTTTCTCAAGAAAGATTGGTTCTACAATAGCATCAACATTAGCAAGTTTTGTGCTTGGAGCTGTTGGATATGTGTCAGGAGTAGCAGCTCAAACTCCAGCAGTTGCAGCTAACATCAGAACTCTTTGTACATCAGTTCCAGTTGTAACTTGTATATTAGAGCTTATCGGAATTGGATTAATCTTTAACTTAACTAAAGAGAAGTCTGAGGAGATATACAAGGCACTTAAAGACAGAAGAAAAAATGCTTAAGGGAGACTCTAAAGTTAGGAGCTTAGCTTTGAGATGTTGCACCAACATTTCTTTAAAAAAGAACATAAGGTGAGCAAAAATAAGTCACCAACATTTCTTTAAAAAAGAACATAAGGTGAGCAAAAGTAAGTCACCAACATTTCTTTAAAAAAGAGCATAAGGTGAGCAAAAGTAAGACACCAACATTTCTTTAAAAAAGAATATAAGGTGAGAAAAAGTAAGTCACCAACATTTCCTTAAAAAAGAGCATAAGGTGAACAAAAGTGATCCACTAACATTTCTTTAAAAAAGAACATAGGGTATTAAGTACCAAATGTTTTTTATAAATCCTACATAATTTACAAATTTATGCATCAAGGAGCGGCGGAATTAATTACCGTCGCTTCTTACTATATAGAAATTTTTATGAGGTGATTAAGATGACATTGAAAAAAATCGATATACACTTACATGTGGTTTTAGAACCTATGGGAGCGCTGCCTAACGGTATGTATTGTTCTCACTGTGGCGAAATGAAGGAATATATGGATAACAATAATGTTGAGATGGGGCTTCTTATGTCCGGCGGAGAAGGGGAAGATGTGCTTCTTGGTGGAAACAACGAAGTAAGAGCCATTGCTGAGAGATATCCGGAAACCTTTGCTTGGCTTTGTAATATCGACGCTATGGATGGTGAAGGACTGGAGGAGAGAATTCTTAAGTATAAAAGTCAGGGAGCTAAAGGTGTTGGGGAATTCATGACTAATTTAAGAATTGATGATCCTAGAATAGATGCGGTACTGGCTGCCTGTGAAAAAGCAGATATGCCAATATTATTTCACATGAGCCCAAAGGAGAATTATAACTATGGAATAGTTGATGAGCCTGGACTTCCTCTTCTTGAAAAGGCCTTAAAGAAGTATCCAAATTTAAAGTTTATTGGACATTCACAGCCTTTCTGGTATGAAATCAGTGGCGATGCCTCAACGGATTTTGAAGCAAGAAATGAATACCCAACAGGGAAGGTTGTCCCAGGCGGCAGAACTCCAGAGTTATTTGACAAGTATCCTAATCTTTACGGAGATTTATCAGCAAACAGTGCAGGCAATGCTTTAATGAGAGATCCAGAGTTTGGCTATGAATTTATTGAAAAAAATCAAGACAGACTTATGTTTGCAACGGATATGGTTAATGTTAATATGAGCTTTCCTCTAGGGAAATGGCTGGATGAAGCAGTGGCAGCAGGAAAAATCTCTGAAGAAGCCTACAGAAAAGTTTGCAGAGAAAATGCTATAAGGGTGTTTGGGTTAAAGGCATCATTATAAGTATATTTAAAGTTATTTTTAGGTTGGTTTAAGGTTGATAGCTTACAATGTAAGCAAAGTTTTAACCTAGTATTAAAGTATATTTTATTATATTTGTAAAAGAGTTAAGCTTAGTAAAATAAGTTTAACTCTTTTTTATATAAGTAACTATTAATATCTTAAAATATTTTAAGTAATTGTTTAAGGTATATTTTTATGGTATAATTCTCACGAAATAAAATAGAAATTTAGACTAATAGTATTGTAATTAAAAATGATTTAAAAATGTTTTCGTTGTTCATGAAAAACTAAAAAAGGAGATAGATGAATGGAATTCAAGGGAAAAGAACTTAGTGGAAAATACCTTAGTTGCATATATATTATATGTGTTATTTGTTCTGGTATGGTTGGTGAAATCCTAACATATAGAACCCCATGGACAATCACAGGGAGTATTGGTGGCATAATTCAAATGATAGCTGCTTTATCAATACCAATTATAGGAATGAGTATAGGGAAAAGTTTTATCAATGACGAAAGAGATTTTAAAGAATATTATAAGGATATATTTATAAGATATATAATTCCTTTTGGAATCTACTATGTGCTTCTTAAAATTTTATCTCTAGGACAGTATAAGGTGGTTGAAATCACAGGTACTATTCTAGGAATGTTTATTTTAGCGCCCTTTATTAAGGTATTACTTCAGAATTTAAATGAAAAGAAGTTAAAGTATTTAATAGGACTCATATTTGTTGGTAGTATAATTAATGTTTATTTTGAAATGTTCTGGATAGACATGACCATAGATTTTAGTGTTTTCTCTAGCTGGTTAGTATTTTGTGTTATTGGATATGTATTACCACAGATTAAGTCGAAGAAAACAAAGAAAAATATCTATACCTTAGGCTTATTAGCGGCAGCACTAACCTTTATGGTAAGAGCAGTTCCTATTGATACACAATTGTGGAGTGTATCTCCTACCATGATTTTATACAGTTCAGCTGTATTTTTATTTCTTATTAACTTTAAGTGGACAACCTTAGATAGAGTTAAGGTAATAAGAAAACCTGTTAATTTTATTAATAACCATAAAGTTGGAATATTTTTTGCGCATAATTTTATTATAGATAATATTTTATATGACAAATTAAATATAAGTGCTAACAGATTTAAGGTTGTTTTTGGTTCAGGAATAGTTTTAATTTCAGTTCTGGTACTGGGTGGTGCAATTGCAGCCTTAGTAGACTGGATAATATTAAAATATCAAGAAAGACTTATTAAGGCAGCTAGAGGTATTGTAAATAAGTTATCAGATATTAATTCTTATAAGCATTATCTAATATGGATTTTTGTATCTTTAGTTATAACTTTTATGGCTGAATCTCTTTTAAGGGAGGGTATGGAATATGCCCTTGATTTTGTACACTTTGTAAACCATAAAAAGTTTATTGCAAACTTTTTATTGGTGTTAGCTGGAACTTCACCTTGCTTATTGTTTAAAAGACACTACTTAGTTCTAGGATTATTATGTGAAGTTTTAGTAGGTTTTTCAGCTGCAAGTGCAGTGATGTACGGATTTAGGGGAACACCATTAACTTATTCAGATTTCTTTGCAATACAAGATGGACTAGCTATTGCTGGTGAATATGTATCAATGCCTATGATAGTTGCAGTAGTTGTAATATTAGCCATACTTATATTTATTAACGTAAGGCTGGCAAGGTATAAAGTAACAAGAAAATCTAAAATAAATTTATTTGGTATTGGAGTTATTTTAGTAGTATTTTTATTTGCAAAGGTTAATTTAAATTACGTGCTGAAGGAAGGAATACTAGATCCTGTAACTTGGGATATTAAGTATTCTTATAATCAAAACGGCTTCTACTTCTCTTTATACAACTCATATTTAGGATATAAAAGAGAAAAACCAGAATTATATAATGCTGAAAATATTGAAGCATTAAAAGAAAATATTCAAGTGCCAGGAAATAGTGAATTTGTATTAGGAGGCACAGGTGAAGAAGAAGGAGCAGGAAATGATCTTGAGAATACCACTTCCAAATCAGCAGAAGATCCTAATGTTATTATGATTCAGTTGGAATCTATCATGGATCCATTAACCTTTGAAGGTGTAAGTTTAACTGGAGATCCATTAAAGAATATTAGAGAAATATCAGAGAGAACAACTAGTGGTAAATTCTTTGTACCTTCTTACGGTGGTGGAACTGCAAGATCAGAATTTGAAGTTTTAACAGGAATGTCTCTAGATTATTTTTCTTCAGGAGAGCTTCCACACAATACTTATTTGAAGAAGGAATGTATAGAATCTATAGCTTATGTTTTAGATAGTGAAATATACGATAAAACATTGATTCACAATTATCAAGGAAGCTTTTATGAAAGAAATAAAGCTTATGAACATTTAGGGTTTGAAAGATATATTCCAATGGAGTATATGTACAATAGACAGTTTTGGGATGTTGAGTATCCAGAGGATCAATTAATATTAGATAATATTAAAGCTACCCTTGAAACAACAGAGAAAAGCGATTTTATATTTGCCATAGGTGTACAAACCCATGGATCTTATAAAACTGAATATGAAAGTGAAGACAGTGAAATTATTGTTACTGGAAGCTTAGATGAAATGTATATTAATCAGCTTCAAGATTATGTTGATGATTTAGTTATGGTAGACAGAATGGTAGCGGAACTAGTGGAGTATATTGATAATCTTGAGGAACCAACTATTCTGGCTATTTACTCAGATCATCTGCCTGCTTATGGACCAATAGGAGAGCAGTATTCACAAGAGGAACAGTATACAACGCAGTACTTTATCTATGACAATATGGGCTTTGAAAAAGATGATAGAGACATTGAAGCTTATGAATTAACTACAAGAATATTTGATATGTTAGGAGTACCTGGTGGTGTAATGAATCAGTTCCACAGAAATTATAAAGCTGATGAAGATTATCAGCAGAAGATGGAGTATCTTCAATATGATATGTTGGATGGAAAGAAATATATATATAACAAAACAACTCCTTACACTAGAACAAATATGAAGATGGGAATTAAGGAAATAACTATAGATGATGCGATTATTTCAGATGGAAGTATAGAGGTCATCGGGAAAAATTTTAATGAATTTAGCTGTATTTATGTGGATGGTAAGCCTGTTCCTACAGAGTATGTAGATGGAAATAAGCTTATTGGAGAACTTAGCAGCAGTAAAGCAACCAATATTAAAGTTCATCAATTGACAAGACGTAATAAATCCATTGGAGCAACAAAGGAATATGTAATTCCCAAATAAATAATAAGGAAATTAAATAGGAAGGCTAAAAATATTATATATGATTTTTAGCCTTCCTTAAATTTTCCTTAAATAATTTTACTCTAATGTATCCTTAAAAATATAATCCATAAATTGTTGTTTTGTTGTTTCTGCATCAAAGGTTAAATAATAAACTCCATCAATCATTTCACCTTCACAATACCCATCTAAAGGGAATCTTTGCTGCTCCAACTGACCTTCGAAGGAAGTTAAAGCTTTTGTACCAATTGAAAGTATTGTTGATGATGACATGTTTGTTTGGACATAAGGAAGCACTGTATCAAGGATACTTACATAAGAAGAAGCCGGCATTGACAAGGCTTTTGCAAATAAGCCTTCTAGTACTGTTCTTTGGCGTTCAGTTCTTTTGTAATCTCCACCTTCAGCATATCTGATTCTAGAGTAAGCTAAGGCTTGATCTCCAGTTAAAGTATAAGTACCAGCAGAACTTATTCCTGGAATATGTGATACCTCCTCATCAGTAATAGTAATGTCTACTCCACCTAGAGCGTCAATTATTATTGGTAGTGATGAAAAGTTAACAGTCATATAGTCTTCTATGTTTAACCCGAAGTTTTCATTTATTGTTTTTATTGCTAGTTGTGGACCACCAAAAGCATAAGCATGGTTAATTTTATCTAGACCACGGTCAGGAATATTAACATAAGAATCTCTCATTATAGATGTTAATTTAAGCTTTTTGTGGACAGGGTCAATAGTTGCAATCATTATGGAATCTGAACGACCATTTTCACCATCTGGTGCATCTACTCCAAAAAGAGCTATATTCTTTATTTTGTCAGTATTATTATAATTAGTACTTATATCTTGACTTATTCCTAAATCAGCTTTGTCAATTTCAACCTTATTCATCTTGCTAAGCTTGTTATGAATATAAAAATATCCACCAGAAAAAATAATGGCAATTACTACTAAAATTGAAATAAGTACTTTTGGCCATATTCTTTTTTTCTTTTTTCCTCTTTTTTCATGTTTACCCATTTAAAACACTTCCCCCATTAAATTTTAATGCGAATACTAGTTTATTCACAAATTATTACATAAAAGTTTAATTTTACATTTAGAGATAAAAGTAAAGTTTTATAATTATATTATACTATGTTTTTTCATCAGAGTATGACAATTATATTACAATTAAATATAAATCCATAATTATAATGTTGAATTTATAAAAAATTATGCATATTTAATTGAAAATAGGTAAAAAACTTGTAAATGTGATATAATTTAAATTGATTTTTAAATAATGAGTTAAATAAACTATATTAATTTGGAGGTTGTATGAGAAAACGAAGCAGTGTAATTTCTTGGATGTTATTTTTAGCAATTATATTCAATGTTATTTTACCAGTTAATGAAGTTAATGCAGTTTTTGCATATTCCCCATTAAAAGAGTCGGTTGCTGAAGGCCAAGGGAATGATGGTGATAAAACAGATAATATTAAAGGTGAAGAAAAAGGCGAAATAGGAGGTGGAACATCACAAAATGATTCTCAAGAAGAAAAAGAAAATATATCTCCAGAAGCTGGTGTAACTGGTGAAATAGGCGAAGAGGTTATTCCTGAAGAAGACAATGCGAATGTAGAAACAAGCGATAAAGAGATAGAAGATACGGAGAATTCTAAGGGGAATGGAGAACTAGAAAAAAACAAGGATAATTCCTCACAACTCGAATTAGAAAATGAAGTTGGGATTTTAGAGGGAAAATTATTAGATAATCCTATTAGTAATTGGTCTTTTAGCGGTGTAGTAGACTTTAATCGTGATGGTATTATTGATCAGATGGATTTGGCATTTGTTTCTGATGGATATAATACTCAAAAGGGGCAAAGCGGATATGTGGCAACAAAAGATTTAAATGGTGATGGTATTATTGATATTTATGATATGGTTAGAGTTGCGAATAAAATAGGGACAAGAGCGAAGATTGTAATTGATCCTGGTCATGGAGGAAAAGATCCAGGGGCAATAGGTCCAAATGGGCTTCAAGAAAAGGATGTTGTACTAAGTGTGGCGTTTAAGGTTCGTGATTTACTTGAAAGTTATGGTTATACAGTGATTTTGACAAGAACAACAGATGTATATTTATCACTTCAAGAAAGATGTGATATTGCCAATAATAATGATGCAGATTTATTTATTAGTATACATAATAATAGTTTCAGTGATCCGTCTGCAAATGGAACTGAAACCTTCAGCTATTTACCAAACGATGAAGGTGGACAAGTTGCCAAGGTAATGCAAAGTAAGCTTATTGCAGCATTGGGGCTTCGTAATAGAGGTCATAAGACATCAGATTTTTATGTGTTAAGAAATACAAATATGCCTGCAGTATTAACGGAATTAGCATTTATAAGCAATCCAAAAGAAGAGGCATTACTTAAAACAGATGAATTCCAGACAAAGGCAGCAAAAGCTATTGTAGATTCCATAATAGGATTTTAGTGAAAAGTTCTTTGATATAAAGTATGTTTATGTCAAAGAACTTTGTTTTTGCACAAAATTACTATATAGATGTTTTACAAACGTTTTTTTCTTTAAAAAAATAGCTTTATATGTTATAATTTGGTGTAAAATAGTAAATTTTAAGGGGGGACTATGGAAGAAGTATGAAGAATATAAAAAAACTTATAGCAATTCTGTTGATAGCAACAATATCATATCCCAATTTAGTGGTACATGGAGATGCAATAGAAGAAAGTAGTGTTAGAAATAATGTTCAGCAAGAGGTTAACATTAACTCATCTAAGGAAGATGTAGTTGATGATTCAAATAATCAAAATGGTGATATCTACGAGGAAAAGGATCAAAGCAATGAAGTGATTCCAGATGTAAACCAGGATAAGAATGAGGTAACTACTGAAGGTAATAATGGACAAGCCTCTTCGGAAGAAAGTAAAGAAAATCTAGAAACCCAACCGGAGGAGATTACTACAGAGTCTCAACTAGAAGAAAATAATACTGATACTAAGGTACAGCCTGAAGAGAAAGTAGAAGTAAATGCTTATGGTATAAAGAAGGGTGCCGTCTACAGTAAAGTTAAGATCGGTGATACTATGCTAAGATCTTTTTCATTTAGGAAAAGAAATGGTAATTTATCTCAAGAAGTTTCTGAAAAGCGTCAAGCAATTCTAGACTATGAAGTTTTAGTTCCAATGACGGATGCAGCTTTTGAAATTGCTTTAGCATATGAGGATGGCAGTTATACATATTTAGATAATTGCGATACTATGGAAGAAGCAATGAATGAAGTAGAGCAGTTACGGGATGAGTATGATAATTATTCTGTTATTCCAGTTGCAATAAGTGATGATGGACAAGTTGCTTATTCAACCAATTCTATGGGAAGAATGCTTCAGCACAGAGGTGGAGTAGCACAAGGAACAGCAGTAAGTGTTACAAATGTATACACTGATTCAAGTATGCGTAATGCATATACATATATTAGCATGGATTATGTTGATGATCTTCCGATAATTGAAGACAATGGTAAAAGTGCTAAGGTTAAAGTTAATGGATATGACGGATGGATAAATAGAGATGTATCCACTGGAAATTATGAAATGGTTGTTATGCCAATAAATCAAGTTACAAATCCTAGTTTTTATTATGTACAAAATGGAATGTTATATCATTATATTACAACTAATATGATTGGGTCACCAGTTGGGGTAAATGATACTGCAGGGAATCGCTTAAGGCTTGGTGTAGCACCTAGTTATTTAAGTCCGAATACTAAATACTTTAGTTATGATGGAAATTATTTTTATCAAGGAAGTACAGTTTTAGAAGGGTTGAATAAATTAGTCAATGACTTAAAGGAAAATAGTACAAGAAATGCGGTTAATCCCAATAATCCACATTATAATTACTATCAGTATATTCCTTTCAGAACGAGAAGTAATTATACGGCAGAAGAATTGGATAAGTTTATAAATGAAAATACAAAATCTACAAGCAAGCTTAGAGGTCTTGGTTCATATCTTATACAAGCACAAGAACAATATGGTGTTAATCCACTTGTAACACTTGGAGTTGCAATCAATGAATCAGCTTGGGGAGAATCTTATATAAGTCAAAGTAAAAATAATTTGTTTGGGTTAAATGCAGTAGATTCAGATCCGAGTGGACAAGCTACAACCTTCTCTCATCCAGGTGAAAGTGTTATTGAATTTGCAAAGAATTATATTTCACGTGGATATGCAGATCCAGCAGACTGGAGATATTATGGTGGATACGTTGGAAATAAAGCTTATGGAGCTAATGTTAAATATGCCTCTGATCCATTCTGGGGTGAAAAGGCTGCAAGACATGCATTCACTGTTGATTTAATTATTTCAGGAGGAAATATTAACAATTTAAGGGATTATAATGGTTATCAACTAGCCAAGTTTACAGGAACTAGTGAGGTAAGAAATTCTAGTGGAACTTTACTTTATAATATTGCACCATCAGTGATAACTACAGGAAAAGGTGGCTTTAAAGAAAATATAGTGGCTTTAAAGTTTACTGAAGGCACATCATCTGGAACTTATCAAATTTTTGCCGAAAGAGACACAGCTATAGGAAATGGTGGAAGTGCTAATAAGTATCATGGAAATTATAATTGGAATGATAATGGATATGTAAATACAGGAGCTCTTCAATTTATAAATACTCCTAAAAATTGTTTCATTCCCGGTTATGATAGAGCTGACATTTCTAAAAATGGAGTAGTTGAGGATGCAGATTTAAATGATGCAGCAGCTTCGTATAATCTTCAAAAGGGGAATAATGGCTATAAAGGGTATAAGGATGTAAATGAGGATGGAATTATAGATGTGTTTGATCTAGTGAATATATCTAAGAAACTGAAATAGTAACTGATAAATATAATATAAATCTGAAAGCTATGGTTTAATTAACATTGAACCATAGTTTTTTTTATTGTATAATTGTATTTCACGACATAATGTTTGAATATTTGAAGTATGTTGGTATGGTTTACCAAAATTCTACATGGATTCAAAGGTGTTTTTGTCATATAATATTAGTGGAAGTATCATGAGTTATTCTGCTCATGAATTAATTGTTTATATAAGTAGATGTAAATGGATTTTATAAGGAGACTCTACCTTGATTTTTTAGTGGAGTAAATTCATGCTAACCAAATTATGATTTGGACATTACTTAAAAATATAATTACTATAGGGGGTTACTATGGAAAAGAAAATTAGAAAAGCCATAATACCGGCAGCAGGACTTGGAACAAGATTTCTACCTGCAACCAAGGCACAGCCAAAGGAGATGCTTCCAATCGTTGATAAGCCAACACTTCAGTACATAATCGAAGAGTGTGTTGCATCAGGAATTGAAGAAATATTAATAATAACAGGAAGAAATAAAAAGAGTATAGAAGACCATTTTGATAAGTCAGTTGAACTTGAGCTTGAGCTTGAGAAATCAGGTAAAGAAGAAATGCTTAAAATGGTTAGAGATATTACAGATATGATAAACATCCACTTCATAAGACAAAAGGAGCCAAGAGGATTAGGACATGCAATCCACTGCGCTAAGACTTTCGTTGGGGATGAGCCATTTGCAGTTCTTTTAGGTGATGATATTGTTTATAACGATGAGAAGCCTTGCTTAAAGCAGCTTATTGACTGCTACAATGAGTGTGGAACTTCAGTTTTAGGAGTTCAAACTGTTGACAGAAGTCAGGTTAATAAATATGGTATCGTTGGCGGTGAGCAGGTAAGCGATAGAGTTTACAAGGTTTCTGATCTTGTTGAAAAGCCAAGGGTAGAGGAAGCTCCATCAAATGTTGCAATCCTTGGAAGATACATTATCACTCCTAGAATCTTCGAGATTCTTGAAACAACAGCTCCAGGCAAAGGAAATGAGATACAGCTTACAGATGCTCTTCTTACTTTAGTTAAGGAAGAAAGCATGTATGCTTATGACTTCGAAGGAAAAAGATATGATGCAGGAGATAAGCTTGGATATCTTCAAGCTACTGTTGAGTATGCACTTAGAAGACCAGATCTAAAAGATGATTTTATGGCATATCTTAAAACGATTGTTGAGTAATTAAAAATTTTAATGTGAAACTTCAATCCAGCTTACGAGCTGGATTTTTTTGTTAAATTTTATTTTTAATAAACCACCTTATTCATATATAAAAGATTAACTTAATCATTACTAAGAAGTTGTTAAAAGGGAAACACTAAATTGAATGGAGGATTTAAGCTGATAAATAAAAATAAATAATAATCTTCAATAAAATCAATAAAATCAATTGATTAAACATTAAAAATAGATAAAATATTATACTTATTCTGTCGATAAAACTGTTATATTATTATGCTAAAACAGTTTTGATATATTTAATTTAATATGGTTTAAATTAAGTAATACTAACATTTATTCTGTTATAGTTAAAAATAACTTTTTTCAAAAACAGATGGAAAACATATTGCAATCAATAATAATTATTGATAAGATATATATAGATGATATGAGAAATAATTTTGGAAAAGCAAGTTTATTATAAATGGAGGAGTAAAAATGGAACCTTTAAAATTAAGTGAAAATGTACATTGGATTGGAGTAGATAATCCAGAGCTAAGAGTGTTTGATATTATTATGGAGACAAAAATGGGAACAACTTATAATTCTTTTCTTATAGAAGATGAGAAGATTACCATTGTTGATACAGTTAAAGACGGATATTCTGAGAAGTTTTTAAATAATATAAAATCTATAATTGGAGATAAAAAAGTTGACTATATCGTTGTTCAGCATACAGAGCTTGATCATAGTGGATCTTTAAAGGAACTTCTTGAGGTTTATCCTGATGCTGTAGTTGTTGGTTCAAAGGCTGCCTTAAAGTACACAAGAGAAATTCTAAACAGAGAATTTAACTCAAAGGAAGCAGTGGGAGAACTTTCAATAGGTGAGAAAACTTTAAGATTTATCTCAGCACCTTTCTTACACTGGCCAGACAGTATTTTTACTTACTTAGTAGAGGAGAAAATTTTATTCACTTGTGATGTAATGGGATGCCACTACTCACCAAATGGATGCATCAGTGACAGATGCTCTTTAAATTATGATGAGGAAATGAAATATTATTATGATGTTATTATGGCACCTTTTGCAAAATACGTTAACATGGCTTTAGATAAAATTGATGCAGTGGAAACTACAATGATAGCTCCAAGCCATGGACCAGTACATATTGATGACATTGATAAATGCAAAAAGCTTTATAGAGAGTGGGCTAAACCTCACGTTATAGAAGAAAAGAACGTTCAGATTTTCTATATATCTGCTTATGGAAATACAGAGAAAATGGCAAACCACTTAAAGGAAACTATTGAGGCAGCGGGTATAAAAGCTGGCGTTCATGAAATCACATCAAAACCAATTTCAGAACTTGTGGCTTTAGTGGACGGAGCTAGCGGAATATTAGTTGGCTCTCCAACAATAAACCAAGATGCAGTAGAGCCAGCTTGGAATCTTCTTGCCCATGTAAGTGCCATTGTAAACAGAGGAAAAGCAGGAGCTGCCTTTGGTTCATACGGCTGGAGTGGTGAAGGTGTTGATATGTTAACAGATAGATTAAAACAACTTAAATTCAATACAATCCCAGGATTCAAATTTAACTTTGTACCAAGCCAAGAAGAATTACATCAGGGAGAAGAATTTGCAAAGGAATTTATAACACATTTAAAGTAGTTTAGAATGGGAAATCCAGCATAGCTGGATTTCTTTTTTTTTTGCACAATGCAAATAAATGTCCATATAGTGTATTAGAGTGGAGAGTTGGACGAGATAATAAGGGTAATTGATGGCTGTGCTGTAGCTTAGTTGGAGAAGTTGAAGATTAGGGAAGTTATATGAAAATGTAATTAAGCTTTATCATATTGATGATGTTGAAAGAGATAAGCTAAACATTAATGATGGAAAGTATTATGATGCTGATTTTACAAGAGACAAGCTTTGATAAAGATTAAATGAACACTTACTTAAGGAGGGATAGAGTATGAAAATTTTAGTTACTGGAGCAAAGGGGTTTATTGGTAGAAATTTAGTTGAAAGACTAAAGACTTTTAAAGAATATGAAGTAATTGAGATAGATAGAGATAACTCAAATGAAGAATTAGAGAAAGCAGTGTTAAAGGCTGATTTTATATTTCATCTTGCAGGGATAAACAGATCATTGATTGAAGAAGAATTTATGGAAGGAAACGTGAAGTTTACCAAGGACATTATTGAATTATTAATAAGTAATAAAAAAAATACACCTATATTGATGTCTTCATCTATTCAAGCAGAATTAGATAATCCTTATGGTGTAAGCAAGAAGGCAGCAGAACAGGTGTTATTAGAATACGGCATTAGAGCTAAAGCTAAGGTCTATGTCTATAGGCTTCAAAATGTTTTTGGAAAGTGGTGCAGACCAAACTATAATTCTGTAGTTGCAACCTTTTGCAACAACATTGCTAGAGGACAAGATATTTGGATTTCAGATATACACAAGGAGATAACCTTAGTTTATATAGATGATGTAGTTAAGTCCTTTATTCACACTATGAGATCAAATAGGACTACCAATGGTTATTTAACTATAAGTCCTGAATACAAGATAACTTTAGAAAGACTTATTGAGCTATTAAAGGATTTTAAATCAGGGAGAATTACATTGAGACTTCCGGATATGAGTGATGAATTTGTTGAAAAGCTATACAGCACCTATTTAAGTTATTTACCAGAAGATGATTTTAAGTATACTTTGGAAATGAAGAAGGATTACCGTGGGTCCTTTACAGAGTTTATTAAAAATCCTAGTATGGGGCAAATTTCTATAAATATATCAAGGCCAGGGATAACCAAGGGAAATCATTGGCATCACACAAAAGTGGAAAAGTTTCTAGTTGTAAGTGGAAGTGGCATTGTTAAATTTAGAAAAATCGGAGAGAAAGAGGTTATTGAGTATAAAGTTAGTGGCGAAAAACTTGAAGTTATTGATATTCCACCAGGATATACCCACAGTATTACCAATACAGGTACAGATAATATGGTGACAGTTATGTGGGCTAATGAAGTTTTTAATGAAGAAACACCAGATACAATATTTCAGGAGGTATAGCTATGAATAAGTTGAAAGTAATGACTATAATTGGAACACGACCGGAGATAATTAGATTATCTGCCTGTATAAAGGCTTGTGATAGATATTTTAATCATATCCTAGTTCATACAGGACAGAATTGGGACTATACCTTAAATGAAATTTTCTTTGAGGAACTAGAAATAAGAAAGCCAGATTATTTTTTTAATGTAGCAGGACAGCACCTAGGAGAAACCATGGGAAATATCCTTGCTAAGTCCTATGAGGTTATGGAAAAGGAAAAGCCAGACGCCTTATTAATTTTAGGAGATACAAACTCAGCTTTATCTGCAATTTCAGCTAAGAGGTTGAAGATTCCTATTTTTCATATGGAGGCAGGAAACAGATGCTGGGATTGGAACTGCAGTGAAATGATAAATAGGAAAATTGTTGATCATATTTCTGATATAAATTTGCCATATACTGAACATTCAAGAAGATATCTATTATCAGAGGGAATAGACGGTAAAACTATTTTTGTTACAGGTTCCCCAATGAAGGAAGTTTTAACTAATAATATTCATAAAATTAATGAAAGCCATGCTTTACAGGAACTGGGCCTAAAGAAAAATAAGTATATTCTTGTTTCAGCTCACAGAGAAGAAAATATTGATAATGAGGATAATTTTATAAGTCTTATGACAGCTATAAATCATGTGGCAGAATACTATGAGATGCCTGTTATTTACTCAACCCATCCTCGTTCAAGGAAATTCATTGAAAAGCGTAATTTCACTTTTCATCCTTTAGTTAGAAGTATGGAGCCCTTTGGATTTATAGATTACAACAATCTTCAAATGAATAGCTACTGTGTTCTGTCAGATAGTGGAACTCTGTCAGAGGAATCAGCAATTCTTAGTTTTCCTGCGGTGCTTATAAGAACATCCACTGAGCGTCCTGAAGTTTTAGATAAGGGCACCATTATAATAGGTGGTATAAGGGAGAAGGATATTGAACAAGCCATAGATATGGCTGTGTTAATGAAAGAAAATGAAGAAGAAACTTCTGAAGTTCAAGATTATAAAGATACTAATGTATCAATAAAGGTTGTTAAGCTCATTGAAAGCTATACAAAGATAGTAAATATAACAACTTGGAGAAAGTCTGAAAGTTAATCTTAACTGTAACCCAGATGAAAGGGGTACTAAGAAGCTAGATGCTATTTCAGATAAAACAAAGAAAGCACGGGTATCAAGTTAATTTTATAGCTTTAATCCACATATGTAGATACTTTGTAGGCACTTTGACAATGAAAATCCACAGATGATGAACCATTAATATTTTCATGTATAGCATTAATAAATATCACAATGCATTGTTCATATCATATACTGTATTGATAGGAACAAACAATAAAGGAGGTAAAGGTCATAGAAAGGACACGAGAGAATCAAGATTATGGAGTATACAGTAATAATGAGATAGATAAGAGTATATTTGACATTATGAGAATTTTTAAAAAAAGGTGGAAAATAATTTTGGCTTTTACCCTTGCTATATCAGTAGGAATATTCTTAATGACAATTATTTTTATAAAGCCACAATATGAAGCAACAACTAAGATGTTTATTGGTAAGGATACAAACCTTAGTGAGGGATACGACAGCAATGATATAAATCTATATCAGCAGCTTTCAAAAACTTACTCAGAGCTAATAGAATCTAGAAATACAATAATTAGTGCAATAGAGTTAGCTGGTATAGATAAAAGTCCAGAAGAGGTAAGTAAGAATCTGAATGTGGTTTCTATGGAAGGCACTCAGATTATTAAAATCAGTTATAGAAGTGAAGATCCAGAGGATACATTTAATTTTATAAATTCTATAAGTGATGAATTTATACAGAGAGCAGCATATTTAATTCCTAATGTTAATATACAGGTATTAGAAAATGCTATATATCCTGAAAAGTCAGTCAGCCCTAATATTCCATTAACCATAGTTATATCAGTTTTCATGGGAATGATTATTGGAATTGGTGTTTCTACTTTGTTTGAAATGATAGATAGCACCTACAAAGGAAAGGATCAGTTAGAGGAGGAATTTAGAATACCTGTAATAGGGGAAATACCTAAATTTAGGGAAGATAAGAAAAGCTAAGGAGTATGAATGAAATGTGAAATAATAGGAGGTGAAAAGGTGCTTATAATGGAAGAATACCCAATGTCTAGTGTGGCTGAAGCCTACAGAATATTAAGAACTAATTTGCAGTATTCATCCTTTAATGGGCAATATAAGGTAATAGTAATTACTAGTGCAAACCCACAGGAAGGAAAGAGTACTACAGCTGTTAATATAGCCTTAGCCTTGGCTCAAGCTGAGAAGAAGGTCATATTAATAGATTGTGATTTGAGGAAGCCAACACTAAATAAAAGGTTTAACATGTCAAATATTACAGGGTTATCAGAGTTAGTTATTTCTAGAGCTTCTAAAGCTACAATAGGAGAGGTTTATAACGAAAATTTAACAGTACTAACTTCAGGAAGAATTCCACCTAATCCTTCAGAAATTCTTGGCTCCAAGTATATGTCCAGCTTAATATATGCACTACGAAGTGTATATGATTATATAATTTTAGATGCACCGCCAGTACAAGTAGTTACTGATGCTCAGGTTTTATCAGCAAAAGCTGATGGAACTATATTAGTAGTTAAGGCCGAAGTTACTAAAAAGAGCTCGGTACATAACGCTATAAATATGCTTAGAAAGGTCAATGCAAATATTATAGGTATTGTACTAAATGAAGTTGAGAAGAAGGAAAGCCATTACTATCAGGATATAGAAGAGGAATAAAGTACATCCTTCAAGGTAGCGTTATGCATTTTGGAGAGGATGATAATGAAAAAGAATTCTATGAGGGAAAAAAAGAATTTAGATAAATCATTATATGAATATATAGAAAAAGATATAAATTTAAATAGATATATTAAGCTTAAGAGAGTATTTGATATTATATGTAGCTTAGTATTGTTAATAATTACAAGTCCTATTTTACTGGGGTCCCTTATTATTGTTTATCTACAAGATTTTAAAAATCCAATATTCTCACAGGTGAGAGTTGGAGCAAACAATAAAGAATATATTTTATATAAGATTAGGTCTATGATCCATAATGCTGAACAATATGGAATAAAGTGGGCTAGTAAGGATGATACAAGAATAACCTTGTTTGGAAAATTCATTAGAAGATTTAGGATAGATGAATTGCCACAGCTGATTAATGTAATACAAGGTAATATGAGTATTATTGGGCCTAGGCCTGAATTGGAGTTTTTTTACCATGAATTTGAAAAAACTATACCAAACTATAGAGATAGATTAATGGTAAAACCGGGAATCACAGGGTGGGCCCAAGTTAGTGGAGGATATAATCTAATGCCAGAGGAAAAGCTTGCATTAGATTTATATTATATAAGGAATATTGGCTATGACATGGATATGAAAATTATATTGAAAACTATAATTGTTATATTTACAGGTAATGGAGCAAGGTAACTTTTGCAGGCTTTAAAACTAGGAGGAATGGTTATGAAGCTAGTAATTGTAAGTGAGTTTTTTTATCCATATAGGACAGGCACTCAGAGAATACTAACTGAATTGGCTGAGGATCTAGTTGAGTACGGATTAAATATAGATGTTTTAACAACTAAAAATTCATATAGAGAAGAGAGAAAAAAGGTATTAAAGCGGGAAGAGTATAAGGGCATAAATATAAAAAGGATTTTTTCTACTAATAGAGATAGAAATAAAAAGATTGGAAGAATACTCAACTATATAACCTTTGTAATAAGTGTATTTTTCAATCTGTTGATTAAAAGGGATTATGATAAAATTTTACTAGTTTCTAATCCTCCTTTAGTACCATATATAGGATATTTAATGAAGAAAATAAGAGGAAAGAATTTTATTTATTTAGTTCATGATGTATATCCGGATGTAGCAGAAAAATTAGGCGTAATAAAGAAGGATAGTATTATTTCTAAAGCAATGAATTATGTTAATAATAAGGTTTATAAAAATGCAGAGAAAGTTATTGTATTGGGACAGGATATGAAAAAGGTTATAGAATCTAAGGGTACGCCTTCAAATAGAATAGAAATTATAACTAACTGGTCTGATTCAAAGGTAATATATGAAAAGGAAGTTGAGCCTGGTTTTAGTAAAGCATATGAAATGATGGACAAGCTTAATGTTTTATATACAGGTAATATTAGTGAAGTTCATGATATAGAGACTATTGTTGATGTTGCTAGAAAACTGAAGGATGATGAAAACATCAAGTTTACTTTTGTTGGAGATGGAAAGAAAAAGCCGTATATATTAGAGGTAATTAAGAATGAAGGCTTAAATAATGTTCAAGTATTAGATTATGTATTTGGTGAAGAGTATAATAGTTTGTTAAATTGTGCCAATGCCTTTATTGTATCCTTAGGTAAAGGCATTGAAGGGCTTGGGGTGCCATCGAAAACCTACAGCTATATGGCTGCTGGAAAACCTATAATAGCTATCATGACTAGAAGTTGTGAGATAGGAAATATGGTTTATGAAGAAAATTTGGGAATACAAGTTGAATCCGGAAATTCTAAAGATATAGTTAGTTTTATTTATGACATTAAAAAGAATATGTGCTTATATGAGGAGATATCCAACAATGTAAGAAGGGTATTCAAAGACAAGTATGAAAGACGGATAGTCACTAAGAAATTTTATAATGCAATCATGAATGATTATAAAGACATCTAAAAGCTAAAGTTTTAATAACTGTTAGATTATAAAGGGGATTTAAATATGTTTAAGGGAAAGACACTGCTAATTACTGGAGGTACAGGTTCCTTTGGGAATGCAGTTTTAGATAGATTTATAAATACAGATATTGGGGAGATAAGAATTTTTTCTAGAGATGAAAAAAAGCAGGATGATATGAGAAAAAAGTATAACAATGATAAAATCAAGTTTTATATTGGCGATGTGAGAGATATTGAAAGCTTAAGGACAGTTATATATGGTGTTGATTATATATTTCATGCTGCTGCTTTAAAACAGGTTCCAAGTTGCGAATTTTTTCCACTTGAGGCTGTTAAGACTAATGTACTTGGAACCAACAATATGCTGACAACAGCAATTGAGGCTGGAGTTAAGAAGGTAGTGTGTTTATCTACAGATAAGGCTGCTTACCCAGTAAATGCTATGGGAACTTCCAAAGCTATGATGGAAAAGGTTTTTGTGGCAAAGTCTAGAACCATTTCTCCAGATAAAACCTTAATTTGTGGAACAAGGTATGGAAATGTTATGTGTTCAAGGGGATCAGTAATACCTTTATTTATAGAGCAGATTAAAGCAGGAAAACAGCTCACAATAACAGATCCTAATATGACTAGATTTATAATGAGTTTAGAGGAAGCTATTGATCTTGTGATGTTTGCCTTTGAAAATGCTGAAAGTGGAGATATTATGGTTCAAAAATCACCAGCTTGTACAATAGGTGTTCTAGCACAAGCTCTAAAGGAGCTTTTTAACGTAGATAATGAAATAAAAATAATTGGAATTCGTCATGGTGAGAAGCTTTATGAAACACTATTGACTAATGAGGAATGTGCAAAGGCCATTGATATGGGAAGTTTTTATAGGGTTCCAGCAGATAAAAGAGATTTAAATTATGAAAAATATTTCACATGTGGAGATGAAGAAAGGATAAAGCTAGCAGAATATACCTCTAATAGTACAGAACGCCTTGATATAGAAGGTGTGAAGGCAAAGCTTTTGACTTTAAAGTATATAAGAGAAGAAATTGAGAAATTTAGGCGGTAAAGAATATGAAGATTGATATTTATAAAGGATATAAACCCCTATGTTATATAAATAAAGAAGAGATTCTTGTTTTTAAGCAAATGAAGTTTTATATTTTTAATCTATCAAAATCAGAATTTAAGTATATATGCACTTTACCAGTTAAATTTATAAAGAAGCTTCTATGGAAAGTGAGAATTTGTCAGAGAATATTCAGGTTAGTTCCTAGAACAGCCATTTATATGGAGGATAATAAGGCATTAGTATCCTTTAATGGAGGAGTATACCTATTGGATATTGAGGCTAAGAATATAGTGAAAGTTCATCAGTTTAGGGAAGGAATGAGTAATGTTTTATCCTTCTCTAAAATTTCAAAGACGAGGAATGTGGATAAGGGAATTTATTATGGAGATTACTTTGGAAACTTTCATAAGGACGGCGTAGGTATATACAAATATGATGAAGACCTTGGAAGTTTTAAGAAGGTTTTTGAATTTTTAAAGGGAGAGATAAATCATATTCACCAGATAGTAGAAGATAAATATAGAGATTTAGTTTGGATTTTTACAGGAGATTCAGGAGAAGCAGCTTCAATATGGTATACCAAGGATAACTTTAAATCTGTAACTAAGTTTTTAGTGGGAAGTCAGTTATATAGAGCCTGTAAGGTATTTGTGGTAGAAGAGGGATTAATTTATGCTACAGATGCTCCATTAGAGCAGAATTATATTAGATTGATAAAAATTAAAAATGAAGAAATAAGTGATGAAAACTTAGCAGATATAAATGCTGAGTTAAAAAAAGAAAATGAAAGACTGATTGCAGTGAGTGAGGAGAATTTAGCAAAAATAGATGGCCCTAGTATCTATGGTGGGGCTGAGAAAGAGGGTTTTCTTTGGTCTACTACAGTTGAGCCAGATGATAGATACGGAAGTAATTTGTTTTATTTATTATCTTATAAACGAGGCCCAGGAATAAAAAGCTGGAATAGCTATGTTCTATTGTATGAATATAATAATAGAGAGTTAAGGGTAATTAATAGCTATAAAAAGGATATTTACCCAATGGGGTTATGTCAGCTTGGTAGTGTAATGATTTTAGAAGATGAGTTTGAATGTGGAAAGCGCATATTATATGGAATAGGTCTTGGGAAAATAGATAATAAAATGATAGTAATCAGCTAAGGAGGAGGGTTATGAGGGAAAAGGTATTGATGATAGTATCAAATGGTTTTGATCCAGATCCACGGGTGTATAAAGAGGCAAGTACTCTAGTGGAGAATGGATATGAAGTTGAGATTTTATGCTGGGATAGGGAAAATAACTATTTAGATAAGGAAACTGAGATCTTAAGGGGGATAAAGATAAAAAGGCTTTATCCCTATGCCCAGTATAGTACAGGCTTAAAGCAAATAAAGGCTTATATAAAGTTCTTTCTGCAGGCAAAAAAATATATTAAAAATAAGAGCTATGATGTGATTCACACCCATGACTTTGAATGTGCAATAATTGGAGCATTATTAAAGAAGAAAAGAAAACTTATTTGGGATATGCATGAGTTTTATGATGGATTTAATTACTCAAGGCTGAGAAGCTTACTTTATAAAATCATGGCTAAGTTTTGCTTCAAGAGAGCTGATGGAATTATATATGTTGTTCCAGAGCAAAAAAACAGATATGAAAAGGAAGTACTTTTTAATACTAAAACTAAAGTTGTTATGAATTGTCCAGAAGAAGAAGTTTTTCAAGGATTAAAGAATATTTCAAGCAATAAGTTGAGGATATCTTTTATTGGTAATGTGAGGGATTATAATTCTTTAAAACTATTGATGGAGGTAGGAGAGAAATTTTCAAATGTATTAATTAATATAAATGGATATGGCTCAGCCTATGAGGGACTAAAGGAGATAGAGAAACAATATAAAAATACTGTTATTACAGGTAGGTTTAACTATATGGAGATTAAAAAGTACTATGAAAATACGGATGTAATCTTTGCTGTATATAATAGTGATCTTCCTAATACTATGTATGCATTTCCAGTAAAGGGTGCCGAAGCAATTATTTGTGGCAAGCCCATAATTGCCAATACAAGAAGCTTCTTTGGTGATTTTGTTAAGGAGCAGGATATTGGTTTTGTTATAAGTGATAAATCTGAGAATGAATTATATTCTGTGATAAAAAGTATAGTTGATAATGAAGAAATCTTAGAAAAGAAAAAAGAAAATATAAAGAAAATAGGAGTTCGTTTTTTATGGTCAAATGAAGCTCTTAAGTTAATTGAGATATATGATGAAGTTTTGAGGGATAATTATGAGTATAAGGAGTGAACAGTTTGAAAAAATAAAACAATCTATACTAACCATAATTATATTAGTAAACTTTGGTGTGCTGCCTATTTTTGAATATATCAAAGCATTAACAGGGATTAACTCATTAAAACGCCACGTGATAGTTATAATCTTTATTGCATTATATGGAGCTATTTATTTTATATATAACTTTGATAAGATTAGGGTGAAAATTAGAATTGAGTTTCTAACAATGGCAATGTGTATATTATTGCAAGTATTATGGATGCCATTGGCTATTGGTTATGGAGATGAAGGAGTTTATGACTATATTCGTGTTGTTGCTAACACCGGTTTTTCTTCTCTACTAATGTATTTAATAGGGGGAGGCTTTCAGAAAGTTAAAGATATTCTTTTAAAGCCTAAAGTAAAGCTGATAATTAATATTCTATTTTTGATATTTGTGGCTCTTATCTTCTATGGAGTTACTCTTAATCCCTATGGAGAGTTTCAAATTTATTATGGTAAAGTGAAAAGTGATTATTTATATATAGGTGATAGTTTTGCTATATTCAGCTTTCTTGTATTATATGTAAATAAAAGTGATGCTATTAAGATATTAATGGCTGGAATAGCCACATTAACCTTATATGTTATATCATCTAGGTTATCATTCGCGGCTTTTGTAGTAGTTATTATAATAGATATTGGAATTAGATTAATTAATAGAATAATGACAGCACATAGAAGAATATCAAAGGGAAAGTTCTTTTTAGTAGCAGCTTTTCTTATGGGGATTATGATTTTTGTGTCTTTATCAGGAGGCTTAGAAATAAATTTTGACAACTTGGACAATAATAGAGTATTTGGTGGACTTACTGATATTAAACATGACGAGTCTTATTTATCGAGAGAAAAGTTGTTAACTTTAGGTGAAAATACCTTAAAAGAGAACTTTATCTTGGGAAAATTCATGTATGAAGTTGAAATTATGGGTGGTACAGGAGGGTATGTCCACAATATTATATCCTATTTGGTTGAGTATGGAATTATATTCTTCTGCTTTTTTATTGGATCCATATTAAAGAAAATGGGAGAGTTTATTGTATTGTACAGTAGGACCAGATTAAAGGATTCTTATGATGTAGTAAAGTTTAGTATATTTTTATTTACTTTAATGAGTATAGTCATTGGAAGGTCTTATATATATCCATTTATTTGGATTCCAATAGGGATGATGGGAGTTAGTAAGTGTAGCAAGTATAATAAATAGAAAATAAATAAGGCTGAGGAAGCTGTGAGGTTAAAGTATAGGTGATTATGTGATTAATGTATTTATAGAAGATAGGATACATGAAAAGAGAATTAAATATGTATTTGAATATATATTTATGGTTCTGGGAGATGAGTGCAATTATGTAGATACAATCGAAGAATTATTAAAGGGAAAAACTTTTGAGGAAACATCATATGGCAAATCAACCTATAATAAATCAACAGATATAAGTGAAATAAATATTATATATGGCAAGAGTGACTATAGCAGTTGCATTAACTTTATGAATAATACAATTTATATAAAGGAAAGTCAAAAGTTATTTAACAAAAATTATTTAACGCCAATAATCTATGAGATAAGAAAACTAGATAATATTGTTCACTTGATGGGCGATGATGAGCTTTATATTGATGCTAATAGAGTAAGTAATACTATTAAAACCAATATAGATATTATTTCGGATATATTTTTTCTGATCACTAGGTATGAAGAAGTTGTGAAGCTAGAGCCATATAGAAAAGAAAAGTTTAATAGATTTCCTTCGGCAGATTCTGTACTATTTAAAGAGAATATACTGTTTAGACCGATAGTAAATGAGCATATAGAGCTTCTTTGGTCTTGGATTAAGGGAATGAATTCTGCATATGAAAGAAAAAAATGGTGGGGAAATAATGACTTTGCAATATGTATATCCCATGATGTGGATTTTTTATTAAGGTATAGAAGTATAAAAAATATCTTTAAGAGCATTGCTTTAACAATATTAAGGGATAAGTCTATAAAATATAGTTTGAAAATTGCGAAAAATTATATTGAAAGTAAAGTTGATTATAAGAAGGACCCATTTTATACCTTCGATTATATTATGGATGTTGAAGAAAGATACGGAATAAAGTCCTCTTTTTACTTTATGTCAGGGGGCACTAGCAACCTTGATAATTTTTATAGTATTGAAGATGAACGAGTGGTAGCTTTAATAAAATCTATAGAGGAAAGAGGCCATGAGGCTGGATATCATGGAAGTTTTAACTCCTATAAGGATTTAAATCTTATGACAAAAGAAAAAGAGGCTCTTGATAAAGTTGTTAATGAAAAGAATTTTGGAATTAGGCAGCATTGTCTTAGATTCAAAGCACCATATACGTGGAGAATACAAGAAAAATTGAGATTTATATATGATACAACTCTTTCTTTTGCAGATAAAGAAGGGTTTAGATGTGGAACTTGTTTCCCTTTTAAGCCATATGATATTTTGACAGATAAAGTTATAGATATATGGGAGATACCATTAGTTGTAATGGATACTACTCTAATGGAGGATGACTATAGTGCATATACTCCAAAGGAGGCCTTTGAAAAAATTATCAGTTTAGTTGAAACCGTGAAAAATTATGGTGGTGTTTTTAGTTTATTATGGCATAATTCATCTTTGAATAAGTATGATTCAAGATATAACAAGTGGAGATTAATATATGAAAATCTAATGGAATATTTAGGTGGTAAAGATGCATTAAAAGGTACAGGGAAAACCATAATAGATTATTTAAGGTCCTAGGAGATAAAAATATGAGCTTTAAAAGAAATCTAATAAGTAATGTCATATTTCAAATATTCAATATACTTTTAGCATTTTGTATAAGTGTTATCGTAGCAAGGGCATTGGGTCCAGAATATCAAGGAAAAGCAGCCTTTTTCCTTCTTATTATTACAACGATAAGTGAATTTGGCAATATAGGTGTAAATAATTCATTTGTTTATTTTTTAAAGAAAAGTGATTATTCTAGCGAAGAAGTATTAGGAACTAACTTAATTTTTTTACTTCTTGATGGTGCATTGATTTTCTTAGTATTAAGTATTTTAAGAATTTCAGGAATGATTTTTTCAGCATATAGCATAATCACTTTTAGTATTGGAGCAATTAGCATTATTTTTGCATATCTGACAGCAATGTCATCTGAGCTCTATGTAGCCAGGGAGGAAGTTTATAAGCTAAATATTTATTTAATAGTCTTTAAAGGTTTAAGGCTTTTAACTCTTGCAAGCTTATATGTAGTTGGAAAGTTAAATATGGATTTGTATTTAATAATTATGGGATTGGTCAGTATTTTAGAGGGATTAACATTATACTTATCAGTGAAGAATTATTATAGTTTCAGTTTCAAGTTTAACTTTAGATTCTTTAAAGTTGAGATGAAATATGCAATAAAAATGATATTAGCTTATTTGTTCATTTATTTAAACTATAAGGTGGATCAAATATTTATAAAATTAATGATTGATGATTATCAATTAGGACTTTATTCTGTTGCAGTATATTTAGCAGAACTTCTATTTTTAGTTCCAACCTGCATTAACTCTGCATTGATAGGCAAGATAGTGAATATGAAGACTGATTTTGCAGGAGTAATAATAAAAACTATAAAGATAACATTTAACTTATCTATACTTTTATGCTTAATTGGATGTTTATGTACTAATCTTGTTCCAATAGTATATGGTCAGGAGTATGCAACTATAAAGATACCTATAATTATTTTATTTATAGGTATAATATTTGCATCTATAGGTAAGGTTGGATACACCTACTTTACTATGAATAATAAGCCTGAGATACACATGTATATCTCATTATTAACATTGATTAGTAATTTAATTGGAAATTTTATATTAATACCACTAATGGGAATTAACGGAGCTGCCATAGCGTCTTCAATTTCCTATATATTATACGGAATTATATACGTGATTATAATAAACAAGTTTGAAAAGGTCAGCTACTCCAATATATTGTTTATTAATATTGAAGATTTGAAAGAAATTAAGAAGATAATAAAAACTAGTAGGTGAAGGAAATGATTATCAAATTAATAGATCATAGTTTTAAGTGGTATAAAGAGGATAAGATTTCTGTTATTGGATACGCCTTTAAAGATGAAGTGCTTTTGAAGGAAGAAAGTTTTTCATCTTACATCAAAAAAGCACTTGATAAAGAGTGCACTTTAGAAAGCATACTAGACACACTAAATGGCTTTTTTGCTATAGTCATTGAAGAAAAAGATAAGGTTTATCTATGCTGTGATAGAACTAGGAGTTTACCCTTATTTTACTTTATGGATGGAAATGAAGTTAAGATATCGAACTTTGCGAAGGTTATAGTTGAGGATTCTTTTAAATTAGATGAAGAATCAGCAGAAGAATTTCTATATACCAGCTTTGTAACAGGAAGTGACACACTTATAAAGAATTTAAAGATGGTACAGGCAGGAGAAGTTGTAACTATTAATAAGGAAAGTTATGAGATAGAAAAGAAAAGCTATTATGAATTTCATCATGAAGAGTACATGGATATATCAAAAGAACAGCTTCTTAATATTATTCATAAGAAATATATGGATGCATTTAAAAGGCTCCTAACAACAATAGATAACAAAACTATAGTTGTTCCTTTAAGTGGAGGGTATGATTCAAGAATAATAGTTCAAATGTTATATCTATTAAATTATAAAAATGTTATCTGCTTCTGCTATGGTATAGCTTGTAATAAAGAGGTAGAAATATCTAAAAAAGTAGCAGAGCACTTTAACTTCAAGTGGATATTTATAGAGTACACAAAAGAGAAAGTAAGGGAGATGTATAATAGTAGGGAACAGTGTGAAGATTTTGCAGCTAATTATGTTTCCCTTGCGCATTTTCAAGATTATATAGCTGTAAAGGAACTAAAAGAAAAAAAATTAATACCTGAAGATGCTATATTTGTCCCTGGTCATTCAGGAGATTTTATTGCAGGAAGTCATATCAATAAAGCTATGACAGAAAATAGAAAGAAAAATAATTCTATTAATAATGAAATTATTAAGGAACATTATAATTTATTTAGGATAAAAAATAAGAAAATAATTAATAAGAAGCTAGAAAAAAACTATAAGACTCCTAACAGTAATAAGATTAAAGATAATATTTCTCATTTTGAAAAATTCGATTGGAAAGAGCGACAATGTAAATTTATTATTAACTCTGTTCGAATATATGAGTTTTTCAATTTTCAGTGGAGAATACCTTTATGGGATTCTGAATTAGTAGAATTATGGTGCAAAATTGATTACAAATATAGATTTAATAGAGAGCTCTATAAGGAGTATGCTCAGTGGCTTGAGCTATCACAGGGTTTGCATATAGTCAATGAAAAGAAAAGTAATGGTAAAAGTAAAATTAAAAATATTGCTAAGAAAATTGTTAAAAATAGATTTGTAAAAGATATTTTTAGGTTTATTAGGTTTATTTATTCCTATAACACGGATATATTAGGCTTTAACTGGGTAGTTAGAAAATCTATTTTTATTAAAGAGGGAATAAAAGGGGCTATAAATGACAATTCTGTATTTTGCGATGATTATTTACAAAGAATTATAGATAAAAGTGAAAATTAATATAAATAATTTGAGTTAATGAAAAGATTAATTAAAAACAAAAATGAAGTTTGCTTTTAAAATTAGAAGGTGGGTAAATGAACTTTAAAATACTATTCTGGAAGCGAAGGTTATGTGTTTACAAATTAAATTATAAGGATTTTATTCCAGCAAAAGAAAGAAATGATATTGGTGTTGAGATTATCAAAGAAGAAACCTGTGATGAAGTGTTAAAGTGGAGAGGAAAGAATACGGTTAAAGATTTTAAAAATATGATAGAAAATAAGGAAGTTGGGATTTATGCAAAGAGTGCAGGAAAGGTTGAAGGATACACCTGGTGCACATTGGGAAAAAATAATACTATTCCACAGAATTATTTCATCATAAATGAAGATCAAGCTATGATTCACTATGGAAGGATTTGTGAAGAGGAACGAGGTAGGGGAATTGGGCCATATATGTTAAGTGAGCTTATAAAATATGTATATGGTGAATATAAAATAGAAGAATTCTTTATCTATAGAGATAAAGAAAATATAGCTTCATATAAATCTTTAAGTAAAGTTGGATTTAAAGAGTATGGTGAATATAATATTTATATTCTTTTAGGACGAGTTATAAATAAAGTGAAGTTAAATTAAAGTGAAGTTAAATTAAAGTGAAGTTAAATTAAAGTGAAGTTAAATTAAAATCAAGTTAAATTAAAGTCTAGCTTTTAATATGCTATAATTTCAGTTTAAATGGTATAAATAAAACAGGGTTAATAAGTATATGACTCTTAAAATTATTAATTATTGATAATTAGTTTAGGTAAATAGGGGATAAATATATGGATAAAGATAAATACAGGGAGCTATGCAAAGAGGAAAAAACCATACCAATTTTTCAAAAGGATTGGTGGATGGATGCAGTTTCTATTGATGGTGACTGGGATGTGAAGCTTTATGAAACAGGTGGAGAAATAGTGGGGGCATTAGTGTATTATACAACTGAGAGAGCATATAAAAAGGTAGTAACACTACCACCTTTAACTCAAAAGAATGGTATATGGATTAGATATCCCCAAAATCAAAAATTAGCTACTAAGATTGCTCATGAAAATAGAGTAATTAAGGAGTTATTAAATCAGCTTGAGGAAGAAAAGTTATATTCCTATAATCAGAATTTTGATTATAGATATAAAAATTGGTATGAATATTATTGGAGGGGATATAATCAAACTACTAGATACACCTATGTAATTGAAGATTTAACTGATTTGAAGAAGGTTTATGATAATTTTGATAGTAATCTAAGAAGAAATATACGAAATGCTGAAAAAGTGGTGGAAGTAAGGCGAGGTCTAGATATAGGAGAGTTTTATGAACTTGTTAAGGAGACTTATAAAAGACAAAATATGAAGGTGCCTTATTCTATGGAAGTAATGAGAAAGGTTGAAGAGAACTGCAGCAGCCGTAACTGTAGAGAAATATTTTATGCAATAGATAAGGAAGGTAATATTCATTCTGCTATATATATTGTTTGGGATGATGAAAGTGCGTATTATATAATTGCAGGTTCAAAGCCTGAATTTGGAAATAGCCAGGCTACCTCCCTATTAATATGGAAGGCTATAGAATATTCAGCATCATATGTAAAAAAGTTTGATTTTGAAGGCAGTATGATGAAAAATATAGAAAGATTTTTTAGAAGCTACGGAGGTACACCAAAGGAATATTTCAGTATTAATAAGATATATAAATATGACTATATATATGAACTATTAAGATATTTTTATAAAAAATATAAATAAACACAAAATATAAATAATCACAAAAGTATAAACAGATATATAAATAAGCACAAAAGCGTAAACGGATATATAAATATAAGTATAAGTATAAAAAGAGAAATCTCCACATAGGAAATTTCTCTTTTAATTACTCGTATATTTTCTTATACTCAATTAATGCTTTTTCTAATATATTCACAGCATTAACAAGAACTGCCTCATCTAAACAGTAAGAAAGTCTTACTTCGTTTAAGCCGTAGTCTTCAATTCCGTAGAACTTAGCTGCAGGAGCAACCATAACAGTTTTACCTTCGTAATCAAAGTCAGATAAAATCCACTTAGCAAAATGGTCACTGTCCTTAACAGGAAGACGAACCATGATGTAGAAGGCTCCTCTTGGATTTGAACACTTTACACCTTCAACCTTTGAAAGGGCATCAATAACAGCATTTCTTCTTCTTTCATAAAGTTTTTGAGTTTCAACTATATATTCCTCTGGAACTTCAAGAATTGAAGAAGCCATAACCTGCTCAAGGGTAGGTATTGAAAGTCTTGACTGACCTAGCTTAAGCACGTTGTCCATAAGCTCTCTGTTTTTAGAAGCTATGATTCCAACTCTAGCACCACAAGCGCTGTATCTCTTTGATAAGCTGTCTATTAAAATAATTCTATCTGTTTCATAGTTTAAATCGTAGATTGACATCGGTTTTAAACCATCATAAACATATTCACGGTAAACCTCATCAGAGATTACATATAAATCATGCTTTTTAGCAAGATTTAAAACCTCCATAAGCTCTTCATGTGTGTAAACTGCTCCTGTTGGGTTACATGGGTTAGAGAAAAGAATAGCTTTAGTTTTATCAGTTATCGCTTTCTCTAAATCTGCAGCAGAAGGTAGTTTATAATCCTCCTCAAGGGTACTTAATACAGGATTAAATTTAACATTGGCTATATCTGCAAAGCTGTTGTAGTTTGAGTAATATGGCGCTGGAACTATAATTTCATCACCAATATCACAAGTTGCAATAAAGGCGAATAGAAGAGCCTCACTTCCACCATTTGTTACAACCATATCTCTAGCTTCAAAATCTATACCTATTTTAGAATAGTATTTTATGAAAGTATCCACAGTGCTTGGCAGTCCTCTTGAATCTGCGTATTTTAGCACGGTACCATCAAATTTTCTAACAGCATCTAACATTGAAACTGGAGTGGCAACATCTGGCTGACCTATGTTAAGGTGAATAACTTCAACACCTTTTTTCTTAGCAATTGCTTCGAATTCTGCTAACTTTCTTATTGGTGAACATTCCATTTTATTAATTCTTTTTGATTGGAACAAGATATAAACACTCCTTTACTTAAAAAATATATGCAATTATAATATCACATTAAGGTAGTTTAATGTACCTTTCTGTCGAAATATATTTTAAAATATTTTTAATTTACGTACATATTTTTAAGAAAACTATTACATAGCTTCAATTTTGAAAAAATAACCATTCTATGCTGAAGATTTGGTAGCTTTAGCATAGAATGGTTGCAAAATGGATACTTATTTTTAATTAAGGTTAAATTTCGTTAAGCCACTTTATCTTAGCTAAGTAGCTTTATCTTAATTAAGTTCGATTTAGTCAAATATAAATTAGGCAAACTAAGCTTAATTAAGTTCGATTTAATCAATTATGAATTAGGCAAACTTAACTTAATTTTGGAAGTGGATTTGCCATTTAGTTTTCATAAATAAACCTTTGAAGCTGGCGTTTGGTAGGTTCAACTTCGAAGGAGAGGTAATAAATACCACCTATTTCTGCATTCTGCCAAAAGCTGTCTCTTGGAAAACGGTCCTCTATAAGCTCCGAACCATTGATTTTATTAATGGTTGTTCCTAGAGCAAGGAGATCTGTGCTTGACATATTAGTTTCCACTAATGGAAGAAAATCTAAAAGAAGACTTGGATATTGGCTCATAGGTACAGTCATGAGTTTTCTATAGATTGCACCAAGAATAGTTCTATGTCTTGAGGTTCTTTCAAAATCATCTCCAGTAGCATATCTAATTCTAGAATAAGCAAGGGATTGTTCACCATTTAAAGTTTGAATTCCAGTATTACTTACACCTAAAGCCTGTAAGTGGGGAAGCTCTTCGTCTGTAACATTTAAATCTATTCCACCTAATTTATCTATTATTAAGGGCATATCAGTAAAGTTTGTAGCCACAAACTTATCTATAGCAAGACCAAAGTTTGTATTAATTGTATTTAGAGCAAGGGTCGATCCACCAAAAGCAAAGGCATGATTAATTTTATCCTTGCCATATCCAGGAATCTCTACGTAGGAATCTCTCATTATGGATGCAACCTTCATCTTATTGTGAACTGGATCCACCGTTAATATCATGATGGAATCTGAACGACCACTGTCGTTACTTCCAGCATCAATGCCAAAGAGAGCAATATTTATAATTTTATCATTAGCTGCTCCTTCTTTATCCTCTTTAGAAGGAGTATTTTTGATTTCATCTATTTCTTTTTCTATTTCAGGAGTAATTCCCAGATCATCACGAGTTGTTTTAACCTTGTTCATTTTGCTTGTAAGAATTCCTATTGATGTAGCAGCGGCTGTAATTAGTATTAAAACTATTGCTAATACAATAATTAAAGTTATTTTTAATGGGCTTTTCTTTCTTTTGGGATTTGTATTTATGGCTTTTTCATCCATGTGCAATCGCTCCATTTCCTATAAATATGCAGAATTAAAACTTTAGGTGTAAATATATGTAAAAGCACTGTTGTTTATATATTATCATACCACTTATTTCCATTCAACGAATTTTATGATGAAAATTTTATTATTAAGATGAAAATTTTATTGTTTTGTAAATATTAACAAGCAACAGCAATTTACAAGAATAGCAAGCCTTATAGAATATAAGTGAAGAGTTTATTTTTAAATGCAAGTGAAAGAATTATTATATGGGGACATAGTCTCATAATAGGATTAAAAGTAGATTTTTTATATGTTTGTAATAGGGTTAAAAGTAGATTTTTTATATGCTTGGAACAAGATTTTAAGCTACGTGAAGTTGTTTTATTATATGTTTTAAACAAAGTTTGAACTGTTAAATATTCTCAGTGTATGAATGAAGGTGGATTTTCAATAGCTGTAAGATATCCTCATTATATGAATGAAGCTGGATTTTTATAGATGTAAAATATTTGCATTATATGAAGGCGGGCGGAGGTTTATAGCTGTGAAATAGTCAGATTATATGTGGAAGTTGGGTTTTCATAGCTGGAAATATTGTTGTGATATGTTGGTAATACATTATTTAGTAAGATGTAGATAAGCTTTTTATCTTGAGCAAAAAAGTCACCAACATTTATTTAAAAAAGAACATAAGGCAATGAATAGTATAAGGTTACCTATTTAATAGTACATATATATACATTATTTTGATTTAAATTACAAAATATGCTACAATATGCTATAGGGGTGATAGAAATTGAATAAAGACAAATTACAAAATATACTATGTGTAATATTGCCTATAGTATTCGTTGGGGTTTTAGCTGGTGGGCTATTTAAAGGAAAGTCAGATAAGGAAGAATTGACTAAGCTTAAAAACCAATATGAAGCATCTATTAACACTTCAGTAAAACCTGAAGATGGTGTAGTAAAAGAGGATGCAATTAATAGCTCCCAAGGAAAAGAAGTAGAAAAATTTAATTTTGAAGAAAAGTCTATTTTATTTTTGGGGGATGGAGTTTCTGTTGATGGGAAATATCAGGAAATAACTGCACAGCAGTTAAAGCTAAAGAGTTATACCAATGGAGCAAGAAGTGGACTTACTCTTGGAGAAATGGATGATGAAATTTCTGCAGAAGGTCTTAAAGATATTGATATAGTAGTTATTCTTGGAGGAACTAATGATTATTCCAAGGGAAAAGAATTAGGAAAAATATCAGACACCAATGAAGCTGATACCTTTTATGGCAATGTTCAAGGTGTGATAGACAACCTTAAAGCTATGAAGAAAGATGTAGAAGTTGTATTCCTAACGCCACTTAAGCATGGTTATATTGATGGTCAGCCAAGCTATCCAAATGCAAACAATAATGGTGAGTATTTAGATGACTATGTAGAGGCAATCATTGAAGTCTGTGAGAAAAATGATGTTAAATATATAGATATGTTTAATGAAAGCGGAATAGATGAAAATAATGTAGGAGAATATACCCTAAATAATATGATACTTAATGAAGCAGGACAAAATCTTGTTGGTACTTCAATAGCAGAGAAACTTAAAGAGCTTTTTAAATAGTAAAATATATAGATATGAATAAGGTTGATATGCATGTAGTGAAGTAGCAAGATAAGTAGTAGTATAGATATACAGCAGAGGATTTATTAAAGAATAACCTCTGCTTTTTATTTTTTATGTTTTTAAATGAATGATGTTTTATTACAATAATAAATTAAATATGAATATTAAATTTATTCATAGGATATAAATTAAAAATATGATAAAATGTATGTAGATTATTTGAGGAGTGATTAGCTTGAAATGGGTAGATAAATTAGAGAGAAAATACGGACGTCATGCCATTCATGGATTGATGAAGTACATAGTTGGTGCCAATTTAGCAGTATATTTATTAGCATTAATAATGCCAGGTATATTAGGTAAATTAGCATTGGTTCCTCATTTAGTTATGCAGGGACAGATCTGGAGGGTATTTACATTTATTTTAATTCCGCCAGATTTACATCCTATATGGATATTTTTCACATTGTATTTATATTATATGATCGGAACAGGTTTGGAGCAGGCCTGGGGAAGCTTTAAATTTAATATGTATTATTTAACTGGGGTACTATTGACTGTAATAGTAACATTAGCAAGCAGAAGCTTTTTTGGTACAGCTGGTTATTTAAATTTAAGCTTATTCCTTGCATTTGCAACAATATATCCTGACCATGAATTATTATTATTCTTTATTCTACCAGTGAAAATGAAGTATCTTGCTATCTTAGATGTACTTCTTTTAGTGGAAGGAATGATTACGGGTGGACTTCCAGCAGTATTGATGGTGTCAGCATCTTTAGCAAACTATCTATTATTCTTTTGGAATGATTTTTTAGCTATGATTAAGCTTAAAAAGACTGTTAAGAAGAGTAAGAAAAAGTTCAAGGTTATTGAAATGAAGGATTATGTGCGTCATAGATGTACAGTTTGTGGTATCACTGAAAGAGATGATCCGAATATGGAGTTTAGATATTGCTCTAAATGCAGTGGTCACAAGGAATATTGTATGAATCATTTAAAAAATCATGAACATACAACGGATTAGTATTAAAATTGAAAATGAAATGTTTAGGAAGAAATCCCGTTTGGGGTTTCTTTTTTTCTTATTTTTATTGAAAAAGCATAAAGTTTAATTAGGATATCTCTATTTAGTGGCTGATAATAAAACCTTTAATGAAAATATAACAGAAATTATAGAGGGTGTGTTTTGAGAAAAATATAGAAAACATATTTGACATAAAAGAAAGAATCTATTATAATGAAAAAAGTATTTGACCCCACGAGGTTGAAAAACATAATGGTAAAATTTAATAAACTCATAGTTAAGGGTTCTGTGTATCACTTTTAACTATGCAAGTGCTGAAGCTAACCACTTTGAACAACCTTCGAAGTGGTTATTATTTTGCCCAGAAAGGAGAGACAAACATATGACAAAGGAAAAAATGAAGGAATTATTTGGTGACAAGAAGTTTTATAAAATGGTTTTATTCTTATCACTTCCAATTATACTACAAAACCTGATTGCCTCTTCCGTTAACATGCTTGATACCATGATGATTGGTAGAGTTGGTGAGGTTGAGCTTGCGGCAGTAGGAATTGCCAATCAGTTTTATTTCATCTTTAGTTTATTTATAATGGGTATTTCTTCAGGTTGTGCAGTGTTCATTTCACAGCTTTGGGGAAAAAGAGATAAAAGTAATATTCAAAAGGTGTTAGGAATTGGCATTATTAGTGGAATTTTAATAACTTTAGTGTTTACAGTAGGGGGACTTATATTTCCAAAGCAGATTATTGCTATCTTTAACATTGATCCAAAGGTAATTGAAATTGGGGCAAGCTACTTAAGACTTGTGGTATTCAGCTATATGTTCACAGCTATATCATTTAACTATGCAGCGGCTTTAAGAAGTATTGAAAATACAGTACTTCCAATGATAGCCAGTTTTGTTGGGCTAGTTATTAACGGTGTATTAAATGCCATTTTAATTTTTGGTTTATTAGGAATGCCAGCAATGGGAGTTAGAGGTGCAGCTATTGCAACAATTATTGCAAGAGGAGCTGAATGTGCTGTTTTAGTTATCTACACTTATGCTAGCAAAAGTACTCTTGCAGCAAATGTAAAGAACTTAGTAACAATTCCTAAGGATTTAGCTAAAACTGTATTTGTTACAATGATACCAGTACTTTTAAATGAAGCTTGCTGGGGATTTGGAAACATGACTTATGCAATAATTTATGGAAGAATCGGGACTCAAGCCACTGCTTCCATCCAAATCTGTACAACAATTTACAACCTATTTATGATAATCACTTTCGGACTAGCTAACGTGGCAGTTGTTATCATCGGAAAAGAAATAGGCGCTGGAAGAGAAGAAAGAGGTCTGCTTTATGCAAGAAGACTTTGCGTTGTGTCAGTATTAACAGGAATAGGACTTGCTGTTGTTCTTGCAGCCACAGCACCATTAATGTTAACAGTATTCAAGGTTTCTCCAGAGGTAATTGGTGATGCCTTAAGAATTCTTTATATCTACGCTTTATTAATGCCTGTAAGAGTATTCACTGTAATACTAATTGTTGGTATCCTGCGTGGAGGCGGAGATGCAAAATATGGAGCAATCGTACAAGGAGTAACTTTATGGTTTATCGGAATTCCATTATCCTTCGTAGCTGCTTTTGTATTACACTTACCAATATACCTTGTAGTTGCAACTACTGCCATAGAAGAGCTTGTTAAGGTAGTTATTGTTGCCAGAAGATATAAAAGTAATAAGTGGATAAACAATATAGTTAACGATGTTGAAACTGCTGAATTAGAGACAGCAATATAAACTCTTAACTAGGTTTGTTAAATAATAAATATTTTTAATCAATTATTGATATAATGAAATAATTGATGTAAGGCAATACATGTAAAAGGATATAGTCAGCTTGCACAGACCCTGCCAAGTATGCGGGGAACTGCTCAAAGTTTGGCTATGTCCTTTTCTTGTCTTAATATCTATACGTGATATAAAAATTGCAAAGTGGGAAAGGACTAAAATAATTAGGGCGTGGGGTCACATCGGTGATGGTATAAAAGGTTATAAAGGGCAGTGTTTTAATTTTAGGGTAGGTTGACAAAAGTTGAAAAATGTCATTAAAATTAACTGTGAAATATAGGGTGTTTATAAAAACAGAAAAATACTTTTGAGTATTTAATGAAGTTAATAATGAGTTATAGGTAAGAAAAAATAATAAATATAGATAGTAAAAGTAACAAATATAGATAGTAAAAGTAATAAATCAGGAGGTAAGAAAATGATAATAAGACAAGAAACAAGCCAAGATTATAATGAGGTTTATGATGCTATAAAGGAAGCCTTTAAGGAGGCTGAACATAGAGACGGAACTGAGCAGGATTTGGTTGCTGCTTTAAGAAAGGGCGAAAGCTTTATACCGGAGTTATCATTAGTAGCAGAAGCTGATGGTAAAATCGCAGGACATATCATGTTTACAGAAGGAAAGGTTGGCGGGGATACAGTTCTTGTGTTAGCACCATTATCAGTGGTACCAGAATTTCAAAAGCAGGGTGTAGGAAGTGCTTTAATTAAAGAAGGACATAGAATAGCTAAAGAGCTAGGTTATGAGTATTCCCTAGTTTTAGGAAGTGAAGTTTATTACCCTCGCTTTGGATATGTGCCAGCAGTACAGTTGGGAGTTGAGCTTCCAGAAGGGATGCCTTCTGCAAACTTTATGGCAATTAAGTTGCAGGACAATGATAAAACTATAAGTGGACCAGTTACTTATGCAAAAGAGTTTGGAATCTAATATTTTGTAATCAGCCAGGTTGTCAGCTTTATGACAATAGCTTGGCTTTTTTATTTGGAAAAGCCATTGAAGCTCAGTTATCTGAATTACGAGAACTACGTCTATTTAGTTATTAAAAGTGGATGACTTACGTAAAGTGTTATGGAATTTAACAAATTGTCCATTGTTGCTTAAGATAAAGTTTTATATAATTTAATTAGGAAACTCCTTCTCATATTCATTCGAAGGAGTAAGTTCGCATTATCCAAATCAAAGATGCACACTGTGAAAGTTTCACTAACCAAATCATAGGTTTGGAGTATCAATTTTATAGCATTACTTTTGAATGTTCATTTACGGAGGTATATATAATGGCAGGTAAAGAAATTAAATTAAAAATGAGAGATAATAAGGAGATTTATTTATATAGATGGGAACCTGAAGTTGGGACAAGTATTAAGGGGGTAATTCAGGTTATCCATGGAATGGCTGAACATGGAAATAGATATGAAAGATTTGCAAAAGCATTAAATAAGGAGGGCTTTATTGTCTATGCCGACGACCACAGAGGGCATGGAAAATCTGCAGATAGTATTAAGGATTTAGGATATATTGCAGATCATGATGGCTTCCATACCATGGTGGATGATCAGCATGAAATAAATCAATATATAAGAAGGGAAAATCCAAGCCATAAGGTATTTATCTTTGGACATAGCATGGGTTCATTCATTAGTCAAAGATATATGCAGTTATATGGAAATACTGTTGAAGGCGTTATTCTTTCAGGAACAGGTGGAAAGCCTAATTTAATGATGAAGGCTGGAATTCCATTATCAGGTATTATTATGAAGTTCAAAGGCAGAAAAGGTGATGGAAAGTTGATGGACGATTTAGGTTTTGGAGCTTACAATAAAAAAATTCCGAATCCTAAAACGAAATCTGACTGGCTTTCAAGGGATGAGGAAGAAGTTTCTAAATATGTTCTTGATCCATACTGTGGTGGAATCTTTCCGGTATCCTTTTACTATGACTTTTTAAGGGGTATGTGTGCTATCCACAAGAAAGAAAACTTGAATAAAATTCCTAAGAATCTGCCAGTGGAAATCTTTAGTGGAGATGGAGACCCAGTTGGAAACTATGGAAAAGGAATTATTTACTTATATAATCTATTGAAGGAATTAGGAGTTAAAAATCTAAATTACAAACTTTATCCAGGTGGAAGACATGAGCTGTTAAATGAAACTAATAGGGATGAGGTTACAAAGGATTTAATCGAAGTATTTAATAAATGGGCTATGAAGGAACATGATATTGAAACTGAAGTGGAAGTTAAGTCCTAAGTTATTCTGAGTTTAAGTTGAATTAAATTATAAATTGAATTAATTTATAATTTAGATTAATTTAAGAGGAGACACCTTCTCATATTTATTCAATTGAGGGCTCGAAGAGTAAGCTCCAATAACAAATCAAAGGTTTAAATTGCAACTTAAGTTTATATTTACCAAATTATGATTCGAAATGTAAGATATCGAATAATCTTTAAATTGTGTAATAAAAACACAACTATGACCATAGGGGTGAGGGTATGAAAGATGATAAAAAATTTATTGAAAAATGGGGAAAGGTTAGAAGAAACGGGAAAACTTATTATATGCGAACAAAAATTGCATTTTTTATGATGATATGGAGTATTACTTTAATTTTTACTGTAATAAAAATAGATAATTTAATGATAGTATTACCGGTATTTTCTGGCTTATTAGCAGGTTATATATTTGGTTTACCAACAACATGGAATAAAAATGAAAAAAAATATAATACTTTATTAGAAAATGAATAATCTTATGATTTAATTTTAAAGATTGATTGTAAATTATGTAATATTTTCTATAGCTATGAATTACACAGTGTTAATTGAAGGGTTTATATCGCAGCCTTAAACTATTAGGACTTAGTAATGAAGTGGACAATTTGTATTGTCCACTTTTATATTTTCAATTATTGATACTGGTTTAGATAGATCTTAGAGTTTAAACAAGGTTGAAATGTATTATTATAGAAGAGCAATGGTATAAATATTCATCACCAACATTTCTTTAAAAAAGTACATAAGGGTTTAAAATCTGTAACAATAGGGAAGAATCAAGCTGTTTGACAGATTAACTATTAGGATATACAATAGAGTATGCTGTAGGTATTTGAAATATCTATAGCATATTTTAATGTAAGCCAAATTTAAGAAAAACACTGAGAAAGCTTCATTTTAGGTTAAAGGTGAGAGTATCTTCTGAGTGTAATCTTTGGATTTTTTACTTATGATATAGGTTTATATATGGAGGAATGAAAATGTCAAGAACCGTTGACTTTAAAGATTTAAGTGGAGATTATATATTAGTAGATGTTAGAACTGTTGGAGAGTATGAAGAAGCTACAATCAATGGAGCTGTTAATATTCCTCTTTTCACAGATGAGGAAAGAGCACTAGTTGGAACAATTTATACAAGAAAAAGTACTGATGAAGCAAAGAAGATAGGTGTTGACATTGTATCTAAGAAGCTTCCTGAAATATATGCAAAGATTCATGAGCTGGAGAAGGAGTATAAGGATGTTGTAATTTTCTGTGCCAGAGGTGGTATGAGAAGTGCATCAATCACAGAGCTTCTTTGTGCTTTAGGCATGAGAGTAAAAAGAATAAGTGGTGGGTATAAAGGATATAGAGCCTTTATTAATGAAACCTTACCAAAGCTAAATGAAGAGGTTACCTATGTGGTGCTTCACGGAAATACAGGCGTTGGCAAAACAGAGATTTTAAAAGCTTTAAAAGCAGATGGATACAATGTGCTGGATTTAGAGGGCTGCGCAAACCACAGGGGTTCAATCCTTGGTTCTGTTGGTCTTGGAAGCTGTTTAACTCAAAAGCAGTTTGAATCTAACATATATGAAGAACTAAAATCAGCAAAGGGTAAAAAATATGTTTTTGTTGAAGCAGAAAGCAGAAGAATCGGAAGGGTGTTAATTCCTGATTACATCCATCAACGTATGAAGGACGGCATCCACGTATTTGTGGACGCACCTCTGGATTTTAGAAGCAATCTTATTATTAATGAATATACAAAGGCTGAAGAATGTAATGCAGAAATCTGCGAAGCCTTAAGAGGTTTAACAAAATATATTGGTGAGAAAAACATTGAAGAGTACTGTAAAAGGGTTGAAGCTGGAGACTATGTTGATGTAGTTAAAGAATTAATGGTTAAATACTATGACCCAATGTATATGCACAGCTCTGATAAATATGACTATGCTTTAAGCTTAATGATTAATTCGGTAGAAGAAGGTAGTGAAGCACTGAAAGCTTTTGCTGATAAATTAGAAGCAGAAAATGAAGAAATCAACGAAGAAACAAAGAGTGAAGATATCAACGAAATAATTGAAGAATAAATAAGAAATTTAGAATGGTGTTCGGAACTCCTTATGGAGTTCCTTTTGTTTTTGTTGTGCATTTATATAAAAGTGGTTATATTTTCAAATATGTTTTAAATATTATTGAAAGTAATTTGTGAGAAGATGAGTAATTAAATTTCATTTGCGAATAGTATTTATTAATAGGTTACGAAATTCAGTTTAGCGGAATTTCATTAATCATTCAATATTCGGGATTCTAAATTAATGCTGTATTTAAAATCGTTTCCGAGAAAAACTAACCACATAATGAATGATTTTGAAACAACAATACAAACTTACGTTTGCATTATTGCAAAAAAGCCTTTACTACTGGGCTATTATCTTATACAATAAAAATTGTAGCTCAAATTTAGGAGGGATATAATGACAAAAAGAGATAATAATAGAGGATCTTACGAGGTAACTGACCTAACATCTCTTGAAAAATTAGAGCCTGTAAGAGTTAGGCCTGGAATGTACATCGGGTCAACTGGAACAAAAGGTTTACATCACTGCATATGGGAAATACTAGATAACTCTATCGACGAACTTGCCAATGGTTTTGGTGATAAGGTAGTTGTTACATTAAATAAAGATAAATCTGTAACTATAGAAGATAACGGAAGGGGAATCCCAACGGGAATACATCCGATAAAAAATAAATCAGGAGTGGAGATGGTTTATACTGAGCTTCACACTGGAGGAAAATTTAATAATAGTAACTACAAAACTTCAGGAGGTCTTCATGGAGTTGGAGCTGCCGTTGTTAACGCCCTTTCAAAGTGGCTTGAAGTAGAGATTAAGCAGAAGGGTAACATATATAAGCAGAGATTCCATTATGGATACGACAAGGAACTTAATAGGGACATGCCAGGAACCCCTGAAACTGCCCTTGAGATCGTAGGAAAAACTAAAGAGACAGGAAGTAAAACAACTTTCCTGCCTGACAGCGATGTTTTTGGAACTATTGATTTTAAGATGGACACTATAGAAGAAAGACTTTTAGAACTTTCCTTTCAAAACAAAGGAATTACCTTAGTTTTAAGAGATGAAAGAAAAGATGAAGTAACAGAGAAGGTATTCCACTCTGAAAGAGGACTCTTAGACTTCATCGAATATTTAAATGAAAGTAAGACGGTTCTTCATAAGGATCCAGTAATTTTTCAAGGCGAAAAGGAAATTAATGGACTTATGGTTTCAGGAGAGGTTTGTATCCAATTTACAGACTCTACAACAGAACATATTGCCAGCTATGTTAACAATATTCCAACCAAGGAAGCTGGAACCCACGAAACTGGATTTAAAACTGGTATGACTAGAGCCTTTAAAGAAGGAGCTAAGAAGCTTGGACTTATTAAGGAAAAGGATAAGGAGTTTGAAGGAGACGATGTTAGAGAGGGTATGACAGCCATCGTTAAGGTGAAAATCACAAATCCTGTCTTCGAAGGTCAGACTAAAACAAAGCTTGGAAATGTAGAGGCTTACTCTGCAATGAATGAGCTTGCATATATTAAGCTTGGTGAATGGATTGAGGATAATAAAGAATTAGCTACATCTATTATCAACAACGCTATTTCAGCTGCGGCTAGAAGAGAAAAAATTAAAAAGATTAACGAAGCTGAGAAAAAGAAGATCGGTAATGGAACTTCTCCTCTTGCAGGAAAAGTTGCCGTTTGTACTTTAAAGGACAACACTGTTACTGAATTTATCGTGGTGGAGGGAGATTCTGCGGGTGGTTCTGCAAAGCAGGCTAGAGACAGAAGGTTCCAAACTATCATGCCTTCAAAGGGTAAGATAATGAATACAGAAAAGCAGAAACTTGAAAATGTTCTTGCCAGTGAAGAGCTTAGAATTTTTAACACAGCCATCGGTACTGGAGTTTTAGAAAACTTTAAAGTTGAAGAATTAAAATATGATAAAATTATCATCCTTAGTGATGCCGACGTTGACGGTTACCACATTAGAACTCTTTGGATGACTTACGTTTATAGATATATGAGAGAAATGATTCAGCAGGGAAAACTATACATTGCACTACCACCACTGTATAAGGTTTATAAAATGACTAAAAACGGTGAGGTTCACAAGTATGTTTACAATGATGAAGAATTAGAAAAGGCTAAGAAGGAGATTGGTAAAGGCGCACTTATCCAACGTTACAAAGGACTTGGAGAGATGAACGCTGACCAGCTTTGGGATACAACACTAAATCCTGCCACAAGAACGCTTCAGAGAGTTACCATTGATGATGCTGCTAAGGCTGAAAAAATGGTTTCACTATTCATGGGAGATGTGGTTGAGCCTAGAAGAAATTATATGTATAGTCACGGTGAGTTTTAGGAGGAGTTAGAATGGCTAAAAAGAAGGAAGTAATTCCAGTAGATAATAATATTATCGATATTTCTATAGATGAGGCTATGCCAGAAAACTATCTTCCTTATGCTATAGAAGTATCAAAGGAAAGGGCTCTGCCAGACGTTAGAGATGGTATGAAGCCTGTTCACAGAAGAATTTTATACGGGGCTTATATGTTAAAAGCCTTTCCAGATAAACCATATTACAAGTCTGCCAGAATTGTCGGAGATATCCTGGGTAAATATCACCCACACGGAGACTCTTCCGTTTACGATGCCATGGTAATTCTGGCACAGGACTTCAGTACAAGAAAACCACTTATCGATGGCCACGGAAACTGGGGTTCCATCGATGGAGACAGCGCTGCGGCAATGCGTTATACGGAAGCAAGACTTTCTAAAATTGCCATGGAGATGCTTAGAGACATTGACAAGGACGTAGTTGATATGACCTTCAACTACTCTGATTCAGAACTTGAGCCAAAGGTGCTTCCATCAAGATATCCAAATCTTCTTGTTAATGGAGCCTTCGGTATTGCAGTAGGTCTTGCAACCAATATACCACCACATAATTTAGGAGAGGTTATTGATGGTGCCCTTGCCTATGCTGAAAATGAAGAAATAACTACAAAAGAGTTAATGGAATATATAAAGGGACCAGACCTTCCAACTGGTGGAATATTAATGGGAAAGGACTCCTTAGTTGCTGCCTATGAAACTGGAGAAGGTAAGGTGGTTTTAAGAGCTAAAACTCACTTCGAAACTTTAGAATCAGGAAGATTAGGCCTTGTTATTACAGAGTTCCCTTACAGAAAAAATAAAGCTAAGCTCCTTCAAGCTATATCAGATTTAACTGGAGATAAGAAGCACAGCAAAGCTTTAGAATCAATTGCAGACATAAGAGATGAATCTGACAGAAATGGAATTCGTGCCGTTGTAGAGTTTAAGAAAAACACTACAGAAGATGTGGCTGAAAGAGTTCAAAAATATCTATTTAAGAGAACGGAGCTTCAGTGTAATGTTTCCTTCAACATGGTTGCCCTTGCAGATGGTAAGCCAAGAACTATGGGACTTAAGGAAATAATTAAGTACTATATTAAGCACCAAAAGGAAATAATCACAAGAAGAACTCAGAAGGAGCTTGAAATTGCAGAAAAGAGATTCCATATCGTTGAAGGTTTCATAAAAGCCATAGGTATTATGGATGAAATAATTAAAACCATTAGAGCTTCAAAATCTAAAAAGGATGCTGGAGAAAACCTAGTTTCTAAATTTGGATTTACAAAGGAGCAAGCTGAAGCAATCCTAGAACTTATGCTTTACAGACTTACTGGTCTTGAAATAAAGGTATTTGAAAAAGAATATAAAGAATTAGAAGCTAGAATAAAGAAGCTTAAAAAGATCCTTGGTAGTGAAAGAGAGCTTATCAAAGTTATAAGGGAAGAACTTTTAGAAATAAAAGAAAAATATGATGATCCAAGAAGAACTACCATCGAAGAAGATGATAGCGATGCTAAGATTGATTTGGAAGAGCTTATTGTTGAAGAGGACGTGGTGGTTACCATGTCTAATGAGGGATATATAAAGAGAACTGCTTTAAAATCCTTTGCAAGAACTACTCAAAACACAGATGACATTGAATACAGAGAAGGAGACTTCAATAGATTCTTCTTTGAATGTAATACAAAAGATACACTATGCATTTTTACTAATGAAGGAAATATGTATCAGTGCAAGGTTGCAAATCTAATAGAGTTTAAGTGGAGAGATAAGGGTGAAAGAATCCAGACCTTCATCAAGACTTTAGATTTAGATAAAGAATCAATTATCGCAGCCTTTGCCATAGCTGATTTCAGTGCACCAAGGGATGCTAAATTCATTACTTCAAAGGGAATGATTAAGAGAACAGAAATTTCTAAGTTCATAACAAATTATTCTAAGCTTCAAGCTATTAAGCTAAGAAAAGATGAAAACCTCATTGATGTGAAAATGGTAACCAAGGATGAAGAAGAAAAATTCATTAGTATAACAACAGCGAAAGAATTAAACTTCATTGTTCATGAGCCTGCAATTGAGGCAGTAGACAGAACTATTTTAGGAAAAGCTTTAGTTAACCTTACTGAAGGAGATTCAATTATCTCTGCAGAGTATGTTGACGAATTTAACTATAGAGAATTCTATGTAACAGTAAATAAAAAAGGCATACTTAGAATATCTAACAGGAGAAGCAGTGAAGACGTTATTACTGCAACAAACTCTGAAAGTGATATAATTTTCTTCACAGAAAGTGGAGATATGTTTAAAGTGCCAGGAGTTATGATTCAGAACATAGATAAAAAGGGCATAAACTTTGGAACGCTGTTTAATGAGTTCAGTGAGAAGAACCCAATAATCTCGGTAGTGTCTGTGGATGCAAGAAGAATTAGTGATGAAACTCTATATTTCTTCACAGAAAAAGGTGTAGTTAAGAAAAGTTCGCTTAAAGAATTCTTGGGTGACTATAGCTACAGCACAGGTTATAAGTTTAAAACAGAAGGTGATAAGCTTATAAAGGTATATTCAGACCTGCAAGAAGGTGAGGGAGTAATCCTTACAAAGAAAGGTATGTGCCTTAAATTTGCCCTAGATTCCATTAGTACCGTAGGAAAGAATGCAACTGGAGTTATGGGAATCAGCCTTCGTGAAGATGATAAAGTAATCTTTGCACAGGCAAAAGGTATTCTGAAATCACCATCAGGAGCAGAACTATGTGTTGGCTTATCTGATGAAAGTATTAAAATTACAACACTAAAAGAAGACGTGAAGATAGTAGATCTTGGTGAACTTCCAATCCAGAACAGAGCCGGAAGAGGAAGAAACATCATGGTATTCACAGAAGATGATGGAATCATTAAGGTAGAAATAGTGAAGTAATTTGAAATTTTTAATTTAAAATTGAAATTTAAAATTAAAAATTGAGAATTAAAAAAGTGAAGATTAAAACTCTGTAGGCCTCTTCTCAATATATGTAAAGAAGCTTTAAAATAGATTAAAATAAGAGATGTTACTAAACATTATGTGAAAAGAAACTCCATTTGGGGTTTCTTTTTATGATATGAAGATATATTAAGATTTACGTGAAGACATTAAATTAATTGATAAAAATGTGGAATTGCTGATAAGATAATGTTAAACGCAATGAAAAAATACGAGGAGTTTATGATATGGAGAAAATAAAATTATCAAGTGGAATAACCTTAATTTATGAAAGAGTGCCTGGGGATATTACGTCTTTTACCATAGGCTTTGAAGCAGGAGCTAATGAAGAAGTAAAAGAAAACCTTGGTATTGCCCATGCTACAGAACATATGGTTTTTAAAGGAACTAAAACTAGAAGTGAAAAAGAAATCAACGACTTATGCAATGAATATCTGGGTTTTCATAATGCCATGACCAACTTCCCTTATGTGGTTTACTATGGTAGCTGCTTAAAGGAAGATTTTAAACTAGGATTTAATGTGTATTTTGATGTAGTTTTTAATCCAGCCTTTAAGGAAGAAGGTTTTAAGGAAGAGATATCAGTAATCCTTGAAGAGCTTAAAGAGTGGAGCGATGATGTTGTTCAGCACTGTGAGGACATGTTATTTTTCAATGCCTTTGAACAAAGAAGAATAAAGAACTTAATCATTGGAAAAGAAGAAACTATTAAAGCGTTGACATTAGGGGATATAAAGAATTTTTATAAAACTCACTATACTCATGATAACTGCGTAATATCCGTAGTTACAGCCTTAGATAAAGAAAGCGTTATTGAAATAATTGAAGATGAAATTTCAAAATTACCATTGGATTTAAAAAATAAAGGCTCAAAGAGTTTAGGAAAAGCTGAAAATGCAATATATCCTTCAAGGGATGAAAATATTAAAAAGGAATTACCTTTATATGAAAACCCAAAAGCAGTGCTTTGTGAAGAAGAAAATTCCAATATAAATGGTTGCAAGGTTCAATATATCTTCCCGATTCATGAACTAAATGAAAAAGAAATTGCAGTAATGCAGATGTTTAATGAATATTTTGCTTCAGGTACAAGCTCTGTTTTATATGATGAAATTAGAACTAAAAGGGGCTTGGTATATGATATTCAAGGCAAGGTGAAAAGTGAGAAGGGGATTAAGTTATATACAATAACCTTATCCACATCAAAGGAAAAACTTGAAACTGTACAGAAAATAATAAAAGAAAAAATTGAGGAAGTAAAAAAAGCTGAAGGAGTCTTCAATGAAGAGTTCTTTAAAAAGTTCAGCAAAAGTCAAAAGAGAAAAAGAATGCTGGCCTTAGAGAAATCCATAGTTATGTCTATGTACTTAGCAGTTTATGAAATAATGCACAGCGGAGCCGAACTTCTATTAAATGAGTTTTTAAATCTTGATGAAGTGAATGAGTATACTGTCAAGTTGATATTAGACAAAGTGTTCAGTAAGGCTGCTGTAGGCATTATAAAGAATTAAAGGCATAAAAGTCAATACGACAAAAAAATAGGTAAGGTATAAAAATAGGTAAGGTATAAAAATAAGTAAGGCATTAAAATAAGTAAGGGATTAAAATAAGTAAGGGATTAAAAGGGCAAGATATTTTAACTATTCGGCACCTTAGGGTCTTTTTTAAAGAAATGTTGTTGATATTTTATTGCATATAATTAGAGTTAATTCTTAAGATCAAATTGGGAGTAAGTGGATTAATTTAACTAGGTGCTTTCATTGATCTTAACTTTTTAATATTATGAGATTTTATGTAACTATTATTATATATATTATGTAAAATTTCACCTATAGTAAAATTTCTTTTCAAAAAATGAATTTTAACTAATGCAAAATATTCCAATAAATATTTTGTTGCAATACCATGGGTTTTTCTTAGAATTTCGTTGAAAATATCTATAAGATTAGAAAATGGAGTCTCAGTTATAGAATTTTTGGATTTTTTCAGCTTTTTATTATGATTCTTAGCATAAACTTGAATATATCTGTTTCCATAGGCTGAAATATATGTTTTGGGAGCGATTCTGGAGCATACTAACTCCTCAAAGTGCTGTTTGTTCCAAATTCGTCTGGAGTAAGGCAAGATTAAACTGTTATCGCATGAGTCATAGGACATTACGACCCAAAGTTTTTGTCGATTTTCTGTTTCGTGGATAAGTGTTTTTGATCCTTTAAAACTTTCCTTTATAAAATAGTGATGCATGGTTACATGATTTGATAATATATCAGGTTCAGTTTGGGGCTTTAAAGCGTTTAGAATTTTATGTCTCCAGTAAAACGCTGTGGCAATATTAATTTTAAGTGTTTTAGCACAATATTCTAGAGGTTGACAATCCATAAGGAGATAATAGAACTCCTGCCATTGATCCGTGGTTTTCTTAGAATAATACCATGGTGTATTGGTCCTTGTGGAGAAGGTGTGTAAGCAATCTTTGCATTTAAAGCGAGGGGTATTTTTATATCGTCCATGCTTTATAAAATTGATGCTGCTGCAATGAGGACAGCAAGTAATTTTAACTTCATTGTTAGTTGGGATATCTGTATATGAAATCATTATATAGTCTCCTTTAAAAATGTATATAGAAACTGATGCTATTCAGGTTATTTCTATGGGCTGGTGAATAATTCTAATTGAAATATACAGCTTATATATTTAATTATTAACAGCTTTTTTATATTTTTATTCACTGGCATTTTAATTCAATAAAAAAATTAAATTTTATAAAGTGAGAGGTGACTAAAATTCTACTTTTTTAAGAGTAGGTATCAAACTTAAGTTGCATATGAAAAATATAAATTATAAATATAAAAATTCTATATAAAATTATAAGTATAAAATTATGAATATAGAATTTCAAATGTAAAGTTATAAGTACAAAAATAAGTACAAAAATAAGTACAAAAATAAGTACAAAAAATAAGTGCAAAAATAAGTACAAAAATAAGTAGAAAAATAAGATTTAAAGTTTAAGAAAATCATTTTAGAGTATTTTGGCTTGCAGGAAATTTTTGTATAACAACATTTCTTTAAAAAAGCTCATAGGGAACGAAAAGTATATAATCACCCTAAATATCGTGCTTTGGAAAAACTATATTTTTCTAGTATTTTTTTATTATAGAAGTTGGAGATAAGAACTTAGAATTATAATGAAAACTTATAAATTTATATAATTTAATTTAATGTGCTTTATGAAGAAAATTTTCAATAATAGGAAGTGTTTATAATTATATCTGTAGTTTTCTTCAAGACAATTTAAAATTACCGTGTTATAATTCATATAGATTATTTGTTGAGAAATAGTATTTTCGACTTGAGAATTATAATTATATTAGTGGTGAATATTTTAGTTTTCAGCTTAAAGATAAAGTTTATAGATTATATTTATTTCACTGACGCGGGAAGGATGGAGATGCTGGATGAAAACAGTGTGGAGACAGACGGAATGTTCCATGGATACGATAAAAGCCCTTTATAATGAGGTAAAAGTTAGCCCAATTACTCTTAGAGTTTTAATTAACAGAGGTTTAGATACACCGGCTAAGGTAAGGGGTTTTTTAAATAATAACCTTAAGGATATGTATGATCCATATAAAATGAAGGATATGGAAAAGGCTATAAAAATAATGTGTGAAGCTATAGACAATAAGGAAAAAATTATGGTTTATGGTGATTACGATTGTGATGGAGTTACAAGTACGGCTATTTTATATAAGGCAATAAAGAAGTGCGGAGGAAATGTTGCTTATCATATTCCGCATAGAGAGAATGAAGGCTATGGAATGAACATTACCAGAGTTGAAGCTATTGCTAAGGAAGGCTTTGATTTAATAATAACTTGCGATAATGGTATTTCTGCAGTGGCAGAGGTCCAAAGAGCTAAGGATCTCGGCTTAAAGGTAATTGTTACTGACCACCATGAGCTGCCTTTTGAAGAAGTTGATGGTGAAAGAAGATTAATTGTACCAAATAGTGATGCTTTAGTAAATCCAAAGCAGGAGGAGTGTCAGTATCCCTTTAAGCTTTTATGTGGAGCTGCCATTGCATATAAATTTGCCATGGCCCTTTATAAAAGAAGAGGAATTAATGGAGGAGATGACCTTTTAGAGCTGGCTGCAATTGGAACTATTTGTGATGTTGTGGATTTGCAGGATGAAAATAGAATTATTGCCAAGGAAGGACTTAAGATTCTTTCTAAATCTAATAATCCTGGAATTAAGGCTTTAAAGCAGGTTATTGATATACAAGGAGAAGTTACCTGCTATAATGTTGGTTTTGCTATTGGTCCATGCATTAATGCCACAGGAAGATTAGAAACAGCAGAGATGTCATTGCAGCTTTTATTATGTGAAGATAATAGGGAAGCCATGGAGCTTGCCACAAAGGTATTTAATTTAAATAAGGAAAGACAAGATCTGACTACTGCAAGCTTTGAAGAGGTATGTGAAGCAATTGAAGGTTCTGATTTAATTAATGATAGAATTATTGTGGTTTACAATGATCATATCCACGAAAGTATTGCTGGAATAGTTGCAGGAAGAGTTAAGGAAAAATACGGGAGACCAACTTTTGTATTAACAGAAGGTAAGGATATGCCAAAGGGTTCAGGAAGATCTATTGAAGAGTATAATATGTTCGAGGAAATGCTAAAGTGCAAGGAGGTTCTTCATAAATTTGGAGGGCATCCTATGGCTGCGGGACTTTCAATAAAGGAAGAAAACATTCCAGAGTTTAGAAGACTTTTAAATGAAAATTGTACATTAAATGATAATGATTTAGCTTTAAAGATTAAGGTGGATTCACCTATAAAATTAAATTATGTTAATGAAGCTGTGGTTGAAGAGTTCAACAGACTTGAGCCCTTTGGAAAGGGAAACCCTTCGCCGGTTTTAGGTGCTTTAAAGGTAAGGGTAAAGGAAGTTAGATTTTTAGGTGCTGAGGAACAGCACGTTAAATTAAAATTTTATCTTGAGAAAACTTTCAAAACTGTTGATGGAATATTTTTCAATGGTAAGGAAAGAGTGGAAGAGATTTTCATTTCAGCCTATGGTGATGATTACAGAAGTCATATGATGGCACCGGAAAATTTATTTGTTGATGTGCTTTTTCAGCCGGACATTAATGAGTTCAATGGAAGAAGATCAGTTCAGCTGAAAATTAAAGATATTAGAGAAAGTAAAGTAAAGAGATAGCAATTATATTTTTAGAGCTCATATGAATTTTAAAGATAATAGAAGTATAATTGAGCATTTCAATTAAAAAGAGAGAAGAAGATGATAAAATTAAATTTATTTAAATTTTCTTGGAAGTTAGTGGAAAGTTTGTGTGAAGAAGATAGTTTAAATAATTTAGTTTATTGGAATAATAAAAGGGATGCATCAATTAAGATGCATCCCCATTTTATTAGAGGGGTTTCTTACAATTGTAAATTATTTTTAGCAACTTTTTAAAAGTTATCTAATTATAAATTTCTTTCGTAAGCTTCAACCATTTTTTTAACCATTTGGCCACCAATAGATCCAGCTTCTCTTGAAGTTAAGTCTCCATTGTAACCATCTTTTAAGTTAACTCCTACTTCTTGTGCTGCTTCCATTTTAAATCTGTCTAAACCTGCTTTTGCTTCTGGTACTAATACTCTATTTCTGCTTGCCATAATATTTTCCTCCTTCAACAAGTTAAATTGTGAAGCCAGCAAACATATATTTACTTTGCGACTCCTATTATTTAAATAAAATTTGCTAACTTCATTAAATAATAAATCTACCATGTGCTACTAACAACAATTTAAATTATAGGTTTTTTTCGTAAGCTTCAACCATTTTTTTAACCATTTGGCCGCCTACTGAACCAGCTTCTCTAGAAGTTAAGTCACCATTGTAACCATCTTTTAGGTTAACTCCTACTTCGTTAGCTGCTTCCATTTTGAATTTGTTTAATCCAGCTTTTGCTTCAGGAACTACAGGTTTGTTTGAACTATAGTTGTTTGTCATCTCGTTGTCACCTCCTTTTGTTTTGATAATAGTATTGTACCCGCTTATAAAGATAATATTTAAGAGAAGTTGTACCAACGTTGGCAAGGTTTATGAAGGGTTTCCATTATTTGCAATGAAATCAACGATAAATATATGATTTAAGGCAAGATTATATATACTATAGGATTTATTTTTCTAAATCCTATAGAATCTATAGAGAAAAATTCAATTTTATATTTACAATTTAACATAGATGTGGCATAACTGAATATGAAGCATAATATAGCTAGTATGATATAAATGTTTATAGTAAAAAAATTAAAATAGTTAACAAAAATTAAAATAGTTAACAAAAATTAAAATAGTGATTTTTTACTATACTGATTTAGGAGGATTTTTAAATTGAGTAACAAGAAAATTATCATGACAGGTGGAGGAACAGCAGGACATGTTACCCCAAACATTGCTCTATTACCAAAGCTTAAGGAACTTGGGTATGAAATTGAATATATGGGAACTGAAAATGGAATAGAGAGAAAGCTTATGGAAGCAGAAGGAATTAAATATCATATTATATCAAGCGGAAAACTTAGAAGATATTTTGATGTTAAGAATTTTACAGATCCTTTTAAAGTAATAAAAGGCGTATTTGATGCTAAAGCAATCTTAAAAAGAGAAAAACCAGACATAGTATTTTCAAAGGGTGGATTCGTTTCAGTACCAGTTGTAATGGGAGCTTACTTTAATAAGATTCCAATAATAATACATGAATCAGATATTACACCAGGTCTTGCAAACAAGTTAGCAATGCCTTATGCAACAAAGATTTGTGTAACCTTTGAAGAAGCAATGCAGCACGTTAATAAGAAGAAAGCAGTACTTACAGGGTCTCCAATTAGAGAGGAGTTATTTAAAGGAAGCAAAATTAAAGCTAAAGAGTTTTGTGGCTTTAAAAATGATAAGCCAGTTATTTTAGTTACTGGAGGGAGCTTAGGTTCAAGAATTATAAACAGTTGTGTTAGAGAATCTTTAAATGATTTACTAAAAACTTATAATATAGTTCACTTATGTGGAAAAGGAAATTTAGATAGAAACTTTAATTTAACAGAAGGTTATGTTCAATTTGAATACATTAAAGATGAGCTTGCAGACTTAATGCAACTATCAGATATTGTTATTTCAAGAGCTGGATCTAATACGATATTTGAACTTCTTGCTTTGAAAAAGCCAAATATATTAATACCTCTTTCAGCAAAAGCCAGCAGAGGTGACCAGATTCTTAATGCTAATTCCTTTAAGAAGTCAGGCTACAGCGTGGTTATAGAAGAAGAAAACCTTAATCCATTAAGTCTTCAAGAAAAAATAAATGAACTTAATGTAAATAAGGAGACATATATAAAAAACATGAGCAAAAGTAAGGAAAGAGATAGCCTAAGCAACATAATTAAGCTAATAGAGGATTGTCGAATTAAGAGATAGATGGTAATATTGTTACTATAATATAATATTAAATATAATCTTTGAGGAAATCGCCGAAAGGCGATTTCTTTGCGAGTATGGACTATTTATGAAAATTAAGAATTTAAAGTTTAGAGTTTATAATTTAAGATTAAGAATTTTTTATTGAATGTAGAATTAAGGATGTAAAATAAGGATGTAGAATCAAGGCTTATGGGCCGAAATTCTTGGAAGTTTTTTTGTTTCTTGTTTTATTGAAATCCATTGGCTATTTTGGGTTGGTTAGTTGAAAAACTTCAAAGGAATTTTTACAAATATTTTACATTATAAATTCGGCATTCTTAATTATAACGAAGGGAAAGGTGAAGAATGTTGTTAGTAGTAGGCGGTATGATAGGCTTGGGTAAAACTAGTGTTTCCAAAGCGTTAGGAGAGCATTTTGGAAGTGAGGTATTTTATGAGTCTGTGGAAGATAATAAGATATTACCTCTGTTTTACACAGCTACAGAGAAAGAGATACAAGAGAAAAGATATCCTTTCTTACTTCAACTATGGTTTTTAGATACGAGATTTAAAAGTATTAAGCAGGCGCTTGTGAATGATAACAATGTCCTTGATAGATCAATTTATGAAGATTGGTACTTTGCAAGAAAGAACATGGAACTTGGAAGAATCTCGGAGCTTGAGATGGAGATATACGAAAACCTTGCAGATAATATGATGGAGGAGCTTAAAGAACTTCCAAAGAAATCACCAGATTTAATGATTTACCTAAAGGGATCTTTTGAAACTGTTATTGAGAGAATAAGAAAAAGAGGAAGGGACTATGAGCTTGATGAAGCTTTAGTTGAGTACTATAGATGTCTATGGAAGGATTATGATAACTGGGTAATGAATCATTATGATGCCAGTGAAGTTTATACTATTGACATGGATATAACAGATATCGTTAATAATGAAGAGGACAAGCTTAGAGTACTTAAGGAAGTGGAAGAAAAGCTTAAAAAACTTAGAGAGAGTTAAGAGTTAAGAATTAACAGTTAGGAATTAAGAATTAGGAATTAGGAATTAAGAATTAGGAATTAGGAATTAGGAATTGAGAATTAGGAATTGAGAATTAAGAATGATTGTAGAAATCCCAAAGGGGATTTCTTTTTTTATGTATAAGATTTAATTAAGCTTTTTCATTGATATTTACATTTAGCTTCTACATTTTATATTTGTAATTGGTTTATGGCTAAATTAATCAATAAAATAAAATCAGCATTATATCTTTGAGTATTCTAGATTAATAAAAACTCATCATTTGCTAACACTATAAAAGTACGTATTTAAAATAAGGTTAAAATGGGAGAGTAATTATGTTAAAGATTAAATTTTTAGGTGCAGCTAAATGTGTTACAGGGTCATGTCATATGGTAACTATAGAGGATATAAATATTTTATTTGATTGTGGATTATTTCAAAGTCATGATGAAAGTGATTATGAGAATGAAGAATTAAAATTTGACCCAAAGGATATTGATTTTGTGATTTTATCCCACAGTCATGTTGACCATAGTGGAAGAATACCACTTTTATATAAAAAGGGATATGAAGGCAGAGTTATTTGTACAAAGCCTACAGTGGATTTGAGCGAGTGCCTTCTTAAGGATGCTGCTAAAATTCAAGGTGAGGATACATATTTTGAAAACTTAGAAAGACAAAAGAAGGATATGGAACCTTTACAGCCTTTATATGAAATGAAGGATGTGGAAGAGGCTATAAAACACTTTGAAGGCTTTGACTACGAAGAAGAGATTAAATTGACTGACAATATAAAGTTGAAATTCCATGATGCGGGACACATTTTAGGGTCTGCTATATGTGAACTTATAATTAGTAGTAGCAAGGGAGAAATAACCAGAGTTGTTTTCACAGGGGATATTGGAAATACCAATAAGGATATTTTAAAGGATCCACAGACTGGATTAAAAGCTGATTATTTAATTATGGAAAGCACCTATGGGGATAGAAGTCATAATGATAAGGATGTTTATCCAGAGTTTTTAGAGATTGCAAGAAGTACCATGGAGGCTGGGGGAAATCTAATTATACCTTGCTTTTCATTAGGAAGAACTCAGGAAATTATTTATATGCTTAATAAATTCGTTGAGGATGGAAAACTTAAAGGGTGCTCTGTTTATGTTGACAGTCCATTAGCATCTTCTCTTACTGATATATTTAAAAAGTATGAGGAGTATTTTGACAGAGCTGCTCAAAGGCTTATTGCTAAGGGAGATGACCCATTAAATTTTAACGGTTTACATTTTGTTAAAACAAATGAAGAAGCAGAAGAAGTTCAGTCTGTTAAAGAAAAAGCAATCATTATTGTCGCAGGAGGACTTCATGATGGTGGAAGGGTTGCGAATCATTTAAAAAATAATCTAACTAGGGAAGAATGTGGAATAATAGTTACCTCTTATCAAGGAAGAGCCAGTATTGGAAGTAAGCTTTTAAAAGGGGAAAAAAATGTTAGGGTTTCAGGTGAAAATTTGGAAGTGAAGGCCAAAGTCCACTATATAGGAGGACTTTCTTGTCATGCTGATAAAGAAGGTTTGTTTCAATGGATTGAAAGTTTAGAAAAATCTCCTTCAAAGGTGTTTCTTGTTCACGGAGAAGAGGAAAATATACAGTGTTTTAATGAAAAATTAGTACAGAGTGGATATGATGCTATTACAGTTGATTATATGCAAGAAATAGAACTGGAATATAATTAAAATATTCACAAAGTATGTTTGTGTAAAGGGTTGAATTTTAAAAAAATTAGAGTATAATTTATAGAGAGGGCCATGTACATAAGGTTTTTTTAGAAGAATTACTAAAAATTTGGCTCTAATATAAAGTTTATATTTACGTAAATTCGTGGCAGCTTTAATAACTGTGTTAACTGTTATAGTGTTTTTTTATAACTGTACTAGTTTTTTAAAGAAAACTCCTTCTAAACATTATCTTGAAGGAATAAGTCAGAGAATTTCTTATTAATATTTGAATACTGACTTAATATAAGAGTTTACTGAATTAAATATTTATAAAAGAAAGAGGGTTGCAAAAATGAGAAAAATGAAAACCATGGATGGAAATACCGCTGCAGCTCACGTTGCGTATGCATATACTGACGTAGCAGCGATATTCCCAATCACACCATCATCACCTATGGCTGAGCACTGTGACGAATGGGCAGCTCAAGGCAGAAAGAACGTTTTCGGACAAAAATTAAAAGTTGTTGAAATGCAATCAGAGGCTGGAGCAGCTGGAGCAGTTCACGGATCATTACAAGCAGGAGCATTAACTACAACATTTACTGCTTCTCAAGGATTACTTTTAATGATACCAAACATGTACAAAATGGCTGGACAATTATTACCAGCAGTTCTACATGTAAGTGCTAGAGCATTAGCAGCTCAAGCTTTATCAATATTTGGTGACCACCAAGACGTTATGGCAGCAAGACAAACAGGATTTGCTTTACTTGCAACAAACAGTGTACAAGAAGTTATGGACTTAGCTCCAATAGCTCACTTAGCTGCTATAGAAGGAAAAGTTCCATTCCTACACTTCTTTGATGGATTTAGAACTTCTCACGAAATTCAAAAGATTCAAACTTGGGATTATGAAACATTAGAAAAGTTCTTAAACAAAGATGCTGTACAAGCTTACAGAGAAAATGCTTTAAGTCCAGAGCACCCAGTAACAAAAGGTACTGCTCAAAATCCAGATGTATACTTCCAAGCTAGAGAAGCTGCTAACCCATACTACAATGCATTACCAGATGTTGTAGAAAAATATATGGAAATGATTAACGCAGAAATCGGAACAGATTACCACACATTCAACTACTATGGAGCACCAGATGCTGATAGAGTAATAGTTGCTATGGGATCTATTTGTGACGCTATTGAAGAGACTATAGATTACTTAACAGCTCAAGGAGAAAAAGTTGGATTATTAAAAGTTCACTTATTCAGACCATTCTCATTAGAGCATTTCTTCAAGCACATGCCAACTACAGTTAAGAAAATAGCTGTACTTGATAGAACTAAAGAGCCAGGATCAGCTGGAGAACCATTATACCAAGATATCAGAAATGCATTCTATGACAAAGCTGAAAGACCAGTTATCATAGGTGGAAGATACGGATTAGGTTCAAAAGATACTACTCCATCTCACATCGTAACTGTATTCGATCACTTAAAAGGTGAAGACCTTAAAAACGGATTTACTTTAGCGATTAATGACGACGTAACTAACACTTCTTTAGAAGTAACTAGAGAAATCGCTACTGGTACTGAAGGAACTGTTGAGTGTAAGTTCTGGGGATTAGGATCTGACGGTACTGTTGGAGCTAACAAGAGCGCAATCAAAATCATAGGAGACCATACAGACATGTATGCTCAAGCTTACTTTGATTATGACTCTAAAAAATCTGGTGGAGTTACAATGTCTCACTTAAGATTTGGTAAGAACCCAATAAAATCACCTTACCTAATCAACCAAGCGAACTACATTGGATGCCACAACCAATCTTACGTTAATACTTACAACGTATTAGCTGGAATTAAAGATGGCGGTACTTTCTTATTAAACACTATCTGGGATGCAGAAGGTTTAGAGAGAAACTTACCAGCTTCAATGAAGAGATACATTGCTGAGCACAACATAAACTTCTACACATTAAACGCTGTAAAACTTGCTCAAGAAATCGGACTAGGTGGAAGAATCAACATGATTTGTCAAGCTGCATTCTTCAAACTAGCTAACATAATACCAGTAGATGAAGCTATAGCTTACTTAAAGCAAGCTGTTGTTACTTCTTACGGTAAAAAAGGTGAGAAAGTTGTTAAGATGAACCACGATGCTATCGATGCAGGTATCAACGCTTTAGTTAAAGTTGAAATTCCAGCTTCATGGAAAGATGCTGTAGACGAAGTGAAAGAAACTGTAGAGAAGCCAGCATTCATCACAGAAATAGTTGAACCAATGAACAGACAAGAAGGAAATAAACTTCCTGTATCTGCTTTCCAAGGTAGAGAAGATGGTACATTTGATGCTGGAACTGCTGCTTATGAGAAGAGATGTATAGGAGTTAACATTCCAGAGTGGATTCCAGAACATTGTATCCAATGTAACCAATGTGCTTATGTATGCCCACACGCTACAATAAGACCATACGTTGGAACTGAAGAGGACTTCGCTGGAGCTCCAGAAGCTATTAAATTAGTAGATGCTAAAGGTGGAAAAGCATTTGCTGGATTAAAATTCACTATGTCAGTATCTCCTGCAGACTGTACTGGATGCGGAAACTGTGCACAAGTTTGTCCAGCTAAAGAAAAAGCTTTAGTTATGAAGCCAGCTGACACTCAAGAAGCTCAAAAAGAAGTTTGGGATTTCACTGTTAAAATGCCTAAGACTGCTAACCCAATGGGAACAAATTCAGTTAAAGGAAGCCAATTTGAGACTCCATTATTCGAGTTCTCTGGAGCTTGTGCTGGATGTGGAGAAACTCCATATGCTAAGCTTATAACTCAATTATTCGGAGACAGAATGATGATAGCAAACGCTACTGGATGTTCATCAATCTGGGGAGGATCTGCTCCAGCTACTCCATACACTAAGAACCAAGAAGGAAAAGGACCAGCATGGGCTAACTCTCTATTCGAAGACAACGCTGAATTCGGATTAGGTATGTTCATAGGAGCTAACCAGTTAAGAAGTAAATTAACTGAATTAGTTACAGAAGCTGCTGAAAAAGCTTGCAACGAAGAGTTAAAAGCTGCTTTAACTGAATGGTTAGAGAACAAAGATGATGCAGAAGGATCAAAAGCTGCTGCTAAGAAGCTTCTTCCATTAGTTGAAGCTAATAAAGACTGCTGCGAAACTATGCAAGAAATCTACAAGCACAAAGATCATTTCGTTAAGAGATCTCAATGGATCTTCGGTGGAGACGGTTGGGCTTACGACATCGGATACGGTGGAGTTGACGCTGTTCTAGCATCAGGAGAGAACGTAAATATATTTGTATTTGATACAGAGATTTACTCTAACACTGGTGGTCAAGCTTCTAAAGCTACTCCAACTGCTGCAATCGCTAAGTTTGCTGCATCTGGTAAGAAGACTAAGAAGAAAGACCTTGGAATGATGGCAATGAGCTATGGTTATGTATATGTTGCTCAAATAGCTATGGGAGCTGACCACAATCAAACTCTTAAAGCTATAAAAGAAGCAGAAGCATACAACGGACCATCTCTAATCATTGCTTACGCTCCATGTATCAGCCACGGATTAAAAGGTGGAATGAGCGGTTCTCAATTAGAAGCTAAGAAAGCTGTTGCTTGCGGATACTGGGGATTATACAGATTCAACCCAGAGCTTAAAGAAGCAGGTAAGAATCCATTCATATTAGATTCTAAAGAGCCAACTGAATCATTCAGAGACTTCATCCTTGGAGAAGTTAGATACGCATCTCTTGCAAAAATGTACCCAGAAATAGCTGAAGAGTTATTTGCTAAGACTGAGCAAGATGCTAAAGAAAGATTAGAAGGTTACAAGAAACTTGCTGCTCAAGCTTAATAGTTTCTAATAAACCTTTAAGGTTAAAATAAATAAGGAGATGGAACTTTGACTTTCAAAGCTTCCATCTCCTTTTTTATGTTTTCATAATGAAATAACTTGTTGTGGTAGTTGAAATTTTTTTTTGTGCAATTGTTAGAGAATGTTTTTTAAACTAAGAGGTTGATAGGATGGTTGTAAAAATCTTAGATTAAGTATGTATTTTAGTATATAACAATGCATTGTAGTATATATAAATGTATAACTTAAAGTTATTACGGATTGATAGATATAAGGTGATGCATAATTGTAGTATATACTAATGCATAGCTTAGAGTCTTTTTTAAATAAATGTTGTTGATCATATCAACAACATTTATTTAAAAAAGAACATAGGGTGGCAACATATATATATAACAGATAGAAATAAATTTAGTTTATATAAAAATGAAAATACAAGAATTAAAGATAAACATAAATATAAATATAAATATAAATATAAATATAAAAATTAAGGAAAAAATATAAGTTTAAAGAAAGATTTTAAGGGAAAAAGATTAAATATGGAACAAAAATTCCATATTAACAAAAATTTATTATAAAAACACTTCTAAAAATCATAATTTAGGGGTACAATGTAGAAGAGAATTTATAAAGGAGGTCATTGTAATGGGAAGTAATTGTTGCGGACACGATGATAATAAAGAAAAAACAGGATGCTGTGGAGGACACGGACACGAAGGACATGAGGGATGCTGTGGAGGTCACGGACACGACCATAATCATGACCATGAAGGTTGCGGATGCGCAGATCACGAGCACGAAGCAATGTTTGTTGAATTAGAAGATGAGAACGGAAACGTTATGGAGTGTGAAGTAGTAGACGGATTCTTATTTGAAGAAAACGAATATGCATTAGTTCAAAATCCAGATGATGGTTCTATATACTTATTCAAAGTTGTTGGAGATGACGAAGTAGGAGAGCTTGTAGTTCCAGAGGACGAAGAGTATGATGCTGCTAGAGCATACTACGAGAAAATGCTTGAGCAAGAGAACGCTGAAAACTAATTTAACTTAAAAGCCGCTAAATGCGGCTTTTTTCATGCACTACATTAAGCAGTTAACATATAGTGTTAGAAGTTTAATGTAAGGTGCTGAAACGTAAAATTTAGAATTGTGAAAGAAATCCACTAGTTAGGAATTTCTTTAATTTTATTTTGAAGAATTAAGATTAATAAGAGCTAAAAGGATTTATTAATTTCCACTTTTAACATATAATAAAATAAGAAAGAATAAGATGTAGTTCATATTTAATTTCCGAAGGAAATTAGGAAAGCAGCGCCAACAGGGCTGCTATAAAATGAAGTTCAGCTTCAGCTGAATTCACACTACCATTCTACATTCTAAATTCTAAATTCTACATTATAAATTTAAAAAGAGGTAACAACAATGGAAAAACTAGCGATATTCGATATTGACTATACACTTACAAAGAAGGAAACGTCTATAGAGCTTTACAAATACATGTTAAAGCGTGATAAAAGTTTAATTAAATACATACCAGCTCATATCCTTACAGTACTTGGGTATGGAGTTAACGTTTTTGATGCAACAAGAACAAAGGAAAGATTTCTTAAGTTTTTAAGTGGTACTAATGAAGAAGAGTTGAAATCAATAGTAAGGGATTTTTATAGAGATCATATCAGTAATCTTTTATATGAAGATGGGCTTAAGGCTATAAAGGAATATAAAGCCAAAGGATATAAGGTTTATCTAATTTCTGCATCACCAGAGTTTTATGTTAATGAATTCTATAATATTGAAGGTGTAGATAAAGTTATTGGAACAAAGTTTAAAATGAATGATGGAAAATTTGAGCCTATAGTTGTAGGAAAAAACTGCAAAGGTGAAGAGAAGGTTAAAAGACTTATGGAGGAGTTAAAGAAGGACAATATTGAAGTTGATTTTAAAAATTCAGTGATGTTCTCAGATTCTTTATCAGATCTTCCATTACTTCAGTTAGCAGGAACAGGATACCTTATAAATTATAATAAAAAGCATGATTTAAAGATTTTGAGGTGGAAATAGAGATGGAGAATTGTATTCAAGGGTATTATCAATATTTTATTAAAAATGATGAAGCATATACAGCAGAAGAATTTCAAGATTTCTACAAAGTAGAAGGAAAGTGTATTTATGAGGTGTTAAGAGTAATAAACAGCAAGCCTTTATTTTTAAAGGAGCATTTATTAAGACTTGAGAAATCTTTGAGCTTAGCAGGAGAGAATAGCCCTGTGGATTTAAAGACTCTTAAGCAGTATGTGAATCAGCTTATATCTTTAAATAGAGTACATAATGGAAATATAAAAATTGTGATTAACCAGGGAAATCTATATATTTTTTCAATTACAGCTTATTATCCTACTGAAGAAATGTATAAGGAAGGCGTTAAGACAATTCTTTATTTTGGTGAAAGAACTAATCCAAACGCTAAGGTTGTTGATAATTCCTTTAGAGAAAAGGTTACAAAGGAAATTTCAGATAGGGAAGCCTTTGAAGCTATATTAATTAATAACCAGGGATTTGTTACGGAGGGAAGTAAATCTAATATCTTCATGATAAAGGGAACTATGGTTTATACTGCACCTGCTGAAGGTGTTCTTCTTGGAATAACAAGAGAAAAGATTATTGAGGCATGTAAGGCTTTAAATTTAACTGTGGAAGAAAAGGAAGTAACACATGAGGAGATAAAGGACTTAGATGGTTTGTTTATTTCAGGTACATCTCCAAAGGTCCTTCCAATTAATGAAGTTGAAGGTGTTATTAAGTTTAATGAAATTTATAGTAAAATATATGATATTAAAGAACAGTTTGATAAAATCAGTGAAGAGGATTTAAATAATTACTCTGTTAAGAAATGGTAAGTGTTTTATTGTTTTAAATAAATATTAGTGAAACCGCTCAGTTGCAAAAGCAGCTGAGTGGTTTTTTTAATTATAATTGGATTTTGTTAATTATTTTTAAAGCAATTTAATATATATAGAGTATATAAAGAGAAGATGAAAGTAGATTTTTAAGGAGTGATTTAATGACATCTTATGTTAAACAGTGTATTCATTGTGGGGAGATGATTTCAAAGGATGCTAAATATTGTCCAAAGTGTAAAAGCAGGAATCCATTTATAATTAGGTGCCCTGAATGCTTTAGAGAGGTTACTAAAGATCAAAAGGAATGCAGTTGTTGTGGCAGGAAGCTTATAGTGAAGTGTCCATTCTGTGGTGAGATGAGCTTTGTTTTAGATCAATGTGAAAAGTGTGGTACATGCTTTTTAATAGAATGCTTTAACAAGAGATGTGGAGAGATGGTATTCTTTCAAAATGAATATTGCACAATGTGTGGTAGAAGGTTGAAATGACCTAGGTAAAGGTTAGTTGTGTTAAAGATAATAAGGAATTTATTATTATCTGTTTAATTCAATAGGAGGTGGACGATGAGGGTAGGGTATTTGGTTGGAGGCACATTAAGTCTGCTATTTTATAAGCTTGATAGAAAGCACATTGTTTCAACATTTAGATGGGGAGTGGAAGCTAAGATAAAAAATAAGAAAGCTGTAAATATAATATATTTATTATTAACAGCTTTGGTGGCTTCAGCGGTATATTTAATACCAGAAAGTGAAGCTATAAATGGAATAGTGGCCTTTGGTGTGTTAGAGATTGTGGGTGCTGTAGAGAAGAAAAGTGGTAATAACTTTAATAAAGGAATCAAGATAGAGAAAAATTTAAGTAGAAAAAGAAAAATTATTAACAAAAATATAAATGATAGGAAGGTGTTTTATGAAACTTTAACGCTGCTTGGGAAGTCTTTAATAGGAAGTTTTATTACACCACTTTTAATTATTGTATTTTTTGGGAATGGGGCATCTGTTGCTTACGGAATGATTTATTTTTATTTTGATGAATTAGCTCACGGGGTAGGGGAAAAAATTCTTAATATCATATTTATTCTTCCTTCTTTAATTGGAGATGGTCTTTTATATTTAATTTATATATGTAGAAATAAAACCTTTAAAATTAGTTTTAAGGGGGAGTTTTTTCAAAATTTATTTTATATGCCCTTATTAAATGTTTATATATTAGGTGCGTATATAGAAACGGTAAATTTTTATTATTTTGAAAACTATGAAGTAGTTCATTATATAAAAAGCTATGGAGTATATCAGGGAAAGATTGATGAGGTTGCTACTAAGGATTTGGTTACAATTATTTATGGAGTGGCGGGAGTGGCATTTATTTTATTTATTGTACTTATAAATTTGAATTTAAAATTTATAATTTAGAATGGTGGTGGAAATTCCTACGGAATTTCTTTGATGTTAAATTAATCATTTTCTATTAAATATAAAATTAAAGCTTCTCCTCACTGCCTTTGGAGAAGCTTCCATCATTCTAAATTCTACATTCAAGCATTCTAAATAAAAAAAAGAGGCTGGGCCTCTTTTTTTATTTCAATTGATTAACTGCTTCAGTAAGTGGTGGTATGATTTGTTTCTTTCTAGAAACCATACCTTCAATATAAACAGTGTCATTTTCATTTAAAGTAACATCAAAGGCTCTGCAGAATACTTCCTTATGTTCCCCTGCTACTATGAATAAAGAGGAGCTTTTGAAGATATCTGTTGCCATCTGGATTATAAGGTCAAAGTTATCCTTTGAAGCTTTATTTTCCATAAGTTCCTTTAAGCCGTCAACGAATGGCAGAAGACCGTCCATGTAAGTAGTTGTCGTTTGAGATACTCCAACCTTTAGGTCTCCAATATTAAAGATTTTAAAGTCTTGATAGAATAAATCCTTTGGAGTTTTACCTTCAAGAGAAGTTCCGGCCTTGAATAATTCGCTGGCAAAATCGTCAATATTTATATTTGCAATCTCTGCAAGTCTCTTAAGAACTATCTCATCCACTAAAGTAGAGGTTGGAGAAGTTAATAAAAGGGTATCAGAGATGATTGCTCCGCATAAAAGTCCAGCTGCAGATTTAGATGGTCTGATACCATTCTCAAAGAATATTGAGGCAACTATGGTTGAGCTGCTGCCTACAGCTTCATTTCTAAAGTAGATTGGCTGTCCAGTCTGGATATCACCAATTCTATGGTGGTCTATGATTTCAAGGATATTTGCATCTTCTAATCCATCAACAGATTGAGTTCTTTCGTTGTGGTCAACTAAGATAACATTTTTCTTTTGTTGAGAAATTAAGTGGTATCTAGAAATGCTTCCTGTTACTGCTCCTGATTCATCAAGGACAGGATAGCTTCTATACCTGGTTTCAAGCATTACATCCTTTATTTCTTCTATAAAGTCACTTGTAGAGAAGCTTATTACGTTATCTCTTGTCATTACATGACTTATAGGAATACTTTGAGGAATTAAACGAGCTGTTGTAAAGGAATCATACGGAGTAGAAATTACGGTACAATCCTTTTGTTTAGCAAGCTCTATGATTCTCTCAGATGGTATAGAGTTATTTGTTGTAATCATAAGCTTAATATTGTTATTTAAAGCAAATTCTTGTACAACTTCACGGTCACCACAAATTGCGATATCTTCGGCTTCGATTAGGTTCATGTCGTTTGGTTCCATCATGGCAACCACAACCTTACCTTTAAGCACCACATTTTCATCAGCTAAATAAATAATTTTACCTGATAAAGTTTCTATTATACTATTAAGTTTTGTTTTACTCTTTGCAAGAATATAATTATCCCATATATCTAGGTAGCTGGAAGCAATATTTGAAACAGATACAATACCTGCTAATTTATCATTTCCATATGTAACTGGAAGAGTTTTAATGTTTTTCTGCTTCATTATTGACCAAGCCATCTTTAATGATATGTCAGGGGATACAGGAGCTACATTATCTATTTCTAAGTCTGCTACCTGCTGCTTTACTGTTTTAACTAACTTTGGAGGTTCAACTCCAAAATAATCTAATATAAATTGTGTTTCAGGACTAATAGGTCCAAGTCTTATAGGAATGGCATTAATGCGTTGAGTTTTGTTTTTAAACTCTGCATATGCAATTGCCGCACAGATAGAATCCGAATCTGGATTTCTATGTCCTGTTATATATACTGAATTTTTCATTAAAAAACCATCCTTTTGCGCGTAATTTATATAGCTGTATATAAAACTTTACTTCTTAATTATGTTTGCACATTTATTTTAAGTAGTAAGTTCATTTGTCCAAATCGAAAACTTTAGTTAATAAACTCCTTCTGAAAATCAGCCGAAGGAGTAAACTTGAATAACTAAGTCAAAGATTTAGATTCTCACTTATACCTAGTATTTTAAATGTTTATTTGTTTTATGTAAAGTTAATTTTTTCATATATTGGGGTATACATACATATATTTAAGTGAAAGATATGTATATGCCCAAATGATTTAAAATTAAGAAAAAAAGGGGGAGAAAATGTGGGTGCAAAAGAGTACAGAGGTCTATCAACAAAAGAAATTGATGATAGACTAAAAGAATACGGGTTAAACGAACTTCAAGGCAAAAAGTCAGTATCACCTGTAAAAATATTTTTAAGTCAATTCAATGATTTAATAATATGGATACTAATTGTAGCAACTCTAATTTCTGGTGTAATGGGCGATAAGGCAGATGCAATAACGATATTAATAATCGTTATAATGAATGCTATCTTAGGATTTGTTCAGGAATATAAAACTGAAAAATCCTTAGAACAGCTGAAAAAGCTGTCATCACCTACGGCTAAGGTAATTAGAAATGGCAAAATCGAAGTTATTAACTCAATTTATCTAGTACCTGGCGATCTAGTAATATTAGAAAGCGGAGATAGGATTCCAGCAGATTGTATACTAGTTGAAGGAACTAATATGATGGTGGATGAGTCTTTATTGACAGGAGAATCCGTTGGAGTTCACAAAGAACCAGACCAGGGAGATAGTAACATATACATGGGCACAATTGTGCTTATGGGTAAAGGAAAGGCTAAGGTTTTCGGTACAGGAATGAACACAGAAATGGGTAAAATAGCTCATATGCTGCATTCCATTGAAGATGAACCTTCTCCACTAAAGGAAAGGTTAAATTCCTTAGGTAAAATATTAGTAGTTTTATGTATTGTTATTTGTGTAGTGGTAACCTTCTTAGGAATATATAGAGGGGAAGATGCTTATGTGATGTTTTTATCAGGGGTAAGCTTAGCCGTTGCAGCGATTCCAGAAGGATTATCAGCTATAGTTACAGTAGCCTTAGCACTTGGAGTTTCCAGGATGCTGAAGCAAAATGCTTTAGTTAGAAAGCTTCCAGCAGTTGAAACTCTTGGGTGTACATCTGTAATCTGTAGTGATAAAACAGGAACTCTTACGGAAAATAAGATGACTGTTGTAGCGCTTCTTCATAATGGAAAGATTCATGACGTAGGAGACAATAAAACCTTTGATCATGAAATGCTTAAGAAAATATTTGTCTATTGTAATGATGCAAATTACAACCCAGATACCCGAGATTTAGAAAAGGGACTTATGGGAGACCCAACAGAAACAGCCCTTGTGAAGGGATTCTTCAAGACACTCCATGATGTTGAAGAATTTAATGCTAAAGTAGAAAGAACCTTCGATATTCCTTTTGATTCTAATAGAAAAATGATGTCTGTTATAATGAGAGACAAGGCAACGAGAAAAGAAACCTGTTATATGAAGGGAGCTCCTGAAAAGGTCATAGACAGATGTTCTTATATCTTAGTTAATGGCAGGGTGGAACCTTTAACTTTAGCTTATAGAAAAAGTGTGGAAGCACTCATAGATGACATGAGCTTTAGAGCACTAAGATGTATTGCTGGAGCATATAAAACAGACAATTTAATTAAAGGAGACCAGCTTGAAAGCGGACTTATATTTGTTGGAGTGGCAGGTATTATTGACCCTCCAAGAAAAGAAGTTAAGGATGCGGTTTTAAAATGCAGAGTTGCAGGAATTAGACCTGTTATGATCACTGGAGACCATAAAAATACTGCCTTTGCCATAGGGAGAGAATTAAATATCTGTAGTGAAAGTAAAGAGGTAATCACAGGGGCAGAGCTTGACCGTATCACTGATAAGGACCTTTCCAAAAATATTGACCAGTATAAGATTTTTGCAAGGGTTACTCCTAAGCATAAGCTTAGAATTGTTAGAGCCTTTAAGAGCAGAGGAAATATTGTAGCAATGACTGGAGATGGTGTAAATGATGCACCAGCAATTAAGGAAGCTGATATTGGAATAGCTATGGGGATATCTGGTACAGATGTAACTAAAGAAGCTGCTTCAATGATTCTTTTAGATGATAACTTTTCAACTATTGTAACTGCTGTAGAGGAAGGCCGTGTAATTTACGACAATATTAGAAAGTTTATAAGATATCTATTATCTTGTAACCTTGGAGAGGTTTTAACAATGTTCCTAGCTTCTTTGTTCTACTTGGAAATACCTCTTCTTCCAATCCAAATTCTATTTGTAAACTTAGTAACAGATGGACTCCCAGCTATTGCACTTGGTGTGGATCCTGCAGATAAGGATATAATGATGCAAAAGCCTAGGGCAAAGGGAGAACATGTTTTTGCCAGAGGATTAATGGAGAAAATACTTATTAGAGGTTCATTAATTGGAGTATGTACAGTTTTATCTTTCATTGTAGGTAAGTATTATGGCTATGATTTAGCTACCTGCAGAACCTTAGCTCTTGGAACTTTAATAACCTCACAATTAATCCACGTGTTTGAATGCAGAAGTGAAAGATACTCTTTATTTGAGATTAATCCATTTACTAATATGTATCTTTTAGGGGCAGTAGCTGTATCTATAATAGCTTTACTATGCATTGTTTATATACCAATGTTCCAAGCTATATTCCATACTACTCCGCTAATTTTTGGACAATGGTTAATAATTGTATTCTTCTCAGGAATAATCAGCTTTATTAACAGTATTGCGATTTTTGTGGGGAATAAAGTTAGGTAATTTTAAATTAAATAAAAAAAAGCCCATTGGGCTTTTTTTTATTTAAATCTTTTATCCGCTCTAACACGTTGAACTTTCTTTTGACCACCTTCAACTGGAACTAGATCCTTTTTAGTTGTAAGGTTCATAACGTTCATTATAGTTATGCAATCTTTGAACTTGTTTTTCTTCTTCTTTTTCTTTTTAGAGTAATCAGGCTTAACACCTTGAATTAGAAGAGAGTGACCTTGTGATACTGCCATGAAAGTAGGTTTTTTGAACCATCTTTTTTTCTTGTATACACAAGTGGCTACAGTTCTAAGGTTATCTTGCTTTACAACGATAGTAACAATAATAGTATTTAAAATTCCTAGGAAAGATTTTTCCTCAGTTTTAACAGAAAGAGCTCTTCCTTGAACTTGAGTTAGTCTGTCTCCATATTTGTTAATAAAGGCATTAGTATAACCTTGAGTTAATTTGTCTTTGAATCCCATATAAATAACTCCTTTACGTGAAGAATAAATAATCCAGTATAATATTAGTCCTTTTAGTCTCTTAATACTACACAATAACATTATTATATAATAATTGAATTATTATAACAAGTTTATGTTTTATAATAAGAAAATGCAAGGGGATTTAAAAATAAATTTATTGTCAAAGTTTTCTTATTCTTGTTCCAAAAGTCCTTTCATAGGAATATTAATATAATATTAAAGTATTTTATTGGAGGGCAGTATGAAGAGAATTTTAAATTCTGAACAGATTATTTATGATTTCAATGCCGATTGCAATAGAGCAGATAAAGATGGGGAATTTGTATTACCACAGTATGAAGAAGTATACAAAAGAATTAATACTGCTTTAAGCTTGAAAAGTGACGGATATAATGTTTACTTAGTTGATGAGTTTTGTAAAATGAGAATAAAACATATAATTAGCTATGTAAAGTATATACTAAAGAATCAAGAGCCGCCAAAGGATATATGCTATGTCATTAAAGAGGATGAGAAGGCACCAATACCTCTTTTTGTGAATAATGGATATGGAAATATTCTTAGGGACAAGGTTGAAGAATTGAAGGAGGTTTATGCTGAGGTAGTATATAAGTTTTATAATAATCTTGATAATAAAGAAAAAGAAGAACTTGTTACGGCCATCAAGAATAGACGAAGCAAGATAATTGAGGATCTTGTAAATCAGTCAAAGAAATTTGGGTTTGATATAAGAATCGGCGGAGAAGGTTTCACCTTTGTACCTTTAGTAGAAGGTAAAGAAATGACTGAGGATGAATTTGATGAACTAAATGAAGAAGAAAGAAGCAAGATAATGGATAAAGTTTCAGATTTAAAGGTCAGTGCTCATGAAATTCTAGATAAACTTCGTAATATGAAGTATGACGAGCTTGAAAGATTAAAAGAGATAATGCAGGGATTTTTAAAGGAGGAAGTTGCACCATTACTTGAAAGTATTGAGGAAGAACTAGGTGAAGATAGTGAGGCAATGGGTTATATTGAATATGTTATGGATGAAATTGAAGAGAGTCTGCTAGAAACTTATTCAATTAATTACGAAGATGATGAAAGTGAAATTAAGGAGATAATTTCTAAATACGATGTTAATGTAATAGTAGATAATACTGATCTTAAGTCACCACCTGTAATATTTGAAGAAGATCCAAGCACTTCAAATCTTTTAGGAAATATAGAGTATGAAAATCATAATAATATGTATGTATCTGATGTGAAATCCATAAAAGCAGGAAGTTATGTGAGAGCAAACGGGGGCTGTCTTATTATTAAGGCAAACAGCCTTTTTAGTAATTCTCAATCCTATTATTACTTAAAGAAATCTTTATTATCAGAGAAGGTGGATTTAGATTATAACAGAGGATATATTGAGCTCTTTACCTTAGGTGGATTAAAGCCAGAGCCAATGAATATTAACACAAAGGTAATTTTAATTGGAGATTTTCAAATCTATGATACCTTATATAATTATGATAGTGAATTTAAAACTATTTTTAAAATTAGAACGGAGTATAAGGGGATTTTAGAGGCTAAGAATTCTGTTAAAAACCTTTTGATAGGAGAAGTTAAGGAATTTATTGAAGAGAATAAATTAATATCAATCACTGATGGTGGAATGAGGGAGTTATCTAAGTATCTTTCTAGAAAAGCTGAAGATAGGCAAAAGCTTTTATTTGACCATAGTGAAATTTCAAATATACTTTTGCTTGCAGATTGTAAGGCAAAAGAAGAAAATAAAAAGCAAATTGACGGAGAAACCATAGAAGCTGTTGCTTATAACAAAGAATTACTAGAGGAAGAATATACAAATTTATATAGTGAAGGTAAAATGCTCATTAATCTCACTGGAGAGGCGATAGGGCAAATTAATGCGCTTTCAGTTATTGATATAGGTTATATATCCTTTGGAAAACCTATGCGAATAACCTGTACATGTTTTAGTGGTGAAGGAAGAATCATTGATAGCCAAAGAGAATCAAACTTAAGTGGAAAGATTCACACTAAGGCTATCAGCATTCTAAAGGGCTATATGAGCAACTTAAATGGAGGTTATACAAAGCTTCCTGTAGATTTTAACCTTAGCTTTGAACAAATATATGGAATGGTGGATGGAGATAGTGCTTCGGTAGCAGAAGCTCTTGTTATGGTATCTGCACTATGTAAGATTCCTATAAAACAAAATATTGCGCTAACAGGGTCAATTAATCAGTTTGGGGTAGTGCAGCCTATAGGTGGAGTTAATGAAAAAATAGAAGGCTTCTTTAATATATGCAAAGAATTAGATACTGTAGAAGGAAAGGGAATTATTATTCCAGAATCAAATGCTCGAAATTTGATTCTTTCTAAGGAAGTAGAGGAAGCGGTGGCTAAAGGTGATTTTACTATATACACCATGGAAGTTGTAGAAGATGCTATGGAAATTGTTTTTGGGAAGAAAAAGGTAACAAGAGAGGGTATAGCCAAGATTATTGCCACTGAAGGGAAAAAGTATAAAGAAAGTGAAAAGAAAAAGGCTGTACCTAAGAAAAAGGCAGTAGCAAAGACTGCGGTTAAAGCTGTTGATAATGAAACTGATAAAATGCCAGCAGAGGTTCCAAGTGAAAAAGAGCCAAAGGGAAAGAAAGCTGTTAAGAAGGAGCCAGCAAAGAAGCTGATTAAGGATATGGATAAAAAAGATTCCGATAAAGAGGAAGAAAAGAAAAGTAAAAGTACTAGAAAAAGTCAGACCCAAAGCCTTATTTAAATTAAGAATTAAGAATTAAGTATTAAGTATTAAGTATTAAGGTGGAAATCCAGCGGAGCTGGATTTCTTTTTTTGTAGAATTAACAATAGCTTTTCTATTATTAATTCTATTTAAAGGAGTCTGAAGGTGTAGTTTTTGTAAAAATAAAAGAAAGTCAGCTTTAGCTGACTTTCAAACATAAATCTTAATTTTACATTGGTAATCCTTAATTAAAAAAGGATTTTAAATTATACGTTAAATCTAAAGTTTACAACGTCTCCGTCTTGCATTACGTATTCTTTACCTTCAAGTCTGTAGTAACCTTTTTCTTTAGCAGCAGCTTCAGAACCACATTCAACAAGTTTATCGAAAGATACGATTTCTGCTCTGATGAAACCACGCTCGATGTCGCTGTGGATTTTTCCAGCAGCTGCAGGAGCTTTTGTTCCAACTTTGATTGTCCAAGCTCTTACTTCTTGAACTCCAGCGGTTAAGTAGCTCATTAGTCCAAGTAATTTATAACTTGCTTGGATTAATTTATCAAGACCAGATTCAGTTAAGCCGTACTCAGAAAGCATGTCAGCTTTTTCTTCGTCATCAAGGCCTGATAATTCTTCTTCAAGTTTTGCACATACGATGATTATTCCAGAGTTTTCAGCAGCTGCGTAAGCTTCTACTTCTTTAACCATGTCATTTTCTCCACCGCATTCCATTAAATCATCTTCACTTACGTTACAAGCGTATAGAACAGGTTTTGAAGTTATTAAGAATAAGCCCTTTATGAATTCAGCTTCATCTTCGTTAACTTCAAGAGTTCTTACTGGTTTGTTAGCTTCAAGTTGAGCTTTAACCTTTTCCATGATTGCATATTCAGCTTTAGCAGTTTTGTCTCCAGAACGTACTAATTTAATTGATTTTTCCATTCTTCTTTCAAGAACTTCAAGGTCAGCGAAGATTAACTCAAGGTTTATTGTCTCGATATCTCTGATTGGAGATACTGAACCTTCAACGTGAACTACGTTATCGTCGCTAAAGCATCTAACAGTATGAACGATAGATTCAACTTCTCTAATGTGAGAAAGGAACTTGTTTCCTAAACCTTCACCTTTGCTTGCTCCTTTAACTAGACCTGCTATGTCATAGAACTCTATGGCAGTTGGAACCTGCTTTTTAGAGTTATATATTTTTTGTAATTCTTCTAGACGCTTGTCTGGAACGCTAACAACTCCTACGTTTGGCTCGATTGTACAGAATGGGTAGTTTGCAGATTCTGCACCTGCTTTTGTTATAGCATTAAATAATGTACTTTTTCCTACGTTCGGTAACCCTACTATTCCTAATTTCATATTTTAAATTCGTCCTTTCTTATCTCTATATAAACCAAAGATTATTTTGTAAATTTAAGTCTGAGTTTAAGTCCATGTGTCAATAATAATTTGATAACACATAAATTACTCCTTCGAATAGACTTTAGAAGGAGTATCTTTTAAGATTATACTCTAGTGACAGGGTAATTTCAAGTAAATGAGCCTTCAATTAATTTAGAATCACCTTCTTATAAGGAAAATAATAAAAGGATCACTATAGAATTGTAGTTAAAATTTATTTCTAAGATATTAAGCTAAACCTTTGAATTATTCATTTGAATTTTCTATTTTAAAAGGAAGAAAAAAAAACTATATTTAGGTATAATATTTCCTTCAAAATTAAAATAATAAGAAATACAACTTTATAGTCAGCGTTATATCATGATTCTACATGGTAAATTCTACATTCTTAGCGAGAATTAGTGAAGAGTCTGCTATCATTCTACAAATATCAATCAAAGATGGCGATATGCTGTAGAAAAAACAATAACAAAAGTAAAATTATGGTATAATAATTGAGAATATAAAAATTATTTTGGGTATTTTTATTAATTTGCTAAAAAGTTTTTATGAATTTGACCGATAATTAAAAGGAATTACTATTATTTTATAGAATTATTATGATACAATATAGTATGCGTGACATACCAAACCTTTGATTTGGGTAGGGGGACGTACTCCACCGAAGGAATATGAGGGGAGTAAAAAATAGTGCCTTTATGGACATTTACAAAAGAAGGAGAATATTACAATGGAATTTAAACATTATTCTGTAATGCTAAACGAATGTATAGACATGTTAGATATAAAAGAAGACGGCATATATGTGGATTGTACTCTTGGGGGGGCAGGACATTCAAGTGAGATTTTAAAGAAACTTTCTGAAAAAGGAAGATTAATTGGGATTGATCAAGATTTAGATGCTCTTGCAGCAGCAAAGGAAAGATTAAAGGAATATAATAATGTTACCTTCGTACATAACAATTTCTACAATATAAAAGAAATACTAAAGGAACTTGAAATTGAAAAGGTTGATGGTATTCTAATGGACTTAGGAGTATCCTCTTATCAGCTTGATGAGGGAGAAAGAGGCTTCAGTTACATGAAGGATGCACCTTTAGATATGAGGATGAACAGAGAAGAAGCTTTTTCAGCTTACAATGTAATTAACGAGTACAGCTCAGATGAAATTTATAAGATACTTAAGGAATATGGAGAAGAAAAGTTTTCTAGAAGAATTGCAGAAAGAATAGTTGAGAAAAGAAAGATTAAGCCTATAGAAACAACTTTCGAATTAGTAAGTATCATCGATGAATGTATACCAGCTAAATTTAAAAGAGAGGGAGGTCATCCTGCAAAGAGAACATTCCAAGCAGTGAGAATAGAAGTTAACAGAGAGTTAAGTATATTAAATCAAACTATTGAGGATGGCATAGAAGCTTTAAATAAGGATGGTGTAATGGCAATAATAACCTTCCATTCTTTAGAGGATAGGATTGTTAAGGTTAAGTTTAAAGAATTAATTGACCCATGTACATGTCCTAAGAATCTGCCAATGTGTGTTTGTGGTAAGGAACCAATAATTAAGTTAATTAACAAAAAACCAATTGAAGCTACAAAGGAAGAACTTGATAACAATTCAAGAAGCAGAAGTGCAAAATTGAGGGGATGTAGAAAAATTTAGTTCTAAAAACCATATGGGGGTAGTAAAATGGAAGTAGAAAACAGAAAGATTGCAGTCAGTGGAAGCAATGCTTTAAAAGCAGCAGCTAGACCGTTGCCTAAAGAAAGGGTAAAGAATCCTGAAATTGACAGGCAACGTAAAGAAGAACGAAGAAAAACAAGAAAAGTTAAGATATTAAAATTTTTAAAGTTTAATGGAAGTATTGTAGCTGCAGGAGTTGTGGGGTTAACCATTGTTGGACGTTATGGTTCTATTTATGCTGACCAAAAGGAAATAATATCTTTACAAGAAAAGATACACGTGATGAAGGAAGAAAGTGAAGCACTTAGTGTTAAGCTTCTTAAATATGACAACATAGCTTACATAGAAGAAGTGGCAACAAAAGAGCTGAATATGATTAAGCCTAAGAGTGGAGAGGCTGTTTATGTTGATATGCAAAATGTTGAACCTGTAGCTGCTGAAAATAACGAAACTCAAAAAGGCAAAAATCTATTTAGCAAAATCAAAGATTTATTATTTAATTAAGAAGCTTCATTCGTTAAAGCGATGGAGTAAGTTTGAGGGCTGAATCGAAGATTTAAGTGGAGTAGGGAACTACTTCTAATTACATTCGATGGAGTGCTCGGAGAGTAAGTTTGAGAAACTAAATAATAGATGCACTCTGTGAAAGTTCTGCTAACCAAATTGTTGATTTAGAGCATCACTTTTGCAGCATCATTTTTAGGAACTCACTTTACTTAACATGAATAAATTAAAGATGCACTCTGTGAAAGTTCTGATAACCAAATCATAGATGCACGCTGTGAAAGTTTTGCTAACCAAATCATAGATGCACGTTATGAAAGTTTTGCTAACCAAATCATAGATTTGGAGCATCACTTTTGGAGCATCACTTTTGGAGCACAGCTTTGGTAGTGCTACTTTTGGATGTTAACTTAAATCAAAGGTTTAGACTCTCGCTTGAGGATAGTGAGGTAAGATAGGTGGCTAAAAAGAATTTTGTTGATAAGGTGCAGATGAAAAAAAGAATGGTTGTCTGTATGATTTTAGCATTCATGGTGTTTGTAGGACTTTGTGGGCGGCTGGCTTATGTAATGTTTGTGAAAGAAGGAGATTATAAGTCTTTAGCAACGCAGCAATGGACTAGTGATGTTAGGATAAATGCTAAAAGAGGTAAGATACTAGACAGAAATGGAAATGCTCTTGCAGTTAGTGCTAATGTATACAGAGCAGATTTAGACTTGAATACTTTAAGAACAGACTTGGCAACGAATGTAAAGGGTACAGAAGATGTTGCTAAATCCATGGAGGATGTAGCAAGAGGTATTTGTGATATTGTAGGTAAATCATATGAAGATGTACTGCATATTTTGACTAATCCGCTGCCTAATGGTAAGCCAAGAGGAGCTGCAATCTTAAAAAGAAGAATTGAGAAGGATGTAGCAGATGCTCTTCGTGCTTATAGTGAAGCTAATAACATTAGGGGGATAGTAATTTCTTCAGACACTAAGAGGTATTATCCAAATGGTGCTTTTGCATCCCATGTTATTGGTCATACTAATTCAGATGGTGATGGATTAACTGGACTTGAGCTTTATTACAATAAGTACTTAGCAGGGGTTCCTGGTATAAGAATTTCTGAAATAGATCAAAAAAGTGAAGATTTACCATACACTATTTCAGAGTTTACAGAGCCTATAGATGGAAGAGATGTAACAACAACTTTAGATGAAAATATTCAATATTTTGCAGAGAAGCTAGCAGAAGAAGCTTTAAGTGATAATCAGGCTAAGGCAGTTTCTATAATGGTAATGGATCCTAACACAGGAGAGATTTTAGGACTAGCTAATGCTCCAGATTATGATTTAAATAATCCATGGCCTGAGGGAATGGCAGACGATGACATTCAGGCTATGTGGAGAAATAGAATGGTAAGTGATGCTTATGAACCAGGTTCTATTTTCAAGGTTGTTACGGCTACAGCAGCAATTCAAGAAAATGTAGTTTCAGAAAATGATACATTTAATTGTGGTGGTGGATTAACAATCGGAGGAAGAACCATTCACTGTTGGAAGACTTCAGGACATGGTCCACAGACCTTTGTAGAAATATTAAAAAATTCTTGTAACGTTGGATTTATGACTCTTGGAGAAAGATTAGGAGCTGAAACTTTAACAAAGTATATTAAAATGTTTGGACTTGGAAGAAAGACTGGTATAGATTTACCAGGGGAATCAGCAGGACTAATAAAAAATGCAAAGGATATATCATCAACAGACTTAGCTACAATATCATTTGGACAAACTAATACAACCACAGGAATTCAATATATGAGAGCTTTTAATGCCATTGCTAATGGTGGTTATTTAATAACACCTCATCTAATGAAGCAGGTTACTCATATAAATGAAGATGGTGAGATTGTTGTTGATGATGAATATGAGATAAATAAGGAAAAAGTTTTTGATTCAAATACCATGGAGCAGATGAGGCTGAATCTTGAACAGGTTACAAGCTCAGGAGGCAGCTCTAAAGCATATATAGATGGTTATAGAATTGGTAGTAAGACTGGTACAGCTCAAAAGGTTGATACTGTTAACGGTGGGTATGCAAATGGAAAGTATCTATCAACCTTTGTTGGTATGGCACCAGTTGATAATCCTCAATTTACTGTATTTATTTCTATTGACGAACCAAACCCAGCTTTATATTATGCAGGACAAATTGCAGCTCCAGTAGGACAAAAGTTATTCTATGAATTATTAAATTATGCTTCTTTAAAACCAACAGGTACATTTAAGGATGCTGGAGAAAGCTTAAAGGCTGACGTCATTGTTCCAGAAGTTAGAAAAATGTCAGTTTCTGAAGCGAAGAAAGTCATTACTGATGTTGGTTTAACTGTTAGAGTTGAAGGTGAGGGAGATGTCATAACAGATATGAATCCGAAACCAGGCTTTGTAATGAAGGAAGGAAATGAAATTATCCTCTATGCAGGTAAGGCAGCAGAAGATGGAGATATGGTTATTGTTCCAGATTTAAAGGGCTTTACAAAAGAATCTATTCAGATTCTCTTTAAGGACTTAGGCCTTAATGCTGAATTCGTGAAGGATGGTTTAGTTGTCGACCAAAGTATTGAAGGTGGTCAAACTGTTAAGAAGGGCACGACAGTAACCTTTACATTAGGAGTTTTATCAGATTAGACATGAGATAATAATCTAGGATATGCTGCAGGATTAAATGAAGTAGTAATCTTTTAAAGGTTATAAATTAGGGCACTTCTTCTAATATTTATTAGGGGGAGTAAGTTGCACAAAATTAGGGTTATAATTATTAGTGTAACTCAAAATTATTAATTATCCGGTAGTTACAGTTTGACTTGTGCTACCGGATTTTGTATGCTATAAAGGGTTCTATAAAGACTTATTTAAGGAAGTGGTTTATTAAATGAAAATAGTAGATTTATTGGCAGGTTTGAACTATGAATTTGTTAGTGGAGAAAAAGATATAGAAATAAATAATCCCCAGTATGACAGCAGAAAGGTTCAGAAAGGGGATGTATTCTTTGCAATCACAGGCTTTAGCACAGATGGACATAAATTTATAGCTAAGGCTGTTGAAAATGGAGCAAAGGTTGTAATTGTAGAAAGAGACATAGAGCAAATCGAAGGTGTTACCTACATAAAGGTTGAGAATGGAAGGAAAGCTTTAGCTATGGCTTCATGTAACTTTTATGATAATCCAAGCAGAAAAATGAAGCTTATTGGTATTACAGGTACTAATGGGAAAACTACCTCTGCATTTATGATTAAAGCTATTTTAGAAGCTTCAGGTTATAAGGTAGGTTTAATTGGTACAATTGCTAATTATATAGGAAGTGAAGAGCTTCATGCAGAAAGGACAACTCCAGAATCACTTGAACTTCAAGAACTATTTAATAAAATGGTTGAAGCTGGAGTAGATTACTGTGTAATGGAGGTTTCATCTCATTCCTTAGATCTTTACAGAGTATATGGTACGAAATTCGAAGAAGGTATTTTTACAAATTTAACTCAAGATCATTTGGATTTTCATAAAACCTTTGAGAATTATTATAAAGCAAAAGCGAAATTGTTTGATATAAGTAAAAGTTCTATAATTAATGCTGATGATGAGTATGGTGCAAGATTAATTAAAGAAGTAACAGCGAAAGAAGCTTCAAAAGTTACAACTTATTCAATAGAAAAGGTAAGTGACTTAAGAGGAGAAGATATAGATTTAGAAGCCACAGGAATGATATTTGACTTAGAATATAAGGGTGAAATTAAGAAGGTGGTTTTATCTATTCCGGGCAGATACAATGTGTATAATGCACTAGGCTGTATTGGTGCAGCTTTAAATCAAGGAATAGATATAGATGTAATCATTAAAGCTCTTGCCATGGTTACAGTACCAGGAAGATGTGAAAACTTAACTTTAGGAATGAATTCAGGGTTCCAGGTTATTAGAGATTATTCGCATACTCCTGACAGTCTTAAAAATATCCTTGAAAATTTAAGGGAGCTAACCACTGGAAGATTAATTTGTATCTTTGGCTGTGGTGGAGATAGAGATAAAACCAAGAGACCAATTATGGGTGAAATCGGAACTAATCTTAGCGATATAGCTATCATTACATCTGACAATCCTAGAAGTGAAGATCCGTATGCAATTCTTGATGATATTGTGGCTGGTGTAAAGCAAGAAAACTACAAGGTTGTTGAAAATAGAGAAGAAGCAATTAAAGAAGCATTGCTAATGGCTCAAAAAGGGGATATTATAGTAATTGCTGGAAAAGGTCATGAAACTTATCAAATACTTAAAAATGAGACTATCCATTTTGATGAGAAGGAAGTAGTCTTAAAGCTAATGAAGGAGTTGAAGCTTTAATGGACAATATAAAGTTACAGGATATAGTAAAAGCTATAGGAGGCAAACTATTAGTTGAAGGGAAACAAAGGGATTTCTCAAGGGTTGTAATAGATAGCAGAAAGGTTAATAAGGGAGATATATTCTTTGCTATAAAAGGTGAAAACTTTGATGCTCACAAATTTGTGGATAATGTTTTAGAAAATGGAGCTGGACTTGTAATAGTTCACAAGGAAGAAGAATATAAATCTTTTAGTGAGGATTCATCTATAGTCTTAGTTGAAGATACTAAAAAAGCTTTATTAGACTTAGCAAGCTTCTATATAGATACTTTAGATATTAAGGTTGTTGGAATTACAGGCTCTACAGGAAAAACATCTACAAAAGACTTAATAGCAGCAGCTTTAAGTGAAAAATATAAAGTGTTTAAAACTAAAGGAAACTTCAATAATGATATTGGAATGCCTTTAATGATATTGGAGTTAAATAAGGACTATGAAGTAGCCATCTTAGAAATGGGCATGAGTAATCTTGGAGAGATTGAGACCTTAGCAAGGGTTGCAAAACCAGATATTGCCGTAATAACTAATATTGGAACTTCTCATATGGAAAATTTAAAAACCAGGGATAATATTTTAAAAGCAAAATTAGAAATCACTACTCTTTTTAATGAAAACAATGTGCTTATAGTTAATGGAGAAAATGATAAACTTCACGATCTTGAAAGTAATAATTATAAAATAGTAAAAATTGGTACAGAAAGTGATTATAATTTCAAAGGTTGTAGAATAATTATAAATAAGGATAATATTGAGTTTTCTGTAAAAGAGAATGGAAGGGCAATAGACCAAACAATTTTTGTTCCTGTTCCAGGAAAGCATAATGTGCTGAACTCTCTTCTTGCAGTTGCGGTGGCAAGACACCTTGGAGTTAGCTATGAAGAAATAGCAGAGGGTATTAAGAATTTAGAAGCTACCTCAATGAGACTAGATGTTATAAAACATGAAGGATATACCATCATAAATGATGCTTATAATGCTAGCCCTGATTCCATGATTGCAGCTTTAGAGGTTTTAAAAACCTATGAAGGCAGAAAAATTGCTGTACTTGGAACAATGAAGGAGCTTGGAGAAGAATCTCCAAAGGCTCACGAAGAAGTTGCTAAGTATGCAAAGGATTCAAAGGTTGATATGCTGATTACTTTAGGTGAATTTAATTCGGATTTTGAAGCTGGATTTGGAAGTGAAAACTTCAAAGCCTTCGACTCAATTGAAGATATAGTTCACTATTTAAAGCAAAACTTAAAGGATGGAGATGTACTTTTAGTTAAAGCATCTAGATCAATGAAATTTGAAAATATTATTAATGAATTACAAAAGAAAAGTATATAGGGAGGGATTAGAATATGAATAAATTAATATATTCTGTATTAGTAGCATTCATAGTTTCTTTTGGAATAGCGCCCCTTATCATTCCGGCGCTACACAAGTTTAAATTTGGTCAAAACATAAGAGAGGATGGTCCTCAAAGTCATTTAAAAAAACAAGGAACTCCAACCATGGGAGGAATCATATTTATCATTGCTACCTGCTTAACCATGGTAATTATGGTGAGAAATCCTAAGGATGAAGCTATGCTTGCAGTTTATGCTCTTGTTGCCTTTGGAGCAATTGGACTTTTAGATGATGCACTTAAAATTATTAAAAAGAAAAATGAAGGTCTTAAAAGTTATCAGAAGATGCTGCTTTTAGTTATTGTATCGGTATTCTTTGGATATACGGCTTCCTCAAGAATTGGAACTGATATATTGATACCTTTTGTTGGTGGAACTACTTTAGATTTAAAGATATTATTTATTCCTTTTATAGTAGTTTACTTTGCAGCTGTAACTAACGCAGTAAATCTTACTGACGGTCTTGATGGATTATGTAGTTCAGTAACTTTATTAGTAATGACTTTCTTTGCAATAGTAAGTTTTGCTATGGGATATTATACTTTAGCTATGTTCTGTGGAATTTTAGCAGGAGCTATCTTAGGCTTCTTAAAGTACAACTCATATCCTGCACAAATCTTTATGGGAGATGCAGGGTCTTTAGCAATAGGTGGAGCTATTGGAGCCATTGCTATGATATTAAAGCTTGAACTAGTAGTTATCATCGTAGGTGGAATATATGTAGCAGAAACTTTATCAGTAATTATACAAGTTACATCCTTTAAGCTTACAGGAAAAAGAGTATTTAAAATGGCACCACTTCACCATCACTTTGAGTTAAAGGGATGGCATGAAAGTAAGATTGTTGCAGTATTCTCAATCATAACTGTACTTTTATGCTTAGTAGGATTCTTAGCTATAATTAATATGTACTAAAAGTTAAAAAGTAAGAATGCTATAGGGGGAGTTAGAGTGAAAAAAACCAAAATTAGATTAGGAGACATTGACTTTGTTCTGTTCGCCACTATTATCATGCTGGTTACCATAGGAGTTGTTATGGTTTATAGTGCTAGCTCCTATTTTTCAGCATTTAAATATGATGATGCAGAATACTTTTTATGGAGACAGCTTGCTTGGGCTGTTTTAGGAACAATCGCCATGATAGTAACCATGAATATCGATTATCATGTGTATAAAAAGTGGACTAGAGTGATTATAATAATAACTTTTATTTTATTATGTGCAGTTTTTGCATTTGCACCCGTTAAGGGGGCTCAAAGATGGATAAGGTTAGGACCAGCATCTTTCCAGCCTTCGGAGCTTGCAAAGTATGTGGTAGCTTTATTTGTAGCTAAAAACATTGCAAATAACACACAAAACATTAAAAAATTCTGGAAGGGAGTAGTTCCAAACCTTGCATTTACAGGGGCGGTTGCTGCAATGATTCTTTTAGAGAAAAACCTTAGTATTACAATGGTAACAATAATGGTATGTGTTATGATGCTGTTTGTAGCAGGCACAAAGATTAGCCAGATGGGACTTTTAGCAGGAGGCGTACTTGGGTTTGGAGCAACCTTTATTGCTATTGAACCTTATAGAATGGAAAGACTTACAGGCTTTATGAATCCATGGGCAGATGCTCAAGACACAGGATATCAGCTTATACAATCCTTGCTTGCTTTAGGGTCAGGAGGATTAACTGGAGTTGGTATTGGACAGTCAAGACAAAAGTGTTTTTATATTCCAGAGCCTCATAATGACTTTATCCTAGCAGTAATAGGTGAGGAACTTGGATATATAGGTGTAATGATAGTAATAACTTTATTTATTATTTTCCTTTGGAGAGGGATTGTTGCTGCATCAAAGGCGAAGGACTTATATGGTTCGTTACTTGCAACAGGTATAACATCGGTAGTTATTTTCCAAGCACTTATCAATATTGCTGTTGTTTCAGGTTCAATGCCTGTAACAGGGGTTCCACTTCCATTCATTAGTTATGGAGGATCGTCTCTGGTAATTAATATGATATTCATGGGAGTACTACTGAATATCACGAGACAAAGTAATGCTAAAAATGCATAAGTAAGTTTTAAACTTAAATAGAATGCAAGAATTTGAAATGAATAATCATGGTTGAAAGTCAGTTTGAGCTGACTTTCTTTTTTTATATAAATTACTTTTGAGTTTTAGGATAAAGTTATTTGAAGAGCCTCTGCTATTTTAAAACTACAATGAGAAGAACATTCAATGAAGTTAATTTTTGTTGCTTCAGTCGTATTATTTTACGTGAGAAGGAATTTCCTTAAGTAAACATCCAAATCTTTGATTTGGCTAATGTGAACTTACTCCTTTGAATGTATATGAGAAGGAGTTTCCTTATTAATCTACATATTCAACTTAATTATAGTGAAATTTATTAAAGTTTATTAAAACTTTAAAAAGTATTAATAAAAATGAAAATATATTATATAAGATGGAAAAATATTAATACTTTTGTAATGAAATTGTTATGGTAAAATGGTAGAATATATTTGTATTGCATAAACTAGCAGAAGTATGGTGGTGAAAGAATGACGAAAAAACGTGAAGAGGATTATGGCAATTATATTTTAAGTAATAAGGAAAGTATTCTTAAAAGAAAAAGAAAAATTATAGTCATGAAAAGGACAATGATAATTTTAGTATTACTTTGTACTATTCTTGTAACCTTAGGTCTTACACTGCCAGAGTTTAATCTTGGAGAAGTAACTGTAAGTGGAAATGAAATAGTGTCTACAGAAACAGTTTTAACTTCAGCGGCCATAGAGCCCGACATAAATATTTTTAAAATAAATACAAGCAAGATTGAAAAAATTCTAATGAAAAACGAATATATAGAAAGTGCAACAGTGAAAAGGCTGCTTCCAAAAAAACTTTCTATAGAAATAAAGGAAAGAAAAATTGCTTTTTCAGCTCAAGGAACAGATGGTATTTATGCTATAGATGAAAATGGGAGGGTCCTTGGGGTAAAAGAAACTATAGAGATGCCACAGGTTTTAAGTATAGAGGGAATTCCTGCGGAAAAGCTAATAGTAGGAGAATTTATTCAAGATGAAGATGGAAGCCGTATTGATGGTGCTAAGGATATACATAAGTATTTAAGTGACAATGGATACTTTGAACAATTCCCACAAATGAGACTAGAGGTAAATAATTTTGTTGACTACAAGCTTTATGTGGAAAATGCGTATATTAAACTTGGTTCCAGTGAAAATATGAATGATAAACTGGCGAAAGCCTTTAGTATATTAACTACACCTCAGTTTTTAGGAATGAAGGGTTATGTAGATGTGAGCTTTAAAGGAAATCCAGTAGTGTTTAAGGAAGAGTAATACAGGGAGGTGAGGCTGTGAAAAAATTTATTTCTCAATTAACAGTGGGATTAGTATTCTTAATTTTTGGTTTTATGATAGTTATTCAATTAAAATCTATAAATGCACAAAACTCAGTTGCAGTAGATGGAAATAGTCAAAATCCTGAAATATTATTAGAGAATGAACAGCTGAAAAAAGAAAGAGAAGAATTACAAAACAAAGTAAATGAACTGTCAGCAAGGGCATCGGAATACGAGCAGTCCATTGCTAACGAAAGTAAGAATCAGGCATTATTAGATGAGTTACAAAAAACAAGGGCAAGAGCTGGCCTGACAGATGTAAAAGGTGAAGGAATTATAATTTATATTACTCCAAAATCAAATCCCTTTGGTGCTACCAATAATAAGGGATACCCTATTAAGGATTTTGATCTTCTTACAATCGTAAATGAATTGTATGCTGCTGAAGCAGAAGCAATTTCAATAAATGATATAAGGCTAGTTGCAAATAGTGGTATACGTTCTGCTGGAAATGCAATTGTAGTTAATGAAACTAGAATTTCACCTATGGAGCAGGTGGTTATTAAAGCAATTGGAAGTCCTGCTCTGTTAGAAAATTCCTTAAAGTTTCAGGGGACAATTTCAGCAGATTTACAATATAATTGTGATGTTACATATGATAAAAAGGATGAAATAACTATAAATAAAGTTTCAACTCCGTTGGAGTTTAAGTATATTGAAGAAGTTAAAGAAAATGAATAGAGGGTAGGAGGAAAAGGATGATAGCAGTAGTCGGACTAATTATTGGAATAATTTTAGGAGTTGCCTTTAATATCAGCTTTCCAGCAAAATTATCACCATATATATCAGTTGCAATATTTGCATGTATAGATTCCATTTTTGGAGCTGTAAAAGCCACCTTAAAAAAGGATTTCAGAGCAGATATCTTTATTTCAGGCTTCTTTGGAAATGCATTCCTTGCTGCCTTTATGGTTTATCTTGGGGATAGACTTGGAATACCAGTTTACATTGCCGCACTTATTGTATTTGGACAAAGAATATTTAATAATTTCGCTGGTATTAGAAGATTATTGATGGATAGAATAAAAGTACATCATTAAGGAGAATTTAAATGCGCATTAATGAGGCAAATATATTTCTATTTATTGCTACAGTAATCATTGGAATTTTAATTTCCATGAATCTGAATTTGTCTGGGAAGGCAAAATTCCTGGATTTAGAGCAATATCAGAAAGCATATAAAGAAAGAGCAAAGCTTCAAAGCCAAATTAGTGATTTGGAACAGCAGCAGGAAGAATTAAATGATAAAATAAATGGATATGATAGATTTAGCAGGGATATTGACGAAGTGGTTGCAGAAATGGAAAAAGAGCTTCGTTATAATGAGATGGCCTTAGGTCTTACTCCTGTTAAAGGCGATGGAATTAAGATAACCTTAGATGACTCACCGGAATTCAAGGTTGGAGGAAAATATACAAACTCCATGCTTATCCATAATAGCGATATAGTTAAAGTTATTAACGATTTAAGAAATGCTGGTGCTGAAGCTATAATGATAAATAACCAACGTGTTATATATGATTCCTATGCAAACTGTGGTGGAGCAACAATTGAAATAGACGATGTTAAATTAATAAGTCCATTTTATATAACAGCCATAGGAAATCAAGAAGTTTTGGACAAATTTATTGAAACACAGGAAAATCACGTTAAAACTCTTATTTTTAGAATGTGTACAGTAAATATAGAGTTAGTTTATGATGTGGAAATTCCAGCTTATAACGGAAAATTGGATATAAACCATATGAAAGAAGTTGCAAAGTAAAATTATTAGAAAAAATTTTAAAAAAGTTTAATTTTATTAAAGGTTTTTTTTATTTGACGTAGAATAAAAGTAGGTGAGAATCATAACTTGTGTAAGTGATACATCAAATCTTTGATTTGAGTGGTAGAACTTACTCCTCCGAATGAATATGAGGTGGAGTTACATATTAATTACATAGGAGACAGGAGGGGTAATTTTGTCTATTAGTGAAAATTACTTAAGGCTAAGAGATGATTTGCCAAAGAATGTTACCTTAATCTCTGTATCTAAAACCAGAGCAGTTGAGGAGATTAAAGCTGTCTATGATGTAGGTGAAAGAGATTTTGGTGAAAACAAGGTTCAAGAGATGATGGATAAATATGAACAGTTACCTAAGGATATAAGATGGCATTTAATTGGGCATCTTCAGCGTAACAAGGTGAAATATTTAGTAGGTAAGGTACATTTAATTCACTCGCTTGATAGTGTAAGACTCTTGCAGGAAATTGAAAAGCAATATGAGAAAAGTGAGCTTATTGCCAATACTCTAATCCAGATTAATATTGGAAGGGAAGAAAGTAAAACGGGTATTCTTTTGGAAAATCTCGAGGAGCTTTTGCAGGCATGTGAAGAATGTCATTTTGTAAAGGTGAAAGGGATTATGGCAACAATACCAATTGGAAATGAAGAAAGTTCTATGTATTACTTTACAAAAACTAAAGAGGTTTTTGATGAACTTAAAACAAGAGAGTATAAGAATATAACCATGGAAACCCTGTCAATAGGTATGAGTAATGATTATAAAGTCGCTTTGAAAGCAGGTTCAAACATGGTTCGAATAGGTACGGGGATATTTGGAAAAAGGAATTATAATTTGTAGTTGGAGGTATATTTATGGAAATTTTAAAGGGATTAGGCAGAATGATGGGTTTTGAAGATGAGGAAGATGATGATCTATACGAAGATGAAGAAATAGAAGATACTTATGAAGATGAAAGAGAGGAGATAGAAATAGAACCTTTTGTAAATAAAAAGCAAAATAAAATAGTTAATATTCACACTGCATCTTCATCAAAGGTTGTAATTAGCAAGCCTAACAATTATGATGAAGGGCAAATTATAGTAGATAATTTAAAGTCAAGAAAAATTGTTATTGTTAACTTAAATAATATTGGTGATACTAAAGAGGGACAAAGAGTATTAGACTTTTTAATAGGAGCTGTCTACGCGTTAGAGGGTGGACTTCAATCTGTTGAAAAGGGTGTATTTATTCTTACTCCTTCAAACATTGAAGTTAGCAATGAATTAAGAAGTGAATTAACTAACAAAGGAATATTTAGCTCATTTAAGTAGGAGTGAAAGTTAAGGTAGGTAAGGAAACTCCTTCTCGCTTTAGCTCAAAGGAGTAAGTTCGAGAAACTAAATCAAAGATTTAGACTCTCACTTAACTTCGCCTTAACCAAATATAAAATTTGAATGGTAATAAGGAAACTCATTCTCACATACGTTCGAATGAGTAACTTCCACTTACCAAATCATAGATTTGGAGTGTCACTTATGGATAAAAAGGTATTTTTAGATATGTTTAGGGATCAGGATAAGAATTATATATCTGGTCTGTATGAAGATGTTGAATTGTGTAGAAATATTGAAGTGCCTATATATACTAAGGATTTTTTAACTCCAGATATCTATATGAAGCTTAAAGCCAATGAGAATAAATTGGGTGTTATGGTTCAAGGTAATGGAGTTTTTGAAGACTGTGAAAGGAGAATGGTTAAATTCTCCGTGCATCAAGATACATCGGAAGATTTCGAATTGGATGTTTTGATTGTTACTAATAAATCAAAATTTAAGGAACTTGGACATAGGGATTACTTGGGCTCAATTATGGCTCTAGGAATTAAAAGAAATTTATTTGGTGATTTAGTAGTAGAAGGTAATAAATGTTACATACCTGTAGCATCTTCAGTTAGCAATTATATTATAGATAATTTAAACCAAATAGGAAATTGTCCTTGTACTGTTGAGATTTTGAATGAGGATGAAGAACAGCTTCCAAAAATAAATTTTAATGAAAAAAATATTATAGCAACTTCTCTTAGAATAGATAATGTGGTTCCAGGGATATGTAATATCTCTAGAGCGAGAGGAACTGAACTTATCAATGGTGGTGCAGTACTTTTAAACTATCAGATATGTGATAGAAAGGATAAAATAGTAGAAATTAATGATACTATTACTATAAGAGGCTTTGGAAAATTTAAAGTTAGGTCTATCATTGGTGAAACTGGAAAAGGCAGGATTAAGTTACTTGTTGGTAAATATATATAAGGGGTGAAGGTTATGAAGATGACATCTATGGACATAATGAGCCGAGAGTTCAAAAGAAACATGAGAGGGTATAACATGGACGAAGTTGATGACTTCCTAGAGAAGGTTGCAGAAGACTATGAAGCGTTATACAAAGAAAATGCTATTTTAAAGGAAAAGATGGATGTTTTTCAAGATAAATTAGATCACTACTCAAAAATGGAGAGTACAATTCAAAGTACTTTATTATTAGCTCAAAATGCTGCAGAGCAAGCAAAGCAAAGTTCACAAAATGAAGCTGAATTAATTCTTAAAAATGCCAATGACAGTGCTAAGAAGATTATTGATAAAGCTCATCTAAGTGTTTTAAATATTAATGATGAATTTGACAGAACAAAGCAAGAGTTTGCTAAATTCAGAAGTAAATTTAGAAATTTTATGGTTACTCAAATGGAAATGTTTGAAGCTTTAGAGAAGGATTATGATAAAAATTATAATATTTCTTCAGTTATACCAGAAATAGAAAAAACTCAAGAGGTTCCACTTAATATAGGGGCTAATGAAGCAAAAGAGCCAGAGGTATTTGAGTATAATACTGCAGAGCTTGAAGATATAAAAAGTTTTTTTGTAGATAAATAATATTTTTATGAGTTGTGAAAATGAATTTATATCTCCTTGACATGCATATGGGGAGTTATTACATAAAAGAAATCTCACTATAAAAAGTGAGATTTTTTTATTCCTTCAATCTATTGACATGAAGCCTAACATATATATTATAATATATGTAGTCTATAATGGGGAATAGTGTTATTTTAATGAAGAATGAAGTATTAAAGATTAAGAATGATGGTTGAAATTCCTCCGAAATTTCTTGGTTTTGATTACTATTTTAGTAGCTATAGAATTAGTAAAATAATAATCTATGTATAAGAGTTAGAATATCACTTAAAGTAAATAATAATGGTTATAAGAAAAGCAAAGGAGAATTTATTATGAGAATAGGAATAATTGGAGCTATGCCTGAAGAGGTAGCATCTTTAATAGCAGAGATGAGCATAGAGAAAAAAGTTAAAAAGGCTATGATGGAGTTTAATCATGGTCGCATTTATGATAAAGAGGTTGTAATTGTTGTAAGTGGAATTGGTAAGGTTAATGCAGCAGTATGTACTCAGATTTTAGTAGATGATTTTAATGTAGATGCTGTAGTTAACGTAGGTATAGCAGGTGGAATTGGAACAAATATTTATCCTGGAGATGTGGTTGTTGCTACAGATTTAGTACAGCATGATATGGACACTACAAGCTTTGGAGATAAACATGGTCAAATACCAAACATGGATGTGTTTGATTTTAAGTGTGATGAGAAATTAGTAGAGCTTGCAAAGAAAGCTTGTGAGGAAATAAAAGATATTAATTCATTCTCAGGAAGAATAGTTTCTGGAGATCAATTTATTGCAAATGTTGACAAGATAAGATGGCTTAGTGAAGAGTTTGGAGCTTTATCTTGTGAGATGGAAGGTGCAAGTATTGCTCATGTTGCATACTTAAACCATAAGCCATTTGTTGTAATCAGATCTATTTCTGATAATGCAAACAATGGTGCACATATGGATTATGAAAAGTTTAAAGAGATATCAGTTAAGAATTCAAATAGAATTTTAAGAACAATGTTACAAGCAATGTAGGTGATATTATATGAAAAATTTACTAGCCGATAAAAGCAGTGGAGAAGATATAATCGTTAAGGTTAAGGATGTAACTATTGGTGGAGGAAATTTAACCTTTATATCTGGTCCTTGTGCAGTGGAAAACCTTGATACTTTAATGGCAATAGGTGAAGGTCTTAAAGCACAAGGTGTTCACATGATTAGAGGTGGAGCCTTTAAGCCAAGAACTTCGCCTTATGATTTTCAAGGACTTGGCATTGAAGGATTAAAGATTCTTAAAGCCGTAGGAGAAAAATACAATATGCCAGTAGTTTCTGAAGTTATGGATGCCAGCCAGATTGAAGAAGCACTTAAATATGTGGATATGATTCAGGTTGGTTCTAGAAATATGTATAACTATACCTTTTTAAAGGAACTAGGTAAGCTTCAAGTGCCAGTTTTATTAAAAAGAGGTATGAGTGCTACTTTATCTGAATGGATTTATGCAGCGGAGTACATACTTAAAGAAGGAAACATGAATGTTGTTATGTGTGAAAGAGGTATCAGAACCTTCGAAACCATAACAAGAAATACTCTGGACTTAAATGCAGTTGCAATGATTAAGGAACATTATAGATTACCTGTATTAGTAGACCCAAGTCATGGAACTGGAAGAAGAGAATTAGTTAAACCAATGAGTATAGCTGGAGTTTCAGCTGGAGCTGATGGTGTGATATTAGAAAGTCATATTACTCCAGATAATTCTGTATCCGATGCCAGACAGACTATTAATATAAAGGCTGTAGGGGAAATTATGGAGCAGTGTAAAATAGTAAGAAGTGTATTATAACAACACTTTGCGTTGAAAGATGAGGGGATTATATTGAGTTTAACCATGATAATTATAGCCTTAGGCTTAGTTTTAGATAGGCTTACTAAAAAGTGGGCAGTTGTTTCTTTAAAGGGGAATGATGCAATAGTTGTTATAAAGGATTTCTTTGGTTTTGAATATCTTGAGAATCGTGGAGCAGCCTTTGGAATGCTTCAGAATAAGCAGTGGCTGTTTATAACAATAACAATAATAGTTGTAATATTTATGATAGGTTATTTAATTAAGAGAAAACCAACCTTCAAATTAACCTATATTTCAATGGGATTAATTATAGCTGGTGCAATAGGAAATCTTATTGATAGAATAGCTTACAAATATGTTATTGATTTTATATTAGTTCATTATAAGGATGTATATTATTTTCCAACCTTCAATGTAGCTGATATATGTGTTTGTGTTGGTACCTTTTTCTTATTAATATGTATACTAAAGGATGAGATCTAATGGAATTAGAAAAATATATAATCGATGAAAGCCAAGTGGGAAAAAGACTTGATGTATTTGTCAGTGAAACCTGTGATAATATGTCCAGGTCTTTTGCACAAGGTATAATAGAAAAAGAACAAGTTAAAGTAAATGATAAAGTGAAAAAAAGTAATTATAAGCTTCGTTTAAAGGATGAGGTTTCCATTGAGAAGTCAGAGCCAGTAGAACTTCAGGTTGAAGCAGAAGATATTCCTTTGGATATAGTTTATGAAGATAGTGATATAATTGTTGTAAATAAACCTCAAGACATGGTAGTTCATCCTGCCCCAGGGAATTACAACGGTACTTTAGTTAATGGTCTGCTTCATCACTGTAAAGATTTATCAGGGATTAATGGAGTTATAAGACCAGGAATAGTACATAGAATTGACAAGGATACTTCAGGAATCTTAGTTGTTGCTAAAAATGATGTAGCACATAATTCTTTAGCTGCTCAGCTTAAGGATCACTCCATGAAGAGAACTTATTATGCCATCGTTGAAGGTATAATAAAGGAGGATGAAGGTACTGTACAAACCCAAATTGGAAGACATCCTGTGGAGAGAATAAAAATGGCTGTAGTAAAGGATGGAAAGGAAGCTATAACTAACTATAGAGTTCTTGAAAGATTTAAAAAACATACTTTAGTAGAGTGCCGATTAGAAACAGGAAGAACACATCAAATCAGAGTGCATATGGCATATTTACATCATCCTTTAGTTGGTGATTTAGTATATGGCCATAAGAAGCAAAGATTTAAACTTCAGGGTCAGGCCTTACATGCTAAAAATTTAGGACTTATACATCCAACCACTGGAGAATATATGGAATTTGATTCAAAGCTTCCAGAGTATTTTGAAGAAGTATTAGATAAATTAAGAAAAGAAGTTTAGGAGGAGAATTATGGAACTGAAATCTGTGTTACTTGATGACAAAGCCATTAAAAGAACACTGACAAGAATAGCCCATGAAATCATCGAAAAAAATAAAGGTGTTGAAGATTTAGTATTAATCGGAATTAGAACTAGAGGAGTGCCTATAGCTAAAAGGATTGCAAATCTTATAGAAACCTTTGAAGGAGTTTCTGTGGAAGTGGGCAGCGTTGATATCACAACTTATAGAGATGACTTAAAGAAACCAGAAGAACTTAAGCAGCATAACAGCGTTGAAGTGAACTGTGACATCACAGGAAAGAAAATTATTCTTGTGGATGACGTATTGTTTACTGGAAGAAGCGTTAGAGCGGCCATAGATGCAATTATTGATAAAGGAAGACCACAGATGATACAGCTTGCTGTTTTAGTTGACAGAGGCCATAGAGAGCTTCCAATAAGAGCAGACTATGTAGGAAAGAACATACCAACCTCTAGAAAAGAAGATATAACAGTTCAGCTTGTAGAGAAAGATGGTATGGACTTAGTAAGTCTATATGAAAACAATTAGGAGAAAAATATATGTTTAATATAATTGTAACTACTACCTTTGGAATAGAAGCTATCACAGCCAAGGAACTGAAAAATCTTGGCTATGAAGATCTTAAGGTGGAAAATGGGAAAATTGTTTTTGAGGGTGATGAAATGGATGTTGCTATTTGTAACATTCACCTTAGAACAGCTGAAAGAGTATTTATTCAAATGGCTGAATTTAAAGCCACTTCCTTTGAAGAGTTATTCCAAGGAACAAAAAAAGTTGACTGGGGTAATTTAATTCCATTAGACGGCAAAATGCACATAACAGGAAAATCAGTAAAATCAACATTACATAGTGTTCCTGATTGTCAATCTATAGTTAAAAAAGCTGTAGTTGAAAAAATGAAGGAAAAGTATAATACGAACTGGTTTAGTGAGGATGGTCCAGTTTATAAAATTGAAGTTGGAATTTTAAAGGATATAGTAACCCTCGCGCTTGATACTTCAGGAGTTGGACTTCACAAAAGAGGCTACAGAGAAAATGCTGGAGCTGCACCTTTAAAGGAAACCTTAGCAGCAGCTTTAGTGCTTATTTCTAAGTTTAATGGAGATGAGATTTTAATAGATCCATTCTGTGGTTCAGGTACGATTCCAATAGAAGCTGCCTTAATTGCTAAAAATATTGCTCCAGGAGTTAATAGACACTTTGTAAGTGAAACTTGGCCGTCTTTTGATAAGGAGATGTGGGATCAGGTTAGAGAAGGAGCTAAAAGAGCTGTCAATAAAAAGGAATTTGTTATTCAAGCTTCTGATATTGACGGAAGAGTTTTAAGAACAGGAATGAACAATGCTGAAAAAGCTGGCGTTAAAGATTATATTAACTTCCAAAAGCTTGATATGAAGGATGTTAGAAATAGAAAAAAATGTGGAATGATTATTACAAATCCACCATATGGAGAAAGACTTCTTGATGAAAAGGAAGTTCAAAATCTATATAGAACTTTTTCGAAGGTATATTCCCAGTTAGATGATTGGTCATGCTATGTTTTAACTTCCTATGATGATTTCCAAAAGACCTTTGGAAGAAAAGCCGATAAAAATAGAAAGCTTTATAATGGAAGACTTCAATGTTACTACTATCAATATAATCCAAAGAAATAATTAATGTGAAAGCACCTCAATTTGAATTGCCCTGTCTACTTGACAGAGAGCATATCAAATTTGAGGTGCTTTATTTATAATAAAAATAAATAAGAATTTAATTTTTACTCTGATGGATTTTTATGGTTTTTGATACAAATTTGGTATATAATATTTAGTATAACGAAATAAATTTATATAAAGATTAGTAGAAGGAGTTTTGGGTGGAAGACATATGAGACAGATTTTTAGTTATTTAAAACCCTATAAGTGGGGGATGATTCTGGGACTTATTATTAAATTTACAGGAACAATTGTAGAACTTGCTCTTCCGTGGATATTATCCCATATGATTGATGACATAATCCCTTTAAAGGATATTAATCTTGTAATTCTTTGGGGTGTGATTATGTTTATATGTTCTGTCATTGCAGTAACCTTTAATATTATAGCCAATCGGATGGCTTCTAAGGTTGCAAGAAATTCAACAGAAAGAATAAGAAATGATTTATTTGCAAAGATGATAACTTTATCAGAAAATCAAGTAGATCAGTTTACTCTGCCATCCTTAATTTCAAGGGCAACCAGTGACACTTACAATATTCATCAAATCATTGGAATGATGCAGAGATTAGGTGTAAGGGCACCAATTATATTATTCGGTGGAATAATTATTACCTTAACCTTAGATCCGGTACTTACTTTAGTAATGCTTGCCGTAATGCCAATAATATTTGGAGCAATAATGTACGTTTCAAAAGTTGGAGTACCAATGTTCACCATTGTTCAGAAAAGAACTGATGACTATATCAGAGTTCTTCGTGAAGATGTAACTGGTATTCGTGTTATAAAAGCACTATCTAAGGAAAAATTCGAGAAAAATAAATTTAATGAAAAAGCAAAAGCTGCAATTGATGAGGAGAAAAAAGCAGGTATGGTGATGGCTGTGCTTAATCCTATTATGAGCTTATGCCTGAATGTGGGAACAGTATTTGTTATTTTAGCAGGAGCTTATAGAGTTAACAGCGGAGCAATAAAACCAGGTACAATAATTGCATTTTTAACTTATGTTACCTTGATTCTTAATGCGCTTTTATTTATTTCAAGATTGTTTACAATGTACTCTAAAGCTAGTTCATCAGCTAGACGTATTACAGAAGTTTTAAATGCGCCAGAAGAGCTTCAGGTGAAGCATAAGCCAGAAGGAGATAAAGGATTTGCAATTCAGTTTAAGGATGTAAACTTTTCATATAATCATAATGAAGAGAACGTTAAAAATGTGAACTTCTCAATTAAAAGAGGAGAAACCTTTGGAATTATTGGCTCTACAGGAGCTGGAAAATCAACTTTAATAAAACTATTAATGAGATTTTATGATGTAGATTCTGGAGCCATTTATATTGATGGACAAGATATTCGTTCCATAGAAACAAAGGAGCTTCGAGAAAAGTTTGGAGTTGTATTCCAAAATGACTTTATCAGCACAGATACCATATATGAGAATATTAAATTTGGAAGAAATCTTGAAAAAGCAGATGTTGAAGCAGCAGCAGATTACGCCATGGCAAGAGATTTTATAGAAGGAAAAGCTAGCGGCTTTGAAACAAAGGTTGCTGTTCGTGGTGCTGACTTAAGCGGTGGTCAAAAGCAGAGAATGATTATTGCCAGAGCACTAGCGGCCCATCCAGAAATCTTGATTCTAGATGATTCATCAAGTGCACTGGATTATAAGACGGATGCAGCTTTAAGAAAAAATCTCAGGGAACATTTCCAGGAAACTACTACTATAATGATCGCACAAAGAATCAGCTCCATCATGCAGGCTGACCACATTTGCGTTTTAGAAGATGGAGAAATTGTTGGTTATGGAACACATGAAGAGCTTATAGAAAGCTGTGACATTTATAATGAAATCAGCAAATCACAGATGGGGGAATAGTATGAGTATTAATAATAAGGATGGACATTCATCTCCTTCAAAACAATCAAAAAAGCATACTTTAAAAAGGGTAATGTCATATCTTTTTGAATATAAACTTTTAATGCTGGTAGCAGTGGTTTTATCCATAGGTTCAAATATGTTTGCCTTAGTTGGACCAATGATTTCAGGTTATGCCATTGACAGCATAAGCTTTGGAAAAGGTGCAGTGGACTTTTCTAAAGTATTTTATTATTGTGGTTTAATGATAGCTTTCTACATTGCGTCAGCTATCCTTGCATACATTTTAGCAGTGTTGATGTTGGAAATAAGTAAAAGAATTTCATTTAAACTTCGTAAGGATTTAGTGGATAGGCTTATATCACTTCCAGTAGGGTATTTTGATACCCATGCTACAGGAGATATTTTAAGTAAAGTATCCTATGATGTGGATACCTTAAATGCATCTTTAACTTCGGATTTAGTTGCTATTTGCTCCAGTGTAATAACTGTGGTAGTATCTTTTATCTCCATGGTTATGATTTCAAGGCGATTAGTATTGGTATTTGTTGTTACAGTGCCAATAACAATTATTATGACTAAGAAAATTACCAAGTTAACCAGGCCGATGTTTAGGGGACGTTCTAGGAAGCTAGGGGAATTAAATGGTAAGGTGGAGGAGTTTATCTCTGGTCAGAAGACCATAAAAGCTTATCACCAAGAGGAAAATACAAAGGAAAAGTTCAGAAAGAAAAATGAAGAAGCTGTAAATGCATATTATAAGGCTGATTATTATGGCTCAATGGTTGGACCTTCAGTAAACTTTATGAACAACCTGTCTTTATCTTTGATAAGTGTCTTTGGAGCTTTAATGTATCTCTTTGGAGAAATGACAGTGGGAAGTATTTCTTCCTTTGTACTGTACTCTAGAAAATTCTCAGGACCAATTAATGAAGCAGCAAATATTATGGGAGAATTCCAATCCTCATTGGCTGCAGCAGAGAGAATCTTTAATTTAATGGATGAAATGAAGGAAACGGCAGATAAACCTAATGCCATAGAACTTCAAGATGTTGCAGGCAATGTGAAGGTAGAGAATATTTCCTTCGGGTATAACAAAGAAAAAATTATTCTTAAGAATCTTTCTATGGTTGCTCCAGCTGGAAGTATGGTTGCTATTGTTGGGCCTACGGGAGCAGGAAAAACTACTCTAATAAATCTTTTGATGAGATTCTATGATGTTAATTCAGGCTCTATAAAGGTTGATGGCAATGATGTAAGAGCTGTTACAAGAGAGAGTTTAAGAGGTGCCTATGCCATGGTGCTGCAGGATACCTGGCTATTTGAAGGAACTATCTTTGAAAACATTGCTTATGGAAATGAAAAAGCTACCATGGAAGAGGTAGTTGAAGCAGCAAAGGCGGCTAGAATTCACTCCTACATTAAAAGACTTCCTAAGGGATATGATACCATCTTAACTGATGATGGAACTAATATCTCTAAGGGACAGAAGCAGCTTTTAACCATAGCAAGAGCAATGCTTCTTGATGCAAAAATCCTAATCCTTGATGAAGCCACTTCAAATGTTGATACAAGAACAGAGATTCAAATTCAACAGGCAATGAGAAATCTCATGAAGGATAAAACCTGCTTTGTTATTGCTCACAGACTATCAACTATTAAAAGTGCAGACCACATATTGGTGGTAAGAGATGGGAATATTGTGGAGCAGGGGGATCATAAGAAATTGTTGAAGCAAAAGGGATTTTATAGTCAGTTATATTATTCACAGTTTGAATAAAAAAAGCGAGGATTTTTCCTCGCTTTTTTTAAACTTCTTTAAGCTCCAGCTTTACAGGATCAACGTAAATAGTCTTATTAGTTGAATAAGTTACCATTCCAGGTTTTCCTTTTGCCATTTTCTTAACGTTCCTAACTTCTGTATAATCTATTGGCACTTTAGTTGAGTTTTTAGCTTTACTGTAATAAGCTGCCAGAGTTGCACCTTCAAGGAGAGTTGAGTCTGGAATTTCTCCCATGTTTTTAATGATTACGTGTGAACCAGGTACATTTTTAATGTGCATCCAGATATCGTTATTGTGGGCAAATTTAAGGGTTAGAAAATCATTTTGGATATTGTTTTTTCCTACGTAGATATCTATGCCGTCACTAGAGATAAAGTGAAGTGGCTTAGATGGTTTATCCTTTTTACCCTTCATGGTTTTTTTAAAGGCAATGTAACCTGTTTCCACAAGCTCACTTTTAATATCTTCTAAGTCCTTGTAGGTATCCGCATTTTCAATGTTAGTTAAAACTGATTGCAGGTAAGCAAGTTCACCTTCAGCTATTTCAATTTGAATATAGGCATTTTCCTCTGCCTTCTTCAATTTATTATATCGCTTATAATACTTTTGGGCATTTTCAGAAGGAGTTTTATTAACATCTAAAGGGATCTTAATATATTCGCCTTCTTCACTGTAGTAATTTAGAACTTCTACTTCTTTGTCACCTTTTTTTATGGCATATATGTTAGCTGTTATAAGTTCACCATATAAACTGTATTTTGGTTTTTCTTCACATTCCTCTAGAGTTGAATTAAGAATTTGAAGTTTCTTTTCAAGCCTATCAATATTATTGTTAACTAGCTTCTGCATGTCGTGGCTTCTGCCTTGAAGTCTATTTACTTTATCACGGGCATGGTAGAATTCTTCAAGTAAGGTACTAGGAGATTCAAAGGATGTAAACTGGCCATCCTTTTGTAGAAGATAATCCAGCTTTACGCAGTGGAAATCCTTAAGTTCTCCGTTTACAGTGTAAGAACCTAACACATATTCTCCACTGCTAGCTCCTGCAAAGAAATCCACTAAGAAATCATAAATTTCTTTTAAGTTATTTACACTTAATTCTATGTTATTTTCCTTTAATTTAAAGAGAATTTCCTTAGCAACAGGTGCACCAATTCCATCAACCACCTTTGTAAAGAACTTTTCATTTATTTCAGCCTCTTCAGTGAAGGTTTCTAAAACTTTCTCCTTAAAGCTTTCAAAGGAAATTTCAAAGATATCAGCTTTATTGCTGGCAGGTGGGTATACATAGTTTACTCCAGGATATAAAACTCTGTAGCTGTTTATATCTGGGGTGATATGCTTAACACAATCCATCACAAGACCATCTCTTTCACGAACCAAAGTAATGTTACTATGACGTCCCATGATTTCAACCATTAAGGTGTATATGCTGTTAAAACCTAACTCATCACTGCTTTCAAAATCTATCATCAGCACCCTGTCATTATTAAGCTGGCGGATGTCCTTCACCACAGCAGTGTTTAAGTATTTTCTAAGAACCATACAGAAAACAGGTGCCTTCATAGGACTTTCCTTAGTGTAATTAATAAAGTTTACTCTAGGGTAAGAAGCATTTGCACTTAAGAGAAGTCTCACATTTTTTCTGTTTATTTTAAAAGAAAGAATTATTTCATCCTTTTCAGGCTGAGTTATCTTATCAACTCTTGTATTTATAAGGGTATCCTTAAGTTCTTTAATAAGAGCTCTTAAATATAGTCCATCTAATGCCATATCAATCAATCCTTTCATGAAGTTTTAAAGGGATATAACTGAAAACTCCTTAGGAGTTTCAATAATAATTTTTCATCCTTAATTCTTCATTTTTCATTTCAATTATCTAACATTATAACACTATTTCATCATATTGGAAACTTCTTAACATCTTCATGAAAATTACAAAATGTGGTTTAAGGAGTTTTTTAGGACAATACTTTTAACTGATGGTATAATAGTTTGTAGAAATGTGAGGAAGCTCCTTCGAAATGAAAGTGGAAAAAATACTCTTATAGGGTATGTCCTACTAATCAAATCAAAGATTTGGAGTCTCACTTAACTTCGCAGTATCTAAAATAAGATTTGGATACTCACTTAAAATAAAGGGTGTGAAGAATTGCAAAGCAGAATTTATGAGGTTTTAGAAAAATACTATGGTTATAAGGAGTTTAGAAAAGGACAGAAGGAAGTAATTGAGCACATTTTAAGTGGAAATGATGTTTTAACTATCATGTCTACAGGTAGTGGTAAATCTATTTGTTATCAGGTGCCAGCGTTAGTTCTTGATGGACTTACCATTGTTATTTCTCCTTTAATCTCTTTAATGAAGGATCAAGTGGATGCCATGAGAGATATGGGTATTCCAAGTGCATATATAAATAGTTCCTTAAGTACGACCGAGTTTAATGAAGTCATGGAAGGAATAAGAAATGAAAAATATAAGATATTATACATAGCGCCAGAGAGACTGGATAGTTATGAGTTTTATGGTGTGGTTGCAGGAGTTAATATTAGTCAGATTGCCATCGATGAGGCTCATTGTGTATCTCAGTGGGGGCATGATTTCAGATCTAGCTATAGAAGAATTTCAGGATTTATTGATAGATTAAATAAGAGACCAATAATTACAGCTTTTACTGCCACGGCTTCAAAGGAAGTACGTCAAGATATTGTTAAGCTTTTAAGGCTTCAAAGTCCAAAAATATTCATAACAGGTTTTGACAGGGAGAATCTTTCAATAAATATTATAAAAGGTGAAAATAAAAAGAAGTTCTTGATGAAGTATCTGGAGAAAAATAAAGAGAATTCAGGAATAATTTATGCAGCCACAAGAAAAGAAGTAGATAATATTTATAAGGACCTTTATGAAAAAGGCTTCAGTGTTGCAAGATACCATGCGGGGTTATCCGATGAAGAAAGAAGCAACAATCAAGAGGAATTTATTTATGATAGAATAAAGCTTATGGTTGCAACCAATGCCTTTGGTATGGGAATTGATAAATCCAACATCAGGTATGTTATCCATTATAATATGCCAAAGAATATAGAGGGCTATTATCAGGAGATTGGAAGAGCGGGAAGAGATGGAGAGAAAAGTGAATGTGTACTTTTATTTGCTCCAGGGGATATCCATACCCAGAAGTACTTAATTGAAGTTGGAGTTGAAAACCCAGAGAGAAAGAATAATCAGTATAAGGCTCTTCAGCAAATGGTTGATTTTGTGTACAGTAATGACTGCTATAGAAGCTATATCCTTAATTATTTTGGAGAACAGTATGGAGAGCAATGTGGCAACTGTAGTAACTGTTTAAATGAAGGAGAAATACTAGATAAAACTGTAGATTCACAAAAGGTTTTATCATGCATATATAGAATGAAGAGGAACTTTGGTTCCACCATGGTTATTGATGTCCTTAGGGGCTCAAAGAATAAGAAGGTTTTAGACCTTAATTTTAATGAACTTTCTACTTATGGAATCATGAAGGATTATTCAGCTGATAATCTTAAAAACTTTATTAACACTTTAATATCCCATGGATATTTAAGTCAGATGGAGGGAACTTATCCAGTACTTGCTTTAAATCAAAAATCCATGGAGGTTTTACGAGGGCAGCATAAGGTTCTGTTTAAAGAGTTTAAGGTTCAAGAGAAGAAGTCTGTGAGCAACGAGCTTTTCGATCTTTTAAAGGAGCTTCGTTTCAATATGGCAAAGGAAGCAGGAATACCTCCTTATATTATCTTTGGAGATGGTACATTAAGGGAAATGAGTTCAAAGTATCCTCAAAGCAAAGAGGAGTTCCTAGAGGTTTCTGGAGTTGGAGAAGTGAAGTACAATAAGTATGGAGCAGCCTTCAAGGAAGTTATTAAGAATTATATAAAGGAAAATAAAATTGAGATAAAAGTAAAACAAAAATCCACCGAGGATAAAGTTGTGAAAGAAGAGTCAGAACAGGATGTTGAAAGCAGGATTGCAGCGGCTTTAACTCAGGATGAAAATGATTTTTATGTAACCACTGATGAGGAGCTTTTTAAGGCGCTGCTTAAATTGAGGGAAGAGCTTTCACAAAAGGAAGGTGCATATCCACCAGGTCTTATTTCAAAGAATACCCTTAAGGAGATAAGTGGCAGATATCCTGACTCCATGGAGAAACTAAAGGATATAGGAGGCTTTGGGCCTAAAAAGATAGAAAAGTATGGAGCTGCAGTTTTAGAAGTTGTGAATGACTATACAGCTGAAAAGCAGTTATTCCCGCAGTGGGAAGAGAAGAAAAGAAAAAGGCTGGTCCTTGATGGTGAGGAAAGAAAAAACAATCAGATAGCCTTAGATATGCTTAGTCAAAATAGAGAGTTAAAGGAGATTTCAGAAGAACTTGAGGTTTCAATTTCCACTATTTTAGGCTATGTTACAGATTATATAGATGAGTTTGGTAGACCTGAATTTAACCTGGATTTATCTGAGCTTTTCACAGAAGAAGAGGAAGCGGTTATAATGGAAGTATGTGAGAGAGTAGGTTATGATAAAGTCAGCAAGGTAAAGGCTGAACTTCCAGATACTATTAAATACGAAGCTATAAGAGCGGTTATTCTTAAAAATTATAAGTAAGCATCCAAAAGTGACACTCCAAATCTATGATTTGGTATAGTGGAACTTTCACAGAGTGCATCTTTGATTTAGTTACTTGAACTTACTCTGTAAGAGTGCTTATTCGAATTAATATGAGAAGGAGTTTCATCTAGAAGTTAGGAGTGATAATATGGAAATGTTAAATTTTATCAAAATGGAGGGTGCAGGAAATAATTTTGTAGTATTTTCTGACCTAGAACATAGATTTAAGGATTTAAATGCTTTGGCTGCAAAGCTATGTGATAGAAATTTTAGTATTGGTGGAGACGGAATTCTTGTTGCTAGAAGCTGTGAAGAAGCTGATATTGAAATGATTATTATAAATGCAGACGGCTCTTATGCAAGTATGTGTGGAAATGGTATTAGATGTTTTGCCCGTTTTGTGTATGAGCAGGGGTTAGTGAATAAGAAGATTTTTAATGTTTTAACTGGCGATGGAGTTAAGAAGTGTGAGCTGATTTTTAAGGGTGAAGAATTTGAAGGTGTTAAGATTAATATGGGCTTTGGAGATTATAACCCAGTGAAAATACCAGCAGACACCAAGGGAGAAATTATTGAAAGAGTCATTGAAGCAAATAATAAAAATTACACTATCAGTAGTATACATTTAGGGGTTCCTCATACAGTAATATATGTGTCAGAGGAAGAACTTAATGTGAAGGAAGGTGCAGCGATTGAAAAACATGAGCTGTTTAAGGAAGGCACCAATGTTAATTTCTGCAGAGTGATAAATGAAGGAGAAATTAAGGTTGATACGTGGGAAAGAGGTGCAGGTCCAACCCTTGCCTGTGGAACAGGCTGCTGCTCATCAGTGGTAATTAGCAATAGACTTGGCTTGGTTGGTGATAAGGTAAAGGTTATTGCTCCAGGAGGAACTCTTTTTATAGAACTTGAAGAGCAGGGGGTAATGATGACTGGACCAGCTAAGAATGTCTTTAAGGGAGTAATTGAAGTTTAATTAAGGTTAAAAATGAAATATATAGGTAAGTTGAGACTTCTCCATACTGAGTGTGGAGAAGTTTTTATATTTATTGGATATATTTTTATTATTTCTGTTTATCATTAGCAAAATTTGGGAAAGAATTTAATGTTTACAAAATTTTCAAAAAGGAGCTGGTACCTTGGAGTTTTATGATTTAGATACAGTAGAGATTAATAAAGAAGCCCTAAAGCACGTTTCTAAGGATTTGTGCGATGAATATAAGGTATTTCCCTATGATATTAAGGGGAGAGAGCTTTATTTAGCAGCCTGTGGAGATTTATCCATGGAGCAGGTAAAATACTTAAGCTTTTTAATCAGAAAAAATATTAAGGCTGCTGTGGGAAAGGAAGAGCAGATAACTACCTACATCAATAGATTCTATGAGGAGAATTATAGAAAAGCTCTGGTGAGTAATTTTAAGTTGAGAGATGATAAAAATAAGGAAGAGGATTTAAGGGGAGCTAAGGGACCTATTGTTTTCTTAGTGGATTCTATTCTAAGAGACGGTGTAATGAAGGGAGCTAGTGATATTCATATTGAGCCTGTTATGAACAGTGTAAGGGTAAGATATAGAGTTGATGGGGTCTTAATTAAATCCTCTACGGAAATTCCAAAGGATATTTATGAGAATATTAATACTAGAATTAAGGTAATGGCTCAAATGGACATATCAAATAAATACGAGGTCCAGGACGGAGAAATAAATATGAAAATTCATGGAGATAATTTTGACTTCAGAGTTTCTAGTCTGCCAACTATCTATGGAGAAAAATTCGTTTTAAGAATCTTAAAGAGGAATGGAAATTTATTAAAGTTAGATACTTTGGGCTTTGGCCAAGGTGATTATAAGATTTTAATGAATGCACTTAAGTTTAAGCAGGGGCTTATCATTATTACAGGACCTACAGGCAGTGGTAAAACCTCTACTCTTTATGCCATGATAAGAGAACTAAATAAGGAAAGCAGGAATATTATCACTGTTGAAAAGCCTGTGGAGTGTACCATTGAAGGAATAAATCAGGTATCCATAGGAAGTAAGGGAAATCTAGAGTATGGGAAGGTATTAAAGGCTGCTTTAAGGCAGGACCCAGATGTAATTATGGTAGGGGAGATTATTGATAAGGACACTGCAGAAACTGCTGTAAGAGCATCTTTAACTGGACATTTAGTTCTAACTACTCTTCATACCAATGATGCCAGCAGCACCATAAATAGACTTACGGATATGGGAATAGATCAGGAACTTCTTAATAGTTCACTACTCATGGTTATTGCTCAAAGATTAACTAGGACCATTTGTGAACATTGTAAAATTGATTATGATTTGTCTTTAGAGGAGAAAAAGCTCTTAGGTGATGAGAGTGTAGTTATGAAGGCTTATAAAGGCATTGGCTGTAATAAGTGTAATCACACAGGCTTTAAGGGCAGAACCATTGCATATGAAGTTATGGTCATTGGAGAAAAGGTTAAAGAAGCTATTAAAACTAAGGATGATAATTTAATTAGAGAAAGTGCAATGAAAAATGGCATGGTAACCTTAGAGGAATATTTCAAAGCATTGGTATTAAATGGAACCACCACAGTTGAGCAGTATGTAAGCAATATGCAGGTGTATAGTATCGAGAGAGCTATTGGTGGTGACTATGGAATATAAATTCAAGGGAATTAATGATGAAGGAAAAATCGTTAATGGCTCCATTAATGAGGAAAATCAGTGGGGAGCTATAAGTAAGTTACGTGAAGATGGAATAACCTGCATTAGCTGTGAGGGAGAAAGTGAACAGGCTGAAAAAGGGGCTGAAGAAAAAGTATCCTATAAGGATATAGTCTTATTGAGCAGAACTTTGAAGAATAATTTAAAATCAGGGATTCCCATAACAATCTCACTTAAGCTTATTGGCAATCAGATAAAAAGAAAAAAACTTGCATTAACTTTGAAAAAGGTGATTTTCTACATTGAAAGAGGCAGCACCTTAACTGAAGCCTTAAGCAAGTGTGGAAGAACCTTTCCGAGGATGTTTATTTCAATGGTAAGCATTGGAGAAGAAAGTGGAAAGCTGGAGGAGGTCTTTAGTAACTTAGAAGTTTATTATACAAAGGAAGAAAAGCGAAGAAAGACTATGGTCAATGTAACCATATATCCGTTGCTAATTTTTATAGCTTCAGCAATAGGAGCATTTATAATAATTACAAAGTTTATGCCTAAATTTTTCGCTAATGCAGGGGTTCATAAGTCTCAGGTTCCAGCAATAACAAGGTTTTATATGACTTTGGCGGATACACTTTTAAATCTTGATTACCTTGTAATTCCCATTGTCTTTGCTTTTATTGGTATAGCGTTAATTTCTTATAAAAAATTAGGGTATGGTGATTCTTTAGATAAGTTTAAGCATACCAGTTTTTTCACCAAGGGAATTTGTATAAAAAGCTTTAGTTGTAGATTTACAATGTCTTTGCGTATGATTATTACCTGCGGGATTGATATAAAAAGTGCCTTTAAGTTATTGGTAAAAACTGAAGGATCAGCTTTTATAAAAGAACGGTATTTTAGCGGAATAGAAGAGCTGGAAAAAGGAGTTGTTTTAAGTAAGGTAATAAGAAATTTTAACCTATTTCCAGAAGAGTTCTTAGTAAGTGTTTTATTAGGAGAAGAAAGTGGAGATTTAGAGCAGGTTCTATTAAGATATAATGAAATCTTTGAGGAAGAGCTTAATAGCAAGATAGATTTAATGGTTAAGTTGCTAGAACCAGGTCTTATTATATTAGCAGGACTCTTTTTATTATCCATTTATGCAGCAATTTTACTGCCTATTTACGGAATATATTCATGAGAAGTTTTAGGAGGAAGCAGTATTGAACAAAGAAAATAAGGGCGGAGGGAAAAAGGGATATACTCTTTTAGAACTCATAATTGTCTTAAGCATTATGTCTATAGGAACCTTTATAATTTCTCCTAATTTAAAGGTGTTTTCAGAAAAAAAAGAAAGAATTGAAATGGATTATGCAGTAGACGGACTTATAGAGTTTATTAATGAAGGAAAGTCCTATGGAAGATTAAAGGATAAAAGCGTTGCAGTGAAATTTAGAAGCCAGGACGTTGTTTTAATGGAGAACTTAAAAACTATTGACAAGTTTACCCTTCCACCCTCTGTTTACGTTATAGCAGGAGAGAGCATAGATATTAGCGGTATGGGAAAGATCAAGAAAGCACAATCCATAAAGATGTATAGTAAAAGTGGTATAGTTGAACCAGAAACAATAACTATAAAGGTGGGGACTTCTTATGTCAGCAGGCAGAAAAAATAAGGGTGCAACGTTAATTGAAGTAATGACAGCTTTGTTTATTGTAGTCATAACAACAGTAACTGCAGCAACTGTAATTACAGATACAGCTAGAAGTCGGTTGTCTCAGCAGGAGATAATGGAGGGTGTTAATAGATTAGAAACTGTGAAAAAGCTTCTTTTCTGTAATTATTCCTATGATGAAATAAAGGAGGCACTTAAGGACAATCAGGTATATTTTAATTCCAACATAATAAATAATATAAATTCTACTGAAATCAATATTTTAGGGCAGGTACAGCCTCAGAAAAATGGATACCCATGTGTAAAGCTTCAAGGTAGTGAGAGACAGGGTGGAACCATGAAAATAATTATTTCATATGTTTATGAAGATGGTAATGTGATAGAAAATGTATTTTATAAGGGGAATTATGAAGAGAAGCAATAAAATTAAAAAGAGTATAAGGAAAGAAGTATTCAAAATAAAAGGAAGCTTTAGAAAAAACAAAGGAAAAAGCCTCATTGAGCTTATGACAGCTTTATTTATTTTTGTTTTAGTGACTTTACTTATTAATAATATATATAGCAATACAATGAACCATTATTTTGTCAGCAGAAAGCTGGATAATTCACAGATTTCACTATATGAGGCTTTAATGCATATAGATTATTATGTTAATTTTTACGGTGAAAATCATTATATTCAGGATGAAAGACTTTATGTAGAAGCAAAAAATGGAAAAAGGCAAAACTACTTTTATCTTTTTAATTCAGAATTAAGAGTTGCATATAAAAACGAAAGTGGAAATGGATATACATCACAACCACTATTGTATGGAGTTGAGAAGTTCAATTTAAGTGAAAATGAGAAGGTAATCTTTGTTGAAATTGTTACTGAAGGTGGTGCAACCATGAGAAAGGCTATGGGAAGAATATGAAGCTGTCAGTTATTTCAAAGAAAAGGTCAAGGAAAGGCTGGATAGTGATTTATGTTCTTGTGATATGCTCGTTAGTAACTATAACTATTATGAATACCCTTGGCGGTCTGGAACGCAGAAGTGTTTATATAGGTAATTATATGAATAATATATTAAAGGAAGATTTAAAACAAAAGAAAAAAGAGTATTTGATGACTGAATTCAACACGTATTTTGAAGAACATATAGATGAAATTATAGAAAAAGGCATTGAAGAGTATTTTAAGAAGGCTGACATTAGCAAGTATCTAAGTTCTATTGAAAGAGATGGTTTGAAATTTAAAGAGGGATGTAATATAGAGTTTGATACAGGCAAAAATTTGTTTGAGGTTAATGTGGGAACTTTTATTTATAGATTTTATCCAATAATAGATGATTCTGAAGTTCAGTATAAATTTATTGTGATAACTGATGAGGAGGGAATATGAAAGAAGCAAAAATATTAATTAATACTGAGGGATGTGAAGATTTTTTAAAACCACTAAAACCAATGGAAAGTTTATATGACCAAGAGCATGAAGCTTTCAACATTAAAGGATTAAAAAGTCGAAGAGTCCAGCTTATTATTGAGGGAAAGGAGCTCTTAATAGAGGAGATTGCTATACCAGGTGGAAAAAGAGGATATATCGAACAAATGGTTGAATGTGCTCTGCTCGAAAGATTTCATTCCTTAGATGAGATAGCTTTCGACTATAAGGTGATTTCTAAGGGTAGAAAGCAATGGAGGGTACTTGTATATTGTATAAATTTATCAAATTTAATATTGACGGAAAAAGAAAATTTTCATGGAGTTCACATAGAGTCTATTAAAGTAATTCAGCAGATATATGGTGAAGCTTTTAGAAGAGCTTTAAAAAAGAAGGAGTTCTATGGTTTAGTAGTAGTGAGAAATAATTTTTATTTCTTTCATGTGAAGGGTAAGATACTTTATGAGAATCGTGTGGAAGAGTTTGAAGATATCTTTGAAATAAGTGATTTCATTGGAAGTATATGCAGAAAAAAGAACCATCCCAAGGTTATATATCTTTATGAAGCAAATCCATCAAAGGAAATGAGTGAAATTATTTCTAGAATAAATCAAGTGTACATATTTAATGTTTTTATTAAAGAAAGAGAAGAGAAGCTTTTAGGATTTGTTAGAAGATGACAAACTTTAATAACTATAAAATTAAAGAGGAACTTATTTACTAACTAGGTATACTATATTATACAGGTTTTAGCGGAGGCAGTATGAAGGAACAGTTTTATCCAAAATGGTTTAAAAGTGAAATAGAATTAAAACAGAAAAAACAGTTGAAGAATCTTTTTATTCTTTCTTTAGTTTTTATACTTATTAGTGCAGTCAATATATATAATGGATTAATGGAAACAAAAGAGTTTAAGAAAACGATGAGAGAAAATGAAGAGTCAGTTCTTCAAGAAGAAACCTTTATAGTTCTAGATGAATTTAATTTATTGTATGATACTTTAAAGGGAAAAAGGGAACTTATTAAAGGATTAACAGTTTTAAGAGACACAATACATTTAGAAATTTATGCTGAAAATATAAAAGAGTATGGTTCAATGATAAAAATTTTAGAGGAAGCCTTTATTATAGAAGAAATTAGTTCTTTAATCATTGACGAAGATAAAAGGTATTTTAAAGTAAGGATGAAAAATTATGAATTTATATAGATATAAGACCATACAGCTTTTTATCATTAGTATTATAGTCGTAGTGTTTTCTGTTCCTTTTTTATTAAAATATAATTTTTATAAATTGAAGAAGGCACAGTCCTTTGAAAGGGACCTAATTGTTGGAAATCAAGAACTTAAAAAAACTGAAAGGGTAAGTTTATATAATTTGGTTGAAGTCATTGAAGAAAAGGAGTTATTTAATCTTGAAGGAATCAATATAAAAGATGACTTTAAAGAGGTTGTCTTAAGCTGTGATAAAGAGATAAATGTTATTAAAAAGAACTTGGAAGATTTAAAAGATAGGAATTTAGTTAAGGATATAATTGAAATTGATTACAATAGAAATCTATGGATAATCACAGTTATCTTTAATTGAATTGAAAATAATGTAAGGCCTTCATTAAAATATAAGAGGAAATGATAAAAATTAACTATTTTTATTGAATATACCAGATGAAACTACATAAACCAATAGTTGGAAGTGCAATAAAGCCGTTACTTGAAGTAGAGGGGTATAAAGTAGAGATAGTTGAGTTTACAGATTATATTTTATCTAATACTGCCCTTGCTTGCAGAAGGCGATTTAGATGCAAACTTATTTCAACACGTGCCATTTTAAAATCTACAGTTAAAGAGAAGAACTATGATTTGACTTATAGGGCTAAGGTTCATCTTGAGCCAATGGGAGTTTATTTTATATTCTCCATATTTTCAAATATTTATGGGGAATATGATTTTTAATAGTATCAAAATAAAAAAAATGGGTATCCTATAGAAGTAAATTTGCATAGGAGTAAAATTTGAAATAAAAAACTTGAAAGTTTTAATTTCTAAGGTTATAATGTGTTTGCAAACTATGCATACTTTTGGTAAAATATCATTGTTAATGAAAAATAAGCTTTTATCTTGATGTTTATTACGATGAAGTAATATAATATTAAGAAGAAATTATAGCTATTACATGTTTATTATAACAATGGAGTGTATTTATACATATGTGCTTAAAGTATTAAAAGTTTTTAAACAGGTTATAATAATTTTAATTAACAAAGGCTATTATACAATTATATATTGGGAGGTTACATTATGATATCAGCTGGAGATTTAAGAAAAGGAACAACTTTCGAAGATGGTGGACAAGTTTACACAGTTGTAGATTTCCTACACGTTAAACCAGGTAAAGGTGCTGCTTTCGTTAGAACTAAATTAAAAAATGCTATAACTGGAGCGGTTACTGAAACTACTTTCAACCCAAGTGCTAAATTCCAAGAAGCAGTTATAGAAAGAAAAGAAATGCAATATTTATACTCTGATGGAGAGTTATACTACTTCATGGATCAAGAAACTTATGAGCAGATTCCACTTAACTATGATAAAGTTGAAGAAGCTATAAAATTCTTAAAAGAGAACATGTTTGCAGTTATAAAATTCTACAAAGGAGATGCTTTCTCAGTTGAAGCACCAAACTTTGTTGAGTTAACTATAACAGCTTGTGAGCCAGGAGCAAAAGGAAATACTACTACAAACGTATTAAAGCCAGCTACTGTTGAAACAGGAGCAGTTGTAGGAGTACCTCTATTCGTTAACGAAGGAGATACAATCAGAATCGATACAAGAACAGGAGAATACATGGAGAGAGTTTAATACCATGTTTCCTAAAGTCAGTTCTACGGAACTGGCTTTTTTTATTTTTTGAAAAATTAACAAAAAATTATAGTAATAATTGGAACCCTTTCATAATAACAATTAAGTATGAAAGGGTGAGTTATATGATTACTAGAGATGTATTAGATATTTTACCTGAAACAATTAAAAAGGAGGTTGCGGGAAGTAGTAATAGCGATAAAATTCAAGAAATAAGAATAAAGGTAAATAAGCCTCTTATGTTTGTAGGGAACAATGGAGAGATAAAATCTAACTATATATCAAGGTTAGAGGATATAAAGAACATAATACAAAGGATAAGCAGCTATTCAATTTATGCCTTTGAGGAAGAAATAAGACAAGGCTATATTACTATACAGGGAGGGCACAGAGTTGGAATTTGTGGTACCTGTGTATTGGATGGACAAGGGCTGAAGACTATAAAAAATATTTCCTCCTTAAATATAAGAGTGGCAAAGGACATAAAAGGCTGTGCTGATTCAGTGCTGCCACACATAATTAAGGGAAATAACGTACTAAACACAATAATTATTTCACCACCAAAGTGTGGAAAGACAACACTTTTAAGGGACATGGCAAGACAGATTTCTAATGGCATGGGATATAAGTTAACTGGAAAGAACATTACTATTGTTGATGAAAGAAGTGAGATTGCTGCCTGCTATAGAGGAGCTCCTCAAATGGAGGTTGGAGTAAGGACAGATGTTCTTGACAACTGTCCTAAAAGTGAAGGAATTATAATGGCTATTAGAAGTATGGGACCACAGGTTATTATTTGTGATGAAATTGGTACCTATAAGGATATGGATAGTATTGTTGCAGCTTTAAATTCAGGTGTTAATGTTATAACTACCATACATGGTTTTAATGAAGAGGATTTGTTTAAAAGACCGGTGTTTAAAGAAGTTATAGAAAATAAGGTTTTTAAAAGAGCAATAGTATTAAGTAATAAAAAAGGTATAGGAACCATTGAATATATATATGATTTTACAAATGGGAAAATATTGAGGGAGGGGGATTTATGATAAAAGGGTTAGGGATTGTATTGATTATTGCAGCCTCTACTATTTTAGGATTCTGCTACGGAGAAAAATTTAAAAAGCGGGTAAAGGAACTAAAGGAGTTACAAAGAGGGATCTATGTACTTAAAAGTGAGATTAATTTTACTAGATCGTTACTTCCAGATGCTCTTCATAAGGTTTATGAAAAATGTGACGGGCCTATTGGATCGATTTTTCTTCAAGTATCTGAATTATTAAATACTAATGAAGAAAAGGATGTATACAGCTGTTTTATTCAGAGTATAAATGAGAGAAAAGGTGAGCTCTCATTAACTCAAAGTGATTTTGGTATATTCATGGATTTTACAAAGAGTTTAGGGGAAATGGATGTAGAAGGACATAATGATATGCTGGCATTGACCTTAGAAAACATTGGTAAGGCTGTGGCAGATGCAGAGATGAATATAGATAAAAATGTAAAGATGTATAGATACTTAGGATTTTCTTTTGGAGCCATGGTAGGAATAATTTTAATTTAGGAGGGGACGCCATGTTATTAGATGTTAGCATAATTGTAAAGATTGGAATTGTTGGTATTGTAATGATTATTTTAGAAAAAGTATTAGAAAGTGGTGGAAAAAAAGAATATGCAACTATAAGCAATATAGCTGGAATAGTAATTATTCTTCTTTTAGTAGTGAATTTAGTTACAAAACTTTTTAATTCCATTGAGACACTATTTTATTTCTAGGAGGTTACTATGGATATTGTAAAAATTGTATCCTTTGCACTAGTTGCCCTTCTAGTTGTAACCTTAGTAAAAAATGATAGGAAAGATATTGCGTTATTAATAAGTTTAGTAGCTGGGATTATAATTTTTATATTTATGCTCAGCAAACTTACAGTGATAGTAAACTTTCTTCAAAGTTTATCAAATAAAGCCAATATTGACATAGTGTATTTGGATACAGTATTTAAAATTTTAGGAATTGCATATCTTACTTCCTTTTGTAGTGAGATATGCAAAGATGCAGGAGAAAGTAGTATTGCCTCAAAGGTAGAATTTTCAGGGAAAATATTAATTTTAACCTTGGCTATTCCAATTTTGATGGCAGTTATGCAAACTATATTGAAGATAATGTAGGTGAAGTATGAAAAAGTGTATATTTATTCTAATGTTACTATTAGCGTTGATGCCAATAACTGCATATGGCAGCGACAGTATAAATATTGATGAGGAACAACAGAGTAAGATAAATGAGTTATATGATTATATATCAAATATGCAAGATGAAAATGAGCTTTTAAGGGAAATTTCCCCAAAAGAGTTTGTTGAAAGCTATATGAAAAATGGACAAGATACGGGAGAAGAAAGGCGTCTTCTAAAAGCGGGGATAGCTTATTTGTTTAGAGAGGTTTTGGCCTCATTCACAATAATTGGACAACTTATAATTATAGCCATTGTTTGCGCATTATTAAATAACCTGCAGAATGCCTTTAGCAATGAAAAAGTTGCTCATGTAGCCTATTTTGCTTGTTATGGTGTAATGATAATTCTTATTGCGAGGGGGTTTTATATAGGCGTAGAACTTACACAAGATGTAATCAAGACTATTAGCAATTTCATGGCTGCGCTAATGCCGGTGCTTATCATGCTACTAGCTAGTGTGGGCAGTGTGTCTCAAGCATTAATAATGGATCCTATTGTCATGGGGTTGTGTACCTTTGGAACCCATCTTTATTCAACAGTTATAATCCCTGTAGTTTGTATGAGTTTTGTACTCAGCTTTGTAAATAACATATCTAGTGATTACAACATTGATAATTTAACTAACCTATTAAAAAAATCAGCTTTATGGGTTCAAGGAATATTTTTAACAGTTTTTATCGGTCTTCTAACTATAAGGGGAATTGCCGGTAGCAGTTTGGATATTGTAACTACGAAAACAGCCAAGTTTGCTGTAGAAAGCTTTGTTCCTGTGGTAGGAAAAGCTATTTCAGATGCTTTTGCTACTGTAGCAAGTTATACTCTGCTTTTGAAGAATTCCATAAGTTTGCTTGGAACAGTAATTCTTATTTGTATAATACTTCTTCCAATAATTAAGATATATGCTCTAGGATTTATGTACAAGTTAACCTCAGCACTGCTTCAGCCAGTAACAGATAAAAAAGTATCTTCAGTCATTGATTCGGCGGGAGGATCATTAATGCTTTTAGGATCATGTATTGTCTGTGTAAGTATAATGTTCTTTATAGTCTTAGCAATGGTGGCTGCTACGGGCAAGGGTTTCATAATGATGTGAGGAGGTGTATGTAATGATAGAAGCATTGGGAAAATGGATAGTAACAATTTGTGTAGCTATTTTCTTTGCAACGGCAGTGCAGATGATACTTCCTGATAATTCTCTTAAGAAATACTGTAATTTTGTTCTAGGTTTAATTGTTTTTGTAGTGATGATATCACCCATTGTTAACTTATTTAATAAGGACATCACTATAGATAAACTTATAGAGCAGACAACCAAGGAAGTTTTCAATGAAGAGTCACAGTCTAGCACCAATTATGAAGAATATAGAAATGGTAATATAGATAGCGCACTCAAAGTTTTTAAAAATAATTTGGAGCAGCAGTGCTCAAAGGATTTGGCTAAGGAATTTAAAGGTGATGAGTTTAGTGTAGCTGTAGATGTTGGGTATGATGAAGAAAATCAGACCTTCGTTATAAATGCCATGGAAGTTGGAGTTAATGATGGATCTATTAAAAGGGTTGAAGATGTTGTCATTGGCGGCGATAAAAGTGTTTCGGCAAATAAACAGGATGAAGAAACAGGAGCGTATGGTTTGAAGGTCAAGGATTATATTAGTTCTAATTATGGTTTATCTGAAGAATTAATTTATATTTATAAGGCTGATTAAATTAAGGAAGTTACTTCATTAATACAAGTAAGTGAGTAAGTTCATTTAATTAATTTAAAATATCAATTTTTAATGAGACTCCTTCATAGCGTTATTGTAAGTGGTAAGTTTATTTATCCAATTAAAGATTTGGAGACTCATTTAATGCAGGGGGGATAGTATGTTTGATGATTTAAAAGAGAAGTTTTTTAACATGGGATCAAAGAATGGTGATGGTAGTGAACCAAAGAAGAAGGAAAAGGTTGATTCTGGAACAAAAGCTGAAGGTAAGGCTGGTATGCCAAATTTTATGAGTAATATTATTATTGTATTACTAGTAGGTGTACTTTTGGTGATTGTTGGAAGTATCTTCGAAGGCTCTAAGGGAACGTCAGGAAAAAGTAACGGTAATGGGGCTTTAGCTGTAGCAGGAGATAATAACACTACTACTGCTGTAATGGATGAAAATAATGAGGAGTACTCAGCGGTAGATAAAGCCTATAAGGAAAACCTAGAGGATGAGCTTACTTCAATTCTAGAAGAAATTGACGGGGTTGGGAAAGTAAAGGCTGTTATTAACTTTGAAAATGGAGTAGAAAGAATACCTGTTTTCAATGAGGATAAGTCAAATAGTGAAACGAAAGAGAATGACACCAATGGTGGAGAAAGAAATATTAAACAGGAAAATGGCGGAAGTAACGTGGTTATGGAAAGTAATGAAGGAAATCAAAAACCATTTATAACAAAAGAGAATAGCCCTACTATTTCAGGAATTCTTATTGTTGCTGAAGGAGCCGGTGATAGAGCAACTGAACTTAGAGTAAAACAAGCAGCAGTAAAATTATTTGGTCTAGAAGATGAAAAAGTAGTGGTATATCCGATGAAAAAGTAGCATATAAATGTGTTAGAAAATAAAAATCCGGGGGGAACAGTAATGAATAAAAAACAGACAATAATTATTTCTTCTTTAGTAGTACTTATCTTATTTGCAGGCTTTTTAGCAACAAAGGTTAATGGACCTCTTTATGTTGATAATGGCGGCGACAAGAATGCAGTGAGTGCATCAGCAACAAATTATTTTACAACAGCTAGACTTGAAAGAGATAATACTAGACAGATCACTTTAACAAACTTAAAAGCTCTTTTAAATGACGAAAATACACCGGAAGATCAAAAGGCTCAAGCAGCTGACGATTACAAAAATTTAGCTCTTCAATCAGATAAAGAAATGAGAGTTGAGCTAGGACTTCAAGCACAAGGTTTTGATGAAGCTCTTTGTACTATAGACAACGATAAAGCTACAGTAGTAGTTAAATATCAAGGTGAGCTTTCAGACCAACAAATCAGACAAATAAAAGACGTTATCATGAGCAAGGCAGAAATCAACAATATAGAAATAAAAGTATCTGAATAGATTATAAAAATTTCGTATTATGAAAACAGTGGTGAAAGCCACTGTTTTTAATTATTACAGAATTTAAGGACGAACTAAAACAAGAATCATACTTAATATGAAAAACATAATAAATATGAAAAATAAAGGTTGAAAGATTAAGTTTGGTAAAACATCTTTGGAATTTTATTGGATTAATTATAAAAAATATGGGCAACATAAAAATAATAGTTAATTTTGTTATATAATTTGTAAAGAATCAGGTTATCTGATATAATATGAATATTATTAATCACACTGGTAAGGGGGTAGTGAAAGTGGAAGAAAATATATTAAGTGAAGTTCCTGTAGAGGAAGAAACTGGTATAGTAAGAATATCTGACGAAGTTATTGGTGTAATAGCAGGTCTTGCAGCGTCAGAAATAGAAGGCGTTGCTGGAATGAGTGCTGGATTAGTAGGAGATATTAGTAATAAAATCACTGGTAAAAAAAGCAATTCTAAAGGCGTTAAGGTAACTATGGATAACGGTTTAGTTGTTATAGATTTACATATGGCCGTTGAATATGGTATGAAGATACCAGAAATGTCTATGAAGGTGCAGGAAAATGTTAAAAATACTGTTGAAACTATGACAGGGTTAAATGTAGCATTAGTTAACGTATTTGTTGAAAGTGTTATATTTCCTAAAGTAGACAAAGACGAGGAAATAGAATAATTTTAAGCACCCTCTGATTAAGAGGGTGTTTCCATGTTCAGAATAATTAGTGGAAAAGTTTAAAATAGATTTTATTTTATAAAAATAAGATAGAGTTTAATAATTTAATTTAGTTACTTGAAATTACTCCACGGAACGCATGTGAGACGGAGTTTCCCAAATAAATATCAAACTTTTGAGTTGGTAAGTGGAACTTGCTTTTAATGAAAATAAAAAGAGGTTACATATTATTATAAAAAATAAGAAAATCTAAATACATAGAAATGATGGAGGTCACAGCAATGGCAGCAACAAACAGAAGAAAGAGCAGAGAGATAGCAACACAATTAATATTTGAATCGTTAATTAATAAAGAAGGATACATGGAAAAGATAGAATGTTTCCGTGAAAATACTGAAGAAAAAATAGAAGATGTTGATTTCGGATATATAGCAAGGGTTTTAAGAGGTATAGAAGAAAACGGACAACAAATCGAAGAAACTATATCAAAATATCTTGTTAAATGGAAATTAGAGAGACTTCCAAAGATGAATGTGGCAATACTAAAAATGGCTACATATGAAATTCTATTTGAAGAGGAAATTCCAAATAAGGTAACAATTAACGAGGCCATTGAGTTAGCTAAAAAGTATGGCGATGATAATGCACCTGCATTTATTAATGGAGTTTTAAATAATTTAATTAAGAAGTAGGTGGCAAAATGGCAGTTAAATTAAGTGGAAAAGAATTAGCTTTAAGCCGTAAAATAAGCTTAAAGGAAGCTATATTAAAGGGAACATCAGAAGGTAAAAGACATCCAGCCTTAGCTTCAGTAATAGTTGGAGAAGATGGTGGTTCTTTATCATATATCAAGGGTCAGAAAAAAGTCAGTGAAGAGTTGGGAATTAGATATGATATGAAAACCTTTGATGGTAAAATCTCTGAAGAGGAGCTTATCAATGAAATTGAAGAGTTAAACTCCAATGAAGAAATCGATGGAATAATAATTCAATTACCTCTTCCTGCTCATTTAAATGAGGACAAGATTCTATCTTGTATAAGTGCAGATAAGGATGTAGATGGACTTACAGATGTTAACTTCGGTAAGTTTTGTAAAGGCAGAGAGGCTTTTATTCCATGTACGGCTAGAAGCATATTAAAGTTAATTAAATCTACAGAAGAAAATCTTGAGGGAAAGAGAACTGTAGTCCTTGGTAGAAGCAACATTGTAGGAAAGCCTGTTGCGATGCTTCTATTAGGAGAACACACTACAGTAAGTATATGTCATTCTAGAACAGAAAATATGAAGGAGATTTGTAGGGGTGCAGATATCTTGATTTCGGCTATGGGAAAGCCAGCTTACATTACAAAGGACTTTGTTAAGGATGGTGCAATTGTAATTGATGTTGGAACTACCATGGTTGAAGGTAAAGTACGTGGAGATGTGGATTTTGATGAAGTAAGCCAAGTGGCTGGGTATATTACTCCAGTACCAGGCGGAGTAGGAGCAATGACCACTACCATGTTGATGGAGAACACCTATGAAGCATGGATAAAAAATGTATACTAAAATTTTATCGGTATCAGAAGTTAATGGATATATAAAAAAAGTTATAGATAATGATTTCATACTCAGAAATTCTCATATTAAAGGTGAATTGTCTAACGTTAAGCTCCATAGCAGCGGTCATATATATTTTACTCTTAAAGATAACAGTTCTAAGCTAAAGTGCATTATGTTCAGAAGTCATGCAATGACATTAAATTTTGTGCCGAAGGACGGAATGAAAGTTGTTATTGCAGGAAATATTTCAGTATATGATAAAGAGGGAACCTATCAGCTGTATTGCAATACCATGGAAGTTCAGGGGGAAGGGGAACTTTATTTAGCCTTTAATCAATTAAAGGAAAAGCTTGAAAATGAAGGCCTCTTTGATACAGTTAAAAAGAAAGATATTCCTAGCGTGGCAAGAAGGATTGGAGTTGTTACTTCTCCAACAGGAGCAGCGGTAAGGGATATTATTAAAGTTGCTAAAAGAAGGAATAAAAAGGTAGATATTTTAATTTACCCCTCTTTAGTTCAAGGAATAGAAGCGGGTAAAGAAATAGCTAAAGGTATAAAAGCTCTTAATGCTGTTGAAGACGTGGATGTTATCATTGTTGCCAGAGGGGGAGGATCCATTGAGGAACTATGGGCCTTTAATGAAGAGATTGTTGCTAGAGCTATTGCAGCATCTAAAAAGCCTGTAATCACAGGAGTAGGACATGAAACAGATTTTACTATAGCAGATTTTGCGGCAGATTTAAGAGCTGCGACACCTTCTCATGCAGCGGAAATTGCAACCTTTAGCTTAGAGGCTTTAGAAGATAAGCTTTTAGAACTAAGGGAAGAGCTTATTAATTCTATGGATGAAGTTATAAATCAACGATATAATTCAGTGGATGAGATTTTAGCAAGGCTGAAGTTATATAGTCCTCAAAATTATATAGTAAACCAATATGAAAAAATAGATGGTTTAAAAAGTAAGTTGAATTTCTCTGCGAAATTTAAGTTGCAAGAGGAAAAGGGAAGACTTCAGGTGATTAATCATAGACTTATTGGTAATAATCCTTTAAACATTTTAAATAAGGGGTATGGAATTATATCAGACGCAAATAAAAACGTTGTGGAGTCTATTGATGAGTTGAAATCTAAAGAAGTTGTAGAAATCACTTTGAAAGATGGGCGTGGACTGTTTAAAATAAATCAGGTGGAGGATGAGTATGGCAAAGAAAAAGGAAACCTATGAAAGTAAGATAGCAAGACTTGAACAGGTGCTTTTTGAAATGGAAAATAATGAAGTTACCTTGGATGAGGCTATAACAAAGTATGAAGAAGGCATGAGGCTTTATGGTGAATTATATAAAATCCTTCAAGAAGCTGAAGGGAAAATAAAAGTTCTTACAGCAGATGGTGAAGAAAACTTCCAAGAAGAAATTTAATGATTTGTGAGGAGTTATAATGGATTTGAATTGTTATAAAGAAAAAATTGAAAAATGGATTGAAAATTACTTTGATGAAAAACCAGAAAGTGAAAAAGCTTTCGTAGAACCAATGGTATACAGCTTAAATGTTGGGGGAAAAAGAATAAGACCGATTTTAATGATGGCTACACACAAGATGTATAAATCTAATGAGGCAGAAGTTCTTCCTTTTGCAGCTGCAATGGAAATGATTCATACATATTCGTTAATTCATGATGATTTGCCAGCTATGGACAATGATGATTTAAGAAGAGGTAAGCCTACAAATCATAAAGTCTATGGTGAAGCCATGGCAATCCTTGCTGGTGACAGTCTTTTAAATGAAGCTATGTCAATAATGTTTGATCAGTGTATAGATGGAAACTTGAATAAAATTGCTGCCGGAAGAATTATTTCTAAGTCTTCAGGTATAGAAGGCATGATAAAAGGGCAGATAATAGATATAAGAAGTGAAGGCTGTAAGATTGATGTAAATGAATTAAAAGAGATGCATAGAAATAAAACTGGGAAATTAATAGTAGGTTCTATACTTGCAGGTGCTTCTATTGCAGGTGCACCAGATGCTCATATTGAAATTCTAAAAAGCTTTGGTGAAAATCTAGGATTAGCATTCCAAATTAAAGATGACATTCTAGACGTGGAAGGTGATGCTTCTCTATTAGGTAAATCTCAAAGCGATGGTGATAACAATAAAACTACTTTTGTATCTATGTATGGCATTGAGAAATGTAAAGAATTCTGTGATTCTTTAACAAAGGAATGCTATGACCTTTTAGATAAAATTGATTTGAATACTGAGGATTTAAAAGCAATCACCGAGTTTTTATTAAAAAGAAATTATTAAGAGTTATTCACAATTGTAATAATTACATAATTTTATTAATAAAAAATAAATTTAAAAATTATTATAGTTATGCTATAATTGGATTAAAAAGGTGGTGCAGTATTCTAGTCAGGTAAGTAGTTTTGAGGACGGGGCTAAAAATCCGTTGAAGGGCACATCGATGAAGTTCCTTGTGCTGGCCTGTAACGCCCAGTTGTGGGCTTGTGCTGGGAGTAAGGTTGTGGGGCAGCCGCAAAGGCATGCGAAACTGACCCTACTACCGTGGAGACCATTGTACGTGCTCTGGGAGAAATACCCAAAGTACGGCATTGGATTAAACCTGCATCGTGGTTAATAAGCTATGTGCAGAGTAGCCTGCCTTGAGTGAGGTGGGTAGAGGTGAGACCAAATCTCAATGTCCCGGCCAGGATATTGGGGCTATTGCTCACTGAAACCCATGTTGCAAAAGAGGATAAGAAGCTACCTAACTGCCGAGGAAATCTCCTAGACTGTTCCTGCGGAGGCATATTGGGGATTGCAGTGTGGACTAAGTGGTAATTCAGCCCTGTAGATGGAAACACTACAGATAGAGCATTAAAGGGAAACCGTCACAACGGCGACGTAGTGGTTGCTTTATGGGAAATCCTGCTGGACCTAAGCCGCAAATTTTACTTAATATGCTACCACCTTGTTATCATTTTTCGGAGGGTTAAATTGGAAAGCGATAGTAGTAGTAAGCTAAGCAAGAAAGAAAAAGAACAGAAAAAAAGAAATAAAAAAGAAGCATTATGGACAGCTAAAATTACATTTTATACAATAATTATTAGTGGAACTGCTTCACTCTTATCAGAATCTACACTTCCAAAGGTCAATGCTTCTATGGCCTTTATTATTTTAGTGTCGATTATTTTTTTAGGCGTTATTTTTGACGTTATAGGAACCGCAGTTACAGCTGCAGATGAGGTTCCATTTCATGCAATGGCTTCAAAGAAGATTAAAGAAGCATCCATTGCAGTGAAAATGATAAGAAATGCAAGCAAAGTTTCTAATTTTTGTAATGACGTAGTTGGTGACGTGTGTGGTATAATAAGTGGATCTGTAGGAGTAGTTATTGTTGCAAAGGTTATGATGATGTATCCTGCTGGTTATGAGGTGCTTATAGCAGCTCTTATAAGTGCAATGATTGCTGGAGCCACTGTAGGCGGTAAGGCCATGGGGAAAAAGTTTGCTATAACGAATAGTAATAAAATATTATATACAGTAGCTAAGGTAGTTCATTTTATAAAACGAGGTTAAGATAATGTCAAATTATTTAGATAAATATACAGATATAAATGAAGTTAAAAACATGAAGTTAGACGAATTGAATGATTTTGCAGATGAAATAAGACAATTTCTTATAACTCAAGTTTCTAAAACAGGCGGCCATTTGGCTTCAAATTTAGGAGTTGTTGAGCTTACAATAAGTTTATTTAACGTGTTTGATTTTAATAAGGATAAAATTATTTGGGATGTAGGACATCAAAGTTATGTTCATAAGATATTAACGGGAAGAAAGGATAGATTTGATACTTTAAGAATGTATAAAGGATTAAGCGGCTTCCCTAAAACTGAAGAAAGCAAGTATGATATGTTTAATACAGGACATAGCAGTACTTCTATTTCAGCTGCAGTTGGAATGGCTAGGGCCAGAGATTTAAAGGGTGAAAAACATGATGTAGTGGCTGTAATAGGTGATGGAGCTCTTACTGGAGGTATGGCTTTTGAGGCTTTAAATGATATAGGAGATAATAAAACGAGAGTGATTATTATTTTAAATGATAATCAAATGTCTATATCACCTAATGTAGGTGGTATGTCTACATATTTAAACGATTTAAGGATGGCAACTAATTATAATAGATTTAAAAATGATTTTAATCTTACTTTAGAGAAAATTCCTAAGGTTGGAAAGGGAATGGTTCAATCTATTAACAGAGTTAAGGATTCTGTTAAGCAGCTTATGGTTCCAGGTATGCTTTTTGAGAATATGGGAATTAAATATTATGGGCCTATAGATGGACATAATATTAAGGAATTAAGTAAGGTATTACAAAAGGCTCAAAAGGTTGAGGGACCAGTGCTTATTCATGTAATAACTCAAAAAGGTAGAGGATATGAGTATGCAGAACAAAGTCCAGACAAGTTCCATGGTGTAGGACCGTTTAACCATGAGAATGGGGAGTGTTCTTCTAGTGGAAGTAAGTCCTACTCTAAAGTTTTTGGAGAAACCATGATTAAGTTAGCCGAAAAAAACAAAAAAATCGTGGCAATTACAGCAGCGATGCCTGAAGGTACAGGATTGCAGGCTTTTGCAAAGGAGTTTCCAGATAGATTTTTTGATGTTGGAATTGCAGAGCAGCATGCTGTAACCATGGCAGCAGGAATGGCGTCTCAAGGATTAAAGCCTGTATTTGCAGTATACTCAACCTTCTTGCAAAGAGCTTATGATCAAGTTATACATGATGTGGCAATTCAAAAGCTACCAGTGATTTTTGCTATAGACAGGGCAGGAATTGTTGGTCAGGACGGAGAAACTCATCAAGGAATAATGGATCTATCATTCCTGTCTTCTATACCAGATATGACAATTATGAGTCCTAAATGTATAGGTGAATTAAGATATATGTTAAAATTTGCAGCCACTCAGAATTATCCAATTGCTATCAGATATCCTAGGGGTGGAGATGATAAAACTATTAAACTATCACCTTTAACTTCCTTTAGAAAAGGAAGATGGGAGATTCTTGGTGAGAAAGCTGGAAAGGTTGCTATTATAGCCGTTGGGAAGATGGTTCAACATGCAGTAAAAGCTAAAGAAATGCTGCTAGAAAAGGGAATTAAGTGTACAGTTGTGAATGGATGCTTTGTTAAGCCTATTGACAAAATAATGATTGAAGAACTTATAAATGAAGGATATAAGATTGTTACTGTAGAGGATAATCTTATTTCAGGTGGTTTAGGTAGTGGGATACTTGGCTATATTAATAAGACAAAGCTAAATCATAATAATATTCTATGCTTAGGTTATGATGATGTGTTTGTGCCTCACGGAGAAACGGATATTTTATATGATATTTATGGGTTAAGCCCTGAGGGGATATGTAAAAGTATAGTTGAATTTCTAAACTAAGGAGTAAATATGTCAGAAGAAAAAATAAGATTAGATATGTTAGTTGTACAGAAACAATTAGCTTCTTCACGTGAAAAAGCTAGAGAGTATATATTAACAGGTAAGATATATGTTAATGGAAAAGTAGAGAAAAAGTGTGGTTTGAAGGTTAAGTGTGATGCTGAGGTGGAAATGAGAGGAGAAGCAATTCCATACGTAAGCCGAGGTGGACTTAAACTTCATAAGGCTTTGAAGGATTTCTCCATAGATTTGAATGATTCAGTGTGCTTAGATATTGGAGCATCTACAGGAGGATTTACTGAATGTATGCTTAAAAATGGAGCACAAAAGGTTTTTGCCATTGATGTTGGTAGGGATCAGCTTGCTGAAAAGCTGCGACAGGATTCCAGAGTTGTTTCTATGGAAGGAACCAACATAAGAAATATTACTCTTGAGGATATTGGAGAGCTTTGCGATTTTGCTTCTATAGATGTATCTTTCATATCCTTAGATAAGGTGATTCCTCATGTATTAAACCTTTTAAAGGAAAAAGGCCAGGTCGTAGCATTAATAAAGCCGCAGTTTGAAGCCGGAAGAGGTAAGGTATCTAAAAAAGGAGTAGTTAAAAATTCAAAGATTCATGAAGAGGTAATATTAAATATAATAAATTTGCTAAAGGAAAACAATGCAACGATTATTGATTTAAATTATTCTGGAATAAAAGGACCAAATGGAAATATAGAATATTTAATTAATTTTACTAAGGATTCAACTAGAATTAGTAATTTTAGTTTAAACATTGTAACAAGTACAGTGAAGGTTGCACATGATAAGCTAAATTCGGAGGAGATATGAAAAACATAGGTATTAATGTTAATTCATCAAAGGATGAGAATAATGATATACTTGACCATGTTTTAATGATACTAAAGAAAAACTTCCCAGGAAGTCAGTTTCACATTTATAAGGATGGGATTGGATTAGAAAATTCTGATGATAAAAATCTAGATGTCTTAATAGCCCTTGGTGGAGATGGAACTATTTTAAGGGCAGCTAGAAAGATATATAAGTTTAATACACCAATACTGGGTGTTAATATTGGACACTTAGGGTTTTTAACTAGTGTTGAACTTTCTGAGCTGGAAGAAGCGATAGAAAAGCTTAAAGCAAAAGAGTTTAAGGTTGCTGAAAGAATGATGATAAAGGTAACAATACCACATAAGCATAATGATAATGTACATGTTGCATTAAATGATATTGTTATTACAAAAGGTACTTTTAGCAGAATGCTTACCTTTGATCTCTATATTGACGGAAGCTTTTACATAAGATACAAAGCGGATGGAATTATTGTATCAACACCAACAGGATCTACGGCATATTCTTTATCAGCTGGTGGACCAATTATATATCCAACACTTAATCTTATAAATTTAACACCGATTTGTCCTAATTCAAATGGAGTTAAGACAATAATTTTAGATGAACATAATAAGATAACCCTGAAAATTAATTCCAGTGGTAATAATGTATTTTTAAGCTGTGATGGTCAATTAGAATTAGAAACAAATCAGTATGATGAAATGATTATTGAAGCAGAAAAAGAAAAATGTAGATTAATTGAATTTAATGACTATGATTATTTTAATATATTAAGAAAAAAGATAATTGCAAGGTCTATGGATTGTGAGGAAAAATAATGAAAGAAAATCGTCATAATGTAATATTAGATATAATTAAAAAGTTTGAAGTTGAAACCCAAGAGGACTTAGCAGAGAAGCTAAGAGAAGAAGGCATCAATGTTACTCAAGCTACTGTATCTAGAGATATTAAAGAATTAAATTTAATAAAAACTTTATCCCATACAGGTAACTATAAATATGCCCAAGCAAATCCTAATAAAAACTCAAGCCTTAGCTCCATGGCATATATCTTCTCCAATACAGCTATATCAGTAGAAAAAATTGATAAAATGCTTGTAGTAAAAACTATAAGCGCATCAGCAGGGATAGCTGCTGAAGCTATAGATTCTTTCCAATTAGATGGTATAGCTGGAACTATAGCTGGAGACAATACCATTTTTATTGCAGTAAGAACTGAAGAAAAAGCAGAAGCAATAAAAAGAGAAATTGAAAAATTAATTAAATAAGATAAGGATGGTTTTAAATGCTTTTACAACTTAATATCATGAATTTTGCTCTTATAGAGAAACTTTCAATTGATTTTTCTAATGGATTTAACGTGCTTTCAGGAGAAACTGGAGCAGGTAAATCCATATTGATTGACGCTATTAATTTTGTATTAGGTGGAAAATTTAATAAGAACTTAATAAGAGTGGGAGAAGATAAAACTGTTGTAGAGGCAGTTTTTTCAATAGAAAATCCTAAAACACTAGAAGTTTTAGAAGAATTAGAGATAAATGATGAAGGCGTGGTAATACTGACTAGAGAAAGTTTCAGTTCTGGTAAAACCATTGCAAAAGTTAATAACAAAACTCTTCTTTTATCAAAAGTAAAGCAGGTTAGTGAAACTCTTATAGATATTCATGGACAGCATGAGAACCAGAATCTGTTAGATAGTACAAAGCATATTAATTATGTTGATTCTTTTGGGCAGGACATAATTATGGATAAGCTATCAGAGTATGAAACTTATTATAATAAATACTTAGAAATAGAAAGAAAAATCTTCAGCCTTCAAGGAAATGAGGGTGAAAGAGAGAAAAAGATAGACTTTTTAAGATTTCAAATAGATGAAATTAACACTATTAAACCTAAAAAAGGTGAAGACGAAGAGCTTTCTAAGAAATTTAATCTTTTATCAAATGGAGAAAAAATTAAAAAAGCTTTAGAAAAAAGCTATATTTTGCTTAAAGAAAATGATGAAAGCCGAGTTTCCATAATAGATTCATTAACTTATGTAGTGAGAGAGCTGAAATCCATTGAAAAGCACTTTGAAGAGATTAAACCAGTAATTGCTTCCTTAGAAGAAGCTTACTACAACTTAGAAGATAATATATCAACTATAAGTGACTTAAAAGAAGATACTGATTACGATATAGGAGAACTTGAGTTTATTAACTCTAGAATGTATCAATTATCTAGTTGTAAAAAGAAATATGGACCAACTCTAGATGATGTTATTAATTATCGTGATTCCATTGAACAGCAGTATTATGAATTGGTAAACTGTGGAGAGATAATTGAAAAGCTTCAGAAGGAAAAGGATTCATTAAAAGAAAATCTTATGAAGATTTCTGATGAAATTCATGAAATAAGAAGCGAAATCAGTAGCAATCTTGAAAAGGAAATTAAAAAGGAATTAGATTATGTTGGCTTAGAGAAAAGTGTGTTTAAAATCAATGTAGAGTTGATTGAAGAGTTAACAGCTAAGGGAAGAGATAAAGTACAGTTTACCATATCAACTAACCCTGGACAGCCATTACAGCCTCTTGAGGAGGTTGTATCTGGAGGAGAATTATCAAGAATAATGCTAGCTTTAAAAACAGTTTTTGTTGATAAGGATCATATTCCTTCAGTAATATTCGATGAGGTAGATACAGGGATTAGCGGAAGAATTGCCCAGAGAGTTGGGGAAAAGATGGTTCTCATATCTGAAAATCATCAGGTATTTTGTATAACCCACTTACCGCAAATTGCAGCTTTAGCTGATGCTAATTATTTAATTGAAAAAAGCAGTACAGAAGTTACTACTTTTACAAAGGTTAAAAAGCTTAATTTAGAAGAAGTTAAGCAGGAAGTGGCAAGAATCATTGGTGGAAGTGAAGTAACGGTAAAGACATTGGAAAATGCAGGAGAGATGATAGAAAAAGCCAATGAAATTAAATCTGCTTTAAGAAAATAAAAATAAAAAATTTATTTTATAAGTGAATATATAATAAAAATTGTTTAACACTATAAACTAAGGGCTTTAGTTTATAGTGTTAAATTTTTTTGAAAAGAAAAAAATACTAGGAGGAAATTATTTTGGATTTTCAAGAAAAAGAACTCTAACATAAAAACAATCCATAGGGGCAAATTAAAGCTATAAATTATTCACAGGAGGAAAGCATGATGAAAAAGTATAGTAAAATTTTATACTTATTATTTACTGCACTATTTGTTGTAATTTCAATTGATTGCTCCAATGTTTTTACTAGCAGGAATCATTCTGAAGTTATATCCTCAGTAAATAGTTTTTCAAAGATGTTAAGTTCTAAAACAGATATCTTGGAAGTCGGCAATGTGGCAAAAACAAACTATACTAAAACCTCCGATATAATGGTTTATCCAGGTGGAAAGCCTCTAGGTATTAAAATAAATACAAAGGGAGCCTTAGTAATAGCCTTATCAGACATTGAAATTGAAGGAGATAAAGTTCAGAGTCCTGCAGCTTTAGCAGGTATTGCAGTTGGAGATAGTATTATTGAAATCAATGGACATGAAATTAAAAGGGCTGAAGATATTGCTACTTATGTAGGGAGAGAAAATGGTCAAGAAATAGTGGTTAAAGTATTAAGAAAGGGTGAGAAGTTAACTTTTCATGTTGATCCATTAATTAGTAAGAATGATGACAAATTTAAATTAGGTCTTTGGGTTAGAGATTCAGTGGCTGGTGTAGGAACACTTACCTTTTATCATGAAGAAAGTGGTAAATTTGGTGCTCTCGGACATCCTATAACAGATGTGGATACAGCTACAATTATGTCTGTTGGAAAAGGAGAAATAGTGGATTCTAACATAGTTTCTGTGAGAAGAGGTACAAAAGGTAATCCTGGTGAATTAAGAGGAATCTTATCAGAGAACAATCAAATAATTGGTTCTATTGATAAAAACACTACAGCTGGAGTGTTTGGTACAGGAACAAAGTCTTTAATATGTGAAAACTATGCAACTCCGATTAAAGTTGGTTTTAAAGAGGAAGTTAAGGTAGGAAAGGCACAAATTCTTACAACTATAGATGGATCTGAACCTAAATTATACGATATTGTTATAGAAAAGCTTCTAAATCAAACAGAGCCTGATGGTAAAAGTATGGTTATTAGAATAACTGATCCGATTTGTCTCGAAAAAACTGGTGGTATAATTCAAGGTATGAGTGGAAGTCCTATTATTCAAGATGGTAAATTAGTTGGTGCTGTAACACATGTATTAGTTAATAAGCCTGATACGGGATATGGAATATATATGGATTGGATGATGAACGAAATTAATATCAAAAAATAGCCAAATATAATTTTTAAACTAAATAAATTTAAACAAATAAATATATTAAACAACCTATTGTAGCAAACAATTAAATTTTCTATAATAGGTTGTTTATATTTGACATAAATTAATGTTATAATATAGTATAACAAAGAAATAAAAAATAAAAAAGATGAAAAAATAAAAAAAATAAAAAAATTTATTTATTAAGAAGGAGTTTTCTTACTTTTGTCGAAAGTCTTATACATAAGGAATTTGGAAAAAATTACAAAAAGGGGAGTTACATGATGGATCAAAGAAGCATTAACGTATTAATTGCAGATGATAACAAAGAATTTTGCAATATTTTAAGTGATTACTTTTTAAGTCAAAAAGACATAAATGTTGTAGGTGTTGCTAAGGATGGGATAGAAGTTCTTGAATTATTAGAGGATACTAAGCCAGATTTAGTTGTCTTAGACATAATAATGCCACGTCTTGATGGTTTAGGAGTTCTAGAAAGACTAAATACAATGAATTTAAATCCTATGCCAAGAGTAATAATCTTATCAGCAGTTGGACAAGATAAAATCACTCAAAGAGCAATTGCTTTAGGAGCAGATTATTATGTTGTAAAACCATTTGATATGGATGTTTTATCAAACAGAATAAGAGAAATGTTCAGTAATCAAATTTCAACTGAAGCTGTAAGAAGACCTTCTACAGGCATTTCAAGTTTAACATCTTCTTTAGATGTTAAAGTTAAATCTTCTAATACAGCTTTAGATCTAGAATCAGAAATAACAAACATTATACATGAAATTGGTGTTCCTGCTCACATTAAAGGATATATGTATCTTAGAGAAGCAATAACACTTGTTGTAAATGATATAGAGTTATTATCTGCAGTAACAAAAGAATTATATCCAGCCATAGCTAAAAAATATAATACTACTGCAAGTAGAGTAGAAAGAGCAATAAGACATGCTATAGAAGTAGCATGGAGCAGAGGACAGGTTGACACAATCAACAAGCTATTTGGATATACTATTCACAATGAAAAGGGCAAGCCTACAAACTCAGAATTCATAGCTATGGTAGCAGACAAGCTTAGACTTAAAAATAAGGTTAGCTAAATTTAAAAAGTAAGACAATCATATAAAAAGTAAGACAATTATTAAGACGATATTTATTTTAATATAAAAAAACTCTTATCATATTAATTATGATAAGAGTTTTTTTATATATTTTTTATTTAAAAGAAAACTAAAAAACATATAAAATATTTTTAAAGGACATTGTGAACAAATAAAAAATATGTTATGTTAAATAAAGTAATAATGATAAATTATTTACATAAAATCAAGAAAATGTAGCTCATAGAAATAAAAAATATTTAGTTGTTAAAAATAATTTATTTAAGTATAGGATAATTTGCAAGCCAAATAAAATAGAATATTATTTAAGAGAAATTTAAGTATTTGTAATAATCTTAATGATTTGTACATAAATTTTAATAGTGAATCTATATGCATGGTAAAATTTAACTGACTAATAAGTATAATTATTTTGAGCTTAATGAAGAATTACATAAATATAATTATAGTCTCTAAATTGTTATCATAAATAATCAATTTAGAGATTTTTTTAGGGGGTGTTTTGGGGAATTCTGAGATAAGAATATTTAGGTTAACATTTTTTTAAAACTTTTATGGAGGTGTATTTTGTGGAGAAATTTTTCAGGCTTAAAGAAAATGGAACCGATGTAAAAACCGAATTAATGGCTGGTTTAACTACTTTTTTAACTATGGCTTATATTCTATTTGTAAATCCTCAAATATTAGCATTAGCTGGAATGGATAAAAATGCAGTATTTCTAGCAACAATTTTAGCAGCTGCTATTGGTACTTTCGTGATGGGCTTTGTTGCAAATGTTCCTTTTGCACAAGCTCCAGGTATGGGATTAAATGCGTTCTTTACATTTACCGTAGTTTTAGGTTTAGGTTTTACATGGCAGGAAGCACTTGCTATGGTATTTATTTGTGGTATAATTAACATTTTAATTACAGTTACAAAAATTAGAAAAATGATAATTAAGGCAATACCTGTTTCATTACAATATGCTATTTCTGGTGGTATTGGATTATTTATAGCTTACATTGGAATTAAGCAGGCTCATTTTTTAAACTTTACAGGTGAAGCTGTAAATACCGTTGTTAATATGGGAGAGTCAATTAAGTATTTTGATATTCTTCCTTCATTAACTACATTTACAGATCCAGTAGCACAATTAGCCTTAATTGGACTTGTTATAACAGTGGTATTAATGTTATTAAAGGTTAAGGGCTCAATTTTAATTGGTATTTTAGGAACAACAATAATTGGTATATTCACAGGGGTTACTCAACTTCCTGATTTATCAACAATGAGCTTTGGAATTCCAAGTATAGCACCAACTTTCTTTAAATTAGACATAGTAGGATTATTTGCAGATCCATCTAAAGTATTTTTTGTAATTACTACTATTTTTGCTTTTTCTTTATCAGATACCTTTGATACTATTGGAACTTTCCTTGGAACTGGTAGAAAAGCAGGTATCTTTGATGAAAACGATGAAAAGATTTTTGAACAGGCTAATAGTAGAAATTCTAAGCTGGAAAGAGCATTATTTGCAGATGCTACTGCAACATCAATAGGAGCTCTTTTAGGAACAAGTAATACTACAACATATGTTGAAAGTGCAGCAGGAATCGGAGCTGGTGGAAGAACAGGTCTAACATCAGTTACAGTAGGAGTTTTATTCCTTCTATCAATCTTTATTGCTCCTATTATGGGGATAGTTCCATCAGCAGCTACAGCGCCAGCTTTAATAGTTGTTGGAATATTGATGATGGAATCTTTTGGTAAAATACGATGGGATGATTTCTTAGAAGCAGTTCCAGCTTTCTTCATAGCTATATTTATGCCATTTGCTTATAGCATAACAACTGGTATCTCAATAGGATTTATTTTCTACTGTATAGTTAAATTGTGCAAGCGAGAAGGAAAGTCAGTTCATCCTATTATGTATATAGTTACTGCCTTATTCTTAGTAAATTTTGTAATAATAGCAGTTTAATAAAAAATATTTTTTTAATAAAAAGCATTCTCATTTTCTAAGTGAGAATGCTTTTTATTTTAAATATGGAAATTTTTTCAGCTATACAAAAATTTTATTTTTCGATATTATGTATAATAGATTATTTTAATATGTATAAGGAGTTTGTTTAAATGGATTTTAAAGACATGGAATTTGAAGATTGGGTTGAATATTTAGCGGAAACAAGAGTATTACATCATGATATTCTTGGAAGTGATGAAGAGTTAGCGTTCAGTGAGTTTCTAGAAAATGCTGAAGCAGAAAGAATTGGATATAACTTTGATTCAGAAGACGAAGATGATTATAGCTTGTATAATGAAATATATGAGGCTGTTGAAGAGTATATTGAAAGAGTTGCTGAATGTGAAAAAAATCATCCTTATTGGTCAGAATTCAAAGAATATGTAGATTCAGGTGTTGAAATTAATGAAAATTATTCAGAGGAAGATGATCTTTGGAGTTAAATTAAAAAAATAAACTTGTATATAATATACAGAGTTCAACTATAAAGTGCCAAAGGCACTTTTTTTATTTTGTAATATGTTATACATGATAATTGGTTATTAGTATTAGTATTAGTATTAGTATTAGTATTAGTATTAGTATTAGTATTAGTATTAGTATTAGTATTAGTATTAGTATTAGTATTAGTATTAGTATTAGTATTAGTATTAGTATTAGTATTAGTATGTGGATATTTAAAAAATAGAATAATTAGAATAGGAGTTTTGAATTAGCTATAAAATGAAATATGTCAATTAAGTCTTATTTATAATTGTCATAATTGAAACTGTTAAATTTAAAATTAAAACAAATAGACATACTATGATATAATAATTTCACAAACATAGATTAAAGATGATTAAAGTATGTATCAAATTATAAAAGGTATAATTTGATTAGAAAGGATGAAATTGATGGAGTTATTTGAAAAAACCATATCAGAGGAATATAAATATAAAGGGAAAGTCATAAACCTAAAGGTACAACAAGTTGAATTACCGAATGGCAGAGAAAGCAGCAGAGAAATTGTTGAGCATCCAGGAGCAGTAGCCATTATACCGTTTTTAAACGAGAATACCATAATAATGACAGAGCAGTTTAGAAAAGCTCTAGATCAAGTACTTTTAGAGATTCCAGCAGGAAAAATTGATAAAGGTGAAGAGACAGAAAAATGTGGTATAAGAGAGCTTGAGGAAGAAACAGGATATAAAGCAGAGAACTTTGAGTATCTAGGAAAGATTGTAACAGCGCCAGGATTTACAGATGAAGTTATTTACATATATAAAGCAAGTAATTTATATAAAGGAAAAACTAATATGGATGAGGATGAGTTTATAAATCTAAGAACTTTTACTTTGAACGAAGTTAAAGCTATGGTTAAAAGTGGAGAAATAATAGATAGCAAAACTATAGCCGCTTTAGTATATTTGTAAAAATATTTTTGGTATAATAAAGATGGACAAGTCATACATATTTACTAGTTAGTGATTCACGAAGGGGGAAATATGTATGAAGTTCAAAGGTATTTTTGATGGAGCCAATAAACACTTTAACGATAATTTAGGGTATTATCTGCTTACTATTCTTTTTATGGCAACAGGTATGATAGTAGGTTTATATTGTGTTAAGTATATGCAGGATGTGGACAAGGGGTCTTTAATTAATTACATTACTACAATTAGCACTTCGTCTAATGGTGAAATAATGGCAACTACAAAGATATTTATTAATACGCTAAAAAACAATCTTCCAATTATTATTGGACTATGGATTTTAGGATTAACATTTATTGGAGCTCCTATAGTGCTTTTAGTTAATTTATATAAAGGCTTTTCTTTAGGTTTTACCTTTAGCTTTTTTATATATGCCCTTAAACAAAAAGGAATAATTTTAGCTTTACTTGGAGTTTTGCCGCAGAATCTCATTTATGTGCCATGCATAATATTTTTATCTGTAATTGCGCTTAAAGGCTCTGTAGCTGGTGTAAAGGAAAAGTTTAGTAAAAAGTATGTTAATAGTTCATATACTGATGTACGAAATTACACTATGATTTATGTTGTTACTAGTATGATAATGGCCTCAGGCTTTCTTATTGAAACTTTTTTAACTCCAGTATTTATAAATATGGTTTTAAAGGGTATTGGAGCATAATTCATGAAAAAAGATATAAAGTCATTTTTGATTACGTACATTAAGTGTTTTTTTATTCTAGTTCTATTTGGAGAGATATTACCGAGGGTTATAGAGTTTGTTTTAAATAATTATTATAATAGTCCCGAATTTCACAAAAATAGCATTCTAGTTGGCAGTAAGGTTAATAAAGGCTTACAATTTGTATATAATTATATAAAAACATTTAAATTATTTTTATTTTAAGCATGTATAGTTGAAAAGAACTCCTTTGGGGGTTCTTTTAAGCTTGGCATTAAATAAAATGTTTAAAAGGGTTAATTAAATATACCTAGTAAATTTACAGAGTTGTGCTAATATAGTAATAAGGATGAATTTATTATATATACCATTCAATTGTGGTAGAATATAATATATATTTGTTGAGGAAGAAGAAAGGAAGTATATCATGGATAGAAAAGTAGTTTTAGTTGTACTAGATAGTGTAGGTATTGGAGAGCTTCCAGATGCAAAACAGTATGGAGATGAAGGAAGCAATACTCTTGGTAATATTGCAAAAAACGTTCCAGGTTTCTCAATTCCACATCTTGAGGCACTTGGTATAGGAAATATTGAGGGTGTAGAAGACCTTATTCAGTGCGAAAATCCAGAAGGAATATTTGGAAGATGTAGTGAGCTTTCTAATGGAAAAGATACAATAACTGGACATTGGGAGATGGCAGGAGTTATTCTTGAGCAGCCTTTAAAGACATATCCAGAAGGATTTCCAAAGGAAATAATGGATGAATTTGAAGAGAAAATTGGCAGAAAAACATTGGGTAATGTGGTTGCGTCAGGGACTGCAATTATAGAAGAATTGGGTGAGGAACACATAAAAACTGGTTATCCAATAATTTATACATCTGCAGATAGTGTATTTCAGATAGCAGCAAATGAAGATATAATTCCCATAGATGAATTATATAAAATGTGTGAAATAGCAAGAGAAATGCTAGTTGGAGATAAAATGGTTGGAAGAGTTATAGCCAGACCTTTTAAAGGAATGAAAAAGGGTGAGTTTGTTAGAACTTCTAACAGACATGACTATGCTTTAGAGCCATTTAATAAAACTGTTCTTGAATATGTAGAAGAAGCAGGAATGCCAGTAGCTGCCGTTGGAAAAATAAAAGATATTTTCACTGGTAAAGGTGTTACTGAATCTGTGTCTATAAAAAATAATATGGATGGAGTTGATAAGACTCTTGAAATGATGAAGTCTCATAATAAAGGTTTTATATTCACTAATTTAGTTGATTTTGATATGAAGTTTGGTCATAGAAATGATGTAGAAGGATATGCAAAGGCTTTAGAAGAGTTTGATGATAGAGTTCCTCAATTAAAGGAAGCTTTAGGAGAAAATGATGTATTAATTATTACAGCTGACCATGGATGTGATCCAACTACTGAAAGCACTGACCACTCAAGAGAATATATTCCTGTTCTTGTATATGGAAAAAATCTTAAGGAGAATGTGAATTTAGGAACAAGAAATGGTTTCTGTGATATTGGGAAAACAGTTCTTGATCTATTAAATATTGAAAATGAATTAGTTGGAAATAGCTTTAAAAACTTAATCGAAAAATAGTGATTGAAATATTTGTAATTATCGTTTAAAATTAAGTTTCAGAAGAAAAGATTAACTAACTAATCAAATTAAAAGTACAAATTGACAAGGAGAATTCTAATGGATTTAAAAGTTATAAAAGAAAGTGTAGAATTTATAAAAGAAAAATTAAATGGCTTTGAACCAGAAATAGGTGCTATTTTAGGTTCAGGTTTAGGTGATATGGCCGATAGAATAGAAAACAAAATAATAGTAAAGTATTCAGATATACCAAACATGCCAGTTTCAACAGTGCAAGGCCATGCAGGTCAGTTTGTGTGTGGAACACTTGAAGGTAAAAATGTTATTATGATGCAGGGTAGATTCCACTTCTATGAAGGGCACAACATGAGTTTAATAGCTTTACCTATCCACATAATGAAGTATTTAGGTGTTAAGTCTCTTTTAGTAACTAATGCTTGTGGTGGTGTAAATACAAGCTTTGTACCAGGTGATTTAATGATGATCACAGACCATATTAACTTTAGTGGAGCTAATCCTTTAATAGGTCATAATGAAGAGGAAATAGGACCTAGATTCCCAGATATGTCTACTGCTTATGATACAGAATATTTAAAGCTTGCTAAAAAGGTTGGAGAAGAGTTAAACATAGACTTAAAAGAAGGCGTTTATATGATGTTCTCAGGTCCTACTTATGAGACTCCAGCAGAAATAAGAATGGCTAGAATCATTGGAGCTGATGCTGTGGGTATGTCAACAGTACCAGAAGTTATTGCTGCAAATCATTGTGGAATGAGAATTATTGGAATATCTTGTATAACAAATATGGCAGCAGGAATCCTTGATCAGCCTTTAAATCATGAAGAGGTTATAGAAACTTCAACAATGGCAAAAGCTAAATTTGTATCTTTAGTTAAAGGCATAATCAGAAACCTTTAATCTTTAACTTTAAATTTGTCTTATAATATAGATATAAAATAGAAAAATTATATGATTTACTATCACAGCAGCCCTTAAGCTGCTGTGGTTTGATTTTAAAAAGGAAACTCCTTATCAGATTCACTGAAGGAGTGATTCAAAGATTAGGTGTGAGTAACCAAATCAAAGGTGCACGCTGTGAAAGTTCTGCTGACAAAATCACAGATTTTGAGCATCACTTTTAGACTCTTACTTAACTTAATATTTGCCAAATCAAAGATTTGGATATTCAAAAAAGGAGGTTGATATTATGAGAATGTATGATTTAATATTAAAAAAGAGAAACGGTGGAGAGTTATCTACAGAAGAGATTAACTTTTTTATAGAAAGCTATACAAAAGGAAATATTCCAGACTATCAAGTATCTGCTTTACTTATGGCTATATATTTTCAAAAGATGAATAAAAGAGAAACTTCAGATTTAACAATGGCAATGGTTCATTCAGGAGACATGCTTGACTTAAGTGCTATAGAAGGAGTTAAGGTTGATAAACACAGTACTGGAGGGGTAGGTGATACTACTACATTAGTACTTGCACCGATGGTTGCAGCTTTAGGAATACCAGTAGCAAAAATGTCAGGAAGAGGTCTTGGACATACAGGTGGAACTATTGATAAATTAGAGTCATTCAAAGGTTTTTCAGTAGAAATGCCAACTGAGAAGTTTATGGATAACGTTAATACTTTAAAAATTGCTGTTGGTGGTCAGACAGGCGATTTAGCACCGGCAGATAAAAAACTATATGCTTTAAGAGATGTAACTGCTACTGTTGATAACGTTTCACTTATTGCATCAAGCATAATGAGCAAGAAAATCGCTTCAGGTGCAGATGCCATTGTTCTTGATGTTAAGGTTGGAGATGGAGCCTTTATGAAGACAACAGAAGCTGCGGAAGAGCTTGCAAGAGAAATGGTTGCAATAGGAAATCACATTGGACGTAAAACTATGGCTGTAATTTCTGATATGGATCAGCCTTTAGGCTTTGCAATAGGAAATGTCCTTGAAGTTGAAGAAGCTATTAATACTTTAAAAGGTAACGGACCTGAAGATTTATTACAATTGTCTTTAGCTTTGGGAAGCAGAATGGTTGTTCTAGCAGGAAAAGCTGCTACAGTAGAAGAAGCAGAAGAAATGTTGAAGGAAACTATAACTTCTGGTGCAGCTATTAAGAAGCTTAAAGAATTCGTTTCAGCTCAAGGTGGAGAGGTTGACTGTATAGATAATACAGATTTATTCCCTAAAGCTAAGTATGTAGTTCCTGTTGCTGCAGAAAATTCTGGAGTGGTTAAAAAAATACATGCAGAGAATCTTGGTTTAGTTGCCATGGAGCTTGGAGCAGGAAGAGCTACTAAGGAAAGTGAAATTGATTTAGCAGTGGGAATAGTTCTAACTAAAAAGCGTGGAGATAAAGTTGAAGCAGGTGAGACTATTGCTTACATTCACAGCAATAAGGAAGAATTAATTGATAAAGCTAAAGCAGGAATTTTAGCTAACTATGAAATCGTAGAAGGCTATGAAAATGATATTCCACTTATTCATGAAGTAATTAGTTAATTTAAGTGAATGTCCAAATCTATGATTTGGTATACATGAACTTACTCCTTCGAAAGAAGAGAGAAGGAGTTTCCTTATTAATAAAAAATTATGTTGATGATTGAAGTCCCCTTTATGGGGATTTCTTTTTTGATTTATTGGGATAATTTTTTTTTCTTAGGCAAAAATAACCTCATAAGTAAATGTCCGAATCTTTGATTTGGATATCAGAAATTACTCCTTTAAAAACTTAAAGGAAGTATTTATTAAATATTTTGGAGGTTAATTATGAGAAGAAGAAAGTGTATTTTATCATTTGCTTTAGCAATCATACTTGCTGCACAAATACTTATCATTCCTAGCAGTTTTGCTATGGATGATCAGATAAAAACTCAGCCAGCAGATAATGCTATTGGCTTTGAGCCACAAGCTAAGTCAGCTTTACTTATTGAACCTAATTCAGGTAAGATTATCTTTGAAAAAAATCCAGATGAAAAATTTGCACCCGCATCAGTTACAAAGATAATGACAATGCTTTTAGCTATGGAAGCAATAGACTCTGGAAGAATTACATTGCAAGATAAGATTGTCTGCAGTGAGAAAGTTAAGTCTATGGGTGGAAGCAGCATGATTCTTGACACAGGAGAAGTTAGAACTGTTGAAGAAATTTTAAAAGGTATAGCAATAGCTTCTGGTAATGATGCAGCAGTAGCAATGGCTGAATTCTTAGAAGGAAGCGAAGAAGCATTTGTAGTTAAAATGAATGAAAAAGCTGCAGAACTTGGAATGACTAATACTCATTTTGAAAACTGTACAGGACTATCAGCAGAAGGCCATATGAGCACAGCGAGGGATATAGCTGCTATGTCAATGGCATTGTTAAAGCATCCAACAATTTTAAACTATTCCTCAATATATATGGAAACTATATCAGAGGGAAGAAAAACACCTATTGAATTAGTTAATCATAATAAACTTGTTAGATTCTATAAGGGTTGTGATGGATTAAAAACAGGCTTTACGCAAGAAGCTATGTATTGTATTTCTGCTACAGCAGTTAGGGATGGAGTTAGAATGCTTGGTGTTATCATGGGAGCTCCAACTTTCAAACAAAGAAATGCTGATGTAAGTAAAATGATGGATTTTGGTTTTGCAAAATATCAAAGTAAAACTATTGTGGAAAAAGATGCTGATGTTGAACAAATTCCATTAGATAAAAAAGGTGAATCTTATTATATTGCTAAGGCTTGTGATGACTTAAAGGTGACCTTTGAGAAGGGAACAGAAAACCAAATTACTAAACAAGTTATTATAAATCCAGATTTAAAGAAAATAAATGCTGGAGATATAGTAGGTAAATGTGAAGTATATAATGGTGAGGAGTTAGTGGGTCAAGTTGACTTATATAGTGATAGAGAAGTTAAACAATCACAATTCTTAAATAACCTAAAAAATATTTTTAGTAAGGTATTTGATCATTCAATTTAATTTTAAATATAGGTATAAAAAATCCTATGAAGCAGATACTATATTTGCTAAGATTATTAATTATCACAATCGAAGCTTATCAGCCATACATACAACCCCATGTAAAAGAATAGCTGGTATAAAAAAAGTCATCCTCTTTGAGGGTGATTTTTTTTATATCCTTGTATTATCAATGACTTTTGAAGTATAATTTCAATGAGAACATTTGTGGAAGGAAGGTAAAACATGTCATTAACTATAAAAACCTCAAACTTTGAGGGACCCTTTGACCTTTTACTTCATTTAATTAAAAAGAATCAAATGGATATTTATCATATAAGTATTTTGGAAATTACTAATCAGTACATAAGTTACTTAAGTGAAATGAAGGAATTTGATTTAGATATAGCTTCTGAATTTATTGTCATGGCTACAACACTAATTGAAATGAAGTCAAAGGTGTTGCTGCCAAAAGTTAAAGAACCAGAAGAAGAGGAAGTGGATGATACCAAAGAACTTATAGACAAGCTACTTCAATATAAAAAGTTTAAAGGTGCTGCTGAATTCTTAGGTGAAAGACAGCTGAGCACAGGAATAAGCTTTACTAAAAGACCAGAAATAATTGAGGATACCAAAGATAGAAAGCCACAAGATGCTAGTGAGCTATTAAAAGATATTACTATGATGGACTTATACAAGATGTATATGGAAGTTATAGAAATATACAAAAGTAAAATGAATGACTCCTTTAATATGGAGGAAAGAATAAAGGTCGAAGTATTTAAGATAGAAGACAAAATGGAAGAGCTTAAGGAAGTTCTTCAAGGAAGAAGAACTACTACTTTTGCAAGTATTGTTTCCAATAGTAGAACTAAAACGGAAGTTATCGTTACATTCCTAGCTTTATTAGAGCTTATAAAGCTAAAAAATGTTAAGGTAGTACAACATGGAAACTTCAGTGAAATCTATCTAGAAGGAGTGGATACAAATGAATAAGAAGGGTGATTCTAAAGACATCTTAGAAAATGATATATTAAAGGATGGCATAGATTTAAATAAGAAATCAAAAGTGGGAGAAATAATAAATAGCTTAGAACACCAGATTAATTACTTAATGGATGAATCTAAATATGAAAGGTATTTTTCTATTATAGAATCTCTTTTATATGTAACAGGAGAACCATTACCAATAGAAACTATAGCTGGAATATTAGAATGTTCTGTGGAATTTGCACTTGAAATTATGAGTGCGTTAGAAAAGGTTTATGAAAAGGATGGATCAAGAGGTATTAAATTAATTTGTGTAAACAAAGCCTATCAATTTGGTACAAAACCAATAAATAGTGACCATGTTCAGATGCTTTTAAAAACTAACGTTAGACAATCTTTATCAAGAGCTTCATTAGAAACATTATCTATTATTGCTTATAAACAGCCAATTACCAGAATTGAAATTGAAGAAATAAGAGGAGTTAAGAGTGATAGAGCCATATATACTTTAGTTGAGAAGGGATTAATTAAAGAATGTGGTAAAAAAAATGTAATCGGACGACCTAATTTATATGGTACTACTGATGAATTCTTAAAGCATTTTGATTTTACTTCACTAGGAGAACTACCATCTTTAGATATTTTCATGGAAGAAGATAATGATGATATTATTGAAGAAATTGATGATGTGGCAGCAGATTCTTTAGATTAAGTTTGAGACTTAGAAAGTAGATTTTAAAAAGCAGCTTTATCCTATGGAAGGTCATGATCAAAATAGAATATATAGAAACGTTTGAGTACACAAATTAAAATTATTTTCAGTATGATACTAGTAAAATAAATTTGGGAGTAAAGCTATGAGAAATGATAAATCAATTAGTTATGTGGATAGATTATTTAAGTGTTATCCTATTTTAGAAATTATAAATAAAGAAAATAATGATGCAATAATTAAGCACGGTACTTTTAAGACTTTAGAAGCAGATCAATATTTATCTTCTTTAGGAGTAGAATGCTCTGGCACCATATTTGTTTTAAGTGGTGTAGTTAAGATTCAAAAGATAAATTTAAATGGTGATGAAACTAACCTCTATAATATTAAAAGTGGAGATTTTTGTCATGAAGCTTTAAGCTGTTTAATAAAATGTGAACCGTTAAATGTAGTTGCAAGGGCCTTAACCGATTCAGGGGTATTTATAATTGATATGGAGACAACACAAAATCTTTTACTTAATAACATAGAGTTTATAAAGGCGATGTATAAGGATATGTTTTCAAAGTTTAACAATCTTTTAAGTAATAAGGAAACTATAATTCACGAATCCTTAGATAAGAGACTTGTGCAGTTAATTTTGGATAAGGGAAGTAGTGTTATTTACGCTAAGCATAGTGAATTAGCCTTTGAAATTGATTCAACAAGAGAAACGGTGAGCAGAAAGCTAAAGGTTTTAGAAAATAAAGGATATTTGCAGCTTACAAGGGGAAAAATTGTGGTATTAAGGGATCTTCATGAATTACTATAAAATTTAAAGGGATTGTGAAAAAGCATAAATAGCTTTTGTCACAATCCCTTTTGAATATATTTAAAATTTGAGGAGACCATTTAATCACAATCAGGTGGCATATGATTTTCAACGTGAGGTGAAACTGTTAAATCATCATCTTTATGTAAAAATTCGTTTATCATATCTACTGCTTGTGGAATTGCATCAAAAAGTTTATCGTAGGGGTTACTGTCGGTTACAGACAAGAACCTGATTGTTGAACCATTAACAACTAAAAAGCCTAATGGTTTTAATGATATACCAGCTCCAGAACCGCCACCAAAAGGATGTCTTTCATTAGCATTTACTGATACATTTGCAAATTCAGAGCCACCGGATGCAAATCCAAAGGAAACCTTAGATATAGGAATTATGGTTGTTCCATCTGCTGTTGTCACTGGATTTCCAACTACGGTGTCTACATCTATCATATTTTTAATATTTTCCATTGTAGATTTCATTAAATTTTCTATCGGATGATTATCCATCTAAAATTCCTCCTTTAAGTTAGAAGCTTCATAGGTTGAAGAATCTTTCTTTTTCAAATACTGATAGTAAACAAAAACAATAACATATATAATCTTAGCAATATTTACAATAATTATACTCGTGATAGTTATATTAAAATAATTTTCATTATATTTCATTTCTATTGAAGGTTTAAAGCTTTTTACTTTAAGAAAACACTTTAATAAGGAATAAAGTGCTGAAGTGGCTTGAAATAATAAGCCATATACAAGAGCATTAACAGATGCATCCTCTATGGAATATTCTATTTGAAGCTTGGTTCTTAAAGTAAATTTAACTTTTGTGTCCTTTAGAAATTTAATTATATCAATGCCGTCTTGTATTTTAAATTTTGAGATTTTCTCGCCACTAGGAGTTTCAACATAATCATTTGGTTTTTCTTCTTTTTTCTTTTTTGCTTTTTTACTCTTTGATGGAATTAAAGTTTTGTTAAATAATTTCAGGGTAAAAATTCCCTTGTTATAATTAAGAGTTATTTTTAATGGAATTGGAAATAATAATATCAGTGCCAAAATAACTGATATCCAAATTATATATTTCATCAAAATGAAAAACCTCCATAGTAGTATATTCAAATTCTACCCAACTATGGTGTATATATTCACTTTAAAGTGTATTTTACATAATTTATTGTTAATTGGAGGAAGAAAAATGAAAAAAAGAATAGGGTGTTTATTATTAATTATTTTATTATTTGCTCCGTATTTTAGCAGCAATGCCTATGGAGCATCTTTAAGAGTAGATGCTGTTTCAGCTATAGCCATTGACGGGGCAACAGGAACTATATTATTTGATCAAAATGCTCATAAAGTAATTCCAATGGCAAGTACAACAAAAATAATTACCGCCCTAGTTGCACTGCAGTATGGAGATATAGACAGAGAAGTGGAGATATCAAAAAATGCAGCCTCAATCAGAGGGTCGAAGGTTGGATACAAAGCAGGAGAAAAAGTAACTATTAGGGAATTATTATATGGTTTAATGCTTAAATCAGGTAATGATTGTGCTATAGCAATTGCTGAAGGAATTAGTGGCTCAATACCAGAATTTTGTGAAGTAATGAATGAATTTGCAGTATCCATAGGATTAGTGGATAGTCACTTTGAATCGCCACATGGTTTGGACAGCACCTCACATTATTCATCAGCATATGATTTAGCCATAGCAACTAAAAAAGCTAAAGAAATTGACGAATTTGATAAGATTGTATCAACAAAATTAATAAGAGATGAAGAGGGAATTCAGTTTTCAAGAGAATTTAATAATATTAACAAGCTTTTATATCAGGAACCAAACTGTACTGGTGTTAAAACCGGATATACAGGACAGGCAGGAAAGTGCTTAGTAAGTTCTTTTAAGCTTGATGGAGAAGGCAAAAATGAAATAATTGTGGTAACCTTAAATTGTACGCCAAGATGGAAGGAAAGTCAGAGAATTTATGAATATGTTAAGGAGAATTATGAATTCAAGTCTGTTATAAAAGCTGATGAAATAATTGGTACTGTAAATATAGAAGGAAAAGATGAACCTTTAGAATTAATTACTGAAAAAGATTTAATAATGCCAGTTAAAAAAGATGAGGATTTGAAGGTTGAAATAAGACTTCCACAATATGAATTAAAAGCACCAGTATCAACTAAGGATACAATTGGTAGTATTACAGTTTTAAACAGTTTGAACTCAAAATATACTATGGATCTTCATCCAACAAGGGATATAGCAAAGCTATCCTTATGGGAAAAAATCAAAGTAGTCTTTGATTAACTATTTGAGATATAAAATAAAGTCAAAGAAATAGTAGAATAAAGAAAATAAAAAAGAATTTCGCATAAACGCGGAATTCTTTTTTTATTTAAAGGGTTTAAGAGTTTGGTGTAACAAAATTTTTTATTTCCTTATGATAAACAGTAACAAATATATTTTTATGAAATAATCTATATTATAGTGATTTTGGAGGCAAAGGAATGGGATATGAACCATATAGATGCATAGATTGTGGAAGTGAGTATTGTCCATGTCATTTAGCAGAGTCAGGTAATTGTATTCTTTGTACTCATCTAGATGGCAAGGACTTTTGTGACTGTGTTAATTGGAATGGTGTATGTATTTATCAGGAGTTTGTTCAAAACAATTTTAAAGCTAAGCCAGGCAGACAGCATCAACGATTTCCTATAATCTATAAGAAGATTATCAAAGATAAACTTTTAATATTAAAGATAAAAGTTACGAAGAAGCTAGCAAGTGATTTGGTAGGACCAGGGTCATTTGTATTTATAAGAAGAGATGACTGTGAACAAACATTTGATACTCCTATTTGTGTTATGGACAGTGATACAGATAAGGATATTATAACCCTTGCTATTGAATTAAAGGGTTTGAAAACTAGAAGTCTTATGACGCTAGATGAAGGAGAATATCTTTTAATTAAAGGTCCATTTTGGAATGGAATCTTGGGAATTGATACCATACTTAATATTAAAAATAAAAATTGTCTATTGGTGTGCAGAGGCATAGGTCAGGCACCAATGGTGCCAGTGATGGAAAAGTTATTTAACAACGGTAATAAAATAACTGTTATTTTAGATGAGGGAACATTAGGAACAGTATTTATTGAAGAAGCTTTAGAAAAATATGCTTCAGAGGTAATAAAAACTAATACTTTAGTTTTTGGTGGAATTCTTGATGGAAACTGTAGAAAAATTTTAGAGGGGATATTAGTAAGAGAAGATATTGGTTTAGTTCATTGTGACAGTGCTGATGTGGTAAGTAATCAGGTTATGAGAATAGTTGAAGCTCATGATAAAAACATAGATTTTTCATGTTCTAATAATGAGAAGATGTGTTGTGGAGAAGGAGTTTGTGGCTGCTGCACCATTATGAATGACGATGAAAAGCTTAGAAGGCTTTGCAAGATGCAAACTAAACCTAAATATATTTTCGAAGGGAGAAGGTTATTATGAAGATAGTTATCATTGGGGGCGGATGGTCTGGATGCGGAGCAGCTATTGCAGCTAGAAAAGCAGGCGCCGAAGTTGAGATAATTGAAAAAACTGACTTACTATTAGGGCTTGGAAATGTTGGCGGAATAATGAGAAACAACGGAAGATATACAGCTGCTGAAGAGCTTTTAGCCTTAGGAGCTGGGGATTTGATAAAAATTACAGATGCAAATACACTTCATAAAAATATAGATTTTCCAGGTCACAAACACGCTTCGCTTTATAATGTGAATAGAATTGAACCTGCAGTACGAAATTATATTGTAGGTCTTGGAATAAACCTTAGAATGGTAAGCAGAGTTGTTGATGTAGAAATGGATGGAACAAAGCTAAAGGGAATTTATCTCTATAATGGTGAATACATTGAAGCAGACGCTTTTATAGAAACCACTGGTTCCACAGGGCCAATGGGAAACTGCTTAAGATATGGGAATGGATGCTCTATGTGTGTGCTTCGATGTCCAGCCTTTGGACCAAGAATCAGTATCAGCTATAGATGCGGCATAGATGATATAAAAGGAGAAAGACAAGAGGATGTATTTGGAGCTTTTAGTGGGTCCTGCAAGCTTGAAAAGGACACTTTATCTCCAGAAATTGTTAAGCAGTTAGAGGAAACTGGAGTTGTTGTTTTAAAGGTTCCACCAGAGGATGTTAATACAGATAAGTTAAAGCAAAAGGTATGTCAGCAATATGCTTTAAGGGAATTTGCAGAAAATATTGTTCTTTTAGATACTGGGNGGACACTTTATCTCCAGAAATTGTTAAGCAGTTAGAGGAAACTGGAGTTGTTGTTTTAAAGGTTCCACCAGAGGATGTTAATACAGATAAGTTAAAGCAAAAGGTATGTCAGCAATATGCTTTAAGGGAATTTGCAGAAAATATTGTTCTTTTAGATACTGGGCATGCAAGGTGTTCTAAAATGCAACATATTGTTTTCACCTTGCATGTTACCATTTAAGTACAAGCTATTAGTTAATTTTTTTTATTTCTCCAGGCTCATATAGTTTAAGTTCTGCTTCTTCAGTGTCAGAGTCGAAGTTAATATAATTTACATAGCTATTTATGAGCTGACGTTGTTTTTCTTTAGGCTGAGAGGAGATATCCTTGCATTGTTCAAAAAAGCCATCAAGAAAGCTTTCAGCTAGTTTATAATTATTATTTTGTTCTATTTCAGCTGATATATTTAAAAGGTCAGCTTTTAATGTTTCTATTTCAGCTTTATAATTTTTAATTCTATTAATGAGGATATCTGCAATAGAATCATCTAGAGATAACTTATCTACAAGTCCAGTTATTTGTTTTTCTTTATCAGCTATTTGTTTTTCTAAGGCAGACTTTTTTAATTTAATATCATTATCAAGTTTAGAAGCTGTATTCTTTTCACGAAGTTTATTTTTAAACTCCTCTTTATTAGTTGCTAATTCTTCAATTAAATTTAATACAGCTGGTTCTATTTCATTAGCTTTAATGTTTTTACAATTACATAATTCACCCTTAGATTTTCTTTTCATAGAGCATATATAATAATAAATCTTGTCTCCAGTTTTCACAGAGGTTCTACCATGTTGGACCAGCATATAATTTTTACATTTACTACAACGAAGCTTTCCAGTAAGAATTGCAGTATGAGTTTTACCTAAGTTTGGGAAGGTATTCTTATTCTTTTTGAACTGCTCCTGGACTCTTATCCATGTATCTGCATCAATAATTCCTTTAACATTGCTTACTGCAGCAATCCAATTTTCTTTATTTTGAACCCTTTTAGTAACTTTTCCATTGGAGCCAGCAACGGATTCAGTTTTGTTATAAGTTAATAGGCCATGTACTCCATCAGCTTCACCATATACGTTCCAATTATTGTCTTTAAGGTAATTTATCACCTCAGGAGCAGAACGCACGTAAACGGGGTTTTGAAGGATTATTTTAAGGCTGGTCTTTTCAAGTAGCACTGCAGAGTTAGATTTTATTTTATGTTGAGTAAACCATACTTCTGTTTTGTGGAGAGAACCTTGCTTAAGGTAAGTATCATAAATAAGTTTTACTAGTTCTAATTCTTCTTGATCCTGGACTAACTTTACAGCTTTTCTTTCATTTCCTTCTTCATCTATGTATTGTACAGGCTCACTCTTATAGCCAAGAGGAGTTCTTCCTCCACTCCAACGTCCATTCTTTGCAAGCTCTAACATATTATCTTTGACACGTTCAGCTATTGTCTCACGCTCTAATTGAGCGAATACAGAAGCAATATGTATCATTGCACGTCCCATTGGTGTACTTGTATCAAAGTTTTCTTTTATGCTTACAAAGTCACATTTAGCATCTTGTAGAACTTCAAGGGTAGAAGAAAAGTCCGCAACGTTACGACTTATTCTATCTAGCTTATAACACATTAAAATATCATAACTATTTATATTATTAATTAGCTTTTGAAATTCCGGTCTTATTAAATTTCTACCGCTAAAGCCTTCATCTTCATATGTGGCAAATTCTAAATCTTGCCCCATGTATTTAGCATTAGCATAGTCTTTACACATTTGGACTTGGTTCTCTATTGAATCACCAACACCAGTGTATTTTGATTTTCTCGAATATATTGCTATTTTCATTATTAACTCCTTTGGGTTTATTTATATTTATATAATAGACTTCTATGTTAAAAATATACATAAAAATATTCCCCTACATAATAATATATTAAGCAGGGGATTCATTAAAAAATAACGTGTCAATAATTTGCCTAAAATAAAAAGGTAGCAAAACTACCTTAACTATTATTTAAATCTTTTTCTAGTTCGGTAACTAGAATGTCGTCAGGAAGACCTTTTGATTTTATGACTCTATCTTGAATTTCAAATTTTGCATAAGCATAAATTAAATTAGTCATATTCAATATAAATGTAATAAGAGATTTAAAAGATATAAAAATTGAATATAACAAACAACTAGCAATAATTGATTTAATTAATGCGGTGCAATTTAATGTTATCCCAATATTACGATATATAAGATAGGATAATTTCATTCCTAATGATAAGAATATTAGGAATGAAAACCATACTAAAGGTTCAATACATCTAAGTACAGTTACTTTAAATGAGGATATTTTCTTCTTATCGTCTTGAGATAAAATTAATGAATATAATGAGTTCCTGTTAAAGCAAGCCATTATTATTGAAAAAGAGGCAATGAGCAGTCCAACTAAGCTAACACTTATTGTTAGGTTAAATTCAATCATGCTATTAAAAATATTAGAAAAGACTATTTTGGGCATTAAGTATAAAAATCCGAGCAATATTATTAAGAACAAAATAAATCCAGTTAATATTTTCTTAAAACTAAAATTATTAACCATAATTAAATCTTTGCATAAAGACCTGATATTATTATATGAATTATAATTTTCGTTTAATGTTGATCTAACATTTTTGTTTAGGCTCATAGGTTCCTCCTTTCAGAAGTGAAAATTACTTTATTAATGTCTTTAAACGTCCAAATACACGTTGATACACATTAAGATTTTCACTACTAGTTTCTCTTATTATCGATTTATGATTAACTTGATTATACACTTCAATTGAATTTACTTCAACTGGAACACCAGGTGAAATTTGCACATTAACTTTTTGTGAAACTTTATCTGGTGTAAGGATAATGTCGTCATCATTTTCGGTTTTACCAATTAATTTGAAATCAACGTGTCCAGAAGAAGTAATTATTGCATCCTCAATAACTTCAAATTTAGTAGGTTTAACTAGATTGGTGGCAACAGCTTCGGAATCAGTTTCATCTATTATACTATCCATTCGTTCAAATATATTATTAAAGTTTACAGGCTCATTGTTAGGTTTGTAAACTTTAAATGTTACTACACTGATTTCTTTTAAAGTTTTAAAACTTTCTTTTACTAAAGTTTCAGATTCAATAGGTATTATATTTATTTCAGGATAGGGGAATAATTTTTCAAGCACCTCTGTATTAAATGTTTGCAGGTATTTGTAGTAAACTCCATCAAAAACGCTGTCATTATCACTCCATTTATTCTTTAGCATTTGACGTTGCAATGAAATATATTCTCTTATTTTATATTTGGCGGTAGCGCAAAACTCATCAATTGAAGGTGCCCCTTTTTTATTAGGGAAGTAAATTAATCTATGATTATTTAATAAAAGGATAAATGTTGAATACGGTGCACTAGGAACTGTATATTCATCTCCAAAGAATCCAATTGTTTCATCATAGTCAGGACTTTTATCTAAGAACGTTTTTTTAATATGAATGCCTACAAGAGCTAAGTTACCATCAGGTAACTCTATTATCTTTACATCGGCCAGGTGAAATTTTGTGCCACTACGCTTTACCTCTCTAATAATAGTGTAGTCTGTAAATGCAGGCCAAATAATAGACTCAAAATAATCTAGCATACAATGTTTAATTCCGTGGCTCCTAAAGGTACAGTTAAAGTTGGCAAATTTACTTTTTTTATTTAAGGTATTTTCATCCATTACTAAATCCTCCTAGGTATTTAAAATATAAAACTTTAGATTATTCAAAACATCTTCAAAACAGCAAGACAAGGCTCAAAGTATATTAAATGCTTGTCTACTTCGTAGCATGTCCCATACTTGGCCTTGTAATGTTCAACTGCTTCAAGTAAGAATTCTTCTGTAACATTTAAGTGTTCTGCAAGCTCAAACCTTCCAGAGATACCTTTATCATATGCTTGTACAATAGAAGAGAGTGGGCAAAGCTTTTCATATGCCCAGTTGCGTGCAATTATTTCTTGCTTCATATTTTCTACTTTTCTAGTATCAATAATATTTCCTATAGTTTTAAAATAATGACCAATTTCTTCTGCTAACACACAGCGTTTTTCTCTATCAGTTTTCAATTTATTATCTATGTAAATATCACCATCAAGATACAAACCTTTTAAGGATGCTGGAAGGGAAAGCTCTTCAATAGGGATATATTGATATTCTTTCATTAGTTCTTCATAAGTCATATATAACACATCCCCTTGAGTTACTTCTTTCTGCTTTTTAAATATCCTATAAAGTTGTTGACTTCATCTATTTGTTCATCATCTAAATCATCAAGATGTGCTGCTATTGTTTCAATTTTTGGAGAGAGTTTTTTTTGTTTTGTAGTACTTGCAGGATGTCGTGTATCACTTGTTCCCATCAAGTAATCTAGTGAAACATCAAAATACTCAGTTAGTAATCTTAAAATATCACCTTTGGGCTCTCTTCCATTTTCATATCTTGAAATAGTAGATTTGGCTGTACCAAGAGCATTGGCTAATTGTTCTATAGATAATTCTTTTTCTATTCTTAACCCTTTTAATCGTTCTGCAAAAGTTGCCATTATAACACCTCCTCATATAATTTTATAGAAGTTGTTCCCAAAATAAAATCGCAGTTCCCAAAAATGGTATATTTTTTTTAAAAAAGTGTTGACAAGTTCCCAAAATGGAATTACTATATAAATATACCGGTTCCCAAATGGGAATAAGGAGGTGGTATATTGATAAATTTAAGAAAACTTAGGGGACTAAGGGTTGAAAAAAATTATACTCAGGAAAAGCTTGCTAACACAGTAAATATTCCTATTTCTACTTATAGAAAAAAAGAAAGTGGAGAAAGTCCATTTAAGCTGGAAGAAGCATATGAAATCTCTAAAGTGTTAGGTAAAGATATAGAGTCAATTTTTTTTACAAACGAAGTTCCTGAATGGGAATAAGATGTTGATTAACATTAACAAACTTAGTTTAACCAGAGCATGACCAATTTATATATCAAATTGGAACCAAACAAAAGAAAACGGAATAGGATAAAGTGAAAAACTATTTAATGGGGGTGGGGGAATGGCAATAAAAGTTAAGCTGATTCCACCAAAAGATATAGAAGGAATCAAGAAGAGCATTTTAGAGTTCTTAGTTGATGCAGCAATAGAGAGCCATACACCACAAGAAATTGAAGCTGTACTTAATTACTGGGAAAGAAAGAAAAAAGAAAAGGTGGAAGTAAAGTGAGGAAAAAGAAATCAGATGGCACTAAGCTGGGATTAATATTTCAACTACTAATAGTGTTAGGATATTTTCTTTACACAAAGGCAGAAGAATTACAAAGTTTAATTTCAAAGTTCTAAAGAGCAGACTAGCTCAATTATATGGGCTAGATATTTTTTAACCTTGAGTGCGAAAAATGCGGTAGAAAAAAGGAGTAAACAGTACATATAAGAGAGTTTAAGCCTTAAAGTAAATTTAATGTATAAAAATGTAATAAGATTTACGGCATTAAAATTCAAATTATTCAAGCGGCTCGATAGAGGGTAAACAAATATAGAAAGGTGGAATTGATGTGAACAAACAAGAATGCATTGAACAGTTACAAAATCTTAAGGCTCATTGTAGTGATTGGGGTGATGAAGAACCTTGGATAAAAGATGTTAAAGCATTAGAAATGGCTATTAAAGAGTTAAATAAAACTACTCCTGGAGTGGAAGTCCAAGAGCAGTTCGTAGGTGAATGTGATAATTGTGGGTATGTAAATACAATTAATTTACAGTTACCTAAACACATAGTCCCTAAATTTTGCACACAATGTGGATGTGAAACTAAATACATTAAAAAGGCTCTTTAGTAGCTAATGTCGTTTCCTTTCCACATATAGGACAATATAAAGCAAATTCAGGCAGTTCAACATTTTGACTGTTGATAAAACAGTTAGAATCTGAGCAAGTATTAAATTCTAAAAGTTTGCCGCATTTCATGCAATAAGTTGCAAATGGACTTTCATATGCAGGTGCATTGCAGTGTGGACATTTACTCATAAATATCACCCCCTTCCAATAATATTCTAACATTTACTGGGGGATAAAACAAAAGGAGGTAAAGTATGAACGATTTAATTAAAGTCACAACTACTGGTGAAGACATAACATTAAGTGCCAGAGAGTTACATGAGTTTTTAGAAATTAACTCTAATTTTACAACATGGTTTAAAAGAATGTGTGAATATGGTTTTACTGAACAGACAGACTTTATTCCAATTTTGGAAGAAAGTAATGGTGGAAGACCAGGAACAGATTTTGAAATTAAACTAGACATGGCTAAAGAAATAGCAATGATCCAAAGAAGTGAAAAAGGTAAACAGGCTAGACAGTATTTCATCCAGGTGGAAAAAGATTGGAATAGTCCAGACAAGATAATGGAAAGAGCTTTAATAATTGCTAGAGCAAGAGTTGAAAAACTTACTTTAGAAACTAAGCAACAAAAACAGATTATTGGAGAGTTAAAACCTAAGGCAGATTATACAGATACCATTCTTAAAAATAAAGGTTTAGTTACAATAACTCAAATTGCTAAAGACTATGGAATGAGCGGACAAGCCTTTAATAAGTTACTGCATGAACTAGGTGTGCAATATAAGCAGAGCGACCAATGGTTACTATATTCAGAACACCATAGCAAAGGATATACACATTCCGAAACAGTTCCAATAACAAGAAGCAATGGAACTCCAGATGTGAAAATGGTTACTAAATGGACACAAAAAGGGAGGCTGTTCCTATATGACTTACTAAAGCAGCATGAGATATTACCAACTATAGAAAGAGAGGAATAGCAATGAGCAAGAGAGTTAAAACAACAGATGCAGATATAAGAGTAAACACAACAACTATTGAGGTTATAGACATTAATGGAATTAGATTTGAACATGACGAGCAATTACCTTGTGTACAAGTTTATATGACTAGTTGTGATGGTGAGGAATTAGATTTACTTGATGAAATTGAAGTAACTGAAACAGAACCAATAATAAACTTTGATGATTTAAAGAGAGTTTCATTAAATTGGTATTTCAATAATGTTGAAATAGTTAAAGAGGTTAAGGAGGAAATGCAGTAATGAAAGCAACAGGAATTGTAAGAAAAATTGATGATTTAGGAAGAGTGGTTTTGCCAATCGAATTAAGAAGGACTTTGAATATAGACATTAAGGATCCAGTGGAAATATTCATAGAAGGTGACTTAATAATCTTAAAGAAATATGAGCCAGCTTGTGTATTCTGTGGTGAAGCTGCTAATGTTGAAAACTTCAGAGGTAAAAATGTTTGTAAGAGCTGTGCAGAGGAGCTTGGAAGGAAGTAAGGTTATGAGAATGATGAAGATTATGGATTTCTCACTAAGGATAATGTTCATTATTGGATTCTGGTTTGTATTGGGATGTATAGCAACTTATGTTGGTTATTAGGAGGGAGAAGTCAGTGAAAGACATAAAGATAAAAGGTGAAATAATAAAAATGGACTTTGAGCAGTGCTACTGCCAATTCGCACCACTCAGAGCCCGCTTAGTTAAAGAATTTGAATATCTACCACACTGTGAACTTGATGATGTAAAGCAGTTAGTAGATATGAACTTTTACAAAGCCTATATCAATTATAACATAGAAAGAGCTGAATTTATAACATTTGCAATCAATTATATTAACTGGGCATTGAAAAGATTAAATAGATCGCATCATGCACAGAAAAGACAGTCTTATGATATCGTAGTAAACTCATTAAATGTTTTTAATGATAAATGCGACTCGCCAACAGAGTTCATAGAAGCAATAACAGATAATACTGACATTACAGAAAATATAATTTTAAAGTTATGTTTAAAGAATGCATTAAATAATTTAGATGAAACTTGTGTTACTGCAAATAAGTTATTGATGAAGAAGTTTAAACAGCAAGAGGTAGCAGACATACTTGGAGTTAGTCAAGTTCAAGTATCAAGATTTAAACATAAGTTTCTAGCGGCATTAAAAAGAGAGTTGAGTGCATAGGAGGAAGTTATGTTAAGCATTGGAGACAAAGTAAGAGTTAAAGATTCCGACATAACAGGAACCGTAATTCGGCATGGTGGACAAGGGTTGTATAACTTAGACCTAGAAACGGAGCACAGTGTTTTCGATAGAACAGTGTTTGGATATTGGGAATTAGAGAAAATTGGAGGTAATGAGGATGAATAAATTTGATTGGGATAAATTTAAAAATGAAAAAATAGCTGTTAATTGCAGAACAGAAGAAGCAGCTAAAGAGTTTATTGAAGAGTGTTATATCAGAGGGCTAAAGTGGATGAATGGATCAAGAAATATTACTTATTACAATATCCATGGAGCAGAAATTGCATATACTTTCAATTTTAGTGGTTTTGATAGTTTGGAATATGCAAGTACTTGTTGGTACAAACAAAATGGTTGTGAAATAGTGGAATATACTTCTGAAAAAAAGCAAACAGAGTTCACATTCCAAGAGGTTATAGCAAGGAATGTGCCAGGGGTTTATGTAAAAACAGTTGATAATTCTTTAAGAATTGAGCAAGTTTTGATTAGACAAGATGGGTACATTGAGATTAAAGCCGATTATAAAGGAATAGACTTCGTAGGTGGATGTTTAGGTATAACTGATGATGTTAAATTCAAGCTTGAAGAATCTAAACAAAAGTATCTAATACTAGAGATTGAGCATCAACATAACGGGAAAATTTATAATTTTAGAAGTGATACATCAAATCTTGATATTGGCCAATTTGTGATATGTGATACTTCTAAAGGTAAGAGCTATGGAAGAATTAGAGAGATGACTTGGGAAGAGTTAACCCAAAAGGGATATGAGGAATTAAAGAAATGTTGGAGGGCAATGTAATGAAAATTATATTAAAGAAACTTGAATTGAAAAACTTTAAGGGTATTAAAGATTTAGTTATAAATTTTGGGGATGTTACTAGCATAAGTGGTAAAAATGCAACTGGTAAAACCACTGTAGTGGATGCGTTCACATGGTTGCTATTCGGTAAAGATAGCAAGGATAGAACTACCTTTAACATAAAGACACTGGATGCAAACGGAGAAGAGCTACACGGGTTAGAACATTCTGTAACTGGAGAATTAGAAGTAGATGGACAAGCCATTACCATTCAAAGACTTTATAAAGAAAAGTGGACCAAACAAAGAGGGCAAGCTCAGGCAGAACTTAAAGGACATACCACAGAGTATTTCATAAATGAGGTTCCGACATCAATGAAGGACTACCAGGCAAGGGTAAATCAGATATTTGAAGAGAATAAATTCAAACTTGTAACGAGTCCATTATACTTCACTAACCTTAAATGGCAGGACCAAAGGAAAATGCTCCTAGAGATTATAGGTGATATAGACGAGGAAACAGTAATTAATTATAACCCTAGTTTATCACCTCTTAGAGAGTTACTTATAGATGGTATAGATAATCTAACTAAAGTTGTTAAGGCTAAGATAAGCAAACTTAAGGACAATGTAAAATCTATACCTTTCAGAATAGATGAATGTAATAACTCTATAATTGATGAAGATTTTCAAGCACTAGAGTTCAGAAAAAGAGGTATTGAAAGTGGTATTAAGTCCTTGGATGAAAGTATAGAGGATAAATCTAAGGTAAATGATAGAAAGTTGGAGCTAAGCAATAAGATATTTGAACTTAAGCAACAGTTCCAAGCTAAATATAACAAAGCTAAATCAGATTTGGAATCACCTAAAATGCAACTCAAAAATAACATACGAGAATTAGAATTTAATCTTCAGGACCAGGAGAGAGATTATAAGTCTGCAGTTAGAACTGAAGAGCAGTTTGAACGAGAAATAGCTGAAAATAAAAACTTAATTTCAAGGCTAAAATTTGAGAATGAAGGGTTAAGGGAAGAATTCTCAAAGGTTAAAGCTGAGGTTTTAGAAATAGATGAAAGTAAGTTCATATGCCCTACATGTAAAAGACAACTTGAAGCAGAGAATATTGAAGCAACTAAAGCTGAATTGCTTTCTAATTTCAATACTAACAAAGAGAAAAGACTAAAGGATATACAAGCTAGAGGTAAGACAAACAATGCTACTATAGCGAAAATAGAAGCCAATATAAGCACTCTAAACAATAAGTTGATTGAAACTTCTGAATACATCAACAGTATTAAGTTGAAAATTGAAGAAACCAAAGAACAGATTAATAATTTATCAGTTCAACTCTCAAATTCAGATTGCACTAAAGAAATAAAGTTTGAAGGTATGGAAGAACTAAAAGCAGAGATTAAAAACCTTGAAGATGAAATGAGGTCCATCTCCATAGGTGACAGTAACATGGAGCTTAAAGTAAGGAAAGCTAATCTAGTAAAAGAACTTGAAGAGGTTAATAGACTATTAGCAGGCAGAGAAAATAACAATAAGTTAATCCTAAGAATTAAGGAACTTCAAGCAGAGGAAAGAAGTTTAGCAGCTAAAATCGCAGAGTTAGAAGGACAACAATTCCTATGTGAAGAGTTCATCAGAACTAAAGTGGAGTTGTTAGAAGGAAGTATTAATAATAAGTTTGCTGGATCAATTAGTTTCAAACTATTTAACAAGCAAATTAACGGTGGCTTGAACGAATGTTGTGAAGCAACCATAGATGGAGTTCCATTCTCTAATGCTAATACTGCAAGCCAAATAAATGCAGGCTTAAGCATAGTGAATACTTTATGTAGCCACTTTGATGTACAGGCCCCAATATTCATAGATAATGCTGAAAGTGTAAATAGAATAGGTGAAACAGACAGCCAGTTAATTAAATTAATAGTAAGTTTAGATAATACATTGAAAGTTGAGGTAGAAGGATAATGGCAGATAATAAAGCAGTAACAGTTCAAGAGAAAAATATAACGGAGAAAACTCTTTCAAGGGTTAAACAATTAGAAAAAGATGGAGACTTAGTTCTTCCTTCAAATTATAATTACGGAAATGCAATTAAGTCAGCTTACTTAATACTACAAACACTAGAAACAAGAGATAAAAGGCCAGTTCTTCAAGCTTGTACACAAGTTAGTATAGCAAATGCATTATTAGATATGGTTATCCAAGGGTTGTCTCCATCAAAGAAACAGTGTTATTTCATACCGTATGGAAACCAACTACAGTTATCTAAAAGCTATTTAGGTAATATTGCATCAACTAAAAGACTAAAAGGTGTTAAGAATGTTTACGCAAACTGCATATATGAAAAAGATGATTTTAGTTATGTTATAGACTTAGAAACTGGACTTAAAAAAATTACTAAGCATGAACAGAGCTTTGAAAATATAGATATTACAAAAATTAAAGGTGCTTATGCAGTTGTAGTTATGGAAGATGGTAACAATTATGTTGAAGTTATGAATATAAATCAAATTCATAATGCATGGAACCAAGGTGCAGCTAAAGGAAATTCTGGAGCACATAAGAACTTTACTGACGAAATGGCTAAGAAAACTGTAATTAACAGAGCATGTAAGAACTTTGTTAACACTAGTGATGATAGTGATATCTTGATTGAAAGTATAAACAGAACTAATGAATACAGAGAAGAGGACATAATTGAAAATGTACAAGCAGAAGTTAAAGAAGAAATAAAAGAAAATGCAAATAAAGAAGTACTAGACATACCATTTGCAGAGGAACCAACACAGGAAGTAGTTGAAGCCGAAGTTGTTAGCGAAGAAGAATTTAATGAAGCAGGGTTTTAACTATGATTAAGGTTTTAGCAAGTGGATCTAAAGGAAACTGCTACACCGTTCAGGCTGGGGGAGAAATCCTCCTCCTGGAGTGTGGCATAGGTTGGAAAGATATTTTGAAAGGCTTAAATTTCGATTTAAGTAAGGTTGTAGGCTGCTTAATAACTCATGAACATAAGGACCATTGCAAGGCAGTAAATGAGGTTATGAAGGCTGGAATAGATATTTATATGAGTGAAGGAACTGCAGCAGGTATTGAATTTAAAAATCATATTTATGATTACAGAGTAAATACTGTTAAGGATGATATTTTCCATGTAGGAAACTTTAAAGTACTTCCATTCAGAGTACAGCATGATACTAATGAGCCACTAGGGTTCTTAATTTACCACAAAGACATAGGGAAGATAGTATTTGTAACTGATACTTATTATCTCAAATATGTTTTCCATAATGCGGACCACATCTTAGTTGAATGTAACTACTCAGAAAGAGATATAAAAGACCTTCCAGATTATAAAGTAAGAGTACTTAAGAGCCATCTAAGCTTAGAGACATTACAAGAAAGCTTGATGTTATGGGACTTAGAAAAAACAAAAACTATAACTCTTATACATCTTAGTGAAGCTAACGGAGACCCAGAGTACTTTAAAGAAGAGATTGAGTTTACTACAGGCAAAAGAACATTTATAGCAGTACCAGGATTAGAGGTGAAATAAATGGCGGAAGGTGTAAAGTGGATTCGAATAAATACAGATATGTTTGATAATGCAAAGATAAAGTACCTTAGGAGACTACCTGATGGCGATAAGATTATTTTGATATGGGTAATGCTACTCACGAAAGCTGGTAAATGCAATAGTAATGGCTATATATTTCTAACTGAAAATATACCATACACACCTGAAATGTTAGCTGCTGAATTCGACTTTGAAGTCAGTACAGTTAACTTAGCTTTAGGATCACTTAGCAGATTGAACATGATACAGCAAAAAGAGGAAACTTTATTAGTTACAGGTTGGGAAGAACATCAAAATGCTGAAGGTCTTGAAAAAATAAGGGAGCAGACACGTAAAAGAGTGGCTAAGTGTAGGGAAAAACAGAAGTTAATACCTAGTAACGTTACAGGTAACGTTACAGTAACGGAGAGTAACGCAACAGATATAGAAAGAGATATAGATATAGATATAGATATAGAAAGAGATAATAGTATATCTAAAGATATACTTGTACCAAAACATTTGGTACCTATACAAGAAAAATGGAATTCATTAGGGTTATCTAAGATTAGAGATATTAAAGGTAATAGGCTTAAGTTATTAAATGCAAGAATAAAAGAGTATGGACTAGATGGAGTTTTAGAGGCAATAGAAAATATCAAATCAAGTTGTTTTTTACGAGGTCAGAATAAAGATAATTGGATTATAGTTTTCGATTGGCTCATTAAACCTAATAATTTTAAAAAAGTGCTTGAAGGTAATTACAAGGATAAGGAGGTTAATTATGGACACAATACAAGCAGTACTGGAGAGAATAAGAAGTGGGATTACACAATCCCAGAATGTGAACTCACAGAAGAAGAAAGAAGAAGAGCAGCAGAAGAATTACTGTAGTATCTGTGATAATGTTGGATTCATTCCAGTGGTAGATAATGAGGGACATACTAGATACAGACCATGTAAGTGTAGAGAAATGCTTAAGGTCCAAAAGATATGGGAGCAGTCAGGTATATCAGTTAATGACATTGATAAGAGCTTTGCTAACTTTGAAGCTTGGAATAATGAAATTAGAGCCATGAAGGATAAAGCTACAAGCTATTATCTGCAGTATTCAAAGATAAAAGCCGATAGGTGTAATTCAATAATGCTTTGTGGCAACCCTGGGTGTGGTAAAACTCATTTAGCACTGGCCCTAGCTAATAACCTTTTAAAAAATAAAGGTGTTCCAGTGGTGTATATGCCTTATAGGGATGTAATTACAAAGATTAAGCAGAATATGGTTGATGAAGAGTATTATAAAAAGACTTTAAGTAAGTATCAAAATGCAGAAGTGCTGCTTATAGATGATCTATTCAAAGGGAAGGTGAATGACACAGATATAAATATAATGTTTGAGTTAATTAATCACAGATACCTAAATAGGCTGCCAATGATAATTAGCACAGAGTTTACTGTGGACAAGCTATTAAGTTTTGATGAAGCCATAGGAAGTAGGCTCTATGAAATGGCTAAAAGCTATGTGGTCCAGATCGAAGGTATTAAGAACAACTACAGAATGAGATAGGAGTAAAGAGATGTACTTTGGAGAAATATTTGTGGCAATTATGATTTTCATATGTTTAGGAACATTATTATTTGAATGGGAGAAGTAGTATGAAAAAGTTGAAAAAGTTAACGAGAAATCAGAAGAAATTTTTAGCGGAGCAAGGATATAATGCAGATGATTTCTTGCTCGAGAGAAAGGATGCATGGAACTTCGTGTTTTATAACATTCATACAAAGCAACTTATAGAGTTTAGGTACTAGGGTGTTTAAAGGAGGAACAAAATGTTTAACGGACGAGTTAATTTAGTAAAAAGAAATAAGTTAGTACATGCTGGTATTAAAGTGTATAACGGTGGTTGGTACATCATTAGTGCATGTAACACTACATGGGATATAAAGGATAAGGTTGAAGAAGGTAATGCTTCAGAGGTTACATGTAAGAGGTGTAGAAAACTGTTGGAGAGAGCAGACGAAAACGGACACGTAGTTTTAAAGCCTAATAAAAGGTAGTCTGTAGAAAACAAGAATTTAGGAGGTAAGTAAATGAGAGTAGAGTTAGGTAAATATATTATTCAAACAGATGAAGTTCAGTTTGTAGTTAAGGAAAAGAAAGTAGTTCAACCTGGAAAGCTCACAAAGGAAGAAAATATCGGTAAAGAAATAGAAAAGGATATTGCATACTGTTCTAGTTTTGAAAATGCTTTGAAATTCCTTTCCAAAAGAGCTTTTATCGACAATGAGGATATAAGAGACGTTGTGAAGGAAACGAAGGTTCTACAAAGCAAAATAGAAGGTTTAACACAGTTGTTTGAGTTAGAAGGAGGTAAATAAAATGGATACAGTATTAGTTTTGTTAGCTATTGGTTTATTAGCAACTTTTCATTTAATGAGTGTTATTACTCTAAAAAATAGATTAGAGAGCTTACAGAAAGGAATAGACAAGCTAAAAACTACTTGCGATTACAAAGCTAACAAAGTAGTTGGAGATATTAAAGAGATAGTTGATGGTAATGCTGAAAAAGTTAATAGAGTTACTAAACAGGAGACAATGAGATTAATTTATGCATTACCTAAAATCTATTTAGTTGATAGGAAGGCTAGGAGGAACTAAATTATGGTTAGAAGTAAATCAAATAAGTGGCAAGACATAACTAAGAAGTATCAGGGTAGAGCTCTTACAGAATATCTTATGATGCAGTATATAAAATCTGGTAAGTATTCGAAGTTAGGAAAGGAGTACGGAGTTGCTGCTTCAGTTATATCTGACAACATTAAAAAGTACATTGAAGATGTTAAATATGACAAGCCTTATCTATATGAACTTTATGAGGATAAGATTAGAGAAAGTAAGATTAATAATTATTCTGGTAAGAGATTTGACCCAAGGTTATTTCAGAAACTTCCAAAGGAAATGGAGTATACAAAGTTACTAAGCATTTTAAAGGATTATAATACTAAGAACATTACCGGTAATGATGTTGTAAATCTAGCAAAACAAAATAGCATAAAGCTATATAACATTGATTTGTATAGCGGTTCTAAAAAATACATTAAATTTTAGGAGGAAAAGTATGAAAACAAGTATTAATTTAGACAGATTAGCAGATGGAGCAGTAGCAGAAAGATTCAATGATGCATTGCAGAAGATTATGGAGAATATCGAGGATCCAAACACAGACCACAAGGTAAAAAGAAAATTAACCCTAGAAATGACATTCGATTCTACAGAAGATAGAGCTTTAAGTGAGGTTACTGTAATTGCAAAAACTAAGTTGGCACCAAGAAAAGCTATAGCTACTAAGTTCTTAATAGACAAAGATATGGATGGAACCATATTAGCTACAGAGTTCAAGAAACAGATACCAGGACAAACTTATATAAAAGTTGATGATGAAACTGGTGAAATACTTGATGGTTCAAGTGATGATACAGAATTCAGCAATTTAGATGGTTTACAGATAGTAAAATAAATAATTTTAGGAGGATTGTAAAATGATAAGTGAAGGAATTAAAGGAGCAATTGAATTATTAATTAGGGAGGGAGAAGGAAAGTTTATAAAAGAAAACATTCATGGAGCTACTTATACTAATAAGAACTTGGAAAGAATACAAGTACCGATGGCAAATGCAATAAAGACTACAACATTAACATCTATAGTGGATTATATTAAAGAAAATGTTGATTCCTCTTCAGATGAAAATATCATAATTCATGTTGAAAGCTACAATGAGGTAAGTATTAAGAAAGAACTTAATTTAGATAGAAAAAGAGAGTGTTTAATGAGAGCAGAAGCACTTACACCTCAAATAACTACAAATAGATTTACTGACACAGAATCATTTAATATCATGCTTCAAAGCAGCTTTGTAGATAATGACGATAGAAATAAGTTACTGAAAGTTAGTGGAAATATTCAAGATAAAACAGTTAAACAAGTAAGCGATGATGGTACAAGCCAGGCAGTAACAATAAAAGCAGGAGTTGCAAATGTAGCTGATGTAAGAGTTCCAAACCCAGTACTATTGGCACCATTCAGAACTTTCCCAGAGGTTAAACAACCAGAGAGTAAGTTCATATTTAGAATGAAAGATGGTCCATCATGTGCGCTATATGAAGCAGATGGAGGAGCATGGAGAAATGTAGCAATGGAAAACATAAAGACATATCTAAAGGCTAATTTAGCGGAGTTTAAGAATGTAAAAATAATATCTTAGACAGGAAGTAGACTTAATGAGGACACAGTTATAATTCTGTGTTCTCATTAAGAGATCTTATTTTAAATTATACTGGAGCTAATGTATGAGAACTAAAGTATGTAAGATGTGTGGTAAAGAGTTGTCAATTGAAAGTTTCAACATAAGAAAAGGGTATAAGGATGGTTATAATACAAAATGCAAGAAATGCGAAGTTAGATATAACCAAGAATATTATAAAAAACATAAAGCTGAATTAGATGAAAAACATAAAAAATATCGTGAAAATAATAAGGAATATTTAAGTAATCTAAGGAAGCAGTATTATAAAAGCAATAAAGAAAAGGAATTAGTACAGGCTAAGATGTGGAGAAATAAAAATAAAGACAAAATAAGAAATTCATCTAAAAGGTGGTATGAATGTAATAAAGGCAAAGTATTAGTTAAAAATCAACGCAGGAGAACTAAACTTAGTGAGCTACCAGCTACAATTACTAACGAACAGTGGATACAAATTAAAAATGATTTTAAAAACAAATGTGCATATTGTGGAAGAAAATTGCCTTTGCATATGGAGCATTTTATACCATTAAGCAAAGGTGGAGAAATGACAGTCAACAATATTATACCTTCTTGTAAAAGTTGTAATTGCAGCAAAGGTACTAAGTTATTTCATGAATGGTACAAAGAATATGAACATTATGATGTGACAAGAGAAAAACATATATATAAATACTTAAGATATGTGAATAGTGGGATACAACAATTAAAAATTATATAGTTATAAGATTCTATTATCATATGAAAATCAAATAAGAATGAAAGAAGGTAGTATTTATGAATTTAGTAGTCTTAAAAGGAAGATTAACAGCTGATCCAGAGCTTAAGTTTACAGCAGGAAAAGGAACTGCAGTAACAAGTTTTAAATTAGCAGTAGATAAAGGGTTTGGAGATAACAAGAAAACTGCATTTATTCCAATAGTAGTTTGGGGAAAGAGTGCAGAAGCAGTAGCTAATTATACTCGCAAAGGTAGCTTAATTCTAGTTAGAGGAAGCATTGAAACTAGAAACTATGAAGGTAAGAACGGAAAAGTTTATGTAACGGAAGTAGTTGCAGATATGTTTGAAGGAGTAGAGTTCCTGGATAGTAAGAACAATAGCAGCAACAATAGCGAAGGTGGATATCAGCAAGGAACTATTCCGGGAGATTATTTCGGCAATGGAGATATGACACCAATAGATGATGGGGAAGACATGCCATTTTAGATATTAGGAGGATGATAAAGTGAGGTTAACTTTTTTAGATTTTTTTAGTGGCATAGGAGGGTTTAGAAGAGGTATGGAATTAGCTGGGCATACTTGCTTAGGTCACTGTGAGATAGATAAATATGCCAATATGAGTTATGCAGCAATGCATAATCCAAAGGAGGATGAATGGTTTGGAACAGACATTACAATTACTAGGGCAGATGAACTTCCTAGAGCCGATTGCTGGTGCTTCGGATTTCCATGTCAAGACATTAGCATCGCAGGAAAACAGCTTGGGTTCAGAGGAAATCGTTCGAGTTTGTTTTTCACAGTTACAAGACTTATTAGGGACACAAAAGAAGAAGATAGACCCAAGTACCTTTTTATTGAGAACGTTAAAAACTTACTTAGTGTTAATGGAGGATATGACTTCCTCAAACTTCTCATTGAATTGGATGAAATCGGGTATGATGCAGAATGGCAAGTTCTCAATTCAAAAGATTTCGGGGTGCCACAGAACAGGGAAAGGGTGTTCATTATCGGACATCTTAGAGGAGCAGGTGGACGAAAAGTATTTCCTATCGGAGGAAAGACAGAAAAAGCTAATATTGAAATAGTTGGAACTACTGATATTAGGACATTTACAGAAAATAAGCAAAAAAGAAATATTGTTTTAGGTGTAGATGGTATATGTAACTGTTTATCTGCAACTGACTACAAACAACCTAAACAAATTATTGTTAAGGGGGTATTACATATACCAGGTCAAGATTGCATTAAAAGAGTTTATGGACGTGAGGGGATATCACCTAGTTTAAATTCTATGCAAGGTGGAAATAGACAACCTAAAATATTAGTTAGAGCTGTATTAACACCTGATAGACTTGAAAAAAGACAAAATGGTAGAAGATTTAAAGCTGATGGAGAGCCTATGTTTACATTAACAGCACAGGATAGACATGGTGTAGCTATAAAAGAAGCCACTAAGAAGGGCTATGATATAGCATATGAAGGAGACGGTATAAATTTAGAACAGCCTAACTCCAAGACAAGAAGAGGACGAGTTGGCAAAGGGATAGCAAATACGTTGAATACTTCATGCAATCAAGGTGTATTAGAAGGTTACAAGGTAAGAAAACTCACACCAAAAGAGTGTTTTAGACTTCAGGGGTGGTCAGATGATTATTTTGAAAGAGCTGCAAGTGTATGTTCAGATAGTCAATTATATAAACAGGCTGGAAATGGGGTAACAGTAACAGTAATTTATGAAATTGCAAAGAAATTAAATTAATTTATAAAATATAAATGGATAGGCTCCTTAGCAGAGCAGAGGGATGTATTAACTACTAAATATTTTAGAGAAGGATGTGAGGTAGTTAATCATGCAATGTATATTGGCAAGTCACCCCCTGACGGATAAATATAAATTGTCGCTCCCTCTGTTGTCCTAAGGAGCCGGTCCAGGAAGGAGAAAAGATTGAATAAAGAAGAGAGAATTAAGTTATATAGAAAAGTCATAGGAAACTATGGAGAAGCAGCACAACAAATTGTTGCTATGGAGGAATGCAGCGAACTGATACAAGCTATATCTAAAAAGCTGAGAGGTAGAGAAACCAATGTTGAGGAAGAGATAGCAGATGTTGAGATAATGTTAGAGCAGTTAAGGCTTATGAGGGATAGCAGCTTAGTGGACAAGATTAAAGAAGAAAAGTTGCAGAGGTTAGAACAGAGATTAAATTCTTAGTCTGATTAAGGAGGAAATTATAATGAAAGATGCAGTAGAAATAAATATATGTGGGATTAAATGTGATAACCCAAAGTGTGATTTTAATGACATGAGTGTTAAGTTAGAAGATTATAAAGAATGGCTTAATAAACCATGTCCTAAATGTGGAGAAAACTTATTTACGGAAGAAGATTTTGCAAACACTATGATGATGATTTCATTTATAGATTCAATGAATAAGATACTACCAAAGAGAACTGGAAATGAAGAAATCGTAACAGCTACAGTAGATATGAATGGTACTGGAAAAATAAAAATTAATATCAATGAATAATTTGTTTAAATCGGTGCATTATAGGAGGGTTAAACATGAAGTTTGAAGCAGAGGTTAAATTCAGGGGGAAATGTAAGCACTGTGGTGAATGGTTAGATTTTAAAGATATAAGTAATCACTGTGCTTATGAACATGGAATATACCATTCAAAGTGGTATGAGTTTAAGGCGAGAATAAGAAATGTGTTTAAAAGGAGAGTTTATGAAAGATAAAAAAGATCCTATATATTATAAGGTTAAAATAAAAAAACTGATTGATGAAGCTAGAGCTAACGGGCTTGAGGTAACTTTTGAACAAAAATATTTATTACAATGCTTAGTAATTAAAGATGTAGAGCCTACAACGACAGTATGTAGTGTTCAGTTAAATTAATTTCGCAATTCAAAGAAACTATTCAGATTAGTGAGGATTTAGGACAAGTTCCTATCCTTGCTGATTGTGTAAAATTAAATTTGATACAATTAGAGGTGGTTTAATGAGATATAAATTTACTGATACAGAGCTTAAGAAAGTAATGAGCAATCTTACTATACTGATTGATACAAGAGAACAGGCCAATGAGCATGTTATAGGGTTCCTAGATAAGAAAAAGATAGCTTATGAAGTGAAGAAACTTGACTTTGGAGATTATGCATGTATGCTACCAGCTAATAGTTTTGAAGGCCAGGAAAGAGCAATTTACTTTGATAGAGATATTGTAATTGAGCGCAAAAACGGAATTGATGAAGTCGCAGGGAACTTAAAGGATGATACAAGAATCCTTAAAGAATTAGCTCACTTAAATAAGTATGATATTAAGTATTATGTGTTCCTGGAAGAGCCTGAAATGAATGAAACATTAAAAAGGTTAAATGCTGAAGAGAAGAAACATCTCAAAGAATTTATGAAAATACTAGAAAGTAAAAAGGTATGCTTAAAACCAGAAGGTTTTGATTTCAACATAAGGAAAGGCAATTACAGAAGTGAGTATCAGCCTAAAAGTCTATATGCAAGACTTAAGACGATTGAAGCACGATACAATACTGTTATTCGCCCTATAGACAAGCAATTTATGGGAAGTGAGATATACAATACCTTTTACTACTATGTGCGTGAGGTGCTTAAGAACAAAGGGTTTATTGAGGAGGTAGAGCATGAGGGAAATTAAGTTTAGAGTTTGGGATATTATAAATAAAAGAATATTAAACTATGGTGAAATAATGCATTTACCTATGTGGGAGGTTTTCCCTGGAACACCAGAGCAAAGAGCATTTAACGTAATGCAATACACCGGATTAAAGGATAAGCATGGTAAAGAAATCTATGAAGGGGATGTAGTGAAGTACACACTGAAAAGTTATTATAATAAAACTGTAACGGAAATGATACCAGTTACATGGGGAAGTTATAGTGATGGCGGTGAATATGTGGACAATGTGGAATGTTGGATGATAAGATATAAGTCGCTTTCAGATATTTGTGATAATAAATATAACCAATCGGTTGAAGTAATAGGCAACATTTACGAGAATCCAGAGCTATTGGAGGGGTAGTTAATGAATAGACTTGATAAAATTAAAGATATGGAATATAAAATCTCTGATATAAAAAAGCAGCTTAAGGATTTGGATGATATGTATCTTAAAGCTTTTAGTCCTAAGGGTTATAAATCTGGGACAAGCTATAATGACTATGATACGATACCAGGAGGTAATAAAGAATTTCATATTGAAGAATACTTTGAAGAAAAGAAAAGACTTGAGACATTATTAGATTTAGATAAGCAAATATTACTTAGTCTTAAGAGAGAAGTGGACGAGAAGGAGTATTTAGAGTTGTTAAATACCAATAGTCAAAAGGTGAAGTTTTTAAGAGTGGTTAAGGGATATACTCAGGCCAAAACAGCTGAAGTAATTGGGGTTAGCGAGAGAACTGTCCAAAGGATAGAAAATAATATATAGTTTATAATTCAAATATATTATAAGAGGGGTTAATTTATGGAGTTGGAAATAGAAAAGTTTGTAGTATTAAGTGGTGAATTAGAAAAAGAAACACTAATAGATTTTTAGAAAAAGAGGAAATCCATAATATAGACAATTTAAAGAGAGAGTCCTTTAAGACAGATGATTACTGTGATAATTTTTATAGTACGTATTTTTATAAAAGCAATTTTGATTACAGATATAAATATGATGAACAATCAAATAAAATAGTTAAATGTTATAATTTTGATGAATCAGTTATTGATGACTTTGTATTCTATGTATGCAAACATTGTGGTAGAGTTAGTTACTATATAGAATATTAACATATTTGATTAACTCTTGGCACTATTCCAATCACACACTTATTAACGTTTCAATAAGTTTATATAAGAGCAGAGAAATTTCTCTATGGACGGAATAAAAAATGTCATGCAGTTTTAATGCATGACATTTCTTATCTTAAAGAATTAATAATTTTTGTATGTTCTGCAATGTTAAAATGATTATTACAAATATTACACCTTTAATAAAAAATTTAGTTTTTTTATACTTTTCATTTATATCTAGCAAATTCATTATTTTATCAGTTATATAATTTGTAATAAATAACGTTGCAACAATACTTAAATAGCTTTCGTTGTTATTCATAATGTTTTCCTATTCATGTCTACCTTCTAACTATAGAATCTGACCATTCACACCCTAAATATCCTGTGTAATTAGAATTTTGATAAAACTCCAATAAATATCTATGATAATAAAATCTATTTTGTTTTATAACTTGACCAGTATAAAAAGTCTTACTATATGCAGTTACATTTTTTGTATTAGAATTCATTACATATTTAATGAATGAGGACGTAGCAAGGGCAATAATTGCAGCTGGTCCACCTGAAATACCTAATAAAGTTGCAGCAGCTAATGTTCCTTCTTGAGCTAAGTATTCAACTATAGCAACAATTACTTCCCAATCTTTACTATCAATTCTAGTGCTGGATTGTTTAACCAATATTTTTTGTCCACCACCGCCTGGAAATCCAGTATCAGTTGCATATGGTGAAATCATTTCATTAATTGGTTCAACGGTAGTTGAAATTTCTCCAACGACCTTTCCATTAGAAGTTATTATTCCAGTATTAGAATCAAATTCAACTCTTACTGGATTCACTTCTCCTCTAACGCTAACTTCAATTGCTACTATTGAATTGTTTTCATCTACATCAGCTCTAGTAGTATACCGTTTTCCTTCATAATTTCCGGAATTTAAAAATACATTTGTCTTGGGTTTAGTTATGTTATTATCAGCAAGACCTTCGTAAGTGTTTAATGCATATGCATTAAAATTAAACATAGCTAGAAATAATGATAAACTTAACATAATTGATAAAAATTTTTTTAACATTATAATCCCCCCATATTTATTAATCTACATATATTTTACATATATTTAAATTAAATGTCAAATTATTATTATAAATATGTTTTTAGGTATAAATGTATTTTATTTTAACTTGTATGATTCATATATTTAAATATCGTTCACGATATTTTAGATATAAAACAAGGTTTTAGTGAAATAGAGGTTATGTGTGATTTATATGAAAAATATAATGAAATTTTGGGGCTTTGCAAAGTGTAGTTAGGGGTATTCGAAGATAGCAGGAATGACTTATATAGAGCATTGCCACATGAAAAAGAAGGGTTTTCGTGTGAAGATTATAAACTATCACAAGAAATTTAAAAAAATTTCAATGTTCTTAACGAAAGTATTAGAGTAATTAGAAGTAGCATATAGAACTTTCCCTTACTAATATGTTTATTTTGCAATTCATAGAAAATATAATGTCGTGTAAAATGTCGTGATAATGTCGTGGTAATTTGATTTCGAGTAGTGTAACATGGTAGGTAAGTTAAGAACCGTTAGGGAGTANTGATATAATTCACAATTCAAATAAAAGCCATGGTTTAATCATCTCGGATTTTACCATTTATAAATGAATTAAAATTGAATAGAAAATGACATGTAAATGACTATTTACAACAGTTTCAATCCAATGCTATGATATAGTTAACCAATAAACCGTTAGGGAGTAATCCTTAGCGGTTTTATTATTTAGCTCATATACCTAGGGTATAATGAGAATCCAGACCTTCGACCAAGGACTGGTTTTTAGTGGAGCTGGTCATAGGGTGTTCCAGCAAGAGCAGATATGGGTTTGGGCAAGGCTGCTTAGTCTAGTTGCTATAACGGAATCAAGTATTCCAGCAGCTAGGCTTTTTATTTTATTTAAATATATTAGAAAGTGGTGAGAATATGGATGGTATATATACAAGTTATAAGTGTAAGAGTTGTAGTAAAGAAATAGTTTTATTAACTGATGAATTAGAATCTACATTAAGAGAAGGTAAATATCTAGCATGTTCTCATTGTGGATCTAGAAAGCTAGCTAAAGAATTAGTTACTGATGATCTAAGAGAAGTAACTAAAGCTAGAAGTTATAAAAGAGTTAACGGTAGAATAAGACAAATATAGTTATTGAAAGTGAGGTGTAAGTATATGAGTAATACTAAGAGAATAGGAAGACCATTTAAGTTTACTGACCCAGATAAGTTAGATATGCAGATAGAAGAGTTCTTTAATGATTGTAAAGATAATAAGAAAATACCTACTGTAACTGGTTTAGCAGTGTATTTAAATACTGATAGGCTAACTCTATTAAACTATGAGAATTGCTTAGATAATCCAGCTTATGAGGAGTTAGATTATGATGTGAAAGTACACTTGATAAACTCGATAAAAAGAGCTAAGCAAAGAGTAGAATCTGAGTATGAACAGGCTTTATTTAACAAGAATAGTGCAGTTGGAGCTATATTTACCCTCAAGAATAACTACAAGTGGGTAGATAAGCAGGAGATAGAGCAGACTAACAAGACCATTGAGGTATCACTAGAGGATTAAAGTACAATGGTGAGAAAATTAAGTAATATCAATGTAATAGATACAATATAGTGAATAATCATAAATGATAATTGACGTTATTATTCTAAAGGCTTATAATAAAAGTATAAGTAGGGGGGTACCATTCTAAATAGTATACCTAAAACCGTATGGCGCTTCCCAAAAATATTTTTTCAAAACAAAGGGGGCCTTTAGAATGAAGGTATATGGCTATATAAGAGTTAGTACTGCAACACAAGTGGAAAAAGGATATGGATTAAAGACACAAGAAGAATCTATAAAGAGGTATTGCAAAGAAAACAATTTAGAACTGGTTAATATATTCAGTGATGAAGGTTTAACAGGTACAGAAGCAGATAGACCAGGGCTAAATGATTTACTTAGCAGCTTTAATGGAATCAATAAGGTTGTAGTATTAAATACTTCAAGGTTATGGCGAAGTGATATTGTAAAGGTACTGGTTAGAAGAGAAATAGAAAAAGCAGGTGCAGATGTAATAAGCATTGAACAGCCGACATATAGCATATACAATAAGGATCCTAATGATTTTCTAATAAATGGTATGATGGAGTTATTGGACCAATATGAAAGAATGAGTATATCATTAAAACTTGCAAAAGGCAGAAGAACTAAAGCAAAGAGTGGTTCAAAACCTTGTGGTGTAGCTCCAATGGGTTATAAATGGGAAAAAGGAAAGATATTGATTGATGAGGAGAAGGCTGCGATAGTTAAGGAAATATTTAATCTTGCATTGAATAATAACTCACTTCAAAAGATAGCTGATAAAATTAATTCTCAAGGCTATAGAACTGATAGAGGAAAAGAATTTAGCAAACAAGCTATTTCAGTTATTTTAAAAAATAACTTTTATACAGGCATTGTAAGCCATGGTAATATTGAAGTAACCGGAGAACATGAAGTTATAATTACTAAAAGTACATTTACAAAAGTACAAAATATTTTAAATAAAAGGTTTAAGGGATAGATTAATTCTATTCCTTTTTTATTTATAAGGAGGTGATTGACTACTATGAGTAATACAAAATTTAAAATATCTAAGCAATGCTTTAATGATGTATATCTACNATTTACCCTCAAGAATAACTACAAGTGGGTAGATAAGCAGGAGATAGAGCAGACTAACAAGACCATTGAGGTATCACTAGAGGATTAAAGTACAATGGTGAGAAAATTAAGTAATATCAATGTAATAGATACAATATAGTGAATAATCATAAATGATAATTGACGTTATTATTCTAAAGGCTTATAATAAAAGTATAAGTAGGGGGGTACCATTCTAAATAGTATACCTAAAACCGTATGGCGCTTCCCAAAAATATTTTTTCAAAACAAAGGGGGCCTTTAGAATGAAGGTATATGGCTATATAAGAGTTAGTACTGCAACACAAGTGGAAAAAGGATATGGATTAAAGACACAAGAAGAATCTATAAAGAGGTATTGCAAAGAAAACAATTTAGAACTGGTTAATATATTCAGTGATGAAGGTTTAACAGGTACAGAAGCAGATAGACCAGGGCTAAATGATTTACTTAGCAGCTTTAATGGAATCAATAAGGTTGTAGTATTAAATACTTCAAGGTTATGGCGAAGTGATATTGTAAAGGTACTGGTTAGAAGAGAAATAGAAAAAGCAGGTGCAGATGTAATAAGCATTGAACAGCCGACATATAGCATATACAATAAGGATCCTAATGATTTTCTAATAAATGGTATGATGGAGTTATTGGACCAATATGAAAGAATGAGTATATCATTAAAACTTGCAAAAGGCAGAAGAACTAAAGCAAAGAGTGGTTCAAAACCTTGTGGTGTAGCTCCAATGGGTTATAAATGGGAAAAAGGAAAGATATTGATTGATGAGGAGAAGGCTGCGATAGTTAAGGAAATATTTAATCTTGCATTGAATAATAACTCACTTCAAAAGATAGCTGATAAAATTAATTCTCAAGGCTATAGAACTGATAGAGGAAAAGAATTTAGCAAACAAGCTATTTCAGTTATTTTAAAAAATAACTTTTATACAGGCATTGTAAGCCATGGTAATATTGAAGTAACTGGAGAACATGAAGTTATAATTACTAAAAGTACATTTACAAAAGTACAAAATATTTTAAATAAAAGGTTTAAGGGATAGATTAATTCTATTCCTTTTTTATTTATAAGGAGGTGATTGACTACTATGAGTAATACAAAATTTAAAATATCTAAGCAATGCTTTAATGATGTATATCTACCACAGTTACAGAATTATAATACTAGATTTAATGTATTCTATGGTGGTGCTGGAAGTGGTAAGTCACACTTTGTATTTGCTAAGATGGTATTTAAGTATTTAAAGTTTTCCAATCGTAAGTGCCTGGTAGTTAGAAAAGTAAGTAATACTTTGAGGGATTCATGCTTTGCATTGGTTAAGTCAATCCTAAGTGATTGGCATTTATATGACCAATGTAAAATTAATAAAACAGATTTAACAATTGAGCTGCCTAATGGTAGCTATTTTATTTTCAAGGGTATGGATGATCCAGAAAAGATAAAATCCATTGCTGATATTGATGACATAGTAATTGAAGAATGTACAGAGATTGATGTGTTTGACTTTGACCAACTATGTTTAAGACTTAGAAGTCAAAGTGGTATGCTTCAGGTACATTGTATGTTCAACCCAGTTAGTAAAGAAAATTGGGTATACAAAAGATGGTTTGCAGAAGATGCAGACTATAACAAGGATAATACAGTAATTCTGCATACCACTTATAAAGATAATAAGTTTTTACCACAGGAATATATTGATAACTTGTTAGAAATGAAGAAAACAAATCCAGCTTATTATAATATTTATGCTTTAGGTGAATTTGCAAGTTTAGATAAGTTAATTTATACAAACTGGAAGGTTGAAGCTTTTGACTACAAAAAAGTTTTAAAAGAGGTTAAAGATAGTAAAGCCATATTTAATCTGGATTTTGGTTACACTAACGACCCTACTGCTTTTGGAGCTGAAATATTAGATGAAGTTAATAAAAGAATATGGATATTTGATGGATTTGAAGAGAAAGGCCTTTTGAATGATGAAATCGCACAGAATATTATTAAAATGGGATATGGAAAAGAAGTTATCACTTGTGATAGTGCAGAACCTAAGAGTATTGAAGAATTGCGACGAAATGGATTGTCAAGGGTTAGAGGAGCTGTAAAGGGTAAAGATAGTATTATTAATGGTATTAACCTACTGCAGCAATATGAAATCATAGTACATCCTAAGCTTACATGGGTAGTTGAGGAGTTGAAAAACTATACATGGAAGAAGGGGAAAGATGGTGAATATATCAATGTTCCTATAGATAAATACAACCATAGCTTAGACTCATTAAGGTATGGGGTTACAACTGAAATTGGAGTTAAAAAAATTACTTTATCATTTTTTGATAGATCAGCATTATTTTAGAAAGGAGGGTTTATATGGGTTTTTTAGATGATAATAAAGAACTTTTAAATAATATAAAAAGTGATTTTGAAGCTAGAAAAATTATTTATGATAAGATTTATGATTATTGTGTTACTGGGAAGAGTGAAGCTTATAAAGATTATAAGCACAACCCTAAAAGAAGCAATTTAAAAGTAAGGACTAATTTTATTAAGAAATTTATAAAAGAAGAAGTATCATATCTTTTATCTAATAAACCAACTTATATAAGTAAAAGTGATAATTCTGAAGAGATTGAATTTATAAATTTTAAATTATCGCATTGGAATAAAAATCATGACAAGATGCTACTTAGAGATATGCTATCTTATGGAAGTGTATATGAATTATACTATACTTCTAAAATAGGAGAAGAAGTATTATTTAATTCTAAAATAGTTAGTCCTAGAGATGGATATTTGTTTACTGATGATTTTGGAAATTCCGAGATGTTTTTTAGATTTTTTAAAAAGAAATTTGATACAAATCAATATATAGATATCTATACTCCAGAGTTTATTTATCATGTTGATGATAGTTTTACAGAAGTTTCTAAACCAACTATTAATTTATTTGGAGAAGTTCCTGTAAAAGTTGGAGATGTAAGTACTTATAAAGAACATGATACATTATTCAATGAACTTAAGGACTTACAGGATGCATATGAAACTAACTTAAGTGATATAGTTAATGAAATATCTGATTATAGATTAGCGTATTTAATTATGCTTGGATGTAATATAGATTATAAAACCAAAGATGAACATGGTAAAACTCAACTAGATTATATGAAGGAAAAAGGTATTATTAATGTCAATGAGAAAGAGGTAATAATAAAATTTTTAACTAAAGACATAAATGATACATTTGTTCAAAATACCTTAGATATTCTTAAGAAAAACATCTATGAAATTAGTAATCACATTGATACTAATGAAAAGATGCAAAGTAATATTTCTGGAAGTGCTTTAAGAAATAGATTAATAGGATTAGAGCAAAGGGTGAGAGATAGTGAAGGATCTATGAAAAATATTATTCAGGGTAGGATGTATTTTTTACTAAAACTATTTAATAAGCTTGAAAGTATTAATTATGATTATAGAGATATATCTGTCAAATTTACACTAAATATTCCACAGGACGATTTGCTAATGGCTCAAACATTAAGCCAATTTGGAATAGGAGAGAATATATCTTTAAAAACTGCCTTAGCTCAATTAAGCTTTGTGAATAATCCAGATAGGGAAATAAAGCTTATTGAGACTCAGAAAAATGAATCAGAGATTGATATAGATAAAACTTTAGGTGATGAATATGCACAAGAATAAAAATGAAGAAGAATTAAATTTTATTGAAAGTCTTTATGATGATGCAGAAGAAGAAATAAAAGCAGTTTATAAAGAGCAAAGGAAGAGTAGAGATAATTTACTTAATGAATTAGCTTTAATAATGTTATCCTACACTATTCTAGATGGATTAATGAGCCTTACAAGAACAGATAAAAAGAAAGAGTGCAATAGGTTATCTAATATACTTCTTAAGTCTGCAAAAGAGCAAGGGAATGCACAAAAGAGCATTATATCAAACATATTAGTTGATACTGTAAAGAAAACTTTTAAGTTTTACTCTTATAATGCTAATTTAAAAGATGTTCAAAAGATTATTGATAATAATTTCAAAGGAAAACACTTCAGCGAGAGGGTCTGGGATAATGAGCGTGCTGTAGCTAGAAAACTTCATCAACAAATTAATGATTTTCTAAATGGAAAGATTAATGTTAATCAAATAAAAAAAGAAATTGAGAAGACCTTTAACAATGGTGCTTATAATACTAAACGATTAGTAGAAACAGAAGTTAATAGATGTGAAGATGAAGCATTTAAGCGCTTTTGTAAAGAGGTTGGAGTTAAGAAAGTAAGAAGAAATGAGGTTCTTGATTCTAAAACATGTGAAGAATGTGCAAAACTCGATGGAGTTATATTTGATTTAGATAATGCTCCTGGAGCTATTCATCCTTTATGTAGAGGGTTTAATGAAGTATATGAATAGGAGATGTTTATATTGAAGCTTATTAAAAAGTTAAAACAGATATTTAATACTAGGAATCATGAACATGAAATAGTTTATCAAAAAGACTTTGGTTACAGATGTAAATGGTGTAATAAACCTAAATCACAATGTAATTAAGGTCTTTTATTATATTTAAAATTAAGGAGGAGAATATGGCTAAGTATAGAAAGAAACCAGTTGTAATTGAAGCTTTTAAGTGGACTGGAGACATGAACCAAGTAGAAGACCCAAAGTGGATAATTGAAGCAATTAAAAAAGGTACTATTTGGTTTGTAAATTATGAAGCCGATAAAACATGTGAAATGCTTATAAAGACATTAGAAGGAAGTATGAAAGCTAACCAAGGTGATTACATTATAAAGGGCATTAATGGGGAAATTTATCCATGTAAACCGGATATATTTGAAAAGACATACGAAAGAGTTTAATTAAGTCTTAGGAAACTAAGGCTTTTTATTATGCCCTAAACATGGCTTTAAACTGTTTGAAATACAAAACAATTTATGTTCTAGGGTGTTTTACAGCAGTCTAGAGGATAGAGGAGGAATATTAATTATGAAAAAATCAGATGCATTAAAGCTTTTAGAAAAATTAAAAGATGAAGAGGACATTAATGAACTTTTTAAAGGAACTGATGTTGAAGCAGCTTTTAAGGTTGAACCTACATTGGATGTGTTTAAGACTAAATTAACGGAAAAAGAATTTAAGTCTTTTATGGATTCAGAAAAGGACACACACGCTAATAAGGCTTTAGAAACATGGAAAGCTAATAACTTACAAACAATTATTAATGATGAAGTTCTTAAGGCTACAGGTAAAAAGAAAACCCCAGAGCAGATCAAGATTGAAGAACTTGAGAAAAGCTTCAATGAACAGAAAGCAAAAGCCGAAAGAGCTGAAAAAGTGGCCAAGTATAAAGACGTACTAGCAGAGAAGAAAATACCAGGAGAAATGATTGACTATTTCTTAACTGATGATGATGAAACAACGAATACTAGGATTGACAATTTTGCAACTTATGTGGAAGGGATAGTTAGTTCAAGTGTAAAAGAAAAAATTGCTAATGGTAGTTATACTCCACCAGGGGAAAATGGAGCTGGTGATTTAACTGTAGATGATTTAGCAAAAATGATGATGTAAAATTTAAATTTAAAGGAGAATGATAATATGGCAAATACAATTGCATACGCAACATTATTTCAACAAGCTTTAGACAAGGCGGCAGTAGCAAAATTAACCTCTGGTTGGATGGATGCTAATGCTGGACAAGTTATTTACAATGGTGGTAAGGAAGTTAAAATTCCTAAAATGAACATGGATGGTTTAGGAGATTATTCTAGAGCAAATGGCTTTACTCAAGGTTCAATAACTCTTGAATATGAAACTAAAACTATGACACAAGATAGAGGAAGAACATTTATGTTAGATTCTATGGACGTAAATGAGTCTAATTTCGTGGCTAATGCTACAAATGCTATGGGGCAATTCCAATCTACCAAGGTTGTTCCTGAAATAGATGCATACAGATATTCAAAAATAGCAAGTTTAGCTATAGCTGGAAGTGTAGCAAGTGGGGGGAATACTATAGATGAAACAAATGTTTTAAAACTTTTAAAAGCTGATATAACTGCAATTGAGGATATTGTTGGAGATATTCCATTGGTTATAACAATGTCAACTCCTATAGCTGCTATACTAGATGACAATGAAAAAATAAGCAAAAGATTAGATGTTACTGAATTTACTAAAGGTGATATTATAACTAAAGTAAAATCATTTGATGGACATCCAATTGTTAAAGTTCCAAGCGCAAGAATGAAAACAGCTTACACATTCTATGATGGTAAAAGTGGTGGACAAACTGCAGGTGGATTTGTAGCAGCAGCAGAGGCTAAAAATATTAACTGGATAATAACTCCAATGTATGCACCTATTGCAGTTAATAAAACTGATAAGGTTAGAATTTTCGACCCTAACACAAACCAAGATGCTGATGCTTGGAAGTTAGATTATAGGAAATATCATGATCTTTGGATAATGGATGAAGCATTAAAAATTTGCAGAGTAAATATAAAGGAAGCTTTAGTTTAGGATTAGGTATTTAACCTAGTCCTTTTCTTCTGAAAGGAGATTGAATCATGGAATTTAAGTATAAATTAAAGAGAATGAACGTTGTTAAAGTAACTAATGATAAAGATACAAAGGATAAGCTTATTGCACAAGGTTTTGAACTTATAGGGAAGCAAAAAGAAAATGAAAAACCTAAAGAGTAGGTGTTAATAATGGGAATTTCTATTGAAGAAAAAAAGGCAATAGCTGTTATTAAAAATTATCTAAATGTCGAATGGGAAGATAGTTACATTTTATCTGAATATGATTTTGCAGTAGATCAGTTAATTCAAAATGCTAAAAGTGCTAAAAATGCTGATATAAAATCAATATCAGAAGGAAATCAATCAATAAGCTATAAGGATAATTCGGGGGCATGGACCGTAACAGATGACATTAAAGCAATGTTACCAAAACCTTATATAAAGCTTTTTTATTAGAGGTGATATTATGGCAGTTTTAATTAAAAATGCAGATATAACTATCTATAATAAATACTATGATTTATTCAGTGAGCTCTACAAGTATCAAAGGACAGTTATCAAAGGTGTAAACTGGCAAGCTAAAAGAAATGGTACTGTAAGTGATAAAGGATTGCTTATAGCGGATAGTACAATTGTTTTTATTGATAAGTTAGACAATTATATTAGTCCTAAAAGATTTGCTAAACTACAACCTTTAGATAGAGAAAAGTATTTTACTATTGGTGTAGATGATAAAATCGTTAAAAGTGAAGTAGACTTTGAAGTTATAGGATTTAAACCGTATAGTATTTCAGATTTAGAAAAAGAATTTGATGATGTAATAACAATTAAATCTGTTACTGAACTCTCAGGTCATTTTGAAGTAGAAGGTGTGTAACTATGGCTACAACAGTAAGAATTAAAATGAATGATACTCAAAAGATATTATTAAAGAGAGCTCTTAATAGGAATGGTGAAGGGCAGATTAAATTTACAAAGGAAGTAGCGAAGCATTGTAATAACTGTACACCATACCTAAGTGGACGACTTAAAGATATGAATGTTGAGTTACAGAAAGATAAGATTATTTATAATGCTCCATACGCACGGAAGCAATATTATCTTAATAAAGGAAATGGTAAGCAAGGATTAAACCAAGGTGGACTAAGAGGTAAGCAATGGGACAAGCGCATGTGGATAGATAACGGTGATAAAATAGTAAAAACTATAGCCGAATTTTGTGGAGGTAGAGCTAAATGATAATTAAAGCATTAAGGGATTATATGAGAAATTTAAAATGTCTAGAAACCTTCAATAGTGCTATAAGAGTAAATGTGAATTTTTTAGAAGAAAATATAGATACTTATTCCATAGAGGAAGTACCAATAGATCCTATAATTAAAAAGTATGTTAATGGGGATAGTATAAGGCAATATGCTTTTATATTTACATCTAGGGAGCCTTATGGCGTTGATGTTTTAACAAACATTGATAATTCTGGGTTCTATGAAAAATTAGCAGATGAAATTGAAATAAACAATAATAACGAAATATTTCCAGTACTCGATAATGGGTTAGAGCCTTTAGAAATTAAAGTTACATCTACCGGGTATGCATTTGCAGTAACTGAAGATACAGCTCAGTATCAAATAAATTTAAGACTAAAATATTTTAAGAGGGGAATGAAATAAATGAGTATAAGAAAAAGAAAAGTACAAGCCAATTATTTAAAGGTTAATGAAGCTTTTGAATTACTAGGTACAGGATTTACAGAGTTAAATGAAAGTCCTAGTGCACAAACAACTTCTAAAAGATATATAAATCAATCAAGTGCAAGTCAATCTGTTAATGGATATGAATGGAGTTCTAGTTTTAATACTGATCAAATAGTTTCTGATAAAGCTATTGAATATATAAGAGAAATTGGTGAAATGCAAAAGACAGGTGCTGAAACAGAAACAGAGTATATTATAGTTGATTTGGATAAAGAGGCACAAACAGCAGGATATAGAGCAAGAAAGTTTAAAATTGCGATAGCAGTAGATAGTTTTGATGATAATGATGGAGAGCTTGGAATCAGTGGTACTTTTTTAGGGCAAAGTGACCCAATTGAAGGAACTTTTAAAACCGATGAAAAAAGTTTTACAGAAGGATTCACTGCTAAAGGTTAGGAGGAATAGTAAATGAAAGTAAATGGTGTTGAATTAGAGGACATAGATATATATGATCTTGATGTTGCTGAAAAGTATGAGGATGCTATGGCAAGGATTAGTGAGATACAAGAGAAAGTTAAAACTTTAGAAGGTGCACAAGGAATAAGAACAATATGTAAGAGTATCTTTGAAGTATTTAATACTATGTTTGGAGAGGGTGCTGATAAAAAGATATTTGGGGATAGAGTTAATTTGATGACTTGCTTAAAGGCCTTAGAAGAGTTTCTTTTACAAATTAATGAGCAGAAGAAAGAAATTAATAAATTTTCAACTAAGTATTCTCCTAATAGAGCTCAGCGAAGAAAGAAATAATGAATTTACTTATTGATATTATTCCTAAAACTATAAATATAGAGGGTGAAGATTATGAGATTAACTCTGATTTTCGCACCTCTATTTTATTTGAGCTTTTAATGCAAGATAACACTATTGCAGAGGAAGAAAAGATCTTTATGGCACTAGAACTTTATTATCCGATTATCCCTAAAAACATTAAAGAAGCAATAGAGCAAATGCTATGGTTTTATAGATGTGGTAAGGATGTTACATCAACTAAAGGCAATAGTAAAAATAGTAGAACTACTCAAATTTATTCGTTTGAATATGATGATGATTATATTTATTCTGCATTTATGGACCAATATGGCATTGATTTGCAAGATATAAAGTATTTGCACTGGTGGAAGTTTAAAGCAATGTTTAAAAGCCTTAAAGAAGATAATATGATAGTTAAAATTATGGGATACAGAAGTATGAATTTAGCTGAAATTAAGGATAATGAACAAAAGGCTTATTATAAACATATGAAAGAACTTTATAAAATTCCTATGTCTAAAGATGAAAGAGAAAAGCTGAATGCTATTGAAGAAGCTTTATTAAATGGGAGAGATGTAAGTAAATTATTGTAATAAATCTCTTTTTTGTATTATAATTTTATAAAAAGGAAAAGAGGGATATTATGTGGTTTAATAATGAACCTAAATATTATAAAAAATTAGGATTAATTAAATTATGGGATAGCTTTTCTAAGGATGAAAAGAAGATAATTGAGCACTATTATAAGTATGAGATTTTAGGAAATATTGATATTTTTAAGGATAGTCCTGGATTAAATAATAATGATTTCAAGGCAATAGTTTCTTTAATATATATTGGCAACTATAAAAAAGTTTATTCAATTGCATATAAATCTATTTCTTATTTATATGATAATAATATTTGGGGACATGATCCTATTGATATTCACTTTTTTTATAATGCATGTATTGAACTTTACTACAAACCTAAAAATAGAGATATATTAGATATTGAAGAAGCAAAAAAATATTGTTATTTAGATATTCAGTTGGCTTTACAAGAAGAAAAGGCAATTAGAGGTATTGGCAACGGCGAGTTTCCTTTTATGCCTTCATTTAAACAACTTACAATTATTTTAGAAAAAGAAAATAATTATGATGAAGCTATTAGAATATGTGAAATAGCTATTAAATTAAATCTCGATGATAGTACTAAAGGTGGTTATATTAAGAGATTGGAAAAATTAAAAAGAAAAAATAATATAGGTAAATAAAAAGCACTAATAATAGTGCTTTTTTATTTTATAAAGAAAGTAGGTGAGTGAATGAATGGCTGATGGAAGGATTATAATTGATACCCAAATTGACAGTAAAGGTGCAGAAGGTGGTATTAAAAGTCTAGGTGGTAAATTAGGTAGCTTAGCCAAAACTGGATCGGTTGCGATAACAGGAGTAGTTGCTGCTGCTAGTGCGGCTGTAACTGCATTAACTACATTATCAACAAAACAGTACGCTGAATATGAACAGTTAGTTGGTGGAGTTGAAACTCTATTTAAAGATAGTAGTGATATAGTTATGAAATATGCTGATAATGCTTATAAGACTGCTGGATTATCTGCAAATGACTATATGAGTACTATAACAGGATTCTCGGCATCTTTGTTACAAGGCTTAGGGGGAGATACCCAAAAAGTAGCTGAAATAGGAAATAAAGCTGTTACTGATATGTCGGATAATGCTAATAAAATGGGAACTTCTATGGAAAGCATACAAAATGCTTATCAAGGGTTTGCTAAACAGAACTATACTATGTTAGACAACTTAAAATTAGGATATGGTGGAACTAAAGAAGAAATGCAAAGACTTCTTGTAGATGCAGGTAAGTTAAGTGGAATGGAATATAGTATAGGCAATTTTAGTGATATAATCGAAGCAATTCACGTAGTACAAACAGAACTAGGAATAACAGGTACAACAGCTTTAGAAGCATCGGAGACTATTTCAGGAAGTTTTGGTGCGATGAAGTCAGCTTGGAAGAATATGCTTACTGCGTTTGCGGATGATAATGCAGATTTTGATACTGTTGTAGGAAATCTTGTTACTAGTATAAGTACTTTTGGAAAAAACATATTACCGAGGATAAAAACGACTTTAGAAGGAATAGGTATATTTATTCAAGAATTCGCTTGGCAAATACCTAATATAATAATGGAGATAATGCCTAGTGTTGTTGATTCTGGAATAGAAGTGGTAGGAGCATTGGTAAACAGTTTGGTAAGTGCAGCACCAATGCTGATAGATTCGGCGGTTAATATAATAAAAACTTTAGTAAATGGAATAAAGGGTAATTTGCCATCTATAGTCAGCTCAGCTATGGAAATACTTAATTCTTTGGTTGATGGTATAGTAGAAGTTCTACCTATGTTATTAGAACTTGGATTGCAAATGCTGATTACACTGGGACAAGGTATAGCTTCAAACTTACCAGCTTTGATACCTACTATAATAAATCTAATGATATCTATGTGTGGTATGATAATTGAAAATTTACCTCTAATTTTAGATGTTGCAATAGATATTATATTAGCTTTAGTTCAAGGTTTAGTTACTGCTTTACCGACTTTAATTTCTGAAGTGCCAAGAATAATCAATGAATTTTCTAATGCTATATATGGGACTTTACCTCAAATACTTCAAGCAGGTATAGAAATATTAATGATGCTTATTAAAGGATTGATTGATAGTATACCAACCTTGATAGCTAACATACCTCAAATTATAATGGCTATAGTAAATGCAGTTACTTTATATAATTGGGCTGGATTAGGTAAGAACTTAATCAATTGGATTAAAGATGGCATTTTATCTATGAAAGCTAATATAGGTAATGTAGCTAACGGTGTTGCTGAATGGGTTGGAACATCGATAACTAATATATTTAAAGGTGGTCTAAGCTGGGGTAAAAACTTGATTTCTAGTATAGGACAAGGGTTCTCTTCTATGATAAGTTTCTTAGGTAATTCTGCTAGTTCTGTTGCAACTAATGCATTAAATGCAATCAAAAATATATTTAAAGGTGGATTTAATATAGGTAAAGACCTTATTAGAGGTATTTGGAATGGTATCAGTAGTATGGGTGATTGGATACTGAATCTCATTGGGAATTTTGCAGGAAATATAATAGATGGGATTAAAGGATTCTTTAAGATAAAATCACCATCTAGATTGATGAGAGATGAAGTTGGTAAATACTTAGTTCAAGGAATTGGAGTAGGGGTTGATATGGAAACTCCAAACTTACAAAAAGATATTGATGCAAATATGAGCGATCTAGTTGACAAAATGAAAACAGCAGTAGACTATGAAGTTGCTATGACTACTGAGAGAGTTACATCAAGCAGTTATAGAAACATTCCAGCTACAGTGACTAATAACAATGATAATGGAGTAACTCAAAATGTAACAATAGTTAATCCTGAAAGAACGCCAAGTGAAAATGCTAGAGCTCTTAGAAAAGTTGGGAGGGAATTAGCCTTTGGATAGAAAATTTATTAATGTAACATTTCAAAGTAACAATAAAACATTAAAACTTGTAGATGATTATAAATTAATTAAAATTGAAGGTATTGAAAGCTCTGATTATGAAATAACTATAGAAAACTATATGCAATATGATGGTGGATATACAAGTAAAAAGAAAATACTACCTAGAGATATATCTATTTTATTTGATTATTGTAATTTGAAAAATGATAAGATAGAGCGTCAACAAGTAATTAAATTTTTCAATCCTAAATCACAGGGGATTTTAACAGTTAATTATTGTGGAGTGGAGAGATACATTATATATGAAGTAGAAAGCTTTAAGGAAGTAAGAAAGAGTTTACATGAGCCATTAAGTTTCAATCTTAATTTAGTTTGTCCAAATCCTTATTTTGAAGATATTATTATTGGTGAAACAATATCAACTTTTATTGGTGGTTGGAAGTTTAAGTTTAAGCTGCCATTTAGATTTAAACAAAAAGGAGAACCTAAAAAAAATATCTATAATGATGGACATGTTGATACACCAGTAGAGATAATATTCAGGGGACCAGCAGTTAATCCAAGTGTTATAAATCATGCTACTGGTGAATTTATCAAGGTTGAAAGGACATTAACCTCGGATGATACTTTATATATAACAACTGAGTTTGGAAACAAAAAGGTAGAGATTGAGCGTAATGGTATGCGACAAAATGCATTTCACTACATAGACTTAGATTCTACCTTTTTTCAGCTGCAGCCTGGTGACAATATGATTGAATATACTACAGATAATGAATTAGAACCTCAAAGTGTAGAAATAAGATATAGAAATAGGTATATAGGAGTATAGGAGTATAGGAGGGGGAATTTTGGAGCATAGTGGATTTTTTAATGGAGACCAGGAATATGGTCAAGAAGAATTTAATAGGTACTTTGATAACATTTATGAAAGTGGATTAAGTGTAAAAGATGATAATACTATGACATTAGGAGTTACAAGCGAAGCATCTACTATAAAGGTAGATAGAGGATTTGCAATAGTTAAAGGATTTTACCTTTATAATGATAGTGTAAAATCAATTGCAGTTTCTCCAGATAGCAATTATGACAGAATAGATAGAGTTGTTATAAGACTTAATATAAGTAATAGTAAAGTTACTATAGAGATTAAAAATGGAATAGCAGGTAGTAAACCACAGCCTCCAACACTACAAAGGGATAATTTAATATATGAATTATCTTTAGCACAGATTTATGTACCTAGAAGTGGAAGTATAACAATAACTGATGAGAGGTATAGAAAAGAGCTTTGTGGAGCCATAAGACCTAAAAATTTAATGGAGTTTAACAGTATGCTTAAAGGATTTACAGATCAATTTGATAGGTGGTTTAATTCTCAACAGGCAAAAGGTTGGAGGAATGTATTTATTCAACCAGAGAGACCAGTAGAAAGTGTGCGAGGTTCCATATGGATACAAACATTAACATAAGAATATTTGATAAAGATATAAATTTTCTTGGAGAGGTGGATAATTTCACTTCTCTTTTTTATATAAGAAAATGGGAAACTTATGGAGAGTTTGAATTTCATTTATCGAAGATAGATAAAACTTTAATTAAAAAAGGTAATATCATAATGCTTAATAAAGATGGAAATAGAACAGGAGTTATTGAGCATATAGAAATCAATGAGGAAAGTACAGAGGATATTACCATAAAAGGCTTTTCACTTTTATACTGGTTAACCCAAAGAATTACTGTTCCACCAGCTGGACAAGATAATCATTCTTTTAATTGCAATGTTGAAGATATAATGATTAGTTTAGTGGAGACCAATGCAGTAGATCCTACTGATATTAATAGAAAAATACCTAAGTTAATAGTTGATACCTCCAAAAATAGAGGGGATAGGCTACAGTTTCAAACTAGGTATAAAAATTTATCTGATGAATTGACAAAACTATCTAAGGGAAGTGGCCTTGGATTCACTATAGATTTAGATTACAGAAATAAACAGTTTATTTTTAAAGTTTTAGAAGGAAAAAATCTAAGTTATGGTCAAGGAATTAATCCTCCAGCTATTTTTAGTAAAGACTATGACAATATTCTTAAGCAAAATTACATTGAAAGTGATGTAGGTTATAAAAATGTTGGTTATGTGGCTGGGCAAGGTGAAGGTGCAGGTAGACAGATTAAAATTATCAGTAATGAGTTGACTGGATTTGATAGAAGGGAAACATTTATAGACGCTAGGGATATTGAAGAAGGTGGAAGTTTAATAGATAGAGGAAGGCTTAAACTCTCTGAATCTCAACAAATACAATCATTTGAATGTGAAGTTGATACTCGAGAGTATAAAAAGACTTGGGACTTAGGGGATATAGTAACAACTTTAAATAAAAAATTAGGACTTAGAGTAGATAATAAAGTTGTAGAAATTAGAGAAGTATATGAAAGTAATGGATTTAAAGTTGAACCTACTTTTGGAAGTCCAATTCCTACTTTAGGAGAAAAAATAAAGCAAATGACTGATTCATCATCTGGTGGCTCATCAGGAGGTGGAGGGTATGATAAGTCATATACATTCAATCAAATTTCACCAAAAGAAGTTTGGAAAATTCCTCACGGTCTTGGTAAATATCCTTCTGTAACAGTAGTAGACAGTGGAGGTAATAAGGTTGTTGGAGATACAAAGTATATTGATATAAATAACTTAGAAATTAGCTTTGTCGGTGGATTTAGTGGAATAGCTTATTTAAATTAGGGGGTGATAAAACGTGAAATATCTTTCAAATTTAGACTTGAATAAAAATGAATTACAAAATGCCAGGATTCAAAACCTTGCTACTGCTCCAGCAAGTCCAGTTAGTGGACAGGTTTATTTTAATAGTGCAGATAGTAGATTTTATGGATGGAATGGTTCAGGGTGGATTGACTTAGGTCAAGTGTTAAACGGAGCTAGTATAGTAAGTTTAATTAATGGTTCAAGTAGCTTAATTGATGATGATAATTTAAGTGTTGCAGTAAATGATGCAGTTACTAAAAAGCACAGCCATACTAACAGTACAATACTTAATGCTATGGAGCAGGCTTTTACAACTGCATTAAAAAATAAATTAGATGGAATACCATCTAATGCAACTAAGGTTGAAAAATCAAATACAAATGGGAATATAAAAATAAATGGTACTGAAACACCGATATATTCACATCCTGGCAGTGGAACCAATCCACATAATACAACCAAGAGTGATGTGGGATTAGGAAATGTAGAGAATAAAAGTTCAGCAACAATAAGAGATGAATTAACAACCTCTAATATTAACAAGGCCTTAGGGTTTACGCCTAAGAAGATTATACAAGGGGTGGAAAGTGCTAGACCAACTGCTACAGGCTCAATGATTATATATATAGCTACAGATACTAAAAAGATTTGGTTAGATACTGGAGCTAATACCTGGTTACAAGTAGGAGGACAAGACACTATAGCTTGGGGAAGTGTTACGGGTAAACCAAGTACATTTACACCACCAACAGCAAGTCCAACAGTTCTTGGAGGAATTAAAGTTGGTAATAACTTATCCATTGATGCAGATGGTACATTAAATGCTAATGATAATCCTACTAGCTATATTGTTAAGCAAGAAAAGTTTATAGCAACAGCTGGACAAACTGTATTTAACTTAACTAAAGGAAAATATAGACCAGGATTAGGAACTCTATCAATATTCCTAAATGGTGTAAAAATAGCTAATACAGTATTAGAAGAAACTTCACAGACAAGCTTTACTTTGAAAACAGGATTGTCAGAAGGAGATTATTTATTAGCTGAATATGTGGAGCTTATAAATGTAACTCCATATCCAATACATGCAAATGAGCATCTACCAGGAGGAAGTGACCCTATTCCAGAAGCTACAACATCAAAGGCTGGATTAATGAGCTATAGTGATAAAAGTAAGCTTAATGGTGTTGCTTCTGGTGCTAATAATTATGTTCATCCAAGTGGTGATGGCAATATACACGTACCAGCAACAGGAACAACTAATAACGGTAAAGTTCTAAAAGCGGGAGCAACCGCGGGAAAGGTAACGTGGGACAATGTTACTTGGGCAGAGATAACAGGAAAGCCGAGCACATTTACACCTTCAGCACACAAGCATAGTCCAGCTGACATAAATCAAGATGCAAGTAATAGATTTGTTACAGATTCGGAGAAATCAATATGGAATGGGAAGGCAGCAGGAAATCATAATCATGGGTTAGCTAGTTTATCAGAAAAAAGCTATAACTCATTAACTGATAAACCAAGTTTAGGAACTGCAGCAAGTAAAAATACAGGAGTAGCATCTGGACAAGTTCCTTTAATCGGTAGTGATGGTAAGCTAGATCCAACAATAATGCCAGCTATAGCTATTTCGGATACATTTGTAGCTAATTCACAAACTGCCATGTTAGCATTAACGGCTGAAGTTGGTGATATTTGTATAAGAACAGATTTAAATAAATCATTTATATTAAAAATAGCTGGAGCAAGCATATTAGCTAACTGGCAAGAGCTATTAACTCCATCTGATAAAGTTCAATCTGTAAATGGTATGACTGGAGCAGTAACATTAAATAAATCTCATGTAGGCCTTGGAAATGTAGACAATGTTAAGCAGGCTAGTAAATCTGAATTTGATACACATCATGGAGATAATACCAGGCATATAACTACAGCTGAAAGAAGCACATGGAACGCTAGAACTAGAAAATATTCAGTAGATATTGGTAATGGAAGTTTAACTACTATTCCAGTAACTCATAATTTAGGTTCTATGGATGTGACTATAACAATTAGGGAGAAAGCATCTCCTTACAATGTGGTTTTCGCAGATATACAATTTGTTGATAATAACAAATTCAATATATTATTTGGAACAGCACCTACAAGTAATCAGTATAGAGTTACGGTAGTGGGTTAAGGAGGAATATGAGTGAAATTCTTTGGAAAGGAACTTAAATTTAATAACAAAGATGTAGCTTTAAAAGAAAACATTCCAACAAAATTGAGCCAGCTTACAAATGATTCGGGATTTACTCAAAATGCATTAAAACAAACAGTAAGTGCTACTCAACCAACTGACTCAAAGCAAGGGGATGTATGGATAAAATTAATATGAGGAGAGTGATAGAATGGCAGTTAAAGATGCAGTATATCTAGTTGATAATGGAACTGGATTTGATGAATTTCACTTTAAAACGAAGGCAGCGCAAGTAATATGTAAAGATAATAGGTCAGTTGAAGTAAATTTGAGTGAAAAGGCTAAAAAGACAGAATTAACAAATGGAACTATAACAGTAAAGAAGAGTGAACGTGCAGTAAACTTACAAGAAATACTTACAGTGTTACCAGCAACAGCAGAAAGCAATGAATTTAATATATGGCTTCCAGATGGAGAAGAAAAAGAACTATCATTTTATGGATATTTTGCAGAATCAGTTTCTGTGGCTATAAGAGGTATTCACGTTGGGACTGGAAACTACAGCAGAGTTACAACTCACACTGGAGCAACAATTGTTACTACAGAGCATCCAAACAAATGGGGAGTTATTTTAGGAACTGTAAACGGAGGAGTTAATGTAATAAACATGAAAGTAAGAAGAGTTGCTCAAAAGCTTTATATAGATGGAACCATGGGAGATGGACAAAAAATGATTCAGTTTAATGGCGTTGGTCCGCTTGGTTCAGGTGTCGCGTCTAGTGTTGATATTCAGCTTTATGCAAAACATGGAGCAGAATTATACTTAAAAGTTGCATCAAAGGTAGGTGAGTAAATATGACAAATCAAGAATGTATGGCTGATTTAGAAAGAATAACGGAAATTAGTAAACTTAAAGAGCAGCAAGCAATCTTAAAAGAAGAATATATAATATTAAAGATGAAGGAAGAAAGTAGTGTTTCAACATATAGAAGTACAACAAGATATAAAAGAGCTGTTGATGAAGGAGTAGTAAAAACTGCAGCGGAAGTAGCGAAAGAGTATATGACTATTGAGGAACAAATAAATCAATTAGAACAATAAATAAGAGAATATGTAGGAGGCTTAGAATGAGCGAATCAGATGCAATTCAAGAGGTGCGTGAAACATGTATTGAGATAAAAGGTCTTTTGAAAAATATGAGTGATACAACTGAACTAAAGTTAAAGAATTTTGAAGAAAAAATTAAGGTAGCTAATAATCGTATAGCTGATCTTGAAGAAACAAATAAATGGTTATGGAGAGCCTTTGCTGGTAGCTTAACAAGTGCAGCAATGGCTCTTTTAATTAATATTAAATTTTAAGGAGAGATGATCTATGGAAAACTTATTAACTTTTATCCCAGAGAACTTAGTTATAGTTATTTTTGCTTGCTATGCATTTGGAGCGTTTTTAAAGCAGCTACAGAGCTTTAAGGATAAGTATATAACATTAGCACTCATGGTGTTTTGTATAACATTCGCAGTGTTATTAAATATAATTAATGCAGAATATAAGGTTTTATTTGATGCTATTGTAAATGCAGTGCTACAAGGTATTTTATGTTGGGGAGTAGCAGTAGGAATAAATCAGACAAGTAAGCAGCTTAAAAAATCAGAGTAGATTTAATTTCTACTCTTTTTATTTTAAATTTAGGAGGAATGTATATGTTAATTCAAAGATTAATTTCATCAGATAAATATGGTATTAAATGTCCTTACGTTATGGATCCTATAGGTATTTGTATTCATAACACTGCTAATGATGCTTCGGCAGCTAATGAGATTGCATATATGCAGAGAAACAACAATGAGGTTAGTTTTCATATAGCTATAGATGATAAAGAAGCAATTCAAGGAATTCCATTTAATCGTAATGCTTGGGCAGCAGGTGATGGAAACGGACAAGGAAATAGAAGATATATTCATGTAGAGATTTGTTATTCTAAATCAGGAGGACCTAAATTTGAAGCAGCAGAGAGGATAGCAGCTCAAGAAGTAGCAGCATTATTAAAGCAATATGGATGGGGAATAGATAGAGTTACGAAGCATCAAGACTTTAGTGGAAAATATTGTCCTCACAGAACCTTAGATATGGGGTGGCAAAGATTTTTAAATATGATTCAAGATGAATTGAATGGAACATCTCAGCCAACTAATGAGTTATACAGAGTAAGAAAAACATGGGCAGATGCGGCAAGTCAAAAGGGAGCATATTCAATTAAAGAAAATGCCGTAGCTGAATGTAAAAAACATAGTGGCTATAATGTATATGATAGTAAGAGGAATGTTGTATATTCAAATGGTGGATCTCACACATCAGAATCTACACCAACTAAAGAAAAAATTGATTTATTTAGTAGAGTAGCTGTAAATGGTAGAGGTTCAAAGTACTATGATTGGGTAAAGAACTTAACTGACTATACTGGAGATATGAAAAATCCTTGTTGCCTATTTATGGCTTACCCAACTAAAGGAGAGGTGCGCTTTAGGGTATCTCCTATAAGTGAGGGAAGATATTATTCAGAGGTACAAAACTATTATTCTTCAAAAGGGATTTATGATGAAGCAGGACTTCCAAACGTACCATTTGATAAAATTCAAATGAGATTTGATTTACCAGGTTACAAAATTAGATATCGTGCAATGTGCAATGGTTGTTGGTTAGATTGGGTTGAGAATGGAAATTCATATATGGAAGGTCACAATGGGTATGCAGGATTAGGAGATGGAACACCTATAACTGCAATAGAATGTGAAATTGTGGCTAGATAATTAAAAGGCTAGTGGGTTAATTCCCAACAGGTTTACTTTTGAGTTGCAAAAAAGATTTTCACATGGAAAATCACAAATAGTTTCACAGTAAAATTCACACAAAGAAAACCAGAAATATTTAAATCAATATTTCTGGTTTTTGCTTTAGTTATATTAAATATATGGATAACCCTTGATTTATTTATTTAATTCTTCTATGAATACAGATAAATCTCCATGTAAATTACTAATTAGATTACTATTATTAAGTTTCCAATTTCCCTCTTCTTCACTAAGGTTGAAGTAATATGAGAATTCTTTTTCAATATTAGTATTCTTTTCAGTCAAAATAAAAGTTACATCATAACTATGGACATCTTCATCAGATGATTTTTTAGTATTAATCTTTAAGTCCTTTATTTCCATATCTATCTTCGAACCAAACCTGTCATTTTCTCCACTTTGAGTAGATTCACCAATACGATATACTGGACCATACCATCTATTATTGCAAAATGATGTATAAGCATCCTCAGTAAAGTATTCTTTGTAAAGTTCACTATCAGGACGTGAATCTGTAAAGAATGTTTCGATAAAGTTTGTAATTAAGGTTATTTCTTCAGAATTCTTTTTGCTACCACAACCTGAGAATATAAATGGTACAGCTAATGTAATTACTACAATGCTCATAATAAAGTTAGATAGTTTTCTTTTCATACTTTAGATTCCCCCTTAAATTTTATTAATTTTATTTATAATTCAATATAAAATATTGAATTATACTTAATTATACATCAAATATAATTTAACTTCCACTATTTACAATTTTATCTAAAATAAAGAATATCCTTGTAGGTATATACTTTATTTGCTATTCCTATTTTCATAGCTGGTGTTTTCCTATCCTCCTTAGGTCCGCTACCTTGAAGAGTACAGAAGTTATATACAGTTCTAAATATAGTTATTATCTGTTGAGCGTACTTTGGGTTATAATTTGCTGATACATGTACCTATGACGGTAAATATGAAATTTGGCAGTATACTAGTTCAGGACAAGTAGCTGGAGTAAGTGGAAATTGTGATATGAATATATCATATACAGATTTCCCATCTATTATGGCTAAGTTAGGCAAGAATGGGTATTCAGCAAATGACAATAAACCAGTTGAGCCATCTAAACCAACTCCACCACCTGCAGCATATAACACATACACAGTTCAACCAGGGGACACATTAAGTGGTATTGCTAGTAAATATGGAACTACTTATCAGAGACTGGCTGAGATTAATGGAATTACTAACCCTAACATCATTCATGTAGGACAAGTTCTTAAAGTATACGGAACTACTGCATCTATATCAGTAGGTTCAAGAGTTAAAATTGTTGGGTCTAACTATGCAACAGGACAAACTATACCAAGTTGGGTTAAAAATAATGTTTACACAGTACAACAGATAAGTGGTAGCAAAGCTCTTATTAAAGAGATTGTAAGTTGGGTATATATAAAAGATTTAATTTTAGTTTAATTTTAAGGCTAGTGGGTTAATTCCCGCTAGCCTTATTTTTATGTTCTAATACTCCCCTATATTGAATAAAGTGTTATTACATAGGTACTCCCCTGTGTACACAATGTGTACTGAGGGGATGCACAATGTGAATTAAACCTTTATAAAAAAGTATAAAATCTTAATAACAAGAAAGTGGGGGAGACACATGAACACATTTGAAGTAATGAAACAAAAGATAAATAATCAATTAAAGCAACAGCAAGAAAAATTAAAACCAAAAGAAATTATTGATGATAGACAAGCTTTCGATTCAAGAATAAACTGGAGAGTGACCGAGGAAGAAAAGAATTTAATCAAGGATATGGCCAAGCTCCAGCACATGGATGTATCAACTTTTTTAAGACAGTTAGTTTTTAATTGGTACATTAATGATTATATTAAAAATTAAAATAATCTAATCGCAATTTAAAAGTTTTAATTATCTTATATTGAATATTAGGTGATGGAGTTTTATATCCATTTTCCCAGTTTGCTACTGTGGTATTTTTATTACCAATCATAGCACCGAACTGATTTTGGGTTAAACCTAAGCTTAATCTTAGTTTTCTAATTTTTTGACCTACATTATCTGTAGGCAAAGCACATAGCACTGAATCTTTATAAGATTTTAAACTAATATATAAAGGTTCAAGGGCAATATTAAAAAATGTTGCATTTTTGTACATACTGCACATGCAAAATTAATGACTTCATATTATCCATTAGATAAACTCAGAAAGATTGAAGGATTAGAGGATGCTAAATTTGTCGATCCATATGCAGGTGGAAAAGGGAACTCTATAAGATATTTATCAGTTGCGCCAAGAAGCAATCAGATGAAGGTTATAGGAGTAGATAATCTTTTCTGTGCTGGAGAAAAAAGCGGTTTATTTGTAGGACATACAGAGGCTATGACCACTGGTTTTTTAGCAGGGCACAATGCAGTTAGAAGCCAATTAGGAATGCCTATGTTAACCCTTCCTAGAAATTTAGCTACTGGTGATTTAATTGCTTATGCTAATGAAAAGGTAGAGACTATAGAAGGCAGACGTAATCGTTATACATTTGCAGGGGCAGAGTTTTTTAATAGGATGAAGGAAAGAGGTTTATACACATTAGATATTGATGAAATAAAAGCAAGAGTCAGTAAGCTTTCATTAGATAATATATTTGACCAAAAGCTTGTATAATGTATTTTTATGAATAATATATTTAGCTTTATATAAAAATTAAAATTAAGTATCTGTTTTAGTAAAGCATGTATAGCAACAAAATAATGAAAGAACCTCCTTAGAGGTTCTTTTTTAGTGTCTGAGAAATATTCATCATTGAAGAATAAATATAATTAAGTTTTACTATATATTTAATATATAGGATTAATTTAAGGAGCGGATTCAATGAAGAAAACTATAGGAATAATAGGTGGCATGGGACCAATGGCAACCATAGATTTATATAGGAAAATCATTGAGGTTACACCTGCTAACTCAGATAATGACCACATTCATGTGGTTATTGATAGCAATACCCTTATTCCAGATAGGACAGCTTATATTCTTGGAAAGGGAGAAGATCCAGCTATGGAGATGATAAGAACAGCTATATCCTTAGAAAATATGGGTGCAGATTTTCTAATTATGGCCTGTAACACAGCTTATTATTACTACGATAGAATAATACCATTTATAAAGATACCTATGCTAAATATGATAGATGAAACAGTGAGGGAAATAGCAAAACTAAAAATGAATACGGTAGGATTGCTTGCAACGGATGGAGTATTAGCATCCAAGGTGTATGAATATAAGCTGAACGAATATGAGATTAACATAATAAAGCCGAGTGAAGAAGGACAGAAGGTGGTCATGGACTTAATATACAATGGAATTAAAGCTTCAGATTTTTCTTTAGATATATCTAGATTTCGAACAGTTATTGAGGAGCTTTATTTCAGTGGAGCTGAAACCTTAATATTAGGATGTACAGAGCTGCCAATTGCCTTTGAAAGGTTCAGTTTAAAGGGGAATGCAATTGACCCAACAAAGATACTAGCAGAAAAGGCTGTACAATTTGCTTTTAATAATAAAAATAATTAAGGAAAACTCAAAATAAGTATCTGTCATGTATAAACCAAAATCTACAGAAACTCTGTGAGCATAGTAATTTGATTTTGCTTTCATTTGTACATGGAGCTAATGTTCCATTAAATACTATCTTTAGTATCATTTATGTATTTTCAAGCATATTTTATGAAAGTTTTAATATATTTTATTATAAATTTATCTGAAAGGAGATTTATTAATGGCCAAGGCAAAAGCTACAAAAAAATCATCCACTAAAAAAGATGCAAAGAATGACAAGGGCAAAAAGAATTCTGGGAAGAAGAAATAAACTAAGCACCTTATCTGAAGCATGAAGTTTTAGATAAGGTGTTTTATTATTTTAATAATTTTGTAATTTATTTGTAGTTTAAACTAGGTATAATAAGATATATATTGATATATAATTTTTGTAATGGTATTTAATAGGCTGATATACATTGTTGGTTCGATGAAATTTGGGGAGGATGAAATGGAAATTATAAGCGTTATATTTGGAATTTTAGCTGTTTTATCAGTAATATATTTTATTATACTTATTATATCTTCAGGGATAGGTGCTGCCTTTGCAGTTTTTTGGTTAGTTCTTGGGGGAGTATTTATGGCTATCAGTTTGTCTTTACATAAGATAATAAGAAATAACGTGGTGATCAATAAAAGTATTTGCATCACGGTGGGAATAGTATTTTTGATGTGTGCATCTTTCTTTGGATATGTAGAGGGAAAAATAATTTATGCTGCAAATAAAAGACCAAAGGCTGGGGCTGAGTATTTAATTGTATTAGGAGCAGGGGTAAATGGCACTGTACCATCACAAACCTTAAAAAATAGAATTAATGCAGCCATTGATTATTTAAAAGAAAATCCAGATACTTTAGTAATTGCATCTGGGGGCCAGGGGACAGGAGAAGATGTTAGTGAAGCTGAAGTTATAAAGGATTATCTTTTATTAGGGGGCATAGCTCCGGAGCAAATAATTCTTGAAGACAAATCTACAAGTACTGTAGAAAATATTGAATTTAGTAAGGAATTTATTGAAGATAAGGATTCTAGTGTTGTATTAGTAACCAGTGATTTTCATATAATGAGAGCTACAAAGATTGCAAAAATGCAAGGGTTTACCAGTGTAAGTGGATGTCCTGCAGCACCTGGTTATTTCACAAAGCTTAATAATTATGTTAGGGAATTTTTTGCAGTTGTAAAAGATAAGCTATGTGGCAACATATAGGTAAATAAAAGATTATGAATTAAAATGGTAGAAAATAAGGAAAAATCCAGCTGGCTGGATTTTTTTTATGTGCAAAAGAAATAACTTATTGTTTATTTTATTAATATATTGTGTATATTGTTTGTAAGATTTAATTTAGTGTGTTATAGTCATATTAGATAATAATGAGAAATTTTATTAGAATGGAGAAGTAGATGAACGAGAATAAAAAGGTCTTGAGCTTATTTTTCGGAATTGCTGGACTAGCTGTATCCTTTATAATATTTTTTGCCATTTCTGTAATTATAGGGGCAGGTATTTTAAATATTTTAGGTTTTGAATATACTGCAGTTTCATATGTGGTATTTTTCTTTCTCATTTATACAATAGCAGCTTTCTTTGTGGAGCCCTTTGTGGAAGCCTATGTTTTAGCAGTTACTGAAATGGGAAGATTGAATAAGTTTATAAGCGAATCAATTGGCTTTATATTTTGTGTTGGATTTGACATTATTTTAATTTCTTTAATAGAAACAATGATTGACGGAATTATGATTTCGGATAGAACTATTGTGTTATTTGCCATGATTACTTATGTTTGTGGGAAAATATTTGAAGAGATCCTTTATAGAGATGCAGTTGAAGAAGTTGTAGAGAAAAAGAGTAAAAAAGTTAAGAAAGCTTTTGGAAGAAAAAAAAGTAAAAGTGAAGAAGAATAAAAACAGTGCTTAAAATTTATAAGCACTGTTTTTATTTTATCTAATTATTCATATCTTTAACGAGTTCTGTGATTTCACTCATTTTTTCAGGAATATTTATGCCTTGAGGACATTGACTTACACAAGCACCACAACTTATACAGTTGTGAGATTTTGAAGAATCCTTAAGTGACCCATAAGCTGTTTTGAATACGGCTTTAAATTTACTTACAGCATAATTATTGTAAACTTTAAAGACTTCAGGAATATCAACACCTATTGGGCAGTCCATGCAGTAACGGCAGCCTGTGCAAGGTATAGTGTTATTCTTTTTATAAGCATCTAGGGCAGCTTCAACTACCTTTTTATCGGCTTCATTTAATGGTTCAAAATTAGTCATAGTTGCCACGTTATCCTTCACTTGCTCCATGTTAGACATACCACTTAAAACTGTCAAAACATTTGGGAAGGTAGCTGCATATCGGATTGCCCAAGAAGCGATACTCATATCAGGGCGGGCAGCCTTAAAGATTTCATTTGATTCTTCACATGGGTTTGCAAGGGTACCTCCTCGCACTGGCTCCATTATGATGCAAGGGATTTCTCTTTCAGCAAGAATTTCATATTGCTCTTTAGAGTTATATAATTCCCAGTCTAGGTAGTTTAGTTGAATTTGGGCAAAATCCCAAGGGTATTCATCGGCTATTTCTGCTAACACCTCTGGTTTATCGTGAAAAGAAAAACCTAAATGACGAATTTGGCCTTCTTCTTTTTTCTTCATAAGGAATTCAAATATATTAAAGTCCTTTATAGTTTGGAATTTTGATGCATCAAGAGCATGACAAAGATAGAAATCAAAGTAATCTGTTTGGCAGTTCGCAAGCTGTTCATTGAATATCCTTTCCACGTCACTTTCTTCTTTTATTAACCAGATTGGAAGCTTGGTAGCCAAATTAAAGGATTCACGTGGATATTTTTTTAAAGCATGACCAACAAATTTTTCGGATTTTCCTCCATGGTATGGGTAAGCTGTATCAAAGTAATTTACACCGTTAGAATAAGCATAATCAACAATTTCTTGAGCCTTATCATAATCAATGTCTGTAGTGCTTCCTTCAACAAGTGGTAGTCTCATACATCCAAGACCAAGCAGTGAAACTTTTAGATTTGTATTTTTATATGTTCTCTTTTCCATAATTTATTCCCCCTATGAGATTTTATTCAACGATATTTCGCTCCCCTAATAATGTATATATTACCATATTACTACAATGACTATATTGATAGCAATACCTGTAAGGCAATTGATTAGCAATAAAAAATAGCCATTCATAAAAAATATGAGTGGCTGTCTTAAAAACAATTAAATGTATTAAGATAATAATTCAATAAGAATTAATGAATTATTATTTTAATTAATTTCTCTTTATATAATTTATTATTGATGGTCTTAACAACTGTGGCATTTGGAGTATACTTCCAGAAACTTTCAGGGATGCAGTATTCACTGCCATCATGAAGGATAACTTGTCCATATGCAGCTTCCTCCTGAGTGCAGGTGTAGCAGTAGCAGTCCTTGCTTTCTTTTACGATTTCATCACCCCAAAGAACAACCCCCATGGCAACAGCATCAGCTAAATCAACTATGTGGTCTCCAGTTAATTTCAGGTTGTATTTTAAAAGATTGTTTGTACATTTAGTTATAAAGTCTGCTTGAGGGCTGACATGAGCTTCTAGGAAGTCAAGCTCCTCCTTATTAAAGGCAGCTTCTCCTCCACATAAATCAAAGCCGATTATGGTCATTGGTATACCGGCTTTAAGCACTATGCTGTAGGCATCTGCATCCACATATACGTTAAATTCTGCCACTGGAGTGGTATTTCCAGGACCAAAGCCTGCAGTTCCCATGGAGTAGATGTGCTTTACCTTTTTCATGGTTTCTGGTGCCTTTAAGATTGCTAGAGCTATGTTTGTAGCTGGACCGATGGTTACCAGTTCGATTTCTCCTGGATTATTTTCAACTATTTCAATAATAGCATCAACGGCATGTCCCTTTTCTGGTTTTAGAGTTGGATGGATTAAGTCACGGTCTCCCATTCCGTCATGTCCGTGGACTCCAAAGGAATTTACAAGGTCACGAAATAAGGGCCTTGCAGCACCTACATAAAGGGGAGGAGTTTGTCCGTCTGCAACCTCAATACACATTAAAGCATTTTTAGTTGCTAAGTCTAAAGGAACATTACCAGCCACAGTTGTTATTGCTTCAACCTTAACATCATTGGATTTAAGAGCCATTATAAGAGCAACAGCATCATCTGCACCTGTATCAGTATCAATTATTATTCTTCTCATAAGTAAGCCTCCTGATAGGTTATTTGTATTTATAAGTGATACTCCCAATCTTTAATTTGAGAGTAGTAAGTATTCCTTCTAATAATATTAGAAAGAGTTTCATTTTTATATTACTAAATTATATACTTAAACAATTTCCAAAGCAAATTTATAATTAATAAATTATGAAAATAAAAAATCTTCAATGGAATATGCAGTCTTATCTTCATATACTGTATCATATATTTTTATTTTAATTGATTACTTGTTTAAAGAGGGGAGAGACATAACACAAACTATAGTCTCCTATAAAATAAGTAGAGGTGGTTATATGGAGCTAAGGAAAATAATATATGAGCAATTTAATGAGTTAAATCGAAAGGTTAGAACCGCAAATTTTTATAAGGTTGATCTGCATATACACACTCCAGGTTCAAGGCAAGATTATATGGTGGGTGGAAGAAAGTATGAGAAGGTAAATAAAGAAACTTTAGAAGAAATAGCGAGGGCTAAGGGCCTCTTTGATAATCCTAAATTTATAGAATTATATCGCAATAAGGACGAACTCATGGCCCTTTTAATTATTCATGAGGCTTATACTGTGAAGGAATTAAACTTAATTGCCATAACGGATCATGATAATATGAGCTGGTTTAAGAAAATTGCTGAAGCAAATGTGAAGTATAGGTGTAACATAGCTACAGTACCTAGAAAGTTTGAAGTTCTTCCAGGGGTTGAAATCACATGTTTTAATGGAACTCACATTATTGCAATCTTTGAAGTAGATAATTATGAAAAGGTATGGGAATACATTAAGTATGATTTAAATGGTTTAGGAGAGGCAGGACATAAGATTTTCACTTATAAAAGTGAAATGGATGTGGTACAGACTATTAGAAGGGCAAAGGGGATAGTGTATATACCTCATTTAGACAATAACGCTCAAAAGACAAAGATTAAGGATATGCTTACACCTTTAAATGGGGTATCAAAGGTAGAAATTTTAATAAGTAAATATGTGGATGCCATAGGTTTTACAAATTATGAGTATAAGGATATAGTAAGAGAAACCTTGGAAAATAGGAATAGTGTTTATTATAGAGATACTCCGGTTGCATATCTTAAGGATTCGGATGCTCATTGTATTGAAGAAATAGGGCATAATTTCATGTATATAAAAATGGATAGACCTTCCTTTAATTCTTTAAGATTTGCATTAAAGGATCCAGAGCATCGAGTTAAGGAAAAAATTAATGATAAAGTGGAGATTCCTTTTGTAAGAGGAATGGTTATTAAAGGTGGTTTTTTGTCAAAGCCTAGTGTGGAGTTTACATATTATCCTTTTAGCAAAAATCTAAATTGTATAATTGGCAAAGGTGGTAGTGGTAAATCTATTATATTGAATTTTATTGTAAGCTGTTTAAAAGAAAAAGCCATAAACTTAACTATTAAAAAACAAATTCAGGAGTGTGAATTAATCCTAATTTATATTAGATATTATAATGAAGATTATTGTATAGCTTGTAATCCGTGTGTTGACAATAATTGGGATTTTAAAGACGATAACCTGGATATAAGTAAATGGATTAAGGGATATAAGCTGCAGGAATCTAAATTTAGGACTTTAACTAATGAAGAATTGTTAAAATTTCTAAGAAGCTTTTCAGTTTTTTATTTTGCTCAAAGTGAATTGGCTGCTTTAATTGAAAGAAGTAATTGTGAAGAGATTTTCAAGGAGTTGGCTTTAAGATGTAATTTTAGATATAATTTAAATTTTGAGAAGTTAAATGAAGTTTTAAAAGATAAAATTAAAATAAAGTACAACATAGAATCAGGTGAGTTAAGAAATATTTCTATTTTGGTAAATACTAATAAAAGAACAGGAAAACAAAGCAAATATATTTACAGAGAATTTAAGGATTTGTCCACGGGTCAGAAAACAGTAGCAGTAACTACTCTTATAATGGAGTTTATTAAGACCTCTAATAATCATATTCCAATATTTATTGATGAGCCAGAATGTAATTTAAATGGTAAATATATTTATGAGGAATTCGTTAAGTACATTCAGGATATCAAGGAACAAAACCAAATAATTTTTATTACGCAGAATGCAAATATTCCTGTGGTTGGTGACGCTGAAAATATAATGGTGATGGATGTTAGCTATGTTAGAAGTTGGTTGGAGGTTTATGGTTCTTTGGATAATAATAAAATTAAAGCAAGGGTCATAGATGAATTAGAAGGTGGGCAAGATTCATTCAAAACAAGAATGAGTAAATATAATTTCTTATAATAAGGTTTATTAGATAAATGTGAAATTAAAATAGCCTAAGGCTGAAGTAAATGTGTACTACTTAAGCCTTAGGTTTTATTTTCATTTTAAAAAGAAAATGAGAAGGAATGGATATTATACATACATCTAGGAATTAATGTTAATTAATGAAATCAAATAAAATAGGGAATTAAAACTATGGAAATTTATGGGAGAAGCGAGATGGGTTTCAATATAAAACATGTTATAATATTTAGAAACGAAATATTATAACATTATAAATATCATCACATGTATTTTGAGAAGGATTTATGAAACATGCTTAAGGAATGAAATTGAAATTATAATTCTTAAGACTTAAGGGGGTGGCTATAGTGTCAAGTTATGAAATGATTCGCTATAAGCAGGGGTTAAATGCAAATATACTTGTACATAGCATAAATAAATTTAAGCTTCACTGGCATAGAGAGATTGAAATATTACTGGTTCTGAAGGGGCGTATAACAGTAAGTGTTAATAATAAAAGATATGAGTTAGAGGAAGATGATGTGTTTTTTATTAATTCCAATGAAATTCACAGTACTGTGGCAAATGGCGATAATATCATGGCAGCAATACAGATTAATCCAGCTTTTTATTATAAAACATTTCCAGAATTACAGGATATGAAGTTTATATTTCAGGGTAGTAATGGAAAAGCCATTGAAGAAAAGGTCTTTGAGCAGATTAGGGCTTATATGGCACAGATAGTAAGAGAATATAATAAATCTGCTGAAGGATACCAGCTTGTTATTGAAGGAATACTAAATAATTTGATGGCTACAATAATACGAAATATACCAAAGTATGAAGAGAAAGGTGGCAAAAAAGATATTGTGGAGAAGGACCTTCCAAGGATAAAAAGGATTATGGAATATGTGGAGGACCATTATTCAGAAAAGATAACACTAGAACATATTGCTAAAAGTGAGTTTTTAAGCACCTTTTATATATCTCATTTTTTCAAAGAAAAGGTTGGACTTACTTTTCAGGAGTATTTGAGCTTTATAAGGCTGCATAAAGCAGTGGCAGACCTTGATGAAACGGATAAATTAATCAGCCAGGTGGCAATTGAAAATGGTTTTGCCAGTGTGAAGGCTTTTAATAAAACCTTTAGAGATTTTTACGAAATTACTCCTAGTGAATATAGAAAAATAAAAAAGTTCGATATAACTGCTCAAAGTGACAAAATGGCTTATATGGAGTTCGATTCAATATATGCAATGAATAAGCTTCAAGAATATGAGCTGAAAAGAGAAGGCATTAGTGTACAAAGTACTTTGGTGAAGAGTAAAAATATTTCTAGTTGTGATGTTTCGGTGAAAGGAGAAAAGCTGGAGCATTATTGGAGTAAGGTCATGACTGTTGGAAGAGCCTTTGATTGTTTAAGAGCAGATTTACAGCAGCAGCTTAAAGAGGCAGTGAATGAAATTGGATTCAAGTATATTAGATTTCATGGTATTTTCAGTGATGAGATGAGAGTAATTAGACCTTCTAGTAATGGTGAGTATGAATTTAACTGGATTTATGTAGATAAAGTTATAAATTTTTTTAAACATTTAAATTTAAAACCTTTTTTTGATTTTACCTTTATGCCTAAAGAATTAGCAAGTTCACAAAATACTGTATTTTGGTATAAGGGAAATATATCAAAGCCTAAGGATTTGAAAGCGTGGACAAAGCTCATAGACAGTTTTATTTCACACTGTATAAATCGTTATGGAATTGAAGAAGTAAGGCTGTGGTACTTTGAAATTTGGAATGAACCTGATTACATGTGGACAGGCACCCAGGAGGAGTATTTTGAACTTTATAGAGCAACAGTGGAGGTTATTTTAAGTAAAGATAAAAAGCTAAGAATAGCAGGTCCAGCAATAATGCATAAGATGAATTTCGCTGGTTATTGGCTTCAAGACTTTATAGAATTCATTAATAATAGCAAATTAAGGCTGGATTATTTTACCTATCATATTTATGGTGAAAAAAATATGCATCAAAAGACTAATGGTGAAATTATACCTATTCTCGGTGGTAAAAATCATGTTAAAGAATGTGTAGATTTTTATCAAGAGCAGCTTAGAAAATTTAATAACCCTATTAAAGAGGTTCATATTACAGAGTTTAATCTGTCAGCAAGGCATGGGAATTATCTTTTAGATACCATGTTTGCAGCCTGCTTTATTATTTACAACGCATTAAGAAATAAAGGTAAGTTAAGTAGTCTTGGTTTCTGGAATATATCAGATATATTTGAAGAGGATGATTATATTCAGCCAGTGTTCAGTGGGGGCTTTGGTATGATTACAGCACAAGGAATAAAGAAGCCTTCTTATTATGCTTATTATTTTTTAAGCTGTCTTGGAGATGAAATTCTTTATGAAGGAGAGGACTATATTATAACAAGAAAAGGTCAGGATATTCAGATCTTAGCTTTTAATTATGTATTTTATGATAGAGCTTTCCAAAATGGAGATAACTCTCTTTTAAATTTTAAAAACAGATATGAGGTTTTTGAGGAAAAAGCTCCGATAGATTTAAATATTAAATTAAAAGGATTAAAGGGTAGATACTTAATAACAGAACAAATTTTGGATAGAACTTCGGGAAGTGCCTTTGATATTTATGGAACTATGGGATATCCAGAGGAGTTAGGTCCTTTAGAAGTTGAATACTTAAAAGCTATGTCTAGACCTCAAATAAGGGTAAGTACAGCTGAAGTAAAAGAAGAGTTCGTTAAAGATATTCATTTGAAGCCTCATGGAATTGAACTGATAACCATAAGAAAGCAATATTAAGGAAGGTATTTTTCATATTTTTTAAAGAGTAGGGACTGATAAGTAAGTTTACCTAAACTAAATCATAGGTTAAGTTTAGGTGAACTAAAGCAAGATATACCCAGTAAGATAACTAGAAAAGGAAGGAAATATTCTGATAATATAGTTAGAATAAAATTATATACTAGTATAAGGGGGGATTTCAATGTCAAGAAAATATAGTAATGAGTTATTGAAGAAAATTGAGGAGCGCCAGGAAGTAAAGGTTATCAATGGAATTGATGTCCTTGTTAAAAATCTTCCAGACTGTGATGATAAGGGAGCCATGGATCCACGATTATACAAGGATACAAAGAAAATGGCTTTAATGATGAAGATTATGCCGAAGAGTATGATGAAGATGGATGCTTCACCAAAATCTATAGCAAGATTAAGAAAAATGTTTAATGGTGTAAAGAGTGTGCCAACTGCTGAAAGTAATATAACAATAGAAAAGATGACAGTTAAAGCAGAGGATGGATATGATATTTCAATAAGAATTTATCATCCAGAAAATAAAGTTGAGAATTCACCAATACTTTATTTTATTCACGGAGGCGGATTCTTTGCTGGTTCTCCAGATGTAGTTGAGGAATTGATAAAGCTGATTGTGGAAAATGAAAATATACATGCAGTTTCTGTAGATTATAGACTTGCACCAGAAAATCCGTATCCAACAGGACATACAGACTGCTTTACAGTATTAAAGTGGGTTTATGAAAATGCAGAAGCCATTGGAGCTGACAAAAATAAAATTGTTGTTAGTGGAGATAGTGCAGGGGGAAATCTTACACAATACTGTACTACAAGAGATAAAGAACTAGGAACTGGGATGGTTAGAGCACAAATGCTTCTTTATCCTACAGTAAATATGGCTGGAATTAGTGATGAATTAAGTACATGGACTTTAGATAAATATGAAATATATCCAAAGCATAAAAGTGTAATTACAACAACTCTTACAATGATGGGGGGAGATGGTGGTGCATCTTCTATGTTAGGGGATTTATTAGGTACAACCGACATAAATAATACTTACTTAACTCCGTATATGGCAGATGTAACAGGAATGCCGCCAACACTAGTGACATTTGGAGAGCATGATTTCTTAGCAATAGAATGTATGGCTTATGCTGTTAAGTTAAATAAAGCTGGAGTTAAAACAAAAACTATCCTTTATAAGGGATTTGGCCATGCTTATGGTGACAATATCGGGGTTTATCCACAAAGTGAAGATTGTGCAATAGAAATGGGAAAATTTATAAGAGAAAACTGTAAATAAATTATTTTGATTATTTTCATATGAATTGAGGGATATGTTATGAAAAAAAATGAAAAGTTATGGTTTTTAGGTATTGTTGCTGTATTATTAGTAATATTTACTTTTACTGATTTGCAGATTTCAAAGGCTGTTTACAATCCACAAAGCGGATATGGACATTTTTTTGAAGCCTTTGGGGAATTGCCTGGAGCTCTTATTGCTGTATTCAGCTTAGCTGCATTAATTACAACTGGAAAGTATAATGCAAAGTGGAAGGCTATATTATTTAATATAATCTTTGGAGTGCTTCTGATTATGTTTAGTTTTATGGCAGCAATTATGCCAATGAATTATTTAGGCGGAATTAAAGCACCAGTAGCAGGAATTCTAGCAGCAGTTTATGCTATAGCAGCTTTATGGATTACCAAAATACTTAGTAAAGAAGAAAGTAAGAGTTTAAGGCAAGCGGCTATAATTGGTATCTTAACATTTGTAGCAGCAATAGTAGTAATTAATATAATCAAAATGTTTTGGGGAAGATTAAGATTCCGCAGTATGGAAGCACCTTATAATGAGTTCAGTTTATGGTTTATACCACAAGGTTTAAATACTAATAATGAGTATATGTCATTCCCATCTGGACACTCAGCTAATTCAGCAGTAATAATGTGGGTTACATTACTTCCTACTTTTGTAACATCATTAAGAGGAAAAGAAAAACACTTGAAGGTTATTGCAGGAACTTGGATTGCAATGGTAATGATAAGTCGTGTAATTATGGGCGCTCACTTCGCTTCAGATGTAACTATGGGTGCAACAATTTCAATTGTATCATTCTATTTAATTAGTAAATGGGTAAAGAAAAATACTTCTCATGTTGAGTCAGAAAGTAAAGGTAAGGTAATAAAAGGATAATCGGATAGATTAAAAATGCAAAATTTGAAATTTATTTAATTGAAGGAGGCAGAAAAATGACAACAGCAAAAGAATTAGTTAAGAAAATGACTTTAGAAGAGAAAGCTGGATTATGTTCAGGACATGATTTTTGGCATTTAAAGAGTGTAGAGAGATTAGGACTAAATAAAATAATGGTTACAGATGGTCCTCATGGATTAAGAAAGCAAGCGGAGGATGCTGATCACTTAGGTATAAATGATAGTGTTCCAGCAACCTGTTTTCCAACGGCCTGCACAACAGCTTGTTCTTTCGATAGAGAGTTAATGTTTGAAATAGGTAAGGCTATTGGAGAAGAGTGCCAACAGGAAAAGGTTTCAGTTATTTTAGGTCCAGGAGTAAATATAAAGCGTTCTCCACTATGTGGGAGAAACTTTGAATATGTAAGTGAAGATCCATATATTGCAGGACAAATTGCTGCTGCTTTAATTTCTGGTGTTCAAAGCCAGGGAGTTGGAACTTCTTTAAAGCATTTTGCAGCAAACAACCAAGAAAAAGGACGTATGATTTCTAACTCTGTTATTGATGAAAGAGCTTTAAGGGAAATTTATCTTGCAGGTTTTGAAGAGGCAGTTAAGAGTGCACAGCCTTGGACAGTGATGTGTTCTTATAATCTTTTAAATGGTACTTATGCAAGTGAGAATAAAACTCTTCTAACGGACATACTTCGTACCGAGTGGGGATTTAAAGGCTTAGTAGTAACTGATTGGGGTGCAACAAGTGACCGTGTTAAGGGAGTAGAAGCTGGTTTAGATTTAGAAATGCCAAGTACAAATGGAATAAATGATACCTTAATAGTTAAAGCAGTCAAGGAAGGCAAATTATCTGAGGAAACTTTAGATAAAATAGTAGAAAGAGTTGTAGAATTAATATTAAAGGCTCAAGAAAATCAAAAACCAGACTTTGTTTATGATAAGGTAGCTCACCACAATCTTGCAGTAAAAGCAGCAGAGCAGTCAGCGGTACTACTTAAGAACGAAGGCGGAATTCTTCCAGCATCTGTTGAAAGTGATATCTTAGTAGTTGGCGCATTTGCAAAGACTCCAAGATACCAGGGAGCTGGAAGTAGCAAGATTAACCCAACTCAGCTTGACAATGCTTTTGATGCAATAAAAGCTTTAGATGGTAAGGTTGAATATGTACCAGGATACTGCTTAAAGGATCACAGCATTCATGAAGACATGATAGCAGAGGCTTGCAAGGCGGCAGCAGGCAAGGAAAAGGTATTTATATTTGCAGGACTTCCAGATGAATATGAAAGTGAAGGCTTTGATAGAACTAACCTAGATATGCCAGAAAGCCATAACAAGCTAATTGAAGAAGTAGCTAAGGTAAATGAAAATGTAGTAGTTATACTACTTTGTGGTGCTCCAATTGTAATGCCATGGGCAGATAAAGTTAAAGGAATACTTCTTGCATATCTTGGTGGACAAGGAACAGGAACTGCTTGTGCTAATCTTCTTTATGGAAAAGCAAATCCAAGTGGAAAGCTTGCAGAAACCTTCCCAGCTGCCTTAGAGGATAATCCAAGCATCAATTACTTCCTAGGTGGAACTAGAAGCGTAGAATATAGAGAAAGTATTTTTGTAGGATATAGATATTATGACAAGATTCAGAAGAATGTAGCTTATCCTTTTGGATACGGACTTTCTTATACTGAATTTGAATATAGTGATTTAAATGTTACTGGAGAAAACTGTGACTTGATGGTAGAGGTTATAGTTACTAATACTGGTAAGATTTCAGGTGCAGAGGTTGTTCAGTTATATGTTGCTAAGGGTGAATCAAAGATTTTCAGAGCTGAAAAAGAAATTAAAGGTTTCGAAAAAGTATTCTTAGCACCAGGAGAGAGCAAACAAGTATCATTTAAGTTGAATAGCAGAAGCTTTGCTTACTACAATGCTGAAATTAGTAATTGGGCAGTTGAAGGTGGTGCTTATGAAATAAAGGTTGGAGCTTCAAGTCAAGATACAAGACTTTCAGCGAAAGTAGAAGTTTCAGGAGATGAAGAAGAGAATAAGATAGCTTATTTAGAGGCAGCAGCACCAGTTTACTTCAACTTACCACAAAGTTCTTTAGAAGTAAGTGATAAGGAATTTGAGGCTTTATATGGCAGAGAGCTTCCTCCAAGTGAAAGAATTCCAGGATCTCCATTTACATTAAACTCATCTATGGAAGAAATTCAGTGTACTCGAACTGGCCAGCAGGTGCTAGGAATGCTTCAGGCACAAATGGCTCAAATGTTCGGTGGAGATGATAATGAGGATGGAGATAATGATATTGCTAAAATGATGGAAGCAATGGTAATGGATATGCCTTTAAGAAACCTAATTATGATGAGCCAAGGGCAATTAGGAACTGATCAGTTAAATGAAATGATTTGCTTGATGAATGAGGAGTTAAAGAATCGATAAGTCGTCTTTAATTTAATAAATATAAATGGGAGTCTAAAGGAAACTTTAGGCTCCCATTTATATTTGAAATAAGGTGAAAATTATGTTAAGGTTAATTATGTAAAGTATATTTTGACAAATGTGAGTGGTGAATATGAACATAAGTAATGAAAAAATGCAAAAATTAATTAAAATAGCAAAATTATATTATGAAGAGGATAGAACGCAAAGTGAAATAGCAAAGATATATGAGGTTTCACGACCTTTAGTAAGCAGAATGCTTAAGGAAGCTAAGGAGCTTGGAATTGTAAATATAGAAATTCGTTCTCCTTTTGAGGGGAATAAAACTGCTTTAAATAAGTTGAAAAACATATTTGATCTTCAGGGTGGTGTAGTTGTACCAAACTTAAATAATGATAATCTCACCAATGATGCTCTTTCAAAAGCTGCTTTAACTTATATGATGGAGTTAAAGGGAAATAATTATGGAATTGGATGGGGCCAGATTATTGGCAATTTGATTTCAATTATGGAACAGGAAGAGACTATGGAGGGCTTAGCAAAGAGTATTTGTCCACTAGTAGGTAACAGCAGTATAGGAAATAGAAATTACCACTCAAATGAGCTGGTTAGAGTGTTTTCTATGGTAGCAGGAGCTAATCCTACTTATTTATATGCGCCTGCTGTTTTAGCTTCAGAACAAGAACTTTGTATAATGAGAGAATTAGAAAATTATAAAGAAACCTTTAAGTGCTGGAGCAATATGGATACAGCTATTGTTAACATTGGTAATTATCCATCAAGTCCTGACTTTGCATCAGTAGCACGTTTTGGAGATATCCTTAAAAAGAAGAAAGCTGTTGGCCGTATATTAAATTATTATGTGAATATACAGGGAGAAATAATCTATTCTGATATGGATTTTGCAATACAAATTCCAATCCAGTTATTGAAGGAAACAAAGAATGTCATTGGAATATGTGCTTCTAATATAAATCCTAAAGCATTAGCAGCTGCATTAAAAGCTCGATTAATAGACCATTTGATTGCTCCGGAGAATGCAGTAAAGGAAGTTTTAGAATTAATATAAAATGAAAAATATAAAAATAAAATGTAACACCTGATAAACTTTTGAATTATCAGGTGTTTTCTTTATTAATTCTCCATAGCTTCCACTTTATTAAGGTGAAGTTAAGAGAGTTTAAATATTAAATAATTAATAATAAAAAATTAGCAAAATATTCTGGGAATTTATTGCAAATAATTAACAAAGGTGATAAACTAAAGTTACAAATGATACTTTTATCGAAAGGATGGTGTTACTAATGTTAATTGATAAAGGTTGCATTGGGAAGATGCTTTTAAAGGTTGCAGAGCTTTGGAAGGCAGAAAGTGCGTATTTAAGTGATATAGATTCACGATTTGGTGATGGAGACCATGGAGTAACAATAAATAAGATAGCTATGCTGATAGAGAGAAAAGTTTCAGAGTGGGGGGATGAATCACTTGGGGAATTCATAGAAGATTTAGGGGATGAAATCATGTCTGTGAATGGTGGAAGTGCAGGACCCCTTTATGGAACTATGATTGGTGGATTGGCAGAACCTTTAAGAGGTATAGATCAAATAGACGGACAAGTTTTAAAAAAGATGTTTTTAGGCAGCTTAAGTGCAATGGAGGATATTACAAAGGCAAAGGTCGGAGATAAAACTATGATGGATGCTTTAATTCCAGCAGTGGAAGCAGCAAATAAAGCTGAAGATGATATAACAGAAGTGCTTACAAGTGCTAGTAAAGCAGCAGTTGAAGGAGCTAAAGCAAGTGAAGCTTTTATTTCGAAATATGGACGTGCTAGAAGCTATAAGGAACAAACGATAGGAACACCAGATGCTGGAGCAGTGAGTGCATCAATTTTCTTTGTTGGGCTCGCAGAGGGAATAAAGTAATTAGTTAAAAGATGAAATTTTCTCGTTTAAAAAGTAATTTAATAATATTATGGGGGTATCAATTATGAAGATGAAGAAATTTATCAATGATCAATCAAACTTAACAGCTGAATTATTAGAAGGATTTGAAGCAGCACATAAGGATTTAGTTACTTTAGGTGAAGGTAGAATGGTAATTAATAATAAACTTACAGAAGCTGAACGTGTAACAATTGTAACTCAAGGTGGTTCAGGTCATGAACCAGCAATTAGTGGTTTTGTTGGAGAAGGAATGGTTGATATTTCTGTTGTTGGAGATGTTTTTGCAGCACCAGGGCCAAAGGCATGTGTAGATGCTATAAAACTTGCAGACAAAGGTAAGGGTGTTTTATATATAGTTTTAAACCATGCAGGAGATATGTTAACAGGAAATTTAACAATGAAGACTTGCAAAAAAGAAGGGTTAAATGTAATAAAGGTTGTTACCCAAGAGGATATAGCAAATGCTCCTCGTGAAAATAGTGATGATAGAAGAGGCTTAGTAGGCTGTATTCCAACCTATAAAATTGCTGGAGCTGCAGCTGCTGAAGGAAAATCCTTAGAGGAAGTTGCTGCTATAGCTCAAAGATTTGCAGATAATATGGCTACTTTAGCAGTGGCAGTTAAGGGAGCAACTCACCCTGCCACAGGAAGTCTTCTTGCTGATTTAAATGAAGATGAAATGGAAATAGGAATGGGACAGCATGGTGAAGGTGGTGGTGGACGTCAGCCAATGAAGTCAGCTGATGAAACTGCTGAAATAATGCTTAATGCTTTAATTAATGACTTAAGCATCAAAGAAGGAGAAAAAGTAATGCTTATCCTTAATGGAACTGGAGCGACTACTTTGATGGAGTTATACATTGTATTTAGAAAATGTGAAGCTTTATTAAAAGAGAAAAATATAGAGTTAGTTGCAAATCATGTTGGAGAACTCTTAACAGTTCAAGAGCAGGCTGGTTTCCAAATGTTTATGGCTAGAATGGATGATGAGCTAGTACATTATTGGAACGCTCCTTGTAATACACCAGCTTTAAAGAAGTAGTAAGGAGTTAGTAAAATGGCAGATAAAGACGGAAATCAATTAGAAAAGGATTATCATTTGGATATAAGGCCACCTAAGCAGAATTTTCATGTTAAGGGAGCTGAACATGCAGATTGGGGAATGAAGGATAGATTGTCTAGAATTTTCAATCCAGCTACAGGCAAAACAGTTATGTTGGCCTTTGACCACGGTTACATCATGGGTTCTACAGCTGGACTTGAGAGATTAGACTTAGTTGTTCCAAAGCTTGCTCCAGAGGTGGATGTGTTTATGGCAACAAGGGGAGCTATTAGAACTTGTGTACCTCCAACCTTTAATAAAGGATTAGCTTTAAGATGTTCAGCGGGAAGTAGCGTTCTTGATGATGATATGAGTCATGAAGTTATAGGAGTTAACATTGAAGATGCAATAAGAATGAATGCTTCTTGTATGGCGGTTCAAACTTTTATTGGAGCACCAGGAGAGAAGTCTTCAATCGAAAATCTTTGTAAAGCCATAGATGCAGGAAATCGGTATGGAATTCCTACACTGGGAGTTGTGGCTGTTGGTAAGCAGATGGAGAGAACTACAAAGTTTTTTCTTCTTGCGACAAGGATGCTTGCAGAGTTTGGAGCTCATATAGTAAAAACCTATTATTGCGATGATTTTGAAAAGGTGGTAGCTGCATGCCCAGTGCCAATAGTTGTGGCAGGTGGGAAAAAGGTTCCAGAGGATGAAGCTCTTGAAATGGCGTATAAAGCTATGGTGGAAGGAGCTGCAGGAGTTGACATGGGACGTAATATTTTCCAAGCAGAAGATCCGCTTGCAATGTGTAAAGCAATAGGTAAAGTTGTACATGAAAATTATAATAGTAAGCTTGCCTATGAATTTTATAGGGATGTTAAAAACAAAATAAAGTAGTTTGAGGGGGATATAATTATGTCAGCACAATATATGCACGTTGGAATTCCAGTAACAAATTTAAGACAAGGAATGACTTATAACGAAGATATGAAGCTTTGGATGAGTAATCCAGATGATTATGATTATAAAATTGAGTACTTGAAATTTGAAGAAGGTACACCATTCCCAGAAATAATGCATAAGAATCCTCATGTTGCTTATAAGGTTGATGATGCAGGGCCTTATATAGCAGAAGCACAGCAGCTGATATTTGGGCCAGTAGAGATTGGACCAGGGGTAAGAATAGCTTTCATTATTAAGGATGATACTATTTTTGAATTATATGAAGAAAAATAATTGAGTTAATTTAAGTGCTCCCACAGATTATTAATTTTATAGCTGTGGGAGTTTATCTTTAAAAGAAGGATATTTCAGGTATATGTAGAATAATAGTAATAATCACATTGTTTTAAGAATAGAATTTAAAACAAAAGTAAATTTTCAATGGAGGATATATTTATGGAACAAAAATTTTATATTTGTGAGACTTGCGGAAACATAGTGACCTATGTTAAAAAATCAGGGGTGCCAGTATTCTGTTGTGGAAAGAAAATGCAAGAGATAATTCCAGGAACTTCAGATGCAGCAACTGAAAAACATGTGCCAGTTATAGCTGTTGAGGGCAATAAGGTAACTGTTTCAGTTGGAGCTATTGCACATCCTATGGTTAAGGAGCATTACATTGAGTGGATTTCCATAGAAACTAAGGACGGAAATCAAAGAAAAGTATTAGCTCCAGAAGATGCACCTATGGCAGAGTTTATGCTTACAGACACTGACGAGGTAATAGCAGCTTATGCTTATTGCAATCTTCATAGTTTATGGAAGGCTGAAAAGTAAAAGAGAATTTATACCTATATATTGGAGAAATTCAAATATATAGGTGTTTTTTTGTTTTTAGGCCTTAACCAAGAAGACTTTATACAATTATTTTTTTGAAAAAAGTACAAGGAATAATAGATTAGGATGATGAATAAATTTTAAGTACAAGTAAAATTTAAGTGAGGATTATATTATGGAAAAATAGTCATGATAACAATCCTTTGTAATAATTGAGAATAAAATTAGAAATCCTAAATACAAGAAAAAAAGCAAAATAGATTTGATAGAAAAAAGCAAATCTAAAAGCTTTGTTTAGGAGGCATTTTTATGTTTACAGAAGAAAAAAGTAATACAGGCAGACAATTAGAGCTGGATGTAGCAAGAGGTCTGGCGATTTTTTTTATGATATTGGTTCATGTTCAATTATATTTTTCAAAGGAGGAAGTAATTAGTAGTTGGTTTGGAAAAATAATTGATTTCGTTGGAGGTTTGCCAGCTGCACCAATGTTTATGTTCCTACTAGGTGTAGGAGTAAATTATACTAAGCATGAGGAGCCAAAGGTATTTTTTAAAAGAGGTTTGATGCTTTTAGCAGGAGGGTATATTCTTAATTTTCTTAGAGGATTTCTCCCTTATTTAATTAATTACTTTATTTTACGGGATTTAAGTTTTTATTATGGTGCTTTAGTTCAACTTTTTAGTGTTGATATATTTCAATTTGCAGGGCTAGCTATGATTTTTTTTGGATTGTTAAAATACTTAAGAGAGGATTACCTAACAATAACCATATGTGCTATCGCTTTTGCATTATCAAATATATTTTTATCAGATATCAATATAGATAATTTTTGGGCGTCTTTATTTATAGGTTTAATATGGGGGGCAAGTGAGTATTCATACTTTCCTTTCCTCACATGGATTTTTTATCCCTTGACAGGTTATTTATTTGGATGCCTTCTTATAAGATGTCAGGATAAAAGAAAGTTTTATATAAGAGCAGCTATAGCTTCAGCTTTATTTTTCTTTGGAGGTATTTTTACATTTAATTGGTCAATAGGATTGCAGAGTGGACTAAATACAGATATAGCATATTATCATCATTTTTTTACAGACAATATAACATTCACAGCCTTTGTAATTTTAGAGATTTCTTTAATTAGCTTTATTATGCCTTATATTCCTAAAGGGTTAATTTATTTAATGACAAGATGGAGTATGAATGCAACTCCTATATATTTTATCCATTGGATATTAATCGGGTGGACAGCATTAATTATAGCAGGAGATAGCTTATCCTACTTATCTTTTATTATTTTATCTATAGTTATAATAGTTATAAGTAATCTCGGAGCAGAATTTTATAGAAAATTTACAGAAGGAAGTAGTGAAGTTTCAAAAAGAGTTTTTTTTAAAAGAAGTAAAAAATAAAAGTTTGAGTTTATAACTAAAAGAAAACAACTAAATAGTCCATGTGAATTCTAATGTAGTTCATATATTAATGAGCATCTAAAAGATTAAGGTGGATGCTCATTTTTATTTTAATATTTAAGAAAGTTAATATAAGCATGCAACGTTCTATAAAAAATCTGGCTATAGTAAAAATAACTAAGCAAAAAGTATTTAGTATTAAATGTGAATAAATGGTATTATATTGTTGTAAGGAAATATTATCTTGCTAAAATTATAAATCTAAATGTGTTTTGATTTTGTGACAATTATTAGATGTCATGTAATAATATAAAGTATAAGGTGTTTTTTATTAAAAGATTAAAAGGGGGAGTTATATGACCGAATTGATGATAATTAGTGGATTGGTATTAATTATTTGTATTACCTCAAGTAAAGTTCTATATAAGTTTGGAGTTCCTATGCTGCTTATTTTTATTGTGCTAGGAATGATGTTTGGGTCAGATGGTTTAGTTGGAATTTATTTTGATAATTTTGAATTAACAAGTAAGATATGCTCTTTAGGGCTAGTTTTTATTATGTTTTATGGAGGATTTGGTACTAATTGGAGTGTAGCAAAACCAGTAGCAATTCCGTCAGTGTTGCTGTCATCGCTTGGAGTTGTTGTTACGTCAGGCCTTACGGGAATGTTTTGTTATTTTATATTGAAGACTACACTGTTGGAGGGATTTTTAATAGGTGCCATAGTTGCTTCAACGGATGCAGCCTCTGTATTTGCAGTATTGAGGTCTCAAAAACTAAATTTAAAGGGATCCATAGCTTCAATTTTAGAAGTTGAAAGTGGAAGTAATGACCCATTTGCTTATATGATTACTATTTTAATATTGAGTATAATGAAGAATCCAGGAAGTGTTTCTGTAAGTTCAGCAGTAATTTTAATATTTAAGCAGGTTTTTTTGGGATTAATTATTGGATATTTAATTGCTAAGATAACCGTATATATACTTAGACATTTTAAATTTGAGATCGATGGATTTTATGTGATTTTTGTAACGGCGGCTACAATATTATCCTATTCACTTAGTGAGTATTTTGGTGGAAATGGATATTTAAGTGTATATTTGGCCGGATTAATAATAGGAAACAGTAAAATACCACATAAGAAAAGTATGTTTCATTTCTTTGATGGTATATCATGGATTATGCAAATAAGTTTGTTTTTTATGCTGGGCCTATTATCATTTCCATCAAGGCTTCCGGAGGTTACTGGAAAAGCCATTGCTATAACTGTATTTTTAATATTAGTAGCAAGACCTATAGCTGTATTTGCAATTCTTAGTCCATTTAAATTTACCCTTAATGAAAAATTATTTATTTCATGGGTTGGTCTGAGAGGGGCAGCTTCAGTGGTTTTCGCTATATTTGCAGTAACATTTGGAGTTAATATTGAAAATGATATATTTCACATAATATTCTTTATTGCTTTATTTTCTGTAGCGTTACAGGGCACACTCATACCTAAAGTTGCAAATAAGTTAAATTTAGTTGATCATGAAGATGATAGTTCAGCATTAAAAACATTTACAGATTATATGGGTGACATCAATACTGAATTAGTGGAAGTTGACATAAAAAAACATAGCGAGTGGGCAGAAAAAGCTATAATGGATGCAGAAATACCAGAAGATATACTTATTGTCATGATAAAGCGTGAAGACCAAATCATCGTACCTAAAGGATCAACAGTTATCCAGATTGGAGATAAACTAGTATTGAGTGGCAATGATATTTTAAGTCAATTATAGGAAAAAAGGTGGATAAAGAATTAATTGCATAACTAGAAATGTGGTGATGAGAACTTTACAATAATTTCTAGCTATGCTATAATAAGAAAAAAGAATTGGAGGAAAGTGAGTTATGACACCAGCTAAATGTTAAGATTTATATTAATTTAAAATTAATATGTATTTTATATTGAGTAAAAATAACCTAATAATGTTAGGTCTTATTGTTGTACTCTTTATGGAATTAGGCATTTAGAAGGTAACTTACTTTATTGAGATTTGAAAATATAATTTTTTTATACTTCAAAAATATTTTGAAGTACTTGACCATGTTAAGTGGCTTTGGGGAGTAGTATATAAGGAAATTTAAATAGATGAAAAAGGCTATCTAAATTTTACTTATATGAAATACTCATAAATTATAAGAATTTCGAATTTTTTCAGACTGTAAGGAGATTGAATCTTCTTTCAGTCTTTTTTATTTTATATATAAACTTAATAAGTTAATCATGTTTTGCCGATCCATAAAGATTCACAAATATTGTGAATGAAAGAAGGAAAGTTTAATGGATGAATTATTAGTAACGGGAATAAAAAAGTATATGGATGCTACCCTTGTTTTACAAGATATAACCTTTCAGGTCTATTCGGGGGAAAAGGTTGGAATAGTTGGAGCAAATGGCAGTGGTAAGAGTACCATTTTAAAATTAATCGCAGGAATAGAACCAATGAATTATTGTGTTGGATATCCAGGGGCAAGAAGTCCCGGGTATGACGAAGGATTTATTTCAATGACCAGAGGTGCAACCTGTGCTTATTTAGAGCAGGTACCAAGTTATGATGAAAGTTTAAAGGTTATTGATATTTTGAATTTGGCATTTGAACAGGTTCATGGGATAGAGAAGGATATGCATTCTTTAGAAGAAGAAATGAAAGTGTTAAAAGGTATTGAATTAGAAAGAACTTTAAAAAGATATAGTGAATTGGTTCAGCTATTTGAAGTTAAAGGTGGCTATGAAATTGAAGAAAAGCTAGGAAGGGTTTGTATAGGGCTAAAGTTTGATGACAGTTTTTTAAATAAAAATTTCAATCTTTTAAGTGGTGGGGAAAAAACCAGGGTAATCTTAGGAAAGCTTTTAATAGATAATCCGGATATCTTACTTTTAGATGAACCTACAAACCATTTAGATATGAATTCTATTGAGTGGCTTGAAGGTTACTTGAAAAGTTATAAAGGAATTGTAATCATAGTTTCCCATGATAGATATTTTCTTGATAATGTAGTTTCTAAAATTGTAGAGATAGAGGATATGGTATGCAAAACTTACAAGGGGAATTATTCTGCTTTTGTTAATCAGAAAAAAGAGGATATGAGGATTCAATTTGAAAATTTTAGAGAACAGCAAAAGAAGATAAATGCTATGGAAGATACCATAAAGAGTTTAAGGGACTGGGCAATGAGGGCAGATAACAATAAGTTCTTTAGGCGAGCTGCAAGTATGCAGAAAAAGCTTGATAAGATGGATAGAATTGATAAACCAATTTTTGAAAGGCAGAACATGAAGCTGACCTTAAATGGAGCAGGAAGGTCAGGGAATGAAACTATAAAAGCCATAAAGCTTACAAAAAGTTTTAAGGATAAGAAGATTTTCAAAGAAGCTAATATGCTAATTAATTACGGAGAGAGAGTTGCCATTATTGGTGAAAATGGAAGTGGAAAAACCACATTTATAAAACTACTGATAGGTGAAGAAGTACCAGATGGCGGAGTAGTAGAATTTGGTGCTAGTGTAAAAGCATCTTATCTTCCACAGAATATACAGTTCACTAATGAACAATTAACGGTACTTGAATATTTTAGAGAAGATATTTCGATTCTTGAAGGAAAGGCTCGTGAATATTTATCTAAGTTTATGTTCTATGGCAATAGTGTGTTTAAAAAGATAAAGCATCTTTCTGGAGGAGAAAAAATAAGGTTAAAGCTTTCAAAGCTTTTATATGAGGATATTAACTTATTAATCCTAGATGAGCCAACTAACCATTTAGATATTGAGTCGATTGAAACCTTGGAGGAAGCTTTGGAAGAATTTAAAGGAACTATCTTTTTTGTATCACATGACAGGTATTTTATAAATAAAATTAGTGAACGGATTATTGCAATAGAGAACTATAGTCTAATAAGCTATCCTGGAAACTATGATTATTATAAAAGTGTAGCTGAAAAAAGAAGTCTTGGTGTGGTTAAAGATACAGAAGTTCAGGTTAAGAAGAGTAAGAAGCCTAAGAGTGTTGATGAAAATAAAAAAAGAGAAGCTGAAAAGGTAAAAGTGGAAAGAAACATTGCAGTTCTTGAGGAAGAAATATCAACCATTGATTTAGAAATGGCTAATGGTGTAAAAGGTTATGAAGAGCTTAATGGGCTATACTGTAGAAAGGAAGAATTAAACAGAAAGCTGGAGGAAGTTATGGAGCTTTGGGTAGAATTAGAAGGTTAAAAAGAGTGCTTCAAGATAGTCTTGAAGCACTCTTTTTCTAATTAAATTGCATCAATCGAATTAGAATTAGCAGGTTTTTGTGTTCTCATTGCTTTACGTATAAACATAACAACGATAATAAATTGAAGAACTGATGAAGCTACCGCAACTACGAAAGTGCCATTTACACCTTTTGCAACATTAGTGCCTGCTGCATTAAAAACAGCACCACAAACAGCAGCAGATATTAAACTACTTGCAGAGTTGAAGAAGTTAACTAAAGCTGTTCCAACCCCGATATCTTTTGGATCAAGGAAGCTTTGAGCGGCTGCAGTTACAGTTACACCTCTAATACTTTCAGCTAAACCTGTTACACCAATTAAAGAAATCATAAGTACTATTGAGGTAGTAGAATTTATAAAGCATAAAGGAATGAAGCTTACAGCAACTAAAATTGAGGATATGGCCATACCAATCCAGAAGTTATCACGTTTTTTACCAACCCATACACCAACAAGGGCAGGTAGAAGCATTGTAATAATTGTACGTGGCATTTGTAGAATCCCTGATAAAGTCGCGGATTCATTCATTACTTGTTGTACTGCAAGAGGTGCATAGGTGTTCATAGTTGTCATATAGAAATAAGCTAAAAATCCAACTAAAAGCAAGGTAGTATAATTTCTATTTTTAAAAAGTCTCATTGGAATAATTGGGTCAACGGCTTTGTTCTCAACCTTAACAAGGAGGAAAAAGAATATTATCATGGCAATAAAGCCTAGTAATATTATTGGATTAGTCCAACCTAAGGAACTTCCAAAGTTTAGAGAAAGAACAAAAGAACTGATTGCTAAAGTGAGAACTACAATACCTAAAACGTCCATAGGAGTTTTACCTTCACGTTTTTTATTTGGCATGTTTATAGCAATAAGAATAATACCTATTATTAATGGAAGTACAGGAAACGCGATAGCAATGTTAAGGAGTCCAGCATCTGCAAGAGCTCCAGCGATGATGCTTCCTGCAAAGCCTCCAAAGGCAACAGAGCTTGCAAGGATTCCCATAACCTTAGGCACATTTTTTGCTTCGTTAATTTCACGAGCAATGATATAAGGGGCAGCAGTAAAGGCACCCTGTGCTGCACTTAAGATAAGTCTTAAAGTCATAAATGGAATTATGGTTTTAACTAAGCTTAAACCTAAACCGCAAACCACTGCGATACTCCCAGAAATCACTACTATGTTTCTTCTTCCAAATATATCGCCAAGTTTTCCTCCAATTGGTGTCATTATAACTAGACCAAGACTAGCGAAAATAGTTAATAATGAAAAATATTTCATTGCATTCATTTCTATTAGAATTGGGCCTTGTAGAACGTTAAAACTAAGTCCAAGCATTGCGATGGAAAGCATTAAGCATACACATCCGGCTTGTACAGCAATCCTTTTTCTATCGGATAGTTGAATGGCTACGGTAGATGTATTGTTTTGCGTTGACATAATGATACCCCCAATTTAAAATATATTTGATTTTAAAGTAAACTATATTATTGGTTATCGGCTAACCAACGTTCAGCACAGTGGGCTAAAATAGCCGCACCAATTGGTAGTGCATCTTCATTAAATCTAACCGCTGGGTCATGAGCATTTGCTGCTTTTGGGTCAGTAGGGAATCCAGCACCTAACATCATATATGCACTTGGAACACGATCACTTATTTCAGCAAAATCTTCAGAGGCATTTGCTTGAAGACCTGGATAAGGGGACTTTCCTTGAAAATCTAACTCATTTATATACTTAACCATACTGTTTACTACCTGAGGATTACAGATTAGTGGTGGTGTACCAGAAAGCAGTTCAAATTCACAGGTGCCACGGAAGGTTGCTGCAGTAAGTTCAGCAATTTCCTTTGTTCTTGATACCATAGTGGAACGCATTTCCTTTGAAGATGCCCTGATAGAACCCGTGATTACAGCAGATTCAGGAATTGAATTTGCCATAGAACCTGCATTAATACTGCCAATAGTAAGAACACATAGCTCTGATGGTATAGTTTCTCTAGCAATTACCTCTTGAGTGGCAAGGATAACATGAGCAGCTATGTTAATTGGGTCAATGGAATTTTGAGGATAGGAACCATGAGAACCTTTACCTTTGATAGTAATTTTAAAAGTATCTGCTGAACACATCATAGTACTGCTATTGTTATACATAAATACACCAAGAGGTGTTACACCTGTAGCTGTATGAATAGCTAAGGCAGCATCAACTTTTGGATTTTCCAAAATACCAGCCTCAATCATATCTTTCGAACCTTTAAAGAGTTCTTCCCCAGGTTGAAACATTAGTTTCACAGTACCACTTAATTGAGCTTCATTTTCCTTTAAAAGTTTTGCTGCACCTAAGAGCATGGCTGTATGCATATCATGTCCACATCCGTGGCAATTACCATTTGTACTAGCAAAAGGTTCACCGCTTTTTTCCTCCATAGGAAGTGCATCCATGTCAGCTCGAAGTAATATAACTTTACCACTGCAGCCTATGGTGGCAGTAACCCCACTTTGCCCAACTTTTTTTGGCGAATAGCCCATTGCTTTTAATTCTGAAATAACAAAGTCAACAGTTTTAGGCAGGTTCATGCCAACTTCAGCATAGCTGTGAATTTTTCTTCTGTACATTATTAATTGATTTTTTAATTTTGTTGCTTGTTTTAAATAATCCATAAAAATACCTCCATTTTTAATTTCGGAATAATATAGGAACATTCCGTAAGTTAAATATAAAGCTATGCCATAATTATGTCAATAAATTTATTGAATATTATAAAAATAAATTTCGTCAATTATTGTTTTATTTTATAGAGTAATAGCAGCTAAGGAAGTATAATAGTAATATACAATTATATTTATAAGTTTCTAAGGACAGGAGCGAATGACATGAATGCAAAGATAATTTTTATATTAACTCCATATATACATGATTACATAGAAGAAAATTTAAAAAATATAAAACCTTCTTTTAAATGGGAAATTATAGATTATATTAATTTTAGGCATCTATCAGAGATAACCACTAATTTATCAAAGAATGATTTTGATAAATTAGTGGTGAGTGGAAGTGCTGCTAAAAGTATCGTTGAGAAAGTTAATCCAGATTTACAGGGGGATATTCTAACATTAGAAACTGATTTAGCTGGAATATATAGATTAATGCTTCAATTAATCTCAGAGAATAAAACCTTAGAGTTTAATAGAGTGGGTATGGACTTTTTTACATTATTTGATGAATTTATAACTTGTGATAAATTAATTGACATTAATATAAATAAGCTTTTAGGAGAAAAATATTTACCATATAGTTATTTTGAAAATAAAAATATAAGTGAGTTGATTTCTACTGAAGAAATAATTAAATCTAAAATACTATCACTTTGGGAAAATGGCAACATAGATTATATAATTTGTGTATTTAGCAGTTTGATGCCTTTTTTAAAGGAAAAGGGCATTAACAGTTCTTATGGTTTCCCTAGTATTGAGCATATTAAGGGTATAGTAGAAAAGATTGAGGCCTTAATCACTGTGGAGAGTTATGAAAAATTAAACCCTGCTGCAATAAAGATATCAATACAGGGTTCATTTAGCCATGAGGAGTTAGATTGGCAATGTGCATTGTTACAAAAACATATTTTGGATTATGCAAAAAATAATTTCTTTGATTTTGTTGTAAAAGCTGTTTCTTATGGATTAGAGATATACACGAATAAATCTGTTGTATCGGATATGACTAAAGATTATACACAATGTGATTTAAGTAAATACCTTAGTAAGGTTAATGAAAATCAAAAGGTTTCCATAGGATATGGAATAGGGAAAAATTTGAAAGAAGCTAGAAATAATGCAGTTAAGGCTTCACGTTACGGGCTATGTAATGGCGGAAATTTTTTGATTAATGAAGAAGGCGAAATTAAAGGTCCTTTAGATAAAGATGAATCTATTACATACAGTTTGGAGAAGGATGAAGAGGTAAGCAGAGTAGCTAAGCAAACGCAGCTTTCTGAAATAACTATTCAGAAGATATTTCATATAATAAAAGAAAAGGAATCCTATGATTTATATGCGCAAGATTTTGTGGATTACTTTGGTGGAAGTATACGAAACGCTAATAGAGTTTTTGGAAATCTTGAGAAAGCTGGAATAGCAACAGTAGATTTTAAGAGATCCAAGTATAATGTAGGACGTCCAGCGAAGGTGTATCATATCCTTAAGAATAAACTTTAGATTTCATATTAAGTAATAAGTATTAGTTTTTATTAAAATGTTATTATATTAGTTGAAAAAGAGCCATCACTTGAAGTGATAGCTCTTTTAAATTCCAACAGTTAATCTATTATAATTTTAAAATTAGATTACTTCTTTTTAAGCGCTTACAAGCGGTTAATGGATTATCTTTTTTATTCTTGTGATGCTCAATACATTCTTTACAGTTCCCATGTCTTGGACATTTTGTATTTAGACAGGTGCAGTGATCTTGTCCACTTTCAAACATGTTATCAACTCCTTTTACTTGCTAAATTATAGCATAAATATGAGGGTAAGATATATTGTAATTTTTAGTATATACTTAATGGTGAAGAATAGTAATTTTATTTTGAAAGTATTTATGGTAGGATATATTTTATTATCAATAGTTTCATGTGAAGTTGAAATTAAATAATAGAGGTTAGAAAGGTTGGAATTAAAATGATAAAACCAGTGGTTAAGGATGTATTATTCTTAGGTCAGAAATCAGAGCCAGCAACTAAGGCTGATATGCAGGTTATTAAGGACCTAGAGGATACTTTAAGGGCTAATTTAGATAAATGTGTAGGGATGGCAGCTAATATGATTGGGGTAAAGAAGCGTATTCTGGTATTCTGTATGGGCCCAATGCTTGTCCCTATGGTGAATCCTGTTATTCTTAAGAAGGAAGGATGTTACGAGGCTGAAGAAAGCTGTCTATCTTTAACCGGTTTTAGAAAAACTAAAAGATATGAAAAAATAGAGGTGGAATATCTTGATAGGAATTTTAAGAAGCAAAAGCATGTATTTGTTGGATTTCAAGCCCAGATTATTCAGCATGAGGTGGATCACTTTGAGGGGATAATAATTTAAAAATTTAATTGAAGGTGAGAATTAAGATATGAATAAAGATGTATTAAAGAAAATAGCAGATGGGTTAAACAAGTTAAATTGTACTTGGGGTGTAGGCGGCTCAGTAATGCTAAATCACTATGGTTTGGTAAAGAAGCCCAATGATATTGATATAATAGTGGATGCAAGCTATGCAGAGAAAATAAAAGCGTTTATGGACACTATGGGAACATATGTAGAATTAGAGTCAAAAAGTCCTTTTAGAACAAAAGAGTTTTTTGGATATATGGTAGAAGGTGTCATGATAGAGTTTCTTGGAGACTTTAAAATAGAGGTAGAGCAAGGAAAAATATATGAGTTTATTTTAGATAATGATGCCATTAAGGAATATATGTTAATTGATGGTGTAAAAGTAAATCTTACAACTATAGAAGATTGGTTTGTAGCATATGGTGTAATGGGTGATCCAAAGAAAAGAATACCTTTAATTAAAGAGTATTTTAGTAAATCAGGAATAAAGTATAGAAATTTATTAGAAAGAAACTTAAGTAATAATTTACCTGATAGTGTTAAGCTAGATATTATAAGTATAATACAATAGAATGAAACATGTTTAAATATTGATATCATTAAAAACAAAGGAGCTGTATGGATTTATATATATAAATGAATTTTGAAAAATAAGAAGATGGGTCTGAATAGTAATTGGATGATAAAATAGGCATACCATATTGGAGGAGTGGTATGCCTTTTCTTGGGGGTATAAAAGAAAAAATATTTAGCACTTATTATATATATTTATTTAAATGAGTAGGTTGTTAATTCAATAATATCATTAGTATGTAAATGATAAGTTTTAGAAAAGTAAACTTTAGGTTGAATAATTAATTTAATTTAGAAAATTAGGAAGAGTTTTATGATATAATTTTTTCAGAACTTTAAAGGGGAGTATAGATGTGACAAACCAGAAGTGATACTCTAGACCTTTGATTTGGGTAGTGGAAGTTCTACGGTGTGTATATATGATTTAGCTACTCAAAGTACTCCCGTAAATAAAAAGGTAAAGGGGTTTTTAATTTATAATAAATATAAGAGGTGGATGGCTATGAAAAAGAAGATAACGGTTTTTGGAAGTTTTGTGGTAGATTTAATGGGAAGAACACCACACCTTCCACAAAAGGGTGAGACAGTTATAGGGTCAATGTTTCAGATGGGACCTGGCGGAAAGGGCTTTAATCAAGGAGTGGCAGCTCATAAGGCTGGTTCAGATATAACTATGATTACAAAGGTTGGTAAGGATGCTTTTGCTGATGTAGCTTTAAACATTATGAAGGAACTGAAAATGAATTCTGATTATGTGTTTTCTGCAGAAGATGTACAAACTGGTGTAGCTTTAATTATGGTAGATGAGAATACGAGTCAGAATGAAATAGTTGTTATTCCGGGAGCTTGTAATAACATAAAGGATGAAGAAATAGATAAGGCAGAAGAGGTTATTAAAAATTCAGAGTATCTGTTAACACAGCTTGAAACTAATATGAGTGCCATTGAAAGTATTGTCGATATAGCACATAAAAATGGTGTTAAGGTTATTTTAAATACTGCACCAATTCAGCCTATTACAGATGACCTTCTTTCAAAGGTGGACATGGTTACACCAAATGAGGTTGAGGCTGAAATTCTAACAGGAATAAAAATTGAAACTGAAGAAGATATGAGGAATACAGCGAAATACTTCTTTGATAGAGGTGTAAAGCAGGTGGTTATAACTCTTGGACATAGGGGTGTATACATAGCTGACGGGGCCATTGATGAATTAATCCCAGCTTATAAAGTTAAAGCTTTAGATACAACGGGAGCTGGAGATGCCTTCAACGGTGGACTTATTGCAGCTTTAGCGGAAGGAAAATCTTTAAAGGAAGCAGCTAAATTTGCCAATGGATTAGCAGCCTTATCAGTTCAAAAGCTTGGAACTACAATGTCCATGCCTTGGAGGGAAGATATTGATGCTTTTTTAAAGGCGCAAAATAAATAAGATAATAGTAGAAAGACCATCAATTTGGTGGTTCTTTTTTTATTAAAAAAATAATTAGAAAATTTTCTCAAAAGTACTTTACCTGTCGTAGTAGTTGTGTTAATATAAAAGTATGATATTACTACGATAGATGTAGTAATAACTTTATCTGTCGTAGTAGGTGAAAGATGATATAAAAGAAGGTGAGAATTTGATAAGTAGTGACATAATCAGAGGATATAATGATACTATAATTTTAAGTCTTTTATTACAGGGAGATTCCTATGGTTATGAAATTTCGAAAAATATAAAAACCATAACAAATGAAGAATATGTAATAAAGGAAACAACCCTTTATTCCGCCTTTAATAGACTGGAGAAAAATGGTTTTATTGAAGCTTACTTTGGAGATGAAACCTTTGGAAAGAGAAGAACATATTTTAGAATCACGCCAAAGGGAAGAGAATTTTACAAGGAAAAGTGTGAGGAGTGGAAGCTCACCAAGAATGTTATTAATAGGTTTATTAATGAGTAACTTCAAATTAGTCAAATCGAAAATTAAAGTAAGGAAACTTCTCCGAACATTGGTTAGAGGAGTGATCACAGAGTAAGTTCAAGTAACTAAATCAAAGATTTAGATGTTCATTTAAGGAGATGGAATAATGGAAACTATAAGAATTTATGTCGAGAATATGTTTAAAGCATTGCCTAAAACAGGTGAACTTAAAAAGCTAAAGCAAGATATTCTAATGAATATGGAGGATAAATATGCAGAGCTTAAATCTGAAGGAAAGACTGAAAATGAAGCTATTGGAATTGTAATTTCAGAGTTCGGGAATATCGATGAAATTATTAGAGAGTTTGAAATTGAGGTTAATCAACCATCAAGGAATGTAACTTCAGAAAAAGAAAATTTACCATCCATGGACTTAGAAGAAGCTAAAAAGTATTTAAGGGAAACAAAGAAATGCAATTTTCTTATTAGCATAGGGGTTGCACTTTGTATGATGGGAGCAGCAGTTTTAGTTTTCATGTATCAATTATATGATGACGGAATCATTTTCAGAGGACTTGTGGAAGATAAAGCAATGATTACTCCTTTAATTATATTATTAGCCTTTGTTGGAGTTGCAGTGGCTTTATTCATCTTTGCAGGAATATCAATGGAGAAGTATAAATACATCGATAAAGGATACTTTAATTTACAACCATCAGCACGAATTATTCTTGAAGAAGAGGGAGAAAGATTAAGGACTAAGTCAACTATTGGAACTATTGTAGGGGTTGTACTTTGTATTTTATCACCGATAATACTTTTCTTAAGTGGGATGAAGAGTGAATCAGGTTATGTCTATGGAACCACACTTTTAATTTTGGTTATAGCTGTGGCAGTATTTATTTTCATCAATATAAGTACTTGCAATGAAGGTCATAAAAAGCTTTTAAAAGAAGGGGAGTATAACCCAAAGGTTAAGGAGGAAAATAAGGTTATTGGCGCAGTAGCAGGTGTAGTTTGGCCATTAACAGTTATGGTTTTTCTTATATGGGGAATAGCTTATGATGGATGGGAGATTTGTTGGATAGTGTTCCCGATAGTAGGAGTGATATTTGGAGGCTTCTGTAATGTATATAAATCTGTAAAAGGAATTGAAGATTAGGATATAAGATCTAGTAAGATAATTACTAGATCTTTTTTTATAAAAAATTATAAAAATTTAAAATACTACTTGATACATTATACTATGTAATGTATAGTATAATGTATAAGGAGGTGTCGTATGGATATACAATTAAAAAAGGGATTATTGGAATTCTGCGTTTTATCAGTGCTGAATAGATCAGATTCCTACGGTTATCAGATAATTAAAGATGTTTCTAGCTGCATTGAGATTTCAGAATCAACGCTATATCCAATTCTAAAGAGATTAGAGGCTAATGAGTACCTTACAACATATTCTGTTGAACACAATAGCCGTTTAAGAAAGTATTATAAGATTACGGAAAAAGGTCAGTTACATATAAATGAATTTTTAGGAGATTGGGATAATGTTATGAAGGTATATAATTTTATAAAGGGAGATGACGTGAATGAGTAGAGTAGAGTTCATTGAAATTTTAAACTTTGAATTGGGGGCAATTAAAAAGATAGAAAGAGAAAAATTTATTACATATTATGAAGAAATAATTGATGATTATATGGAAAATGGTTTTGAAGAGGAAGAAGTTATAGATAAAATAGGTAATCCTAAAATCATTGCTAAAAATATATTAAGTGAGCAAGATACTGTTAATATTAAAGTTCCTTTAACAAATAGTAAGGTAATAAATATGATTTTATTAATTATAGGATTTCCTTTATGGGGAAGTTTATTATTTGCAGGATTAATGCTTATTTTATCAGGGTTAATATTAGTTTGGTGCATACCATTCACAACAGGAGTTGGTGCACTGGCATTTTTTGCAGCAGGATTATATAGTATAGTTGCTACTCCATTTATGATGGCCGATGTTTTATCAGTAGGAGTGGTACAATTAGGTGTTGGAGTAGGATTTATTGGAGTATCATTTTTATTAGCGATGGCAACTATGTATTTATGTAAAGAGTTCAGATTTTTTACAAAAGAGTTAAGTTCAAGATTACTGAAATTATTTAATAGAAAAGTGGTGCAGTTATGATTATAAGAAATTTCAAAAAGAAAATTATTTCATTAAGTTTAATCTTAATTATTTCAGGAATAACAATTTCGTTTATAGGATTAGGGATAGGGGAATTTGATTTGTCAATGTTTGAAATAGAGGGTGGCTATAAATGGTATAGGACCATCAATTTTGATACAGATGGCCCATCTTATCAGATAGGGCATTAAATGCTATATTTTATAAGATTTCAATATATAATAAGGAAAAATTAGAAAAGAGTACATAAGACGACAGGAAATAAAATTATTTATATAGTGATGGAAACCGTATTATCTATGGGTAATACGGTTTTTTATAGCTTGATTTATAAAAGGTTAAAGAAACTATGTGGTAAAATATGTAATGGTGTTTTATAATTAAACTATAGTATTAAGTAAATGAAGATTAAATCTGTAAAGATTAAAATCATTAAGGGAGGCAGAGATGAAAAAAATAATTGCAGTTATGTTCACCATCCTTGTTATGATTATTTTAGTTGGCTGTGAAAACTCAAATGAAAAAGGTACAAGTATTATATGTGATAAGCTTTCAGAAGAAGAAGAGAGAATACTTGAACTTACAGGAAACAAAGTTTTACTTTATGAGATTAAAAACTTACCTGAAGACATGCATTATGAGATTTCTATTGAATATGAATTATACAAAAATGGAGAGAAAGTAAAGAGTGAACCAATAACTTCTATTGTAGCTAATAATATAGGTGGTAAAAGTTTCAATGGAAAAGTTGGAATAAATATTGAGGATGATGAAATCACAGGTAATATAAATATTAATGGAGCTTATTCAATAGGAAAATATAAGATTGAGGAAAATATTTATGAGTATGGCAGAGGCTTTTTAGAAAATGATACAAATTTCAATGTTGGTGAAGACATATATATTGCACATGGATCAAAGGGAAAGCCTGGAGTTATAATTCAAGTTGGTCCAATAGCAGATGAAGAAATGTTGAAAGACATAGTTTCACACAATGAAGTTAATATTTTCATTAAATTATCTTTGAAGGAAGTTAATGAATAAAGTTTTTATAAATTATAATTAAAATGGGTGAGGTTTATTATGTTTAATGGAAATATAGAGAAAAGTGGAAATGAAGATAAAAAACTTTATTAAAAAAAGCAATTAAGTAAAGATTTTTATTCTATAGCATTATTATTACTTGTTATAATTGCACCTGCAAATTTAATGCCAGCCTTTGATAGAGCAAGAGTAATGGTTGTGCCAATTGTGTCTATTGTAATAGCGGCTTCAATGTTACGGAATTATTTTAAAATTAGAAAATATAGCAAGGAATAGAGATGTAATTGAAGGGAATATGGAATTGTAAAAAGGAACTCTAAAGAGTTCTTTTTTTATAAGTCAATATTTATATAATTTAATAAACAGGGCGAGTTATTAAGTTGAATAAGTAAAATGACAATGAAATTAATATGCCAATTGAGAAAATTAATAAAATTAATGTAAAAAATTAAAATTATTAAGTTTATAATTAAAATATGTTTACAAATCCATAATTGGATGGTAAAATATAGTTAAGGAGGATGGTTATGTATAAAGTTTTGGTTAAGTGTCCCGTTTGTGGGAGCAAGTTAAAGATAAAAAAGCTTAAGTGTGGTGGGTGTAATACAATAATTGAAAATGATTTTTCTTTTTCAAAGTTTGACTTTCTTATTTCGGAACAAATTAAATTTGTGGAGACCTTCCTTAAGTGTAGAGGAAATATAAAGGATGTTGAGAAGGCACTTGGAATTTCTTATCCAACTGTTAGGAGCAAGCTTGAGGAAGTAAATGAAGTCTTGGGATTAAGTGAGTGTAAGGATAATGAGTTAGAAAGACAAAATATTATTTCAAAACTTGAAGCTGGAGAAATTTCTTCAGAAAAAGCTATAGAATTATTAAATCAAATAAAATAATGGAGGGATAATCATGGAGGATAAGTTAAGAATTTTAAAAATGTTAGAAGAAGGGAAAATAACTAGTGAAGAAGCTGCTAAATTACTTTCTGCATTGGGTGATGAGGAATCTAAGAAGGTAACTATTAAGGAAGAAACTGATTTATCGCAGTTTTTTAGTATTCCTAAAAATGAAGGTAAAGCAAAGATGCTATATATCAGAGTATTATCTGCAGAGGGGGATAATGTTAAGATAACTCTTCCTGTTGAGGTTATAAAACTTATGGGTAAAATAGGTAAGAGTAATATTGCTGAACTTGAAAAGTACAATATAGACTTTGATATGATTATTCAGGCCATTGAAAATGATATAAAAGGACCAATAGTACAGGTTGACACTGAAGATGGAACTAAGGTTTTAATTGAAATAGCATAAAGGTGTGATGTTTTAATGATTATCTATATTAAAGAGGAGAAGCGTGAAAAGGGAATAACAATTTACATTCCAAGATGTTTTATAGGTTTAGGCGCATCAGTAATGACAAGAGTATTATCTTCAAAGGGAATGAAGTATATAGAAAGCAGTGATGTTTTAAAAGAAGTAAAGCCACTTTCTAAGGAGCAGGCTAAAGAGATAAGGAATATGCTTAAGTATTTAAATAAAAATTATAAAGGGTTAACCCTTGTTGATGTTCAGTCAAAAAATGAAGCTGTTAAGATTATCATATAATTAAACCACCTGCATTAGGTTTATAGTGCAGGTGGTTTAATTTCTTTCTTTAGGTTTAGATAACTTCATATATATGAATATGGATAAAAGTGCTACAAGAGTTAAGCTAAGTCTAATATAATTTTCCTGGATATTTATTAAGTCATAGCTTACTAAGGTTTCCAAGGCTATGGAAGGAATCTTACCAAGAAAGGTAGATAAAATAAATATCTTATCATTTACATTACTTATTGAAGCGGCCAAAGTTACAAATCCGGATGGGATAAAGGGAATTATTCGGCCCTCAAATATAAATATACCAGCCTTTAGGCCATTACTCATAAGAATTTTATCTATTAGTGCATATTTACCTTTGATTTTTTCGCTAACAGATTTTAATCCAAGTCTATATATCTTAAAGGTTATCCATCCACCAACGGTTTCTCCTAGAAGTGATATGGTAAAACCAAGAAGTGGACCGAAGAAGATGATGTTTGCACCAGTTACAAATACAGAAGGAATTATTCCAGACAAAGCAATTAATATGCTCATGATCAGAGAGATTAATAAAGCAAAGTCTTTGTATTGATTAAAGATTTCTAGTAGGTTCTCAAGATTGAACATTTAATACCTCATAAATTTAATTAAATATTTATGTAACTATTATATCAATATATATTTATTTAGCAATATTAACATAGTTATATATTCTGAATTTTGATATAATTGACCATATAAATATTTAATAGGATGGTGGTTAACAATGGTTAAGGTTGTTGCAAAATGTACAGTTAAAGCAGAATGTATAGATGAATATATAAAAATATCTAAAGAATTAGTTGAGGAAACTCAAAAGGAAGAAGGTTGTATATTCTATAGTCTTCACCAAGATGTAAATGATAAAGCTGTATTTGCATGTATAGAAACTTGGGAAAGTCAAGAAGCTTTAGATGCACACTTACAAAGTGCACATATAAAGAGAATAGTTCCAACCCTTAGAGAGATGAGACTATCTTCAGAGATGAATGTTTACAAAGATTTATTCGAAGCTTAATTGAAAAATTAAGCTTTTGTGTTATAATGAGAGTATAAATTTGAAATATTCACAATTTTGAAGAGAATTCTTCGGCTTTATGTTTATTTTAAATTAATATGAATAAATGAAAAATAATTCTAATAGTGTAGAGAAATCTTAGCTAAAAGAGATAAACGTAATTAAATGTATTACAAATCTAATGTTATTAGGTTATTTTTTGTTGTGCAGTTAAGCCAGATTTCTTTTAGAAATCTGGCTTTTTTTATGGATACTTCTTCTTATTGTGGTTGAGGGAGTACTCTAAGAGTAAGTTCGTGTTTCAATAATTAATTTGAACACTTACTTAATTTTCAATAGCCAAATCAAAGATTTGCAGTGTCATTTAGGAGGTAGTTAAAATGAAAATTGCTGTAATCAGCGCCATTTTAGAAGAACCAGCAAGTTGTCAAGAAGAATTTAATAGACTTGTTGCTGAGTTTAGAGGAAACATTAGAGGAAGAATGGGAATTCCTTTTGAAGGAGGAATTTCAGTGGTGTCCATCACCTTGGTAGGAGATTTAAATGAGATAAATTCTTTAACAGGAAAGCTTGGAAATATTGATGGAGTTACTGTTAAAACTGCAATTGCAAAGAGGGAGCTGGAGTAGTTTATGGTGATTAAAGAAATTATTGATAAACTTGCACTTGAAGGCAATTGTACTAAAGAAGAGCTACTTTATCTGTTAGATAATATTGCTGATGAGGAAAAAGAGTATTTATGGGAAAAAGCAGATGAAGTAAGAAGAAAAAATTATGATAATAAAGTTTACATAAGAGGACTTATTGAATTTACAAATTACTGTAAGAGAGATTGTGTGTATTGTGGTATTAGAAGGAGTAATAAAAAAGCCTGCAGGTATAGGTTAACTGAAGAAGAAATTTTAAGCTGTGTGGAAGCAGGAGATAAACTTGGCTATAAGACCTTTGTTCTTCAAGGTGGGGAAGATCCATATTTTACTGATGAAAGACTAGAAAAAATTATAAAGAAAATTAAACGAAAATTTCCTCAAAATGCTATAACTTTATCAATTGGTGAAAGAACCTTCGAATCTTATAAAAGGTTATATGATGCAGGGGCTGACAGGTTTCTTTTAAGGCATGAAACAGCTTGTAGAGAACTTTACGCAGAGCTACATCCCGGAGCTACCTATGAAAATAGAGTGAAGTGCATAGAAGATTTGAAGAAAATTGGATATCAGGTTGGAGCAGGGTTCATGGTAGGTATTCCAGGACAGACTAACGAGGACTTAGTAAAAGACCTAATATTTTTAAAGAGCCTTCAGCCACATATGGTGGGAATTGGTCCCTTTATACCTCATGTGGATACGCCACTAGGACAGTGCCAAGGTGGTTCAGCGGAGAAAACAATAATTATGGTGGCCTTAACGAGACTACTACTACCAAAGGCATTACTTCCAGCTACTACGGCTTTAGGCAGTATTGATAAATTGGGAAGAGAAAAAGGTATTAAAGCAGGTGCAAATGTAGTGATGCCAAATTTATCTCCCAATTCTGTTCGTGAAAAGTATGCTTTATATAATGGGAAATTGTCTTCAGGGGATGAAGCAGCAGAGTGCAGAAGAGATATCGAGAGAAAAATAAATGCAATAGGTTTTGAAATAGAAGTGGGAAGAGGAGATTCTAAGGTATAGTAATTTAAAATTATATTTTTGTATGATTTATTTTGGATTAAGTTGGTAAATATTTAAATTTATTATTTAATCAATAGCTTACTTATTTAGGAGGTTTAATATGTTTATAAATGAAAATTATATAAATGGATTATTAGAACAAGCTAGGGGAGCATCAAAGGAAGAAATACAACAGGTTTTGAAGAAGGCAGAGAAGAGAGCTGGCTTATCACATAAGGATATAGCAGTTCTTCTTCAAATAGAAGATGAAAAGCAGTTAAAGGAAATGTATAAATTGGCTGGAGAAATTAAGGAATCTATCTATGGAAAAAGGATTGTAATTTTTGCACCTTTATATGTCAGCGATTATTGTGTAAATAACTGTGTTTATTGCGGATATAAAAGATGTAATAAGTTTACAAGAAGAAAACTTACTCAAGAGGAAGTAGCTGAAGAAGTAAGACTTTTAGAGAAAATGGGGCATAAGAGAATTGCATTAGAATTAGGTGAAGATCCTGTAAACAACCCCATTGAATATGTGATTGAATGTTTAGATACTATTTATAAAACTCAAAACAGTAATGGAGAAATAAGACGAGCTAATGTAAATATAGCTGCTACAACAGTTGATAATTATAGAAGATTAAAGGAAGCGGGCATTGGAACCTATATTCTTTTCCAAGAAACATATCACAAGCCAACCTATGAATTTATGCATCCGAAGAGTATAAAGGGAAATTATGATTATCACACTACTGCCTTTGACAGAGCTATGGAAGGTGGCATTGATGATGTGGGAGCAGGGGTTTTATTTGGACTTGCAGACCCTAAATTTGAAGTTCTTGGTCTAATGATTCACAATGAACATTTAGAAGAAAAGTTTGGTGTAGGCTTCCATACAATATCTGTTCCAAGGTTAAAGCCTGCTGAAGGAATGAATCTTAAGGACTTTCCTCATCTTTTAAGTGATGCTGAGTTTAAGAAAATTGTGGCCGTAATAAGAATTGCAGTACCATTCACAGGGATAATTTTATCCACAAGAGAAAATGAAGATATGAGAAGAGAACTTTTAAAATATGGAGTTTCTCAAATGTCAGCAGGTTCAAGCACTGGAGTTGGAGGCTACAAAGCAAGAGAAGCAGGAGAAAGTGTGGAACAGTTTAAAACCTCTGATGAAAGAGCACCTCTTGATATTTTAAAGGAGCTTATTGGGGACGGATACATTCCAAGCTATTGCACAGCCTGCTATAGAATGGGCAGAACGGGAGATAGATTTATGTCCCTTGCTAAGTCAGGCAATATTCAATACGTTTGTGAGCCAAATGCTCTAACAACACTTATGGAATATGCACTTGATTATGGCGATGAGGAGCTTCGTGAAAAGACAGAAGCACTTATTAAAGCTCGCAGTGAAGAGATAAGCAGAGATGATATAAAAAGAATTGTTATAGATAATGTTAAAAAGCTTAAAGCAGGAGAAAGGGATTTATATTTATAGGTGATACCATGAATAATACTCCAAACTCAAATAGACCTCATATTGTTTTTTATGGAAAGACTAATGCTGGAAAATCTACATTAATGAATAAGGTTCTAGGACAGGACTTTGCATTAGTTTCAGATAAACCAGGAACCACTACAGATTATATACAAAAGGCTATGGAACTAATACCATTTGGACCAGTACTTTTTATTGATACTGCAGGTCTTTTTGATTCTACAGAATTGGGTGAACTTCGAGTAAGCAGAACTTTAGAGATGTTAAAAAGAACGGACCTTGGAATTTATGTTACTGATGGCAGTGAGGAAGAAATAAAGAAGTATATTTCTTGGAAGAAAAATTTTAAAAAGTATAATATTCCACATCTTTTAGTTATTAATAAGATTGATATGCTTCAGGAAAACAAAATAGATGAACTTAAGAAAAATTATAAAGAGGCCTTTTTCACTTCAGGGGAAACAGGAAAAGGTATAAAAGCATTAAAGGAAGGAATCATTAAACAGTTAGAAGCTAATGAAGAAGAGAGAAGTCTTCTTGGAGATTTAGTACCGTATAATGGAAAGGTCGTAATGGTAGTGCCAGTGGATTCAGAGGCTCCAAAGGGGAGGATTATCCTGCCACAGGTGCAATGTATCAGAGACTGCTTAGACCATGGAATTAAAACTTATGTGCTTAGAGATACCGAACTTGAAGAAGGATTAAAGGATTTAACGGATGTGGATTTAGTGGTGACGGATTCTCAAGCTTTTAGGGAGGTAAGTACTATGGTTCCTGAAGGAATAAAGCTTACTAGCTTTTCAATTCTTTTTGCAAGGCAAAAGGGGAGACTTGAGGATTTTATAGCTGGAGCCGAGGCTGTTAGAAATTTAAAATCTGGCAGCAGAGTTCTAATTTCCGAGAGCTGTACTCATAATGTTTCTCATGAGGATATTGGAAGGGTTAAGATTCCGAAGCTACTTAATAAGTATGTAGGAGGAAACCTTAATTTTGATTTTAAGGTAGGTCATGATTTTGCAGATAATGTGGAGGATTACGATTTAGTAATTCATTGTGGAGCCTGTATGATTAATCGAAGAACTGTTATAAACCGAATCGATTACTGTAATGATAAACAGGTACCAATTACTAATTATGGAGTTATTTTGGCTTTCTTAACAGGGATAATGGACCGAGCAGTGGACTTTTAGGACTAGACTTTTTCATCAAGACATATTAAACTTATATCAACACATAAGAGGAGTGATAAACAAATGACAGTAAGAATGCTACATACATGTTTAAGAGTAATGGACTTAGAAAAATCTATAAAGTTTTATAAGGAGGCCTTTGGACTAATAGTAACAAGTGAAAAGGATTTTCCAGAGCAAAAGTTTACTCTTGTTTATTTATCAAATGAACACGGTGGGTATGAAATTGAGCTGACCTACAATTATGATGTGGAAAAGCCTTATGAAATTGGGAATGGCTTCAGTCACCTTGCAGTAGGGGCAGCTGATATTGAGGAGCTTAGGGAAAAGCATATAAGCCTTGGTTATGAAGTTACACCATTAAAGGGACTTCCAGGACAACCGCCAAGATATTATTTTGTTACTGATCCAGACGGGTATAGAGTAGAGGTTATAAGAAATAACTAACTTATAATATGAACTTTAAAAGCTGAGATTTTAGTTTGAAAACTTAGATCTCAGCTTTAATCATTTAAATTACTTTATAGTATCATCAATTTTTAACATCCTATAGCCAACACCAATATGGGTTTGAATATACTTTGGATTAGAGGTATCGGGTTCAATTTTTTTTCTAAGAGTTGCCATGAATACCCTTAAAGATTGAGTATCATATGGAAGGGCATTTGTCCATATTTCTTTTAGGATATAGTTATGAGTGAGTACCTTACCAACATTTTTGGCTAATAGAGATAAAAGCTTAAACTCATTTGGAGTTAAATGTATCTCTGTATTATTTAAGTAGGTACAACCTGCAGCATAATCTATTTTTAAGTCTCCATTAATAAATATATTTTTATCAGAAGAGTTGCTATGACTGTTTTGATTATTAAGTCTTCTTACAGTAACTCTTAATCTTGCTAGTAACTCATCAATACTGAAGGGCTTTGTTAGATAATCATCAGCTCCAGCATCTAAAGCATTGATTTTATCTTTATCATCGCTTCGGGCACTAACGACAATAATCGGTACATCAGACCAGGAGCGTATTTTGGTTATAATTTCAACTCCGTCTATGTCAGGTAAGCCTAAATCAAGAATAATTATATCGGGCTTGGAGGAGATGATTCCCATTAAGGCCGATTTGCCATTCATGGCAACCTCATATTTATATCCTTGAATCTCCAAAGTAGTTGCAATTAAACTTCTAATTGCTCTATCATCTTCTACAACAAATATAGTGTAGTTATTCATAAATTTGAACCTCCTTAGCTTGAAGTGTGAAAGAGAATACTGTACCGTGAGGTAGATTATCTCTTACTGAGATTTCACCTCCGTGAGCTGTTATGATTGATTTACAAAGAGATAATCCAAGACCAAGTCCACGGCGGCTATCACCAGTATTCTTATTTGCAGTAAAAAACATATCAAAAATTCTATCTTTATCATTTTCACTGATGCCATTTCCGTTATCAGCAATTTCAACAACTAAATTTTCTTTATTTTTGATGCGAGCTCTTATAGTAATTTCAGTACCTTCAGGTGTATACTTTATGGCATTATCAATTATATTTATAATTACTTGAACAATTAGCCTTGAATCCATTTTTGCCATAAGTAGTTCATTAGGTAAATCCACAGTAATTTTATATTCACTGCTTTTACGATTAATATGCTTTAAAGCCTCATCAATAACTTCATCTAACAACTCTGGCTGAAGCTGAATATCCATAGTTCCATTATCAATTCTAGTTACTGAAAGTAAATTTTCTATTAGGTTTATGAGCCACATAGAATCATCGTAAATATCCTCATAAATTTCACATTTCTTTTCTTTGGTGAGCATTGCACTTTTACTTATTAAGAAGCTTGCATTTCCAGATATGGCAGTTAAAGGTGTTCTTAAATCATGGGAAATAGCTCTTAGGAGATTTGCTCTAAGCTGTTCTTGTTTCGCTTGAACATAAATTTCATTTTTAGCTTCGTTGATAGATTCTTTTTCAAGTGCTAGTCCAAATTCACCAAGCATTGAAATTAAGAGATTTTTCTTATAGATATCTACTTCATTTTTATTAACGGCTATTCCAACTACAGCATATACGGAGTGCTGTCCTCTAACGGCCATATAAAGGCATTTGGCATTGGTTAAAGTATGGGTAGTAGCACCGGCATTTTTATTATTTTTTAAAACCCAATTAGCTACGGCTCGTTCTTCTGTAGATAGGTAAGTTAAAATATTATCTTTACTAGAGCAGGGAAGAGTAATTGGCTCTGAAAGCTCATTATCTTTAAGCACAGGATAAATTATTACACTAAAATCAAAGAGTTTAAAAATCTGGTTACCTAAGAGATCATAAATCTCTTCTTTATTGGAAGCCTTTTGAAGTTTCTGGCTAGTTTCTAAGAGAACTTCAGTAACTCTCGCTTTTAATGTATTTTGAAAGGATTGATCCTTCATTTTAGTAGATATAGAACTAGTTAAAACAGCTACTATAAACATGACTGCAAAATTGATTACATGGCTAATATCATCAATTTTAAAGGTGAATATAGGCTCAGTAAAAAAATAGTTCAGAATTAATACGCTTAATAGAGAAGATATAATGCTATAAACTGAGCCATTTGTTTCAACTGCTATTAATAAAATACTTAATAAAAATATAGTAATTGCATTTGATACGTTTAAACCTATATTGAAGCTAAAAAAACTTAGTACGGTAGCTATAAGCAATATTAATATTGTCTTAATGGAATCCTTATAGCTTATACTTGGAAGCCTAAGTCTTCGAGTAGTATTTTTATCTATATATGGTTTCATAATATCAGGAATTATATAAATATCTAAATTTGGCGCGGTCTTAGTTAAAGCATCCACTAGACTCTGTTTAGAAAACAAGCTCTTTTTATTATTGGATCTTCCAATTACTAACTTTGAAACGCTAGCACTTTTAGCATATTCTGCAATCTGCTCGGGTACATTTTCACCATAAACAGTGACAATTTTAGCACCTAACTGCTCAGCGAGCTTTAGATTGCTTCGAAGTCGTGATTTATTTTCTCCTATAAGTTCTTTAGTGTCAGGTGTTTCTACAAATAGGGCAGTAAATGTTCCGTGAAAGGCCTTAGCCATTCTAGAAGCTGTTCTAATAACCTTTGCGTTAGAAGGGGAACTGGACAGACATATGAGAATATGCTCATTAGTGTAATATTCATGGGCTACAGGAAAAATCTCGTTAGTAGATTTAATATTAATTTGGTCTGCAGTGCGTCTTAAAGCAATTTCCCTTAAAGCTATTAAATTTTCAACAGTAAAGAAATTTTGCAAGGCTCTTTTTGCTTGAGTATTTTTATATACCTTGCCTTCATTAAGCCTCTCAATTAGTGCTTCTGGTTCAATATCAACCAATTCAATTTTATCTGCGGCATCTAAAACCTTATCAGGTATTCTTTCATTTACTTGTATTTTCGTGATTTGGTATACCATGTCATTAAGGCTTTCAATATGTTGGACGTTTACTGTGGTATAAACATCAATTCCTGCATTTAAAAGCTCATCAATATCCTGATATCTTTTTAGGTTTCGACAGCCGAAGGCATTAGTGTGAGCAAGTTCATCTACTAGGATTAATTCAGGATGTCTTTTAATGGCTTCATCTATATCAAATTCGTTTAGAACAATACCTTTTCTTTTAACTTTAAGAGTTGGGAGTATTTCCAAATTCTTCATTAGCTCAATGGTAGCTGGACGGTTATGAGGCTCAATATAGCCTGCAACAACATCAATTCCCATTGATTTAGCTAAATGTGCCGCTTCAAGCATAGCATAGGTTTTACCTACTCCTGCAGCATAGCCAAAAAATATTTTAAGTTTTCCCCTGTTGGCATCTTCCTCTTTTTTTATTATTTCAGCTAATAATGTATCTGGGTCTGGACGACCATCACTCATATAAACCCCTCCCAAGTAAATGATGATCTCAATCTTCACCAAAGATTGAGGAGAATTTAGTTATTTAAAAAGAAACAATCATACAAGCTTTTTAACTTAAAAACTCAAACTTAATACTCTATAACTTAAATTAATAATGTTACAAAGTGCTTTAATATTTTAATAAATTGAAGCTGCTTTTTATAAGAATGACTTATTTATAATACTAATATACTATCTTTATTTTAAATATACAATTTGAATAATATATGAATAATCATATATTACAATTATATTTCATGAGGTATTAATAAGACATTATGATTTTGGTTATGGCATTAAGATAATGTTAAGAAATACTGTTCTAACGTAAAGGTACTTTGAAGAAGTGGAAAAGAAAGTTTATCTTAACACGGTCTTAATGCGTTTCAATTTTTTTTAACACCACCTTAATAAAAAAAGAATTAAGCTTAGGGTGTAAGGACAAGGAGGAGATGATAATGATGGATTTAGTAGTAGCAGCTATTTTCGTGGTAGCAGTCTCAGGGATAGGTTTATTCTTGAAATGGTGTGGAAGACAAATAAATTAGTAAGTAGGAGGAGCTAAGATGATATTATTAGGAGCTATAATTTCTGGGTTGGGAGTATATCTTATTTATGCTCTCTTAAATCCAGAGAAGTTTTAAAATACAGGGGGATAATTATTATGCAAATATTTTTAATATTAATGATTTTTTTTTGTTTTGGTAATTCCGATGGGAAGATATGTTTATCATATAGCTGACAATAAAAGAACCTTTGCTGATTTAGTTTTTAACCCTATAGATAATTTTATATATAGGATTTGCGGTATTGAAGATAAGGATATGAATTGGAAGCAGTATGTGGGTGCATTATTTGCTACTAATGTAGTATTAATTGTTATAGGTTACTTAATATTAAGACTTCAGCTTCTTCCTATTTTTAATCCTAATGGAATTAAAGGAATGGAGCCGACACTTTCTCTTAACACAATAATAAGTTTTATGACCAATACAAATCTTCAGCATTATGTTGGTGAATCAGGCTTATCATATTTTAGTCAGATGGCTGTTATTACATTTATGATGTTTACTTCTGCAGCTAGTGGATATGCAGCATGTATGGCCTTTATTAGAGGGATTGCAGGAAAGAAATCCATGGGAAATTTTTTCAAGGATGTGGTAAGGGTAATAACTAGAATTCTTCTTCCACTTTCAATTATTGTCGGATTATTACTTGTTGGACAAGGAGTTCCTCAAACACTTTCGAAAAATGAAACTGTACAAACTATTGAAGGAACTTATCAGGATATAGCTCTTGGACCAATTGCTTCGTTAGAATCAATAAAACATCTTGGAACTAATGGTGGTGGATTTTTAGGAGCAAATTCATCAACACCACAGGAAAATCCAACGGTGGTTTCTAATATAATAGAACTTTTATCTATGATGATTCTTCCAGGTTCCTGTGTAGTTGCCTTTGGATTAATGGTTCATTATCGTAAAAAGGAACAGGGACTTACGGTGAGGGAAAAGGATGATAAAAGGCTGATATTTGGAGGAGAAGGCAGAAGCATTTTTATCGCCATGGCAATCATATTTATCACTGGACTTTTAGTATGTGTATTATCAGAAAGAGCGGGCAATCCAACTCTTGCTGAAATTGGATTAAATCAAGCTATGGGAAGTATGGAAGGAAAAGAAGTTCGTTTTGGCATTGATCAATCAGCATTATTTACAACAGTTACAACCTCTTTTACTACAGGTACAGTTAATAATATGCATGACACGCTTACACCAATGGGCGGATTTGTTGCAATGCTTAATATGATGATGAATGTAGTTTTTGGAGGTAAAGGTGTAGGCTTTATGAATATGGCTTTATACGCAATGCTTACAGTATTTATTTGTGGATTAATGATTGGAAAAACGCCAGAGTATTTAGGAAAGAAGATAGAAGGAAAGGAAATGAAACTTATTGCTCTTTGTATAATAATTCATCCATTGCTTATTCTTGCTACGTCAGCAATAGCAGTGGCAGTACCAGCAGGAATTGTTGGTATCAGTAACAGCGGATATCATGGTCTTTCACAGATATTGTATGAATTTTCTTCAGCAGCGGCTAATAATGGATCAGGTTTTGAGGGGCTAATAGATAATACAGTATTTTGGAATATCAGCACAGCTTTAGTTATGTTCTTTGGAAGATATATACCAATAATTTTACAACTTGGCATTGCTGGTTCACTAATGAATAAACCACAGGTTAATGAAAATGTAGGAACCTTAAGAACTGATGAATCTACTTTTACAATAGCTATTGTAATGATAGGTTTAATTTTTGCAGCTCTAACCTTCTTCCCAGTGCTTTCATTAGGACCAGTGGCTGAGCATTTAACAATTTGGAAATAGGAGGAACTATAAATGAGTAACGATAAATCAAAAAAATTTATTACTAAGGATATTTTAAAGTCCTCTGTAAGAAATGCTTTTATAAAATTAAATCCTAAATATATGATGAAGAATCCAGTAATGTTTGTGGTTGAAGTTGGATTTATCATTACTTCTTTACTAGCAATTTTCCCGTCTATATTTGGTGCTGGTGGAGAAGATTTAAGAATATACAACTTAATTGTTTCAATAATTCTTTTCATAACGCTTTTATTTGCAAACTTTGCTGAGGCTGTTGCAGAAGGAAGAGGAAAGGCACAAGCTGCTAGTTTAAAGAAAACACAAAAGGACACAAAGGCAAGAATTGTATACGAAGATGGTACAGAAGAAATAATCAACGCTTCAGAACTTAAAAAAGATGATATTGTTTTAGTAAAAGGTGGAGAGGTTATACCAAATGACGGAGAAGTAATTGATGGAATTGCATCTGTAGATGAATCAGCAATCACAGGAGAATCTGCACCAGTGGTTAAGGAAGCTGGTGGAGATTTTGCTTCAGTTACAGGTGGTACAACCGTTGCCAGTGATTGGTTAAAGATAAGAATTACATCCTCACCAGGAGAATCATTTCTTGATAAAATGATTTCCATGGTTGAAGGAGCTTCAAGACAGAAAACTCCCAATGAAATAGCTCTTAATACTCTATTAGTAAGCTTAACTATAATATTTTTAATAGTAATTGTAACATTGCAGCCTATTGCTAGCTATTGTGGTGTGGAAATTCCAGTTTCTACTTTAGTAGCCTTAACAGTATGCTTAATACCAACTACTATTGGAGGTCTTCTTTCAGCCATTGGCATAGCGGGGATGGACAGAGTTACAAGATTTAATGTCATTGCAATGTCTGGTAAAGCTGTTGAAGCCTGCGGAGATGTAGACACTATGATACTTGATAAAACTGGAACTATAACCTATGGTAACAGATTAGCAGCTAAATTTATTACAGTTGGAAATGCTGTGGAGAAGGATTTAATTAAATATTCAATAGCATCCTCATTAAGTGATGACACTCCAGAGGGAAAATCTATAGTAGACTTAGGACTGGATTTTCAGCCGGATTTTAAGAAAGCTGAATTTGCTGGAGCAGAGTTTATGGAATTCACAGCTCAAACTAGAATGAGTGGTATTGATTTGAAAGACGGTACGATAATTAGAAAGGGAGCTTACGATGCAATTAAGGATTATGCTTTAAATGCTGGAGGAACTATTCCACAGGATTTATACAATCGTGTAAGTGAGGTTTCAAAGCTTGGGGGTACACCATTAGTAGTTTGTGTTAATAAAACTATTTTGGGAGTAATTTATTTAAAAGATACAGTAAAGCCAGGTTTAGTTGAAAGGTTTGCAAGGTTAAGGGAAATTGGAATTAAAACAATTATGTGTACAGGGGACAACCCACTTACAGCAGCAACTATTGCTCAAGAAGCAGGAGTTGATGGGTTTATTGCAGAGTGTAAACCAGAGGATAAAATCGAAGCAATCAAAAAAGAACAAGCACAGGGTAAATTAGTTGCAATGACAGGAGATGGGACTAACGATGCTCCAGCTCTAGCTCAAGCTGATGTTGGACTTGCAATGAACAGTGGAACCACAGCGGCTAAAGAAGCTGCTAATATGGTAGATTTAGATTCAGATCCAACCAAAATTCTTGAGGTTGTTGAAATAGGAAAGCAGCTTTTAATAACAAGAGGGGCATTAACCACCTTTAGTATTGCTAACGATATTGCCAAGTATTTTGCAATCATTCCAGCCATATTTATGATGGTAATACCAGAGATGAAGGTTTTAAATATCATGAATCTAGCTACTACTAATAGTGCTATTGTTTCAGCTTTAATATTCAATGCCATTATAATTCCAGCCTTAATACCAATAGCGGTAAGAGGTGTAAAATATAAGCCGATGAGCTCAAGTAAAATGTTAAGAAGGAATATGTTTATTTATGGTTTAGGTGGAGTAATTACACCTTTTATAGGAATTAAGATTATAGATATGGTAATTGCACCTCTTCTTAAAGTTATAGGATTATAGGAGGAAATAACAATGAAATCATCAGTTAAAGCAGTATTTAAGATTATAGTATTTTCATTAGTACTCTTGTTGATTTGTGGAATTATTTATCCACTAGTAATGACTGGGGTAAGTCAAATAGTATTTAGAGATAAAGCAAATGGAAGTATCATAGAGGTTGACGGAAAAGCCGTTGGATCTGAACTTGTAGGTCAGGATTTTGAGGATGACAGATTTATGAAATGCAGACCTTCTGCAGTAAACTACAACATCTACACTGAAGATGAAAAGGCTAGTGGTGAGTACGAGGGACTTTCATCTGGCTCAACAAATTTAGCACCATCAAGCAATGATTTAAAGGAAAGAGTTGAAAAGGATATGGAGGAGTTTTTGAAGAAAAATCCATCCATTAAGAAAGAGGATATTCCCGCAGATTTATTGACGGCTTCAGGGTCAGGATTAGATCCTCATATTTCACCCAAAGCTGCAGAAATTCAGATACCAGCTATAGCAAAGACTACAGGTCTTGATGAAGGTATGCTTGAAAAATTTGTTGCTGATAATACAAAAGGGAAATTTCTTGGTATCTTTGGAGAAAAAACTGTTAATGTTTTAAAGGTCAACTTAGAAATTGCTAAGGAGCTTGGGATAATTGAAGAAAAATAAAAAACACCTTCGTGAACTTTAAAATTCACGAAGGCATTTTTATAAAAAGTATTAATTTATCAATTAAATACTTTTCAAATATCTTAGTAGGTCGTACAATTAGATTAATTAGTTTATTGTTAAAATTTACAAGAAATTAATTGAATAGATTCAAAAGAAATAAAAAGATTATAGAAGGAGGGATGTTAGTGAGGAACATTATTGAGGTGAAAAATGTTACTAAGGATTATGGTAAAGGTAAGGGGATATTTGATGTTGATATCACTGTTATGAAAGGTGAGGTATTTGGTTTTTTAGGACCTAACGAGACAGGATTATATAGATAACTGCGGAAAACCGCATAAATAAAGGGAAAATTAAAATTTAAAATTGAATAGAAAAGTCTTTATCACGTTAAAAACGTCATTTGTTAAAAACAAGTGGCGTTTTTTAATTAAAAAATTTAGAGAGGAGAATTTGATTATGAAAAAGACATTAAAGCGAGTATGCACAAGTGTACTTGCTATTGCTACTATTATAACTACATTACCAACTACTATGGTTCATGCGTCAGGAAAACAGTATTGGACGGAATCAACCGAAAGAGTTGGTATTGTTGAAAAAGTAATGAATGATGGTTCTATTGGTTCTACATTTAATGAGGGTTTTCTTAGAGTAGAAGGGGAGCCTGCTTATTGTATTGATATTAATACTGATTTTAAAAATGGATATAAAACAAGAACTGATGCAAGCAATCATATGAATGCTGATCAGATAGCTGATGTTGCTTTATCAATTGAATATGTTAAGCAATATGGAAAATCTCATAAAGAATTGAATTATAAGCAAGTGTATTTATTTGAGCAGATTGTTGTATGGCAGAGATTAAGTGTTCATTTAGGATGGCAATGCGACAATGTGCGTGTTTCATATAATGAAATTCCAAAAGTTGTACAAGATGAAGTATATGCTGGGGCGAAGAATTTCGTAAAAGAAAATAAAGACAGATATGAATGTGGAGGATATATTTATTCGGGAGAAGGACAAGATTTAGGACAGTTTTGGGCAAAGCTTAATGTTGGAAAGGCTATAATTCAGAAGACTTCCAGTAATCCAAGTATTACAGAGGGAAATAACAATTATTCCATCGCTGGAGCGACTTATGGTGTATTTGCTGATAAAAGTTGTACAGAACAGCTTGCCACACTTACAACAGATAATAGTGGGAATACAGAAACTGTAGAAGTAAAAACTGGAACTTTATATGTCAAAGAGTTATCTGCACCATTGGGATATAAATTAGATAAAACTGTGTATAGCTTAAATGTGGAGGCAGGGAAAACAGCAGTATTGGAAGTATCAGATATACCAAAAGTTACAGATACTTTAATTGAACTTTTTAAGATCGATATGGAAACAGGAAAATCAGATCCTCAAGGAAATGCTTCCTTAGAAGGTGCAGAATTTACATGGAAGTATTATGATGGCTACTACAACAAAAACAATCTTCCAAAACAAGCTACAAGAACGTGGACGACAAAAACCATCGCTGAAAAAGATGGTAACGGTATTGTACATTATGTTACTAGTTTAGCTGAAAAATATAGGGTGTCTGGAGATAGTTTCTATATGCAGGATGGAAAGAGCGTACTTCCAGCAGGAACTTTGACCGTTGAAGAAACAAAAGCTCCAAATGGTTATTTATTAGAGGGTGCATATATGAATGTAAATGGCAGTGAAGAAGAAATTAAGGGATTATATCTTACTCAAATTATAGAAGATGACGACAGTGTTGTATTGATTGGAAGTAATAAGTTTTCTGTATCTGATAAGGTTATTCGTGGTGGAGTAAAAATTCAAAAGAGGGATTTAGAAACACAAGATACTAAGCCACAAGGAAGTGCTACTTTAAAAGATACAGCTTTTGATATTACCTCTTTAAATGAAAATGAGGTACTTGTAGAGGGAAAATTATACAAGAAAGATGAGATAGTAAAGACTATTCATACCAATATTGAGGGTATTGCTTCTACTTCTGAAAAGTTGTTACCTCGTGGAAAATATCGTATTGATGAAAGTAATCCTCCAACAGGGTATTTAAAAGAAGGAGCAAAGTCAATTGATTTTGAAATCACAGAAAACGGAAAAATTGTAGACTTAACAGATAAAGAACATTCTATCTACAATCAAGTAAAACGTGGAGATATTGAAGGGGTAAAGATTAGTGCTGGTACACATGAGCGTCTTGAAGATGTTCCTTTTAGGATCACAAGCAAGACAACAGGAGAAAGCCATATTGTTGTAACAGATAAGAACGGACAATTCTCTACAGCTTCAGATTGGGCTTCACATAAGCATAATACCAATGCAGGAAAGACAAGCGAGGATGGTATATGGTTTGGAACTTCTGAACCAGATGACAGCAAAGGTGCATTGATTTATGATACTTACGAAATTGAAGAATTAAGATGTGAAAGTAATAAGGGATATAAGTTAATTCCAAGTTTTGAGATTATTATTTCCAGAGATAAAACAGTTGTCGATTTAGGAACACTGGTAAATGAGTATGAGAAAGAAATTTCTATTCATACAACAGCTACAGGCGAAGAGGGAGAAAAAACAATCGTTGCAGGAAAAGAGGTAACAATTATTGATACGGTCAAGCTGGATGGTTTGAAAAAAGGTACAAAGTATCAATTAAAAGGTTGGCAGATGGTGAAGGAAGAAAATACAGAACTTATCATTGATGGAAAAACTGTAGAAAATGATTATACTTTTGTTGCAGATAATGAAGAAATGGAGGTTGAGATTGCCTTTACTTTTGACGCTTCTTCTCTTGCGGGAAATAACCTTGTAACTTTTGAAGAATTATATGACCTTTCAAATCCGAAAGAGCCTGTAAAAGTATCAGAACACAAAGATATTGAAGATGATGGACAGACTGTGCTTATTACGGAGCGTATTATAAAGATTCATACTAATGCTACGGATAAGGATGGCAACAAAGAAGTTGAAGCTAGTAAGGATGTAATAATTGTAGATACCGTTACATTAGAAGGCTTGGAAGTTGGTACTAAATATCAGCTAAAAGGTTGGCAAATGTTAAAAGAAGAAAATGCAGAACTGGTCATTGATGGAAAGCGTATAGAGAATGATTATACCTTTATTGCTGATAACGAAAACATGGAAGTACAGGTTGTATTTACTTTTGATGCTTCCAGTTTTGCAGGAAAACAGATTGTAACATTTGAAGAATTGTACGATTTAAGCAATCCAGATGAACCGAAAAAGGTTGCTGAGCATAAAGACCTTGAAGACGACGGACAGACAGTTTCCTTTAAGGAAAAAACAATTGTTTATGAAGAACCACAAAATCCAGAAACACCACATAAATTATCTGAATTACCTAAAACAGGTGATAGCACAAATATTTATAAAATGATGATATTGTTTTTAGCTTCAGGATCAATACTTCTTGGAACATATTTTTTTAAGAATAGAAGAAAAGGTAGAGAGTAATGACAATTACATTAGGTAGTTTATTTGATGGAATTGGTGTTTTTCCATTGGCAGCTTCAAGATATGGAATTGAGGCTTTATGGGCAAGTGAAATTGAGAAAGTTCCTATTTCCATTACAAAAAGACATTTTCCTAATATGAGACATTTGGGAGATATAACTAAGTTGAGAGGAGGAGATATACCACCTGTTCATATTATAACATTTGGTTCACCTTGTCAGAACTTATCTATGATTGGACAGCGAGAGGGACTTACAGGTGAAAAATCTAGTTTGTTTCATCATGCAATTAGAATTATAAAGGAAATGAGGTGTGCAACTAATGGTAAATATCCAGTTATCGCTGTTTGGGAAAACGTGCGAGGAGCATTTTCTTCAAACAACAGGTTGGATTTTAGAGCAGTGCTGGAGTCGTTCACAGACACCAAAATTCCAATGCCTCTTTCTGGAAAGTGGGCAGGAGCTGGTATGGTTAGAGGGGGAACGGCTGATGTGTGTTGGAGACTCTTGGATGCCCAGTATTGGGGAGAGCCCTCCCTCGCACAAAGAAGAAAACGTATCTTTATCGTGGCAGATTTTGGAGGACAACGTGCCTCAGAAATATTATTTAAAGCCCATAAATTGCAATTACTTTCTAAGACTAGCAGAGAGATCACAATGCACTTTGCCAAAACCAATCGAATATTTATTGATAAAGCAAGGGGGAAAATACCCATCTTGTGCCCTTTTGAAGAAAGACGTATCCGAGGAGCAGGAAAGAATAGAGATAGAAAAGCCTTCGTCAGAGCTTTTGGACGACCAGATGAACCTTTTCCAACTTTATTAGCAGGAAGTGTAAATATTTTTTCATTCTGGTACGAAGGGGAAGAAAAGGAGGGATATATTCGTTACTTGACACCAATAGAGTGTGAGCGTCTTATGGGATTACCAGAGAATTGGACAGCATTTTCTGATACAGGAATGTTGAATAGTGATCATTCAAGATGTCGTGCATTGGGAAATGCAATTGCCCTTCCTTGTGCAGAATATATTATGGCTGGTATTGCTGAAACACTGGAGAAAAGTGAGGAATAGTTAATGAGAGTAAAATTACGTTCTCCGCCAGAATAAATGGTAGAGTAAAAAACAATTTTAGTAAGGGCATTTTGTATTCATTTATATTTGAGAGTATGAAAGCAGTTTGTTAAGTATTTAGGTAATATAATTTTAAAAAAATAAGAAAGAAATAAATAAAAAAGAAAAGAGGTAAAAAGATATGGGATTAAAATTTGTTGTTCCAAATATGGAAAAAACATTTGGTAATTTAGAGTTTGCAGGAATAAATGAGGAAGAAAGCAGATGGAAAAATGGACGTATGAATGTTGTAAATCGTAGTTACAATCTATATTCTGATGTACAAAGAGCAGATGAGATTGTTGTGATACTTCCTGCTAAAGCTGGAGAAAAGAATTTTAAGATGGATCAGAAAGTAAAGTTAGTGAATCCTATAATTACAGCAACCGGTTATCGTGTTGGAGAACGTGGTTATACAAACTATGTTTTACATGCAGATGATATGCTAGTTGTAAATGAATAAAGGAGGAGTTTTGATTATGAGATTAGCAAATGGAATTGTATTAGATAAAGAAAAAACATTTGGAACAGTTAGATTTTCAGCACTTCGTCATGAAGTATATGAGCAAAATGAAGATGGTACGCAAGGTAGTGAAATTAAACGTCGTGTTTATAATTTGAAATGTGAGAGACAAAAAGGAATGATACAGGTATCAGTTCCAGCGGATGTTCCCTTAAAAGATTATGAGTATAATGCTGAGGTAGAACTTATAAACCCTGTTGCTGATACTATCGCAAATGTAACAGGAAGAACTGTGTCTTCGGATTGGTATATAAAATGTGATGATATTGTTCTAAAGAATAAAAGTAGTCAAAGTACAAGCAGCATACAAAATAATTCTCAGCAAGGGAATGCAAAAAAGTAACCTATGAAACGTATAAGTCATATGTACAGCAATTAAAAATAAAGGTATAATATCTTAAATGAAATATATTATAGGAGGGATTGATATGGGCAAGCTTATCGGTATTATACTTGTTTATGCATGTGGCATTTCTTTAGCAGGAATTTTGTCAATAGGATTGCTAATGTTATTGCTTTTTGTAAAAAAGCGTATGCAACATATGACAGAAGAAACATGGGATTTATATTTTAGAAATTTATCGAAGAGAGGATTTCTAATTCGTGGATTTGTTATCTATGTGATTGCATTATGTGTCATAGGCAGTTTAAGTTTTATTGTGTTTGAGGTATTTAATTATGGAGCTTCAAATATACTTTCTAAAATTTTTATCTTAGTTGGTGTTGTATATATCGTTCTTAAATATTCTATAAATAAGGAAAAGATATTAAATAAATTAGATAGACTAAATCAAGTATAAGGAAAAGCAGTAATTTCAAAGTAAATTACTGCTTTTTCTTTATTCAAAAAGGAGGGATTATGAGAATTTATAAATATAAAGGAAAGCGTATTAGAGCTAGTGATAAGACACTTATGTATAGAGTATATACAAGTACATTGTTGTTTTTATTCATAGCAATAATTTTTGTATTGAATATGAAACAACTTATAGATATTGACTGGCAGACTTTTAGTTTATTAGATACTGGATTTAATCTTTCTACTTATAACATTATAACTATTGTAATAGCGATTGGCGTTTGTATGCTGGTCGCTTTTCTATATTACATCTATTTTTATGACAGTTTTAAGAAGTTGTCACACAGACAAAAGTTAGCAAGGATGATACTGGAAAATGGCTGGTATGAGGCAGATACAACAAAGGATAGTAGTTTTTTCACTGACCTTCCGAGCAGATCAAGGGAAAAAATCATTTGGTTTCCAAAGATATATTATCGAATGAGTGGAGGAATGATTCATATACAGTGTGAAATTTCACTAGGAAAATATCAGGATCAGCTTTTACGTTTGGAGGATAAGTTAGAAAGTGGGTTGTATTGTGAGCTAACAGACAAGACACTTCAAGATGGATATATTGAATATACTTTACTTTATGATATGATAGCAAACCGTATTTCTATTGAAGAAGTCAAAGCAGAAAATGGTAGGTTACGATTGATGAAAAATCTTGTTTGGGAATATGATGCACTTCCTCATGCACTTATCTGTGGTGGTACAGGGGGAGGAAAGACATATTTTATTCTTACTATCATTGAAGCATTGCTTAATACTAATGCAGAACTAGCAATATTAGACCCTAAAAATGCTGACTTAGCAGACTTAGGTTCAGTTATGGATAATGTGTACTATCAAAAGGAAGATATGATTTCTTGTATTAATAATTTTTACGAGGGGATGGTACGACGAAGTGAGGGAATGAAAAAGCACCCCAATTATAAAACAGGTGAAAATTATGCTTATTTGGGACTCGCACCATATTTCCTAATTTTTGATGAATATGTAGCATTTTTTGAAATGTTGGGAACGAAGGAAAGTATAGCTGTATTGAGTCAACTAAAGAAAATAGTTATGCTAGGACGACAAGCTGGTTACTTTTTGATTGTTGCCTGTCAGCGACCAGATGCAAAATATTTTAGCGATGGAATCAGAGATCAGTTTAATTTTCGTGTAGGATTAGGCCGAATGAGTGAACTTGGGTATGGTATGTTATTTGGTTCGGATGTAAAAAAACAGTTTTTCCAGAAAAGAATCAAAGGACGAGGTTATTGTGATATTGGAACAAATGTTATTAGTGAATTTTATACTCCACTTGTACCTAAAGGACATGACTTTTTGAATATTATAGGACAGTTTGCAAAAAAGGAGAAGGAAGATGAAAAGGAGTGATTTGAAATGTCAGAAAAACTATACTCTATACAATCTTTGGATGAGATAGTCAATGGAGATAATTATATTAAAGATTTTGAAGAAGTAGCAGAAGAATATTGTCATTGCTATGCTGAAAGTATGGTTTTATCTGTATTTAGAGAATTTAGTGCTGATATGATGTGTTCAGTATATTTGGACAGCAAGCAAGTAAAAGGTAACCAGAGGAGCTATGAGTTTAAATTTTCTATTGATGAAAATGATGGAAAATTAGTTGTTAGTTATACAGGCGTTTATTGAATTATTAAGATCATATAAAGGAGGAAAATAAATGGAAATAAAGATAATCGAAATTCCTATTGAACAGAGCGATATACCAATGAAATGTATTTGTATTAATTATGAAAAGTTCTTATCAGATTGTGAAGATTTTGTTATGGAGAGATATCAGAAGTTCAAGTGTAACCCGAAAAATCAGTTTGATACAAAGGCTATGGCAGTTCTTAATAAGGCGATTAAGGAAAGATACTTTTTACCAGAATTGTTTTCTATACGTTTGAATAAGAAGCAGTCTGCATGTAATAGTCAGATTGAATTTGCATTTGAATTGATGAATAAATCTTTTCTTGAATTGGACTATATTCGCCAGAGAGAGTTATCTAAGGAAGTGTTGAAAAAGTGTCTTTCTCATGATGTAGAGTTCATCATGATATATATAGGGATGAATAGATAATGCAGCACACTGACGGGTTTTGCGGTCAGCGGAGCGAATAAGACCGCAAGTTCCGTCTTAAAAGAGTGTGCTGCATTATAGGTATTCAGCCCCTCGGTATCTAACAGAGGGGCACACTTACATAGAAATTAGATACTTAAAACTTAGAAAAACTGCATAAAATTAAGGTTTTTTAGATATTAAGCAGAGTGTGATAATTGTTCTAAAATATCACACTTTTATGATTGGAGGGATAATAACTGAAAGAAAATAATTGGCTAGAAGTATTTAAGAAACAACGTTCTGATTATGGTGTATCTCAGGCAAAACTTGCACTTATGGCTGGTATCAGTAGAGAGCATTTAAATCGTATTGAAAGTGGTAAAGTAAATTTGACAGAAGATATGAAAAGAAGGCTAAAGGATGCATTAGAAAAATTGAATCCAGAAGCTCCATTGTATCTATTGTTTGACTATGTAAGGATTCGTTTTCCAACAATGGATGTACAGCATATTATAAAAGATATTCTAAGGTTGAATATTAACTATATGTTGTATGAAGATTATGGGCATTACAGTTATACGGGGCACTATTATATTGGTGATGTATTTGTTTATACTTCGGAAGAGCTAGAAAAAGGTGTGTTACTAGAATTGAAAGGAAAAGGATGTCGCCAATTTGAAAGTTATCTTTTAGCTCAGGAGCGAAGTTGGTATGACTTTTTAATGGATGCACTTATAGAAGGCGGTGTTATGAAGCGTCTTGACCTTGCAATAAATGATAGGACTGGAATACTAGATATTCCAGAACTTTCAGCGAAATGTAACAGTGATGAATGTGATTCTATTTTTCGCAGTTTTAAGACATATGCTTCTGGAGAACTGGTAAAGCATAGGGAAGAAGATAAGGCGGAAATGGGACATACGTTATATATTGGTTCGTTAAAAAGTGAGGTGTACTTTTGTGTATATGAAAAAAATTACGAACAATATGTAAAGATGGGGATTCCAATAGAAGAAGCACCTATCAAAAATAGGTTTGAGATTAGATTGAAAAATGAAAGAGCTTATTATGCTGTTCGAGATTTACTGACCTATTATGATGTAGAGAAGACGGCTTTTTCTATTATCAATCGTTATGTGAGATTTCTTGATAGAGAAGAAGATAAATATTATGAAGACTGGAAGCTCAACGATCGTTGGGCTTTATTTATTGGAGAAGGAAGAGAACCGTTAAGACTTACTACAAAACCGGAGCCTTATACAATAGAGAGAACTATTAGATGGATAGCAAGACAAGTTGACCCTACATTAAAAATGTTAGAGGAAATTGCTGAAAAAACAGGTTTTGATTATCTAAAAGAGATACGTAAACATACGAAGCTATCTGAAAAACATCAAAAGATAATTGAACAGCAAACGGTAACGCCTGAAGAAATCGTGATGAAATAAGAATGTCTGTATTGGAGCTATGAAAGGAGGTGATTGTTTATGTGAGCAAAAAGCATCATCAAGAAAAATAGCAGAGCTATATAATAAAGAAATGAATGGAGGAATAAAAATGAATTTTGGAGCTAATTTGTATCAATGGTTTTTAAGTAATGCACAAAGTCTCATATTAATGGCAATTGTAATTATCGGTATCTATTTAGGATTTAAAAGAGAGTTTTCAAAACTTATTGGATTCTTAATTGTTGCGTTAATTGCGGTAGGATTGGTATTCAATGCAAATGGTGTAAAAAATGTGTTGCTAGAGCTATTTAATAAGATTATAGGAGCATAGCAAATAGGATGTAACTTGTGTATAAAGAAAGGAAATAAATATTATGGAAGAATTAAGAGTACTGATTGAAGCAAAAGAGCCTGTGAACGGAGAAATAAGTTCATTTTGGTTTGATTTACCTATTGACGAAGCAGAGTTTTTAGATAAGTTAGGTGTAGAATTTGATAGCAACGATTACTACATTATTGAAAAGAAATTACCTTTTGGGGATGATGTAGAAGAAAATACATCAATTGAAAGATTAAATGAGTTGTATTCTATGTATGTAGATTTACCTGTTGGAATGAGAGAGGAATTTTCAGCATTTTTAGAGCGTTATTCTAGTTTGGATGAACTTCATAATTATAGAAATTCAATTTTACATTATGAAGGTTGTAAATGTATGATAGATGTAGCTCGTTATAAGTTATCACATGACCCAGCTTTTACTTCTCTTTCAGAGAAATGTATTCGCTATTTTGATTTTGAAACTTACGCTAATCACTTGCAGGAAAACGGACATTTTGTGGAAACAGAAAAAGGTATCTTTGAAATACCATTTTAAGAAAAGAGGTGATAGCATTTGGTTGATGATATGCGAGTGTATATCGCAAATTTAGGAAAATACAACGAAGGATATTTAGTAGGAGATTGGTTCTCTTTTCCTTTAGATTATGAGGAAATCAAGGAGAAAATTGGATTGAATGAAAGATACGAAGAATATGCTGTTCATGATACAGAGAATTTTCCTATTGAAATTGGAGAATATATATCTATTGACGAACTAAATCGTATCTATGACATGATAGAGGAACTTCCCAACTATATAGTGGAAGCATTGGAGGAATTCATATCTCATTATGGAACATTAGAGGAAGTCGTAGAACATAAGGATGATGTATATTATTATCCAGATTGTGATGATATGACTGATGTTGCTTACTATTATATAGATGAGCTACAGGTACTTGGAGAGATTCCACAAAGCTTACAAAATTATATAGACTATGAAGCATATGGACGAGATTTATCCTATGGAGGAACTTTTATTGAAACAAGTCGAGGGATATGTGAGATACCATATTAAAGCTGTCAGATCAGCAACCTTTTAAGGTTATTTCTGACAGCTTTTATTATTTAAGGGACAGTCTAAAATATGGCTGTCCTTTTATATTCTAAAGAGGGGAGCTGAATAATGAAGAAGATAAAATCTTATACAGGTATATGGAATGTAGAAAAAGTTTTATACGCAATTAATGACTTTAATTTACCTTTCCCAGTTACTTTTACTCAAATAGTGTGGTTTGTTCTTACAGAATTTTTTATTATTATGTTTGCCGATTTACCACCACTATCTATGATTGAAGGAGCTTTTTTGAAGTACTTCGGTATTCCTATTGCTTTTACATGGTTTATGAGTCAGAAAACATTTGATGGAAAGAGGCCTTATAGCTTTTTGAAATCTCAAATTACCTATACATTTAGACCTAAAATTACTTATGCAGGAAAAGCCGTGAAACTGCATAAGCAGGATTTTAATGAAACTATCACGGTAGTAAGGAGTGTGAAGTATGTTCCCAATAAAATATATTGATAATAATCTTGTTTGGAACAAAGACAATGAAGTGTTCGCTTATTATGAGCTGATACCGTATAATTATTCCTTTTTATCCGCAGAACAGAAATTTATCGTGCATGACAGTTTCCGTCAGCTTATTGCACAGTCTCGTGAAGGCAAAATCCATGCCTTGCAGATAGCAACAGAAAGTTCCATAAGGAATATACAGGAACAAGCTAAAAATCTGGTAACAGGACGCTTGAGAGAAGTTGCTATTCAGAAGATAGATGAACAAACAGAAGCACTTGTTTCTATGATTGGAGATAATCAAGTAGATTACCGATTCTTTATAGGTTTTAAACTTATGACTACAGAGCAGGAAGTAAATCTAAAGAATATTAAAAAGTCAGCATTTCTCACATTCAAGGAATTTTTACAAGAAGTCAATCACAAGTTAATGTGTGATTTTGTTTCTATGCCAGATGATGAAATAAACCGTCATATGAAGATGGAAAAATTTTTAGAAAATAAGATATCAAGACGTTTTAAAGTACGTCGCTTGGAAGCAAAGGATTTTGGGTATCTTATGGAACATCTTTATGGTAGCAAAGGCATTGCTTATGAAGAGTATGAGTACCATTTACCAAAAGAAAAATTGAAAAAAGAAACATTGTTGAAATATTATGACCTTATTCGTCCTACTCGTTGTTTAATTGAAGAAAGTCAACGCCACTTAAAATTGGAACATGAGGATAAAGAGAGTTATGTTTCTTATTTTACTGTCAATTCCATTGTTGGGGAGTTAGATTTCCCATCAAGCGAAATTTTTTATTATCAGCAGCAACAATTTACATTTCCAGTTGATACGTCAATGACCATAGAGATTGTAGAAAACAGAAAAGCACTTACTACTGTTCGTAATAAGAAAAAAGAGCTGAAAGATTTAGATAATCATGCTTATCAATCTGGAAGTGAAACAAGTTCAAATATTGTAGACGCTTTAGATAGTGTAGATGAGTTAGAAGCTGATTTAGATCAGACTAAGGAAAGTATGTATAAGCTATCATATGTGATACGCGTATCAGCAGATAGTCTGGATGAATTGAAAAGACGCTGTGATGAAGTCAAGGATTTTTACGATGACTTGAATGTTAAGTTGGTACGTCCTGCTGGGGATATGCTAGGATTGCATAGAGAGTTCTTACCAGCAAGCAAAAGATATTTAAATGACTATGTACAGTATGTAAAGTCAGATTTTTTAGCTGGATTAGGATTTGGAGCAACACAGCAGTTAGGTGAAAGCACTGGTATATATATTGGTTATTCTGTAGATACAGGAAGGAATGTGTATTTGCAACCTTCTCTTGCCAGTCAAGGGATAAAAGGAACAGTAACAAATGCTTTAGCTGCTGCTTTTGTTGGTTCACTTGGTGGAGGAAAGTCTTTCTGTAATAATTTGCTTATCTATTATGCGGTATTATTTGGTGGTCAAGTTCTTTTATTAGACCCTAAAAATGAGAGGGGCAATTGGAAAGAAACACTTCCAGAAATCGCTGATGAGATAAACATAGTAAATCTGACGAGTGAAAAGAAAAATGCAGGACTTCTTGACCCTTTTGTGATTATGAAAAATATTAAGGATGCTGAAAGTCTAGCAATTGATATATTGACATTCCTTACTGGAATTTCATCTAGAGATGGAGAAAAGTTTCCAGTTCTTAGAAAGGCTGTACGTAATGTTACACAAAGCAATAAGCAAGGATTATTACATGTTATTGATGAGTTACGCAAAGAAGATACACTCATTTCATGTAACATTGCAGATCATATAGATAGCTTTACAGATTATGATTTTGCACATCTCTTATTCTCAGACGGAAATATTCAGAATGCTATTAGCCTTGATAATCAGCTTAATATTATACAAGTAGCAGATTTGATACTTCCAGATAAAGATACTACGTTTGAAGAATATACAACGATAGAGTTATTGTCTGTTGCCATGCTGATTGTTATTTCTACCTTTGCTTTAGACTTTATTCATTCAGATAGAAGTATTTTCAAGATTGTAGACATTGATGAAGCATGGGCATTCCTCAATGTTGCACAGGGAGAAACACTATCAAACAAGCTAGTAAGGGCTGGACGTGCTATGCAGGCAGGTGTTTATTTTGTTACACAATCATCTGGTGATGTAGCAAAGGAAAGTTTAAAGAATAATATAGGTTTGAAATTTGCATTTAGGAGTACAGATATTAACGAGATAAAGCAGACTCTAGAGTTTTTCGGAATTGATAAGGAGGATGAAAATAATCAGAAAAGGCTTCGTGATTTAGAAAATGGACAATGTCTGCTTCAAGATTTATACGGACGAGTGGGGGTAGTACAAATACATCCTGTATTTGAAGAATTACTACATGCTTTTGATACTAGACCGCCAGTAAGAAATGAGGTGGAATAAATGAAAGAAAAATTTAGGGGGCTTCTGACAAAACAGAAGCTCTTTCGTTTTTTCAAAATAGTTTTGTTAGGACTTGTTATCAGTGTTGCATTTTTATCTGTATTAGGAACGGTGGCTCATGCGTCGGGGTTAGTGGATGACACTATAAATACCAATAATCTATACTCAAAATATCCTTTGGAGAATTATTCGCTAGATTTCTATGTAGATAACAGCTGGGGATGGTTACCGTGGAATTGGTTAGATGGTATTGGAAAATCAGTACAATATGGACTTTACTGTATTACTAATTTTATATGGACTATCAGTCTGTATTTATCCAATGCCACAGGCTATGTAATACAGGAAGCCTATAAACTAGATTTTATTAATGATATGGCAGACAGTATTGGAAACAGTATACAGACTATTGCAGGAGTAACGGAAAATGGATTTTCAAGTACTGGTTTTTATGTTGGATTTTTACTTTTACTAATCCTAATAATCGGTATTTATGTTGCTTATACAGGAGTGATTAAAAGAGAAACAAGCAAAGCAATACATGCTGTTACCAACTTTGTTGTAGTGTTTCTATTGTCTGCTTCTTTTATTGCTTATGCTCCTGATTATATCAAAAAAATAAATAGTTTTTCAAGTGATATTAGCACAGCTTCACTGGACTTAGGAACAAAGATAATGATTCCGGATAGTGACAGTAAGGGGAAAGATAGTGTGGATTTAATAAGGAACAGCCTGTTTTCTATACAGGTACAGCAACCATGGTTGCTTTTACAGTTTGGTAACGGAAATATAGAAGAAATTGGAGCTGATCGTGTTGAAGCTCTTGTTTCAACAAGCCCGGATGATGAAGATGGAGAAATAAGAGAGAACATTGTAAAAAGTGAGATTGAGGAGAAAGACAATCATAATCTGACAATCACAAAAGTTGTAAATCGATTAGGGATGGTTTTCTTCTTACTTATATTCAATCTAGGTATAACAATTTTTGTTTTCCTGCTTACTGCTATGATGATATTTAGTCAGATACTATTTATCATTTTTGCAATGTTTTTACCTATAAGCTTTTTATTATCAATGATACCCAGCTATAATGGTATGGCAAAACAGGCAATCGTTAAAGTATTCAATACTATTATGACAAGGGCTGGAATTACGCTTATTGTAACAATAGCATTTAGTATTTCAAGTATGTTTTATAACATATCCAGTGACTATCCATTCTTTATGGTAGCATTTTTACAGATTGTATGTTTTGCTGGTATTTATATGAAATTGGGAGATTTAATGAGTATGTTCAACTTAAATGCAGGAGATAGCCAAAGTATGGGACGTAGGATATTCCGTCGCCCATATATGTTTATGAGACAAAGAGCTAGACGTATGGAACACCGTATTGCAAGAGCTGTTGGTAAAGGTGCACTTTTAGGAGGAATTTCTAGAGATGGAGATAGACATTCTACAATTAATACAAGAGGAGGAACTTTGAATCGTGATAGGAAGGAAAAGTGTAAAGATACTTCCAATAGTATAGGAAATAGAATAGGCTCGACAGTTGGAGGTGTTCTAGATACAAAGAATAAATTCAAAGACAAGGCAATAGCTGTTAAAGAAAATATTAAAGATATTCCAATTCAAGCAGGTTATGCTGTTCATTCTGCAAAAGAAAAGGTAAAAAGTAATATATCTGATTTCAAAGGGGGGATTGCACAAGAACAAGAAAACAGACAAAGTGAACGAGCTGAGAAGTTAAAACAACATCGTCAAAGTATTGCAGATAAACGTATGGCAATTCAGAAAGCGCATGCAGCTAAACAATCAGAAAGAAAAGTTGATGGATCAGCGATAAAAGGAGCTAGCAATCAGCAAAAACGACAAAATACAGAATCAAGATCTAATATAGATTCAAAAGTAAAAGAACAAGGAAAAGTAAGAGATAATAAATCAACAGTTGTTGAACCACAGAAAATAGTAGAAGGAAAAACAACAGAGCCAAGAGATCGTTCTAATATTTATAATAGGAATAGTTCAGAGAAATCTTCTGCTAAAAATAGTAAAGGAATAAGGGAAAATACAAAAACACAGCAAAAAGAAAATAATAACCAGTTAAGAATGAATATAGCAAAACAGCGTAATTCAATGAATAAAGGACAAAAGAAAAAATGAAGTTAAAAAATTTTCTTTTTATAGGAAGTATGTTCCCTATACTTCTTTCTATGGTCTTGTTCTTTATAGTGATAATAAGTGGTGATAATGATAATTTAGGAAACAATCTTTCCAGTAATATAGGAATGAACTTATCTGACGAAGTATTAAAACATAAGCCTATGGTAGAAAAATATGCAGATGAATACGGAATATCTGAATATGTTAATGTACTGTTGGCAATTATACAGGTAGAAAGTGGAGGAACGGCCGCTGATGTTATGCAAAGTTCAGAAAGTTTGGGACTGCCCCCCAATACATTAGATACTGAAAGTTCAATTAAGCAGGGATGTAAATATTTTGCTTCCCTGCTTTCTTCATGTCAAAAAAAAGGTATTGATGACTTGAACGTAGTGATTCAAAGTTATAATTATGGCAGTGGATATATTGATTATGTAAATTCTAATGGTAAAAAGCATACGTATAACCTTGCGGAAAACTTTGCAAGAGATAAATCAGGAGGAAAGAAAGTAACATATAACAACCCTATTGCAATTGCAAGAAATGGTGGATGGAGATATCAATATGGTAATCAATTTTATGCGGAAGTTGTGAGTCAATATCTAACGATAACACAATTTGATGATGAAACGGTACAGATGATTATGAATGAAGCATTAAAGTATCAAGGATGGAAATATGTGTTTGGAGGTGCGTCACCTACAACTTCTTTTGATTGTAGCGGACTGACACAATGGTGTTATGGAAAGGCTGGTATAACTCTTCCAAGAACTGCTCAACAACAATATGATGTAACTCAACATATATCACTTTCAGAAGCAAAGGCTGGGGATTTGGTTTTCTTCCATTCTACTTATAATTCAGGGACATATGTTACTCATGTTGGAATATTTGTATCTCCAACACAAATGTATCATGCAGGTTCATCAGGAATAGGATATGTAAACCTAAATGATAGTTACTGGCAGCATCACTTAATTTGTGCAGGAAGAATTAAACAATAAAGGAAAGGTGGAGGAAAATTATGTTTAAGAAGAAACAGGTTAAAAAAATTAAAGAAAAAAGCATACCTGTTATGAAGATTGGAACAAATAGAAAATTAGTCATTGCTTTATGGGGAGTGCTTATTATAAGCATATGCTTTGGAATATATAAAAATTTCACTGCTATTGATAAACATACTGTTCATGAAAAAGAAACGATACAGTTACGCTTGAACGATACGAATGGGATTGAAAATTTCGTAAAGAATTTTGCAAAATCATATTATACTTGGAGCAATAATAAAGAAGCTGTTGAAGCGAGGACACAAGCGATTAATAGATATTTGACAAAAGAATTACAAGAGTTGAATATGGATACTGTCAGAACGGATATACCAACTAGTTCAGTAGTAAATGAAGTACTTATATGGGATGTGGAACAGTCAGAGGAGAATTCTTTCTCTGTTACTTATGAAGTATATCAGAAGATAAAAGAGGGTGAAGAAATTAAGAATGTGAAAGGATTTTATACAGTAAAAGTTCATGTAGACAGTAAAGGAAATATGATAATTATAAAAAACCCTACTATTGCTCCATCTGTTCAAACATCTGATTATGAACCAAAGGTACAGGAATCAGACGCAAGTATAAATGCTGATACAATGGCCGAGGCTACTGAATTTTTAGAAACTTTCTTTAAATTATATCCAACAGCAACAGAAATAGAGCTTTCTTATTATGTAGGGGATGGAGTACTTGAACCTATTGGAAGAGACTATATTTTTTCAGAATTAATAAATCCTATTTTCACAGAAGAAGGAGAGAATTTAAAAGTAAAGGTAGCTGTAAAATTCCTTGATAATCAGACAAAGGCAACACAAATATCACAATATGAGCTTGTACTTCATAAAGATAGCAACTGGAAGGTTATTGATTAATGAAAAATAGGCGTGTATTTCTCATATGAGATTTATACGTCTAATTTTTTTACTAAAGTACATATGAAAAGTGTAGAATAAGGAGCAAAAATGGTATAGTAGAATCAACAACAGGTCACTTATTTATGATAAAAGATAAATGGTGGATATAAACTGAAAAAGATGATGAATATGTTAATGATAGTATTAATTTTATGATTTAGCACAAGATAAAGAAGTAGAAATATATTAAATAATAATAAAATGGAAAGTTAGGAAGTCTTTACTGATATAAGTTGATGTATAATAAAGATATAATTAATTTAAATAAAAATAATATTATTACAGTATAGTAAAATCAATATAACTAATAAGATTTAATATGACATAATATTACCAATATAGTGATATAAGTTAAAAGGTTAATGTTTCAAAGATGGAGCATTAATCTTTTTTCATGTGTTGAAATAGTTATAAAAGTTAAGAGAATTATGATTGATAACTATTATAAGTTGAAAGATGAGGAAATCCTACAATTTTTAATTCTATTTGAAATCGAGGATTAAAAACAACAATAAACATGTAATAGAAAAATAGGTTACACTCAAAAATAGACAGAATTGAAAAGATAAAACACATAAATAATGGAATTTAGAAAGAGGAACTGGTGAGAATGAGGAAGAAGAACTTAAAAATAAATAATAAGTTAATAATTTTTCCTAAATAGGCGATGTTGAAAATACAATTTATTATAGTTTATAATTATATTATTGAATATATGATAAAAAAAGGGAGGAAAATATGGCAATATTAAAAAGTGAATTTATAACATTTTATAATGAGGAGGTAAAATATGATGGTAATAATGAAATTAGAGAAAAAAAGAAAAAGTTAAAAGAGGATTTTAAAAGTAAGTTTCCAACGAAATTTAAAGAAAAATATGAAGAAGATATAAAAGTCTCAGATATAAGATTTATAGATCAAGGAAGTTATAATATAAATACTACTATTAATCATACAGACACTGCATTTGACATAGATGTAGCTACAATTATAAATTTAGATATAAATAAGTATAATAATGTATTAGAGATTAAACAGTTAGTGAGAGATGCACTAAAAAATACAAATAGAGAACCAAAAATAAAAGAACCTTGTGTAACAGTTAAATATACTAAAGCTGGTGAAGAAAAATATCATATAGATTTTCCTATATATGCAAGTCATGAAGGAAAACTTTATTTAGCTAGGGGTAAAGAGTCAGATAAAGAGGAAGATATAAAATGGGAGATTGCTGATCCAGAAGGATTGAGTGAATATTTTAAAAAGGATCATTTGCAAATTGAAGGGTTAAATTTAGATGAGGAGGAAAAGAAGAAAAGGAAACAAAAGAGACGTATTATAAGATATATAAAGTGGTGGAAAGCTGAAAAGTATGGAACTTCAAGACGGGATCATTCTATACCACCAAGTATAGCATTAACAATACTGGTGTGTGAACATTTTGAAAGTGCAAAGATTGATGATGAGTATAATGATTTAAATGCATTATATAAGACCGTAAAAAATATAGCAGGTGAATTGTTTGAAAAAACATTTGATGAAGATGATGAAGAAATTATTAGTTTAAAAGAATGTAAACTTCCAAAAGATCCAGGCTCAGATTGTTTCTTTAAGATAAGAAATTCATATTCATATATAAAAACTTTTTATACAAGATGGACAACATTTGAATCAAATTTAAAGAAAGCAGTAGAAGAAGATGACGAAAGAACTGCTGGAGAAATAGTAGCAAAGATGTTTGGAGATAAGTTTCCACTTCCTGAAGTAGATGAGGTGAACAGTGAAGATAGCTTTGCAAAATAAATATATTGAATATTTAGAAGAAATAGACCGTATTTCAAATGTTGAAGTTTTTGAAGCAGGTATTATAAAATTTAGGTATAGCATAAGTGGAAAAGATTATGATTTTTTATTTGCAGCATTAGATGAACATAAGTTGCCGAGCGTGATGCTATGTAAGCCTAAAGAGCAGATATATAATAAGCCGCATATGCTATATTTAGATAAAAATGAACTATTTTATTTATGCCTGTCAATTAGAGATGATATAAGTGTTAGAAATAAAGATTATAAGGAAATTATTAATTATACATTGATAAGAATAGAAAAGTTAATGAATATGAATTACGAAGAAGAAAAAAGAGAATTTAGAAAAGAATTTCTATATTTTTGGAATAAGTGTGCTAAAAATAAAAATAATATTCAGCTATATATAAATTCTTCAACACAGGTAAAGTTACTAAAAGCATACGAAAAGAATGATACATATATTTATGTTGATGAAGATATAAATATAAATGAAATATTTTTAAAAAGATATAACAAGGTTAAAAAGAGTGTTATTTATATACCGATAATTAACAGTAATTTAATTATGCCTCCAATAGGTGATAAAAAATGGTCTGTTGATGAAGTTAGATATATTATAAATAATTGTGTTAGTGAAGATAATTTAGAAACTTTAGAAAAACTATCTATAGATAATAAAGAAGTTTTCTTAACATTTGAAATGTATGTTCCTGGAGTTGTACCAATATCATTTGTTTTAAAAGTTAAATTTAAGACAAGCAGAAATAAAACATTATTTTCTAGATTAGATGAAATAATAGATGTTGAATGTTTGAAATCAGAAAGATGTGATACAGGGTATTTATTCAGAAGAATAGGTGTTAAAAATAGACTAAAAGATAAAAGAATCCTTATAGTTGGGGCAGGTTCACTAGGTAGTTATATAATATCTGAATTACCTAAGATAGGGGTTGAAAATATAACTATTTTTGATTCAGATAATATGCATATGGAAAATATAATGAGACATTCACTTGGAGCTATGTATTCAAATCTTAGTAAAGTATTTAGTATGAAATTTAATCTAGAGTCAGAATATCCAGAAACTAAGGTGAACATTGAAAATAAAAAGTTTAATATTGAAAATATTGATGAATATAATCTCAATAAATATGATTTGATAATTATAGCTACAGGTGGAACGGACTATATGTTAAAGCTAAATAAGATATTTAAGAAATGTAGAATAGATATTCCTGTTTTATTTACTTGGATTGAATCAAGGGGAGTAGGGGTACATGCACTTGCTGTTGATTACAATAGAAAAGGATGTTTTAATTGTTTATATACCAATAGTGATACTAACAAAGCTCATTTTAGTAATAAAACTTATAAAGATGAATTGACAGGAACTGGCTGCGGAGGTGTTATTAATAAATACGGAAATATTGTACTTTTAAAAGGTTCTGCAATGATATTAAATATAATATTAGATATGTTAAACTCTAATAAAATTAGTGATAATATTTTATTTTCTGTAAAAACATTAAATGAATATACCTTTAATAATGGAGATATATCTTTAGGTGGAGAGACATTGGCAAAAACTTCATATATAAGTGAAGGATGTGATATATGTGGACATGAGGTATAATGTTGATGAAATTGAGTTTAGATTAAATGAAGTAGTAATTAAAAAATTAAATAAGTTTAGACAAAATAGTAGTATTGTGCCTGAAAGTGGAGGATTATTGTTAGGAAGAACTGATATACAAGGTAATACAAAAATTATTGATATAACAGTTCCGTTAGAAGGAGATATTCAGTCTAGATTTAGATTTTTTAGAAAAAGTAGTAAACATAAAGAAATACTATTAGAATCAAGAAAAAGGTGTTTGTATTTTAAAGGAAATTGGCATACGCATCCTGTTAAAGATCCTGAACCATCTTGGGTAGATATGCTTTCATGGAAAAATACTTTAAAAAATTGTAAACCTGGGGAAAGTAGATATTGTTTTTTTGTTATAATAGGAATAAAAAAAATTAGAGTATGGTATGGAAATATATACACAAAAGAAATTAAAGAAGCAAATTTAATTCAAGAGATATTATGAGGAGAAGAATATGAAATATAGATGGTTACATTTATCAGATTTACATTCTTATTGTAATGGAATAAAGACTAAGGTAATGAGAGATGCGCTTATTGATGAAGTAGAAGAATTAAATAATGAAGAAAAATTTAACTTTATGATTATAACAGGAGATATAAGTGATAAAGACTCAGGATATGATTTAGCAGAAGAGTTTATATTAGAATTAATTTCCAGAATTGAGATAGATAAAGAAAAAGTATTTATAATTCCAGGAAATCATGATTTGAATAGAAATATACCGGATGATAGAGGAGACATTGTAAAAAGGTTATGGGAGTCTGGAGTATTAGATGAAGAAGAAGAGTTTAATAATATAAAATCATTAATATATGCCCAAAATAATTTTTTTAATACTTATAAAAATATACTAGAAAGAGAGTATCCAAAAGAAAATATACATTTTGTTGAGAAGTTAATGGAAGGTGCAAATATTATTCATTTAAATACATCGTGGATGTGTTATGATTCAGGAGTAGAAGACGGAAAAATTCATGTTGGAATAAATAGTGTGTATAAGTGTTTAGAAGAAGTAAGTAAAGAAGATTTTAACATTGTAATAGGGCATCATACTCTAGATGATTTGAATCAATATGAGAGAAGTCATTTGAAAGCAATATTTAAAAGTAAAGGAATTGACATGTATTTAGGAGGACATTGCCATAAAGCAATTATAAAACAAGATAGAATTGCAAATATGGAATTATGTTTTTGTAAGCAAGCAAGAGCAGATTTTGATGACTATCCAGCTGGTTTTATTATAGGAAATATTGATATAAATAATAATCAAAGTTATTATTTATTTTATAATTGGAGCACAAAATTTGCAAAATGGATGTATGACTATTCAGTTGAGGAAGCTAAACATGGCAAGTATTACTTAAAAGGAGAAAAATACAATAGAGAAAAATCAAAAAAGGTAGATACTATTATTGATTTTAAGTTAATGGGAATGCCTTTAGACTATGATGAAATAAAAAGTAAATTTAATCTTACTAATACATGTGATTATAAATTTGGACATAAGAATGTTTATCTTAAAACAGAGAATGAATGGAAATTATATCTAAAAGAGTTAGTCACTTTTTATGACTCTATAATAGATGGAATAAGGTCTGATAACATTCATATTTTCCCTATAGCACAGATACCATTACTAATTTCGTTAGGATATTTAATGCAAAATGATTCACCTAATATAAAGGTATACCAATATATTGAAAATGAATCAAAATGGGTATTTGATGAAAAAAATGACAATATTCAAATAGAAGAAAGCTTTAGTGATAAGAATAGCGATATTTTAGCATTAGCATTACAAATAAGTTCATATATAAATGAGGAAGACATTAATCAAGTCCTAGAACAAAATTATGATTTATTGTCATTTAAAATTAATAATCCCAAATTATCATATTTAAATTACAGAGAAGATGTATTAAGAGTAAAAAATATAGTTAAAGATAAGTTAGACTCTATATATAATAAATATAAAGAAATACACTTATTTATAGCAGCACCTGCTGGTGTATGTATAGAAATAGGGAGAATAATAAGGTATAGTATGTATCCTAATACATTTATTTATAATTACAATAGTACAGATGAAGTACATTATAAAAAAATTTGTAACTTAAAAAATCTTAGAGAGATATAGATTAAATTATGAATTTTTATAACGCTAAAAACATAAATATAATGTTATTTGGATATCTTAGTATGAATGATGATGTTTTATTGTGATGTTCATAAATATAAAAGATTTATAATGAGCAAAACAGGTAAATACATATTTTACCTGTTTTTGTGGTAAAATAATAAGTATATTAATGCGATCTTATATTTTTAGCATTGAAATTAATATTAATATACAATATAGATATAGGAGTTAAGAGATGGATAAAAATATAACGAAATATTTTAGAACGCTTTAATTGAAAAAAATCAAAATATAATAGATTTCAATAAATCAGATAATAAATTATTTTTATAAAACTTAAAATATAATTTGTGTTTTAAATAAAAATCAATGTTTTTAATATAGAAGCATTGATTTTTTTTCTCAAAATTATAAAAATGATTATATAATTTTTATTCTTCTAGAAAATTAACTTTATTATATTAAAAATATTTATGATATATTACTCTATAAATAGACTATTTAAAAAGGAGTTGTTTTTAATGAAAAAATTTATAAATATAATACTTCTTATAATTTTAATATTCAGTTTATATAAAGTTATATATATATTTAAAGAATACATAACTGCCGATAATATTTATACTGAATTACAAATAGAAAAAGAAAATTTAATTTCGAATAATAATATACTTGATTTAACTAATATAAATGAAGATTATATAGGTTGGATAGAAATTCCTAATACAAATATAAGTTATCCTATTGTTCAATCAATAGACAATGATTATTACTTAGATAAAGATATTTATAAAAATGAATTAAGTTCTGGATCAATATTTTTAGATTATCGAAATAATAATTTTTTTGATAGTAACTCTATTTTATATGGACATGCTATGAAGAATAATACTATGTTTGGTGATTTAAAAAAGTTTAAAGAAAAATATTTCTTTGAAGAAAATAAAATAATAACAATAACAAAGCCTAATGGTGAAATATTAAAGTATAAAATTTTTTCAGTTTATGTAAGTAATATTAATGATAATTATACGCAAAATTATTTTTATACATCTGAAGAATATAAAGAATTTTTAAATAAAATATTAAGGAATTCTTTGTTCTTATCAAATGAAGATTTACATATAACTGATAAGATATTAACATTATCTACTTGTAGCTTTGAATCTGAAATCTCAAGACTTGTAGTGCATGCTAAATTAATTGATATTAGTTAAATAAAAATTTTATTATTAATACTATAAGTACTTAGATTTTTATAAGTACTTCTTTAAGATAATGTAATAGAATATAAAAATTATGTATTCTATTTTAGTAAAACATATTTCATCATAGATTATAACAATTTTTTGAGATAAAAAACAAAATTCTTGTTGAAATTTTTTAGTGATCAATTTACTTTCTATATAAAATATTATTTTATGAATTGTTAGAAAATGTATAGTTGCGTTAAAAATGGTTAATTAGTAGGAAATACTTTAGTAAAAATAAAAAATCATTAAAATAGCACTTATAAAAGTTGTAGCATTAGAACGAAAAATAGTATAATAGAAGCAACAATAGGACACTTATTTATGATAAAAGATAGATGGTGGACAGAATCAATAGGTAAAAATAAAAAGATTTAATAGAGTCAAGTAATAATATATATAAAGAAATAATTTAAGTAAAGATAAAAGATATAGAATATCCAATAGTAACATTTCTCTTTTTGATTGTGTCTATTTATCATTGCTATAAAAAAGCAGAAAGCGCAACAGTTTTTTAGTTAAGAAGTTGCTTTCTGCCTTTTTATTTTATCATATAAATAAAAAGCTATCGATTAACTTATCAATAGCTTAAGGCAAATAGCTTATATATTAAGTATGATGATATTTATATTTTTTTGTTTTATAAAGAAAAAGAATCGTGTACATACCAGAAATTACCGATGGAATATCTATATCTTTTCATGAAATAATAGTTATTTCAGGAGGTGTGGTGACAGATGAATAAGAATTATGGATACGCAAGAGTATCAAGCAACAGTCAGAATATAGACAGACAGATATCAGCACTCAAAGATATTGGAATTATTGATCAGAATATCTTTGTTGATAAGCAGTCTGGAGCAGATTTCAATCGTCCAAATTATAGAAAAATGATACGAAAGCTACGTGATGGAGACTGCTTATATGTAAAGTCAATTGATCGTCTTGGAAGAAATTATGATGAAATCATTGATCAATGGAGATATCTTGTCAAAGAAAAGAACGTGGACATTGTAGTACTAGATTTACCATTGCTTGATACTAGAAACAGAGTCAACGAAATTACAGGAAGATTTATTTCGGATTTAGTATTGCAGATACTCTCCTATGTGGCGCAGGTGGAACGAGAAAATATTAAACAGCGTCAGGCAGAGGGTATCCGAATCGCAAAGGCACAGGGAAAGCATTTAGGCAGACCGAAGAGAAAACCTCCAAAGCAATTTTTAAAAGTATTTGATTTGTGGAAAGCAGGAGAGATTTCAAAAGCCGAAGCATCTAGACGTTTAAATGCAAATCCTCATACTTTTGCACGATGGGCGAAAGAACACGAAAGTATTCATTTCTCGTCAAAAAAATGATATAAAAAGGTAGACCTTTTTATTGTCTTTGAAAACCCTTAAAAAGGCTACTTTTTTGTAATATTTTGTCTTTTTCATTTCCCAAATTACATAATCTATTTCTTTTTTTCATTATATTCCATAACAATAAAAAAGTCTACCTTTTTACATTAGTAATAACTCCCAATTTTTAAATCTATTTTTATGAAAATTTAATATAGAAAGGAGTGTAGATATGTGAAGATTGTAAAAAGCCTTCGCCGAAAGTTTCTTATGTTCTTTTTACTGACGGCAGTCATCGTATCGTCTATTCCTTTGGGAAGTACATATGCCACGGCAACAGATGACCTGACTGAAAGTGAAACCTCCTATCATGTAGAGATTTTACCATCCGAGGATAATTCCTACGAAGGAGAGACACAGGCAAATTTTACGGTAAAGGTAACCTATTCCGGTTTGGATGTTATTCCAAAGGAAATGGTACATCTGAAAACCATGATATCAGATTCTGTGATTGCTTCCTTCAATACAGAAGCACTTTCGGAGAGACGACTGAATTCTTTAGAATTTAAAGGAAATTATGAGTGGGAAGAACAGTACAGCATTTATATTCCAAAAATGGAAACTGATACAAATGCGGATTATACGGTTATGTTACTGGATGGGGAAGATAACGTGTTAGTGTCAGAAAACTATCAATTTAAGGTCATACAGCCAAAAGAGGATGCTTTTGAAACAGAACGGATGTTTGAGGACGTTGCTTATTTTTCTGCAGAACAGAAAGTAACTTATAATAAGAATTTTGATTCTTCTCGGCTACCAAAAATTCCAGGAAGTGGGGAAAATGAATGGCAGATTATGAGTGGAGCATATAAAGGTTCTTATAATAAGGGTGATGTAAGTACTGATTTTGACCGTAATGCTAATGTGAGTTATTCTTCAGATAATGCAGTTCGCATGACAAAGAATGTTATCAGTACAGATGTTGAGAATGAATTCCTAATGTACCTGAATGTAGAGCCTCAGATCAGTTGGGAAGAAATTTTGGAATTAAATACTATTAAAGTTAGTAATTCAAATAAACCTATAAGTCCGCCATCATGGCCTAGTACAGGACATACTAGTGCCACCTTCTTACCAGAGCCTATGGGAGAATATCAAACGCCTGTTCAATTTTGCTATTATGCAATAGAGAATGGTAAAAAAATAATAATTGCAGAGATAATCATGTACACAAATGTGCCTGAGGTTCCAAATGGAGGAATAGGAATAGGAAATCCATTACTTGCACCAGAAGGTGACACATTTTATGCAAATAATAGATTTAATTTGAAAGATAACGGTAGTGGTGTTTCAAGCGCAGAAGTTGATATTTCCAGCGTATATTCTAAATATGAGTTTTCTCGTCAGAGTGTCTATCCAAAGTCAGTTATTGATCAGTTAGGAAATCATATTGAAGTATATACAGATTCCTTCAATTATGATGGTGGAAACTGCCAGTTAAATAGTAACGCAATTTATTGGTCTTTGCCAACGGATGACTTAGGATTACTTCCGTATGAAAAGGACGAGAATGGAAACATTACTCCGTATGGTGTATTACGAAAGCTTTCTAATGGAAAATATACTTATTATCGCCAAGAAGCATATCAAATGACCTATTCGTTTAGTCTCAGGGTTCTTGATGAAGGGTTTATAAGTGCAGAGTCTGCTGACAGCAGTAATGACATAAATAAGGATTATGCTGTACAAACCAACAAAAGTCCATCTAATCAGGACGATAGTATTAAAGGTGGAGAGGTCATATACCAGATTGAAAATTCCGCTCAAAATATAGGACATTTCAAATCACCATATATAAAAGGACTTCTCTACAATTTGGAATTTCAAAAAATAGTAGAACAGAGTAAAGTTCCGTTAGCTGGTATTACTTTCACGTTAGAAAGGTTAGTGGATGGGACTTCTTATTCAGAAAAAATTGAGTATACGGTTACAGATAAAACTGATACACAAGGATGGATAAAGTTCCGAAATCTTCCATGGGGAGAATACCGTATTACAGAAATCTTGTATGACAGTGAAAGTTTATTCCAAAATCAGTATATGGATGAAGAACTTCCAAAAACTTTAGAGAATGCAGTAATAGGAGCAGTTTTAAATCCAGAAGCGTTGTCTAACGAGCACGGAATAATACATCCTGTTGATGAGGAAGGAGATAAAAAGAATCAGCTGTTTGTTTATAAAAGGGGGAGCGTAGAAAATAAACCATACCGTGCAAAAATTAGGATAAAGAAAATTGTTAATTATTACGATTCTTTATCAACAGAGTTAAAAGAACAGTCTTATACAATGAAAGCTAAAAGTGATGATATATATCTAAAACCCGGAAAAACACAGGAAAAGTTAGAATTACTCGATAAAAATGAAAAGATAACGCATCTTGAAACCCTGGAGTATGATGTACTTGTTCCAGAAAACGGAGGGACTTTATCATTACAGGAAGTCATTTCTGATTCTGTTGATAATAAGATTAGATTCGGAAAGGTATCTGTTAGTAAAAATGAAACGAGCACGGAAATAAACGAGCCAGTCTTAAGTGAACAAGGATGTTCGATTAAAATAATGCCGGGCAACGATATTACGGTCGTTTTTGAGAATAATCCAGTCGGAACAATACAAGTTAAAAAAATGATAGACAATTATGGTGATTATGGTACAAGCCTGAAAAATGATGAATTTATGGTGAAGATAAACAGCGAAGCTGACACAGATATTTCATCGGAAGTTATTCTAAAACATGGAGAAGTGAGCGGATATATTGAGGTTACAAAACCAACGGTTTTGAACATTGAAGAAATCATTCCAATGGAATATACGTTTGTAAATATCACTGTCGAAGGAGAAGGAAAACAGTCCTCTAGGATTCAAGGAAATAATGTTCATGTTGCTCCTGGAGACCATATTGTTGTTATCGTACACAATAAGTATATGTGGAATCCTTTCTTTCATGCATTTGATTCAATTATGAATGTATTCAAGAGAAAGTAAGAAAGGAATGGTGACACATGAAAAGTATAAAAAATAATTTATGGGCAGTACTTGGTTTATCGGTTATGTTCGTTATTGGAACGACTTTAGCGATATGGTATCAAAGCATACAGCATACAAACCATTTGGGAGCAGATACTATTAAGGCAGATGTTATAGAGAATTATACTCCTAGTGAGCCAGATGGTACAGTCACTAAGAAAGTGTCATTTAAAAACTCAGGTTCAACGGATGTCTTTGTAAGAGTAGCTTATGTGGAGATATGGGAAAAAGAGGATCAAAACAATGAAAAAGTTATTCTAAACAATAAGCTGAATGAAACAGATATAGCAACAAAGAACTGGACTAATGACTTCTATACCGACTGGTCTGATGGAGGAGATGGGTGGTTGTACTACAATTACATCCTGAAAGCTGGAGAAAGTACACAAGAAATCCTAAATAGTGTAACATTTCCAGACTATGCACAGGCTGAATATAAAAATTATGGAGATGCTGAATACTCTCTATATTTTAAAGTAGAAATGTTACAGGCTAGCACAGGCGATGCTACGTTGAATAGGGATGAAGTTAATACAGAAGCATCACAGACGGTATTTGGAAAGTTACCTTTTGTAAATTATAATTCAAATACTGTTACATGGAAGTAAGGAGGTTATTTATGAAGAAACAATCTAAAAGAATCCTCTTGCTCGTTGGTGTATGTTCATTATTGATGATACTATCTGTCATGGCTTTCTTTCAGAGTAGTATGACATTAACGAATCCATTTTCTACTGGAGAAGCAAAGGTATATCTTGATGAAACCTTCGATGTTGATGATAAGTGGGTTCCAGGAGAGGAAAAGCAAAAAGAAGTGAGTTTTGGCAATGAGGGAGACGTACCTGTTGTTCTTCGTGCTAGATTTACACCAGAGCTGACTTTAGCAGATGGAACTAAAGTAACAGATACAAATATATTGAATGGATTTACATTAAATTATGCAGCGAGTTTTGCCAGTGAATGGGCGCAACATGATGATGGTTGGTACTACTACAAGAAAGTATTAAATCCAAATGAAAAGACTAGTCAAACGCTGGTATCCGTTACAATAAGTAAAAATATCAGCAATGATATTCACGGAAACGAAACTGACTATTCTGGTGCCGGTATGGATGTGGATATTGAGTGTGAAGCGATTCAGTCATCTACCTCAAAAGATAGTATCAATCTGCAAAACTGGGATGTATATCCAGTAATCAGTGGAATGGAAGTTTCGTGGATAAAAAAATAGTCTGTTTGAAAATAACAGTTTATTTTATAAATCAAAAAAATATTATAAACAATGGGAGGAACAATTATGAAGAATAAAAAATTAGTTGCAATTACAGGATTAACAGCAGTAGCAGTTGTTGGAGGGTCATTAGCTTACTTCAATCAGACAATGACAGTAGAAAACCCATTTGACACAAATAAATATGCATCAGAACTTGTGGAAACATTCAATCCAACAGATGGTGACAACTGGCAACCGGGAGAAACTGTAAACAAAGACATCCAAGTAGAAAACACTGGTGACTATGATGTTATCGTTCGTGTTAAATTTGATGAAACATGGACGAGAAAAGGTGGAGATGCTTATGTAATTAAGGAAGGTCTTAATAATACCGCGAGTCAAGAAAATGCAAATGATGGTTTAACAGAAAGAGACTACTCTGTTGTAGCAAAGAATTTAGTGAATGATGATAAGTGGATATACAACTTAAATGATGGTTACTACTACTACAAAACAAATCTTGCAAAAGGAGAAAACACAGATAAATTCCTTGACAGTGTAACACTTTTAGAAAATGCAGATATGGGTAGATATGAAGAGATTAAATATTACACAATTGCTGATGTGAAGCCAGATAATACTAATATTGGGGATGATGAGTCAACTCAATGGGTTAAATATACTGGAGAAGTTCCAACTGGAGCAAAACACACAAGAACTGTGACTCAGATAGTAAAAGGTGCAGAGGGATATGCAGATTCTGATTATAAATTAACAATTACAGCTCAGACTGTACAGGCAACAAGCTCAGCTGTTCAAGATGCATTTGGTACAACAAATATAGCTGGTACAAGCTGGTCTTTAGACCAATAGATTATATATAGGGAGTGCTGTTATTGGCACTTCCTATTTTGGTAAAGGATGATGAAAATGATACGAAGAATATTTAATTTTCTTTCATGGATAGTCATGACGGTAATAATTATTTATATTGCAATAGCATCACCTATGCTGTTTGGATATCGTCCAGTAGTAGTTCTTTCTGGAAGTATGGAACCTTCATACCATGTAGGTAGCCTTACTTACTATCATTCAGCAACATTTGATGAAATCAATATCGGAGATGCCATCACATTTCAAGCTGGAGATAGTCTTGTGACACACCGTGTAGAAGAAAAAAATGAACTGTCAAGAACACTTATTACAAAGGGGGACAATAACGAGACACAGGATATCAATCCTGTAAAAGAATCAGATCTAGTCGGAAAGACAAGTACTATCACTATCCCTTACCTTGGCTATATCGTGAATTATGGACGCAACATAGCGACTATCATCACAATGGGGTCGATACTTTTTATTAGCTATCTGATGGATATTCTGGATAATAAGCAAAGGAGGAAGCATGAAGACTAAAGTATTTAGTAAGAGAAATTTGTTTTTATTCGCTTTCCCATGCCTTTGCCTAATTGGTGGTGTATTCGCCTACTGGACACAGGAACTGCAAGTACGCAATGAATTTAAGACAGCAAAATACAATACAAAAGTAGTGGAAGACTTTAATCCACCTTCAAATTGGACTCCGGGTCAGGAAATAAATAAAGATGTTTCTATACGAAATGAAGGAACGATTCCGGTATTTGCAAGGGCCACTATTCATCAGGAATGGATACGCAGAGAAAACGTCTATGATAGCAATGGAAATCCGATCTCTCCACTAAAGGGAGAGAATATTCCTCTTACATTTGATACAACAAATGGTTCGGATTATGCTTCTGTGGTGACATGGGGTAAAGATGTCGTTCTGCTATCTGATGGAAAACAATCAGATATTGAACTTGGGATTCCTATCGTGAATACGATCAAGGAAGCAAGAGGAAAATGGCTTCTACTTACAGATAAGATAGATTCAGAAGGAAACCTTTACTTTTACTACATAGGAAATATCCCTCCGGGAAAAGAAACACCTCGTCTTGTAGATGCTGTGACAATGCATCCTGACATTGAGCCTGAAATCAAAGGTGAAAAAGTATGGTATGACAGTTCTGATAATAAGGTAACACAGGAAATTAAAAATACTACATATGGCTATGAGAATGCACATTACACTATGCTTGTGAATGCTGATACAGTACAGGCTACATCAAATGCGATAAAGGCTGTATTTGGCAATGAAGAGAATGCGAAAGATATTGTAGAATATTTTGCACAGAATGAAATTATGAAATAGGAGGGATGATATGAAAAAACAAAAAATATGGATAATGTTATTACTGTTCGTAATTCTTTTTGGGAATGTCATCCCTGCCCATGCAGATTCTAAAGAAAAAAAACTCTATTTTGAACAAAAGAATGGAGAGATGGTATGGAATCCCGACAAAGGATCAAATGGAAATTGGTTCATGAGTTTTACCAATATGGTGCCAGGAGAATCTTATCAGGATAAATTGTTGATAGAAAATGGTTCAAAAAAGACGTATGATCTTTATTTTCAAGTAGTTCCTTTAGGGCAGAGTAAGTTAAAGGATGAACTTTTAGAAAAGATAGCTATGAGTATTACACAGGATGGAAAGCAAATATACAAAGGAAATGCTACAGGTGAATCTGGAACTATCGATTTACAGAATTTCATATTCCTTGGTAAGTATACACCATCAAATGAATCAGAAATAGTTGTTAATTTGACTTTAGATGGAAGTATTGGTTTGGAATATCAAGAGCTTTTGACAGAAATTGACTGGAGATTTGTAGTCAAAGAAGAATTAGATTCTAATAAAGATACACCAGTAATAGAAATCAAACCACCTAAAACTAGAGATAATAGTAATATATTCTTGTGGATACTTATGATGATAAGTTCTCTAACAGCTCTTGGAGCAGTTAATGTTTTTTGTTACAAAAAGAAAAACTAGAGAAATACAAATAGAAAAAGAAAAGAGCTTTAAAAATATTTTTGAAGAAATGAGAAATCTTTTTTGAATGAACTATATCTAAGATATTCTTTACTACAAAGATAAAGAATGCATCAGAAAAACACTGAACAGTATTACAAAAGATACGTATTTTGATACAGAGATTGAAAAGTTTAAAAGTCTGCTTTTCGAGAACAGTTGAATAGTAAAGAATCTGTATCTACAAAATGCTATAATGGATAGAAATATGGTAAAAGTAAAAAAGAAAAGCTCGTACAATAATTTATTTTTGTACGGGTTTTCTTCATAGATAAAAAAATGTGATTTTTTAGTATTCAATTCACTATAAAAATATAATTTTATTATGGACAAATGAGCTTACTAACATTATAAATTGTCAATATTATTTTAGGCTTGTAACTAATTTAAAATATTTTTTTATTCAATGAAAAAGTTTTCTAAATAAGTCTAGTAAATTTTTCCTAAAATTATTTACTCCATAAACAAAAGTTAAATTTTTAACAATAAATTAAGTTATTTTTCCATTCAAATGTTGATGGAGGATTAGATTTTAGTGAAATTTATTTTAATGAATATGTATATTTACTTTAACTTTATCAATATATAAGAAAATATTACCGTTCATATTGAAATTATATGATTTTTATAATTTAATACATAGATTTTAATTAGAAATATTAAGTATTTTTACTGAGGTTGTAGTGTATTTGTATTTTAGAAATATTTGAGTTCTATCATCTTCGATTATTTTGATTTTCTATAAAGTACGAAATATATTTTTTATTAATCTATTCTTAATAATACTCCCATCAAGTGATAAATGATTCATAAAAATTTAGTATAAGTAAATTTAGAAGTGCTTTATTATATATAATATATCAAGATTATTAGGAGCGAATATATGGGAAGTATATTAAGGGAATATAGAAAATTGTATGTCTACATTCATATTTTTAAGAACAATTCTTTAATATTTGTTACTATATTTAATGTGCTAGATATAAAATTAAATTTTAATGAAATAAATAATTGAGATAATGTAAATTAATGTTTTGTGAAAATTTCATGTATGCAATTTATATAAAGAATATAATTGAAAATTTATTGATTATAATAGCTGAAATTTAATTTAAAAGAAAGAGAGGTGTGAAAATGATAGGTTCTAAAAGAGATGCAAAAGCTATATTGAAGGCTGGAGCGAAGGCTCGAGGTATATCATTATCAGAATATCGGGAACAGTTTCAGCAAAACATTTATGCAATGAAAGAAAGCCATGATCCAGACGTACAAGCAGAATTTAAAAAATGCTTTGGAAATAAAATACCAACTCCAGAAGAATATATATATATAACGGCAAAGTATATTTTAAAAAAATCCAAAATAAAATTTTAAAATTGTACTGTAAATTAGTATAAGTATTAAAAAGAGGTATTTGTGCAGCAAGTAAATTAAAGAATAGTATATTAAAATAAATGAATATAGGAGATAAAAAATAAATATATAATAAAAAAGTTCGTACAAGCAGTTTTGTGCGGACTTTTTTATTTTAAAAGAAAAAAATTTAAAATTTGTATTCAAATTCTACTTTGCTGTTGAGTATTGGTGCGAAAAGAGGGGATACCGATTTCGCTAGTGATAGAAAGGAGGTGTGATTATGAAACCAGCTTCTTTTGAAACAGCAATACGTTTACAATTTGATACATTAGTAAAAAGAGTAATTTATTGTACAGTTAAAAATTATGAAAAAGAATTAGGGCGAAGGGCAAAACATGAAACTCCTTTTTCAGAAATTTCAGATATTATAATTGGAGGATTCTCTATAGAAGATAATTATGAAATGATTGAAAAAATTATTTTTAGTGCTTGTGGCATTCCTGTTTCAGTACAAGAAGGAGAGCTTGCTGAAGCATTAAAAAAACTTCCAGAAATAAAAAGAAATGTATTATTACTATCTTATTTTGAAGAATATCCAGACAGTACAATTGCGAAACTGATGGATGTTACAAGAAATGGTATTTTTAAGCGTAGGATGGCAGCATTAAAATTAATGAAGGAAATATTACAGGAGGATAAATAGATGGTTAAAGATGTAGAAAAATGTCCTAGCTATCATTTAATTTCTTTGGCTGTAGATGGCGATGAGAAAGCTCTACATAAATTATTACAGTTCTATGATGCGTATATATCAAAAGCTAGTTTAAGACCTCTGCTTGACTCGTGTGGAAATGTTTATATGGCGGTAGATATAGAATTGAAAGGTCGTATTAGAGAAGCGTTGTTGCAGATGATATATGACTTTGAATTGAAGATTAAATAGTTACTATATCGGGACATGATTTGAATATCTTACTCTTTCTTGTCCCGATTTGATGAATTGTCAATCTATGAAAGTCTATTTATTTCAATAGTTTTTCATAGGCTGATAAGCCTAGTGTTCTTTGAAAATTGAATAAAGCAGACAGATACGTTTGTGATACAGTGAGCCGCTGGATACTGTGCGCCATGACCTTTTTTAGAAGTGAGCGATTCATATAGTGATTCTAGAGCGACCTTTGGAAAGTCGTTTTGCCATGAACTGTATTACAGGATAATGATACGTCCGCATAGTGCGGTTACCCATAAGAATGGGAATAGTTGAGATACTAATGGAGCTTCCAAAGCCGTCTGTTTGCTTATCTAAGAGAAATAGTGTTAGACAGCAAATTTATGAAGGAGGAATATTTATGAATATAGATAAAGAAATAAAGGAAATGTCTCCCGAATATATTTCTAATCTTTCTGAGAGTATAAAAAAATTATCATTTGATTCAGAAGAATCTATGAATAGATATTTTGAAACAATAGGTAATCCTTATTGTTTTAAGTGTGGTAATATAACTGTAGAATTGAAGTTTTCAGAAAATGGGAAATCGCTCGCTTCTTGTCTTATAGAGTATTTTCGAAGTCTAAAAAATTGCTGAAATAAAAAGGTAAATATGGTAAAATGTTTTTGTGATATAAGGCTTTTCTAGATAGGAGGATATATGCCAAGAATTAGAAAAGTAGAAAGTAAAAGAAGCAAGAATGAGCGAGTTGTGTGGAGGGTTGCAGTTTATATACGTTTATCTAAAGATGATGGAAATGACGAAAGTTTGAGTGTTACAAATCAGAAAAAAATTATCCAAGAATATTTGGAAAAGTTCTTTGAAGATGAATATACCCTTGTTGATGTTTATGTTGATGACGGAATAAGTGGGACAACAGATGATAGCCGTATATCTTTTTTACGAATGATTGATGACGTAAAATTAGGACTGGTTAATTGTATTATTTGTAAGACACTAGCAAGGACATTTAGAAACTATGCAGACCAAGGATATTATCTAGAAGAGTTTTTTCCACTTTATAAAACAAGGTTCATATGTTTAGGAAGTCCATCATTTGATACGTATAAAAATCCAGAATCTATTACAGATGGTATGGATGTACCAATTACAGGGCTTATGAATGACCGATATGCGGCTAGAACTTCCAATGATGTAAGACGTACATTTAATATGAAACGTCGTAATGGCGAATTTATTGGTGCTTTTGCTCCTTATGGATATAAGAAAGACCCAGAAAATAAAAATGCCCTTATTATTGACGAAGAAGCAGCTGAGGTCATTCGAAATATTTATCATTGGTATGTAGAAGGTGGGATGAGTAAAATAGGTATTGTGAAGCATTTGAATGAACTAGGAATACTTACCCCAATTGATTATAAGCACAGTAAAGGATTGAATATTAAAACACCACAGCAAGCTAAAAATGATGGTATGTGGAGTATTACAACAATATGCACGATTTTAAAAAATAGAATGTATGTTGGAGATATGGTGCAAGGAAAACAGCGTATTATTAGCTATAAAGTGCATAAATCAATATCTACACCAGAAGATGAATGGTTTATTGTAGAAAATACACATGAACCAATTATTAGTCGTGAACTCTTTGAAAAAGCTCAGTCATTATCAAAGCGAGATACTCGTACAGCTCCAAAGCAAAAGAAAGTTTATTTGTTTTCAGGATTTTTACGTTGCGTAGATTGCGGTAGAAGTATGACAAAAAAAACTAACCGTAAGAAAATGGCAGATGGTACGGTCAAGACTTATGTATATTATGTATGTAGCACTAATTCTTTTAAAAGTAGGAGTATGTGCAGTAGACATAGAATTAGTATTGAAGGTTTGACAGAAGCGGTTTTGAAGGCAATACAAATGCAAATATCTCTTATAGGAAATATGGCAAAGATTATCGAGAAAATCAATCAACAGCCAGCTGTTAGTAACAAATCTTTACATTTTGAAAAGCAGTTGAAAGGTAAAGAGAAAGAGTTGGAAAAAATGGTTAATGTGATAGACGGTTTATATATGGATTGGAAATGTGGAGATATAAGCAGAAGCGAATATGCTAGAATGAAATCTAAGTTTGAATCTAAAGCTAGAGAAATAGAAGAGGTAATTGCTAATTTAAAACTTGAAGTGGATATTGCTTCAAAAGGGGTTGGAAGTAACGACCCATATTTAAAGAGATTTTTAAAGTATGAAAATATAAAAGAATTAAATCGTGGAATCTTGATTGAGTTGATAGATACAATATATGTTTATGAAAATAATAAGATTATGGTTAAATTTAATTTTGAAGATCAACATCAAAGAATGCTGGAATTTATAGAAAGTAACAGAATCACATCTGAAAAAGAAGAATGAATATAAGTTCTTTATCTTATAACAAATCTACAAAGACTGTCTAACAGTGTTATCTATATAATTATCTTTCCAATGGAGCTGGAAAAACAACTACCATCAGAAATTTACTTGGATTTATTAGACCAATAAAGGGTGAATGTTTCATAGATGGTATGGATTGTTATAATGATGCAGCTAAGATCCAGGAGAATCTTGGATATTTACCTGGAGAGATAACCTTTCTTGAAGATTTATCAGGAAAACAAATGTTGGATTTTATTGCATCTATGAAGGGCATTAAAGATAAGACTAGGATGAATGAGCTCATGAATATTTTTGAACTTGACCCAAGAGGAAAGATTAAGAAAATGTCAAAGGGTATGAAACAGAAAATAGGAATTATTTGTGCTTTTATGGGAAGCCCAGACATTATTATTTTAGATGAACCTACCAGCGGTTTAGATCCATTGATGCAAAATCGATTTGTTGAACTTATTTTAGAAGAGAAGAGTAAGGGTAAAACCATATTTATGTCTTCCCATATCTTTGAGGAAGTGGAGCGTACCTGTGACAGAACTGCCATTATTAAGGAGGGAAAAATAGCAGCTATAGAAAATATGGAATCTTTAAAAGCTAAGAAGAGAAAGTTTTATACTTTAGAATTTGAATCTGAAAAGGAACTTTTAAGATTTAATGAAGAGAACCCTTCAATTAAGATAATTGAGGTTCTTGGTAAAAATGTAACAGTTGCAGTTCAAGGTGACATAGTTAAATTTTTAAGTACAGTTACTAAGTACAAAATAAAAGATTTAGATGTTAAGAGAGAAACCATTGAAGAAATATTTTTACATTTCTATGGAGGTGAAAAATAATGATTTCTTTACCCTTATTTAAAAGAAATATGCTTTATACAGCAAAGATTGGAATTATTTTTATAGCTATATTAACCATGTATACCACTATGATTATTTATATGTTTGATCCAGCCATGGCAGAAATGTTGACTCAATATCAAGAAATGATGCCGGGAATAATGGCAGCAGTGGGAATGACTGGTTCAACAGGAACCTTACTAGCATTTATAAATACTTATCTTTATGGCTTTATAATGCTTGTAATACCAATGGTGTTCGAAATTATTTTAATTAATAAATTTGTAATGAAGTATGTGGATAATGGGTCAATGGCATGTCTTTTATCAACTCCGAATACAAGAGTAAAAATTATTATTACGCAGCTAACTTCTTTAATATTAAGTGTGGCATTACTTATTACTCTAATTACAGGTATAGGACTTTTATCATGTGCCATAATGTTTCCAGGAGATTTGGATATAGGAAGATATCTTCAGCTTAATTTAAGTGCATTTTTACTTCATATGCTAATAAGTAGTATAGGATTTTTGGCAGCCTGCTTTTTTGATGAATCCAAGGGGTTCTTTGCTGTGGGTGCAGGTCTTCCAATACTTTTTTACTTAATTCAAATGATATCTAATGCAGGAGAAAAGTTTAAGGATTTAAAATATTGCACTATATTTACTTTATTCCCAGGAGATAAAATAGTTGAAGGAATCAGCGGCGTTTTAAGCTTAAATGTGACTATGGCTGTTATGGCAGCAGTGCTATTTATTTTAGGTGTAATAAGGTTTAAGCAAAAGGATTTGTTTATTTAAAATATCTCGAATTAAAATAATCCCAGAAGGTGTTATGCCTTCTGGGATTATTTTAATTATTCATTATCTTGTTCTTTTTTCTTTCCGATTAGTATTAAAGAGCTAACGCCTAGAGTCATTAATCCAGCAGTTCCTAATAAACTGCTACCAGCTATAGCACAAGTTTGAGGAAGGCTTGTATCATTATCTTTTTTAGAAACTGTTATATTACAAGTGTCAGATAACTTACCATCCTTAGATTTCACAGTAATCTTAGCTTTACCAGAGCCTATAGCTGTAACAACATGTAGCTACCTTTTTATCAGAAGATGACCATACAATTTCAGACATTTCAGCATCGGTTGGTTTACCAGAAGCTTTAATAGTTATATTATCACCAACATTTAATTTTGTGTTATTTTTGTTTAAGATGATTTCCTTAGTTTCAGGCTTTGTAGGAGGTACTTCGGAAGCTTTAACATTAATGATACAGCTATCACTGAATTTTTCATATTTATTAGTGACAGTTATCATATTTACCAGCAACTTTACTCTGCCATGAGGCTGAGTTTTCTTCAGATCTTTCTTTGATAATTGTCAAGTCTTTAGCGTTCTTTTCTTCATTGCAAGTTCATATTCGAATTCTCTACCTGGGGTTCCAGGTGGATGAGTTACGGTTAAGTTAACTTTTATATAAAAAGATTTAAAATTGAAATCGAATGTGGTAAAATATGGTATAGAACTTTGTAATTTACTCTCAGTTGGGATTTCAAAAAATAAAAATATATTCAAGTGGGGGAATAGAAATGAAAGCCATGAATAAAAATCAAATTATTGGTGGGATAATGGGTGCTATTGTAGGAGATGCATTAGGGGTTCCAGTAGAGTTTACTTCTAGAAAAGAACTAATGGAAAATCTGGTTGACGATATGAGGGAATATGGTACTTACAATCAGCCTAAAGGGACTTGGTCAGATGATAGTAGTATGATTTTATGTACAATTGAAAGCCTACTCAACGGTATTGATTATGAGGATTTAGGAAGAAAGTTTTGCAGATGGTTGGAAGATGCTTATTGGACGCCTTATGGTGAAGTTTTTGATGTTGGAAGAACAACCTTTAGTAGTATTATTTCCATGCAAAATGGAAGAAGTGCCTTGGAATCAGGACTGGATGGTGAATATGATAATGGAAATGGCTCTTTAATGAGAATTCTGCCCTTGGCTTTTTACTTATATAATACTGAACAGGAAAAGCGAGAAGAGATAGTAGCAAAAGTTTCATCTATAACCCATAGCAATGGAATAAGTATTTTTGCCTGTTATCTATACGTAGAATATGCCATAGGGCTTTTAGAAGGGCTGGGCAAGCGTCAAGCTTATAGCAGGATTCAAAAAATAAGGGGAAGAGGTTATAGAAAAGAAGCCTTTAGGCGAATCCAAAATGGAGACATAAGTTCTTATAGAATGGAGGATATATATTCTTCAGGATATGTTATTCATAGTTTAGAGGCAGCTTTATGGTGTTTTATAACAACAACTTCATATAAAGAATGTGTCTTAAAAGCTGTAAATCTAGGCGATGATACAGATAGCTTAGCTTGTATTGCAGGTGGCTTGGCAGGGATATTTTACGGATATAATAAAATTCCAGTAGAATGGATTAATGCAGTTGCAAGAAAAAATGATATTTTAAAACTGAGTGATGCATTTATTGTAAAATTAAAGGAAAAAGAATCGTTTAATTAAAGGATAATAAAAAGGTTTATAGAATATATCTTTGAGGTGATAATATGATAATTAATTTAAATGAGGAAGAAGCACTTCATATTTTAGACAGCCTTCATGGAAAATATATGAGTTCAAAGGTGTATTTTAAAAATCATAGCTCTGAATTAGAGACAATTGGGGTGACAGAGCCTGAAACGTTGAAGACTTTATATAACAATTTACTAGAGCAGATGCAAGTTCAAGGAGAATATAAATTTTTAGATAAAATTAAATAGGACTTTATACAATTAGGGGGATAATAAATGAAAATACTTATAGCATATACTACAAGGTATGGTGCAGCTGAAGCTTGTGCAAAGAAGCTTGCAGAGGAATTAAATGGAGAATGTGATTTAGTTAATTTAAAGGAAGCAAAGAATGTTGAAATATCCAAGTACGATAAAGTAATTCTTGGTGGTTCAATATATGCTGGAAATTCTCAAGCAGAGTTAAGAGCTTTTGGTTTGGAGAAATGTGATGAATTATGTAAGAAACCCTTAGGACTATATCTTTCTTGTATGGGGTTTGATGCAGCATCAGTGGAATCATACTTTTGGGCAACTTTTCCTGGGGAGCTATTAGATCATGCATGTGCAATTAAGTCTTTTGGCGGAGTATTTGATTTTAAAAAAATGAACTTTTTTGAAAGAACTATTATTAAAATGATGGGAAGAAATGAATCGGCTAAAAAAGGTGTTAAAAATCTTTTAAATGGAAAAGAAAAAATAAACACTATTTCGTTAAGTAGAATAAATAAGTTTGCGAAAGATGTAAATACGGCAATCCATATGGATAAAGAGAAAGTACTTAATTTTACAGATATAAGCAAATAATACTTAAAAGGATTTATAACTCATAGAAAACTAACATTAAATTATTTGTTTGTTGTAAGTTTTCTATGAGTTCATTTTTTCTGTTTTTTTAATTTTGAATTGCGTAAGTAACCGTTTAGATAAAATAAAATGGCCACAGCTAGTTGAAACCAGCAAATATGAGATTTGTTTTTAAAATAATATGCAAAGGATAAAATGAAAATAAAGCTGCCAACTAACCAACAGTTTCTTTCGGTTTTTAAGGTCACAAAAGCACCTCCATATAAGTACGTATTAATTAATTTGCTAATAGAGTGAATTTATGATCATATAATCTATTATTATATGATTATATGTGATTAATAATTATTATGTATGTTTTTTAGTGTTTTAGAACAATTAATTATTATTAAAAAAAGATATATGGAAAAGATAAAATGGATGAAATGAATATTGTTGCAAATATAATGTATTGGTATAATGAGAAAAAGGAGTGATGATTTATGTTGAAAAAGTTTGCAGCAGAAGCGTTAGGCATAAGTGATATTGGTAAAATTCTTTCACCTAGTGATTATAATAAGGTTGAGGCTGATGATTATGTAATGCATGAGGACGATGAAAAAATATATTTTCTCATCAAATCAAGAACGGATGAATACTGTTTTACTAACTTAGCTTTAATCCATGTTGATGGAACAACGGCAATTAGCTCAAAGAAAACTTTGAGAAGATATGATTACTATGAAAATCCAATTAGCAACGTATTTTTAGAAACTGCTGGAACAGTAGATTTAGATGCTGAAATTAAGTTTTCTATAGGTCAAGCTAATCTTTCTATTGATGTAGATAAAAAACAAATTGAACAGCTTAAGGATTTATATAAGACCTTAATTAGAATTGGACAAATTTCACGTCATAACAATAGCTGCTTAGAGTTTAGCAGAAGAAGTCTTGAAACTGCAACCGCAGTTTTAGATGGTGCAAAACTAGAGGGTGTAGCAATTGAAGAGAACTTTGAGAAAATCAATAATTATGCTTTTAATTGGCAGCTTGAATCAATAAAAAAATATGTTGTAAAAGATTTTGGCTATGTATTTGAAAAATATATAAATAACTAGTTTTAAAAATAAACAGTGCGCTGAAATTAATCGGTGCACTGTTTATTTTTAAGTTCAAAATGTTCATCAATGTTTTTTATTTTTTAGCATTTTTAAATGTATTAAGCAAAAGTACAATTCCATTCATTGTAAAATTCCTCAAGAAAATCTTCCATGTATTTATGACGTTTTTCAGCTAATATTCTACCAGTATTAGTATTCATTAAATATTTAAGTTTTAATAATTTCTCATAGAAGTGATTTATAGTATGATTTTCTTCGGTTTTTACTTGATTTAAGGTTGTAAAAGTTTTAGGGGAAATATGGGGGTCATATATTACTTGTTTTTTACTTCCACCATAGGTAAAAGTTCTTGCAATGCCAATGGCACCAATTGCATCTAATCTGTCAGCATCTTGAACAATCATTCCTTCAATTGTATGTTGAGTAGAATCAACCACACCACCTTTGAAGGAAATTGTTTTAATAATATAGCATATTATTTCAATGATGTCTTTACTTACACCAATGGAATTCATAAAATCTTCAATTCTTGAAGTAGTAGTTTCGTTATTTAAGGAAAACTTCCAATCATCAATATCATGAAGAAGGGCTGCAAGAGAAACTATAAAGGTATCCGCTCCTTCTTTTTCGGCAATATAAGAAGCGGTTTTATAAACACGTAGTGCGTGGTAATAATCATGTCCACTACCTTCACCAATTAATTTGCTTTTTACGAACTCTTTTGTTTCGTTTAATATTTTATTTTTATTCATTCAATCACCGCCTAGAAATTATTTTAGCATAAAAAATGTGAATAGTAATAAATAAAATGGATTATTAACCATAAATAAATTATGATTATGCTATAATTTTATATAAGAAACTAATACTTACAATTTGAAGTGATGAAAAATTAAAATAATTAAATTAATTATTTTAGAAAAAGGAGGAATTTATATGAAGGAACCTAGATGTAAAAAAATAAATAAAGGAACTGCTTTTATTATAATAGGTTTAATACTGGGGGTTATCTTTGGAGTTCTAATTAGTGCAATAGCTATAAATTTTATGGGTACATATTTTAAAGAAGAAGGAATATTAATGGAAATAATAAAAGTTCTAATAGTATTTGTTTTAGTTTTAGCGTCCTTTTTAATTCAAATTATTATTCATGAAAGTGGACACCTTGTTTGTGGATTATTATCAGGATATACATTTGTATCTTTTAGAATAGGGTCAGCAACGATAATAAGGGATGAAGGAAAATGGAAGATTAAAAAATTTAGTATACCTGGAACTGGAGGACAGTGTTTATTGATGCCGCCAGAAGAAGATGAAGAAAGGGTACCATTTATTCTATATAACCTTGGAGGTGTAATTTTTAATTTAGTTTTTGGGATTATGCCAATTTTAATTGTTGTATTTTTCAATGAAACAGCACCTTGGTTAAAGGGTTTTCTTTTAGTATTTGGGGGTGTTGGGATTATTAGTGCACTTCTTAATGGGATACCATTAAAGATTACGGGGATAGCAAATGATGGCAGTAATGTAATGTCAATGATTAAGGATAAGGAAGCAAGGAAAGCTTTTTATAGCCAATTGAGGTTTAATGGACTTTTATCAATGGGGGTAAGACCAAGAGAAATGAATATAGATGACTTTAAATTCCAAGGAGGAGATGCTTCGAGTCCATTAAATATAGCGTTGATTTTAATGGAGTATAATTATTATCTAGATAAAATGGAATTTGAAAAAGGGCGTGAGCTACTGAATAGCTTAAATCCATATTTAAATAATATTTTAGGTATATATAGATATGAGATTGCTTGTGAAAAGATATTCTTAGAATTGGTTTTAAATGGTGAAAGTAATTTAGTGCAAAGGTTATATAATAAAGAGCTTCTAAAGTATATAAATGCTTGCAAAGGAATGATAAGCAAGAAAAGAGTTGAGATGTCCTATGAGCTCCTTTTTAAGAGAGATATAAATAAGGCTAGAGTAATATATGAGGAAGGAAAGGCGCTAGCAAAGACTTATCCAATTAAAGGTGAGATTGAAATGGAATTAATGCTTATGGATTACTTAAATAACATAAATATAAATCAATCAAATAATATATAAAAAAGCCTCAGCTTTTGTTTAAAGCTGAGGCTCTTTTTACGTAATAAACTTTATTAAATAGTCAAATCCAATTCTATATCCTATTGAAAAGGCTAATATACCTCCGATTAAAAACATAGAAAGAGTTCGTCCTGCTCTTGCACCAAAATGATCACCAAATGTATATCCAAGGACAAGGGATGGAATAGTAAAAACTAATGAAAAATAAACTGCTTGTCCATTTCCAAACTGAAAATCAGCAGCGGCTGTTCTTAAACTAAGAAGACTTAAGATATCTTCTCCTATTGAATAATAAACAAATTGACAAACTAATATAAGGCCAATTAAAAACAGGGGAAGCGCCAAGGTGCCAACACCTATTTTTTTCTTAAATATTGTCATTATATCACTCCTTCGATAATTATGTAAAAATATGTACAATATTCCTTAACTTATTCTACCATAAATTTAATGAATTTAGAGTATATTCTAAATATTTATATTTTAAAATACTAAAAAATTTATAAAAATTCATTACATAATATATACATTTTAGGAAATACTACCTTTATGAGGGAAACTCCTTCTTATATTTATTCGAAGGATAGCTTAAAGATTAAGTTTCAGTAACCAAATCCTTGATTTGGACTGTGACTTAGTTTTGTATTAACCAAATCAAAGATTTGGATATTTACTTAAGGAGTGAGTTATGTGAGTAGTTATGATATGTTGATATACTTATCAATGAGCTTTTTCCTATATGGTTTTTTAGGCTGGATAATAGAAAACCTTTTTTCATATTTTGCAAAGGGACATTTACAAGAGGATGGATTTTTAAGCGGTCCGTTTAAACCTATGTATGCCATTGCAATGACAATATTAATATTTTTTGCTGAATTTACAAAAATAAATTTGATAATTTTGTTAGGATTATGTTTTATTGTGCCTACAATAGTAGAATATGTTACAGGATATTTAATTAGAAGATATTTTCATAAGAATTATTGGGATTATTCTGAGCTTAATTACAATTATCAAGGGCTAGTTTGTTTAAGTTTTTCTTTTGCTTGGACTGTATTAACTTTTATAGGCATTAAATATTTTCAACCATTTATAGTTAATACTATATTTGATATAATCTCACCAATAGCATTTTTAATCGTAGCATTTCTTAGTATAATAATTCTGGTTGATATTGGAACAACTTTTATTAAAGAATTTAACCTTCAAAGAGTAAGGATTAAGAATTAGAGTGCATGAATAATATAAAATTTATAAAGGCAGTATAGTAAACTTTACTATACTGCCTTTAATTATTTTAATCATTTGAAGCTGTAAGGTTTTTTTGTTTGATTGTTACAAGTCCAATGCTTAAAAAAGTTAAGGCAAAGGCAGTTAATATCATAAACTCAAAAAGAACTGGCTTCAGTGTTGTAAAGTTGAATTTTGACATTGAACTAATGGTATCATTGACGTGAACATACCAATAAACAGGATTTATCATAGATAGTTTAACAACTGCAGAACTTAACATTTCTTGTGGAACAAAAGCACCACCTAAGAAGCAGCTTCCTAAGGCAACGCAGTTGCAAATAGCATAAACAGAATTTTTGGTGGCAATATTTCCAATGAAAAAGCTTAAGCTCAATGCTGTTATTGTAAAAATAAGAGAATTTATTATGTGCAATAATCCATTGATAGTGATCATTTCTGAAGGATACATTATAAAGGAAATTATTATGAATAATATCCAGATAAATAATGATAAAACAATGTGTCCTAAGAACAATTGAAGATTGAAGCTTTTTATTCCAATTGGAGAGCAAAGATTTCGCATTTTTAAATCCTTACCATTAAAAATACCAGAAATTAATGAAATTCCTAAAATTAGCATACATAAAAGGGGATAACATAGATAGTTGAAGTAATAGTAAGATCCATTTTTATCTTTAAGGACTTCACCGTTATTTAAGGTAATTTTACTTTCTACAGCTAAATCTTTTTCTACCAAGGTTCCTATTTCATTAAAGTCTTTAATAGCAGTAGTTTTTAAATATAAGCTAGTGGTGTTTAGATAGTTATTAATCATATTTTTCACTAAAACACTGCTAGTTGAATCAGGAATGCTTTGAGTTTGAAGAGAAAGTGGAGTTTCAGTGTTAAAGGCATCTCCAAAACCTTTCGGTATTGTAATAACTAGTTCACTATCTCTAAAGAAGAGGGAATCTTTTATGCTATCTTTATTGTTTTCAAGTGTTACTACAGTAGAGTTAGCTTTAATAAAATTTTCAACATTGTCAGCTAATGGAGAATTATCTTCATTAAAAACTGCAACCTTACATTTAGTAGTTTCAAATCCTGTGGAGGAATTATTTCCTGTAGTACTAAACATTATTGACATTGCAATAAATATAACAGCATACATAAATAATGACCAGAATACACTTTTTCTTATAATTTTAAAATATTGCTTAAATACTTGCATATTGCTGCCTCCTTAGTACTAAATAAGTTATTATTATAAATATAATACCTAGAGTCCCTAGAAGACCTAGATTAATAAAATATCTGGTGAACCCATCGTAATAATATAGGGAATAAAGTCCGTCAGTTATTAGATTAGCAGGATTAATGTATGATACAAGGGGTACATATTTTTGTACTAAATATTTTACTTGAACAGCCATCATACCAGATAAAAAAGAACCTACCATAGTGATAACAAGAATTACGGCGGTCTTTATGCTCAATTTTTTGTTGATTAGTGCACTAATCATGGTTCCCATAGAAACTGCCGCAAAGCAAGCTACAAAAGCAAGAAGGATTACAGGACCTAAGGTAGAACCAAAATCTACTTTTAGAATTTTATTTATAAATAAAATATAAATAAAAACTATAGAGAAATGATAAGTCATGGTAGCACATAGAGAAGGCAGAAATATCTTAAGTTTATTTTCAGGAGCAACATTTATTCTTGCAGCTCTTGGAGATTGATTTGCCTGGATATTTAATATGTCATCACAACCAAAGTTTGCACCAAGCAAAGTTACCATGGCAATTAAGGTATAAAAGTAGATAACCACAATGTTAGTGGAATTTCCTATGGAAATTTCTTTGGTGTACACATTCATTGTTGAAACTTCTTCAAAAAAATTATTTTGAAGTGCTTCAGGATTTGTTTTTATGATATTTTCAATGGTTGAACTACGCTGTTCATAGGTATCAACAAACTCCTTTAGTATTGATTGATTAATACCTGATTTGCTAACGATAATGGAAATTTCATTACCTTCATTTATATAACCAGAAATTTCATTCGAAGCAAGAAGGACTTCAGCTCTTTTCTTGTCTACTTTTTTAATGTTAAATAAATCACTTTCTTTTAGTGCATTATCAAAATTTGTAGTTTCTTCAAATTTACTTACAACAGCTATATCTATTTTCTGAAATTCTTCTCCATTCATAATGTTTGAAAAAGCTACGTTAAATAAGAGAGCTAAAATTACGGGGAAGGCTAAGGACCAGAAGGTACTTATTTTGTCTTTGAGTTTAAGCTTTAATTGATATTTATATATATGAAAAAACATAGAAATCCTCCTTTAATCACGAAGCTGCTTACCAGTAATCTCTAAAAATACATCATTTAGAGTTGGAAGTTCAGAATAAATTTTTCCATAGGAAATATTATTATTTTCAAGAATATCTGTAATTTTGCCAAGACTACTGTTAGAACTTTTAGTTTTTATTGTTAGTAAATTATCTAGATATTCAACGGAGGTAACCTTCGGAAGAGCATATAAGGATTTTAACTGGTTTTCTTGAATACCAAAGGCTTCAATTACCACTTTTTCTCCATGAGATATCATTGACTTTAATTCTTCCTTTGTACCATTTGCAATGACTTTACCTTTATCCATGATGGCAATAGAGGTACAAAGTTGCTCAATCTCCTCCATATAGTGGGAGGTGTATATTATGGTTGCACCATCTTCATTTAGTTTTTTTATTCCCTCAAGGATATGATTTCTGCTTTGAGGGTCTACAGCAACGGTAGGCTCGTCTAAAATTATTAGTTTTGGTTTATGGGCAATTCCACAGGCAATATTTAATCTCCTTAGAAGGCCGCCACTTAGTTTTTTTGGAGTGAATTTTTTGAACTCGCTTAAGCCAACAAATTCAATGGCTTCTTCAACTAAAGCCTTTCTTTTTTTCTTGTCTTTTATATAAAGTCCGCAGAAGTAGTCAATGTTTTCATAAACACTCAAATCATCAAATACAGCTACATTCTGCATTACTATTCCGATGTCTCTTTTCAAATCATAAGCCGTTGGAGTCATCTCTTTACCGAATACTTCAATACTTCCTTTATCAAATTTAAGAAGGGAAAGGATACAGTTTATTGTAGTGGTTTTTCCAGAACCATTTGGTCCAAGAAGACCAAATATTTCTTTTTCCTTAATGCTTAAATTTAAATGATCTAATGCTATTAAATCTCCATATCTTTTAACTAGGTTTTCAATTTTTACTATCATAATACAACCTCCATAAGTGACATTTTAAATTATTGAGATATATACATAAATTTTAAGTTTGAACTACTTCCTTTAAATAAATACTATGAGTAGTTTCTATAATTTTATTTTATGATATTTTTAATATGGCAGTAAGTGTTAAATGTCATCACTTACATATGACAAATGTAATATTTATGAATTCATGTTAAAATGTTGAGAAGTATATGATATTATTTATTTACTTAAATAATATTTAAATTGGGATGTTGTAAAGGGGGAATTATTATTACCAGCAATATTTTAAATAAATTGATAATTTTTATTGGAGTACTAACAATGCTTCTTCTTAGTTATGATACAAAAAGTGTTATAATACCAATGCTGGTTATCATTTCCATATCGGCAATTATAGAGTTCTTTGCTAGTGAGAGGGTTAATGTAGCCTTATGCATTTTGCTCTTGATTCTTTCCTTTGTTCAGCCGGCATTTTTATTAGGCATTCCTCTAATTTTATATGATTTATTTTTAACTAATCGAAGGATAATAGCAGCTGCTGTCCTAATACCATGGATTGTAGAACTTCAAAATTTTGAACCCCATATTAATATGTTTTTATCAGTTATGATTATAATTAGTTTTATATTAAAATATAAAGCAGTACAATATAGAAAGCTTCATGAAGAATACATAAGAAAAAGAGATGAACTTATGGAAATGTCTATTAATCTTGAAAAGAAAGTAGATGATTTGATAAATAGAGAGGATTTTCAGGTAAAGCTTGCAACATTAAATGAGAGAAATAGAATTGCACGAGAGATTCATGATAATGTAGGACATCTGTTAACCAGTTCAATACTTCAAATAGGTGCTGTTCTTGCAATTTCAAAGGAAGAGGTTACAAAGGCAATGTTAACAAATATAAAAAGTACACTTGATGAAGGAATGAATTCAATTCGAAATAGTGTACACAATCTTCATGAAGATTCAGTAGATCTATATATTCAGCTTAAAAATATAGTTGAAGATTTTTCCTTTTGTGAGGCTGTTTTAAACTATGAAATTAATATGGATTTAGATATAAATTTAAAATATGCTTTGATAGCAATTATAAAAGAGGCTTTAGCTAATGTAATGAAACATTCTAATGCAACTAAAGTTACCATAAGCCTTTATGAACACCCAAAGCTTATTCAATTGATTATTATTGATAATGGAACAAAAAAGCAAGCTAGGAAGGATAATGGAATTGGATTAGAGGGAATAAGAAACAGGGTTAATAATTTGAATGGAATTACTAATTTTGATGATATAAATGGATTTAAGATATTTATTTCAATTATGAAGGGAGAGGGTTAAAATGAAGATAGTTGTAGTTGATGATGATAAATTAATTTGCATGTCACTAAAAACAATTATAGAGGCCTCCAGCTCCATTGAAGTTAAGGCTTTAGGATATAGTGGAGAAGAAGCTATAGAGCTATATAATGAGTATAAACCAGATATAATGCTTATGGACATACGAATGGACGGTATGACGGGATTAGAAGCTGGTAAGTCAATTTTAAAAAAACATAGTGATGCTAAGATATTATTCCTTACTACCTTCGAAGATGATGAATATATAATTACAGCTTTAAAGCTTGGAGCTAAAGGGTATATTTTAAAGCAGCATTTTGAAGGAATTGTATCTGCATTAAAGGCAGTTTATGGAGGGCAAAGTGTTTTTGGACAAGAAGTTGTATCTAAGCTTCCTTCAATTTTAAAAGAGACTAATCATAAAAAGGATATATCACAATTTGATTTATCCGAGAAAGAATTTGATATCATAAATCTGGTCTCAAAAGGGTTTTCAAATAAAGAGATAGCTAATGAATTATTTTTAAGTGAGGGGACAATTAGAAATTATATAAGTTCCATCTTAGAAAAACTAGAGTTGAGAGATAGAACACAGTTAGCAATTTTTTATTTTAATAATTTAACTTAATATTTATCTTTAGTTATGAAGGTATCAAAAGTTTCATTATACTTATATTATAAAGTAGGAATCAATTTCATAGAAGGTGAAGAGATGACCAATGCAAGCTATGGCAGCAGCACTACATCAAATACTTCAGCTGGCAATAGTGATTACATAAAGATGAGTGAGAATGATAGAGTAGCAATTGAACTACTTAAAATTTTGCTGAATGGAAATATAATTAGTTTTATTTCAGACATTTTATCCATACAGGCAACGACAAATGGAATTAAGGCTATTTACAAGAAGTATACTAATAGTGAGGAGATGATATATAATCCTGATGCTTTAGTCGTTTACTCTATTTATGCAGGAATTTTTGCAAGAATTATTATAATGAGTGTGGGATATAGAAAGTTTCAACTGGCATATAAATCAGTTATGAGTGGTGACAATACTGTGAACATCGACAACTTCATAAAAATTAATTTTGCTAATGCAGTATTTCTATTTGGAGGATTAATAGCATTAGGTGTATCAGAAAATATCTATGAAAATGGAAGGTTAAACATATTTGTCTAATAAAAAAGTAAGGCATATAAAGTATTATGTAATACTTTATATGCCTTATTATAGTTTAAGCCTTTAAGTATAAGTTTAGCCATATTTCATGGCTTTATTTTTATCAACTTCTACTCTGGTTTCAAAGGAGAACTCCTCAAGACTATTTGAAATATACTTTGTATCAGGAGCTTATCAAGAATTTGAAGGGCGTTTATTAATACAACAAATTTTTGATAACTTTGCTTAGAAAAGAAAATGACCTTGTGGAAAGGTAAGAATATGGCTATAATTTAATGTGCAACTATTAGGAAAAATATTATTTTTCTAAAAAAAGATGGTTGTTGGTAGAGATAAAAGAGTTAATATGAGCTTATTATTGAAAATATAAAGGTGAAGGGATGAGAAACGTAGGGAAAATATCAAGCGAAGGGAAGCAGGGGAGTTTTTAATAAAATACTATAAATAGGGGGTTCTTTTTAAACCTGAAATTGGAATATGATTTAAAGAAAGACTTTTGATTAAAACAAGTGATTTTGAATGGGGGAAAGATTTTGGACAAGATATGTAAAATTAAAAAAGAAAATTTGGGTATTATTGGTTTAATTATAGTGACAATATTCTGGGGATTTGGATTTCCAGCCTTAAAAATAGTAGGAGAGTATTTTCCAACTTTTTATATGATAGGTTTTCGTTTTGGAATTGCAGCTATCACATTAAGTATTTTATTTTATAAGAAATTGAGATTAATAGATAAGAAATTAGTGAAAAATGGATTAATTCTATCCTTATTTTTATTTTTAACATATATTTTTGCAACGGTAGGAATTATGTATACGACTTCATCAAGGGCATCGTTCTTTACCTGCATTCATGTTTTATTAATTCCATTTATATTAAGAATATTTTTAAATGTCAGAGTGACAAAGAAAACTATTATTAGTGTTGTTTTCTGTACCTTAGGATTATTTCTATTATCTTATACTAAAGAAATGGGATTAGCTTTTTTCAGTGGTGATTTAATATGTGTTCTGGGGGCTCTTTGTTATGGGTTCCATGTGGTAATTACAGGGGTTTTGGCAAAGGACAATGATGCTGCATTGCTAACCATTATTCAGTTATTTTTTGTATCAGTATTTGGATTTATAATTGCCTTTTTTACTGAAACTATGCCAATAGCACCATCAGGGCTAAGTGTATTTACCTTAATTTTACTAGGCGTTTTCTGTTCAGCTATAGCTTTTTATCTTCAGACGGCATGTCAAAAATTTATTAGTTCAGACCGAGTAGGTGTAATTTTTTCTTTAGAACCTGTATTTGGAGTAATTGCTTCTTATATTGTTTTAGGTGAAAGTCTTGGTGCTGCAGGGATACTTGGAGGTATATGTGTTTTTATTGCTTTATCTTATCAGGAAAGTGATATTAAGTTTCGGAAAAAAGAAACTCCTTCACAATTAGAAGTGAAGGAGTAAGAGTTTAATTCATTTCCGTTAAGTGCTTCCAATATCGCGTTGGCATCATTCTCTTTTGGCAGGTAGGATTTTTTCTTTCCTCTATATTAACGGATTTATAAAATTCTTTCCATAGGTCCTCAAAGTTATCCATATGAGAGGAGAGCATAAGCTCTTCTCCTTTTTTATTTTCAAGAGGAGATATAGTTACTTCAGTTTTATTATAGATTATGGCAAGATTTCTTTTTAAATCATGAATAATAAAATTTTGGTCTGAGAATCTACTGATAAAGTGATCTGTTAAAAGTGGTAGAATATTATGGTCTGGCTCTATAGGTGCATAAAAGGTTAAAGGTCCAATTTCTTTAAATCTTACAAAACCAGTAAAACGATGACTTTCATAGGATACTCTTTTACAGTATCTATCCACTAAAATAATGATGTCGTTATTTTTAGCCATGTTTATTTTATCTCCATATTTATAACATAGTTTAATATAGTTAAAAATTAAGGTTTCTACACCTTGGATTTCGCTTAAATATAGATAATATACATTTCTAAGGGTGGAAGGACTTAATTTATTTTCTATACTTTCATAAACTCTTTCAAATTTATCTTGTTCAGTTTTAATTTCTTTCGGTTCCGTAATTAAGGATGGTATATAGTTATCCTGTGAGGTTATTTTAACATCCTCCTTTAGTGGATACCCATAGAATATACAAGTAAGCAAGCCCTCGAAGGAACCATCATATATAAATTCTTTCATTAAAAACTCCTTTACACCATTCTATAATTCACCAGTGATATAGGAACTTCTATCTTCTAATAGAAGAGTTTTATCCTGAACTGGTGGAAGAGCAGTTGATTTACTTAAAGCAGGGATGTCAAATAGGCTTAATTGTTTGCAGTCTTCATTTTCTACATAATTTAAATCAATTTTAGGCTTAAGGGCTGCTCTAACCTTTTCTTCATCTAAATCTACTGCACCATAATATTTCCCTTTGCAAACCACAAAATATTGAGCCCTTTTTATAACAACTCCAAGTTTTTTTAAATCATAAAAATTTAAAAAGGAGATTTTTCTAGCATTAATAATTTTCATAGCTCCTTTAATTCCTATACCTGGAATTCTTATTAAGGTTTCGTAGGGGGCTGTGTTTATTTCCACAGGGAAAATATCAAGGTTACTAAGAGCCCAATTGGTTTTTGGGTCAAAATTAATATCAAAGTTTGGTGTTTTTTCATTTAATATTTCTTTAGCTTTAAATCCATAGATTCTTAAAAGCCAGTCCCCTTGATACAAGCGGTGCTCACGAAGGGTTGGAGGATTTTTCAGCTCAGGCAGATTATTTCCTGAATTAACAGGTACATATGCAGAGTAATAAACTCTTTTCAGAGCATAGCTATTATATAAATTTTCACTTAGATTAAGGATATTTAAATCATTATCTTTTGTAGCTCCAACTATAATCTGGGTTGATTGGCCTCCAGGAACAAAGAGGGGAGCTTTACGGGAAAATTTTCTTTCACTCTTGCTGATTAGGATATTTTCCTTAATTGATTTCATAGGTGTGAAAATTTCCTCCTTCTTTTTCTCAGGAGCCAAAAGCTTAAGAGATGAATCAGAAGGAAGCTCAATATTTACGCTCATTCTGTCAACGTAGAGTCCAGCTTCTTTTATTAAAGTATCATCAGCACCAGGAATAGCCTTTAAATGGATATATCCTCTGAAATTATGTTCTATACGAAGCTTTTTTACAACGGCAGTAAGCATCTCCATGGTATGGTTTGGATTTTGTATTACAGCAGAGCTTAAAAAAAGTCCTTCAATATAATTTCTTCTGTAAAAATTCATAGTTAAAGAAATAACTTCTTCAACGGAAAAGGCGGCTCTTTCTACATTATTTGTTCGTCTATTTATACAGTAGGCACAGTCGTATATACAGTAATTAGTAAGAAGAATTTTTAACAGAGAAATACAGCGTCCATCTGGAGTAAAGGAGTGACAGATTCCTCCTTCGGAAGTTGAACCTAAGGCACCTTTTGCACTTCCACGTTTAGAACCAGAGGATGAACATGAAACGTCATATTTTGCTGCACCACTTAAAATTCTTAGCTTATCACTTAAATCCATTTAATCACCTTCTTATATATCATATATAACTAGTATACTTGAACATTTGTTCGTGTTCAAGGGGGATTATTAATATCTAAAAACTTCTTATTGCAATACTAAAATATATTATAAAATTTGACTTTTAAATAAATATATGTTATTGTTTCAAGAAAGAATAAAAAAAGGGGAGCTTGTGTACAGGCTGAGAGGAAGTGTTAAACTTCGACCCATAACCTGATTTGGATAATGCCAACGTAGGGAGTAAACGATGTTTTTTCATGGGATGCACTTAGTTTGGTGCATCCCATTTGCTTTTTAGCGAATATACAAGTCTCTGATTTTGTCTTCACGAACTTAAGTGGTTTTCTAAAAATGATACTCCAGAAGTGATGTTCCAGAAGTGATACTCCAGAAGTGATGCTCCAAATCTATGATTTGGTCAGCAGAACTTCCACAGTGTCATCTTTGATTTAGAAAATCAAATTTACTCAGAAGAGCACTTCTTCGAATGAATATGAGAGGGGGGGATCCTAAAACAAACATTGTACAAGGAGGGAAAAAATGAATTATTTAATTTATGGAGCAGCCTTTATTTACTTAATTATATGTGTTTTAACCATAAAAAAAATAAAGTTAAATGCTAAGAGTATGTGTATTATCGGAATTGTAACAGCAATGACACTGGTGTTAAGGACTATTAGAGTTCCATTACCAACAGGAGCTTCAATTGCTTTGTTAGGGGTTTTACCACCAATGCTGTTAGCACTAACTTATAACTGTGAGCTTGCGGTCTTGAGTGGATTAATTTCAGCACTTTTATCAATAATTGTGGTTCCAGGCTATGCGTTAGTTCATCCGATGCAGTTATTTGTTGAACATATTCCTGCTTTATCAATTTTAGGTTTCGCAGGAGTTCTTGGATGTGAAAAGAAAATGAATGTGATAGCTGCTTCATTAGGAGTCATTATTATAAATGTTACTTTTCATATTTTTTCAGGAGCCATATTCTTTGGACAGTATGCGCCACCAGGATTAGGGCCTTGGGCATATTCTATTACATATAATATTTCCAGTCATGGAGTAGAGGGAATAATAGCGGTAATCTTATTATCTTTTATGCCACTAAAAAATATTAAAAAAGTTATAGGGGGAAGAAGTTATGTCATTAATCAAGAAAGCAGTAAGTAATTCTATGTACATATGGAAAGGGTATATGAAACATCCGTTTATAAAAGAATTGAGCACAGGAGAACTGTCAGAGGAGAGATTTAAAAACTATATAATTCAAGACAGTTTATATTTAATGGATTTTGCAAGAGTATACGCATTAGGAATGTACAAGTCTAAGACTTTAAAGGAAATTCAAAATTTCTATAGCATTTTAAGTTTTGTTAATGCTGATGAGACTGCAACACGTATAAAATACCTAAATAATTGGGGAATAACACAAGAGGCAATAGAAGGAACAGAAATGAAAAAAGAAAATAAGGATTATGCAGAATTTATGCTTAGCATTGCTTTAAAGGAGGAAATACCGGAAATATTAATGGCCACATTGCCATGTATGTTTAGCTATAATTTTATTGCGGAAGAAATAATTAAGGAAAACCCCCAGGTTAAGTCAACAAAGTATTGGGATTTTATTAAGGATTATAGCAGTGAATCTTATAAAGAATGCTGTGTTCAGTGGGCTACATATGCAGATGAGTTATGCCAGGAAATGGATGAAGTGAGGCAGAAAGCTTTAGTAGAAATTTTTAAGAATGCAAGTATCCATGAAATGAATTTCTGGGACATGTCATATTTTAAGTTCAATAAATAGTGATATGTAAAGTTCGTTTAGGTGAATTTAAGATTTTGTGGATAAATTTCCTAGGAAATAAATGTAATAAAGTTCTGTTAAAAATATCTTATGTATAAAAAAAAATCCTTTGGTAAATATAACGTTAATAATCTTATTTTTGATAAATAAGTGGTTTATTGAAGGAGGAATAATATGGCTAATAATCTATATGGTCATTCTCTAAGTAACAGTAGTATGCCTCAAAGTGAAGATAATAGCGAAGTAGAATTAGCTTCATATATGGATGACAATTGCGGTACTTGTGCTAGATGTGGAAATAGAGAATATTTAAGCAGTAATAAATTATGCAGCAATTGTAATGAAACTTGGGGATAGTAAGTAGAATACTACAAATCATCTTTAAATTTAAATGTTTATGCACAGGGAGTATGCGTTAGAAAAGCATACTCTTTACTTTTAAATAAAGTAAGCTTTCCAACAAGTTATGATGAATTAAAAAGGTTAATTGAGAATATATTTTATTATGACTAAGTTTCCGACTAAGGATAAAACCATGGTTAATGGTAGTGATGTAATTTAGTTGGGGGTGTTTTAATGGAAGAGATAGAAGTTGATAGATTCGTTATTGAGTATACAATTGGAGAAATAAGATACTATACAGATTTTGCAAAAGGAAGTATTGAGCTAAGGAAGGATGGGGTGATAATAACAACTTTTGAAAGGGATATTGAGTATAGCGATGAATATGACTATGGTTATGGATATAATTATGATTTACCTAAGAAGGAAATCTTTGAATACAAAATAAATCCTTGGGAAATTCAAAGAGTATTTTTTAATAGATATGATTTATCATCCTTAACTTCAGATATGGATGATGAAGTGGAATCAAGTGAAGGAAAATGGAAGATTACAATAGAAACTGAAAAAGATTGTTTTAGCTTTAAAGGAACAAAGTATCCAGAGCCCTATGGAGAAGAATTCTTTGATGCATTGAAACGACTTGTAAAATACAAGGTCATACCAGATCTGCCATAAAGGCTGCTTTGAAAATAACGGGCTAATATTAAGTTGTTAGTTTATTTTTTATTTGATTTTATCTTTCAGTTTTATATTAAATTTGTACATCACCAAATCCAGTAAGAAAAATTAAAAATGTACTAAATTCTAAGAAATGTACATATATAGATAGTAGTTTGTGAAATCAGGGGGATGATACATATGTGGTTTAAGATAAAATGTGGAGTTATGACATGTATAATAATTATTGCAGTTTTTATGGCAAGAGATTTAAGTAAACCTTTATGGGAAAATAGTTATGACATGAGTTATGAAAGCAATATTACAGAACAATCAGTAGCCGTTGGAGCTTTTGGTGGAGAAAATTTAAATAAGGAACCTGAAATAAGAACAGAACGAATTCCAACCTTTAAACATATGGTGGATTTAGTTTCTAAAGGTGCAGTACCATTAATCATGTATTTACTTTCTGTACTGTGTTTAGTTGATTTAATAAAAAGTACTTATGACAAGTATAATAAGGAAAAGGACTTAATAGACAAGACCCTTTATATAATGTTAATTCTAGGGCAGATGGGACTCATAGGTTTAATATCATATTATGTAGTTACAATATCATTTGAAGTTTTAGTTATTTGGTTGTTATTCACTTTAATGGTTACTGCTTTAGTTTATCTAGGTCCAGGTCTTGTACAGTATAGAAGAAGGTATAAATAAATTTAATGACATATCAATTTTGATATGTCATTAAATTTTCATGTGTATGAAAATTTAAGTAATATATATAGGATGACGAAGATTGGCAAACTACGCGATTTGTATATTAAAGTAAAATATAAATTAATGAGCAATTAATGGAAAAGTAAGTATTTGCAATGGTTTCTCCACGTTGAAGTGTATAGGATTACATTCAGAAAAATTAAATTATATAAAAAATTAAAAAACTATTGAAAAATCAAGAAAAATATCATATGATGTAAAAGGAGAGAGGTACTAGTAATAATTTTACTAGTAACAAATTGTTTGTGGTTATTAAAAATATTTTGTTATATGATTAAATATAATTATGTAACAGTATTTTATGGACAAGCATTCTATAATTGAAGCTTTCTTAAATGATTTAATTGAAAATATATTAACAACAGCTTATATGATTTAAGTGTATAAGCTTTCCTTTGAAATGGGATAGTTAAAATTTTATCATTACGAAAGTGTGGATATGTTCATATACTCCAAAAGGGATTTAGCGATAAATTCCTATGTAATATTTAAACATAGTTCGCTGGGGAACTAATTTAATTTATGAAAAATTTTAAAGAAAACTTTTTAATTTTTTAATTAATGATTAGATTGGTATGAATTGTGCTTTAAACCTTTACAAATCAATGAGCTTTTAATATCTGAAATGAGTCAGTTAAATAAAAGCCAATAAACACCATTATTTTTAAACTTAAAAGATAAATAATTAACAAACAATTAAAATTTATTAGAAAAAATGGAGGTTATTGTAATGAATTTTTCATTCACAAAGGAACAAGAACTTGTAAAACAAATGGTTAGAGAATTTGCCATTAACGAAGTAAAACCAATTGCAGCTGAAATAGATGTAACTGAAAGATTTCCAATGGAAAACGTTGAAAAAATGGCTAGATATAATATGCTAGGGATTCCATTCCCAACTGAATTTGGTGGAGCAGGTGGAAACAACGTTTCTTATGTAATGACAGTAGAAGAACTTTCTAAGGTTTGCGGAACTACTGGAGTTATAGTTTCAGCACATACTTCATTATGTGCAGCTCCAATATACCAATTTGGTACACAGGAGCAAAAGGAAAAATACTTAGTACCACTTGCAAAAGGTGAAAAACTAGGTGCTTTTGGTCTTACAGAACCAAACGCAGGAACAGATGCTGCAGGACAACAAACTACAGCAGTTCTAGATGGAGATAACTACATCCTAAACGGATCTAAAATATTCATAACAAATGGTGGAGTTGCTGATATTTTCGTAGTATTCGCAATGACTGATAAATCAAAAGGAACTAGAGGAATCTCTGCATTCATCGTTGAAAAAGGCTTCCCTGGATTCTCAATAGGAAAAGTTGAAGAAAAGCTTGGAATAAGAGCATCTTCTACTACAGAGCTTGTATTTGAAAACTGTGTAGTTCCAAAAGAGAATATGCTTGGAAAAGAAGGAAAAGGCTTTGGTATTGCAATGAAAACTCTTGATGGAGGAAGAATTGGAATAGCTGCTCAAGCATTAGGAATAGCTCAAGGAGCTTTAGACGAAGCTGTTGCTTACATGAAAGAAAGAAAACAATTTAATAGATCATTATCTGCATTCCAAGGATTACAATGGATGGTTGCTGACATGGACACTCAAATCGAAGCAGCTAGAAACCTAGTTTATAAAGCTGCTTACTTAAAGGATGCAGGAAAACCTTACACAGTTGAAGCTGCAAGAGCAAAATTATTCGCTTCAGAAGTTGCAATGGATGTTACAACTAAGGCAGTTCAATTATTTGGTGGATATGGATACACTAAAGAATATCCAGTAGAAAGAATGATGAGAGATGCTAAGATAACTGAAATCTATGAAGGAACTTCTCAAGTTCAAAGAATGGTTATCGCAGGAAGCTTATTAAAGTAGGAGGTAAGGAAAGATGAAAATAGTTGTTTGTGTTAAACAAGTACCAGATACAAATGAAGTTAGAATAGATCCAAAGACAGGAACTCTTATAAGAGATGGTGTTCCTTCAATCATAAATCCAGATGATAAAAATGCTATAGAGGGAGCTTTAGCTCTTAAAGATACTTACGGTGGAACAGTAACATTAATAACAATGGGACCTCCACAAGCTAAGGTTGCATTAGAAGAAGGGCTTGCTATGGGTGCTGATGAAGCTATCCTTATTACAGACAGAGCCTTTGCAGGAGCAGATACACTTGCAACTTCTTATGCGCTAGCTTCAGCTATAAAAGGCTTAGATTATGACATAATATTCGCAGGTAGACAAGCTATTGATGGAGATACTGCACAAGTAGGACCAGAAATTGCTGAACACCTTGGAATGCCACAAATCACATATGTAGAAGCAGTATCTGAAGAGAAACCAGGTGTTCTTAATGTTAGAAGAGCTTGGGAAGATGGATATGAGAACATAAGAGTCAACACTCCAGTTCTTTTAACTGCAATAGAGACTTTAAACGTACCAAGATACATGAATATCAGAAACATATTCTCAATGGCTAAAGAGAAGGAAGTTAAAGTTTGGACTGTAGCTGATATGGAAGTAGATCTTAACAAATTAGGTTTAAAAGGATCACCTACAAAGGTTAAGAAGTCTATGACAAAAGAAGCAAAGGGTCAAGGAGAAATCTTTAACGTTTCACCAAAAGAGGCAGCTTCAGTTGCACTTGCAAAATTAAAAGAGAAGCACTTAATCTAAGAGAGTTGGGGAGGATATTATCATGAATATAACTGATTATAAAGGTGTTTGGGTCTTTGCAGAGCAAAGAGATGGAGAATTACAAAAGGTAGCATTAGAATTATTAGGAAAAGGAAGAGAAATAGCAGATAAGCTTGGAGTTAAGCTTACAGCTCTTCTTCTTGGACATAAAAATATAGAAGCAATGACAAATGAATTAGGAGCTTATGGTGCTGATGAAGTACTTGTATGTGACCATGAGTTTTTAACTCACTATACAACTGATGGTTATGCAAAAGTTATAGCTGATGTTGTAAATATAAAGAAACCAGAAATAATTTTCATAGGAGCTAGCTTTATTGGAAGAGACTTAGGACCAAGAGTTTCTGGAAGACTTTCTACAGGACTTACGGCTGACTGTACTTCTTTAGATATCGATCCAGAAAACAACAATCTTTTAATGACAAGACCAGCTTTCGGTGGAAACTTAATGGCTACAATCGTTTGTGGAGATCATAGACCACAAATGTCAACAGTAAGACCAGGAGTTTTCGAAAAATTAGCAAAAGATACAAATAGAACTTTCACAGTTGAAGAGTTCAAAGTAGAGCTTTCTGCTTCTGATATCAGAACTGAAACTATAGAAGTTGTTAAATCTTTAAAAGAAATGATAGATATCACTGAAGCTAAGGTACTTGTATCTGGTGGAAGAGGAATGGCTAATAAAGAAAACTTTGCACTTTTAGATGAGTTAGCAGGAGTTATGGGTGGAACTGTTGCAGGTTCAAGAGCAGCTGTAGATAACGGCTGGGTTGAGAAGGCAGTTCAAGTTGGACAAACTGGTAAAACAGTAAGACCGAACATATACATTGCTTGCGGAATCTCCGGAGCAATACAACACTTAGCTGGAATGCAAGAGTCAAACTTCATCATTGCAATCAACAAAGATGCTGATTGTCCAATTATGAAAGTTGCAGATGTTGCTTTAGTTGGAGATGTAACTAAGGTAGTTCCAGAGCTTATCGCTCAATTCAAGGAAATGAATAATTAATTTTTAGTTTGAAACTTTAAAGTTGTGAAAGTAAAAACTGAATAAATAAAAATGGATGCGGAATATTTCGAGTATTCTGCATCTATTTTTATTTATAAAAGCTTTTAAAGAATATTAATATCAGGTTCACAGCACAGAATGTATTTCCTGATATACTTGGTTGACAAAGATATACCATACCTGAATAAAGAATATATATGTAAAGGGATGAATATTTTATATTTTTGACTGGGAGTAAGGGGGACTAAGGATATGAAAGGCCGGTGTAAAAAGAAGAAAACTATTATCATTATTTTATGTGTGATCATATATATGATAGCTGGTGCGATTGCGCCTTTTGTACTACAAAAGGATGTAAGTGAGAAATTTAAAAATCAGTTTGATGTTAATGAGTTTTATGGAGATGATATCTCAGTTGATAGAGCTAAAATTATTGAAACTAATGCAGAAGCTTTAAGTGAAAGATTAAGACTATTGGATAAAGCAAAGGAAAAAATTGTGTTTGCTTCCTATGACTTGCGTGATGGTGAAAGTACCAGGGATACATTGGCTGTGCTTCTTGCAAAGGCTGAAGAAGGAGTGAAAATCCAAATCTTAATTGATGGTATCAATAGCTTGATTAGAATGGAAGGAAGGAATATCTTTTATGCTTTATCAAGTCATCCTAATGTTGAAATCAAGTTATATAATCCGTTAAAAATCTTACAACCATGGAAAACACAAGGTAGAATGCATGATAAATATATTTTAGTTGATGACTTAGGATATATTTTAGGAGGAAGAAATGCACATGATTCTTTTATTGGAGGCTATGAAGCTAAAGCAACAAATATAGATAGAGAGGTACTTATATATAACAGTGCACATGGAACAGAAAAGTCAAAGGAAAGTTCTATTACAGAACTTGAAGCTTATATTGATGAGGTGTGGAATCTAAAAGAGAATGAATTGTTTCATAATGGTGAAACAGTTTCTGATAAACCTAAAGTGAAAAAGGAAAGGGAGTTTTTGATAGATCGATATGCTGAATTGCAAAGGCAATGGCAAGAATTATTTGGTGAGTATAATTATGAAGACAATACTTTAGTTACTAACAAGGTATCTATTTTATCAAATCCAACCCACATTTATGGCAAGGAACCATGGGTATTTTATTCATTAGTGGAGCTGATGAATAATGCTGAAGACACTGTTAGAATATATTCACCTTATGCAGTTTTAGATGATTATATGCTAAATAGTTTAAGAGGGATAAGTAAAAATATTAAAGATTTTAAGCTTGTCATTAACTCAGTAGAAAATGGAGATAATCTTTTTGCTTCTAGTGATTATATCAGAAATAAGAAAAAAATAATTGATACTGGAGCTTCAATCTATGAGTATGACAGTGGTGTTTCAACTCATGGTAAATCAGTAGCGGTGGATGATGATATTTCTATAATTGGTTCTTTCAACTTTGATATGAGAAGTACTTATGTTAGCACAGAATTAATGGTAGTTATTAATTCTTATGAATTAACAAAGGAACTAAAAGAGAACATGGAGCGTATGAAAAAAGACAGCCGAAAAGTTATTAATGAAAACATATATGAAACACCAGATCATATTGAAGTTAACAAAGCTAATCCGGTAAAGCGTTTTTTGTGGTGGTTCCTCGGTTTAACTATGAGTCCTTTTAGGTTTTTAGTTTAAATAATTGAATGAATTAGTTAAATTAAATCATTTTTAATTATAAAAGAATGAAAAAAATGTGATACTAATACACCTTAATTTAAGTACACTTTTGACTAAATTGAAAAAATAACAATTCTTCAAAATAGCTTATTAGTACTATTTAATGAATCTATAAAGCCTTAATATTTCATTTCATTTTTTATATAATAATATTATAAAGGATACAGAAAAGTATCCGTGAAAAATGAAAGAGGGATTATTTTATGAGAAAATTAGCATTAAGAACTGCCACGGAGGAAGATGCCCCCATGATCGCTGGCCTTATTTATGAGACGGAGGACAATCCAGATCATGTTTGGGGTCGGGGAACAAAGGACATTATTTTAAATAGGATACAGTGGCTAGTTAAAAGCAGGACATCGAGGTATTCTTATTTAAATATTAAGGTTGCAGAACTTGATGGAAAAATTTGTGGAGCCATAGTGCTTCTAGATAGTGATGAGATTGCAGGACTTGACTTTAAAACAAGCTTAAAACTTTTAACCATGATTAAGGGAGTTAAAGCAAAGGCAACCTTTATAAAAGATCTATTTAAAAGCAGGGATCTTGAAGAGGGTGGAGAGAAGGAATTATATATTGCCAACTTAGCAACAAGCTCAGAGGTTAGAGGTTTAGGAATAGGTAAAGAGTTAATGAACCTGGCTGAAAAAATTGCAAAAGAAGAAGGATATAAAGGATGTTCTTTACTTGCTAAGGATGCAAAGGTAATGAAATTCTATGAAAGAATGAACTATGTTCTTGAGAAAGAAGAAAAGTATTTTTCTCAAAGTTTATACAGAATGGCAAAAGCTATTTAATTTTTTATATAAGTTTGTGTGGAACCTATTTAGTGAAAACACTAAATTTGGTTCTATTTTTATGAAAATTTCAAAAAAATTATTAACATATTTTTGAAAATGTAGTATATATATATTATAACTCTTTGCACTGCATATAAATCTACAGTACAAACTGAGCAGGCGATGAACCGTTTGAGTTCGTGGGGCTGGGCCTTAATTGGCAGCAGATAGGCTATATAAGCATCTGTGGGACAGTAGTATGTTCCATAGGTGTATTTTTATACATTTTTGGAACATAACTTTAGAGGTTGGCGTGCCATAGAGGAATCGATAATGCTCTAGGAGCAATGGAGGTAACTTTTATGACAAATCAAAACCACACCAAATCTCATTTAGGATTAACAACGGAAGAAGCTCATGAACTGCAGAAAAAGTTCGGAAAGAATCAATTAACACCTGAAAAAAAAGATAACTTTTTTATAAAGGTTCTTCATATTTTAAGTGAACCAATGTTTATACTACTAATTGTAGCAGCAGTAATTTATTTTCTTTTAGGAGAGCCGCGAGATGGAGCAATCATGCTTATATTTGTTATTGGGATTATAAGCATAGATATTATTCAGGAATGGAAAACGGATAAAACTCTTAATGCTTTAAAGGAATTGTCGGCACCACATGTGAAGGTTATTAGAGATGAAAAAGAAACAGTTATATTAAGTGCAGATTTAGTACCAGGAGATGTGATGCTGATAAATGAGGGAGTAAAAATACCAGCAGATGGAGAGATATTTAAAGCCAGCGATTTATGTATTGATGAGTCTTCTTTAACCGGGGAAGCAGAAGGTGTTTGGAAGGTTACAGTGGAAAGTTCAAAGCCATCATCAGATTATTGGAGAAAAGATTACTGCTATGCAGGAACCTTAGTAACACAAGGTAGTGCATCTGTTTTGGTGGACAGAATTGGAGCTGCTACAGAGTATGGTAAAATTGGGACTAATGTAGCTCAGGCACCAGAAAGTCCAACTCCACTTCAAAAGCAGACTAGAGGTTTAGTAAAACTTTGCTCTGGTATAGCTGCAGCTTTATTTATTTTAGTGGCTGTATTCACATACTTTAATATTGCTGACCATGAGTTTGTAGATAGAATAATTGAAAGTATTTTATCAGGAGTAACATTGGCAATGGCTATGATACCAGAGGAATTCCCTGTGATTTTAACAGTATTTCTTTCTATGGGTGCCTGGAGATTGGCAAAGAAAAATTCCTTAGTTCATAAACTTCCTTCAGTGGAAACTTTAGGGGCTGTATCTGTGCTATGCGTGGATAAAACTGGGACAATTACAAAGAATGAAATGACTGTTACTGAGATGTGGTCCATGGATGACGATGAACTTGGCTTGTTAGAAATTATGGGGCTAGCCTGTGAAACAGAAGCTTATGATCCAATGGAAAAGGCCATGCTTTCAAAATGTGAAAAGGTTGGAATTAGTAAAGAGCATTTATTTTCAGGAAAGCTTATTACAGAATATCCTTTTACTAATGAGCTTAAAATGATGGGACATGTATGGAATCATGAAGATGAAATTATCATTGCAGCTAAAGGTTCTCCTGAAAAGATTTTATCTATTTGTAATATTGATAATAAAGAAAGAAAACTTATTGAGGATAAAATGGTTAATCTTTCAAAGGAAGGTTTGAGGGTTATTGCTGTAGGAAGGATGAAGGTAGAAAGTTCGGATAGTATTCCACAATCAATTAAAGAGTGTAAACTAACTTTTTGTGGATTGATTGGACTTTCAGATCCTCCGAGAGAGACAGTTAAAGCTGATATTGAACAGTGTGTTAAAGCTGGAATTCGAGTTGTAATGATTACTGGAGATAATGGTATTACAGCAAGTGCCATAGCAAAGAAAATTGGAATGATAAACAGTAATGAAATAATTACTGGCGCTGACCTTGACAAAATGAGCGATGAAGAGCTTAGGGAACATGTTAAAAGTGTTAGTATCTTTTCAAGGGTTGTACCAGAGCATAAAATGAGAATAGTTAAGGCATTTAAAGAGAATGGAGAAATTGTTGCAATGACTGGCGATGGAGTAAATGATGCTCCAGCATTAAAATATGCTGATATCGGAATTGCCATGGGAAGACGTGGGTCAGAGGTATCAAGGGAAGCTGCAGATTTGATTTTAATGGATGATAATTTTTCAACTATTGTTGATACCATTAAGGATGGAAGAAGAATTTACGATAATATTAGAAAAGCTGTTGGATATGTATTTACTATTCATATACCAATTGCAGCAGCTTCATTATTTGCACCATTTCTTGGTATAAATCCGTCTAGCTTGCTTCTATTGCCACTTCATGTGGTTCTTTTAGAACTTATTATTGACCCTACTTGTTCTATTGTTTTGGAAAGGCAGCCAGCGGAAGAAAATATCATGGATAGAAAACCAAGACCGGCAGATGAGAAGCTTATTAATGGTAAGAGTTTAATGGTAAGTGTTATTCAAGGTATAGTAATGTTTGCTGCATCTTTTGGTACCTATTATTTTTTATTAAAGGAGAATCCTCAAAATGCAGAATTAGCAAGAACCATGGGACTTGCAATTATCATATTTGCAAATTTATTCTTAGTTCAGGTAATCAGTTCAAAATATGATTATGTCTTCAAATCTTTTAGAATACTTGCAAAGGATAAGGTTATGTGGATTGTAAATGGAATAACGCTATTAGGTTTAATTTTAATAATTTATACACCACTTAACCAGATTCTAAAGCTCAGTGCTCTATCCCTTGAACAATTTATTTTAGCAGCTACTATAGGTGGAATATCTGTATTTTGGTATGAGATTGTAAAGTTTGTAAGATGTTTAAAAATAAATAAGCAAAGTAAAATTTGTGAAAACTGCATCTATAGATTAAATAATCAATGTAGTGGGAAGCACAATGAATGGTCGAAGCTGGAATGTATCAATAAAGTTAATGTCCGGTAATAAGTGTATCATAGATTAATAAGGGTGATTGCTTAAATATTTTAAGCAATCACCTCTTTTCTTTTAAAAGTTTTTTTATGTTTTTTCCTATAATTTTAATTCCTGTTTCGATATCATCATCACTAACTCTGCCAAAGCCAATTCTGAAGGTATCGGAAGGAGCATTATCAGCATAAAAAATGCTGCCTTCCATAAAAATAACTCCATCATTAAAGCAGAGATTTAGAAGTTCTCTTGCATTTAAGTTGTATTTTAGCTTAATAAAGATATGAAGTCCTCCTTCACCTGTTACGTATTCATAGGGAAGGTATTTATCTACCATTTTCATAACTAGATTATATTTATCCCTATAATATTTTCTAACGGTTTTTACATAGCGGTTAAAGGCTCCACTTTTTAGATAATAATAGAAAGCTGACTGATCCAAGAAAGAAGAATGAATAGTTCTACTTCTTTTTACACTTTCTAAAATATCGATAAGATCTTTATCTCCTAGAATCCACCCGATCCTAAGACCCGGGAAGAGAATTTTTGAAAGACTGCCAATATAGATTACACCATTGCCCATTCCACAAAGGGAAGCAATAGGAAGTGTTGGAGAGCTGGAATAAAGGAGCTCCTCATTAAAGCCATCCTCAATTATTGGCACAGAATAAGCCCTGAATAAATCATAGATCTCTTTCCTCCTTTGGGTTTTGGTAACAATTCCAGTTGGATTGTTATAGGAAGGAATAAGGTATCCAAATTTTGGTCTATATTTTTTAAGTGCTTCTTCAAGAGCTTCTGGATTTAAGCCGTCTTTATCCATGTCAACCTGCACTATGTTAATACCATAAGCTTCCATGATTTTTAATGCAGTGTTATGGGTGGGCTTTTCACAAAGAATATAATCACCACTTTTAGTTAGGGCACTCAATATTATATCAAAGGCTTCCGTAAAGCCGTTTGTAATTAAAAGGTCTTTATTGGTGGTATCAACACTTTTTTCTTTCATATATTCCATGAAATAGTCAATAAGAGGGGCATATCCCTTTGCGTAGCCGTAGTTTAAAAGGTTAGCTTCTTCATAGGTCCAAGCATCAAGAAGGGATCTTTTAAAATCATCAAGATTAAATAAAGATGGTTCTGGAGCAATGGATTTAAAGGAAATCATTCCTTTTTTAAAGGGTAATTCACCCTTGATGATATCCTTAGTTCTAAGAGTCTGACCATAGGAATTTATCATGGAGCTGAAGTCTATATGATAACTTTCATAACTGGGCTGCCTTTCTATAAGGACAAAGGTTCCAACACCTCTCTTTGTGGCAATAATACCTTTGATTTCTAGTTCTTCATAAGCTGAAATTACAGAGTTTCTGCTTATGTTTAATATTTTACTGGCTTCTCTTGTAGAAGGTAGCTTGCTGTTCTTTTTTAAATCTCCACGGGCAACACTTTCTTCAATGTGCCTCTGGATTTGAATATATATAGGTTCATTATTGTTAATTGTTAGAGTTGAAAAAATCAAAACAAACCTCCCTGTAAACTATTATTATTTATTTAATGAATACTCTATTATTTTATCAAGCAGCTCACTAAATCCAATATGAGCAGCTTTTGCACTTTTAGGGAAAAGTGAAGCTGAAGTCATTCCTGGCAGGGTATTTAGTTCTAAAACGTAAGGTTTACCATTACTAACTATTATATCAACTCTTGCATAGGCTTTACAATCTAATAGTTCATAAGATTTTTCAGCTATAGTTTCAATATCCTCTTTTAGTTCCTTTGGAAGTGAAGCTACTTCTTCAATTGTATCCTTACTTGCATATTTTGCTTCATAGTTGAAAAAACTGCTATTAAAACTTATTTCTAAAGTTGGAAGGGCAGCCCCATTAAGAATTGGAACAGTATATTCCTTACCATCTAAGAATTCCTCAATTAGAACTTCTTCACAATAAAGGAAGGCAGCTTCCAGAGCAGCATTTAATTCATTTTTATCATTAATTAAAGAGACACCAATGCTTGAACCTCCATTATTAGGCTTAACAATTAAAGGATATCTTAATTTAGATGAAGTTGAATCATTTAAGAAGTCAGATTTTTTTAGACATATACCTTCAGCTACATTTATACCTTCACATTTGAGTATTCTTTTGCTTTGTTGTTTATTCATACAAAGTGCACTAGTTAATGGATTGCTACCTGAATAAGGAAGATTTAAAGTTTCTAGTATAGATTGAATACAGCCATCTTCACCAAACTCACCATGCAGAGCGATAAAAACAAAATCTACATTTTTAATTTTTTCAAAAACCTCTTTCTTTGAGTTGATTATTATTGGTATTACATGATACTTGTCCTTATTTAAATTTTTAATTATTTCTTCTCCAGTTAATAAAGATACTTGTCTTTCTGAAGAACATCCTCCCATTAATACACCTATTTTCATGACATTACCTCCAAAATGTATTTTCATAATGCTTAAATTAACTTATTTTAATCTTACTATAAGTGTATTCTTTTTAATAAAAAGTGTAAGTACCAGTTCACTTTAAATTTTGGGATATAGTGGTCGAATTTTTTTGTAAAAAAAATTAATATAAATTGTCCAAATACTAATACTATACTATGATTACATTTTGAGCAAAGGAGGTCGCACATGTTTTATAAGAAAAACTTTATAGATATTATAAAAGAAACTGAAAGTTCCATGGAGGGCTTGAGCTCATCAGAAGCGGAAAAGCGACTTAAGGAGCAAGGGTTTAATGAATTGAAGGAAGGAAGTAAGGTTCCTCTTTGGAAGATGTTTTTGGACAGCTTTAAGGATCCTTTAGTAATTATTTTACTCATTGCAGCCATAGTCCAAGTATTTTTAGGCGAATGGGTGGAGTCTTTAATTATCTTTTTAGTTGTAATCTTAAACTCAATTTTAGGAGTAACACAAACTAGAAAGGCAGAGAGCTCATTAAACAGTTTAAAGAAATTATCTTCACCTAATGCAAAGGTTCTTCGTGATGGCAACAAGGTAACTTTGCCAGTTAGAGAATTGGTAGTTGGAGATGTTGTATTTCTAGAAGCTGGAGATTACATACCAGCAGACGGAAGACTTATTGAAGCTCAAAGCTTGAAGGTTGTCGAAGGAATGATAACCGGAGAAGCCGAAGCTGTAATGAAGCATACTGATGTAATAGTAGAGGATGTTGGAATTGGTGACCAACGTAATATGGTTTTCAGTGGAACTACTGTTGTATATGGAAGAGGAAAATTGGTTGTAACTCATACTGGAATGAACACAGAAGTGGGTAAAGTTGCTGCTCTTTTAGAAACAGCAGGAACAAAATCAACTCCACTTCAAGAAAAGTTAGATGAATTTGGCAAGAAGCTTGGAATATTTATTATGATTTTAGCTGCAGTAATTTTTGGTATTCAGGTATTTAGAGGTTACATGTCTGGTAATGATATGAAAACTCTAGTGTTTGATTCCTTTATGTTTGCCATAGCGGTGGCAGTAGCAGCTATACCAGAGGCGTTATCTTCTATTGTTACCATTGTATTGGCAGTTGGAACGAAGGAGATGGCCTCAAGGCAAGCTATAATTAGAAAGCTTCCTGCAGTTGAAACTTTAGGTTCAGCCAGTGTAATTTGTACCGATAAAACTGGTACATTAACACAAAATAAAATGACAGTTGTAGATTTCTTTATGTATGGAATAGAAAAGGATGAGGAACCTTCAAGTCAAGTTAAGGCTTTAAATTTAACAACTACTTTGTGTAATGATTCAGAGATTACAGAAGAAGGTAAGGAAATAGGGGATCCTACTGAAGTTGCACTATTACATTATGCAACGAAAAGAGGAATAGACTACAATGAAATTCGCGAAAAGTATGATAGATTAAGTGAGATTCCGTTTGATTCTGATAGAAAGCTTATGTCTACAGTTAACTCAATTGGTGGTAACTCCATTATGTTTACAAAGGGTGCACCGGATGTTGTGTTTAGCAGAAGTAATACTGCTTTAAATGATGGTGATTTAGTACCAATGACAGAAGAAATTTTACAAAGGTATAGAAAGCAGAATGAAAGCTTTTCTGATAGAGCTCTTAGGGTTTTAGCCTTTGCAATCAAAGATGTACCTGACATAAATTTTGTGCCATGCCTTGAAGATGAGGTTGATATGACTTTAGTTGGACTTACAGCAATGATAGACCCTCCTAGAGAACAGGTTTACGATGCTGTAAAAGAAGCTATTCGAGCTGGAATTAAAACTGTCATGATTACAGGAGACCATAAAACTACCGCTGCAGCAATAGCCAAAGATATTGGAATAATGCAGGAGGGGGATTTAGCCTTAACAGGACAGGAGTTAGATGCTTTAAGTGATGCAGAGTTAAAGAAAAAACTAGAAAAAATAACTGTTTATGCAAGGGTTTCTCCAGAAAACAAGATAAGAATAGTAAAAGCCTGGCAAGAAAAAGGCAATATTGCAGCCATGACTGGAGATGGAGTCAACGATGCACCAGCTTTAAAACAAGCAAATATTGGTATTGGAATGGGAAGTGGAACCGATGTTGCAAAAGATGCCTCTGCAATGATATTAACAGATGATAACTTTGCAACAATAGTTTCTGCCATTGAAGTTGGAAGAACCGTTTATAGTAATATTAAAAAAGCAATAACTTACTTATTCGCTGGAAACTTAGGAGCTATTATTGCAATTATATTTGCAGTTTTTGTAAATTGGGCAAATCCATTTACTGCTATTCAGCTTCTATTTATTAACCTTATAAATGATTCACTTCCAGCTATTGCTTTAGGGTTAGAACCGGCAGAAGCTAATATTATGGATCAGCCGCCTCGAGATATAAATGAAAGCATTTTAGCAGGTGGTACTTGGCAGTCTGTACTATTAAGAGGTATATTGATTGGGATAGTTGTTATCGCAGCCCAATTTGTGGGAAATCAGACATCTCCAGTTCTTGGAGCGGCAATGGCCTTTTCAACAGTAACTCTAGCTAGAATATTCCAAACACTTCCTGCAAGATCTAATAACATAAATGTATTTAAGCTTGGTTTCTTTAAGAATAGGTATGTTTTAATAGCTATTTTAATTACCCTTGCTTTATATGGAATTGTTCTTGTGCCTGGAATAAGAGAAATATTTAACATTCCAGACACATTTATGATGAAACAATTACTTATTTGTTTAGGATTAGCGTTAACTTCAACAGTTATAATGGAGTTAAGTAAATTTTTCAAAAGAGCGTAAAGTTAAAACTTAATAAAAAAAATAAAAAGGACCTATTTTAGGTCCTTTTTTCTGTAAATCTAGAAATCATCATAGTACAAACAGTATTACCGGCAGAATTCAGTAGTGTTGCAGGTGCATCAATTACTGTTGCAATTACCATCATGATGGCAAGAGCTTCAGCTGGAAAACCAAAGAGGCTGAGGATCAGCATTTCTCCAATAGCTCCGCCACCTGGAATTGCACCTACAAGGGCTCCTATTAAAAGACCTGAACCAAGAATTATTAAAAGTGAAGATGGCATTGTAATATCCTTTTCAAAGAGAACAAAAAGAAACATGATTTTATAAATACCACCTATGACAGAGCCATCCTTATGAATGTTTGTACCTAATGGTAGAAGAAGTTTTGCTAATGTATCGGATACACCCATAGCTTTTGAAGCTTCAATGTTAACATGAATACATGCTGCACTTGAACAGGTTGCTAAGGCTGTTACTGACGGAGCTGTGGCATTTTTCCAAAATAACTTTATTCCGTTTTTCCCACTTCCGATAAAAGCATATAAAGTAAAAAAAGCAATGAAGTAAATTATTGAAATAATTAAATAAAGTATAAAAACCTTTAAATATCCTTCTAGAATTTGACTTCCAAGCTGGCCAACCATATTTGCAAAGTAAGCACCAATTCCAATAGGTGCATAAAACATGATAATGTTCATTATCTTCATGCAGACAGCAGAGCTGCTATTTAGAAAAGCTTTAAAGGATGCACCCTCATCCTTAGCTGTCATTGTACCTAAACCAACTAAGATAGAAAAAATAATAAGGGCAAGAAGGTTGCTTCGGCTTAAAAGTAAAGAAAAATCACCAACGGTTAGGCTAGAAACCAGTTTTTGAAGAATATTTGTAGATTGTGCAGTAGTATCACTGGTCAAGCCTTTAAATAAATCCATGGAAAGTCCAGAGGCAGGGTTAAAAATTCTAAAACTTATAACACCAATAATACCTGCAATGATTGCAGTTAAAGCAAATACAATTATAGATATGATTAGAATTCTACCTAGCTTTCTTGAACTGGTTATATTTGCAATGGCAGATGAAATACTAAAAAAAACTAAAGGTATAAGTAAAGTAAATATTAAGTTTAAAAATATATCACCAAATGGAGCAAAAAATGCAGCTTTTGAACCCATTAGCAATCCTATACAGCCACCTACAAGTGTGGCTATTATTAGTAATAAAGAAGACTTATAGTTTTTTATAAACTTCATACAAAAACCTCCTAAAAATAATAAAAGAATCTTTACTACAATCTATTCCACATATTTACATTAAGTAGTGCATATAATGCTGATAATATTGCAAAAGGTGTTATGTAAAAATGAATTAAAACATTAAACTATGGAGAGGAGAATGGACAATGGATACTGAAATTCAAGGGGACGATTTTGAATATAAATCAGGGTATTTAAAAGAGGACTTTTTGCTTTTTCATATAAAAGATAAAGTAAATAAGGAATTTGATTTTCACTATCATGATTTTAATAAAATTATTATTTTTTTATCTGGAAAAGTTACTTATCTAATAGAAGGGAAGGCTTATTATCTGAAACCATGGGATATCCTCTTAGTAAATAATCATGATCTGCATAAACCTATAATAGACATCTCTGAACCATATGAAAGAATAATAATATGGATAAACTTAAAATTCCTCGAAGCTCATAATTATGATAAATGTGATTTGCAAACCTGCTTCAACTTAGTAAATGAAAAAAGAATAAACCTGATTCGTCTTTCTAATGATGCTGAAAATCAATTAAGGTATTTAATATCAATGTTAGAAGCTTCGCTAAAGTCGGTGGAGTTTGGAAGCAAACTTTTGAGTAAAACCATTTTTATTCAATTGATAATTTATTTAAACAGGTTATATATTGGAGAAAACTATTTGAAGGATTCAAAGGCGTTAAAGTATGATCCTCAAATAGATAATATACTGAAATTTATTAATGAAAACTTAAATAAAAAGCTTTCTATAGAGGAGTTGGCACAGAAATTTTATTTAAGCCGATATTATTTAATGCATAAATTTAAGGAAGAAACTGGTTATACCATTCATAGTTATATTAATCAAAAAAAATTAATGCTGGCCGCAGAAAAAATTCGTGAAGGGCAGGAGATAAATAAGGTTGTTTATGAGTGTGGTTTTACAGATTACTCAGCTTTTTTAAGAGCTTTTAAAAAGATGTTTAAAAAATCACCAAGGAATCTTTTAGACGAGGAATAGATATATATAATTTTTACAATATAATAAAATATTGGAAAAGATTTCGAGGTGTAATATAATAAGTATATATTTATTAGGAATTAGTGTTTTATTTTTAATTTGAAGAAGGGTGGGGGACCTTATGTCAGAATCAAATAATATAGATAAAAATATTCAAGTTGAGGTTGGAACTAGATTTTACCACTGGAGATATGGTGCAATGATGGTAACAGATATAGAGGATGAATACATTATATTAGAGGTTGAGGATTGTGATGGAATTAAGCAAGATGCTAAACTTCTTGATCCATGGAGGGGGCATTTGATGGAAAAAACAAAAAAATTCCCTAAAGCAGCTATAGATAAGTGGGTATTTAAAGTCCCAGAGAGGGTAGGAAGTTCAAAACCAGCTTATGGAGATAGAATGTTTTTAAGTGATGAAGTATTTTTAAGAAAACTTAATTCAGCCTTTAATGAAGAGTTAGTAATGGAGTGTAAAAATAATTTTGCACAATATATTGTTAAGGCAAAAGCAGAAAAAATGAATAAGGATGTACAAGTTGAAAAAGAAAATGATTCTGAAATTAATGCAAAGGAAATTGATGAGTTAGTAAAGACCAAGGAAGATTACATTATAAGAAAAGATAAAAAAGAAGAGGAATTAGCATATATAGTTAATAAATATTTAGATTATGAGATTCAGATTTCAAATCTTGAAGGTAATATTTTGAAATATAAAAGAAAAATAAGTGAAAAAGAGAAGAGAATTGTTGCAAAGGAAAATGAATTAGAAAAACTGAAAAATGAGGTTACTACTAATGTATTTAATAAAAATCAAGGAATGCTCATCGATTTAGAAGCCGAAATAAGAAGATTAGAAGAGGGAATTGATGAACTTAAAGGCGAAATTAATGAAGCAGGAAGAAATATGGAGAAGATAGGTAAAGATTTAATAATACTAGAAAATAAGAAAAACCTATTGAATAAACAAATTTCTGAGTTAACAACTAAAATAGAAAATTTGGAAAAGGATATTAAGGTGTTAACATAGTACACTTTTTATTATAAAATTATAGAAATATTTCATTATAATGTTATAATATTAGAACAACCTATGAGGAGGGATTATAATGAAATATAATACTAAGGAAATAGAAAATAATATTTTAAAATATTTAGATGAAAATAGAGAAGCATCTCCACAAAGTTTGACTAAAATAAGATTAGCGGTAGGGTTAAATGATAGTAAAGGAGATATGAGAACCATAAAAGAATGTTTAGATAATCTTATGAAAAAATCTTTAATAAGAAAACAAGCAGATAGAGGAAACTATAAAATTGAGGAAAAAGGGATAGCATATATAAACGAACAGTAAAATTTTCTTAATTTCATTTAATTAAAAAAGGTTTTCTAATTAGTAAGTTTGAATAACTAAATGAAGTATTTAGATTTTTACTGAACTTTACAGAGAAAATCCAAGAAAAGTACTGTAATATATGTTGTTCTAAGGAGGTAAGGTATGAATAAGGTTTGCATAGTTGGAAGTATTAATATGGATATGACTATAAGTTTAAAAAATTATCCTAAACCAGGTGAGACAGTTCTAGGAAAGGGGCTTACTTTATCTCCAGGTGGAAAGGGTGCTAATCAAGCTGTTGCTGCGAAGAGAAGCGGTTCCATGGTGTATATGATAGGTAAGGTTGGTAAGGACAGCTATGGCAAAGAACTTACATCAAGACTTGCAAAAGAGAATATTAATATTGAAGGTGTTTATGAAGAGACAAGGGAGGCAACTGGTACTGCAGTAATTACTGTTAATGAAGAAGGTCAGAATTCCATTATAGTAGTAGCTGGAGCTAATATGGCCATGGGAACTGAACAAATAAGGGATTGTAGAAATACAATTAGAAAATGTGATGTAGTTGTTTCTCAATTTGAAATTCCAATAGATATTATTTCTCACAGCTTTAAATATGCTAAGGATGAAAATAAAATAACAATTTTAAATCCAGCACCAGCAAGAAAAATTCCAGACAGTATTTTGAAATATACTGATATTATCATACCAAATGAAACAGAGGTAGAAGAAATTACTGGAATTAGTGTTGATACATTAGAGGACGGAAGAAGAGCAGCAAAGCATTTCTTTAATAATGGAATAAAGTATTTGATAGTTACATTAGGAGAAAAAGGTGTAATGATTTTCTCTAAGGATGAAGAGGCAGTTATTCCAGCATATGAAGTAAAAGCAAAGGATACTACTGCAGCAGGAGATTCTTTTATTGGGGCCTTCAGCAGTCAGATTAGCAGTACTAATTTATCCTTTAAAGAAGTTAAAGATGCTGCAGTTTTTGGTTGCAGAGTTGCTTCAATAGCAGTGCAAAGGCAAGGAGCTCAGACATCAATACCATATTTAAAAGAAGTAATAAAGATATACGGTGAGAATATATAGCATATTTAATTTCAGAGCTTGGATAGGCAGCGATCATGAAATTATATGGTTTGTTAAAATGAAAAAAATAGAAGCAGTTATAAATTAAAAAAGAGACAATGGAAGATAATCTATTGTCTCTTTTTTGCGTATAATATTAATTATCCAGAGTAACAACTACAAGTTCGGGTCTATTAAATATTCGAAATGGAAATAGGCTGTTGCCAAGACCTCTACTGACAATTAATGAGGTATTATTATAAACATATAAGCCTTCTGTATATTTTGGAAATAATCCTTGGTCTGGTGCAATAAGCCCTCCTATAAAAGGTAATCTTATTTGTCCTCCATGGGCATGTCCAGAAAAGACCATGTCCACCTTAGCTGATGTATAGGAGGATATAAGTTCAGGCCTATGGGAGAGTAAAATAGAAAAGTTATTACTGTCCATAAGAGAGGATAACTTTTCTTCAATATCCTTTTGAAGATTAATATTTTTATGACTTTTTAGAGTGAAGGTAATATCACTAAGGCCTATGATTGAAATAGCACTTTTGCCTAGTGTAATTTCTGAAGAACTATTATCAAGAACGTGAGCTCCTGCTTTCTCCATCTCAAGCTTTATTTGGTTATAGAAACCACTTCTAAATTCATGGTTACCGGATACATAGTACACAGGTGCAATTTTTACTGCTTCTTTTACGTAATTCATTGCTATATAAAGTTCATCTACTGAGGTCCGTCTAGAATCAATAATGTCACCGGTTATAAAAATAACATCAGGATTTATTTCATTAGTCTTTTTAATAAGATTTTTTTGTGAATCACCAAATTCTTTGTTATGCAGATCAGAAATCTGAAGTATTTTAAATCCTTTAAAGTCATCTGAGATTTGTTCGTTTCTATATTTTAATTTATTTATAGTGATAGCATTATTTTGCCAAAACAAGAAAAGAGTCAGTATTAACAGAAAGAGTATAATAAAGACTATTTTAATAAATAAATTTTTGTATTTAATTTGCTTCATATTAATATCTCCATAATTCTTTTATATTAAAGTAGAAAAATTTATAGAAAGTTATATTTAGGTGTATAAAAAAGTAAAAGTTTAGGCATGAATTAAATATTGGATAACAATGAAATTATAACATAAATTTATAGAGTTATTTGTATATTAAAAGCTGTAATATAAATAAGTAAAATGTAGAATTTAAGGTTCAAACCATATATTGACATGTAGAATTAAAAGGAGTAATATGAAATTGGGAACCAGTTTCATATTCTTATTGATGAAAGTGTGAATTAGTGTATAAATCATTTACAAGATAAAAAATAAATGATAAAATAAATGAAAATAATTATCAATTGAAATTTTATTTTATTAAGTTATAAAGGAGTAAGTATGAAAAAGAAGTTAATTTTAGTTTTATTAATAGTTGTAGTTTTAAGTGGTTTACTTATGGGATGTAATGGGAGTAAATCTAAGGCAAAGGATGAGGCAGGTGATGATAGGCTTAAGGTAGTTGCAACCTTATTTCCACAATATGATTTCGTAAGAGAGATTGCTGGAGATAAAGCTGACATAACCTTATTGATGTCTCCAGGAGTAGAAAGTCATAGTTATGAACCTTCACCTGCAGATATCATAAAAATAAATGAGTCTGATTTATTTATCTATACAGGGAAGTATATGGAACCATGGGCACAGAGCATTATAGATGGAGTTGAGAGTAAGGATATTAAGATTTTAAATGTATCACAAAATATAAAACTGGATAGAAGTGAAGATAATGAGGAGCATGATGACCATGAAGATGATCATAGTGAAAAGGAACATGCTGCCCATGAATATGATCCACATGTATGGACTAGTCCAGTTAATGCAAAAATTATGGTTGAAAACATATTAAAGGAGCTTTGTGAGTTAGATCCTGAAAATGCTGATTATTATAAACAGAGAGCTGAAAATTACTTAAATGAATTGACAGATTTAGATAATGAGTTTAGAGAGGTTTTTGCATCTGCGAAGAGAAAAGAAATAATTTTTGCTGGTAAATTTGCTTTACATTATTTTGCAGAAGAATATGGTATGGAATATGATGCGGCTTTTGATTCCTGTTCTACTGAGACAGAGCCAAGTGTAAAGGTAATTGCGGAGCTTATTGATGAAATAAAGGAAGAAAATATCCCCGTTGTTTTTTATCCGGAATTGTCGGATCCAAAGGTTGCTAGGTCTATTAGTGATGAGACAGGAGCAGAGATGCTACTTCTTCACTCTTGCCATAACCTTTCTAAGGATGAATTTAAAGGTGGAGCAACATATTTATCTTTAATGAAAGAGAATGCAGAAAACCTGAAGATAGGATTAAATTAAACAAAGGATGCATTGTTTATTGATGGACTAGGGGGAGTTAAAATGGCTTTAACAAATGGGTATAAAACGAAGCAACGAGATTTAATTTTGAATTACTTTATCGAAAATAATGATAGACACGTAACTGCTGAGGAGGTTGTGGAACACTTAAAGGATCAGGGTACCTCTGTTGGAAAATCAACAGTTTATAGGTATTTAGAAAAACTTGTTTCTCAAGGAATAGTTAGAAGGTTTTTTATTGAAGAGGGTTATGGAGCGTGTTATCAGTACATTGGAAATAATGAACAATGTCATGAACATTTCCATTTGAAATGTTTATCTTGTGGAGCACTTCTTCATATTGAATGTGATTTCTTAGTTGAAGCAGAAAGGCATATTGTAAATGATCACGGTTTTATAATAGATAATACTAAGACTGTGTTATATGGCCTTTGTGACAAATGCAAGGATCCAGAGATAAAGGGGTAGGGTATAGTATTTAGACTAAGAGTTAATAGGAGTGAACTAAATGAATTTGATTTCTTGTAAAAATTTAACTATGGCATATGATAATAATATTGCACTAGAAAATGTGACTTTTGATATTAATGAAGGTGACTATATAAGTATTGTTGGCGAAAATGGATCAGGTAAAAGCACCCTTTTAAAGGGACTTTTAAAGCTTTTAGAGCCAAAGTCAGGAATAATAGAATTTAATAATGGTTTAAAATCCACAGAGATAGGTTATTTACCTCAGCAAACTGTGGTACAACGAGATTTTCCAGCATCAGTATTTGAAATTGTTCTTTCTGGATGTTTAAACAAGAAGGGATTAAGCCCGTTTTACTCATTAAAGGATAAACAGAGGGCAGTTAATAATATAAAGAAGCTTGGAATAGAGGAAATCCAGCAAAAATGTTATCGTGATTTATCAGGAGGGCAGCAGCAAAGGGTTCTTTTAGCCAGAGCTTTATGCGCTACTGAGAAGATTTTGCTTTTAGATGAACCAGTAACTGGCTTAGATCCGATAGTTACAATGGAGCTTTATGACATGATTAAAAAGCTGAATAAAGAAGATGGAGTAACAATAATTATGGTATCCCATGACATTACAAGTGCTGTAAAGAGTTCAGATAAAATACTTCACATGGATAAAGGTATTAGATTTTATGGAACAGTGAAGGATTATATTAAAAGCGATGCTAGTAATGGTTTTTTAGGAGGATGTATTAATGTTTAATGTGCTTCAAGAGTTATTCTCCTATGGATTTATTGTAAGGGCTTTAATAGTTGGAACTCTAGTTTCCCTTTGTGCAGCTCTTCTAGGAGTTAGTTTAGTACTTAAAAGATATTCTATGATAGGAGACGGGCTGGCACATGTTGGCTTTGGTGCTTTATCGATTGCTATGGCATTAAATCTAGCACCATTACAGGTTTCAATACCATTAGTAGTATTGGCAGCCTTTCTTTTACTTAGAATTAGTGAAAACAGTAAGATAAAAGGTGATGCAGTTATTGCTATAATTTCCAGCAGTGCCTTGGCAATAGGGGTTATAGTAACATCGCTATCAAGTGGAATGAATACGGATGTAGAAAGCTATATGTTTGGCAGTATCTTGGCAATGAGTAAAAGTGATGTTTATATCAGTGTAATTTTATCAGTGGCAGTGCTTTTATTATTTATTTTCTTTTACAATAAAATATTTTCTATCACCTTTGATGAGAATTTTGCTAGAGCCACAGGAACAAATGCAAATATGTACAACATGCTAATTGCATTTTTAACAGCTATAACTATTGTTGTTGGAATGAGAATTATGGGAACCTTGCTTATTTCAAGTTTAATAATTTTCCCGGCACTGACCTCCATGAGAGTATGCAGGAGCTTTAAGACAGTTGTTATTAGTTCATCTATTGTTTCAATAATATGTTTCTTTTTTGGTATTGTGGGGTCATATGTTTTTTCAACACCAGCAGGTGCAACTATTGTAGTTGTTAATATTATTGCCTTTGCTTTATTTTCAGCAGTAGGTTTATTAATAAAAAGATAAATAGTTAAATTTAAGGTAGTTTCTGTTGAGGAATTTAACAGAAACTATTTTTATTATAAAAATTTACAAGTTTTATTAAATACAAAGGATTATATGCTATAATTTTAGATATAATGATGTTTATTAGAAATTTTATATAGAATTAATGGAGGAGATTATGTATAGCTTTAAAAATGATTACAGTGAAGGTGCACACCCTAGAATCTTAGAGGCCTTAATAAAAACTAATATGGAGCAAACAGCTGGTTATGGCCTAGATGAGTATTCAGAGTCAGCTATTGAACTTATTAAGAAGAAAATAAAAAGAAATGATGCAGAGGTTCATCTTTTAGTTGGAGGTACTCAAACTAATCTTATTGCTATGGCAGCTTTTTTAAGATCTCATGAAGCTGTAATCTCTGCAGAAACAGGGCATGTTTTAGTTCATGAAACTGGAGCTATAGAGGCAACAGGGCATAAGGTGATTTCTATTCCTTCCAAGGATGGAAAGTTAAAACCTGAAAATATTGCGAAGGTTGTGGAGCAGCATACCGATGAACATATGGTTAAGCCAAAGCTTGTATATATATCAAACCCTACGGAAATTGGAACTATATACAAAAAAGAAGAATTGAAGCAGCTTAGTGAAGTGTGCAAGGAAAAAGATTTAATATTATATGTAGATGGAGCTAGATTAGGCTCTGCTTTGTGCTCTTTTGAAAATGATTTAGATATTAGTGATTTAGCAAGGCTCACCGACGCTTTTTATATTGGAGGCACAAAGGGTGGAGCGCTTATGGGAGAAGCACTTGTCATATGTAAAGATAGTTTGAAGAAAGAATTCAGGTTTCATATTAAGCAAAGAGGTGGAATGTTTGCAAAGGGAAGAATCCTTGGAATGCAGTTTTTAGAACTATTTAAGGATGACTTATATTTTGAACTTGCAAATCATGCTAATAAAATGGCCGATATTTTAAGAGAAGGAATAAAAACAGCAGGGTTTGAGTTTATGATTGAAGCATCAACTAATCAGGTATTCCCTATATTCCCAAATGATTTAATAGAAAAGCTGCAGGAGAATTATGATTTTTTATTGTGGGAAAAAATAGATGTAGAGAAAAGTGCAGTTAGACTTGTAACGTCATGGGCAACTGATGAAGATGAAGTTCAAAAGTTTGTTAATCAGCTTTTGAATGAAGTACAAAATAACTAAATTGTAGTTGCGGAAAAAGATAAATAGTGGATGAAGAAAAGATGATCAAAGAAGCTTAAAGGCTATTACTAAATTACTTAAGTGGGTGTTCTAATAAAGGGTTTAACTTAATGAGCATTACTCCAAGGTATTTGCTTAAATCGGAGTTTTATGTAATTAACAATGGGAAGTGGAAGTGTATACATTTTCTTCATCCTTTTTTGCTTTTATAACTAGGTAATTGCGAAAGAATAAATATTTTATAGAAAATTTATGTAAAAGTAATTGACCATTACGTTAGGTAACCTTTTACAATTAAGTTAAAGGTGGGATAATGGATGATTATTTGGAGGGAAGTTAATGAAGGATAATAGATATTATACCACAGGAGAATTTGCTAAAAAGGCAGGTGTAACTTTAAGAACTATTAGATATTATGACGTTAAAGGAATACTTAAGCCATCATATTATAATGAAGCAGGCTATAGATTTTATTCTGACGAGGATTTTATAAAGTTGAAGAAAATTCTTGCTTTAAAGTATCTTGGATTATCATTGGATGAAATTGAAGCTATAGAAAATGATGATTTTGAAAGAAATCACCTGAAGAATTATCTGAAACTTCAGAAAACAATTATAAATAATAAAATGAATAATATGAAGGTAGTTTTAAATGCAATTGAAACTGCACAAATAAGCATGGAAAATCATGGACAAGAGTTAGTTAGTATTATAGATGATATTAAAACTTTAGAGGGTGAAAAGGAATTGCTTCAGCGTATTCAAGATGTTTCAAGTTTGAATGAAAGTGTTAACTTAATGGAACAGTTCAGTGAGAATACTGAGGGGTGGTACCAATGGGTATTTAGAAATATTGATTTTGCTTCAGATAAAGAAATTCTTGAATTGGCCTGTGGAAATGGGGCATTGTGGGCTAAAAATATAAGCAGTATTAATTTTAACTCTCATATTGTCCTAACAGAATTATTTGAGGATATGATAAATGAAGCCAAGATGAACTTAACCAATTATGAAAGTAAATTCAATTATATGCTGGCAGATCCTCATAAACTGGATTTTGATGACAACTCATTTGATATTGTAATTGCGAATCATATTTTGTTCTTTATGAAAGATTTAGATACTGTTTTATCAGAGATAAGAAGGGTATTAAAGCCAGGTGGACAGATTTATTGCTCTACTATTGGGGAATATCATATGAAGGAATTAGAAAAGCTAATGCAGTCCTTTAGTGGAAATATAGTTTTGCAAGAGGATAAGCTGTATTCTAAGTTTGGATTGGAAAATGGACAAGAAATTCTTGAAAAGTATTTTAGTAAAGTTGAAAGACGATTATATGAAGACAGGCTTAATGTAAATGATACCAATGGATTACTGGAGTATATATACTCAATACCTGGAAATATATTGGATATTATTGATACTAAGAAAAAAGACTTTGAAAAATATATTAAAAAGACAGTTGAGGAAGACGGACCGATTTACATTACAAATAGTTTGGGAATATTTAAAGCTACCAAGGCATAGAAATATATGTGTCATGAAGTAGCTTTGAATAAGTTTAATAAGTAATAAGAACTACTACTAACTATATTTAGTTTCATTTAGTGAATAAAATGAAACTCCTTCTCACAAACAATCGAAGGAGTAAGTTCATGTAACCCAATCATAGATTTGGACATTCATAAAGAAACTCCTTCTCACATGGGTTCGAAGGAGTAAGTTCCACTAGCCAAATCGAAGATTTGGAGTGTCACTTAGGGGAGGATAGGTTATGGGAATTAATGTTACAAGTGAAATTAGGCCATTAAAAAAAGTATTACTTCATCGACCAGGAGCTGAAATAGAAAATATCACTCCAGAATATATGGAAAGATTTTTGTTTGATGATATTCCATATTTAGAAGTTGCACAAGCAGAACATGATGCCTTTGCACAAATTTTAAGGGATAACGGAGTGGAAGTTGTATATCTTCATGAGTTAGCTGCCGAGGCAATTTGTGAAGAAGCAGTTAAAAAAGAATTTATCAGGCAGTTCATTGAAGAAGCTAATGTTAAGAGTATTCAAGTTAAGGAAGACTTATATGATTATCTTAATAGTTTTGATGATAATGAAGCCTTAATCAGAAAGACCATGGAAGGGGTAAGTAAAAGTGAGCTACCACTAGTAAGGAGAAAAAGCTTAGCTGACTATGTTAATGCATCATATCCCTTTGTTACAGATCCAATGCCCAATTTGTATTTTACAAGAGATCCCTTTGCATCAATAGGAAATTCTATAAGTCTTAACAAGATGTATTCAGAAACAAGAAATCGTGAGACTCTTTATGCAGATTTCATTTTTAGATTTCATCCTGAGTATCGAGGTACTAATAGAGTATATAATAGGAATTTTAAATATCATATCGAAGGTGGAGATATCTTAAATCTTACAGAAAAGGTTGTAGCCATTGGAATATCACAAAGAACATCACCACAGGCTATTGAAAAAATAGCAGAGAGAATTCTATTTGATACATGGGGAAATAAGGTTGAAAAGATTTTAGCATTTAAAATACCAAAGACCAGAGCATATATGCATTTGGATACAGTATTTACCCAAGTGGATATTGATAAATTTACAATTCATCCACAGATTGAAGGCCCATTGGAAATTTTTGAACTTACTAGGGGAGATTATTGCAGAGTAAATCTAACTAAGTCCACTATGACCTTAGAAGAAGTCCTATCAAAGGCTTTAGACTGTGAGGTTGAACTCATCAGATGCGGCGGAGGAGATTATGTAATATCACAAAGAGAACAGTGGAATGATGGTTCAAACACATTATGTATAAGGCCAGGAGAAGTTGTGGTATACGCTCGAAATTATGTTACAAATAAGATTTTGCAGGAAAAAGGAATAAAGACACATATTATTCCATCTTCAGAACTATCAAGAGGAAGAGGAGGCCCAAGATGTATGTCCATGCCTCTTGAAAGGGAGCCATGGTAGTAATGGGTTAAGTTCGTGTATCCAAGGCGTAGATTTGGACACTCATGTAAATAATTGCTGACTTTAGTCAGTGTTAAGAAAATATAGTATCAATTTTGAGGAGGTTTTTATTATGGGAGTTAATTTAAGAGGACGTTCATTTTTAAAACTATTAGATTTCACACCAGCGGAAATCAGGTATCTACTAGATTTATCTAGGGACTTTAAGAATCTTAAAAGAGCAGGTGTTCTTCATAAAAGATTAGAAGGAAAAAATATTGCTATTCTATTTGAAAAGGATTCCACAAGAACTAGATGTTCCTTTGAAGTAGGTGCTATGGATTTAGGAATGGGTGTAACCTATTTAGGACCAACAGGATCTCAAATGGGAAAAAAAGAATCAATTGCAGATACAGCTAGAGTATTAGGCAGAATGTATGATGGGATTGAGTATAGAGGTTATGCACAGGAGATAGTTGAAGAATTAGCTCGTTATGCAGGGGTGCCAGTATGGAATGGATTAACTACAGAGTTCCACCCAACTCAAATTTTAGCAGATTTATTAACTATTGAAGAAAAGTTTGGCACCTTAAAAGGCTTGAACTTTGTATATATGGGAGATGCCCGCAATAATATGGGTAATTCTTTAATGGTTGGATGTGCAAAGATGGGATTAAACTTCACAGCATGTGCTCCAAAGGAACTTTTCCCAGCTGAAGAATTAGTTGAAAAGTGCAGAGAAATAGCTAAGGAAAGCGGATCTGTTATAACATTAACTGAAGATGTAATGGAAGGTACAAAGGGAGCGCATGTAATTTATACAGACGTTTGGGTGTCCATGGGAGAAGCCGATGAAGTTTGGGAAGCTAGAATTAATAAATTAACTCCATATCAGGTTAATAGTGCAGTAATGTCAAATGCAGATGAAACTGCTATCTTTATGCATTGTTTGCCAGCCTTCCATGATTTAAAAACTGTAATAGGAAAGCAGATGGGAGAAAGATTTGGTATTAAGGAAATGGAAGTTACTGATGAAGTATTTGAATCTAAACAGTCAGTAGTATTCGATGAAGCTGAAAATAGAATGCATACAATTAAAGCTGTTATGGCAGCAACAATTGGGGTGTAGTTTAGAATTTAGGATATACTGTAATAATTTTAACCTTTTAGATAAATGACGTTTTTATAAAATGAAAAGTTTAAAATGTACACTTTAGAATGAAGGAAGAAGCTATTTCAGGGTCTCATTAATTTCTCAAAGAATATCTTGGGGTGGAAGTTTTACAATGAATTTTAAATTATAAAGGCTTATTAATTAAAGGGAGAAAGAGGGGTGTAGAGTGATAAAAGAAATACCGCAGGATTTAATAATCATTCTACATCTTGACTCTTAATTCTAAATTAAAATTAAGGAGGAATTAAAATGAAAAATATAGTTATTGCTCTAGGAGGCAATGCTCTTGGTAATAACGCTGAAGAACAATTAAAATTGGTGAAAAGCACTGCAAAAACAATTGTTGACCTAGTGGAAGAAGGCTACAATGTAATTATTGGACATGGAAATGGGCCACAGGTTGGAATGATTAACCTCGCAATGGATTTTGCGTCAAATAATGGTGCAGGTACACCTTTCATGCCGTTTGCTGAATGCGGAGCCATGAGTCAAGGTTACATTGGATATCATTTACAACAGTCTATTAGCAATGAATTAAATGATCGTGGAATTAATAAAAATGTTGCAACTGTTGTTACTCAAGTTGTAGTTGATAAAAATGATAAGGCTTTTGTTAATTTATCTAAACCCGTAGGAATGTTCTATAGTAAAGAGGAAGCTGAAAAGATTGCGGCTGAAAAGGGCTTTACATTTGTGGAGGATGCTGGAAGAGGATATAGAAGAGTTGTTGCTTCACCACAGCCAAAGAGGATTGTTGAACTTGAAACTGTTAAAGAATTAGTTGAAAGAGGCACAATTGTAATTACTGTTGGCGGCGGCGGTATTCCGGTTATTGAGGATGAAAGAGGAAGATTAGAAGGTGTGGCAGCAGTTATAGACAAAGACAAGTCCAGTGCAAAACTTGCAAAAGATTTAAATGCTGATATGTTAATAATTTTAACTGCAGTAGACAGAGTTTGTATTAACTTTAATAAACCAAATCAAGAAGAGCTAAGCACTTTAGATATTAAAGAAGCTGAAAGATATATTGAAGAAGGTCATTTTGCAAAGGGCTCAATGCTTCCTAAGGTAGAGGCTTGTATGGATTATGTTAAGAATTCTAATAATGGAGAAGCATTAATAACTTCTTTAGAAAAAGCTAAGGATGCATTACATGGATTTACAGGTACCGTTATAAAGAAAGAAAAAGAATGTATTTTTTCGTAAAATACTGACTAATTAATCAGTTGTTTTATAATGTTTTTTAACTGGTGGCAGGAATAGATGTCATCAGTTTTTTTTTATTTATTTCTTGAGTTTAAGGAACAAGAAATATAGCATATTATTCCCAGAATAATATATTGAATAAAGCAAAAAGTATTATTAAAAGATATAAAAAATAAATTTATAAATTGTATTGAAATTTCTTTGGATTTGGAATAAAGTATAAGATGTCGGCAAAATTCGTCATGAAGTTGAAAATCAAATTCATGGCAAAAGATTTGACGAAATTTTGAGAATGCTGATTTTTTTAATGAAGCTGTTTAACGGAGGGGAATATATGGATATTAACTTAATTGGTGTGCCACTTTATTATGGATGTGATAAAGCAGGTGTAGAAAATGGTCCTAATGTTTTGAGGGAACAAGGAATTAAGAAGTTACTGACGAATGAGAAAAACAAGGTTTATGATTTAGGTAATATCTATGTGGATAATACCCTAGAAAAACAGCCATTTGAAGCTGGAGTAAATGCTAAATATATTAATGAAATAATAGAAGTAACAGAAAATCTAGCTCATAAAGTTTATGGCAGCTTGTGTGCAGGAAGCTTTCCATTCATAGTGGGAGGAGATCATGCTTTAGCTGCAGGAACAGTGGCTGGGGTTTCTAGATTTTATAAGGATGATTTAGCAGTTATCTGGATTGATGCCCATGGAGATATAAATACTTTTGAAACAAGCCCATCAGGAAATGTACATGGTATGCCTTTAGCTGCATCTTTAGGTGTTGGTGATAAAAGCTTAACAGATTTATATTTTAATGGAGTTAAGGTAAAGAAAGAAAATGTGTTTATAATAGGAGCAAGAGACTTAGATGAGGGTGAGCTTCAGTTAATAGATGATTTAAACCTTAAGGTTTGGACAATGGATAAAATTAATGAAATTGGTGTAGATAATTTATGCAAGGAGCTAAGAGAAGCTATTGACGCAACTGGTGTTAAAAATGTTCATATAAGTTTTGATGTGGATTCTGTAGATCCAAAGCATATTATTGGAACTGGAACACCGGTACCGAATGGTTTTGAATTAGAAGGAGCTGAAAGTGTACTTACTTCAATCTTCGAAACTAGAAAAGTTAAATCTATGGATTTCGTAGAATTTAATCCTGCCCTTGATAATAGTGATGTAACTTGGGAAAACTGTATAAGACTATTAAAGAAAATTGGACAGCTAATATAAGCTGATCTTGAATGGAGGATTAATATGGAAGTAACAAAAACTATGACTATTGGAGAACTAATTAGAAAAAATGAAAAGGCAGCCTCTGTTTTAATGGGCTTTGGAATGGGTTGTGTTGGATGCCCTTCAGCTCAAGCTGAAACGCTTGAAGAAGCTTGCATGGTTCATGGTCTTGAAGTTGATGAACTTCTTAAAAAACTTCATGATATTTAATTAATAGCAGAATTAAAGTCATTTAAAATCATTATTATGTGATTTTTAATGGCTTTTTTTATATAATTTCAACTGGAATGTTGGATAAAACCGTTCATAATGAAGACAATATATAGAGAACTCTGTCCTAGGTTAAAAGATTGAGTAGATAAGTAATACATAGTTTTAATAAAACATAATTCATGGAGGTAATTTAAATGAAGTCAGTACATTATAACGTATCAGGTCTTGTAAATTCTGAAAGCAGAACAAAACTTAATAATTCTTTAGGTAAATTAGATGGGGTAAATAAGGTTTGTGTTGATGTTGCTAGAGGGTCTGTAGAAGTAAAATTTAATGAACCTGCAACACCAGAAGCAATAGTAGATTGTATTTGTAACACTGGATATAGTATAGAGTAATTGAAGGAGGAATCTAGATGAAATACGAATTTCCTATGGGATTTAGTCCTCAGCAGCAGAATACTCAGCCTGGTATAGAAAGCATTATGGAGCCAAAGCCTATTTTTGAACTTCAAGGATATCATAAGCCATCAGGAAGACTTGAAGATAAGATTGCTTTAATAACCGGTGGTGATAGTGGAATAGGGAGAGCAATCAGTCTTTTATATGCAAAAGAAGGAGCTAAGGTGGCAATTGTTTATTTTAATGAACATGACGATGCTGAAGATACAAAGAAGTTAGTTGAAGAAGCTGGAGGTCATTGTATGCTGCTTTGTGGAGATATTGGCGATGAGAATTTCTGCAAAGATGTAGTTCAGAAAATTATAAAGGAATGGGGACCAATAAACATATTAGTGTCAAATTCAGCTGAACAATATGAAAGACAAAGCATTATTGAAATTACAAAGGAACAAATGTTTAGGACCTTTGATACAAACTTCTTTGGTGCTGTGTATATAACTAAGGAAGTAGTTCCTCATATGAAGCATGGAGATTCAATTATATATACCACATCTATTACTGCTTATGAAGGCAATGAACTCCTTATAGATTATTCTTGTACAAAAGGTGCTTTAGTATCTTTAACAAGAAGTCTTGCTAGAAGTCTTGCATCTCAAGGTATTAGGGTAAATGCTGTGGCTCCTGGGCCAATATGGACACCGTTAATACCAGCCAGCTTAGATCCTAAGAAGATATCTGAATTTGGGAATAAAACTCTACTTAAAAGAGCAGGTCAGCCAGTGGAGGTTGCAGAAAGTTATGTATTTCTAGCTTCAGATAGTGCATCTTATATTACAGGTCAGACAATACATGTGGATGGTGGACAATTTTTAACTAGTTAGTTATTATTAGATAAAATAGAGTGAAAGAATAAAGGATGAATAGATTAAAGCTATTTATCCTTTTTTTATTTTGTGAATTTGAAGTTAAATTTTTTTATTTGGACAAAATAAGTGTTGCAATAAAAAGTTTACTATGATAGTATAAATTTAAACAAGTGCTTACATACTAAACAATTATTAATTTGCCAGGAGAGGAAAATGACAAATAGAGAAGAAGAAATATTGAATCTTATAAAACAAAATCCATTAATATCTCAAAATGAGTTGGCAGATATTCTAAATATAACAAGATCTTCCGTTGGAGTACATATTGGAAACTTAATTAAAAAGGGATATATATCAGGGAGAGGCTATGTTCTAAATCAAGAAAACTTTGTATGTATCATTGGTGGAACCAATGTAGATATAGTAGGGTTTTCCAACGATAATCTTAGACTTCATGATTCAAATCCTGGAAACATTAAGTTTTCTTTAGGTGGAGTTGGAAGAAACATTGGGGAAAACTTAGCAAGACTTGATGTGGACACCAAACTTATTTCTGTAATAGGAAGTGATGTTTACGGTCAGAAGGTTGTTGATGAAGGAAGAATCATTGGACTTGACTTTGACCACACTTTAAAACTGGATGGAGAAACTACTTCTGTTTACATGTCAGTTTTAAATAGTGATGGTGATATGCAGGTAGCAATATCTTCTATGGATATTTATGACAAGATGACTATAGAATATATTAAAACAAAGAGGGCTGTAATTGAAAGCTCTAGGATTTGTGTAATAGACACAAATATACCTAAAGATGTCATAGAATATGTTGTAACTAATTTTAAAAATACTAAGTTTTTCTTAGATACGGTTTCGACAACTAAGGCCATGAAGGTAAAGGATATAATACATAAATTCCATACAATAAAGCCTAATAGAATAGAAGCTGAAATTCTTTCTGGGATAAAGATTAATTCCATGGAAGATGTAGAGAAAGCAAGTGAATACTTCTTAAAAGGTGGAGTGAAAAGGGTATTTATCAGCTTAGGTGAAGAAGGTGTTTATTATAATAATGGCACTGAAAAAGGTATTTTTACACCTAAGAAAGTTAAGATGGTTAATGCAAATGGAGCTGGAGATGCCTTTGTGGCAGGTCTTGTTTATTCAGAGCTTAACGAACTTGAACTTCAAGATACTTTAAAATTTGCATCAGCATGCTCAGCTCTAACAGTAGAGCATAAAGATACAATTAATCCTAATATGTCATTAGAAAATATTAATAAAAAATTGGAGGAGAATTAATTATGTTAGAAAAATATTTAGATATAAATCCAGAGGTTAAAGCTGCTTTAGAAGCAGGAAAGCCAGTAGTTGCATTAGAATCAACAATCATATCTCACGGTATGCCTTATCCAAAGAATGTAGAAACAGCTTTAAAGGTTGAGTCTATAATCAGAGAAAATGGAGCAATACCTGCAACAATAGCTATATTAGAAGGAAGATTAAAAGTTGGTTTAACTGCAGAAGAAGTTGAATTCTTAGGAAAAACTCCAGGAGTTATAAAAACAAGCAGAAGAGATATTCCTTTCATAGTTGCTAATGGCTTAAATGGAGCTACAACGGTTGCTTCAACAATGATAATAGCTGCTTTAGCAGGGGTAAAAGTATTTGCTACTGGTGGAATTGGTGGAGTTCATAGAGGAGCAGAAAGAACAATGGATATATCTGCTGACCTTGAAGAGTTATCAATGACAAATGTTGCAGTTATCTGTGCAGGCTGTAAGTCAATCCTTGATATTGGATTAACTCGTGAATACTTAGAAACTAAAGGAGTTCCTGTTGTTGGATTCCAAACTGAAGAATTACCAGCATTCTATACAAGAAAATCTGGCTTCAAAGTAGATTATAAAGTAGATACAGAAGAATCTCTTGCAAAAGCTTTAAAAGCTAAGTGGGATTTAGGTTTAGAAGGTGGAGTTGTTGTTGCTAACCCAATTCCAGAGCAGTTCGAAATGGACTACGATACAATAAACAATGCTATAAACGCAGCTGTTAAAGAAGCTGATGAAAAAGGAATAGTTGGAAAAGAAAGCACACCATTCTTACTTGCAAAAGTAAAAGAAATAACTGGTGGATCAAGCTTAGAGTCAAACATCCAATTAGTATTTAACAACGCTAAGGTTGGAGCAAGACTTGCTGTTGAGCTTTCTAAATTAAACTAGTTAAATTTGATAATTTTACTGAATTCCATGAGTTCAGTTGAAATATATTCTTAATAATACTACCCAAAAGGTCTGAAACTTTTAGTTTCAGGCCTTTTGCTGCATCCAGAGTTTGTACCTCGTAAGTACTTAATATGTTGCAAAACCAAGATTTGGGGCGGAAAGTCTAGGTTTTAGAAATTTTATTTAGTTTTTGCTTTTATTAAAGAGAAAGTTGAAATTATAACAATTAAAATTAAATATAAATAGAGACTGCTAGAGTTTATATACGCAGTGTACAAGGGAGTTAAGAGTAAAAGAATACTACTTATTATAAGTATTAGGATAAAGGGCAGTAGAAGAACATTTCTTCGATTAAAGGTATAATAGTTTAACAAGGAGCCTGCCAAAGCTATTAAAATGATTGGTAAGCCCATGGTTTCATTGAAGAAGCTATTATGGAGATTTATATTAAACATTATTCCAAATACGAAGAAGAACCCTGCAGGGAATAAAAATATGCTGAATTTAGTTTCAAAGTAAAGGTATTGAAGTACAACACCTAAAATCAGCATTCCAATTGGCCACAGCTTCATTAGTCTTTCAAAAAGCAATGGATAACGGATATAAATATAATAAAAAGCTGTAATAAAGGCACCAATAAATATAAGGCTAAATATCACCTTGAAAATACTAAGGAGCCAGTATAAAGAAGGCTTTTCACAGTGGTTTCTCATGGGTAACCCTCCTATAAAGTAATTTAATATATGTATATTGTTTTAAATTTATAAAATCACTAGTTTAAGTAAAATAAAAGCTAGAAGATTATTCATCCTCTAGCTTGTAATTCACTAGCTGGCCTTAGTAGAAATTATTGAATTTATATCTTCAGTATATAAAGTTTCTTTTTTCAGTAACTCATTAGATAGATCATGGAGAAGTGAGATATTGTTACTCAAAATGTTTTTTACTTCTGCATAAAGCTCATCCACTAAGGTCTTACATTCTTCAAGGACCACTGTTGAGTAATATTCTTTAGGCACTCCTTGAAGCTGGGACAATCTTAAAAGGCCTAAGGATTTTCCCATACCATATTCGCAAATCATGTTGCTTACCATGGAGGTGGTTTTTTCTAAATCGTTAAAGGCACCTGTAGTTATCTTTTTTTCTCCAAAGATAAGTTCTTCAGCAGCACGTCCTCCAAGTAAAACCATGATTCTTCTCTTTAAGTAATCTAAGTTGTGGTAGGCATGGTCTTCACCAATGGTTAAAGTATAACCACCTGCACCCTTTGAGGTAGGAATGATAGTTACCTTTGAAATTTTTTCTTCTGGAATCATGAAGTGAGATATTAAAGCATGTCCAACTTCGTGGTAAGCAGTAATCTTCATATCGTCTTCCTTTAAACCTTCTCTGTCTAGTTTTTCATGTCCAGCTACAACTATGGAAAAAGCCTTATCCATATGCAGCTTTGTTATATATGCAGCATTATCCTTGCAAGCAAGGATTGCGGCTTCGTTTACTAAGTTTTCAAGCTTTGCACCAGAAAAATAGGTGGTACTGTGAGCCAAATCTCTTATATCAATATCTTCAACAGGTTTGTTTTTTAAATGCAACTTTAAAATCTTTTCTCTAGCATTAACATCAGGCAGAGAGACCTCAATATGTCTGTCAAATCTACCAGGCCTTAAAAGGGCTTCATCTAAGATATCTAGTCTGTTTGTGGCTGCGATAACAACTATTCCTTCACTTTCATTAAAACCTGACATTTCAGTTAAAAGTGCATTGAGAGTCTGGTCCTTTTCATCATTTCCGCCGCCTTTATTTGAACTACGCTGCTTACCAATGGCATCAATCTCATCTATAAATATTACGGCTCTTCCGTGACTTTTTGCTTTTTTGAAGAGATTCCTTATTCTGCTAGCACCAACCCCAACATACATTTGTACGAAGTCAGAACCAGATACGGCATAGAATGGAACTCCAGCTTCCCCAGCCACAGCTTTAGCTAAAAGGGTTTTACCTGTACCAGGATCACCATAAAGGATTACACCTTTTGGCATTCTTGCACCATAGGCTGCATATTTCTCTGGATTTTTAAGAAAGTCTACTATATCTTTAAAGTTTTCTTTTGCTTCTTCATTTCCTGCCACAGAGTCAAAGCTGTATTTATCCTTTGAAACACTTTGTCCATCTACAGTGGTTACAGAAGTCATCCCACCAGATACACTTTTTTTTCTAATTACTATAAAAATTGTAGCTATTAGTGAAATAGCAAAAACCGTAACTGCAGCTCTTTCATTATTAGGAAGAGTTGCTGAAGTTGAAACAAGTATATTTTTCTTTAAAAGATCCTCTGTCAAAGTAGGACTGAAAGGGTTATCAGTAATATACTTATTTCCTGACTTGTCCACTACAGTAATTTTAGGGGTTTGGGATATCTCAACTTCAATAACATTTCCTGCTTCTACATCCTGAATAAAGTCATTATAGGCCTTGTGAGGAGCTGTAGAAGTACCCAAATTGAACACTATGAGTGCTCCTATGGATAAGAATAAGAAAGTTAAAGGTATTATAATTAAATTCTTCTTTAGTTTATTTATCAAATAATTCGCCTCCTCTATAAGGTGAAATTAAATATTTAATTGATATATCTAGTATTATATATCTTTAAAAATAAAAGTCTATTAATTTACCAAGATTATGGATATGTAACTTATACCATATATGATTTTATTATTTGAGAAGGGGGGAGTGCAGGAGTCTCTTGGCCAAATGGGGCTTAAGGCAGTGATTATTCATGGGATGAAGGGGGTTTAGAATGGATTTGGAATAAGGGGAATTCTATATAGATATGCTTTAAAGAAGAAAAATATAATAATTTGTATAACGAAATATTAGCAAAAGGCAATAAAAATGAAGTAAAATTAAATTATAAGCAATATGCAGTTTGGCAAGACTGCAGGAGGCGATTCAACATAAGGGGTAAGAAGCAGTTTAAAGGTTCATTCTTACTAATATATACTTTAATGATGATTTTGATTGTTGTTAAAATTAACAAGGGCATAGAAATTGAGAATCCAGTGGTAAGGTGGGAAAACAATGAAATTGAAACTGTGAAGTCAACATTTATACACGAAGATTCACTGAAAAGCAATAAGGATTATGACATTGAAATTAATACTGTTATAGATGAATTAATATCATCGCCAGTGAAGCCAGGGGAAGAATTGAATATTCTTGTTAAGTCTGACCATAAATATTTTATGGTGGTGGAAAGGCAAAGTAACGGTAATTATGAACAGATTGCTGAAGTTAATAATGAGTATGAAGAAAAATGTACAATAAGAGCGCCGGAGCACCCAGGAGAATATGTTTACAGCATATCAGTAGAGTATAAGGCTGGACTTGGCATTTATTATTTTTCTATTGAGGTTGTGAATAATTAAGAAAATGCAGAAAGGTCTAAGGAAATTCAAGGCATAAAATTAAAAAATGAAGGAGCTCTTTAGTGAACAGCTCTTGCCTATTTGACTGGGTGCTGTTCATTTAGGAGCTCCTTTATTATATTAATTATAAGTTGTTTTTAACAACCTCACCATTAACCATTACAAATTTAACTGTATTTCTTAAGTCAAAAGGATGGCCGTTGTAGATAATCATGTCTGCATCTTTACCTTTTTCAAGGGAACCAACTCTGTGGGCTTCACCAATAGCTTCAGCAGCTCTGATGGTAATTGCACGTAAAGATTCTTCCTCCTCCATGCCTTCTCTTGCAGCTAAAGCAGCACAAAGGTGGATATATTTTAGCGGAATTACTGGATGGTCAGTCATAATTGCAACTTTAATACCAGCTTCATTTAAAAGCTTAGGTGTTTCAAAGGTAAGGTTTTTTAACTCTACCTTGCTTCTATCAGAGAGGCTTGGACCAACAATAATTGCTTTAATATGTTCATCCTTAAGATATTCAGGAATAAGATGACCTTCAGTACAATGTTCAAGAGAGATATTAATATCAAACTCTTTTGCGATTCTGATTGCTGTTTGAATATCATCAGCTCTGTGTGCATGACACTTTAACATAACCTCTTTTCGGATAACCCTTGCAAGAGCTTCTAGCTTCATGTCAAAATCAGGAGCCTTTGCATCCTTGTCTGTTTTTGCAGCTTCTTGCTTTTCTACGTAGTTCTTTGCCTTCATAAGATTTTCTCTAAGAATTGCAGCTGTTGCCATTCTGGTATTTGGAGCAATTTTCTTTCCAGAATATACTCTTTTAGGATTTTCACCAAAGGCAGTTTTTAAAGCTGTGGCATCATTGATAACCATGTCATCTACAGATCTGCCATAGGTTTTCAGAGTGGCAAAATAGCCGCCGATAACATTAGCGCTTCCTGGCCCAGTTGCAACGGTTGTAATACCAGCATCTAGAGCTTCTTCAAAGGCTCTGTCTAAAGGATTTATGGCATCAACAGCTCTAAGTTCAGGGGTAACAGGATTTGTCATTTCATTACCATCATCACCTTCAAAGCCAATACCATCCTCCCACATTCCAATGTGACAATGGGCATCGATAATTCCTGGCATTAAAAAGCCACCTTCACCATCGATTACCTCAGTTCCTTCTGGAATTTCAATATTAGTACCAAGGTCTATTATTTTTCCATCATTGATTAAAACTACAGCCTGATTTATTACTGCAGGGGCTGCCATAGTATGAGCAGTTACATTTTTGATAGCTATCATAATTATACCTCCTAAAATAAATATTAAGCATATCTAAATAATATCATAATTTACAATAAATGTACTTAAAAAACGAAATATTCAGTTATTTAAGGGTGGATTTAAGTAAATAGCTATTTATTAAATAATTTTTTATAAAAAAGAAATCCCAAAAGGGATTTCTAAGGAATGCTTTATGTTTTTTATATAATTTTTTGAAGTGTTTTATCCTTCAACCATTGCTGTAAAGTACTTAGGTGGTATTAAACCAGTTTTAATTCCTTGAATAACTGTCATATAAGTACAAGTTGTATCATATCTGGCATCGTGATAGCCAGCAGATTCCCCAAATAGGGAAGTACATTTATCTAGAAGGAATTTTTCATCTAATCTTAAGAAATTAATTACTTCTCCAAGGGAAGGGTTTTTCAGCATACCTTTAGCGGTAAGTGCCTTGCAGATATTTTTGTAATAAGCCATTGTACAAAATACATGCTTTGGACTAAAATCAATATCTAAGAATTCAAGCTCGCTTTTCATGAATTTTATGTCAAATTGAACATTGTGTCCGATGATTACATCGCAGGAAAGAAAATCCTCAATAAATTCTTCATAGGTATCTTCAAAATATAAGCCATTGCTTAAATCATAAAGCTTTTCAAGGGAGAATCCGTGAATAGCTTCTGCTCCTTCAGACATTTCTTCAACGGTGAAGAAAAAGTTCTTACCTATAGTAGTTTGAGGTTTTGTGCTAGTGTCAACTATTATATAAGAAAGCTGACAGATGTTACCTGGTTTTATGCTAGTTGTTTCTGTATCAAAAAATAATAATTTCATAATTATTTTCATTCTCCTTAATCCATTATATTAAAACATATAATTCCTGTCTTTATAGATAGGAAAAGTGAAATGATTTTAAAGTTCACTTAATGTAATGGTAATTATGGGATAAAAAAACCCAATAAATTAATAGTATAATTCATGGCCTTTAATGTCAATAAGTATATAGTAATAAGCATATATTTATATATTTTAGTTTTAAATTTTATAAGAAAAAATATAGAAGGCAAGTGAAATGAGTAAAATGTAATGACATTTTCTTTTTTTAAAATATTATGTTGAATATTAAAAAAAATGTCCGTATAAATATTTAAAAATTTAAAGTCATTTAATTTTTTAATAAATTTGTAAAGGTTTAATGGCAAAATTCGCTTAATTACATATATTAATAATATTTAAAATGTGGTATAATTACAAATATTATAAAAAATAATCGTGAGATTATTCGTAAAATAAAAAAGGGGGCTTATGCTAATGGATTTATTGTATGTAATATCCAAGGATCAACAAAACAAAGAGGAGTTATTAAATCTTCTACAGCAGCATCAGGAAATTCGTTTTGTTTCTTTAGTTGGAATAGACTATTTAGGCAATGACACAGATGAAAAAATTCCAGTGAAGGTTTTTATAGATGATATTGAATCATTCTTATTTGGTACAGCTGTCCAGACAGACGGTTCCTCTGTTATCCTGCCAGGAATAGCTACCCTTAACAATGCTAAGGTAGATATGAAGGTAGACTTAACTACTAATTGGTTCGTTGATTATAACGAAGATAATATAGATGAAGTTACTGGAAAGCCAGTTGGAACAATTAGAATGCCTTGCCACTTATATCATGAAGGTGTGGCTGTTGATTCAAGATACATCTTGAAAAATGCTGTAAACAGCTTTAAAGCTTCAATGATGAAATTATTTGAAGAGAATCAAGAATACTTAGCGAATTTTAATATTGCATTTGATGAGATAGAAGATATTGAAATCACTGCAGCAACAGAGTTAGAGTTCTGGGTAAATACGCCTAATGAATTAACTGAAATTGAAGAATTATCAACTTCACAAGTATTAAAAGAACAATACTGGAAGAGAACTAAGGGACCTGTAAGAACAGCTATGGAGCAGTCTCTTGACCTTCTAGACAAATATAAATTAGAGCCAGAAATGGGTCACAAAGAAGTTGGTGGTGTTAAGTCCAAGCTTACAGAGGGTGGAGTTTTATCTCACATCATGGAGCAGTTAGAAATAGACTGGAAATACTCTACAGCACTACAAACTTGTGACAATGAGCTTTTAGCTAGAGGTTTAATCAAAGAAACCTTCAGAAAAAATGGCTTAGATGTAACATTCCAAGCAAAACCAATCGATGGAGTTGCTGGTAATGGAGAACACTTACACGTTGGCGTTACTTTAAAGCTTAAGAGCGGTAAAGTAATGAACCTATTCCATAACTATTCAGAGAAAGACTTTATGAGTGAAATAGGTTATGGAGCAATCATGGGATTACTTAGAAATTATGAAGTTGTAAACCCATTTGTATCTTCAAGCTATAATGCATTACAAAGATTAAAGCCAGGTTTTGAAGCACCTGTATGTATAGTTACATCTTTAGGATTCACTAAAGAGGTTCCATCTAGAAACAGAACAGTTCTTGCTGGACTTGTTAGAGATGAACACAATCCAATGGCAACAAGATTTGAGCTTAGATCGCCAAACCCACACACAAATATATACTTAACTTTATCAGCAGTTATAGGATCAATGATTGACGGTATATCTTATGTTGTTAGCAACCACAAGCATAGTGCTGATCTTTTAGCTGAGCTTTCTAAACAGCCTGGTGAGGCAGCAGATTACCTAGAAAAGAACAGATGCTATAGAAGTGAAGAAGATGTATTTGAGCATTATAGCGAAGAAGAAAGAGCTGAAATCTTCGGTAGAGCACCAAGAACTGTATATGAAAATACATTAGCTCTTCAAGATGAAGAGAGAATTAAAGTTTTAACAGAAAGCGGTATAGTTAATAAGAAGATTATCACAGGTTATACTGAAGCTATATTAGAAAAATGGACAACAGAGCTTGAGCACAGAATACTTCAAAACTACTCAAATGAAATCAGAGCTATAAGCAAATGCGAGGGAGATGATTTCACAGAGTATGATTTAGAAATGTGGAATGAAATTGACACATTAAGAAAAGAGATAATGAAGGATAGTTATGTTTCAAAGAGTTTATTTACTTTAATGAGGGAAGCTATAGAAGCTAAAAATTATGAAGCATTATCAAATCTTCAAATAATTGTTGATGATAAGATGAAAACTTTAAGAGAATTATATGTAAATTACAGAAGAAACTTAATGAGTTGCTAATTAGAAAGTCCTATGGCCTAGTGGTCATAGGACTTTCTCTATAGATATATCATAAGTGGAATTATCTCAATATTTTTCTTTTTAAGACTAGGGTCTGCAGGGTAATTTAGATGCTCAAGGAAGCCTGCATACTTGGGATTGCTATTTAGGTAATCCCAAAGCAGGTGGGCATTAAGGTTAAAGGTATCACCGTGGTTGGTTAAGGGAATAGTCTTTAGAGATTCACCAAAAATGGTATTTTTAGAAAACTCCTTAACATAAGCAGGTTTCGGGGTATTCTGGCTTAGGTTTTGTGATTTATTCATAGAATTGCCATCATATGCCGATGTGTTGTTATATGAATTAATAATTTGGCCTACAATGGTAACTGGCCGGTTAAGGTAGTAGTCAACATCAAGAATGGAGTTCGATGAATCAATGGCTATAGTTATATTCATATCCGTACTGAAATTAGGAGTAGCAGAAAATTTTAAATTCTTTTGATTATGGATTGTGTCAATATTTGAAGTTATCCAGTCTATAAGTTTGCTATTATCATGATTTTCAGTTATTTGCTGAAATTGTAGAAGGTTCAGCGACTTCTGAAAGAAGTTTAGTATAGGGTCTATTTGACTTATGGTAGCAGTGAGTTCTACAATGTCACCTGTATATAAATTGCTTAATGCACTTGAGGAAGTTAACAACTTTATAGCATTATTCTTATGTAAAATATTTTCTAGATTAATAAAAGCATCTATGGAGGCTTTTGTTTCAAAATCTATTTCGGTTAAAATATTACTTCTTAAAATTGTAATTTTGGCAGTACCTTGAGTTATTTTTCCACAGGTTATCTCAGCTAAGGGTACATTTAATTCAATGGTAGTATCTACCCGATTAATATTCACATCAATATTACCATATCTATTTATAGCTATCTGAAATAGATTTTTTATGTTATTTCCATTTATATAATAAGGCATAAAAACGTCCTTCATAATTTACCTCCTATAGTTCAAGTGCTTATAAAGCGCATAATATTTTAGCATATAATAAATATATTCATATAAGAATGGTTTTAAGCTGGAATTGTATAATATTTTTTAAAGTTGAGAGAATGTTTACAATATTATTCGGAAAATATATAATATTTACACTTATCATGATATAATACTTTGTGGAGGAGGGGATTTTATGAGTCAAATTTTAATTGCACTTGTTTTAGGTGCCATAATTGGTTATTTTGTTAAATTAAGCGACAAAGGAACTAAAATAAATGGCAGACTTCAGCAGATTGGTGTCATATTTTTACTATTTTCCATGGGTGTTTCAATCGGGGCAGATAGTGACATAATTAAGAATTTACCTACAATTGGATTGAAGGCTTTTTTATTTGCAGTGGGGACTATAGCATGCAGTATTTTTACAGTTTATATTTTATCTGAAAAATTCCTACTAAATAAGTCAAAGGGTAAGTCAAAAGAACTAAAAGAGGAAATGGAGGAAAGTATTTAATGACATACATAATCATTTTATCAGTTTTAGTTGGTATCGGTTGTGGCTATTTTGTACTTCCACCAGAAGTAGTAAGCAGTATGGATCAAGTTACTTCAATCTCTTTATTTATTTTAATTTTCTTAGTTGGAATAGATATCGGTGGGAACAAAAAGCTTTTTGAAGATTTAAAGAAACTAGGATTAAAAGTCCTTATAATTCCTTTTGGTGGAGTAGTTGGAAGTCTTCTTGGAGGATTAATAATTGGTACTATTTTCAGCATGCCGATGAATGAAGGGTTGTCCATAGGTTCAGGTTTTGGATGGTATAGCCTATCAGGTGTAATGCTTAAGGAGCTTGGGGGAGATACATTAGGTGCCATTGCATTTTTATCAAATGTATTTAGAGAGCTTCTTACGGTGATTTTAATACCAATCCTTGCAAAGAAGTTAAACAGCTATACAGCAATTGCACCAGCAGGGGCAACATCAATGGACACAACCTTACCGTTAATTGCAAAGGCAACAAACTCAGAGGTTGCAGTAGTTGCATTTATAAATGGAGTAGTATTAAGTTCTTTAGTTCCGATACTTGTACCGTTTTTTTATAATATTTTTTAGAGAAATCCCGAAAGGGGTTTCTTTTTAATTAAAAATTAAAGGTGAAAAATGAAGAGTGTGTAGGAGAATATAGCAAATTATTAAAAGTTTAAAGTCTATAGAGTTACAAATAAAAATCTTACTAGAAATAATGAATATGATAAATTATGATAAAATTATGATAAGATTATAGAATAAAACGCAACCAAAATATTGATATTATTACTAATTTTGTGGTTAAAATAATTTTGCATGGTATAATATATTTAAGATAAAAGCAAGTATATTAATAGAGGAAAAGGTGATGACTAATTATGAGTAAGGTAATTAAGCTATTAAAAAATAATAAGTTATTAGCTGGTGCAGTATTAATAGTTTTAATTGGAGTTGGAATATTTACAGGTGAAATAGTAAGCACTAAAAATGAAGCTGAAGCCGAAGAACAAAGCTTATTAAGAAAAGAGACTGAAGAACAAAGGTTATTATCAATGAAGGAAAAAGCAGTTCAGCAAGAATTAAAAGAACAAGAAAATAAAACAAGCAATGATACCACACAGGTGGAGATACATACACATAATTGGCAAGAGGTTTATGAAGAGGTATATTATCAAGAAGAGGGTCATTATGAAAGTATATTAGTAAGCGAAGGATGGATGGAGAAGATACCTAGTTATGTAAGTGTTACCTATGGTATGTGTAGTCTATGCAAAGACGATATAGAAGGTCGTGTAGAGGAACATCTTAATATTCATATTCAAAATGGCGAAGAGGCACAGTATGTAAACGGAGAAAAACAAGTACATGAAGGGCATTTTGAAAAGTATCATCCAGCACAATATGAGAATAAGTGGGTAGTAGATAGACCGGCAAGAACTGAAAGTATTTTAAGTGGATATAAATGTGAATGTGGGGAAACTAAATAAAGTAGAACACATAGGAAAGAAAGGAACCAGTTGATAGCAACCGGTTCCTTTTATTTACAATTTTTAATTATTTTGCGGTATAGTGAGTGTGTAGAAGGTGATGAGCCTTTTCACTGTTAGGGTTTCCTAAGAACTCATTATATAACTTGATTATCTCTGGGTTTTCGTGAGATTTTCTAATAGTTTTGCTTAAGTCTTCACAGTAAAGAGTGTTCATTCTGTTTTCAATTAGGTTAAATTGATCATTAGAATAAGGCTGACCTCCACCGTTTATACATCCACCTGGACATGCCATAACTTCGATGAAGTGGTACTTCTTAGAAGTTTCATCAATGTTGTCTAGAAGCTGCTTAGCATTTCCTAGACCGCTTACGATGGCGATGTTTATTGTGTTTCCATTGATTTCAAGAGAAGCTTCTTTAACACCTTGTAATCCACGAGCAACTTCAAAGTCTAGTTTTTCAAGAGACTCTTTAGTTAACCACTCGTAAGATGTACGAAGAGCAGCTTCCATAACTCCACCTGTAGTTCCGAAGATAACTCCAGCACCAGTGGATTCTCCCATTAATCTATCAAAGTCTTCATTTTCTATAGATTTAAAGTCGATACCTGCAATTTTTATCATCTTAGCAAGTTCTCTTGTGCTGATTACTATATCAACATCATTGTTAAATTCAGGTCTCTTAGCTTCAGATTTCTTAGCAATACAAGGCATTACAGAAACTACTACTAGTTTATCTTTATCAATGCCTAATTTTTCTGCTAAGTAAGTCTTAGCAATTGCGCCCCACATTTGTTGAGGAGACTTACAAGTTGATGGTAAGTTTAATAAGTTACCATAGTGCTTTTCAATGAAGTTTATCCAACCTGGGCAACAGCTTGTAATCATTGGAAGGTTTTCACCAGCAGTGAATCTGTTGATGAACTCTTGAGCTTCCTCCATGATTGTAAGGTCTGCAGCAAAGTCTGTATCATAAACTTTATCAAAGCCTAGGGCCCTTAAAGATGCTACCATTTTACCAGTTACAGATTCTCCAGTTATTCCAAACTCTTCTCCAAGAGCAGCACGAATAGCAGGAGCAGTTTGAACTATAACATATTTATCTTTATTTCCAAGAACTTTCATAACATCTTCAGTGTTATCTTTTTCCATTAAAGCTCCAGTAGGACATACGTTTACACATTGTCCACAAAGTGAACAGTCACTGTCATTTAAATCTGCAAAGAATGGTGTGCTTAGTATTGTATCAAAACCTCTGTTCATTGGTCCTATAGCACTTACACCTTGGACCTTGCTGCAGATTGCTTCACATCTTCTGCAAAGGATACATTTTGAAGTATCTCTAACTAAAGATGGATTGCCAGTTTCCTTCATTGTGAAGGATTTAGCACCTTGGAATCTGATATCAGTAATTCCGTATTCAGCAGCTAGTGATTGTAATTCACACTTTTGGTTTTTAGCACAAGTTAAGCACTCGTTGCAGTGATTTGAAAGAATTAATTCTATTAAAGCTTTTCTTGCTTTAATAACTCTTGGAGAGTTTGTTTTTACAACCATGTTTGGCATAACTGTTGTACAGCAAGCTGGAGCCAGGTTTCTTCTTCCTTCAACCTCAACTACGCAAACTCTGCATGAACCAGGAGCATTTGTAGTTTTATTGTCGTGAAGTTTTAAATAGCAAAGAGTAGGAATGTGGATGTTTAACTCTTTAGCAGCTGTTAATATAGTAGTGCCAGCTTCAACTTGAACATCTTTATTATTTATTTTTAACGAAATTAAACTCAATGATTTCACCTCTTTAATTAAACTAAATCAATTGCATCTACTGGGCAGCTTGCTTTACAAGCACCACACTTAATGCACTTGTTGTAATCTATTTCGTGCTTAGTTTTAACTTTTCCAGAAATACAACTTACAGGACATTGTCTTGCACACTTAGTACAACCGATACATCTGTCAGTTATAACAAATTTCATAAGATCTTTACAAGCACCAGCAGGACAAATCTTATCTACTACGTGGCTTTCGTATTCCTTACGGAAATATTTTAAAGTACTTAGGACAGGATTTGGTGAGGTTTGTCCAAGAGCACATAGAGAGGTATCTTTTATTACACTGCTTAATTCTTCAAGAGCATCTAAATCCTCAAGAGTTCCTTCACCCTTGGAAATCTTCTCAAGAAGCTCAAGTAGACGAGTATTTCCTATTCTGCAAGGAGTACATTTTCCACAAGACTCTTCTTTAGTGAACTCAAGATAGAATTTAGCGATATCAACCATACAGTTGTCTTCATCCATAACTATCATTCCACCAGAGCCCATCATAGAACCGATAGCACTTAAAGAATCGAAATCGATTGGTGTATCTAGGAATTGACTTGGAATACAGCCACCAGATGGTCCACCTGTTTGAACTGCTTTAAATTCTTTGCCATTTTTAATTCCACCACCAACTTCAAATAGAATTTCTCTAAGAGTTGTCCCCATTGGAACCTCAACAAGTCCAACGTTGTTGATTTTTCCAGCAAGGGCAAAAACCTTAGTTCCTGTAGAAGTTTTTGTTCCAATAGAGCTGAACCATTTTGCGCCATTGTTAAGGATTGCAGGGATATTTGCAAGAGTTTCTACGTTGTTAACGCAGGTTGGCTTGTTCCATAATCCGCTTTCAGCTGGGAATGGAGGTTTATTTGTTGGCTCTCCACGGTTTCCTTCGATGGAGTGGATAAGAGCAGTTTCTTCTCCACAAACAAAGGCACCTGCACCATATTTAATTTCTATGTCAAAATCAAAACCAGAATTTAATATATTCTTACCTAAAAGGCCACATTGTCTAGCTTGAGAGATTGCAATTTTTAATCTTTCAATAGCAAGAGGGTACTCTGCTCTTATATAAATATTACCCTTAGTAGCTCCAATAGCATAACCAGCAATAGCCATTGCTTCTAGCACGCTGTTAGGATCTCCTTCTAGTATTGAACGGTCCATGAAGGCACCTGGGTCACCTTCATCTGCGTTACAGATAATATATTTTTGATCTGCATCATAGCCTTTGGCAAACTGCCACTTCTTACCTGTAGGGAAGCCACCGCCTCCTCTTCCACGAAGACCAGATTCAATCATTATGTTAATTACGTCATCTTGGCTGTACTGAGTTAAACACTTACCTAAAGCAAGGTAACCTTTTTCAGCTATATATTCTTTAATGTCCTCTGGATTAATAAGTCCACAATTTCTTAAAGCAATTCTATGCTGTTTTTTATAGAAGGTCATTTTATCTTGAGTTTTAACCTTAGCTTTTATTGTTGGTTCTTCATATAGAAGGTTTTCAACAATCCGTCCCCCTACAATATGTCCATTTATTATTTCTTCTGCATCCTCAGGAGATACGTGAACGTAGAAAACATCATCAGGTGCAACCTTAACGATTGGTCCTTTTTCACAGAATCCGAAACATCCAGTAATAGAAACACACACTTTATCTTCAAGGTTTAATTTTTTTATTTCTTCTTCAAGATTCTTTTTAATTAAGTCACTTTGAGCTGATTTACAACCAGTTCCTCCACATATAAGAATTTCTCTTCTTACATTTTGCATTGTATTTTCAGAAGTAGCTTTTCTTACATCAAGAAGAGAGCTGTATTCCTGATAAATTTTATTTAATTCTTCAAAGGAATTTATTCTTTTCAAGTTCTTTACCTCCTCGATTACTTGTATTCACTTAAAATAGTTTTTACATCTGCAGTTGTTACATGACCGTAAACCTTGTCATTGATAGTTAAAACAGGGGCTAGTCCACATGCACCAACGCATCTTAGCGAGCCAAGAGTAAATTGCATATCCGAACTAGTTTCACCATTTTTAATTCCAAGTTCTTTTTCAAATTCCTTTAGAATGTCACCAGAACCACGAACGAAACAAGCAGTTCCCATACAGATATTTATTACATTTTTTCCACGAGGCTCAGTGGTAAAGAATGAATAGAAGGTTACAACTCCATATACTTTTGCGATAGGTAGATTTAATTTTTCAGCAACGAATTCTTGAACCTCTTTTGGCAGGTAGCCAAAGATTCCTTGAGCTCTATGTAATACCTCAATAAGAGCTCCCTCTTTTGTTGGTAGAGCGTTTATAAAGTCTTCTAGTTCTTGAAACATTTGATTTTTTTCTAAGTTACAACACACTTAAGCAAAACCTCCTTAAATAAATAATCAAAAATTGAAAAAATTAAATAAATTATCAATTCTCAATCAAAAATAAATATAACATGTTTTCTTAATTTTGTATAGTATTTGAGAAAATTATGATAATATAAAAAATTCTGGAAATAGATATATTTAAGTGTTAAAATTATCATATAAAAGGAGTTGATGTTATGAATTTTTATGATTTAGCTATTATCAACGGGAAGATTTATCAAGATGGTGATTTTGTAAATAGCAATTTATATATAAGAGATGGCATGATTGTAAATGTTTCAACGGATTCATTTGAAGCAGAAAGAACATATGATGCTAAAGGAAATTATGTTTTACCAGGTTTTATAGATCCTCATGTGCATTTTAACTTAAGGGTTGGCGGAGGAAGGGCATCATCAGATGACTTTCATAGTGGTTCAATAACTGCAGCCTATGGAGGAGTTACAACCTACATTGATTTTTTAGACCCCGTTGAGGATAGACATCAGTTGAAGGAAGCCTTTGAAAATAGAATGATGGATGCAAAGGATTCTGTAATCGACTATGGATTTCATAGCACAATTGCAAATTTTAAGGATGATGAAGAAGGATTTATAAATGATATTAAAGGGTTAGGAATAAGTAGTATTAAGTTTTTCACCACATATAGCTCCAGCAACAGAATGACATTCCATAATACCATTAGGAATTTACTGAATATTTGCAAAAATGAGAATGTGTTGCTTTTATCCCATAGCGAAGATGACCATCTTATAAAGGAAGGAAAATTTTCAGTAAGGGCCCATGGAGAGAATAGGCCAACCATAAGTGAAACCGTAGAAGTGTTAGCTTTGGCTGAAATGACAAGGGAAACAGAAGGGAAAATGTATATAGTTCATGTGAGTTCTGGACGGACCCTTGAAAGAGTGAAGGAAAACTATGGAGATATCTTAAATAAAAGTTTCTTTATAGAAAGCTGCCCTCAGTATTTTTATTTATCCAAGGATAATTATGAAAAAGAAAATGGATATTTATATACAATGGCACCACCACTACGCAGCAGAAAAGAGGCAGATATCCTTGAAGATAATATAGATTTTGTGGACACTATTGGTACAGACCATTGTCCATTTACCTCCATAGAAAAGAATAAGGAAACCCTTGATTTAATTCCCATGGGAATTGGGGGCATTGAGCATAGCTTTCAGTTAATGTATACGGCTTTTGGAGATAAAGTGATAGATAAGTTTACAAAGAATCCTGCAAAGTTACATGGGTTATATCCGAAAAAAGGAAGTTTAATCATTGGAGCTGATGCAGATATAGTAATTTTTAATCCAAATGATGAATATAAAATAGAAGAATCACATAGCAGATGTGACTATGATTTGTACAGAGGAATAAAAGTGAAGGGTAGAATTATTACAACAATTTCCAGAGGAAGAATCATCATGGATAAAGGGCAACTTCTATGTGATGAAGGCGGGGAATACGTTAAGAGAATTTAGAATTGCTGAATGTAGAATTTAAAGTTACTGAATGTGAAATTAAAGGAAACTCCTTTTCACTGTGTTCGAAGGAGTGCTCGAAGAGTAAGTTCGAGTAACTAAATCAAAGATTTAGACTTTCACTTAAGTTTGTGCAACCAAATTAAAATTTGGACGCTCACTTATGATTGATTAGTTAGTCAGATATCTATGGGGAGGTATTATTAATGGATTATAAGGTTGTCGGTACTTCAGTTCCAAGGCTTGATGCAGTGGCGAAGGTTACTGGTCGTGCAAAGTATGCTGATGATTATTTGGAAAGAGATATGCTTATAGGAAAGGTTTTAAGAAGTCCTTATGGCCATGCCAATATAAAGAGTATTGATACTAGTGAAGCTAAGGCTCTAGAAGGGGTTGAAGCTGTTATTACCAGTAAGGATTTACCACAAATTAAATTTGCTACTGCAGGGCATCCCTGGTCTTTAGAACCGGGACATAGGGACGTAGAAGACAGACTTATAATTACTGATAAGGTTAGATTTTGGGGAGAACCAGTAGCTGCGGTAGTTGCAGTGGATGAGATAACTGCAGAGAGAGCATTAAAGCTCATTAAAGTTGAGTACGAGGTTTTACCTGTTGTTATTGATCAAAGTGATGCTATTAAAGAAGGAGCACCTATAATTCACAGTGAAAGACCTGATAATATCATTAGTTCCTTTGGAAATGGTGTAGGAGACATTGAAAAGGAGCTTGGTCAGGCAGATTTAGTGTTCAGTAATGAGTTTATTACTAGTACTGTGCAGCACTGCCACATCGAGAACCACAGTGCTTATGCTTATGTGGAGCCAGATGGAAGAATGACTATAGTTACTTCAACACAAATTCCTCATATTGTAAGAAGAATTGTTGGCCAGGCTTTAGGTATGCCTTGGGGACAAATAAAGGTTATCAAGCCTTATATTGGTGGTGGCTTTGGAAATAAGCAGGACGTTGTCATTGAGCCTTTAACTGCAGCAATGTCACTTTCAGTGGACGGCAGACCAGTAAGATATGCTCTTACAAGGGAAGAGGTATTTATTGATACAAGGGTACGTCATGCTATGAAGTTTAATTTTAACACTGCTGTAAGTAAAGACGGAAAGCTTCTTGGAATTGACATAAAGAATCTTGTTAATAATGGAGCTTATGCCTCCCATGGTCATTCAGTAACCATGAGCGCCGGAAGTAAGTTTAGACCACTATATGATTTTAAGGCAATAAAATATTCACCAAAAACCATTTATACTAATATTCCTGCAGCAGGAGCAATGCGTGGGTATGGAGTACCTCAAATGTTTTTTGCTTTAGAAAGTCATTTGGATGATATTGCTAAGTCTTTAAATATGGACCCAGTAGACTTTCGAATGAAAAACCTTATTAAGCAGGATTATGTAGACCCATCCTCTAAAAATGTGGTACGTTCTTTTGGACTTCCTGAATGTATTAAAAAGGGGAAGGAGTTAATTAATTGGGATGAAAAAAGGAAGTTGTATGGTCATGATACTGGGAATATAAGACGTGGTGTTGGGATGGCTTGCTTTAGTTATTTTTCAGGGACATACCCTGTAGCATTGGAAGCAGCTGGGGCAAGGATTGTTATGAATCAGGATGGTTCAGTTCAGCTTCAGATTGGAGCAACTGAAATTGGCCAGGGCAGTGATACTGCTTTTGCTCAAATGACTGCAGAAGTTTTAGGTATTCCTATTAATATGGTTCACGTAATTTCTGTACAAGATACAGATGTGACACCTTTTGATACTGGGGCATATGCTTCCAGACAAACCTTTGTAACGGGTGCAGCAGTTAAAAAGGCAGCTGTGGAAGTTAAAAATAAGGTGTTGGAGTTTGCAGCAAGAAAAACTGGGTTAGAGCCAGAAGAATTGAATATAGTTGATTGCAAAATTGTAGAGCCAAGAAGAGGAGCTGTAGTTTGTTCTTTAGAAGATATTGCTATGGAATCCTACTATGATAGAATGTATAGCTGTCCAATCACCAGTGATACTTCAGTTAATATGAGAAATAATGCCATTGCTTATGGAGTAACCTTTGCTGAGGTAGAGGTAGATGTACCTACTGGCAAGATTGAGGTAAAGGAGATTTATAATGTTCATGATTCAGGAACTATTATAAATCCAATGCTGGCAGAAGGTCAGGTTCATGGAGGTGTAAGCATGGCTTTAGGCTATGCCCTTTCAGAGCAGATGCTATTTGATGAAAAAACAGGAAAGACCCTTAACAATAATCTTTTAGACTATAAGCTTCAAACTATTATGGATACACCTGCCATTGGTTCAGCCTTTGTGGAGGTACCAGATGGAGCAGGAAGCTTTGGACAAAAATCCTTAGGTGAGAATACTACCATTTCACCAGCACCAGCTATTAGAAATGCAGTTCTTCATGCCACTGGAGTTGCCTTTAACAGGCTTCCAATGAATCCTCAAAGGGTATTTGAAAAGTTTAAGGAAGAGGGATTAATTTAGGGGGTATAAAGATGTTTGATATAAAAAATATAATTGAGCCTAAAACTCTTGAGGAAGCTATAAAACTTAAGGGAGAGAAGTCGAGCTTTAAAGTAATTGCTGGCGGTACCGATGTGTTAATTAAACTTCGACATGGCTCATGGGAAGGCCTTGATCTTTTGAGTATTAAGAATTTAAATGAACTTGACTTTATAAGTAAGCAAGAGGATGGGACCATTGAAATTGGAGCAATGTCATCTTTTGCTAAGGTCCATCGCAGTGAGCTGGTAGATGGAAATCTAAAGGCTTTATCTGAAGGGGCAGTATCTATGGGTGGTCCGCAAATCAGAAATATGGCTACAATTGGAGGTAATGTGTGTAATGGAGCAGTTTCTGCAGACAGTGCGCCAAGCTTATTTGCTTTTAATGCTAAGGTGAAACTTGTTAGTTCCAAGGGGGAAAGAGTTGTTCCTATAACAGAGTTCTATGAAGGACCTGGAAAAGTAAAAATAAATGAAGATGAAATACTGGTAAGTATTCTTATTGATAAAAAGGATTATGATGGAGCTAAAAGCCATTATATTAAATACTGTAACAGAAAGGCTATGGATATCTCCATGTTGGGAGTAGCTGCTGTGGCGAAGGTTAGGGATGGAAAGTTTGAAGAGGTAAGAATAGCTTTAGGGGTAGCGGCACCAGTTCCAGTGCGCTGCTTAGAGGCTGAAGCCTTTGCTCTTGGGAAAGCTGTTACGGAAGAAACTATTAAGGCCATAGGGAAAGAAGCTGTAAAGGCAGCTAAAGCAAGAGACTCCTGGAGAGCCTCTAAAGCTTACAGAGAGCATCTTATTGAAGAGCTTACTTTAAGGGCTTTAAGAAAATTAGTTGAGGAAAGTGGTGAATAGTGTGAATGACGATTTATTAAAAAAGATAAATTTAAAGATTAATGGGAAAGATCATAGAGTAGAAATTGATGTGCGCGAATCACTTTTAGATGTTTTGAGAAATAAACTTCACCTTACAGGAGTAAAACAGGGTTGTGGTGTAGGAGAGTGTGGTGCATGCACAGTCCTTGTGGATGGTACTCCAGTTGATTCTTGTATTTACATGGCAGTGTGGGCTGAAGGAAAAGAAGTTTTAACCATTGAAGGAGTAGGTAATGGAAATAATATCTCAAAGGTACAGAAGGCTTTTGTAGAGGAAGGGGCAATTCAATGTGGCTTCTGTACTCCAGGGTTAGTTCTCACAACCACTGCCTTAGTTAATAGTGGAGAAAAATTCACAGAGGAAGAAGTTAAAAGAGAAATTTCAGGTCATTTATGCAGATGTACAGGGTATCAGAAAATCTTCAACGCAACAAAAAAATCCTTAGAGGAAAATGGGCAGATAAGTGAGACTCCAAATCTTTGATTTGATTAGTCCAACTTTTATAGAAGTAAATTAGCCAATGAGATAGAATATACTAACATTCTACTTCATTGGCTAATTTACTATTTTAAAAGTAGTGTATAAATTTCAAATCGAAAAGATAAATGCCCCCTTAGCAAAAGCCAAGAAAGGGCATTTAAAGAAATTAATAAGGGTCGTGTTTGGATCTGGATTATATATTTAAAAAAATTAAGGCAACAGAAATTAGAACCTGTAAATTAAGATAAAGCATCTTAATTTTATCAGTTTAAAATTAAAAATAATAAAGTATAAATTTAATGGAATATTTTTATGCAAAATTAATATAAGTAATAATGGAATCTATTGATTATCTAGTTAGTAAACCTTTTCTTTAAAGCCCTTTACGTCTCAAGGTTAAAGAAGATAATAAGATGTGAAATCATGATGTGATTCAAGGAAAGGTTAATTATTTACCTGTTATTTAAATTCTAACAAGAATAAAAAATAAAATCAACTATTTAAAAGAAATAAATAAAATATTTTGAATTGTCTGAATAGTTATTGACATTTTATGGTAAGAGGATTATAATTTGATTAACTAGTCAGTATAAGTGACATTCAAAAAGTGTATATGATAAGGAGTTTCCGTAATACATATTACTAAGAATACATAGCTATATTGGATTGGATAAAATTGTGAAACTACAAAGGATACTGTTTAAGAAATGTAAGAGTTTAAATTGTTTAAGGAGTGAATTTTTGTGGAAAAAATTAAAAATCTAATCGCTGGGCTTGGAGAGCTTAACTTTGAAAATATGTATAATGATGATTTCTTTTTAACTTGGGATAAGACTGATGACGAACTTAAGGCTGTTTTTGCAGTTGCAGATATTCTTCGCGCAATGAGAGAAGAAAACATCTCAACTAAAATATTTGACAGCGGACTGGGAATATCTTTATTTAGAGATAACTCTACAAGAACTAGATTCAGCTTTGCAAGTGCTTGTAACCTACTTGGATTAGAAGTTCAGGACTTAGATGAAGGAAAGAGCCAGGTTGCTCATGGTGAAACTGTTAGAGAAACTGCTAATATGATTTCTTTCATGGCTGATGTTATCGGCATTAGAGATGATATGTTCATCGGAAAAGGACATACTTATATGCAGGAAGTTTCTAAGGCTGTTCAAGCTGGACACGCTGAAGGTGTTTTAGAGCAAAGACCAACTTTAGTTAACTTACAATGTGATATTGACCACCCAACTCAATGTATGGCTGATTTACTTCACTTAGTTCACTACTTTGGTGGAGTTGAAAATCTTAAGGGTAAAAAATTAGCAATGACTTGGGCATATTCTCCATCTTATGGTAAGCCTTTATCAGTTCCACAGGGAGTTATAGGACTTATGACAAGAATGGGGATGGAAGTTATACTAGCTCATCCAGAGGGGTACGATGTATTACCAGAGGTTGAAGAAGTTGCAAAAGCAAATGTTGAAAAAAATGGTGGAAGCTTTACAAAGACAAATTCTATGAAAGAAGCTTTTGAGGGAGCAGATATTGTTTATCCTAAGAGCTGGGCTCCATTTGCTGCAATGGAAAAACGTACAGATTTATATGCACAGGGAGACAGCGATGGAATTAAAGCTTTAGAAAAAGAGTTGTTAGAAGAAAATGCTAAACATAAGGATTGGGAGTGCACAGAGGAAATGATGGCACTTACTAATGAAGGTAAGGCGTTATATCTTCACTGTTTACCAGCTGATATCACAGATGTAAGCTGCACTGCAGGGGAAGTAGCTAAAACCGTATTTGATCGTTATCGTGAGCCACTTTACAAACAAGCAGGATTTAAACCATATATCATAGCAGCAATGATGTTCCTAAGTAAAGTTAAGGATCCAGTTGCTACCTTTGATGCTTTATTAGAAGCAGATAAAAAAAGATTTGCAGGAAAATAGTTTTAATAGTTTAGAATTGAGAATTAAATAAAGTTGCGTTGAAGGATTACCAGAGAGATGAAATTGAACACTTGATGGTAATCCTTATTTTATAAGGAGGTGTGAGTATGAGTGATAGAATGCGCCCTATTAGCTTTGAAAGAATGGTTAATTGGATTATTGGAGAAGTAAAGGCTAAAGGAAGTATTTATGGAATTCATAGTGACAAGATTTATTATAGCAAACCAGAAAATACAATTACCTTCCTTGGGGAGACGCTGGGAATTCCAATTGGCCCTGCAGCAGGTCCAAACTCTCAGCTGGCACAAAATATAGTTGCTGCCTATTTAACAGGAAGCAGATTTATTGAATTAAAGACAGTTCAAACTCTAGATGGAGAAGATCTTCCAGTTTCTAAGCCTTGTATTAATGCAGAGGACGAATGCTACAACGTGGAGTGGTCCACAGAGCTTAGGGTTGAGGAAGCTTATGAGGAGTATGTGAAGGGCTGGTTCCTTATGCATTTACTTCAAAGGGAGCTTGGAATAAGTGATGAGAAGGATTTTATGTTTAACATGAGCGTTGGCTATGATCTTGAAGGCATAAAATCAAATAAAATAAATTCCTTTATTGAAAACTTAAAGGACGGAAGCAACACTGCAATCTGGAAGCAGTGTGTACAGGTTTTAGAGGATAACTTAAGCGAGTTTACACACTTTGATAAAGAAGCCTTAGAAAGTATCTCACCTAAAATCTGTTCATCAATAACTCTTTCAACCCTTCATGGATGTCCACCAGCTGAAATTGAAAGAATAGCTACTTATTTATTAAAGGAAAAGAACTTAAATACTTTTATAAAAATGAATCCTACTCTTTTAGGAGAGAAATTTGTAAGAAATACCTTTAAGGACATGGGCTATGGCTATATTGAGCTAAATCCACATCACTTTAAAAATGATTTGAAGTATGATGATGGAATTGCAATGCTTAAGAGGCTCAGAAAAATTGCTAAGGAAGAGGGCTTAAATATCGGAGTTAAGTTGACTAATACTCTTCCTGTTAAGATATTAAACAAGGAACTTCCTGGGGAAGAGATGTATATGTCAGGACGTTCCCTTTATCCACTGACTATTACATTAGCAAAGATGTTAGCTAATGAGTTTCAAGGAGATTTATACATTTCCTATTCTGGAGGAGCTGACTTCTTTAATGTAGATAAGCTCTTTGAAACAGGAATATGTCCAATCACCTTCGCAACTACTCTTTTAAAGCCGGGTGGCTATGAAAGAATAACTCAGCTTGCAAAGAAGCTTGAAAATTTGATGGCAAATAAGAAGTTTAGTATAGATACAAATTTATTGAATGCTTTAGCAGAGGGGGCTTTAACTGATCCTCATCATGTTAAGGGAGCAAGAACAGTAGGCAGCAGAAAGGTGGAATCAAAGCTTCCCCTATTTGGTTGTGCCATTGCACCTTGTAGCGAAGGGTGTCCAATAAATCAAAGAATACCAGAGTATATTTCCTTAGTTGGAGAAGGTAATTATGATGAAGCCTTTAAGGTCATTGCAAGGGACAATCCTGCACCATCAATAACAGGCACTATCTGTAATCATAATTGTCAATACAAGTGTACAAGACTTGATTATGAAAGTTCTGTGGAGATAAGAGCAATGAAAAAGCTTGCAGCAGATGAAAGTCAAGAAAAGTACACTGAAGAAATTAAACCAAGTGAAATTAAATCTTCTAAGAGAGCTTGCATCATTGGAGCAGGTGCTGCGGGACTTGCAACAGCGGCTTATTTAAGAAGAAATGGTATGGAGGTAGAGGTTTTCGAAAGAAGACAAAAGCCTTATGGAATTATTAATCATGTAATACCGGATTTCAGAATAGGAGAAGCTGCAATAAACAGAGACTTCAAAACCATTGAAAGGTTAGGAGTAAAGGTGAATTTTGGAGTGAACCAAAGTGGAAGTCTGGAGAAGCTTAAAGAGGATTTTGATTACGTAATTTTAGCTGTGGGAGCTTATAAGGAAGGTAAAGTTAACCTTGAAGAAGGCAGTGATAAAGTTCTAAATGCTATCAAATTCTTGGAGCAGTTTAAAGTGGGTAGGGCTGCTTTAAACCTTGGGAATAAAGTTTGCGTTATAGGTGGGGGAGATGTTGCCATGGACGCAGCGAGAGCAGCAAGCAGAATTCCTGGCGTTGAAGAAGTTTCCATTGTTTATAGAAGAACAAGAGACTTTATGCCAGCCAGCAAAGAGGAAGTTGATTTTGCTGTAGAAGATGGAGTTTTAATAAAAGAGCTTTTAGCTCCAGTGAAATTTAATGGTGAAACCTTAATTTGTGAGGAAATAGCTTTAGGTGAAAGAGATAGTTCTGGCAGAAAAAAACCGATGCCAACAGGAAAGTTAGTGGACCTTCCTGCCACAGCATTAATTGCAGCAGTAGGAGAACAGGTAGATACAGCTTATCTTGAAGCTTTAGGGATAAAGATAACTTCTAAGGGGCTTCCAGAAACGGGAATAAACTTTGAAACTAATATTAAAGATGTTTATGTTGTTGGAGATGCCTTAAAAGGACCAGGAACAATAGTTGGAGCAATGGGTCATGGAAAAACTGTTGCTATGGATATTTTAAAGAAGGAAGCTATGAAATGTGATCTTGAGCCAGAAGCTAACAAGGCTGATAAGCTTTCAGGAAAAGCTTTAAAGGATAGAAATGAACTATATCACCGTAAAGGAATCTTAAATATGCCAATGGAAGGAAGCGGTGAGGCTGAAAGATGTCTTGGCTGTAATAGAGTATGTGAAGTTTGTACAGATGTATGTCCAAACAGAGCCAATGTTGCAGTTAAGGTTAGAGAAGGTGGTAATGAAGCTTATGAAATCCTTCATATAGACGGTATGTGTAATGAATGTGGAAACTGTGGTGTGTTCTGTCCTCATGATGGCAATCCATATAAGGACAAAGTAACTTTATTCTGGTCATTGGAGGATCTAGAGGATTCATTAAATATAGGCTTCTTTGTTCAGGATGCAGAAAAGGGTATTGTTATTGTAAGAAATGAATTAAGTGAGGTAGTTAAAATAAATGTGAGCCCAGAAGGCTGTAGCGGTTGCTGTGAAAGAAAGCATATTTCAAAGGAAATATTGAGTTTAATTAAGGCAGTCATTGAGGAACATAGTTATTTATTATAAGGTAGTTTTTAATATTTCATGGCTCTTATGTTCTTTTTTAAATAAATGTTGTTGAAGTTTAAAGAAGTAATTCTAGGGAACATGTAACATTTAGAGACTATAGGATATTTTTAAAATAAATGTTGGTAAGATTTTATAGTAACTTTTGTGTTAAAACATGTTACTAAAATTAAAACGAAGAGATATATAGCTTTATATAAAATCATTTAAGGGAAAGGAGGAAAATTCATGCTATTGGTAGGAAATGGGAAAATAGTTACAAGAGATGATGAGGGGTCCATTATAGATAAGGGGACAGTTGCCATTGAAGGTAGAGAAATTGTTGAAGTTGGCAGTACTGAGGCTTTAAGAGCTAAGTATCCAGAAGCTCGTTTCATAGATGCAAAGGGAAAGCTTATAATGCCTGGTTTCATAAATACCCACATGCATTATTACAGCACATTTGCAAGAGGACTGGCAAATGACAGTCCTCCAGCAAAGTGCTTCACAGATATTTTAAAGGGCCTATGGTGGAGACTTGATAGAAAGCTTGGTCAAGAGGATATTTATTACAGCGCCATGGTTCCAATGATAGATCAGATAAAGTGTGGAGTAACCACTGTTTTTGATCATCATGCCAGCGGTTATTCTGTGGAGGGAAGCCTATTTACCATTGCAGATGCAGCAAAAAAAGCTGGACTTAGAAGTAATTTATGTTACGAAACTTCAGATAGAGATGGAGCAGAAATTGCTGAGCAGGGCATAAGAGAAAATGCTGAGTTTATTAAGTATTGTAATGAGCAGAAGGATGACATGATAAAGGGCTTATTTGGGCTTCATGCGTCTATGACTGTGAGCAAAGAAACTATTAATAAGTGCCAAGAGGCTATTGATGGATTAAATTCAGGGTTTCACGTACATTGTGCTGAAGGCATTGAGGATGTGGAAGATGCTAAAAGCAAGTATGGCACTGGAGTTATAGAAAGATGGTACAAGGATGGCGTATTAGGTGATAAGACCATAGCAGTTCACTGTATCCATTTATCAGATGAAGAAATGGATATGTTAAAGGAAACAAGTACTATGGTGGTTAATAATCCTCAGTCAAATATGGGAAATGCAGTTGGTGCATCACCAGTTCTAAAAATGGCTGAAAGAGGTATCCTTTTGGGCTTAGGTACCGATGGCTATACTGCTGATGTCCTTGAATCCTTAAAGGTCGGTGGAATAATTCAAAGACATGTGAATCAAAAATCCACTGTAGCCTGGGGTGAATTTCCAGAGATGCTCTTTAAGGGGAATAGAACTATTGCAGAAAGATTTATTGAAAAATCAGTTGGAGTGATTCAGTCAGGTGCTCTTGCAGATATAATCGTGGTGGATTACAACCCTCCAACACCAATTAACAATTCAAATTTAGAGGGGCACATCTTCTTTGGAGTAACTGGACGCCATGTTGACACTACTATAGTAAACGGAAGAGTGTTAATGGAGCACAGAGTATTAACCGAACTTGATGAAGAGCAGATAATGGCAAGAAGCAGAGAATTAGCAGCTAAGGTGTGGGAAAGATTTTAAATAATAAGTTTTAAGTGTGACAGGCTTTAGGAGGAAAATTAAATATGAGAAATACCTTTTAGGATTTCATCAAAAATCCTATAGCCTTCACTTAAATAATTAACTAAAACTATGGTTTAGTTACTATATAATTATTCATTTCACTTTTGATATGGAGTTACCATAAATTTTAGAAGATGGTGATGGTATGAAAATAACAGAGATACTTAAAATAGGTAAAAACAGTATAGTGTCCATTGTTGGAGCTGGAGGAAAGACTTCTTTAATGTTCCGGCTGGCTGAGGAGCTTAGGAAGAAAGGCAGAGTTCTTGTTACCACCACCACGAAAATCTATGTTCCGAATAAAGAACAGTATGATTACTTAGTTGTGGAAGAGGAGGGGTGTGATTTTTTCTTAAAGGATAAGGATGTCTTAACACATCTCGGTAGTGAGGTAGAAAATCTTAAAAGTACAGGTATATGGGTTTATGGTGAAAAAATCAATGGGGACAATAAGCTTACTGCTGTCAGTGAGAAAAAGTTAGAACAAGTTATTAAGCTTTTTGATTATGTTCTTATTGAAGCTGATGGTTCTAAGGGAAAGCCTTTAAAGGGGTGGCGGAAAGATGAACCAATAATCAGCAGCTATACAACATGCACCATTGGAGTTTTAAGCGGCAGGACCTTGGGATTAGATATAGGTGAAGAGAATATTCACAGAGTAAACAGGTTTCTAGGCAAGGCAGAAGGTACTGTGAATGTAGAGGATTTAATGGAAGTGATTTTTAATCCTAGTGGAATGTTTAATTATTCCAAGGGAAAAAGAGTTTTATACATTAATCAAATTGATGAGGAGTATGTTTATAAAAAGAACTTAGATTTGATAAGTGAAATTATTAACGAAAATTGGAAAAATGGTTTGCTGAATCAAGTTATTATAGGTTCCACAAAGAATAAAAACTACATCAACATGGACTTAGGAGGACAAGATGGTTAGTGGAATAATTATGGCTTCAGGTCTAAGTGTGAGAATGGGCAATTGCAAGCTTTTAATGGCTTATAAAAATAAGCCTATGATTCAATGGGTCATGGAAGCTGTTGAGGAGAGTTTATTATCACCTAAACTTGTTGTAACAGGAAATGAACAGGTAAAGGAATTAGCACAGAAGATAAGACTTTCAGTGGTGGTTAACGAAAAAGGTGAGCTTGGGCAGAGTGAATCCATAAAGTGTGGGGTTTTAAACTCTAAGGAGGCGAATGGATATGCGTTTATACCAGGTGATCAACCCTTCATCAGTGCTTCCTTTATAAATCATTTAATTCAGGAATTTGAGAAGGCTGAAGATAAAATAATTGTTCCAGTTTTTGAAGGTGCCAGGGGAAATCCAGTTATATTTCCCAAAAGGTTTAAGGAAGAGCTATTGAGTCTTCAAGGAGATATTGGAGGAAGAGTTTTATTAAATAAGTACAAGGAATACATACAGTTTGTAGATGTTGAGGAAGGGAAACTTCTTCTGGATATAGATACCAAAGAGGAGTATGAAAGGTTAATTAATGAAAATTAAAGAGAGTTAATTAAGTTGTTTTAATAAGAAAAATTCATTAAGGAAGATAACTACGATTACTAAATTCTATAGGATGGTTTTAAAATAGAACTTCTAGGGAGATGGGATGATGAATAACAGGGTAATTGTAAGAGGAGGAGGAGACATAGCTTCAGGAATCATTCAAAAGCTTCATAGAGCGGGGTTCATGGTGCTGGTTTTAGAGATAGACAAACCAACCACCATTAGAAGAAAAGCTTCCTTTAGTGAAGCAGTGTACGATGGAGTTACTGAAGTGGAAGGGATAAAAGGTGTATTAGTTTCTTCAGAAGAGGAAATTTTAAAGGTCTGGGAAGAGGGAAATGTCCCTTTAGTTGTGGATCCTAAGGGTGAATTTATAAATATAATTCAGCCTGTAGCTCTTGTTGATGCCATTCTTGCAAAAAAGAATCTTGGCACAACAAAGGAAATGGCACCAATAACTGTTGCCTTAGGACCTGGCTTTAAAGCAGGTTTAGATGCTCACATTGTTATCGAAACCATGAGGGGCCACGACCTTGGCAGACTTATTTTTGAAGGCTATGCAAAGAAGAACACTGGAAGTCCAGGGGTTATTGGCGGTTACGATATTGAGAGAGTTATTTATAGTCCTTATGAAGGTAGAATTAAAAATATTAAGGAAATTGGTGACTTAGTTGAAGCTGGTGAAATCTTAGCATTAATTGATGGACAGCAGGTTAAAACCTTAATTCCAGGAGTTTTAAGAGGAATAATTAAAGAGGGATTTGAGGTAAAGGTAGGGCTTAAAATTGCGGATGTGGATCCAAGGATGGAGCAGGTGAAGAATTGTACAACTATTTCTGATAAAGCAAGAACTATTGGAGGAGGAGTTTTAGAAGGGATTTTAATGCTTCAAAGAGAGATTTCGAAATAGCTTTTGAAAAATAATCCATTGGAAAGGAAACTCCTTTTCATATTCATTCAAAGGAGTAAATTCATGTTAAATAATCAAAGATTTAGATATTCATTTAAGGGGAAACTCCTCTTAATATTTATTCGAGGAGTAAGTTCATATTGACCAAATCAGAGATTTGGACATTTACTTAAGGAGGGTTTTAAAAATGACAAATATAATTTGTGAAACAGAAATTTTAAGATTGGCTAATGAGTACAAAAAAGATATGACAAAATTCTTAAGGGATATGATAAAAATCCCAAGTGAGAGCTGTGGAGAAAGAGAAGTAGTTTTAAGAATCAAAGAGGAAATGGAAAAGGTAGGTTTTGATAAGGTTGAAATAGACCCAATGGGAAATGTTCTTGGGTATATTGGACATGGTAAACATGTTATAGCAATGGATGCTCACATAGACACAGTTGGAATTGGTGATATAAACAACTGGACTCATGATCCATATGAAGGTTATGAAGATGAGAACAATATCTATGGAAGAGGTGGATCAGACCAAGAAGGCGGAATGGCTTCCATGGTTTATGCAGGAAAAATCATTAAGGATTTAAATCTTGAAGATGACTATACACTTATTGTAACTGGAACAGTTCAAGAAGAGGATTGTGATGGATTATGCTGGCAGTACATTGTAAATGAAGATGGAATTAAGCCAGAGTTCGTTGTTATAACTGAGCCAACTTCCTGCAACATCTACAGAGGACATAGAGGAAGAATGGAAATAAAAGTTACAACTCACGGAATCAGCTGTCACGGTTCTGCTCCAGAAAGAGGAGAAAACGCTATTTTCAAAATGGCTCCAATCCTAAATGAATTAAAGGAATTAAATGAAAGATTAATAGATGATCCATTCTTAGGAAAAGGAACTTTAACAGTTTCTGAAATCTTCTTCTCTTCTCCATCAAGATGTGCAGTTGCAGATGGATGTACAGTTTCTATTGATAGAAGGCTTACAAATGGGGAAACATGGGATTATGCTATAAAGCAAATTGAAGATCTTCCTTCAGTAAAAGCTGCTGGTGCAAAGGTTGAAATGTACACTTACGAAAGACCAGCTTACACAGGACTTGTATATCCAACAGAATGCTACTTCCCAACTTGGGTACTTCCAGAAGATCACCCAGCTTGCATGACTTTAGTTGATGCTTATAAAGGCTTATTCAAGGAAGAGCCATTAGTTGATAAATGGACATTCTCTACAAATGCAGTATCTATCATGGGTAGATATGGAATTCCATGCGTAGGTATCGGACCTGGACATGAGGACCAAGCGCACGCACCAAACGAATTAACCTTCAAGGATGAATTAGTTAAGTGTGCAGCTATGTATGCAATGATTCCAATTACTTATGTACAAAAGTACTGCAAGTAATTTTAATAATTTTTTAGTTAAAAACCCAATTAAATGTAGTGAAAGATGAAAAGTGAAAGGTGAAAGATTAAGGTAGGAGCTACTCTGCATTTCCATGAGTTAAATTAAATAATTAAATAAATAAACTCCTTTGGAATTTCAGAGGTAATCTTTTATGCTTCATTCTTAATGTTTCATTTAAAGGTAGGTGAATGTTTTGAAGAAGATTAAAGGTTTAGTCTGTTCTAAGTGTGGGAAAATGGTTGATGAAACCGTAATGTATAACTGCCCAGACTGTGGAACTGAGGGAACTTTAGATGTTATATATGATATGGACTTAGTTAAAAAAGAATTAACTAAGGAATACCTTTTAAATAATGATGATAAAAATATTTGGAGATATATGCCTATCCTTCCGCTAGAAACAAAGGAAGGAGTTGCACCTCTTCAAATTGGCTGGACACCGCTTTATGAAGCGCCTAGACTTGAGAAGGCTTTTAATATTAAGAAGGTTTTTGTAAAGGATGAGGGAAGAAACCCTACAGCTTCCTTTAAGGATAGAGCAACAGCAGTTGGTGTGGCAAAGGCAATTGAGCTTAAGAAGGATATAATGTGTGCGGCTTCCACTGGTAATGCTGCTTCCTCCCTTTCTGGTTTTGCTGCCTGTATGGGAATTAAAAATTATATCTTCGTGCCAAAGAATATTCCTGAGGCTAAGCTTGCACAGCTTTTAGTTTTTGGAAGTAACGTAATTCTAGTGGATGGAGATTATGATACTGCCTTTGATTTCTGCTTAAAGGCTGTGGATCATTTCGGCTGGTACAACAGAAGCTGTGCCATAAATCCTTATCTTTGTGAAGGAAAGAAAATAGCAGCTTTTGAAATTTGTGAGCAGCTGGGCTTTGAAGTGCCAGATAAGGTAATCATGTCCGTGGGAGATGGATGTTCAATTTCAAGTGTATGGAAGGGCTTTAAGGAGTTCTACGACCTTGGACTTATTGACAAGGTTCCGACTATGGTATCGGTACAAGCAAATGGCTCTAATCCAGTTAACAGAACCTATAGAAGAAATTCTAGAGAGTTTGATTATGTTCCGCCATCAACTATTGCAGACAGTATTTCTGTTGGTGTTCCAAGAAACGGTTATAAGGCATTAAATGCTTTAAGAGACAGTAAGGGAATCACCGTAGATGTAAGTGATGATGAGATTTTATCAGCTATCACTGAACTAGCAAGATATACTGGTGTCTTTGGGGAGCCTGCTGGAGTAACCAGCTTTGCAGGACTCAAAAAGCTAGTTGAGCAAGGATTAATCGGCGAAGATGAAACTGTAGTCTTTGTGGTTTCAGGCAGCGGATTAAAGGATGTTAAATCTGCTCAAAAAGCTGTAACTAGACCAGAATTAGTGAAGCCAGACATGGAGGAGCTAATTAAGTATTTGAAGGTTAACTAGAAATAAAAGTTGTTTGTAAAAATATAGATTGTACACCATGAAAGGTTTATGCACCTATGTGCTTATATTATAAATAAATGTTGGTAAGGTATTTGAATAAGAAGTACAAGTTAGAAATAGAACTTTGACTCTATAGGAGTAAAGTTTAACAACATTTCTTTAAAAAAGAAAATAGAGTCTAATGCTAACAACATTTCTTTAAAAAAGAACACAAGGTTATGAATAGGAAGAATAATTTGTTTTATATTGAGGAGGTAGTACAAATGCACAAGTTAATTAATTTAGATATAAATGAAGAGCAAATTCAAAAGACAGCTCAGGCGGCTAAGGAAAAGAACATAGTTATCCCAACTATTGCTCAAATGAAGGATCCAAGCCTTATTCCAGATGAAATCAAAGAAAAGTTAAAAAACACAGGGCTTTGGGACATCGATCCAGTTAACCTATTCAGAATTTCTTGGTACAACCAGCCAGTTAAAGAAGGGGGACTTTATAATCCACTTCCTAACTACATTGAAATCCCATCAGAAATTTCTGGGGTTAAAGCAAGAATCTTTGCTATGGCTGGAAAGTTCTTCCCAATTGGAGCACACAAAGTTGGTGCTAGTTTTGCATGTCTAGTTCCAAGACTTGTAACTGGTCAATTTGACCCTAAATATCATGAAGCTGTTTGGCCATCAACTGGTAATTATTGCAGAGGTGGAGCTTACAACTCAACATTACTTGGCTGTAAATCAATTGCTATCCTTCCTGAAAACATGAGTAAGGAGAGATTTAACTGGCTTAAAGAAGTTGCAGGCGAGGTAATTGCAACTCCAGGCTGTGAAAGTAACGTTAAAGAAATTTATGATAAAACTTGGGAACTAAGAAGAACTCGTGATAACGTAGTAATCTTTAACCAATTTGGAGAGCTTGGAAATAACCTATGGCACTATGAAGTAACAGGAAATGCTATGAAGTCTATCATTGAACATGAGAAAGGCGAGAATGGCAGAGTTGCTGGAGTTTGCTTAACTTCTGGTTCAGCAGGAACTTTAGGAAGTGCTGAGTTTATTAAGGATAACTATAAGGGCGCTAAGATGGTTGTTGGAGAGGCTTTACAATGCCCAACTTTATTAAATAATGGCTTTGGTGACCACAGAATAGAAGGCATTGGAGACAAGCACGTGCCATGGATTCACAACGTTAAGAATACAGATATGGTTATTGCAATAGATGATAATGACAGTATGGGCTTCTTCAGGTTATGTAATGAACCAGCAGGACAAGAATACTTAAGATCAATCGGCGTTGCTGAAGAAGTAATCGAGAAGTTATCATGGATAGGAATTTCAGGAGCTGCAAACATTCTATGTGCAATTAAGTTTGCTAAATACTATGAGCTTACTGAAAATGATATGGTAATGACAGTGCTTACTGACTCTGCAGAAATGTATCAATCAAGACTAGAAGAGATGAAGGTAGAAAGAGGAAGAGATTACGAAGAAAGAGATGCTATGACTGACCATGCAGCTAACGTTCTTGCAGTAAGAACAGATTCTATGGAAGAGTTAACTTACACCTCTAAGAAGAGAATTCACAATTTAAAATACTATACTTGGATCGAGCAGCAGCAATATGAGCTTGATGAGTTAAATGCTCAATGGTATGACTATGAAAACTATTGGGATAGACTTCATCAAATGGCTCCAGACCTTGATAAGTTAATTGAAGAATTTAATTCTAGGGTGAATGAAATATAAGTGATACTCTAGATCTATGATTAGGTTAGTAACTTACTCCTTTTAACAAAGGTGAATAATGAGTTTCCTTAACTTAAATATAGAGAAGTGATATTAAAAAAGGAATATTCAGAATAGTATAGAATATTTAATTACTAAGTAGTTAGTAAAGGTATTTAATCAACAGGACCCTGGATTTAAGAAATTAAAACCATGGGTCCTATTGTGGAATTAGGAGGTGAATAAAATGTTGGAATTTACTTTAAATGGCAAGCAGGTGTCTTTTGAAAAGAATATTAATCTTCTTGAATATTTAAGAGAAGAAGCAAATCTAACCTCCGTAAAAAATGGTTGTGGAGAAGGAGCCTGTGGGGCTTGTATGATTCTGATAAATGGAGTACCAGCAAGGGCATGCCTTAATACTTTAGAAAAAGTTCAAGGTAAGGAAGTTGAGACCGTTGAAGGTTTATCGGAGTTTGAGAAGCAAGCTTTTGCCTATGGATTTTCAAAGGCTGGTGCAGTTCAGTGCGGCTTTTGTATTCCAGGGATGGTTATGAGTACTAAGGGGCTTTTAAATAAAAATAATAATCCATCTGATGAGGAAATCAGAAGTGCTATAAGAAGCAATATCTGCAGATGTACTGGATATCAAAAAATTGTTGATGGTATAAAGCTGGTGGCGGAGATTTTAAGAGAAGGCAAGCTTACCTTGGATGAAGATGAGGATGGATCTATAGGAAAAGCTATCCCAAGACTAGATGGCATGGAGAAAATTTTAGGTACTGCAATTTATGTTGATGACCTTAAGGTTGAGGGTTTAATTTACGGTTCAGCTCTAAGAACCAAGTATCCAAGGGCTCTAGTTAAAAGTATAAATATTGAAAAGGCTAGGAAGCATCCAGAGGCTGTCGCAGTTTTAACTGCTGAGGATGTTCCAGGAGCCAGATATATTGGACATATTGTTAAGGACTGGCCAGCATTAATTGCTGTGGGAGAGATAACTCGTTATGTAGGAGATTCTGTGGCTCTTGCTGCTGCAAGAACTAAGGAAGGCCTAAAGGAAGTACTTGCCTTAATTGAGGTTGAGTATGAGGAGCTTCCTATATTGGAGAATCCGATTATGGCTTTAGCAGAAGGAGCACCTAGGATTCATGAGGGTGGAAATATTTTAAAGAGTGAAAGACTTCGAAGAGGTAATGTGGAGGAAGCACTGAAAAATTCTAAGTATGTGGTAACCAACACCTATAGCACTCCTTTTACAGAGCACGGCTTTTTAGAACCAGAAAGTGCTTTAGCTATGCCAGATGGTGATGGTGTTTTAGTTTATACAGGAGCTCAAGGAGTTTACGATGAGCAAAGGGAGATTTCTGAGCTTTTAGCACTTCCTAAGGAAAAGGTTCGTTCCATAAGCAAGTATGTTGGAGGTGGTTTTGGGGGAAAAGAGGATATGAGCGTGCAGCACCATGCAGCCCTTCTTGCATATATTATAAAGAAGCCTGTAAAGGTTACCTTAAGTCGTAAGGAAAGTATAATGATTCATCCAAAGCGACATTCCATGGAAATGACTATAACTACTGGTTGTGATGAGGATGGACACTTAACAGCCTTTAAAGCAGATATTGTTTCAGATACAGGTGCCTATGCTTCCCTTGGCGGACCAGTGCTTCAAAGGGCATGTACTCATGCTGCAGGACCTTATAGATGTAAAAATATTGATATAACTGGAACGGCGGTTTACACAAACAATCCTCCTGCAGGAGCCTTCAGGGGATTTGGCGTTACTCAATCCGTATTTGGTGGTGAATGTAACCTTAATATGCTGGCTGAAAAGGTTGGAATTTCCCCATGGGAGATAAGACATAGAAATGTGGTAGAACCAGGAGAAGCTTTGCCAAATGGACAAATTGCAGATGCTGGAACAGCCATAAAGGAAACTCTAGAAGCGGTTAAGGATAAGTACTACAGTAGTAAATATGCAGGGCTTGCATGTTGTATGAAAAATAGCGGGGTAGGGGTCGGAATACCAGATACAGGAAGATGTAACTTACAGGTTAAGGATGGGGCTATAATTATTAAAACCAGTGCTGCCTGTATGGGGCAGGGCATTGCAACCACAATGACTCAGATTTTATGTGAAGCTACGGGACTTCCGATTAAGTTTATAAAAGTTGGAGTCCCTGATACTCATGAAACACCAAATGCAGGCACAAGTACAGCTTCAAGACAAACCGTGTTTACAGGAGAAGCCACAAGAACTGCATCTATGAAGTTTTTGGAGGATGTCAGGGTCTTGGCAGGTGAGGATTTGTCGGCTAGTGATTGTGACTGTGGTGGAAGCCAATGGCTATTAAAAGATCATGAAGAGATAAAACTATGGCTGTTAAGGAATCCTGAAGAGATTTTAAGGCTACTTGAGGGACGAGTTTATAAGGGTGAATATACAGGAATCACTGATCCAATAAACTCCACTAAGGAAAATCCAGTGAGTCATGTGGCTTATGGTTACGCAACACAGCTTGTAATTCTTAATGAAGATGGAAGTCTTAAGGAAGTTGTGGCTGCCCATGATGTAGGAAGAGCGATAAATCCTATAAATGTGGAAGGGCAGATTGAAGGCGGTGTTGTCATGAGCCTTGGCTATGCTTTAACTGAGGATTATCCTTTGAAAAAGTGTGTTCCAATAGCTAAATTTGGTACTTTAGGAATATTCAGAGCTAATGCTGTTCCGAAAATAACTAGTGTTATTGTTGAGAAAAATGTATGTGAACTAGCCTTTGGTGCAAAGGGGGTGGGCGAGATTACATCAATTCCAACAGCGCCAGCAGTTCAGGGGGCCTATTATGCTTTAGATGGAAAGTTTAGAACTTCATTACCGTTAAAGGAAACTTACTATAGAAAGAAGGTAAAATAAAAGGTGCGTGGATTAAAGGGTAACATTATTTTTACTAAGGATTTTGGTAAGTACGAGATTTTTAAAGACAGCTATATATTAATTGAAGATGGAAAAGTTAAAGGTATATTTGATAAGCTGCCGGAGGAGTATAACCAGGTTGAAGTGAAGGATTACGGTGATAAACTTATAATTCCAGGGTTGGTGGATATTCATCTTCACGGTCCGCAGTTTCCAAACATAGGATTAGGTCTTGATAAGGAATTAATGCCTTGGCTTGAAACTTATACCTTTCCTGAAGAAAGAAAGTATAGCGATTTAGAATATGCAAAAAAGGTTTACAGAAAGCTGGTTTTAGAACTTTGGAAAAATGGAACCATGAGAAGTGTTATCTTTGCAAGCATCCATCTTGAAGGAACTAAGCTTTTAATGGATGTAATTAATGAAGCTGGCCTTGGAGCTTATGTTGGTAAGGTAAACATGGATAGAAACTGTCCTGATTTTATCTGTGAAGATACTGATAAATCCTTGGAAGATACAGAAAAACTGTTAAAGGACTACGGCAGCAGATATGAAAGGGTTAAGCCAATAATAACTCCAAGATTTGTTCCAACTTGTTCAACAAAGCTGCTTAAAGGCTTAGGGGAGCTCTCAAGGAAATATAAGGTGCCTGTTCAGTCTCATTTAAGTGAAAATAAAGGTGAGATTGAGTTTGTAAAAGAGCTTCATCCTGAGGCAAGAAATTATGCCAGTGTTTATGAAGCAGCTGGACTTTTGGGTGAACAGCCAACAATTATGGCACACTGTGTACTTTTAGAAGAGGAGGAAATTGAACTTCTAAGTAAAAACAAGGTATTTATTGCTCACAGTCCGAATTCAAATTCAAACTTGGCAAGTGGAATTGCACCAATTCGTAAGCTGCTAAAAGCGGGCATTCCTATTGGACTAGCTTCTGATATTTCAGGAGGTCATAGCTTATCTATGTGTAGCGTTATGATAGAAGCAGGACAGGTATCGAATATGAAGTGGTTAGAAAGCGGTAAAACTGAAGCCCCACTAACCACACCTGAATTATTCTATTTAGCAACAAAGGGCAGTGGTGCTTTCTTTGGAAAGGTTGGTTCCTTTGAAGAAGGCTTTGAATTTGATGCATTAGTTATTGACGACAGCGATTTAACGGTTTTAAAGGAAATTTCTCTTGAAGAAAGGCTTCAAAAGTTCATTTACACAGGAAGCTGGGAGAATATTATTGAAAGATATGTAAGTGGTGAATTAATTAAAGAACCCAAAATATAAATAAAGATAAAAGATTAATAATTAATAATTGAAGATAAAAAATGAGAAATGAAAAATGAAGGATTAAGAATTCTTCATTTTTCATTCATACAGTAAAGGCGGGAGAAAAAGGATGGACAGAGATGTAGATAGAAAAATATTAAACGCAGCGCTAGAGGTAGTTTCAAAGGAAAAGATAAGTGGAACACGTATGCATATTATTGCTAAAGAGGCTAATATGAGCCAAGCTAATCTTCATTATCATTTTTCAACGAAGAATGATATTATGGTTGCTCTTTTGGAAAGTATTCAAGAGGAATTTTCAAGGGGACGCGGTAATTATATCGACAGTAAAAGTAAGTCATTAGATGAAAATATAAAAGGATTTTTCGAACAGAAAAAGGATGATATTTTAATCAATAAAAAGATGGAATATGCACAAATTGATTACTGGGTACAAAGCACTGTGAATGAGGAAATGAGAGATATCTTTAAAAAGACTTTTAATATATGGAGAGAAAATATTAAGGAAGTACTTCCAGAAAACAGTGATGAAAATCTTCCTTACATAATGGTTTCACTAATGATTGGAGCTTCCCTTCAATATTTAATTGATGAAGGTAAGTTCTCTTTAGATGATTATTTTAAAGTAGCAGGAGAAATGATGTTGAATCAATGTGAGAAAAAAGAGGCTTTAAAGAAAGTTCAATCATCAGTGAAGTAGAACTAACTCCTTTGAGTGAATATAAGAAGGAGTTTCATATAAATGTTGGAGGTGTGGTATGGGATTAGTAGATTTTTTTCATCCAAAGACTCTTGAAGAAGCTAAGGATTTAGTTAGGAGCCACGAGAAAGTAAAGCTTTTGGCTGGAGGTACAGATTTAGTTTTAAACTTAAGAGGAGGAGATGTGGAGTGCGATTATTTGGTTTCACTGGGGGCCATAGAAGAGTTAAGAACTATAGCTGATCAAGGTGATTATATCAGTATAGGAGCCATGGCTACTTTTACTGATTTATTAAATAGTGAAATTATAAGAAATAATTTTAACTCTTTAATAAATTGCAGCAGCACCATGGGTTCTCCTCAGATTAGAAATTCGGCAACCATTGGGGGAAACATAATTAATGCGGGGTCAGCAGCTGATGCAGTACCTTGCATTATAGGCCTCGATGGTATTCTTGTGCTGGAAAGTTTAGAGGGAATACGAAGAATTCAGTGTGAAGAATACTTTAATAACTTAAGAGGAGAAGGAATTAAGAAGGATGAAATTCTAACTAATGTAATTATACCAAAAACTAAGGCTTCAACAGGCTACTATAAACTTGGAAAAAGAAATTCCCTTGCTATTGCGCGACTTTCAAGTTCTGTGGGTGTACACCTTGAAGGAGGAATAATCAAGGAAATTAAGATTTGTCTTGGAGCTGTAGGAAGATATCCTTTTAGGGTTACGGCTTTAGAGAAGGTGGCAGTTAATAAGCATGTTCACTGGCTCTTTAAGGAAGAGGCATTAAACATTTTAAGTGAGGCCGTTGAAAAAAGCATAGGAGGCCGTAAGACCATGCCTTTTAAAAGGGAGGCTATAAAAGGAGTGTTTAAAGCAGCTTTAAACAATGCCCTTGCTGGCAATGAAGAAAGGCTTCATGCCCATGGAGAAAGGAGTTAGTATATGGTAAAGGTTAGTCTAAATATAAATGATAAGATATATGAGAAAGTCATTGACCCAGAAATGCGGCTTGTAGATTTTATAAGAGATGAAGCAAGGCTTAAGGGAACCAAGGAGGGGTGTGGAGAAGGTGAATGTGGTGCATGCACAGTTATTGTAAATGGAAAGAGCATGAACTCCTGTCTTTTATTAGCGGTTTCAATGGAAGGAAAGGAAATCATAACTATCGAAGGAGTTGCTGCAAAAGAGCTTCACCCGCTTCAGCAGGCATTTATGGAAGTTGGAGCAGTGCAATGTGGTTACTGCACCCCAGGAATGATTCTCAGTGCTAAGGCTTTGTTAGATGAAAATCTTCAGGTTTCAGAGGAAGATATCAGAGAAGCTATTTCAGGTAATCTTTGCAGATGTACAGGTTATGAAAAGATTGTGGAGGGAGTTTTAACAGCTCAGCAGATGCTTCAAAACCAAGATTCACAAGAAATAATATCATTGGAACAGGAAAATTCTGCAGCAAAAATATTGAAATGAAGTAGGGGGAAAGTTATGGAGGCTGTTGGAAAAGGGCTTATAAGACCAGATGTTTATGACAAGGTTTTAGGGAAGGCAGTGTATCCCGATGATATTGAGCTTGAAGGCATGCTGTATGCCGGCATTAAACGTAGCACCATTCCCTATGGAAGAGTAAAAAGTATAAATTTAGAAGAAATTAAAAATATGCCTGGAGTAGAAATGGTTATCGATCACACTATGATTCCAGGAGCAGTTAGTCATGGAGTAATTTTTAAGGACATACCAACTCTTGTAAGTGATTTAATTAAAAGAGTTGGAGATGCTATTATTTTAGTAGTAGCAAAGGATAAAGCTTCTTTAAAAAATGCTTTGAATAAGGTTCAAATTCAGTATGAAGAGCTTGAAGGTATCTTTAATATGGATGACGCATTAAAGGTAGGAGCACCAATACTTGGAGACGGCACCAATATCCTTTATGATTTAAAAATTATAAGAGGGAATGTGGAGGAAGGTTTCAAGGAAGCAAAATATGTGGTAGAGGGCTTATATAACACTCCAATGGTTGAGCATGCATTTCTTCAGCCAGAAGCCTGTGTGGCACAGCTTAATGAAGATGGAGTTATGGAGGTTTATATTGCGACTCAATATCCTCATTATGATAGAGAAGAAGTTGCGAGATGTCTTGGTTTTGAAGAGGACAAAGTGAAAATAAATAATATGGCAATTGGTGGAGCATTTGGAGCAAGAGAGGATATGAACCCTCAATGCCATGCGGCCATAGCTGCTTATTTAACTAAAAGACCTGTAAAGATTCTTTATTCTAGGGAGGAGTCCACAGTTTCCCATAGTAAGAGACATCCGATGAAAATTTATATGAAGACTGGAGTTCGCATCGATGGAACTCTTTGCGCCATGGAAGCTCGAATCTATGGAGACACAGGAGCTTATGCCTCTTGGGGAATGAACGTGCTTAGAAAAGCAGCAGTTCATGCCACAGGACCTTATAGAATTGATAATGTGGATATTAGAAGTATGGCTATTTATACTAATAATCCTTTTGCTGGTGCTATGAGAGGCTTTGGAGCAACTCAAATTCCAATTGCGACCGAGACTCAGATGGATCAGCTGGCTGAGAAGCTTGGGATTCATCCATTAAAATTTAGATACATGAATGCCTTTAAGGTTGGAGATGTAACAGCTACAGGTCAAGAGTTGAAATCCAGTGTTGGAGTAAGACAATGTTTAGAAAAATTGGCTGAAATTGATAAGATTTCTTTGCAGTATGGAGCAATAGAGGATGAAACAGTACAGTATGAAGCAATAAATGAAAGCTCTGATGCTGAAGGAAATACAAAAATTGATTTGGAATTAATGGTGGATGAAATAGAACCCAAAAAAACTATAGATGCAGCAGTTAAGGGAGGGATATAAAATGAAAAAACGTGGAGTTGGATATGCCTCAATATTTTATGGTACAGGTTATGGAAATGGGTTCCCTGATGAATCAAGAGCTTATGCTAATCTTCGAGAAGATGGACACATAGATATATACGTGGAGGTCTCAGATGTAGGTTCAGGTGGAATAAGTGTAATGTGGCAGATTGCAGCAGAAGCTTTGGGCGTTGAAAAGGACTTAGTAAAAGTTATCTTCACTAGCACCCAGGTAACAAAGGACAGTGGAACTGCAGCAGCCAGCAGACAAACTTACAACACAGGTAATGCTGTTTTAGATGCTGCAAGAAATCTAAGGGAAAACATGCACATGGTAGATGAAAAAACTTCAGAAATGAAAATTGATTTTGCAGAAGGAAACCCTCACTGCTGTGATAAAGGAGATATGGAAGAGAGAGACAGTGAAAACAGTAAGAGATTAAAGGAAGAAGATTTAAAATATATTTATAGCAAAATGAAGGATTGCGGGCTTTCCACTAAGGTGGATGGATACTTCAAAGCTGATACCACCACCATAAATATGGAAACAGGCCAAGGAAATCCCTATTGGCCATATACCTTTGGAGCTCAAAGAGTCACTGTAGAGGTAGATGATGAAACAGGAAAGGTAGATGTGTTAGATGTGGTAGCCATCAATGATGCTGGAAAAATCATAAATCCAGTATCAGCAGAAGGCCAGGCAGAAGGTGGAGTTGCAATGGGTATAGGCTATGCATTAATGGAAGAGATAGAAGTGAATAAAGGATCTATTAAAAATAGAAACTTTTCAGATTATATCATTCCAACCAGCAAGGATGTGCCACATATAGAAACACACTTCATTGAAGCTATCGAAGAAACAGGTCCCTATGGAGCAAAAGGTATTGGAGAACCAGTAATGATTCCAACAGCACCGGCCATACTTAATGCCATATATGATGCTGTGGGAATTCGATTTACAAGCATACCTGTAACTTGTGATAGGTTACTATTAGCCATTGCAGAAAAAAATCAGTAAATCTGTATGGAGCATACACTTAAAGTCTCAAATTAAATAGTCATAAATATAAATTAAGTCATAAATATAAATAAAATCACAAATATAAATAGACTTTCTAGATCAATGTTATGGAGTTAGAAGGTCTATTTTTTATACACAAAATTAGTGGTTATGTAAAAAATATGAAGATGTAGAGGGGGGATAACAACTTTATCACTCTATGTGAGTATTTTACAAATAAATGTTGGTGGTGGTGATATTTATCTTAAGTAGGTGGCAATAATTAAGATAAATAAAAGCTTTCAAGGAATTTGTAAGGTAAATTCTAATCTTTGTGAGAAAAGTTAAAAACGAAGTTAATGCCAATCAGAAAAACAAATTTAAATCTGAAGTAAAACTAAAATAAATGTAAAAATAATAGCTAGAGTAAAAATAAGAAAGAAAGACACAAGTTAAAATAAAAGTAAGTCAAAGTAAATTAAAGTAAATCAAAGTGAATTAAAGTAAATCAAAGGTGAAATTGAATTTTATATAAAACGAAGATAATATTAAGAGTTAAACAAAAATAAAGATAAAAGTTAAACAAAGATTAATATCAAAGCAAAAGTAAATAAAAAATAAAAAATAAAATGAAAGTAAGAACAAAGGAAAAGTAAAGGAAAAGCAAAGGTGAAATTATAGTTTAAATAAAGTTCTAATCAGTAGAAAAGAGGTGTGGTAATGTTAAGCAATGAAGAGAAAAATGTGAGTTTGAATGGTGTAGAAAGTTTGGGCTTAAATGACTTATCCAAGGTTTCGGCATGTCCACATTGTAAAAGTGAAGAGTTTATTAAGTATGGAAGGTATAAAAATATTCCTCGCTTTAAGTGTAAGTGCTGCGATCGTACATTTTCTATAAGAACTAATACAATTTGGTATTATTCGAAAAAGCCAACTGAGGTTTGGAAGTGGTTTTGCTTTCTTCAAACGGAGGGAAGGTCATTGCAATTTTGCTCAGATGCTTTAAATATAAGCATAGTAACTGCTTTCTATTGGAGACATAAATTTTTAAATGTTTTAAAGGTCTTAACTGACACTGAGTTATTGTCAAATCATGTATTTATGATCCATCATTTTATAAATGAGAGTTATAAGGGTTCTAAAACTGCACCAACAGAACCAAGGGAAAAGCTTTGGATGATTTTTTCTTATGATTCCAATAATAATATCTTAAATATGCCTTATTCCAGGCGTATTTGGAGTAGGAATAATTTTGAGAAGCTGATTTACTCAAAGTTAGCGCCTAGAACATTTATATCAAGCTTTGGAAATAACTATATTAAAGTGTTTGCTAAAAATAACAATAAAAGATTAAAAATACCAGTGGATGATTTATCTGTAGACAAAGTTAGGGAAATTTTATATTCCTATAAAGCTTTAATGTATAGAACGCATGGTATATCGACTAAGTATTTAAGCAATTATTTGGGTTTAGTTAAAGTTGGATGTATAAGCAAATCCTTTGATTTGAGCTGGATTTTTAAAAGAATTTATGATGATGTTCTTCATGAGCATTACATAAAGTCAAGTAAAATCAAAAGGCTGACTTCATTAGAATTCTAACTTGATATGGAGATTGATATGTAATATTTTTGCTTAAGAAATTAGATGTTAGATTTTTTTGCTTATAAAATTAGATATAAATACTTTGAAGTATTAAAGAAGACATGAGATATTTTATTTATGGAATAAGATGTAAAACATTATGATATGTAAAGTAGATATAAGACATTTTGGCTATAAAGAAGGTATGAAATATTTTTCTATAAGAATAAATTTAAAATATCATGAGTTATATATAGTAGACATAAAATATCATTGGTTATATATAAGCATGGGATGTTATTGGTTACATATAGTAGGTGTGAGATACTTTTAGTCATAAAAGGTTATTAAAATATTTATGGTTTGAATACTAAAAAGTGAAGCAATAAATTGAGATATTATGACTTATGTTATTATGACTTAGATAGATTCCTCTTATATTCGAAGGAGATTTATTTTATCTTTACCAACATTTATTTTAAAAATATCACTATAGGGGTGAAAAGTTTAATTCTACATTAAACCTAAATTATGGATATAAGTTTAAATCACAGTTTTAAATAAGTAAGTATAACTCACTGATTGAAGTTTAATTACTAAATATAATGCAGCTATTAGAATAGAGTACAAGCTATCAGAATTTCTAATAGATTATATTTATTAATTAATATTTCCTATTGGTAATTAAATGGAATAGATGCTATATTAAGCGTGGACTGTAGTGTAGCAAATGAAGAAGCTACAGCAATGATAATCTAAGGGGAAGATATTATGACAGTGAAGAAGATTGTTTTTGTAAGTCATTGTGTTTTAAATACTGCTTCAAAGGTTGAGGTAGTAATAAGCAGGGGCCTTAAAGAGGAGGAGCTTTTACGAAAGAAGTTTTTGTTAAAGGCTATAGAGAAAGATATACATATGATTCAGTTGCCTTGTCCTGAGTTTAATCTTTATGGAGCTAGAAGATGGGGGCACGCAAAGGAGCAGTTTGACAATCCCTTTTACAGAGAGAACTGTAAGAGTATGCTTGAACCGTTTGTTTTGCAGATGAAGGAGTATGTTTGTAATAGCGAAAGGTTTCAAGTGCTAGGAATTATGGGCATAGATGGTAGTCCAAGCTGTGGGGTGAATTTAACCTATTGTGGACAGTGGGGCGGAGAGCTATCGAGCAATCCTAATCTTAGTTCTATGCTTCAGGGAATACATCCTAAGAAGGAAAAGGGGGTTTTTATGGAGGTTTTAGAAGAGTTACTACATAAAAATGAGTTAGATATAGACATGATTAGTTTAAATGATTTTGAAAAACTGTTTTTATAAATAGTTATGGGTCTCTTGATACAGAGATTTAATGGATTTATTACGAATGGAATATAATTTAAATATAGTTAAGGGGAAATTCAAATGAACAATATGAATAAAAAGTTTTCGTCTACACAAATCCTTATTTTTGCAGGTCTTGCAATTGCTCTTAATGTAGTACTGGGTTTTATTACAAGTGCTATTAAGGCACCACTTTATTTAGATACTATTGGAACCGTATTTATGGCCATTTACTTTGGGCCTTGGTATGGTGCAGCTGTCGGAGGAGCGAGTAACTTTATATCTAGTATTTTAACAAATCCTCAAGGAATGCCTTTTATGATAGTAAGTATTGTAATTGGTTTAGTTGTAGGTTTTGTATTTAGAAAGGTTAAGTTTAGTTTTACTTCATCTATTATTATTGGACTTGTTCTTAGTATAGTGGCTCCGTTAATTGGAACTCCAATTGGAGTGTATGTTTATGGAGGATTAACTGGTACAGTTTCTGATATTGCTGTTATGTGGATTAAGGAAAGTGGAGCAAGTATTTTTGCAGCCTCTTTTATAGCTAAGGTGTTTAATAATCTTATAGATAAAATTGGTACTTGTATGATTTTATATTTTGTGATTTCATCATTACCGAGAGCACTTAGACCAGATAATTATGAGCCAATGAAGAAAAAGGGGGCAGTTGAAGCTTAATAATTTAAAGATGATAGTCAAGTCTAGCTTAAGAGTTAGTACTTAGGATTAATTTAAGTTAGAAATTCAGCTGGGAGTTCAAGTTAGGAATTCAAATTAGAAATTCAATTATCAATTTAAGTTAGAAATTAAAGTTAATTTGTGTGAAATGATTAGTTAAGGTATAAAGTATACTGATTTATTAAATAGAGTTATGCACGAGAAGGCTGTCCATGAGGGCAGTCTTTTTATTTTAAAGGATATAAAAAGTTTAGAGAAAATGAAATTTATGGCATGGAATATATGTAAATATAGGAATATAATTAAGATAAGTAATTTTTTGTTAGTCTGCTAGTTAGTTTGTTTGATCGGTGATTGGATCATGGGAGGAGTTTTATGAAGATAAATAATTTCAAATATGGACTTTTATTTGCAGTATTATTAATTGGATTATATTTTGTAACTAGATATGGATTATGTCAGCTTTATACTCCGGAGTGGGGGGCACGCAGGATTTTCGGATTTGTTGCTATGATTATTTTGGTGCCTGCAGTAGTTGGCAGGGTTAAGTTTTCGACTATAGCATTTTTAGGCTATATCCTTGGGCTCGTTGCTGGAGAACTTTTCGGGAGAGTTGATGTGGTGAAACCATACTTTTATAATCACTATGGATGGTTGATTTTAATTTTGATTTTCACCTTTTCCTGTGCAGTGGGATGGTATGTTGAGTATGGAGTGCGAAGAAAAGGTTGATTGAAGTCACAACTATTTTAATTGTAAGAAGCTAATTAAATTGGGTTTTCATGCTTGTTTGCATAATGATAATTCCTCTGATAAGGATGGTAAAAGAAAAAATATAATAAAAGCTAAGAGATAAGAGCTGCTTGTCACTTAGCTTTTGTTTTATGAAATTTTACTTATTTCTTTTTAATAGTAGTTTTATTATAAAGTCTTAGCAATAAATTTCATGTATTGCTAAGCGGCAGTATTTCTCTTTTGTTCTCCAAGGGCAGATAGTTTTAGATTAGTACCTTTTTCTATAGATTTTATAATAGTCATAGAGATTGCCGCATCAACTAGGTGATGAATAAGAGTACCGATAGCTGTAATCCATACAAAGGACATACCAGCAGATGGCGTCAATAGAAGTACAACAAGACCTTCTAAAATTCCGTGAATTGGTGCTGTAAGGGTAACTGCTTTAGTGTAAGATACTTTCTTTAAAATAAGTTTTGCTGCTATATAACCAACGATGATGTGGGAAGCTGCTCTTAAGGCAATTACAGGGTTTCCCATGGAAATCATAAATCCTATGGCAGAACCTATTCCTATTACTATAGCTTCAAAGGGACCAAGGAATATACCAATAAACATTGGTATATGAGAACCTAGAGTTGCAGAAAAAGGTGGTATATAAATTTTAAGTGGTGTATTACCAAAGACCATTGGTATAAGTATTGATAATGCAATAAGTAATGCACTGGCAGTAAGTTTTTTAGTGTTTGTTTTCATCATAAATCTTCCTTTCAGTTACAGGTGTATATACACTAGTATATAGCTCATAGGCGTGGCTGTAAAGCGAAAATTCGAATAATTCAGTTGAAGTTGAGTTTATAGTGAAAGCTTTTCGCTGCTGCTCAGTAGGTTTTTCCTCGTTTATGAGTTTATAATGAATACGTAATGAAAAGTTGGACTTATTCAAATTTAAAATGCAGCCTCAGAAGAAGCTGCATCATTTTATAAAATAGAGATTGTTTGGAATAGGGTTATTATTTTTTAATGGTGAAGATATCTTTGGTGTATTAAAGAGTGATTATAGTTTTAGCCCTTTATTACACGTGGAAAAAACATTGTTAAAGCTGAATATATTTTATTATACTATAGTCCAGTTCCTACGACTCTAATTGAAGCAGAGAATAACAAATCTGATAGTTTAATCGGAAGAGGTGTTGTGAAACCAGGATCATAAGTGTCATTGAAAAGTCCAATAACAAAAGGTCCCGCTGCCTCTGCTTCAGTAACAGTTATTATAGCAAATCCACTCATATGAGTGTTTGTAGAAACTGCAGCACTGAAGTGTGCTAATGCAGAACTATTAGAAGTTCTAATGCTTAAATTAATCTGATTAGCACCTGGAGCATCACCTAAGGATAGCCACCAATCTATCAAATAGGTTCCAGCAGAGGAAATTGTAATATTACCTAAATCGGTAGTAGTATCGATTGATACATTCCCATCGTCAGGAAGAGTTACATAATCGTTAAATGGAATTGGACCAAGTGCTGGAACATCTACTTGATCACCTGCATTTCGAACATATGCCTGAACACCAGTAAGAGTTGGAATATGAACTATAGCAATTTCAGCAGTTACCATACCATTTCCAATAGCTAGCGTAATTGTGTCTCCACTGGTGTTTACTAATTTAAATGTTCCATCTGCAACTGGGCTTATAATCGCAGAACCAGTTACTTGACCAGTCTTGAAGATTGAAGAACCAGGATAGCTTGTACCATCGCTGGCTTGTATTTGAAAATCTACATCTAGAGCAGATCCAGTTTGAGTATTAACAAACCAATACACATAATAATCACCAGCATTCGCAAAGGTGAAGACTCCAGTTGAAGGGTCGTAGTTAATATTGTTGTCTGGATTTAGGTTGATAGCACCAGCATCAAATAGAACAGCTCCGTTATTTGCGATAGTGATTGCATTACCATCAGGATTAGTTTTGATTAACTCAAAGCCTATTGAAGCCATATATTTTTACCTCACTTATTTTTTTATTAATAAATAGATTGAATATAGACTATAAAAATTACAGTCATAATGCATAATATGAATCTATTTTATGGTTGTTACTAAAACTTTGTTACTCAATCTTTATTACTCTTATAGAGGCAGGCATAGATATCGGTGAAAGATAAAGTTTTCCAGCATCATCCTCATGATTGAGTGGTGCAGAAGTATTATAGAGAGCAATATTATAATTTTTATCACTTTCATCAGAGATAACGTTTATTATAGCATGGCCACTAAAAGATCCAGGACTGTTAACAGGACATGATGATGAATATATTATAGAGTTTGATGATTTTAAAGATAAAGTAATTCTATCCATTGCAATACCTCCAGAGTAATCAAGCCACCAATCTATAGTATAACAGCCAGGTTGTTTTATGCTTATTTCACTAGTTTGGTTATTAAGTTCTAATGATTTTGAAGTATTAACTACGTTAAAAGGAATTACTTTACCGGTAGGAATAGATATAGACTGGTTAATTGAAGTGTTATTTACATAGGCCAATAAATAGTTGCTGCACAAATTTCGTGGATTAAGTTTTAGTATTAGACTTGGTTGACATATAGTTCTGCTTGAAGAAAGCTTTAGCCATGAATTCATTGATTTAATAATTATTTGAAACCCAAATTCAAGTGATTCTGGTGTAGTAATTTTAGATATAATATTAGAAACATCACATTCAACACAATTATCATAAGGATTAAAATTCCAGTAATTATTACTTAATAAGGAACCTTTATCGGGACAGGTATTCCAAGTTACTTTATTATAATTATAGTCTGAATTATTTAGGAATATCTTTGTTTGGTTTAGCCAGGGGTTAGAGGCAGTGCCGTTAAAACTTAGTTTTGCACTTATAATTTCATTATTATCAAGGATATGCAATAGGGTCTTTGGAATTTTAAATAGTATTTTCCTTATATCATCACAATCATCTGACATTGCTATTAGATTATTATATTTACTAAAATTAGCATTGGGATAAAGAGAGCAAACACTAGTATCACAAGTTAAGGGTAAATAAATGCTATACAATTGATTATCCTCCTTTAGTGTATTTATAATTTAAAGTGTTAACTTGATATGTATTTATAATATGCAATTAAAATATTAAGTGTTAATTTGAAGTTTTTATGAAAAATTAAGGGCTTGGAGTTATTTTAAATGTAAAAGCACAATCTTTTATGAAATTCAATATTATATTATAGGTACTATTCTTCAACTAAATTCGAATAGTATAGGGAGAGGTATAATTATGGGAACAAAGGTATTTATTGATCCAGGTCATGGAGGAAGTGATCCTGGGTCAGTTGGAAATGGATTAAGAGAATGTGATATAAATTTAGCTGTCAGTAAAAGAGTTCAATATCATCTCCAAAGACAGGGGATTGAGGTAATGATGTCAAGGCAGTCTGATACAATTGTAAGCCTTAATGAAAGAACAAATATGGCTAATAAATGGGGAGCAGATGTTTTAGTTTCAATACATTGTAATAGTGCAACACCTGCAGCTTATGGCGTAGAAACTTATTGCTATCAATTTCAGTATAGAAATCTTGCAGATCTTGTGCATGGTAAGATTTTAGAGGATACAAGCTTATATTATGCCAATAGAGGAGTAAAAGCGGCAGATTTTCATATGTTGAGGGAGTCATATATGAGTGCAGCTTTAGTAGAGATGTCATTTATTTCAAATTATAGAGATGCACAATTATTAGCAAATAAACAGGAGGGTTTTGCAATTGCCATTTCAAAGGGGGTTTTAGCTTACTTTGGAAAGGTATGGACAGATGCTGAAAGCACATTGAAGCCACCAAATAGCGGCAGTTCAGTGGGAGGATCCTCCAGTTCAATAGATGTATATTATAAGGCTTATGCCAATGGTATTTGGTATCCAGAGGTTAAAAATCTTACAGATTATGCTGGAGTTTTTGGCAAGGACATGGAATGCATTATGGCAAGGTTAAGTTCAGGGACAATTGAATATAGGGTTAGTCCTTTAAATTCAAATTATTATCCATGGGTAAGAAATTATACTGACTATGCAGGGCTTCCAGGGTATAATATTGACAGAGTACAGATGAGGCTTATTGGACTTCCTAACAACCAGGTTAAGTACAGAGTACATCTTTTATGGGGAAACTGGCTTCCTTGGGTATTAGGAGAATCAGACTTTGCAGGAATTCAAGGAAAGCTTATTGATGCTATTGAAATTCAGATTATTTAATTGAAGCTTAGGTTATTTAATAGAAAGAACTTTTAATTATATTAAATTAAAGTATATTAAATTAAGTTAGTTTAAAGTTTTGAAGGGCTGGTTGAAGAATAAGCCCTTCTATTTTATTACCCTTTTTATTTTCAGCTTATTTATGTATAATATGTAATAGTAAAGAATATAAAAAGGAAGAAACTCAGGAAAAGTGAAATGAAAAAATAATGAGTTGAAATATATAATTTGATGAATTGAGGATGAAGAAATGAATTTAATTACTTTAGAAAATATATATAAGAGCTACAGTGAAAAGCCTCTATTAGAAGGTATTAAGCTTAATATCACAGATGAGGATAAAATAGGAATAATTGGAGTTAATGGAACAGGAAAGTCTACTCTTTTAAAGATTATTGCAGGGGTAGAGGAATGTGATAAGGGAACCATAACAAAGATGAATGGCCTTAGAATTGCCTATCTTCCACAACATATTGAGTTTAATGATGAGGATAAAGTTATGGACCATGTATTTAATGGACCTGGGGAGGTTATGGCTGTTCTTAGAGATTATGAGCATGTGTTAAATGAAATGAAACATAATAGTGAGGATTCAAAGCTTACAGATAGGCTTCTTAAGCTTACAGCTAAATTAGATGCTCTTCATGGCTGGGAGATTGAAAGTGAAGCTAAAGCAATTTTAACTAAGATTGGTATTTCAGATTTTGAAGCTAAGATGGGAAGTCTTTCAGGGGGACAGAGAAAAAGAGTTGCCTTTTGTAACGTTTTAATCACTCCAAGTGATTTGTTAATTCTTGATGAGCCTACTAACCATATGGATAATGACATAATAGATTATATGGAAGAGTTGATTAAGAAGAGAAAAGGTGGAGTATTAATGATTACCCACGATAGATACTTCTTAGACAGAATTACAAATAAAATCTTTGAAGTGGATAGAGGAGAGCTTTTCAGTTATGATGGAAACTACTCAACTTTCCTTGAGAAGAAGGCTGAAAGAATGCAGATGATGGAGGCTTTAGAATCAAAGAGATTAAATCTTTATAGAAATGAGCTGGCTTGGATTAAAAGAGGAGCCAAGGCAAGAAGCACTAAGCAGAAGGCAAGGATTCAAAGATTTGAGGAGATAAAAAATACATCTTATGCTGTTAAGGAAGATAAAATGGAGATGAATACTGCATCTTCAAGACTTGGGAAAAGAGTATTTGAGCTTGAGCATATCAGTAAGAGCTTTGGAGATAATCTTATTATTAAAGATTTCAGCCACATCTTCACTAAGGAAGAGAGAGTTGGAATCATCGGAAATAACGGAATGGGCAAGTCAACACTTTTAAACATAATCAGTGGAAGACTTCAGCCAGATTCAGGAGAAGTAATTAAAGGAGAAACTGTAAAGCTTGGTTACTTCACTCAAGAAAATGTGGAGCTGGATGGAAACATGAGGGTCCTTGAATATATAAAAGATACAGCAGAGTATGTTACCACCAACGATGGAACCAAGATAACAGCCTCACAAATGTTAGAAAACTTCCTATTTGAAGGACCACTTCAGCATAGCTTTATATCAAAGTTATCTGGAGGAGAAAGAAGAAGACTTTATCTTTTAAAGGTACTGATGGAAGCACCAAACGTATTGTTTTTAGATGAACCTACAAATGATTTGGATATACAGACTTTAACCATTTTAGAGGATTATTTAGATAACTTTGGTGGAACAGTTGTTATCATTTCCCACGATAGATATTTCTTAGATAGAACTGCAAATAGAATTTTCAGCTTTGAAGGTAAGGGAGAAATCCTGGAGCTGGTTGGAAACTATTCTGATTACAAGGATTATAAAGAATTTAAAGAAGAACAACTACAAGAGGAAGTTTCAAAGAAGAAGGAAGAGCCAAAGCAGAAGAGAGAAAAACAGCAGAAGCTTAAGTTCTCTTATAAGGAGCAGAAGGAATTTGAAACCATAGATGAGGATATAGCAAACTGTGAAGCAGCTATTGAGAAACTGGAGTCAGATATAAATAAGCAAGGTAGTAACTTTGTTAAGCTGCAGGAGCTTTTCAAAGAAAAGGAAGAGATGGAAGGAAAACTTGAACATCTAATGGAAAGATGGGAATATTTAAACGAGCTATATGAGGAAATTCAAAATCAATAAGAAAAAAATTACTGGAAACTTAATCTTCCAGTAATTTTTTTATTTAAAACATAAAAGCTCCTCAAAAACAGGGCACTGGTATAAGGCATAATGCAATTAGCAATATCAGTATATAATCAAGGGAGATATTCCAATTAAAGTTTATTTCTTTAGCTAGGTATGGAAAATTATCAGCATCAAATGAAAGATATATTCATTTGATACCCCAGAAAAAAACATGTATAATATTATCTAACGATAATATGATTTAGGAGAATAATATGAGCCAAAGTAATGTAAGAATTTCAGTAAGAAATTTAATAGAGTTTATCTATCGTCAAGGAGATATTGATGATAGATTTGGGTCCATTACTGCTGCTCATGAAGGTACCAGACTTCATAAGGTAATTCAGAAGGAGTTGAAGGAAGAGTGTGATAAGCACCTTAATCAAACCTTTGTCAGTGAGATGTTTTTATCTAAGGAGTTTCAGTATAAGAGTATTGATTTAACCTTAGAAGGAAGAGCTGATGGAGTTATTGTTACCTACGAGGATGAGGAAGCACTTGAAAAATCAATAATGTCCATGGAGCTAGTGGAGGAAGAGCAGGTTCAAGGTTATGTTGATGAAAGTCAAAGGCTACTTGTCCAAGGCGAGACTGATGAAATAAAAGAACAGCATGTCCAAGGCGAAGGTTATGAAATAAAAAAACAGTTTGTCCAAGATGAAGCACAAGGGCTTGTAGCCAGTGATGTTGAAAGTGGAGAACAACAGCCTGTTCAGGGTGATACTGAGGATATTAAAGTACAGACTGTTCCAAAGGAGTCACCTGAAACTAAAGAAGACGAGGAAATCATTCTTGCTAACAAGTCCATTAAGGTGGTGGAGATTAAAACCACGGTTAAGGATATTATGACTTTAGAGGAAAATGAGAATTTTCTTCACTGGGCTCAAGGAAAGCTGTATTGCTACATCCTTTGCCTTGAGGAAGGAGTTTCTGAAATAGATTTGGACCTTATTTACTGCCACAGGGAAAATCTTCACACAAAGACTTTGTCTAAGCATTTGACTTTAGAGGAGCTGGAAGCTTTCTTTAATGAGCTTATGGATAAGTATGTGCGCTGGATTATGCTGCAGGATAAGTGGCTGGCAATAAGAGATAAAGCTTTGGAGGAACTGAACTTTCCATTTTCAGCTTATCGTAAGGGGCAGAGGGAGCTGGCGGTGAATATCTACAGAACCATGAAGGAGAAGAAGGATATATATATTGAGGCTCCAACGGGGACTGGAAAGACTATTTCCACCATGTTTCCTGCTTTGAAGGCACTTTCCATGTATCCTAATGCCAAGTTAGTCTATTTGACAGCCAAAAATATTACAAAGACTGTGGCGGAGGAAACCCTGACAATTTTAAGGAATAAGGGGTTAAAGTTGAAGACCTTGACTCTTACTGCAAAGGATAAAATCTGCTTTCTTGAAGAAAGAAGCTGTAATGGTGAGGATTGCATTTATGCCAGAGGTCACTTTGATAGAGTAAATGATGCCATGTTAGATTTACTTGAAAACCATGAGGCTTTAACTCAGGAGCTGATTATGGAATATGGGAAGAAGTATACGGTATGTCCCTTTGAACTTAGCCTGGATTTGATTCAGTGGAGCGATTTAGTCATAGGTGATTATAACTATTTCTTTGATCCGAAGGCCATGATTAAAAGACTGGAGTTTGATGATACTCCGTACATATTCTTAATTGATGAGGCCCATAATCTGGTGGACAGAGCCAGAGATATGTATTCAGCCACTATCACCACAGAGGAGTTAAAGCTGGCGAAGGAAGAGCTGAAGTATAAGAACAAAAAGCTGGTGGGAATCATCAATAAGGTGATAAAGGCTATGAAAGAAAGAGTCTTAGAGGGAGAGGAAAAGCAGGTTATCATTGATGAAGGTCCTGATGAAATTCTTAATCTTTTGAGGCTTCTTACCGTGGAAGGTGAAGCATATTTGAAGGAGAAAAAGGACAACGATAAAGAGGAAGCTTTTATGAATATCTATTTTAACTCCTTAGATTTCATTCGAATTGGAGAGCTTTTTTCAGAAGACTTTGTTTACTATGGAGAGAAGATTGGCAAGGATTATATCCTTAAGCTCTTCTGCCTAAATCCAAGTCCAATGATTAAAAGCTGCATTGAAAGAAATATCACCACCGTATTTTTTTCAGCAACCCTTTCACCTATGGGATATTTTAAAAAGCTTTTAGGTGGAAAGGAAGATAGCTACAGTTTAAGACTGCCATCACCTTTTCCACCAGAGAATCGAAAGCTTATTATTAAAACCGATGTAGATACTAGGTATCGCTATAGGGAGGGCAGTTATGAGAAGGTGGTAAGATATATCCATGAAACCTTAAAGGAGAATGAAGGAAATTTCTTGGTATTTTTCCCTTCCTTTGAATATATGGAGAATATCTATGAGCTTTACTCTGCCATGTACAGCAGAGAGGAGATTTTTGCTCAAACCAGTGGTATGAGTGAAGAAGAAAGGCATATCTTTTTAAAGCGCTTTGAGGATGAGGACAGAGCCGTGGGCTTTGCTGTTCTTGGAGGAGTTTTTTCGGAAGGTATTGACCTTTGGGGTGATAAATTAAAGGGTGCCATTGTAGTTGGAGTTGGCCTTCCTAAGGTGAACTTTGAAAGAAAGCTTATTGAGGAATACTTTACAAACCATGGAGAGCCTGGGTTTCACTATGCCTATACTTTTCCGGGGATGAATAAGGTGATTCAAGCTATGGGAAGAGTTATAAGAAGAGAAGAAGACACGGGGACTATAGTCTTAATGGATAAGAGATATGCTATGGAGATTTATAAGAATTTAATGCAAGTATAATACTAAAGCATCAATATTAAGAAGAGCATTAATATTTCATAAATAGATATATCTTTAAAAAAGCGTATAGAGGAAATAAAGAAAAGGCAGTCTAAAATATATTAGACTGCCAATTTTTATATTATAAACTTCTATACTTTTCTACTTTTGAAATTATGCTAATGATCCACAGCAGTTAACATAGTTACCAAATGCTTGAACAGTAACATCAGTGCTAGCGCAAAGAGGAATAGCTATTGCAACAGTAAATGGTACTTCTAAATTGCCACAGCCAGTGCCTGTTCTAGAAACTATACGACATTGCTGACCAACAACTGTAGTACCAGCAAGAACAGATACTACAACGATAAAGTCTTTGTTTGGACATAGATTTTGAACTGTAACTGTGAAAGTTACTACTCTAGCAGTAGTTGCAGCATTAAAATTTAAATTTCCTAAAGGTTGAGGGCAGAGACAAGGTACTAGTGGTGGGTCAATAGCTCCTTCATTTTCAGCATCGATATTTATACATCTTTCATCAATCATATTTACACCTCATAATTTTTAAAAATTATATTTATTATTAATTATTTATTATTTATTATTTATTTTTGATTTAAGCCGTTGGAGAATATATATCTCCTACTTGTAATATATGTTAAAGTTAATATGATGTTACTAAAATAATGATTTAAATAAATATTAAAATGTTTATTTAAATAGATAATTTAATAATAACCACAGTGTTATACTCAGGTTGTTATGTAAAGTATTATGCAAATATAGAATATATTATAAAAAGTAAAGGCAGTATAAATATTATTTAGACTGCCAATTTATATATTAAAATCTAAGCTGCAATTCTAAGTTATAGATTGCGGCAATTAACATAGTTTCCAAGTACCTCTAAGTAAACAACCTCATCACTACAAAGTGGTACAGCAATTACTAGGTTATAGGTTCGTTTAAAGCATTTCCAGTCTCTGCTGCAAACTATATCACAGATTTCACCTACACCAATATCTCGGTAGTTTTTTCTAATAAATGCAGATATAACTAGTCCAAATGGTCTATTTGGACATATATTTTTTAGCGTAACAGTTACCTTAATTACTCTAACTTTAGTTTGTGCGTCTAAGGTTTTACGTCCTAAATTTTGTGGACATTCACAAGGATTTAATTTTACTGAATGGCAGGTACATGAATCAAAATCTGGCTTAGAATTGTCAGAATTAGATTCTTGTATAGAGAATTCATCGCCATCGAGGTTATCTTCTTCGTCATCAATCGTATTTTGTATACTCCATTTAACATGTACTTCATTATTATTGGAATTGATGGCATTAATGGTTTCGCTAGTATCAAATGAATCGCTCATATTAAATGAGTCATTTGAAATTGCTACTAGTAGTTCATTTTGATCTTCTGATAGTTCAAAAAATGGCTTATGGTGGTCTACTGAATTTTTACTTGTAGTATTAGGTTCAGTAGATTCTATATTTAAATTTGAAAAAAATTCATTATATTTCATATACTACACCTCATAATTCTATATATTTTATATTGATTTTTTACAAAAGAAGGTGTTTCAACATAGTGGGTTCTAATACAATATATGTGTGATAGATATAAATGCTACTTAAAAATAACTTTTACAGAAAATGTAGCTATTTTCCAAGGTGTAAATATAATGATAGTAAATAGAATGATATTTTGCATTCTAAATTAAAAATAATATGAAAATAAAGGAATTGAGAAAAATGAAAGGAAAATCCAATAATGAGTACAAGGACTCCTTTAATAATGATCATTTTGATAGCATCATTAATGAACTGGATATGAATTTAAATAATATGATAGATACGGTAAGGGCTTATGGCAGAATAAAGCTTAAACCATGTGAATTTTGTACTAAAGGCAGAGTAACATTAAATGCGGACATGTTCGATGATGAAGAATGTGATTTACGAGAAGATAACTGCAGAGACAGACATGAAGAAGATTTTGATTTTGAAGAATGCAGATGCAGAGATAGACATGATGAAGATTATGACTTTGGAGAATGCAGGTGCAGAGATAGACATGATGAAGATTATGATTTTGGAGAATGCAGAGACAGACATGAAGAAGATTTTGATTTTGAAGAATGCAACTGCAGAGATAGACATGAAGATGATTTTGACTTTGGAGGGTGCAGATGCAGAGACAGGCATGAAGAAGATTGTGACTTTGGACAATGCCGATGCAGAGACAGGTATGAAGAAGATTCTGATTTTAGAGAATGTCGATGCGGAGACAGACATGAAGAAGATTTTGATTTTGGAGAATGCAGAGACAGAAACAGACATGATGAAGAGCATGATTTTGGAGAATGCCGATGCAGAGACAGGCATGAAGAAGATTATGACTTTGGAGAATGCCGATGCAGAGATAGACGCAATGAAGAAGATGATTTTGAGGAATGCAGGAGCAGAGATAGATCCAATAGAAATTGGAATTTCCAAGAAGAAAGAGATTGGACGTGGGGCAATGCAAATTATAACGTTAAAGAAAATAGCAACAGAAATCAATGTACAAAAGATATAAGTTTAGTTAAAGGCAATTGTGGCAATGTATACAATGGATATAATGCTAATTATAGTTACTATGGATGGAATTATGCAGCTTATCCATATCAAGGTATGCAGAGAAATAATGAGTCCACCATAATCATTGTATTAATATTTTTATGGTTTTTATGTGGCCCAATTATATGGTTTTAATTCCTGAAATAAGGTTAAATTCTAAAAAAAATTAATTCAATTATTACATTTGTAAGTATTTAAAGTAAGGTGACTTAGCCAAGTAGTTACCATATCAATTTATATTCTAAAAAAAGCCCTTTTGGGCTTTTTTTCATGGAATTAATTACATTTATTTGAAAGTATTTGGTGAAAATTTATCTATAATGCTAATTAAATTGTAATCATTATTTGACATTAAGTGTTGAGAGATAATGATTGAAAAAATCGTAATATGAGAAAAAATTTAATGAAAGGAAATGGTTTTCATGGGCAAGGTTTGAAACATAAGTTTAATAATGGATTTTATTTGTTATCTCTAATTAGTGTTCAGATGGGTGGAAAAGGATTACAGTGAATAAAATGTCGATATAAGAACAAGAAAAGTAAATAATAGTAAGAGACGATGAAGAAAAAGAAAGAAAAAAGCCACAGGTTGAAGGGCACAGGGAGAATTTAAAAGATTTTATGGTAAAAAAAGACAAAGGCCTTCCGGGTGAGTATATTTTTCAAGGTTAATGGAAATTACTAGGAGAAAAAGGCGAAGGAAAAACCATGAATATTTTGTAAAAAAGTGGTAATATAATTATTGTACAATGTGAAATATGAAATTGGTATAGAGAATTAAAATTGGGGATACAAAAGGTGGGGTGAGTGTTGTTGCGAATGGGAGTTTTAGGCATAGACAAGTTTTTGAAAAACTCCAAAAGAGAAAAGGCAATATCCGTCGAAATGAAAATAAAGCCTGGGGTTAAAAGGGTAATGATTATCGGTACAGGAGATTGTGCAAAGATACTTATAGGGGAAATTCATAGGGAACAAAGGGATAGATATAAGATAGTAGCACTTATTGATGATGATATCAGAAAGAGAAACTTTAATTTTAAGGGGTATAAGGTTCAGGGAAATCGAAACGATATTGGACAAGTTGTTGAAGAGCGAAGGGTTGATGTGATTTTCTTTGCCATTGCAAATGTTGATTCCAAGGAAAAAGAAAAGATTATAGAGCTTTGTAATGAAACAAAGGCAAAGGTGAAAATTGTGCCACCGTTAATGGATATTATTGATGGAGATGAAGATGTTACGGTAAGTGGCCTAAGAGATGTGGATTTAAAGGATCTTTTAGGGAGAGATGAAATTATTTTAGATAGGGAAGGAATTAAGGAATACCTTCAAGGAAAGACTATATTGGTAACTGGAGGAGGAGGCTCAATAGGCTCTGAACTGTGCAGACAGATTGCAAAGTTTAAACCGAAGAAATTATTAATTTTTGATATTTATGAGAATAATGCCTATGACCTTCAGAATGAGTTAAGAAGAAAATTCCCTAATTTAAAGAAGAGAGTAATTATTGGTTCCGTAAGGGATAAATCAAGATTAAAGGAAGTCTTTGAAAGCTATCATCCAGAAATTATATTCCATGCAGCGGCTCATAAACATGTGCCATTAATGGAGGACAACCCTGGAGAAGCAATTAAGAATAATGTGGTTGGTACTTTAAATGTAGCAAATTGCGCTAGCAGGTATGGAGCTGAAAAATTTGTACTTATCTCTACAGATAAGGCTGTAAACCCAACAAATGTGATGGGAGCCACTAAGAGAATGTGTGAAATGATAATGAGTGCCATGAATAGTGAAAGTAAAACGGAATTTGTGGCAGTGAGGTTCGGTAACGTTTTAGGAAGTAATGGTTCAGTGATACCTTTATTTACAAAGCAGATAAAGGAAGGTGGGCCAGTTACCGTTACACATAAAGACATAATAAGATATTTTATGCTAATACCAGAGGCGGCACAGTTAGTGCTTCAAGCAGGAGCCTATGCAAAGGGGGGCGAGGTTTTTGTTTTAGATATGGGAGAGCCTGTTAAAATCTATGATTTAGCAGAAAAGCTCATAAGACTTTCAGGATTCAAGCCTCATGAGGATATAGAAATTAGAGTTACAGGCTTAAGACCAGGAGAGAAGTTATACGAGGAGTTACTTTTAAATGAAGGCTTAAGAAAAACCCTTCATGATAAGATTTTTATAGATAAACCAGAAAATTATATTTTAAAGGAAGTAAATAAAAACATTGAGGAGCTTATATTCATGGCTGCATCAGGGGATAGGGAAAAACTTATTGCCAAGCTTAAAAATGTAGTACCAACCTTTGTGGCTCCTGAAGAGATAAATGAAAAAGGAGTCAGGAGTTAATAATAGGGGGTTGTGACAGTGGAAAGCAGAAAAAGCGAGAAAAGATACTTAATGGAAAGAAGTCTGGGTTTAAAAATTCATGATATAGATTTTGAAGATGTTAAACAAGTGGCAAATAAAAAGAAGATATTTTTAGCATCACCTCATATGGGTGGTCATGAAATGAGGTTTATAGAGGAAGCCTTCGATACCAATTGGATTGCTCCTTTAGGACCTAATGTGGAGAATTTTGAGAAGGAAGTTGCTGATTATGTTGGTATTGATGGAGCTGTAGCTTTGTCTTCAGGAACAGCAGCAATTCATATGGCACTAAAGCTCATTGGTATAGAGCCAGGAGATTTGATCTTCTGTTCGTCCTTAACCTTTGCAGCCACCTGTAATCCAATAGTTTATGAAGGTGGGAAGCCAGTATTTATTGATTCAGAGCCTCAAAACATGAATATGTCACCAAAGGCCTTGGAAAAAGCCTTTAAATATTATCAAGGTAAAGGCCAGCTTCCAAAGGCAGTTTTAGTAGTTCACTTATATGGACAAGTTGCTGACATGGATGCAATAGAAGAAATCTGTAATAAATATCAGGTTCCAATCATTGAAGATGCAGCAGAAGCCTTAGGCGCAACCTATAAGGGAAGATACGCAGGAACCATGGGTGACTATGGGATATTCTCCTTTAATGGAAACAAGATAATCACCACTTCTGGTGGAGGAATGCTGGTTTCAAGGAATAAGGAGGCTTTAAAGAAAGCACTATTCTGGTCAACACAATCCAGGGACAAAGCAAGACATTATGAGCATTCGGAGCTTGGATTTAACTACCGCATGAGCAATGTACTTGCAGGCATAGGCAGAGGACAGCTTTTAGTTTTAAAGGAAAGACTGGAGAAAAAGAAGAAAATTTTCGAAACCTATCAATGGGCCTTAGCAGGTATTGAGGACATAGAAATGGCAAAGATTTGTGATTACGGTGAATCAAATTATTGGTTAAGCACCATGTTCTTAAAGCAAGATTCAACCATAAATGTTATAGATATTATAGAAGCTCTTGAAAAAGAAAACATAGAAGCAAGACCAATTTGGAAGCCAATGCATAATCAGCCTTTCTTTGAGGAGTACAGATTCTTCAGCCATAATGAAGTGGGGATTAGTGTGTCTGAAGAAGCCTTTGAAAGGGGGATATGTTTACCATCAGATACGAAGATGACTATTGAGGAGCAGATGAGGGTCATTAGTATTATCAGAAACTTGTTTGCTTATGGAATGTAGAATCTAGAATGTATGATTTGAAATTTAGGATTTAGAATTATGGAAGCTTCTCCTCACTTTGTCTGGAGAAGCTTTGATTTAAACAAATGGTGGATCCTCTTGGGTTTGCTAGAGGGAGCGATGTGGGGTTATGGTTTTAAAAAGGATTTTTGATATGCTTTTATCTACGGTGGGACTTGTTTTACTTTTTCCTTTTTTAATGGTTATGGCAGTACTGGTGAAAGTCAAGCTGGGAAGCCCGGTATTTTTCATCCAGGAGAGAGTGGGAAAAGATAATAAGCTTTTTAAAATGATTAAGTTTAGGAGTATGCTGGATGATTATGATGAAACAGGAAAGCTGCTTTCAGATAATGAAAGATTGACAGACTTTGGAAGAATTCTAAGGGCAACCAGTATTGATGAATTGCCAGAACTTATAAATGTTTTAAAGGGGGACATGAGTATTGTGGGACCAAGGCCTCTTTTAAAACAATACTTGCCTCTTTATTCTAGAAAACAGCTTCGAAGACATGAAGTGAGGCCAGGGATAACAGGATGGGCACAAATCAATGGCAGAAATGCAATCTCTTGGAGGGAGAAGTTTAAGCATGATGTGTGGTATATAGATAACTGGTCTTTATGGCTGGATATAAAGATTATTTTTATGACGGTTAGGAAGGTCTTTGTCAGAGAAGGGGTAAATCAAGATGACAAGGTAACCATGGAGTACTTTAATGGAAAGAACTAAGGAGTTAAGGAACTAAGGAGACTTCTTCTCATATTATTTAAGAATAAGTTCAAATAGAGATGAGAAGATTTAGATTCTCACTTACAAATGTGTAACTAAATAAAATTTTGTACACTTACTTAACGCTTGTGGGGAGGCTTTTTTAGTAAAGCCGGGGTGTTACGAAGGCTGGAACATAGCGGAGTCAGCAAATTAATTTCTACCTTGTTAAATATCAGCATTAATAAAAAGTTACCAGCAAGAGGTGATTTAAAGCAGGTTATTTAATAAAAGAAGGTCCTAAAAACTCAAACAGGAAGTATTTAGGATTATATTAAATTTCATAGTAACAAAGGGTGGATTGAGCGGAAAGGGCTAAATTAAATGAAGCAACTTGTGGAATAAAGAAGTAATTATAAAGGCTGTCAAAGGAAAGAAATTTAATCATAGTATTAAAAACCTTGATAATTACTAAATAGGGGGAGAAGTATGGAAAAGGTATTAGATATTAGTGAGTTCTTATATATGTTAAAAAAGAACTGGTGGGTAATAATTTTAATCACGTTGATAACTACTGGCTTAGGTTTTAATAATGCTAGAAAAATGGTTCCAGCCTATCAAGGATCCATGAAGATTTTTTTAGGTTCATCAAGTGGTGGAGAAGACATGATGAATATGTATTCTCAAGAGGAGCTTTCCCAGTATAGTGAATTTTTAAGTATTTTCAAAGAAATTATAGGAATTCAAGAGTTTATGGAGTCTACTTTAAAAAGACATGATTTAAATATGAGTGCAGGTGCTGTAAGTGCTGGGCTTAATATATCAGGTTCCTCAAAGACACCAATCTATACCTTAAGCTATGGAAGTGGAAATGAAGCCATCATTGAGCCGGTTTTAATGGCAGTGTATGATGAGTTATCCGTTCAGGTAGATAGATTAATTCCAGGTAAAAAGATAACTATTTTAAACAATGTGAGCACCTATCCAATAATGCCTAATAAAGCAAAGCGAATTTTAACTGGCTTTGGTATGGGCTTTATGGGTTCAATAATGCTTTTATTTATTAAATACTATATGGACAACACAATTAAAACTAGGGAACAACTAGAAAAAGTTTTACCAATACCAGTTTTAGGAGAGATTCCTTCTCATGAAAGAAAGTTTGTAAAGGAGGAGAAAAGATATGCTAGTTGTCAAAAAGATGCCAAAATCTATATCAGCGGAGGCGTACAGGATTTTAAGAACGAAGCTTAAATATTCAGGAGTTGATACAGATATAAAGACCATTGTGATTACAGCCGCAGAGGCATCAGAAGGAAAGTCAACAATTTCAGGAAACCTGGCAGCAACCTTAAGTGATAATGGCAGTAGGGTGGTAATTGTGGACTGCGATTTGAGAAAGCCCTCCATGCATAAAAGATTTAATGTTACAAACTCAAACGGACTTACAGATTACTTAGTTGGAGAAAAGGAATTCAGGGATGTGGTTAAGGTCATTGACGAAAGTCTTCATTTCATTTCAGCAGGAGAGATACCTCCAAATCCAGCAGAGATAATTGGATCAAGAAAGCTGGAAAACTTTTTAAAGCTTCTAAAGCTGAATTATGATTATGTGATAATTGATACACCTCCAATAATGGCAGTGACGGACTCTAGGATTCTGGCAGCAAAGGCAGATGCAACCTTGATGGTGGTAAGAAGCGGTAAAACTAAAGCAAATGTAATACATAGAGCTTACGAAGAACTGATTAAGGTTGGAGCAAATGTGATTGGCTCCATTATTAATGATTTAGACACCGATAGAAAGGATACCTATTATTACTATTACGAAGAAGAGGAAAAAAAGAAATTTTCCTTGGGGCTGTTTAAACGTAAAAGAAAGAAAAGAAGAAGATAAAGCCTTATATTTTACAAATTAATTTTTGAAGTATGGTAATGGGGTGAAGCGGAGTGAAGGATATAGTAATCATTGGAGCAGGCGGAGTTGGACGTGAAGTATCTTTGATAATTGAACAAATTAATAGTTTAAAGCCCACCTGGAATATCCTTGGCTTTATTGATGATAATCCAAACAATCTCGGTAAGATTATTGATGGACAGAAGGTTATAGGGGATTCCAAGTATTTAATGACCTTAAGTGAAGAAACTTATGTGGTAATTGCTATTGCAAATTATAAGGTGAAGAAAAGCTTTGTTGAAAAACTGGGGAGACGCTTTAAATTTGCAACCATAATTCATCCAAGGGTTCTTGTCCATGACTTTATGACTGTGGGAGAAGGCACCATTATATATGAAGGTGTAATTTTAACCACAGATATAAGAATCGGCTCCCAGGTAATCATAAGCCCTAAATGTGGCATTGGACACGACTCAATAATTAAGGATTATGTGTCACTTTTGTGGAATGTAAATGTATCAGGGGCAGATGTCATTGGAGAAGGAGTACTTGTGGGTTCAGGAGCAACCATCATTCAAAATTTAAAGGTTGGACAAGGAGCCACCATAGGAGCTGGAGCAGTAGTAGTAACAAATATACCTGAAAACTGTACAGCAGTGGGAGTGCCAGCAAAGGTTTTAGAAAGGAAGGATTTATTTGAAAAGGATATTGTATGTAACTACGGTTAGTTTAACCTTAAACACTTTTTTAATACCACATATTAGGCATTTAATAAACCACGGCTTTCAAGTTGATATTGCTTCCAATATTGATGTACCCTTAGATAAAACCTTTGAAAAAATGGAAATAATTCATTATAAAATAAACTTTTCAAGGAATCCTCTACATCCAAAGAACATAGAAGCCTATAGAGAAATTAAAAGGCTTCAAGAAGAGAATAATTATGACATAGTTCATGTTCATACACCAGTTGCATCCTTTGTAACGCGGATGGCATTAAGAAGTAAAAGTGTTAAAATGATTTACACAGCCCATGGGTTCCACTTTTATGATGGAGCACCACTAATAAACTGGGCTTTATATTATCCGCTAGAGAAATTAGCAGCAAGATGGACAGACACTCTAGTAACAATAAATGATGAAGACATGATGAGAGGAAAGAAATTTAATTTGAGAAATAATGGACAAGTTTATAAAATGCCTGGTGTAGGTATTAAAGAAGAAAGTTATGAAATTGAAAATTTCAATAGAAATCGATATAGAAAAAGCTTAGGACTTAAGAAGGACGACTTCGCAATCTTAGTTTTGGCAGAGCTGAACAAAAATAAAAACCATATGCAGATAATAAAAGCCATTGATGAACTAAAGGAGAAGTGTCCAAGAATTAAGCTCATATGTGCAGGCAAAGGGCCAAAGGAAAAAGAGCTAAAAAGAGTTGTAAAGTATATGAAATTAGAGGAAAATGTAAAGTTTATTGGCTTTAGAAGAGATATTACTCAGCTTTTATACTGCAGTGATTGTGTAGGTCTATTCTCTCATAGGGAAGGCCTTGGAAAATGCCTTTTAGAAGGAATGATTGCTGGAAAACCAATTATAGCAACAAATACAAGAGGGCCTAAGGAACTCATAGAAGATGGCGCTAACGGCTTTTTAGTTGAGGTTGATGACTACAAGCACCTAGCAGAGTATCTAGAAAAAATCTATGGGGATCAGGAGATGCAGAATAGGTTTGGAGAGAAATCTAAAGAAAAGGTAAAGGAGTTTTATTTAGACAAGGTATTACAGGAAGTAATAAATTTTTATTAGGAGGATGGGGAGATGGAGCCGAAGGTTTCTATACTGATGGGAGTATATAACTGTGAAGATACTTTAATTGAAAGTATTGAATCAATTATAAGACAAAGCTATACGAATTGGGAATTGATAATATGTGATGACTGTTCAAGGGATAACACAGCAGCAATAGCCTTGGATTACTCTATTAATTTTCCAGATAAAATAAAGTTTTTGAGAAATGAAGAAAACTTAACCCTTGGCCCAACCTTAAATAGATGTTTAAAGGAAGCAACAGGTAAATACATTGCAAGACATGATGGAGATGATCTTTGTGATAAAAATAAACTAGAAATTCAAGTTAAATTTTTGAAGAAGAATAAAGATATCGACTTAGTTGGAACTGCAATGGAATGCTTTGATGAAAATGGAGTTCATGGAATAAGAAAATTAAAGGAAGCTCCAGTTGGCAGAGACCTAATGAGGGGTACAACCTTCTGCCATGCAACAATAATGATGAAAGCTCAAGTGATTAAAGCCTTGCAGGGTTACTCTGAAAATAAAGAAGCCAGAGGGGTAGAAGATTATGACTTATGGTTTAGATTTTTCCATAAAGGTTATAAAGGTATTAACCTGCAAGAGCCTTTATATAAAGTAAGGGAAGACAGAAACTGTTATAAAAGAAAAAGTACAAAAAGAAGAGTAAATGAAATTAAAACCATGTATGAAGGAAGAAAACTCTTGGGGCTGGGGTTTACGGATAATAAATATATTGTAAAGCCAATGATAGCAGCCGTTGTTCCCAGTAAGTTAATGATGGAGTATCAGAAGAGAAAAATGTGGAAGTAAGCTAAGGAGCTTAAGGAACATTAGGAAGGAGGATAAGGATGGCAATATACATGTTGAACTTAGTAGTGGTATCAGTATGTGGGTATATGGCGGAGGTTACTAAGAGGTTTGATGAAGAAAAGAATAGGTATAAATATAAAATTATATTTATAATTGTAGCTGCGTTATCTTTGATACTAGTATCGGGGTTTAGATATAAAGTTGGGACAGACTTCACTCAATATAGTGAGTACATAATTTATTACGATAACTCTTTTGATGGAATCTTCAATGAAGCCGGTTTTGCAATTCTTCTTAATATTTCAAGGGCAATCACAGAAAATCCACAACTGTTTTTTATGATAACCTCAATAATTGTAAATGTATGTGTAATTACTTTTTTAATCAAAAATACAGATAATATGTTTCTATCGCTTTACTTTTATATAACAACCTTTATGTTTTACTTAACTATGAATGGAGTAAGACAATATATAGCCTCTGTAATAGTAATGCTAGGGTATCGAGCCTTAGTTGAAGGGAATTTTAAAAAGTACTTAATATATGTTGGAGCAGCCTTTACCTTTCATAGCACTGTAATTTTTATGATACCAGTGTATTTTATTGCGAGAAAAAGAATTGATAGTGTATGGAACATAGGAATATTTTTCTTTGCAATAATGGCAATGCTTTTCTATGGAGAATTTATCGAAATATTATTTGAACTTTTAAAGGATACTAGGTTTGCATATTATAAGGAGATATTTTTAGATGGTAGTGGAGCAAATCCAATTAGAATTATAGTTTGGATGGCACCAGTAGTTCTGATTTTTATGTATAAGGATAGAGCAAGAAAGGTATTTGGAGAAAATGTAGATATAGTTGTGAATTTATGCTATTTAGGGTCTATATTTATGATTCTTGCTAGTAAGCAGGTATTCTTTGCAAGGATGTGTATGTATTTTGATGGATACTACCTATTATTACTACCAAAGCTATGCTCTATGTTTGAGGAGAAAACAAATAAATTTATGACAGCATTAATAATGGTTGCATACCTTGGATATTCACTTTTACTCTTAAGAAGTAGAGAAGCTTGGATATCTCCATACAATTATAATTTACAATTATTCTAGATTATAGATAGCTTTAAGGAGGATACTATGGAAAATAATAAAATTCCTAAAATTATTCATTATTGCTGGTTTGGAAGAGGAGAAAAACCAAAGATAGTTAAAGCGTGTATTGAAAGCTGGAAGGCTATTATGCCAGATTATGAAATTAAGGAGTGGAATGAGGATAACTTTGATATAAATTGTAATGACTTTGTAAGAGATGCTTATGAGGCAAAGAAATATGCTTTTGTTAGTGATTATGTTAGAGTTTATGCACTAAATAAGTATGGTGGTATTTATTTAGACACGGATGTGAAAACACTAAAATCCTTTGATGAATTTTTATATGAGGACTCCTTCTGGGGATTTGAAGAAAAGAACTTTGTTGCAACAAGCACCATTGGCGCAGCTAAAGATAATGAGATTATCAAAATGTTTTTAGATTCCTATGAGGATAAAAAGTTTAAAATAGAAAATGGACAAGGCATAGCACTCACTAATGTGAGGGCAGTTTCGGAAATATTAGGTGTTCTTGGTTTTAAGATGGATGGAAGTAAACAGACCATTGAAGGATTAGGAACCGTATATCCTCAAGAGTATTTTTCACCCTATGATTATATAAACTGTGTTGATACTAGTACGAAAGATACGGTTGCTATCCATTACTTTTATAAGAGCTGGCTGCCTTATAGTGTTAGATTAAAGCAGAGTATTAAAAAGTGTATTGTAAGCATTATAGGTAGAGCAAATATGAATAGATTAAGAAATTTAAAGGGTGGATTATAGCATGAAAAAAAGAGTTTTGATAGTAGCAGATAGTCTTGAAATCGGTGGTATTGAAAGAAGCTTAATTTGTATGTTAAAAAGCTTTGATTACGACAAATATGATGTGGATCTTATGCTATACAGCAAGCATGGGGAGTTATTAGACTTAGTTGATGAGCATGTTAATTTAATTGATTCATGTGATAGATGTAAAACTTTTGGAATTCCTGTTAAAGAAGTTGTTAGAAATGGATATTTTTCTATGGCCTTTGGAAGAATTACTGCTAATGTTATAACAAAATTAGTGAAAGTAATTACAAATCAAGCTGATTTAGGATATTATCAAACACAGCTTATGTATAAATTAACTCATTCATATTTGAAAAGTTTAGATAAGGTTTATGACGTAGCGATTGGATATGCATGGCCCCATGACTTTATTATTTCAAAAGTTAAAGCTAAAACCAAGATAGGGTGGATTCATACAGATTACTCTACAATAAGCGTTAATAAAAAAATAGATTTAAAAATGTGGAGAAAATTAGATTATATTATTTCAATATCAGATGATTGCACTAAAACATTTTTAAAACAATATCCCTCTTTATCTGATAAGGTAGTTAGAATGGATAATATCATTTCACCAGACTTTATTAAAAGAAGAGCTGAAGAACCAATAAATGAAATGGATAGAAATACATTTAATATTTTATCTATTGGCCGAATTTGCCATCAAAAAGGGTTTGATTGGGCAGTTCAAGCTTTAAGAGAATTAAGAAGGAAGGGATACACGAATATAAAATGGTACATAGTTGGTTTTGGACCTGATGAAAAAAAGATTAAATTACTTATTAATCAATATAAATTAGAGGAGGATTTTCTTCTGCTAGGTAAGAAAGTTAATCCGTATCCTTATTTAAAAGCATGTAACTTGTATGTTCAACCATCAAGGTATGAAGGAAAAGCTGTTACAATTCAAGAGGCAAAAATTTTGGGTAAACCTATAATAGTTACCAATTACGAAACATCTTACAGTCAAATTGAAGATGGATTCGATGGGATAATTACAGATATGAGTATTAATGGATTGGTAGGAGCAATAGAAAAATTATATGTTAATGAAGAATTAAGGGGAAGGTTAGAGAAAAATTGTACTGAATTGGTTCTTAATAACGAGAAAGGTATTGAAAAAATTTACAGTTTAATGTAAAATAATAACATAATATAAAATAAATGGAGGAAGATATGGAATATTCTATATGTATCAGAACCTTAGGAAGAGGTGGAGAAAATTATAAAAAGCTAGCAAATAGCATAAATAATTTATCTATAAAACCTAAAGAAGTATTAATAGTAATTCCGAAGGGATATGAACTTCCAAAGGATAAAATAGAAGGCTCAACTATAGTTTTTAGTGAAAAAGGTATGCTTCTACAAAGAATTATTGGCTATGAAAAAGCTTCAGCTGAATATGTTTTACTTCTGGATGATGATGTTGAGTTTGAGCCAGCAATGATAGAAAAGCTTTCTAAACCAGTGCTGGAAGGAAAATCAGCATTATCTTTCCCAATATATGAGGAGCTGTTACCACAGAAGGGAATAAAGTGGGCTGTTAGTGCTTTAACTCTTTCAGCTATACCTAGTCTTAATGATAAAAGTAAGTATGTTAAAATTCTTCCTTCAGGAGGATATATGTATAATAGAAATTATTCAAATACTGATGGATGGCTTTATAGTGAAAGCGCTCCAGGGATGTGTGTATTTGGAGAAAGACAAGCTCTTATAAATATAAATTTGAGAGATGAGCTATGGGTAGAAAAATCTTCATATCCATTAAGAGAAGATGCAGTTTTAATATATAAAGCTTTTTTAAAACATTATGAAGCTGTAGGTGTAGAAAATATTGAAATTGAACATCTTGATACAGGCTCTAGTGAAAACAATAGAAATATTAAAGCAGCATATGCTACAACATTAAATCATATTATATTTTGGCATAGATTTATTTTTAAAGAAAGAAAAAATATTTTTAAAAAGATTATTGCAGCTTTAGCCATAGGGTATTGGAGTATTTCCATTACAGCATATTTTATAATAAAGCTGGCTGCAAGCAGAGATTTTACAACCTTTAAGGCATCTATTAAGGGAATAGCTTCAGGTTTTAAATATATAACATCGGTTTCATAGAATATTTGTGGAAGAAAGAGGGCAGATTTAATGGCAGATATAGGAACACTAAAAAAGGTAGCAAGAATAAGTAAGGTCACTGGCTTTACAAGACTCTGCTACTTTTTTAATAGAAATAGAAAACGAATCATTGCTTATCATAATGTAATACCAGATAAATTCTTCGATGATTCCCTTCATCTTTCCCATTCCATGAAGGAAAGTAGCTTTAAAGCCCAGATTGAAATGATGCGTAAAAGGTTCAAGGTATCTACAGATATTGAGGATGTAAAATCAATAACATTAACCTTTGATGATGGATATTTGAACCAATATGAAATAGCCAGTAAGGCAATGGATAGATACAACATGAAGGGATACTTCTTTTGTGTGGAGGACTTAATCAGTAAGGGAAATCCTATTTTGATGGACATGCTTCAGTATTGGGTAAGCTACGTGGAGGAAGGAGCATATAGATTAGAAGAGTTAAATATAACCTTAGAGTTAAGGGATGAGGAAAGTAGAAAGCTTCAATGGAACAAGATTTCAGATCTTTTGAATTCAGGAGTAACCCAAGAGAAGGTCGAAGAAGAATTTGAAAAAGTTTATAGCTTTAAAGCAATAAAAGGTCCAAAGGAGAAGTTTTTAAAGCTTAGATTTGCTACAATTCCTAAAAGCAGCTTAAAAGTAATGAAGGAAAAGGGACATTACATAGGAGCTCATAGTGCTTCTCATAAAAGATTATCTTTGATGAATGAAGAGCAGCTTAAGGAAGATATAGAAATATGTAAGAAGGCAAGAGAAAATATCCTTAATACTAATGTATTTGCTTATCCTTATGGAAGCAAGGAGGACATATCTCCAACAGTTATAGAGCTTATAGCAAAATCAGGGTTTACTGAAGCCTTTGCTTATAGTAACGGACCATTAAAGGGAGAATTCCAATATAACAAATACTTTATGCCAAGAATGTTCTTAGCAGATACCTCAGATAAAGACTTGATAGATTTTACGTTATCAGGAGCTAAGCATTTTATGGCATTTAGAAAATTACTTCCAAAGTGGAATTAGAAGAGGTAAAGGAGCATGAAAATAGTAAGAACTGCAATAGATTTTATAAATGGAGGCAAAGTAGCCTTGAAGACTAAAAATAGTTTTGGAAGTGTGTTAGCTAGAGGAAAACAAAGAATTGAAGTGAATAATGGACTAGTTTCTTTTGAAAAAAGAGTTTTCCTATACCCAGAGGTAAGGATAAGTGTAAAGGGTACTTCAGAAGATAAGGCTCAGTTAATCATAGGGCAAGGAACTAATATAGGAGATAGAACAGAAATCCATGTTGGTACGAGTATTTCTATCGGAAGAGATTGTGCAATATCTTGGGATGTATGTATCCTTGACAGAGATTATCATGAGTTTAATTCAAAGAGGGAAGAAAAGGCATCTGTAATCATTGGAAATAATGTATGGATAGGTTGTAGAGCAACTATTCTAAAAGGGGTGACAATAGGTGATGGTGCTGTTGTAGCAGCTGGCAGTGTAGTAACTAAGGATGTGCCAGCAAATTGCTGTGTTGGTGGAAATCCAGCGAAGGTAATAAAAGAAAATATTACGTGGAAATAGCTTAGAAGATAAGGAGGGAAGACCATGAAAGTATCTTTAGTCAGCATAATTGTACCTATGTATAATTCAGAAAAAACAATATTAAAGTGTATGGATACATTGATAAATCAAAGCTGGAGTAATATAGAAATAGTTGTTGTAGACGATGGCTCAAAGGATAATAGTTTCTGCTTAGTTGAAGGAATCAAAGACAAAAGAATAAAGCTGATAAGTAAGAGTAATGGTGGAGCTTCCTCAGCTAGAAATTTAGGAATAAAAAATGCTACAGGTGATTACTTACTGTTTGTGGATGCAGATGACTATATTGACATTAATATGGTGAAAGAACTTGTAAAATATGCAGATGAAAATGCTATAGTATTTTCTAATACCTACGTTAAAGAGAGACAAAATGAATACATATTAAAGCTTTTTAGGGCGGTTTCAGAAACAATAGATAAGCATAGAGCCATGAAGGAAATTATCTCTGGTGGAGGAGGCCTTATCTGTTCAAAGCTGATAAGTAAAAATGTTATAGATGAAAATGCTATTGAATTTAATGAAGCTTTAGTATTAGGAGAAGATCAGGTATTTTTTCTTGAGGCGGTATCACATTCAAAGAAATTTATTTATTTAGATAAGGCTTTTTATCATTATGATAGAACAGATGAGGGAAGTGCTACAAATAAATATCATGAAAATTTAGTAGATAACTATATTATACTTCAAAAATTAATTGAGGAATCCTTTGAAAGTGCAGGCTTTAATTCAACTGAGGATAAGAAAATACTCAATAATAAAATCAAAAGATGGTTTTGGGAATGTATAGATAATGAAGTTAAGATAATGAAAGATAAAGGATTCAAGAATACTTTGAAGCGTATACGAAATATAACTGCAAAGGTAAGCAATGTTGTAGACAAACATCATTTAGAAGTTAAGTGTATTACAGATAAATTAATGGATAGTGCACTAAAAAGAAAAAGTTATTTATCAGCATTTAATGTAGTGGTAATTTCAAAGATATTAATGATTAAAAATGGTTAGGAGAGGTAACATGAATCCTATGGTAAGCGTAATAGTACCTGTATATAATGCAGAGAAGTACATAGAAAAATGCATAAGCTCTATTAGAAATCAAACTTTAAAGAATATTGAAGTTATACTAATTAATGATGGTTCTAAGGATAGAAGTAAAGAGATAATTGAAGATTATGCAAAGCAGGATAGTAGGATAGTTATAATTAACAAGGAAAATGGAGGTCCAGCTGCTGCGAGGAATATGGGAATAAAGCAAGCAAAGGGGAAATACGTTGGCTTTGTTGACAGTGATGATTATATAGAACCGGATATGTATGAAAAGCTATTTGAAGTTGCAGATAAGGAAGATGTTCAAGTTGCAATGTGTGGGTATAAGGATGTAAATGTAAATAATAATACATCTGAATTAATAGTAAGCAATGCTGATTTTAATAAGATTCATCATAAAGAATACATAGAGGATAAAATTATAAGAACTTTTACTCAAAATATTAATTATGGATACTTTAGTATGTGTAATAAGCTTTATCTAAGAAATTTTATTGAAGAAATGGGCATATCAATTGATGAAGCAAGGGAGCATGGTGAAGACTGGTGGTTTAATATTAATATATTTATAAATCTTAGTTCTTTCATAGCCATTGAGGAACCTTTATATAATTACATCCATGTTAATTCAAATAGCTTAATGGCAAGGTACAGGGAAGAACAGTTTGATTTGTTTTTAGATGGAAGAAAAAAGGTGTTAAGTACAATACCAAAAGAGCTAATTGATTTTAAATCTTTTAATAAAAATTTTGTGTATGAATTCTCTTCCTATTTATTAAGAACTAATAAGGAAGTTAAGGACTCTAAGAAGAGGAAAGAATTATTAAAAAAAGTAGTTAATAATAGTGAAGTTATAGAGTGCTCTAAAAACACAGAAGGACTTCCAATTCATTTTAAGTTAGCTACCTTTTTAGTAGGAAATAAAATGAAAAATTCAGCATTAAGTTTGTATAGGCTAATGAGTTTTGCAATATAAAAATCTAAATCAACAATAAAGGGAGAATATTATGAAGCCTAAAGTAAGTGTAATAGTTCCAGTATATAATGCAGAAAAATATATCATAAAATGTGTGGATTCAATCATAAATCAAACCCTTAAGGATATAGAAATAATTCTTGTGGATGATGGCTCCACAGATATTAGCCCTGAAATGTTGGATGAGTATTCAACAAAGGATAATAGGGTTATTGTAATTCATAAAGAAAACGGTGGACAAGGCTCTGCTAGAAATATGGGATTAGATATAGCTAAGGGAGAGTATATTGGCTTTGTGGATTCTGATGACTGGGTGGATTTAGATATGTATGAAAAACTATATACAAATGCTAAGTTAACCGAAGCTGACATGGTTGTTTGCAATAGAAAGGTTTTTAATGAAGATGGATATTTAAAAACCAGTGTAGATGTTGGAAATGATATTTTTACAAATATAAATGAAGATATTCCAAGCTTTATTGTAGAACGATTACTTAATCCTTATACAGTAGTTGTATATAACAGAATATATTCAAGCAATGTGTTTGAAAAATCAACTATTAGATTTAAAGAAGTTAAAGAGGTTGGGAGTGAAGATGCTCTTTTTAATTACTGTTTTTTATTAAATTCTAATAAGGTCAGTTCGATTAATGATACATATCATAATCAATTAGCCCGTGAAGGTTCAACAGCAAGAGAATATAAGGTTGGTGCTATGAAAAGAACAGGAAATTTGATTGAAAGTGTGTATAAATATTCTAAGGAACAGGACAAAAGTGATGTGGGTGAAATTATAGCACCTATAATGCTAGTATTTTTTCAGCAGTGGAATTATAACTTAATTAAAACATATGGAATGGATAATTTAAAAGAAAATATCAAAATAGAACATAAACAAGCTGCCAATAGTAATTATTTAAGGAAAGCTGAAAGAGCAATTGTCTTTGATAAGAAAATAGCATCATATTTAAAGAAGATGGGTTTTGGAGTTAAGGGGAGATTATTTATTAGAGGCTATATGTTTTTTAGCTTATGTAATTTTAATACTTTAGCAGCTGCTCTTAGAGTAATGTTATAGATAGGCTACTAAGGAGGTAAGAATGAATAAAGTAATAATTCACATTAAAGATATATTTAAAATGTCAATTACACTGATTACACTTCCTTTTTATAAATTACTTATTAAAGATAATATATTTCTAATTGGAGAAAGAAAGGATCAATGTCAGGACAATGGATTTCACTTATTTAAATATATAAGGGAAAATAAGCCTGAAGATAAGGTATATTACTGTATTACAAAGGATTCTAAACAGTTAAATAAAATTAAGGATTTAGGAAACATAATTTATCATGGAACAATAAAGCATTATATATACTATATGTTAGCTTCAAAAATTGTTGGAGCTCATTTAGGAAGCTGTGATCCGGAAAGTCCAATTATATGGAGGCTAGAAGGAAAAGGTAGAATCAATAAGTATAAAATGTTTATTCAACATGGCATTACAAAAGAGTTAATTCCTTCATTGATGAAGAAAAATACAGGTGTTAATACTTTTATATGTGGAGCAAAGCCAGAGTATGAATATGTTAATGAAAACTTTGGATATTGTCATGAAGAAGTTAAATATTTAGGGTTCTGCAGGTTTGATAATCTTCATGATTATAAGGAGAAAAATCAAATCTTATTAATGCCAACTTGGAGAGCTTGGTTTGGCGGAAGTACCTGGGGTGGAGATAATGATGGGGAGTTTGTGGAATCAGAATACTATAGTAGATTTCAAAGTCTCATAAATAACGATGAGTTGATAAATTATCTTGAAGAAAATGATATGGATTTAATTTTTTATCCTCATCATGAAATGCAGCGGTATTTAGAGCATTTCAGTACAAGCAGTAAAAGAATTAAGGTAGCAGAGGCAGAAAAGTATGAAGTTCAAGAGCTGTTGAAGGAATCTAAAATACTTATTACAGATTATTCAAGTATAGCCTTTGATTTTGCTTATATGAGAAAACCTGTTATATATTATCAGTTCGACAAAAAAGAGTATTTCTCACAACATTATCAAAAGGGATATTTTGATTATGAGAGGGATGGATTTGGAGCAGTTGTTGCAGAAAAAGATGAATTAATAAATGAATTAATAAAAGCAGGAAATGAAGGTAAAGACGATACATATTTACAACGAGCCAATAAGTTTTTTCCTATTTATGATAGAGAAAATTGTAAGAGGCATTATGAATTAATTAGATGAATGAACAAAATCTATAACATTAAAGCTAAGATGGCATATCTAAGAAGTGGGTGTATAAGTTTATGAAGAAAAAAGTATTAATAGTTAATAATACATTAGGTGAAGGTGGAGCAGAAAAAGTATTAATTGATATACTAAATAGATTTAATTATGATAAGTTTCAAGTTAAGCTATTAATTTTAAATAAAAAAGGAATGAGATTTAAGGATGTAAATAAAAATGTAAAACTTAGATGCTTATATCCTGATTGGAAATTTAAAAGTAAATTTGCGAATAAGATATGGAATTTCTTTAAATATCGAAGCATGAAATATTTTTATAGCATAATTTACAGGTTATATGCTGGAATGAAAAATGACATTGAAATAGCGTTTTTAGAAGGAGACCCTACAAAATTTGTATCACAGAGCTTAAATAAAAAAAGTAAAAAAATTGCATGGGTTCATACTGATTTAAGTAAGTCAAGAAGTAAAGAAGTAAATGATGAATTTAAATCTGTGTATGAAACTTTTGATAAAATTGTCTGTGTTTCTAATTCATCGAAAGTCGCTTTTCTTAATTGTTACCAGAACATGGGAGATAAGGTAATAACAATATATAATATGATCGAAATCGAGAAAGTTAGGACATTATCAAATGAAATTTTGGATATAAAATATAATAAACCAACAATAGTATCAGTAGGAAGACTAACAAAGTTGAAGAGGTTTGATTTATTAATCAAAGCACATAAAAATCTGCTTGATAAGGGAATTTCTAACGAAGTGATTATATTAGGAATTGGAGAAGAGGAAGAAAATTTAAAAAAGTTGATATCTATTAAAGGTGTTGAAGATACTGTTAAAATGTTAGGCTATAAAGACAATCCATATCCACATATAAAAAATGGTGATATTTTTGTTGTAACTTCTGATTTTGAAGGTTTTTCATTAGTCATTGCAGAGGCTGTATGTTTAGGCAAAGTCATTGTTTCAACTAAAAATGGTGGTGCTAATGAAATTTTATGTAACGATAAATATGGCAAATTGGTGGAATTAGGAAATGAGGGTGAGTTAACTAATGCATTAGGAGAGGTTTTGTTAGATGATGATAAACGTAGATATTATGAAAAGAGTGTACAAGAGAGATGTAAAATATTTAAACCTACTAGGGTAATGAATGAAATAAATACTTTGTTAGAAAATAAATAAGGAGGAAGTCGGGTGAATAAAATTAAGCTATTAATAGTAAATATGATTGATAAGCAGACGTATATAACCATATTGAATAAGGTGTTATTTATATTCTTGAAGCCAAATGTAGCAGAAAGTAAAATAACACTAAATAAGATTATTAATGAAAGACTTAGCGTGAGTAGATATGGTGATGGAGAATTTGCATTAATGCAAGGTAAAGATTTAAAGTTTCAAGAACATGATTTTATTTTCGAGAATAGATTAAAAGAAATTATAAAAAGTACTGAAAAAAATCATATTGTATGTATACCTTATAATATTGTTGACTTAAATATACTTAACAGTCGAGCACAAGATTATTGGAATAGTTATTGGAAAGTTAATAGATTTAAAATTTATAAGTACCTAAATTTTAAAAAGAAATATTATGATTCTTTTATTTCAAGGTTTTATATGGATATAAAAGATAAGTCACAAGCGGAGCTCACGATAAAGGAATTGAAGAAAATTTGGCATAATAGAGACATTGTTATTATAGAAGGAGAAAAAAGTAGGTTGGGAATAGGAAATGACTTATTTTCTAATTGTAAAGAGATTAAGAGAATTATATGCCCATCTGAAAATGCATATTCAGAATATAATGATATTCTGAATAGATGTAAAACAATAGAGAAGGACAAGTTATTTTTAATTGCATTAGGACCAACAGCGACAGTTTTAGCTTATGATTTATCTAAATATGGATATCAAGCAATTGATATTGGTCATATTGATATTGAATATGAATGGTATCTCATGGGAACTAATGAAAAATGTCCAATAAAATATAAGTATGTAGGGGAAGCAGTAAATGGAACTAATGTAGATGATATTAAAGATGCTATATATAATCGTCAAATCTTATGTAAGGTATTAAATAATTAGGAGGATATTATGATTAAAGTAAGTGTAATTATACCTGCATATAATATTGAAAAATATATTGAGAAGTGCATAAAATCTATTCTTAATCAAACGTTAAATAGTATAGAGATTATTGTGATAAATGATGGTTCTACAGATAATACATTGAAAAAAATAAAGAAATTCTCAGATAATAATAGTATTAAAATTATAGATAAAAAAAATGAAGGGGTTGTCAGGGCTAGAGAGTGTGGATTAGAAAATTCTATAGGAAAATATATTTTATTTGTAGATGGAGATGATTGGTTGGAAAAAAATTGCATTGAGGAGTTGTATAATAATGCTGAAGCTAATAAATCAGATGTTGTTTTATATAATTCCTATTGGAGTTGTGAGAAAGGTAAGAGACCAGTGGACACATTTAATTTAAAAAATAATATATTAGAAGATCCATTAAGAGAGTTATTTCTAGGTAATATTATGCCAGCTATTTGGGCAAAGTTTATAAAAAGAGAATTTCTAATTACTAATGAAATTCAGTTACCTTACGGATTAGCTATAGCTGAAGATTTAGCATATGTAGCTGATGTATTTATGTGTAGACCAAAAGTTAATTGTATAAGTAGCAATTTATATAATTATTATTCTAGAAGTGATAGTGTAACAAAAACGGTTGATAAAAGAATTTTAGATGTGGATAAGGCATTATCACTTATAAAGACGAAGCTGAAAATGAAAAATATGTATAATTCTTATAAATATGAATTTGAAAAATTAGCTTTTCAGCAGCTATTTATTTATAGAATTTATAATTCACCCAAATTAGAAAAGGTTAATAGAATTTTATACAATCTATATAAGTCTAGAGGTATAAAAATAAAAAGAAATAATTATATTTTGGAGGATATATCAAAATATAATGTTGGTGCAAAAATTAGAATAAATATATATGTTACAAATTATAATTTAGGTAAAATATATGATTTATGTAGAAACACAATAAAACATTTTCTAATTAGTTAGCAAATTGAAAAGAGAGTTATATAGCAAATCATAAGAACTACAGAAATTTAGTATTTATTTTATTACAAAACAAATCTTTATTTTGCAGTATATTTATTTTGAGAATAGATAAGATATTAAATGAAAGGAATAAGTAAGATGAATGAAGTTACGATAATTACAAGTAGATCAGCTCATAAACAAAAGTTAAAAGAAGTATGGAAGTATAGAGAAATAATAACTTTTTTGTCATGGAAAGATATTATAGTAAGGTATAAACAAACAGTACTAGGAGTACTTTGGGCAATATTGCAGCCAGTGGTTTCAATGATTATTATGACTTTCGTATTTGGAGAATTAGCTAATATGCCTTCAGAAGCTGGGGTACCTTATGCGATTATGGTATATTCAGGCCTACTATCATGGAATTTTTTTTCATCAGCTTTTACAGGAGTATCTAATAGTTTGGTTAGTAACGGGAATATGTTAAAGAAAATATATTTTCCACGACTTACGTTACCTATATCTTCAGTAGTAACGGCTTTTATAGATTTTGCAATATCTTTTATAGTATTTATAGTAATTATGCTCATATATAGATTTGTTCCACCTATCAGAATATTATTATTACCATGCTTCATATTTTTAGCTTTTATTACAGCTTTGGGATTTGGGCTATTTTTTTCTGCTATGAATGTAAAATATAGGGATATTAAATATATTGTTCCAATGATTATTCAATTTGGTATGTATTTATCACCTGTAGCATATACAAGCTCTGTTATACCAGATAGCTTAAAATTACTTTACTCTATAAATCCTTTAGTTGGTGTAATAGAGGGATTTAGGTGGTGTATTATTCCTTCAGCAGAAATTTATATACCAGCTTTAATTATGTCTATTCTCATTAGTATTATTGGGTTGGTTTTAGGAGTAAGATTTTTTACAAAATTTGAAGATACATTTGCTGATTTAATGTAAGGGGTGTAACCATGAGTGAAAAAGTAATCGATGTTAAAAATATAAGTAAAAGATATAAAGTACTATGTAATCAAGATTCTAGTGATACATTTGTAGCTGTACTATTTAACTCCATTAAAGGGGCTTTTAGTAGAAAAAATAAATTATCAGTAGGAGAAGATTTTTGGGCATTGAAGGATGTAAGTTTTACTGTAAATAAAGGCGATAGAATTGGAATAATTGGGCATAACGGAGCAGGAAAATCTACATTGCTCAAGGTGTTTTCTAGAATTACAGCTCCAACAGAAGGAGAAATACAAATAAAGGGAAGGGTATCTTCTCTTTTAGAAGTTGGGACAGGCTTCAATCAAGAACTTACAGGAAGAGAAAACATATATTTAAATGGTTCTATACTGGGAATGAAGAAAGAAGAAATAGAAGCAAAATTTAATGATATAGTAGAGTTTTCGGAAATTGGTAATTTTCTAGATACACCAGTTAAAAAATATTCTAGTGGGATGTATGTAAAGCTAGCATTTGCAGTAGCTGCGCACTTAGATCCAGATATTTTAATTGTTGATGAAGTTTTAGCAGTTGGTGATATGAAGTTTCAAGAGAAATGCTTAGGAAAGATGGAAGATGTTGCAGGTGAAGGAAGAACAGTAATTTATGTAAGTCATAGTATGAGAACTATTCAACAGTTATGTAATAGAGTAATTGTAATGGACCATGGTAAAATTATTTATGATGGTGACGTTGATGAAGGTGTAAAAATATATATGGATAATAATAATGAAATAGGAGATTTTGTAGATTTCACTAAGCAAGAAAGAAGACAGGGAATTGTTCAGGCAGCTTCAATGATTAGTTGTAAAATAAAATGGAATAAAGATTGCATTTTTAATTCTGATGATATATTAAAGTTTTCATTAAAATGGAAGGCATATAAGAATATTAATAATTTAAGGTTAAGGGTAGAAATTCTATATTCAGATAATACTCCAGCAGGAACAACTTTTTCGGAACCTTTTGAAAGTATAATTGCAAGTAATGAATATGAAGATAACTTTGAGTTAGATATAAGAAGTTTGGCTCCTGGAAAGTATACTGCAGTATTTGCTTTAACACAAATAAATAAACTTGGAGCCTTTAATGATATAGATGGTGTAGGCAATGCATTGAATTTTCAAGTTATAAATAAAGAAGAAGAGCATGAAAAGTCAGCTTGGACTCATAGATGGTGGGGTCATGTAGTATTACCTGAAGTAAAAAAAATTGATAGTATGAAATATTACAGTATAGAAAATGATGATATTCAGGAAGTTAGTGTTTCAAAGTGAATAGGAAAAAATTGGTTAGAGGTGTATAGATGATTGATTTAAATATAAATAAAATAGAATTAATCAGTAATACTAAAGCTCTAGAAGGGTTAAATAGGAGTGGGAAAGGAGTATTAATTTATTCTTGGAATAAGTTAATTAAGAGAGTAATAATTGAGAATATAAGATGTTTCGAGGGGAAATTACATGAAGATAACTTTATAGCTCATAGAATACTATATAGATCTAAAAAAATTATATATCATGCAAATTGTATTATTATATGTAAAGACCAGGAATTATAATGAATAGCAAATTTAGTATAAGAAGATTGGAGGATCTTTTAGCAGTAGATGATAGAATAAAATTTTTGAGATCATTAAACCTAGAGTATATATACAAAGAAGTTGAAGTAATATATGAATACTTGTTTTTTTATATTATTTTGAGGTAAGAAAAGAAATGGATAAATCCGACCAAGATAAAGTTATAAATATACTAAAAGCTAGCTTTAGTGAAAATTTTAAAAATATATTAAAAAATACATTATTTTCACTAAAAGATAAAGTTACATTTATATTATTTTTTATAAGTCCTAAGTTATATGATTTATGTATAAGGGTAGTATGTAATAAAAGCTTTTAAATTTAGTTGCAAATATGATGTATTTGAATTTTCTAACTATAGAAAATAATTTTAACTCCTTATTTATGTACTGTTAGGCTACTGTGGATAACACCTCTCTTTTAAGATATATCCTCATATTGTTATAGTCGATAACCTCATTGCTCTTGTGGTAGAACTCCTTAAGCTTAGTAGCTTAGCTTGTTTCTGTGTATGATAATTATACTTCCTATCCTTAAGGAAGTTATAGTAGGCATTAGGTGAAAGTTTAAACTTTCTTAGTAGACATTTTATACTAAATTCTGATTTATGCTTTTGGATAAAATGATATATATCTAATCTATTTCCTTCGCAAATAATGTTACTTCATTTTTGGAAATCCTTTTTTCTTTATCAAGCGCTTTGAGCAGTTTCCTATGAAATAGTCTTTTTCTTAATTCTTCATAGGATTAGTATGGCATCTTCACGGTATACTTTTATCCACGTGCATATTGTAGCTATATTAACACAATAATCCATTGAAATGTGGGATGGATTATAGATGAATTGTAAATAGAAAAAGATAAGTTTGAATAATATATTAAAGTTTGAAGTTTTTAAGGAGGTATTATGAATAAAGTTTCCCCTAATGATATTAGCAACTGTCATATTAAAAAACATAAGCGGATATTAAAAAAAATATTAATATTCACTATAATATTGATAGTACTGGGATTGATACCAATGCCGATGTTATATTTTTGTGACTATGGAGATAATTTTAATAATAGCTTTTGTAATTTATCGGAGTTTTCAAGTAAGAAAGTTATGATTATTGCTCCTCATCAGGATGATGAAATAAATATTGCTGGAGCAACAATAAACAACTTTGTACAGAATGGTTCTGAAGTTATAGTAGTATTTACAACAAATGGAGATTATTATGATAAAGGCTCAATAAGAATTAATGAAGCTGTTAATGCTATGAAAAGCTTAGGCGTTGATGAAGATAATGTAGTATTTCTAGGGTATGGGGACCAATGGGACACAGATTATAAACACATATACCATGCTCCAGAAGATGAAATAATAAAATCCAATATAGGTAATACGGAAACTTATGGGATAAAAGAAAAAGAAGATTTTAGAAAGATGATATCTAATACTAGTTCAGAGTATACCAGAGACAATTATAAGATGGATGTAAAAGATGTAATCTTAGAATATTTACCTGAGATGATATTTGCGGTAGATTTTGATGCACATCCAGATCATAGAACAACTTCTTTAATTTTTGAAGAGGTTATGGGTGAAATACTAAAGAAAAATCAAGAGTATAATCCATTAGTATTTAAAGGATTTGCATATAATACAGCATGGTATGCTACAGATGATTTTTACTCCTACAATTTGGAATCCACACTTTTACCGGCTAGAGAATCAATTGATAATGTAACATATGAATTAGATATTCCAAACTATAATTGGGAAGATAGAGTAAGGTTTCCTGTTAATAAAAATATGCTGGGTTATACAAAAAGAAGTAATCTTTTATATGAAGCATTAAAGGAACATGATTCGCAACAAGCTTATACCCGCATGGTCAATATTGCAAATTCAGATCAAGTATTTTGGGAAAGGAATACAGGCAGTATTGCATATGATGGTTTAATAGAGGTTTCATCAGGAGAAGGGAAATATCTAACAGATTTTAAACTAATTGATTCATCAGATATAACTATAAGAAAACCTTCTATATTTGATAAATGTGTATGGTTACCAGAATTAGAGGATAGAGAAAAAACAGTGAGGGTAACCTTTAAAAAGCCAAGTGATATCTATTCACTTTCTTTTTATGATAATTTTAGTTTAGAGGATAATATTATAAAAGGAAAGATAACATTTAGTGATGGAAGTGAAGTAATAGTTGAAAAGCTTAATAAAAATGGTTCTGAAACCAAGGTGGAATTTCCAGTGAAAAATGATATTGAATATGTTGAATTTCAAATAATAGAATTTGAGGGGGATGAGCCAGGTCTTTGTGAACTTGAGGTATTTAATCAGGTTAATGCTTTAGATACACAGTATATCAAATTAATGATGGATAATGAAAGTGAAATATTTATTTATAGATATACAGTGTTAGATGAAAGTTATATTCCCTTGAATGTTTATTCATATCCCAATATCAATGATAAACTAACGCTTGAGGATTGCAAAGTTTCTATTATTAATGGTAAAGATGTATTTAAATTTGAAAATAATAAGTTGGTGATTACTGAGAGGAAATCTGGAAAATATAAAATTAGAGTTGAATTGATTGACAATCCAGAAGTTTATGATGAAGTAGAAATTTTTATACCAACAAAGACTGAAGTAATGTATATAAAAAGTATGCAAATTTATGAGCAGCTTTTAGATAGAGGTGTATTAAGTTTTAAGTATAGAATGGGCTTAATAGATTAAAATTATTGTTGATGCTGGTCTTTCAGCCTTGTGAATTTGAGATTGCCATTAGATATGTTAGTGAATTAAGTTTTATTGTTTTAAGAGGGGGAATTTATGCATTTAACCCAAAAAGATACTAATATGCTAAAGGGTTTAGCAATGATATTTCTATTATGGTTACATTTATTTAATACGAAGGATTATGTGGGATTATTTGAATCAATAATCATTATAGGACAAACCTTGTATACTATATTTCTCTACTTTCAGGCTGCTGTGTATCTATATATCTATTTTGTAGTGGATATGGCTTAGCGATGAGTAGTAAAGAGGGAAAGTTAAGTTTTAAGCATAATATTAAAAGGATTTTCAAATTATTATTAAACTATTGGATAATACTGATATTGTTTGTAGGTTTAGGAATTTTACTTAAGGATTCGAGATATCCAGGTAGTATAAAGGAGTTTTTATTAAATTTCTTTTTATTATCAAAGTCTTATAATGGAGCCTGGTGGTTTCTCCAGAGCTATGTTTTATTAGTTTTAATGTCACCAGTTTTAGTTAGATTTATAAAGAATCATAATAGTAAGCTTATTTTTTTAGGAACTGGTATATTGTATTTTTTAGCTTTTATAGTTGGAATAAGAGGAAATATTTCAGTTGATAATGAATTAGCATTAATGATATATCAAATGATGCTGAATTTAAGTTCATGTCTATTTTCTTTTGTTTTAGGGGTTATTTTTGTCAAAGAAAATATAATAGAAAAAATATACGAAGTTTTAAAAACAGGAAAAAGAAGAAGGGTTATTGGAGCAATTGGAATAATCATTATAATGATTATAAATATTATCGTAGAGAACTTTGTTATAGATCCAATAACGGCAGTAGCTGTTATTATATCATTTAAGTTATTAGAGCCAGGTAAAACAATAAAAAAATATTGGTATTTTCCTCAAAAAATTCCACTAATATTTGGCTTACACACATGTTTTTTTACATGATTTTCTTTAAGGATTGGGTGTTTTCGCCTAAATATCCTTTATTAATTCTAGGATGGCTTATTGTATTATGTGTTGCAACATCATATATAATTAATTTTATTTATAAAGGTGTTCTTAAAATAATTATTAGTTTTATTGTTAGTGTTAATAAGAGCATAGTAAAGGAGTTTTGAAAATAAATATTGTTTTGATTCTGAATTTTAGAAAACATAAAAATGTAAGAATATTCTTACAGAAACTATCTGCTATAATTAAAAAATAAAAAACAAAACCATAAGATTGAAAATCTATAGAAAAGCCAAGGGGATTAAAAGTATCCTTGGTTTATTTTTTTACCCCCAATCCACCAACCCTTACCCATTAAAAACATCTCAAAAATTTCATTAAATGAAATTCTCTTATAAATCTGAGGAAATTACATAAAAATACAGAAAATAATAGGTGAAATATGAAATTTGGTATAAATTAGAATGATATGCAAGTTAAAATATAAAAGAAATTATTAATAATTTATGAGATGAATCTAGAGGATTGGAGCGGAGTATGAATAGTAGATATGTGGAGAAAGAATTTTTAGAATTTCATTTTGTGGAGGTTATAAAGAAAATTATCAGTTCAAGAAATTTAAATCAAAAGACCTTTGGTCTTGAGATGGGATGGGATGCGGCTAAGGTTACAAGGATTATGAGACGGGAAACCTGTCTTAGTAGTAGGGAGATGGATGAAGTGCTTAGAGTTTTTAATCTTCCTTTGGAAGTGGTTCTTCATAGAAGTTTTGATTTTGATACCCTAAGGCCTGGATATCAGCCTCCGAGGATAAGTGATTTCTATGGGAAGGTTCTTGAAGAGGTAAATTTAAGTGGTAAGAGGGCTTTATCGGTGAAGGGAAGTGAGCATTTGGAGAAGTTTATGGAAACGAAGGGACAAGCTTTCTTTTATAAGGCTCTTGGGTTTAGAAAAAATGATATGAAGGTTACTTACTATATGAGTGAGGACAATAAGGATATTAAAATATTTTTGAAACCAACTACTGTTGGTGGAAGAGTTTTGGATAATTTGTATTTGATTTTAAGGATTAATGTGGCTGAGTTAAAGTCAGAGCATCAATTAATTATGTAGGGCATAAGAGTGCTTATGGTAAGGTTTTTGAGGAGAAGCTTGAAGGTATATTGACAAAGCTAATGAAGGGTGGCGTCAAAAATCTTCATAGATACGGAGGTGTTAAGGCTTTAGGGCAGATCCCAGAAGAAGGAAGCACCCTTTATACAATTTTCTATGATTTAAAGGTAGTACCAACTGAAGTGGAGCTTATGGAAGGGTTTAAAAATCTTCTATGCATTTATAAGGAAATCATTAAAGTAGCTAAGGTTGTTTGTGAAAATGATTACACTAGAATTTTAGTTGATTACTATAGTAATCATCCAGAGGAATTGGAGTTCGATTCAGAGAGGGGTGCAAATGAGATCCATGACTATAAAAGAAATCACTTAGGGGTGCCCTATAGAAAACTTTATAATATTTGCAGCACAAAGGGGAAGAAAAGTGTTTTGAAAAGAAGCGGGCACTCCTGTGAGAGCAATTGTGAAACTAAAGTTACCACAGATAAGGGAACGTATAAGCTTAATTTACAGGTTACTTATTTTATACCTCTAGAGGCTGGCAATTAGTATGAGGGAGACTTAGATTGTGAGAAGAATATGATTGCTTTATGTCCTAATTATGCCAGTATTTTAGAGAATGACAATGAACTAGCTATTGAAAGTTTTATTCAAAATCTTTATGAGAAACATTCAGACAGGCTAGTGGAGACAGGAATTCAGGTAACTCTTCGTAAGGCTTTGAAGCATTATATTGAGGAATAGTATGAAAGAAATAATATGGATAAAACAGTGTGTAAGGGATGTTATAGCACGGGAGGGTAAAGGAGTGATTACATGTCTAGATGCGGAGAGCGGTTTGATAGTTTGGAGAAAAGGGAATTTGAGGAGGTTCATGACATGAGAACTCTTGCTATTGATATTGAAACCTATCGAAGTAAGGATTTAACAAAGTGTGGGGTTTATGCCTATGCAAATTAGGAGGATTTTGAGATTTTACTTTTTGGTTATGCCTTCGATGATGAGGAAGTTAAGATGGTAGATTTTGCTAAAGGTGAGGTGCTCCCCAGGGAAGTTTTTGAGGCTCTTACCGATGAAAGTGTTATAAAAACAGCCTTTAATGCAGCATTTGAAAGAACTTGTCTGGCTGCATATTTTAAAAGGCCTATGAAGCCGAAGCAATGGCGATGTACTGCAGTAAAGGCCTTGGAACTGTGGCTTCCAGGAAGTCTTGAGGGAGTTACTAAGGCTATGAATTTAGAAGAAGGAAAACTAAAGGAAGGAAAGGAGCTGATAAAGTTCTTTTCAATGTCTTGTAAGGCTACAGGTTTCAATAAGGGGATAAGTCGGAATTTTCCATCGGATGCTGAAGAAAGGTGGGCTTTGTTTAAGGCATACTGCATAAGGGATGTAGAGGTAGAGAGAACTATTCGAAACAAGCTTGATTTGTTTAGGCTTAGTAAGTTTGAGGACAAGCTTTGGTTTTTAGATCAGGAGATTAATGATAGGGGAATAAGAGCTGATCAGCAGCTTATTGATAAGGTATTAAAATGTATTAATACCTATGATGAGGCTTATCTATGGAGGCTTCAATTTTAACTGGACTTAAGAATCCTAAGAGTGCTCAGCAGATGAAGCTGTGGCTTTTTAATAAGGATGGCATCAAGGTAGATGGTCTTAAAAGAATTTCTAGCTGCTCTTTTATCATATAAAATGAAGTGAAAATATAAAATTAATATTACATAACTATTAGAGGTTAAAATAAATAACAAAAACGGAATGAATATGGAATAATATGGTAAAATATAAAGTGAAAATTTAATTAAGATAGGTGATGAGATATTTAATGAAAAAGCGGAGTGTAGGTAGTGAAAATCAAAATAACATAGCAAAAGAAAAGAAGCCAGCAGTGAAAGGTAATATAGTATTTAAGGTTTCTTTAATTAGTCTTCTTTCAATTTTGTTAGGGTTCAGTGTTTACATAGGTAATGGATTATGGAACAAGTATTTAAATCACGGAGAAGAGATAATTCCTGTAAGTAGTGATGTAACTACAGAACAAGAAGATTTCCCAAAGGAAACTTATTCTCAAAGGGATCAAACAACTGGGATAATGTCTTATGGTTCGCCAACAATGAAGATTACCATTGAGCCTGTGGTGAGGAATAATTTAAGAATGTGGATTTCAACCATTAAGATTAAAGATCCAAAGCAGCTGGAGTCAGCCTTTGCAAAGGATGAATTTAATCTAAATAATAGAGAAAAAACCTCAGACATTGCTAAAAGACATGGTGCTGTCTTTGCAGTGGATGGTGCGGCAGCTGGCTTCAATAAAGATAGTTTTGTCATAAGAGATGGAATTCTTTATAGAGCTACAAATATGGATTTTGCTCCACTAATTATAAAGGATAATGGTGATTTTGTGATATTTAACAGGGCAGAAAAAACAGGTGAAGAGATTCTTCAAATGGGAGGAAGACACACCCTTGATTTTGGACCTGATTTGATTAAAAATGGAGAAATAGTTAGCTGGAATGCAGATTGGTATAGTGATGCAAAAGATCCAAGAACAGCTATAGGCCAAAAGGGACCACTAGAATATGTGGTAATTGTTGCTGATGGAAGAAGTAAAATTTCAGATGGAATTTCATTTTATGATTTAGCCTTAGAGTTCAAAAGGCTAGATTGTGAATGGGCATATGCCCTTGATGGAGGAGGTTCCACAACACTTTATTTTAATGGACAGGTGATTAATGAACCCTCAGACTGGAACGGGGAAAGGGCTGTAACTGATATACTTTATTTTAGAGATTAAAAAGGAAATTGAAATCCCCATATTTTAGACATTGGAGGCTCATGATATGGGGATATACTTTAAAATTCAAATAGTTATTATTTATATATATCTTGACAATCAAAATAAATTCTTATAGAATAAAAGACAATAAATTTAAAATCGGAGGACAAGTATTCTAGGAGGAACAAATGAAGAAATCAAAGAAGATAGTGCTTTCCATTATAGGAGTAATTATAGCACTGACAATAGGTGGACTAGCCTTTATAGGAAATTATTTTTTCAATTATGCTTTAGTTAGAGCGGAGGGCATTGGAACTGCTGCAGATGCTGATCCAAAGGCACCCAAGGCAGATGAGCTTGAAATTGAAAGAATTAATAAAGAAAAATCTCAGGAAGCAGTAGATAAATGGCTTCAGGTAGTAAAAACTGAAGAAACAACAATAAAATCAGAGGATGGATTAAAACTATGGGGAAACATGTATTTACAAGAGGAACCCACTGATAAATGGGTAATAATTGCTCATGGATATACGTCTAGTTCTGAAAATATACAACCCATAGCCTTAAACTTCTTTAATGAAGGATATAATGTTTTAACACCAGACCTTAGAGCCCATGGTAAAAGTGAAGGAAAATACATTGGAATGGGATGGCTGGATAGAAAAGACATGGTTAAGTGGATTAACCTTATAGTTGAAAAAGATCCAAGCTCACAGATAGTCCTTTATGGAGAATCAATGGGAGGAGCAACAGTTATGATGACAGCAGGAGAAGATCTGCCATCAAACGTTAAAGCTATAGTTGAGGACTGCGGTTACACTTCAGTATATGAAATGTTCACTGCAGAGCTAAACAATAGATTTGGTCTTCCACCATTTCCAATTATGGACGCAGCAAGAGTAGTAACAAATATAAGAGCTAAATATGACATCAAAGGTGCTTCAGCATTAGAGCAAGTAAAAAAATCTAAGACACCAATGCTATTCACCCATGGCAGCAACGATACTTATGTGCCAACTGAAATGGTATATAGATTATATGAGGCAGCACCAGTGGAGAAGGATATCCTAGTAATTGATGGAGCAGCCCACGGAGCGGCACCAGATGTTGACCCGGAAACTTATTATAATAAGGTATTTGAATTTGTAAATAAATATGTAAAATAAAAGGTGAAAGAAATCTGTATATCCTGTTTGTGTGGCCGGGGTATATGGATTTTTTTATTTATCGGTATTTAGGATATTAAAGTGAATATAAATAGTTTATGAAGGAATAAAACTTAGAGTATACAGAAATGGCAAAAAATGGTAAAATAAATACATAATATGGAAAAGAGGCGAGGTAATGAATACAACAGAACGTGTGTTAATTACGTTATTAAATAAAGCAATACATAAAGAAATAGCCACATTAGATGAACTAGATGAAATTCATTGGGGAAAGTTATTATATGAAGCAAAAGAGCATCATGTAAGTCCTTTAGTTTATTCAGCTATAGACAGAAGAGATGCGGTGAAGTGCATTGCACCAGAACTTCTTAAGGATTGGAAAAAGGAAGTTTTTTATTCTGGGATAAATCAGCAAAATCATATCATAAAGGTTGGAGAAGTTTTAGAGAAATTTAATGAAAATAACATAGCTGTAATTGTACTTAAAGGCTTAGTTGTTAGAGAGTATTTTCCAATGCCACAGCTTAGAACTATGAGTGATGCAGATGTTCTTGTTCATAAGGAGGATCTAGAGAGAGTATCTAAAATGATGGAGGAGCTTGGATATACTCAAACTAAAGATGAGGATGATCACGGAGCTCACATCGTATTTCATAAACCTGGACAACCTATCTTTGAGGTTCACTGGACTTTAGCTAATAAAGCCTTTTTCAAAGGAGATACATCTTGGGAGGATAATTTATGGGAGGAAACTGTAGAGGTTGAAGTTGGAGGAGTTAAAACATTATCTTTAGGCTTAGAGGATTTAGCTGTACACCTATGTATACATATGGCAGTACATTTAGCCCACACTGGCTTTGGTGTAAGGCAACTTCTAGATTTAGTGCTTTTAGTTGAGCAAAAAGGGGATGAAATTAATTGGTCTAGTTTCATTCAAAAAGCTAAGGCTTGTGGTATATATAAATTTACTTTAGCTATATTTATTGCATGTAATAGACTCTTTAGCATGGAACTCCCAATTGAATTAAAAAAGATAAATGCACTTAGTAAAATTAGCAATAAATATATAGAATTATTAATTGAAGATATCTTTGCTAGCGGAGTTCATGGGACTAAAGATCAAACAAGAGTTTTTGCAAGTGAATTTGCCTTTGATCAAAGTGAGGGAGCTGCAGAAGGTAGAGGCAGTATATTTAAGAAGTATATGAAATTGTTATTTCCTCCTATAAAGGATATGGGCGAAAGGTACAGCTATGCTAGAAAGTTCATAGTACTGGCTCCAGCAGCATGGATACATCACTTGTTTGTTGGACTTTTGAATAAAGATTACAGCTTTAAAAATAAAATGAAGATGGCTACGGCTACGATAAGGGTAGGTAATAAAAAGAATATGCTCCTTAAGGAATTGGATTTATAAAATGAAAAAATTATTATATATATTGCTAAAATAATTAATATTTGCCCCCTTTATAATATTAGTGAAAGAATTATGAGGGATATAAACAAATTATAAAATATTTATGGAAAATATTTGAAAAAGCTATATGCAATATTTACAAAATATGGTAATATAATAGTGACAGTTGAACTGTTCTAATGAGGTTAATTAATTGGGGGCGCCATAGGAATTAATTAATTTTGTTAGATGAAATTAAGATTAAAATTAGCGAATAGGAGCGGATAATTATGAAAAAGAATTGGGAAAATCCAGAATTGAAAAATTTAGAATTAAGTGAAACTTATCAAGGAAATTATTGTGAGGCTCAAGAAGCAACACAACTAGATGGAAACCATTGGCTAGGTAAATGTCATCATGGATTGTATGAAGACAACGACATAGCAATGTTATGTTGTCCTCATAGAGGAGATTTGATTCTAGATGGTTGCAAACCTGTTATTCCATGTAACTATAATGGAAATAACCCTTATTAAAATTACAATTTAGTGAGCATATAATATTATATAAGTTAATAGAAATGTGTAAAAATACTACCATATGATGTAAGGTTTTATACATTTCTATTTTTATTATGTAGAAATGTATTTATAAAATTATAGTTATTTACTTTCGAAAATTTGGTAATTATTTCAAATGAATATATAATGGCGAATAATGAGAAATTATGACATAAATTATCAAAAGCTTATTATACAAGATGCTGTAATAATATGGTAAAATATAAATAATGAATATAGTCATACTATACATATTTGGGAGGTAATCATGGATATTAAAAATTTAAATGAAAAGTTTTCAAATGCCAAAAGAATTAAAGATACACAGGTGAAGTTAAATAACATTATTTCAAGAAATCCTGAAATTGATGCTACAGATCTTGATGGAGAAGTTGTTATGATGAATATGGAAAAGGGCCAGTATTTTATGATGAACGAAGTAGGAAGTAGAATTTGGGAGATTATTGAAGAGCCTATGAAGATTTCTGAACTTATAGATGCTTTACTTGGAGAGTTTGAAGTTGAACGAGATGAATGTGAAAATACTGTGATGGAGTTTTTAAATGACCTTAGTTATGGGGATCTTATCAAAGTTAGCTAGAAAGGTTAGAACGTTTATTTCCATTGATAATGGGAAAAAGTTTAGATTTGTACAAGCTTTTATATTTACAGGATTCTATAGAGCGTTCATACTCTTTATGCCTTTCAATAAATTAAAAATAAGAATGGGAAAATATAAGACAGAATCACCTAAGGAGATTGACTTTAAAGCTAATAGAATTGCTAGAGAAGTAAGATGGTCAGTTACACAAGCTGCTAGACATACTCCATGGGAGAGTAAATGTCTTGTCCAAGCTCTTACGGCTCAAAAAATGATGAAGATTAGGGGGATATCAACTACCATTTACTTAGGAGTAAAGAAGAATGATAAGGATGAAATGATGGCTCATGCATGGGTTAGATGTGGTTCTTACTATGTTACAGGTGGAGAAAATAGGCAGGGCTATGCGGTAGTGGCAAAATTTGCGAGTTGAATTATAACATAAGAAATGTAAAGTCTCACCACTTGATTGATGAGACATTTATCAAATGAGGGGTTTACATGATGAAAGCATATTGTAATAAATTTTATTATCAGGTTTATGGATTAAATATTAAGTCATCAATAGAAATTGAAGGTTTGATAACACTTGGGGATAAATTAAGAGATAGAATTGATGCTATTATTGAGATTGGAAAAGTTTCGAAAGAGATTAAGGATGAAGCATTAACAGGGAAGAAGGAAGGGTATTCTTCTAATAGTATGTGGTTTAAAAGAGATGAGGTAGGTATTTTTCATATTTTAAATGGTAATAAAATTATCATTGAGCTAAGGGATGAATATGATAGTGAAATGTTTAAGGTATATCTCTTGGGGATTGGATTTGCCCTATTAATGATTCAAAGAGGACAGTTAAGTTTTCAAGGTGGAGCAGTTAATTTAAATGAAAAAGGGGTTTTAATCATAGGAAAAAGTGGAGTTGGTAAATCAACACTACTTAACGGATTAAAATGTAAGGGATATAAGCTTTTAGCAGATGATATGACATCCTTGAATACATATGAGGATGGAAGAATATTAATTAACCCATCATTTCCAATACAAAGAATTTCTACAGATGTCATTGAAAAGTTAGAAGGCAATAAGGAAAGATACAATAGAGTTAATTTAAATAGAGAACTCTGTCTAGTTCCTATGGACAAGAAGTTTTCTAATACTAGAGTACCTTTATTTGCTATTCTTCAGCTAAGTGTTGAAGACATCAATGAAATATCTATTAAAGAAGTTCGTGGATATGAGAAGGTTAAGCTATTAATGGAGAATATCTTCAGAGGAGTAGTATTAAACCATATTGAAATAGATCCTAACTATTTTAAGGAATGCATTGTATTAGCAAAAAACGTTTCTGTATATAAGCTCATAAGACCTCAAAATGGCTTTACCATTAATAAGCAAATTCAGATAATAGAAGAATTAATTTTGAAAGATTATGAAGTTTCTAGCGTAGCCGAAAGTTGAAGAATATAGATTGTGGGTGAATTATGAATAACTTTAATAAATACTATTATCAGGTATATGGAATGAAAATAGCATCGAACATTGAAGTTCCTGAGTTTCCGATTATAAATGGTAAATGTGAAGAAACTGATATGGTTGAAATAATAACTAATAAACTTCCAGAGGATATAAGAGCAGAAATTCAAAAAGGGAAATATCAGTTTATGTCAAAAGATAATATATGGTTTCATGTAGAGGGGGTTGCTGATTTTTGGATTAGTGAAGGACGAAGGGCAGTTATTGAACTCTGTGAATTATGTGATACTATCAGAATGAAAAATTACATCATGGGAAGTGTTTTAGGCTTTTTGATACTACAGAGACAAGAAGTTGCTATTCATGGAGGTGCTGTTGTAATTGATGGTAAAGGAGTTATTATTACAGGGCAAGGAGGAGCAGGAAAATCTACATTAACTTTGACCTTGGGTGAAAGAGGATATAAATATCTCTCTGATGATATATCACCTGTTAAAATAGCAGATAAATTATATGTGGAGCCTGGTTTTCCATACCATAAGCTATGTGCAGATGTAATGGAAAAGAAAAAGCTTAATAAAGCGGATTATTTAACCTGTAGAGGGGCAAAAGAAGTTAAATATGTGGTGCCTGATTTTGAAGGCTTTGAAAAGCAACCAGTTCCTCTTCATTCAATATGGGAAATTGCAGTTGATGATGTAGATTGCATTTGTGTTGAAGAAATCAAAAAGTCTGATAAGGTAAAAAAAATTATTTCTAATATATATAAAAGTGAATGTATTGCTAGTATGGGGGGATTTGCTCCAAATCATTTTAAGAGGTGTCTTGAAGTGTCTAAACAAATTAAGTACTTTAAGATAATAAGACCGAGGGATAAAAATACTATTGATGAGATTATAGAAATTATAGAGAAGTAAGTAAATATGAAGGTATTTGTAGATATAAATTACTACGTTAAGAATAGTAAATATTTTCTATTAAACATTTTATAATGTAATAAATTACCAATAAATAATATAATAATATAAATATATATATTTATAAATTTTAGTTATTAAAAGAGGAGGAATTGGAAATGAAAAAATGGAAAAATCCGCAATTAAAGAGTTTAAATGCTCAAGATACTTCATTTGAAGTAGATATATTAAAACTTGGAGTTGTACCAATTGATTCATGGTGTATGATTAATACTAAGAATCCAGGATATGCTCCTGGAAATGGGGTATGTCCACATGCTAGTGCAAATACAGTAAACGATATTGATGCAAATTGTCCTTATGTAGACTTACATTCACAACCAGTTGGGGTAGATAGACAGTGTACTCAATTTAATGTAGGTGGATATTAGGAAAAAATTAGATTTTGATGAGGATAATTAATAAAAAGAGAGATTTGTGAACACCCCCTGTCAATTAGACAGGGGGTGTTAGCTGTGGACACAACCGAATAAAAAGCATATTTTGGTTGTTTATGATAAAGCTATATATTACTAATAGTAGTAAACATCTTTTTTACACCAACTCACTAGCAACTTCATAAATACTATCACGACTTACTTCTCTCAATCTTCCTTTTTCCAGCTTTATGATTCTATTACATATATTTAGTGCTGAAGGCCTATGAGTAATTATTATACAGGTTGGCTTTGGATTTAAGCTTTTAATTGATTTAAGAACCTTTACCTCTGTTTCAGGGTCTAGAGCTGAAGTTGCCTCATCTAGGATCAGTATTGGCTTTTCTCTTAAGAAGGAGCGGGCAATGGCAACTCTTTGAGCCTGACCTTCTGAGATTCCTACACCTCTTTCACCAATGGCTGTATTTAAGCCTTCCTCAAGTTCTTCAACAAAGTCCAGTGCACAGGCATTTTTTAAAGCTTCCTTTATCATTTCATCTGAAGCATCATGATTGCCGTACTTCAAGTTATCTCTTATGGTTCCTGAGAATAGTGTATTTCCTTGTGGTACATAGGAGATTAAGTGTCTATGGTCTCTGGTGAATTCTTCATAGATATCTTCTTCTCTTAAAGCAGCAGTGCCTTCCTGTGGGTTTATTAGGGAGAGAAGTAGTCTTATTATGGTAGTTTTTCCTTCCCCTGAAGGTCCCACAAAGGCGATGGTTTCGCCACTAGGTATGGTTAAGTTGATGTTATCAAGGATTGTTGTATTTTCTTTATATCCAAAGGTTACTCCTTTAAATTCGATATCTGGTTTTGTGAATTTTTCTGTGTTTTCAGTGGTTCCTGCTTTTTCTAAAGGCAGAGCTTCAATTTCCATAAGTCTTTCTGCAGCGGCAATGGTTCCGATGAAGCCTGGTATCATGCCTGCTAAGGAAGAAAAGGGAGCTTGTACCTTTGAGTAAAGCTGAAGCATACCAGTGAAGGTTCCATATGTTGTTACTCCTTTTGTGATGTTTAGAATTCCCCATATGAAAATGGTGAAGTAGGCTAAGGAGGAGCAGAAGCTCATGGACATGGAGGTCAGCACTGAAAACTTAGTATTTTTCATAGCTATTTTATATTTATTGTTTTGAATATCTTCTAATCTTCCCATGTTTATTTTTTCCATGCAGAAGGTTTTTACAATCATGATATTTTGAATGGATTCCTGCATGAAGGAGCGGTATTTTACATCCTCTTCTTGAGCAGCTTTATATAGTTCCTTCAGTTTTTTGCTGAAGATTCTTCCGATTATCACCATGAAGGGTCCGATGAAAACTGCTACAAGAGCTATTGATGGAGCCCAAGAGATGAGCGTATAGAAGGAACCAACTAAGGTAACTGTTAAGGATACCAAGCTTGGAATAGTTCCAAGGATGGTGGAGCTGATATTTCCAACATCTGAAGTTATCCTTGTTAAAAGGCTTACAGAGTGAATCTTGCTGGATTCTAACCAATCACTATATTCAACATGTTTATATATCTTTCTTTGAATTCCCTGGCTAAGCTTCATTGACGAGTGGGTGCTTAAAAAGGAAGTTATTGGGCTAATACACATATTAAACAGAGTAATTGTAATCATTATGGTGAGCCATTTCATTACATCACTTTGATTTCCGGCAATGGCTGAGTCAATAAGAGATTTTGAAACTACAACGTTAAAAATTCCTATGAGTGCAAAAATCACATTTAGAATTATGCAAAATATGAGATAAGGAATCACGGGCTTTGCATGGGAAAAAATCCATTTTATCTTTCCCATTAAAGCCTTAAAGTCATCCTTACTTTCAAGTTTTATGTAGGGGTTGTCTAGTAGATTTTTCTTTTTATGATTGCTCTTTCTTTGTTTTTTCCGCCAGAACCTTCCTTTGGGAAAATGAACTGGGGTATCTGCTTCTTTTACCTTCATAGTTACCTCCAAAAGTTATTATATTAATTTACAATTTTTTATCTTCATAAGTGATGATAAAAAGATGTGCTTGGGATGGTAGAAACAACTTATCTTAAACCAAGTTAAGCAAACTTTCTATTCAAATATGACAAAAAGTATAAAGAATAAATGTAAAAATAAGTAAATCACAAATGAATTATACCATATTATGGAAGTGGGTTCAATATAAAAACTATAAAGCCTCTATGACGATTAATGAGAAGAGTTAGTTATACATATATAAATATTTTAATAAGAAATATGATTTAGAAGGTTATTTATTTCAAGGGAACAATTTTTCTGAAATAATCAAAGATGATGCTCAGCTTTTAGAAACCTCAAGTTAGGTATATTTAAATCCCGTTAGAGCCGATATAGTGGAAAAGCCAGTTGACTATAAATGGTCTACTTATAAAATGTATATTGCAAAGGAAAAGGTTGAACTGTTAGAATTAGATATAATATTATATTATTTTAATTATGAGAAGGAAGCTTGAAGGAGATTTGTAGAGCTTAAGATGTAAAACTATGGACTTATAGGTCAAGTATATGGATTCAGAGGTCCATGAATTGGAAGGAGCTTTTATGGGAAAAAGTAAGGAACTGTTATTTATAAGGTATATATCGATTTTTATATTAGTATTTCAGATTTTAATCTTGGGAGCATTTTTAGGAGGGTATACTCCACAGGCTGGCATTAGCAGCAAGATTGCTCCTTTAATTTTTATCCTTCTATTTGTTATTAATAATCATCTTAGATTATTTTATTTTGAAAAGCAGTGGCAAGTGGTTGGTTCAATTTGCCTTGAGTTTGCAGCAGTACCTTTTGCACATATTTACTTTGGAGGAACCATTGTTTTTTATTTAATTGGAGTTTCTATTGATATTTTTGCTTTAGATAATAAGATTATAAGGTATTTCTTTGGGACTGGAATTTTAATACTGACTCTTCTTCCAAGGTTTAGTACCTCCAGAGAGGAAAGCTTTATACTCTTTGGGCTTATGGCTATTCTTTTTGTGCTTTTAAGCTATATTTCAAGGCTTTACAGCTCTAAAAAGGAAGCTCAGCACCTTTATGATAAACTTAGGATTTCAGAGGAGAAGCTGATTAAGGCAAATGATGAGCTGGAAGGTTATCTTCAGTCCATTGAGGAGATTACTTTATTAAGGGAGAGAAACAGAATTTCCAGAGAGATTCACGATAGCGTTGGTCATGCTTTATCCACTGCTATGATTCAACTTTCAGCCATGGAGACTATAGCTGATAAGGAAGGTAGCAGATTAAAGCCAATTGCGGGGAATTTAAGAGCCTTTATTAATGAAAGCTTCCAGGATGTAAAAAGGGCAGTGAGGGAGCTAAGACCGAATGAGTATGAGGATTATCAAGGACTTTTAAGATTACAGGAGGCCTGCAATTCTTTTGAGAAGCTTTCAGGAGTAAAAGTTAAAGTCATACTTTCAAAGGGCGATTGGAATTTAACCTCAAAGCAAAGCAGTCACCTTTACAGAATAACTCAAGAGGTTTTATCCAACTCCTTGAGGCATGGAAAAGCAACGGAAATTAAGGTGGTAATGAACTTTACAAAGGAGGAGTTTGTGCTTTCATTTAATGATAATGGAGTTGGAACGAACAAGATTGAGGAAACAGGACTGGGCTTAAAGAATATAAGGGAAAGGGCAGAAGAAATTGAAGCTATGGTGGATATGAAATCCTCAAAGGGTAAGGGATTTTTTATTAAGGTCATAGTTCCGAGAGAGAAAGAGGTATAAATATATATCAGATATAGATATAGGTTGGAGCAGATAGAAGATGTATAAGCAAGAGCAGGCTTGGAAAGATAGATTGTACAATTGGACTTGCTCAAAATAAGTTATAATATGATAGATGGAGTATGGTATGGAGAAAATAAGATTATTAATTGTGGATGATGAAAAATTAATCAGGGAAGGCTTAAAGATAATGCTTTCAATTTTTGAAGATATTGAAGTAGTAGGTCTTGCTGAAAATGGCTTTGAAGCCTTAGATATATGTAAAAACCAACATGTGGATGTGGTGCTGATGGATATCAGAATGAAGGACTGCGATGGAGTAATGGGAACAAGACTTATAAAGGAGCAGTTTACAAAAATCAAGGTTATAATTCTTACCACCTTTAAGGATAAGGAATATATCCAGGATGCCTTGAAGTATGGAGCTTTTGGATATATGCTGAAGGACAGCTCCCATGACGTTATTTATGAAGGAATTAAAACGGCCTTTAAGGGCAACATGGTAGTCCATCCTGATGTGGCAGTGGAGATGATGGGCATTAGCAGTATAATAAACCCTGATATTGCAAGGTTTAATCTTTCAGGTAAGGAACTGAGAATCATTGAAGGAATTGCTAAGGGATTTTCTAATAAAGAGATTTCAGAAGAAATGTTTTTATCTGAAGGTACTATTAAAAATAACATTACAAATATCCTTTCAAAGCTGGAGCTTAGGGATAGAACGCAAATTGCTATTTTTGCTTTTAAAAATGGCATAGTTAACTAGGTGTTAAAGGTGTTGGAATATAAGTTTCAGTACCTTTATTTCTTTTTAAAATAAAGGTTGGTGACAAAGGTTTAAAGCTTTAGTGACTTAAGTCACGTTAGGTTATGACTTTAAGCTGTGGTTAACCTCCTGGAATTGTTTTATTATAATATTATGAACTGTAAGAAAGATGGAATGAGGAATTTTGTCAAGGGTAAGACTGCTTAAGGTGAGTGCTTCGTACAGCTTGTCCACGGCAAGATTGACTCGTAAATGTCAAAGGCAATCAAGTTAAGGTGATTGTCAAAAGCAAGATTGTTTGCAGTTTGCCGAAAACAAGATTATTTTCAGCTTGTCCACGGCAATACTGTTTGCAACTTGCACAAGACAAGCTACAAATCCATTGCTTCAGTTTTAAATATGAAATAAATTACAGGAGGTTTTTTATATGGGAATTATAGAAGTACAAAACGTAACAAAACGTTTTAATGACAAATTGGTGTTAGATAATATCAGCTATGACGTTAAGGAAGGGGAAATTTTTGGTTTCATCGGTCCAAACGGAGCGGGAAAATCAACTTTAATAAATATTATGACCAACCTATTGATACCAGACAGTGGTACCATTAAGATCTGTGGCTTTGATATTTTAAAGGATACCATAAAAGCTAAAGGGTGCATCGGTTATGTGCCACAAGATATAGCTTTAATGGAGGAGCTTAATGCCTATGATAACTTAGAATTTTTTGGTGCTCTTTATGGTTTAAAAGGTAAGGAGCTTAAGAAAAGAATAGCAGAGGCTTTAAGGGTTACCGGCCTGGAGGACACTAAAAAGCAAAAGGTTAAGAAGTTTTCAGGCGGAATGAAGAGAAGATTAAACATTGCAGCGGCAATTCTTCATCATCCAAAGGTTCTAATCCTTGATGAGCCAACAGTTGGAGTTGACCCTCAGTCAAGAAACCACATCTTCACCTTTGTAAAGAATATCTGTAAGGAGTGGGGCACAACAGTTATTTATACATCTCACTATATGGAGGAAATCGAAGAGCTTTGTGATAGAGTATTCATCATTGACCTAGGTAAGGAGGTTGCTTATGGAGAAAGAGAGCAAATTAAAGCTTCAGTTTTCCCTAATAACAAGGTACTCATTGAGGGCTCGGGAATAAAGGGAGAAACCTTAGTTGGGTTAAAGAAAATTGAAGGAATTATCAAGGTTACAGAAAGTGATAATAAAATCTCCTTAACCATAGATTCTACATTTAAGCTTGCAAAAGTTTTATCTTACCTTGAGAAAAATAACATTAATATAAAGAAAATCAGCTATGAAGAAGCTAAGCTTGAGGATGTGTTCCTTACAATTACAGGAAAGCAGCTAAGAGATTAAGGGGGGAGGTTAAGATGAAGCTTTTTTATTATGTAAAAACTACCCTGAAGGGTTTGGTAGCTAATGGAGCTGTCACTTTAATCTACTTTATTCTTTTTCCAGTAATCCTTGCAGGGTTTCTGGGCTTTGTTCAAGATATGAGTGTTAATGACAACCTTAAGTTAAGCCAGGTTAATGTCCAGATTCTAGATGAAGATAGAAGTGATAGGTCTAAGGCACTAAAGGAGTTCCTTGCCAGTGAGGAAATGGGTGAAGTTGTTACTTTAGTTGATGAAAAGCCTGATGTAGAGCTTATTATAAATAAAGGTTATGGAGAAAATGCTACAGGTTTAAAGCAGGACAGCCTTACTTTAAATAGAAAAACAAATAAGCTGGAGCTTTCCACCAACACTCTAAAGATAATTCTTGATAATTATCATAAGGGACTTTATGTTTCTTTAGCAGGTGGTGATGTTAATAAACTAAATGAAGTAACTGGACAGTCTATTATTGAAAATGTCATTGTAGATAAGCCAGAAAAGGAAAACAATTTTGAGAAGATGGCTATATCAATGTTTGGCTTTTGTGTAACTATGCTTCTTTATGGACTACTTCAATCAGGTTATGCAGATATATCCTTGAATTTAGACAGAAGAGCTAAGGCAGCACCAATTACTAAGGTTCAATTTCTGCTTTATGAGTCTGTTGGGGGTTTAGCCTATTCAGCAATTTTACTCAGCTTTTACGTTCTGTTCTTTAGGATTACAGGTATAACATTTAAGGGGAGTTTAATAGATTTATTTTTAATTATTCTTTTAGCAAGTATCTTTGTAGTTGCTATTGCGAAAACTATTACCTCGATTTTTGGTCCTAAGATAGGAAAGGTAGTGAGCTTTGTAGTATTTGTACTTCCTATTTTAGGTGGAGAAATCTTTGGTTTTGGAGCTAATGTTATAGCAGTTTTAACTCCAACCCATTATATTAACAAAGTTCTTACTATGTACGTTTTAAATGGAAATTTGAATGGTACCATGAAATGGATAGGATTTATACTGGCTATCTCTGTAGTTTTATTTGCCATAGCTGTGATAAATGAAGCAATTAAAGGGAGGAGAAGAACATGCGCTTAATGAGATTAATCCTTATAAATATGAAAAGACAATTAAAAAATTCAGGGTTTCTTTTAATCGGCTTTGTTATGCCAGTGATTATGGTTATGTCTATCTTTGGAGGAGGCTCAAAGGAAGAGAATAAGATCATAGGAAGGATTGGCATAATTGACAAAAGTAATTCCGCATATTCAGAAGAACTTATAGAAAATCTTAGCAAAAGATATGAAATCTCAAATATGGTAGGACAAGAAGAAAGAGAAGGGGATTATATAAGACAGCTGATTATAGATGACAAATTAACGGTGGTCTATGAAATTGGTGAGGATTTTCAAGAGGTTATTGATTCAGGGAAAATCCCAAATATAAAGTGCTTTAAAACAGAAGCAACTACAGGTACCATTATTGCAGAGGATATTATTACTAGTTATGTAAATGGCAAGGTTCAAGAGGGCTTTAGTACAGGCTTAAGCACCAATGCTGTAACCACAGAAATCACCAGTACTAGTAAAGATAAAGGATCAGGAAACTTAACAACTATGGTGATGATGTTTTGTTATTTTATGATGATGGGTGGATCGATACTAACAGAGGATTTAATTAAGTTGAAAAGCCAAAAGGTTTTAAGAAGAACTATCTCCACTGCAAATTCAGATAAACAGATATTAGGGAGTATCTTCATTTCAGTCTTTTTAATTCAAGGAGTACTTACTTCCATTGGCTTTATAATTGTTAGAAGGCTTTTAAACATTAATTATGGTAACTTACCTTTAATAATTCTTGTAATCTTCCTAGGAAGCTTAATTGCAACTGCCACTATTGCAGCTTCAACAAGATGGATCAAGAACCCAATTCTTGCAAGCTTATTTATGGTTATATATGCGCTTATAACCTATGGAATAGGAATGTTTGGCTCCATCTCCAGTTCTTTGGAAAACGTTCCAGTAGCCATTACAAGAATAAGTGCAATCTCTCCTTTTGCATGGATGTATAAAATGTTGAATGAAGGAGAATTATTCCTTCCAGCTATTATCATCATTTTAATGGCTTTAGTATTCTTTACAGCAGGAAGCTTCAGACTTAGGGATTTTGCTAAGGAATAGGATAAAATTACTAACTATCTGTGACTTCTAAAATATCTATATATAAAAAGACAGTGAACAATCTAGTTCACTGTCTTTTTCTTTTAAGCATTTTTACTTTTGGAAGGTATTTTATATTTAAATAGGTACAAGCAATTTTAAGATTTCTTATTTTTTAGCTTTTTATCCTTTTTATCATCTTCATCAGGATAGTAATCACCAAAGGCAGTTTCATAATCTACAGGCTCGGAATACTCCTTAACTTCATTATGCAGATTTAAGTTTAAATTGGTTACTCCAAGGGCAAAGATTTCGTCAGCAACATTATTTTTCACAGCTGAAGTGCTTCTTGATACATCACCCATTTCATCAGCCAACTGATTATGATCTTTTACAAGGTTATTCATAACTACACAAGGGGAGGCATTATAATCTACATCTCCGTTGTTAACCATAGTGCTAATATTATCTTCAACAATATTAGTTCCAGCAATGTTATCATTTTGTTTCATAACTTAACCTCCAAATGTTTCGTAAAGTTTTTATTACTCAAACATAGTATGTGTAGTTTATAAAAAAATAAAAGTATTTTTTTATTTTTTTATAGGATTCTTCATATTTTGTTTTCACAAAGTTTTAAAAGAATCTAAGTTAGACTATTGAAGAAAGAAGAAAGATAGCATATAATAAGGTTAAATATTTTGAAAGTCAAAATATTTGAAAATCAAAACAATTTGGTGGAGGATAAATTAAATGAAAATAGAAGGATTAAGAATAGGAGAGCTTTTTTCAAGGCTTCCAATTATACAAGGTGGCATGGGAATAGGAATTTCAGGACCTAACTTAGCAGCAGCGGTTACTAAGGCTGGAGGAGTTGGAATTATTTCAGCTGCCCAAAGCGGATATGCTGAAGAGGATTTTGAGGATAATAACTTAGAGGCAAATGTTAGAGCATTTAGAGCTCAGATTAAGAAGGCAAAGGAAGCTACAAAGGGTGGTGTTATCGGAGTTAACATTATGGTTGCCATGAATCATTACAGTGATATGGTTAAGGCAGCGGTGGAGTCAGGTGCTGATCTTATTATTTCTGGAGCAGGACTTCCTATGGAGCTGCCAAAGCTTACAAAGGGCTTAAAGGTTAAGATTGCGCCCATCGTTTCTTCTTTAAAATCAGCAAGAGTTATCTTAAAGGTTTGGGACAGACATGATAAGGCAACTGCAGATTTAGTTGTTATTGAAGGACCAAGAGCTGGGGGACACCTTGGCTTTAAAGCAGAAAATATAGAAGAAGCTTCAGTGAATTTTGATGAGGAAGTTGTACGCATCATTAATGAGGTTAAAATTTATGAAGAGAAATATAACAAGAAAATACCAGTAGTAGTTGCTGGAGGTGTTTTCACAGGAGCAGATATTGTTAAGTACATAAGCCTTGGAGCATCGGGAGTTCAAATGGCAACACGTTTTGTTGGAACTGAAGAATGTGATGCTTCAAGAGCCTTTAAGGAAGCCTATATAAGTGCTAAACCAGAGGATGTGACAATTGTTAAAAGTCCTGTTGGAATGCCAGGAAGAGCTATTGAAAATGAATTTGTAAAAAGAACAAAGGCAGGAAGAATCCCAGTATCAAAATGCTATAGATGTGTCCATACCTGTAACCCAGCTGAGACACCTTATTGTATCAGTAAAGCGCTGATTGAAGCTGTAAAAGGAAACTTAGATGAGGCATTAATCTTCTGTGGGGACAATGCTGGTCGTGTTAAGGAAATTGTTCCGGTAGCTCAGCTTATGAAGGAGCTTGAGGAAGAAATGGCAGCTGCTCTTTAATAGTGTTATTGAAGAAGTAAATATTAATATAGTTGTTGTTATTATTGGTGGTGGTTGAAAAATTCTCTATCATAATAATCTCTTATGAAAATAAAATATTAGATTAAATAAAGTACATTGATATTTAGTCATATCAATGTACTTTATTGCTTTAACAGGACTTTTAATTATCTGAAAGCTTTAACAGACGTTTAAATCTATTATTAAGAGATGGATGAGTTGCAAAGATTTCTTCCACAGGCAATCTGTCAAAGGAAACCTCGTAGGAATTCACTATCTTAAGCATTCCATGTTTAAAGTCTTCATACGGTATACCAATCTTAAGAATATAAGCATCAGCACGGTATTCCTGTCTCCTTGAAAGATACTTTGAGAAAACGCCAAAGTAGAAGAATCCAAAGGCGGTCACTAGAAGATACCAGGTTTCAGGCTCGTACCAATATTTATATTCAAGAAGCCAATTGTAAAGTGTAATGGTAAGAAATACCCCAAGGAAAAAGGTGAAAATTCTTTTACTACCATGTTTATATTTTAGATGAGCAACCTCGTGGGCCATTACAGCTTTTAACTCTTCATTAGTAAGTATGTCTAAAAGTGTATCTGACAGATATATAGTTCCATGACCTATAGGATATACGGCTGCAGCTCCAAAGGTACTTTTATCTTGATCAACAACTACAATTGAAACCTTCTTTCTTTTTACACGAGCAGCCATTTCTAAAAGCTCTTTTTTAAGTTCACAATCTTCCATTTCTATAGTAGGATTTGTTTTTTTTGCAATTTTTTTAACCACAAATATTCCTACAAGTAATATTAAAACATTATAAATAATGGTCATTAAAATATGGGTTAAATCATATTCTGGCTTAAATAAAAAGATGACATATTCACCTGCTATGGGAAGTAACATTACTATGTAAATTTGAAGGTAGTCAGAAAGGTTATTAAGATTAAAGTAGAAGTTCACATTTTTAATAGGAGCCACATTAGCAACGGTGAAAGCAATAGATACGTATCTTAGAAATAGAATTATAAGACCAAAACCACAGGCAGCTAAAGCTGGAAGCATATAAATATAATTAGTTATAAATTCATGGTGGCTATATTCTAGGAAAAAGTAAAACATCATTATAAAGTATAGAATTGTTGTAAAGATACATAGAGGTACCGCTACATATGTATTCATCCTCCTCAAACTGTTTAAGGAGAGACTTTTTGAGTTAGTCTTATGAAAGATTTTTAAGGTTCTGGCATGGATGAAGAAATAAAGAAGTACATTTGGAAGTATTGGCAGTGTTATCCATAGCATTCTTTCGATTAGGGGCATTTCGTAAAAGTATTCAAACATTATTTTTCTCCTTTCATATAATACTAAAATTACATATATATTAACTAAATAGAATTTAAAATAATTACTACATAATTATACTACATAAATAGTAACAGATAACCAAAAATAAGGGAAAAACAACATTTTCAAATTACGTATTTAATGGGGCTGGAAATTTGAAGGTTAAAGGATTACAATATTTTTCAGCAAAATAATTATATTAAAATAAAATTTAATAGTTTTCTACAAGGTGATTTTGTGTAATAATAGATAGAGTATTTACTTTAGGATGAGGTGTAGAAATGAAAATTGGATTTGATCATGAAAAATATCTTGAAGAGCAGTCAAAGTATATCTTAGAAAGAGTTAATAATTTTGATAAGTTATACTTAGAGTTTGGTGGGAAATTATTATTTGATATGCACGCCAGCAGAGTACTGCCAGGATTTGATGAGAACGCAAAGATAAAGCTTTTACATAAGCTTAGAGAAAAAGCAGAGATTATCATCTGTGTTTATGCAGGGGATATAGAGAGAAATAAGATAAGAGGAGACTTCGGAATCACTTACGATATGGATGTTCTTAGACTTATCGACGATTTAAGAGGATGGGATTTAGAGGTTAACTCTGTTGTAATCACAAGATACAGCGGACAGCCTGCAACAAATATCTTTATCAATAAACTTGAAAGACGTGGAATTAAAGTTTACAAGCATCAGGCAATAAAGGGTTATCCAACAGATGTTGAAGCCATCGTTAGTGATGAAGGTTACGGAAGCAACCCATATATTGAAACTACAAAACCAATAGTGGTTGTTACAGCACCAGGACCAGGAAGTGGAAAGCTTGCAACCTGCTTAAACCAGCTTTACCATGAGAACAAGAGAGGCAATGCAGTAGGATATTCTAAATTTGAGACTTTCCCAGTTTGGAATGTACCTCTAAAGCATCCTTTAAATATTGCTTATGAAGCAGCAACTGTTGACCTTAAGGACGTTAATATGATTGACTCCTTCCACTTTGATACATACGGAGAAGTGGCAGTTAACTATAACAGAGACATTGAGATGTTCCCAGTTATAAAGAGAATCATCGAGAAGATTACTGGAAAAGAGTCTATCTACAAGAGCCCTACAGATATGGGAGTTAACAGAGTTGGCTTTGGAATAACTGATGATGATGTGGTTAAGGAAGCTTCAATCCAAGAAATTATCAGAAGATACTTCAAAACTAGCGTAGAGTACAAAAAAGGTTATGTTGATGAAGAAGTATTTAAGACAATGAAGATTATAATGGAATCTTTAAATCTTAAACCAGAGGATAGAAAATGTGTTATCCCTGCTAGGAAATATTCTGCAAAGCTTAAAGAGGCTTGTGCAGATAAAAATGAGGTTTGTCCTGTTGTAGCTTTAGAGCTTGAGGATGGAACAATAATAACTGGAAGAAATACAGATGTTATGGATGCTTCTGCAGCAGTACTTTTAAATGCTGTTAAACACCTTGCAAACATCTCTGATGAGATTCACCTAATCTCTCCAGTAGTATTAGAGCCAATTAATAACTTAAAGTCTAAGACTTTAGGAAATCACAGAACTTCATTAAATTCTGAAGAGATTTTAATTGCTCTTAGTATTTCAGCTGCAACAAACCCAACGGCTCAAGTTGCTTTAGAGAAGCTTGCTATGCTTAAAGGCTGTCAGCTTCACTCAACAACAATCTTAAGCACAGGTGAAGAGCAGGTATTCAGAAAGCTTGGAGTAGATGTTACTTGTGACCCTGAATGGGCATCAGAAAACTTATTTTACAGCTTATAATTAGTAGGTTTACGTTCTTTAAGTTTTATTTAAGACCTAAGAACTAAAGTTAAAAGAAAGCTACTTAAGAAAATGTTTTATTAAGATATTTTTAGTGTTGAATAGAATTTCATTTTTTAATAACCACAGTGCGTGAGCTGTGGTTATTTTTATAACTACTTTTATGTAACTAAATTTAAAAATTTACAATATTATGTAGTATAACAAAAGATATTTCTTTTATTCTTAGGGGGTATGGGAGTGAAGAATACGAAAAATAGTAAAGAAAACACTTTTCTTATAAATATTTTAAAAAGATTAAGAAATCCTGTGGTTATTACAAGTATAATTTCGCAGGTTATGATAATCTTAACTATAGCAAAAATTAATGTAGACGGGAGTGCAATAACAAAAGTTGTGGTGGCCATATGTTCTATATTAGTATCCTTAGGTATTATGAATAATCCGGAAGCTCAAAAACCAACAAAAACTATTAAATTAAAATGTTCAAATTGTGGTGAAACCACCGAATATTTATTTTTAAATGGTGAACTAATGTGTGATGATGATGGAAATCCTTATGAAATTACTGAAGAGGAAATTGCTGCAAGAAATAAATCTAAGCTTATAAAATAGTTTATAAATTATAAAGTTAATAGGATAGCCATATATCTTGGGGATATATGGCTGTTTTTTTATAAATACCACTAAATTTTTAATAATAAGGTGAAATATGTAATACCTTGAAGGATTTATTGTAAGACAAAATTTACAAATTGTGGTATTATAATATAGTAATTGTACCTAATGATAATAATATTCATCTAGAAAATGAGGAGAGAAATGAAATGAAGATATTAATTGTGGGCAATAATGATGAGCTTTGCGATGATATAGTTGAAACATATTCCAAGGGGGAAAATGAAATTTTTGTCCTTAACAGAGTAAAAGATGATTCTATAATTGATCCTAAGACCTATCCAATGGCAATAAATAATTCAAGAATTGAGCAGGTTCGTAGTGGAAAAGAAAAGTATACTCTCATTTTTCCTGAAGAATCCTTAAAGGAAAGCAAATATCAGCATATTTCGGTTGCTGAAAATATTTTTGATAAAGCTTTGAATATTGCAGAAGAAATTATGAATTCTAAAGAGATAGGAGTATATGAAGTTTCTAATGATGAAGTATATTTAAGATTGGTTTCTGTATCACGAAGTATCAATAGAGAACTGATAAAAAACTCCTATAGAGTTGAGGAAAATGTTGAATTTGGACAAGTTATTAAGGAGAAAGAGCCTTACTTTAATGAAGAGTGCAATGGTAAATTACCAGCTATGATGTGTCCTATAACCTTTGAAAATAAAGTAATTGCTATTATTGCTGCATTTAATCCCTTAAACAAGGTCTCTTCCTATAATAAAAAGCTATTTAAATTAATAGGTAGTATGGTTACATCTTCCATAGTACAAGTATATAAATATGAAAGTGTTAGCAGCTTCAGAAAATACTTGAAGGGAACCCGGATATTATATGAAGAATATTTTAAGGAAGTTATAAGGCAGAAGAATAAATACAAGGCAGAGAATCATATTGAGTATACATTACTAAAGTTAAAGAGTGATTTGGCGGATAATATAGCAGGACCAAAAGAAATTTATGAAGTTATTAAGGGGAGTATCAGGGGGATTGATCAGTTAGGTGTTAATATGAAGGATGAATTATTCCTTTTATTAACTAATACTTGTAAAGAAGAGGCTTCCTTTGTTATAAAAAGGCTGAAAAATGTTAAAATCCTGGCTGAAGTTATTTGTGATGATACCTTATTTTAAATTTAATAGATTTTAAAGGATTTTAGAGATATATGGTGAATAGATATAATGTAAAAATATAGAAAAAGTTATTTTTTAACAACTAAAGGAGGGAATGAGTTTGAGGATAATGGTTGAAAAAGAGATGATATTGTCAATTAAGCTTTTAAATCAACTTAATTCTTTAAGTAGTAACAGGGTTATAGAAAATGCTGTAATTCTTACTGAAAAAATTCTTAAATGCAGGGGAGCAGCATTTTATATTATATCAGAGGATGGAAGATATTTAAGACTAGTGGCTCAGTCCCATAACAATAGTATTGATTTTAGAATTAAAAAATCAATTGAAGCAGATTTGGCAGAAGCAATAAAAACTTTAATAGAAAGCAGGAATATTTTTGTGAATAAGCAAGAGGATAAAGAATTACCAAAGATCATGGTGCCAATAGTTATAAACAATAAAGTTAGAGCAGTCTTGGCAATTTTCGATGATACACTGGAAGACTTTAATATTCATCAGGAAAATATTTTTGAAACAATTTCAGAAGCTGTAACTAATGCACTTATAAATGCCTACACTTATGAAAATGCTATAGAAGCAGATAGATACATAAATAACACTGGAGTTTTAAAATATGAATTTTTTAAAGAAATAATTGAAAATAAGGAATACTTTAAGATAAATAATGATGCAGAATACTCAATTATAAAATTATCACACAAGTTTAATAATGATGTGGAGTATTTATATTATAATTTAAAAAGTCAGCTGAGAGGTATGGACTATATCGGTTTGGATGAAGAAGGTTCACTTTATCTGCTTTTAAGTAATACGAGTCACGAGGAAGCTGAATTTGTGATTGAAAGACTTATAAAGAGAGGCTTTAATGCTGAACTTGTATCTGGTTTAGGGTTTTAATATATTGAATAAATTCTTAGGGAGAGTCCATGGGGCTCTTTCCTTATGTGGCTTTAAATATTAACAAAATATTAAGAAAATGTGTGGAAATTGTAGTATTGTTCTGAAAATTAGAATATAATTATATAGGGGATGTAAAAATTTGATAAATGCTATATATATTTAAGAGGAAGTTAATATGCAATAGATTTATCACTACTTAGGTTTAATTAGGGGGAAGAGGTTTGGAGAAGAAAGAGGGAAGTAACAGAGATTTTCAAGAAATTCAAGAAGAAAACCCACTTGAAGAACAATTAAGAGAAATTAATGAATGGCAGAATAACTCTACCAATGCAGGATATTTTATCAACAAAGGCAGTGCTCCAATTCCAATAAAAAATTTAAGTAAGGCACCTGTTTTGATGATTATTGTTGGAATTCTTTTTGCAATACCTACGTTGATATTTATAATTGGTGATTTTAGCTTAAGCAGTATTTTAAATAGTTCGGTAATGATTTTAATAAGTGTATCTTTTATTGTTGGCGGTATTATCAGATTAAAAAGAAGAAGCCGTCTTTAGTAGGAGGGATAGGAATGTGGGACATTATTGATGGAATAATAATTATACCTATTATGTGTGTCTTTACTTATGGACTTATTCGTCAATGGGAAGAAACCATTTTAATAGCAAAAACAGAAGGCCATAGCAAAAAGTCTTTAATTGTGCACTTGATTTGTTGTGTGTTCTATGCATTATTTCTTTTAGGCTATATGATAAATGTTATAATTTCTATTTTTGGACATGGTGCGGTGTTTTTAACTTCTGAATTTACTTCAGTATTATGCATATTATCCATTGCTATTTTTCTTGTGAGCAGATATGGAATAATTTCCAAAAGTTAATGAGTTAAGCTTTGAGAGCAGAAATGCTCTCCTTTTTATTTTAAAGAAATATATTTAGTATATATTTGGGATATAGAAAGTAGGAGTGAAAGTTAATAGAATTGGTACAAATTGTTAAGGGTGTTGTAAAATATTACTAAGGGGTGATTTTTATGAAAAAGAAAATTATTTGGGTAATGGTTGTTGCAATATTTTTTTGCGTTGTGGCTTGGTTCGATTTCCCCTATTTAGTATCTAGCAAAAACCTCATTAGTAATCAAAACGTTGATTATACTTATGAGAGAATTTCCTTTACTAATTGGTATGATAATGACCTTCATAGTTTGGAGGTAACGGATGAAATACAGATGAAGAATATAATTGATAAAATTGACGGTTTGAAGTTAAGACGAACAAGAAATTTTATCTATGGAAATGAAGAAATTTCATTTACAGCTAGATATGCTAAAAAGGATATGACTTATGTGGAAGGGGTTTTTAGTATTAACTTTACGCAAGTTAACGGAGATAATTATTTAGCATTTATAAGAATGGGAGATACCTATAAATCTCAATATTATAAAATTCTAAATAAAGATTTTAACATTGAAAAGTTCATTGAGGAATTAAAGGCAGAAGTAAAATGAAAGTACAAATTTTTATAAACTATTTTATAGTTAAAGATTGAGAGAAGAAGGGGGATTTTATGAAAAAGAAAATAATTTGGGGAGCTGTTATAATCCTTGTTTTGGGTTTTGTAGTTTGGTGGGATCTGCCCTATATTATTAAGATAAGTAACATAATTTCAAATCAAGAGATGGAGTATACTTATGAAGGGATTTATGTTACAGATTTCTCCCTTATTTCTGATTACGATGATTATGAAGACCTTAAATATTTCAGGTTCATTGATAATGAAATAGAGATGAAATCCATCATTGATAAAATTGACAGCCTTCAACTCAGAAGAACAAAGAAGAGAGGAAATGGAGATAAACATCTTAGTTTTATAGCCTCTTACTCTCCAAAAGAAAGAGTTACTTATACTGAAGATGTTTTTTCTATATATTTTGAGGTGAGTGATAAGGGAGAAAATATATTGATTTTCGGGTCTAAAATGTACAAGGATAAATATTATAGAATTCTTAATAATGATTTTGATCTAGAAGCTTTTTTTAAGGAATTAATGGGTGAAGAGATATAGAGGAAAGTCGTGTAAGTCGGTCGAAAAGTATTTATATGAGCTTTATATTAAAGTGGACTAACCCCTCAACGAATTTCGGTGAAGGGTGAATTAGATTTTAATATTTCGGAATAAAAAAGTTTCGCAAGCCTAAACTTGTTATAGAAATATATGGTTTACATGGTATATAATATAAAATGTAACAGGTAATAAAAAATTGGAGGAGTAGTATGATTAAGGACAAACGAAGCTTAATTTTAAAGGGAAATTTGTACAAGGTTATAGGCATATTAGCCCTGCCTATTATGGTTAACAACTTAATTCAAACTTTATATAATCTGGTGGATGGAGTTTGGGTCAGTAAAATTGGTTCAGTTGAATTTGCAGCTACTGCTTTTGTTTGGCCGGTTAACTTCTTATTTATATCCATTGGAACGGGGCTTTCCATTGCTGGAACCTCAATCATTTCACAATTCGTTGGAGCTAATGATTATAAAGAAGCAAAGGAATATTCTTCCCAGCTCATTGCTATTTCTTTTTTAGCTTCATTAATTTTGGCACTTATTGGATATATCCTTGCACCATCCATTATTTGGTTAATGGGAGGGAGAGGTGATATAGCTGAATTCGGAAAAATATACTTAAGAATTACTTGTCTTGACATGCCATTTATGTTTTTATTCTTTAACTTTAACTCCATAATGAACTCTCAAGGCAATACACTTTTACCGACAGTATTAAGTGGAATAAGTGCAGTGCTTAATATGGTCTTAGATCCTATTTTTATCTTTACTCTTAATATGGGAGTGGCAGGAGCAGCCTGGGCAACTCTTTTATCTAAAGCTTTTTTAGCTCTTGCAGGCTTTGCAGTATTATTAATGGGTAAAACAAAGGTTACTCCATCATTTAAGAATTTCAAATTCAGTAAGCAGAAATTTGATAAGATCTGGAGGATTGCACTTCCATCTGCAGTTGGACAATCAGGCTCTTCGATAGGCTTCATGGTTTTAAATGGTTTTATTGTTTCATATGGAGCTTCAACCATGGCTGCTTTTGCCATGGTAAACAGGATTACCTCCTTAGTAATGCAGCCTGCCATGGGTATTGGGGCAGCCCTCACAGCCATTGTTGGTCAAAATTTAGGTTCAAATCAGATGAACCGTGCCAAGGAAGCATTTTCTAAGGCAATAAAACTCACAGTTGTATTTTCCAGTGTTGGGATTTTAGCAATGCTTGCCTTTGATAATGAAATAATAAACTTCTTCATGCAATCCAAGGATGGTAAGTTGGTTATTGAAGAAAGCTTAGTTTATCTTCACTATATAGCGTGGTCAATGCCACTGATGGGAATCTTCAGCGTATTTCAAGGGGTATTCCAAGGTTCAGGCCATACAAAATATTCAATGTCAATGGAAATTGGCAGACTCTGGCTTGTTAGACTTCCAATGATTTTAATGTTTAAATACTTCACAGAAATTGGCTCCACCGGGATATGGTTCTCCATGAGCTTTAGTAATTTTATTGTCTGCATTTATGGCTATATAATTTACAGAAGAGGCAGCTGGCAGAATGTTGTTGTTCATAGAGAGCAGCAAGAGGTCAAAGTGAAAGAAGAAATATGTGTTAATGAGTGTTAATGAATAATGTAAAGATGGGATATCAAAAAAGATATAAAAATTTATTTTACAAATCCTTTTTATTAATGTAAAATTTTAATAGATGTAATTGTTTTTTCTATGAACTCATTATTTGAATTTTTATCAAATAATGAGTTCATATCTTTAAGTAAATATGTAGTATACATATAGTAGAAGGAAGGCTGCAGACACTCACGAGAAGACTAATTCAAATATTACGAATATTGATACCAGTGAAAATTTTTAGATTGCTATGGAGGTATAAGAATGGATGAGATTTTAGTAGAAGAATACAGAGGGGATTTATTAGAATGTGTACATAGAGGGTATATCTGTATAACAGGAGAGGGTGGACAGGTTGTTCACTCTGTAGGAGATTCAGATTTTATAACCTACATGAGATCTTCTGCAAAGCCAATTCAAGTATTACCATTACTTGAAGCAGGACTTGAGGAGAAGTATGGGTTCACAGATAAAGAAATTACTGTAATGGCAGCTTCCCATAGAGCGCAGCCATGGCATGTTAAAGCCATAGAAGGCATCATGGAGAAAACAGGAATAAAAGAAGAGGAGCTTATATGTCTTCCAACCTATCCATTAGCTGCAGATGCTAAAGAAAAGGTGATAGTTGAGGGTGGCGGTCCAAGAAGGATTTATCACAATTGTTCTGGAAAACATATGGGGATTTTAACCCTTTGCACTGCAATGGGCTGTGATAAAGGTAATTACTTTGATATAAATAGCCCGGCACAGCAGGAAATCTTAGAACATATAGCTTATATTTCTGAATACCCAAAAGAAAAAATCATAATTGGAGTTGATGGATGTGGTGTGCCTGTATTTGGTATGCCAATGAGGAATTTAGCTAATGCCTATAGAAGATTAGCTTGTCCTAATACCATAGATAATGAAAAAACAAGAAACGCTGTAATAAAGCTTTCAACTTTAATGAATGAAAATTATGAGATGATTTCAGGAACAAATCTAATTTGCACTTTATTAAATCAAGACCCTAATATTGTAGCTAAGGGTGGAGCTAAAGGTGTATACTGCTTTGGGTTAAAGGAAGAAAGATTGGGAGTCTCTATTAAGATAATTGATGGTTCTGAAGATGAGTGGCCAATAATCGTTGCCACAATTCTGGAGCAGTTAAATTACAAAAACAAGGAAACTATTCAGCGTCTAAGAACGGTTTATCCAAACACTGTTACAAATGATAATAAAAAAATAGTTGGTGAAAGTAAGGTTGTATTTAAACTTTAATAGTTTTTACAATTTGGTTAAGTAAATTGCTTCTTTAGGATAAAGCTTTAACTATTTTACAAGCATAATTAAGGTATATGAATTATAAACTGATTTTGAGAACTTCATGTATTTGAAGTTCTTTTTTTATACATTTTTTGATTGCTTAATTATTTTCGTTAATTAAATATTTAAAATGAATTCCAGTTAAAATTCCATAAATAAAAGTATAGATTATCAAAAACTAGGTAAGATAATATCAGAGTATTTTAAAAGACTCTCTCTCGTATGCATTGAAAGGAGTAAGTTCGAGTAACCGAATCAAAGATTTGTTTAAAAGGAAACTCCTTGTCATATGCATTCGAAGGAGTAAGTTCGACTAACCAGATCACAGATTTGGAGTCTCACTTAAGGAGGAGAAAAATGAAAAAGTTTATTGCTGTACTTATAAGTATTTTTACAATGTGTAGCTTTGTTCCAGTATCAGCTACAGCCGATAATGAAAGTCCTAATGCCAGCAGTGAAACAGTTAAGGAGGAAAGCAAGGGTGATTGCGGTGAGGATAAAGGTCCTGTTAAAAAGATTGTTTTTTTAACCTTTGATGACGGTCCTACACAAAATACATTGAAAAATTTAGAAATATTAGAGAAAGAAGGAGTTAAAGCAACTTTCTTTGTGGTTGGGGAATTAGCAGAGCAAAATCCAGATATTTTGAAGCAAGCTCACGATGCTGGGCATGAAATTTGTATTCATACCTATAATCACAAAAATAAAAATTATAAAAGCAAGGGAGCTTTTATGGATGATTATCATAAGGCTTACGAAGTGGTAAAAAATATTTTAGGAAAAGAGCCTTCTAGGTTTATGAGAATGCCTGGTGGGTCAAGTACTCACTCTGGTGATAAGTATACTGTTAAAGCTATAAGAGATGGATTATGTGGTGAGGGAGTATATTATATAGACTGGAATGTATCCCTAGAGGATGCAATTCACCAGAATACTCCAGTAGACACTCTTTTAGCAACCTTTAGAAAAGAATTAAAGAAAACCTATATAGACACTAATAATATAATTGTATTAATGCATGATGGAGCTTCAAATTCAACTACACCACAAGCTTTACCTTCAGTAATAAAATATTTTAAAGAGAATAACTATGAGTTTAAAACTTTTGGTAATCTAACGCAGGAAGAATTTGAACTTCTTTTAAGAGAAAAACAGATTAATAAGTATAACAGACCACAGCAAATAGACTCATCTGAAATGAAGGCTAATCCTACTAGTGAGCCTGGAAGTGGAAATTAAAGTTTGTATAGATTATAGAAGATAAAAGGCAGTCATTTTGACTGCTTTTTTTATGTTGAAATATATTTATTTAAGATTGATAATACAAAATTTTAGCTAAATGATTATTTGATGTTATAAACAAAATGAAAATTACCTAATAAAAACTATAATTTTATTATATGTAAACGAATTTATTAAATTTGAAAAGGTAATCAATGTAAAAAAATAGTAAAAGTGCATGTAAAAAACTATATAAAATGGTATAATATAACATATATCAATAAATGGAATAGTTGTTTAACGAAGGGGGAGAAAAATGAGGGGAAAATTTTTAAAAATTAATTTAGAAAAGGAGATTAATCAATTCATTCAGGGGAAAAATTATTACAGCTATAAATTTATGGGTGCTCATTTGGCCGAAGAAAATGGAGTAATGGGATATAGATTTACTTTATGGGCGCCAAGGTGTAAATCCATAAGTGTTGTTGGAGATTTTAACAATTGGGATGGAACCTTAAACACTATGGTAAAAGTTCATGAAGGTGGAATTTGGTCCATCTTTATTGAAGGTCTTGAACCTGGTGAAATCTATAAATATGAAATTACTCACAAGGATGGCAAAAAGGTGTTGAAGGCAGATCCCTATGGTTTTTATTCAGAGAAAAGACCTAATACAGCTTCAATTTTAGTAGATAGCTGTACATATCCATGGGGTGATGGAAGGTGGATTGGTAAAAGGAGAAGAAGTGACATACTTAATGGCCCTGTAAATATATATGAACTTCATTTAGGTTCTTTTATAAAAGAGAGTGAAAATGGATTTCTAAATTATAAAGAAATTGGACAAGCAATTATAAATCATGTGAAGCTAATGGGCTATACACATATTGAAATAATGCCAATTACTGAATATCCATTAGATGATTCTTGGGGTTATCAGGTAACTGGATATTTTTCACCTACCAGCAGGTATGGAACTATTGAAGATTTAAAGTGGTTTATTGATCACTGTCATAGATCAAATATCGGAATAATTCTTGACTGGGTGCCTGGACATTTTTGCAAGGATCAGCATGGTCTTTTTATGTTTGATGGCGCACAGCAATACGAATATGATGACTTTAAAATGTATAATAACCCAGGATGGGGGACTGCTAATTTTAATTTGAGCAAAACAGAGGTAAGAAACTTTCTTATTTCAAGTGCAATATATTGGATAAAAGAGTTTCATTTTGATGGTATAAGAATTGATGCAGTATCAAATATGGTATATCTGGATTTTGGCAAGGGGCCGGGACAGTGGCTGCCAAACGAAGATGGCGGCAATGTAAATTATGGCGGCAAGGAATTTTTAAGATTATTAAATGAAGAGCTTCATAATTTAAATGAAGGGATTATAACCATAGCAGAGGAGTCAACTGCCCTAGCCTATGTAACATCTAAGGAGGAGCAGGAAGGTTTAGGATTTGACTTAAAGTGGAATATGGGATGGATGAATGACACCTTGAAGTATGTGGAACTACAAGAGGAAGATAAGAAATTTAACCATAATTTAATGAATTTTTCTATGATGTATGCTTATTATGAAAAATTCATGCTGGCAATTTCTCATGATGAAGTTGTTTATGGTAAGAAATCCTTATTTAATAAGATGCCAGGAGACAGGTGGCAGAAGTTTGCAGCCTTACGCTGTTATTTAACTTTTATGTATTGTCATCCAGGAAAGAAAACCTTGTTTATGGGCAGTGAATTTGGGCAGTTTAGTGAGTGGTATTTTAAAGGAGGCCTTGACTTTCATTTAATGGATATGGATGAAGGACATAAAAATACCTTGAGTTTTACAAAGGAGCTTAATAACCTTTATAAAGGTGAAGAAGCACTATGGAAATTGGATTTTGATCCAAAGGGATTTAAGTGGATTGATCCAGATAATAATCAGCAAAGGGTTTTAAGCTTTATACGATATGGGGATAAAATGGAAGATACTTTAATTATTGTTTGCAATTTCGCACCAATTACTTATTATGATTTCAAAATAGGTGTGCCTTACAATTGCTGCTATAAAGAAGTGTTTAACAGTGATGAAAAAAGGTTTGGTGGTGCTGGCGAGATAATGGCAGAGGTTCTATTTTCAGTAAAGGATTATATTCATGGTATGGAACAATCAATTACCATTAAGGTACCACCATTAGGAGCAGTGATATTAAAGGTTAACAATTAAATTATATATAGAATAAAAAGGAGTGAGGGGTATGATGAAGAAAGAAATAATTGCAATGATTTTGGCTGGAGGTAAGGGTACACGTCTTGGGAACCTTACTAAAAAGGTTGCAAAACCTGCAGTTTTTTATGGTGGAAAATATAGAATTATTGATTTTCCACTTAGTAACTGTGCTAATTCTCACATTAATACAGTTGGGGTATTAACACAGTATGAGTCCATTGGGTTAAACTCCTATATTGGAGTTGGAGATAGTTGGGGATTAAGCAGTAGACAAGGAGGAGTTACAATTCTTCCACCAAGACAAACAGAAGAAGGAAGTTCATGGTATAAGGGGACTGCTGATGCCATATACCAAAATATAGATTATATAGATCAAAACAATCCAGAATATGTACTAATTTTATCTGGAGACCATATTTATAAGATGGACTACTCAAGTATGCTTGATTTCCATATAGCAAAAAAGGCTGATGCCACCATTGCTGTTATTGATGTTTCTTATGAAGAAGCATCTAGATTTGGAATAATGAACACAAATGCAGATTCAACAATTTATGAGTTTGAAGAAAAACCTAAAAAGCCAAAGAGTACCTTAGCTTCAATGGGTATTTATATATTTAATTGGAAAACCTTAAGAAAATATTTAAAAGAAGATGCTAATAATCCAGAGTCAGATAATGATTTTGGTAAAAATATAATTCCTAATATGCTTAACGATGGCAAAAATATGCTTGCTTATAATTTTGAAGGCTATTGGAAGGATGTTGGTACCATTGAAAGCTTATGGCAGGCTAATATGGATCTCTTAAGTGAAAAGAAAGAGATGGATTTATACGATAATCACTGGAGAATCTACGCCAATGACGTGGAAAGTGCTCCACAATATATTGGACCAAAGGCAGTAATTAAAAATTCCATGATTAATCAAGGAAGTAATGTTTTTGGATATGTTGAAAACTCCATCATCTTTGCAGGTGTTTATATTAGTGAAGGTGCAGTAGTTAAAAATTCAGTGGTTATGCCAGATACAATTATTGAATCAGGGGTTGAGGTTGTAGATTCCATCGTTTCAGCAGGAATTGTGGTTAACTCAAATACAAAGATGGTTAAGGAAAAGAATAGTAAGGTTTCATTAATTAAGGGTAGTCAGTCTGCCAACATAGGGGACAAGAATTCCAGTAAAAAGTCCGTAGCTTCAAAGGAGATACAAGAGAAGATTGAAGCAGAGGCTTTGAAAGATAGTAATGAAATAGCTGTTGAAATTATTGAAAAACAAGTTATTATAACGGACGAGGTTTGCCAAGTTGAGAAAGGAGTGGAGTAGTTATGAAAAATGCAATGGGGATAATAACTTTACATGAAAAAAATGGAGGGTTAAATGAATTAACTCATCATCGACCAGTTGCAGCAATTCCTTTCTTAGGCAGATTTAGATTAATAGATTTTCCACTTTCAAATATGACTAACTCAGGGATAACTAATGTAGGTGTATTTATTCAAGAAAAGCCGAGACCATTAACAGAACACTTAGGAAAAGGAAAATGGTGGGAGTTAGATGGTAAGAAGGATGGATTATTTATCTTTTATCCTTATTATAATAGTGTTAATAGCATGTACACTACAGAAATGAAGAATTTTAAAGAGAACCTTGATTATGTTAAAACAAGTTCTCAGGAATATGTAATCATTACTTCCAGCTATATGCTTTGCAATATTAATTATAAAGAAGCTCTTAATTATCACATAAGTTCAGATAGTGACATTACTATTATGTATAAAAATGTAGATAATGCTAAAACAGAGTTCTTAGGATGCGATACCATTGAAATTAATAGCAAAGGAAGGATTCAAGCTATTGATACAAATAGAGGAGAAGAAAATAATAGGACTATTTCTATGGAAACCTATATTATGAGAAAACAGTTATTTATAGATATAGTTGAACAATCAGAAAAGATAAGCGTAATGTATTCATTGAAGGAAACTATAAATTTTAATTGCAAATATTTAAAAATAAGGGGCTATGAATATAAGGGCTATCTTGTTTGTATCAACGATACAGTATCTTATTATAAACACAGCATGGAGCAGCTGGATATTAAAAACAGAAAGGAATTATTTAATCCTGAAAGTCCTATTTATACTTTAGTGAGGGACAATGCACCAGCTTTTTATGGAAGGGAAGCTATAATTAAGAATTCATTAGTGGCTAATGGTTCTGTAATTGAAGGAACTGTTGAAAATAGCATAATTTCCAGAGGAGTAAAAATTGAAAAGGGTGCAGTAGTTAAAAATTCAATATTAATGTCACGCTGTACCGTTGAAAAAGGAGTTTACCTGGATTGTATAGTTTCAGATAAAAACACTAGATTTACCAGGGTTAAAGAGATTTGTGGTTCTAAGGAACATCCAATTGTATTTGAAAAAAACAGTGTTTTGTAAAAATTTAGAATGTAGAATGTAGAATTTGGGAATAAATTCCTGTGGAATTTCTTTGATTTGTATGTTCGTCTTATGAAATTTTAAATTCCATAAGACAAGCAAAATAATTCTAGCACAGCTAGAATTATTTTGCTTACAAATTTTAAGTCGGAAATTTAAAATTGCTAATTTAAAATTAAAAATAAAATTAAAGCTTCTCCGAGCGCAGAAAGGAGAAGCCTCCAACATTCTACATTCGGGTATTCTATATTCTAAATTAAAAAAGGGGGGAATTAACCATGAAGGTGTTATTTGTTGCTGGTGAATGTGATCCTTTTATAAAAACCGGCGGTTTAGGTGATGTGGTTGGTGCTTTACCACAATATTTAAGAAAGCATGAGGTAGAGGTAAGTGTTGTTATACCAAAGTATGAGGATATTAATGAAGAAATAGTAAGCAAGATGAAGCTGATAAAGGAATTTAATGTGCCGATGAGTTGGAGAAGCCAGTATTGTGGTGTTCTACAGTATAAAAAAGGCGGTATTACATATTACTTTATAGATAATGAGTTTTACTTTAAGCGTAAGGGTGCTTATGGTTATGGTGATGATGGAGAAAGGTTTGCCTTCTTTGACCGAGCTGTGATGATGATGATGAAGGAGATAGAGTTTAAGCCAGATATTATCCATTGTCATGATTGGCAGACTGGTATGATACCTGTACTTTTAAAGTATGATTATTGCAGTGATGAATTTTATAAGGGTATTTCTACAGTATATACCATACACAATTTAAAATTCCAAGGTGTGTTCCCAAAGGATAAGCTAGGTGATTGGTTTAACTTAAGTGAAGAGCTTTATGATAATGACACTGTGAGCTTTTATGACTGTATGAATTTTATGAAGGGTGCAATTAAAACCTCAGATAAGGTTACTACAGTGAGTAAAACCTATAGTGAGGAAATAAAGAATGATTTTTACGGTGAACAGCTTCAAGGATTATTAAGAGAGAGAGAACAGGATTTATCAGGTATAGAAAATGGAATTGATTATAAGATTTATGACCCTTCAAAGGATACTTATATAGAAAAGAAATATTCTAAGTTCAGACTTAATAATAAGAAAATCAATAAAATTGCTCTTCAAAGAGAGTTGGGCTTAGAAGAAAATGAAGATATTCCGATGATGGCAATGGTGTCTCGTTTAACCTCTCAAAAGGGCTTAGATATTCTAACAGATGCGCTGAATGATATTATTGAAGGGGAAGTTCAGCTGGTGGTTCTTGGTACAGGAGAAGCAGACTATGAGCAGTACTTCTTAAATCTTGCAAACAATCATCCTAATAAGGCGGCTGCGGTTATTGCCTTTGACAATACCTTAGCTCATAAAATCTATGCAGGAGCCGACATGTTTTTAATGCCATCCTTATTTGAACCTTGTGGACTTGGACAGCTTATAGCCTTACGCTATGGTACCATTCCAATAGTAAGGGAAACAGGTGGATTAAAGGATACTGTACGCTTTTATGAAACAACTACCCAAGAGGGGAATGGATTTACATTTTATGATTACACAACCTATGAACTTAAGAAAACTATGAGGATAGCCCTAGATTATTATAAAGACAAAGAGCTATGGACACAGCTAATTATTAATGCAATGGATAGTGAAAATAGCTGGGATAAATCAGCTATGGAGTATATAAATTTATATAATGAACTAATTTGATTGAACCAAATAGTTAATTTCAACATAGCATAATTAATAATAGCAAGTCAGCTTATATTAATTGCTTGAGGTGAAGTGATGGGAAAATCAAAAAACATTGAAAGAAAAATTAATGATGTACTTAATATGTTCTATGGAACAGATTTAAAGTCTGCAAGTGCTATAGAGGTTTATAATGCAGTTTCTAAGGCAGTTTTAGGAGAGAAGTATGAGGATAAAAGGAGAAGTGATGAGGTCTATTTTAAAGGAAAAGTGACTTATTACTTCTCCATTGAATTTCTTATGGGAAGGGCTTTAGGAAATAATTTAATTAACTTGGCTTTGAATGATGAAGTTAAGAAGGTTTTAAATGGTGTTGATTTAAAGTTAGAGGATGTAGAAGAAGTTGAACTTGATGCAGCATTTGGCAATGGTGGTTTAGGTAGACTTGCAGCGTGTTTTTTAGATTCTGCTGCAACGCAGAATATGCCGGTTATGGGATATGGTATTAAGTATGAGGAAGGACTTTTTAAGCAGGAGTTTAAGAATGGTTTTCAAGTTGAGGAGGGTGACAATTGGAACTCTGTAGGGGAACCCTGGCAGATAAAGGTTGAAAAAGATCAAGTAGAAGTTAAGTTTTCTGATTTAACAGTAAATGCAGTGCCATATGATATGTATATTATGGGCTATGGCACTAGAAATGTTAATGTGCTTCGTTTATGGGAAAGTAAGGCCTTAAAGAAATTTGATTTTAATATGTTCAATGAAGGGTGTTTTGATGAATCCATGAAGGGAAAGGTTAAGGGAGAGCATATTTCAAGAGTACTATATCCGAATGATTCCAGAGAAGAAGGCCGTATTTTAAGAATAAGACAGGAGTATTTCTTCGTTTCAGCTTCCTTGAAGGATATAATTAAAAGATATATTAAATATCATGGAAATGATTTAAAGGAGTTTTCTAAGTATGTGGCAATCCAACTCAATGATACTCATCCGGTGGTGGCAATTCCTGAACTAATTAGAATTCTGGTGGACGAACGTAATATGGATATGGATACATCTATTGCTATAGCTAAAGAAACCTTTGCCTATACCAACCATACAATTATGGCAGAGGCTCTTGAAAAGTGGGAATGTTATCTCTATGGTAAGCTTCTTCCAAGGATTTATCAAATTATAGAAGTTTTAAATAATAAATTAGTTATGGAATTAAGAGAAAAAGAAGTTCCGGAAGCAGATATAAATATTATGAGAATTATTCAAAATGGGATTATCCATATGGCATCTTTAGCTCTTTATGGTGGTCATGCTGTTAATGGTGTGGCAAAGCTTCATACAAAAATTTTGAAGGAAGACACTTTAAGGCCTTGGTATGGAGCTTATCCAGAGAAGTTTCAAAACAAAACTAATGGTATTTCTCCAAGAAGGTGGTTAAAGCTTTGTAATGAAGAACTGGCAGAATTAATTACGTCCCAATTGCATAGTGAAAGCTGGCTTAGAGATTTATCATTATTATCAGAATTAAAGCCAGCCTTAATAGAGGAAGACTTTATTAAAAGCTTCCTAACTATAAAGGATAAGAAAAAACAACAATTAGCTAAATATATTTATGAAAACGAAGGTGTCACCATTAATCCAAAGTCAATGTTTATTATTCAAGTGAAAAGAATTCATGAGTATAAAAGACAGTTGTTAAATGCCCTCTTGGTTTTAGATATATATTTTAAGCTTAAGGAAAATCCACAAATTGATGCAACACCAATGACTTTTATTTTTGGAGGCAAAGCAGCACCAGGATATTTTAGGGCAAAGGGAATAATTAAATTTATTAATGATATCGCAAATTTAATAAATAATGATGAAGATGTAAAAGGTAAATTATCCCTTGTGTTTGTGAAAAACTATAATGTTTCATATGGAGAAAGACTATTTCCAGCTGCAGATTTATCAGTTCAAATATCTACTGCAGGAAAGGAAGCTTCTGGTACAGGAAACATGAAGTTTATGCTTAATGGCACTCCAACTGTTGGAACTTTTGATGGAGCAAATATTGAAATTGTTGAAGAAGCTGGAGAAGAGAATAATTTTATATTTGGAGCCAGAGTTGAAGAATTAAGGTCAATTGCTGCCAGCTATAACCCACAGAATTATTATTACAATGTGGAAGGTTTAAAAAGAGTTATTGATACTTTAATAGATGGAACATTTAATGATGAAAACACTGGTATGTATCGTGAAATTTACAATTCACTTCTTTATGGCTGTGATTGGCAAAGGCCCGATGTATATTTTGTATTAAAGGATTTTGAAGATTATCGTAGAGTAATAAATGAAAGCAAAAGTGTATATCAGGATAAATTTAAATGGGGAACTATGTGTGTAAGTAATCTTATTGCATCTTCAAAATTTTCAAGTGACAGAACCGTTATAGAATATTGCAGAGACATCTGGGGAGTAGAACCAGCACAAGTTTAAAAAACAATATTTAAAACAAAAAAATAATTTCAAAATAAGAATAATTTAATGGCAGCTTAGTATTTAAACTGCCATTAAAAGTTTAAAGAAAAAATTTACATTACAGTTTGACAATAGTTGAATATTGTGTAATATTTATAGAGAATGAATAAGTAGAAAATATATATATCAAAATTTTTTTCAAGATAAATGATAAAAATAAAGTATATAATTGAGGGATGAGGACTATGGACTATAATTTTAAAAAAATCGATGAGACTTGTGGAAAATCTATGAGAGAATTGGTTCTCGGGGAACTAAGAAATGCTATATTTATGGGATACATCAAACCTGGAGACAGACTGGTGGAAACAACAATTGCAAATTCTATGGGAATAAGCAGGACACCAGTAAGAGAAGCGTTGCGTCAATTGGAAAGTGAAGGCCTTGCAATTAATATGCCAAGAAAAGGTACAGTAGTTAAAGGGATTTGCGTTGAAGATGCAAGAGAAATCTATGAAATCAGAGAAGTTTTAGAAGGATTAGCAGCAAGAGGAGCATGTTTACATATTTCTAGAATGGAAATCAGAGAATTGAGACAAATCATCAGAGATATGGATCAATGCATTAAAAATAAGGATGAAGAAACTTACTCTTATGTACACAACAGGTTCAATAGAATCATTATAGATTCTTCTAAAAATAAACGCTTGATAGATCAAATGGAATCAATTTATGAGTATTTAAAAAGCTTAAGAAGAATAAGCTTATTGACAGAAGAAAGAAAGTTTGAGGCATTAAAAGAGCATATTGAAATTGTAAATGCTATTGAAAATGGTGATGAGGATGAAGCGGAAAAATTAACAAGACTTCATGTTAGAAGAGCTAAGAAATCCTTCCAGGAAGTTATAGAAATAACTAATAAGTAGAGTTTATCTATAATAAGAAACAAACTAATTACTTGCTATATCTTAAACATAAGTGAATTAATAAGCTATAAACTGATACCTTTTGATTATGGTTTAATCAGTGATTTATTGTAATTATTGTATGTATTATTGCTTTATAAAATGATTTATTACATATGTGAAATTCGAGACAGGCTGCATAGTCTGTCTTTTTTTGTTGATAAATTTAATATAAAAAATTTGGGATTTACTTGAAATTTATTTCGAATATGTATACAATTATATGTAGATGGATACAATGCATGTGTAAATTGGTGGCACGAATACAATTGTATCCAGTATCAACTAGAGGGGAGATGAAAAGGTTTTAAATTTTAGCGAAAGATAAACCCTAATGAAAAAAAGCCTTAACATCGTTTTCGTTTATAGGAAAGATACAATAGAAATTGGGCAAGATACAATAGAAGAATTTAATTATACCAATAGTGAAAGTAAGTTAATAATATTACTAAATTGTTAAAGAAGCCAGTTATTTATCTTACTAATTATTAAAAATCGATTAAATTAATAAATTATTTTATGTTTATTTATGGTTTATTGGATATTTAAATTTTAAAGATAAGAAACATAAGAAGAATCGAGTAATATACATGGTTTAATAAACTGCTTTTTATTAAGATCTTAATATGTATATGGTAAAGTTTTTTATTAAAAAAAATAATATGAAAATTATTTTAATAAATTTAAAAAATGGTATTGATTTTTGCATTGAAATTGTATACACTATAACCATGTTGTATACAAAGTGATGCTTGCAGAAACGAAAAAGGCAGTTTCAAATGGAAACTTCCATTTGATTGGGGATAATCCACAAAGATTAGGTTAATCTATAAAATAAAGAATTTTAAGATTAATTAATGTGGACTTAACTAATTGATGAAGTGCTCTGTAAAAGTTTAACTTTACAAATTGAAGTTTGGTGGTTAAGCTTAAGGGCTTCACTTATGGAAGCTTCACCTCATATGAGTTCGGTGGAATACTCTAAGAGTATGTTCCATCACCAAAGTCATAGATTTTGGATGTCACTTAATTTTTACTTAACCAAGTCATAGATTTGGAGTGTCACTTATATTAACTAATTGAATTTTAGGAGGAATTGAATATGGAACTTAAAGTAGTAGCTAGTGCTGGTACATTAGAATCAAGTGATATACAGATTATAATAGAGCCTTCTACAGCTGGAATAGAAATTACTTTAGAGAGCACAGTGATGGCACAATTTGGAGAAGCTATAGAAAAGGTTATAAGAGAAACTCTTGCTTCTTTAGGAGTGGCTAATGCAAAGGTATTTGCAAACGATAAAGGTGCTATCGACCCTGTTATAAAGAGTAGAGTACAAACTGCTGTTTACAGATCAGCACAAAATAACGAATTTAAGTGGATGTAAGGGGGAAGTAATAATGAAACTAAGACGTTCTATGTTATTCGTTCCAGGAAACAACCCAGGAATAATAAGAGATGTACATATATATAAGCCAGATTCAGTAATGTTTGACTTAGAGGATGCTATAGCAATCACTGAAAAGGATTCAGCAAGATTCTTAGTTCACAACATGCTTAAGAATTTAGGAGATTACTACAAAGAATTAGGAATAGAGACAGTTGTTCGTATCAATGGACTTGCAACAGAGTTCTGGAAGCAAGACCTTGAAGCAGTTGTTACTGGTGGAGTTGAAGTTGTTAGAATACCAATGACTGAAAGCCCAGAAGATGTAATGGCTGTAGATGCTGAAATCGAAAGAATAGAAAAAGCGTGTGGAAGAGAAGTTGGTTCTACTTTAATAATGGTAGCTATCGAAACTGCACTTGGAGTTATGAATTCATTTGCAATAGCAAAAGCTCCAACAAAGAGATTAATAGGAATGGCTATTTCTGGAGAAGACTTCGTAACAAGCATGAAGACTACAAGAACACCAGAAGGAGACGAGCTTTACACTGCTAGAGGAATGGTAGCAATGGCTGGAAGAGCTTGTGGACTTGAGGTTCTTGATACAGTTTATGCTGATGTAAACAATGATGAAGGATTCTTAAAAGAAGCTAACTTAATTAAGAGAATGGGATTCGGTGGTAAATCACTAATTCACCCAAGACAAGTAGAGCTTATCCATAACGTATTTACTCCAAGTGAGAAGGATATAGCTAAAGCTAAGAAAATAGTTGATGCAACAGCAGAAGCTTTAAGAGAAAACAGAGGAGTATTCACTGTTGATGGTAAGATGGTTGATAAACCAATTATAGAAAGAGCTCAAAGAGTTCTAGAACTTGCTAAAGCAGCAGGGGTTTTAGTTGGAGGCGAAGATAATGAGTAATACAAATAGAGTTAATCAAGATCTTTTAAATAGAATACCTGGATACGAAAGCAGAAAAGCGTATGAAGCACCATTTGCTAACGTGCCAGCTGATAGATTAAGTGGTTTAAACACTGGAAACATAAAAGATGAAGTAAGAAGAGATAAAACTACAGCATCTTTAAGAGAAGCTATAGAGAAGTGTGAAATAAAAGATGGAATGACAATATCTTTCCACCACCACTTCAGAGCTGGAGATAAGCTTTTAATGCAGGTAGTAGATATACTAGCTGAAATGGGAGTTAAAAACTTAAGAATAGCTGCTTCTTCATTAACAAGCGCTCACAGTGGACTTGTTGAGCACATCCAAAATGGAGTTGTAGATAGAATAGAAACAAGTGGTATCAGAGGAAGACTTGCTACTGCTATTTCAGAAGGATTACTAGGTGATAAGCCAGCAGTAATCAGATCTCACGGTGGAAGAGCTAGAGCTATAACATCAGGAGACGTTCACATAGACGTTGCTTTCGTAGCTGCATCTTCTGCAGACTGCATGGGTAACGCAAATGGAGTTAAAGGAAAATCAATTTGTGGTTCTTTAGGATACGCTAAAGTTGATGCAGCACACGCTGATAAGGTTGTTGTTGTTACAGATACAATAGTTCCATATCCAAACTTCCCACAAAGTATACCTCAAACTCAAGTTGACTACGTTGCAGTAGTTGAGGAAATTGGAGATTCTAAAGGAATCATGTCTGGAGCTACAAGATTTACTTCAAACCCAAAAGAGCTTTTAATGGCTAAGAGAGTTGTTGAAGTAATGAAGGCATCTCCATACTTCAAAGATGGATTCTCAATGCAGACTGGTTCAGGTGGAGCTTCACTAGCAGTTACAAGATTTGTTAAGGATGAAGTTATAAAAAGAGGAATTAAACTTAGCTATGCTTTAGGTGGAATAACTGCACCAATGGTAGATTTATTAGAATCTGACCTTGTTGATCAATTATTTGATGTTCAATGCTTTGACTTAACAGCAGCTGAATCAATAGGAAAAAATGAAAAGCACGTTGAAGTTAGCGCTGACTTCTATGCAAGCATAGGAAACAAATCTGCAGCAGTTAACAAACTTGACTTCGTTATATTAAGTGCCCTTGAAATAGATACAGATTTCAACGTTAACGTTATATCTGGATCAGATGGAGTTATCAGAGCTGCATCTGGTGGACACAGTGACACAGCTGCAATGGCTAATATGTCAATCTTAGTTGCTCCACTTACAAGAGGAAGACTTTCTACAATAATAGATAAAGTAACTACAGTTGTTACTCCAGGAAGCACAGTTGACGTAGTTGTTACAGATTACGGTGTAACTGTAAACCCAGGAAGACAAGACTTAATGGAGTGCTTCAAGAAAGCTGGATTACCATTAATAACAATGGAAGAGCTTCGTGCTATGGCTACAAGACTTGTTGGAACTCCAAAAGAGTTAGAATTCACTGATGAAGTAGTTGCAGTAGTTGAATACAGAGATGGAAGCATCATCGACGTAATCAAAAAATTAAAAAAGTAATTTAGCATAAGCTAAAATTGCAAAAGATGAATAGTTAATTTTACTAGGCCTTGCCTAGAGCAGGGCTTAGTTTGAAATTATAAAATTTTTACTTAGGAGGAATTATTATGCCAAACCTTATCGAAGAGAAAAAAGGCCCATTCAAAATGTTTGGAATGCCTTGGTACTTAATGCTTGCAGTAGCTGCAGTAGTTTTATTTGCATCTACTATGGGTTACTTACCGAACAACGCAGTAGGTGCGTTCGCTTTATTATACTCTGTAGGAATATTATTTGCTACAGTAGGTGACAGAATTCCAATATGGAAAGAATACGTTGGTGGAGGTCCTATCCTTGCATTCTTAGGATCAGCTGCTTTAGTTTACTGGGGAATTATCCCTCAAGCAAGTGTTGATGCTGTTGTAACTTTAATGGACACAGCTGACTTCCTTGACTTATTTATAGCTGTACTTATAACTGGTTCTATCTTATCAGTTAACAGAAAACTTCTTTTAAAAGCATTTGCAGGTTACTTACCAGCAATCCTTGGTGGAGTTGTTGCTGCATTCGGATTTGCTGCAGTTGGAGGAATGATATTCGGAATTCCAGTTGCAGATATAGCTACTAAGTATGTATTACCTATCATGGGTGGTGGTACTGGAGCTGGAGCTATACCAATGTCTGAGATCTATGCTACTGTAACAGGTGGAGATCCAGGAGCATGGTTAACATTTGCTCTTTCTATCTTAACTATAGCTAACATCATAGCTATCATAGCTGCTTCAGTTCTTAACAAATTTGGTGAGACTAAAGCAGGAGCTAAATTCAACGGAAATGGTGAATTAATCAGAAACGCTGAAGATATATCTAAATTAGAAGATACAAAAGTTATAAAAGTAACTCAAAGAGAAGTTGCTTGTGGATTAATATTAGCTGTTGCATTCTATGTTCTTGGTAACATATTATCTAAGACTTTAATAATCCCTGAGTTCACTTTAATGGGAATTGATGTTAAAATAGACATCCACAGATTTGCTTGGATGGTTATCTTAGTTGCTTTAGCTAACGTTGCTAACATAATCCCAGCTGAATTAAAAGAAGGAGCTAAGAAGATTCAAGGATTCTTCTCTAAGCAATTCTTATTAGTAATCATGGTTGGTGTTGGTATCGCTATGACTGACCTTGGAGAATTAATCCAAGCATTTACATTTGCTAACGTTATAATAGCTGCTTTAGTAGTATTAGGAGCTATAGTTGGTTCTGCTGTAGTAGGTTGGTTCGTAGGATTCTACCCAATAGAAACTGCTATATCTGCTGGTTTATGTATGGCTAACAGAGGTGGTTCAGGAGACGTTGCAGTTCTTACAGCTGCGAAGAGAATGGACTTAATGTCATTCGCTCAAATCTCTTCACGTTTAGGTGGAGGAATAATGCTTATCGTTGCATCTGTAGCGTTCGGACTATTCTTCTAAGAGAAAAATTAAATATTAAAAAGAGTGTTGTTATCAACACTCTTTTTACAATTCTAGTTAATTTAGAATTAAATTAATTTTGAATTAAGAATGTAAAAGGTAAAATGAAGGAGGAAACATCAAGGAGTTTCTATTAAATATAGAAATCACATAGGGATTTCATCCATCATTCTAAAATTTAAACTTTACATTTTAAATTTAAAATAGGACTAATTATAAAGGATAAAAGTAATGGTTTATCTTTTATAATTAATCTTATAAGAATTAAGAATTAAGGCTGTAGAATGTATAATGAAGAAGGAAACACCGAGGGAGTTTCTATTAAATAAAGAAATTCACTTAGGGATTTAATCCATCATTCTAAATTCTACATTCTAAATTTAAAAAAGGAATTTAATAAATAAATGATATTAAACAAAGGATAAGAAGCGGAGGAATAAAAATGTCAGGAAAGAAAAGAAAGTCTAATAAAGAATTAATGCGTGAAGTTCGTGAAGAAGGTTTGTTTAAAGAAGCTCATGAGATGGCAAGCACTAAAAAGAAGTATGAATTTAAAAGCAGCTGGGATGGAATTGTAACAATTCTTCTATTTGTTGCGGCTTTAGTTATAATTACTTTAGTTAGAAGATTTTTTAATTTATAATATTAGGTAGAGGAAAAATGAAGAATGAAGGATTATGGGAAGAATTCTTATAAATTTTATAAAATATAGAAACTACTTTAGAGTTTCAATCAGTAGAGTTTCAACCAAAAATTTTCTTCGTTAATCCTTCATCTTTCATTTAATTATACAGAGTGCAAGGGGTGGAGTTTATGTACTTTAGTACAGAGAAGGTTAATCTTAAATCCAAAAGAGAGGTTCAAAGGGTAAGCGATTTTTTAAATGGCTTTGATTTAAAGTATGATGATGTTGATTATACAGTGGTTATAGAGGATTGTGGTAAAATTATTGCTACTTGCTCTAAAAAGAACAATATTGTTAAATGCTTTGCTATTGATGAAGATTACCAGGGACAAGGAATATCAGGTACTTTAATAACTGATATAACTAATAAGCTGTTTGAGGAAAATATTTATCATAACTTTATTTTTACAAAGCCTAAAAACAATTTCTTATTTGAAGGATTAGGATATAACGTTATAGTGAGCACAGATAAAGTGTCCTTATTAGAAACAGGAAATAAAAATATAAAAAATTATTTAAATTCTTTAAAGAAAAGCTTTAATTTAAAGGATGGGGAAGAGTATGCAGCTCTTATAATGAATTGTAACCCATTTACCTTAGGACATAAGTACATAGTAGAAACTGCTGCAAAAGAAAATAAAAATGTAATTATTTTTGTAGTTGAAGAAGATAAGTCAGCTTTCCCTTTTAAAAATCGTTTTGAGTTAATTAAAGAGGGAGTTAAAGAGTTTGAAAACGTAACTGTAATTCCGGGGGGAGAATATATAATTTCTTCAGCTACATTTCCAAACTATTTCTTAAGAAAAGATGATAATGTACTTAAGGAATACACAAAGATTGATGGTAATGTTTTTGGTAAATACTTCTGTAAGGAATTAAATATAGTTAGAAGATATGTTGGTACAGAACCTTACTGCAAGGTTACCAATACTTATAATGAAACTTTAAAAGAAGTTCTTCCTAAGTATGGGGTAGAAGTTAAATTAATCGAAAGAAAAGAGACTGGGGATGAAGCAATAAGTGCTTCTAGGGTAAGAGCTCTTTTAAAAGAAGGTAAGCTGGAGGAAGTAAGAGAACTTGTGCCTGCTACTACCTTTGAGTTCTTAAATAGTGAGGCAGGAGTAGAAATAATAGAAAGATTAAAGGTTTCAGATAAACCTCATTAAGGTGTGTTAAAATGAATGAAATGGAAAGAATAGGCCTATTTTTGGATGCTAGAGAAAGAAGAGTCTATCATCAAGAAGAACTTCTTCAAAGCCTTAAGGGGTTATCTTTAGCAACGGTGAGAGTCAATTATCCTGGTATAGATAAATCAAATTATATTACTGATTTCATAGGAAAAGTTATTTGTGATGAAATTTCCATCTTCCATAAAAAACAAATTATATTTAGTGAAGAATATAAGAATGAAGAAGGTTATATTGGTCATTTTATTTTTAATGTTGACTATAAAGTTATAAAAAAAGCGATGATTAATCTTGAAGAGAACCATATTTTAGGCAGATGTGTTGACTTAGATGTTTACTATTTAGATAAAAATGAAAGGTTTGGCTTAGAGGAGATTAAAGGTGCTTCAAGAAGTGATTTAGATCTTCCTCCAAGAAAGTGTTTTATCTGTAATGAAGAAGCCAGAGTATGCTCTAGAGCTCAAAGTCATACAATAGAAGAAATTAAGAAATTCTTCGAGGATAAGTTCAACCAGTATGAGGAATGGAATAGTAAAAGGCAGCAGCTGTCCTATGAACTTTCACAGTATGCTTTAAAGGCTATGATAGAAGAGGTATCAACAATGCCTTCTTTTGGTTTAGTATCTCCTGGTACGAAGGGTTCACATAAGGATATGGATTTTTATACATTTATGGATAGTTCCTTTGCAATAGCGCCATTTTTAAAGGAAATGGCAGAAGCAGGGTACACTTATCATGATGAAAAAGAGGTATTCCAAGCAATTAGGCATATTGGTATTCGATGTGAGGAAAGCATGTTTAAAGCAACTAAAGGTGTGAATACTCATAAAGGCATGATATTTTTATTAGGTATTGTTGTAACAGCAACTGCAAAAGCTTTATACGAGGGAGATTCCTTTGAGAGAATTGAAGATATTATAAAAAATATGTGCTCTGAAATTCTTGATGATTTCAAAGAAGTGAATAATAAAAAGAGTCTTACACATGGAGAAAAACTATATAAGGAGTATGGTTTTACTGGCATAAGAGGGGAAGTAAAGGCTGGAATACCTGTAGTGTTTAAGGAAGTTTTTGCGGAGTTTTTAAGTTCACCCTTAAAAGGTCATGAACTCTTTGCTCAAACATTATTGGAATTAATGGCAAGAGTTGAAGATAGCACCATAGTTCATAGACAAAGTATTGATAAATTGAAAGAAATTCAGCAGGAAGCCAAGATCATTCTTGAAAATGGAGGGTTCAATTCTCCATTAGGCAGAAAAATGGCTTTTGATTTTGAAGAGAAATGTATCAAGGAAAACGTTAGTCCAGGTGGCTCAGCAGATTTATTAGCATTAATTATATTTTTAAGTGAAATATATAATAAATACTATAAGTAAGCCTCCAAGTCTTTGATTTGGCTAAATAGTGAAATTTTAGTTTTATTTTTCCCAACTATGGATTATAATCATATAGATAAAGAATAGATTTGGAGATGAAATTATGTACATACCGTTTGGAAATGAAATTTTAAATGAAAAGGATATAAGTGAATTAATAGAAAATAAAAGTGATTTTAAAGTTATTAAAGATATGACTAGAGGAACTAAAAGAGAAGATATGCATGCTTTTTGTTTAAGTGTAAAAGTTGATACCTTAAATGAAATAATTGCCGAAGAGTACGATGAGTTCAATGTTGAGGAAATGGATGAAGATGAACTATTTGAAGAATATCTTAGCTTATCGGAAGAGATGGCTTTAGATATGGAAGAGTTCCTGCCAGAAGCATCTTTAATCGATGCAAAGGCATATAAGTGGGATAACTCTGATAATGATATAAAATTAATTTTCTTAATCGGAAGCGATGAAACTGAAGAAAGAAAAATGAGAGATGTAATGAGAAAGTTAATTACTCAGTGTGAATAATCATATTAGATTTATATAGTTTAAAAGATGAAGGTTTTACCTTTGTCTTTTTTATTATACTTTATAGTAAATTGATATTTTAGTATTAGATTTATAAAAATTTTGGTTAAATTCGTATAATATTATAGATTTATTAGTAAAAGCAAATAGAAATAATTTGATTTATAGGAAATTATAATACAAACAGGATTAAATGGGTATTTATTGTAATAAGGATGTGTTACAATAATAATGTATATTGTAATTAATTGGGTTGAATATAGTAAATTAATCTTGCTTATATGCAATTTTAAAATTATAAGTATATGGGGGGTATTATGAGAAGAATAGGAATACTTGGGGCCATGGAATTAGAAATTGCTTTTTTAAAGGAAATTATGGAAATTGAGGAAGTGGTTGAGTATGCTGGATTCAATTTCTATGTGGGAAGTTATGGGTATTTGAAGCTTTTTATTGTTGAAAGCGGCATTGGTAAGGTTAATGCTGCATGCTGCACTCAAACTTTAATTACTAAATTTAATGTGTCGCATATCGTTAATTATGGTATTGCTGGAAGTTTGAGACCTGACATTAGAATTTGTGATATAGTAATTGGTCATAGTTTTACATATCACGATGTTGGTAAAAGTCAACTAAAGAATATGTTTCCATTTAAGGAAAAGTTTTATGCGGATGAGTGTTTAGAAAGGATTGCAATCGATGCTTTTTCACAAATTGAATTGAAAGAATGTAATTATCATTTAGGATTAGTGGTAACAGGGGATGAATTTATTTCTAATCCATCTAGAAGACAAAATATAGTTATTGATAATAATGGCTGTTGTGTTGATATGGAGGCAGCTGCTATTGCACACAGCTGTTTTTTAAATAAAGTTCCTTTTATATCAATAAAATGTGTTAGCGGTAATTATGATGAAGATTCAACTGAATATAATACTGAATTAGATCATATTGCTGCTTATTCAGCAGCCAGATTTACAATTAAAATTTTAAATATTTTGGAAAAACATTAGTTTTTTCACTGTACTATAAATACATGCAAATAGTTGAAATAACTTTACTTCAAGTGTATTATATACAAGGTATTAAACTACTTAAATGAGTCTATAATAAAGTAAGACGAGATAATATTAGCAAAACAATAAATTTCTATAAGAATAAATTGCAGTATTTTATCTTTTAGAAGAAGTAGGGTGATAATTTGTGTAATATAGTACTATTATTATTTGTATTATCTCCATATACCGCGGTTTTATCATGTTTCTTTGCAGTATTTTATTTATATAAAAATAAAGGAAATGTTAGTAAAAATACTTGGAATATAGGATTAATTATTTTATTTTTATGGTCTTTCTTTGTAGGATTAGTTAATAAAAGTTCAATGTCAATTTTAGTTTCCTTTCTATTTCTTTTGTATTTTTGCATGAGTGTGTATATCGAGAATGAATGGAGCAGTGAAGAAAAAATATATGATATTTCTCATTGGTTATTAAAATTTTCTATTTTTTCAGGCATTATAGGAATAATAGAAAAAATAGCCTTTGCAATTCATCCAATGTTAGTTTGGAGATTTTTTTTAGGACTACCAGCCACAACTTCATCAACTCATAGAATTTATAGTACTTTCGGTAATCCTAATATTGCTGGAGACTGGTTTGCAATTATGATAATTGTAGCTTTATTTTATGAGGGAAGAACAAAGGAAAAAAGGAATAAAATTTTCTATTATAGTTGTGTGGCTTTATTTTTAATTAATTTATTTTTTACTGGTTCTAGAGGAGCTTTTGCAGCAATGGCTGGCGGGCTAGTTGCTTTATTTATGTTTAAATGCAGTAAACATAATAGATTGATTTTTATTGGGATTATTTTAATTATTGCAGTGGTTGGATTTATGCCTAGTAAAGTTCCTAATTTATCAGAAGGACTTGTTGGACATCAGATAAACAGATCTTTAAGTTTGCGGGAGAGAATCTGGAAGGGTTCCTTTGATATGGTTAATGAAAAGCCTTTAACAGGCTGGGGGCTAATGGGAACAATTGAACATGGAAAAGAGTTTATTTCATATAGTGGAATTGTTCATCATTCACATAATATATGGTTAGCCATTTTAACTTCATTAGGAGTTGTAGGACTAATTATTTACATAATTATGCGATTGCAGATTTATAAAAATATAGTTCACCTTTTAATGAAAGACAGCAGCAACTGTATTCAATTGTTAATAGCAATTCAAGTTATAATAATAATTCATGGATTAGTTGATTTTACTATAATTGTTCCTCAAGTTGGAGGAGTTTTTATTGCTACTTCAGCCATGATTACAGCTCTTGCGAAAGATTTTGTTAGTTTTGATAAAAATATAAGTTCTTCCATATCATTTGAATTGAATAATAAGTTGTGAAAATAAACTATAGAAGAAAATTCTTCTATAGTTTATTTTTATCAAGTTGAAATATTTAGAAAATTAGGATATAATTAAAAGAACTTCTAAATTTAGAGACTTTAAGGGGGAGAACAATGACGAAAATTTCAAACTTAGACATTTTACAGAAAGAGCAGATATTAACGAAAGATATTGAGCCTGTGGAGTATCCGGTATTAGAAATAAATCTAAATAAGGTTTATGAAAACACAAGGAAAGTAAAAGAACTTTGTGATAGTGAGGATATTTCTATTGCTGGAATAATTAAAATGACTCATAGTATGAAGGAAATTGCTGAAACAATGATTGCAGCAGGGTGTGATTACATAGGAACCTCAAGGTTAAATCAGATTAAAAAGCTTAGGAAGTCTGGAATTAATAAACCTTTGATGTTAATTAGAATTCCAATGATAAGTGAAGCAGCGAATGTAATAAGATATGCAGATATAAGTCTAAATTCTGAAAAAGGTACATTGTTTGAACTTAATAAAGAAGCCATTAATCAAGGAAAAATACATAAAGTGATTTTGATGATGGATTTGGGAGATTTAAGGGAAGGTGTTTTCGATGTAAACGAAATCATTGGAATGGCTCTTTGGGTTGAAAAAGAATTATCAAATCTTCATCTCTATGGAATTGGTACTAATTTGGGATGCTATGGAGCTATAGTGCCAACTGAAGTGAATATTGGAAAGCTTTGTGATACTGCTGAGAAAATTGAAGCAGCTATTGGAAGGAACTTAGAAATTATTTCTGGCGGAGCTACTTCCTCATTGACACTTTTAAAGGATGGCAAAATGCCAAAGAAGGTTAATAACTTGAGAATAGGCGAAGGGATTCTTGTAGCTAGAGATCTAGATGAAATATGGGAATATGATATAGCTGATTTACATAAGGATGCCTTTATTTTAAAGGCTGAAGTTATAGAAATTAAGGACAAGCCATCTCATCCTATAGGAAAAGTTTTCATAGATGCTTTTTGTAACACGCCTACCTATGAAGATAAGGGAATTAGAAGAAGGGCACTTCTTGGCATTGGGAAGCAAGACCTTGTAAATGCTGATACTTTAAATCCATTTGATAAAAATATAAAAATTATTGGTGGAAGCAGTGATCACTTAATAATAGATGTGGAAGATTGTGATAACGAATATAAGGTAGGGGATATAATTGAGTTTTATTTATCCTATCAGCATATTTTGTATTTAATCAATGAAGAAGATGTAAATAAGGTGTTTGTTTAAGAAAAAGCTTATTCCTAGCTAAACTATTGGAAAATCAAATAGATAGTATTGCATTTATTTATAATAAATATTTGTAATTTTTTAAATCTTAAATTATTATTTAGGTATAGATTATTTTATATTCTTTTACAGTTTTAATTTATGGGGGGTAACATGAATTTGAATTATTTGAAAGAATTAGATGCTATAACTAGAGAAAAAATTATGAGAGAAGAGCTTGGAGAAGAAAAATGTAAGATAATTGATAAATATCATCTTCATCCTAATGAGCGCTTATACTGGGAAAGAAGTGAAGCGAAATATCCCAGACAGGAATATTTCGGACATAGGTTAGCTAGGAAAACATCTCCTTTAGGAATCATATTCTATATTAATAATTTATGTTATGCTAAAACAAAGTATTTTGAAAAGAATTGGGATAAATTTGTTCCTTGCCATTATGACTGCATTAAAGGATTTGTAGAAACAGAAGTATATGATATGGATTTTATAAAGCAAAAAAGTACAGGTATTGTTATTGATTTAAGAGAATTAGCTAAAATTCACTGGATAGATGATTTTAAAGCTGTGTGCAAATTCTTGGAAGACAGTGAAGAAATGATTAAAACATGCTGAGTTTTATGAAAATTTCATGAAGAAGGTTTGTAAGTAGTAAAAAAATTAAATATAATAAAACAAAAAATACATAAAAAGTATTTACATCCATAAAAAGTGGGAGTATAATAAATTTTGTAGTTAAGAAATCTAAGTTTCGTGCCATTAGCTCAGTTGGTAGAGCACCTGACTCTTAATCAGGGTGCCCGGGGTTCGAGCCCCCGATGGCGCACCATATTTTTAAATTAAGTCTACAACTTATTTTAAAAGAAACTTAACTAACCAAATCATAGATTTGAAAATTAAGATGAAACTCTAATTTATATATAGTTAGTGGAGTAGGTTTACATTAATAAAATTAAAGATTTGATATTAAAGGAAACTCCTTTTCACTACGTTCAAAGGAGTAAGTTCCACTAACCAAATCATAGATTTGGAGTGTCACTTATGTGCCATTAGCTCAGTTGGTAGAGCACCTGACTCTTAATCAGGGTGCCCGGGGTTCGAGCCCCCGATGGCGCACCATTTTTAAAAATTAAATCTACAACTTATTTTAAAAGAAACTTAACTAACCAAATTATAGATTTGAGATTTAAAAGGAAACTCTAATTTATATATAGTTAGTGGAGTAGGGTTACATTAATAAAATTAAAGATTTGATATTAAAGGAAACTCCTTTTCACTACGTTCAAAGGAGTAAGTTCACCTTAACCAAATCATTGATTTGGAGTGTCACTTATGTGCCATTAGCTCAGTTGGTAGAGCACCTGACTCTTAATCAGGGTGCCCGGGGTTCGAGCCCCCGATGGCGCACCATATAAAATACATTCTTAAGCAGAATGTATTTTTTTATTTTAAAATTTTATATCAAAAGCTGTTAATAAATAAATTAATAAAATGTCTGCACAGGTACATAATAAGTAGTGTAATTTGAAGAATTAAATTAAGAACTAAAAAGGTATCAAAAGGAGGCAGTTATGGATAAAAAATTTTTTACAGAGCAAGAAAAACAGGTTTATGGTAAAGCTGGAGGTCAAAGAGAGTACACTAAAGAAAACTATCTTCACAACGGTACGAAATCTCAAGGTCAATTTGCAAACAATAGTTTTAACACAACAATAGAAGAGCCGGCTTTAAATGCTAGTGGAAAGAATGCAAAAGAAAATGGTTATGGAATAGAAAAAAGATAGTAGTATGTGAACCTAAGAATTTTAATTCTTAGGTTTTATTTTTTTATAAATTTTCTTTAAACTAATCTGTGATATAATATAGTATTGAATAAAGGGAATAAGGAGAAGGAACAATGGATAAGAGTAAAATTCGCTTCTTTGCAACCTGGGCGAGAAAAGCTTTAATAGAAGGTGTAAAATATAGAGCTTATAGTTTAGGAATAGAAAAGGATTATATTAGAAATATTGAAGAGGTACAAGGTGGCTTCAGAGTTGAAGGAAGACCAGAAATCTTTAAGGAATCTCCTAAACATAGAAATGAACTTATAAAGGAAATTGAAAAAAAGGGCTTTGATAATGTTATTGATGAGGTTGCTTATACTTGGTTTAATAGATTAATTGCTCTAAGGTATATGGAGGTAAATGATTATCTACCTTCAGGTATAAGAGTTTTATCTTCAGAACTTAAAGGTAAAGCCGATCCAGATATAATTTCCAGGGTTGGAGAAGTGGTTGAAGAGCTTAATCTTGATGCGGAGTATATATATGCTTTGGTTGATATCGGAAATAACTCAGCTAGAGAACAGTTATATAGATATCTATTAGTTAAGCAGTGTAATGAGCTTGGAAATATTATTCCCTGGCTATTTGAAAAAATAGAAGATTACACAGAGCTGTTACTTCCTAATAATTTGTTAGACGAAAGCTATGTTATAAGAAGATTATGTTTTGATATTGATGAAGAAAGCTGGAAAGACGAAGTTGAGATCATTGGGTGGATGTATCAATATTATATTTCAGAAGAAAAAGACAGAGTTTTTGAAGGGTTAAAAAAGAATGTTAAGATTACAAAGGAAAACATTCCAGCTGCCACTCAATTATTTACACCTAAGTGGATAGTGAAATATTTAGTTGAAAACTCAATAGGAAGTCTCTGGATCCAGGGTCATGGAAACAGCAATCTGGGTAAGGAATTAGAATATTATGTTGGACAAGGAAATCAAAATTGGAAAGCACAAGAGGTTATTTATAAAATAAAGGTAAAAAGAAGTGAGCTTACTCCTGAAGGAATAAAGGTATTAGATCCTTGTATGGGTTCAGGTCATATTCTTGTTTATGCTTTTGAGGTACTTTATAAGATTTACGTCAGTGCTGGTTATTCAGAAAGAGAGATTCCTAGAAAAATTCTTGAGAATAATATTTTTGGTCTGGATATTGATGGAAGATCAGTTCAGCTAGGTGCCTTTGCATTAATAATGAAGGCTAGACAATATAATAGAAGGTTCCTAAGAGATATTGAAAGAACACCACTTAATTTAAATGTTGCTTCAGTTGAGGAGAGTAATGGAATATCCATGGAAGCAATTGAATACTTTGCGGGACATAATGATGCTCTCAGAGGGGATTTAAATTATCTTGCATCAAAGTTTCAAGACGCTAAAGAGTATGGTTCTATCTTAGAAGTTAAAGATATTAATTTTTATGGGTTAGAGAAAAGACTGAAGGAGTTGAATCAAAATAATAGTATTATTTTTACTGAGTATTTAGATGCCCTTAATGATAAGCTGCCAAAGATGATTAAGCAGGGAAGAATTATGAGCAAAAAATATGAGGTGGTAATTACTAATCCTCCTTATATGGGGCTGCGTGGTGCTAATGAAACCTTGGCAAGGTATCTGGCAGATAAATTTCCAGTTTCAAAACATGATATGTTTTCGGTGTTTATGGAGGTGTGCAACAGGTACTTAATGGAGGATGGAATTTATGCCATGATAAATCAGCATTCCTGGATGTTCCTTAGCAGTTTCCTAGAACTTAGAAACAGGCTCCTTAATGAAAGCTGCTTTATTAATATGATTCATCTTGGATCTAAGGCTTTTGAGGAAAATGTAGGAACCATTGTTCAGAATGTTGCTTTTGTAAATCAAAAGAGTGTTATTCCAGAGTATGTTACAAGGATTGTGGATGTAACGAAAGAATGTTCTACACTTGAAAAAGCTGAAAAAGTTAAAGAAGTTTCTAGTGGAGCTGAAAATGGGGCTCTTTACGAAACAGATTTAAAAAAGCTATTGGCAATTCCTTCTAGACCTTTTGCTTATTGGGTTAATGAGAATATATTAAATATATTTGTATCTATGGATAGATTTGAAGCAATGGCAAAACCAAGACAAGGGATGGCAACCTCTGATAATAAAAGGTTTCTTCGCGATTGGTATGAAGTAGACATAAACAAAGTTAATTTCTGTGCTAAGGATTCTGAGGAAGCTTCTCAAAGTAAGAAAAAATGGTTTCCTTATAATAAGGGTGGAGAGTTTAGAAAGTGGTTTGGTAACAACCGATACTTAATAAATTGGGAGAATAATGGAGCTGAAGTAAAGGATTATGCTGCAAAGCTTTATAAATCCTACAGCAGAACTATAAAAAACGAGGAGTTCTACTTTAAAAGTGGATTAACTTATACTTTTATATCAGAAGATATGGGGGTTAGATATTCACCAGAAGGCTTTATTTTTGATGTGGCAGGTTCTTCAATATTCTTCTATGATAAGGGAATCGAGAAGCTTATGTTGGCCTTCCTATGCAGTAAGGTTTCAAATATGTTTATGGACATTATGAATCCAACCTTTAATATCCAAGTTGGAGATTTGAAGAATATTCCTTTAAGCCCGAATATCTTTGATGATAAGGTTATTGAAAAGGTAGATTTATTAGTTGATGAAAATATAAAAATAAGTGAAGATGAGTGGGACTCCTATGAAACTTCTTGGAACTTTAAAACTCATCCATTTTTAAGAGGAATAAATAAGGGGAATAATATTTTACTTAAAAATCAGTTTGAAAGCTGGTCAAAAGAAAGAGAAAAGGCCATTGAAATTGTTAAAGCTAACGAAGAAAAATTAAATGAGATATTTATAAACATATATGGCTTAACCAAGGAGCTGGAGCCACAGGTTAATGAGAAAGATGTGACCCTGAGAAAAGCGGATTTGAAAGATGATATAAAAGCCTTTATTTCCTATGCGGTAGGCTGTATTTTTGGAAGATATTCTGCTCATAAGAATGGAATAGTTTTTGCGGGTGGAGATATTAACAGTCGATGGGATTTTGACAATTGCAGAATTAATGTAGATGGTACATGGGAAAAGGCTTCTTTTATGCCAAAAGAGGATAACATATTAATTATTACTGAAGGCGAATATTTGGAGGGGGATGTTGTTTCTTCATTTATTGACTTTGTGGGAAGTATCTTTGGCAAAGAATATCTTGAAGAAAATCTTAGCTTCATTGCAGGTGCTTTGACTATGAAGGACAATGAAACTTCAAGAGAAGCTATAAGAAGGTATTTTATAAAGGATTTCTATAAGGATCATCTAAAGATATATGCTAAAAAACCAATATACTGGCTGATAGATTCAGGAAAAAATGATGGAATCAAGGGTTTAATTTATGTTCATAGGTATGATGAAGCTACAATAGCCAGATTTAGAATTGAATATCTTCTGGAACTTGAAAAGTATTATGAGAGGGAAATAAACAGATTATCTGTAATTTCTAATTCCGATAACTACACTTCAAAGGAAAGAGCAGAAGCTAAAAAGCAAAGAGATAAATTAAAAAAGCAATTAAATGAGCTTGAAGAATTTGATACTGTTGTGGCTTATTTTGCAGATGAACATGTGCCTTTAAACTTAGATGAGGGTATAAAGGTAAACTATGATAAGTTTCAGGCGGTAAAGGTAACAAACAATAAAGGTAAAGAAGTTAAAATGAATTTATTAGGAAAAATTTAAGGTTAAAATGGGGAGACGTTTCGTATGAACGAAAGCTGGATGGGAAATATAACTGATGATGAAAACAATAAATTAATTTCCATGATAAGAAGGGTTAAAGGGAAGCTATTAACTAATGGTTATGGAAATGGGGAAGAATTAAAGAGAGAAATAAATGAAGTTTTTAAGGAAGAGTGGAAAGAGATTGATGATTTGAAGGGAAATGATCTCTGTGAAATGGGGTCATTTCACAGCTTTCTTATTGATGAAGTAATAAACCTTCACAAAAATGAGGAAAGTGATTTTAATAATGAATTAATCAAGGATAACCTGAATGTAAAATATATACTACATAAAGTTGAAGATGGAAGATTATCCTCTAGAGTTTATTTTTTCACTAATGCTGATTATGAGTACTACTATGTTGGAGATATTCATTCTGATGACTTTATATTGGATTGTATTTTGGATAAAGTGGATTTCTTTAATAAAGTGGTAAATAATAAAAAGATAAGAATTATTTTTCTTGGCGACTATGTGGATAGGGGGAAAGAACATCTTAAAACTATAGAAAAAGTAATGAGTTTAAAGTATATTTTCCCAGGAAATATTTACCTATTAATGGGAAATCATGATGCTGGGAAAATCAAAGATGATGTGGTAGGCTTATGTATAAAAAAGCCAGATAAGGATAAACCAGAAGATTATTTCTTTCTTTATCTTGATGGACTCACAAAGAGTAATTCATCCTATTCAAGGAAATTAATAAGTAAATACTTGAGTTTGTTCAACTCAATGGCTATAGTATCTTTTCTTCAGTATGATGGAAAAAATATTTGCGGAGTTCATGGTGGTATTCCAAGGCCTCTTAGAGAAGAAAAACAGTTATTTGATTATATAGAAGCTTTAAGAGATTTAACAGATGAAGGTAAAATCAATAATAGGGATGAAACAATTATTAATAATATTCTATGGAGCGATCCACTTGGAGACAGAGAAGATAAATATAATCATACAAAAAGGTTTGGATTTACAGAGGAAGAGTTTAATCTTTATGCAGAGATAGTAGGGATAGATTACTTAATCAGAGGCCATGAAGCTAACGAAGAGGGCTTTAAAACCTTCTATAAGGATAAGCTTTATTGTATTTTTGGCTCCGGTAAAGTTATGAGTGAAGGAACAGAGGTTAATTTATCAACTGCATATAACTGGGTAAAGCCAAAGATATTAAAAGTAAAAAAACATGAGGATTTTGAGATTATTGATTTAAGTGGAATTAAATAAACCTAATTGTAAATAATTAATACCATATTTACAATATTAGAAGTAAAAGATATAATCAAAGTTGTATGTAATAAATATAGAAAATGGTGAGCTATTTAATCACAGATTTGGAGAATGGAATATGAAACTCTGACTCACATACGTTCGGTGGAGTGCTCGAAGAATAAGTGCGAATTGCTAAATCAGAGATTTAGCTTCTTACTTAAGTTCGCCTTAGCCAAATTAAAGATTTGGATGGGATAAATGAAACTCCGCCTCACATAACGTTCGGTGGAGTAAGTTAGACTTAACCAAATCAAAGATTTGGAGGCTCACTTAAATATAAAAGTTAGGTTAGGTGTATAAAATGAGTTATGATGTATTAGCGAATACAATTTTTCCTGATATAAACAGGGAACCACAATATTTTATTGAAAAATATCCAAAGAGAAATCTTCCTGAAGGAGCTAAAGTTACTAGATACGCTCCAAGTCCAACTGGATTTCAACATATTGGAGGAGTTTTCTCTGCACTTTTAGATGAAAGAATTGCTACTCAAAGTGGCGGGGTGTTTTATTTAAGAATAGAGGATACAGACCAAAAGAGAGAAGTACCAGGTGCAATAGATGAAACTATAAACACAATGCACATGTTTGGTCTTGATTTCACAGAAGGAATGACAGGAGACAATACTTTCAAAGGTGAGTATGGTCCATATAGACAAAGCCAAAGAGCTGAAATATATAAGACTTTTGCTAAGGACTTAATTAAAAAAGGTTTAGCATACCCATGCTTTTGTACTCCAGAGGATTTAGAAGCTTTAAGAGAAAAACAAACTGCTGATAAGCTTACTACAGGCTACTATGGAGAGTTTGCTAGCTGTAGAAATCTTTCACCAGAAGCTGCTCTTGAAAGAATCAATGCAGGCGAGAAATACATAATCAGATTAAAGTCACCAGGAAACTTCGAAAAAAGAGTTGAGTTCCATGATTTAGTTAAAGGTGATATATCTTTTCCAGAAAGCAACCAAGATATAGTTATTATAAAATCAGATGGACTTCCAACTTATCACTTTGCTCATGCTATAGATGATGCTTTGATGGGAACAACTACAGTAATAAGGGGAGAAGAGTGGTTATCATCACTTCCAATCCACGTACAATTATTTGAAGTTTTAGGTTTTGATAGACCAGAATATGCTCATACTCCAACTATAATGAAGCTTGATGGTGGTTCTAAGAGAAAGCTTTCTAAGAGAAAAGATCCAGAAAGTGCTGTAAGCTATTATAACGAAGTAGGATATCCAATGATATCGGTTATAGAATACCTTTTAAATATCATCAACTCATCATTTGAAGAGTGGAGAGAAGAGAATCCTACAGTAGATTATCATGAGTTTAAAGTTGCTTTAGATAAAATGAGTAAGAGTGGAGCATTATTCGATATCGTAAAATTAGCTGACGTAAGTAAAAATGTAATCTGCAGATTAAAAGCGGAAGACGTATATAACTATTATATCAACTGGGCTAAAGAGTACGATAAAGAAATGTACGAATTAGTAAGTTCAAATGAGGCAATGGCTAAAGAAATCTTTAATATTGATAAAGAAGGTCCAAAGCCAAGAAAAGACTTTGCTAAATGGAGCGATGTTAGAGAAAAAATCTTCTTCTTCTTTGATGAGTTATTTGCTTGTGATGAAATGGAAGCTATTGAATTCCCTAAAAATATGGATATGGCAGAAGCTAAGAGAATAATTGAAGCTTATGCAAAGGCATACAATTTCAATACTGATAAGGACACTTGGTTTGAGGAATTAAAAGCAGTAGCTATAGAACTTGGCTACACTGCTGACAGAAAGGCCTTCAAGAAAAATCCTGAAGAGTTTAAGGGAATGGTTTCAGACGTTGCTGGATGTATAAGAACAGCTATAACTCACAGAAGCAACACCCCAGATTTATATACAATCATGCAAATCATGGGTGAAGAAAAGGTTAGAGATAGATTTAACAAATTTTTAAGTTTATAAGTGAGCCTCAAAAAGTGATACTCCAAATCTTGGATTTGGTTAGTGGAACTTTCACAGAGTGTATCTTTGGTTTGCCTAAGGCGAACTTACTCATCCGAATGTATATGAGGAGGAGTTTCCATAAAAAGAAAAAGGCACGTTTAACGCGTGCCTTTTTCTTTTACAGAAACATAATCGTTATCTTTTATGTAATATCTCCAAGGAAAATCTACGGCTTCCTCAGCATAATCAATACCAATTCTTTTGCAGCTAATTATTTCGAAATCGTCATATTCATCATCATAAACGGAAAGCTCTTCACTAAAAAGGGAATGACTATCCAAGGTCTTATCAATATTTAAAGCTATACAAAGCTTACCTGGACCAGAGGTTAAGTTTAGGATTTCTTTTCTTTTAAGGTCAGAATATGATTTTTTAGTTCTGTTTAAACTCATTTCTTCTAAACCATCAATAGGTTCAACGGCTCTTATTAATACTGCTTGTGGGTCATCTTTTTCAGCAGTTACAATATTTAAACAATAGTACATGCCGTATATGGCATATACATAAGCTATGCCGCCTTTTTCATACAATGGCAATACTCTAGGTGTTCTTTTGAAGTTATAAGCGTGGCAAGCCTTATCCAAGCTACCAATATATGCTTCGGTTTCAACAATTCTGCTTACAAGTGTTTTTCCATCATATTTACGAACTAATATTTTCCCTAATAATTCTTTTCCAACGATTCTTGCATCTCTATTATAAAAACTTTCTTTTAGTTTAATCATTAAAATTCACCTCGTTTCCCTTATGACTTATTAGTAGTATTATTTATAAGTAGTATTACTAAATTTGAGGATAATATTAATAAATAGAAAATGCTATCATAAATTCATATGATAGCATTTTATTTATTATTTTTGTGCTTTGTATTCTTTTAAAGCTTTTGCTAATTGATCAGGGCAAGATGTGTCTTTAGCACCACATTTTAAGCCTTCTAATCTTGATATAACCTCGTCGATATCCATACCTTCAACTAAGCTTCCAATACCTAATAAGTTTCCCATGCAGCCTCTAACAAAGCTAACATTTTTTACTTTGTTATCAACAACCTCAAAGTTTATTTCCTTTGAGCAAACTCCTGAAGTAACATAATTCATCGTAACACCTCCCAAAGTAACTTTCAAATCTTAATTTGAAAGTTTTTCCTTACTCCACCAATAATATGTTTTGTGAAGTCACATATATAATAATACTGTTAAATTGAACAGTTTACAATATACACTTTAGATATGTTTGCAAGTTTATTTATTATTTGGTAGCTAGTTTTGAAGCAATAATTGCTTTAACTTGCTCTGGAAGGGCTTCTTGTTCTTCTTTAGATAGATCTGCAGTTTCTATTGCAGGGTGTATATAAACTTCTACTTCAGCAGGTTTAATTTTATTTCCATTAGCCTCCATAAGATTATAGGAACCATTAATTGTTATTGGAATAATTGGGGCCTTTGATTTGGTTGCTAATTTAAAGCTACCAGCTTTAAATTCACCAAGGGGACCGCCTTTACTTCTTGTCCCTTCAGGGAAAATAACTAAAGAATGACCTTCTTTAATGATTTTAACACCTTCAATTATGGCTGCAGCTGACTTTCTAAGGTTGCTTCTATCCATAAATACACAGTGAATATTTTTCATCCAAGTTCTAACTATAGGAATTTTAAGGGTTTCTATTTTAGCTATAAATCCCTTTGGTTTATCGATGTAGCTCATTAAAAGAGGTATATCGAAGTTACCTTGGTGATTAGCTATAAAAACAACAGGTACATCCTTTGGCACATTTTCCTGACCAGAAACAGTTACCTTTGCACCACTATATTTTAATTGAGACTTTGCCCATTTAGATGTTACTTTATGTACATACGCATCCTTTTCTTTTGATTTACCTTGTTTCTCTAGAGAGTTAACCTTCAACAAAGGAAATATCTCACATACTAGGCTTAGTGCAAAATGACCAAACCATATTACTGTTCTAAACATAATGAATCCTCCATATTAACGTGATGTTATTATTATAATATATAGATTAAGTTTTATAAAGTTTTTTAAGAAAACTAATTTGGGGTTTGAAAGCTTAGAAAAAATGAAAGGGATGTTTTAAGTGGAAACTCCTTCACATATGATTTTGGAGTAGTAAGTTTGTGTGGCCAAACCGTAGATTATTTTTAGAGGAAACTCCTTCTCCTTGTGGTCGAAGTAGTAAGTTCAACTAACCAAATCAAAGATTTATATTTTAAAGGAAACTTCTCCTCACATTCGTTCGGAGGAGTAAGTTCGCCTAGCCAAATCATAGATTTGAAGGCTCACTTAAGAAATTCTTAATAATTAAATGGTAGAAATGATGGTATAATTAAGTTAATGAATGATCATGGTCTAAATGTGGGAGAAAAGGTTGGATTAGTCAAATAAATTAACTTTCCATATTGAAGCTTCTATTCCTTAAGCAGAAGGAGTGTTTTGGGTTTATCCCAATTTATATTTAGACTTTTATATAACGAAAGGGTGATAGTTATGAGTAGTGTTGATAATGATTTAAAGGAAAAGTTTCATAAGATAGAGGTAACACAGGTTGAAAAGTATAGTGATAAAGTATCATCTGCTCTTGTTGTTGGGGTAGTGGTAGGAGCTGTAGGACTTGGATATAAGGTTACAAAAACTTTATTAAAAATAAGGAATAATAAGAAATAGAAAATAAATAAATGCACAGTATCGTAAAATTACGGTAGCTGTGCATTTTAATTACTCAAGTTTTTTAGTTGTTTAAGTGATGGTTAAACCAATTTATCATTTCAGTTATCATGGCTTCTGTTATATAGTGATTAAGTCTATCAAATGTAACCATGGAAACTAAATTCTTATCATTGTATTTTTCTTTTAGAGCATCATAAAATATTTTGCTGCTGTGTATTGGGACAATCTTATCATTTTCTCCGTGAAGAATTAAGGTAGGAGTATCAATGAATTTCTCAATGTTATTTAATGGAATAATAGGTTGTAATTCGGTAAGGCCCTTGTCTATAACTTCTTTTTGTTCTTCATAGTGAGAACCAAGCAAATCTAATGTAGCATCAGCCCAAGCTCCAGAACCATTTAAAATTACTGCAGCAGATACTATAGGGTTATGAGCAAGGATTCCAGAGGTAATCATACCTCCCATTGAATGTCCTGCAACTCCGATTTTGTTTTCATTTATATCATAATTGTTTTTTATATACTCTAACAGGGCAGGAAATTCCTTTAGGGAGTTCACCACAGTTGGCCAGAACTGTGCTAAACCTGTCTGCATATCGTTATAATCAATAATTCCTCTTTCACCATGATTGATAGAATCAGGAATTACAACTAAATATCCATTACAGCCAAGGAGAGTTCCTAAGTTAAAGTGTTTATCTCTGCTTGAGCTCCATCCATGATAAAAAAATACAACAGGCATTTTTGTATTATAGTTTTTTGGTGATATGATTGTGGTAGGGATATTATTAATTTTAATGTTTTCTATATTTATTAAGTTTTCAATCCACATGTTAAACCTCCGATAAGTAAGTGTCCAAATCTATGATTTGGTATTCATGAATTTACTCCTTCAAATGAATATAAGAAGAAGATTTCATAAAAAATAAGTCTATATTTATTATATATGATATTAAGTTAATATAAAAGAAAACAATTAGTAAAAAAAAACTTAGGAAAATTTCCTAAGGTTTTTTGATTTAAAATAATAAATGTGCTATTAATGTTATTATTGGTAGAGTTATTAAGGTTCTCTCTAAGAAGATTATAAATAACTCTTTGAAGTTTATTGGAATTTTTGAACCAAGAAGTAATGCACCTACTTCAGATAAATAAATTAATTGAGTAACTGAAGTTGCAGCTATTATAAATCTTGTCATTTCACTTTGAATTCCCCCAGCCATTATTGAAGGAAGAAGCATGTCAGCAAATCCTGCAACTAAAGTACTTGAAGCTGCAGCAGCTTCAGGAACTTGAAGAATTTTTAATAATGGAATAAATGGTGTTCCAAGGATTTGGAATAGTGGTGTATATTCAGCAATAATTAAAGCAAAGGTTCCAACTGCCATAACTACAGGGATTACACCAAACCACATATCGATAACATTTAATGTTCCTTTAACAACAACGTCATTAACTATTGTTGATTCATTTGCTTTTTCTAAGGCGTTTTTCAATCCATATTTAAATGGAGTATAACCTTCAGGAAGGTCACTGCTTGTTGTATTGTCTATCCCATTATGAAATACATCTCTTTTCTTTGAAAGAGGAGGTAGTTTAGGGATTAACACAGCTGCGATTAATCCAGCTGCTGTTACAACAAGGTAGAAAGGAACGAACATATGTCCAAGTCCAACGGTATCGCATACTACTAAACTAAAAGTTATAGAAACTAATGAAAAAGTAGTTCCAATAACGCAGGCTTCTCTTTCAGTATAATATCCATCTTCATATTGTTTACTTGTTAATAAAACTCCTATAGTTCCATCTCCAAGCCATGATGCTATACAGTCAATAGCTGAAGCGCCTGGTAAGTTAAATATTGGTCTCATTACTTTAACTAAAAGTGATCCAACAAATTCTAAAAGTCCAAAGCTTAATAGAAGTGGTAATAATAAACCAGCGAAAAGGAATACTGAAAATAATATTGGAAGCAGGTCATTTAATACCATACCACCAGTGTTTCCAGACCAGATTGCTTCAGGTCCTATTTGGAACATAGTACAGATAATAAAGATTCCACCCATTATTCTTACAATAAACCATATTGTACTCACATTGAATAAAGAATTTAAAAACTTGTTTTCCATTATGAATTTTGGCTTAAAAGCCTTTGTTATTATAGTGCTTACTGCAGTGATAACAATGATTGCTGTAATGATATATTGTAGAGAAGCACCTAAACTGTCTCTTAATGTATTTGAAAGTGTTGCCACAGGAATAATAACTTGTCCATCTTTACTTAAAGGAACCATGAATAGGAATACCCCAAGAGAAGATAGAAGAACAAATTTTAATATGGCAGCATAATTTGTTGATATTTGAGTCGATTTTGAAGTTGAGTTCTCCATTTTTCTACACATCCTTCCGAATTCTTTAGCTATGAATAATTATACGAATAATATGCATATAATGCAAGGTGTTTTTAGGATATATGTTGTATAAATATAAAGAAATAATATTCTGAAAATAGCTGAAGTTTGGATGAACAGTATATTCTGTTAATTTAAGTGGCAAGAGAAGTGTGTATAAATATTTATAAATAACGGCTTGAAACTTATTCAAGCCGTTTAAAATCAATGTATATTTAGATGTGTAAACCTCGATTAAATAAAAGCTGACATAAGATAAGAACAATTGTTTATGAGGAAATTTTTAATTTAAGTAACTTTTTATAAATTTATTGAAAAAGAACTCATCAATTTCCATTGCTCCAACGGTGCCGTGTTTTTTATCATCTTTTGAAATTCCATGAAAATCTGAACCACAAGTAATTAATAGACCCTTTGAATTTGCCATAGAGGTAAACTCATCAGTTTCACTTTGATAGTTTTGGAAATATATTGCCTCTATGCCATCAAAATCAAATTCAAGTAAAGTCTTTACAGGTGTTTTCTTGACAAGCTTTGGATGGGCGAGAACAGCGATGCATCCATACTTCTTTAATAGTTTGATTCCATCTGGAACAGAAATGTGTTTATTTGGTACATAGGCAGGGCTGTCATTACCAATAAAGTTATCAAAGATATAATCTATAGAGTAATCATAGCCAGCATTAATTATAGCCTTTGCTATATGTGGTCTGGCAATTACACCATCACCTAAGGCGATTACATCCTCATAGTTTAACTCGATATTAAAATGTTCTTTTAATTTATCAACTATAGCTTTTGCTCTTGAAATCCGGTTTAGTTTTAAATTGTGTAAAAAATCTATGAGCTCTTTGGATTTGTAACCATCACCTTTGAAAAACCCTAAGATATGAATACTTTCCTTGTTATGATTACAACTCAACTCAATACCAGGTATAAATTTTATATTAAGTTTATCACAGGCTTCCTTTGCTTCAGGAAGGCCGTCAACGGTATCGTGGTCTGTTATTGCTAAGTACTCAACTCCATTAGTTTTTGCTAATTGAACTACTTCAGTAGGAGATAGATTCCCATCTGAGGCTGTAGTGTGACAATGAAATTCTGCTTTAATTTTCATGAAGCACCTCACTTGTTATTAATAATTCTTTATTTATTTAACACTATTATATACTAAATAAACATAAAATCATATTTTATTTCATAAAAATAATTGTCATAATTGAAATAAGCATTTATAATATAATTAATACTAAATTTGAAAGAAGGTATAAAAATGAAAGGTGAATCTAGAAAAAGAATTGCAACCCTAGATAATAGAATAAACACAACAAAATTGGTTAAACTTTACATACTTCACTATCTTATATACGAGAAACAGGAAGAGTATGGATTAGAAATAGTAAATTATATTAATGAAAACTTCACAAAGGTGTCAAATGGATTAGTTTATCCATTACTTAGAGATTTAGAAGAGAATATTTATCTTACTGGAAAATGGGAAGATTTTGATAGAAAGAATAAAAGGTTATATAAAATTACAGATGAAGGTATCGAACATTATAAGAGAATTAAGCCAGATTATTTAGGGGCAATTGAATATAATATATCTGTTTATGAAAGTGTAATAAACAAAATATATTCCAAGTAAATAAAGTTCATAATCAATCTGCATATTAACTTCATATTTTATCCTTCAATGAATAGAATATACTATAATATTATTAGTGAGGGATAGTATGAAAAGTGTGACTCTTGATCCTGGTAAGGGTGGAAATAAAACAGGGTTTACCTTTGATAATCTTGTGGAGAAAGAAATCAATCTTACCATTGCATTAGAATGTAGAGAAGAACTGATGCGCTATGGTGTAGAAGTTGTAATGACAAGAGATGATGATACTTATGTAGGATACTCTCAAAGAATCCTTATAGCTAATAAAAATCACTCCGATGCTTTTGTTTCTATACACTGCAACTTTGGAGAGGGGTCTCTTTGTGAATTGGTGTATTCAATTCATTCAGAAAAAGGCTTGAGCTTGGCTTCTTCAATTGGTGACGAAATAAGAAAACTCGGTCAGCCTGCAATTAAGATATACAATAAAATTGGATATGGTTTACAAGATTACAATGCAGTTATTAGAGAAGCAGATATGGATTCAATAATAATAAAATGTGCTTATCTTGATAATGAATTTGATAGAAGTTTCATCCATAACCTTGAGAAACAGCAGGAATTTGGAACAGCTATTGCAAAGGGGATTCTTAATTATTTTAATCTAGAGTATAAGGAAAAGTAAGGAAAGATAAAAACAGTTCTCTGGTTAAAAAGCAGAGAACTGTTTTTATCTTTCTATTATAATATTAGATTAAACTTTTTTCATATATGCTCAAAAGTTCTTCAAAAGTTATTTTAAAAGGATGGTTTTTAAGCTTAGCTTTATTGGAAATCATATATTCTGCATAAGCCTTAAGTTCGTTTTGAGATATATTTAAGGTTATTGTGGACAATCTTTTTATAAAGGTTCCCAATTCATCAATATTGCTAAATTCAAGAAGTTTTAAGATGTTCTCTATTCTTTCACTTTCATGATTTGCATAGCTTTTTAGATATTCCTTTAATAGAAGTCCATTAGCCATGCCATGAGGTGCATTATGATGATAAGTTAATGGATAGCCCATACCGTGAGGCAGAGAAGTTCCGCTTTGAGCAATTACCATACCAGCAATGGAGGAAGCAGCAAGAAGTTTTTCTCGTACTTCAAAGATTATTGTTTCATCTTCTAAGAAGGGAATACATTCTTTAAATAATTTTAATCCGCTTTCTGCCAAAGCGTTGCTGAAAATATTACCTTGAGTTGATAAATATCCTTCAATTAAGTGAGATAACGCATCAATGGCCGTATTGATTGTAATTTCCTTAGGTGTATTCATTAAAAATGACGCATCAAGATAAGCAAGGGTTGGGAATAGCTTTGTTTTTATTGCCAGCTTATTTTCTATTTCATGGTCTGTAAGTATTGAATATTGTGTTGTTTCACTTCCTGTTCCAGCTGTAGTTGGGATAGCAACTACAGGCAGGGATTTAAATTCATCTGTAGTGAAAAGGTCTTTGGCATCCATACCAGTATTTGCAAGAAGTACACTTGCTGCTTTTGATGCATCCATTGGGGAACCTCCGCCGACTCCGATAACGACGTTAATTCCATTGTCTATATGTAATTTTTTTATTTTGTTTATTGTTTCAGTGGATGGGTTTTCCTCTACTTCATCAAAAATAAAATATTTTATATTGTTAGTTTTAAGAACTGTAGTTAAGTTTTCTAAAGAACCATTTGCTCTGGAAGAATGGCGTCCTGTAACTATAAGTGCTGTATCACCAAGGTTTTTAATCAAATGACCTTGAGTTTTAATTGCGTCTTTTTCGCAAATTACTTTAGTTGGCATAAAAAATATAGGATTCATATTATAGTACCTCCCCAAAATATTTTTAATTAATATATTTACGTGAAAAAATTATAAATTATATATTGAATATAACATTATTTATTTAATTTAACAATTTATAAGATGGTGAATACATCATTAATAATTAGTGCAGGAAGGTTTTATTAAAAGTTGAATATAAAATCCTGTTTCGACCATAATAGTTAATGGGAGGTGAGCGATATGGCTAAGAATAAGCAAAATAAACCAAAGAAAGTTTCAAATAAAATCAATAGCGAACTTACTTCTATGGCAGATAATTCTAATGATAGCAGAAAATCAAAAAATGGTTTCATGGAATCGGGTGGCAATCGTAAAGAAAATCAATTAAGATAATTAAAATTGACTTACAACACTTAGCATGGCCTTACTTTAATGTAAGGCCTATATTATTTTTCGAATATTGAGGGCTTCACATTGATTTTTTTACAAATAATAATTATAATTCATAGAGGTAAAGGAAGGATGTTTTGTATTATGGAAGAAAGATTACAAAAATATATGGCTAGATGTGGCGTTGCTTCACGAAGAAAGTGTGAAGAAATTATTTTAGCTAATAGAGTAGAAATAGATAATATTATTGTAAATGAGTTAGGAGCTAAGGTTGATCCTGATAAAAATCAAGTGAAGGTTGATGGAAAAATAATTGCACCAGAGGAAATGAAGCTGTACATAGCCTTAAATAAACCAACAGGATATTTATCAACGGTTAAGGATGATAGAGGAAGAAAAACCCTGTTAGATCTTGTGAAGGTAGAAGAACGTATATATCCCATTGGAAGATTAGATTATGATACTTCTGGATTGATTTTTTTAACTAATGATGGAGAAGTATATAATAACGTTATTCATCCAAGGGTTTCTATAGATAAAACATATATTGCGGAAGTAAAAGGGATAATTTCAGCAGATGGAATAAAGAAATTTAAAGATGGAATTGATATCGGAGATTACATTACAGCACCAGGAACCTGCGAAGTTATTTCTAAGGGAAACAATAAATGCACCCTTAAAATTAAAATACATGAAGGCAAAAACAGACAGGTAAGAAGAATGTGTGATGCTGTTGGTCATCCAGTAGTTAAATTAAAAAGAGTTTCCATAGGAAAGATTTATTTAGATAAAAACTTAAAAGAAGGATCCTGGAGACATTTAACTTCTAAAGAAATTGAGTATTTAAAGAACGGGGGAATTGGAAATGTTTAAGTATCTGGGGAACATTACAGATTTATCTCATCATATAATTGAGAATTATGTGGAAAGTAAAGGAGTTGCATTAGATGGAACCCTTGGAAATGGTGGAGACTGCGATTTTTTAAGTAATCACTTTGAGAAAGTATATGCTTTTGACATACAAAAATCTGCAATAGAAGAATATAAAAAGAAGGAAAAATCTAATGTTTCTTTAATACTAGATTCCCATGAACATATTGATAAATATGTTAAAGAAGGGATTGATGCTGCCATATATAATCTTGGCTTTTTACCGGGAGGAGATAAAGGTATAACGACAATGACAAACTCAACATTGAAAAGCGTAGAGTCAGTATTAAACCTTTTAAATAGCGGAGGAATCTTGATAATAGCTGTTTATGTTGGGCATGAAGAAGGGGCAAAAGAGGGGGAAGCACTTTTGAAATATACAAAGGAACTTCCTAAAAATAAATATGGGGTTATGCTTCATAAAGTAATAAATAGAAGTGAATTATCACCCTATATGCTTGTAATTGAAAAGAAATAACTTTACAACACTACAATTCTTTCTAATTATGAAGTATTTTATTTAAAATGTTTCATAAAATAAAAGTAGACGTGGAAAGAAATTTTGATTATTTTGAAAATTTATGGGTTGAAGGTTGTTTTATACTGTGATAATATGAAACATATAATTCAGTTTTCTGTAAAATGAATTATGTATTTCATTTGCAATTAAAAAGGAGTCATTTTGATGGAAACTAATATGGATTTAATGAGAATTATTCAAGGTAAATTTGCTAGGTTAAGCAAAGGTCAAAAGCTTATTGCTGAATATATACTAAAGCACTATGATAAAGCGGCATTTATGACTGCAGCTAAACTTGGTATTAGTGTAGGTGTTAGTGAATCTACTGTTGTTAGATTTGCAAATCAGTTAGGATATGAAGGATATCCTGAGCTTCAAAAGGCTCTTCAGGAACTTATTAAAAATAAACTTACTACGGCACAAAGGATAGAGTTGGCGAGTGATTATGTTGAGCCTAACAATGCCTTAAGAGGAGTTTTAAAGTCTGATATTGAAAATATCAGAGCTACAATGGAAAAAATCAGTTATTCTGATTTTGAAGGTACGGTAAACAGTATATTAAAAGCTAAAAAAATATACATAGTTGGACTTAGAAGCTCAGCAGCCTTAGCAGATTTTTTAGGGTTTTATTTAAATTTAATTTTAGATAATGTAAAGGTTGTCTCATACGGCATAAGTGATATATTTGAACAGGTACTAAATATCAGTGAAGGGGATTGTGTTATTGGAATAGGTTTCCCTAGATATGCAGTAAGAACTGTTGAAACTTTGAATTTTGCAAAGTCTCGTGGAGCTGATGTTATCGCAATTACGGATAGTTTACTTTCACCATTAGCTGCAAAAGCTGATTATGCATTAATAGCAGAAAGTAATATGGCTTCTTTCGTTGATTCTCTTGTGGCACCATTAAGTGTAATAAATGCCTTAATTGTAGCTGTTGGTTTAAAAGAAAAAGAGAAAATATCTAAAACTTTTAATGAGTTGGAACATATTTGGGAAGATTATCAAATCTATTCCTACAAAAAAGGAACAGATGTTAATAAATTCTAAATTATCAAATTTAACCTTGAAATATTTGTATTTCAAGGTTAAGATGAAATAGAAATGTAATCGTTTATATTGAGTGAAATAAAACTTTCGAAAATTTTCAGAAAAGAAGGATAAATTTCATTCGTGTAGAATATACATATTGTAAGGATTTACTTGGGTATTTTTCAAATTTACCAAGCAAATTACATATATTGTTTAAATTTAGGAGGGATTATTACTATGGATACTAAAACTTATATTGAACAAGTATTAGAAAATGTAAAAAAAAGAAACAGTGCAGAACCAGAATTTATACAAGCTGTTGAGGAAGTTTTATACAGCATAGGACCTGTACTAGAAAATCATCCTGAGTATATAGAATCTAATTTGCTAGAAAGATTTTGCGAACCTGAAAGACAAATAATGTTTAGAGTTGCTTGGAAAGATGACAATGGAAACACTCAAGTAAATAGAGGGTTCAGAGTTCAATTTAACGGTGCTATAGGACCTTATAAGGGCGGTTTAAGATTCCACCCATCAGTTTATCTTGGAATTGTTAAATTCTTAGGCTTTGAACAAATACTTAAAAATGCTTTAACTGGACTTCCAATTGGAGGAGGTAAAGGTGGATCTGATTTCGACCCAAGAGGAAAATCAGATGCTGAAATCATGAGATTCTGTCAAGCATTTATGACTGAATTTCAAAGACATATCGGACCAGATGTGGACGTGCCTGCTGGAGATATCGGTGTAGGTGGAAGAGAAATAGGATATCTTTATGGACAGTATAGAAGAATCCGTGGAGCATTCCAAAATGGAGTTTTAACTGGAAAAGGATTATCTTATGGTGGAAGTTTAATAAGACCAGAAGCTACTGGTTTTGGTATTGCTTACTTCTGTGAAGAAATCTTAAAACATGAAGGAACTGATTTCAATGGAAAAACTGTTGCAGTTTCTGGATTCGGTAATGTATCATGGGGTGTATGTCAGAAGATAACTGAGCTTGGTGGTAAAGTTGTTACACTTTCAGGACCAGATGGATATATCTATGATCCAGAAGGAGTAAATACTCCAGAGAAAATAAATTACTTAGTGACAATGAGAAATTCAGGAAGAGATAAGGTGCAAGATTATGCTGATAAGTTTGGTTGCGAATTCTTCCCTGGACAAAAACCATGGGGGGTTAAGGTTGATATCATAATGCCATGCGCTACTCAAAATGATATACACTTAGAACATGCAAAACAAATCGTTGAAAATGGTATAAAATATGTATGTGAGGGTGCTAACATGCCTTGTACAAATGATGCAGTTGCATACTTGCAAGAAAAAGGTGTTATTGTTGGACCATCTAAGGCTGCAAATGCAGGTGGAGTTGCAACTTCAGCTCTTGAAATGTCTCAAAATAGCATGAGAATGGCTTGGACAGAAGAAGAAGTTGATGAAAAACTTCACAGAATCATGATTAACATTCATAAAAATGCAATGGAAGCTGCTGAACAATGTGGACATGGTTATAATTTAGTTGCTGGAGCAAATATCGCTGGATTCATGAAAGTTGCAGAAGCTATGTATGCTCAAGGAGAATTTTAATCAATAATTTTATATAAAATTGTTTTATGCGGAGAGAATTATTATCAATTCTCTCCGTTTGTATGTAAATAAATTATTATTTTAATAAATAATTTCATTGAATAATGAAGGGATTTATATTAAATTATAGTAGAGAGTATTTTTTATTAATAGAAACTCCTTCTCAAATGAAGGCAGAGAAGTAAAAGTGACTTGCTAAATCGAAGATTTGGAGTCAATTACGGAAACTCCTTCTCAAAAACAGTCGAAGGAGTAAATGCGACTTAACCAAATCGAAGATTTGGAGTCTTATTTAAGGTGGTGTTTTTTTGGCGAAAGTAGTAGTCATCGGTGGAGGACCTGCTGGTATGATGGCAGCAATAGCTGCTAGTGAAAATAATCAGGTTTTCTTAGTAGAGAAAAATAATAAGCTTGGCAAAAAATTATTCATCACTGGAAAAGGTAGATGTAATGTTACTAATGGTAAGGATATTAGCGAGTTTTTCGAATATATTATAACAAATCCTTATTTTTTATATAGTTCGCTATATACCTTTACAAATGAAGATGTAATAAAGTTTTTTGAGGACAGAGGCATTAAGCTTAAAGAGGAACGTGGAGGAAGAGTATTTCCTGCATCAGATAAATCTTCAGATATAATTAAGGGCTTAGAAGAAGCTCTTAGAGAAAAAGGTGTCAATGTGATCATTGGTGATGGTGTTAAGAAAATTGAAAGCCATGGAAGTGTAATAAAATCTATTATTTTAGAAAGTAGTAGAAAACTTGAATGTGACCATGTAGTTATGGCTACAGGTGGTGCATCTTATCCTAAAACTGGATCTAATGGAGACGGGTATAGATTTTGCAAAGAATTGGGGCATAATATAGTAGATATTAAACCTTCTTTAGTTCCATTAGAAATAAATGAAGATTGGCTGCAAGAAGTTCAAGGTTTATCTTTAAGAAATATACAGCTTACATTAAGAAACAGCAGTAAAAAGATAGTATTTAAAGAACAAGGTGAGATGCTTTTTACACACTTTGGAGTTTCAGGTCCATTAGTTCTTAAGGCTAGCAGTATCATAAAACCAAATGAAAAATATGAGTTATTTATAAACTTGAAGCCGGCTTTAAGTGAGAAAGAGCTGGATTTGAGAATACAAAAAGACTTTTTACTGTATAATAATAAGGATTTTAAAAATGCATTAAATGACTTATTTCCTAAAAAACTTATACCTGTAATGATTAAATTAAGCACTATTTCAGAAGATCAAAAGGTAAATACAATTACTAAAGAGCAAAGAAGAGCTTTTGTTAACTTGATTTCAGCCTTACCTATGAGGTTTAAGGGCTTTAGAAGTGTTGACGAAGCAATAGTAACTTCTGGTGGTATTGACACTAAAGAAATTGATGCGTCAACTATGAAATCAAAATTAGTTGATAATTTAAGCTTTGCTGGTGAGGTCATAGATGTGGATGCATTTACAGGTGGATATAATGTGCAAATTGCATTATCAACTGGATATGTTGCAGGTACTAAGATTTAAACAGATTATTATTCTAAGTCATTTACTTAGAGTTAATATATATTTTACTAGAGATAATTTCTAGATTTTAACATAACAAGGGGTGATATAATGCGAACATCAATAGCCATTGATGGTCCAGCAGGGGCTGGGAAGAGCACTATTGCAAAACTATTAGGAAAAAAATATGACCTAATGTATATAAACACAGGTTCAATGTATAGAGCAGTAACTTTATTTGCAATGAAAAATGGAATTGAACCTAATGAAATTGAAAAGCTATGCAGCTTAATAGATGAATTAGAAATGCATTTTGAAAATGATGATTTGATTGTAAACGGTGTTGACGTTTCCAAGGAATTAACAAACATTGAAGTTACAAATAATGTTTCAAGATATGCGGCAGTTCCAGAGGTGAGACAAAAATTAGTCCAACTTCAAAGAGGTATTTCTAAAAATTATGATGTTATAATGGATGGTAGAGATATAGGAACAGTAGTTTTAAAAGATGCTAGTGTTAAAATATTTTTAACTGCAAGACCTGAAGAAAGAGCTACTAGAAGATACGAGGAACTTATAGCCAAAAATGTAAAAGTAGATTATAATAGTATTCTAGAGGATATTAAAAAAAGAGATTACATCGATTCACACAGAGAGGTAGACCCTCTTCAAAAGGCTGAAGATGCTGTTGAAGTTGACTCTTCTTTAATGAATATCCATGAAGTTGTTGAGGCAATTTCAAAGTATATTGAAGAATATAAAAATCGAGCTTAGTGGATAGAGGTGAGCATAATGGAAGTTTTACTTGCTGAAAAGGCAGGATTCTGCTTTGGAGTAAAAAGAGCTGTTGATGAAGCAGTTAGATTAAGAGAAAAATATGATAAACCTATCCATACATTAGGTCCTTTAATACATAATAATGATGTTGTTAAAAGTTTAGAGGAAAAAGGAATATTTCCAATTACTTTAGAAGAGGCCTTAAAGCTTAAAGAAAATGATGTTGTAGTTATAAGGTCTCATGGTGTTGGTAAAAAAGTTATTGAAGACTTAAACTCTATTGGAGTAATTATAGAAAATGGAACTTGTCCTTATGTTAAAAATATACAACAAAAGGTTGAGGAGTATTATAATAAAGGCTATAATATAATTATTGTGGGTGATGAAAGCCATCCAGAAGTTATTGGAATTAACGGATGGTGTAATGACTCTGCAATTATTTCTAAGGATGGAAGTAATATTGACGAAATCTCTAGAAAGGTTTGTGTAGTTTCTCAAACTACTGAGAAACAGTCAAATTGGGAAAAGGTCTTAGGCAAAGTCATATCCTTATCAAAGGAAGTAGTAGCTTTTAATACTATTTGTAATGCCACAGAAGAAAGACAAGGATCAGCTGATGAACTTTCTAAAGAGGTAGATATGATGATAGTATTGGGTGGATTTAATAGTTCTAATACTACTAAGTTATATGAAATTTGCAAAAAAAATTGTGAAAATACTTATCATGCGGAAAAGTTGGATTCTTTGCTTTTAAATATGATAAGGAATGATAAAATAAATAAAATAGGAATTACTGCTGGGGCATCGACTCCAGAGTATGTTATTGAGGAGGCTATTAATAAGATGAAAAAACAAAATAATATAAGCCAAGAGGATATGGATTTATACGCACAATACTCTAACGACACTACAAATATTTCAGTTGGTGGAATACTTGAAGGTGAAGTATTTAAAGTAAATGAAAAGGAAGCATACCTTACAATAGGAGCTAAATCAGAAGCTATAATACCAGCTGAAGAGTTTTCAAGAGAGGATACACCATTAACTGAACAAGTTAAAGTTGGTGATGTTATAAAAGCAAAGGTTATAAACAGAAAAAATACTGATGGTTTAGTAGTATTATCAAGAGTTGAAGTTTTAAAAGCTGCTCAACAGCAAGAATTAAAAGCTGCTTTTGAAAATGGAACAGTTTTAAATGTTCAAGTTAAAGAAGTAGTAAAAGGTGGACTTGTAGCTTTATTTAAAGGTGAGAGAATATTTATACCAGCTTCTCACGTTGAATTAAGCAGAGTTGCTGACCTTTCTAAATATGTCGGAGAAACTATGGATGTTAAAGTAATAGAATTCTCTAGAGATAGAAACAGAGTAAAAATAGTTGGTTCTAGAAGAGAGCTTTTAGAAAAAGATAATGAAGCTAAAAAAGAAGCAACTTGGGCATCTTTAACACAAGGTGCTGTTATGGAAGGAACAGTTAAGAGATTAGCTGCTTTCGGAGCATTTGTTGAAGTTGGTGGTATTGATGGATTACTTCACAGTTCTGAAATGTCTTGGAACAAAATTAATAACCCTTCTAAATTATACAAAGTAGGAGATGTTATTAAAGTTGTAGTTCTTGAAGCTGATAAAGAAAACAACAAATTAGCATTAAGTGTTAAATCATTAAATGAAAACCCATGGAACAACATTGAAACTAAATACCCAGTAGGAAATGTTGTGGTTGGTAAAGTAGCTAGATTTGCACCATTTGGAGCTTTCGTTGAGTTAGAAGAAGGTGTAGATGGATTAGTTCATATTTCTCAAATCACTAAAGAAAGAGTTGAGAAAGTTGAAAACGTACTTAAAATAGGTGAAACTATTAAAGCTGTTATTACTCAAGTTGATGGCGAAAATAAAAAAATTGGTCTTAGCATTAAAGACGTTGATGCAGAATAGTTAATATATGGAGCATAACCTTGGATTTAAAAGGGTTATGCTCCTTTATTTGAGTAAAAATCAAAAGTTTTAAAGAAATTTACAAAATATAGGGTATAATATAATAAATTGGATTATAATATATATAGATTCTATTTATGAGGTATGGAGATATATGTATAAATTAGAGACTGTAAATAATTCAAATTTTAATTTTATAGATCACTTTAATATAACTACAGAATACAAAGAAGAGCTGTTAGACATATGTACAAATAAGAATATCTTTAAAAAGCTTTTACTTGGTAAGAATGTAAAGTTTATTAAAGCTGATAAAGAATATATTGGATTTATGTGGTTTAGTAAGCTGCAGCATCAAAATTATAAAATCCATTGCATAAAGATTATGCCTGAATTTAATAATGATATTTATTATGGGGAACTCCTTAAGTTATTTAATAATAATGCGTCCATTTATATTGGAGATAATAATAATTTAAAGAAGGAGCTGCTTGTGGATAGGGGGTTTAAAATAGTTAAGACAATAGTTGAGATGAAAAGGCCTTTAGATAAGGAAGCTGTTTTAGACTTTGCAGATGATGATATTTCTTTTAGAGTATTTGTTGATGGTAAAGATGAGTATAGACGATGTATGATACAAAATAAAGTATTTAATTCATTAAGTCGTCAAGCTATTGATGAAGAAGATATTCAGTATGAGAAGTATCAAAAACACTACATTCCAGAAGGGTGCATTTTTATTTGCAAGGGTGATAGAGATATTGGATATGGCCAGATAATCAGAAAGGATTCTAGAATTTATATTGCTAATTTTGGAATACTGCAGACATATAGGGGAGCAGGCTATGGAAAACAGCTGTTGACACATCTTTTAAAGATTGCAGAAAAGTTTAATTCTTCCAACATATATTTAAGGTGTGACAAAGATAATACAGATGCCTTAAGGTTATATAATTCTCAAGGATTTCAAATTATTGACTCCTATTGCGAGTATGAAAGAAATGAATTTAAATAAAAAGAAATTAAGCACTTGGCTTAATTTCTTTTTACTTGTTAAATTTCTTTTTCTAAATATTTATTTAAAGCAAGGCTAAGAATATCCATTGCATTAGATAAATCTTCAGTATTTAAACAGTATGAAATTCTAATTTCATCTTCACCAAGTCCATCAGTAGCATAAAAACCACTAGCAGGAGCAACCATTACAGTTGCGTTGTTATGAGTAAAATCAGTGAGCATCCACTTAGCAAAATCGTCACTACTTTTTATTGGAAGCTTAGCTATAATATAAAATGCTCCATTTGGCTTCTCACAAACAACACCGTCTATTTTAGACAGTTTATTGTAAACTAAGTTTCTTCTTTCCTCATATTCATTCTTTACTTTATCAAAATACTCCTTTGGAGTATTTATTAAATTTGCTGCACCTAATTGTTCTATGGTAGCAACACATAATCTAGCTTGACATAATTTTAAGGTTTGATTTATTAAAGCTTTATTCTTTGAGGCTATTAATCCAATCCTAGCACCACAGGCACTGTATCGTTTAGAAATACTATCAATTAGTACTACATTATCTTTAACATCTTCCATATAAAGAGCTGAAGTATATTCTAAACCATCATACACAAACTCTCTATATACTTCATCAGAAATTAGAAATAGGTTATGAGATTTACAGATATCTGCTATCATTCTAATTTCAGCTTTTGTATAGATAACGCCAGTTGGATTACCTGGATTTGATAACATTATTGCTCTTGTTTTATTTGTAATTTTTCTTTCAATGATATCTCTGGAAGGTAAATGAAAACCTTCTTCAGCTTTTGTTATAAATGGAACTATTTTTACGCCTACACCTTCAGCAAATCCAGCATAATTAGTATAAAAAGGTTCTGGAACAATTATTTCATCGTTTATATCACATATTGCAGTTAAAGCAAAGGAAACAGCTTCAGAGCCTCCATTAGTAACAAGGAGTTCGTCTTCTTGAAAGTCAATATTCCATTGCTTGTAGTAGCTTATAAAGCTTCTGATTAAGTCTGGTATTCCTTGAGATTGAGCATATTTAAGTACTTTGTCATCATAATTATTCAGCCCATCGGTAAATTCTTTCGGAGTTTCAATATCAGGTTGTCCTATGTTAAGATGATAAACTTTAATTCCTTTATTCTTAGCTGCGTCTCCATAAGGTGCAAGTTTTCGTATAGGTGAGAATCCCATATTCAAGATACGCCTTGATAATTCCATTATTTTTCCTCCTAAAATTAAAAGCTTAGATTATTCAAAGTAATTTATATGATGATTTATATTATTTTATTCATAATACTTTCTTAGCACAGTTCCAAGGCGTTTAATACCTTCTACTATTCTTTCTTCATCCATATTAGAGTAATTTAATCTAAAGAAATTCTTTTTACCACCATTAGGGAAGAAAGATAACCCAGGTACAAAAGCAACATTTTCTTTTAATGCTTCTTGCAGAATTTCAGCAGTATCTAAATCACTTCGAAGTTCACACCAAGTAAATAAGCCTCCTACAGGGTATGTATATTTAATATCCTTAGGGAAGTATTCTTTAATGGAGTTAAGCATTAAATCTCTTCTTCTTCTATAAACAGATATAATTTCTGAAATGTGTTCATCTAGATTGTATTTTTTCATGTATTCTGCAGTAAACACTTGAGCAAGAGTATTACATTGAAGGTCAGCACCTTGTTTTATTAAAATATATTTTCGTATTATTTCTTGTTCAGCTACTATCCAGCCTAATCTTAAGCCAGGACAGAAGGTCTTAGAAAAGGTTCCCAGATTAACAACATATCCTAATTTATCAAAGGATTTAATTGGAGGTAAGCTTTCGCCTTCGAATCTAAGTTCACCATAAGGGCTATCCTCAATTACTATAATTTCATACTTGGCAGCTAATTCTGCGATACGTTTTCTTCTCTCAATACTCATAGTTATTCCACTTGGATTTTGGAAATCTGGTATAGTATAAATCATTTTAATTTCTTCATGGTGATTTATTAAAACGTTTTCTAATTTTTCCACAATCATTCCATGTTCATCCATTGGGATTTCTATGAATTTTGGTTGATAAGCAGCAAAGGCATTAATTGCACCTAAATAGCTTGGACTTTCGCAAACAATGGTATCACCTTTGTTTATGAAAAGCTTTGCAGAAAATTCTAAGCCTTGTTGTGAACCATTTGTAAGCATGATGTTTGAAATTTCGCAGTCAATTCCAGCAGGTTTTACACGTTGATTTAATATGATCTCTCTTAATGGAGTATATCCATCAGTTGATGCATATTGTAGGGCAATACTTCCTTTTTCATTAATAACTTCAGACATGACTTCATTAATTTTCTTTAAAGGAAATAATTCAGGAGCTGGAAGACCACCAGCAAAGGAAATAATTTCAGGTTTTTCAGTAAGTTTTAATAACTCTCTGATTTCAGAAGCTTTAATACTTGAAGTTCTTTCTGCGTAACGTATGTTCATACATACACCCCCTTAAATAATAGTTAAAATGTCTATAATATTATAATATCATTTATTTTAAATTAATTACATATTTTTTCAAGAAATGATTTTTTAATTCATTGTTAAAATGTCTTGAAATTTTAAAGAACAAAGTGTATAATTTATAAAAAAGAGATTTCTTTAATTCAGTCCAGAGAGACTGGCAAGAAGTATTATTAATTTATTTGTTATGTAATCATAATGTGTATTGATATATCACTTCTTGCTGTGCAAGAAGTTTTTTTTATACCTTTTAATCAGTACTGAGAGACTGAAAGGGGAGAAAGTGATTTCTCCTAATATTAAGAAATATTAAGGAGGCATAATATGTCAGAAGTATCATTAAGAAATGAATCTAAAGTATTTGAAGGGGAAAGAACCTTAAAGGAACATTCAAGAAGAATTGTTTTAGCCTTTCAACATCTAATTGCAATGTTTGGAGCAACAGTTTTAGTTCCAGTATTAACTGGATTAGATCCATCAGTAGCTTTAATAGCTGCAGGTGGTGGTACATTAATTTTCCATCTTTGCACAAAAGGTAAGGTTCCAGTATTTCTTGGTTCATCCTTCGCATTTATATCAGTTATAATTACAGCTGCTGAAATGCACGGTGGCGATTTAGCTTATGCTCAAGGGGGATTATTAGTAGCGGGTTTTATATATGTAATTCTTTCATTCTGTGTTAAGAAAATAGGAGTTTCTAGAATTAGAAAGTTTTTACCGGCACAAGTAGTAGGACCAATGATTATTGTAATAGGACTAAACTTAGTTCCAACTGCTTTTAACATGGCAAGTGAAAATTTTGTAATCGCAGGAATAACATTAGCTATAGCTCTTTCAATTAACTTCTTTGGAAAAGGGTTTATAAAACAATTAGGAATATTAATAGCAGTTACTTCAGGATATCTAATATCTTTAACCATGGGAATGGTAGATACTGCATCAATTAGTAATGCAGCAGTTATTGCAATACCAAACTTCACATTACCAAAGTTTGATATGGGAGCAATTCTTATTATTACACCAGTAGTTTTAGCAGTTTTAATGGAACATGTAGGAGATGTGATGACAAACAGTCAGGTTGTTGGAAAAAACTTCATTGAAGATCCGGGTTTAAACAGAACTTTATTAGGAGATGGACTTGCAACAATGTTTTCTTCATTCATAGGTGGACCAGCTAATACAACTTACGGTGAAAATACAGGAGTACTAGCAATCACTAAAAACTATGATCCTTCAATAATAAGAATAACAGCAGTTCTAGCTATAATCTTAGGATTTGTAGCCAAAATAGGAGGAGTCCTTCTTTCAATACCACAATCAGTAATGGGTGGAATAAGCATTATGCTGTTTGGTATGATTGCTTTAGTAGGATTTAAGACTTTGAAAAATGAGAAGGTACAATATGACTGGAAAAATGTCTTAATTATGGCTGTAATACTTATAATAGGATTAGGAACTACTAATCTTGCTACTTATACAGGAATTACAATAGGTATTCCTGTTACGGAGACAGTAACAATAACGGGTGTAAGCTTAGCTGCTTTATCTGGTGTTATATTAAATGCAGTTTTAAATTTAAAGACAATAAATAAATAATTTTTAAGTTACCACTAACATATATTTATGTTAGTGGTATTTTTTTACACCATATAGTATAATATAGAATATATTTGCTATGGGGGTGTAATAATGAAAAAGGTTAGAGTTGAAGATGCTATAGGTATGGTGGTTGCTCATGATCTAACTAAAATTGTGCCAGGGGAATTTAAAGGCGCTAGATTTAAAAAAGGACATATAATTGAAGTTAAGGATATTGAAGAATTAAAATCTATGGGTAAAAACCATGTATATATAATGGAGTTAAAAGAGGATACACTCCATGAAGATGAGGCTGCAGTTGAAATTGGTGAGGCTATTAAGGGTGAAAATACATATTTCAATCCACCAAGTGAAGGGAAGATTAATATTACAGCCACAAGAGAGGGAATTTTAAAGATTAAGAAAGATTTACTTTATAAAATTAATGAAATACCTGATGTAGTAGTAAGTACTCTGCATAACAATTCAGTGGTTAAAAAGGATACAATAATAGCCGCTGGTAAGGTTACTCCTTTAGTCATTGAAAAAAAGTATATAGATGAATTAAAAAAAGTTTTAGAGGCTAAAAATGGGATTATTGACGTCAAACCTTTTACAGTGAAAAAAGTAGGAATTGTTATAACAGGTACTGAAGTTTTTAATGGAACAATAAAGGATAAATTTGCACCAGTAATAAAAGAAAAGGTAGAAGGTTTTGGTGCTTGTGTAAAGGAAGTATTATTTGCTCCAGATGATTTAGAGTTAATTTCAAAAGCAATCAATACCTGTAAAGAAAGTGGCTGTAATTTAATAATCTGTAGCGGTGGAATGTCTGTAGATGCTGATGATATAACACCTATTGCGATTGAAAAAGCAGCAAAGGAGATTATAACTTATGGTTCCCCAGTAATTCCAGGAGCAATGTTTATGTTGGCTTATGATGATGAAGCAACTTTAATAGGACTGCCTGCTTGTGGAATGTTTGTTAGGGTAACTGTATTTGATATTTTATTACCAAGAATAATTGCTAATGATAAAATTACAAAAAGAGATATTAATGAATTATCTCATGGTGGATTGTGCCTGCGTTGTGAAACTTGTAATTATCCAATATGTCCATTTGGAAAATAATATATGATTAGGAGGAAGGTTATGATTAGTAGAAAAGAGTTAAAATCACTATCAAAGGAACAATTAAGAGGGCAATGGACTACTGTAGTTTTAATTACTCTTATTTTTGGAGTTATTAATTTTATTGATTATAAACTTACAGCATCATTTGAATCTTCATTTTTGATTTCTATTTTCTCGTATCTTTTAGCAGTTGTAATGGGGATTTTTAGTAACAGTCTATATTTAAAGCTTACTAGAGGGGTTAAAGTAAAATTTACGGATATGTTTGTAAGTGGTTCTACTTTTCTTAAGGCCATTGGAATTACTTTACTTCAGGCATTAATAATGATTCCTGCTGTGATAATTTCAATTATTATCGGAAGCTTTGTGTTTATTGCTGGAGCAGCAGGTATTGGAATAACAGAAAATTTCATAATTCCAAGCAATGTCGAAAGCTTTGTATCATCAGTTAACTCCGCTTACTTCTTCAAGTTTTTCCTTGTTATTTTACTTATAGTACTTATAATATCTATACCAATAATGATTTTAGGATTTTACTTGTATCCTTCACTAATTTTAATATGTGAAGATGATACAAGAGGCGTTGGAGAATGTATTGGAACTAGTTTTAGATTAATGCATGGTAATCTATGGAAGTATATTGTGTTACAACTTAGCTATATAGGATGGATATTAGCGGGAATTTTAACTTTAGGAATAGGGTATTTGTGGCTATTCCCATATATTAATACTGTTAATATGAATTTCTTTAATCAGCTTGTTGGATATGATTCGATTGAGGTAAATCCAGAACAATTATTGTATTAAGATTTATAAAAGGAGGCTAATTTATTTTGGCTTCTTTTTTTATGTATAAATATAGATTTGAAGGAATAAATTTACTATAGGCAGTACTATATATAATGTGAAGAGTTATTTAATAGCAGATAAATTCAATAACGTGCATGCTCATAATGACAAATGCTCATTTAAGCATATAATTAGGAGGTATTATATGATAATAGGAGTTCCAAAGGAAATTAAAAACAGCGAATATACTGTAGCAATTTCACCATCTGGAGTATCTGCATTTGTAGAAAACGGACATACTGTACTCATTGAAGAAGGAGCCGGTTTAGGAAGTGGCTTTTATGATGAAGAATATGTGGCACGAGGAGCTATAATAACGGATAAGGAAACTATATATCATGGTTCAGATATGATTTTTAAAGTGAAGGAATTATTACCTTCAGAATTTAAATATTTAAGAGAAGGTTTAATAATTATGACCTATTTTCATTCTAATGCTTATCGTGATGAAACAGATGCCTGTCTTGAAAAGAAGATAATTGGAATAGCTTGTGAGGATGTTCAAGATAAGAATGAAAATTATCCACTTCTAAGGCCAATGAGTGAGATTGGTGGAAAAGGTGGTTTTATAGCCGCCTGCAACTATAGTCAGAAAATCAATGGTGGCAGTGGTAAAATGTTAGCAAGGGTAACTGGACTTAAAATACCTCATATAACTATTTTAGGAGCCGGATCAGCAGGGTTAGGAGCAGCAGAACTTGCTGCAGGTTTTGGAAATAAGGTTACGGTTTTGGATGTAGATTATGATGCTCTTAACAGGGCAAAAGAAAAGCTACCTTTAAATGTTGAATTCCTTCATTCAGATTATGAAACTATTTGTGAAGTAATCCAATATACAGATGTGCTTATGAATTGTGTATCTTGGCCTAAGTGGAGAACAGACCACATTATAACCAGGGATATGCTTAAACTAATGAAAAAGGATACTATTATAATAGATGTAGCTTGTGATATAGGTGGTGCTGTAGAAACATGCAGAGCTATGACACATAATCAGCCAGTATATTTTGAAGAGGGAATTCTTCATTACTGTGTAGATAATATACCGTCTGCTTATTCGAGGACAGCAACCTGCTCCATATGTTCAGCTACTGTTCCATATGCATTGGACATTGCTAATAAGGGCGTGTATAAAGCGTTAATGGATGATCCCTATTTAAGAAAGGGCTTATGCTTTTATTTAGGAAATTTAACTCTTGAAGAAACTGGATTAAAACAAGGAAGACCATATATAAGTCCTGAAGAGGCTTTGGGGATTTAAATTCAAAAACTAGTTAGTAAAGAACTATTGTAATAAAAACTATTACAATAGTTTTTTAATATAAAGCTTTGAATTATTACCAATTTAATTTATAATTAAAAGGCAAAGAATATTGTTATAAATTTGAAGAAACTTAAGGTGATAAAATGAAAATTATATGTTCAATAGGACCTAATATAAAAAATGAAAGTGACTTAGATGGCTTTGTGAAAGCTGGAATGAATTCAATGCGATTAAATTTTTCTCATGCTGATTATCCTATGGCAGAAAGCCGAATTAAATATATTAGAAATAAATACCCTTACATTGAGATAGTTCAAGATTTACAAGGAAACAAGTTAAGGGTATCAAATTATTTTAAAGGTCAAATAAAGGTAAAAACAGGTGAGTTCGTTACTTTCTGTAGTGAAGAATACTTTAGAAGAATAAAGAACTTTAAAGGAAGAGAAGTATTTGTACCTATAGCGTTAGAAATGGATTTTAAAGCATTGCTAAGTGCAGATAAGTTTTTAATGAAAGATGCAACAATGGAATTTGAGATAATTGAGAAGCAACAAGATAGAATTAAAACAAAAGTTGTTCGAGGAGGCATTATCAGAGGTGAAAAGGGAATTAATGCACCTGGAATGGATCGTAGCAGTGCAAAGCTTACTAGTAAGGATAAGAGGGATATCAAGTTTGGAATTAAAAATAAGGTTGATGTAATCTGCTTATCCTATGCTTCGAATAAGGAGATTGTTGAGGAATTAGCGGAATATATCAAGGAGCTTGCTAAAGAGGACTCTGAATACAGAATGCCTAAAATTTGGGCAAAAATTGAATGTATGGATGGTGTGAAAAATATTAATGAAATTCTTAAAAGTGTAGATGGTATTATGCTTGGAAGGGGAGACTTATCATCAGAAGTAGATGTTATAGAGATTCCCCAAATTGAAGAAAAAATTATAAGCACAATGAAAGAAATGAAGCAGGAGCTTATTATTGCCACTTTTATCTTAGAATCCATGAGAATGTCTACCATTCCGTCCATAGCAGAGGTAGAAGCAATTGCACACTTTACAAAATCGCAGGTTGATGGAATAATGCTTGCTGGTGAGGTTGGAGTAGGCAGAAATCCTTTAACGGTAATATCAACAGCAAAAGCCATAATTGAAAGATATGAAAGCTGTCAGAGATAATCTTAACTCTATTTGTAATATTTAATACCTCATTATCATATTATTCATTGAGGTGAGGAATATGAATAAGAATGAAAAGAGTAAAAGAATACAAGAAATATATGATGAGATTACAAAGCTTACAGAGGAATTATCACATTTAGAGTGTACTCATAATGAGTGTGAAACGTGTCCATTTAAAGAACTAATCACTACTGACTCTAATCAAACATTGGATTGTGGTGGGTTTATTGATCTATTCATGTATAATTAAAAATACCAGCAATAGTTAATAAAGCTATTGCTGGTATTTTTAATATTATCTACCTAAGTTAAATACATCAAGGTCTTCAATTTTTAAGTTGCCTTTCATAACTGATACCATTGCTCTTAAAGTATCTAGAGAAGTCATTAGTGAAACTCCTGATTCAACAGCAGTTCTACGTAATTTAAATCCATCACGTTGAGAATCATTTCCTTTAGTAGGAGTATTGATAATCATATTAATTGTTTTGCTTCTTATAGCATCAACAATGTCTGGTTTAGCTTCTCCAATTTTATTCACAGATGAAGCGTTTATGCCTTCAGCTTGAAGCATTTTAGCAGTACCACTTGTAGCAACGAAGTTACAGCCTAAATCACTTAAGTCTTTAGCTAGAGCTAAGAATTCATCTTTATCTCCATTATTAACAGTAGCTAATAATATATCTCCAGACTTTAGTATTTGTCTTTTTGCTGCGATAAAGCCCTTCATCATTGCTTCTTCGAAGGTTTTACCAACTCCTAGTACCTCACCAGTAGATCTCATCTCTGGTCCAAGGCTAACCTCAACCTTTGGAAGCTTTTCAGTAGAGAATACAGGAACTTTTACAGTTACAAACTTAGGCTCTGGACAAATACCCTCATTGTAGCCCATTTCTTCAATAGTTTCACCAAGCATTGCTCTTGTTGCAAGTTCAACTATTGGCACGTTAGTAACCTTACTGATATAAGGAACTGTTCTAGAAGCTCTTGGATTAACCTCGATGATATATATTTCTCCTTCGAATTCTATGAACTGAATGTTAATCATTCCAAGAACCTTCAATTCCTTAGCTATTCTCTTTGTATAATCAAGGATTGTAGCTTTAGATTTCTCAGATAAATTTATAGAAGGATATATGCTTATAGAGTCTCCAGAGTGAACTCCAGCTCTTTCAAGGTGCTCCATTATTCCAGGTACCAGGATGGAGTTACCATCACAGATAGCATCAACCTCTATTTCTCTACCAACTAAGTATCTGTCTATTAAAACAGGGTTCTTGCTATCTCTTGCAAAAGAGTTTTCAAGGTAAGTTCTTAACTCTTTTTCTCTATAAGTAATCTCCATGCCTTGTCCACCAAGTACGTAAGATGGTCTTACTAAAACAGGGTAGCCTAGCTTTTCAGCTCCTTCAATTCCTTCTTCAACACTCCATACTGCCATACCTTTTGGTCTGTTGATGTTAAGTTTTTCAAGGCAGGCTTCAAATTTTTCTCTATCTTCGGCTGCATCGATACCTTCTGCATCTGTTCCAAGAATTTTGATTCCATTTTCTCTTAAGAATTTAGATAATTTTATAGCAGTCTGACCACCAAATTGAAGAATAACACCTTCTGGCTTTTCTTTGTTAATGATGTTAAATACATCTTCTTCAGTTAGTGGCTCAAAGTATAGCTTATCTGATATATCAAAGTCTGTAGAAACAGTTTCAGGATTGTTATTAACTATTATTGTTTCTATGCCTTGTTTCTTAAGAGCTCTAACAGCATGAACTGAACAGTAGTCAAATTCAATACCTTGACCGATTCTTATAGGGCCTGATCCTATAACCATAACTTTTCTTTTATCTGATACTTCAATCTCATCATATTGCTCATAAGTAGAGTAGTAGTATGAAGTAATAGCATCAAATTCACCAGCACAAGTATCAACCATCTTGTAAGTAGGCATGATGTTATATAATTTTCTTAAAGTATATAACTCTACTGGGCTAATTTTCATTAAGTCAGCTATACCTTTATCAGAGAATCCTTTTTTCTTTAAAGTCTTTAAGTAATCTTTATTTAAATCAGCTGTTGTAGCAGTTTTTAAGTATTCTTCCTGTTCAACTATCCATTTGATTTTATTTATGAAGAATGTGTCTACACCAGTGATTTCAGCTAACTTATCAACTAAGTATTTTCTTCTTAACATTTCTGCAAGGTCAAAAATTCTTTCGTCATCTGGCACAATAACACTTTGCTTTAATTCATTTAAGCTCTTCTTTTGAGATGGTTTATGATCTAATACATATTTTCCAATCTCAAGAGATCTGATTCCTTTTAAAAGTGCAGACTCAAAGTTAGCTCCGATAGCCATAATTTCGCCAGTAGCCATCATCTTCGTTCCTAAGGCTTTGTTAGCATTTTTGAACTTATCAAAAGGCCACTTTGGTATTTTTACTACTACATAGTCAAGAGCTGGCTCAAAGGAAGCCATAGTTTTTTGTGTAACTGAGTTTACTATTTCATCTAAAGCATATCCAAGTGCTATTTTAGCTGCAACCTTTGCTATTGGATATCCTGTAGCTTTTGAAGCTAGGGCAGAAGAACGAGAAACCCTTGGATTTATTTCTATAACTGCATATTCAAAGCTGTGAGGATTTAAAGCAAATTGAACGTTACAGCCTCCAATTATACCAATGGCATCAATGATTTTTAAAGCTGAAGTTCTTAGCATTTGATATTCTTTATCAGATAATGTTTGTGACGGAGCTACTACTATAGAGTCTCCAGTATGGACACCTACAGGGTCTATATTTTCCATATTACATACAGTAATAGAGTTCCCCTTAGCATCACGCATTACTTCATATTCAACTTCTTTCCAACCCTTTATACTTTTCTCTAAAAGTACTTGACCAACGGGGCTTAAAGAAAGTCCGCTTTCTAATATTTGAACAAGGGATTCTTCGTCATCAGCAATTCCACCTCCAGTTCCTCCTAGGGTATAGGCAGGTCTTACTATAACTGGATATCCTATTTTCTTTGCAAATTCAATTCCCGCATCTAAGTTAGTTACTATTTCAGATTCAATTACAGGCTCGTTGATTTCTTCCATTAAAGCTTTAAATAAATCTCTATCTTCACCTTTTTTAATAGATTCTATTGAAGTACCGATAACTTTAACATCATACTTATCAAGTATTCCAGCTTCTGCAAGTTCGATAATTAAGTTTAGTCCAGTTTGACCGCCCATTCCTGAAAGGATGCTGTCTGGTCTGTCTTTAGCTATAACTTTTTCAATAAATTCTGTTGTTAATGGCTCTATATATATTTTGTCTGCAATCTGCTTATCAGTCATTATTGTAGCAGGGTTAGAGTTAACTAATATAGTTTCTATACCTTCTTCCATTAATGCTCTGCACGCTTGTGTTCCTGAGTAGTCAAACTCAGCAGATTGTCCTATAACAATTGGACCTGATCCTATAATTAATACCTTTTTAATGTCATCTCTTTTGCTCATTTTTATTCCTCCTACATGAAAGCTCTCTGTCTTCCTTAATGTAATTTATTTTATTAGTTCTAAGAAGCTGTCAAATATAACTGCATTCTCTTTTGGACCTGGTGACGCTTCAGGGTGATACTGAACACTTGCAATAGGAAGTGTTTTATGTCTCATTCCTTCAGTAGTACCATCATTTACACTTATATGTGTAATTTCCATTGTCTCTGGTAATTCACTAACATAGTAACCGTGGTTTTGACTTGTAATATAGACCTTATCCGTGAAAATATCCTTTACTGGATGGTTTGATCCTCTGTGTCCAAACTTTAATTTAGAAGTTCTTCCACCAAAAGTCCAAGCTAAAAGCTGATGTCCAAGACAGATACCGCATACAGGTTTTTCGGTAACAATTTTCTTTATCTCTTCTACAACATTTCCAAGCTTTTCTGGATCTCCAGGACCATTTGATAAAAATACAAGGTCTGGATTAGTTTTTAATATGTCTTCTGCTTTAGTTGTGGCAGGGAATACTGTTAAATCACATCCACGTTCCTTAAAGCTTCTTAAGATATTAGTTTTAACACCAAAATCCATAACTGCAACCTTAGGTCCGTTTCCTTTGATTTTATAAACCTCTTTTGTTGAAACTTGATATACAGCATCGTCGTTATGGAATTCTTTAAGATGGCTTTTAACATCATCAAGACTTAAATCCTTAGTTGTAATATAGCCCTTCATAGAACCATGGGTTCTAAGAATCTTAGTAAGAGCTCTTGTATCGATGCCTTCAAGACCTATGATTTTGTTTTCTTTAAGATATCCATCAAGTTCCATCTCGCATCTAAAGTTTGATGGATCATTTGATTTTTCTCTTACGATAAAACCTTTAACCTTAGGGAAAGAAGATTCTAAGTCCTCTAGGTTGATTCCATAGTTTCCAACAAGGGGATAGGTCATAGTAACAATCTGTCCGTAGTAAGATGGGTCAGTTAATGTTTCCTGATAACCTGTCATTGATGTGTTGAATACTACTTCACCAACAGTATCCTTTAGGTAACCAAATGCCTTTCCTTCAAATTCCATTCCATTTTCTAATATTAGTTTTGCGTTAATTTGTTTCTTATTCAAGAAAAACCCTCCAATCAAATAATTCTAAGTCAAACAAAAAGGATAATAAATAAAACAATATATTGCTCTACTTATTATCCTAGGGATTTCTCTCGAAATTGAATATAGTTATGTCCATATATAACTCTCCCTTCTTGGTCTCTCTGTACCAATTTAAAAGTAGACTTGTCTTTCTGATTGTATTAAATAATCAGTAAATTGTCAACAATAATAAAATACTATACTTAAAAATCTAATTGGTTTTTATAACTAAAAGTATATTTTTGTTTAAAGAGGTAATAATAAAGACAGAGGTGATATTCATGGGAAAAGATAAACAAAACAGCATGAAAAATCAAAGTAATCAAAAGTCTGAAAGTAATAGCATGAAAAATAAAAATGACAAAAAGAAAAATACTAGCAATAATAGTTTGGAATAATTGAACTTTAATTAAATTTATATGAGGTGATAGTATGAGTACAAATAAAGGCTTTAATGATAATCATAATAATATTAATTCAGGAATAAGCTCGAAGGCCTTGGGAAACTATACTAAAAATGCCGTAGAGAATTTTGAAGAAAATATTGTGAGTCAAACCAATTATTTAGAAAAAGTTGATAACGCACTTAAGAATGAAAAAAATACAGATGATAAATAATCATCTGTATTTTTAGGTCTAATAGTAAAGCTTTTTTATAAATGAATAATTTAACTTCTTCTCAATAGAAGTTGAAGGGGGGAAGTTCCCGTTGCTAAATCAAAGTTTATATTGTTATTTAACTTCACATTAGCCAAATTAAGATTTGAGAGTTAATTATGGAAACTCCTTCTCAGAAACAATCGAAGGAGTAAAGTCCGTATTAACTAAATTAAGGTTTGGATACTACTTATGAATAAATGGTTGCATTTTTACAGTTTTAATATATTATATATATAGAAACTCCTTCTCAAAAGAAGTCGAAGGAGTAAGTTTACATTAGCCAAATCATAGATTTGGATGTTCACTTAAGGAGATATATATGAGTTGTTTAGGAAATGTAATCTGGTTTATTTTTGGTGGATTTGTCGGAGGGCTTGAATGGTTAGTAATTGGCCTTCTTTGGTGTCTTACTATAGTAGGAATTCCAATAGGATTGCAATGTTTTAAATTATCAAAGCTGCAATTTTTCCCATTTGGTAAGGAAGTTGTAACTAGAAATGATGGAAGCACAAGCTTCCTATTAAATATTTTATGGGTAATCTTTGGTGGACTTCCACTAGCTATAACAAATTTAATTAGTGCTGCGTTTCTATGTATAACTATAATAGGAATACCATTTGCAGCACAATCTTTAAAAATGGCTAAATTATCTTTAGCACCTTTTGGTAAAGAGGTAGTATAAAAATGAAATCTATGATATAATTCAATGGATGTATTGAATTAAGAAATTAAAAAGTTTTACCGTCAAAAGAGGGTAGAACTTTTTTAAATGTAATAAATGGAGGTAACGAAATGATAAGTGCTAATGGAGTTAGTTTAAGATACGGTGCTCGTAAGCTTTTCGAAGATGTTAATATTAAATTCACAGAAGGAAACTGCTATGGTTTAATTGGAGCTAATGGTGCTGGTAAGTCTACATTCCTTAAAATATTATCTGGAGATATAGAACCAAATACTGGTGATGTTTCCATCACGCCAGGTCAAAGAATGGCTGTTTTAAAGCAGGACCACTTCGCATATGACGATGTTGAGGTTTTAAAGACAGTTATTATGGGACATGCAAGATTAGTTGAAATAATGGAAGAGAAGGATGCTCTTTATGCTAAAGAAGACTTCAGCGATGAAGACGGTATGAGAGCTTCTGAGCTTGAAGGTGAATTTGCAGATTTAAATGGATGGGAAGCTGAAAGTGAGGCTGCAACTCTTTTACAGGGGTTAGGAATTACTGAAGACTTACATTACAAATTAATGAAAGATTTAAATGGTTCTGAGAAGGTAAAGGTTCTTTTAGCTCAAGCTTTATTTGGACACCCAGATGTATTACTTCTTGACGAGCCTACCAACCACTTAGATATAAAATCTATTCAATGGTTAGAGAACTTTTTAGCTAATTTTGAAGGAACAGTTATCGTTGTATCCCACGATAGACACTTCTTAAACCAAGTTTGTACACATATGGCTGACTTAGACTTCGGAAAAATCCAATTATATGTTGGTAACTACGATTTCTGGTACGAGTCAAGCCAATTAGCTCTTCAAATGGCTAAAGACCAAAACAAAAAGAAGGAAGAAAAAATTAAAGAGCTTCAAAACTTCATCGCTCGTTTCAGCTCTAACGCATCTAAAGCTAAACAAGCTACAAGTAGAAAGAAGCAGTTGGATAAGATTACGCTTGATGATATTAGACCATCATCAAGAAAATATCCATTCGTTGGCTTTAAAGCTGATAGAGAAGCTGGGAATGATTTATTAGTAGTTGAAAACTTAACAAAAACTATAGATGGAGTTAAAGTTTTAGATAATGTAAGCTTTATGGTTTATAAGAATGATAAGATTGCCTTCTTAGGTGATGGAATTGCTAAAACTACTTTATTTAAAATATTAATGGGTGAAATGGAGCCAGATAGCGGAAGCTTTAAGTGGGGGGTTACAACATCTCAATCTTACTTCCCTCAAGATAATACAGAGTTCTTCGCTGATTGTGATTTAAATCTTGTTGATTGGTTAAGACAATTCTCAGAAGAAAAAGCTGAAAGCTTTATCAGAGGATTTTTAGGAAGAATGTTATTCTCTGGAGAAGAAGCTTTAAAACAAGCATCTGTTTTATCTGGAGGAGAGAAAGTTCGTTGTATGCTTTCTAAAATGATGCTTAGTGGAGCTAACGTTCTTCTATTAGATGAACCAACAAACCATTTAGACCTTGAGTCTATTACAGCTGTAAACAATGGATTAATCAATTTTGAAGGAACAATTTTATTTACATCTCATGACCACCAGTTCATAAACACTGTTGCAAACAGAATTATCGACGTTCGTCCAGAAGGCGGAGTTATAGATAAAGTTATGACTTATGATGAGTACTTAGAGTTAAATAACTAATATATAGTTCCGCAAACTAAATTTAAAGTTTAGTTTGGGGAACTTATTTTATTAAAAAAATATAATAAGTTAACTTCTTGAATTAAGTAAGTACATTGTAAAATCAATAAAAAATAGGCATACTGTATTATTGACATTAAAGTTTAATTTATATATAATACAAACAAATTAAACTTTTATATATAAATTCTGTGAAAAGGGTAGTACTTTCTTTACATATTCATATAGGAGCAAGGGGGATTGTAAGCCTTGCAAGAATTGAAGAATGAGGTTTAACAATGAATCAATGGTGAAAATCAGTAAGAATGCCTTGGAGAAGGTGCTCGAAGTTTTTTTAGTGGGTAAGACGTATTAGAGGTAAATATTTAAGAAAATCTTATTTGTGTAAGGTCAATTAGAGTGGTAGCGGATATTTCCGCCTCTTTGAAAATAAAGAGGCGGTTTTTTACTGCATATAAATTAATGCAACTTATTTTAGTGTGTATATGAAATGATAACATATCATTGCATATACAAAATAATAGGTATTTTTATTAAAACAAAGAGTTTAAATATCGCTTTTAGCAGCTTATTTAAGGAGGAGTTAGTATGAATTATAGGAACATAATAGCAGGTAAATTAGCTGCTTATTTGAATTTAGATGAAGATATGATAAATAAATTAGTAGAAGTTCCACCAAAAAGCGATATGGGTGACTTTGCATTTCCTTGTTTTCAACTGTCAAAGACTATTAAAAAATCACCAAACTTAATAGCTATTGATATTAAGGAGAATTTAGGATGCATCGATGGTTTTGAGAAGATTGAAGCCTTAGGACCATATATAAATTTCTTTGTTTCTAAAGGTGAATTTGTTAAAGAGGTTATTAATAAGGTTCTTGAGGAAAAAGATGATTATGGACATAGTAATGATGGAGCAGGAAAGAATGTAATTGTAGAATACTGTTCGGCTAATATAGCAAAACCCTTTCATGTAGGACATTTGTTCACGACTATGCTTGGAAATTCTTTATACAAAATTTTTAAGTTCCAAGGTTATAATGCTATTGGAATAAATCATTTAGGAGATTGGGGAACTCAATTTGGAAAGCTAATTTATGCTTATATTCATTGGGGAGATGAAGAAGCTCTAGAAAAAGAACCAATTAAAGAAATGTTTCGAGTTTATGTTAAATTTCATGAGGAAGCTGAGAAAAATCCTTGTCTTGATGATGAAGGACGAAGACACTTTAAACTTTTAGAAGATGGAAACCCCATAGAGATGGAATTATGGAGTAAGTTTAAGGAGTTGAGTTTAAAAGAATTTGACAGATTATTTAAGTTGTTAAATGTATCATTTGACTCTTTTGACGGAGAAAGCTTTTATACAGATAAGATGGATACTGTGATAAGGGAGCTTGAAGATAAGGAATTACTTACAGAAAGTAATGGAGCTAAGGTTGTTTTTCTTGATGAGGAAAATATGCCTCCGTGTATAATAAAAAAGGCAGATGGAGCTACTATTTATGCAACTAGAGATTTAGCAGCTGTATTTTATAGAAAGAAAACTTATGACTTTTACAAGAATATTTATGTTGTTGCTAAAGATCAAACTCTTCATTTTAAGCAGGTATTTACCACTGTTAAAAAAATGGGGTATGATTGGGCTGATGATTGTATTCATGTTTCTTTTGGATTAGTAAGGTTTCCTGATAAAAAGCTTTCAACACGAAAGGGCAATGTTGTATTTTTAGAAGATCTGCTTTATGAAGCAATCTCGAAGACGGAAGAAATAATTAATGATAAAAATCCTAACCTTGAGAATAAAAAAGAGGTAGCTAAAAAGGTTGGTATTGGCGCTGTAGTATTCACATATCTTAAAAATTCAAGAGAAAGAGATATCGTGTTTGACTGGAGTGAAATGCTTAGCTTTGAAGGGGAAACAGGTCCATATGTTCAATATACCTATGCAAGAGGTAAAAGTATATTGAGAAAACTTGGGGAGGGGACTGATGAAGTTAATTATTCAAAGTTATTATCTAATGAAGAATTTGAACTTGTAAAACAACTATCTAAATTTAATGAGGTTGTAAAACAAGCTTTAGATAAACTGCAGCCCTCAATAATTACTAGATATGTTATCGATATTTCAAAAGCGTTTAATAAATTCTATACTGCAATTAATATCTCAAATTTTCATGATGAAATATCTAGAAGTTCTAGATTAAACCTAGTTAAAGCTTCCTTGCAGGTTATTAAGAATGGATTATCCTTAATCGGATTAGAAACGGTAGATGAGATGTAACAAATAAGGACCGCTTTACGCGGTCTTTATTATTATATGAATATTTTGAATATATTTTTAATAAATTAGCATATAATAATAGTATAAAATTACTTTTTAAATGAATTGAAAGAGTAGATCCATAAATAACTTAAAGTATAAATTTCTCTTATACTCATTATAAGGAGTAAGTTCGAATGACTAAATCGGAGATTTAGTCATTCGAACTTAATGGAGGTGTTTTTATGTTAACTATTGAACAATTACAAACTGAAATTAGAAGATATAAGAAACAAAGAACACTTTGGGAGCTTGACACTACTTCTTGGAATAGTTCATTAAAGGTGGATGAACTGACAAATAAGATAAATTATTTAGAAAATCAGTTATATGAACTTGAATTTCAGCAACTTGAAAATGATGAAAAGAATAATAATTTACAGGGATAAAAATAAGGACTCATTAAGAGTCCTTATTTTTATCTTTATATAGTGGACACTGTGAACTGCATCCGCTGCAGTTACAGCCACTATTCTTTTTCTTTTTAAAGTTATTATATAGGATATAAGCTGCAGCTCCAACAATGAGCATAGTGATTATTATTTCAATCATAAAAATCCTCCTAAATAAAGAGATTTACTATGTGGTAAACTCCAAAAGCAAAAATCCAAGCTACTGCAAATTGATAAAATACAGAAAATAAAGCAAACTTAGTACTGAATTCTTTCTTCATGGTTGCTACAACAGCAACACATGGAGTATATAGTAAAGTGAATACTAAGAACGATAATCCAGATGCAACAGTGAAGGAAGCAGCTATAGCTGCTTCTAATCCTCCAGCATATAGAATTTCTAGAGATCCAACAACAACTTCTTTAGCCATAAGTCCAGTTATCAGTGCAACGGAATTTTGCCAATTACCAAAGCCTAGTGGAGCAAAGATTGGTGCGATAAATCCACCAATAGAAGCTAAGAAACTTTTATCAATATCAACCATACCTGTAAAGTTAAAGTTTGATAAGAACCAAACCACAACGGATATTGCAAAGATAAGAGTACCAGCTTTCTTTAAGAAACCTTTACCTTTTTCCCAAGTATGTAAAAGAAGGCTTTTAATTTCAGGCATTTTATATTCTGGTAATTCAATGATGAATGGTTCCTCTTCTTTTTTGAAAATGGTATTTTTAAATATTATAGCCATTATAAAAGCAACAATTAAACCAAAGAAGTATAACCCAAATATAACTAAGGATTCATTTCCTGCAAATAGTATGCTTGTAAATAGGGCATAGACAGGAAGTCTTGCATTACAAGACATGAATGGAATAATTAAGGCTGTAAGCTTACGATCCTTCTCACTTTCTAAGGTTCTTGCTGACATGATTCCAGGTACAGAGCATCCAAATCCCATTAATAGAGGAATAAACGCTTTACCTGATAATCCAAGCTTTCTCATTAGTTTGTCCATGATAAAGGCTGTTCTGGCCATATAACCACTGTCTTCTAAGAAGCTTATTCCAATAAACAATGTAAGAATTATTGGGATGAAAACAATAACTCCGCCAACTCCACCAATAATACCATCAATAATTAAAGATTGGAACCAAGGGGAGGTATTTGCTAAGGGAATTTGAATTAAGGATACTAAATTTTCATTAATTAATTTTTCTAATAGTTCTTGAAGTGGCCCACCAACCCAATCAAATGTAAATTTAAATATTAAAAACATAATTCCTAAAAATAGGGGATAAGCCAAAAACTTATTCAAAACTATAGAATCGATTTTTTCTGTTAGATTATCTTTACTATCCTTTTTTCCTTTAACACATCTCTTCAGTAAAGTTTCTATATATTTATAGGTTTCATTCTCATTTTTATTTTCAAATGAATGCTTAAAGTTTATTGTTGAATCAATTGCTTGAAAAGAGTCATTTTTAATTAAAAACTCTTTTATTTCTTTGACACCTTGTCCCTTAGAAGCAGAAATTGGTAATATATTAACTCCTAATTCCTTAGAAAGAAGCTCGTAGTTAATATAAATCCCATTGCTCTCTGCCACATCTATCATATTTACAACCAGTAATATAGGTTTTTTAAATTGCGTAAGCTGTGAAGTTAAATAAAGATTTCTTTCAAGATTAGAACCATCTATAATATTTACAATTAAATCAACTTCATCAGTATAAAGAAATTCCTTTGATACCTTTTCTTCATTGGAAAAAGTGTCCATGGCATATATACCAGGCAAGTCTACTATTTTTATATCTTTTGTTAAGTAGCCATCTTTTTTATCTACAGTAACTCCAGCCCAATTTCCTACATATTGATTTGAACCAGTTAATGCGTTAAATAGGGTTGTCTTACCTACATTAGGGTTACCTATAAGAGCAATAGTTTTCATTGGCTATACTGCCTCCTTAATATAGATAAGCTGAGCGTCCTTTTTTCTAATTGCAAGGTCTGTCCCTCTTAAGTTTATTATTATAGGATCTCCAAGTGGAGCCTTCTTTTTTAATATTACTTCAGTTCCTTCAACGAAACCTAAGGCTAATAGCCTTTTTGCAAGTTTATTATCACATTTCAATTCTTCTATGAATCCTGTGTATCCAGGCTTTAGGTTGCATAATGTCATTATTATCATCCCTTCTTGAAAATAATTCTCATATATCTACTAATATTATATGCCAATTGATAACAAGTGTCAACTTGTAATGCATCTTAATTTAGATTCTATCTTATTAAAATACAAATAAATCTCTATGTTATAGAAGGTTAATAATTAATATGATATAATATTTATTAAACAAATAATCTTTTGAAAAAGATCTTCATAATTATATCAAAAAACTGATATAATTAAAGTATAATACGTTTTAAGAAATGAGTGGTATAGTGATAATTAAAGAAAGCACTTTAAAGATTGAAGAAAGTGATTTTCCCTATAGCCTTGACATAAATGGAAGAAGTGATTTATTCAAAAACTCTATTTTTTTTGATTTAGAGCATTATGTTTACAAAAAACCAATTTGTATCGGAGTCTTTGGCGCAGCTTACTACGATGAAGAGTCAAGTGAACTTAAAGTTACACAATACATGATGGAAAACAAACATGAACTTGAAGAAATACTCAAATTGTCAAAGCAGTATTTTTTAGATATGAAAAATAAATTTGGAAAGGAGTACATTGTAACATTCTCTGGTAATAATGACTTTATAGTTATTGACTATCTATTAAAAAAATATAAGTTAAATTATATTCTTGGTGATTATTTTGAAGGTATAGATTTGCAGAAAAAATATGAACAAGTTAAGAAGAAGTCAATAGGGTTAAAGGCTCTAGAGTGTGAGTGTGACATTGTACGTGAAAGCGAAGTTATAAGTGGCTCAACTTTAGCTAAAACCTTTGGTAAAATAATGAAAGATGATAATTATTTTTCCAGAATGCCTGAAGAAAAGAAAGAGAAAATTCTGCTATACAATATGCAGGATGTTGCAAGTTTATTTTATATCTATACCAATTGGAATAAGTATATTAGGGATGAGGAATAAAACTACCTCATAGAAGAATATAATTATATATTTTTCTATGAGGTAGTTTTTCGTATTTTTATTTATAGCATTATTTGATTTTGAGTGGGGTGGTTAAGTGTCAATAGTAGTAAAAGGAAATGCTGCTTCTATACATTATGATAAATGTGATTTAGTTTTAAAAAATGCTAAATTCATTAATGTATTTACGGAAGAATATTCCTATGGGGATATTGGAATTATTGACAATGAGATAATAGGAGTAGGGAAGTATGATGGGTATAAGGAGATTGACTGCACGAATAAAGTTGTAGCCCCAGGCTTTATAGATTGTCATGTTCATATTGAATCTTCTATGGTAACACCTAGAGTTTATGGGGATATTGCACTAAGAAATGGAGTTACTACTGTTATAGCAGATCCTCATGAAATAGCTAATGTACAAGGAACTAATGGAATAGACTTTATGATTGAAGAGAGCAAACTAACACCGCTTGATATATATTTCATGATTCCATCTTGCGTACCAGCCACAAGATTTGAGGAAAATGGTTATACATTAAATGCTGTTGATTTGGATAAGTACTTAAATAATGAAATGGTACTAGGGTTAGGAGAGGTAATGGATGTACCATCTGTAATTAATATGGATACGGCTATGATGGAAAAACTGTTTTTGTTTAAGGATAAGATCATTGATGGTCATAGTCCCCATGCAACAGGTAATATTCTGAATCAATATATATTGTCAGGTATAAGTACAGATCATGAGTGCTCAACCCATGAAGAAGCTATAGAAAAAGTAAGTCTTGGTATGCATGTATTAATCAGAGAGGGATCTGCAGCTAAAAACTTAAAAGACTTAATTGGATGTATTAATGAAAAGAACTATAGGAGATTTGCTTTTTGTACCGATGATAGGCATGTTGAGGATATATTAGAGGCGGGAACTATTAATAATGCAGTGAAAAATGCAATTAAGCTAGGAATGGATCCCGTAAAAGCATATATTATTGGCAGTTACAATGGTTATAATTGCTATGGATTAAATAATAAAGGTGCAATTGCACCAGGTTATATTGCAGATTTAATGATTTTAAATGACCTTGAAAGTGTTTCCATAGATACTGTTATTAAGGGAGGAAAAGAATACAAAGGATTAGTTGGTGCTGAAGAAGCTAAAGTTATAAAAAACTCTATGAATATAAGTAAAATTATTTCCGATATATTTAAGGTTTATAAGCAAGGTAGTAAGGTTAATGTAATTGAAGTCATTCCATACTCTTTAGAGACTAACCAGTTAGTAATTAATTTATCAGGTCAAGGCGAAATATTAGATATGTTACAATATGAAGATGTATTAAAAATAGGTGTATTCGAACGGCATAAAGGAAGTAATCATTTTGGAGTAGGTTATTTAAAAGGAATGGGACTTAAAAATTGTTCCATAGCACAAAGCATTGCTCATGATTCACATAACATTATAGTTGTTGGTGATAAGGATGAGGATATGGCCATAGCAGTAAATGAACTTATTGATATAGGTGGGGGGATTGTTATTGTCAGTAAAGGTAAGGTTGTAAATTCTTTACCATTAGAAATTGGTGGAGTAATGACTTTTGCATCAATGGATTTAGTGTATGAAAGAGTTAAAAAACTTGATGAAAGTGTTAAAGCTTTTGGATTAAATGAGGGCATTGATCCATTTATTACATTATCTTTTATGAGTTTACCTGTAATTCCTAATATAAAGATTACAACAAAAGGTATTTTTTCTTATGACAGCTTTAATTTTATTCCGTTAACCTTTGATTAGAATTTAATCTCCAAATTTCTTTAAATTTCGATAAAAATATATTTATTTATACTAAAGTTATAGTATAATATAATACTAAAGAAAAAAGAAGTTAGGAGATAGTGACTTGAAAGAAGTAGGCAGTTTAAATTTTTTTAAAAAGTATATAGGAATGCGAAATATAAAAACAGCTTTATCCGTTGTAATTAGCGTAATTGTTGCTGATATATTTAACTTAGAGTCCGCTTTCTTTGTAGCTACTGGTGCACTGATTTCAATGGAAACAACCGTTAAAAAGGGTATAAAGGCTGGAGTTTATAGAGTATTAGGAACAGTTATAGGCGGATTGATGGGGGTAGTAATGTACTTAATTGACCCTGGTAATTTGTTTTTGATATTTATAGGAATAGTTATCCTAATCAGCTTACTAAATATATTAAAATGGCATGATTGTATTTCGATGGCTTGCGTTGTTTTTTGTGTAATTATGATTAGTATGACTAGCGATGATATTATCCACTATGCATTCCAACGCACCTTTGATACTATAGTGGGGATTGTAATTGCAATTGCAATAAACTACGTAATATCGCCTCCAGATGATTCTATATTTTCAAAGAATCAGGATGAGTAACAAGGTATATTTGACATAAAAAAAGTACTAGAAAAAATTTCTAGTACTTTTTTTATAGTTTAAATACATACTTAAATATAAAAATGTAATGAGCTAAACTACCTAAAATTACAAAGATATGAAAAATTTCATGAGCTCCGAACTTTCTTGTAACTCCTTTTTTTTCTAAACAATAAATTACTCCACCTATAGTGTATAATACACCACCTAATACAAGAAGAAATAACCCAGAAGTTGGAATTACAGCAGTTAGCGGTTTAATTATGAAGATAGCCATCCAACCCATACCTATATATATTGCAGAAGAAAGCCATGATGGACAATTAATCCATGCTAATTTAAAAATAATTCCACATATAGCAACTGTCCATATAGCACCTAGCATTATATATTTTAACGGAGCATTTAATAAAACAGCGCATACAGGGGTATAAGTACCTGCAATTAAAATGAAGATCATAGCATGATCTAGCTTTCTTAGGGATTTAATGATTGAATCCTTTGCAACCGTTAGGTGATAGACACTGCTGGCTGTATAAAGGCAGATCAAGCTTATTCCAAATACAAGGGCTGATATTATAGTAATAGTATTATAATTATTAGAATATATTTGGGCAAAAATTAATAGTACTAATCCAATGAAAGATACAATGGCACCAAAGGCATGAGAAAATCCACTAAATGGTTCGCGAAATTTAACATTCATAAAAATACCTCCAAAATTCATTATCTAGTATTCAACTCTAGATATTATTATAAACATAGTATATCATAAAGAGAATAAAAATATATAAGGCAAATATAAATAAAGTGTTAATTATTTATATAATTTATTTTTATTTGTGATAATATATAATAAAGAAACAAAAGACTTATATAATATTATTTGTTTTTTGTTAAAAAAATACACATGTAACATATTGCTTAAAGGAAATATTTTTATATAAACGAACAATACAAAGGGATTGTACTTATAATAAAGTATAGGAATATTTCTTGACACCATTTGTTAAAACTAATAATATATAGATATATTTTAATGAGCATGTGTTCGCATGTGAAGAGGGAGTATTATGGATAATAAATATGTTTGTACTCAGAATGTAATTCATGATGAGGTCATAGATAAATTAAAGGGAAAAGAACTTAATGAAGATAAGGTTAATGAATTAGCTAATCTTTTTAAATGTATGGGGGACCCTACAAGGGTAAAAATATTAAATATTTTGATGAATACAGAAGCTTGTGTATGTGATATAGCAGTTTTAACAAATATGACTCATTCGGCTATTTCACATCAATTAAGAGTATTAAAAATGAGTAGACTTGTAAAAATGAGAAAGAGTGGTAAGGTAGTATTTTATTCCTTAGATGATGATCATGTAAAAGAGATATTTAATAAGGGATTAAACCATATTATAGAATGAATTGGTAAATAAGTTTTATTTTGAAAAAAAGATAGGTGAAAGCTTTAAGCTTTCACCTATCTTTTTATATATTGAAAGAAATTCATAATATCATCTTTATTAGATAATACTAAAGTTACATTTCCATCCTTATCTAAAAGTTCATAGTCAGTAAAGGTGTATGTCTTGATTCCTTTATTTTCTGCGCTTGTCCTAGTACTGTCAACATTAACATATATTTTATCATTTTTATACAAAGCAGTTTTTATTACTAATTCATTTAAATCGTTACATACTACATAAGTTAGTTCAGTGGTTTTACCTTTTTTGCAATCATCAACAAAATCATATAATAAATCTAAATTAGTTATTACTCCATAGTAATTTACTAGTTTTTTTTCATCAATTGCATCAGTAACAGAGTAGTTTGCTGGAGTGCTTTTCAATGAAGATAAGAGTTTTTTATTTGTTACTTCATTATTTTTATAAAATATTGCGAGCATTATTATTAATACAGCAATGACTGCGAAATATAGTTTATCAAATATAAATTTAGAAATGGTGAATTTTTCTGATTTTTTATTTTTAAACTTCTTTTTATTAGAATTGCTCAAAGTAAACCCTTCTTTCTCTAGGTATAATATAATGTAAATTATAACATTTTTTATAATAATTTCAAGGTATTTATTAAATTAGTTTCAAGTATAAAAAAGCTTCGTTACCTTATAATTATATTCTTAAGGTAACGAAGCTTTTATTTTTAGCTTATTTTAGTCATATTTTTGAATTCGCTAAAATGATTAGAGTCATCCTCTTCAAAAATTCTTTTGTAGCAATAGGATATAATGTCACCTCTTTTTATTATTCCTATAAAAATATTTGAATCATCTACTACAGGAACAAAGTTCTGAGATTTTGCAGCAAGGATTAGACTCTCCATATCGGAATTTATAGATACTGGTTTATTTTTAACATGTCTAGGAATTTCTTTAATCAATACGTTTTCAGTATCTTTTAAATTTAGTTCGGGTGAGTTTTTAAGTTTCCATAAAAGGTCACCTTCAGTTAAAGTACCAATATATTTTCCTTTATCATCAACTAGTGGTATAGATGTATATCTATGATACTCCATTCTTTCCATAGCTCTTCTCATTGTAGAGCTAACCTTTTCAAAAATTACTTCGCTTTTAGGAGTAAGAAAAAAAGCAACATTCATATTTTATCATCCTCCAAATATATCATTGCAGCAAAAAAGCTACAATATAATTATAACATATTAATTATATTTTAGTTAGATTAAAGTTTTAACTTTTTTAAAATAAGGTTTAATGTTTTATTCTATATTTAATAAGACTAAGAAACATGTGTGCTATGAACTCAGTTGGAAAACTTATTGCTAAAGTCCTTCTAAATAAAATTTTTGGTGGTGAATGGTCTTGAATATCACAGTTTGTTAATAAAAAGATCTCCTTCAATGATTTATTATGTTTTGTTTCATTTATTATTTTAAGTAACATTTCATCTGTAGAATAAACTTTATCCTTTGGAAGAGTTAGAACTTCAGCAGTAATTTCCATGGCCAGCTGAAGTGATTCTGTTGAATTAATTAATATACTTCGTGCACCTGATTTTAATTTGTTTAAGCCTCTGAAAAAAGTTATTTTATCAAAAAATGAATTATTAAAATCAATTGACTTGAGCAATAACAATAGTTCGTCATCATTTACTTTGTGCAACAGGTTTTCAGTAAGAAGCTCCTGTTTAAAGAAGTGATAATAAGTACCTTTTATACTATTAAAAGCTTTTAAGGTATCCAAATAGCCTAAGTTTAAATTAGTTTTTATAAGTTTAGGATCAAAACTTAGAATGGAACCTAAACTATCTTTAGGTTTTATTTCGATAAAATCCAAAGTGCTTTTATCCTTAACCCTCTTAGTAAAGCCGGGTCCTTCAATGTCAACTTCAATTATATGAGTACAATTTTTATTTATAAGCATTGATGAAGGAAGATTATTATATAAACCACCATCAATAAAACATTCATTCTCAATTAGAAACTTCTTAAATCCTGGTAGGGAAGCACTTGCCATAATATAGTCAACTAATTTCCCCGGTGGAATTTCTTCAATGAAAATTTCTAAAGGCTTAAAACTAGAAAGACATATTGTAACAATTCCATACTCAATAGAAGAATTTCGTAAAAGGTCTTCGTTTATATTCTCCTGAAGCAGTTGGCGCAAAGGACCAGGATTTAAACCACCGTCGTTGATTAAGGATTTTATTATTAATGGAATATCTATGGCATCTTTGCAAATGATATCTTTCACCTCAAAACAACTATTTAAAGTTACATTTGACCATAAGTTTAAAAGCTCATCAAATTTATCTTGGCAAATGAAGGCACCATTAATAGCGCCTATTGATGTGCCAACAACATGGTCAATTTTAATGTTAAGTTCTTTAAGAGCCTTCCAAACTCCAAGCTGATATGCACCTCTGGATCCGCCACCCCCTAAGGATAATCCATAACTATTCATAATTAAAACTCCTTAACTTGGGAATACTATATTCCTATTATTATAATATTAACAAAATGAATTTTTGACTTAGAATTAAATATATGTTAACTATTTCTTTATTAGAATAATCATTGAATTTTAACATATATAACTATATAATTAGTATATACTCGAAATAATATTTTAGTATAATAGTTAATTATTATTAAAGTAAACTTCTTTATAGCAAATTAAAGTAGAAGTTGAGATAGACCAAATTAATTTTGGGAAACATATTAAAGTCGTATGTAAAGATTAAAATAGGAGGAAATTTTATGGAAATAAGTTTAAACTTAATTGAAGAAGCGATAAAGTCAAAAAGCATTGATGAAGTAAGAAGAGCTTTAATTGAGTATATAAGAGTTGAACCTGAAAATTCAGATAAAATTTTAAATGCTCTTAATTATGCAAAGGAGAATATAGAAGGATTATTTGAAGCTCATGATGGTGCAAAATTAGAAGAGGATGATAAATGGACTAAGGAATATTTCTTAAGTACATTAAAAGATTTATCTATCAACTTTTCTGAAGAAAGATTTAATCATTTATGCTTAGTTGGTGCATCATTATATCCTAATGAAAATGTAGGAGATAGGGATACGGTAATTATTAATAATGTTAAGCCTATTTCAGATGCAGATCTTAGATTTGAAAGAGTTAAAACTCTCATGGCTTTAGGAACTGGATTGTTTGTAGGATATCTTGTTGGTAAAAATATTAAAAAAAGAAAATAAACATAAATAAAGGGTCATTGCATTGCAATGACCCTTTATTCTTTAAACTTCTAGTACAGATTCTTCAGGTTTAAGTTTTTCCATTGAGAAACCTGTGAATCCATAAATTATTGAGATTATTGGATTAACATAATTTAATACACAATACGGTGCATAAGCTAGACAAGATACTCCTAAGGTTGTTGACATATATGCTCCGCAGGTATTCCATGGAATAAATGGTGAGGTTAAAGTCCCACAATCCTCTAAACAGCGTGAAAGATTCTTAGGATGCAATCTTCGCTTAGCAAATTCATCCTTATACATTCTTCCAGGAATAACTATTGATAAATATTGGTCAGCTGCTAATAGATTAACTAAGAAGCATGATAAAATTGTTACAAATACTAAGGAACCAGTACCTTTTGCAAATCTTAATAAGCTTTCTGCAAGTGTACCAAGCATTCCAGATTGTTCCATGATTCCACCAAATACCATAGCACACATAATTAGCGAAACGGTATACATCATGCCTTGTACACCACCTCTAGTAAGAAGTTCATCTACCATTAAGACTCCAGTTTCACTTGTATAACCATCGTTTAACACATTTACGATATCACCGAAGTTAGCGCCTTGTACTAAAACTGCTAATATTGCACCAGCAGCAATCCCACATAATAGACCTGGAATTGCAGGCATCTTTTTTACAACTAAAACAATTACTAAAACTGGAGGTAGTAGTAATATAGGATTTAAGGACCCAGAAGCTTCTAATCCAGCAAATATTTCGTTAAGCTGAGCAACATCTAGTGGCTTGCCAGCGTACTTGAATCCAAGAATAGCGAATACTATCAAAGCAATGATAATACTTGGTGTTACAGTGTAAAACATATGTCTGATATGAACAAATAAGTTAGTTCCGGCCATGGCTGGAGCTAAATTTGTAGTATCAGATAAAGGGGACATTTTATCTCCAAAATATGCACCTGATATAATTGCACCAGCTATTTGTGGAGTTGGGATTCCGAGGCCAACGCCAACACCGATAAGGGCAATACCAACGGTTCCAGCTGTTGTCCAGGAGCTTCCTGTAGCCAAGGAGACAATGGCACATATAATACAGGTAGCAACTAAAAATATTGCTGGAGATAATATCTTTAGTCCATAATATATCATGGTTGGTACGGTACCACTTAAGATCCAGCAGCCAACTAAAGCACCAACAATCATTAATATAAGAATAGCCTGCATTGACATTTGAATTGTATTAATAAATCCAGTTTCGACATCCTTCCACTTATTGCCTAAGATAAGTGAAATTATTCCGGCAACACAGGAGGCCATAATAAGTGGAATATGAGGACTTCCGTCATAAATGATGATTGCAACTGCAAGACATACCATTAGTACAAGAATAGGTAAAGATGCAACTAATAATGTAGGTTTACGTGGTCTGTTTTCAGGTAAAGGTGATTTGGTTTTTCCTTTCATTAACAACACACTCCTATATTTTAGGTTTGAAAAATTTTATTATATATAATACATATAACATTTTTTCATGAAATATGAATAAATTATGTATTTGCATTTTTGATGATTTATCGATGGTGAAAAAATTAATAAGTGCTTTATATTTAAAAGGAGATAGGGATGGAGATTTTATTGATACTGAAGATTGAAATAATATATTTCATAAATAAAAATTAATTTATAATAATAAAAGTAAATTTATAATAATAAAAATATGAATTTTAATTATTTAATATTTTCTAAGCTACAATATGATATACTTGTATAATTTATTCGTTTTTGCAATAATAGTACAAGGAGGGGGATAAAAATGAGGAAAAATATTTTGTCCATATTCATTGTTATCGGAAGTCTAGTGTTGGCTTTATTGATTTCAACATTAGTAGTAACCAATTCAAAATATATTTATTATTCAACTATAGAAAAATTTGAATTAGAGGATAGGGGAGAAGTAACGAAAGAAGAGATAAAAAGCAATTATTCTTATATAGTAGATTATATTTTGAGTAAAGATAAGAGTAAGGAATTTAAGCTTCCTACCATGGAATATTCTAAAGATGGGGCTGTTCATTTTTTTGAGGTTAGGAAGCTTTTCGACTTAGCAAAAATTGTAGCTATAGTTTTATTATTAGGAGTAGGTTTTCTTGTAGGTATATACTATTATAGCTATAAAAGTTGGAAACCTTTAAAACAGATTGGATTGACTTTAATAATTATGCCTATTGCTACTTCTTTAGTAGTTAGTACAAGTTTTAGTTTCTTTTTTACCGTTTTTCATAAAATATTTTTTAATAACGATAAGTGGTTATTTGATCCACTAACTGATCCAATAATTGGAATTCTCCCAGAGGAATTTTTTGCTTTATGTGCAGCTGTGATTGTTTTACTAACAACGATCATAGGGCTAATTATACTTATATGTTATAAAAGGTTTTTATCTAATATTGAAGGGAAAGAGTCAAGAAATATTTCAATAGCTAACTAAAGGAATTTTTTTCAGATTTATCCAAACGAGTAAGCTCGCATTAACCAAATCAAAGATTTGGCTTCTTATAAAAAAGGTATTAGGAAAATAGCATCCTAATACCTTTTTTTATAAATATCTAACAGAAACCTGTTTATTAAGTTCTTTTAATAGTTTCATTATGTCCTTTATAATTTGCATTTTTAAATTAAACTGTTGAGGATATCCAGTATCTTCATGGGCAGGATTTATAGCTTCGCCTACATAGAAGTTAATGGTTGTACCTTCGTTAATTAAGGTTGATACAATTTTGCTAGCACCATCATTACCGCGGATGTTTGGTATTGTTGATGAGGTTTTAGTTTTATTAAGATAATCTGTAAGCATATCCTTTACCTTATTTAAAGTTAATAAGCCTTCAGTTACTAAGTCAACCCCATTCATATATCCACAAGGAGGAACATCAGCAGTGAAATTAGTTAAATCCATCTCAATTGTTGTCTTTAAGCCTTTTGCAATAATATTAGAGGTTGTTCCACCACAAACAATCTTTTTACCAGGAACACTCTGTACTAATGCTATTAAAGTAGCGTCATCTAATTTTTTCTTAGGAGGTCCAATGAATAATGATATATTTTTTTCTCGGTGAAGTCTTATTACAACTGCTGTTGTATCATCACCAGGCTTGCTATCATATAGATCCTTACAGGTAGAAATAAGTTGAGAACATATTCCTCTTGCTGTTTTTTCTTTTTGAACCAGATTAGTTAAGTATCTATCTATATGGGGTAGTTCCCATCCAAGGTTTAAAAGTCCTCCGACTCCAGCATGGACAACTCCATCACTGATAACAACTAAGGTATCATCTTCACACATATAAAATCGGCTTTCATATATTACTTTATCATTAACGATTCTTTTAACTTTTTCAATATGGCTGCTTCTGTTACTTCTAAATAAGAAAACTGGAGGGTTATCATATTCAACCATATATACTTCGCCATCATTTTTAATTTTAACGATGGTAAAAGTAGAATAGGCTAATTTTCTTACTTGGCACTCTGGAAGGGTATTGATTATTGTATCTATTGTCTCATCAATTGTTGCGCCTTCTTTAAGCATTGTGATAGCTATTTTAGATGTCAGTGTTCCTAAGATATTTGCCTTAACCCCACTTCCAAGGCCATCGGACATAACCACTAACATGCCATCAGACAGTTTAACTATCTCAACATTATCTCCACATAGTTCTTCACCATATTTGTTCATACTCAAATTTGTAATATCTAAATAATATTTTCTCATATTAAATTAAATTTCCTTTTCTAAAACTTTTTTAAGTTCTAAAATTGCCACTTTAGTTTCAGCAGTAGTTTCACCTAAAAGACTGGCAATTTCTTGAGCTACTCTCATTTGTTTATTTATAATTGTTTGAGTAACATCAAGGGCATGCGTTTTAACCTGCGTTAATTCAAGTTTACGATTTTCTTCATCTGTAATATCTGTAAAGGTTACAAGAAGAGAATCATCATTTGGAATATGAACTATACTTTTATAACCATAGAAGTTTAAATCCTCATAATATACCTTTTGTCTAACAACATTATTTTTAGTTTCAAATACACGTTTAAAGTCATCATCATTTAGCAAGTCTGTAATAAGTGTACCTTCGATGTTTCTAGGATTGTTCCTTAAGAACATTGTAACACCGGAAGGATTAATATTTCTTATCTCTAAGTTTTTATTTACAAATATGATGGCATTGGTTGAATTAGAGAAGATTTCATTATTCATACTTTCTGCTAAAGATCGCATATATGGAATACACATTTCAACTTGTGACATTCCATTATATACTGCAACAGATTTATCTCTGCAGGTGTTATATCCACATCCACCACAATTTAATTCATCATCTTTTGTGTATTTACCCATAGCTCTTAAGATATCCGTTAATTCCTCATTAGTTGGGATTAACATTGGAGTTTTTTTATTTTTATAATTTCTTTGTAAATTTAACTCGTCCACATTTATATTTAATAAATTTTTAGCTGAGTTATCATTTTTTATGTAATTTTTTAATCTTTTTAATCTCGTATATATTGATTCTTTATTATGGATCACTCCAGGTCCACCTAAACAACTTTCATTACATGCACTAAGCTCTACGCAGACACCTTTCAGGTTACCACTTTTCAATTCTTCTAATATATTAATACAGTTTTCTAAACCATGAATACTTATGATATCAATATCTTTTTTTTCAAGAGTTGGTTTTAATGCATTAAGTATACCACCAACTAAAGGGTATTGGCTTCCTCGTTGTGTACCTTCATAATCAGCTTTATCATTTTCTAGATTGCAGTAAGAAATATCTTTTTCATTTAATAATTCTTTTATTTCATCAAAGGTTAACACTGCATCTATAATACCTTTATTATCTTCAGATAGAGCTTCACATTTCTTTGATATACACGGACCGATAAAAACAGTAAAAGGATTGTCATATCTATTTTTTATTGTTTTTCCATGAGCTATCATTGGAGAAGATACGGGAAGAATTATTGGAATTAATTCAGGATAGTACTTTTCGATGAGCATTACCACAGAAGGGCAGCAGCTAGTAATAAACTGTTCTGAATTACTATTTGAAATAATTTCTTCATACTTTTGACTAACTAATTCGGCTCCGATTGATACTTCTTCAATGTAAGAAAACCCTAAGGTTCTTAAGGCCGATATTAGTTTCTCGGGGTGTTCAAAAACACCTTTATATGCAGGAGCTAGTTGAGCCACAATAGTTTTATTTTCATTAATAGCTTGTTTTACACTATCAATATCTGACAAGACATGACGAGCGTTTTGAGGACATACCACCAAACAGTGACCACAAGATATGCACTTGTTTTCTTCAATTTTAGCTTGGTCATTTAATACTTTAATAGCTTTTACAGTACAAGTTCTAACACATTTATAGCAGTTTTTACAATTTGCAGAAGAGAAATCCATTACTTGCATGGTTTCACCTTATCCAATACGGCTTCCTCAAAGAATTCATTAATATTTGCCTCACTTACTGCGTAAATATCATCATCTACTGTTACACATACTGCTTTATTACAATGTCCTATACAAAATGTGGCCTTTAATTCAACAGAATCTTCTAAACTGTATTTTTCTATTAATTCTTTTAACTTATTAATTATGGTATGAGAACCTCTTATGTAACAAGCACTGCCTACACAAACTTTTATAACCATAATGCCCCTCCTTTAATGAGTGTCCACAGTTGACACTACAAATCTTTGATTTAGTATATGAAACTTTTTTATGTGTTTTATAAACCTTATATATAGGAAACTACTCATTTCAATTCATATGAGAGTAAGTTTACGTATATACCTAAATTATAGAGGTTAAAAATTTTTCAGTCAATAAAATTTGTCACTTGTTTGACAATTCTAACAAAGAAGATAAAATATATATATAAAACATTGATGGAGGTAATTATGAAGCTAGTATTTATTTCAGATATTCATGGTTCATATAAATATGCAAATAAAGCAGTGGAGATTTTTGAAGAAGAGAAGGGAGATAATTTGGTTATTCTAGGGGATGTGCTTTATCATGGTCCTAGAAATCCATTGCCTGAAGAATATAATCCACAGCAGGTTGCAGAGCTATTAAATAGCATTAAGGATAAAATTATTGCAGTGAGGGGTAATTGTGATGCTGAAGTTGATCAAATGGTTTTAGACTTTCCTTGTATGGCTGATTATTCTGTATTGTTTTGGGAAGGTATAAGAATATATATTACTCATGGTCATCTATACAATAAGGATAATATGCTAAAGGTGTCTAAGCATGATGTGATTATTCATGGTCATACTCATATTTTAGATGAAATGCTTCAAGATGATGTGAAAATAATTAATCCAGGTTCCATATCATATCCTAAAAATGATAATCCACATTCCTATGGGGTCCTTGAGGGAAAAGTATTTACTATTAAAGATATAGATGGAAATGTTATAAAATCTATTGAAATATAAAAAGCAGGGAAAACCTGCTTTTATTTTTCTACTATTCTTTGAATTAAGTCAGCTTCAATTAAGTGACTTTTGCTGAATCCACTTCTGAAATATCTAATCTGCTTATACTTAATGCCTGCCATTTCAAAGTCTAAAACATCAATTCTATCACCAGAATATTTCTCTGGTTCTTTTTTACCTTTTAAATATATGTTTAATTCCATGTCTGCCTCCAGTATGTTTTTAAAAGTTATTAATCTCTTTAGTATTTTACCCAAAATTGTCCGTATATTCAATAATATAAAAATCATTAAATAAACTGTGTTAACATTGAAAAATAAACTTATATAGTATATATTGCAATTATAGTAATTTAAGTGGACTATGAAATATTATGAGAATTTAGCTTTTTTCATGGGGGTTTAGGGTCTATAAACTTAATTATATAAATATATTATTATTGGAGGAGATATTATGAAAAAAAGTCATAAGGTAATAGCGGCATTAATTGCAGCAGGATTATGCTTTAATCTAACCGGATGTTCATTAACTTCATCAAATAAAGAGGATTTAACAATTGATGTAACTGTTGATATTAGTGATGATATTTTTGAAAATGCAAATACTTTTATGAACTACTTTAAAGAGTATAACAGTAATGGTATTTATGCTATGGGTTCAGAAAATTTTAAAAAATCTGTTAGAAAGAAGGTTATATCAGAGCAAAATAAGGGATTAGAGAAGCAATTTGGAGATGTGAAGTCTTTTAGTGATTTAAGACTTGTTTTTGATTCTGGCTATAAAACAATCTTAGCATATACAGAATTTGAAAAGGGAAATTATGATGTAAGAATTTCCTTTTCAGATGATGGTAAGTATATCGAAGGATATTCTCTTCAGGAATCTGTTATTGATGGAGAAAGAGTAAATACTGATAAATATTCAGGCGAGGCAGTATCCTTTGAAAGTGATTCAAATAAAATTAATGGTACTTTTGTTTCGCCAAAAGGAGAAACAGAAAAAGTTCCAGTTGTAATACTTCTTCAAGGTTCTGGCAGTAGTGATAGAGATGAGACTATATATGGTTTAAATAAACCACTTAGAGATATAGCAGAAGGTTTAGCCGAATATGGTATTGCATCTTTAAGATATGATAAAAGAACGTATACCTATGGATATGAGTTTACTACAGAAGAAATAGAGAATCTTTCAGTAGATGAAGAGTATACTAATGATTTGACTGCAGCAATAGAATATTTAAAATCAAGAAATGAAGTTGATATGGATAGACTTTTTATTTTAGGTCACAGTTTATCAGGGTACTTAATTCCATATTTTTATGAAAAAGAGCCAATGATAAAAGGTGGAATTTCTTTGGCTGGAACTATAGGAGAAACCTTTGAAGATTTGATGAAGTATCAATATGAGTATTTAGCAAACTATGATAATAAGGTTACAAAAGAAGAGAAAACTGTTTTAGATGAGTTTAATAAAGAGTATGAATTGGTTAAAAAGCTTAAGGAGGGAGAAATGGTTAGCCAAAGCATAATTTTAGGTGTAGGTCAAAAGTATTGGAGCTTTTTTAATAATTATGATGGAGTTAATGAGTGGAAAAAAGTTAGTGAACCAACTTTAATTCTTCAAGGAGAAAGGGATTACCAAGTACCTATGGATAATTTCGATCTATATAAAGATGAATTAGCCTCAAAGGATAATTTTAAGTTTAAAAGCTATAAGAAACTATCACATTTATTTATGGAAGGAAGCAAGAATCCAACACCAAATGACTACACTAAACAGTCAAAAGTCGATAAAGAAGTTATAGAGGATATTGCAAATTGGATAAAAGAATAGTGATAAATAATACCATTTTAAGAGTTAATCAAAAACTCTTAAAATATTATTGAAAACTGTATAGCATTATTGTAAATCTATGGTATAATTAAATAAAGGGAGTTATTAAACTATTAAATTAGAAAGGAGAATATTATGGGGTTAAATTGGATTTGGTTTGCATTAACAATTTTTGTGATAATAATTGATATTACCACAAGCAGCTTTACTTTTTCTTGGCTTGCAATAGGATTCATACCGGCTTTTATAGCTGGATTCTTTATTGGATTTACAAGTCAGTTATGGATTGCTTTGCTTCTTGGTACAATAGCAATTATCTATGGTCTTAAAGTATCTAAAAAATATATTACTAAAAATTTACCAAAAGAAAAGCTTTTAGTTGGTAAGTATGAAGGTAAACAGTTTACAGCTGATTTCAACTTACAACAAAGTGGTGAATGTAGAATAAAGGTAAATGAAGTTTACTGGACAGCAAGAAATATCGGAGATGATATTAATTTTGGAGATATTTATACAATTTTAAATATCGAAGAAAATAAACTTATAATAAAAAAAGGAGTGATTTAGAATGGGAGCAGTAATAGGTTTTATTTTAGTCTTGGTTCTCATATTAGGTTTACTGATTTCATCAGTAAAGGTTGTTAACACAGGTTACAACTATGTAATGGAGAGGTTTGGACAGTTTTATAAGGTGTTAGAGCCAGGATGGCATATAACAATACCTTTTGTTGATTTCATCAGAAAAAAGGTTTCTGTGAAACAACAAATCTTAGATATACCACCACAAAATGTTATTACAAAGGATAACGTTAATATTTCTGTTGATAATGTAATTTTCTATCAAGTTCTTAATGCAAAAGAAGCAGTTTATAACATTGAAAACTATGTACAAGGTATAATGTACTCAACAATCACAAATATGAGAAACATTATTGGTGATATGACCCTTGATGATGTACTTGCAGGAAGAGATATGATAAACTCTAAACTTTTACAAATCGTAGATAATGTAACAGATGCTTATGGTATTAAACTGTTATCTGTTGAAATTAAAAACATCGTACCTCCCGCTGAAATTCAGCAAGCTATGGAAAAACAAATGAAGGCTGAAAGAAGCAAGAGAGCTACAATTCTTGAGGCTGAAGGTCAGAGACAATCTCAAATTGAAAAAGCTGAAGGAGAAAAGAGAAGTCAAATCCTAGCTGCGGAAGCTGAAAAAGAAGCTAATATTAGAAGAGCAGAGGGTTTAAGAGAATCTCAATTACTTGAAGCTGAAGGTAAAGCTAAAGCTATTGAGCAAATTGCTATAGCAGAAGCTGAAGCAATTAGAAAAGTGAATAATGCTATAATTGAATCTGGTACAAACGAAACAGTAATAGCATTAAAGCAAGTTGAAGCTCTTAAAGAAATGGCTAACAACCCAGCTAATAAGCTTATTTTACCAAATGAAACTTTATCTTCTCTTGGAAGTATTGCTGCCATTGGAGAAATGTTGAAAGGTAATAAATAATAAAGTAATTTAAAGGAGTTCAGAAATGAGCTCCTTTAATTTTATGTGTTAAGTGCAAATGTTCATATTTAGATAATTGAAGAGGAAAAGTAAGAAGTCATTAAATTTGACTAGAAAATATGAAAATGTATATACTAAAGTAAATAAATTTGCTATCAGAATATAGAATTTATTGGGATATATATTACTAAAAAATAATATTATGTTATAATAATATTATAAATATTTAGGTAGGTGAGAATTTTTATGAATAAATTAAGTATAGATATGGATTTGCTTTTAGAACTTAGTTTAATGGAAACAAGAGGAGAAGGGGAATGTTATATAAGTTTGAAGGATGGCGAATTTTCTTATATTCCTCAAAGTATAATTGCTGCCTTAAAGGATGAGTCTCTGTTTAGTTCTTTAGAGAGCTGGGAACGAGAGCTGGCAAAAGAAGCAGAAAATATTGTAATGAATTATAGCGAGCTTTACTTATACATACCTATAATTGAAGATGAGGTACTTATAGGAGGTATGAAGGCATTTGTTGATACATTAACAAAGGATGAAAAAGCAAATGTAGAAGAAAAAGTTGATTTTAAAAATCCTTTCTTATCTTTCAGTAAAGTCCTTACTAATATAAATAAATTAGATGATTATTATGATTTTAGAGATAAATATTTAAAGAATTATCTAGTTAATTGGTTAGTTAACAATAAGATAGAAGTATCATAAAAAGCTCATAATAAAAGGGTATGTCATAATGACATACCCTTAATTTTATTGTTTATTTTCTAGTTCAAGAAATGGTGTAACTTTTTCGATGTAAATCTTGTGCCAGATAAGGAATATTAGGATAGTCCAAATCTTTCTACTTAAATCGAAAGGCCCTTTTCTGTGATCTTCTACCAATTTCATTGCAGCTTCTTTATTAATATATTCATCTGCATTACTGTCTTTTATAATATTCATTGCCCAATCATAAAGCTCATCTTTAAGCCATAATCTTATTGGTACTGGATATCCTAATTTCTTTCTATCTAAAGCTGTTAAAAATGGAAGCTCTGATTTGAAAGATTCTCTAAGAAGATATTTAGTTACATGTCCATTTATCTTCTCATCAGGAGTTAATTTAGAGGCAACTCTAAATACTTCTTTATCAAGGAATGGAACTCTAAGCTCAAGAGCGTGTGCCATCGTCATTCTATCAGCTTTAACAAGGATATCGCCGGTAAGCCATGTGTTAAAATCAACAAACTGCATTTTAGTTATTGGATCATATGGTTCAGCTCTATCATAAATATCAGTCATAGCTTTTCTTATTGTATATTTGGAATTACATTTTTTAAGAATTTCAGGCTTTTCATTATCTAGGAAGATTTTAGCGTTTCCTACATATCTTTCTACCATCGGAGTACAGCCTCTTTCTATAAAGCTTTTACCCTTAGTACCTTGAGGAACTAAAGATGCTCCAGATTTTAAAGCTTTTTTCATGAAGCCAGGTACATAATCAAACATTTTTAATGAGTTAGGTTCATGATATATTGTATATCCACCAAATACCTCATCTGCACCTTCACCAGATAGAATTACAGTAACGTGCTTAGCAGCTTCTTTTGCTATAAAGTAAAGAGGAATTGCTGCAGGGTCAGCCACTGGTTCGTCCATATGCCAAATAATCTTTGGTAATTCATTAGCAAATTCTTCATGAGATATAATTTTGCTGATATTCTCTAATCCTAATTTGTCAGCTGATTCTTTTGCTAAGTCAATTTCACTATATCCTTCTCTTTCGAAACCTATTGTGAAGGTTTTTAAGTCAGGCATATGCTTTTTAGCGAGTGCAGTAACAACGGTAGAATCTATTCCACCAGATAAGAAAGATGCTACTGGAACTTCTGACTGCATGTGAAGAGCAACTGAGTCTTCTAATACTTTACGAATTTCTTCCATTTTTTCATCTTTTGAACCTGGAGTAGGATTGAATTTAATTGTGTAATAACAATCAATTTCATGTTTCTTACCTAGCTCTTTTTTAATAATGTGACCTGGTTTAAGAACTTTAACATCCTTAAGTAAAGTATTTGGTTCAGGTACGAATTGGAAAGTTAAGTAGTTATGTAAAGCTTCTTCATCGATTTCAGTATAAGTACTGTCAGGATTCATATGGAAGCTTTTTAACTCAGAAGCTATATATAAACCTGTTTCGTTTTCTATATAGTAGAAAGGTTTTATTCCAAATGGATCTCTTCCTCCTAAAAGAGTGTTTTTCTTTCTGTCCCAAATGATGAATGAGAACATACCTCTTAATTTTTCAACGAATTTATCACCTAATTTACTGTAAAGTGTAGCAATTACTTCTACCTCTGATTTTGTTTTAAATTCATAACCTTCATTTATTAATTCGTTACGTAAAGATATATAGTTATATATTTCTCCATTAAATACTACTTCTAATTCATCCTTATATGAAAATGGCTGCAAACCATTAGCTAAATCAAGAATACTTAATCTTTTAAATCCAAGATAAACATGGTCATCCATATATTCGCCATCTTGTGTTGGTCCTCTATGTTTTATTATTCTTCTCATGTCTCTTAAAGATTCTTTGCTTTCTTCTGAAATAGAAGAGTTGCTAAAAAATGTTACAAATCCGCACATTGCTTATCCTCCTTAGTGTGAAAAATCACATATAAATATTTTACAGTATCTATAAATCATATTCAATATATCAATAGTTACCTGCCTTTTAAAAAATATACCCTTTTATTTATATCACATAGTATAGCATAATTCCATATTAAATGGAAATTCCTTCGAATTTTATTGCATGAAGCATCACTTTTCATCAGCTTATATTTATTTAATTTAACATTAAATTTTACTTGAATTATTTCAGTGCTATTGCAATTTAAAATGTCTATACAAATGGTATATTGAAGTTTAATTTTATTATATTAGTTTGTCTTTAATATAGAAAGTAATTATTAAATTTACAAAAAATAAAAAGGTAATTTCTTACATTTGTCGAATAGTTCTTTATACTCTAAATACTTAATTATACTTTAAGTAAATGTCCCAATTTGTGAATTGGGTAACATAAACTTACTCCTTCAAATGTATATGGGAAGGCATTTTCATATAATGTGTAATTAAGTATTCACAAAATTTATACTATATATCTAGGTAAAGGAGATTAATTATGAAGAACCATTGCGATCAAAATATTTCTTTTTATTATTATGGACAAGAACATTTAATTTTAAATGTATATAAATATATAAAAGGGCAGATTGAACAAAATAATTTTGTTTTTCTTTATGGTGATGACAATATTATAAATATGCTAAACAAAAATTTAAATAGTAATGAGCAAGATATGGTTGGGAAAATAGAATTGGATAGGTTTGTAATCAATGCAGTATCTCCAGTAAGTGATTTAAACAATATGAAGGAACATATTGATTTTTTAAATGAAAATGGATTCTGGGGAGGGGTCATAGTATTAGATGCTGCTTTTCTAATTGAGAAGATTGGTGAAGTTAACTTTTTGGAATATATAAAAACTCTCTCTAATATATGTAGAGATAACAACCTTAATATAATGACCTGTTATGATTTTTCAGATTACATTAATCGAGGAAAGAAAATTAACGAGGAGGTAATTAAAGCTTCTTACCTTCATCATGATTATAGATTATTTGCAAATAAAATATTGGATTCTGAAAAATTTAATATATATAATAATTTAGCTTAAAAACATATTAAGATGTGAAGAATTTATTAAATATTAAATGCAAAAACTTAATAATTATAAAAATATTATTAAAAATAATAATAACTCATTGACAGTGATTATCACTGTGATATTATATAAATATGTTGCATTAAAAGAACGTATGTAATAAAAGACGAGGAAACTTCGCATAATAAGATGAAGAAACTCAAATTTCGACGAGGAAGAAGGTAATTAATATGTCAATAGTTAAAATGAGCGAAAAAGCTACTGTTGAATTCATGCAATTCTTAAAGGATAATGAAGTTACTGCAAACGAAGTAAGAATTCACTTTGCAGGTAACGGATGTGGAGGTCCTGTATTTAACCTAGTATTAGATACTAAAAAGGAAACTGATAACACAGAAGTTGTTGATGGTTTAACATTCTTAGTAGATAAAGCAATAACAGATGAGTTTGGAGCTTTAACAATCCTTTGTGCTGAAGAAAACGGCAGAGGCGGATTTTCAATAGAGCCTGAAATAAAACCAGCTGGAGGCGGATGCTCAAGCTGTGGTGGTGGATGTCACTAATTCTTTTTTAGGTTTGATTTACAAGGTAAAGATTTTCTTTGCCTTGTTTTTTATTTATTGAATAAAAGAAAACATACTGCAAAAACTAACCTTGTAAAATATTTTAGGAGGTAATATTATGGCAAAAGCAGGTATGAAAAGACCAGATCCAAAACAGCCACATGGAACAGAGAGTAATAAAGTTAATCATTTTCCTAAAAATTCAGTTCATCCAGTTCCTGAAATTCAAGGAAGAGCAAAAACTTCTGATGTTAAGGCTAATCCAATAAATTATGATGGAAAATGGTAAGTAGTTAGGCGTAATATATTTTAATTAAAGCCAAGCAGTGAAAATCGCTGCTTGGTTATTTTATTTTACTGTATTTTATACATATTTAGCATTTATAAAACAAAAGTCCCAAATTTAATTTATTTCTTAAAACTATTATGCTATAATATACAATTGATAATTAACAATACTTAGCTATTAATAAAGGAGACTTTTTAAATGGATAAAAAATTGAAATATTTTATTGAAACATGGGGATGCCAAATGAATGAAGAGGATTCAGAAAAATTATCTGGTGGATTAAAGCCACTTGGACATGTTAGAACTGAATCTAAAGAAGAGGCAGACATAATCGTATATAACACATGCTGTGTAAGAGAGAACGCTGAGCAAAAGGTTGATGGTAACCTTGGAGCTCTTAAAAAGTTAAAAAAGGCTCACCCTGAGAAAATCATAGCTGTAACAGGATGTATGATGCAGCAGGAGGGAATGGCACAGAAAATAATAAGTAAGTTCCCATATGTAGATATTATTATAGGAACACATAATGCTTATAAGTTCACTGAGTATCTTGGAAGAGCTTTAGGTGGAGAAAGACCAATAGTAGAAGTTTGGGATAAAGAGGCTGATATTATTGAAGGTGCTCCTATTGATAGAGCAAACAGTATGAAAGGCTTCGTTACAATAATGTATGGATGTAACAATTTCTGTACTTACTGTATTGTTCCACATGTTAGAGGTCGTGAAAGAAGCAGAGCTTCTGCTGAGATAATTAAAGAGATAGAGGGTATGGTTGCAGAAGGATATAAAGAAGTTACTCTTTTAGGACAAAATGTTAACTCTTATGGAAAAGGCCTTGAGGAAAACATTAATTTTGCTGAGCTTCTTAGAAGAATTAATAAAATTGAAGGCTTAGAGAGAGTTAGATTTATGACTTCTCATCCTAAGGATTTAAGTGAGGAAGTTGTTGATGTTATAGCAGAAGGTGAAAAGCTATGTGAATCTATACATCTACCAGTTCAATCAGGTTCATCAAGAATCTTAAAGAAAATGAATAGACACTATACTAGAGAGCAGTATCTGGAAACAATAAAGAAAATTAAAGAGAAAATTCCAGGAGTTGCTTTAACTACTGATATAATTATTGGTTTCCCTGGTGAAACAGAAGAAGATTTCTTAGATACTTTATCATTAGTTAAAGAGGTTGAATATGATTCAGCATTCACTTTCCTATACTCTAAGAGAAGTGGAACTCCTGCTGATATGATGTTTGATCAAGTAGATGAAAATGTTAAAAAAGATAGATTCAATAGACTTGTAGCTGCTGTAAATGAAATTTGTGCAAAGAAAAACAAAGAGTACGATGGCAGAACTGTTGAAGTATTAGTTGAAGGCGAAAGCAAAAATGATGAAACTAAGCTTACAGGAAGAACTAGAACAGGAAAGCTTGTTAACTTTACTGGAAACAAAGAAAATATAGGAAAATTAGTTAATGTTAAAATAACTAAAGCAAACTCTTTCTCTTTAATTGGAGAAGAAGTATAATAAAAAGCGACTTAGTCGCTTTTTTTATAATTGAAAGCAAATAGAAAATGATATTCGCCAATGATGTTATTGGGTCGAAAAAATAGATAGATATTAACTTGAGGAAAAAGGAGGGATATTTGTGGCATTAACACCGATGATGCAGCAATATTTTGAGATAAAAGAAAGATATAAAGAATGCATTCTTTTCTTTAGATTGGGAGACTTCTATGAAATGTTCTTTGATGATGCAAAAATAGCTTCAAAGGAACTTGAGTTAACTTTAACAGGCAGAGATTGTGGTTTAGAAGAAAGAGCTCCTATGTGTGGGGTGCCTTTTCATGCTGCGAAGAACTATATTGGAGGCCTTATTGAAAGAGGTTATAAGGTTGCAATTTGTGAGCAGGTTGAGGACCCTGCAGTGGCAAAGGGAATTGTAAAAAGAGATGTTGTTAAGGTATATACTCCTGGAACTTATACAGAGGGGTCATATCTTGATGAAAATCAAAACAGCTATACTGCAAGCTTAATAGTAGATAAGGAAACTATTGCTCTTGCTTTTTGTGATATTTCTACTGGAGACTTCTATACTACTAAATTTGATTACAATGTAACTATCGCCATTGATGAACTATGTAAGTTTAATCCTAGAGAGATTGTAATAGGTCAAGACTTTGAGGATTCTTTATTAAATGAGATAAATGCACGTACTAATTTTTATATTTCTCATTTTGAAGATAAAAACTTTGATGAAAGCACTGATGATCTTTTAATGCAGTTTAGAGATTTAGAGTTAGAAGGCTTAAGTTCCTTTGAAGTAAAAGCCTGTAATGGTCTTATTAGATATATTAAGGAAACTCAGAAAGTATCCTTAGCACATATAAACCATATTGAGCAATATAACATTGCTACCTATATGACAATTGATATTAACTCTAGAAAAAACTTAGAGCTGGTTGAAAATCTTAGAGACAAGAATAAAAGAGGAACTTTACTTTCCGTTGTAGATAGAACTAACACATCCATGGGTGGAAGAAGAATAAGAAAGTGGTTAGAGGAGCCTTTGATAGTAAAGGAAGACATATTAAAAAGACAAGAAGCTGTTGAGGAGTTTCATAATGATATTATCCTTTTAGACGATTTAAAGGAAGCCTTAAAGAGCATCTATGATATAGAAAGACTTGTAGGTAAAATAAGTTCTACTGCTATTAATGCTAAGGAACTTATAGCTTTAAAGAATTCTTTAAGCAAGATTCCATCTGTAAAAGGTTTGTTATCTAATTTAAATAGCTCCTTTATGAAGGATATTTATAATAATATGGATGAGCTAAGAGATATTTATGATTTCCTAGAGGTATCTATAATGGATGAACCTTCTTTATCTGTTAAGGAAGGAAATATCATAAAGAGTGGATATGATAAATTAGTAGATGAGCTTAGAGAAAGCAAGACTAATGGGAAGCTATGGCTTGCAAATTTAGAAAGCGAAGAAAGAAATGCAACGGGTATAAAATCCCTTAAAATATCTTATAATAAAGTTTTTGGTTACTTTATTGAGGTGACAAAGTCTAATATTTCATCAGTTCCAGAAGGACGTTATATTCGTAAACAAACCCTTTCTAATTGTGAAAGATATATAACGCCTGAGCTTAAAGAGATGGAAGATAAGATTCTTGGAGCTGAAGAGAAGCTTATAGCGTTAGAGTATGAGATTTTCCTTGAAATAAGAGCTACTTTAGAAAAAAATATTAATAGAATGAAAAATACAGCTAAGCTTATTTCTGAAATAGACTGTATTTGGTCTTTGGCAACTTTAGCTAAGGAAAATAACTATGTTAAGCCTAGAATTAACGATGATGGTGCAATTAACATAGTAGATGGAAGACATCCTGTGGTTGAGACTTTAACTAAAGCTAATACCTTTATAGCTAATGATACAAAGTTAAATCTTAGGGATGATAGAATGATGCTTATTACTGGTCCTAATATGGCAGGTAAATCTACTTATATGAGACAGGTTGCTTTAATTACTATCCTTGGACAGATGGGAAGCTTTGTACCGGCTAAAAGTGCGGATTTATCTATATGCGATAAGGTGTTTACACGTATAGGGGCTTCTGATGACTTAGCAGGTGGAAAAAGTACCTTTATGGTAGAGATGTGGGAAGTATCTAACATTCTTAAAAATGCAACTAATAGAAGTTTAGTACTGCTAGATGAGGTTGGAAGAGGTACCAGCACCTATGATGGGTTGAGTATTGCCTGGTCTGTTATAGAGTATATCTGTGAAAGCTCTGATATAAAATGTAAAACTTTATTTGCAACCCACTACCATGAGCTTACAAAGCTTGAAGGTGAGATACCTGGAGTTAAGAACTACTCTATATCAGCAAAAAAGATAGATAATAATATAATATTCCTACGTAAAATTATACGTGGAGGAGCTGATGAATCTTATGGAATAGAGGTTGCTAAACTTGCTGGACTTCCAAGTGAAGTAATAGACAGAGCAAGGGAAATCCTTGTTACTTTAGAGGATGATTCTTTTAAGGAAGATCATAGCCCTAAGTCTGTGGCAGAACCAACAAAAACTGATATCAATTCATCAGTAAAAGTAGAAGAAGCTGTGGGAGTGGAAGTACAAAAGGAAGTGGTTAAACAGGAAGTTGTTAAACCTGCTCCTTCAAAGGTAAAGGAAGAAGCCGCTGTAACCCAAATAAATTTTGAAGATATAGCTAAGAATAATTTAATAGATGAAATTAAAAACATTGATATATTGAGATTAAACCCAATGGATGGGTTCAATAAATTATATGAAATAATAAATAAAGCTAAAAATTTATAAAAGATAAGGTAGGTGTAATATGAGAAGAATTAATCTGCTATCTGAAAACACTGCCAACAAAATTGCAGCGGGAGAGGTTGTTGAAAGAGCAAGTTCTGTTGTAAAGGAACTTGTAGAAAATAGCCTTGATGCTGAAAGTAAGAATTTAAATATTGAGATAGAGGAAAGTGGTAATAAGCTTATCAGAATAATAGATGATGGAACAGGTATTCATCCTGAAGATATTTCAAAGGCTTTTATGCCCCATGGAACTAGTAAAATAGCATCACTAGATGATATTTACAGTATTCAGTCTTATGGTTTCAGGGGGGAAGCCCTCCCAAGTATTGCAGCTGTTTCAAAGGTTAAATTAAAGTCTAGACCGAGTGAATTTGAGTATGGAAGAGAAATCTTTATTGAGGGTGGAAGAGTAGTACATGAAATTGATCTTGGGTGCAACTTAGGTACGGAAATAGAGGTTAAGGATTTATTCTTTAATACTCCAGCCAGACAAAAGTTTCTTAAATCACCTCAAAGGGAGAAGTCTTTAATTAATGATTTAATGCTGAAGCTTGCTTTAGGCAGCTACAAAACATCTATGACTTTAATTAATGATGGCAAACAAGTGTTCAAAACCTTCGGAGAAGATGAACTTGATAAGAATCTTCGTATATTATACGGTAAAGAGGTATACGAAAATGTTATTCCTATAGAAAATCATGGTGATATTCTTTCCGTATATGGATATATAGGAAATGAAAGTATTAGTCGTGGAAGCAGGAATAGACAAAGCATCTTTGTAAATAAAAGACTTATAAAGAGTTCATTGATTACTGCAGCTGTAGAAAATGCATTTAAGTCCTTTATAATGGTTAATAAATTCCCATTCTTCGTTATTTATATCGATATTTTTCCGGAGTTTATTGATCCCAATGTTCATCCAACTAAAAATGAAGTTAAGTTCTTAGAAGATAGAGTTCTGTTTAAAACTGTATTTGATGCAGTTCATACTGCACTAAAAGAAGCTCTAAGAAAAAACTTTGTAATTCCAGAAGAGGAAGAAGAGGAAGTTCAGCCATTTAGACAGCCAGTAGAAAGGGATTATGCAGCTGAAGTAAGTCAATTAAGTCTTCATGAATATCCATCTGTAACTCCTGTTAGAGAACCTTCAAGAGATTCAGAAGTAGGTAATATGTCATCTAATTATATAAAGGAATCCATAGAAGCTTTCCCTAGCAATACTCAAGTTATGCATGAGAGTTTAAATACTTTTAATAAAGGTGAAATGACGTTAGCAGCAGAAGTCCATACAAATAATATTATTGAAAAGCCTATAGTTACTTCAGAAAGCAGGACTTATAGGGAATCACTAGCAAAATTCCCTAAAATTAAACTAATAGGGCAATGCTTTAATAGTTATATAATAGGGGAATATATGAATGAGCTGTATCTCATAGACCAGCATGCTGCTCATGAGAAGGTTCTCTTTGAAAAGTATAGAAAGAACATAGGTAATCTTAATGTGGTAAGTCAAATCCTTGCTGTACCTGCAATTATTCCTCTTACCTTTGATGAATATGCTCTTTTTAAGGATAATGAACAAGTGTTCTTAAATATGGGATTTGTCATTGAAGACTTTGGAGATAATGATATATTAGTGAGGGAAGTACCGTTATTCCTTGGTAATCCTCAAATGAATAAACTGTTCCATGAGATTCTTGATAATTTAAGAGGACTTGGAAGTGGCTTAACCATAGATGTGAAGTATGATAAGATTGCTTCTTTAGCCTGCAGAGCGGCAGTAAAGGCAAATGATAAATTATCAGATATAGAGATATTAGGACTCTTAGATGAGCTTAGATACATTGATGAGCCTTTTACATGTCCACATGGTAGACCAACAATTTTAAAATATACAATGAAGGACATCGAAAAAAGCTTTAAGAGAATATAACATAACAAGAAAGGGTTATAGTATGAAAGATTTATTTATATTAGCAGGACCTACAGGTATAGGTAAAACAAAAACCTCTTTAATAATTGCAAATGAACTTAAGGGAGAAATAATATCTGCGGATTCTATGCAAATCTATAAAAAGATGGATATTGGTTCTGCTAAAATTTCAAAGTCGGAAATGATGGGAGTGCCACATCATTTAATAGATTTTCTAGACCCTGATGAAAATTTTAGTGTTGCAGAATTCAGTTCCATGTCTAAAGAAGTAATAGAAGAAATATATAATAGAAACCATCTTCCGATGTTAGTTGGTGGAACTGGACTATATATCAATTCTTTGATATATAATTATAGTTTTGCTGAAACTAATAAGGACAAAGAATATCGTAAGGAGCTTGAAGTTTTAGCAGCTGAAAAAGGCGTTGAATACGTCCATGAAATGCTTAAAGATGTGGATGAGGTAAGTTATAAGAAGCTTTATCCAAATGACCTTAAAAGGGTAATAAGAGCTTTAGAAGTATATAAAGTAACTGGAATATCTATTTCAGAAGCTTCTAAGAATGAAGATATATTCAATATACCTTATAATGTATACTACTATGTTTTAAATATGGATAGAGCAAAGTTATATGAGAGAATAAATAAAAGAGTAGATATAATGGTGGAAGCTGGACTTTTAAATGAGGTTATCAGTCTTTCTAAGGAAGGTTATACTAAAGATATGCAGTCCATGAAGGGGATAGGGTATAAAGAAATTTTAGAAGCTTTAGATGGTGTTGTTTCTATGGATAAAGCCATAGAGAACATCAAGCAGTTTAGCAGAAACTATGCTAAAAGACAGCTCACTTGGTTCAGAAAGGATCCAAGAGCCATCTGGATAGATAAAGATAATTTCAACAGTGATGAAGAAGTTGCAGCTTATATAATTGAAGACTATAAAATAAGAAAACAAGAAAATGCTGTTGGGCAGGAAGAATGTTTATAGTTTAAGTTAAAGGTAAGATATTAAATCATAATGTATATATAATTTAAATAAATGAAAATCATATAGGTAGAGAGATTAATCAATAATTTGATTAATCTCTCTACCTATGTTAGTATTAGAATGTTATTTTATGTTAAGGAGCGAGTTTTTATATGTTAGATATTACAAAAGAGTATTTAAGTAATAATTTTAAAATAAATGAAGAGGTATTTAAGGTTTCAGAGCAAGCTTTAAAAGATGTAAGCGAGCAGTTTAAATTATTAGATGAGATTCGTGAGTTTAACCAATTAAAGGTTTTAAATGCTTTCCAGGAAGAAAGAATCAGCGATATGCATTTTACTAACTCAAGTGGTTACGGATATGGAGATGTAGGAAGAGATTCTTTAGATAAGGTTTTTGCAAGAGTGTTTAATGCAGAAGCTGCTTTAGTTCGTCCTCACTTTGTTAATGGAACTCATGCTATAGGTTGTGCTTTATTCGGAAACCTACGACCAGGAGATACATTACTTACTGTATGTGGTTCTCCATATGATACTTTACATAACATCATTGGAATTTCTAAAGAGACAAACATAGGTTCTTTAAGAGAATATGGCGTTAATTATAAACAAATAGAATTAACAGCTACTGGAAAAGTAAACATAGAGGAAATGCAGAAAGTTTTAAGCGAAGACTCTTCTATTAAGATGGTACATATACAAAGATCAACTGGATATGGCTGGAGAAACTCTTTAATGGTAAGTGAAATAGCAGAAGTTATTAAGGCTGCTAAAGAAGCTAAAGATGAGGTTATTTGCTTTGTAGACAACTGTTATGGTGAGTTTGTAGATACAGTAGAGCCAACAGACGTTGGAGCTGATTTAATTGCTGGATCTTTAATTAAGAATGCAGGTGGCGGAATTGCACCAACTGGTGGATATATAGCTGGTAAAGAAGCTTATGTAAATCAAGCTGCTTACAGATTAACTATTCCTGGAATAGGAGGAGAGTGTGGTTCTACATTTGGTGTAATGAGAACTTTATTCCAAGGCTTATTCTTAGCTCCTCATGTTGCTATGGAAGCTGTTAAAACTGCTATTTTCTGTGCAAGAATCATGGAGCTTTTAGGATTTGAAGTACTTCCTAAGTCAACAGAAAGAAGAAGTGATATAATTCAAGCCATTAAGTTCAAAGATAAGGATAAAGTTATAAACTTCTGCAAGGGAATTCAAGCAGGTTCGCCAATAGACTCTTTTGTTGAGTGTGAACCATGGGATATGCCTGGTTATGAAGATCAGGTTATAATGGCTGCAGGTGCTTTTATACAAGGTTCATCAATCGAGTTATCTGCTGATGCACCTATAAGAGAGCCGTATATTGCATACTTACAAGGTGGACTTACCTTTGACCATGGAAAAACAGGTGTTCTAATGGCATTATCTAGAATAATCTAAGGATATAAGATAACTATAGATACAATAAAACTCCACCCAATTGGGTGGAGTAATTGTTTTGATTTAGTTCCTTAGTATTTTCTGTAAATACCAGAAAGCTTACCAAGAACTTTGCAATCAGGAACAATAATAGGTTCCATTGTAGAATTCTCAGGTTGTAATCTAATATGACCGTTTTCTTTATAAAATCTTTTTATTGTAGCTTCGTTCTCTATAAGAGCCACTACAATGTCACCATTAGAAGCTGTAGAAGTCTTTTCTATAATAGCAAGGTCTTTGTCATGGATACCAGCTTCTATCATGCTGTCGCCTTGAACCTTAAGTATAAATAATTCATTTGTGCTATTTACAAAGTCTAGAGGAATAGTTAAATAATCTTCTATGCATTCTTCTGCAAGGATTGGTATTCCTGCTGTAACCTTACCAACGATAGGAATATCGATCATTTCTTTGCGCTGATATGGTTCTTGTAATAATTCGATAGCTCTAGGTTTTGTTGGATCACGTCTTATTAGACCTTTTTTTTCTAATCTTGTAAGATGCCCATGAACCGTTGAAGTAGAACTAAGATTTACAGCCTCACAAATTTCTCTAACTGAAGGTGGATATCCTTTAGTATTGACTTGATTTTTGATAAATTCGTAAATTTCAGATTGTTTGTTGCTTTTAATGTCAATCATAATAACACCTCTCAATGGTTGTAATTATAACATAATTAATGGTACATATCAAACTTCTGTTTGCATTTTTAACAAAATTAATTATAATTTATATAGAAAAATAATATTTGGAGATGAAATAATGAATAACTTTTTAGAATTAAATATAAAAAACAACATAGTTGAAGCCTTAAAAAAACAAGGTATTATTGAACCAACTCCCGTTCAAAGAGAAGCAATACCTAAAATAAGAGAAAATCTTGATGTAATCCTTGAAAGTGCTACTGGTAGCGGGAAGACTTTAGCTTATTTATTACCATTAATTGAAAAGGTGAATTACGAAAAAAGGGAAAATCAAGTTATGATTCTTGTACCAACCCATGAGTTAGCTTTACAAGTTAATGAGGTTATTAATAAAGTAGTGGAATTATCTTCTGAACCTATAAAATCAATGGTTATTATGGGAGATGTAAATATCAAAAGACAGATTGAAAAATTAAGAGATAAACCTCAGTTTGTAATTGGTTCACCTGGAAGGATATTAGAGCTTATAAAGCTTAAGAAGGTAACTGCTCATACTGTTAAAACTATCGTTATCGACGAATGTGATAAATTATTAGATGAAAACAATATAAATGTAGTTAAAAATGTTATCAAAACTACTTTAAGAGATAGACAGATTGTTCTGGCATCTGCTACTATAGATGAAAAAGTTAAAGCTACAAGCAGTGAAATAATGAAAGAACCAGAGTTTATAACGTGTACTACAGAAGTAAAGGTAAACCCAAACATAACGCATCAATATATTGTTTGTGATAGAAGAGATAAGGTTCTTACGCTTAGAAAGCTGATGGCATCAGTAAAGCCTAAAAAGGCAATTGCGTTTATTAATAAAAGCGATGAAATAGAAATACTAACTTCAAAGCTTCAATTTCACGGGTTAAAAGCTGATGGGATTCATGGAAGTTATGTTAAAAATGATAGAAGAAAAACTATGAATGATTTTAAATCTGAGAAAATCAATCTTTTAGTTTCCTCTGATTTATCCGCTCGTGGTCTTGATATAAGTGGAGTAACACATATATTCAATATAGATCTTCCAGAGGATATGAATACTTATGTTCACAGAAGTGGAAGAACTGCTAGAGGAAGTAAAAAAGGAACGGTAATTTCTATAGTAACTCCTTCTGAAATAGCTAGGCTTAAGAGTTTCACAAATAATTTAGAATTTAAACTTGAGGAAAAAACTCTATCTTATGGAAATGTGGTAGAGGTTAAGAGTGTAATTAAAAATGAGAAAAAGCTATCATCAAAGCCAAGCAAGGATAAAAAGAATGCTTTTGATGGATTTAAAAAGAAAAATGCTTCTTCTAGTAATAAAGCAAAAGCTAAAGGTAGTACATCTAAGAAAAAAGATGGCGGTAAATCTTTATCTAATAAGTCTAAGGGGAAAAAAGCTGTAAAGAAATAATGATATTAGTTAATATAGTATGAGTGTCTAGCATATAAATTAATATAGTGCTCTATTAGGGGGATTTATGTCTAGGCATTTTACTAATAAAATTTATTTAAGCGAAGATATAGAAAATCTTATTAAGGCTTCAAAATTCCTTGGAAAAGGAAACAATGGAGTGGTATATAGGATTGATGAACAGAAGATAATTAAAGTATTTAATGAAGAAAAGGTATGTAGAACAGAACTTTCCATACTTAAAGCTTCTAGTAAATGCGCGGCCTTTCCACAGGTATATGGTTATGGAGATTTCTATATAATCAGAGATTTTGTTGAAGGAATTCGCCTCGACAAATATTTAAATAAAAATCCTATTAATCGCGAAATTGTTCAAAGTATAGTGGACCTTATAATGGATTTCAAGAAACTCCATTATAAAAAGCTTGATATACGCTGTAAGGATTTATACGTACAAGAAGATTTCACTTTAAGAGTTATTGACCCAAAGAATAATTATAGTAAAACTGTGAATTATCCGAGACATTTAATGAAGGGTATTTTCAAAAGAAATCAAATTGGATTTTTTTTCTTTTATCTTCAACAAATTGATAAAGAACTTTACGAAAAATGGAGAATACAATTCCAGCAGTATGCTAATTCCTTGAGTGAACTTCCATAAAGGAGCACCTAATTAATGATTAGGTGCTCCTTCTTTTTGTAAATGATATTTTATATTAAATTAATATATTGAATAGTGGTATTTACATTAACATTAGTGTTAATAAAAAATTTTGTTTTTAATTAATCTTTAAAGTGATAAAATACATTTATATAGTGGTGAAGTTAACTTGGATAATAACTGAATTTTTGAAATTGGTTATTTGATTTATGAAATTTTGACTACATAATAAAGGAGATTTAAAATGAAAAAGAGAAGAATAGGCGTTTTAATTGCTACCTCAATTATGACTTTGACTTTGGTTGGCTGTGGTTCAAAAGTGAATGAAGATTCATCTGGGGCTCCAACTAGTGGAGACACTACTACGGTAGACTATTTATCAAAAGAAACTGAGAAAAAAGCTCAGGATAAAAATCCTGTTGCAACTATTGAAATGGAAGATGGAAGTATAATAAAGGTAGAGTTATATCCAGAAACAGCTCCGAACACTGTTAGAAACTTTATTTCACTTGCTAACGATAAATTCTATGATGGTTTGATTTTCCACAGAGTTATAAAAGATTTTATGATCCAAGGTGGAGATCCTCTTGGAAATGGAACTGGTGGCCCCGATTACTCTATTTATGGTGAATTCTCAAATAATAAGTTTGAAAATGAACTGTCTCATGAAAGGGGTGTTATATCTATGGCGAGATCAAGAGATATGAACTCTGCTGGTTCACAATTCTTTATTATGCATAAAGATAATAAAGGATTGGATGGCGATTATGCAGCCTTTGGAAAGGTAATTGAAGGTATGGATGTGGTTGATGCAATTGCAGCTACAGAAACTAATAGTAGTGATAAACCAGTAGAAGATATGAAGATTAAATCTATTACCGTTGACACTTTTGGGGTAGAGTACGGTGCACCTGTTCACTACTCAAAATAATGTAATTAACAGCCCTCGGGCTGTTTTTTTATTGCTTCCTCTTTTTGAAGCTTTATTTCTTCTTTAAAGGAAGAGTGGATTCATTGGTTTATTCCTTTAAATGTTATTGCTTCCTCATTAATTTTCAAAAGAAGTTATCTTGCTTTGTAAAACCTCCTTCTTTTTGACTCAAATTCAGTGGGTTTTCATAGGTTCTTTAAAATTCGATTTTTAAATTTCTATTTCTTTATCTTCTAGGAAATCTACTTTTGATTTTTATTTCAATTTTGAAATTCAATTTTATGGCACCCTTTTTATTTAAAATCCATTCAATATAATAACCGTTATATTGAATGGATTTTAAAAGAGTGCTACAACAATAATATGTAAACATAGCAACAACACATGTATACGTATGTATACATGTGTTTACTTGAAGTATACTTGAAAAGGGGTGGAAAATTGTATAAAATAGAGATAGATTTGAGGAAGAAAAGAGGTTTAAATATATGGATTCAATTTTAAGTGTAAGAATAAATGAGGAAGTAAAAGAAAAGTTTATAAAATTAGCGGAAGAACAAGGGGTAAACAATAAGGAATTCCTTGATTTAATAATAAAAAGTTATGAAATGAACAAAGTTACAGCGGATGTGGACTTTGTGAGGAATGATATCGAAGAGCTACAAGCAATCGTAAAAAGGGTAGTTGATATTTATATAAATATCATTGATAAAAGTAAATTAAGAACCACAGAATTGATAAATAACTTTAATTTAAGCATAGGTGAAGAAAAAGAAAAAACTGAAGGCTTCACTTTGGAAATTTCAAATATGAAAAAGCAATTGGAAGAGTTGAAAAGTGAAAATAAGGATTTGAAAAACTCCGGTAAAGAACTACAGGTTGCTCTATCCAAGGAAAAAGAGGCTATAAAAGAAAGTCGTGATATGAATTCAATTTTAAAAGAAAAACTTACTGATTTTAATAGGTATAAAGAGGAAAATGAAAAGTTGAAGAAGAATGCAACTGCTTCAGAGAAAGAATTAGCAACATTGCAAGATGAGTTTTATGATATAAAGCAGGAATTAGAAAAATATATCAGCGAAAATATGCAGCTTAAGGATAAAATAAATGAAATTATTAAAAATAACCACCTTAATGTAGAAGAGTTGAAATCAAATCATGAAGGTCAATTAAAATTGAAAGAAAATGAACTATCATTAAAGCTACAGCAGGAAATTCTTCAAAAAGAACAGGGATTACGTCAAGAAATTTGGGATTTGAAAGCTAAATATGATGAAAAAATCTCTTCTTTAATAAAAGAAAAGGAGGAACTGCTGTTTAAAATTTCTAAGATCCAGGATAAATAAGAAAAAAAGGCTTACTATTTTAAAATAGTAAGCCTTTTTTCTTATAAAGGATTAGTTTAAATACCTTTTAATGATTATATTCATTATATGCATTTGCTACAATTTCTAAAACTCTTTTAAAGTTTTCTTTATCATCAGTTTCAACACCTTTTAGGGCATAGTCCACGAATTTACATCTTTCCACAAGTACTTCATCTAATATTTTATGGCCCTTTTCAAGAGCCGTTATTCTTACAATTCTTCTATCTTTACAATCTCTAACTCTTTGAACTAATTCTTTTGCTTCCATACGGTCAACTAGATCTGTAATCGTGCTAGGGGCTTGGTATAATTTAGAGCTCAATTCGCTGATGGTAACTTCATCGTGATTGATTATAATTTGTAAAGCTTCGAATTGTGCAGGAGTTATATCATAGTCATCTAATATAACTCTACCTTTTTTCTTTATGTAAAAACAAACTCTCCTTAATAAAATTTCAGTTTCTTGAACTTGTAGATTTTCTTGATTATTCAAAAAATCACTCCTAAACTTTATGTTTTACTTATTCTAACATCATTAGTATAAATATAATTATACACTTTTTTATCAATAGAGTCAATTAATTACATTTTTTTAGATTTTATGCATACAATATAAAAAAAGTTCAGGATACATCTTATCCTGAACCCAAAATTAAATATATGTAATTAAGTAAGACTGGAAATTACTCTCTTATTTTAGCTATGCTATCTAAGCAATCTTGGCAAATGTTTTTACCTTTATAGTTTTGAACATCTCTAGCGTTTCCGCAGAATAAGCAAGCTGGCTCATATTTCTTTAAGATTATTTGATCTCTATCAACATATATTTCTAGAGCATCTTTTATCTCAATGTCTAATGTTCTTCTTAATTCGATTGGAATAACTATTCTTCCTAATTCGTCTACTTTTCTTACAATTCCTGTTGATTTCATAATACTTCCTCCTAGTGTTTTTAAATTCACTTCTTTAGTAATAATTTGATTAACTATAAACTAATATAAACTGTACATATTATTAAATTATCCAATTACAATTAAATTATACATTAATAGTTAATGCATAACTATTATAACTTAAATTTCACAAAAATAATAGACATTTTTTTTAATAATTTATAAATTTTTTTATTATTTACAAATAAAATTTGATTAATATTTAAAATTATTACCTATAGTTGGTAAATTGTAGGGCTATGCCGTAATCTTTTGATTTTAATAATTGCATTACAGCTTGTAGATCATCCTTATCTTTACCTGAAATTCTAAGCTGGTTATCCATAATTTGTGCTTGGATTTTCATTTTTGTGGCCTTTATATCTGCTACCATTTTCTTAGCTTTATCAGTTGCTATTCCTTTAATAAGCTTACAATCTACCTTTGCAGTTCCAAGAGAGCCGGAGTCTATTTTTCCTATCTCTAAAGCTTTTGAAGATATTCCTCTTTTTATTAGCTTTCCCTGTAAGATATCGATTACACTATTAAGCTTAAATTCATCATCTGAAATTATTTTAACTTCATCTTTAACTAAGTTAATTTCTGTTTTAGTGCCTTTAAAATCATATCTTTGTTTGATTTCTTTCATTGCCTGGTTGATAGCGTTATCAACTTCCTGCATATCAATTTCGGAAACCACATCAAAAGAATATGTACTTGCCATTTTATTATCCTCCTTTAAAATTTTTACTGTAAAAAAACACATAAATATATAATAATTTATTAAGCTCAATCTGTCTATATAAAATTTGTAAACTATCTATTATTTTGTAATTAACATTGAAGTTTTATTCAACTTTTGTTAAAATGATTAAATAGTTTAGCTTAAATATTAGTTTAATGTTTAAAAAAGGAGATAAAATATGAGAGATTTTATAGTGAATAACAATTCGTTTGATTGTGATAATTGTACTATTTGTACATGTGAAGATGGGAAAATATGCGAAAACTGTTCTAAATGTCTTGGAATAGATGGATACGAATCAAGAGCTATTAAAATTGATGAAGTTGTTGAGAAAAATGAAGATTCCAACTTGAAATTTGATCTTGGTGATTTCAGTGATTTTGATGTAGAAGATAATGAAGATAACTTAGAAGATGCTGATTATCACGCAGAAGCAGAAGATGAACTTCCATATATAGATGCAATGGAGGATGGTAACTGGGAGTACATTGAAGATATCGAAGGTATGGAAGAGATTATGCATGAAAATAACTCTTCTGATGTACTTGTGGAGCAATTTCCAGGTCTTTATGTGATCAATAAGAAAAAGAATAACTAAAATATGAGCCCAGTGTAGCTAAAACTGCACTGGGCTGTTTTTATTCATCACCTAGGGGATGGGTATTAATTGCAGTTCTCAAAGTCTCATCATCTACGTGCACGTAAATTTGAGTTGTACTAACATTTTCATGACCTAAAATCTCTTGTAATGTTTTAACATCTACACCACCATGTTTATGAAGCAGGGTGGCAGAGGTATGTCTTAACTTATGGGGTGTATATTTATCCTTATCTAACCCTGCAATGCCAACGTATTTTTTCACAATTCTTTCTACAGTTCTTTTATTAATTCTTCTATACTTACCACTAATAAATAAAGCATCCTTGTCTTCAGGATAAACTTTATCTGCTATTTCATTACGAACAATCAAATAACGGTTTATTGCTTTTAATGAGGCTTTATTCAAGTAAATTGTTCTTTCTTTATTACCTTTTCCAACAACGGTAAGGGTATCCCCCTTAATATTTGCCATGTTAATGCTGCAAAGCTCTGATAGACGCATGCCACAGTTAAGAAATAGGGTAATTATACATAAATCTCGTGGAGAATGCTTATCTCTGTTATTTGCAGCATGTAATAAATCCTTACTTTCATCAAGAGTTAAATAAATAGGGGAGCGTTTACCAAGTTTCGGACTCTCTAAATCTAAAGTTGGATCTGTGGCAATTATCTTTGCCTTAGAACATAGATAGTGGAAGAAGGACTTTAGAGAAGCAACTTTACGAGCCTTTGCATAGGTTCCATTGAGTCTCATATTTTCTAGGTAGGAGATATAACCATAGAAATCAACCAACTGTAAATTTTTAAAATGTTCAGCTGAAATATCATTAATGGGAATCTCTTCAAAAGATAAATCGTCAGAAAGTGAAACTTCTTTATGAAAAATCTTAAGATATTTGCAAAATAAAGATAAATCATAGGCATAGGCAGAAATAGTATTACTTGAAGCACCACGAACAGATGACATATAATTAAGATAATCCTTTAAGATTCTTGGAAGAGAATCATCATACATATAATTAATTTTTGAACTCATAAAATCAGGTCCCCTTTATAAAAATAATAATTAATGTCGCGAAACTTACATTTCACGACATTATATATTCGATAAGAAGTGGTCAAAATCCTTTATTTTTTAATATTTATATTATATTATTATTTTTATTTTAATCACCCTTCATTGCGTACATTTCAGAATATATTTTTTGTTTTCACATAAACTACTCCTAATATGCGTTGAAACATATGCTTTTCAATATATTTCATTATATATATAAATAATATAATAATAAAAGGATTTGTAAGCAATGATAAAAAATAAAAGTTTCTTAACGATAAACAATATAAAAATACTATTGGTTATAATAGTAAGCACCCTTTTGTTTTTGAGTAGTTTGTTCAATCCCAATGAAGCACTTGGGCTTATAGAAAATTATGATTTGAATTTTTATAATGGAGACTCCCCTTTATTTACTCCAACTTATGATGGTAGCAATCAAGCAGTGCACCCTAGTGTAATTTATGTAAAAGATAGATTTAATGGATTCAAGTACTGGATGGCAATAACTCCCTACCCTAACGGAAATGATGATTATGAAAATCCTCAAATTCTTGTAAGTAATGATGGAGTTAACTTTACATACTTTAAAACCTTAAATTCCTATTTAGATATTCCTAATGATGTTAAATTAGGTGGCCATTACTCTGATGTTAATCTTTGTTATGCCAATAATCAGCTAGAGCTTTACTTTAGGTATAATCCCCACATGAAGAATAAACTCCAGCCGGATAACGGTACAAATTTTGTTTATGTTATGAAATCAAAAGACGGATTGAACTGGAGTAAAAAACAACTGGTACTCAGCAATTCTACCTTCAAGGAGAAATATAACTATGTATCCCCTACAATTATTTATGATAATAATGTTTATAATATTTGGTTTTCAAATTATAGTACCAATCTTTATCATACAAGTACTAAGGATTGGATCAACTTTGAACCAGTTTCAACCTGTAATTTTCCACAGAAACCTGACAATATCAGTATCTGGCATCATGATATTATAAAGACTGCTGAAGGATATGAAATCATTATTTCAGCCTATGAAGATAAAAATAGTGGTGTTCAAAATTTATATCATTCTACCTCAAAGGATGGAGTAGATTTTTCAGGTTTTAAATTGACTCTTAAGCCTTCAACAGGCTCAGGTTTTGATAATTGTTCTTTATATAAAGCTTCTTTAGTGAAACTGTCGGATAAGTATCTTTTATACTACTCTGCAAGAAATAAAACTGGTCAATGGCATATCGGATTAGCCAAAAGAATGGGTGAACACTAATATTAGTGTCACCCATTCTTTTTCATATTGATTTTAAAGCTTCCAACAATGGATTAACTTTTAAGTCAATATTAACATAGGAATTTTAGCTAGTTAAACATTATATGGTATAATTATATATACGTTGGTTATATGGAATATTTTATATAAAGGAGGAAGATATGAAACATACAGAAGTACAACTTAAAAGTGAAGAGATATATAAAGGCAGAGTAGTTCATTTATTTAAGGATGAAGTACAATTAGAAAATGGTAGCCATACTACAAGAGAAGTTATAAGACATCCAGGTGGCGTATGTGTAGCAGCATTAGATGAGGATTTAAATCTCCTACTTGTTAAACAGTTCAGATATCCACTAGCAAAGGAGCTTCTTGAACTGCCAGCAGGTAAACTCGAATATGGAGAAGAGCCTTTAGAGTGTGGAACAAGAGAATTAGAAGAAGAAACAGGCTATACATCTGAAAGATTATCACTGCTTGGTAAATTGTATCCTACCCCAGCCTATACTGATGAAGTAATTTATATTTATTACACCATGGAATTAATAGAAAAGAAACAGAAGCTGGACGATGGTGAATTTTTGACGGTGATAAAAATGCCTTTCTGGGACGTGTATAAGAGGGTTATGGATGGTGAAATACTTGATTCAAAAACACAGATTGCAGTTTTAAAGCTGGGAGCTATTTTAAAGGATGATATTCATGGAAAATAGAAAAAGTGCTTACGGTGTAATCTTAATAGTAATTATAAGCGGATTGATAATGGCTTATATAGATGCCATAATTTCGCCTCCTTACTTTATAAAGTCCATCTTTAAAATAATAACATTTTTAGCGTTACCTTTTTTACTTTGTAGATTCAATAAGTCTTTAAGTTTTAAATCTGTATTTAAATTGGATAGAAAGAGTTTAAAGGTATCTTTAGCATTAGGGATAGCCGTATATATTATTATTATAGGTGCTTATTTCACTCTAGGAGGATTCTTTGACTTTTCTAATGTTACTAAAGCTTTAAATTCAAATATGGGGGTAAATGCAAGAAATTTTGTATATGTTGCCTTGTATATATCCTTTATTAATTCTCTTTTAGAGGAGTTTTTCTTTAGAGGCTTTGCTTTCTTGAATCTTAAAAGAGTATTTAGTAAAAGATTTACATATGTATTTAGTTCAATATCTTTTGCTCTATATCATATTGCAATGATGGTAAGCTGGTTTGATCCCATTCTATTTGTTTTTATCATCGTAAGTTTATTCTGTGCTGGAATGCTCTTTGACTGGCTCAATGACAAATATGAGAATATTTATTGCTCTTGGCTTGTTCATATGTGTGCTAATTTTGCAATAAATACTGTAGGATTTATGCTATTTGAAATAATTTAAAGAAAAACAACCAATGTTTAATTTGGACTATTCCCGGTCAAGTAGACAGATTAAATAATAAAAATTTAGACTTAAAGCATTTTAGTAGAAGTATTGACTAGTCTATACTTCTACTAAAATGCTTTTTTATAAATTATTTATCATAGGATTTCTATACCACATTTGGATATTATTTATTTGGTGTTATTAATTAAGCTATTCTTTAGGCATTGTTATTTCAAATACAGTAACATATTCAGCATCATTATTAATTTTTAACTGTATAGTTCCTTTATGCATCTCAACAATTTTTTTTACTATTGCAAGCCCTAAACCTGAACCTTCTTTATTAGTTCTAGATTCATCTCCTACAGTAAATGCATCAAAAATATTTTTAGAAATTTCTTCAGAGATACCTACACCATTATCTGCTACTATAATTTTATAATTATCATTTTCACGAATTAATTCAAAATATATTGTAGTACCTTTAGGATTATGTTTTACTGAATTTCCTAAAAGGTTATCTAATATCCTTAGAAACTGTATTTTGTCAATATTACATAGTAGAACTTCGTCTGGAATATTAACCTCTAAATCAAAGCCTGCATCTAATAAATCTTCATATTTTATTGCAAGATATGATCTGATACATTCACTTAAATCAACTTCATTAAATACCAATTGAAAGTCCGGATGCTCTAATTTACTATATTCATAAAACATATTAATTAAATCATTTAATCTTGTTGATTTAGCATAAATGATATTTAAATATTTATCTAAATCATTTTTAGATATGACACCATCCACTAAAGCTTTCGAATAACCTTGTATCGTTGTTATAGGTGTTTTCAAATCATGAGATATATCTGAAAGAATCCTTTGTTTATCATTAGATAATCTATCCTTTTCTATTTCACTATTTTCCAATTTATTAACCATAATGTTAAATGCATCACATATTTGTACGAACTCTTTTGGGCCTCGATACTCTATTAGTGATTTACTCTTACCTTCAGCCAGTGAATACATTGCATCTTCTAATTTTTTTAGTGGTTTTTTTACCTTTTTTCTAAGAAGCATTACGAATAATATAATACAAACGATATATACAACTATAAATATACGTATAGAACCTATTGACCACGAATCTAGCCTTTCCATAAATTCTTCTTCATTAACATGTTTCTCTTTAATAATTAAAGTTCTTGATTCATTTAAAGAATTTTTAAAACTATATTTTGTTATGTTGTATTTTTCAGGGGAAGTACCTAGTAAATATCCCAACTCTTCTTTTGTGTAAGATAGATTTGAATTTTCGTCCATACCAATGCTTCTAAAAACAACATTTAGATCTTTATCAATAATTTCAAACCACCCCTCATTATAGTCACTTACAGTTTCATCACTTTGATTATATGAAAAATCTTCCCTTATAATTAAAGCTATCTCTTCTCCATCATTTTTAAACTTATAACTATTAACTAACATCCCACTGCCATCATAGTTTTTAATAAACTCTAATTCTCTTTGAGTGTAAGATTTAACTTTTTTTCCATCTCCAACACTATATATTACATTATTGTTTTCATCTAGTATTTCTATTATTCCTTCTTTACCAGCAATTTTAGTAGGATTTAATCTACTATATTTTTCTTTGTATAGTAATGATTCTTCCTTTTCAGTTATTCCAACTGGAATATCTGATCGTTTGCTAATCAATAATAATCCTAAAGAAGTAATAATACTTACTGTAACTACAATTGCTATGGTGAATGCAATATAATTACCTATTAGTAAAGAAAAAATACTACCTCTATTTTTATTTTTATATCTTTTCAAACTTATAACCTAACCCCCTTACATTTTTTATATAAATAGGGTTTTTTGAATCATCTTCTATTTTTTCCCTAAGTTTATGCATATGAACCATTATGGTATTATCATCACTTTCAAAATATTCACCATTTATATTTTCATATATTTGAATCTTAGTAAAGACTCTTCCAGGTGATTTCATAAGCAATGCTAATATTTTAAATTCTGTAGGTGTTAGCCTAATTTCTTGATCATTTTTATATGCTGTAAATGTATCTAAATTTATACTTATGTTCCCTAATTTAATAGTCTCGTCTTCTATTACCCTCTCATCATTATTATAATCATAAGTACGTCTAATTAAAGACTTAACTCTAGCTATAACCTCTAAGGGATTAAATGGCTTCGTTAAGTAATCATCAGCACCTAAATCTAACCCTAAAATTTTATCACTATCTAAATTTCTAGCTGAAAGTATTAGAATTGGTACTGTCCCCATTTCTCTTATTTTTTTTGTTAACTCATAACCATTTAACTTAGGCATCATTATGTCAAGTATTACTACTGAGATTTTAGTACTCTGGACTATTTTTAATGCTTCTTCCCCATTATTGGCAGGAATAACTTCATAGTTCTCTTTTTCAAGATATAATGTCAATAATCCAATTATATCTTCGTCATCTTCAGCAATCAGTATTTTATTTTTCATAACTTACCTCCAATTTTCTTTTAAAGTATTTAATATTTTGTTGTTTTTAACAATACTTTAATTTACCTATTCATATCTTAATGCATCAATAGGGTTCATTTTAGCTGCCTTACTTGCAGGATAATATCCAAAGAATACACCTATTGCCATAGAAAAAGTCACTGCATAAAACATTGCTTGTATATTAGGTTTAACTACTTTACCTAATATATTTGTTACAGCAGCACCTAACCCTACACCTGTTATTATACCTATAATTCCACCTATAAGGCAAATTACCACTGCTTCTACTATAAATTGAAATAAAATAATCTTTCCTTTTGCTCCTAAAGCCTTTCTTATTCCTATTTCCTTAGTTCTTTCAGTTATAGAAACCATCATTATATTCATAACCCCAATACCTCCAACAAGGAGCGAAATTGCAGCTACACCACTTATTGCAAGCTTAACATTACCTATCATCTTATTAACTGATTTCATCATAGATTCCATACTGTAAGCCATAACTGTGACGTCAGGATTACGGTTATATACACTTTCAAAATATTGTCTTGTATTAAAAAGTAAGCTATCTAAATCTGCTTCCGTGGAAGGTAGAATAGTTGCAGTCATATAACCAGGTTGTTTTTTTAATAATTTTTTAGCTGATGATATTGGAATATATACAGTAGTTGACTCTTCGCCATTATTACTAAATGATATTTCTCCATCATTTTTTACATACTCATAAACACCACATATATATATTCGCACAACGTTATCCTCTAGTGTTATTTCAAAACTTTTACCTAAAGCTTCTTCATAAGTTAAGCTTTCTCCGAAATATTTATTAACAAATTTATCACTTACAACTGCAACATTCCTAGAACTTTCAACATCGCCTCCATTAATAAATCGTCCTTGTAGCATATTGATTTTTTCTACACTTGAATACTCACTATTGATTCCCTTTATTGAAATCTCAGCTTTGTTTTTACCATTAGCTAATTTATTAGTACCAACATCCTCAACAACAGAAATAGCTCTTATATCATCTTTAAAGATAGCTTTATAGTCCTTTAACATCTCGTCTGTTATATAATCCTTTTCTTGGATTTCATATGGATTATAGATTCCATCTTCACTTTCGTTATAGGTTCCATCCTCATTTATTTCACCCATGTTTTTTTGTTCTAGACCAATATTTATATTCCTAGCTCCAACCCCAGACATTTCACTAGTTATTGAACTTGCCAATGAATCTCCAACTGTAACAATTGCTATTACAGATCCAATTCCTATTATTATCCCTAGCATAGTAAGGATTGAACGCATCTTATTTGAAAACAAGCTATTAATAGCTAATTGTATATTCTCAATTATCCCCATTGTATGCTCTCCCTTCGCGGTCACCTATAACCAATCCATCTTTAATAGTAACAACTCTAGGGCATTCTTCTGCTAGTTCCTTGCTATGAGTTATTAGAACTATAGTTTTCCCTTGATTTCTATTTAAATCATGAAAAATATTCATTACGATTCTGCTTGTTTCACTATCTAAGGCTCCTGTAGGTTCATCGGCTAATATAATTGCAGGATTATTTGCTAAACTCCTAGCAATTGCAACTCTTTGCTTTTGTCCTCCTGATAATTCATTAGGTTGATGATTGCCTCTATCCTTCATACCAACCATATCTAATAACTCCATGGCTCTCTCTGTTCTTTTCTTGGCTGACATTCCTGCATAAAGCATTGGTAATTCTACATTCTTAAGGGCACTTGTTCGCCCTATTAGATTAAAGTTTTGGAAGACAAACCCTATTTTTTCATTACGAATATTACTCATGTCATCATCTGGACACTTACCAAGGTCAATCCCATCTAAAAAATATTCTCCTTCAGTTGGCTTGTCCAGTACGCCTATAATATTCATAAGTGTTGATTTGCCTGAACCAGACTCTCCTACAACTGCTATAAATTCTCCAGGATAAACCTTCAAATCTATTCCATGTAAAATTTCTAATTCATTGGGTTGTCCGACATAATAACGCTTAATTATTTTACTCATTTCAATTAAAGGCTTACTATTTTCTATACTATTCATACTCTTAAAAACCTCCGCCCATATCTGATTCAAAGTTATTATTGTCAAACTCTTCTAAATTAACATTAGCTTTTACTTCTAATCCTTCTTTAAGTTCAGCTCCACTTATTTCAATATAATAATCATTTTTCATACCAGTTGTTACCTTAGTTTCTTTAAATTCTCCAGTTTTATCTTTTACAAAAATCTTACTTTCTCCATCTATATCATTTATAGCATCTAACGGCACAACAAAAACATTTTCTTTGCTTGACATAATGATTTCAGCTTTAGCTTTTGATCCGATAAATAATCCTTTAGCATCATTTACTGCTATATCTGCTGAGAAACCACTATTATTTTCTACCTGGCTTGCTGTTGGTGAAATTCTTACTAACTCTCCTTTTATCTTTTCGGTTAAAGAGTCACTTGATATTTCCGCCTTCATTCCCACAGTCACTTTTGATATATCATATTCAGGTATATTTACTGAAATTATAAGTTTATCCGTAGATTGTATAGTTGCTATTACTCCTTCAGTCATACTCCCTACTGTAGCCTTAAGTTCAGTAACCTTTCCATCTGACTCAGCTTTTAATACTGTTTTCTCTAGCTTTTCCTCTAAAGCTTTTAATTCATCATTTTTATCTAATTTTTGGATTTGTGTATTTATTTCTTTAAGGCTTTCATTAATTGTAGCAATCTCTGAATCATCATTATTTATTGTTTTTGCACGAGTTGACACAGCAGAATCATATTCAGATTGTGCAGTTTGCTTAACATTAAGTTTTCCATTATATTTTTCTAATGCAGCATTATAGTTTCCTGCTATTCTATCATAGTCATATAAACTTTTAGCTTCTTCTAACTCACGCTCTTTTGAACTTAAATCATCTTGTGCAGCCTTATAATCTTCATATGCCTTTGAATTTGTTGCACCACCTGAATTTATCCATGCACTGTATAAATTATCTCTATTTTTTATTGAATTATCGTAAGCATCTTGTTTGTCCTTTATTGCACTAATCATAGTTTTGTACTTAGATTCTTCGCTTTGAAAACTAGCTTTACAATTTTCAAACTCATAATTTGCTGTGTCTAAATTTTGTTTTGATATATTTACTAGCTTGTCTTGTTCAGCTGAATTCAAAGACTTATTTGCTCTTGCAGTATTTAAACTATTTATTGTTTTATCATAACTTGCCTTCAGTTTTTCTCTTTCAGTAGAGATGTCTTCTCTTTTGCTCTCTATTTCCTTTTTGATATTAGTATCATCTAATATCGCAATAACATCTCCTTTTTTAACTAAATCTCCAACCTTAACATTAAGAGTTTTTATTTTCTCTGAAAATGAACTAGTTACACTAGTTAATTCAGCACTTGCAACCTTTCCACTAACAGTAATAGAGTTATTTATACTACTCTTTTCTAAATTCACTGTACGAACATAGTCACTTAAACTATTAATTTCACCACCAAAACTATTTTTGCTCTTAATGAAAAATATACCACCACCAATAACTATAACAACACCTAATGATATAATAATTTTCTTATATTTTTTTGTAAGTTGTACAACCTTAATTTTATTCATCTTAACTCATCAACCTTTCTTAAAATATAAACTAATTTTAGAGTTTTAAGATTAACTATTGATTTATATAACCTTAATGTTACCTTAATATTTAAATTAAATATTAAGGTTTCCTTAAATCCACAATTTAGTGTGACTATGAGCATATCAATCAAAACTTGTTTTTTTTAATGTGAAATGTTATATAAAAATGCTAGTTTTATGGGTGGTGAACATTTGTTCGAATAGCGGCTTTCTATCATCTTATCTAAAAAATAAAATTCCATATATTAATCATAATAATTTAAGTATATAATTAGCTTAATGTACTAATAGGAGGAATGAAAAATGAAATACTTTATTGTGGAAGGTATCCTTAAAGCTGCAGATAAGATTAATGATAGTATTATGAAGGAGCATATGGCTTACACTCAAAGAGCCATGGAAGCTGGAATGATATTAACCTCTGGTCTTAAATCAGACATGAGCGGAGGCATATTTGTTATGAAGGCTGAAGCTCTAGAAAATATAGAAGCTTATTTATCAAAAGAGCCTTTTAATGTTTATGGAATTCAGGAGTATAAAATAACAGAGTTTGAGCCACATTACTTTAATCAATCACCAAGTGAATGGTTTAATAAGTAGTTTTATAATAAATAAAGCTAAAGGCAGCTTAAATAAATATAAACACCCTAAACCTTGCAATTTCAAAGGTTTAGGGTGTTTATATTTTAAAGTCATTTATTATTTAACAATGTAAAAATGCCATTTTCACGGAAGTTGAACGTTTGTTCGCCGTTATTCTTATACTGTTATTTCAACCTGTTCTCCAAGTTCATCTTTGTTAGCTTCTAGAATTGGATTTACATATTCTTCAATGAAATCAACTACTTGACCGCTTGCTCTTCCAGTGAATTTACTTGGGTCGATAATAGCTAGAATTTCCTCTTTGGTTAATCCAAAGGAATCATCTTCTAAAATTCTATCGATTAAATCATTTCTTTCTCCAAATTCTTTTACTTGTCTTGCAGCGGCTAAAGAATGAACTCTGATTTTTTCATGAAGTTCCTGTCTATCACCTCCACGTTTAACTGCTTCCATCATAATGTTTTCTGTAGCCATGAATGGTAACTCACTGTTTACGTGAGCAGCTATAACCTTCTCATATACTACCATGCTTGAAGTTATGTTAATATAAAGGTTTAATACTCCATCTAAAGCTAAGAAGGCTTCAGCAACGGATATACGCTTGTTAGCAGAGTCGTCAAGGGTTCTTTCAAACCATTGAGTAGAAGCTGTTACAGCTGGGTTTAAAGAGTTTATAATGATATATCTAGCAAGAGCACTTATTCTTTCGCTTCTCATTGGGTTTCTTTTATAAGCCATTGCAGATGAACCTATTTGATTTTTTTCAAATGGTTCTTCCATTTCCTTCATGTTTTGAAGTAATCTCATATCGTTACTAAATTTATAAGCACTTTGAGCTATTTCAGATAAAGTGTTTAAGATTATAGAATCAAGCTTTCTAGAATAAGTTTGGCCTGTAACAGGATAAGCTTTTTTAAAGCCCATTTTCTCACAAACAATTTTATCAAGTTCCTTAACCTTAGATTCATCTCCATTGAATAAAGTCATAAAGCTTGCTTGAGTTCCAGTTGTACCTTTCACTCCTCTGAATTTCATTTGATCAATAACAAAGTCAAGGTTTTCAAGATCCATTAAAAGCTCCTGCATCCATAGTGTAGCTCTCTTACCGACTGTAGTAAGTTGTGCAGGTTGTAAATGTGTGAACCCAAGTGTTGGTAAGTCTTTATATTTCATTGCAAATTTACTTAATTGATCTAATATGTTTATTAGTTTTTTTCTAACAAGAATAAGAGCATCTCTCATTACTATTAAGTCTGTGTTATCACCAACATAACAGCTAGTAGCTCCTAAATGGATTATTCCTTTAGCTGAAGGCGCTGATAATCCATAAGCGTAAACATGGCTCATAACGTCATGCCTAACTTCTTTTTCTCTAGCTGCAGCTAATTCGTAATCTATATTATCTATATTTTCTTTAAGCTCTTTTATTTGCTCTTCAGTTATATTTAATCCTAGTTCTCTCTCTCCTTCAGCAAGAGCAACCCATAGCTTTCTCCAAGTTTTGAATTTTTTCTCATCCGAGAATATGTAACTCATTTCTTTAGATGCGTATCTAGAATTTAATGGTGAATTATATGCATTTCTCATAAAAACCTCCGTACAAAAATTAAGTTTTTTGTTTTATCATTCAGAATTATAACATACTTTATATGGATTAGTCCATTTTTAATTCGCATATTAATAATAAATCCATATTTTTTCGTTCTAATATAAATTTGTATCACATATATATAGATAACCAACTTTAACATTATTATTAGTAACAAAAAAGTCATATTTTTAGGGGGGAATTTAAATGTGCAAGATTAGCTTTTTTGACAAATTATCTTTGATATTAGTCATCATTGGCGCACTAAACTGGGGAATTTTTGGCATCCTTAATTTCGACGTAATACATTTTATATTTAGCTTTTCAGATATCCTTGTAAGAGCTATTTATATTTTTGTAGGTTTAGCAGGAATTAATTTAATAAGATTCTTGGTTTGTTTGACTAAAGGTAAGGTTAAGTAATAGTAATATTTAAAATGGACTACAGTAAAACTTTTACCGTAGTCCATTTTAATGAATTTACTTAGTTTCTTCAATTAACTTATTTAATTTATTTTGAACCATCCAAAGTTTCTTTTGCTTTCTATTGTAAGAAACCATTATGTTTTTATTATTCATATTATCTTCCATTACCTTCATATAATGGTCATCAGCCACTTTAAAAGCGTCTCTAATTACTAAAAGCTCCTCTTTAGTAAACATGTCAATTCCTCCATTTACATTTATATTCAATTTATTATAACATAAAATACTTATTTTAAGAAAATCATAAACAAGACTTTTATATAAATATTTACTTGAATTCTCTTTCAAACATAGAACATTGATCCTTGAATTTATCTAAATCCGTTATGCCAATATTCCCTAGGATATTCATTAAAATAGTACTGTGAACGGGAATTTTTATTGCAGAAGCCTTAGCATCCTTTTCAACTGACTCACGTCCAGCTTCCATACTGATGATAACCTTAGGACCACCGACACAACCGCCAGTACACCCCATACCTTCTATAAAGCTGGCTTTTACTTTACCTTCCTCTAAATCTTTAAGTAAAGCTTGGCAGTTTCTCACTCCATCAACATGAATAGAGGAAAAGAGCTTTCTTTTCTCAAGAAATAGATGATCCACAATGTCCCAAACTGCTTCAGTAACACCTCCACTTCTGGCATACAACCTGCCACCAGTAGAAGCATAATCTATGGAAGAAAGTCCTTTTAAGTCCTTTGGAGATATTTTTAAGACTTCAAATATCAATTTTATTTCTTCGAACGTTAAAACATAATCGATTGCTCCTATAAGCTCTTTATCCTTAGCTTCTGATTTTTTTGCCAAACAGGGTCCAATAAAGACTACTTTTATGTTTTCATTTAAACTTTTAATTATTCTGCCCATTGCAATCATAGGAGAAACAGATGGAGAAACCTCAGGCATAATCTTAGTGTACACCTTCTTTAATAAGTTAATCCAAACTGGACAACAATAGGAAGTAATGATGAAGTCTCCTTCCTTATGAACATGCTCATTAAATTCAATGGCCTCCTTTATGCTTAATACATCTGAACCTAAAGCAACTTCGATCATATCCTTAAAGCCTAAAGTTATAAAGGCTTCTCGAAGCTGGTCTAAATAAATTTCTCTTCAGTATTTTCAGCTTTAAATATTGCATTGAAAGGACAAATACTTTGGCACTTGCTAACTCCTCGTATATTTTCGCAGTCCTTATTGCAGGAACGGAGCTTTTGAACAATTTTTTCTCTCACTCTGTTTTGAGTTATAGCTTCCACAATATTATAGGCAAAAGTTGAAGGCTCTTTAGTACTATTAACTTTCATACCACATAAAGCAGCAAGGACTTCTTCGCCCTGTCTTCTATCTTCAAATTCATGATTTAAAATATAATCAAGGGTTTCCTCAAACTCACTGTTATAATAGGCAGTTACAAGCTTTTTATATATGTCTGAATACTTCTTTTTCAAATTAACACATCCAATCAATAAAATAAATACTTTATGAAAGTTTTAATATCTATTAGAATAAATATGAAAATAAGATATAATTATGTATAATATTTTATTGCCTAATATATTAAAAATTATAACGGTTTAGGAGGAGAATATGAAAATTGCAATTTTGGGAGATACCCACAGAAATAAATACGGAATAAGTCTTGCTTTAAAGAAGATAAAGGAGCTTGAAGCGAACATGGTAATTCACTTAGGAGATTGCGTTGATGACATAGAAATTATTAAAACAGGTTTCAATGGAGAAGTATTAGGTGTGGTAGGTAACTGTGATTGTACTTCTAGATTTCCTAACAATCAAATTATAGATATTAATGGTAAAAAGATTTTCTTTACCCATGGAGACTTATATGGAGTCAAAAATTCTCTTTCTTCAATTTTATATAAAGGAGAAGAGTTTGGAGCAGACATAATATTATTTGGACATACACATATCTCCCTGTTAGAGGAAATCAATGATATTATATTAATGAATCCTGGAAGCATTCCCAAACCTTCACCTTGGTCTCGTTCAGGTGCGGTAGGTTTTATAGAGGTATCTAATGATGGTGAAATAATCAGGAAGGAACTTTATAATATTCCTTTAAAATTAGATTAATAAAGCTTATAAACCTTTCATTCTATTTTTAGATTTTAAGCATAAAGATAGCAGCAACCATTTGTAAAAATGATTGCTGCTATTTCTTTAGGCTAGTATTATAATGATTTATAGCCTAAAAGTTATTCTTCGTCTGCTATTACAAAACCAAACTTCCTATAAATCTAATAAACTAGTTATCCTTTAACATATTTTAAATATGGAATAAGTTCATATTATCAAACAAAGTGTATTTAAAATAATATCAAATTCCCTTCTCTTAATCTTCATAATACTTTCCTCCATATATCTAATGCGTTTATTCCTCAGTAAATCACCAATCCTTCAGTTTTAATTGCTAATAATTGCCTCAAATACTGGATCTCTATCTTCAAAGTAATCCGTGGAGTTAATTTCAACATTAATATCAGGCTCAAAAGTATTCATAGCCTTATCAAAGCTTTCAAATTTTTTAATGGAATAGGATAACTTCTTCTTGCTATTAGGCAATTCCATTATTAAAACTTCACCATAACCATTAGGATTTCCACCTGTTGCTTCACCTATAAAAATTGCATTACTATTAGCTCTAGCATATAAGCAATTAAGCACAGCTGAAGAAAATGTTTTACGTCCGGTTATGATATATAGTTTATTTTCTGCATTTAACTCAGGTGCTGTCAAATTGATTTTATCTATGATATTGTCTATATATCTACTATCCCCGCCTGAATTGTCACGTAAATCCAAAATAAGCTTATCAGGATTTTTCTCTTTTATTAAGTTAAACAATTCAATGCTAAAGTCTATAGATGGATTTTCCTTTTGATCTCTACAAACATCATGTTTATAATATATAAGGTTATTTTCCGTCATATATTCAAACCAATAAAATTTATCAGTATTCTGCATGTGCAACGGCAAACTTTCTGAATCCTTATCTATCCAGCTAATGGTATCTGCTTTACTTGATTTTATATCCATTGAAAATTCAACATCTTCATTATTTATAAAAGTAAAGGTTTCCTTATCTTTACTATCAATAATGTCAATGCCATATAATATGTTTGGAGCAACTAAAAGACTTGGTGTATTGTATTTCACCCACTGGTTATTAGAATTAGGAATCAAATTAGCTACCTCTTTTACTATTTCATTAATATCCACACCATTAATTTTAGATAGCCTGCACTCCTTAATTTCATTATATTCAGGTATGGTATCTATAACATAAATTCCATCTTCAAACCAATAAAATTTCAAAGGAAACCTATTCCCATCAGAATAATTAATGTTAGTATGCTCGTCACCTATAGCTGCAAATATTTTCATTAACTCAATCATAATTTCATCATCATTTAACTTATATACATTTCTTTTTAATATTTTAATTTCCTTATTAAACTCTTTCTCTGATAACTTGAAAAAGAGATTCACATGGTTCTTAGGCAACTCTTCTGATAAATAATCAATATCCTTTCTCCAAGCTATATTTCTTTCATTATTATAAACCATAAAAGTCGCACTAACTATTACTATAAATGAAATGAATAACCATATAATCACCATTATCTTTTTGTTCTTATTTGTTGATTTATTAGGTTTCATCATCCTATTAGCCTCCTGATTATGAACTATAAATATTGTTTATTTAATCTTCTTTACAAATTGAATTTGTTTAGTTTCATTTTGTACTTATAATTTCATATATAAACTTACTGCTTAACAATGATATGGTTCCTTCATAACTATCAATTAAACCTAGCAACAAATCAATTAATGTAACACTCAAAAATCTATTACATATTTGCGATCTTATACAAATAATATGCATATTTGCATTTAGTAATATAATGTGCTGCTTAAAATAATAGACTGTATTAGAATAACTTGTTGTTAGGATAAAAAATAATAGGTTTTATAAAGTGAATTCACCTCAATAATACTCAGTGTTGTCCCCCTCTTATCTTTAACCTATATTTATATGATTTTTATTCCTTAAGTTTTTAAAATGCAATATTATTATTGTTACTAATGATAAACATAAATGATTTTTAAGAAACTTCTATTATAATTATTTTACCATATATATATATTTGTGAAGGCAAATTTTTTTGTTTATAAGATTTATTTAATAAATTAAATAATATAAAAAGCTAAGATAAATTCATCCTAGCTTTCACATTTACTATTATATTTTAAGTGCTATTAATATATAGATTTATATTGAACTTTTCTTCTCATGTACTGTCTTGTATTCTTATCTAAGATTTTAATTGCTTCTTCAAGGGTATATTCACTGTAATCAAAGTTTATATATACAGATGAATTTCTTGTCATTTTGCTTACTCTAAGCATAAATCTTTTATACCAAGGCATTTTAGTCATGATTTCATTCATATTCTTAAGCTGAATCTCTACTGCTTTGTTAGAGTTCTTGCCTTTTATATTTATCTCCTGTATATCATTCCATTTCATAATACCGATACTATACAATTCAGATTTATCTTCTATACCTTCTTTATTGATTATAAGAAATGTCCTATTTTGCATTTTCACTGTAGCTGCAAAGATAAACTTTGGTAAAAAGATTAGTGATCCAACAACTCCAATTATTACATATATACCATTATAATTAATGGTGGATTTAAGTAGTAAATATATGCTGAATACTACCATAACTCCGCTCAATATAAGATTCTTTTTAATTTTAGCAGAATCAAAATTAATTATTTCCTTATTCATAAATAACCTCCAAGTTTTCTCTTTCGTTAAGTAACTTCTACATTATACAACAGAATTGAGCTACTTGTACAAGATAATACGAAAAATATGTGTAAATAGTTAGTTCAAAAGTAAAAGCACCTTAACCATTGAAAGCTAAGGTGCTTTGAAAAAGTAAAAGCCTTTTACTTTTTTGAGTTTATTGTGCCTGCTCTGCGGCAGCTTGAGCCTTCTCCATCATATCTTTAACCTTCATCAGACGGCTAAGGGCTCCTCTTTCATTTTCATCAAGCTTCATTTTAATATACTTAATTGTTTCTTGAAGCTGTGGAATAGTCATATATTCTAGTGCATTAACTCTTCTTCTTGTTTTCTCAATTTCATCAGCCATTAGCTGGCAGGATTTTTCTACTTCAGCAAGCTCAAGAAGCTTTGGAAGAATTGAGTATAATTGTTCAATGGAACCGTCAAGTTCTGAAGAAGTGCTATAGAAACCATAAGGATATATGCTTCCTGGATCACCATCCATTTTTCTTACGAAATTCATTACAGGTACGTTAACACTCATAATGTTTTTCTCTGATAACTCTAGAGAAATGCTTTCCTTTGGATAAGAAATTGCTTCCTCTAAGAATTCAGGTGAGATGGCTGCTGATGCCATTAAGAAATCCTTAAAAGCACCCTGCAGTTTTCCTTCAACTTCATCACGAAGCTTATTATTATATTTTACAAGCTCAATGAATCTTCTCATTAACTCATCTTGCTTATCTTTTAAAAGCTTATGGCCTCTAGTTGCAGTTACTAATCTCTTTTTAAGTTTAGATAACTCCATCCTAGTAGGGTTAACATTTAACTTTGCCATAGATTAAGCCTCATCTCCCTTAGGCATATACTTCTCAAGGTATTCATCTCTAATTCTCTTAAGCTCTGTAACAGGAAGAATAGTTAGAAGGTCCCATCCAAGAGTTAAAGTTTCTTCTATAGTTCTGTCTGTAGTAAAGCCTTGAGAAACATATTGATTTTCAAATGCTTCAGCAAACTTAGCAAATTTCTTGTCTGCATCAGAAAGAGCAGATTCTCCAAGGATTGCTGATAATTCTTTTGCCTGCTTACCTTGGGCATATGCAGAGAATAATTGGTTCATTGTATCAGCATGGTCTTCTCTGGTTTTTCCTCTACCAATACCTTTATCTTTAAGTCTTGATAATGAAGGTAGAACGTCTATTGGAGGCATTATACCTCTTTGATATAACTCTCTTGATAGAATTATCTGACCCTCTGTGATATATCCAGTTAAGTCTGGAATTGGGTGTGTTTTATCATCTTCAGGCATTGTAAGGATTGGAATCTGAGTGATTGATCCTTCTTTGCCTTTTAATCTTCCAGCTCTTTCGTATAATGTAGATAAGTCTGTATATAAGTAACCAGGATATCCTCTTCTTCCTGGAACCTCTTTTCTAGCAGCAGATACTTCTCTTAGTGCCTCTGCGTAGTTTGTGATATCTGTCATAATAACTAGTACGTGCATTCCTTTTTCATAGGCAAGGAATTCAGCAGCAGTAAGAGCCATTCTTGGAGTAGCTATTCTCTCGATAGCTGGGTCAGAAGCTAGGTTCATGAATAAAACTGATTTATCGATTGCTCCTGTTTTCTTGAATTCATCAACGAAGAATTCAGCTTCCTCGAAGGTAATACCGATAGCTGCGAAAACAACGGCAAACTTAGAGTCAGAATTTAAAACCTTTGCTTGACGAGCTATTTGAGCTGCAAGCTGAGCGTGTGGAAGTCCTGATCCAGAGAATACAGGTAACTTCTGTCCTCTAACTAGAGTATTAAGACCGTCAATGGCAGATATTCCTGTTTGAATAAACTCTGACGGATAATCTCTTGAAACAGGGTTTATTGGCTCACCGTTTATGTCAACTCTCTTTTCAGCAATGATTGCTGGACCTCCATCCTTTGGACGTCCCATTCCATCAAAGATTCTTCCAAGCATATCTTCAGATACACCTAGTTCAAGAGGTCTTCCAAGGAATTTAACCTTAGTTCCCTTTAAGTTGATTCCAGTAGAACCTTCAAAAAGCTGAACCATTGCCTTAGAACCATTAAGTTCAAGAACCTTACCTCTTCTTTTTTCACCAGTTTGTAATTCTATTTCAACTAATTCGTCGTACTTAACACCTTCAACACCTTCAACAACCATCAAAGGTCCTACAACTTCTGTAACTGTTCTATATTCCTTAAGCATCTAGAACCCCTCCTTCGCTTATTAACTGATTGATTTCTTCTACTAACTCATCAGCTATCTGGTCAATAGTGTTGATGTTTTCTTCTGGTATATATTTACTTCTAGCAATTCTATCTCTAACCTTTAAAGATAAAATCTTATTTAGGTAAACGCCAGAATCTAAAGCTCTTTCAGCTTCCTTTTTAAATAAAAGTATTAACTTAAGCATTTTATATTGCTTTTCTAAAGATGCGTAAGTATCAACTTCATGGAATGCATTTTGTTGTAAGTAGTCTTCTCTAAGTGATTTAGCAACTTCTAGCTTTAATCTGTCTTTTTCAGATAGTGCATCAATACCAACTAATCTTACGATTTCATCAAGTCCAGATTCTTCTTGTAGAATAGCCATTGCTTCTATTCTTAAAGAAGACCAGTCTGATGCAACATCTTCGTCCATCCATTCGCCAATTGAGTCAACATATAAAGAATATGAATTTAACCAGTTGATTGATGGGAAGTGACGTTTATATGCAAGCTGTGCATCTAGTCCCCAGAATACTTTAACTATTCTTAGAGTAGATTGAGTAACTGGTTCAGACATATCTCCTCCTGGAGGTGATACGGCTCCGATAGCAGTAACTGCACCTTGTCTACCATCCTTTCCTAAACATATAACCTTACCTGCTCTTTCGTAATAATCAGCAAGTCTTGATCCAAGATAAGCTGGGTATCCTTCGTCTCCAGGCATTTCTTCAAGTCTACCAGACATTTCTCTAAGTGCCTCGGCCCATCTTGAAGTTGAGTCAGCCATGATTGACACAGAGTATCCCATATCTCTGAAGTATTCTGCAATTGTGATTCCTGTGTAAATACAAGCTTCACGAGCAGCAACCGGCATGTTAGATGTATTTGCGATAAGAACAGTTCTCTTCATTAAGCTCTCGCCAGTTTTTGGGTCTTTAAGCTCTGGGAACTCATTAAGAACGTCTGTCATCTCGTTTCCACGCTCTCCACATCCAACGTATACAACTATCTCAGTATCTCCCCATTTAGCTATTTGGTGCTGAACAACTGTTTTTCCTGCTCCGAATGGACCTGGAACTGCAGCCGCTCCCCCCTTAGCAACTGGGAAGAAAGTATCAATAACTCTTTGACCTGTTACCATTGGCTCGATTGGTTTTAACTTTTGCGCATATGGTCTACCTTTTCTTGCAGGCCATTTTTGCATCATTGGTAACTCTTTTAAACCTTTTTCAGTTTCAACAACACATACTGTATCAATAACAGTGAATTCACCTGATTTAATTTCTTTTATGGTTCCTTTAACTCCGTATGGAACCATGATTTTATGTAATACTACTGCAGTTTCTTGAACTGTACCAATTACATCACCTGGTTCAACAAAGTCACCTACACTTACTGTAGGTTTAAAGTCCCATACTCTAGATCTATCTAGAGAGGTTACTGCTATTCCTCTTTTTAAGAAATGTGAATTAGCAGCTTTTTGCATAGCATTAAGAGGTCTTTGAATTCCATCAAACATTGCCTCTATAAGCCCTGGTCCAAGCTCTATGCTTAGAGGCTCTCCAGTTGTTACTACTGGGTCTCCAGGTCCTATACCAGAAGTTTCTTCATAAACTTGGATAGAAGCCTTATCTCCTCTCATTTCAATGATTTCGCCAATAAGGCCTTTTTCTCCAACCTTAACAACGTCAAATATATTTGCATTTTCCATGTCCTTAGCAACAACTAATGGACCAGAAACTTTTACAATCGTACCATTCTTCAAGTTAAGTTCCCTACCTTTCTATAAGATATTTACCCCTACAGCTTTTTCTACGTAATCACTAATTCTCTGTTTACCAATATTTAATGTACCTTGGTTACTTGGAATTAGAATTATTGCAGGCACAAGCATTTTGTTATATCTCTCAATTGTTTCATCTAAGTGTTGTGCTAGCTGTTCTGTCAGGAATATTACTGCATAATTATTATATGCCATTTTATCTATAATTTTTTTTGCTTCTTCTGCTTCAACTGCTGGATAAACATCGATACCTAAGGCTTTGAATGCTAGTATTGAATCTTTATCTCCAACTACACCTATCTTATACATAGAGATCACGCAACCTTTCTCTTATAATCTCTGTGCTCACATTATTAATTTTGCCAACCATTATTATTCTAATGATTTTTATCTCAGTTTCCTTTGCAATAATATATGCGATAATTGGTTCTGGACCAAAATTTACTCTTTTAGCATCCTTGGCATGATTCATAATATAATTATCATAAAGTGCATCTAATGATGAAATATTACCTGAAGCTGAATACTCTTCAAGAATTGAGCTAAGTACTTTAGAATACTCAGTTCTTGATATCTTAGCTATAAAGTTCTCTAAAGAATCATTTAATCCTTCTAGGTATAAGCTTTCTTTAATAGTTCCATTTGGAATTAAAACAGCCTCTAAGAATCTTCCATCCTTATTCTGTTTCTTCACTCTAAGCATAGTTTTAATATTGGTAATATCTATAGATTCAAGAACGTATCTAGTGATGTAATCAATATTCATTTCCTTAGCTTTAGAAAGCATACTATTAAACATGTATTTATCTAATAAAACATCAATTACTTGAGGATCTTTACTTTCCCCAAATTTTAACTCTATGTCTTTTATTGCATCAGCAACATATTTTCCTAAAGGTTTTAACTCTCCTGTTGATATACTGTTTTTTAATGTATCAAGAGGAATTGTTCCTATAGGTATAAGTATATTTGATAAATCCTTACCAAGTGCTTTGGCTTTAATTAGAACCTTGATATTATGATAATCATATCTCATGCTCATAATATCAATCACATCTTTTACTGGAGATATTTTATTTAAACTATCATAAAGGTTAACTAGCTCCTCTTTAAGAACCTTCTCATACTCGTAAGCAGATTCTATATTATTTATTCCTTCACCATATACGGTTTCTTGAAGGATTCTAAGTACTTCCTCTGCCCCATTTGAATCTAATAATCTTTCAACCTTATTCTTATCAAGGAGTCTTTTTTCCATTACTCTTAAACGAGCTACAGCATGGGTAAAATCCATTCTGTCCATTCAAATACCTCCTTATTATTCTGCAAATAATATATTTCCAACTTCGTATTCTAAGTCATATTTTAAGGAATTTACAAGCTCTGTGAATGAGTTGTTAATTTCTATCCCATTTTTACTCAATACAAAGCCACCATCGATGGCATAGTCTCTATGACCAAAAGTAAGATTTCCTAATTTGCCCTTAGCTTTTAGCTCTTCATTTATATCCTCTAAAAATGTTACAGGAAGTCTTCCTCTATCATTAACATTTAGAATTATTTCTTCATCGCCATCAATATTTAAATTCATAATTGAATTTTTGATAAATTCTCCAAGTTTTTCTGAACTCATAGCTTGAAGTTTAATTTTTGCTTTTTCAAATACTTTTTCAATAATTTCCTGCTTAGCAGCAAGCTTTTTATTTCTAATTTCAAGTTCAGTTTTAGAAGTGACTCTTTCTTTAATAGTTACACTTTCTAATTCTGCTTTTTGTAAAATAGAAGAAGCTTTTTTATTCGCTTCCTCTATTTTATTTTTAATAATGATATCTGCTTTGGCATTGGCATCATTTAATATTTCTTTTTTCTTTACTTCTGCATCACTAATAATTTTAGAAGTAAGATTATCTAAATTAGACATATTTATCACTTCCTTAATTAAAGCTTATTTCATTACTAGTAGAAGAGACATAACGAATCCTAAAAGTGCATAAGTCTCAACCATTACTGTTAAGATGATACCTTTAGTATTGTGCTCTGGTCTTTTTGCTAGGATTTGAACTGCAGCTGCAGCAGTCTTAGCTTGAGCTATAGCTGATTTCCAACCTGCAAATGCTATTGGAAGACAAGCTGCGAATAAATATGCGCCTTCAGCTAAAGTTGTAGCTGTAGAAAGTTGTAAAGATACTAATAATGCTATAACGAATCCGTATAAACCTTGTGTACCTGGAAGTAATTCAAGAATTAGGGCTTTACCAAATTTCTCTGGCTCTTCAGCTAAAAGTCCTGTTGCTGCTTCACCAACTAGACCAACTCCTCTAGCAGATCCGATTCCAGGAAGAGCCGCTGCAAGTGCTACTCCCATTGCTCCAAGTGTTATTCCACCATATTGTGTTAAAAATTCCATCATAATATAATTTCCTCCTAAATTTTATCTTTTATTTACTACTTTAAAGTATTTTGAGTTGTATTTTAAAGGTTCGAAGGCATTACCTCCACCTTCATAGAACTTACCGAAGTATTCTAGATATTGTAATCTACATGTATGAACATAAGCACCAAGGGCATTAATAAATAAGTTAAATACATGTCCGACTAAGAATATAAGCACTCCAAATAATATTGTTGTAAAGATATTGGTAGATACCATGTTAACCATGATATTAAATGCATAAGATATAAATCCTGTTGCAAGTCCCAAGGCTGCAAGTCTAGTGTATGAAACTAAGTCTCCTACATAGGAAGTAATTCCATATAGAGAATAGAATCCTTGACCAAGTCTAGCCCCCCAAGAAGCTTCATGACGTCCATTAGTAAGAACGATACCAACCATTGAAAGGATTGCGGCATATTTCGCTACAGTTACTACTACAGCTGGAAGAGCTAAACCAAAGGCACTTCCGCCCCATAACATTAATCCAATAAGTGTTACGTACCATAAAAATACATCTGAGAAGGCTCCGAAGTAATCCTTATCTCTAATCTGCATGTAGGCTTTAATTCCTAGTCCGATGAATATTTGAATTAAACCAAGAGCTACAGCTACTATCATTAGAAGAGCAACATCTTTATCTGGTTTCATCCAAAGCGGCTTCAATTTTGGGATGAATTTTTCAAGAAAATCTCCAAAATAACTTCCATACATTACACCCCAGAAAACGGTTGAGATACCTAAGTATAAAAACATCTTAATAGATTTTCTCATATCATCTTCAAGATTGAAGAATTTTAGTGCAATTGCAGTTCCGATAACCATGATAGCTCCATATCCAGCATCTGAAAGCATCATACCAAAGAATAAAATATAAAACGGTGCAAATAGCGGTGTTGGATCTATTTCTTTATATTTAGGCACGCTATACATTGTTGTAATGCTTTCAAAAGCCTCAACCACCGAATTGTTTTTTAACTGAACCGGAACATCATCTCCATCAGCAGCTTTAGTTTCTAGATAGTAGTTTTCTCCTAAGGCTTCTTTGAGTATTCTTTCAAACTCATTTTGAGTTTCTGTAGGATAATATCCTTCCATAGCTACTATGTTTTCGCTTCTTAAGAATCTATCTGTTGAGTTTATTCTTAGAAGTTCACTGCTATAAACCTCATATACAGCTTTAATATCTTCTAGCTTATCAACAAACTGTTTCATTTCCAGTTCGATTTTTTTATTATTTTCAGATATAGTTTTTATTTTTTCTTCATACTCTCTTATTACATCCAATGGGATTCCTTCACAGTGGATTTCTACCTTGCTGTAATTAAAGGATTTAAGAGTTTTTTCTATTTCAGAAATATGTTCATTTGGTGTTATAACAATAATATAAATATCCTTGCCTTTTGTACCTAAATTCTCAAAATAGCAGTTATCATATTTTTCATTGAGTTCTAAGCTTAATGATTCCACTAATCCTTGTGGTACCATTCCTAAGAAAGCTTTTGTAGAACTTAATTTTTTAAAGCTTGATACTGGCACATCTAATTTTGTCCAAGGAGTAAGCTCTTCAATACTACTTTTAAATTTAGATATATGATTTTTGTTGGAGTTAATTTCACTATCTTTTTTCTTTAACTCCTGATACAGCTCCTGCCAATCTGAATTCTTCTTAATTTCAGATAATTCTTTGAAGGTATAACTCTTTCTGCCTTCTTTTAATCCCTTAATCATATTATCTTTTTTAGCAAAGGGAGTCAGAGTTTCAATTATAAATTTTACTTTAGATAAATCCTCTTCAATTTTTTGAGCTTCGTTACTAGAATTATCTTTAATTAATTTACTCAACTGTTCGCTCTCTTCTTCATTAAAAGCATCAACAAACTGTACATTTTCAAAAGATTGGAACTTTTCAAGTAATACTTTTTTGTTCTCTTCAAAGGCCAAGAGCGTAAACTTATTCATTTTAACTATTGCCATTGAATTTCACTATCCTTCCAATTACTAAGTTTACAGCTGAATCAATCTTTTCCTCAGATGTATTGAGTATTGCATTTACATCTGCATCACCCTTTTGATGTGCAGGCTTGGAATTTTCAATTCCTTCTGCTAAAGCATTGTCCTTTAGCTCTTTTGATTTTTTAGAAGCTTCTTCAATAATGCGGTCGTATTCATTCTTTGCTTTTATTTCAGCATTTCTAATTATTTCCTTACTTTCAATAACTGCCTTATCAATTATATTCTTAGCAGAAGCCTCTGCTTCTTGAATTTTACTAATTGCTTCTAGTGCCAAAATCTCACCACCTTTAAGTACTAATTTATATATAAATCCACTTATGTTTTATGAAAGCATTTCAATTCATAATTAAATACTTTTTATTGAAGGAAAGACTAAAAATATAATTTAACCTTTCATCAAAATAAAAAATACTTCCTTTTTCTATGCTAAGGAAGTATTTTTTATTCAATAGCATAAGTGGTATTTAATAACTCTTTATATAGAGAAAAACATCTTTTTAAATGTTATCTTGTAGTATATTATATCAAAAACATTGATACATTCAAGAGATTATACTTAATTATTTGAATTTAACATATAATTCTTCTATTGCTAACAATTTATTCACTTGACTTTAATGGATTATTTCGATTCGCGAATGAATAATTTCTCTTTTCTTCCATCAATGAAAAATACAATATAATTATCCCTTTTATGTATTTCGGCATTTTCAATAAACTCTTTAATATCATACTTAAACTTGAATATACTAATCTTATTAATATTTCTTAAGTTATATTCCTCCATAACCTTTTCTTTTAAGTTTCTTTCTTCTTCCTTTTCCAGGTCTAGTCTTAAAAAGTCAGGAACCCATTTAGTATTGTTGAAGCAGAAATATTCATATCTAATGATATCGAGAAGCAGCTCTTCATCACCTGCATTGATGAATCTATTAAATTCTACAAATATACTGTAGTAATCAACATTAGATATATTTCTTTTAAAGTATCCTTTAGCATCGTAGAACTTTGATAACTCTAAATAGAATTCAAAGCTGTCTTCAAAACGGTCACTTCTTTTAAAAAATTCAAGGATTTTATAGAACTTACCACTATTTAAGTATTTATCTACCATGTGTTCAATCTTTTTTAATACTTGAAGTTCATCGTAGCTGATATCCTTTGTTCTTAAAATTTCGTAAGGTGGATATGGTGAGTAAACCATTCCCCACTTTTCACTTTCTTCTCTCATTTGTGATCCTTTAAGAAGCTTTAAGAAACCTAATTGAAGCTCTTCAGGACTTATTTCATAAACCTCATTAAATGACTTTCTAAAGGAGTCAAAATCTTCTCCTGGAAGACCTGCTATTAAATCTAAATGCTGCTTAATGTTATCTAATTCGTTTAATTCTAGTACCTTTTCCTTTATTGTTGCGAATTTAATGTTTCTGTTGATGTTATTAAGAATAACATTATTGGTAGTCTGAACCCCTACCTCAAATTGAAACATTCCCTTAGGGGCCTGCTTTAATATTTCTAAAGAATCCTTACTAAATAAATCAGCGGATACCTCAAAGTGGAAGCAGGATTCCCCACCATTATTAACAAGATACTGCCAAATAGTGTTAGCAAACTTTTTATTGCAGTTGAAGGTTCTGTCTACAAACTTAACCAATTTTACTTTTTTATCAATAAAGAATTGTAATTCTTTTAAAACTCTATTTATATCTAAGAATCTAACACCATGGGTAGTAGAAGATAGACAGTACTTACAGTTAAAAGGACATCCTCTTGAAGCTTCGTAATATACTATTTTATTGCTCAAATCGTCAGCTTCATCATAAGGAAAGACTATTTTGTTCATATCCATTAATGGACGCTTTCCACCATACTGTATCTTTCCCTGAATCTTTGTAAATAATCCTTTTATTTCTGCATAATTTTCTTTTTCATCATTATTATTTCCTTTAAGTTTTTCTTCTATGAATTCTCTATAGGTTTCTTCACCTTCACCTTCAAGAACATATTCCCCTACATTATTAGTTAGAAACTCTTCAGGGTTAAAGGAGGTTTCTGGCCCCCCATAAAAGACTTCTATAGACGGATTAATAAGTTTTACAAGGGTAGCAACCTTTTTAATGAATTCAATATTCCAGATATAGCATGAAAATCCAACCATATCAGGTTTTTCACCAATAATTTCTTCAACAACTCTTTCTTCTCTGTCATTAATTGAGAATTCCATGTTAGTGCATTCATAGTCCATATCTGATGTATATGCTTTTAGATATTTTACCGCTAAGTTGCTGTGTATATACTTTGAATTTACGGCAACTAAAACTACTTTCATTAATTTAATCATCCTTTCGTTTGGCAACAATTTTAAAACAATTGTTAGATTCAATTTTTTCTATTACTTCAAAATATTCTTTTATGCTGTCAATTACTTTATATGAAGTACTATCCTCAAGTAAATTTAAATTCTTAATTTCAAGATTTACAATAGATTTATCAGGTAAAGATACTTTTATATTTCCATTCCATGGTTTTAACTTTTCTTTGTTTACATCCCAAATATATAAATATCCGTTTTTGTTCAGCATCTTATGAAGATCTTTAAATAACTGTTTTCTACGTAGGACGGTAGAATAATTTTGAAGAGAAAAGAACATAACACAGCTGTCATAGCCACTGTTTGTATCACGTTCTATTAAATCATTCTCTAAATAATCAATTTCAATAAAACTGTCATAATGTTTATTGGCATTATATATTATTCCTCTTCCGTCACACGTTATATCTAAAACATTTCCTCTAAAAATTTCCTTTTCTAAATTTAAAAAAACATTCTCCATAGTACACCTCTTTAAAATAGTATAAAAAATATAAGTTATAGCTTTATACATCTTATATTCTTTAAAAAGATTGAATTTCCTTTATTTTACACAAACAACAAAGAACTACTAGTAATAGTAGTTCTCTATTATAAATAAAAATGTTAAAATTATCTACTATATTTGAGAATTTACTTCTTTAAAAAAGTCAGATAACACTCCAGCAGTGGTTCTGATTGCTTTTTCAACTATTATATTTGAAATATTTTCAAAGCGATCTTTTTTCATCTCTATATCTTCAAATTCTTTATTCACTTTAACAGCTTCTTTAGTATTATTAATTATATAATCATGAATATCTGGATATTTTATTATATCGCCTTCTACGTTGATTGAATAGCCTGATGAAACCTTATTTACTATATACTTCTCCAATGGTTTGTGTTTTTTTAAGTTTTTCATAGCATGAGCAGGCACTGTTGAGTCTTGAACTAAATGGCAGGCTGCTCCAAGAAAAAACATTGCTTTATTAATTTCATTTTCTTTATATAGTTTTAAAGCTTCATTGTAATACTTAAGACACTCTTCTTTAGCATTTGAAAAACCATAGAGCCCTCTCCCCAGTTCATGATGATAAAAATGATTAGTACTTTTCAAGTCTGCATCAGCCCATTTTACACCTCTGTTTAAATCATAAATATAATTCTTATAAAAGGTAAATTCTTCAGACATATGGGAATGGTCCAATAATTTAATCGCTTCAATATTTATAAATTGATGTACAATACACTCAGTTTTTTTTACACGCTTCTTAATGGGATTTACAACTCTAATTGCACCTCTCATAGTTTTATTGTATGTTTTTTCTAATTTTCCTTTCATGCTTATCACCTGCTTATCACACCAGTCCAATAGAAAGGTTAAGTCTCCTTAATCTTTTATCAAATCTTGTATTTTGTTACTAAATTTATTCTTTTGAACGCATAAATGCATATGAGAAAGAGTTTCATTTATATCATTCATATAAATAGTATACACCTTCTATTGTTTTCCTTCAATTGTAAATAAAAATCCATTTCCACTATCTAAGATATACAATTCATTATTGATAATCTTCATACTGGTGGCTACACAATCTGAATTAAGACCAATAAACTTTTCAAACACACCACCCATTAGACTATAATATATACTATTATTTTCTTTATTGTAAAAGAAAATACTACCTTTATTATTCTTTGCTATTTTACCTGTTTCATCTATGGCAATCCAACCTAAACTATTCACATTAGTATATTGATAATATGGAGCTGGAGGATTCATTGGTATTTCACTAAGAATCATTTTCACCTTATCCTTACCTTCAAGATTAAATCTTGGTGATTCTAAGGAATCTCCACCTGAATAGTCAGGAAACCCATACCAATGATCTTTTTTTATTTCATATATATAATCACTATCATTGTATACAGGTCTATCACCTCTTGGTTCATACCCTCCAACAGTAGCATAGATTTTACCATCATCAGTTATGTCAATACCATTGATATTTCTTATACCCCATGCATAGGTTTCAAAATCCCCTGTGCTTGTATTAAAAATTACGACTGAAGAATTTCCAATTTCTGAAGCTTTTATAGTTTGATTGCTTGTATTTGCTTCACCCTTTTTAACAAAGGCACCTTTAGAGTTTTCATTTACTTTTATAGTTTCTGGAGTTAAATCATGGTTGTCCTTATTTTCCGAAATCCAGGTATTATCATCTCCGACCACACCAGAATTAGTCATTGCTCCTATGGTGATGAATAACTTATCATCATAGGATTTAAGTAAGATATTTTTGTAATCCCCTGTGTTAGGAAGATTTGCAATATGTTCTTTAACATTTTTGTTGTTAATGTCATAGCTCATTAATTTGCTACTGCTGATAAAGTAGAGACTTTCACCAACTGGCTCAGCACATTCAATATTTAAGTTTTCATCATTTAATACTGTATAAGGTTCTTTACCATTTTCAATGCATTTTATCATATGCGGAAATGCGATATAAATCTTATCATTAATAGAAGTAAAATCTACAGCTCCCTTTAACCCCTTATATTTAATTTTAAACTCTGCATTATCATTTTCATTGCCTATATTATAAATTTCAGTTTTTTCTTTTACTATCATAAATGAGCATACAGACAATATTATAATTATAATCCAACCAATAACTTTCTTCATAATTTCCCCCATTAATTTATTACTTTACATTATATATATTTAGCAACTTTAATTAAATTACTTTTACTTAAATAATTGATAAAAATGTGAGGTTAAAGAATATTATGGACTAGCTTTTCATATTAATGCAATGTAGAAATAAGATTTTAGAATGCATAAAGTGGGATGAAATTACTATAGAATTTTCATAGTTTATAGAACTACAGCTTAGAAGTTCAACGTTACACTTGGGTTTCTAAATTAAAATACCTACTATTTGAATATTAATTAAACATATTGGGGGAGATAAAATGGAAATGGAAAAAGATACTTTTTATAGAGATACCTTCGTGCTAACTCTTTCAAATCTTGCGATGGGAGTGCTGAGGTTTATGTTCTCTATTCTGCTTTCCAGGCAGCTTGGACCTGAAGGAGTAGGTCTCTATGGGCTCATTATGCCAATATATGATTTATTTTGCTGCATAGTCTGTGGTGGAATAATAGCAGCAGTATCAAGAGAAACCTCTGCATATTACGGTACTAACCGCTTTCAAGACTTACATAAAACAGTGAATATATCCTTTATATTTATTTTAATGTGGGCAATGTTCATAGCAGCTTTAATGTTTTTAATTACACCAGTCATGTGCAAATATATTATCAAGGATTCAAGAGCTGTAATTTCCCTATGGATTGTATGTCCTTCAATTATTTTTATTGCGGTTTCAACAGTATTTAAAGGCTATTTTTATGGAGTGAATGAAGTATTAGTTCCATCTGTTATTGATATTGTTGAAAAAGCAGTTAGAATGCTTCTATTAGTTGGAATCATCTACTTCTTCGCATTAAAAACTATTGAAAACACAGTAGCAGCAACCTATTTCTCTTTCACAATTGGTGAAATGATAAGCTTTATATTTCTTTATGGGTTCTATAAAAAAAGCCGAAGAAAAATTCCTTATACCAACAGTACGTGTTCAGAAAATAGAATTCAGCTTTTATTTAACATTTTAATTATAGCTGCACCTTTAGCTATAAATGGATTTTTAACCACTGCACTACAGAGTGTATCTACTCTTTTAGTACCTCGCAGATTAGTTGTAGCAGGTTTTGATTATATTGGAGCTTTAGAAATTATCGGTAAATTTAACGGAATGGCTTTAGCCATTGTATATTTTCCACTAGTTATTGTTAACTCACTGTCAACGGTAATTATCCCTGATTTATCAAGAAAAATAAGTCAAAAGGATTATGTTAATATTAATAATAGAGTAAATGAAGTAATTAAGATTTGTTTTATGCTTGGAATTTCAACAATAATAATTTGTTATACCTGTCCAAGAATACTAGGTGAACTGTTCTTTAATAGAAATGATTTGGCTGAATTTATAAAAATTGCTTCCATAGCTTCTCCATTTATGTATAGCCATTACTGTACCTATAGTATATTAAATGGCCTAGGAAAGCAGAAAATTATTGTTGTTAGCTCCTTATCCACAGCTATAATAGAAATAGTTTTGATTTATTTCTTAATCGCTATTCCTTCTATTAATATTTATGGTTATGGAATATCCTTGATATTAACTTCTATAATTGGTCTTTTAATAAATCTATATTTTATCAGCCAGGTAATTGAATTAAACCTTCCTATGGGAGAGTTTTTAATAATTGCACTTTTAAGTATTTTAGTATTCATTATAGCAAATGTAGTTAATAGTATTATTCCAGATTCCTATATTGCATCGAAATCAATATCTGTTATTTGCATTGCTTTTTCTTTATTCTTTATTTCAAGTTCATTAATCAGAAAAAGTTCAGCCAAATAAAAAACAAACCGTATTTGAATGAATCAAATACGGTTTTTATCATTATCTTAATTTTGAATAAACCTTTGGTGGTATAAGCTTTGTAAGCTTTCCTGGCAAAGAATTTAAATCAGATTTTCTAACTCCTCCAATTGAAATTAGAACAATAACATATATTACTCCAGCAATAATTATAGTTATTCCTGCAGCTATTAAATTTAATATGTATCCGCTTAAAACAAAACCTAATCCGCCATTAATAAGTTTAAATACTAAAGAAGTACCTATTCCCATAACTAAACCTGCAATAACAGGTTTTATAGCACATGTAAGTAAATTAGTCCTCACTCCTATAGATTTATTAATCTGCCATTGGAATAAAAACATCATTACTAAGTAACAAGCTCCATTACCCCAGACAGCACCAATAATTCCTATAGATGGTATTCCTACTAATACATAGTTAACAATGGCCTTAACAAGAATTCCAAGAACTGAAAATACAGTTACTAAGGTAACTTTTCCTAAGCCTTGCAAAATTGAAGTTTGAATCAAGGAAATTGCATAGAATACTAATACCCATGACCCCCAGATTAATAAAGGTGAAACCTCCATATCATAGCCTAAAATTTTTAAAATAGGCACAGAAAGAACTGCAAAGCCAACTGCACATGGTACTGAAATCATAAATGCAACTCTATAAGAGGATTTAATGTTCACTTTAAGGGCCTTTTTATCCTTTAAAGCACTTAATCTTGAAATAGCTGGAACAAGAGCAATTGCTAAAGCTCCCATGATTGCCATTGGAATAGAGATAAGTGTGTTATATAACGCAATAAAGCCCCATTGGGTTTCAACTAAAACTTCTGATAAACCTTGTGATAAAAGTCTTCCCTTCACAATTTTAAGGTCAACAATAGGTCCTGCATTTTGAAGAGCAGAAGCTATTGTTATTGGAAAGGCGTATCTTAGAATTAATTTAAGAATCTCTTCGTTGCTATGTCTTTTTACACCTTCAACATTTTTTCTGTGACGTACTTTTTCGCTGTTTTTACTGTAAATCCATATGAAATAAAGAGATGCCCCAACGGCACCAACAATAGTTCCAACAGTTCCACCAGCAGCTCCATAACTAGGACCCTTCCCTATAAGCATTGCAGCAAAAAGCAAGCTGAAGATAATATTTAATATCTGTTCACCTACCTGTGATACTGCTGTAGGAGTCATATCTCCAATTCCTTGAAAATAACCTTTATAGGCACACATAATAGATGTAAATAATATTCCTGGAGCCAGCCATCTTGTAGCTAAAATAGACTCCGTACTATTAAAGGCCTTATTTAAAGGTGTTGCAAATATAAACATAAATAGTGATAAAACTGCTCCAATAACTATAAGAAGGGTTCTTGAAACCTTAAAGGTTTTAAGTGCATCCTTATAATTTCCCTTTGCTTCAAGCTCTGCAACAAGCTTAGCAATAGCAACGGGTATACCAGCATTTGCTATGGTATATATATATGTAAAAATTGTATAAGTGGATGAATAAACTCCCCATCCTGCAGCACCTAATATATGCCTAAGAAAAGGTGTGTATAGTACTGACAGCACCTTAACAGACATCATTGATATGGTAAGCACCATAAAACCTTTAGCTACAGACTGCTGAGTCAACTCAGTTCTGTCTTTCATAAAAACCTCCGCTAAAACTTAAATACATCATTTTTGATTTTCTTTAATATTGGTGGTAATGATTCAGCTATAGTTTTGTTCTTCATATATTTAAGTTCATCAGAGTCAGATTTGAAGATAACCTTATAAGCGTATAGGAATTGGAAATCTAAACCGTATCTATTAACGAAGAAGCTGTTTAATTTTTTATCACCATACTTTGAATCACCAACGATTGGATTTCCAAGAGAAGCAAGATGAGCTCTTAATTGATGGCTTCTTCCTGTAAGAAGGTTAATTTCTATGAATGAGAAAGTACCACAACTTTGAATTGTTTTAACTTCCATGGCAATCTCTTTACTGTTTGGAACTTCATGTTCATATACTTTAGATATATTAGCATCTTCATTTTTAAGAATATAGCCAGTGTAAATACCATCTTTAATTCTTCCTTGAACTAAAGACATATAGTATTTTTCAATGTCTCTTTCTCTTATAGCTTCGTTTAAAGCTTTAAGGTATTTAAAGTTCTTACCGAAGATGACAACTCCAGAAGTGTTTCTGTCAAGTCGGTTACATGGAGCAGGAGTAAAAGTAATTTCCTTCTCTGGTTCAAAATCTCCTTTATCATATAAGTAAGATAGTACGTAATCAGTAAGAGTTGGAGCTCCGCCTTTAGTATCACTATGAACTAAAAGATTTGGCCACTTCTCAACCATTAATATGTTTTCATCTTCATAAGTTACCTTAAAGTTATTATCTATTCTAACGAACTCTTTCTTCTCTCCAGAAGTTTTAAGATATTTTATTAATATTTCATCGCCTTCTTCAAGGACATACTGTTCTTTTATTTTCTTTCCATTAACTCTGATGTCACCTTTTCTAAAAGCTTTATAAATAGCGCTTAAAGGTACATCCTTAAGTAGCTTTCTTAAAAATTTATCACATCTTTGCCCTGCTTCATTTGTTCCTATTTTTATATTCATATTTTCCTCCAAAATGTTTATTTGTTTAAAAAATCAATTGCAGCCTTACAATGAACAGCAACTCCTGTCTTTAAGCAGGCTTCATCAATATCAAAGTAGCAGCTGTGAATTGGATAAGTAAATCCTTTTTCCTTATTACCACAGCCTAATTGATAAAATATTGCCGGCACTTCAAGTGAAAAGTATGCAAAACTCTCAACACCCATGGTTGGTTCACTTAAAATTTTAACATTATCGTTTCCTAGAAGCTCTGCAGCTGAAGTGTATAAAATATCGTACATATCATCGTTGTTATATAAACAAGGATAACTTTCGAATATCTCAATTTCACAATGACCTCCAAGACTTTTTGCTTGAAGCTCAACAGTTTCCTTTAAGCGAGTTTTAATTCTTTCTCTATCTTCAAGGGTCATGGTTCTAATTATTCCTTCAAGGGTTACACTGTCAGGGATAACATTAGCAGCAGTTCCACCATTTATTTTTCCAATGGTGATTACCGCAGGCGAAACCGGACTTGTTTCTCTGCTAACTAAAAGTTGTAGTGCATTTATAACCTGAGCTGTCATGGTTATTGGATCAATCCCCTTGTGAGGGCTTGCACCATGGGTTCCCTTGCCAAAAATTTTTATGGTAAAGGGATTTGAAGCAGCGTATGCAACACCTCTTTTAATTCCAATAGAGCCAACTTTAATGCTTTCATCAACATGGCAGCCGATAATTCCATTAACCTTTGGATTCTCAAGAGCACCTTCTTTTATCATTACAGGAGCACCACCAGTGGTTTCCTCTGCTGGTTCAAAGATAAACTTAACATTTCCTTTAAGTTCACTTCTGATTTGGTTTAAGACCTTTGCAGCACCAAGAGCCATGGTCATATGTGCATCATGACCACAGGCATGCATTCTTCCAGGAATTTTAGACGCGTAAGACGCATCATTTTTTTCTTCCATTGGCAGTGCATCCATATCACAACGGATTGCTACAGTTCTATCCCCTTTTTCTTCAGCTTCCCCATATATTGTCGCAACTATGCCTGTTTTAGCACAGCTGAAGAAGTTAATTTTCTCTTTTGTTAAAAATTCCTTTATAATTTCAGATGTTATATGTAAATCAAAATCTAATTCAGGATTTTCATGAAATCTTCTTCTAAGTTCTATTAATTCTGCACTTATTTTCTCTGCTTTAATAATTAAATCCATAGATATCCTCCCATTTATGTATATTTTTATATAATATGTAAGGATTAAGTACTACTAACCAAATCTTTGACTTAGTTAGTAGTACTTTGCTTCAAATCATTATATCCTATAACTGAGTTTATTTCAATATTTACCATGATTTCTTAAAAAAATCATAAGAGATAATCAGTTGCAGTAAAGAACAATATGAATATGACTTATATTTATCAAATATTTCTAAACATTCACATGAAAAGGTGATAGAATGAAGTATACAATTCTATGAGGAGGAAGCATAGTGAGTATTTTAAATATATTTAAAGGCTATGATAAAAATGGGTTTAACCAAAAAGGAATACATAAGAATGGAACTAAATATGACCAGGAAGGTTACGATAAAAATGGCTTGAATAAAGAAGGCTTCAACCGAGAAGGCTATGATGCAAAAGGATATGATGCTGCTGGATATAATAAGGAAGGATTCCATAAAAGTGGCTCTATTTATAATAAGCAGGGCTTTGATATAAATGGCTTTGATCGAAGTGGTTTGAACAGACGTGGGTATAGAATGGATGGATTTAATGAAAATGGTTTCGATGTTACAGGCTATAATAGAAGAGGCTTTGATCATGATAGAATACATAAAAATGGCACAGAATATGATGATGAAGGCTTTGATTTCTTTGGCTATAATATTCAGGAAATTGATTTTAACGGCTTTAATCGCAAAGGCTTTAATAATGATGGCTGGCATATAAATGGGACAAGATATGATGATCAAAGCTTTGATGCAGAAGGTTATAATAAATATGGCTTTAATAAATACGGAGTTCATAGAAATGGTACAGAATTCAATGAATATGACTTTAACTTTCAAGGTATTCATAAGAATGGTACATCCTTTAATGAAAAGGGATTTGACATTGATGGCTTCGATGAAAGTGGATATAATCAATTTGATTTTAACAAGGATGGTCTTCATATAAATGGTACACCTTACGACGACTTTGGATATGACAAAGATCGTTACAACAAGGATGGCTTTGATAAATATGGAGTTAACCGTGAAGGTGTAAGTAAAAGAGCCCTAAATTCTAATCCTAATGAAAAATAAATGCATATAAAAACAGATAAGACTGATATTGCAGTTTTATCTGTTTTTATTTTTGCTCTGATGAAAATTAATGTTTCTATAATATCTATTCTATCTCTGATAAAAACTCTTCCATAGAAATAATCTTTATATTTCCCCTTTTAGCTATAATAAGCTTTCTTCCAGGCTTCTCCCCTACCACTAATACATCAGTGTGTTTAGAAATACTGTTGCTGGTTGCAAAGGCTCCATGCTCTCTTGCCATTTTCATTAAGGTTCCTCTGGTATAAGGTCCTCTGCCTGTAAAAACTATGTTTTTGCCTTTAATACTATAAGGAAGATTGTCAGCTTCTTTCCTAACAACAATGGTAAAACGACCTCGCTTGAAGGAATCATATCCAGCTTCATCTTCTATAGTAGGTAAATTTAGTTCTTCTATTTCATCCATACTATAATTCATGTTAAGCTCCTTTGTCTAGCTGACAACATCAATAAGTCCGTTATTTATAAGTACAGCAAAATCAAATTTCCTAGAAGTATCCTTAAATCTAATTTTAATATTAGCATCGTTGATTTCCTCAATAACACCAGCTCCATAAAACTTATGGTTAATTGATACTCCCACCTTATACTTTTCACGACCAAGCATTTCAGCAGTTAAATCACATTCCTTTAAGAATTGGGATTTAGATTTCTTTTCACCACGAATCATATCAGGTGCAACAAAGATAACATTATTGATGGCTCTTGTTAAACCAACGTAGAAGAGTCTTCTTTCTTCCTCTAAATCATTATTCTTGTAAGGAATAAATCCATCTACAGCATTTATTATATAAACGGTGTCAAACTCCATACCTTTTACGGCGTGAATTGAAAATGCTTAATAGTTAGAAGTACTAATAATAAACATATTATCGATTTAAATCTTAATTCATTCCATTCATTATTAAATTATGCTTCTATTATATACGGTATTATGTCATTAGACAATAACTATATTTTAGAAGAAAAAATAAAAGGCAGTAGAAGTCAATCTACTACCTTTAAATTTTATTATTTTATTCATTACAGCAATAACTTTTCCAAAATAAAAAGAGAGCATCTCTGCTCTCCTCGCTCACAATAACCTAAAATTACGAATTAATCTGTTATTAATAAATTAGTTAAAAATTATAAAAACTTTTCTCCAGTTCAAAGACCTCTCCTGTTAAAGGATTAATTGAAAAGAATCTATTTTTTCCATCAATTTTAATTTCATAATAATAAAACTCATTATCAATTAAAATAACCTTTGGGAATCCTTTGGGATATGGCGTAACAGGAAGTCTTGGAATGAATTCATCATTTGCAATAAATTCTATATCTGATTTCTCATTTAAATATTCAGCTAAGATAACTTTACCATTATCATAGGTATATTTAGGAATAGCTCCACATATAAGGAATGGAACTGCCATAAAAACTACCATTAAAAAGCATATGCCCAATTTGAATTTAGTGTTGGTGTATTTCTTCGCTGCATTACCTGTCAACTGAAATACCAAAAATATTTGAATAAGAATTGAAGTTGAAAATACACTATAACTTATAACTCCAGCATACTCTGGAAAAAGTGAAAAAATGATTACAGTTTCAATTATAGATATGACTACTATAGATAATCTCAAGGGCACCTTTGCCCTAGGATTTTTTATTATGTTCATCTAAACGCCTCCTCAATTCACACTTAAATACAATCAGACTTCATTACTTATTTTACCATAAAATAAACATAATTGAATAAAACTTTTTAATAAAATCGAAGTTTAATTATTTGCTAATTAGAATTTTATCTACTTTTATTTCTAACTTGTCCACTTTTGTGTCTATATTTTTTATTAAACTACTATTTGTTAAAACCAATTCTTGATTAGTCTTGGTAACCATATCAAGGGTGGTAGACATTTTTAAATACATACGCCAAAGTGCGAATGCTAGTCCAATAGAACAAACAATAGGAAACCCCAAAGTCGATATTGACGTTACTAGATCGGGACTCATAATAATCACCTCTTTTCTTCTGTTTATTTTACAACTAAAGCCTTTAATTGCTTTATTTGTGCCTTTAATTGCTCTATTTCACTCATTAACTCTCCTTTTGTAACAAGTCTATATTCTTCATTGCTATCTTTTTCTAAAGCCATTGTGGCGGCTCTACCAACGTTAGATGCATATATATTTCCTGTTACAGTTAAGTTCGTACAATCTATTAACATTGCAGTATTGTCTGCTCTAGGTTTTATGTAATCTGTTCTTAATGTTCCTTCTACTTTTAAATCCCTATTACACCTCATGTTTTCCCACACTTGAATAGGATAGTTAGCATCATTTCTTAATCCATATTTGTCAAACTCCATATAAGTTCCAACTGTATTGTTAGATTTGTTATATCCTATGGTAACAATACTATCTAAATCGTTATACATAGACAACATTGCTACTTTATTTGTAGAGTCATATAGACTTCCTAGACTGCCGATATAATCTCCATCTACTGCCCAGGAGTATAAATCAATTTTATTATTTGCAATCTTAAGTGCATTTTTACCATTATTTCTAAACAAGCAACCTCCAGACTTACTTAAATCTATTTCAAAACTTCCATCACTATTTTTTATTAATACTGTACTAAGAACGCCACTCTTAATTAGATTTGCGTTTAGAACTCCTGTTGTAATAACATCTGCTACAATTCCTTGAGATGTTATTGCCCTAATAATTTCACCATAGTATCCATTTTTAAATAACCCAATTCCATTCTTAGTTGCTTTAATCCCATTTGTTGCTGTATTCTTATCTCTTGTGTCCATTATTGCCCATCCATTTGTGTCCCACGTAAAATATCCTTCTTTAATACCTGCATTAATTAAATCTGCCGCATTTTTCTTTGCTTCGAGTAATATATTGTCTGGGTCAGGAATATTCTCTATTTCTTTCACTATATCTGCAATGCTTATTTTATTACTACTAATAGAATAGTTAGATAATTCCACATCAATTACATTCTGTCTTAACACATTAAATCGTCTTTTAATGGCTCTTACTTTGATATTAATGCCTAGTTTATCTTCTACTACTGTTACGGTATCACCCAAATAAGCTCTTTCTAAAATAGCATAGTTCTTATATTCTTCTGTTTGTTCTAACGCTACAAATGAAATATTATACTTAGCCTTAATTTCATCTATATGATTTTGAGTGAATTCTAATCCAGCTCTTCTAATTAATTCATCCTGTGCCTCTGCTAAAGTATCAAATCCTTCTTCGCTATTTTCATCTTTTACTTTAATATCATCATACTTAATTTGCTTAGTTTTTATTTTAGAATATTTACCTATTAAAGCACTATCTACATATCCATCTATTGTAATACCATTAAATCCTTTGGGCTTTATTCTGGTAACAACGGTTTCAACGTCACTTTCATACTCAAATCCAGTTAAATTCTTACGTGATCTAATTTGAACTCCTCTATCTTGTCCTATCCTTGACATTAGATTTACTCTATAGCCACGTCTTTGTATTTCACATAAACCCCATCTTTTCTCAAAACTTTGTTCTGAATCGTGCAACGCCTGATATAGATTCACGTCTTGATAATATGCTGTGTTCAATTTCGTTATATCTGAAAATAGCTCTAAATTCTTTGCATAAGGTTTATTTGCTTTATACTCATTTGAATTAGTTAACATATGATCTAAAGCCCCTTGAGCATTAGTGTTTGTTGGTCTTATATCACTTAAATAAATATCTAATGTATCTGAAATTGTCAATTGTCTTGCAAATATCTCTATTAAATTAGTAGAAGGTATTATTTTTGCAATTCTAAATAATTCAGTACCATAATCCATTTTTATTTTTAATATATTCTCTTCAACTATATTTTTATATATGCCATCATCATCAATTATAAATGTTGCATCAAGTGAATAACCACCTACTAAATCCTCGTCAGTTATACACTTAATACATATATTATCTAGCACCGCTAAACCATTTCCGTATAATACTCTATTTTTAGTTTCATTCTTATCAAATATACTAATTAAGATTGGCTTGGACATTGTAACACCTCACTTACATTGATAAATACAGGTCTATACTCAATCAACACTCTGATATGACCATCTGTGGTTATCTTAATTTGATTTGTACCTTTATTTAATTTTATTGAATCTATATTAAACTCTTTATCGTCTGCTTTTACATTAACTGATACCTTATTACCATTAGTTAAATTTTCAATAGTAAAAGTATTTGTGGTAATATTTTTATACTTTAATATTTCAACACCTATTATGGTATCTAATAAATCTACTGCATTGGTATTATTTCTAATTTCAATAATATCTTCTTCATTATTTTCAACTCTTTGTATAACACAAGGTAAACAATAAGCTAAGTTAATCATCCTAAACACCACATTAACGTACCCATCTTTACTTGCATTTCGTGACCAAAACAAATTAGCTTTTCTAAATGTACCTTTATAGTACAAACCATCTAACTCTAATTCTTCATCTCTTGAATCTTGAAATAACCATCTATTTAAGGATTCAACTTCTGCCCCCTTCATAGGAACAGAAATTAAATCCTTATTTACTTTTCTAATTTTTAATGGTATATCTACATATCCATCTGCATTATTTAATACTTCATCACCAAATACACTTCTTTTTTCTAATATAAATTTACATTTTAAATCTAGTGGTGGATTTTGCCTAGCTCCCCACTTATAATCAAACCCAAAGCAACGTACAATTGCATCGTTATTTAACATTTATCCCTCTACCTCCTTTAAAATAAAAAAAATAGGTAGAGATTTACCCCTACCTATCGATATATGTTATCCCATTCAATATGCCATTTTGAAATATTGCCATTTAATGTTATTTTATTGTTTCCAACCTGTAGCTGTGGGAAATCACCATTCATATTACCTAAGTAATTATTTAAACCTGAATAACATAACATTAAATTACTATCAATTACTACAGTTCCATTTAAACCTTTGATTGTAACAATTTCACCATTAATATTAATACCTATATCTCCAGTACCCGTAATTTCGATTTTAGGATCTACTTTAAAGCTACTTACATTCTTTAAAGTTGTACTTTTAATTGTCGACGAATAAGAACATGATGTTTTACTACCATATGCAAATGGCTTACATACAAAAGTAACGTCAAATGCTCCATATCTTCCGACTTCCTTTATTATATCTCCAACAATAACTCTTTTAACTTTAAAATGTCTATCTTCTCTATCGTATATTAACTTATTGTCAGTTATGTTATTTAGCCATTCTAATATACCATCACACATAACCCACATATTATTAACATCTAACATTTTAAGCTTAAATGTTAGTTTTCTATCTTTATACGTACCTTTTTTTACTATTAAGTTACCACTTCTTCCCTCTATTTCAATTTCTTCTACATCCTCATTTAGTTGAGGAATAGAGGGATATTCCTCAACTGCTAATTGAAATTGTTGAGCATATTTTCCATTAAAATATAACATATACTCCAAACTATCCATTAAAAAACTATCTGTAGACAGCATTTATATCCCTCCTTAATATCGAAGCCTTACATCTCTCATTTGTAGTGCATCTATCTCATCTTTCATAGGTTTAGCTGTTGCTTTTGCAAACTCTCTACTATCTATATATAAAGGTATTGTAACTTGTAATAAGTCTTTAATCATGTCTCTTAGGTCATCAATAGGCAATATTGCCTCTGCTTTAGAACCCTTTCCATTATCAGCATCACCTACGCCTATATTTCCTAATACTGTAGGTTGTGTAAATATTGCCCCCTTGGAATACCAATCAACATTAAACTTAGGTATAGAAGGAGGGTTCAAGCTGAACTTACCAGATATATTGAAATGTGGTAACTTAATCTTAGGTAATGACCAATCGAATTTAAAGAAACCTTTCATTGTCTCTATAGCATCTTTTAGCTTACTTTTAGCCCAATTTATTGGCTTCATGATTCCGTCTTTCAATTCTTCAAATTTATTTTTAGCACCATCAACCAAAGAAGTTACCTTTTCACCTATCCAATCTTTTGCTGCTCCAAAAGCTGTTTTAATAATTTCCCATAGCTCTATCCAGAAGTTTCTGAAACCTTCACACTTATTCCATAATAAAACAAATATAGCTATAACTGCCACTATTCCAGCTATAATCCATGTTATTGGACTTGCTAACCATGCACTATTCATCGCCCATTGTGCTATTGTTTGTGCCACAGTAGAACCTTTTAAGGCTGTCATTGCTCCACTTAAAGCAGTATAAGCGGTTGATAAAGTATTTATTATTGTTGCTATAGCCATAACTCCTTTAAGGATTAAATAAGCTATAGTTAAATTTTTTACTACTCCAATTACTCCCATTATTTTATTATATGTATCTTCTCCAAAGACAGATATGATGGCGTCCTTCATTCCTTCCATGATGCCCTTCCCACTATCAATGTTTGCACTAAACTCATCTGTTAATTGCATTATTAAAGGCATATACTCTATTATCTTTTCGAATATAGGTTTAATAACTTTTTGAGAAATATTAGCAACATTATCTTTAATCGTTGATAGCATACCACTAAAAGTTTTACTTTGTGCTTCCATTGCTCCAACAGTACCATTTGCAATACTATCTAATGCCTGATTATATATATCAGCAGTTAACGCTCCTTCAGAAGCCATCTTCTTAACATCGCCTACCGCAATACCTAGTGTTTCAGACAATGCTTTATATATTGGTATTCCTCTATCTTGAAGAATGTTTAAATCCTCTGTATATGCAGTACCAGCCATTTGAACTTGAGAATATTGTCTTACCATTTCTTTAAGACTATCTTCCTGTACCCCAAACGCTGAACCCATATTACCGAATTTAGTCATTTGATCAAACATAGCTTGACCTTCAAATCCAGCATTATGTAATTGTTTTGCCATTTCATCAACACCCATTTTACTGAATGGTGTCTTTGCTGCATACTTTGTAATATCATCCATCATGGTCTTAGCCTGTTCCTGAGTCCCCAACAAAGTTGACCAAGAGGTTATCGAAGTTTCTAAACTTGCATTACCTTTTATACCCATTGCTAATATTCCACTAGCTAATCCACCTACTGCAATAGCTCCTCTTTTAGCCCACTTATCTATAGTACCCATAGCATTTTGTCCCATTTTCTTCATTTTCGACATCGCATCTGAAGTTTTTTTGGAACTGTCACTTATTTTATTAATGCTTTTATCAGTGGATTTTACCTTTTGATCAACTTTATCTAATCCACTTACTACATCTTTTATATCTAATTCAACCGAGCCTTTTAATTTAAATACATCCATTTATATTTCACCTCCTTTATTGAATGGTGACGTGTTGTTTCTTGAATTTTTCTAATAAATTCTTATTAGTTTCTTTAACTTTTATATAGTCGGTATCGGGCTTACTTATAAACTTCTTTCCTTCATTTATATAATCTGAATATCCCATTCCTTTACCATCGAGTTGAAGTAGGATATTATCGAATAAATATCTTTGATAAAGCCTTGAATCCATGTATTCAACATAAACTCCTTCTATTATCGGAAATGCTTCTTCCAAGTCCATATCTTGAATATAAGAATAGCAACCAGATTTGAAGAGAATTCCCACGAGGGAATTATTTAACTCTTCTATTTGGTTGCTAATGAAAAAAGCTTTAATAAAGTTTTGCTCTGCGATATTTGTTTAATCTGTTCTACTGCAACATCGAATTCTTGTGTTTCAAAATATTTAATTGGTTTATTGAATATTTTTGCTAGTGCTTTGTAAATTTCTTTTTCAGCATCTGGTATTCTCATAGCGAAATTATAAATTAGTTCCATTCCCATTCCAGATATATCTCTATTTACCTGTACCATAGTCTTTTCAAACTCTGATTTAAACTCAATATTCTCATTTAAAATTTGATGTGTAACTCCTTCTTTTTCAAGTTCTGATAAACTCTCATATGTTTCAAAGCCTATATTTTTAATTATCAATTCTCTTAATTCATTCAGCTTGTTTTCTTTTTTAGCATTTAAATCGGAAAATTTACTAATTGCGTTAGATATATCATCTTTCATATTGATTTTCTTTATAATTCTAATAACCTCCATTGCCTCGGGAGTTGTTATTATTAATTCGTTATTTTCATTTATCATATTAATCTTCCTTTCTTACTCTTACTTTAATAAACCTTCTAAGCCCCTATTTTAGAAGGCTTAGTAAAATAAAAAGAGACTAGAATATATATCTAATCCCTTTATTAATTAAACTGTTTCTTTTAATGTTATAATCTTGTAAGGTGTTTCATTTAATTTACCCAAATCATAAGCACTTACAAATTCTACTTTACAAGTACCATCATCAGATGCTTTAGTTTCTATAGATAAGTTTTCATTATAAGCATTTTGTAAAAGTATCATTTGAGCTTTTTTACCCGCTTTATTTACTCCAACCATAACTATATCATTGTACTGTGCATCTTCTATCGTTCCTTCTTTTACTGAATACACTTCATATGCTGTAGATGTATTAGTATCCTTAGTATATAAAGATGCCTCTAATAATTTCTTATTAACCAATCTTCCTGTAGCTGAAATTTTACCTTCTGCTCTTATTACATTCTCAAAACCTTGAACTCTCTTTTCATTGAATCCAGCTAATTGAGTACTGTGAATTTCCTTTGTTTCTTCAAAAGTACAACCATCGTCAGTTGTAACAAGCAAATTAGCATCAATTAATTTTGCAGTAATCTCCGAATCTAACTGTGTTAAATCAAATGAAGGTACTAAATATATATTAGCAGATCCAAATGTACTTTTGGTACTTACTGTACTTTGTAAACTTTGTGCAGCCATACTTAACACTTCCTTTCTTAATATTTAAATATTTTATAACTTAATGTAACCATAGACTTTCTATCTTCTAAATCATTAAAAGGCATATACCAAACATTATTTCTAATTATTTTAGAATCACATTTTTCTATATATGTATCATTCAACAATTTATCCAGTTCTAAAGCCTTATCTCTTACACTTGTTCTGTTTTCTATATTACTTATAACTTCTAATTCTAAGATTATAGAATCTTTATAACCCAAATCCTCAATATTCTTAAGACTATAAGTAATATATATATTTCTGCTATAATCTAATTCATTATTATCAACATCCTTTGAAGGTAAATAATCAGAATATACATTATTATCATCAATTGATATTAATTTATAAATCTCTTGTTGCAATAATTTCATCAATCATTTACCCCCTTTAAATGTTTTATTAATATATTTTCAGCATCTAACTCATTTAAAGTATCTCGCATCCACCCTTTAGAAGTACTATTTCTAAACTCTGTATATGGCGCATACTTTAACATTGACCCAAAAGTAATCACATATTTATCATCACCTTTTTCAGTCTTAAATGCAATTGCTCTTTTTAAAGCTCCTGTGTCAACAGGTGCATTAGCTTGTAAATCAGCAACTCCGCTTATTTCTATCTCTCTAACAGCTTCTTCAATCGCTGATTGTAGTTTACTTTTAATATCATTAATGTTATTTTCAAGCATTTACAACCACATCCTTATCTTTAATTGCATAGAGATTATATGAAATCCATGGAATGTGCTTTTCTATTTCATAAGTTTTATTTTGCCAAATAATTATATCTCCTACTGAAAACAACGCATCAGCATACATTTGAAATTGAGATTTAATATCCTCTCCCCATGTGTATTTAATAGCTTGAATATCTATAGGTTGAATATTAACCCTTATAGAATTATTACCTCTAGTATAGGCTTCAACTAATTGTCCTACCTCATTTTTTATTTTAATTTTTACAGTAGTTTCAATATCTGCATTCTTAAAAAACACCATATCTACACCACCTAAAATACTTTCAAATAAGGTCTTGGAAGTAATATTTTAACTTCTTCCGTTATTAAAGCATTGCTTAATCCATTATTAAAACTAATGCTTTGTCCACCTTGGGAAATAGAACTAATATTAGCTACTCCACCTGTAACATTAATATAGGATTTATAATTATCTTTAATTAACTCTATAGCAGTATCATAATTTAACATAATATAGGTGTCATTCCATTTAGCCTTGCCTTCTACATTTAAATAATTTCTAATAGCATTGATAGCCATATCATCTAAATATGCTTCATTTAACATATAAATAATCTCCTTTCTATTTTAAAAGATAGGGTAGGAGATTTATCCCCTACATTTATTGTAATTTCTATTTCTTAAATTTAGCTAATATTACTTTAGAAGCATTAGAAACTACAGCAGTATAAATTTCGTCTACAGATAATGTAGTAGTTCTTGCTAATGTGTTTCTTTCAGATTCTAAATTTACATTTCTCTTTAAATAAATTGTTAATGCTGGAGTTTCATCTTCAACTTCTACATCAGGTTCTATTTTTATAATAGGACAAGTGTAAAATGCTGATGTTCCGTCAAGTACAACCTTCTTAGAAGGTACAATATGAGTATTGCATATCATACCAATTTCACCTGTCATAACAACTTGCCCTGGGTATTTATCAGCAGAAATAAAGTTAGCATCTTTTCTTAAATCTGTTACCTGTTTAGGGTTAACAAACATAACTTTTTCTCCATTTACTTCCTCTTCAAATAAGTCAATAGCATCAACAACACCATTGTATCCAATTTTAGTGGATGAACCGTCAAAAGTTTTAGTTGTCGCTCCTAGTAAAGCAGTCATACAATCAGCATCTATTTTAGAAGCAATAGATTTAGCTAATTGGGAAGTTGCTTCTCCCACTGGGTCACCATAGCCCGAAAGCATTGCTTCGTCTGTAAGTTCTACAGCCTTCATAGCTTTCTTAACAGTTGCAGTAGTAGAAGTAGCTGTTAATACAGTTGTACCACAAGCCACACCTTCAGCCACGTCTGCCGCATCACCTATGTACGCGTAAGAAGGAACGCTAATTGTGTTTCCTGCAACGCCTTCTAAAGTAGTATCTATTTTTGCAAAAGGAGTAACAACTATTTTGCTAGAGATTTTAGCGTCTATAATATTCGCCATCAACTGTGGATTAATTAAATTACTTATTTTTGTTTGTGCCATTTATAATTACCTCTTTCTTTTTTTAATATAGTAGCCATTTTTCTTTAACGTCTAATTCGAGCTTATAAAAAGACATAATAAAAACAACCTCTAAAGAGATATATCATTTCACTCTTATTGGTTGTTTTATGATTCCATTATTTGTTTATATTCATCTGGATGCTCATTTGCAAATTTATTAGCATACGCATAACCCTTATTTAATAATTCTTGTTTTGTCATAGTTTTAGGAGTTATATCATTTTTAGGTGGCTTATAACTTGCGTCATTTAACCTTTTATTAACTTCTAAATTAGTTGTACTAGAAATAATTTCAGTAAATAAATCAATATTTGTAATTATATCATCCTCATTTTCTGATAAAATATATTTCATTAATCTAGTATCTAATCCCTTCTCATTAAGAGTATCTTTATATTTAGACTCTAATTCTTTCATCTTAATTTGTTTTTCTAACGCCTGATATTTAGACTCCATTTCTTTTAAAGCTATTTGCTCTGGTGTTAACCCTTCATTGAATTTAGCTTTAACAGCTTCATCAATTAATTTTTGAAGGTTGTTAGTTTTAAAGCTATCAATTCCTTTTGTTACTGCTCTATCTTTTTCACTTGTCCAATATCCCTTTATAGTGGGATTCTCTTGCAAGAGTTTTGTAAAGTCCTCTAATGCTAATTTAGTTACATCAAAGTCCTTAGCTAAAGACTTTATTTCTTCATTCTTTTTTAATGTTTCTATTACATCTTGGTCGTCACCAATACCTTCTATTAATTTTAATAGTTCACTTTTAATCATTTTAAACTCCTTCCTCCTTAATAGTATTCTACCTATTAAGTTTTATATATTATTTTCTTCTTTCCATTTACCATAAGTTGTCCAATTTACACTGTGCTTATTTTCGTTATCTCTTCTAGTTTTAGGTCTATAGCCTTTATGTGGCAATGCTATATAGGTGCATCTACACATAGGATGTTTAGGTAATTCAACGGGCTTTTTATCAATATCAAATACTAATCCATCGTATTGACCACAATCATTACATGTTTTCATATCTAAGGTTGCAGAATATAAAACCCATTTAATGTCATTTTCCCATTGCCATGCATCATTTAAGCCTTCCATAACTCTAGCAATCTCGGTCTGTGCTAATCTCTTCGTATTATAAGCATTAGCGTTAAATATATTTTTAATTAACTTCTCAATCTTATTTAAATTAGTTTCACCATTTACAAACTTTTTAACTTCGTTTCTTAGCAGTTTAGCCACTTTGTTCTTATTATCCCAAATTCGGTCACTATAATTTTTGCCCTTAATAGTTTTCTTTATAATCCTATTAAGTACTTTATCATCAACCTTTTTTATGGTGAAAATAAGTCCTAAAGATAATATATAAGAATTAGTATAATATTTATCTAATCCACTCTTCTTTAAAATCTCAGTTATTTTATCAGTTTCAGACTTAATCTCTTCTTTCATAGCCTCATTAATAACTTTATTTAACTTATTACTTATCTTTACTTTTTCAGTACTACTAAGATTTAATACATTATCTGTAGTGTTATAGTGCATCATAATTTTTGATAACTCTACTAATAATATATCTCTATCATTCTTTTGCAATAATAATATTTTATTAATATCCTTTTCAGCTAAATTATAAAGCTCCTCTGCAAATTGTTCTGTTAGCTGCCTATATAATTCTTGATCTTTACTCAGTTTCATTTACATCAACTTCCTTTAAGTTATCTAAATCACCCATAAAATCCATTAAAATTCTCTGTTCCTGCATCATATCATCAAATTCTTTGTCTGCGTTAGTAACAAAACTTAACTGCCTTAGTCCTGTTTTTATAGACATCTTATTGCTTAACTTAGATATAATATCAGCCATTTCAGTATCGTTTGAAGGTACATTCATCGTATATTTAATTGATATATCATTATAATTATAATTGGCATTTTCTGATATATTAAGATATGTAAATATACATTTAATCCTCTTTTTCAATACACTTGTTAAGCATTTTTGATTAGTAGTTATTTTATTTCTAAGTGCAATAAGTCTATTTTCCAAAGCTGTGCCTGATAAATTTGAAACCATGCCTATATTATGATTTATATGTTGAGATATTTGATACATTTTATCTTCTAATTCTGAGATATGCCCTTGTATAAAATTAGGATCAATATTTTTGATTATGTATTCTGCCTTTGAGTTTGCAATAGGCAATTGAATAATACCCATTTCCTTCATTTTTGTGGCATCTTCATCGTCAATACTTGCACCGTATAAGCCTAAATAAGCCAATCTAGTGTCTTGTATCTCATTGCAATAAGTAGATTGATTTATTTCATAGCTATCCTGTAATTCCTTAATTTCTGAATACAAAGTATCATTAATACCATTCATTAATTCAGCTTTAGAGACTGGGCAACATTTAAAATAATGTGGTATTGTCTCCAATACATTAAAATTTTCATCACACTTATAAATATAACTATCATCAAAAATATCTATATATACATTGTCATCAAGTTCCTTCATGTATATATATAAGAATAGTTCTACCTCGTCTTCTACATTGCAATAAGCTATACTATTTAATGGATTTACTACTCTTATCTTAAGCTGTCCTTCATCCAAATAATACATTTCATATGCATGTCCATAGGTTAACATAGCCTGACATAACTCACTATCTAAACTTCCCTTTTGTTGATTTATTATATTTTCAATGTTTTTGATACTTTCAATATTTCCTTCAGCTGAAATATATGTGATAGGATTACCAACCATAAAACTTACTTCTTCAATCGTAAACTTCTTAATAAAGTTGTATGTTTCAAAATTGTTACTTCTATCGGTTTGAGGATAATTCTTCTTAGCATCTGTATTACCTTTAAAATACTCTGCTATATGCTTGTATTTTCCTAAGTCTAATTTATATTTTTCATATAACTTTACAGCTATTTCTTTATTATATTCCACTTTATCCCTCCTTTATAATCCTAATAATCTTCTATCTAATAGAGTTATTTTATTATTAGATTTAATGTCATCAAGTCTTCTCACGCATTCAGCAGTTATATCAATACTATCATCATGCAATGTATACTTTTGACCTTGAAAATCTAATATCAAATCAGTAAATTCTTTATTATTATCAACAAATATAATTTGTCCATTATTAACATTATCAATAATAGTAGATATCTTTTCATCTTTGTTAGAACGTTGCATTTCATTTATAAATTCTAAGTTTCGTCTATGTAAAATATCATTAGTACTAATTAATTCTTTAATTTTAATAATATCGGCACCTTGATATGTATTCTTCTCTATATAAACATGCGTTATATCAGGATAAGCTAATAATACTTCAACTACCTTTTCACAGTATTTATTGAACTCTAATTTATCTAACACCAATTCCCTCATATATTTAAAGTTATTAACTCCTGTACTACCAACAACCATTGCAGTATAATCTGACTTCTTATTGGTCGTTGATGCTGGGTCTATACATAACATAGTCTTTATAAATTCATGTTGCTCAATCTCTTCTTTTGTTTGAGTTAATACAGATTTAAACCACTTTTCACCTATCGAGGTAGCATCATTCATTTTCTCACTCATGAATGTTTGTCTGTTTTCCCAATACTTAACAGCTAAATCGTTAAAGCAATCCCAACTATCCTCCCACAACACAGGAAATTTCATATTCTCTATATTGTCTAGGTAAAATTGATAGGCTTCATCTTTACTATTCTCAGCCTTATCATTAAAATATAACTTCTTACACTTTAACCATAATTCACTTTCAAATATATCATCTACACTTTGTTCTGGCTTCAAGATAATAGCTCTCTTTAACATCGTATAGTATGATTTATTTCTACATAACCTTGAAATTAAACAATCTATATGCAGTATTGTTCCAATAGAAATTATCTTAGTAGATTTGTTTATTTTCTTACCATTTCTATATGTTGCAGTATTACCAACCTCTTCAACCTGTTTGCACCATAGGTCATATTTCTTTTGTCGTGCATCGTCGGTTAATATGTCTGTATCAGATTGAGCATCATCTCCAATTACTAATGTAGGTCTATTGTTTTTGTATTTTCTACCACGAATTGAAGTACCTGAACCAACCGATTGAAGGTCACAACCATTAGTAAACTCTATTTCATTTCCATTTACAGTGAATTTTTTATTATTAATTAATTTACCAAAACTATTTATTATTTTTTTATTCTCTTTAAATACTTTTTTAATATCATCAAGAAATTTTATAGCTCCTAAATTGTCCTTACTAATAAGAATTGTAAATATTGATTCTTTATAGCATACAGACCAAACTATTACCGCCATATCAAATATTGTAGTTTTAGCAAATCCTCTTGGACATACTATGTTTACTTTATCCATTTCATCTTTTACAAAAGTCCTGTTTGCTAGTTCCCATAATTCATAATGGTCTGGACTTAGTTTTTTAGCTAAATTTCCGTCAGCAGGAACAAATATATCCATTAAAAAATATTCACAAAAGAAGCCTATATCTGATTTAGCTAATGACTTGGCTAAGTTATCAAGATTTTTAGAATGTTTTTTTATTAGTTTAATAGCTGTATCTTGATTGTAATGTTTTGTTAGGTATTTACTTAATAGATATACCTCAAATTTATATTCTGTTTCAAATTGTTTGTTATCGTAGTAAATCATTTTTAGCACCTCCTTATATTCATTTCTGGAAAATATTGCACAATTTTGTGTAACTTGTCGCCATGAATCCATATACCTGAAAAATAGAATATACCCCCAAATAAAAAAAGACTTAGAAATCAATCTAAATCTTTTAATCTTATATTTATTTACTTCTAAATGTCTTTAAAGCATCTTCAAACTCATCGTCAACAATATGAGTATATATCATAGTTGTACTGAGATCCGAATGACCTAAAGCCTTTTGAACTAGCCTTATATTCTTAGTTGCTCTCAATAAATCTGTAGCATAAGTATGCCTTAATGTATGCGTTGTAACATGTTTATCTATTCCAGCCTTATCACTGTACTTAGTAATCATATCTCTTATAGCCTTGACATCTATCTGTTTTTTAGTATTTGTAGTAAATACATACTCGCATTCACCTAATTTATTATACTGCTGATCTCTCCACGCCCTCATTACTTCTAATACATCTTCACCTAACCATAATATCCTATCCTTACTTCCTTTACCTTGGACTACTTTTAACTGTCCAGTAGATAGATTTATATGTTTCCATTTTAAATCTACTAATTCTTGTAGTCGTAACCCACTATTTAAATCTAATATTATAATAGTTTTATTTCTGATACTGTTAAAATAGCGTGTATTAAATACATTAATTAGTGCATTTTGCTCCTCGATTGTTAGAAACTCTGGTATTTTTCTACTCATAGTGAATTACCACCTTTCTATACTTTTTACCCTAAAATACATATTATAGGGTATTATTCACTTATATTTTAAGTTTATCACATCTAAAATGCAATTTCAAGTATAAAAGGGTATTATTCACAATTAAGCACCTTGTTTTTTAGGTCTTTGTATTACGATATTATCCTCTTGAATTTCTTCGATAATATCATCTTTTAATTCTTCCAACAATGAATCGATATCCTGTATTTTGTCATCTTCATTTTCTGTTTTGTTAGTTTGCTCTACCTTAGTTGTAGTATTCCCTAAGTTTCTATCTATCAAATACTTAGTTGCTTCAAATCTCTTTGGGTTATCTTTATCATTCATGATTTCTATTATATTATTAATAGCATTATCTAAATGAACTGCTAATTTCTTCTTAGCCTCTCCCATTCTTGTATCATTGAAAACCTCTGTACGCCTTTGCAGTTCTGCCTTAAATTCCACATTCTTATTCAACCAATTATATATACTCTTTGGAGCAACACCAACACTCTTTGCAATGGCTTCTTTACTCATGTTTCCAAGCACTAACAAATCAATAACTTCACTCTGTTTATCATTTAAACCCATAATTTTCACCTCCAATTATATTTACATTTTTACACACTACATATAGTGCATTTTTCATTAATTACAGTTTCGAACCACAACATATAGTGTATATAAATAACATAATAGAACCTATTATTTCTAATAAGCTCTATATATCATTTATTTCTTATATAATTTTCTCTCTAGTCTGTCTATCTTTTCTCTATTATAATAATGATCTGCCATGAATCCTATACCTATAATTCCTATCATCGTAATTAATAACATTTCAACCATAATTACTCACCTTGTTTTTGTTTTCTTGCTTTTTTTCTACAATAGAAACATCTCTTTGGTTCATCAAAATTCATTTCCTTATAAAAACCTTGTTCTCCTTCAGTAAATATAAATGTTCTGCCACAGTTCTTACATTTAATTTCTTTTCCTATTAATTGTTTTTTATTATTTTCCATAATTATATCTCTCCTTTTTTTATTTACGGTTAATCTATAGTTTCAACTTCAATTGGGAACCACATTTTAGGATTAAAATTCAAGGTATATTTGTATTTAGATACATCATTTGCACCTAAGTTTAAGTCCTCTACTACATAAGTAACATTATCACTTAACCCTATAAAATGTTTAACGTATGTTCCGTTATCTTCTACAATTACTTCTAATTGGTTGTCCGAAACATCAGCCTTTATAGACATTTTACCTGACATCTGGAAAAGAACATCACCTTGTAGACAATTAATAACTGTTATTTCCCTAACAACATTAAAATTATCTGCTTCTTTGGATAAATTCTGTGATACTTTATCTGCTTCATTGCAACCTACAAATACACTCATTGATAAACATACTAACATTACACATAATATTCTTTTAACTTTTTTCATCCTTTTATATCTCCTTTATTAATTTCTTTTCTGATATTTCTATAGGTAACTCTTTACTAAGTCCTGATATATAGTAGCAATACTCCATATGTTTCATGAAATCTTTACTATCATCCCAACACTCAAACTCAAACGGAGTATCACCTATTTTTAGCACTATTTTATATCTATTCATCTACTTACTCCCAACGGTTATCGAATAACCTAAAATATCTTTACCATTCATTATCTTCTCCGCTCTAACAAACTTACCATATTTATCTTTTAAACTATTAATTTGTGCTTCTGCCATAGTTAAATCTTCTGAACCATTGCAGGGAATCATCCAATTTTTATAATAATTCTTATTTTCAATATCCATAAGAACTTCTTTATCCTTAGTATCATTAATTCTATAATTATCAATATTTATATGTACACTTGCACGATATATTTTATTTAGTCCATCGCAATACTCTATAACATTATAATCTTTGAATCTCTTCTTAAATTTCTCTACTTCTTTATAGATATATCTTAATTCTGCATCATACTCATACCTGAACTCTATCTTGTAAGACTTAAAGCAATTCATCATTTCCTACCAACTCCTTGCTTGCAGCCTTATAATCTATTCTTCCGTAACCCGTATAATCAGGTCGCCAAGATTTCATATTGTCTTCGCCTAAAATAGTTTTAACTTTTTCTATATCATCAATATATCGTCTATTATTATCGCTATTGTCAAGATTATAGTAATAGTAGTGAGTAACTTCTTTTTTAATTTCTATAGCCATCTTACTCCACCTTTTTAACCTTATTATATTTGTGAAATATCCAGTCACAGGCTTTAAATCCTGCTCCAACAATAGCAAAGCTACAAACGAACCAAATCACAAGTGCTACTGTACAAATTAAATTTTCTAAAATTACTAATAATAAATCTAACATCTTCTTCACTCTTCCCTTCTTTAATTCTTCAATTCTTCTATTCTTATTTTCTATTCATAGCCATAATATTTCTAACATATTTTTGACTTTTTAAATATCTGTTGTAGTCTATAGTTACACCTCTCATATCATGAAATGCATTAAGCCATGTCATCATAACATCGTCATATTTCGAATCTTTAGTATTAACATAGAATATAGTTCTACCTTCCTCAGCTACTGGTTCAACTTCTAACTCTGAATATATAAAGAAAATAACTTGCTCTAATCCTCTTATTTCTTCCCATCCATAATCATCTTTCAACATTTTATCACCACCTTTTAAATTATTTTTATTTTTCTGTTGACTTTACTTTTCATTTTGGTATAATAAAATTAGATAAATATGTTTGGAATTCTAAATATAAAAAATTATAATAAATTAAGGTATATATTCTTATACCTGCTTATATCATATTCTTCCCATAAATCTTCAATGTCTGATACATCTCCCAAACTTTCTATATACTCATCAAAATAATCAGTTTTCACCTGGTTGGTATTCAATAAAGGTGTTTCTTGTTTAAGTAACACACATTCTAGTGCAAATGCCTTTTCACGACTATCTACCATGATATATTCAACTTTATCAGCCTTTAAGACATGGAACCATTTCCATATACCCCAGCCTTTAAACACCTTCTCAGACATATAATTGCTTATCCTCTTCCTCAAATTGCTTGTTGATCCTATTCTAATGACATCACCATCTGTATTTAAAATTCTGTAAACACAATTAAAACTATCCTTACTATTATATTCCTTCCATTTCCCTTTGTTCTCAACATAATAATTACGCTGATATTCTTTGTAAGTCTTCCTATTCTCTTCTCTCCATTTTCTCATGTACTCTTTACTGTTCTTCATAATTCCTATTCAGCTACCGTTAATTCTAGCTAAATAAATACACATCCTTTCTATTTTAAATTAATTAAATTAACTCACATTCATCTCTCCCATGAATAAAAAGGGTGTATTAACTTTTAATATAATTAAAGAGGTCAGCCATTTAGCTAACCCCTTCTATGTACATTTTCGATTTGAATGACGAATTATATCTTTTCTGAACACTCTTCTAAGTTTAAATTATCATTATCCCAAGAGCATTTTCCAAGTTTACTACAAGCACTTCTATCTTCACATTCTAAGCAACACTTACTTTCTCCATTAGGACAAAAACCTCTTAAACACTTTCTCATAATTTACCTCCTATTTAATTCGCAATATCTACACTTTATCTAATAAATGCTATAACTTTTTTACTGTCTTCCTCATATACATCACACTCATTTTCTAATAAGTCACATATAATCATTTCATCATTTCCTCTCAAAGTTACTATTACACATTCTTCGCACTCACTTATACTATAATCTTTAACATCCTCTAATGCTGCTATTTCATTATTATTTAGACATATTACACCATCCATAATATAAAATTCAGATTCATATTCTTTAATCATGTCTACCATTATTTTTTCTAATCTAGATGCTTTATGCACTACGCAATCTTTTTGTTTTAATTTATCTAACACTACTGATACATATGTGTCTAATCCTAAATTATACTTACAACTAAAAGACACTTTTGCATAGTCATATTTATTTAGAAATACATTTAGATAAACACTTTTATCACTTTTACAATAACTATACTCTACTTTAGTTTCTAATTTTTCTTCTAACACTTCTACAATCTCTTTAGCAACTTCTTTAACGTCTCTTTTTTCTTCGCCAAAAATTTCTCTAATCATCTCTTCTTTACTCATCAATTTCTTTCTCATTTCTCTTCTCATTCTTTACATCCTTCTTCCTTTATCTTCTTAATTAATATATCTTTAAAGGCACCTTAGCCTATAAATTCATTTAAATGGGATTTTTATTGAGATTCCCAACTCTTTGTAGTCCAGTATTTCTACCGAGGTAGTTACTACCTTCATCTAATGTGTGATCTACTCAGCTACTTCGCAATAATAAAAAGGAGGGGGAGATTCGAACTCCGTTAAGTAGCAAGACTTCCAACAACTTTATGCAAACGTATATTAAGATTTTAAACTTAATATAGGATTAGAGTTTACGAACCAGCTTTTGATGCTCATGTTCGAGTTTAAGTCTTAAATTAGACTCTATAAAATTAATAAATCATATTAACTCTAACAACCTAATTTAAGACATAATAAAAGGACTAGCAATGCTAATCCCTAACTATGTATTTATTGTATATAGATTTTAAATATACTCTAAATTCATCCATGGAATGAATTTGATTATTGCATAAATCATTGTAATTAATCAAGCAATCCTCACTTGAATCTTCTGAATAAGTCACAAAAATACTATCAATAACCTTCTTCTTCATATTCAACAATTTATTAAATTCTTCTTCATCTCCACTCAATTCCATGTACAATTTAACCCTTTCAACAAATTCATACATCTTATTCATATATTGCACATACTTATCGGTAGATTCATCGTAAAAAGCTCTAACTGAATTCCTCTTTTTAATCCTATCTTCAAAATAATCAGCTATAATATCCAACTCTCCTTTTGCTTTATCCAAATAGTATATAGCCTCAAATATATAATTCAAAACCTTTTCCTCTTTCATACAATTACCACCTTTCTATATTAGTAATTCAACACAAATATACAATTACCTTCCATTTAAAATCTTTTTCTTGACAAATCAAACAGCTTGATATATCATTAAAATTAGATAATTATAAATATTTTTAAAATAAAAGGAGAATGGGTTTTTCCATCCTCCCGTTTGATCTTACCATGGTAAGGCTGCATACTTATTTATCGCATTGCCAAATAGCGACCTGACCTACTTAATTCGCATCATGTTAGTAGTTACATATACTACCATAATATGTCGTTATGGTGATGCCTTTATTCGTTGATTTTTCAACATTTTGACTACCTCCATACATTTTTAACATCTTTCGTTAATTCATTTTTATAGTTATTTTCTTTGAAGCATTTTATAAATTCATCCTTATAAGCATTAAATAATAGTGTCATACATAAACTTGTAACCTCTTTAAACTCTTTAATTCTAACTGGTATAATATTGTTATCTTTATCAGTATAGGTTACTACCTCTCCATCTTTATCCAATAAATAAATTTCACTATCTTTATCTTCAGCAATATCAAAAGCTCTAGCTAATATAGTATATATTGTTTTAGAATTTAAATTTAATTCTTTTAGTTCTCTAACTGCTTTAGATTTATAATATTTACGTAGGTTATACTTTTCCTTTTGTTTTTCCTTAGTATCATCTTTATCATATATAACACTTTCACTATTTAATGAACTACTACATTCACTTATAATCTTTCTAGCATGATCCATTTTTTTATTATTTCGTCTTCCGCTAGGATCATTTAATAATTCTTCAACTTTAATGCTATCTGTTTTCATAGCTTTAATTTTAAAATTATCTAATATCTCCTCTAAGTAATCCATGCCACATTCCATTTTTACTGTAGTTCTATAACTATTATCACTTGCAATGTACTTAAAAAACTCAGGAACTACCATATATTTAACATCTTCATTTTTATCGTTTTTACCTTTTTTATATTGTAATATCTCTTCACCATCGACTTCCATACGATTTAATTCATTCATAAGTTTTATAAGTGATAACGGCTTACCCTCTTTATCCACAAAAGACTTTTTAGCCATATCTATAGCTATTTGGCTATAAGAGCTTAATGCACTACTAGCATCATAACAAGCCTGTATATACTCTTCACTTTTACCTGTATTAATTGCATCATACATATAAGCATTAAATATAGCACTTTTATTAACTATCTTACCAATGTTCATGGTTGATTGACCAAGGTAATTATCAAGTTTAGCAAGTTCTTTTTTATTATACCTTTTTATCATCTTACTACCGCTTATACCATTTACAGGAGTTGCATAAGCTTCATTTTCTCTTGCTTTCTCTACAAGCAAATTGTTATCTGTTAAGAATGTAGTATCTATATCCCAGTCACAGCCCTGCAATCTGTTCATTATGTCAACATCCCATGCATTAACAAAAACTACGAAATCATGTTTATGTACGTCATTTTCAACATATCCAAACCATTTATACTCATCATGATACCTATTAGTCATATGATAAACATTGCCCCCGTTTATCTGAGGATTTCGTATACTTAGCAATTCAACAGTATTTCCAAATCTAGGACAATAACACTCTGCTCCTGTTTCAACTACATCTTCTTTAGATATAATTTTATTACCCTCTCTAATAGTTGCCTTCAACATTGTATATGGATTAGCAATCATAATAGCATATAAACTATTTTTAATTCTTATCTTCCCTAATCTTAAGTTATATAAATAAGATTCTATCTGATGTTTTTTGTGAATTTTAAAAGCATCTGTAAATCTATAATCTGTATTTCTTTTCAATAAAGCTGTTATCATATCATCAGTACTTAACTCATCGCTTTTACCTATACTATTAATGTAGTAACTCATCTTATTTCTCTTAACTCTTTCATCTGCTTTATTTTTCTTATTCATTTTCCTTAACTCTACCGAGTCAACCTCGCTATTATTAATTAATAATTTTAAATAACGTATCTCATCCTTCATTAACTCATTCATTTCTTCTTTGTTTATGTTCATTGAATTTATCATTTGATAACTTAACCTATTAGAATATCCATAATTACCTTTATGATCCGTCTTAACTACTCCAAATATTTCTGGTATATTGTTTAACCAATTCAAATAACATTCTTTTTCACTATTAAACTTGGAATCAAATTTAAGATATTTACAACTTGATGGAGTAATTACTAATTTTATTTTACTTGCATCAATCCATCCTCTATACATATCCCAAACTTTAGTTATTCCATTTTCGCTATAATATTTTTGTAGTCTTGTTCTCAACGCATTACACTTTAAGAAGTCATTTCTCAACAAAGCACATGTAGAAGTTTTTAATAATTCATTTTCTATAAATATACTTTCATCGAGTAATCCTTGACCATCAGTTAAATTATTTATAACCTTGAAATAATCAGCATTACCTTGTCCTTCTAATGTTGTTATAGTTTGATATGCTTTAAATTCTTCACTTTCAACATCATCAATTATTAATATTTCGTCCTTATTTATGTCAATAGTTCCTATTATACTACTCATGATAAGACTTATATAAGCCTCAAGACTTGTTAAATCAATTGGTTCATCCTTTTCCAATTCTAATCCCAATAAACAAGGCTTAAATAACTCTTCATAACATTTCTTATCAACCATTATTACATTTGCTGTTCTAGCCTTACTTCCTCCACGTTTAAAAAATGTATATTCCACATTATTATAAGTAAAATCATTAATATATATATCTTTTCTTATATCCTTCTTATTTATCTTCTTTACTTTGCCATTTATTTCAACTTTATCACCTTTACTAAATTTTAAATTTAAGAATAAGTTTGTCCATATTCCATTTTCATCTGAATAAAATCTATCTTTATATTTATCAAATGCTCTTAGTGTTTCCAAGCTATATGGCATTGTAGCTGTAAATATTTTATTGAATCCTATTTCAACCACCTTACCAGTTTTAGTTTTATATTTAGCTTCATAAATATTTTTATCACCAGTTCTATTTATCCACTTTCCTTCTATGTTCGCTATTTTTACTCCATTTTTTAAATCTTTACTTTCCATTTTATTTCCACCTTTCGATTTTTGATATTTGATAATTTCGATAATTTAATCTATTTATGTATTAGTTCATTTAATCTATTATTTATTCCGTCTACTTCATCAAAGATAAACACCTTTAATTTTGGACAATTCCAATTTGGTTCTGTTTTTAATAACTTATAATTTTCATTTATAAGCTGCATTGCTATATCTTTCCTAAAGACTCTTACATATCTCTCCATCCTCTCACTCCTTTCTGCCTCCTTTTTAAAAGGGAACTTAATTAAAAACAGGTAGTTTTAAACGACATGTTTTTATTGGTTACACTTCCTCCCCAAATCGGGGGATTCTCTTACGTTATGTCCTTTAAGAACATTTCGTTGTACTCACTTTCCTTTTTCAAAATCGCCTATATTGGCGAATCTACGTTATGTCCTCCAAGAACATTGCTTATCTATCTTTCTCACTTTTGCATAATTCCCAGCATTGGGAACTTAACTGATATGTATAATACATTTAGCTACCGAATAATTTCGGTTACTAACTATCCTTCACTCTGAATATCAGTTAAGTTATCGTCAAAAATGTCTTTAACCTATTTTGCTTCCTTCATGGTGAAGATAACAAATAGTCTTCATTTCTATTCATTCTTGTGAACTAATTATTATAACTATTCATTTACACTCTAAAATTCAATAGAATCCATATTTTCTTACCAATTCAAGCCATTTGTAGGTTATTTATAATTATCTATTTATTGATTGAGTATATTTTTATTAATGGTTGGCTGACTTGGAACAAGGCTGACAAACATAACAAGCAATTCAGCTCTGCTGTAATTGTGCGTTAGTCTTTGTGGGGAAATCATAAACGTTCGGCACAAGGCACTCACTTATTATGATTATTGGTATCCCCACACCCCTCCATATATTCTTTTACAATTGATTGATTATTTTAGGGGGGTAATCCCTAATATATATATTAGAGAAACCCACACTAACTATTACTAAATTACATACTTCCCTCTCGATGATGTATGACATTCAAACCATTTTTTTATAAATTCATTAGACTTTCTACATTCATTTAATTGGTCTTTACTTAGTCCAGTACCATCATAAATATCCTTTGTTTTAATGGTTGTCCCTTTTTCAAGTCCATTTAAATATTTCATAATCTTTTGTGGATTAGTCATTTCTTTTCCGTCAGATGCCTTTCTACTCATAACCTTTGCATCCTCAAATTCTCTCGGTAAGAACATTTTAAAGTCTGCTCCAATATTATCAGCTATTCTTGTTACAACATCCTCATAGTAAGCACTTGTTATTATCCATATTGTACATGGTTCTGTGTTAGTGAAATGTCTACATTTAATTCTCATAACATTTTGTACCGTATCAACAATACATCTGCTTCTAAAGATAGATTTCATTTTCAAATCCACAAATTGACCTTTTTTACTCTCTAATAGAATTTCTATGTTATTTAATATCTCTTCATTGCTTAAGTTATTGAATATATCACTCATGCTGTAAAGTACTATATAATTAACTAAATAAGTAACATCCGAAAATCTATTAAATCCTATATGTACCATTTCACGGAGTGATTCATAACTGTTTTTCCCCTTTATATTTCCGTAATATTCTAGATTATCAGTATTTAGTTTCTTCTTGAACTTGTTATATATGATTCCATTCGCCCCTCTATTACAAGCAACCAACACATCTTTGAAACTCTTATTTATCCAATTACATATAACATTAGCATTAGAGTATTCTCCTGTATCTTTAAGTTTCTTTTGGCTTGTTGAAAATGGTATCATATTAACAGTTATATCTTTTTCTTCCTTCTTATCATCTATATCCATGTACTTTATTAAATCAATATCAATCATATAATCTATATCAAATTTAGCAGTGGCATCTAATATGTAATATTTACATTTATCTATGTCAAACTTGTTTATATTGTTATATGTAAGTATAAATTTTCTACTATTATCAGAATCAATACTATTGCTAGAGATAAATAAACACCCATTAGTATATATATCTTTTAGTCTTAGCACATTGTCATAGATATTACTCTTAACATATTTAGAAAGTGTTTCAAAGAATTTCTTATCTTCATCCTCGCTAAATAATAAACATTTCTTACTATTTTTTAACCACATGGTAGTATATTTTTCCGACATAGTATCTCTTATAATATCTAAATCATTATAAATAGCCTTCCATGTTTTAAGTAAGTATACTTTTTCGTCACACTTTCTAATTTCTTCAATAGCAACACTTATATCTGCTAAATATCTTTCATTTATTTCAATTGATTGGGTAATGTATGGTTTTTCATCCATTAAACATAATTCTCTTTTTCCTCCTTTCCATTTATATAAAATCTCTCTTTCTTCTGAAGACATTTTGAAATACTTTTGAGTAGTTAATAAAAGTATCGGATATTTAAACTGATCTATGACTTGTTGCCTGAAATCATTTCTGTTCTCAACCTCGACAATATCCTGATTATATTTCATTAAGTATGCAAAATTCTTTAACTTCTTATATTGATATGTTTTCTCAAGTCTTTCCAAACTGTCAGTTACAAATATTGCTCCAACTCCATCTATCGGTTCTGTAATTTCTCCAAATTCACCATTAACCAACCTATAGAGTATTGCATTAATAGCTGTCGATTTCCCTATTCCACATCTAGATGGGCATACATTTATTACTTCCTTTTCATCAAAATATATACTACTTACCAGCTTATTTATAAATTCCTTTTGCTTAATATGTACGGGATTCCATTTTTTCATTTCAGTTATGTACTCTTCTACAGTTTTATCGATCTTTATCTTCTTTCCTTCTTGACTTATGTTCATATAACCTCCTACTTCTTGAATTGAAAACGTAATTCCATATCATTCATAACGGTAATTGTACCTTTAATAAACCTAGCAACAAAATCAAAAGGCATGTTCTTACATTCACCTGCGCCATATTTATTTAATTTATAAACTATCGCATTACCATCTTCGTAATTTACACATACATCATATATCTTTCCTTTATATGTGGTAGTCAACATCGGAAAACCCATACCGTCAACCGTATCAAGCCATTTAATTGACTTGTCCTCATATTTTAATTTTGCTAATATCTTTCTTTGATCTGTTTCATTTACTTTCATAATCGAAACCTCCCTTTCTAAATTAAGCTGGACAGAGATTAAACTCCATCCAACTATCTATGTATTTAATTATCTTATGAAACTAGAGTAATACTTGTCCATTTCTTCCTCTAAGTCTTGCAGTTGCTTATCAAAACTCTTTGTTATTTCTCTTGTAAACAATTTAGTTATAATAAAATTTACTACTACCGAGATTAATAATGTTAATAATATTTTTCCCATAATTTAATTACATCCTTTCATTTAAATAATTCTCGAATAATCCTAATGTTTCTTTGCTTAGTTTAAAATTTAACTTGTCGTTAATAAATTTTGTAACTGTTTCCCTGCTTTTACCTATCTTATTAGCTATAAATTGTGCAGAAGTTCCATGAAGTCTTATTAATCGTTTTAGTCCTTCTCTTATTTGCTGCTCATTCATAAAATCACTTCCTTTCTTATTATTAAATCTGTAAAGTTAAAAAATATATAAAAAGGCTTTTAAACTTTCTATCCATAGGTCTCAGATGATACACTGCCTAACCCATTGAAACATCACCATTAAAAAAAACTCGGTGAAATTTTTAACCCTAATTTTCAATTTTAATATGTTTAATATGTGTTGTTTATTTTACACATATATACTCATTAATAGAGTTCTGGAGATAACCCCTCAACCCATTGATACTGCTATTTTTAAAGTGGATGATTAAATCAATACTTTATCTTTCTTTTATCCTCCCTATAGATAGTGTTAAAAGCACCATTAACAAACATTGTATTTTCAATGGGTTAGATATAATTTTGAAAACACGATAATGGCAATTTAACTTGAATTTTTTTATATCTCCTATATAATCTTAAGCACCCCTTCTAAAGCACCGATATATCAACATTTTAAAAGTTCATGGCTGCATTTTAGTATCATTTTTTATAGGTACACCTCTTAAAAATATATGCTTCCATATACTGAGAAGTTGAAATAATCTTCTATTCTAGTAATATCAATATTTAAGTAAGATTTATCACTTTCAAAATATGAATTTTTATAGCCTTCTATTGTAGTCATATCAACGTATTGAGAGATTTTCACGTTTTACCACACGATACTCATTTTTTTGCATACTAACTATTAGTTATACTGCTATAAAGCTTGTACAATACTCTATTTTACCCCTAGAAACGATTTTAATTGTATTGACGACAAAGTATATCACTCTAATTTAAGTTAATTTTTAATGCTAATATGGAGTAATTTTTAGGTTTAAGGGTATAAAAAACAAGTGGTATATGGCATCTCTGTACCAGATTAATAACCCTTTAAATTTATTTAATTATAGAAACTCATCAAGCTCCTTATAATTTTTATCAATTTCATATTTTATACCATTTCTAAAATAAGCCTTAACCCCTTCTTTATTCCAATCCCAAGGCAACATCTTTTCTTCATAATAATATGTATCTTCAAACTCCATAGATACTTCATTAAATAAATCAGTATAATACTTTTGCCATAACCCACATTCTATGCATATATAAGTTTCAATTTCAGGTACAAACCAATAGACATTATGTAGTTCGCCACTCGATTTATTAAAACATTCACCATCTTTTATTACAATCTTTGTTCCATCTGCAATTAAGAACTCTTCATTGAAATTACTTGTTAAAACATCGTATCCATCTATATTTAACTCATAGTTATTATCTAATTCTTCAACCACTTCCCACAATGGTAATCTATTAACATTCTCAACCTTACTTAATATGTCTTCTAATGCTATCCTTCCTTCTTCTTCATATCTCTTTCTATTCAGTTTATATTCCAACTCTCTTTCCTTAGCTAACTTTTCATTTTCATATATTTTTAATATAATTTTATCTCTTCTTTTTAAAGCTTCATCTTCACAAGAAAAGAATTCTGTTCCCCTTGGCAAGAATGCATAACTTACTCCACCTCTTTTATTAATAAATGAAACGTATTTCTTACCATTCTTATTTGTATACTCATATGTACACTTTTTAACAACATTATCATTGTTAATATAATATAACTCCATACCTTCTTTTAAATTGATTATCTTCATAACATTTCCTCCTCCTGGTGTTATTAAGTCCACCACTCTTTATAATTTTTTTGAATCTAATAGACTCAAGCTTGTACACCCCATTATATTAAGATGTACAAAATCAGCCTATTAAAAAATTAAGTATATATAATAAAAGATAACTATCAATAAGTGTTGACTTTGAAACAAAAACAGTGTAATATATGTTTATAGTCATTAAGTAGAAAAAATAAAAAATCTTGATATTCCACCTGTTAAGTGGCTATTAAAAATGAAATATTAAATAAAACGAACGTAATTTTTAAAAAGAAAATATTTTACGTGCGTGTTTTTGTGTTTCAATAGTCTATTTCAAGTTTATCATTTTTTATTCAGAAATGATACTTTTTTCATGACCAAAATTATTACATAATTCCCTATGCAGTCTAGTGGTATTTTTATTGTATCGCTAGTTTTTTTTTAATCTAATTAATTTTACAATAAAACTTGTATTTTGTATTTCCTATTATTTGTAAATAAAATACCGCATATTCTAATTGAATAGTACGGTATCTTGATTAAATTAGTATTTAATTTTAATTCTATGATATATTAACATTTAAACTCCTATTGTACTTTCTTTCTTTTTTCTAGTACTATAACAACAACTAAACATACAATAACTCCAGTAAATAATTCAGTTATAAATCCAGATTTAAAAGCATTTAAATTAAATCCAAACTTAAGTAGTCTACGACCAATTACAACTAAAACTGCAAAAGGAGTCCAAAAAGTAATCAACTCTTTAACTTTCATAAGTTCAACCACCACACATTCTTTCAAATCGTTTGTTTATTTCGTGCATTAATACGTTGTTATGTTAAATCCTAAAAGTATGTAATGACCTAAGATTGGTCATTTTCATTAAATTCATGATTTTTATCTTTAATTATTAGATAAATACCAATAAATATAACAGCTGCTATGATTATAAAAGATAATAAAAAATTTTCTTTTATGATTATAAATGACGGAACACCCCTATAATTCACCATAAATCTAAGTAGTTCAGCCATCCCCATTAAAATGCTAAATCCAATCACACCTATAACAGCTATAATTATTCCTAAATATTTTTTCCTCATAGAATTGCTCCTTTTCATACACAATTTAATACAAATATGCAACAATTTAAGATTACATCTAATTCATAGATTTATTTAATGTCTTTATAGAGTCATATATAACCAGTAATCCAATAATATGTGAAACTACTCTCATAGTAAACTCACTTACAATAAGTCCTCCCATTGCATTGGTATTACTATATGAAAAACCTGTAACTATTGTTGGAACTAACATTATTACAACTCCAATTATGCATCCTATGACAGTTAATACTATTTTTTTACCGTTTAAATTCATCTTAATATATCCCTCCTATATTTTTTCTTAATAACATTTAACCACATTTCTAATGAACAATTTAATACGATCATGCTCTAATAAAATATAAAATAAGACTTAAACTCATGAAAGAATAAATAACTATACCCAAATTAATAATTACAGATATTACCATTAAAACAACATCTGTTTTAGGTATATCTACGTTATTAGACTTCATTTTCCTAATCTTAATAAAAGAAATTCCCCCACTTGTTAATCCCAATATGCTAACTACTAGAATAGTAGTTATTACTATCAATAAAACATATTCCTTATTAGATAAATCATTAATAAATAACTCAGACAAAATAACTCCCTGATACATAATTATACTAATAATGATTGTTCCTATAGCAATTAATTTAAGTTTTTTATACGAACTATTATTCATCATAATCCCCCTCTAATGAATAATTTAATACAATTATGAGTTAATTATAGCATATTTTTCAAATACCGTACTATTCAATTTTCAAAGAACAAATTCTCTATTTAATTCTCAATATCTACAAATTGCGAAATAAAAAATACCGTATTATTCAGTTTTGAATAGTACAGTATTCCATATGATTTAATATTTAATTTTTCTTCATAATAATCTAAGATTGTTCTTCAATAAATTTAACAAATAAAGAACTTATTAATACAACCACTATGCAGTACCCTAAATACATTATAATTACATAGTAGCTAAAAATATTTATTAAATAAATTTGAAAAAATACTGGCAACGCAAAAAGTATAGAAATTGTTAATCTATATAAGGCAGGAACTTTATACTTTTTTTTGCAGTTTTTACAGATTAACTTATAGCACATAATGGCTTTTAAAATATCCTTATATGAAAATTTCTGTTTACATTTAGCACATGTCATAATATTTCTCCTTTTTAAACTTAATAAAAAATATAATACTATTATGAAATAATTATAACATATATTGTAAACACTGTACTATTCAATTTTCAAAGAACCTATTATCCATTTGATTATAGAACTTGTAATATGTATTCCCCTAAGTCTAAGCTCTCTCCAAAACCCCCTAACTCCTTAAGAGAATTTATCTTCATCTCTTTTCCAGCAATCCTTAGCATATTTCCTTTCCAGCTATAACTCTCAATATCATCTATAAAGGTTACATCATCTTCGTCACCCTTATTAACTAGAATTATATTGCTGCCTTGCTCAAATTCGTCTACCATGAAGCAACTTACTATTTCCTTAATCTCACTTAATTTTTTAAATACATTTTTACTCATTTTTTATATCCCCCTTATTAAATCTATTTATTTAATATTCTTATCTTTAATTTAATATTAAACCTATTGATTTAATATGTCAATACTTAGTTTTAAATTTATAGATTTAATTTTAAATTTATTTGCACATAATTAAATCTATATGTATACTGTATGATAGGAGGTGTTATGATGGGACTAAAAGAAGAAATCAAAGGTTATATAGTTTCGAGTGGGTGGACAATTACTCAAATAGCTGAAGAACTTAATAGAAGAAATGGCTGTGATTACACTATGCAAAATTTAAGTAATAAGATTAGAAAAGAGGCTTTAAAATATAGTGAAGTTCTTGAAATAGCTGATATTATTGGTTATAAAATTGAATGGATTAAGAAGGATTAGGTTATTCAATCAATGAATAGCCTTTTATTTTAAATTAGAGGTGATTATAAATGGATAATAAAGAAAACCAAACTGAAGAAGATTTAATGAGAGAACTATATGCCAAGAATCAAATTGAAATGTTTGTATTTAAAACTGAACTACTACGTGACATTAGGATTATGAACAATAAATTTTTAGAGGAATTAAAAGAGACTCAAAAATCTTCAAATGATGAATTATTAAAAGAGTTTAAAGTAATAATAAAAGAATTAATTGATAAAGCCCTTGATGACCTTAAAAATTCTATGACACTTGAAATAGACAAAATAGATAAAATTAGACATGAGAGAGATAATTACATAAAGAATCTAGAGGACTTAATTTTAAAATACATATTTAATAAAGGTTGTGCTTAGTTGTGACCTTTATTTTTATGAATATTATTAAATTTATATCATATGTATTTAAAGCAATTATTAATTCTTAGGAGGATATATGTTTTTATTTTCTTACATTGGTAAAACCTTAATCATCTTCAGCGTCTTAGCATTAATTATAATCTTAATTATTTATTTATTTTATAATTCATATATGATTAGAAAACACGGGAATTATGTTAAAATTGATACCCCCAAAAATATCAAAACAAGAAGTTTAATCGAAAGCGACTTAATCTATATACATCGTCGTATTATTGACATGACCGATAGAGAGTTTGAATATTTTGTTGCACGATTATTAGCCTTGTCTGATAATAATAGATATATAGTCACACCTAAAAGCAATGATGGTGGAAGAGATTGTATCCTTTGGAAAGATGGCAAAGAAATCTATATTGAATGCAAACATTTCAAGTCAGATAAAGGAATACCAGGAAGACCAATAATTCAAAAACTTTGTGGAGCAATGATTGAAAATAATGTATCCAATGGAATTTTAGTAACTTTGCATGGATCTAATCAAAATGGAATTACTACTTGCAACAGTATTAATAATAGTAAAATAGCAAATATAAACATTGAAATTTTAGATATTGATGACTTACTAAAGATATGTTTAAACATAGACGCTTACCGTGTATATGCTTTAGCTGGAATTCCTAAACTATATAAGAATATTAGTTAAGACTGTGACCATATGTAGTCATGGTCTTATTTTTATTCAATACCTCACTCAAAATTCTAACTATACCTCAATTGTGGACTTTAACATAAAAACATACCTTGATTGTGGCTAATTTTATTAAAATATAATGAAATTATATAAGTACAATCCATAAACTTCCGATAAAACATTGATATATTTACTAAGACATGCTATTTTAAATAAATTTCAATCTCTTAAAGCTACAATCAAGGTAGTTTATCTCCACAATTACGGTATGTTTAATTCAATACTTAATAACAAATTTCATTCAATACCACAAGGTCGGCATTTTATCTATTTTCTTAATTACTTACGTTATCGCTAGTGGTATTGAATGCAAAAACACGATAAATTACCGAAATTTCCTACAGATTGGAGGTTAAATTCTAGATTACTTACGTTATTTTTTGAAATTATAGACTTTATAACGTAACTTTTTGATAGTTACTAGTGGTATTGAGTACAAATTCTCATTTACTTACGATAAAATACCGACCAAGATAAATTACAGACTGTGGTTTTGAGTTGAATTTCACTATCAATCTGTACACCCTGACTATCAAAAGCTACCTTTCACTATCAATTTATATACCTTTTAATGCTTTCAAAGTATAGGAAATGTCGTACTTTCTTATTTAAAGTCCATTAAAAGCCCTGTGGTATTGAATAAAATCATTGTTCAAGTTATTGATATTACTACGTTGTACATATTTAGCTGATGGCATTGAGTACTAAAGGTAACTTTTTGATAGTTTTCTTATTTACTTACGACAATTTCTAAATCTTCCTAGTGGCATTGAGTGCAAAATAATAAAAACTCTAAATTACTTACGTTATTTATTCTTAATATCGTAAGTAATTTAGAGTTTTTTACCGACATTTTCTATATCGAAAATAATGATTAATTTATAAATCACGCAATGCTTGTTGCATACTATACCTAGGCAAACTCTTGCTTAACCTATCTGTATAATAATCTTCAAATTTTAAATTATTTTCTTTACAATAATATTTTAAGTAACATATACGACTATGCCTAGTTGCAATTTCTAACTTTAAATTACTAATATCTCTGCCTTCATAAAGCCATTTCAAAATAATCATATCACTTAATTTTATGTCATCAAGGTTATGTTTAATTATTTCTTCAACACTCAACTTTTCTCCCATGATTTAACCCCCATTTTTATTTATATAAATATATTACCATAAATTACTTTTACTTTCATCTTCTATATTGTTTGAAAATAAACAACTGAACAACTCGTTTAATATATTTTCTAGTTGTTGTGCCTTTTTAACAATTGTATAATCAGTATTATCAACTTCAACCTCTTTAATTTCAACTCTAGGTGGTTTAGATTGCTCTTGTTTAAGTTTCTGTTCTAATTGATTTGCCTTATCTTTCTCAGCCTGCAATTGTGCTTTTAGAGTGTTATAGGCTTTATTAATTGATAGCTTTTCATCGTCTAAATCTTTAATCATGTCTTCAGGTGCATTATTGTATATGTATTGAGCTTTAGCAAGTGTACCCGTTGAAATATCAAGGTCTTTTGCTACTTGTTCTCTAGTATCGATTTTATTACTTAACCCTCCGTCAATATTGACAAGGAGTTTACCACCCTTCATGTTCTTTTCTGCAATCTTACTATATTCTTTCTTCAGCTCTCCTGCCCATTTCATTTTTTCACTAAAACTAAAATCTTTTCTATTTTCATTTTCTGATATTTCAAGTTTTAGTTGAACGATAAATCTGCCATTATTATTTACTCAACCCCACAATTAAAACATAATATTTAACATAATCTATATCTAACTTTCTTTGAGATTTTCAATCTAATTGTAGATACCAGTATATTTATATCTAATTATAAGGTAAATGCTATTTTAACATCTTTATAATTGTTTTCCAATTAAGAAAAGAGGGGTTAAACCCCTCTTAAACTAATTATTTCATTTCTACACATTGCTTTTTATTACAGCAAGTAAATTTAGCTATAATGCTTCTTCCAATATACTCAACATCACATTCATCTTTTGGTGGATACATATTTATAATTCTTTCTTTGTTGTCATACCATCCGATTTCTTTTCCACATATTTCACAATTAATAGTATTTTTCATTTTACACCTTCCCCTATTTAAAACTCGTTTTTATGAATAGCTACTTTGCAGTTAATCCATCTACTTTTTTAAATACTTTATGTTCCCACTTATCATTTATAAATTTACTTTCTATTGACAAAATATAGTCTTTATATTCGTCCGTAGCATATGATTTAAAAATCGTACTATATCTTTTACCAAAATCTTGATTGTAGGCTACATCAAACCACCATCTAACATCTGTATCTATAGTGTCAATGTAATCTAAAATTTCATAAGCACACGGACAATTATCCGTAAATTCTTCTTCTGTTCTCATAATTCTATATGGCATATATATCCCCTCATTTCCTCCGTTTCAATAATCTTACAAATTGCATATTTTATCTATAATAACTACTTATTCTTCTTGATATATTACTTGAACAGGTATTGATTATTCCTATATCACTACTTTCGCTTTCCTTAGATGCAAAATACTTTTCTAACTCATTCTTTATTATATAAAAATCATCATAAGTGAAGTATTTATAGAAATCAAACCCATAGTTATTTCCAGTTGATCCAGCGTAAAATTTAATCATATATCTAATTCTATCAGCTTCCCTGCAATTGTTATCAAGATTTACAAATACTTTTAAATCACAATCTATATAAGAATTTCTATTATTTATATTGTAAACAAGGGCTAAAGAACCTTGACACACTTCTTTACCTTCTCCACACATAAAGTAATCTATATTATACTTATCAACCAACTCTTCGATTTCTTTAATTATTTTTTCAAAATCTTTCCCTAAATATTGAGCTATCATATCCTTAACTTCAACATCATTAACTTTCTCATATTTATATACAACTCTATCATCTTCTAAATTTAATTTTGTCCCCGTATCATCCATCATAAAAACAGTGTTTTCTTCTTTAAATAATTTACTACAATACATACACCCATCTCCCTAATTATATACTTCTTAATAATCCTACAGCTTTATTATAACTTATAATCTCTACCTCATCATTATTATATGAGTCTGGATAATTTGGTTCATTAGCTAATTCTAACTTACATTTGTTGTAATCCCACACTAATTATTCATATAACAACGTTCCATTGTCACAGTTAAGAGCCTGACAAACTTTTTCATTTTCTAATAAAATCTTCTTCTTGTATAGGACTATTGTTCTTATCTTTGTATGGTTCTATTTCTCTATAATCCATAAGCACCTCCCATTAAACTATATATTTTACTACTCCCCTTTTCATTAACTATTTGTTTTTCCAATTCTTTAATTTTATTTTCCACTCTTAAATCCATCTTTTTTATAATTATACTATAAATAGTCAATTATTTAAATGGAGGTGGTTGAGATGAGTCAAAAATTCTGGAAGCTATTGTCTTTATGTTTTTCTTTAATTACAAAGCTGCACTCTATATAGATTGTTATTTTTAATTCTTAATAACTTTTAATTCTTACTACGATTATTTTGTCATATCCACTCATGATACTATTGTCACGACTGATACGACATTATAGTCGCGATATTATATTCCAAAGTAAAAAAATGGTTACAAACACAAATTAATATGTAAATATTTTAACTTACATATTAATTTCTATCTGTAACCTTATAAAATCATTTAAATTTAAACATGACAAATAAACCTACTATTGTATATCTTTTTAAAAATATGATATAATAATTATAGGTGTTAATGCTTTACGGAAGTATTAAATTGTCTTGAACCTTTGTTGTTGCAACCAACGGAGGTTCTTTTTTTATGTTAATATTGAAGCAGACCTTTTTCTAAATCATTGAAATCATATGTTCTTTGATTATAATTATTGAAATGTCCTTTAGCCTTCGTATATGATTTATGTGCTTTATTCATTGCCTTTTTAACCTCTGTAACGCCTTTTATAACCTTTTGTTTCATTAACATAAAGTATTCATTCGTCTTGTTAAAACCACGCCTTATAACACGAATTATATTATTTTCTTTTAATATCTTAACCCAACGTTGGATAGTCCTCACTGAAACTCCCATGTCTTTTGCTAAAGTTTCTTGAGATGGATAACAAGAAGTTTTATCATTATAGCATCTGCTTAATAACTCTATGGCAAATAACCTAACTGATCTTGAAATATTAGTGTTTTTTATAATTTCATTTTTAATTAGTGTAAATCCAGACATGGTTACTTTCCTCCTTTTCTATTATTTCTAATTAATGTAATTTTTCTATTATCTTTAGAAATAACATCGAGAGGATTATATTGTAATATATCATCAGAAATATCTATAGGTAGTAGGTTGACATACCTTTCCGTGGTTGATATTTTTGTATGGTGTAAGCATGCTTTTAAGCGATATATATCTCCACCATTTTTTATAAACATTGTTGCAAAAGTATTTCTAAATGTATTAACGCCCCTCATCTTAACTTTACAATGTTTAAAATAACATACTAAATTTTGATGTAGTGTATCATAAGACATTTGGGTACCATCTAGTTTAGGAAATAAGAAATCATCATCTTTTAAGTTCATGTTAGCAATATATTCTTTTAATACTACTTTAAGAGAATTAGGTAACACTACAATAACTTGTCTCTTAGTTTTCATATGCCTAAATTTAATTGCATCATTAATAAAATCGATATCTTTTACATGTACATTTAGTAATGTTGTACTTCTGCAACCTGTTCCAAGTAAAAAATTAACAGTAGCCCAACTTCTGTAATCTCCCACTACACATGTGTTTAAGTTAGGTTTTTTTAGTAATTTATTTATTTCAGTTTCTGTATATATTTCTTTCTTCTCTAATAATATATTTGGTATTTTAACTTCAAATTTTTCAAGGTAATCTCTATTAAAACAGTATGTTAAAAAAGCCTTTAGCTTAATTACAAAAGTTTGATAAGTATTACCTTTATATCCTTGATTTATCATCCCATTAATATAATTTTGTATCTTCTTATATGTTAATTCAGATACATTATCATTCAAATTCACTAATTTAGTTAATTCATATTTTCCGAATCGTATTTTACTATCTATTGTTCCTTTTCTTTGACCAATACTTTTACAATAATCCAAGTATTCATCATAAATTTCACCTATTGTTTTGTTAGAATTATTATTAATTTTATAAGTTTTCAGCTTAAATGCCATGTAAATCACTCCATACCCTTAAGTTATATTTAACTTAATACATGACTGGAACGAATATATGTTTTTGTCTAGCTGACAACATCAATAAGTCCGTTATTTATAAGTACAGCAAAATCAAATTTCCTAGAAGTATCCTTAAATCTAATTTTAATATTAGCATCGTTGATTTCCTCAATAACACCAGCTCCATAAAACTTATGGTTAATTGATACTCCCACCTTATACTTTTCACGACCAAGCATTTCAGCAGTTAAATCACATTCCTTTAAGAATTGGGATTTAGATTTCTTTTCACCACGAATCATATCAGGTGCAACAAAGATAACATTATTGATGGCTCTTGTTAAACCAACGTAGAAGAGTCTTCTTTCTTCCTCTAAATCATTATTCTTGTAAGGAATAAATCCATCTACAGCATTTATTATATAAACGGTGTCAAACTCCATACCTTTTACGGCGTGAATTGTGGCAAGGATAACTCCGTCCTTCTTTTCTTTAGTTCTTGCAACGGCTTTATTAGTTTCATCTTCAACTTCCTGTACATGGGTTAGAAACTCATTTATAGTCTTAAAACCTTGAACACTTGCTTTAAATTCATTAAGTACGTTTTCTAAATCCTCTATGGACATATGATACTTCTCGCCATATTCCACTAAATACTTGTGATACATTAAATCACTAATTATAAACTCAACAGCAGTATAAAGAGACATTTTGTTTAAAGCACTGATGTCATTTTCTAGTTTCTCAATAAGTTTAATTTGAAAAACCGGGATGCTGTCAATGTTCCTTAACTTTATAAATGGATTATTTAAACTAGTATCATTTTTTACGGTCTCAAGATTAGTTTTACTAATATATCTATAAGGTTTATTTATAATTCTTGTAAAAGCCTCCAGATTAGATGGATATAAGCTTAGTCTTAAATATGCTAGTATATCTTGACATATAAAATGATTAAAGAAGTTGAACTGTTTGTCTAATAAATTAAAAGGTATTCTTCTTCTAATAAAGCTATCTATAATGCTTCTGCTTTCCATATTAGTTCTGTAGATAACTGCAAAATTACTGAAATCCATATTTTTAGATTTCTTAAGCTTTAGTACGTGGTCACTAATATAGTTTCCTTGAACAGTTTCATTAGAAACACCTTGAAATTTGATTATTCCATCATCATTCTTACTTGAAATGATATGCTTATCTGTTCTAAATTTGTTGTTCTTTATGGACTTCATGGATAAGCTTACGATATTCTTTCTTGACCTATAGTTGGTAGAAAGATATAGAGTTTTACCATTAAGAAACTTATCTTTAAAATCCACCATATGAATAGGATTCGCACCTCTAAAGCTGTAAATGCATTGGTCTTCATCTCCTACAGCAAAAATATGATTATTACCCTTAAGAAGGGTTAAAATCTCAATCTGAATATCATCACTATCCTGGAACTCATCCACAAGGATATGCTTGAACTGATTTTGATAATAGCTTAGAATTTGACCATTTTTCAGGAATAAATCTCTGGTCATTACCTGAAGATCTTCAAAGTCTAAAAGCCCCTTTTCTTTTTTGTAGCTTTCATAAAAGGTTACACAGTTCATCAGGATATCTTTATCAACTGAATTGTTATTATCCTCATATTCCTTACGGCATTTATAAATTGAGATTGCATTTAAATAGTCCTTAATTCTGTCTTCACTTACATCATCCATATAAGTAGAAAGAAAGCTTTTTACAACCTTATAACTTTCCCAGGATTCTATAATGTTAATTTCATTATAGTAGGCCTTCAAAATCTTATAGCATAACCCGTGAAAGGTACCAAAAAAAGGACTCACTCCTTCACCACTTATGGCTAAAAATCTTTTTCTCATATGATTTGCTGCAGCCTTAGTAAAGGTAATAACAATTATATTTCGTGGAGAAACTCCTTTATTTTTTATTAAATTATATACTCTATTTACAATAACAACAGTTTTACCACTGCCTGGACCAGCACTAACAAGGATGTTATCATCCATTGCTTCAACTGCCTGCCTTTGTTCTTCACTTAAGTTTTTAAAATTATTTATCATAATACAAAATCTTCCTTTTATTTCCCTTTAGCTTAATAATATTACCATATTATTTGAATTTATACTATAGTCGGAGGGATTTATAAGATTAAATGAAAGAGGAGGTTGGGAAAACTAAAAATTAAAGATTAAACTTATTCTTAGCTTCAAATATTAGGGGGGGTACTTGGTTTCTTCCTAAAATCTCAAGCAACATTAGTATTTATAATGACAAAAAATAAAAAAATATTATCATATTCTCATGATAATATTACCATTACATATATTTTATTAAGCTATTGAGATTCTTCTTTTCTTTTCAAGAGGAATAAACTCAGGTTTTCTATCTTTGAATTTACATACATAGTCAAACCCAACATGATTTAGCATTTGAAAGGCTTCTTCAAAGTCTGCACATAGATCAATTGCTCTATGGGAATCAGAACCTACAGTAATAATTTCACCGCCTAATTCCTTATATCTTTTTAGGATTTCAAGATTGGGATGCATGGCATTCATTCCGTATCTATAACCTGAAGTATTAATTTCAATTCCGTTGCCAGAAGCAATAATTGTTTCTAAAATGCTATCAAGAACATCTTTATAATCCTTATAAATAACTTTACTTTCTTCATATCCGCCATATCTAATGATGTAATCTAAATGTCCATAAGAATCAAAGTTTTTAAACTCTTTAACTGTTTTCAGCATAGTTTCAAAATATTTTGTGTAAGCTTCTTTCTTACTTAATCCTTTAAAGTACTTTGGACCTGATACGCTGATTTCATCTACTGAGTGGGTTGAACATAAAACAAAGTCGAAGGGATTTGAAGCTAAGATATTTTCAATTTCCTCTTTTAAGTGGCTCTGATACCCAACTTCTACTCCTGCCAGAATATCAATACTCTTCTTATACTTTTCTTTGAATTTCATAATTGTTTTAATATATTCTTCGCAGTTTAAGCTGAAACCATCAGGATTATACTCAAGGTGATCTGTAAAAGTCAGATGCTTAACCCCTATATTAATTCCTCTTTTAATTACACTTTCCATTGTGTCTTTTCCATCACTTGAAAAAGTGGTGTGTACGTGATTGTCTAATAAAATCATATTTATCTCCTTATTTCTTTAAATTTCTTTCATGACTTTATTATATACCCTTTATGTTACATCAAAGTTAAGAATGTGTTATGAATTGTTAACCTTCGTAAAGTATATTTTATAAATTTGAATATCACGATATCACACTTTAATTAAGCTTTAGTATTACATAAAAAAATAAAATGCAGTTTTTATAAAAAGCTGCATTTTATTTTTGAGAAACTCATATTAACAACGACATTGTCTAAGATTTTAATAAGCTTTTTATATATAATTGATTAGATTACTATGCTTTCTACTATTTAGTAGTTCTACTATTTAGTAGTTTTCCAATATATAATTTCTACCTTAGTTTTATGAAGGAAAATATATTTCTCATTTGATTTTTTAAAATTTTCATTTATATAATTATCAATAATATTTTTATCTGGAATATATCCAATTTCTTTTTTTATATTATCATATATGCTTTCTTTACTATCAAATTCTACTTCGCACTGAACACCTATAAATTTTACATCAGCACATATATTTAGGGAATGTAGTATATTAGGTAAGTATATATAATCTAAGCATGTTTTATCTTCTAAGCCTAACTTTAAGTATAGGTCATTAAATACAGGCTTTTGAATAGTTCTAACTATAATCACCTTTTCTTTTGCAACCATGTTCATTTTCTTTAAAGCAGTTTTTATATTCCAAATTCTATAAAGTGAATTAACAGATAGAATATAATCAGCTCCACTTACCTGTAGATCTTCCCACTTTCCCTCTATAGGTGTAATATTATTAATTCCTAACATTTTAGCCTTATCCATTAACACCTTTAACATATGACCTGAAAAGTCTATAGCAGTTATATTACTACACTGTTCAGATAAGGGTAGCGTAAATTTACCTGTTCCCGGTCCAATTTCAATTAAGGATTTGTTGGTATCAATTAAATTTTTTATAAAACTGTATACCTCCTTAGAGTAATCATAAAGTGTAGGCTTGTCATCATACCTTTGAGATAATCCTTTCCAAAACTCTCTTTCTACATTATCATTGAAGGCTCTTTCTCTCGCATAGCCTTTTTTACACTCCATGTAATCCTGCCAAATTTTTTCGTAATCTATATCTTTATAATTCAAACTCATAATGCCCCCTTTTACTTATACCTAAGGATTAAAATACTACAAAATCTTCTATAAGCTTCTTTGTATAATTGTGTTTTGCATCTAGGTATAATCTATCTGCTTTAATAGTTTCAACGATTTTACCATTTAACATTATAGCTATATCATCACTTACTGCTTTTACTAGCTCTAAGTCATGGGATATAAATAAATATGTTATTTTGAATTGTTGTTGTATGCTTTTTAATAACTGAATAATCTGGGCCTGAACAGATACATCTAGCATGGAAGTTGGCTCGTCCAGGATAATAAATCTTGGATTTAATAACAACGCCCTTGCAATTACTACCCTTTGTATTTGCCCCCCGCTTACTTGATGAGGATATCGTGATAATATCTCTTCACTAAGACCAACAACTTTAAGATATTGTTTAACAATCTCTTCACTATGTCCTTTTTTATAAAGTCTATGAATTTTTAATGGTTCAATGAGACTACTGTAAATTGTTTTCCTCGGACTAAGAGAGGAATCAGGATGTTGAAATATTATCTGCATCCTAGCTCGTAATTCTCTCATATCTGAAAAGGTATAATTACTTATATCAATTCCATTAAAAAATATTTTGCCCTCATCAGCTTTTATTAACTTCAGTATTAATCTAGATAATGTTGACTTTCCACATCCACTTTCTCCAACCAAGCCAAGTGTCTTTCCTTCTTCAATATCAAAGGATACATCATCCACAGCTTTTACTATCCGTTTGTTAATAATACCGCTCTTAAATTCCTTCTTTAAGCCCACTGTCTTTATCATAAAGATAACACCTCACTTTTGAACCTTTTACAGTATATATTTGAGGTTCTTCAAATCGACATACCTCTTTAGCATACTTGCACCTAGGATGAAATCTGCAGCCAGTTGGTAAATTAGTTAAGCTTGGCGCAATTCCTTCTAGAGGAACTAACTTTTTGCTTGGCTGTGCATCTATTAATCCTTGTGTATATGGATGCATAGGATTATTGAATACTTTATCACTCGTACCTTTTTCCAATATCTTTCCTGCATACATGACTATAATTTCATCACATAATCTGCTTGCAAGCATTAAGTCGTGAGTAATTAATAGCATACTGACACCTTGCTCTTCTTTTAAGTCCTTAAACACTTGATACACTTGCTTTCTTATAACTGCATCTAATCCTTTTGTTGGCTCATCAGCAATTATCCACTGCGGATTTAGTGCTGACCCCATAGCTGTAAGAGCTCTTTGACTCATGCCTCCACTTAGTTGAAAATTGTAAGAGTTATATATCCTTTCTTCACTATTAAAGAAAAACTTCTTTAAGTGGTCTAAGGAGCGTATCTTACATGACCTCCTTGTTTCCTTTTCATGATAATAATATAATTCATTTATTTGAGTGCCGATTTTTAAAATGGGATTAAAGGCAGTAGATGGATTTTGAGGGATAAGTGAAATTTCACGGCCTCTTATTTCTCTTATGTTTTCATTATCTAAAGATAATAAATCCTTACCTCTATATAGAATACTACCTGATTTTTTAGCATTGTCTGCTAAGATATTTAGAATGGAGAGACCAAGAACTGATTTTCCACTTCCTGTTTCACCAACTATTCCAATAATCTTTCCAGATTCGAGCAATAAATCTACCCCATCTACAGCTTTTACCATTCCTTCTTTAGTATAAAAATGAATCATCAAATCTTTTATTTCAATATCAGTATTCATGTCTTATAATTCCCTTCTAAAGATATTGACTAAAAAAGTCTCTTTTTTCATCAAAGATATCTCTTAATGCGTCTCCAATTAAATTTATGCTAGAGCAGAGTAGTAAGATACTAATACCAGGAGCTAAAAGCAGGTGCGGATATGAGCGGAAGTAGGTTTTTGCATCATTTATCATTACTCCCCAGTCAGCTTGAGGTGGCTGCATTCCAAGTCCTAAGAAGCTCAAAGAAGCCATTGATAAAACTACTTTCCCAATTCTTATTGTAAAAAGCACAATAAATGGAGCAAAGATATTTGGAAGTATATAGTGAATTATTATATGTAAATTAGTTGCTCCTAATGCTCTAGCTCCTTCTATATACTTCTCTTCCTTTACTTTTAAAACTTCACCTCTTACTATTCTTGAAAATCCTGCCCAGGACGTTACGGTAATTGCAATTAACAAGCTTTTTACGCCAGGGCCAAGTACTCCAGCTAATGCTATCATAAAACTTAATCCTGGTAACCCTTGAAATATAGTTACTATTATTTGAATAGTATTATCTATAATCCCACCACAATAACCAGAAACTAGACCGATTAATGTGCCTAAAAGCATTGTAAATACTGTTGCTATAAAAGATAAGAAGATTGATACCCTAGCACCATGAATAACTCTGCTTAAGACATCACGTCCTAAGGCATCTGTTCCAAGAAGATGATCTTTAGATATGCCAATTAAACGTTTAGACATATTAACTTTATTAGGATCATAAGGGGCTAAAAAATCCGCAAATACCCCTATAAATACTAATAGTCCAAGGATAATGAATGAAATCTTATAAATTAGCGGCATACTTTTAAAATTCTTCAATTTATTCGCCTCCTAATCTCATACGCGGATTGAGAATTAAATAGCATAAGTCAATTAATAAATTGAAGGCTAAGAAAATTATCCCTGTAAACACTACATAACCTTGAATCACAGGATAATCTCTACTCATTATAGCCTTTATAACATAGCTCCCCATGCCTGGTATACCAAAGATAACTTCAACCACCGTTGAACCACCTAATATTCCTCCAAAGTAATTTCCAAGTAAGGTTACTATAGGCATCAAAGAATTAATAAATGCATATTTAAAGGTTATAACCTTTTCGTTCAACCCCTTTGACCTGGCTGTTATTATATAATTTTGACCTAATGCTTCAATAAGTGTTGCCCTATGCAGCCTCATAATTGTTCCAATTGTACCAGCTGCTAATACAAAACCTGGCATTATAAGGTGCTTAATAGTTCCATATCCGCTTGTTGGTAACCACTTAAGTCTTTCGCAAAATATGCTTAACATAATAATTGCAATCCAAAATCCAGGCATAGAAGCTAGTATTAATGACACCATTCTTCCTGCTTTATCTATAGTTGAATCCTTTTTTAGTGCCATGATTATAGATAGTGGAATAGAGATGGTTACAACAAAAAACATTGCCATTAAAGATACAGAGAAGGTAATGGGAAGCCTTCTCTGTATTTCTTCTCTTATGGATGTTTTCGTTATATAGGACTTGCCTAGGTCACCTTTAAAAGCTCTAATAGTCCACTTCCCATATTGTAGGAAGATATTCTCATTTAGTCCCATTTCTTCTCGTGCTTTTTCTATCTCTTTTTCAGTAGGTGCTGAAACTCCATCCATACTTAAATATTCAACGGCTGGATCTCCTGGTGCAATGACACCTAACATAAAAGCTAGAAATGTTATACCTATTAAGACAGGGATAGTCATTAATAACCTTTTAATCAAATATTTAAATGAAAATTTCACTAATTACTCCACTCCATATTTGCTAATGTTGTTCCATAAATTGTTGCTTCATAGCCAGATATTTTTTTATTGTATGCTATTAAGTTTACATCTTCAAATAAAGGAATATCTGAAGGATGTGCTGCTGATATATCTTGAAGCTCATCATAGATTTTTCCTCTTTCCTCTAAATCCATTGTGATTTTTAACTTCTCTATAAGTTCATCTGCTCTTTCATCCACATATCCTAGAGAATATGCAATATTGCTTGACCCTTGACTACTCATATATCCGCTAAAGATAGTAAATGGTTCTGCATTTGGAAGACCTTGAGTATGTAGAGCTATATTATAATCACCATTTTTTTGAGCTTCTTTAAATGCAGCTCCATCAAGAATAGTTATATTAGCAGTTAATCCTACTTCACTTAAAACAGCTTGAATATACTCAGCTACTGTTTTGTATGGATAACGGTCTACTCCATAAGATGGAATTATGAAATCCAACTCCATTGTTTCGCCATTTAATTCTTCATTAATAATTTTTTTTGCCTTTTCAGGGTGATATACTGGCTTTATTTCTTTAGCGAATGGTGATGCTTGATTTAAAATATTAATTGTTGGTGTACCATGTCCACCATAGAATTCATTTACTATAGTATCTCTATCTATTAATAAGCTAAGTGCTTCCTTAATTTTTTCATTATTAAATGGTGCTTTAGTTCCATTAACAGCCATGAACTGTGTTATGGTTGATTTTGATGTGGACGTTGCAAATTGGTCATCCTTCAATAATTCTGCAGCAAGTTCCGGAGTAATAGCACCTAAGTCCATAACCCCCATGATTTCTTCAGATTTTAATGCTGTATAACGAGTTTGTGAATCGGGTATAACCTTAACTCTAACATTTTTAACCTTGCTTTTTTCACCATAATAATTTTCATTTCTTTCAAGTAATACATATTGATCTTTTTCACGTTCTACTATTTTAAAAGGTCCTGTACCTTGTGCAAAGGTAGTAAAATCGCCAGTGTTTACATCAAAGCAATCAGGACTATAAATAGCACTACCAAATCTGGCCATATTAAATATTAATGTTGAAATAGGTTCGCTGAAGGTTAACTTAATTTCATAATCTGAAACCTTTTCAAAGCTCTTCAAATTTGGATATGTTTTCTCAACATTAAAAGAATAAAAAGGTGAACCTTTTGTTTTCATATTGGTATACCTTTCGAAATTTTTTATTACCGCATCAGCATTTAAATCAACTCCATCATGGAATTTTACACCCTCTTTAATTTTGAAGGTCCATTCTTTATAATCCTCTGTATTTGTCCATTTTTCTGCTAGCTGTGGTATTGGAGCTCCGTCATCACCTAAACCAATTAGAGGCTCCCAAACATATAATATTGAACTAGTATAATATGCATCTGTTTCCCCAGGCGACAAATCTCTAGCTGCGGCTAGCACAATTTCCTTTTCTTCGTTTAATGGATTTGCTTCTTGCCCCTTTGAAGGTGAAGCACCACCTTCATTGTTAGTTGTACATCCTGTTAGTACTGCTGCAAATACAATAATAGCCATAGCAATTATCATTAATTTGCTTTTAATTAGTTTTTTCATCTTTCTCTCTCCTTTTGTAATTTAGAGCAATAAAAAAAGCTTTAGCAAATTGCTAAAGCTACCCATTTCTAGCCTTTATTTCACAAAAAATCATGAAAAAATATCATGAAAAAGATATTAAATCAGTTGCTCCCCCTAATTTAATATTTCTCTATTTATGATGGGTATTCTGACTAACACTTCTTCCGCCTCCTACCCTTCCCAGATTAAATCCAGTGGTTTTGTAGGACTTGTCCATGATTACAGTGATGGGTTCGTGTCGGAATTACACCGAGCTTCCCTTAATCACAAATAGTATATGAACTTTTCATATACAATACTACATCTCATGGATTGAAATGTCAATATTGCAAATATGCAAAATAGAGTTAATATTTATATAATTTCCATATATATTTAAAGTATTATATTTTAATAAATAATCTTTTAAAATCATCCGAATATCTAAGGTTAAATCATAAAAGAGAGCTACAAAGCTCTCTTTTATTTAGGCGTTATTTGTAAATTACAATTTATTGTTTTAAATTATCTCTATTTCATGTTCAAAGTGTTCTTTAAATCTTTCATTATATCAAAGGCACTAAATTTCATTGGTATTTTATAATCATCCCCTTCCCCATGGGTCGCTTTCCAGAATTGAGCATAGAATGGATTATTATTTGCAATTTCGTCATAATGCCATTCGTATCTTAAGCATTCTGGACACCAGTGTCCTCCATGAAGTACAGCATTTACAGAAGATTTAAATTGATGACCAAATGCACACTGCCATGTAATTGGTTCATAAATATCCTTTACTTTCTTCTGCAAGGCATTGTCCACCTCTAAATTCTGCAGCTTCATTAAGCTCTTTAATGGTAAGGTTATTTAAGGATTTTTTTCGTTATATCCATGATAAAGATAAGTCATTTCTTCACTTGGACGATATAGCTCATATCCTTCTTCGTAGCTTTTTTATTTTACTTTGTTTTTCTTTAGATCCAAAGAAAGCTTTAATCCAATCTTCTTCATTGTTCTCAAACATCCAATGGAAGCCCATTTCCATATGGCCACCATTTCATTATTTACTTTCATTTGTTCAGCAGTTGGAAGCATAGCGCTAATCATTGGATTTGCTTTCAAGGCGTCAATTTCAGCCTTTACTCCCGCACAGTACTGATTAAAATCTACACACCTAAAGTGAAGCTTTTCCTCTAATATATCTGCATCAGTGTACCATTGACCATGGAAATTGAATAAAGCTTGTTGTCTTGGATCATAGACATCCTCGAATCTCGATCCAAGTCCTAACATATTTAAATTCAGGAATTCCCAAGTTGTAAGTCTCCACTTGCTACCACTGCTTAAGTTATAAGCTTTTCTCCAGAAATATTCTGGAACCCAATATTCACATAAATTAGCCATACAAATACCAGATTCTATGGAAGTACTCCATTCTAATACATTGTTTGGAGGCTGATGGAAAACTATTGGCTGATTTGCGCTTACTTCATTGCATGGGTGCTGTCCAGTTTGTCTTATCCCCTTACATAAATTTTAATAAAGCAGTAATTTCTAGTTTAGCCTAATCATTTGATAACAGCATATTTATTGTGTAGTCATGCCACTATTATTTAAAACAAAAAATAGATTATTAAATTTTAATTTGTACCCTCACTTTAAGTTTAATATATCCACCTTGTGGAGAGTCAATTACATTTTTTCTGGAACGCATTGTGTGGTATAATGAATAATATATGTAATTTATTGTATATCTATAGAGAATTTCTATTTTAAAACCGTTCACCTTGGTAACGGTTTGGGAGACGTTATGCGAATCAATGAAGTTGTACAAATTACAGGATTATCAAAAAGAACAATTCACTTTTATATAAAACAAAAACTAATCGTATCAAAGATTAATGAACATAACGGATATAATGAATTTTCAAAAGATGATGTTGATAAATTAATTATTATAAAAAAACTAAGAAGCATAAATTTACCATTAGCTGATATCAAATCTATTTTAATTAATCCAAATACAAGCAATTTCTATCTTCCTAGACATCTAAACAAGTTATATAAGGAGATGGGGAAACTATCAAAATCCATTAGTACTTTAGATTCTTTAATTGATAATCTCCCTTTTGAAGTTACTAAAGTCTCTCTAAAGGAAAGCTTAAGCAACATTAACTTTGAAGAGATTAATGATAACCTAAACCACTACAAGTAACTTCCTAAAGATGCACGCCTTATCTCCTTATACTTATGGGAATCCTATATATACCAATGACTGAGTATCGTAAATACCTTTGGAATAAAGTTTTAAAAATCACAGAACATTAAGCCGAAAACTCCTTGCATGCATTTAATGAGTATTTATTTAATCTTTCAGATATTGAGATTAATTTGGAATTCTCCTTTTATCATAGAACTTTATCTAAGGTATCTGCATTGACTGAAACAGAATATTCAAGTTATGCTAAAGGAATTATTACAAATATTAAGCTATTTTTAACTAATGAAACTTTAATTGAAAAATGGAAACAGACATATTTAATTACGGTAAAGCCATGCACAGCTTTTTATGATTCACCAGTATCAGAACTAATGTGTGAATTCAATCCTAAATATAAAATATATCAAGATAACATTCATAGGTGCTGCAGTCTTGCATATGACTTTCTTAATAGTGAAGCAGGTTGTCCTTTGAAAAATGAACTAATTAAAAAATTGCATGGATATATAGATATTAACTCTTGCACCATGGAGAGCTAGAGTACTTATCTTGTTTTGTGGATAGAAAAAATAATTGAATATTAACTAATGAATTTCTTAAAATAGAAAAAGCAGATAAATTTGATAATCAAATTTATCTGCTTCATAATTTACATATGCTAGATTTAATAAGTCCAGCTTTTGCTTATTCAACTCTGTGAATGTATTTGCAGTTTACATCGATGTGATTTAAAAACACAAGTAATCTCTCATATAATGGTTGAATTTTATCTCCATACTTTAACTCTAGATTTTCACCTATTTCCTTTACTGTTTTACTTCCATCAATTTGAGTGAATACTTCACTGCTGTATTCATCAAACTTAATTTCTTTATACATAGGAATTTTAAATCTAAGCTTTCTAAAGAATTTTTGTATTTTATGATCCTGCTTTTCTAGAACTATCACAATTTTATCATCATCAACCTTATAATCGATATCTTCACTAATTTTGAATTTAATGTTTAGTATTTCTTCGTTAGTCATCATGCTTTACCTTTGCCATCATAATAGGTACAGTGGTAGCTATGACTAAGATTACTAGTAATATAATTGCCATTAGATTTCCTGCTGCAAAGCCTGCTGGAGTTCTTGGCTTAATCACTTTAGATATTTGAAGGATAATTCCTAAAAGACCTATGATAGAACCTCCGGCAACAAGACCTGAAGATAAACTTATTCCATTTGAAACCTTAACTTCTTTTTCCTTATCACTCTTACTCATTTTTTCAATGAATACACGGATTAATGCTCCAACAAGTATGATTGAAGTAGTTGATATTGGAAGATAGAATCCTATAGCTATTGTCATTATTGGCAAATCTAATAGGAATAAGAATAGTGCTATAACAACACCAACAAGAATCATTGGCCAAGGTAAGTTTCCTGACATAATACCAGAAGTTAATGTTGACATTAAGTTTGCTTGTGGAAGAGCAAATGGTGCATCAGCTCCAGTTATTGCTAACTGGCTTTTTAGTACAAGAATAGTTCCTACTGTTACAAGAACTCCTACAATACTAGCGATAGCAAAATCATTTTGCATTTCTTTTTTACTTCCACCAATAACATAAGTAACCTTTTGAGACTGGCTGTATCCACCTGCTACTGATATTGCAGTAACCATGAAGGCTGCAAATAGAAGTAAAGATTTATTATCTGCCAAGCCCTTCCATCCCATTATAACAAATACTAAAGTCAAGATAACTAGAGATGCAATGGTCATTCCTGATACAGGTAGGTTTGATGTTCCTATTGTACCAGCCAAACGGCCTGATACTATTATGAATAATAAAGATAGTATTAAAGAAACGATAGCTGCAACAATTCCCATTAGAATACTTTGAGATATAAATACTCCTGCTGCAAAAGCAATAACAATACCAACTAAAAGTACTATCATTTCACTAGAACTACTTTCTGCACCTGTATCTTTGTTAGATCTAGCCTTTAAGGTTTCTTTTAAAGAAACGATTATTGTTGGTATAAGTTTTAAAGCACCTATAATTCCTCCACAAAGCATCATTCCAGCACCTATATATTTAACATAGCTTCCGGATATAGAGTTTACATCCATTTGATTTATTAAAATTGATACATCATTCCATGCTTTAAAATCAGTATGAGCCATGTCCGTAAAATAACCAATTAATGGAGCAATACCAAAGTTAGCAAGAACTGAACCAGCAAACATGGTTAATGAAACTTCAAGTCCAACTATAAAGCCAATACCTAAAAGTAGAGGGTTAACCTCTGTAGAAAACTTCCATTTGTAAAACTTACTGCCCACATAAGTAATAGTATTGTTGATTAAATTTAAGAAAGAACTAGTTAAAACGTTAATAATTCCACTAATTCCAAAACCAATTCCCATATACTTTATGGCATCTCCACCACCTTCAGAAGCTACTAAAGTTTCCGAGATCGCCATTGCTTCAGGATACATAAGCTTCCCATGCTCTTCAACTATTAGATAGTTGTAAACTAAGGAAACTCCTCCAATTCCAAATAAAGACCCACCTATTCCAACACTTATTCCTTCTAGGAAAGTAAAGCTGCTTCCAATTAAAATAATTGCAGGAAGAACATAAATAAGTCCACTTGCTATTGATTCTCCACCACTTGCCATACCTTGTGTAATGTTCTTTCCAAGAATACCTTTAGCTTTTGCGGTAACTCCAACAAGCATAGAACCTATAATTGCACCAGGTATTCCTGCCGCAACAGTTAATCCAGATTTCATTCCTGAATAAGCTGTTGATGCTGCAAATATAACGGCTAAAACTATCCCTATAATCATTACTGCAGCATTTGTACCTGTTTGTGACTTATCAGTTACGTAAGGAACATAGTCTTTTCCATGTACGCCACCATAAGCATCTTTCGATAATTTGTTTTTCATATATAATCTCCTTCCTTCGATTTAAATACTAATACTTGCTTAGTATGTGCAATTTTTCATTTACATAATTATAAAATTTTATTTTTTATGAGAAAGAATTGATTACTTTATGAAAAAGCCTATAGATACAAAATCGATTTGTTTCGTGAAGACATTGATTTTCTGCGCTTTGAGTAATAATATATAATTAATTTGTAAAAAAATAAATCAGTTTAGAAATTTATTCCTAAACTGATTTAAGATAGTTTTTATTAATTAAGCCTTATGATTCAGCATAATATTTTTAACTTGTTCAACACTTTCAGGTTTTATTAGTTTCATCATTCTAGGGATGAAGCTCACCATGTATTCTTGGTTAAAGGTGCCATCATCTTGCTTTTTAAAACTTTCTGCTAGTAATTCCTTAGCTCTATCTCTATTTTCATCTTCTACATTTTGCATTATAAAGTTATAAAACATTTCTTGTCCTTGGTTCATTTGTATTTCCTCCTAAATATATGTATTTCATATATTTTAATATAATGTAAGGTGTTTTTCAAATTTATTTTAATATCTTAGTTTTAAATATATTTTTTCATCTTCAATTTCAAAGTCACATTTTTCTTCAAGAGTTTCTTTAGATTTTTCAAGTCTCTGTTTATTCATTTTAATGAGATCACCAGATATAATTGGCGTATTGGTTTCACTCCAGAAAACATCGAATCTAGCTGGATTACTACCATCTAGTGTAGGAATTGCCCGCTTTAAGAATAGATTTATTTCTTCATAAAAATGTACAGAAGTTGATTGTCCTAAACCTGGCACTACTTTAACAAGCAAGATATGCTCATTATTAGGAGATCTGTACTTTTCAAAGTCATTAAAAGCAGTACCACTGGTAAGAAGTATACTAGATCCATAAATACATAAGTACAAAATAACAGCTATACTAAAAGAGAAGTTTTTAACCATAGCTATTAAAATTACTGCAATTATAGCATAGATAACAATATAAGAATACAAAGACATATCACTCATCAAGGTAATTTCAAACATTGCTCCTATTAGTATTTTTATAATCGGTATTAAAATTACTAAGCCAGACAAAATAAATTTTAGAATTTTAAATTTATCCTTTCCCATAGTTATGCCACCATAATTACAACATATATCTTTAACTTAAGTGTTCATATACTTATTTTACCGTTAAATCGAAAGGCTTAATAGAAAAAGGTTACTTAATATCAGATATCATTAGATAACCAATTTAAGTAACCAAATAATATTTTATTAAATTTAATTATTTATTTTAGCCTTTTAATCCTCGAGATTGACGTTCCATATCTTCAATCACAATATCATATATCTCTCCTAGAGAAGAGCAATACTTTAGAACATCCCAAGGTTCATTTGTATGATAATGAATTTTGATAAGTTCATCATCACCAACGGCAAGTAAACAATCTCCTTTGAAATTATTATTAAAATATTCAGTTATTGCATCCTCATCAAGATTTTCACCTTCGATTAATAACTGAGTGTCATATCTGTACTCCAACATAATTAATTCATCCTTTCTCATTATACTCTGTGTCTTCATTTAATCTGGAATATTTCTTTAAAGCAGGCAATACTACTCCATGTATTTTATAGTTATTCCGAGCTTCATTAAGGGTTAAGCCATGATTTTGATCACTGGGTTCATCTTCTGTCCTAAGGAATAAGTCAATTTCCCATAAACATACTGGACAAATGTATGCTAAAGCATTTCCCCTATTAGGAATGGTATTCTTTTCACAACAAGGACAAGGACATTTTTCCTGAATCTCATCCTGCGTAGTTAATACATCCTCCATAGAGGAACTATCACCGACTTGTGGTAAGAAGATTAATTTATAATTATTCATTAAATTACACCTACCATAGGAATATAATCTATATTATACCATTTTACTTTAAATCATACAAAAAACAAGAATTAGTTTGTATTTATAAGAAAGTGAAATGTTTATCTTAATTTAAGCATCAAAATTATATTTTGCAAATGCAACTCCGTCAAATTTGTCTACAGACGACATTCCATTTTTCTCATAAAAAGATTTAGTCTTTACTGTATCATCAGTTACAAGAACAATTTGCCTTATATGACTGTATCTTTTTAAAACTGACTTTAAGAGATGTGAACCTATACCTAACCCCTGATAATCATCATTAACTAAAATGTCCTGCACATAGATAATTGAAGCATCATCACCTATCACTCTAATTAACCCAATTAAAGTTTCTTCATGAAAAGCTCCAATATTAAACAATGAATTTCTATATGCTTTTGCAAGTTTTTCAGGCTCCTTGGTGTAAGCAATCCAACCAGCATTTTTGTATAATGTCAATAAATCCTTTATTTCATACACGCCATTTTCTACATATTTTATATTCATTTATATTCCCCATCTCATATTAATTTTTAAACTAGTATGCTATGTGGGTAATTTTAATATGCCACATAGCATTAATTCCATAATTTAATCACTTTAATACCTCCAATATGTGAATTTTGAACTCTAAAATCTCATTTAAATATTAGATATTTTTAGTATTGAAATAAAATTATTTAATATTTGTTCCAATATGTTTGTCTATTCTCCACTTGAGAGTTTACTTCAACAACAAATGTGGTGTTGATTAAAAATGATTTATTCCATTTATCTAAGTCAATATCTTTTGTAGCCCATACATCCAGTTGTTCTTTTGTGTAATGTGCAGAGTTTACAGTATGAACTGTGTCATAAAATAATTTAGCTAAGGCTGCACAATCTTCAGGTCTGTATCTTCTAGCTAACATATTATATTCATACCTCCTTTTATAAAAACTGTAATATATATAATATATGATAAAATTAGATTTTCTTATGATAGGTTCTAGTAAACAAATTACTTTTTATAAAATCCGTAAATATTAAATGTTGTACCTATTATAAGTAAAGCCAATCCTAGATAATAAAAGACAAAGGTATATTCGCTAAGGTAACCTATAAATACAGCTCCTAAAAGAGTAACTTCTATACCCAATAGCATTAATTTTGTAGATGATAGGTTTGGAGTAAAACTTAAAATTATCAATGTAGGTACTGATATTATAATAATTACAGAACAAATGACAATTAACGTATCCATAAATTTGCCTCCTTAAATTATAATTTGTTCTAATCAATCTAAGTATTGCTTTTCTATTTCATATGAGTAAAATAGCTTTTCATGTAGATAAATTTTAAAATATTGTATGGAACCTATTTTATATATCGTACTTATATATTACCATATTAATGAATTTATTGAAATTTAAACATATTAAAGATTGCTTTCAAAAAAAGAGCATTTCTGCTCTCATTGTTTCTTTTTATAATAATTAAGTAATAAAAGGTTTTAAAATAAGTAGTATTAAAAATACCCAAATTAATATGATTGGTATGGAATAATACCACTTTTCAGGTTTCCCATCATTCCATAGGTGTTCTGCTTCAATTCTACACTGATTAAAGACTTCTTTTGGAATAAACTTCACTGTCAAGGCTATAAGCAAGGGCAGTAAAATTATATCATCTAGAAATCCAATAGCAGGAATAAAGTCAGGAATAAGATCTATTGGTGATAAAGCATATCCAACAGTCATTAAAGCAAATACCTTTGCAATTATTGGTGTTTCTTTCTTTTTCAATGCAATATACACTGAAGGAATGTCTAATTTTAATTTTTTGGCTCTTGCTTTTAAATCTATCATTGTACTCTCCATGAAATAATTTTAAACTCATAATATAGCTTATTCATGTAAATTGAATTTATATCATTGAAGGAATCAAATATATTATTACTATTCGAAATTCTCTTCAATAAATTTTATATAGTCTTTTCTTAATACTTCATTAGAATGCTCTTACACTTTATGCTTCTTTCTCTTGGATTATTAAAGATTTCAATCTTTCAATCTCACGTCTATGTTCATCAATACTGTTGCCGCTTGTAACCTTATAATCTTCCTTTAAGCATTTTATGATTTCCTTCCTATCTTCAATTGCTGCATTATAATCACCCATGGTTTCATGCAACTGTGCAAGGGAAAATAGTCCATCTGTAATTCTTGGATGCTCCTGCATTTTGAAGCAATATTCATAGTCTTCAAGTGCTTCATTGATCTTTCCTATCTTTTTAAATCTATCAGCTCTTGAACAGTAAGCTTGCCAAGTGCTTGGATATTCTCCAACAGCTTCATTCCATAATTTTAAAGCTTCTTCAAAGTTTCCATTTCCATAAGCAACATCTCCCATATAAATGTAATACTGATGATTAGAATTTACTATTTTTAATTCTTCAATATAGGGTATAGCTTCATCATATCTTCTATCATTTAACAAGTTTTCTATGATCACATATAGTCCACGATAGCTCTTTGGATTTTTCTTTAAAAACTCTTTGAAATATTCAATTACAGTGAAATTATTATCATCCCACTCATCACCACAAACTCCTCCATTTGCTTCTAAAAATGCAACAAATCCACCTTTATTTGTTGGTTCTAATTCTAAAACCTTCTTTGCGTATTCAGAAGCTAGTTCATGATCGCTGTGTGCTCTATGATTGTATAAATCAGCAAGATTTTCATAAGCCCTTACATTGGAAGGCTCATCTTTAATAACTTCTTCTAAGAAATGAACTGCATGTTCAAAGGTCTCCTTCTTTATTCTGCACTCACTCCAAAACATATTTTCAATTCGCTCAAACTCTGCTTCATTGGGCATCTGAAATAATTCATCTATTGTAACTCCAAAGTATGCTGATATGTTAGGCAATAATGAAATATCAGGCACACTCATCTCAGTCTCCCACTTTCAAACTGCTTGATATGAAACACCTAAGTAATCTGCAAGTTCATCTTGCTTCACATTTTTCTTTAATCTTAAAGATTTAATCTGCTTTCCTATATTCATTTTAACTCCTCCATGTTCAACTAGCATTAGATTAGTGTTTATTCATCAGCTGATAATTACATTATATTCCTCACTTTACAATGAAACAATGGAGGCATATTTGATTGAATTCTACTATTGGTTGAATAATTAATTTCTATATTTCCTATAATAAAAATAGCTGTCACTTTCCATATTAGGCTGTCTATGTCCTAAAGGCGTTCTCTTTTCAAATAGCTCAAAACCACACTTTTCTGCTAATATGCAAGATGCTGTATTGGCACAATCAATGGTTAAAATAAGGTAAGCAATATCAGATACCTTGAAACACCACTACACTAGCTTGTTAACAGCTTCTACTGTATAACCCCTTCGCTGATGGTTTTCTGACATAAAATAAGCTACTTCAACCTCATTTAATGTATCTTCAAGGCCCATTCCAACCATTCCAATCATTTCATCCGTATCACGTAATGAAATAACATATCTTTTATTTTCATATACATCAACGGAATTTATTTGTGATTGGTGCCAATCAATATATGCAAAATATGCTTCTGGTGAATCTCCCCCCTCAGACCAATCAGACATAAATCTCAAAATATCTTTCTCCCTAACAATATTATATAGTTTCTCTGCGTCTTTTCTTTCAAAATCTCTAATTACTATTCTGTCGGTTTCAATTCTCATATTTTTACCACCTGATACTGCTGCAATTGATATTACTAATGGTTTCCCCATAGCTTTATTCTTTCGCAATTAATCAAATTTCTTCATTTCATTAAATGGGTATACTCTTATAAAGGCTTTTCCAACAATGTCCTCTAAAGCTACTGACCTAACATATGATTTTCTGCTGTCATCACTATTAGGCCTATTATCTCCCATTGCAAACACATGATTAGAAGGCACAATTATATCAATATCCCCCTCTGTGTATACTCCGTTTATATAATCTTCATCTAAAAGCTCATCATTTATATAAACTTTGCCATCTTTTATAATCAAATGTTCATTAGGCAAGGCAATAACTCTTTTAACCAAATCCTTATTTTTATTAGTTGTTTGATCTACTAAATCTGTGTGAAAAATAATAATGTCTCCTCGATTTGGAACTCCGCTTTTATAAGTTAGCTTATTAACTAGAAGAAGATCATTATTTTCTAGGGTTGGATACATGGATTGACCATTAACAATGGTAGGCAGTGCAGCTAAACTTATGCCAATTGCAATAACTAAAGAGATCACAATGGTTTTACACCACTCAAAGATTTCTTGCTTAATCTTACTTTTCATCTTACTCTCCTTATACATAAACCTGAATTGTTTTACTTTTAATTATAACGTCTTCAACAAATTTAAAATTTCAGGATAAAAATCTTCAAAGGTAGGATATTTATCTCTGTTTGGTTCATATTCATTCTTTAATAAATTTGTAAGTTGCCTTATATAAATGAATCCATTTTGGGATTCCATATCAATTAAGTTTAATGACTTATACCTTCCATCATGAATTTCTGTTAACCTTATAACTACAGCTCTAACCAAATGTTCATTTAAACAGATTTCCCAGTTAGAATATGCCTGCTTACTCATTTTATTATTTATAGGCTTAAACAATTCTTCATATTCATTAACTTTATCAATATTTTTATCTGTAATGTTATTTATGAAGGAGTGACTAAATTCATGTCTAACTAAATATTTAAAGGTAAATTCATCTCCAAACGTAGGTATATCATTTATTATTCCTGCACTACCTTGAATAGAGTATATATCAAAATTACCATCTGTATTTTTTATTGATGGTCCATAGTTATTTGCATATAATATTCCACTAAGAATAATATTATAGCTGTTTTGTTTTCCCCCATAGTAATTTTCAATCTGATTTATATAATTTACGTTACCTGAACTTTCAACTGCACTCTCTACAATATTTTTGTAATACTCCTTATGATTATTATAAAATTCATAGAAATTACTTTCTTTACAAAAGTCCTGTAGAGCCTTTACAAACTTTAAAAAGTTCTTTTCGCCACCAACTCTTTTCATAATTTGTTTATACATGTAATCTTTCTTATCAATGTCTTCTCTTACACTTAAGTTAGGAGTATTTGTTAAAAAAAGCATTCCAGTGGGTGGTGCATCATAGGAAAATCCTCTTTCAAGCATAGAATCAAGTAGCTTTACGGCTTTGTGATTTTTGTAATCTCCGAACCACTCCTCTACCTCCTTTTTATAAGAAGAGTTAAATGGTATTATACTAAGAACATTCTCATTATATTTAGGGCTTAAATATATAATGATTGATAAAAGTTCGATTCTTGGATCTATTGAAAAATTAATGTTGTTTAAAGTTTTAATTACTGACTCATTTTCAGCTGCTAGTTCAAAGTTCTTTTCATCCGCTTTATTCATAGTTGAACATCCTGATAAACATATCATAATGAAACTTAATAAAATAACTAGACACTTTTTCACCTATACCATCCCCTTAATTAAATCTATTTTATATATCTACACTCTATTAAAGGCATACCAATGTTAATTTCTTTACTTGTTCCATCAAAGGTAAATCCACTCTTTTCATAGAATTTGATTGCTTGTACATTATCCTTTAAAACCCAAAGTGATATCTTCTCATATCCACGATTTTTAAGTTCAGCTATACCCCACTGGATAAGTATTGAACCAATACCCTTACCCCATACTTCAGGTAAAAGATATATGCCCCAGATCTCTCCATGTGAGTTGTCTAAGTCAATATCCCTGGCTTTACCAATACAAATTAATCCTAAAGGAGTACCATCTTCATAAATAATTGCATCTTGCTCCCAGCCTTCTGTTAAGGCTTTTCTAAAATATGCTCCTCGTTTTTCAGCTGTGATATTATTCAAAACTTCTTCGGGAATAATGTTTCTATAAGCAACCTTCCAAGAGGATGCATGTATATTTCCTAATACTTGAAAATCATCACTTGTAGCATAATTTACTTCAATCATTGATATCCCCCATAAAAATCATAACGCCGAACAAGGTCAAGAAATTTCATGTGATTTTCATACATATCTCCACCTGGAAGTATCCTAGAACCAAACCTTGAAAATTCACGTTTGTTAATTCGTTCTATACGTAATTCAACAGGGACAGAATTAAGTACAGCCCAATCAAATAGTGGTACAAAAGGCTCATTATAACTATCCATGGATCCAGACATAACAAAGTTTGGAAACTTGGAGATATCCTCCATTAACAGCTTTGTAAGTTCTTTTCTTGGACGTGTAGCAGTAAAAGGAAGGTCACTATCTTTGAGCCACAAATAATCGTCTAAGTCAAAATGCTTGAAACCAAGCCTTAGAGAAACCTCTCTTCCTAGGGTTGTTGTACCCGAACCTGGTGAGCCAAATATAATTATTCCTCTTGACATTTTATACTCTCCCCTTGCCTTGAATATTGATAATACTCAAATCAATTATCTAGGGTGAATTCAACGACTATCTTATAAATGACATATCACCCATTCTTCTAATAACTCTTTTACCATTAACTGTTTCATTCATAAAACTTACACCACCTGCAAAACCAAACAAGTCGCATTTATTAAGCATTTCAATATCCATACCTAGCCACATGGCATTAAATACACTAAGTAAATCTCCATGGGAAACTATAATTATATTCTCATGTTCATTATTCATTATTTCATTAAAAAAAATGGTAATAATCTGTTTCATTCATCTCTTCTGCTTTCTGCATCTGAAAAAATTTTATCATCTATATGATTTTTTATTTTCTCACAAAAGGTTCATTAATATTTTCATTTAGTAATTCTCCATAGGCTTTTACTTTGCGAAAGGTATTGCCCATCATTTCGTTCTCTCGGTAATTACGAATTTTATCCATATCAAAATCTGCATAATATAATCCTTCAATCATAGGCTCAGCTAACAATAAAGTATTATCAACACATTGTCCATCTTCATTCCAACAGATTGGTGAGAAGGCACAGGAGCACCCTGCATTTATTCCATTAGGATTCGCCATTGCAACTCCTACCATATTTTCATAGGCACGAGTAGATAAAGCTTGTACACGTGGCTTCATTGCTTCACAATCATTGGGAACTAAAATGATTTCTGCCCCTTTCATCATTAATACTCTAGCACTTTCTGGATATTCTCTGTCATAGCAAATCATAACCCCCAATTTAATGCCATGAAAATCACATACTTTAAATTCGCTTCCACTTTCTAAAGCAGCTTCAGCTGCAAAATCACAGGTATGAACTTTAGAGTATTTCATAATAACCTTTCCAGTTTTGTCTATTACAAAGGCTGTATTCTGTGGTTTATATTTTCCTTTAGAAAATGCTGTGGCTATCACTCCTACACTATAGTTCTTTGCAGCACTACAAACCTTCTTTATATAAATACTATCATCCTCTAATGCATCTTCCATATTAATTGGAAAGTTATATCCTGTAATAAAACACTCTGGCAGTAACAAAATATCAGCTTTATTTTCAGCAGCTTCTTTTATTTTGTCAATTATAGTTTCAACATTTTTCACTTTGTTGTTTATTTCAGGGCGCATTTGCAAAACAGCAATCTTTAAATTCATCTTTATTCCTCCGTATACATGGTGTATTAAATTTATTAATTCTCACAAAAATCTTTATGCAATTAATATATTGCTTATTATTTAATCAAATTTTAAGTTTATTCAATCTACTTTAAGCTTTTTACTTAAGCTATAACATACTTTTCCATATACTGTTATTAATCTATCACAATAATATTTCTTTTTCATTCTCAATGTTTTCAGCTTTAATAATATTTATCATCATAATCCAACTCCTATGTTAACATTACAATATAATCTACTCTGTTTGAGATTTTTCATCAATAGATTTTTCCATTAGCTTAGCTGAAATATAAGAGTTTGTGGCAATAGTATCTAAGGCATTAATTATATATTCTAATGTAAAAAGAAATAAAACAATAATTGAACCAACTATAGCAATTGAAATAAATAATATGAAAAATTCGCCCATAAAGGCTCCTGATAATAATAGGAAAAATATCATCAAACCAGTTATCCATATAATAATCCATGCCATAATGTGTAATGCTTTTTGTAAATCCTTTGCCTCAATAAAAAGCCTCCTTATATCTACTAATCCAATTAATAGGATATAACTATTTTACCACATATATACATTTAAAAGATTATAATATTATATTTTTTAATAAACTTAAAGTTAAATCTTAAACCAAAGAACACTTCAAAATTTACTATCAAAGTATCTTAAATATGCTTTTTTATTAAATCTTTTATTAGGTTTATCATATTGGTATCTTTTGCAGAAAATTAGTAAATCAGTTAAACTATATACTTTGAAATATAAAAAACCTCATTAACTTAAATGATAATCATAGAAGTTAATGAGGTTAAAGTTTTATTGTAAATATAAAGCTTTTACTTATTTAAAAAACAAATATATGTTTTCTTAATATTAATTACTTTACTGCATCCATATTCTTTTTTCTTTCATTCAAGGATAAGAAACTAATTGCTCCAAATCCTAATGCAAAAGTTATAATACAGGTTATTATTGTTAACCCTTTTGGTACTCCAGGGAAAACCTCCGCCATTGAACCCAAGATAAATCCAAGGATAATTAAATAGGTTGCCTCTGGAAACTTGTTCATAACATACTCTAATAATTTTGTTGTTAAAACAATCCCAAGGATTAAGCCAATCCCTAATGGAATAAGAAACGGTAAATAAAATTCACTTATTGCTTTTATTGTTGTATCGTACAAGCCCATGATAAGCAAGATATAAGATACACTGATTCCAGGTAAAATTAAAGCTATAGCTGCAATAAAACCTGCTACCCATAAAAGAAGAAAATTTGTAACTCCCTCTGCAGCATTTGGTTGAAAGGTTTCCTGAGTACCCATTGAGAACAACATAACAACTAAAATACCAATAGCGATATAAACTGGTATCTTCCACGAAAAAGATTTAATTTTAGCTTCTTTTAATATAAGTGGAATACTAGCAGCTACAGCACCTAAAAAGAAATAAGTCATCGGCATAGGATAAGTTTCAATTAAGTACAGAATTGGTTTTGCAAAGAGTAATATCCCAATGCCACCACCCATACAAAATAGAGCTAAAAAAAGGAAGTTTTCCTTTATATTTTTCATAAATGAGCTTACAGCATGCACTAGTTTGGTATATATGCCTAATATCATTGCCATAGAACCACCACTTACACCTGGCACTAGCATTGTTCCACCAACAATTAAGCCCTTAAATACCGTTGAGAAATTATTATTTTTCATCCTTTAGCACCTCTTTATATAAAAATGATTTTATCCATGTTTCTTTATGCACTTTTACTATTTATCCCCCCTGACTGCTTTAAGCTGCCACAAAAGTACTTAATTAAAAATCATATGTCATACTGATAATAATATATCCTTATAGTATTATCCACTTTCTTAATTTCAATACTGATGATCTTTACTTTCTAATATAAATCAAGCAAATTATTCTTTTGGTGCAACTTTACAAAGAAATAATACTAAAAATCTTGACTATCTTATAATATATCCATTTAAATAATTTTACAACTATGTAATATTATCCATGCATATTTGAGCAATATATAAGATTTTAAAGTAAAAACTAGTACTTTCATTTTAATTATAAGAAGTGCTTCAATAATTATTCTATCACTTTAGTGTTCTAACTAAGGTTCCTCTTGCTGTTGAAAGAAGTTCATTCTTAATTAGAAAATTCCATACTGGCTCAAACTTTTTCCAAGCACCTGCATAGGAAAAATGCTTCATTTTCATTCTAATTTCCTCATGTTCTTTTGATGACTTTATGATATTTCCCCACCTATAAAAATCTTTATAAGCTTTGTTATATCCATACTCCATCTGCTCTTTGGTAATATTAGGGTGATTAAATACTAAATGTCTTGTATCGTAAAGTCTCCAATCATTGGTATATATCCTTTTATCATGAATCATCTTCTTATATATTGATGTACCAGGATATGGAGTTAAAATATGATTAGTGGCTGTAGTTATTCCATTATTTATTGCCCATTCAGTGGTTTTATCAAAAACATCTAAATTATCGTTATCTAATCCAAAGATGAAGCTTCCATTTATCATAATTCCCAATTGATCAAGCTTTTTGATGGCTTGGTTATAATCCATGTTTATGTTAGAAAGCTTATTTGCTTGAATCAAGCTATCCATATTAACACTTTCAAAGCCAATGAAAGCGCTTCTGAAACCTGCTTCATAGGCCAGCTCTATTGTATCGTCCTCTAATATGGAATCTACGGTTATTGCCCCTTGAAAAACACGGTTCATGCCCTTCATCTCTTTAAAAACCTGTCTCACCAGCTTTTTATCAGCCAAAATGTTATCATCAAGAAAGTATAAATGTCTTCCCTTCATACTCTCTATCTCTTTCAAAATTCTATCTACCTCATAGGTAAAAAAGGTCTTTCCTCCTTGAAAAAAAGAACTGACATAACAAAAGGAGCATTTATTAGGACATCCTCTTGAAAACACCATAGAATTAGGCACCAGGTATTTTTCTCTTTTAAATAAATCTCTTCTTGGTAATGGAAGTCCTTCTAAGGATACTTGTCCTTGTTCATAAAAGGGCTTTATATGGCCATCCTTACAATCTTTTAAAAACTCTACAAAGCTTCTCTCCCCTAAACCTAAAAGGACGGTATCGCAATGTGCCTTTGCTTCCTGTGGTAACGATGTAGCATGAATACCACCCATAGCAACCTTTATTCCTCTGCTCCTATAAGAATCTGCAATTTTATAAGCCCTAAAAGCATTAGTTATATAACTTTCAATACACACCAAATCCGGATTATCATTTAAGTTAATTTCCTCAACATGTTCGTCTACAATTTCTATTTCATCATCTTCATCACATAAAGATGCAAGAGTTGCTAAACCTAAAGGCGGAAATAATGAATACTTTATAGGTCTCCAATATGGGCTTTTCGCTTCTTCCAAGGCAGGAAGAATAAATCTTATTTTCATTATACATTCTCCTTTTTAATCGGATGCTCTTCGTTCAAAATTTGTGTAAAGCAGTTCTAGATTATCCTTAAACATTGTGTTCTAAGTTCTGTTTTCTCATAAAGTATTTTAAATGGATTACTATTATGGATATGATTAAATACAATGCTCATATTTCAAATTATATACTATAATATTACCACAATTTGTTATATAGACATATGCTATTTACCATGTTTTAAATAGGTGGATATGTTATTTTAAATAAGTCATATAATAATCAAGGAGTAAATCTACCATTCTTCCATAGCTTTTTTCCCCATCTGATATTCCATTAGATTTCAAATAAGTGTCATTAACTTTACTTGAAACCTTCTCAATTTTACCAGAGTATTTATCCCAGAATTCTACTCTATACTCTCTGTCTATCTCCACATCCTCCGATTTCTTTGCGCTAAGGGTTTTATATAACTCTGGATCAGCCTTATATAAGGCATTTGCAGTATTGCCTAGGGCTAAGATATATCCTGAATATTGAAAATCCTTATCTGGGTGCATTGAACTTACAAGAAAGGCAATAAAGTTTGCTTCATCCTCCCTTGCAAAGCCCCTTTGATGAGCCATTTCATGAAGGGTGGTTGCAGGAACCGTCATTAAAGGAGCATTAACATTTACTCCTGGCTGACCAGTGTAAGGAAAATATATGCCTGTTATTCCTGTGTAATTGAAGAACTCTGAAAATATAAGCTGCTTAGGAGTTCCAAAGGAGCCTTTCAAAACCGAAAATTCCTTTGAAGCATTTTCATATCCTAAAGGTGCTCTGTCTAAAGCTGACTGATACCCACCCTTAACTGTGGCAATATTGTTTTCGTCAACGTAAATTTCTTCCCTTAAAGCATTGGTTTTATCTATAAGGTATTCATAAAGCTCACCAAGTTCCTTTACTGTATGCTTTTCATTATTCATTTTCAATCCTTCATAAAGGGGTATTCTATTATAATTTAATCCCCAAAGTGCAATGAATAGAAAATATGCAACTGAGATAACCACAGCGCAGTTAAGAAGGAAATTCACAGCTCCTCTTTTCAAACTTGTTTTATGACGACATATGCTGAAAACTGTGTATATAAAATACCCAACAACTCCTATAACTGAAGTGATTATGGTGGGTTCATACATGGAAAATGGAATGAAATTAGTAATTGAGCTTAGAATTTTGATGGTAAACCTATTTACTCCCAAGGAGTAATACTTTTCAATGAAATGAGGATTAAAAACTGCCAGATAATTGATAATTAATGCTAATGGAAAAAGAAATAGTAATGAAATTCTCACTTTATACTTTTTCAAAAGAAAACACCTCTTTTTCTATAACTTAAATGTAAAAAAGCCCTTAAAACTCTATTGTATAGAAATTTTAAGAACTTATCTTTTATTAACCCATTAAGAAATCTAATATATTCCAACCACTGTCACTATTTGCTTTATAAAGCTCTGTGTAACCACATCTTGTACAGCTTATTGTTATAAATTTTTTATTTTGAACGTCGAATATCTTAGCAAAATTTCCACCTGTTGCTTGAAACTGGTCTGATTCAAAACCTTGATTACCACATTTAGCACATACATATTGCTTTTGCTCCATGAATAATCCCTCCTAACTTACTTAAATCTTGTGTATAATTATAGCATTTATTTTTATAATTTTCAAAAAATTAATTAAAATTTTTAGAATTAAGTTTCTGACCCTTATTTATAGTTTCAAGTTTATAAATATCCCAATATTAAAATTAAATATACTTTTCTGCAAAATTTTAAGGAGTGAGTACCTGAATTAAGGAACTCACTCCTGATTTACTATTTAACTATTTTAAGTACATCTGCATTGGATAGGATAAATATTCTACATCATCAAGCTTCTCCACAGTCATGTAGCCTGGCTTCGCATTTATTATGGTTGGTATTCTGTTTACGATAGTTGCACAGGTATGCTCAACGGTTGCAGGCTTTTGAACAAAGAAAGTGGTATCTGGCTCTCCGATAATTTTCCAATCACACATATCGCCGTCATCTTCTCCATATACCTTTCCAATACATTGAGTTTCAATTACAGGTCCTTGGAAGGTTTCAGTGGTAACTACAGCACTCATTCCAATGCATTTGCCTTGAGGAATTGTTTCACCCATAGTTGATGAATATAAATCCTTATCATAGAAATAAGGTACACACTTTTGGGTTTGAGATTTAATTGTCCACCCCATCTTAGAGCAAAGTGCTTCATTGGAGTTCCATACATAAGAAGGTTCGAGAACTTCTGGATGTGCAATTTTCTCTTCAAATTCTTCTGGTGTAAGTCCAACACCATGAGCCTCTGCAAGTGCTAATCCGTAATCTTCAACATTATAGCTCACAGCACCTTCAATTCTTTCAATATTATGAACTCCCCCTGCAACGCAGCCAATCATATTAATCCAGTAAATATCCTGCATTCCAGCTCCAACGATAGTGCAATTGTTTTCCTTTGCTAGCTTATCTAATCTGTTTGTTATGGATGATGCTGTTGTCCAAGGATATATTGCTTCTTCACAAGTTGTAACAACATTTATTCCTCTTTTAACGCATTTTTCAAAGTGTGGAAAAACATCATCCATAAAGCTGAATAAAGTTACCACAGCAATGTCTGCATCACATTCATCCAAAACGGCATCTGCATCATTGCTTATTTTAACCCCTAATTTAACTCCTAATTCTGCAAAATCTCCAACGTCCATTCCAACCACTGCTGGATTAACATCAATAGCTCCAACGATTTCTGCACCTTTTTCATATAGATATCTCAAAGTATATTTTGCCATCTTACCACAGCCATATTGAACAACACGAATCTTTTCTTTATTCATATTAATACCTCCATATCTGAAATGAATTTCACTATATTTTCAGTATAAAGGTTATAGCAGGTATAAGGTCAATGAACAAAATTTAAATAGTTAAAGATTTAACTATTGTAACCCGGAAATAAAATTACTTAGTATTTAATTGGTACTTGCAGTCTTAAATACATACCTCTCTCCTTCCCGTCCGTAAATGGAATATCTGATATAGCCTCACATAGATAATCTCCACAAGGGGTATAGCCTTTAGCCTCAATTTCTTCTAATAGTCGCTTTGCATAAGGGACTTCATTTTCAAATTTATCACAATAAATAGAAAGATACAGGTGGGAAGGAATCTCCTTCACAAGATCCCTCTCCACATCTTCCTTATCAACAAAAACAAAGACCTCTGTAGAATAAAAATTACGTTTTAATAAATCCTTCAAATGAAGAACAGTTCCTGCATTGCAGAAATAAGTCTGTGGAAGCCTGTCCGAAATTAACCTGGTTTTCAGGTCCCTTAACACTTTTTCATACATATCTATTCCATGGTCATAAATATTAACCTTTGAATCTATACAGTACATATAGCGTTTTCTCATGAATTCTAGAGCTATAGTTCCATCTGGTGGTACTGCTTCATAAATTTCAATACTAGTTAAGGTTCTTTCAATTGCCTTTCGCTTATATTTAAGTTCTTTTATTTCTTCTTCAATCTGCTCCTCTCTTTGTTTTAAAATTCCCTTGATAAGATTCATATCCTTCTTATCTAAATGACATTTTATCTCATTTAAAGTCATCCCTAGAGACTTCATATATTGAATAAGATCTAGCTTTGCACATTGCTTAATATCATAAAATCTATAATTGTTCCCTGCCACTGTCTTTGGTTTTAATAAATTCATTTTGTCATATAACCTTAAGGTTTGTTCAGATATTTGATTTAAACTTGCCATACGTCCAATAGTCAATGGATCCATAGGTAACTCCTCCTCTTGATATTTCCTCCAGGTAATGTTAGTGGAATATTCTATACTGAAGGGGTATAGTCCTTCTCAGGAAAGCTCTTAAATGAAACTTATTAACTAATAGAAAAAAGCCAGCAGAAAATTCCTGCTGGCTTATTACTTTATATATAAACTATTTTATACTTACTTCTACTGAGGTCAGATATTCTTTAATTAAAAGAATAATTCACCTGGCTTATATCCCTCTGGAAGTTCTTCTTCACTTAAAAACTTTAAGTTTTCATCTCTTAAGATTGGTAAAAAAGCATGGTATGGAAGTCTGTTGAACTCACAAGCATAATTGTTTGCTCCAAACCATTTTCCTTCTTTACCGCTTAGGTTTAAGCCCCTTGCAAATTTAGTGTGGTTTGAACAATCATGAACTGCAATATCCCACTGCTCATCATCAGCAAGCTTCATTAATTTTAGAGTTAACTCTCTGCTCCAAGTTGGAGAGATATATCCATGTCTACAGATATACATTGGCTCTCCCTCGTAGTTATCGATGTTGTTCTCATTTAAGTGAAGCTCTGCACAGTTGATGAAATCAAGCCCTGTAGCCAAAATTGCTTCCTTCTTCTTCATGAAAGACTCAAAGAATTCAGGAGTCATTGGAGTTTCAATACCAACCTTTTTAATGTACTTTTTAGCTATTGCTATATTTTCAATAACTTTATCAGCACAGTTTGTTGCTCCTAGGTTGAAACGAAGCTCGTTAAGTCCAGCCTCAGCTAAAGCTTTAATGCTCTCCTCTGTAGCTAAAAGTCCGTTAGTATACATGTGCTGATGAATTCCAGCTTCACTGAACTTCTTTATGATTGAATAATATTTTTCAATTTCCATAAACGGCTCTAAGTAAACGTAAGAAACGCCTGTAGGCTTATCTTGGATAGATAAAAGTAAGTCAATATCCTCTTCGTAGTACTTTGTACCACCAATCTCCCACATGCCTTCCCCTACAGGTGGCTGACAATCAAGCTCTCCATAGTTATAGCAGAATTTACATACGATGTTACACTTGTTAGTTTTTCTTATGGCAGATAGCCCTGTCCCCATTAAACATGAACGGCAGCCCATTGGAAATTTCGCATCATTACCAACATAATATGTTCTATTTTTTAAAGTTTTTAAACCTTTAATCTCTGACATCATTCTTTTATTTCTATCATTGATAGCCGCTTCAATTTGTGCAAAAGTAGCATATATAATTTCTTGCTGCTTTATCATTAATTCTTCTTCCTCAGGCAGCATTGCAAAAAACTCAAACCACATCAATGCGTCTTGTTTAGATATTTTCATAAAGTATCCTCCTAAATTATCGTATAAAGATTTGATTAAAATCTTCTATTTGTTAATTTTCATTTATTCTTTGGCATTTAACTTCCTTAAACATGAAAAATATGCTGCTTCTTTGATATTTTATACCATATCCCTCACAACATATTTATCATTATACCCCATAAGGTCACAATAAGTAAACTTTCTTATGGTAAGTTATAAATATTAATTAAAAAGCAGGGAGCTGTTCCCCCTACCCAGCTGTTGTTTCAATTAACCTCTAGCAAACCGTAATATTATATTTATGTTCCAGTTTAATAGGTTTATAAGCTAACTTAGTCATTCGAAGTCCCTCGATGCCTAAATCCTCTTCTCTGTTTATAAAGGGAACATCACTAAAATACTGTTCAACAAAGGTTTTATTAATAAAATTATAAAGTCCATTAACCTTTGAATCTGCCTTCTCTATATGAATTATTGCCATTTCGTTATTTAATCTTTCACCAATTGTAAAAGCTGACAATTTTCCGTTAACATACACAGCCATACACTTTAAATTTAATTTATCCCTGTTCTTTAGCAGCTCTTCAATAGCCCTAAGCTCATGATTAATATTGTTATCCTCGATGCCTTTATGCTTATACCAATCTTCTGAAACCTTGATGCATTGAAGCACTTCATCTCTCGTTATATTAGTAATTTTATAAGTATTATTCTTAATAAAATTATTGTAATGATTTTTTTGATTGCGAAGCTTCCTCCCAGAAAGCTTAATTAAGCTTGAACTATCATAAATATAATCAAAAGTGTCTCTGTCTTCGGTTATACAAAATCCATCAGGATAAATCTCCTTCAAATCATGTATAAACCGTTCCTCAACATCCTTAAAAAGATACTTTAAATTAAACTCCTTTTTATATTCAATCAATCTATCAACTACTTCTTTTAAATTCTCCTTGGTGTAACCAAGGGGTTGCATAAAATGATATGCTCCCTTAGCATCCATTTTCTTAATAAGTAAAACATCCTTTAAAATAGTGTATTGAATATCATAAGCCCTTCTCCAAATGTAAAGGCTGGTAAAGGAGTATTCACAGGTTTTAAATTTATGTTGTCTTAAATATCTATCAAATATTTTTTTATCATCAAGATCCAGCTGCTTAAAATTCAAAATAAAACCTCCTCCATAATGTAAATATACTTTAAATTTCTCCATAGAAATCTATTCTTTATTATTCAGTATATTTAGGAGTATGAAATTGGATATTAGTTTTAATCATTAGTGTTAAAAATTTTGTTTCCAGCGCTCATGTATTCTAGAACCGCTTCTTCACTAAAGCTATTGCTAAAAGAGCATTAGAATGTATTCCGTCATATTTCCAAGTTGCAATTTCTTTAGCATCATTGATTGTGGCTTTCTAAATTCAAGATTCATTAAGCATTCCTCATAAATTTTATTTTTCTAAGATTAGTTCCATAGGTGTAAATAAAATACCTTGGTATACCTGCTGAGGTGCAAAATCCTTAAAGCCTATTGAATGATAAAAAGGTACTGCATAGGGAGAAGAATTTAAACGAAGCTTTTTCATTCCATCTTCCTTAAGTTTAGGAATAACATGAGAAAATAAGCTTCCTGCAACTCCTTTTCTGTGATAACGTTTATCTACAAAAACGCACGAAATAAATTCTGATCCTCTAACTGATAAAACCCCAATAAGCTTGTCTTTATCATAAGCTCCAAACATAACTTCTTGTCCATTTAGGAATTTTTCTCTGTAATCAATACTATCTATAAAATTATTTTTGAAGTTATCAACTGCTTCTTTAGTGTAATCTGGTGCTACAAATTCTGAAAAGGTTGTCCAAATCAATGAAAAAGCATCATTAATTTCCGCTCTCTGAACTTCCTTAATTCTATAATCCATGTTATACCTCCATTGCTATCAGAAATAATAAATACCTTACGAAGAAATTAACTTAAGTCTTTGAACATTAAATGAAGTGTGTAATAATCCCTTTCTCTAGATATAATCCCCAGGTCCTTATATCTATTTTCCAGAAAGAGTTTTAAATCTCTATTAGAAAGAACTCTAATTTCATCTTCGCTTCTCCGCTTAATAGAGAATGAATTATATGAACTTCATGCTCATTCATCCATTAAGATACATTCCAAAATTTCATTTTCATTTTTAAATCCATTTTTTTCATACCATGAAACAGATTTACTGCTTGGCCAGACAAATAGAAGTTCACATTTTTCCTTCAAAGCATGAGCTTTTATAAACGTAAGCAACTGAGTTCCAATGGATTTGTTTCTATAGTTTTTTAATGTATAAACACTAGTTAAGTATGCAATACTCTCAGATTTTCGATTTGGCTTTGGTAGTTTAGGTATAACATATAGAAACATTGCAGATACAATGATTCCCGAATCTTCTGCTACGAATATTTTATAATTACTTTCGTTTTTAAGAAAAGACACATATTCCCCCATAAAAGTTTCTTTATCTACTCCATCCAAATTTGTTTCGTTATAATCCATGTCATCTTCTTTCATATGAAGCCATTTTAGTTCAGCCAATTGAATATAATCTTTCTCTTCTCCAAATCTTATATTTAACATAACCTATTTACAACTCCTTATTTACCAAGTTTCTAGTTTTAAATAATATTTAAGGAAACAATCCCATTGCTATTTCCGTTTCTTTATAGAACTTATAACCAACCTCATTGTACATACCCTATCTATTTCATTAGAGTTAAAGCCTTCAACATTACAAAATAAATTCTCTATTTTATCAATTGGAATATCAGTTTTATAACTTAACATTTCGGCTGAAATTTTTCTGAGCTGCTCATAACGTTCTAAATCATATACATCCTTTTCATATACAAGACCACTTTGTGCAATTCTTTGTATTCATCTTCATATCCATAACTTGCTGGAAAGTAAGTTGGTACCTTACTCGTATTTTCCATTTTAATAGGGAAATCATTACTTACTCCACTAATCTTGATATTAAAGGAGTTATCATTTTCTAAATGAATTTGAAATTCCTGAACATCACCACTCATTTTATATAGGTTATCAGATTCTTTTTCAAAGGTTCCATCATTTACTTGTCTGCTGTTAATGTACAAAACAAAAGTATTCTCTCTGTTATCAACTGCTAATTGAATGAACTTTCCATTGATATCACATTTATTCTGATAGGAGCCTTTTAATATTGGTACTTGATTATCTAAGCAGCCCCCTAGTAATAAAGCGGAAATAAGTAATATAACAATTATTGATGATTTCTTCATGAAATACCTCCTTTGAAGTTGTTTTATTCACTCCATTCTAATAATTCTCTTTCTAGACCCTGCTTAATTACTTTTAATTAATTTATATATTTATGACGAATACAAAATAAGTGAGCTAATTACGTACTAGCTCACTTTTATATATTTTTAAAATTCTATTTGTAATTAAATTATTATTTACGATTAAAGAAATAAATAAGCACTAGAGGTATTATTGTTGTTATAGTAAACAAAATTAAATATGTGTTCATTGTATAATCAAAAAACTTAAATTTCCTTTTTTCTTCACCTTCATGCTTTTTAATGTAGTCTTCATGGCTTTTGTTAACATCTACAATGTTGCTTTCAAGTTTTGCGTCATCACCATTTACAAATCTCTTAAATGAAGTTATTAAACTATTGTGATTTTTTTTAGTATTACTCTTGTTATTGCTCATACAATCACCTCCACTAATTATGTAGTATTATACCATAAAAATGTTTTATAGTAAAATATTAACATGAGTAGATGAGCTATTTATGATTGTAATAATATCTATTTCTTCATCCTTGAAGAGTTCTCTTACTTTTGTTTAGTTTATTTCTATGACTTCATCAAATACAATATTTTTATCGCCGTCAGCCTTCTCCATTACTACTCTGATAAAATCTGAACCTTTCATTGGAGCCTGCATAAATGTTTTTTCATTTATTTTAAAAACTCCTTATATAAAATCACTTCATTATATAACTTATTCTCATCCCATGGTTCCAGAATCCCATTTGGTATGCGACCACACTCCGTCATGCCTAAGGCTTTATAGAAATTTTCGGTTCCATTGCTTCGACAAGTAGTAACTACATGGCTGCAGTTAATCTCACCTAAATGCTTACAACCTTCCTCAAACAGACGTTTTGCAATGCCTTTATGTTGAAATGCAGGATTTACTATCATATCCTTTAGAATGCACCTATGTGAGTACAAAACATGTTGTTCCTTAATTATTAAAATGTTGCCAACAACCTTATCTTCATGTACTGCAACTAAATGAATTCGTCTTCCTTCTGCCATTTCATTAATGCTATCCTTCACCTGACTTTCAACTTCAACTAAAGTATTTCTTGTAAAAATATTATTTAAAATACTATGTGTATCACTTTCAGTAACTTTTCTAATTAAAATTGTATCCATTTCACTCCTCCAAAATTTTATAATTTATCTATTATTTTATATTGTAGCGACAGGTATTTCTAATTATGAATAAGTTTGCTCTCAAGATTCCTATAATGTTTTTAAGCAATTCATTAAGTTATTTTTCGTCCTTATTTTTGAAACTATCTTTTAATGCTATGTTTAGTTCTTAAAATTCAATAAAAAGCAACAACCACCTAAATGGATAAGATAGTTGTTGCTTTTTAAATGGTATATTTAATTTGTAGATTTTAAATCTTAAAAACCTTTTTTATCTCAATAACATCTTCCAAATCTCTAAACTCCTTGGCATCAGCTAAATATCTTTTAAAGGCTTCTTTGTAATGCCCCTTATCTCGCTTTAGTATCCTTCTAAGTCGTATATGAAATGGAGGATTTATATAAATTCCAATAACCTTATCTGGAAAGGCCTTCTTTAAAGATCTAAAGCCAATAGGCGTTATTACAATGAAGATGTTCTTTTCAAGATTAAAATCCTCAAATCTACAGCCATAAATCTGTGAATTAAACCTGTCGTACTCCACGTATCGCCCCTGGGATATCTGCTGCTCCGCTTCTTCTCGTGTTAAAAAGTGATAATGAATTCCATTAATCTCACCTTCTCTAGGCTCCCTAGTGGTGGTAGTGACCACCTTTTCTATATTAAATTTCTTAGATAAATAATTTGCAAATACCGTTTTCCCAGCATTACTTTTACCTAAAATACAAATAATCATTCTGTTCCTCCGAATTTGAATTTGTTATAGTGTAGAACTATTTTAACATAAAACATCGGTAGTTACCTTAAAATCTTAATGCTACTTTATTACTTAAATTTTATGTTATAAAATTCTTATATGAAAAGAGTTTCCTTAAGAAGATTCTAAATTTATACCTGAAGATACTTATAGTTCTAATTGAAAGGATAACTAATTCTAATTTATTACAACCTAATAACTTCGTTTCCTTCTTCAACTACTAAATTATTTTTATTAAAGTAACTTAAAGAAACTACCAAGATAACCATTCCAATTAAAGCAAAAACAATATATCCTGTTAAATTATCAATACTTTGAGGCAATACATAGCAAATAATAAAGGCAGTAGTATTATTCACCATATGCATAATCACTGAAGTCCACAGAGATTTAGATTTATAGACTACATATCCAAACACTATACCTAAAAAGGTTGCATACAACCCTTGTATTACATTCCCATGGTATATTCCAAATAAGACTCCTTGAATAATTATTGCAGTCTTTACAGACATACTTTTACTAAGAGTTCTTTGAACAATTCCTCTAAATAAAAACTCCTCTGTAAAAGGTACAATTATACCACCAGCTAAGATTGTCATGAAAATTGTACCTTGTACAGTGGAACTTGTTAATTCATTAAAGGTCTGAAAGGATTTCTGCATAAAACCTAAATCTTGAACTAAGCTTACAATTCCTGTGTTAATAAGCCATACAGCTAATCCTAAAAATATGGATATAATCCAATTTTTCGTATTTTTATTTTTAAGTCCAAAGTCTTTAATCATGCTCTTCTTGCCAATTCTATAAAGGAGCATTAAAATTACAACGTAAGCTGCGGCTGAAATAAGTAAAATAAAATTCATATTTTTATCAAGTCCATTGGCGAAAGCTAGAAAAATCTCTTCACTACTGCTTTCCAAGTTTTCTATACCAAACTTACTCATGATAATTAACATGTAACAAAACCCATAGATTAAAGTAATTGTAACTTGAATAACATATGCAACGGCAATATACCCTATGGCCTTTAAAAAACTTACTATTTTTTCTTTCAAAATATCCCCACCTTTTATTAATGTGTTGAATATATATTAATAAAGACTAGAAATAATTCCATTTACCTTTGTAATTTAATTCTTAAGCACATAATAGGAACCATACTCAGTACCATAATGACCTACTAATTTTTCATCTGTGTACTTAAATCCTAAATTTTTCAGAGCTTGAATTCTCTCTGTAGCCTCTTCAATTGCCTTAGTTGCCACTTCATCGCATTTAAATAAATCAAATGTATGTGGAACTATTATTGATAAAATCCTTTGAATTTCCTGTGTCTGTTCATAGTCACTTCTCAAATCTACTCTTAATAACCCACAATTAGTAAAATAATCATTAGATTTTCTATGGAATAGCTCTATTGTTCCAATTGCTGCTCCTATATTTTGGTCAAAGATTGACCATCTAACAAAACCTGCTCTATTATATTCAAAGTGCCAATAATCAATGGCCTCGTTCATACGCTGTTCTGTGGTATAATAAAAATCATCTCCACCACAATTATCACTATTAAATATTGGAAATGACTTTTTATCAGAGTATACTTTCAATAAATCCAAACAGTCTTCATTTGTAACATATTTAAGCTGATATTTTTCATTCTCAAATTGAGGACATTTCTCATATACGCTTAACATTTCATGTTCTCCTTTCAAATTTAATTTATAATTAATTTCTAAATTAAAATTCATCGCCAATATATTTGATATATTAGTTATTAAACTAACCTATCTTTCTGTATAAATCTTTACGATAAGTCTCCTTACATAGTTAAATATTTCCAATCCAATCTCAACATCTGGAGCCTCCCAATAGGCAGTATTTTCATCAAAATTTCCTTTCCAACTAATCTCATTAGGTACTTGAAAAGTAAATCCTTCTAATATTCTCATTGAGAAAACATAAGGCGGTTTTACATCAACTGGTTTTATGTCATCAATATTTGATAATGCATTTAACACGCCATCTTTAATTATTTTATAAGTTTCTTCTATATTTGGTTGCCAGTTTTTAGATTTATCTTTAACAGCTATGCATTTAACTGTATTACTTAGTTCTAAGGCCTCTTTCATAGAAGCATTACAACCTATATTAGCTATATACTTTACACCTGTAAAATTTAGCACCACCATTCCAATTTCTGCAATGTGAATACCATTCAATGTTAGCTTTTCTATAGGCGGGCTTTGAATGGTATGGGGAAAATAAGCATCCTCTTCTCCATATCTGGCATGTTGACCAACTGTAATTAAGCCATATGGATTCCAAGAAGCTTGTCCTCTAATTCTACGCCAATAAAAGCATCTATCAGGAGTATCAAAAAAACGCACATTACTAGGTAACTTTTCAAGGATAATATTATGCTCTGGATTTCCAGCAAAATGACCATCATAAATTAGTATGTCATCAATCCCCAATTCATTAGCAGCTTCACATACTGCCAAAATATCTGATGTTAAATACTCTCTTCCATGGTTCTTCCACTCATCAGAACGATGAACCATAGCTTTCCTATTACTTTCAAATATTCAAGAAGCACCTTCCATATCAGATATTATTATTAACTGTTTTTTCATGAGTTAATTACCTCCTTTTAGATGTATATTCTATATAATTTGAATTCCTTGCAAAATGAAATAATCAGTTAAATTAAATTAATCATATACCCAACATATCATAATCAGACACGTATTCACGCCAAAAATCATGACACATTTCACGGGTATAGGTTTTTAATGATATACTTTCTCCCTGCAATCTTAAACCCTCTCTGTCACTGGATATTTACTAAAAGTAGAATTGATTATGATTAGATGTTTGAATTTAATCAAATCTCTAAAATTCGAATTCATTTTTTTATCTCAAATATTTATCTTGCTTTCTTTTTCTGCCTCTTTCCCACTCTTTATCTAGATCAAAGTTATTATCCGCAGCCATTTCAAATATTAAAAATAGAATGTCATATAACTGGTGTTCAATCCTCTCTTTTTCTGAGTTATCTACAGCCTTTTTTAGCAACTCAAACTCCTCATATAACCAAGTCATTTTCTGATGGTCATCACCATTTAAAGAATTCATTCTAATTAAAAATTCTCTAACCTCATCTTTATATTCATTTAACGACATGGTATCACCTCTTAAATTACTATTAATACAATTATATACTATATTTTACAATCAAAGAAGAAAACATTTTAAATAAAAACAGCATTTCATAACTCATAGAATTTTGAAGTGCTGTTTTTATTTATATGATATTTTCAATAAGATTGTCTATACTAGGAATTTTAAGCAATTCCCATTCCTTCAATATCTTTTATTTTCCATTGACCTTTATCAATTTCAAGATTGTGTCACCAAAAATTAATACTCTATTTTAGTGAGTAGTTTACTTTTAAATACTCTCTCCATCTATCTTGAAGTTAATCTTCAGTTATTCCAAAAATCTCAACAAAGTTATTTGGATACTTTATCAACTGACGCAGCTTGTCATATCCAAATATATTAACTATTGATTCTATTATGGTGTATGAATATTGGTAACCATTATGTTTGAAAAATGTTTCAAAATCCTCTCCAGTATCTAAATCTTTAAATGTAGGAAGAATATTATTCTCCAATCCGCTTTTAACAGTTTTTATTATCCAGTTTTCATCATTGTCTTTTGCTTCATAACATGCAATGCCTTCATTTAACCATCTAGGAGTATTATTATTTATATTATTTACTATGGTGTGTGTAAATTCGTGAACTGCTGTATTTAATACATTGTTAAAATTCGAACCTATTGGTGGATTTAGAGGCGATGCTATTACAATTTTATTTACTCCAAGTCCTCCTCTTATCCAATCATGGGCATTAGGCAATCCTAAAGCAATATGAAGTTGATTATGGTCTGGATGAATCTCTAAAATTAATTTTTCATTAAGTTGTTGATTAAAGTTATTAGTGATTTTAATATAACTATTTTCTAGAACATCTGAAACCTTATTTATACATTCATTATAATGAATTGTAAAATGCTGAGTCTCATTTTTTAAATTAAGTTCATATTCTTTTTCTATAAAATAATCGCAATATTCTTTATTTTTGGAGTATTTATCTGCTTTTTTTATCATTTTAGTTACCCCCTCTTTTATTCGTACACAACATTTTAATGTTCAAATCATTATCCTTTAACTAACTACAGTATATTTTTCTTTTTTAGGTCCTTAACAGCACTAATAATTGAATATTTAATTACTACAAATGCTACACTTGCAATAATTACAGCAGATCCAACATTATAAACTAAATCAAGAATCCATAAAGATGTATCCCCTAAATTACTCGTAATTTTTACCTCATAACTAAACTTTTACCAAATCAACAATATTACACTTATTTATTCAATCTAATGGGTTAATTGAATTCCCATCACCTTGCTATTTCTATTTCAAATCCATATTCTCGTAATATAAAATTTTCAATTATCCCATTGTTTTCTTCTAATGTTGCAGCCAAGCCATATAATTCTTTCACGCTAATAGGAAAAATGATTTGGTATACGAATATACCCACGAATGTGTTCATCTTTATTCCGTTCAATGATTCGAGAAATATTATCATTGTAGGTGTTGCCTTCTGCTACTATAATTGTATTTGTCTTATTCTCTAAAACGATGCCAATATGGTCATGCTCTAAATTGATAAAGACCTTGTCATACAAGACAATATCACCAGCTTCCGGAATAAACCTTTCATCACTTCCAAGGTGATAACCTATTCGCTCATCATCCATTGCGAACTCTTCCCAAGCACCGCAACCAGCAAGACTACAAGAGATACACTCATCTGGACTATAGGGAATTAAAAATCCAGCTTTCACACAACAGTAATAAACGAATCCTGCACACCAATTTCTATCTGCTTTATCAATGCTCCACTTTGGAAATAAATTCACAATAGGCTGAATATTTGATTTTTCATTTAATAAAGTTCCATGGAAAGGACTTAACGCTTCTACCTTTGCTATTTCTGCCAACTTTGCTCTAGTACACATAATAAACTCCTTTCTAAAACACTTAAAAGTATAGTTAGTTACTCAATATGATTATATAAATAACAACTACTATAAAACTTAGTTGTTATTTATATAATCATATTGAAATTTGTTTTCTGAATCAATTTGAATTTGCTGACCTAAATTGATTCACTATACATTAAGTTTGACATTTCATAGGATGGATGATAAAGACTAGTAGGCTTATAAAATTTATCACCTATATAATGAAATCCTAAACGCATCAAAAGCTTTTTTGAAGATTCATTTTGAGGATGATGCCCTGCAAAAAGTTTTACAGCATTTAATTCTGTAAAACAGTAATCTATTACCGCTTTAACCGATTCAGATGCAAAGCCTTTTCCCCAAAACTTTTTACGAAGATGGACTCCAATTTCATATGAGTTATGTTCTGATTTAAATGGACGTGCACCACAACATCCCATTAATTCACCAGATGTTAAATTAAATATAGGCCAGTATTGCACATGATAATTTACGCCATTGTTAATCTCTGTAAATAATCGATCATAAATATCTTGTTTTGTAAATTTACCTGTAGCACAAATAAACCTTGTCACATCCTCTTCTCCCCATAATTGAGTTGCTAATTCTAAATCAGAATCTATCCAATTTGAAAAGCCTATGTTTTCAGTTTTCATAAAATATTCTCGCATACTCCTCACCCACCCTTATATAAATACTATACAAAATACTTTATAACTTCCCATTTATCTTGATCATAAAATCATACGATTGTTCATTATACTAATAATATTGAACTTAAAATGTAAGCCCCAATATGTTAACTCATCCTTAGAACCTTGTAAAATAGTTCATTTACAGACTTTCCACCTAATGCCCTAAGATTTTTTTCACGACTAAACTCATAGGTAAATCCACATTTATCTATTACTTTTTTAGATCTAACATTGAAATCGTAATGGCTAGTCCATATCAAATCTACATTACAATTCTCAAATAAATATTTCATTAAATATTGTGTAGCTTCAGTGGCATATCCTTCTCCCCAATAGTCTGGATGTATTGTATATCCTATATATCTTTGATTTAAATCAGCATAATTTTCATGTGGTTTAGTTATATCCATCCCAATAGAGCCAATAACTTTATTCGCACAACTCAAAACAATTGCATAAGACAAATTATGAGCAATATAATTTTCTATACATTTTTTACTTACTTCTATATCTGTAATAATATTAGTACCAGCACATTCACCTACTCGCTTATCAGACATAAATTTATGGAAATCAATAACATCACCTTTATTCCATGGTCTTAATATCAATCTCTTAGTATAAATACTCTTCATAGTCATACGCATCCCTCCATGTATTTGTGATAGATATTTGCCTCTATTTCAAGCTTCTAACCTCATTTTGTATTAACATATATTTAAATTTTATCCTATTAAACCAAAACATAGCAAGTGAATTTAATTTATAAATAGTATAATTTACATCTTAACTCATTTATAACATCTTTGTTAGAAAGTAAAATAATTGTTTAAACAATAATAAAAGGATTAGTCTGCCGCGTTAATACACGCTATAACTCAATCCCTAGGTAATTTTTCTTTCTTATTATTTTGTTTCACTATCAACAGATCTTTCACCATAGACCTTGGTGACTTTTCGACTTATGATCTCATCAATAGCATGAAATATTATTTCACGCTCATCTACATTCTTAAAGGGAACATTGACGCACCCCTTACCTTTACCAGGCCTACTAAGCTTTTCCTTTAATATATTGATATAATCAAAATCCATAGTATGTAATGAAAAGTGATTCTTTCCTACAGAAAAAGCAATGTAATTTCTTTCTTTTCCTGAGCCTAGTTTATATGTAGGCATTTTAAAGGAAATCACTTCTTCCAACTGGGGATACTTATTTCTCATATAATTCACAAAGGTTGTTAACCATTCCTTTGAATCCCCTTCAAATTCCGTTAAGTAAATATCTATTTCATTATTCATAAATCTACTTTAAACTCCTATCTTCAAAATGATTATTGGATTTTATTTTTTAAAGACTCTACCTGCTCATTTAAGGTATCCAAATATTTCATTTTCGATTCATATTGTTTTGCGGTTAATGAGCCTAATTGTTCTTTACTATATAAAACAGCAGAATCTCCAGTTTCATTAACACTTTGAAAGCTTATATCTAAATTCTCTTCCTTTGAGTATTGATTTAAAATTTTAACATATTCTTCAACTTTCTTAAAATGTTTTTTATGAAGATGCACGAATGGTAACATCACTATAAACATAAGTCCACTTGGTGTATACATAAATTTAAGTAAATTTGACTTTGCTTTTTTTATATGTTTTTGAGCATCAATACAATGCTTTTCAATATTCAACATATACAATTTCCCCCTTATGCTGTAGATAATATATTACCACACCATTTGTAATATTATAACAACATTGCACTCTAAATGTAAATTGTATATATAGCTTTTAACACTTTATGAAGGATACATAAATAATTGGTCCGTTCAATAAACAGTATTTTTATTTGCAATACATCTTTCGTTTTTTTTAATTCAATTTTATTCCAATTATTAAAAAATTAATATATAATGGATTTATAAAGAAAACTCTTATGGTATTATAAGGAGGCTTTAGAATGAAAAAATATAAGAATATAATTTTATGGGTTCTTACAACTGCAGTATGGACTATATTAACTTTACTTTTAACTCTATGGCGTTCCAATGTAAAAGGCATCCCTTTTCAAGATACCTTAACTTTTACTTCTTTGGGTATGACGGTTTTTGGTATATTACTTATTATGAGTCGTGGAGCCACAAGGAGTCCAGTGGAATTTTCAGCAAGAAGTCACCTGTTATTTCCATCTTATAAAGCAGACAGTATACTAACCAATAACCATGGAAAAAGATATGGATATGATTATAATTGGAAGTTTTTCTTTAACGGATATTCTATTCTTGTTGCTGGAATTATATGTGTTCTAATACTTGTTATTATAATTTAAAATTTTCACCTATAATTGCATTCTTTCTTCTTAAAATAAAAAGAAGTAAGTATCTAAATTAATAATACTTACTTCTTATCATTACATTATACTTCTCTTACTAGTTAGTTATCGTTTCTACTTACGCTATCAAAAAGCACTTCAAATATAATTTAACCAACTTCCTCAATGAATCTCAAGCTTTTTATCTTGCTTATTGAACTTATAATGGTGCTATTCTCTGCTGGATCATCTAAAAATAAAGACATTTGGATTGATGCTCCATGAATACCACTAAATTTTATCTTTCCAATATTAACATCGACAATTTTACACTTGCATTGTTTAACCTGTTGAATGACCTCACTAATTTCAAGTACATCCTCTAGCTCAATATATAAATTTAAAACTTTAGCTTTTCTATATATTTTTGCTTCGATTCTTGGAGTAACTCTGAGTACTAGATACACTGATATCATAGCTAATATTACACCGCTGTAAAAACCGATTCCTATAGCTAGTCCAATACACGCACTACACCATAACCCGGCTGCAGTAGTAAGTCCCTTCACATTATTCTGTGGAGTAACCATTATGGTCCCTGCTCCTAGAAAACCAATTCCACTAATAACCTGAGCAGACATTCTTGTTACATCGCCGCCATAACCAATCGTTTGAGTTATATACTGAGCTGTAACCATCACCACTGCTGCTCCTAAGCAAACAAACTGATGAGTTTTCATGCCAGCTGGCAATCGCTTTACCTCACGGTCTATCCCAATCATTCCTCCAACAATTATTGCTAGTATAAATCTAAATGCAATTGAAACTATATTAACCTGTTGAAGATAATCCATCAAAGGAGTTAATGCATCCATATTATCCCTCCTTTTATCCTTCTTACTGGTTATTATATCAAAGGGAATAGGTTTTATCACTATTTTCTAAAACAATTTCAAGGCTGTCCATACGGATTATGCTTCTTAAGCTGTGATTTATCTCTTCATTAAATTCAATACTATTTTTATTATTTCAACTTCGTAACTATCTTTTCATAAAGTTCCTTAGTTGCTTCTGGTGTTTCTGCATTAATAACCACCATTCCTTCAGTAGTATCAATGGGTATATAACTCTTGCACTTATTGTAAACATAAAGGGTATAGCTTCCAAATTCAGCATTTTTAAAACTTCCTTCTGAAAGCTTAATGCTTCCCATACCATTTGTTCTTTTCCCTAAATTAATATCATCTTTTAAAGAAACATCTTCAATAACATCAAGATTTAAAGCATAATCACTCCAATAGGAACCAATAATATTTATCTCCCTATCATTAATAGTAGTCTTAATATCTCCAGTAACGAGGGTAATAGTAGTAATAATTAAAATTGCTGCTACAAAAACTATAACACCAATGACAAGTTTTTTATTATTTTTTGAGGATAACTCATCATCTTCTTGATAAACCATCTCTTGTTGATTCTTAGACTTACATATTGTATTACTGAGAATCAACATAATAACTACAACATAAACTTTATTCCTAATCAACAGCAAACAAAATATACAAAGGATTTGTTTGAGAGTAGAAGATATATTTTTGAAGAAGGTTTTTATAAGCCTTTGGAAGATAATATAAAAAAGATCATAAAACAATACCTTGATACTTCTAAAGCCTTAAAAATGTTAGATGTAGGTTGTGGTGAAGGATTTTATTCAAGAGGATTATCTGAAAGTATAAATAATCTAGATATTTATGCTATGGATAATGCTAAGGATTCTATTATTTTAGGGGCTAAAAAAGAACAGAAAATTAAATGGTTTATAGGTGATTTATCTAATATTCCATTAAAGTCAAATTCAATGGATTTACTACTTAACATATTTACACCATCCAATTATAGTGAGTTTACACGAATTTTAAAAAGTGATGGATATTTAATTAAAGTTGTTCCTGGCGCAAATTATCTTAAAGAGTTAAGAGAATGTGCTGCGAATCAATTAGCTAATCAAAAATATTCAAATGAATCAGTAATTGATTACTTTTCAAATCATATGAACTGTGAAGAAGTTATAAACTTAACATATAAAATGGCTGTAACAAAAGAAAATATTGATAACTTTTTAAAGGTGACACCTATGATGTTTAATGTAGATAAAGAAAAACTATTTGTTGATGATATAAATGAGATAACTTTAGACTTTACTATTATTGTAGGGAACAATTAAAAGATTAGATATAAAATATTAAAGTGTATAAACTCTTACATGTGCTTTTAGTGCAAGTAAGAGTTTTTCACTTAAACTTTTTCTTTTGATTATAGAATCCATATTTCACAAGTATACTCTTCGGAGCTTGAGTCTCCTGGAGGATAAACCTCAATTCCATAATCTGCTGCTCGTTTGTACTCATAAGTCGGAAACCATTCTGTTGAGATTCTTGTCCACATTGCATCCATTGGATGTTCCTTTTCTCTAAGGTTCCATCTCACAGTAACTGATTGCAAATAGGACATCTTATTTCTTATTTATTCAATAAACCTTCGAATAACAGCCGTAAATTCCTCATTATTCTCAAGATATATCATATGTTTTCCTTGTATAACCTTTACCTCTTTATTAGGAAACATAAAGTTCTTATAATGATTTGGCCCAATAGCATAGTCTTCATCTCCAGTTATAATAAGTACAGGTATAAATATCTCCTTTGTCATATCAAAATAACTTGTAAAATATTCTGTATTATTAAAAGCTTGATTTGCCATAACGGTATTAAAGTTTTCTATCTTATTACTGACTTGATTTACCCTTAAATAGTTTTCATAATGATTATACTGTAGTTTATAAAATAGGTCTCTTTCAATAAGCTTATTAACTACATATTGCCACTTCTCTAATACTGAATTAACTTCAGTATATTGCGAAATCTCTTCATCTAATAGTTTAGCTCCATACCTCCATTGATTTTCAAGAGAATCTTCCATAAAAAGCGTTGAGTTTAGTAAAATAAGTTTCTCCACAGAACTTTGATATTTGTATGCATAATTTGTTGCTATGATACCTCCAAAGGAATGTGCTAGCACTATCCACTTTGATATTCCTAATTTTTTTCTTATCTCTTCAATATCTTCAATCATTATATTTATAGAATAATCATCATTGACAGTTCCCCCTGACCTTGCACATCCTCTTTGATCGAAATATATGATCTGCATAGAACTCTCCAAAGAATTCCCACCTAACATTTCAAAATCAAGACTTCCTTCTCCAGGTCCTCCATGAATAAATAAACATGGAATACCTTCACCAGACACTTTTACATATAAATTAACTTTGTCACTCATTTCCATATACATTTGAATATGCCCCTTACTTTCAATTCTAAAGTTTCTTCACGTTTACATAAATCTAATCAAATAAAATGTATTCAATAAACTAAGTAAAAACTTAAATAGATCTTTAAGCTAAAATCCAAGGTTATTTCTGAGAATAAATTAGTCCAATTAAGATTTGTTATAAAGTAAGCTTACCGTACCTTGTGATTATTAGTGGAGGTTAATCCAATATATTTCCTGTTCTTTACCTTTATGAAAATTCTCGTCTGTTAATATACCACCACAACTCATGGCAGTGTGGCTTGAAGCAATATTATATCTATCACAGGTAATCATTACTTTGGGAATTTTCATATCTTTTGCAATCTCTAGAGCAAGTAGCAATTGTTGCTTACCATAACCTTTTTTTCGCTCAGTTGGACGAATGCCGTAGCCTATGTGTCCTCCATGTTTTTCTAATTCATCAGTTAAAGAGTGACGGAGCTGAATAGTCCCTATAATTCTATTATCAGATTTCCTTACAGAAAGGAAGGTGCTGGCATGAACATTATCGAGAAGTTTATCCTTCTCAATTGAAATAACAACTTCAAGCCATTCATCAAAATCATTACAACGATATAGTCCACAACTTCCATTAATATTAGTTTCTGCAAAGTCTAAATACTCTTGTTTGTATTCTAGAATTTTTTCTTCTAAAACCTTTGATGGTTTTACTAAAATTAATTCACTCAACTCAATACCTCCTAATTTAAATAATTTGTAGTTACCCTATAATATAAAGGTTAAATTAAAAACACCGTATATCCTAGTTGAATAGCACGGTATTATGATTAAATTAATATATAAATTTCCTTCGTGATGCTCAAGATTACGTATTGCCTAACTTTTGATTATTATGAGTTTACTAGATTAAAAAGACTCAAAAATCATTTTTCCATATATCTTATTAAAGCAACTATTAGCTTTACATGTAAATTCTGATGGTGTAGAGTGTCTACTTGATAAGCCTACGCTTTTCCAATCGGCAGCCCATATTAGATAAGGGGATAAAAGTAATGTATCTTTAACTTTCAAATGACAACCATCTCTAATTAACAAACCATCTTCTGCTACCTTTCTCATATCAAAATATAGTCTCACACCTGGTTCATAGTAGTTATCTGGATTTGTAAGTATTTTACCATTTTGTTTTGATAAAACAACAATTTCACTTGAAATACCACCATCTGAAAACATTATATAATCCATAAAATCTTCAGGATCTCCTAATTGGTTACCTATAGGCTTACGCTCCCAGTCTTTTCTTTCGTTGCTTAATATGTTCCATGATTTAAGACAATTATCTTTTTTTATACTTTGCCAGCAATCTATTGAAGTACTATGCACCATTACTTGAGGTTCATAATCTCTTAAATAAGGTTCATTAAAATGATGATGATTATAGGCTATCTTTGCTTCATATAAATCATCATCAGAAACAGATAATATAATATTTTTATTATGTCTTGTTTGAAATTCAATAAAATCCATTAGTGACATTTTCCATTTAGAATGTTTCTTGCTCACTTTTAATGTATAAATCGATTTTAATCCACCACCAACCATTACTTCATATTCTTCTGAATCTGTCAAACAGTACGCAATCCAACTGCTATCATATTCTTTATTTGTAAAAGGATTAATATCTTTACCTATAAACTCTTCTGAAACTTTATATATCAAACATTCTCACCTTCTCTAAAGTAAATTAGACTAATAGCAACAGAAACAATTTTTAGTTAATTATAACATATTTTATAAATATTATAATATTTAATTTTCAAAGAGCTTACTTTATTAACTAATTTACAATATCCTTGAATTGAGAAATAAAAAATACCGTATATTCTATTAAAATAGTACGGTATTATCATTAATTCAATATTACATTATAATTTTGAATTAATGTGAAAGTATTTTTCTGATTTACTCTAGAAATTGGAGTTTATCTTACTCTACTACAACGTACATAATAGTCGTAAAATCTGGTTCAATGCACGTTATTCCTTTTTCAACGATATTTAAACCATTTCTAAAAATTTCTTCTTCAAAATGCTTAAAATTAACCATTTTACATGAAGTTGATGCAATAATCATTTCATTACCAGTTTCCATGTGAACTCTTTTAGAATCTTTAAATGCATCTTCTATATCTGTTTCAAATTCATATTCGCCATCCCCCATTGTTAGAATTAGAGCCTTACCATTTTCATTTAAATGATTCTTGACAAATGATAAGAAAGCATCTCTATCCTTTTGAAGAACTAACATATGAATAACCGCTACAGAATAAATAAAATCAAATCTTTCATTCAAACTTGAACTACAAGCATCTAAAACTCTAAATGATTTACTATTATCTACATTAATTGATCTGCAATAATCAATAGCTTCATTTGATACATCTGTTGCTAATATGTTGTATCCATTTTCTAAAAGAAATCTAGCATCCCTTCCCTCGCCACATCCTAATTCCAGTATTTTTCCGTTACTGTAGTTATACTTTTTTATTGTTTCTAAGACTATAGGCGATGGATTATTAGATGCCCAAGAATACCCTTCTTTATGAACTTGTTTATATCTTTTTTCGTATGCATTTATAGTAGTTATTCATAACTCAACCTCCAATCAGTAATTATTTTATATAAAACCCATATTTAACACTCATTATAATTTAAATTTATTTATTAAACTAAAATTACTTATTTGAGTTACTATCTTCAATTGCAGATATAATAAAATATCCCATAGTGGCAATTGCTAGAATAACCCCCAAGTATCCTTCAAGATTCATAAATGCACCTATATAAATACCTAGAAATCCAACAAAACTTGTCGTTATTAACGCTTTAATAGATTTTTTCATGCTCTATCCCTCAATTCCATGTTATTTTGTAATAGTTTATTACTTAAAATAATATAACCAGTAAATTCCTATTTATCGCGTTGATTATAATATATTCTGTAAATAGCATGTTGTACTATTTTCATGTAATTTTATCTCTATAGTTCATTAAAGTCTCATCTTTTATAGATCATTTTAACAAACAAAAAATCCAACTATTAACAAAATACCTGAGATAATCATAATAAAACTAATCAATATAAATATTCCATCAAACTTTCTTTTTCTATGTAATTCTATGTAAGTCATAAAGTAACTAATCCCTATCATTGTCATTGTAACAGACCTTACGAATTCACTTAATGAATTTTTAAAAATAAATTGAAGTAAGAACCATATAGCTATGAGCACAATTATTGATTAATAAATACAAAATTAAGATAATATATGTGTAATTTGTTTTTGTAAATATATGGTATGATATTTGCAAAATCACTAATAAAAATTTAATAGGAGGTCTTTGTTATGATGACTCTATTCTATTATTTGATAGTTATATTAATAATAGTTTTTTCGATTCTTGCATTAATGTGTCTTTATTACTTTTCAAAACAGCAATATGATAATTTCTATGTTAAATTATTTTTAACTAGTGATTCCCTTAAACTACTAAAAGCAAATCAAATTTCTCATACCAAAATCAAAATTATATTAACTTCTAAAATTGCTATTTTTATAATCTTAGGAGGCTTAATCATTTATTTTTTCAATTTTGATAATATAACAATTAAATATATTCTTATATGTTCATTATTTATAAATAAGTTTATTGCAAATAAACTTATTGAAAAAACATTTGCAACATAAAAATGAAAAGCTTAGAAATTTTCTCACTTGTAGATTATTCATTTACTGCAAGCAATCTTTCAATTTCATTCTTAATTCTATTTTTATAATCTTCTCGCACTTCATCACTTGGTCTTGTGGATTCATCAAACAATACACTATTAGGCAACTGATAAATCGAGCTTATTATAGGAGTATCTCCCTTCACCCTCGGATATAAATGCCAATGAATATGAGGGCATCCATTACCCAGTAACTCATAATTCATTTTATCTGGTTTAAACACATTAGAAACAGCTTCTGCAACTAAGGACATTTCTTCAAGGTGTTTAATTTTAAAGTTATGCTCTAAGTTATGTAACTCTGGTCCATGTTCTTTACAGTTAAAAACAGTATATCCCTTAAACCTTTGAAAACACCCCAATATAACATATCCTGTTTCAAGTTCCATAATAAAATAAGGATCATTCTTAATGTTGTTTTGTTGTTCACACATCTTACATTGCATAGTGTAACCCCCTAAACAAAATACAAATTTTGCGTTTTAATAAATGACAAATGCATATTAATTATTTGAAATTATATCATATAATTACAAATAGTTCCATAACAACGCACAACTGGTTTGATTTCATATTTAATCATTATTTCCTTACATCTCTTTCTTAACAACATCTTTGTATTTTAATTATTCACCATATATAACATATTTCTTAAACCGCAAATATGCATAGTATTATTGATATTACACAAAATAAGTTGGAAAGGTGGTTATACTATGAAAAAAACCTCTACTATGTTATTAATTTTAATGACCTTAGTATTTAGTACATTTATTGTAACTCCCGCATGTGCTTCCAACACATTTAAAGAGGGTGTTTATAAAGCAGCTGATTTTAATTTTTCAGCAAATGAGACTTATATCATTCAAAATATCTCATCAACTTATAGTGTTTACATTACTCTTTATGATGAAAATCAACTTATATTACAATCTATTCGTCTAGAACCTAATTCAGATAAATATAATTTGATTCCCCTTAAACCTGAATATAGAATTATAATAGTTGGTAACGGTGAAGTATTTATTGACACTAGGACACAATAGCGTGTCCTTTTTATATTTCATTACTTGTTTCCATATTAACTTTTTAGAGTCTTTAAATGCATCTTCTATATTTGTTTCAAATTCACGCTCTCTATCCCCTATTATAAGAATTAGAGCTTTACCATTATTATTTAATTTTAACTAGGTTCATGTATTCTTTAAACTTTTCCTCAAGTGCCTTCTATCACAAGTCTAAATGCTTTTAAAAATCCTTCTTGAATCTTTTTAGAAGAATAAAACTCTTTATTATATCACCTTCGATAAGTTATATTATCTAATTCACAAGCTAATACCTTATAATATCATTACATAGTTGTTATGAAATACCAAATTCATTTTTAAGTTTTTCATATCTATCTCTTTCATGTTCAATAACCTCTAGCATAGGATTATATAAACAGTGTTGCATAACATCTGCATCTATTAAAACTTCTGTGAAGTTAGAATGTATGATGTCTTTATCACTATGACTATAAATTGCATCACAAATTATGTTGGTTTCTTCTTCATTGGTTATATCTAACGATAGCAATATTTCTCTTGCCAGCATAGCTCCTTTGTGTGCATGTTCATTTGTGTCCATTATAGCATAGGAATATATGTCATGAAGCATTCCGGCCATTACTGCAAGTTCAACATTTACACCTCGTTTTAATGCAATTAAGGCACAACATTGAGCAACTCCATATAAATGTACATAGGCACATATTCTTTCATCATGATTTGCCATATTTAAAAGTATTTCATCAATATATTTTCTTAAAATTTCTACTCTGTTCATAGGAAACCCTCCTGTAGTAAAATCAATCTTCAAAATCAATAATTTAACATTAAAAACCTATTTATGTAATAATTGTACACCACGCTTTGCAAAAGAAAAAGGAAACCGATTAGGTTTCCAATAATAATTTTAAATGCATTTAGTATATATTCTAATATTTCTTTAACTTTATCTTCTGTTTAATTTCTGTTTTGATATTAGCTGCTCATGGTCTTTTGGGACTGAATGCTTTTGTAAGCGAATTCTGCTATATACAGCTCTTTAAAACCTAGGCTATCATATAGTTTCCTAGCAGTATTTCCAACAACACACCATAAAACCACTTCTTTATAGCCTCTATTATATATTTCATTACATAAATACATAACAAATTTTTTCCCTATACCATGTCCTTGCAAATCTGTTCTCACTGATACGCTGCCAATCTCATTTCCTTCTAAATGTCCATGTCCAGCAATTTCATGATTTTCTTCGTATGTAAAACGATTAGCTACATCTGCCTTCCACCCTTGTCGATTTTCTTCACTGGGCTGCTCAACCATAGAATCAGGAAAATCTCCTACTTTAATACGCATTTCATGAAATGCCTGTGCATACAAAGCGTGACTTTGAAGATAGTCTTCATCAACATATAACCTTACAGGAATCTCACCAATCGAGAAACGGCCTTCTGTATGTTTCATATAAGCACTTGAAAATTGTCTCTCATATCCAAACTTCCTTGCAAATATTTTTGACACCTCATTATCAGCATGAAAATTTGTGATGATTTTTGATGCATCTTTATTAAGTTTGTTTTCCCCATACTGAACCACAGATTGTCCTATTCCTTTCCGTCGATATTGTGGTGCCACAAATACCTTTAAGCAAGCTACTTTTTTTCCTGGTATTATTTGAGCTACTGCAACAATTTTGCCTTCTATATATGTAGAAGTCAGTGTTTCAGGTTCACTCTGCAATGCCCATAAAAATTCTTCGCTTGTTTCAATATCTTGAGACAACATTTCCCTTACCACAGCATACTCATTTTCACTTATTTCTTTATATCGAAGTTCCATTTTTCTTTTATCCCCCATAATTATCTTAGGATTATATATCCACTACAAATTTCTGTTTAACATTCACACCATTATACTAATGTTCATCAAACAACTTAGATAACTTGGAATTTATCCACTCATAGTATCAGATTATATAGTTTGAATTTTCTGATTATAATGAGTAGAGTAAGCAATTTAATTTCTCAACCAGCTAAGCATATACACTACATCATTTGAGACCCTTCTAAATTTATAATTATCAATTCATATACCACAATAATTTCTTCTTTTAATAAATCGGTCACTCTTTAAGTACTTCTCTTAGATATTCATCACTAAATTCAGTTATCTTTTTTTCTTCACATTAATTGTATGATAATGTTATCTAATTTCTATTATTATAATTGTATTTCCATCAAATTCTCATCCCACATTATTTCTCCTGTTTTCTTAAACCCAACACTTTCATATAACTTTTCTGCAACCATATTTGTAGGTGAAGCTGTTGTATAAAATTTTATATTACCATATTCTGTTTTTACTAAGTCAAACAACTTTAAAATCGCTTTTTTCCCTAGGCCTTTTCCTTGATACTCTTTATCAATCATATATCTAAGTAAAATTGTTCTATTTGTATCTTCATCAACTCCATATAGCATGAAACCAATTAGTGTATCATCTTCGTAAATGCATTTTGCATTCCAATTATCCCATAATAAGCTCACAATAATTGAATTCCAATTGGGTGCTACTATACCTTCCTGTTCCTTAAAAACCTCTAAACAGCTGCAATCATACCAATTTTCTTTTGTTACTTCCTTTAACAAAATCCCCATGTTATTACCTCCTAATTAACTTCTTTTGCTCTATTATTTCTAAATACTAAATATCTAATAGATAACTTGGAATCTCCATTTTAGTTTAATCATGTAATGTTCTGGAACCACTCATTAAACTAATTTATAAATCATAACTTATATTACTTTCCCTATTTAGAAATCAAACTCAATGTTCCCGCTACCATTGCTACTGATACAATTAAAATTAAACTCCCATACTAATAAATTTGGTTATTTAAATTATTTATTTCTGTATAGGATTTTGGGTATAAATTGCTTTTACTATGCCACTGCTTGTATTCTTTGAGCTTGTATATTTTATATTGAAAAAGTAGGATTTTCCTTCAATCAACTCATTATATTGATCTTCTGTTAATTTGTATTTACCATTATCATATTCCAAGAAATACTTCTCATCCTCCTTAATATTTAAGGCATAGGACATATTATATTTTTTACACTCTTCTATCTCTTGTAAATCGTCAGCTGCAACTACTTTTACTAAATTAGTATATACTTCTGCGGTACCGCTTTTTCCAAAAAACATGTAACCAATAATTGCTAAACCTATTAATAAAACACTGCCAAAAACTATTACTTTTATTCTGTCCTTTGTATTAGATTGCATTAACTTCTCCCCCTTTTATTAATTCATTCTTTAATACTAATATTCACTAAACATTTTGGATCACTTGCAATTTATAGTGCAGTTATTTCCTAATAAATTCTAATACCTTGTCATGTAAACTGTTTGAATTAATGGATATGTTAAATTTTTTGGCATATCACTAAATAGTTTTATTCTTTCTATCTCAAATTCTGGTAGACTATCAACTTCCTCAATTTCAGCATAGTACAATCATCCAAAATATTCTGTATATTCTACTTTTTCATCTCTTTCTACTGCATAAATACATACTGGTGTTAACTTATACTTCTTTGCTCCAGTTTCTTCAAACAATTCTCGAGAAGCAGCTTCCATAATAGACTCGTTCTCTTCCCTATGCCCTCCAGGAATCTCCCATGTGCACCTATCTTTATGCTTTACATAAATCCACTTATTTTTAAACTTAGACATTATTACTGCAAATGCTAATTTATCATCTTCAATGCTATTTAGCTTATAAAAATTAACTTTAATCATATAAATTACTTTTCTATTAATTCACTTATAGAATGTATTATTGGATATTTGCTCGTTAACTTTTGTGAGTTGTATACATCAATTAATATTGGAATCATGCCAAATTCTTCTGCAGCCTCTAAGTTTGATTCACTATCATCTACAAATATTGCTTCTTCAGGCTTAATTCCCAACTCTTCAATTGCTATTTTAAATAAAATCTTTTCTGCTTTATATGAAGCATAAACTGATGACATAACAAATGTTGAAAAATACTTTCTTAAATCATTATTGATAAATACTCTTTCTAAAGACGGCCATGTATCTGAAACTACTCCCAATAAATATTTATCCTTAAGAACATTTAAAGATGGTTCTATATCATCAAAAAAGAAAAATTTATCATCATTATAAACATTATCTCTCGCTAATAACTCAATAATTTCATTATTTATATTAGGATATTTTATTTCTCTCAATACAATTTCATAAAATTCCTTAAACATTAAATACTCTTCTTCTTCTGTTTTAACTAATAAGATTTTATTAATATGCTCACATGCTATTCTCATTGCTTTATCCATATCTTCATTGCTATAAGTGAAATCTTCTCTAGCAATTATTTTCATAAAATTAGGTGTTATAAACCAATGTCCTGTTCTTGGAACATTTAAAGTTCTTCCTGAATCAAATAAAATTGCCTTTATATTGTTCATATCCATATGAATTTTCTCCCTTATTACTAAACTTTTGCATTGATATGATATCTAACTTAACTAATCTCCAAATTCCTATTTTGATTTATATTCTCCTATGTTTGTCCATCAAACCACTTTAATAAGTTGATAACCTTTAATCAAATCTCTAAATTTAAATTTATCACCTTCAAGTTATTCTAATGCTGTAAATTTAATTTTAATTTACAGTTTCTTTTCCATAGATATAAACTCCATCTCACCTTTAACTGTTCTACCAATATATTCACCAGTAACCTTAAAGTCTAAACTATTATAAAGTCTTATGGCTCTTTCATTAAATTTAAGAACTGAAAGACCTATGTTTTTCAGATTATATTTTTCCTTTGCAAATGATAAAACTGCTTCCATAAACGCTTTTCCATTTCCTTGACTTGTAAGGCTTGGCTTCATTTGAACTGCAAATTTAACTTGATCATTAAGATAAATATTACAATAACCAACAAGAGTATTATCCTTTTTATAAATTGAATATGTATTTTCATCGGTTGGAAAACTTTTTACATAATCAATCTTTCCTTGAGAGAGGTCATTATCAAAAAACGAATAAACTCCTTCATATTTCCAAGTAAGCATATCCACTACATCATCATTTGAGACTCTTCTAAATTCATAATTATCAATTTCATATACCATAATAATCTCTCCTTTTATAAACGGCTCATTCTTTTTATCATTAAATTCCGATTCATCTAAGACTACGAACTACATTAAATCCACTTTTTTATTTTATCTTCAAAATAATTCCCTATCTTTACCACTTCATTCATAACGATTCTAAAACTATCTTCATTTAGAAACCAATTCTCCTTTGAAATTCCTCTTTTATTTATTATAGGAGAAATATAAAAATGTACATTTGAAGGAAAAACTGATTTGTAAGTTAATAAAGCTCTTCTTGAATGATATGCTTTGCACACTAAAATAACATTTTCTATTGTTATATCTAACGACTGTAATACATTCCACGAAAATTTAGCATTTTCAAATGTATTTTGTGCTTTATCTTCTTTTAAAATTGACTTTTCAGGAATACCTAAGTTTATACCTATTGCTTTTAGATAATCCCATTCTGACTTACTATCAAGTAATTTAGAATTTGTTCCTCCGCTTGGTAGTATATATTTAGCAAATCCACTATTATAAAGTTCTGCTGCTCTTTCCATAAGTTGAGCTTGGCTTGCTCCTGCTATTAATATTACATCTGATTTCTTTATATCGGATTCAGCAAATATAAATTCACTTATACAATCAAATGGATAATTCACTTGATTTCACCTCCAATTAAGTTCGTTATTTAATACTATAGTTCATAATACGACTTAGATCACTTGTAAATTTACAAACAGTAATGTAACTATTCTACTATACCCTCTATTAATCCATATTTTTGATAAAATGCCAACCAACTTTTATTTTGTAGCATGCACATTAAAGATGCATATTCGTAATCATAATTTTTAAAAATACTTTTAAAAGCATAAGTTAATAAGTATGAACCATATCCTAATCTCTGATAATTAGTGTTAACTACTATTTTATCTACAACATTTTCCTTAAGCCAATAAAACCCTATAAGTTCATTTTCATTCCAAAATGATTTAAAAGAATCAATAAAGTAACGTTTTGTACTTATATCATGCATATATTCAATTGTGTCATCCAAATTACTAGATGGAACTTGAAAACTAAAAGCATTATTCAATAGGCTGCAATAATCATTGATTAAGCCTATATAAAATATCTTTTCATTTAGTATAAATTCATTTAATTTTTTATCAAAATCTTTTCTATAAAGAATAAATTCTTGACAAATCCAAGGATTATCTGGATCAAGGATATAATCTGTTGTATTCATAACTAGCACCACCTAATATAACTAATCTGTTATAAATACTGTATATTCACCTTGAATAGTACGGTATCTACTTTATATTTATTTTCCTAATATATTAAATTTGTTCGCAAAATTTAATTGACAAATTACTATTTATTAATCCCTGCAATTAAACTTGCACACAAACGTAATTTATTTACTTTATAGATAGAGTACATATATACAATATAGTGTACTTTTTCAATTACTTACCAATTTATTGTAACATAATCCAAGGATACTTATAATATTAAATGTAAAAGTTTAGAATATAACCTTTGTGGAAATAATAATTATTGTTTCTATAAAGTCTTAAATAACCCATATTATATATGGAATTCTTAAAATTGTGATACAATATTTACTATAAAATACATTCCAAATTTATAAAAGGAGGAAATATACTTGAAGGATATTTTTAAAAAGGAATACAAGATAAATATTTTTAATGTTGATTCCGATCATATATGCAAATTTTCATCTTTAGTAGACTTCTTGTGGGATATTGTTATATCTCAGTCTGATTCTTTAGAAGAAACTAATGAAGGTTTTGTTCATAATCAATGTATTTGGGTACTTTTAAAGTATGATATAACTATATATGAATATCCTAAATTTAAAGATACCATAACTGTTGACACTAAGGTGATAGGTGCAAAAAAGTTCTATGGCTATAGACAGAACACTATAAAAAACTCTGAAGGAAAGGTTATAGGAGAAGTTTTTTCAACAGCTATATTAATAGATTTTGAGAATAGGCGTCCTATGCGAATCTCCTCTGAACAAGGCGAAGTATATGGACTTAATGGAGAATTACATGAAGTACCACCTTTAGATGATATTCCTAAAATAAAAAAAGAGGACTACTTAAAGAACTACCCTGTTAGATATAGTGACATAGATTCCAATGGGCATGTTAATAATGTAAAGTATATGGAAATGGCAATAGATACTTTACCAAGATCAATCCTAAATGAATATAAAATCTTTAATATTAAGGTACTGTTTAAAAAGGAAACAACTGATGGTGATACATTACATATTGCCTCTGAAGTAATTGAAGATGGGGATAATCAGATTACTACTCTTCATAATATTACAAGCAACGATGGAAAGCTTCTTAGTAAATTGCAATTTATATGGAAGAAAAAATAGGATGGTTTTATCTAATAAATTTAAAATGGCCATATTATTTATCATTAATATGACCCTTTTAAAATTTGCTAATTCTGTTTTTTAACCTTTATTTGTGATAGCGTTCACCATCAACAATGAAACTAAAACATTTATGTGATTTATCTATAACTTCATTTTTCTCTAAGAGCTTCGACTCCAACCATTTGTGAAATTGAAATTTTCTAGTTCTATTATCTAATATTATTACACTCTCTTTATCTTTTACACTTTTCCAACATAGCTACGTGTTAAGTTAGGCATTGTAATATATCCCGCATTGCTATATTTTTCATAAATCCTTTTTAATTCATTAACATAGTTATTATACTGTGCATCATTACTTTTTAGTGCAAATGAAGATGATAGATTTCGTCCAATAAATCCATCCATATCAAAAATCAGATTATTAGAGAAAACTTTTGTTTCATATTTACCATTAAAAAAGTCTGAAAAATCATCTTCATTAATTTTATCATTCATACCACCTGAAAAACACTTGAAATTGGGGCAATATTTGCGATTAACTTCATGGTTTTCTATAACTAATTCATTTTTATTATCTCTAGCGTTCCAAACCAAAATCACTTTTCCTTCAGGTTTCAAAATGCGCTGGCACTCTTTTTTAAACTTTTCCCTATCAAACCAATGAAAAGCCTGTGCAACAGTAATGTAGTCAACGCTATTATCGTCAATAGTTGTATTTTCAGTATTTCCATTAATAGATGTAAATCCAGGATAATTATTTAAATTAGTTTCAGCAATAAAGCGCATATCTTCATTAGGTTCAATGACATACACCTTACAGCCTTTTTCAAGTAATTGCTTAGTTAAAATACCAGTACCTGAGCCTATATCAGCAATAATACTACTTTGAGAAATTCCTACATCTGTAAAAAGGTAATCAATAAAGTTCATAAGATATGATGGACGATATTTAGAATATATTTTTCCCATACCATTAAATTTATTTTCATTCATATATTTAACCTCCTAAGCTAATGAAAAAAATATTACACATAATTTATAATTTATAAAGATTAAAACTACTTAAATAATCGCAATAGCATTTTTCTCTTTAATGTATCTACTATTTTATATTAACAGCAGTATTTTATAATTTTATAGCAAGTTTTTTAATTGTTTTCTCTTCACTATTTATATATTTACCTTATTACAGGCTTTGTTAACTTTCTCAGTAGTCAATAACATAACTAAAACAAATATTACTAAGAAATATGGTAATATACCAAAGCCTACTATTTGTGATAATGCTCCGAAAAGTGGTGGTACAAAAGTGCTCCCTACATAAGCTGTAGCCATTTGAATTCCCATTATTCCTTGTGATAATTCCTTCCCAAATCTATTTGGAGTTTCATGGATCATTGCTGGATATATTGGAGCACAGCCTAATCCTATCATAATTATTCCAATCAAGTGAACTCCACTTACTGGTATAAAAAGTAGTGCTGCTCCGGTGATACAGATAACTTGACCCAACTTAATCATCTTCCTATTATTTAACTTCATAGCAATAAATCCAGCTAAAAATCTCCCAACAGTAATCCCTAAGTAGTAAAGTGATAACCACTTTGCAGCCTTCTCTACAGATAAGCCATCATTGGTAACTAAAAATGAGCTAACCCATAATCCTGTGGTTACCTCTACTGCACAATAACAGAAAAATGCAGCTAATGCAGGCTTTGCTCCTGGTAGTTTAAATAAATCCACTATTCTAATACTTTCCTTAACTTCTTCATCTGATTTACTTTTAGCCTCAAACTTTTTCCATAAAGGAAGTGAGATGAATAATCCAATGACTAATATAGCTTGAATTGTTCCTATTGTTAGGTATCCTAATCTCCAGCCATTTTCTTTTAGTAAGTAAAATGACATTATAAATGGGCCTGCTGTAGCCCCTATTCCCCAAAAGCAGTGTAACTAATTCATATGCTTAGCTTCATAATGTAGTGCCACAAAATTATTTAATGCTGAACCCACAGCACCTGCTCCTAATCCTAAAGGAATTCCTAATATACAAATCCATATAAAGCTAGGTGATATATAAATACCTAGTAAAGCTGCTGCAGTTAAAAACACGCTAAAGGCTGTAACCACTCCTGTTCCAAACCTTCTTATGAGCTTTTCACTGAAGAAACTTGAAACTATAGTTCCTCCTGCAACTATCATTGTAGCCATCCCTGCATAGGAGGAAGGTACGTTTAAATCTAAATGAATCATTGGCCAGCCTGACCCTAGTATTGCATTAGGTAACCCTAAACTAATGAATGATATATATATATAATAGCTAATAAAACTGTTAACATATCTGCTTTCCCCCATCTTATCTTTTATTTAAAAACCTTATGTTCACTATTTAAAACTTCTAGTGCAATCTTTATCATTCCATTTTTGTAATCTTCCTCAAAATAAGATAGACTTTTTAATTAAAAAGTCTATCTTATAAATTATATATTTATCTAAAGTTCGTTTATAATTTTAATCTCTATTCTCTGAATATTTCATAACCTTAGTTTTTAAAAATGTATTAAACTCTTCATATTCCTCTTTAGATAAATCCCTATTAAAACTCAATACTTTTAAATAATGTCCATCATATTCTTGTCTATAAGGTGGATGTATATGTTCAAAATCTTGTAGTTTAAACCCTGTTTTAGAATAAAACTGCAGTCTTTTTATGGATATTTCATCTATAGGATTATCAATTTCTAGTATAGTATCTTTATTATCTTTACAGAAATCTCTTAATATTTTTGAACCATAATTTTTTCCCCTTAAATTTGGAGATATTGCTAAATGTTCTATATATGTATATTTTGCATACTTCAAATAAAATATAATTCCTATTAATTTACAATTTTCACAAATAATAGAACTGTAATGCATTTCATTTTCCAAGGCCTCTATTTGATTTTTTTAATGTTCTTTGTTCAAATATCAGAAAACTTGCTTCATATATTTTCATAGCATCATCAAAATACTTATCTTCCTTAGAATTTATTCTTATAAAATCCATCTTTTCACCCCTTTAAGCTAGTTAGATATATTATTAATTATAAACAATCATTAATAAATGGGATAACTTCAGCTCATTAATTTATTCACAATTTGATGCAATTGTTCATTTAGTATACTATCTAAATTTTAGTTTGAAAACTAAAAATTATCTTGCTAATCAAACATATCATTGATTGTACTATACAACTTATCCATTTCATAAAATGCTGCTGAAAGGTTGTTTTTATCAATAGAAATTGTTTTTTCTATTGTTTCCTGGAAGTTCCTAGGTAAAACCACATTATCCTTTTTTATCACTCTATCCAAACTTCCCTTTTCATTTATACAATACATTTCGTTTGCTGCATATAGTACATATATCAAGCACATTGCTGAGCGAAAAATTGAGCCCGATGCATAGACAATATCATTTTTCTTAATAGCTTTTTTCCCACACATCAATGAAAATTCACATTTCCACAAAAATTTCTGTATGGAAGCATTTTTATAAATGGGAGGGAAAACTTTTAGATAGTCCTTTAATTGTTGTATTCTATTACTATTAGAATCAAGTATCTTACAACTAAAAACCTCTCCCATGTAAATTGAATTTATAAATCCAAAGGGATGTCCACATTGATAGTCAATGGTTATAATACCTTTTTTGCAATCCTCTATACATTGAGTAACCTTCCTTGTATCTCTAAAAAGAATATCAACTGGTATGTTATCAACTTTAAGCCAACCACCTCCATTTTATCCATGGCCCCCAATCCCCTAAGTTTGTTATGCAATCTTCACGGTGCTCATTATCCAGCTCAAAGGCAATCTTTTTAAATGCAGAAAGATCAAATTCTTCATTATAGTATATTCCTATATCTATATCAGAAAACTCATTTTCTGTTTTAGTTGCACGAGAACCCCCAACCACAATCCTCCTTGGAGATCTACGGAAACACTTTATTAAGGGATGTAAAAAAAGGTTCACCAATTACCTTGGATGACGTGGATCTTTCACAATTAGAAACTTTTAAGTTATACAAAAAAGGATTAGAAATTTAACGTAAACTATCAATAGCTGTCTATACCTATAGTATAGCAGTTACCAAAGTGGAACTTGCTTCACTTAGAAATGTTATTAAAATATTATTCCTCTATAATCAATACTGCTATAGGTATTGGCTATAGAGGAATTTTTTAATTACTCTGAATTTAAGATATATGTTGAATTTTATAGTAATAGATTAAGAGAACTGAAGTCATCTTTATAGTAGTATGCTACCCTTATTCTCTTATGGATACTATTAAGTAAAATCACCTATTATTGTCCTCATATAACAGAAACTCAATTATACGTGCTAAATAAAATGTTTCACAATCAATAAAAAAATTGCGTAAATTTTTAATATTAAAAACTAATCTCAAAATAAAAATTGGTGCTAAAATAAATATTGTTGAAAAATAATAACTATTTATAAATAAATAGTTCTCAAATATTTCTTAGAAATGTTAAAATTCTAGATTTAATAAACAATATACAAATGAACCTATGTAAGGAGAATAGCTAATGATGATAAATATATTAATTGATGGTAAAGAAATTTGTGCTTCAGCTGATAAAAATCTACTTCAAGTTGCACAGGAAAATCGAATTGATATTCCGTATTTATGTTTTTTTAAAGAATGTAACAATATAGGACAATGTGGAATATGTTTAGTTGAAGTAGATGGACAAGAAAAACTTTCAAGAGCCTGCTGCGTTAAGCCTAAAGAAGGTATGTCTATTATTACAAATAGTGATAAAGTTGTAGAAGCCAGAAAACAAGTTATATCGCAATTATTAGACAGACATGATTTTAAATGCGGTGCTTGTAAAAGAAAAGAAAACTGTGAACTATTAAAGCTTGTGATAAAGACTAAAGCTAAAGCAAATGTACAATTTAAAGTTCTTAATAAGTCTGAATATGTGGATGATAGGAGTAAATCTCTAGTTCTTGATAGGTCAAAGTGTGTAACCTGCGGAAGATGTTTAGCTGCATGTAAAACAAAGGTTGGAACTAAGGCCATAGTGTTTCATAAAAAAGATGATAAAAGAATTGTTGGGCCTGTAGGCTTAGAATGTTTTGATGATACAAACTGCCTATTATGTGGTCAATGTGTAGCTTCATGTCCAGTTGATGCTCTTTCAGAAAAATCTCATATAGAAAGGGTTGAAAATGCTCTTAAGGATGAAGAAAAGCACGTTATAGTTGCCATTGCCCCATCAGTTAGAACTTCAATGGGAGAACTATTTGGCATGGGCTACGGCGTAGATGTCACCGGTAAGCTATATACTGCCTTAAGACAACTAGGCTTTGATAAGATATTTGATATTAATTTTGGAGCAGACATGACTATCATGGAGGAATCCACTGAGCTGATGAAAAGAATATCTTCAGGTGGACCTTTCCCTATGTTTACTTCCTGCTGTCCTTCTTGGGTAAGACAAGCAGAAAATTATTATCCTGAAATATTAAAAAACTTGTCTACAGCCAAGTCACCTCAACAGGAATTTGGTGCTGCAAGTAAGACTTACTATCCTCAAACTATAAATATAGATCCTTCAAAAGTGTTTACAGTTACAGTAATGCCATGTACATCAAAAAAATACGAAGCTGACAGACCAGAAATGGAGCATAACAATATCAGAGATATAGATGCAGTTTTAACAACAAGAGAGCTGGCCTCAATGATAAAAGTTGCCAAAATTAAATTTGCGGATTTAGAGTACAGTGAGGCTGATCCAGCCATGGGAGAATACACTGGTGCTGGAGCAATCTTTGGAGCTACTGGTGGAGTAATGGAAGCAGCTTTAAGAACAGCTAAAGATTTCATAGAAGGCAAGTCCTTAGACAATATTGAATATCATGCTGTAAGAGGTTTATCTGGAATAAAAGAAGCCACTGTTGAAATAAATGGCTCAGAATATAATGTAGCTGTAATAAATGGTGCCAATAATTTATTTGAATTTATGAATAATGGAAAGTTGCATGAAAAACAGTACCACTTCATTGAAGTAATGACCTGTGAAGGTGGATGTGTCAATGGTGGTGGACAACCTCATGTTAATGCTAAAGATAGAGCTGAAATAGATGTAAGAAGTCTTAGAGCATCAGTTCTATATAATCAAGATAAAAAATTACAAAAGAGAAAATCTCACGAAAATACGGCATTATTAAAAATGTACGACACCTATATGGGTAAACCTGGTGAAGGCCTTGCTCATGAATTGCTTCACACAACTTATGGACAAGGATTAAACGGAAAAGCAGCTCATAGAAACACTATTTCCTTAAATATAGATGCACTTTATAAAGCTAAAAATTCCATTAATAAATCGCCAAAATCTCTTCATACAAAGGATAATACAAACCAGAAAAATCCTATTGAAGATATATCATCGAGAAAAAAAAGCGGAATAATATCCTAATATTAATAAATGTAATTACTCATTATACATATCATTGGAATTACATCTACCTTTATCAATAAATTATTATTTATTCTGAACTCAAAAACGTTACTAGCCTTTGCTAGTAACGTTTTTGTCTCTATACACCTAATTTATATTCTTCTTTTCTCATATATTTGCTTTCATAAATTCCAGCACCTAGCATTCCAGATGAATCCCCTAGAATGCTTCTTGTAATATTTTAAAATTAGTTATTTAATCAATAAACTTAAATTTATTCTAGTAATTATAAAATTTTACTAATTGCTTTTTTTAATTTAATTTTTAACCACAATCCGTATCCCCATATAAAGCATCCAATCATCAATGTAATAACCTTTTGAATTGTAGATACAGCTATCACAGATGTCAATGTAATTGCGATAATAATTCCTGCTAATATCAATATTTCAGCTAAAATTTTCATATTTTCCAAATCTTTTTTTGCTACAAGCATAGTGAGTGTATTTTTCTCTGATTCCACATGATTCTCCTCCTCATTTAATCTTTTTCCGCACAACAGTTCATTTACACTAATATTTAATATCTCGCAAAGCTCAATCATAATGGAGGCATCGGGTATACTATTGCCAGTTTCCCATTTTGATACAGCTCTGTTTGTTATACCTAATTTTTCAGCTAGTTGCACTTGAGTTAGTTTGTTTTCTTTACGACACTCTGAAATAAATTTCCCTATTTGTAATTGATTCATTTATTTTACCTCCTACACTTAAAATACACTAAAAAGTAGTGTATAAAAAGGAACTAGTGGTTGATTTTTCATTAATCAACCACTAGTTGAATATATAGTTTTCTACTTATTTAGAATAGATTATATAAATAATCCCTGCTTTAAATTCTGATTTATTGAGTAGATTAATATCAACCTAACTCATATAATTTAATTATATATGAAATATTTATTCAATTATTTCTGCATCAATAACATACTTACTATTAGGAAGATATTTCAGCTTGTAGCTATTTCCTTCACTAATTTTATTAAACATTGGATTATAATAATATATCTTTTCATCCAATACAATGGATGGCGTTACTCCCTTTGAATTCTTATTTACAATAGTACACTTCCCAATGGAAGTCTGATAATCATGATTAATGTAATAATTTACATCTTTGAAACGCGGCGTTAATATATTTGTATAAGAATAAATACTCCATATAAGTAGCATAGGTACTAAGAATATTAAGCCTACATATTGCTTTTTATTTTCTTTTTTTAATAAAAGTACTAATACTCCAATTAGCCAAAAGAAACAAAAGAAAATCTGAAATAATGTATCTATAATAAAATCCATATTTACCTCCATATAATCCATTTGTAATTACTTTTTCTTAATACTACACCAGAACCGATGACTATAAAAATGCAAATGATTAGTTTTATAGCTTACCAGAATGACAATCCAACAAACTTCATATATATTTCTATTAATGATGTAATATAGGTTAATTATAACATTTATTAAACTACTATACTGTTAAATTTTTAATGTGACTACTTTATCAACTAATTCACAATATTATTGAATTGCGAACAAAAAAATACCGTATACTCTTTTCTGAATAATACGGTATTTTTATAATAGTTTAATATTATTAACTATTTTTTCTTTTTATGACTAACTACTACACCACATCCAATAGCTGTAGCAATACAGATTATTAATGTTATAACTTGCCATGATGACCATCCACCAAACTCCATATATCTTTCCTCCCATTAATACCTTTATATCATATATAATAGCACATTTTGTAAATACCATACTATTCAATTTTTAAAGAACATATTTTTTAAATTAGTTCGCAATATCTGCATATTATGAGTCAAATAACCTAATCATTCAGATGCTCTATATTATTAGAATCAATTATTTTCCACTTACCCGATATATACTCAATGCTATGAATACCCGTATTGTATGATCTGCATAATTTAACACTTTTATTTGTCCACTCTAAGCCACTTATAATGTAATAGATAAGATCAATTACGCCACTGTGTGTAACGAGCATTACATTTGGACCAATTTCACAATTAATCATTTTCTCACAAAGCTTTTTATATGCATTTTTGATTCTAGAATAAAATTCTAGTGGACTTTCACCACTTGGATATCGTTCATCCATTTGTAGAGTGTTAAAATAAAGACCTGGATATTTTTCAACTGCTTCCGTATTCAAAATCCCTGCTAGCATCCCATTATTAATCTCTCTCCACTCTTCACAGAACTTTACAGGCATATTAAACCTTACAGATATTTCATTTACCGTTTCTACTGTTCGTTTTAAATCACTACTAATTAAGGTATTAATATTATATTTATCTTTATTATTATATAAATGCTCTGCTAATTTCTTTGATTGATTTATCCCCTCTTCAATTAACCCCAAATTACTCCATCCACCACGATATTCTTCATAATCTTTACCATGTCTAATCAAATATATAATCATATTATATATCTCCATATGTAAATTTTATATCTTCCAATTTAATACAATTACGAATTTATTATAACATCCTTTTTAAATAATGTATTATTTAACTTTTAAAATTTAAATTTCATTTACTTTGCAATATATTTGAATTGTGTACAAAAAAAATACCGTAGATTCATTTTGAATAATACGGTATTTTTGCAATTTAATCTCTAATTTATTTTAGTAAAATCTAATTCTACTTCTCCATCTGTTATTACTATAATAGTATTCTTGTTTGTTATTGTACCAGCGTTACATTTTCTATTACAGTTTATATTTTTATAAACTATATTAGCATTTTCATCCAATACAATAATTGCTGAATCACTATTTTTATTAACAAATTTGTATTGCAAATTATATTCACCTTTATAATTTTTATCCAAATTATAAATTCCTTCCTTATAAACTTTATTAATAGGTTCAATAGGAGTATTTGCATATACATTATTTGTAGTAAAAATAATAACAGCTATTATTAATGCTGCTATATAAATCGCTTTCTTTCTCATGTTATTCACCTCATAAATATTATTTACTACATTTAATATTTAAATACGGTATTATTAACTTTTCAAAAGTCATTTAGTTCACAATATGATACTATTATGAACCAACTATAACATGCATTGTAGAGGACGTGCTGTTCAATTTTCAAAGATTTGTTTCTGTTATTTAGTTCGTAACATAATCAAATTGTTCTATGAAAGTTGATTCACCATACTAATTGGAATTTATAAGCTTTGATTTAGCTTTTTCCATTTCCTTATTTTACTTCTGAACGATTTAAATGGAGCAACAGTATTAATGTGAATCCATTTCCAAATTGGCCAATTAGCAGGTGTTGAAGAGGCCCACTTTCTGCCTCCAGACTTAAAAAGTTCAGTACTAGTATAACTTTCCGTCAATTTTATAATCTTCTGTTCTGCTTCTTCAAACATACTGCATAGTTCCTGCAAGCTGTAATTCTCGTATTGCTTATAAAAGCTCTCATATAACCCACCGAGATTATTCCATTTATAATCAGCACTTGGGGTTATAACTCTAATTCCTTGTTGTTCCTGCTTCTCCCAATCAATAATGAGGTTAAGCCACCCTAATTGATAAGCTATCATTTGTGCAGGGGTTCTATCCACTCCGTCAATCAGTTTGTCTTTGTCTGTTTCTTGAATCTCAGAAAACTCATTAATAAATAGCTTTGCTCGGTTTGAGATTTCATCAATCAATTCTTCTTTGCTTTTATATTCTTGCATATTATACTTCCTTTCAAATCATAGAATAAAATTCTACATTCTTTGCTAATTTGGAATTTATTGATTTGTAAATATACTAAAAATATATAACTCAATTCGCTACTATATCTTTCATTAGTTAAATTCACCTCTTTTTAGCATTTATACTCTATATGTTTGAACTTAAATTTCAATTTCACTACCAGTAGATAAGTAAGCAAGCCTTTCAGAAAGAACTTCTTTCATCTTATAAAAGGCTTTTTTTCCTGTGCAATGACAAGTATCGTAATAGGTAGAATTATCCTTTAGCCTTTCTGCAATTTCTTGTATCAAAGTATTGCTTTCTACTTTTCTTGATACTGGATTATACAAATGAAAACCTGCCACAATATAAGATATCTTATTATTTACTATCTGCTCGGCCTTGTTTTTGATGTTTATTATTCCTGTATGTGAACATCCAGCAACAAGAATTTGCTTTCCCTTTTCAGAAATAATTAAACTTTGTTCATGTGAAAAATCATCAACTAATATATTTTTTCCCATTTTTGCAAATAACGCATTATTGGATGTAGAATAACATTCTTTTGTTTCAACATTTGAAAATAGAGTTAGACCATGATCAACCACCATGGTATCTCCAGTTAAAACTACTTGAGGATGATATTTTAAGGAACTATCGAGTCCCACATCAATATTAAATCCAAGAAGTTTTATGTAGTGTTTATCAAAAGCATTATCTCTAATATAGACCTTTGCAGAATGGTTATTTTCTAAAAAGATCTTTAAAGCCACTCCATGATCTACATGTCCATGAGATATTATCACAATATCAATCTCTGAAATGTTAACTCCCATTTTCTCTGCATTTTCAAGAAATAATCCATTTTTGCCTAAATCAAATAGTATTTTATGACTATCTGTCTCTATATAAAAGCACATACCATGCTTATGTTTATAATCAGAGGAAACAGATGTGTTTTCAACTAATGTTTTTAATATCATATAATATTAAATATCCTTTCAAATTTTTATTTGGTCAGTTCAGATGATTATTTGTTCTTTAACTTAATTGGGATGAATGTTTCCATCTGAGCCCATCCCTGAACCTTAATAACCTCAGCTGGGGTGATAATATGTCCCATTGCATAATGATTTGGACGTATATCAAGTTCAAAATCCTCTGATTGCTCAATATACTTTAATGCTTCCCCATACAATCTTCCATTTGCCTCTTCATCACCATCTTTATAAGCATAGGTCAAATAATAGCCCCCATGAAATTCAACAACTTCATATCCGCCATTATCCATATCCTCACTTAATGCCCACCACCATACCATGCCTTGTTTTTCCTCATCATAAAACATAAAATCACGAGGTAAAAAACTATCCCTTGGCGATGGTACAATAGCTGAAAAATACCTATCAAATTTCCCCAAAACACCCGTAGAAGAAAAATCAAAGTTTTTATCTACTCCAGATGATACCGCTTTAAAGGCTGGTAGCTCTATTACTCTAAATTCCATTGCAAACACTCCCCCAATATATATGGTGTACTTACTTGTACACTTACTTAATCCATTGAATTATATCCTTCAGGTTTCATTTCCACTTGTCCATATATTCCCTCTCAAATCTATTTGACAAATTGGAACTTATCTAGTTTGTAGTTGGTTTAGAAAAAATACTAAATAAACATTAATACTTATTAGTTGATTTGATAAACCCCTAACTCCCATACCAACATTTTAATGCTATTATAACATATTTTTACATAATAATACATTTACTTTTACTGAACTACCTTACTAATTAATGTGCAATGCCATTAAATTAAAAAATAAAAATACCCTACCTTCTATTTTAAGTAGTAGAGTATTTACACAAGTACAGTTTTTTCGTTTATATTCTTTATATTAGAATTCTATGTTAAGGCTGATATTATCTTCAAATACTTAGTTATAATAAGTATATTTTCAAAATCAAAAATTTAATGGTTCAGACTAGCATCACTATCACAGAAGGTATAATTAAAGATTTTCTACATCAATTAAATTACTTATATATTCTATCTTACCAACCAGCACATCATCGTAGAAAGCTTGTTTATTGTCGATATAATTAAGACACTCATTAAGTTCATTCATTTTATTTAATAAAGAGTCTTTTAATTTATCAAGCATCTCCTTTCTTTGAGGAATTGTAGAAGAACCTTCTATACAATAATTCATATACAATTTGATATCCTTAATACTCATGCCGCACTTTCTTAGGCATTGCAAGCCTTTTAACCACGCAATATTCCTTTCATCAAAGATTCTATAGTTATTTTTATCTCTTTTCACATTTGGCACTAAACCTTCTTTACAATAAAATTTTAATGTTTCGTAAGATATTCCAACTTGTTCACAAGCTTCTTTTGTTGTATACATAAAAATTCCCCCTAAATTAATAAAAACTCTTGCTCGGTAGCTACTACCTACTGGTAGCATTATTATAGGCCATAAAATATTAAAAATAAAGGAGAAATTAAAATGGAATATGTAACTTTAAATAATGGTATAAAGATGCCTAAAGTTGGATTTGGAGTTTTTCAAATAACAGATAAAGAAGAATGTACTAAGGTTGTGCTGGATGCTATTGATGCTGGATATCGCTTAATTGATACAGCGCAAACCTATGGAAATGAGGATGCTGTGGGAGAAGCTATTCTTAAATCACCAGTGCCTAGAAAAGAATTATTTATTACTACTAAGGTATGGATTAGTAATGCTGGATATGAAAAAGCAAAGAAGTCTATTGAAGAATCTCTAAAGAAAATGAAGTTAGATTATTTGGATTTAGTTCTAATCCATCAGCCAGTAAATGATTACTATGGGACTTACAGAGCTATGGAGGATTTACATAAGGAAGGTAAAATTAAATCAATAGGAGTATCAAACTTCTATCCAGACCGTTTAGTCGACCTGGCTTTATTTAATGAAGTTACACCTGCTGTAAACCAAATTGAAATTAATCCATTCCACCAACAATTAATAGCAGCGGAAGTTAACAACAAGTATGGGGTACAGCTACAAGGATGGGCTCCTTTTGCTGAAGGTAAAAATGGAATGTTTGATAATCTTACTTAAAAAACAATTGGAGACAAGTATGGTAAATCAGTTGCCCAAGTTATTTTAAGGTGGTTACTTCAAAGAGGAATTGTTCCACTAGCAAAGACAGTAAGTAAAGAAAGAATGAAACAAAACATAGATATTTTCAACTTTGAATTAAGTGAAGATGACATGAATAAAATCTCCGATCTAGATAAAAGAGAAAGCTCTTTTTTTAACCATCAAGAGGCATCCTCTATAGAGATGTTAGCTAGTCTTAGTAGATAAGATGTAATATAAATGAAGGTACTGAAAACCTAAACTTTTTCAGTACCTTCATTTTTCACATCTTAATTAAGTCCTATTTTTTATTTACTGGAATCCAAATTTCGCTATAATAATTTTCATCTGTAATCCCCTTTTCATAGTCACTTGGATCACTATACATTTCTATATTGTATCCTGCAGCAATCTCATAATCTCTACAGTTTGGTAACCACTCTGAAAATATTTTCTTATTAGTTTCTTGAATTGATGCTGGGCCTGATCCATGACAAGGAAACACAGCCCAAGTAAACTTAGGAATGGTTTTAACTATATATCCTTCCATCCCTTCTTTTTCCTTAGAATAATCCTCTGCAATAAGGTACTCAAATTCATTGCCACCCATTTCCTCATCAATGTTAATGCCATACATTCCGCATATATCCTTTAATCTTCCTTGTGATATATGCTCATTCCAGAATGAAGGTACCTCTATAAATGCTGACTCATACTTAAACTTCTTAGCGGCTCCTATAACCTTAAATGCATCCTTCTCAACTATTTTGTAATCCATAATATATCCACCTTCCAACGAAAATTTGATTTTAAGGGCAACAAAGGACTTTATCATTGCACCCTCTTTACGAACCGCAGTTGGTGTAACTCCATGAAATCTTGTAAAAGCTTTAGTGAAGCTGTCTGGAGAATCATATCCATACTTTATTGCAATGTCTATTATTTTTCCATCAGTAGATAAAACCTCACTGCCGGCAAGTGCAAGTCTTCTTCCCTTAATGTACTCACTTAATGAATAGCCACATAACATTCCAAATCCCTTTTGAAAATAAAAAGGTGAAATATTTACCCTATCTGCAATTTCCTTCACGGATAAATCCTTAGTAATATTCTCTTCAATATAAGAAATAGCTTCTCTAATACTTTCAATCCATTCCATAATTTTTATCTCCCCTGCAATTCGTTAATCTAATCTTACCATCCTGAAAGATTCATCTCCCGACTTTTTAAGCTTACTTTTGTCCTATAATTATTATACTTTATAAAAATAAGATAGGAATTAAAATCCTATCTATTATAAAATTATTTCTTGCTAATTTCTTCTATACTTAACGTAACCTCCTCTATATATTTTACCTTATTTTATATTTAATCACATAAAATCCTTGATAGTACATATATATTATTGTGCACTCATCACCTTATAATAAGGTTTATGTAATGAGCTAAAATCCATATTCTATGATTTCTAAACCTACTTAAATCAATATGTTATTAGAATATTATTAAAAGAAAGGCAGGTGGAAATCTTGAGTTGTGATTTTTCACAACCAAGTACACTATGATTTGTATAAATAACTCCAACACAGACCCATATTTTAATCTAGCATCTGAAGAGTATATGCTTGAAAATTTTACTGAGGATTGTTTTATGCTATGGATAAATAAACCAGCATTAATAGTAGGGCGAAATCAAAATACTTTATCTGAAATAAATATAGACTATGCTAAAAAAGAAAATCTATGTGTTGTAAGAAGACTATCAGGTGGAGGGGCTACATTTCACGACTTAGGTAATTTGAACTTCACCTTTATAGCTAATAATCAGCTTTCAGACTTCACTAATTTCAAAAAATTTGCTCAGCCAATTATAGATGTTCTTCAAAATCTTTCTGTTAATGCAGAGTTTTCTGGGAGAAATGATTTAACTATCGAAGGTAAAAAGTTTTCTGGAAATGCTCAGTGTAAGTATAAAAACAAAATTTTACATCATGGTTCTCTCCTTTTTTCCTGTGATCTGCAGCATCTAAATAATGCATTAAATGTAGATCCTGCTAAATTCCAAGATAAAAGTGTAAAATCTGTTTCCAGCAGAGTAACAAATATAAGCGATTATTTAAAAAGCCCTTTATATATTTCTGATTTTAGCGAAATAATAATGCAGCATATTTTAGAAACAAACACAGAATGTAAGCTCTATAAATTTAATGCTTATGATATAAAGAAAATTAATGAACTGGCACAAAATAAATACTCAACTTGGGAATGGAATTTTGGAAAATCACCTAAGTATAATTTAAAGAAGAAGAAAAAATACAAATTTGGCCTTGTTGAATTTAATTTAGATGTTAAAAATGGAGTTATAAATAATGCTAAATTCTTTGGAGATTTTTTTAGTAAATATGATATTAGCCATATAGAAACTGCTTTGATTGGAGTAAATCATACACCTGAAGATATTCGTAAAGTCCTTTCTTCATTTAATATAAATGATTATTTTTCAAATATATCCATCGATGACTTGCTAGAAGGATTATTTTAATATATGAGCAAAATTAAGTAACCTTAATTAATTGAATGTATTTTTGTAAAATAAAAATCAACAAAAAATATAAAGATAAACGTGTTTCCTTAAACTAGTTTATCTTTATATTTATCTTTATTTTATATTTATCTTTATATTTATCTTTTTGCTGGCACCATATGAATAGCTTCTCCATTAAGTCCAAGAACAGCTTCATAAAATGCTTCTGACAATGTTGGATGAGCATGAACAGTACTTGCTATATCCCTTGCATTTAGTTTTTTACTTATGGCTAATGTTCCTTCATGAATTAAGTCTGATGCATGAGGTCCCATAATATGAACCCCTATAATTATCTTCTCTTCTTTTGTTGCTATAACCTTCACAAAACCATCTGGTTCCCCTAAAGCTAAAGCCTTTCCATTAGCACCAAACATAAACTTACTTACTTCATAATCTAACCCTTTTTCTTTTGCCTGTTGTTCTGTTAAACCTACATATGCTATTTCTGGACTCGCAAAAATACAATCAGGTACAACTGCATTATCTGGAGCCTGTAAAACACCCATTATTCTTTCAACAGCTTTAATCCCTTCATTAGAGGCTGCATGTGCAAGCATCATTCCTCCGATAACATCACCTATGGCATATATGCCTTTTACATTAGTTTCATAATACTCATCTACCTTAATTCCCTTTTCATCATATTCAATTCCTAATCTTTCTAAATCTATCCCTCCAAAACATGGTACCCTACCAGAAGCAACTAAAACTACATCAGCTTCTGTTTCAACTTCACCTTTTGGAGATTGTCCTTTAACCAATAGCCCATTATCTGTTTTACAAATTTCTGAAGCTCGTAAGTTATTAACTTTCACACCTTGCTTTTTTATATAAGCTGTAAACCTCTTAGATATATCACTATCTGTTCTCTTTAATAATCTTGATGAAAATATTGTAACTTCAGAACCTAAATTTTTAAAAATATTAGCAAATTCTATACCTATAACTCCACTTCCAATTACCACAAGTCTTTTCGGAATTTCTTTGAATTCCAATAATTCATCAGTGCCAATAACCCCTGGAAGATTAATTCCTGAAATAGGTGGCATAGATATTTCGGAGCCAGTGGCTATAATAAGGTTCTTAGTTGTTATTTCTTTTTCTCCACCTTCTTGAAGTTTTACTCTAACAGTGTTTTTATCCTCTATGACTGCTTCTCCCCTTAATACATCTACCCCATTAGCTTGTAAGAGAGTTGAGACTCCTCCAACTAACTTATCTATTACTTCACCTTTTCTTTGTTGAATTTTTTCAACATCAATACTGTAATCACTTACTTTTACTCCAAAATCCTCTATATGATTTAAAGTATGAAGTATCTCAGCGTTTTTACATAATACTTTAGTAGGTATGCACCCTCTATTAAGGCATGTCCCACCTAAATCTCTTTTTTCGATTACACTTACCTTTGCACCTAATTGTGCTGCACGGATAGCGGCTACATATCCACCAGGTCCTCCTCCAATTACGATAATATCCTTATCCATAATAGTACCCTCCCTTTTTAATTTCCTTTAAAAACAATCACTCATTTTCTTTTACCTTTGCTTAACTAGTCAACTATGGATTTATTGCCGAAAAGTTTTAAAAACTCTCCGGCAATATTTTAGTTTATTTAATATTTATTATTTATTATTTATTAGATATTTACTTAATTTTATTCTTTTTCCCATTTAACCACAGCTTCTTTTGCTGCTTTAACCTCGTCAAGTCTTCTTGAAGGTGCATTTTGAGGTGCTGCTTTTAAAATTTCTGGATTTTCTTTTGCCTCATGAGCAATTGTAATCATTGCATTAACAAATTCATCTAAGGTTTCCACACTTTCTGTTTCCGTTGGTTCAATCATAAGTGCTTCATGAACAATTAGCGGGAAATAAACTGTTGGTGGATGATACCCTAAATCAATTAATCTCTTAGCTACATCTAAGGTAGAAATATCACTTGGACAATCTTTTAATCCAGCTAAGACAAATTCATGCATGCACACTGTGTCCATTGGTAAATTATAATCATGTTTCAATTTATTCATAATATAATTAGCATTTAAAACAGCCATTTCACTTGCTTTCTTTAATCCGTCAGCACCCATTGTAAGAATATAAGAGAATGCTCTTACCATAACGCCAAAGTTACCATAAAAATTCTTAACTTTGCCTATTGATAAAGGAATATCATAATTAAGCTTATATTTATCATTTTCTTTTTCTACTATTGGTACTGGCAAGAATGGAAGTAAATCCTTTTTAACTCCTATTGGACCACTTCCTGGACCACCTCCACCATGAGGCGTAGAAAATGTTTTGTGCAAGTTAAGATGTGCTACGTCAAAGCCCATATCTCCAGGCCTTGCTATACCCATAATTGCATTACAATTGGCACCATCATAATAAAGAAGTCCTCCAGCTTCATGAACTAAATCTGCTATTAATTTTATATTTGTATCAAATAGTCCAAGAGTATTTGGATTAGTAAGCATAAGACCTGCTACTTCATCATTTAATACCTCTCTTAAACTTTCAATATCAACTAAACCATTAGAATCAGATTTAATTTCTACAACTTCATAACCAGCTACTGCTGCACTAGCTGGATTTGTACCATGGGCAGAATCTGGAACAATGATTTTTGTTCTTTTAAAGTCTCCTCTATTATTATGATAGGCCTTAATAACCATTAAAGCTGTAAGTTCGCCATGAGCTCCTGCTGCTGGATGCAAACATACTTTTTCCATACCTAAGATTTCAGATAACATAATATCTAAATCATACATAAGTTTTAAAGAACCTTGAACTGTTTCTTCCGCCTGATAGGGATGAACATTTGAGAACCCATCTAACCTTGCCATATTTTCATTAATTTTTGGGTTGTATTTCATAGTGCATGATCCTAAAGGATAAAATCCTAAATCTACACCATAGTTCTTTTTTGATAAAGCAACAAAATGTCTTACAACATCTACTTCACTAACCTCTGGTAATTCTAATTCTCTATCAGTTAAATAATCTCTTGGTATAATATCTTCAAGATTTAATTCTGGCACATCACACTTAGGTAAAGAATAGGCTACTCTTCCTGGTTTTGAGATATCAAAAATTGTCTTGTTATAATCTCTCATTTTAGTCCCTCCAATACTTCTGATAATTTATCAATTTCTTGTTTTGTCCTCTTTTCAGTCACACAATACAAGGCTTTATTATCCCATTGGAGGAAATCTTTACTTAAATCATATCCGCCTAATATACCGTTTTTCATTAATTCTTTGTTTATTACCTTATTATCTATATCACTTTCAATTACAAATTCTTTGAAAAAAGGCTTATTGAATGCAGGTTTATATTTACCAGATTTAGTGATTTCATTGAAAGCATAATGAGCTTTCTGAGTACTTTGAAGCGCTACCTCTCTTATTCCCTGCTTTCCTAAAGTGGAAAGATAAATAGCTGCTGCTAAAGCATTCAATGATTTATCAGAACATATATTGGATGTAGCCTTTTCTCTTCTAATATGCTGTTCTCTTGCCTGTAATGTAAGAACATATCCTACTTTACCGTCTACATCTACAGTTTTACCAACTATTCTTCCTGGCAATTTACGCATTATATTTCTCTTAGCAGCCATAAATCCTAAATAAGGTCCACCAAAACTAAGACTGTTCCCTAATGATTGTCCTTCACCTACTACAACATCCGCACCAATTTCACCTGGAGCCTTTAAAATACCGAGAGAAATAGGATCTACACTTACTATTAACTTTGCTTTCTTTGTACTATGAGTAACTTTTTCGATTTCACTTAAATCCTCTATAATTCCAAAGAAATTAGGGTTCTGCACAATAACTGAAGCAGTATTATTATCTACTAATCTCTTTAATTCCTCTATATTAGTTACTCCATCCTCTTGGTCAATTTCAACTACCTCTATATCCTTAACCTTAGCATAGGTTTTCAATATCTTTATAGACTCAGGATGTACTGTTTTTGAAATAAGTATTTTTTTATTTTTAGTAATATTTACAGACATCATTCCCGCCTCTGTCAATGCAGTTGCGCCATCATACATTGAAGAATTAGCAACATCCATTCCTGTCAAATTACAAATTAATGTTTGATATTCAAATATAGCTTGTAATGTTCCTTGACTTATCTCAGGTTGATAAGGTGTATAAGCTGTATAAAACTCAGACCTTAAACGAAGATGATCTATTAAAGCTGGTACATAGTGATCATAAGCACCTGCTCCTAAAAAGCAAACTAAATCTTTTAAACTCTTATTCTCATTACTAAGTTCACTCATATACTTTGTAAGTTCATATTCAGATAAAGGCTCCCCTAAGTCCAACTTTCTATTTAAACGCAGTTCTTCAGGTATACATTCAAAAAGTTGTTCTGTGGATTCTAATCCCATATCTTGTAGCATTATTTTCTCATCACTTTTAGTGTTGGGTATATATGGAAACATATTATACCTCCTTACACAACTTCTCACATAATTTTTCGTAATCATCAGGTGATAATAATTCATCTACTTCATCTTTATTACTCATTTTTACTGCCACTATCCAATTTTCATATGGATCTTTATTTACTAACTCAGGATTATCTTCAAGGTCTGTGTTAACTTCTATAACTTCTCCTGATATAGGAATATACACATCAGATGCAGCTTTAACTGATTCTACAGCAGAAAGTATGTCATTAGCATCAAATTCATCGCCTTCTCCTGGTAAATCTATAAATACAATAGACCCTAAATGTGTTTGTGCATAATCTGTAATACCAATAAATGCCTTCTCCCCATCAACCTTTACCCATTCATGATTGTTAGTGTAAAGTAAATCCCTTGCTATTTTCATTCTAAACTCCTCCTTATTTTTACCTATAAATTAACATATATATAATTAAATACTACATCAACGATTATTTTTTATAATTTTTCTTATAAAATCTCTTGTTAATAATTTTTGCCTTTTTATGTTTATTTCTAATTGCAATTTCAAGCTCTCTACCCATATCTGCATATTCAATATCTATTAATGCCAATCCAATATTTTTCTTTAATGTAGGAGAATAATATCCTGTTGTTACAAAGCCTATCTTCTTTTCCTCTGCAAAAACTTCAAAGCCTTCTCTTGCTATTCCCCTGTCTATCATTTCAAAACCTCTAAGTACTCTCTTAAGGCCTTCTTCCTTTTGTTTTACTAGTGCATCCTTACCAATAAAGTCATCTGTGTCTAATTTAACAAAGAATGATAATCCAGCTTCTAATGGACTTATATCTTGTGAAATTTCATGACCATATAATGGTAATGAAGCCTCAAATCTAAGAGTATCCCTAGCACCAAGTCCTGCTGGTTTTAATCCGTCGTCTTTTCCAGCTTCTAAAAGCTTATCCCAAATAATTTTTATATCTTCATTATTTGTGTAGATTTCAAATCCATCTTCACCAGTATATCCAGTTCTAGAAACCAAACATTTAACCCCTGCAATATTAACTTCTCTATTCAAGTGGAAAAACTTTATTTCTTTTAAATCAAATTCTGTAAGCTTCTGAAGAATTTTTTCAGCATTAGGACCTTGGATTGCTATTTCTGATACTTCTGAAGAAATATTACTTAGTTCTACCTCATAATCTCCTTTGTTATCAAGCATCCACTGATAATCCTTTTCTACATTAGCAGCATTAATAACAAGATAAAAATGCTCATCTGAAAATTTATATATTAATAGGTCATCTACTACTCCTCCATCTGGGTAACACATCATACTGTAAAGAACTTGATTGTCCTCTAAAGTTCTTACATCATTAGTAACTAAATTTTGAACAAAGTCAAAGGCTTGTTTCCCAATAACATCTACTTCGCCCATATGCGAAACATCAAAGATACCAGCTGCATTTCTTACTGCTTCATGCTCTTCAATAATACCTTCATACTTAATAGGAAGTGCCCAACCACAAAACTCAACTATTTCTCCTTTGCATTCTAAATGACTATCATATAGAAATGTCTTCTTTAAATTTTCCATTAATCTCTCCCCCTTACTTTAAATTTATTAATCATTAAATGATATTGTATTTTTCATTAATAAATATCATTAATATTCATCATATTTTCTATGTTTATAAACTCCTTTTTTCTAATCACTTAATTATATGGCGATTAAATTATTTAATGTCTACTTTTTTAATTTTTGTTAAATTTATGACAATGTAAATTTTCATCTATTATCTATACTAGTTCAAAAACTCTTGAATGATTTCCAGAAACGTCCATATATCCTGTTGCTTCAAAATTAACCATATTACCAATGAAAGTATATCCTTATGAAAGTTAAGGTATAGAGAAAAATTAAACACTAGCTGAATTTATTAAAATCAACTAGTGTTTGTTTTTAAGTTGTATAAAATTATTTTCAGGTATCTTGATACTGAATTCACATAGCTACCTCAAAGCCTTCTGATACAGTATGCTTTACACTACGTGGCGCTAAAGTATCTCCAATATGTTATAAAAACATAAATAAATATATCTGTATCTCTTAGAAAAGAAGGGTTTTATCTTCGCCCATTGCAGGCATTCCATCTAGAATATATTTGTTGCCAGTCTCATCTCTTACATAGCCATTTAATAGGCCAAAGGCGATATAATAATCTATATTTACAATTACTGCATGCTTAATCATTCCATAAATATCTGATAACTTAAACTGCAGATTAACCATATCATGTTCATCCTTTATGGTCCATATAGTTCCTTCTTTAAAGTTTTTGCTTTCAATATTTTTTGTGAATTTAACAGGTGGAAGAATACTAATATCTTTTTGAAACCATATTAAATTTTCATTATAAGCTTCTGGGTCAATACTTTGATTATGAGTAAGATTTAATGCAAAATATTTACTTTCTCCATTAACCTCATTTCTTCCCATGGTTGTTATCCAATCATAATGTGTATGTCTTGGATAGTATCCTCTATGATCATCCGTTATTGCTACTGTATTTTTATCTGTAATCATTTCTTCACCATTAAAAATAAGCTTCCCTTCAGCCTTAAGAAAATCCTTTTGACTATACAATGGTCTGTTATCATCAAAGGGAATACTTACTATACTTGGCTTACTAATTCTCGAAAGCTGAAAATCATATTCAAGGGTTAGCCCCTCCTTATTTTTATGACTTCCACTTAAGCTACATCTTCCATTTCCCAAGTCATTAACATACTTTACAAAGCCATCCTTTGTGGTTGCCTCAATAATACTGTTTCTTAATAAATTGGGTGCAATAATAGTATCTTTGCTTTTAAGATTTGTATTAAAACAATAGGTCTTATTAGTCCTCTTATCATAAAATACATTTAGTATCTTGCCTAATACCCCCATATCACATACAGCTGAAAGGAGAATACCATTTTCAAAGAAAATCTCTGTTGCCTGCCAAAGTGTTAACTTAAACCTATTCATGGCCTGTGGAGCATGTGTAGGTTTCTTAGCCTTTAATAAATCCATTTTTTCAAACTCTTTATCAAAAGTGCCAAATACACACCTTCCATTTTTATCTACTAGATTTTGTGGAGTTGTAATGCTTCTTCTTTTTTCAGAAATAAACTTTCTATACACCTATAAACGTCCTCCTGAAATAATATACTTTAATACGATTGTACCATAATTTTCCTATAATATAATTATACAATACGCTTTTAATCTTTAGTATATTTCTACTGAAAAAGCATCTATGTATACCTAAATAAGTTTCTTTTGTACATAGAATAATAAAATAGGAGGAAAATAATTATTTTATTTTCCTCCTACTCACTATCTTATTTACTTAGAATGATTGCATACATGTTTTACAACAAGTTCGTATAAAGTTTTAACAGGTGCTCCTGTTCCCCCCTTAGGTGTACAATCATTTCCATTATCTGTCCAAGATGTTCCCGCAATGTCTAGATGTAACCATGGTTTATCTTGCACAAACTCTTCTATAAACATACCAGCTGTAATTGTTCCAGCATAACGTCCACCAGTATTTTTAAGTTCTGCAAAGTTACCCTTATATAGTTTCTTAAAGCACTTATCATTTGGAAGTCTCCAGAATTTCTCTCCACTTCTCTTTGCAGCTACTAATAACTCCTCATAAAAGGCATCGTCATTACTTACTACCCCTGTTATTTCATTACCAAGGGCTACGAGTACTGCTCCTGTAAGAGTTGCTACATCTACTACTTTTTCTACCTTCTCTTTTTCAATAATATAAGTAATAGCATCAACTAAGGTTAATCTACCCTCTGCATCTGTATTTAATACTTCTATAGTCTTACCTGCCATAGAGCCAATAATATCTCCTGGTTTATAGCTTCCACCTGAAATAGCATTTTCACAAGCTGCTACAACCGCTATGACATTCTTTTCTACTTTATTCTTTGCTAAGGCTTGCATTGTTCCAATAACAGCTGCTGCCCCACCCATGTCACTTTTCATAGTATCCATAGAAGTTGATGGTTTAAGAGAATAGCCACCTGTATCAAAAGTAAGCCCTTTACCTACTAGTCCAATTTTTTCATCGTTATCAGGATTACCCATATATCTCATAACTATTAATCTTGGTTTATGAATAGATCCCTTTGCTACCTCTAAAAATGCCTTCATGCCTAGTTCTTCTATTTGATTTTCATCAAAGACTTCTACTTCAAAGCCGCTTTCTTTTCCAGCTAACACTGCACGCTGTGCTAAAGTTTCTGGATAAAGTATGTTAGCAGGTTCATTTACAAGATCACGAGCTAAAATCACACCATCAATAACATTGCTAGCTTCTGCTATTTTTATTGCCATCTTCTCTGCCTTTTCCTTTGGTGCACCTAGTATAGCTACCTGTGGATTATAGTTTTCTTTTCCTTTATTATATTTGCTGAATTTGTAGCCAGCTAATTTCACACCTTCTACTATAGCTTTTGTAACGCCACCTGTACATAAGCCTTTAGCATCTATAAAGTTAATACCAAGGCTATTTACATTTAACTTTTCAGCTTGTTTCATAGCTTTAGCAACTGCATTTACAAAGTCTTCTCTTTCTAGCTCTTCATATTTACCTAAGCCTACATAAATCTCATAATTTAACTCATTAGTAGTTCTATAAAAAACTTGTCCACTCTTTCCTTCAAATACTTGTTTTGACTTCAATTGCTCTAAAACCTGATTATCTGTTTGTTGATCTTCATATACAAAAGTAACAGTACATTGTAAAGTATCAACATTTAACTCTTTTATCTCTATCATATTACGCTCTCCTTTATTACTTAATAATAATTATTAATAAGTATTATATCATACTTTCTAAAACTTTGAAATATTTCGCATATATTTTTTATTAATTGCCCTACAAATTGAAATTTAATTTCTTTATTTTTTCTTTTTTTCTCTCACTAACTTCATGGCTTCTTTTCCTGTCATATGTTCAATATCTAATTCAAACATACAAAGTATTTTGTACTCTCTTTCAATTTTTTTCAGGCGACCTTCTTCATCATTAGGTGTATATCTTACAGCTAACTTTTCAATTGCATTTCTTTTTTCATTTTCATTATCAATAACTCTTACTTTTCCAAAGGCAATTGCACTTCTAAAATAAGTTGTATATTCTTCTGGTACAACTTTATCTTCATCTATTACACAGAAAGATACTTTCTCATGTTTTAATATTGAATCTAGCATATGACCAGATTTAGCTCCATGAAAATATATTTTTGAATCGCAATAAATATAGCTAAGTGGTACTGCATAGGGATAATCCTCATCTCCTAATACTGCTAACACCCCTGATGTGCCCTTTTCAAATATTTTTATTGTTTCTTCCTCTGAAAGTAATTGTGCCTTTCTACGCATTCCTCTAAACATAATTTATCTCCTTCATAAATATTATATTATTTAATTAATTACTCCTTAATGTATCTTCTCTTAATGAATCTTTACTATAAAGCCTCTTCCGAAAAAATAACTAGCACATTTGTGCTATTATAAGTTAATTATAACATATTTTCACACCATCAACTTTTCTTTTTCAACGGACTACCTTTACCATTGAATAATTTAACTAAATCTAAATTATTCATAAAAATAAAAGGCCTATTTCTAAAATATGCCCTTCATAACAATGTTATTTAATACTGTTTTTTAATAAAAATTTATCTTGTGCAGTTATAATATCCTCTGCAGTTATTACATTTATATTCTCCTTGCTAAGATCCTCATCACATACTCTTATACTTTGAGCTCTTATCAAAGAATCCAGATACTGTTTTATCATAAGACCATTACTTAGAACTAAATTTGGATTTCCATACATGCCAATTATAGCTTTCTTTAAAGCTACTTCAGCTTCACGTTCTAATGAATAGGACTTTCTATTTAATGTGTTTATGGCTATGTCACAAAGTCCATTGTAATCATAATCCTCAAAATCAAACCAAGTTGGGAAGCGATAGTTGAAGTCCTCATTAGTTAATACTAATCTTCTCATCCCTTCCTTCTCCCCTGATAAAACAATAATAATTTTATTAGCATTTTTATCTATAAACTTAACTAACTCTGCAACTACTTTATTACACTGTTCCTCCTCTAACAACAAATGCATTTTATCAATAAATAGAACCTTACCAGCAAACTTACTAAGGATATCCTCCAGCTTCATTCCCCTATTTATCAATGCCATTAACTCGTATTTATCTAGTTCCACCGTACTCTTAGCCTTAACCATTCCCATGCTATAATACATTTCTGCTAATATATTAGCTACGGTCTTTTTACCTGTACCACTTTCCCCAGTGAATACTATATTCATATATTTATTTATATCATTACTAAAGCCTAACTTTCTTCTCTTTTCTCTAACCTTTTGAACCTTATATTGTTCTCGTAAAACTCCTTAGATTCTTCGCTTCCAACTAATACATTTAATCTTTTTTCTAAATCAAAATTATTGTCATAGTCAGCCACATTAATCTTTTCTACATCTTTAGATGTTATAAGGTTCATCTCATAAACGCTTATGTCTTCTTCAACAATTCTAATGCTTTGGTTTCTGATTAGCTTTTCTACATAGTTCCTAACCATTCTTCCATTGCCTGATTGTGCATCAGAATTTTTGTATATATCTACAAAGCTCTTCTTTAGGGCAGTGTACCCATTTTTAGATAACTTAAAGCCTTTTGCTTCTACTAGCCTTATTGACATTTCTAAAAGCTCATTAGGATTATAATCAGCAAAGTTAGTCCATAGTGGGAATCTTGATCTTAAACCTATATTAACATCAAAGAAATTCTCCATATCCTCTTCATACCCAGCTAGAATTACTATAACTTCTTTAGAATAATCTTCTATTAATTTAAGAAGGGTTTCTACAGCCTCAATTCCTAAAGAATCATTAGCCAAAGTATATGCTTCATCTATAAAGAGAATTCCACCTATAGCTTCCTTAAATTTCTCCTCTGTTTTCTTTGATGTTTCACCTGGAACATCTGATACAAAGCTAGATCTATCAGTTTCAACCAATTGTCCTATCTTTAAAAGCCCCATACTATTTAGCATTTCTGCTACTAATCTCGCTACACTTGTTTTTCCTGTTCCTGGATTGCCTGTAAATACCATATTTAGATTTTGCTCTATCTTTGTATTTACCCCCACAGATTTTCTTTTTTCTTGAGCAACTATAAGCTTATACTGACTTCTTAAAAGAGCCTTTACCTCATCTAATCCTACAATATCTTTTAGTTTCTCTTCTAAATCAAACTTAGCATTAACCTTAAAGTTAAAGTTATCTCTTTCTAATAAATCAATCTGTCTTTCACTATTAGTTAAATATTTTTTAGAAGCATCTAATATTGCATTTTCAACTATATTTCTTACAAATCTGGCATTACCTAAATCATTTTTTCCAGTAAGCTGATTCCTAGTAAACAAATCTATAAGTCCAGGCTTTACATTCTTTGCAATTCTATATCCCTTTGATTTAGCTATATTTACAGCGATTTCATACATCTCAACTGGATTATAGTCGTAGAAATGAATTACATTTGAAAATCTAGATTTTAAGCCCTGATTAAATGATAAGAAGTGTTCCATATCATTTTCATAGCCAGCTAAAATTACTATAAGATTATCCCTATTATCTTCAATACCCTTTAACAGTGCATCTACAATTTCTTTTCCAACTTTATCATCTTCACTTTCGCATAGAGAATAAGCCTCATCTATGAATAAAACTCCTCCTATGGCTGAATTTATGATATCAATGGTTCTTTTAGCTACATCATTAAGGTTCTCAGTAACAAAATCAGCCTTACTAACCTCCCTAAAGACACCTTTAGATAAAATACCTAGGGCATATAAATATTCAAAGGTTATCCTTGCAGCATTAGTCTTTCCAGTTCCAGCATTTCCAGCAAAAATCATGTTCATAGAAATTTGTGAAGTTTTAAGTCCAAGCCTCTGCCTTATGTGCTGAACCTTGTAGTTATTCTCTATATTAGTTATAAAGTCTTTTAACTCTTTCATTCCTGTAATAGAATTCAGCTTATATTTAACCTCATCTAGGGTAGGTATCAAATAATCACTAAGCTTAAATATATCACTATTAATTTTGCAATAAATCTCATTTTTATCAACGTAAACTAAAATCTGATTTTGTCCATCAACCATTTCAACCTCTATTATATTTACAAGAGGCTTATATACTTTATATGAAATATACTCGCTAACTCCAAAAGTAGAATTTTCTCTAAAACTTTCCTGAAGATATTTGCAAACACCAAAGTAATCCTGGCTTTTTTCCTCCTCATTAACACCTAGTATTATATTTATATTGAATTGGTTTTGAAGCTTATCTATAACCTTTATAAGATTTTTTCTAACTACTATGCTTCTTTCTTCTTCAGTTAATGGTTTTGTATGTAAAACCTCATCAGCATGAATACAATCTTCTTCTAATATGTTGTTACTATCATTGTTATAAACAAAAATAAAAAATTTATCATTACAAATGAATTCTTGAATCTTCTCACTATCAGTCTCTCTTGCTTCAATTAAAAACTTATTTTTAATTACATATTCCTGATTTAATCTAATGCAGCTATTAGGTTCAATAGTTTCTAAAACCTCTATTATTTTTTCACTTGCCTCTTCTAGATTTTTAAATATTATCACACCTGAAGAACCATTAAGCTTTTCATACAAGTCCGTTAAAAATGCATTAAATCCTAAGTTGAAATTGTATGAGGCAAGATTAATCTCCTCAACCTCTCCTCTTACTACTAAATCATTTTCTCTAAGCTTTGCAAATAAAGACCTAACACTGGCCTTTTTAAAGGTTCCTCGATGTCCTATCAAAAGCAATCTACCTCTTTGATCCGTTGAAATTTTTCTCTCAAAGTAGTTACAAATATTATGGATATATTCCTTCTGACCTATTAGCTCTTCATTTAACTTTCTTTCTATATTTAAAAATTTCTTATGAATTTCACTATTATTTATTTTAGTCATTTGTTTCCTCCTAGTGTAAAATACCCTTCTGTTATCCTATGAAAATATCTTTATTTCACATTATGATACAATTATTAGTCAATTCTGAGTCAATTATAACATGTTTTTTCAAATATCATACTATTCTATTTTCAAAGAACAAATCTTCTTAACTAGGTCTGAATTCCTATGAATTGCAAAATAAAAAATACCGCATATTCAGTTTTGAATAGTACGGCATTATCATTAACTATATAATAAAAATGGCTATGATCAAGTTATAGAAATCAACTTGATCATAGCCCTGTATTCTTTTATTTAAGCAACATCTTCTAAGCTAGAATAGTAAGTTCCTTATACTCCTTAGTAAACCTTCTTTTGCTATTCATTCAATAAATACATCCTTTTATCCATATTATAGGTAAACTCTATGTATCATGAAATTAGGCATACTCCACAGATTTACTTCAACCTTTTATTTATAAAGTCAACTTCATACTGATATTCACCGTATTTTTGTTTGTTGTCGGTAATGGTCCCCTCTATTAGGGAGATACGCAGAACGATTGAATTGGGATTATATTTATCGCCAAGGTGGCTGAAGTACCCTTATCTATTTTTAATCCATCCCCCACTCCAGGAATCATAACAAGATTCTTTTGACCATTTTAAAAGAGATCCACTCATAAATATTTTCTTATTTATAATTCTTTCTCCCTAAGATAGTGCTACATCTAGAATCATCATAATTACAAATCCTACAGCAAAAGCTAATGCACTAATATCTGAAGCATTATCTTCTGCGGCTTCAGGAATTAACTCTTCTACCACAACAAAAATCATTGCTCCTGCTGCAAAGGAAAGAAGATATGGCATTATAGGTGTAAAAGTACTAGAAAATGCTATTGTAATTGCTGCCCCTATAGGTTCCACTACTCCAGATAAAGCACCATAAAGGAAAGCCTTATTTTTACTTAACCCTTCACTCCTAAGGGGCATTGATATTATTGCACCTTCTGGGAAGTTTTGAATTGCTATACCTATAGATAGAGCAAAGGCAGCGGCAATAGTCATTGTGTTCCCTCCATTCATAATGGTTGCAAAAACAATTCCTACAGCCATTCCTTCTGGAATATTATGAAGTGCTACTGCAAATATAAGCTTTGTAGTTTTCTTCAAGTTAAATTTTTTTGTTCCTTCCGCTTTATCACTATCTACGTGAATATGTGGAATTACTTTGTCCAATGAAAATAAAAACAGAACTCCACCAATGACTCCAACTGCTGCTGGAACAAAAGACAATTTTCCCATATGGCCAGACATATCTATTGCTGGAATAATTAATGACCATATTGATGCCGCCATCATAACCCCTGATGCAAACCCAAGAAGTATTTTATTAACCACTTTGTTCATTTCTTTTTTCATTGTATAAACACATGCTGCACCTAATGTTGTACCTACAAGCGGTAATAAAATTCCTATTAAAATACTCATTTCCATTCCCCCTTTTATATAAAATAAACTTATTATTACTATATATAACTCATATATAGTAATATCTATTATTTATTTTCTCAACTATTAATTGTTAGTAAATAATAATACTTATTAATTACTATATTATATCTTTCTACTTCAATTATCAAGGATATATTGTATTATATCCCATATATTCACATAAGGTCCATGAATTTTGATAATCTATATTGAAAACTTCTTTTATTTTCCATTCCTATGGATATAATTTCATTACTACAAGTAAAAAACTTTACTATTCCCTATTTTATATAGTTAATGCAATTTTAAATAAGAGTTCCAAATAAAAAAATATTACTGAAACCACAAAAATTCCAGTAATATTTAAAATACAAATATAAATCTTTAATCTTGCTCATATGATAATATGCTTCCTGTGTTAGCATCTATCTCATAATCATACTCCTTATTATTATGAGAAAACTCTATATCATATTTTTTAACACCATTATCAAAATCCTTTTCTATTCTTCCAAAGGTCACTTGGTCATTATTTAAATTTGCATGTTTTAAAGCTATTTCTTTTGCTTCCTCTTCAGTTATTTCACTAACGCTTTCATTGGTTCCTTGTTGTCCAGACATAGTATAATCTTCCACATCATAATCATATTCTATAATTTTTCCATCAGTTGCATTTATTTCATAATCATATTCCTTATTTTCATGGTAAAATTCTACGTTATACTTCTCTACTCCATCATCCATTTCACTATCTGCTCTAATAAATGAAACTTCTTCGCTGGTTAAATTTGAGTTCTTCAAAGCTATTTCCTTTGCTTGTTCAATAGTGATTTTGCTATTTATTTCATTTTTATCATTTGATGTAGCCGAATTATTACAGCCTACTAATCCCATACTAATCCCCATGATAATTGTTGCTATTACTATCTTTTTCATTTTTTTCCTCCTATATATCATCATATTATTAATATCTTGTATTTGGATCAAACCTTTTAAGTATAAAATCTTTTATACCCAAATAGATACTATTTAATTTAATCGAAACCTTATATCCTTAATACTCTAATTCCCCCTTTATAAAATCAGAAATACTAGATTCATCTTCCACAATTAATATCCTCTTAACTATGATCACTCCTTTGTAATCTATCACTTCTCTGAAATTACCGCCTTTTCTTTTTCTTTACCTTTAATCGCCTCATATAATCAGCTTCTCTTTCAATCTTTAATCTAATTATATAATATATCTTTTTATTTTTCATTAAGTCAAAATTAAAGTTAAATTAAAATTTTTTAATGTTCTTTTAATAATACTCTTCCAGATTATTTCACTTTCATGAGCCAAGTCTCATATATTTGTTATAGTTTTTTATATAGGTAAATGCCCCTGAATAATAAAAAACTCCTCAGCATAGGGGTATATTTAATACCCTGCTAAAGTATTTTTCAAAGGATGTTCTATTCAATTTTCAACAAGCATTTTTATTTATTAGTTCTTAATATAAACATTATTCTTCACCAATTCAATTTTAACAATAGCTGAATCTTTTTTGAAAACTACTAATCCTTACAAAATAACAATTTGACAATTTAAAGTATGCATTTGTAACATCTATATTTAGCTTGAACCTCAAAGCCTGCAGTCAAAGCAGCATTCAGTTCATTAGTAGAATCTTCTTCAATAAAATATACAATTTCCTTTACTTCACCAAGTTCATTATATAATCGGGTTAGCATCTCATTAATTAAGATACCTTCAATTCCCTTATTTTCATATTTCTCATGAACAAATAAGCCAAAAACCTCTGCTGAGTCCATAACTCTCTTAACAAAAATGCTCCCAATAATTTCGCTAGCATTTCTATAAACAAATACTCGAAAGCGTTCCATATCCTTCAGCAAATTTGTGCTATTATAATACATTTCTAAAGGAATGGCATATCTGTCATGAAACTTAGCATATTCATCAAAATTGTTTTTGCTAACTTCTTCTACGCAGTGATTTCTTTGATTTGTACGTGGTTCTAAGTTATGTATTTCTGTAACAATACTAGATTCACTACACTTAATATTCTTTTTCTTGAAATATTCATTTGCATTTTTATTGGTAAAAGGTATTCCAGTTATAAAGAATTCATATCCAGTTAATTGATTCCTTATGTAATTAATAAGTTCTTCTCCAACTTGGTCATAACCATCTTTTATTAAAAATATCTTTGTTTGAACATACTTTTCCTCATCTATCCAAAAATAAAGGCAAATCCCACATAATTCACCTTGCTGATAGCTAGCTATTACATTTTTACTATCATCATCTATGAATTTTTTAATATATTCTTTAAGCTCTATAATTGAATCTTTTCTTGGATAACTGGCATTTAGGTTATCCTGACTCAATTCCCATGTGAAATCAATTACTTCCTCAACATTATGAATTGTTTTTATCATTTCTAATCCCCCATTTATTTTATGGTTTATTTTAATATGATTCTTATTAATATTAAAACTTGTATTTAAAATATTCCTTAACGAAATTAGCCATAGGATTTTTCTCATTTTCTTCTGCTATATAATCTAAATCTCCATCATAAAAATACAAATATGCTATACTCTTTTTTTCTTCAGATATTCCAATCATTCCAAAGGATTTAGGAAAATCTGTATTAGAGGTACCATTTTTATCTATAACTCTAAAATCATAGCTTTCTACTGAAAATTCATATTCAGGAATGTAATATTTACTTTCATCATAATCAGATTTGATTTTTCTATCTAAAAAAATATATTGTTCATCTAATTTATTTTTTTCAACTTCAAATGTATTATCATCATAATTTACGATGAGGGCAACAGAATTGGATTCAAAAAATAATATTGACTTATGTGTATATTTGTACTCTATATTGTCATACTCAGGCAAATTATCTAGGGTTGGCATAATATCTTTTGCCTTTGAATCAATTAATGTCCCAGTATTAAGATATTCTTCAAGATTTGAACTTGAATTGCTGCAACCAGTAATACAAATCATAAGAATAATTACAATAGCAAATAAATATTTTTTTCTCATTATAAATCAGCCCCCTAAAAATAAAGTATAGCTATTTCGTAACATGATACCATTGTGGTTTATTTGATACATGTATTATAACCTAATTTTAGAATAAATGTAATAATTTTTAACACTAAATAAAAGTAGCCTCTCTCCCATGATAACTACAGCTTCTAGTATCTATAAAAGGAACTACACTATGAATTATCATATTTTTATTCCTTATAATTTTTCCATTAAAAGAATAGTATTATAACAACATATATAATTTGGAGGCTATGAAATATGAGAAAGAAAATCTTCAATTTTCTTAATAAAATAATATCACCACGTAAAAAAACAAGGCAATTTCCTTACAACATAGAGATTGTGGCAGAAAATTTAACTGTACCTTGGGCAATAGACATAAATGATGAAGGCAAAATATATTTTACAGAAAGGTCTGGCTCAATAAAAGTTATTGAAAATGGACTACTTAATCTTGAGCCCCTTATTACCTTTAGAGCACCATTTATAAGTCAAGGTGAAGGAGGATTGATGGGTCTTGCACTAGACCCTAGTTTTTTACAAAATCATTATATCTATGTTATGCATTCCTATAGAGAAAATAGTAGACTCTACAACAGAGTGGTCAGATTAATTGAAAACAACAATGTGGCAGTTATTGATAAAGTTCTTTTAGACAAGATTCCTGGTAGCCAATTCCATAATGGTGGGAGAATTAAGATAGGTCCAGATAAAAAATTATATATAACAACAGGAGATGCACAAAACCCATCACTGGCACAAGACATGTCAAGTTTGGCTGGGAAAATCCTCAGAATAGAACTTAATGGAAGTATACCTCTAGATAATCCCTTTCCTAATTCCCCTGTTTATAGCTTAGGTCACAGGAATCCTCAAGGCTTAGCATGGAATTCTAAAAACATTTTGTACTCATCAGAGCATGGTCAATCAGCCCATGATGAAATAAATATAATAATACCAGGAGACAACTACGGATGGCCTCTTGTTCAAGGTGATGAGACTTCTACAGATCCAATAACTCAAAAGCCTTTAGTCCACAGCAAAGAAGACACATGGGCCCCATCTGGCATTACTTTTATAACCCAAGGACCATGGAAAAATAAGCTACTAGTTGCAACTCTTCGAGGACAACAACTCCTTTTAGTATCCTTAAATAAGGGTGGCACAGTGGTACAAAATATGGAGTCCCTACTAAAAAATGAATATGGACGCTTGCGTGATGTATATGAAGGAAAAGATGGTTCTATTTATATTGCAACAAGCAATAGAGATGGTAGAGGAAATCCTAATTTATCTGATGATAAAATCCTTCGTCTTGTTCAAAAGTAAATATAAAGGGAGAACGATATCTCTTATTTGAGATGTCGTTCTCCCTTTTAAAAGCATTCCCATAACTCTTTGATCTCTACTATTATATAATACTACTATTATGAATTGCTTGTAACATATCATTCCAAATGACATGCTATTGAACCTTGAAAAATCTATTTCTACTAATTAGCTCGCAATATTATTGAATTGCAAACAAAAAAAATACCGTATACTCTTTTCTGAATAATACGGTATTTTTATAATAGTTTAATATTATTAACTATTTTTTCTTTTTATGACTAACTACTACACCACATCCAATAGCTGTAGCAATACAGATTATTAATGTTATAACTTGCCATGATGACCATCCACCAAACTCCATATATCTTTCCTCCCATTAATACCTTTATATCATATATAATAGCACATTTTGTAAATACCATACTATTCAATTTTTAAAGAACATATTTTTTAAATTAGTTCGCAATATCTGCATATTATGAGTCAAATAACCTAATCATTCAGATGCTCTATATTATTAGAATCAATTATTTTCCACTTACCCGATATATACTCAATGCTATGAATACCCGTATTGTATGATTTGCATAATTTAGCACTTTTATTTGTCCACTCTAAGCCACTTATAATGTAATAGATAAGCTCAATTACGCCACTGTGTGTAACGAGCATTACATTTGGACCAATTTCACAATTAATCATTTTCTCACAAAGCTTTTTATATGCATTTTTGATTCTAGAATAAAATTCTAGTGGACTTTCACCACTTGGATATCGTTCATCCATTTGTAGAGTGTTAAAATAAAGACCTGGATATTTTTCAACTGCTTCCGTATTCAAAATCCCTGCTAGCATCCCATTATTACTCTCTCTCCACTCTTCACAGAACTTTACAGGCATATTAAACCTTACAGATATTTCATTTACCGTTTCTACTGTTCGTTTTAAATCACTACTAATTAAGGTATTAATATTATATTTATCTTTATTATTATATAAATGCTCTGCTAATTTCTTTGATTGATTTATCCCCTCTTCAATTAAGCCCAAATTACTCCATCCACCACGATATTCTTCATAATCTTTACCATGTCTAACCAAATATATAATCATATTATATATCTCCATATGTAAATTTTATATCTTCCAATTTAATACAATTACGAATTTATTATAACATCCTTTTTAATAATGTATTATTTAACTTTTAAAATTTAAATTTCATTTACTTTGCAATATATTTGAATTGTGTACTAAAAAAATACCGTAGATTCATTTTGAATAATACGGTATTTTTGCAATTTAATCTCTAATTTATTTTAGTAAAATCTAATTCTACTTCTCCATCTGTTATTACTATAATAGTATTCTTGTTTGTTATTGTACCAGCGTTACATTTTCTATTACAGTTTATATTTTTATAAACTATATTAGCATTTTCATCCAATACAATAATTGCTGAATCACTATTTTTATTAACAAATTTGTATTGCAAATTATATTCACCTTTATAATTTTTATCCAAATTATAAATTCCTTCCTTATAAACTTTATTAATAGGTTCAATAGGAGTATTTGCATATACATTATTTGTAGTAAAAATAATAACAGCTATTATTAATGCTGCTATATAAATCGCTTTCTTTCTCATGTTATTCACCTCATAAATATTATTTACTACATTTAATATTTAAATACGGTATTATTAACTTTTCAAAAGTCATTTAGTTCACAATATGATACTATCATGAATCAATTATGACATGTTTTATAAGCACATGACTATTTAATTTTTTAAGAACATTTTTATATATTATGTCATATATAAATGACTATAAAAATGCAAAAGATTAATGTTATAACTTGCATGATGACAATCCACCAAACTATATGCATTTTATCTATTAATAATGCAATATAAATTAAACTATTAGATTTTAGATATTGTAAGACTCCTCAAATATCTACCTTGTCCATCAATATTATTTGGCGTTGCAACAAAACCTTCTTTTACTAAGTATTCATTTGTAGCCCCAAAAATTTGATGCCATAACTCGTTTGCTGTTTCTTTTATGTCAACATTATGCCTTACAGGTGTTATCTCTGATACATTAATCTCAAAACTATCAAAGATTTCTTTTACTATAGGAAATATATTTTCAAGTATAATATCTGATAATTCTTTAATAGTCGTAGCTACTTCAAAATCATAAAAAACTGTAATATTCACCGAAATACTATTATCCTCATTTATACTGATATACTCTAACTCATGCAAAAACTGTGCTATACTCTTTTCTTGTTCTGATAATTGACTATACGTAATATCCTTTTCAATGACACTACGTATTAAATTACCACATTCATATGCAATTTTCTTGTTCATTCTATCTAAAACATTGTTATATGCAATATTCACTTTATCAAAGGGGCTCGCACTATGAACACTTTTTTGCGTTAGCCTAAAAAATCTAAACATATCTTTTCTTAAACCATTTAAATCTCCAAAACTATTAAAAGTGAATTCAGAGCTTCTATAATTATTGCTACTGCATAATATCTTGTTGCTATGTTTTTCAACTAGTTTGCTATCCTCGTATGCAACAATAATATAATTCCTATTTCCTGGTTGTAATTTTGATGAACAAAAAGTATTTCTTTTAGTGAAAAATTCAAAAGCAGTACCATCGAAGATTTTATCACAGATAATATGATATAAAATTCTTTCATAAGTATAGTGTTTAAAGCATCTTAATTGTGAAACTTTTGCATACAGCACGTCTTTAATATCAATTATTTTTTTGCCAATAACTTCTCCTACTTTATAAATATATTTTTCTATTTTCTCTATATCTTTCTCTAAAATAATAGGGAATTTAACCTGATATGAGTTGTTTTTAACTTCTATAGCATTAATTAGTTCAAGATTATTGATATTATTCGCAACAACTTCATCTTTAATATTTAAAAGTTTTGCAATCTCAAATCTGGAAATAGTAAATGGTTTATTTTTTGCAATTATATACAGTATTTCAGATGCATATTCTCTATTACAAACGAATTCTGGATTATATTTATCGTATTCGCCAATTTCTCCAAAAAAATAAAAGTTCAACTTTCTATTTATCATTCTAGCTTCCTCCTAAAATAGTTATTTCACTCTTTAATACTATTACGAATTATATTTCATGCCGTATTGTTCAATCTTCAAAAATCAAACATTCATAATTAGTTCGCAATATCTACATGTTCACTAAACAACCTTAATGAATTATATATACTAAATCTAGGTATAATCTTATTAGTAATTGTAATTGTAAAAACTGTAATATATTTATGAAAAGTATCTATGTGCCTCATTCATCCATTTATGAGGATATAAAAGTTTGTTGTTATCATATATATAATCAATATAATTTTTACAAGCACTTTCTAATGATATATTTAGGCCATCTATTATAATGTCTAGATATGGAGGCTCCCCTGCTTGATCCCATGCTATTTTATCAGCCAAAAATAATACCATTTCATATTTAGTAGGTTTACTTTTCAATGTAGTATGACATTCAATTGAAGATAATATATCTTTTTCTTTAATATTAAAATAATCAAATGCTATCAACTTAGAAATCCTTTGATGTAGCAAAAAAGGATATTTTTGTTCAGAAGCATCTAATAACATATTGTTTTTATTTGCTACCACAGTCATATCCTTTGGATTCATTATTGCACTAATATCATGTAGTAATGCTGCTTTATAGCATATTTCAGAATTTAACTGAAATCTATCCGCTAACTTTAAGCTTGTTTCAGCAACTTTTAGTACATGTTCTTTTGTATTATTCTTATTATTTATTTCAAGAAGATTACATACATCCTTAGTGAAATCTCCTGTTTTTTCGATAATATTTATATAATCAAAATTCTCCAATTTTATTATCATAATTAGTTCTCCCTTACCAATTCATATTTACATATTAATTCCATAATAAATAAAGTATATAATCACAATATCAATGAATGTATCTAATTCATTAGTAGTCAATTTTCTATACTCAATGACCATACTTGTTCTCCAATAAACTTCTTGATTTTCTTGCTCTTTCTTAAAATCACCACTTTATTAGCATGTTGATTTAATCCAGCTTCCAAATCATCTTTTCCAGTCTCATAATTATTTAAATATTTAAACATAAACTTAATCCTATGAATACTAGGTGTATATAAAAATTATTCAATTTCTAATTTTTGCTTAAAGAATCTAGTCACAATTCTTATTCTTCTAACAAAGATGCTTGGCTTAAGATGTTCAATCATATCAACTTCTTTCATACCCTCTTTATATTAATCACAATTTACTAAGGTTATCTTTGAATTGTGAAATAAAAAATACAGCATATTCATTTCTGAATAGTACGGTATTTCCAATGATTTAATACTTAATTTTTTTCATGATAATTTAAAATTGAGAAATACAATTACTCTACCTCTATTACCCTAAATATTTTACCAAATCAATACTATTGCCTAACTTTTCTTCAATTGCCTTTATGCTAAGATATCTATGTGCACCGCCCATAACAAAAATTATACGCTTGCCCTCATTTTCTTTAATAATATTTATTATGTTTTTTATTTATATGCTCATCCCTTTCCTGCCAAAAACGAGCATATTCTTCATAAGGAGTTTTATCTAAAATCATAAAAAATTGTTTGTAGTAAATCTCTACAAAAATATCTGCAATTTCACTATTGTATGTTTTTAGATTTGATTTCTTAATAAATTCTTCCTCTTTTTCTTCGATAATCTTTAGTAATTCTCTTTCCTTCTCAAATCCCTTGTCACTTTCAAATTGTCTATATAACCTTTTAATGCTTTCATTTCTCCAATATTCATGTGAAAGCTTTTTATTTTTCATATCTTCTCCAAGCCAATCAAATCCATATACTTTTATCTCTTTAGAAAATCTATAAACTATTTCGATCATTTCACTAGGATAACTAATATGTAAATATTCCTTTGATGAATTAATATCCTCTGGTCTTATTTCTACCCCAATAACATCAGGGTTGTATTCCTCTATAAACTCTAATACGTCATCTTTATAAATTTCATGTATTACTCCTAAAATAATCACTTCTGTCATATGTTTATATACCTCCAACTTTTCTTAATATTCACTCATTTTATCATTTAATACTGTTACGCAATATCAATCAATTTTTCATTGTAAATAACCAAAATTACGAAAACAATAACAAGTTGAATCCAGATAACATCATTAATAATGATATACCTGCAATAACAATATATTTCTTTGAAGTTTCTCCATTTATAACAGAAGCAATTCCATAAATAAGTGAAACAACAAACGAAAATGGCCACACAAACCAAGTCCATATGTATATAATACCTAATATTCTCACTATTTCTATTTGCATGATTGCTTGCCCCTTCTTTAATTCTATAAAAACAAATTCTCGACATATATATAATAACATATTTTGAAATACCTACTATTCAATTTTCAAAGATCAACTTACGAAATTAGTTCACAATATCTACAAACTGAATACAATGAAAATCAAAACTAATCCAAAAACTTTCCCTTATAAAAATTCTCATTGCCAAGTTTCTTTGCCGTCAGCCTGAACAGGACACAGCCATCTAGGCATTATAATATCTTTGCTATATTTCCCATTGCCACAAATGTTCTCTAAATCTCCGCCACTTCTAACCGACTCCATAATTGGGAACATAATCATTGGTAGTTAAATTTTACGCCCTACGCCATATTTACTTATAAAGAAAACTACTAAAGATATAGTGCATGCAATACTAGTATTTTCTGATGTAATTAGTGTATTATCTAATCCTATAAGAGCAATAAACATGTTAAGTATAAAAGCTATAAAGAATACACCGTATGCTAGACTGCAAACCGTGCTCCAAATCAAACGTTTAGAATTATTTTCATTACTTTTTGTCAAAGATATAGTTTCCCGTATTTGTTGCACAAGCCCATATGCAAACATACATATGATGGGTATTATTATCATCTTATCTAATATAGCTAACATTTTATATACCTCCTTGAAATATGAAGTGAAGAAGAATTATTAAAATAATATCTAATGTTTTGTTAATTTAGTTTCTTGTAAAGTAACTTACTTAGACAAGCATAATCGCAGTGATACAATATATATATGTTTTTATTTCTTCATCCAATGAGCAATTAGGTTTAAATGATAGTTTACTTTTGTCAATTTCAGAGTCTAATAGATAACTTGGAATTTACTGGTGGTTATTGATAAAAATAAGGAGCATACCATTACAGTATGCTCCCTTTATTATTAAACATCAACAATATTTTTAAAGCTTTTAATTGATATAATTGCACTAACTACAAATATACTTACTGATACTATAATACTTATAATAAAAGTTAAGTTCAGGTTTTCTGATAAAAATTTTCCTAAAACGTTTATTGCAAAGAAACTATGAATTAATCCTATAGACAATGGAAGAACATAAAATAAGGTTACTTCTTTTCTAATAGCTTTTCCTAAATCCTTCCTTGATGCTCCTATATTTTTTAGAATCTTATATTTATCCTTGTCCTCTGTTGCATCACTATATAGCTTAATATAAATAATACTAGCTTCTGCAAGTACAAATACTAAGAATAAAAATGCTCCAATAGCATAAACAAGCTTTAACCATTCAACACTTTGAGTTTTATATTTTCCAACTTGAATGTTAATATCATCATTTAAATATGGTCCTAATCCTTGGCCTAATTTATTAATAATATCTTCATTTAAAATATCTGACTCATTTTTAACCTTAATTCCATAAAAATTAACCATTTGCCCATGATTATAAAGTTTTTCATATTCCTCATTATTAACAACGATTGTTCGGGCTTTAATTAAGGAACCTAAAACCTTAAATCTTATATTACCTTCGCTAATTTCAAAGGTTTTATCCGCTAAAGTTATTTCAGTTGGCTTTATTAAGCTTCCTAAGGTATTGGGGTTTTCAATATAAATAGCATTATTTCCTTTAACCATTTCTTCATTAATCTTTTCTAAGTCTTTTTCATATCCATTGCGCTTCAAAATATCTTCAAACCCATCATAAGACATCACTATATAAGCTTGTTTTTGAAAGGATTCAACATTTCCTAATGTATTATTAACCATTAATACCTGAGTATTTAAATCAAACTTCTTTTCACCTAATACCTTGGTAATCTCTTCACTTATGTTTTCAGTATCTATTTTGTTTGAAGAAGAAAAGGACATTGTAAATAACTGATCATTTTCCTCACTCATTGTATAAAGATTTCTCATGGATACTGCTGTACCTAAAACCGTAACTGTACATGCTGTCAAAATCCCTATGGTAGCATAGGTAGTGTAATTTTTCTTTACTCTATAAGCTAAACTACTAATAGTCAGTATGTTTTCGCCCTTATATAATATCTTCTTATTATTGATGTAAAAATTAAGCACTGCTGGAATCGCAGCATAAAACAAACCATACGTACCTATACAAACTAAAATTAAAGTTTTAAAGGCATTCATTTTAGAACTAAATACTAGGTAATATCCATATGTAATACAACCTATAGATACCATTGCAATTATATAAGTAAACACTGTTACTTTAGGCATCTTTTCTGTTTTCCTACTACTATTTAAAAGCTCAATTACCTTACTTCTTGAAATATTAACAAAGCCTTTAATACTCATTAATAAAAATATGGCCATAAATATTATAAAGGTGTTTACCATGGACCTCTCCGTAATAGCAAATTTCACATCTATATTAAAACCTGCCACTGCAAAGACTATCATTTGAAAAAACTTAGAAAATAATGCACCAACGCCAATTCCAATGATACTGGCAGAGATACCAATGAGCATCATCTCTGTGAAATAGATTTTACCTATGGTTTTTAAATCTACACCCATAAAGGTAAAGAGCCCTATTTCCTTTTTTCTGTTTTTTAAAAATACATTAGACACATACCAGATAAAGAAAAGCATAAATAATCCTAGAATTATACTTATCATTTGTAATAACATTTTAGTATAAACAGCATTAGCTTCTCCTAAAACCTTTAAGGATTCACTGTCCATAAGAATTAAAAAGTTACTTAGTATAATAACTGAAAATATCATTGATATAAAAAACATGGAATATGTTTTTATATTATTTTTAAAGTTATTAAATGCTATGGAAAATACGCTCATTATTTAGCACCTCCCAAGGTTGCTAATAAATCAATTATTTTTCCATAAAACTCTTTTCTATCATTCCCTTTATTTATTTGACACTTGATTTCTCCATCACTAAGCAGATAGACCTTTTTAGAATAACTTGCACAAAAGGCATCGTGAGTAACCATTATTATAGTTGCATTATTTTCTTCATTTACTCGCTTTAAACATTCTAATAAATCTGTAGAAGACTTAGAATCTAAAGCTCCTGTTGGTTCATCTGCAAAAATAACCTTTGGTCTAGTAATTAACGCCCTTGCAGCAGCCCCTCTTTGCTTTTGTCCTCCTGATAGCTCATAGGGATATTTCTTAAGATGCTCCGTAAGTCCAAAGATATCAGCTATTTTATTAACCTTTTGCTCTATCTCCTTAGTTCTCTTTCTTCCTAAAGCTAAGGGAAGAGCTATATTATCCATTAGTGTCATATTATCTAAAAGGCTGTAATCTTGAAAAATAAATCCTATTTTATCTTTTCTGATATTAGATAGTTCTTTATTTTTTACCTTCGTAAGATCAATTCCATCTAAAAATATTTCCCCTTTGCTAGGTTTATCTAGTGTAGATAATAAATTTAGGAGTGTAGTTTTACCTGCACCTGATGGACCCATTATAGATAAAAACTCTCCCTCCTCCACGGATAAAGATATGTTATTTAAAACTCTAGTCTTAAACCCCTTAATCCCATAATCCTTTGATAAATTATTTAATTTTAATATTTCTCTCATGAAATTTTCCCCTCCAAAAACTAACCTTCATTTTGCTGAACTTTCATCAGCTCATAAATTAATTTTAGTGGTTTTTTACTAATTAATCCTTCACTTAACATTACATTTAAACTTTCAATGTTACATTTTTGTAATAGTAGTGAAATCAGATATTTTATTAAACTTGATTTTAAACAAGGTGTATTCATTTTTCACTGAATAAACCTCAAAGGAATTTCCTAGTTTATCTAAAATCTTTTTAGAAAAATACAATCCCATTCCTGTGGATTTATACCTTGTATCTCTACCATTGTTGCCCGTAAACCCTTTATTAAATACTCTTTCTAAATCTTCCGCTGCAATTCCAATTCCATTATCTCTTATATTTAAACAGATATATTTATCACTCTCCTCACCATAGAATTGTATCTTTGCATTTTCCCTAGAATACTTTATTGCATTATTAATAAGTTGATCTAAAACATATAATATCCACTTTTTATCCGTAAAAATATAGTGGTCAAGATTCTCTAGTTTTATTTCTATATTATTTCTTATTAACATAAAGGCATTGTTTTTTATAGCTTGTTTTATTATATCTTGCAATTTTACTTCTGAAATAAATATATCCTCAGCTGCAGCTGTTGCTCTACTGCCATACATAACGGAATTAACTAAGAAATTTATTTTTTCAGTTTCATTTTTGATTTCAATGCTAAGCTCTGCATCGTCAATCCGTTCTAAAATCATTGATATGGCACTAATAGGTAACTTTATTTCATGAACCCATTTTGAAATATATTCTTCCATATCTTTGATTTGTGTCTCCTTCTGGTCTATAAGCTGCGAATAATTATTATCTTTTTTATTTATTATGTAAGCCATTATTTCTTCTTCTAAAGACTCTCTATTAATATCATTTAAACTAATATCATTATCCTCTTCCATACTTTCATAAAGTCCACTAAACCTTTCCTTCCAACGTGCATATTTTATTATAAAAGCACCAATATAAATAAATATAAGTATTACATCTAAGTAATATATTTCTTCCATCCTGCCCTTTAGTAAGTTTAATACTAAAAAATAGATATTAATAAAAAGTAAAATACTAAAATTAAATAATATACTTTTTATATTTTCCTTTATAAATCTTTTTAAATTCATTGTATAAAATACCCTATCCCTTTTTTAGTTTTAATAACATCATCTAATCCTAAATCCTTTAATCTTCCTCTAAGCCTTGTAATATTTACAGTTAAAGTATTATCACTAACAAATTCATCATCATTCCATAAACTCATCATGAGTTTTTCTCTAGATACTACTTTTCCTTTGTTCTTTATTAATAATGATAATATTTTTATTTCATTTTTCGTAAGCTCTATTTCATTATCCTTATATCTAAAAATACATTTTTCAATATCTAAAATTGCATCATTATAATAAACTAGTGAATCTGAGGTAGTATAATCATAACTTCTACGCAGCAATGCATTAATTTTTGATATTAATACCTCCATTGAAAAAGGCTTTGTAATATAATCATCACCACCATTATTCATCCCCATAATAATATCCATATTAGAATCCCTTGAAGATAAAAATATTATAGGAACCTTGGAAAGCTCTCTTATTTTTTCACACCAATAAAAGCCATCATAAAAAGGTAAATTCACATCCATCAATACAAGACTTGGTTTTTTCTCTATAAATTCCTTTACTATATTATTAAACTCATCTATTATCTCTACTTCAAAACCCCATTTTCTTAAAGATAACGCCAGCTCTCTAGCAACATCTAAATCATCTTCAATTAACATTATTTTCTTCAAACTTTTCACCTCTTATTTAGTATCTTACTCATCTTATTAAAATACTATCATAAATTTACAATTAGGGAAATTAAAAAGGAGCTTCCACTACTGAAGCCCCTCATTATTTTATATCTTTTCAAATTCAAATAACTCTTTAATGGTTAAACCTCCAAAATTTACCTTGGCAATACACTAATTTTCTTCAGTTATTTATGAGCAATTATAATTGTTGTATTTTCTATACGAAATACTTTTTCTACCTTCTTAAACCCAGCTACCTTGAACATTGATAACTGATTTTCTATAGTACAAGGAGTATCATAATGATAAAATTCATTTTCTGAAATATTTAATTCTTTACGAATACGTATATTTTCTGCATAGTAATAATCTTCATCCTTTTGATTTTCTACCATGTAATCACATTCTATATATACTCCATTAGGTTTCAATGAATTATATATTTTTTTATACAATTTTATCTTATCCTCATGAGAAAAGTGATGCATTGCTTGAAATGAAATAGCACAATCATATACACACCTATCTAAATCAATATCGAAATAACTATCACAAATTAGATTTAGAGATTTATCCTGGTGCTTTTGACTTAATTTATCAAGCATAGCTTGAGTGAGGTCAATTCCTGTAACTTTAATATTGGGCATTACTTTAAAAATTTCATCAAGTTCGAGGCCCGTTCCACATCCAAGATCAAGTAAGGTTGTACAAGTTTTAGGAACCAACATTGACATTTTTTTATATGCCTCCTTACAACCTTCAACATTGGTAAGCATATGTTCATCATATCCCTCAACACGAGCAGTAAAAAAATCACTCATTTTTTCCATAATCAACTCTCCTATAAGTATATATCCTGCTTGAATAGTACGAAATTGAAGTTTATTGTTATAAATATCCTTTTTGATTGAAATAGTTTAAATAACGTTTCTTCTGTGTTTCTATCATTTCTCCAGAGTTTACAAAAGAAATGAAATCTGTTTCATTTAACCATTTATATGACATAGTTTCTCCCTTTTGAAGTGATATAGATGTTTTATCACAATCCGTAACGCACAAGAAGGTATAAAAAATACACTTATCATCATCGAAAACAAAATGGTCAATCTCTTCAAAGTTTTCTGAAACGATTCCCGTTTCTTCAAGCAATTCTCTTTTAATACACGCCATCTTGTCCTCACCTTTAAGTGCAGAACCTCCTGCTGTGGCCTCATAATATCCACCATAATTAGGTTTAGACAAGTCTCGCCTCATAAGCAAATAATCGCCATCCTTATGTTGAACAAGAACTTCGCATACCAGATGATACACATCATCTGGCAATACCTCTCCACGAATTAAGTCTATATTCGCACGTGTTCCATCTCTAAAATATCCATCCCAAACTTCCATCCTCAATCCCCCTAAAAATTCTAATTTACCAACGCTCCATATTTTTGTTATACTTTTCTAAATATGCCTTTTTTATTTCTTCAGGTGAAATTGAATAACAAAGCATTACGTCATTAAAGTACATTAGAACATCACTTAACTCCTCTAAAAAATGCTTTCTGGTTTCTTCATCATTCATAATGTGACTATCGCCTTTCTTCTTTATTATATCGGCCACTTCACCGACCTCAATCATTATCCATAATAATTGATTACGACCTTTATCAGGTGATAATCCACCCCATTTATCCTTATATTTCTCCTGTAATTGTTTTTGAATTATGTTCATTTCATTTAGTCCGAAATTCTCCATATTAATCTCCCTTATAAATTCCTATTTATCCCACAGTTTAACAAACAACTAACTCATACAATAATACAATTATCGCTTATAACTTATTTTACCATAAAAAGCATATGCTTCATTAAGTATATTGAATAATCGAAGCTTTATATATTGTAAAAAATAAAAAACCGAAGGAGTGGAAATTAAAACCCAACTGAACCTTCGGTTATTTTGTATAATCTATAAGAACTAATTATTATAATATTTAATTTCATACTTATTACGTAATGTTTGTAGTGTTTTAGCTAAATCATTACCAAGTTTCTCCTTGGTTTTACCAATGATAATTACCTTTTTATAGCCATTAAATGCATATGAATTCCAATATTCTTTCTCTGTTAATCCTAATGTATTTAAAATCTTTTCAAAGTCTGTTTTTGATTTAACAGCTTCAACACTATTATCGTTTTCTATCTCCTTAAAATATTTTTTTGCTCTATCCATTTCATCAGTTATCTCTTTCTTAGTTGTTTTAACCTTTAAATCTTTAGAATATAAAAGTAACAACCTATTATTTATCAAGTTTTCTATACTTTCTTTTTCTGAAAGATAACTATTAATCATCGACATATCTAAATCTTGTTGTGTTATTTTCTCTTTATCTACTGTAACTAAAATTTCAGATGTATCGATAACTTTAGCATCATTAATACTACCAGAGCAGGCCGTCATTACTATTAATAAGGTAAATAGCGCTAAAATTGCAGTTAATTTTTTAAGCACGTAATTCTCTCCTCTCAATTATGTTGTTCACCTCTAATTATTAGATTAATACCACTGATGCATAAATTAAACTTGAATTCCTGCTTTTTTTGCTACAATTGTAAACTCACCTAGTACATCTTTATTTGTCCAAGCTGGATGTTCATCAAATCTATTCAAAATAAATCCATTTTCAATAACTACATTAATAATTTCACTAAGGGTATATTTCCTATAACTACATAAAGGTATCTGTCTACGGATCTCATCGGGAAAAAATCTTGCATGAGCCATTTCACCTTCGAATACTTCTGTTGAAAAATAACTCATTGTTGGTTGCTCTACCTCTAGAATATCTGATATCTTTTGAAACGGATGAAAATCACTGCAAATCATTCTTCCATTTAGCTTTAAGAGCTGATTCATTATCTTCATAAATTGGCTGATATCATGAAAGTAATGAAGAACTCCACCTTCCATAAAAATCACATCAAAATATTCTTCGTACTTGTTTATGTCAATTTCCAATACATCACCAACTACAAAATCAATATTTACATTAGCTGCATCTGCAACTTCAAGAGCATACCTTTTATTATCTTCTGAAATATCAAAGATTGTAACTTCTGAACCTAAAATTGCTAGTGGAATTGCTTTTTTGCCGCAGGAACCACAAATATTAGCAATCTTAATGCCTTCATACCTCTCGAAGTAGTTTACATATTTTCTTAACATTCCCTTTGGATTTTCTAAATCCTTCTTTGCTCTATCTGATGGTTTTCCTGAATTATTTACCCAAAAATCATATGCATTATATTCCCAGGCCTTTTTGTTTTGTTCACTATAATCGATCATATAATCACCTCTGCAAAATCCTATCTAACATCCAAAATTATGAATTACTAGATTTATAATACATCTTCTAAATATAAAGGAGTGGTAATGTTTCCTTTATGAATTCTTATAATCTAATTTTGCTACATTATATTCTAAATTGTTATTCTACTTTAATGCGTCCCCCAGCATTTCAAAGCCCTTGCTTAAATAGTTTATTTTCTGCTTGTGAAATACCTCACCATTAGATGACAGTAATACCGTTCCTTCTATTATTTGATTATCTTTCGTTGGCTCTTTTCCACCCATAAAAGTTGTCCATATAACTTCTACATCTGAACTTGAAATTCTTTTATCATGTTCAACCACGTATTGCATTCCTTTAAAAAAGCCTGAATTCGAACTTGCATTTACAATAATTAAGTTATCTTTATCTTTATATACCCTTACTTCATATAAAACTATATCTTTCTCAGACTCTACATACTCTCTATTAGGTGATACTATTTCCTCATATATCAATTCAGCATTATCAATAGATATAAAAGAAGGCTTTTTAGCACCTTTACTAGACGCGCTCCAAAATACTACTATTACTAAAAAAACTAATATGGCTGAAATACTAACAATTCTTTTTTTCATTCTAGACCTCTTTCCAATGACAATTCCATATCCTCATTTTCAAGTTCATAATTGGTAAAACTACTCAGGAAATTCACCGTTTTCAGGTACATACTTTCCTGTTATCTCAATTACGTTTCCGTCTGGATCAGTAAGCTGAAAATAGTAATATGGACTTACATTACAAACATACTTTATATTAGTTATGTCCTTTGAAATATTCAAGCCTTTTACTCGTTTAAATTCCTTTCGTAAATCTTCATCCCAAAAATTCAATACTACTTTTCTTGAATTCGGTAAATTAACAATTTCTCTATACATGGGAATCCCTCTTTCATTATAACTTCTTATAATTATCTGATTCATTTTATAATACTATTGTTCATAAACCCCTTTAATAAATTGACATATATAGCTTAACTATTTACCATATATTTTATATATTGGCATATTATACAAAACCATACCAACTACTCTTTTAAAAATTTTAGCTACCGCATTAACATTTTAAGCTATAAATAACTAAATAAAAAAAGCCGTCACAGGCAAAGGCTCAACCCCTTTTCTGTGACAGCTTATTTACTTTATAAGTTAACTTGCATGTTTTGTTTTTATGGTTTGTATTGCATAAATTAGCGTTTTAATACAAGTTCCATTTGGATCTATTTGAATTAATACAGTTTCCTCATCACGCTCTTTTACAATGCCTATTACCCCTGAGATTGTAATGACTTCATCATTTACTTCTACTGAATCATGTATTTTCCTTACTGCTTTATTCTTTTTCTTTCCTGGGATAAATACACAAAAATATAGCATTACCCCTACAAATAGAAGCCATAATAGCATTGGCATTAATGTCTTTTCCATATTACCCTCCAAATTATTTGTATTTTATTACTTTTATACTTTATTTTTCTAACTAAATTATACAATACTTTTTTCTTTCCTTCAATTAACCTAGGACCTATGCTTTATAGTTATTAATTACTTTTCGTTTCCCAAAAGTTTCATGGCAATTGAAGTAAAGATTGCTGGCCCCTTGTAAAGCACGTCTTCATCAATATTAAATTTAGGATTATGATGAGGCACATCAGTACCTTTACTGCTGTCAGCTGAACTTAAGAAGAAAAATGCTCCTGGAACCTTTTGTAGATAGCAGGCAAAGTCTTCTCCACCCATATTAGGTGTTTCAACTTTTCTTATAACCATATCCTCTCCAATTGCAACACTTGCTGCATCAGCTGCAATAAGTGCCATTTCTTCATCATTAACTACTGGAGGTGCACCCCAGATAATCTCAACTTCACAAGTACCACCAAAGGTTTCTGCAGTACTCTTAGCAATTTCATCTATTCTTCTTGCAAGGAATTGTCGAACCTCTTCATCAAGAGCTCTTATGGTTCCTTCCATTTCAACTTCATTTGGTATAACGTTATAAACATCACCACCTGTAACTTTACCAAAGGTTAATACAGAAGGTTTTGTTGTGGCAATTTCCCTTGCTAATACTGCTTGTAAATTAACCACAATATGTGATGCTATATTTATTGGGTCTACGCCTTTTTCTGGAGTAGAACCATGACATCCCTTCCCTGTAACCTTAATAACGAACTTATCATAAGATGCCATAACACAGCCTGGAACTATTACGGCTTTTCCACTGGAGATTTCTTTACCCATTATGGAACCTATATGCAATCCAAATATTGCATCAACTCCATCTAAGGCACCATCTTTAATCATTACTTCTGCTCCACGGGCTATCTCTTCACCTGTTTGGAAAAATAACTTTATCTTTCCTGAAAATTTATCTTTATTTTCAGTTAAAACCTTAGCCGTTGCTAATAACATAGCCGTATGTGCATCATGTCCACATCCATGCATTTTACCCTTATGCTGAGAAATGTACTCTACCTCATTAGCTTCTATTATTGGAAGAGCATCCATATCAGCTCTAAAAGCTATGGTTTTTCCTTCACCAGTACCGCAAATAGTTGCTACTATACTACTATCAACTTCAGAACATTTATACTCAACACCTAATCTATCAAGTTCTTCCAATACAAATTTCTTTGTTTTAGGCAGATCAAAGCCAAGTTCAGGAATTTTATGAAGTTCCCTTCTCATAGCTACAATATGAGCTTGTTCATTTTTACAATTTTCCCACATATCTTTCACTCCTTAATTAGAAGTTTACACTTCCACTTGATTTTTTCTTATCCATGTTATAAAAGACTCTGGATATTCCAAGACTACCAAATACAGATGCTACAATAACTATCCATGCAGAAGGATTTATTGTAACCTTTAATAGAATTGGTATTCCAAGGGCAAAAACTGCAACTTTAGGCTGTTTTAATGCAAAGTTTCCAAAGGTACCACCAAAGATTGCAGCTCCAGCATACTTAGTAAGTCCTGTTACAATAAACTCTGGTAAAACAGCAACAACGGTGGAGCCTATTATGGCTGCTAAAGTTGTAAAAATCAAATTTGTTATTATGGAACCACAGATAGCCATAGTTGAAGCAACTTCTGCTTGAATGGTACCTGGCTCACTGTCAGTAACCTCTAATGCTAGTGCAGCACAAGGCACACGCATATTTCCTATATTTCCAGATAAAAAGCTTAAATATGTTCCAGTCATACCTAAAGCTGCATAATAAGATACCGGCTCTACGATATAAAAAGCACCAAAGGAAATTGCAACTAATCCCCAAGCAGCTAAAACCACCGCTGGGTCAGGCCAGCAATCATAGGTTGTACAAAGCCATATAACTGGTATAAATGATGTAGCTGCAGCAAGTAAGTTAGTAGGCATTCCGATTCTCATACTACCTTTTTTCCAAGTTTTCATATAATCCTTGTTTTCCATATTTCTCACCCCTCTTCAATTACACCATGTCATATAGAATTGCACAGGCCATACCAACTATCATAGATATTCCTAAGGAATACTCCATAACTTTTGGATACTTAGGCACAATGAATTTAACTAATGCCATCATGGATAAAGCACCAGTAAGAGAAGCAATTGCAGTTCCTACACCCTTTAAAATTTCTCCACTATTAAGATAACCAAAAATACCTAGTGAACATGCTGCACTTAAAACTCCAAGCCACTTAGTATCTCCTCCACTTATTTTGTCTCTCAACTTCTCTAGTCCTGGAGTAAATAATCCTGTTACTACTAGCCATCCACAGCCATTAAGTGCCATGGTGAACCAACATACTGCCATAACTGTAAGGTTGAATCCCGCACCACCTAATTCTGCTCCAGATGCTGTAGATCCTAAAGTGGCAGCTGTTAACTCTGTCCCAGCTGAACCAATAATAGAAAGACGCATCCAAGCCATTGGTCCTCCGATTGAAGTCATTAATCCTACCATAACAATAAATACACCCATTGCTGGTCCTATAGCAGAAATTAATCCAATACGAAAGGCTTTTTTGGGAACCTCTGGATCAATATTAGCTGTAACAGTTGTTTTCTTTGCCATCCTAATGTAAAGAAGTGCTTGCACAAATGCAATTGCAACTGTAACGGAACATAACGCCCAAACTACAGCTGAATTAGCTATTTCTTTGTGGTCCATTTATACCCCTCCAAACTTATAGAGATTTAATTTTCAACTTGTGTTGTATTAAATCTTTTAATTACTTTATATTTAAATTATACAATTTTGTACATTTTATTAATATATATGTAAATAACAACAAATTTTACTTTTTATTGTCCATGAGGTATAATTATATGTAATAGTTTTCAGATATTTCAGATAAATTTGTATTCAACATACAAATCATTTGAAATTATATATATTTTAACTGCTAAAGCAGCATATTCTTTTTTCTAGGAGGTATTAACATGACTCTTTTTGATTTAATAAATCTTCCAACCTTAAAGGGATTAAAAATTATTGCTGGTGAACTTGGAATTCATAAAAACATATCAGGGGTAACAATAGTTGATACACCAGACGGTTTTGATTGGCTTATGGGAAATGAAGTGGTAATTACTACTGGATATGCCCTTAAAGCTACAGGAACTAGTCTGGCAAGCTTTATAAAAAGCATTGTTAATAAAAATGCCAGTGCTTTAATAATTAAAACCAACCGCTATATTACTCATATTCCGGCGAACGCTCTCAAAATAGCCAATGAGCTGAACTTTACCTTATTAACCTGTCCTGAGGAATATGCTTTTAGCGATATAATAAATCCTGTACTCACAAACATAATCAACAAGCAGAATATTTACCTAAACTTAACTGCACAAATCCATAACAAATTTATGCAGCTTGCCATAAACAATAACAGTATTCCAGAAATCTTAACTATACTCTCTTCCTTTTTAAAAAGAGATACTATCTTTATTGATACTTATTTTAATAAATGCTATTATTCAAACCCTCAATGCAAGATAGCTCCTTACCTCTCCACCGTTGAAGATTATAAGGCTCTTAAAAAGGATGAGTTAAAAGACTATACTCTTTATAATGTAGCAAATAGATACGAACCCTTTGGTCTCATACTTACTGAGAAGTCAACAGAAATGCCTGACGATGAAGAATCTAATATTCATCAATCCCTAGCTCAAACGGCTTATGAATATGCCAGTATCGTAATAATCTTAAGAATGCAAATGAGAATCTCTAATCACATGGTGGATGAAAAATATAAGAACTCCTTTTTGGAAGATATACTCTTAAACAATATAAAGACAGAGAGTGAAATACACAGTAGAAGTAAACTATATGATTGGGATTTTTCTAATGGCGGACAAGTTCTTCTGCTAGACATAAATAAGATAAAAAAATACTACACCTACGAGTTAGACTCTAATACCAATGAAAAATTAAAGTTATATACAGAGAAAATCTTCTCTGCTGCTATTGATACCGTTGAAAGTGAATTTCCTAATGCCAAGCATTATATATTAAGTGATTTAATTGCCTTTGTTCTTTCCCTTGATGAAAAAACAAGAAGTAATTCAACTAAAAAATATGAGGATATCTTCAAAACCATAAGGCATAAAATCTCTGAAGAAACTCCTTTCACCGTAACAATTGGTGTTGGTAATTATTATGACAACATAATCAACCTTCATAAAAGCTACAAAGAAGCAAAGACCTCTGTAGAAGTAGGCTATATGCTAGATAGATTTGATTGTATTCTGCACTATAAAAACATGGAAATATATCATCTGTTAAAGCGTGTTTCAGACAGCCGTGAAGCTGATTTTTACTGTAAAAAGTATATTATACCTCTTGTAAACTACGATAAACTTCATCACTCAGACCTAGTGTTAACTTTACAGGAAATCGTTAATAATGGCTGGAACATAAAGCTTGCTGCGGAAAAACTGTATATTCACTATAATTCTGCTAAATATAGATTTCAAAAAATGTGTGATTTATTAAACATGGATTTAAGGGAGCATGATACTCAATTAATGATTGAACTAGCCTTAAAAATGTATTTTATAAATGGCATTAAGTTAATATAACTTATATTAAACTGATATTAAGTAATGTAACTGACAGGGTGCAGATAGATTAAATTTACTCAACTCTATCTGCACCTTCTCAAACTCCGAAATACCCTTCAAAGATCATGACTATTTCCGCCATAGCTTTTTTCCTCCTCACTCCATTTTCCTGTAATAAACTTATCTATCTTAAAAACCACGGTAATTTCAAAAATATTTTGCTAATTAATTTCCCTGGAAATTTTTTACTTTACCAATAAAATACTTATCATTACCAAATTATCATTGAAAGAAATTCAAATTGAATTTACACTTGAATTCCAAATTCTTAAGTCATAAACTTAACTTCCTTCAAAGATCTCCACACCCCAATTTATCCCTGGCACCAGGTAATCTCATTCGTCATTATTTTTCTACCTCATGAACTGAACCAAGGCCGTAGGACACATCTAAACCACTTCACCATGGACATGAATAGCAGTGTCATAACCCTTCTCCACCAATTTAGCATCGCTTATCCTAAACAATCTGTGGCATCTGTTACAATTGCTTAAACAAAATTTTTTGTAAGCTTACCTCCATAGTCACCACTTATGGTGGAGTGTAAAATTTTTTCATGGCATAAAAATTGTTAGTATTCTATTTCCTTATCCATCAACCCCTTTGTAATTTTCAAAATATTCTATATAATGTTTGACATCTTTTCCATCAAGATGTAATATAAAGATAATATGACTATATATAGTCTTTATATGGAGGTATATTAAATGAATGAATTTTTAAAAAGAGCAATGGAGCTCAAAGATGTTACAATTAAGGACAGGCGTTATCTACATGAAAACGCAGAGCTTGGAGTTGATTTACCAATGACAACTCAGTACATTATAAAAAGATTAAAAGAAATAGGCCTTGAACCAAAGGAAATCTGTAAGTCTGCAGTTACAGCTACAATCTATGGAAAAAAAACTGGAAAAACTATTCTATTGAGATGTGATACAGATGCATTACCTATGAATGAGGACAATGACCTCCCATTTAGAACTAAAACTGCTGCAGCTCATACCTGTGGTCATGATATGCACGCTGCTATGGCTTTAACTGCAGCTCAAATCTTAAAAGAAAATGAGGACAAGCTTTGTGGTAATGTAAAGCTTATGTTCCAGCCTGGTGAAGAAATATTTTCTGGAGCAAAACCAATGATTGAAGCTGGAATTTTAGAAAATCCTAAAGTAGATGTTGCCATAGGACTTCATACCATGCTTGATTTACCATCCCCTTCCCTTGGCTACTGTGAGGGAAACATGACTTCTTCCTGTGATGGATTTAAAATTACAATTAAAGGCAGTGGTTGTCATGGTGCAACTCCTCATATGGGAATTGATCCTTTAAATGCTGCAGTTCATATGTATTTAAGTTTTCAAGGATTAATTGCAAGAGAAGCTCCTCCAATGGAGAGTACAAGTTTAACCCTAGGACAGCTTAGCGGTGGAAGTTCCCCTAATATAATTCCAAATGAGGCCGTATTACAAGGTACCTTAAGAACTTATAATAAAGATGTACAAAAACATATTGTGAAAAGAATGCATGAAATTACTGATGCAACAGCAGCAATGTTTAATGTAGAAACTAAGTATGAAGAACTTTCAAGCTTGCCTTCTACCTATACAGACCCTAAGCTTCTAAATGAAATGCTTTCTTACGTAAAAAATATTGATGATAATATGGTTTATCTTCCTGATTATAAAGTTACTCCATCAGATGACTTTGCTTTTATAGCTGAAAATGTACCAACAGTATATTTCATGCTTGGGTGTAAAGTAGATGGCTGTAATGTTTCTCATCATAATCCTCAAGTATTATTTAATGAAGATTCCATGGTATACGGTGTGGCACTCCACTGTCAGTGCGCTATAAACTGGTTAAAAGATAATCAATAAATTAATATGAGGTTAGGAGATGATACTGTGAAAAAGAACAAAATATTTTACGGATGGTGGATTGTTATTGGTTGTATGGTTATAACCACCACAATGGTCCCATTAATTATGTCTTTGTCAAATAAATTTCTTCTACAAATCACAAATGATATGAATATTTCAAGAAGTTCCTTTACCTTAACAAGTACAATTCTTCAAGGTCTTGGTATTTTTCTTTCTCCATTTGTCGCTAAGTATCTTGCCAAAGGAAACATGAAAAAGATACAAAGTATAAGCATTATTGGTTTTGTTATTACTTATGCATCATATTCTCTAGCACAAAATGTATGGCACCTATATATATCTGCCTTTATACTAGGTATATTCTACCTATCCGCTACTCTCATACCTGTATCCATGATGATTACAAATTGGTTTGTTAAAAAGAGAGGTCTTGCAATGAGCCTTGCAATGTCTGGAATTGGTCTAGGTGGATTTATCTTCAGTCCTGTAGTAAGCTATTTCCTTGAAGCTTTTGGCTGGAGAATAGCATATAGAATAATGGCTCTTATTGTACTTGTACTAGCACTTCCAACCGCCCTATTCATCCTTAAGAAAAAACCTGAAGATATGGGTCTTGAAGCCTATGGCAAAAATGAAAAAGATACACCATCTATCAAAACTCCAAATAATATAACTGGAGTATCTATCAGTGTTGCTCAGTCTAAAATGAAGCCTTTCTTCTGGATTTTGCTTGTTGGAATGCTTGCAAATGGAATAATTAACTCAGGGGCTCTTGGTCAGTTCCCTCCAGCAATTGAAGAACTTCATGGTGTTACTGTACAGGCAACAATAATTTCAATGTACTCATTAGTTGGAATTTTTGGTAAGCTGCTAATCGGATGGATAAATGATAAGTATGGAATTGTAGCATGTACCACTTTTGGCTGCGTTACCTTTGGACTTTCCTTTGTATTTATGCTTTTAGGTGGAAATGTTGTAATGCTTTATGCAATGGCATTACTATTTGGTTTAGGAAGTGCCATTGGTACAGTTTTACCACCACTTGTGACCTCATCCATTTATGGTACTGAAAAATATGGTGAAGCTTATGGAATTGTAAATAGTTTTTCTCAGCTAGGTTTATCTATAGGCTCATTATTTGTTGCATCAGTATATGATTTATCGAACTCCTATACTAATGCATGGATAGTACTTATAATATTAACAGCCGTAACCTACCTAGCATGGATTAGCTCTTATAAGGTATCAAGAAAATTCTGTGCACCAAAAACTAATACTCAAAAATCATCACTAACCACATAATAAAAAGAACTTTTTGCAAAAGCTAATACTTGTTTTGCAAAAAGTTCTTTATTTATTTGGCATAAATCATAGATTTAGATACTTATCTAAGGAAACTCCTTTTCAGTTCATTCAAGTGAGTAAGCTTTCAGTATTCAAATCAAAGATTTGAACACTCATTTATAGCATAAACTCGCTCTGGTCTCCCCTTTGTGGTTGGACGTTTCTTATCTACCACTTTTATAACATTACTTTTTTCCAATTCTGTTAAAAACCTATTTGCAGTTCTTTGGGATACAGATAGTTTTCCAGCTAACTCCTTAGCTGTGATTTTTTTATTTGGCATTGAGTTAATTGCATAGATAACCTTTTTTGTGGTTAAGGGTGATAATCCTATTTTTGTGAAATCCTCGCTGATTTCGTTAAACGCAATGGACTCTGCTTCACTATGTATCAATATATTTTCTCCATTTAATGGACCTATAAGACATTCCTTTTCATCGATTATAAAGCTAAGATTCTCTTTATGAATGGAAGCTTCTCTATTGGCATACACTGCATTCATCCTTGCCTGATACATATCTTTTCCAATACCATATCCAACAGAAACAGTAAAAGGAAGATTAACCGCTAGATACTTTTTAAGTCTACATCCAGTATACTGACTTGTGAAACTTTCAACCCTTGCTCTCTCCGTTAAAATTTCAAAGCCAAAACTATGTCTTTTAAGCATATAATCCATAACAGACTCTCCATTAAAATTAATAAGAGCTTCATTTAGCATCAAGTACTGCCTTTCAAGTAAGGAGTCCATTATCATTCCCTCATTAACCTTTTTATTTATACTCACATTAATTGCAGCCGGCTGATGCTTTCTAAGCTTCATTACCTCAATTTCCTTTAGAAGTGTACTTACCATTGTTTTTATATACTCAAGACTTGGATATGGGAAAAACACATTAACCCCTGCTTCCCTTAATCTTGAAACAATACTGCTAAATCGAGTTATAGAAGCGTCAATTTCACCACTTTCCCATAACGAAATATGCTTTTGAATTTGTTCTTCCTCAATATTTCTAAGAGTACTTAACTCCATATTTTTAATAACAGGTTCAATTAAGCTTGAATAATTGCTCATTGGGTCCTTTTGAAGATACTCTTTAACATCAATATTAAAAAACTCAAGGGGATCCACATATATTCTTGAAAGCTGAAAATTTTCATTATCCATCATTAAAGCAAAAATGGACCTGTATATTGAAGCTTCATCTATATTAATAGATACCACTGGAACATTAATATTAGGCCAACTTTTTTTCAAAGCCTCTGCTGGAAAAGATCCACTAGTCAGTATTCCATCAATTTCGTTTGGTATCTTCTTATATACTTCAGCTATCTCGTCAAAGCTATGATAAATATAAATTAAAAACTCAAAATCCATGTTAAGTTTTGAAAGTGCACTAATAAAAAACTCTCTTAGAAAATCAGTAGTTATAACAGCAATCTTCCTCTTCAATTCAAAATCTCCTTTGTAGTTTATAATCATATCTTACCATATATAATACATAAATTGAACTTACTAATAGATTCTAGAAATAATCCTATGTCAAATCAAATAAATATGATTATACTGAAAATCGACTAGCGATGTATGTTCTTCATGAATTTTATAGTTTAGTTTTTGAAAATATGTTATTATATGTATAATAAATGATGTATTTATTAAAATTAGTAGGTAATTCAAATGTGAGAATAAACTCAATTTAAACCTAGATATATTGGTTGCTTTATGTAGTAAGGCTGCATGCGGTGAGTTGTTTCTACTGTAATACTTGCAGAAATGTAAACCCTTTAAAGTTTGTATCATAATATGGGAGGAATAATATGAAAAACTGCATTGAATGTAATCATAAGTTTACTATATCAGATAGACTAAAATCTATAATAAGGTTAAAAGGATATTTACAATGTCCAAATTGTAATTCGAAGTATAAGACTAACCCAACCTTTTATGGATGGCTTTATTATTTCTTAGTCTTAATAATTTCACACAAGATATTCACTTATATTGAATTAAGTAATTCAATATTAAGATACAGTTTATATGCTCTTTTTGTTACCCCTATATTAATGGCATATGATATTTTACCTTTAAGTTGGCATAAATATAGAAAGCTTGATCCATAAAATTAGATTATTATAAAGTCAAATAGTTCGGTTTTACAATTAATGTTACAATATGAATATAATGTGTATCATATTGCTTTAAGTACTAAATTGTAATTGTATAAGGAGGAAATTAAAGTCATGATTATATTGTTCTTTTCTTTATCTTTGGGTTGGATAGGTTTCTATTTAGGTTCTAAAACTGGTGTTGATTTTTATGTAATACTTTTTAGTGTGGCGGGTTTTTTCCTTCCCCCCTTCTATGTCCTTGAAAGAATTTGGGTAAATCAAGATGAAAAACCTAAAAAGAAATAACTGTTTGTTGTTTAAAACCATTAATACATAATCACTATTCAGATATAACTAACATAGAAAAATACTACATAAATTAAAATACCGTACTATTCACATCTGAATAATACGGTATTTCTCATTTTGAAGCAACATCTTAAACTTCAGTCTATAAATTTCTATTTATTTCATATAAAAACTCTTCAAAATCTTTTAAATGATTTTCTACAACTTTTTGTAAAACTTCTAAATTAAGTTTTTGATAGTTATGTACTGCTATATTTCTAAAGCCTATCATCCCTTTAATTTTTTTTAGTAGATCATCACTTATAATTTTATTATGATTTAAGACTTCAAAGGCATCTCTGCTATTTTGAGGAATCCCCAATTTTTTTTGTGAAACTATGTGCATAGAAATATCTATACAAGCTTCAACAGCTCGTTGAATATTTAATATTATTGAATCTTGTTTTGTGTAATCAAGTAAATTATCAGGCTTATTATCATAAACTTCCTTCACACGGATAATACATCTTTCGATTATACTGAACTTATTATATATAACATCATTTACCATAAATTTTCCCATCCTTTTTTATAGAATCCAAGACAACTTGTCTTTCTTCATTAAGCTTAATATAATCTTTTAAACTTCTAATCTCAAACTCAGCTCTTAAATTTTCATCACAGCAATAAATTATCTCACCAGTTCCAACTATTTGAGCTTTGAAAACTGTACTAGCTTCATTCAAATTTATAATTTGGACATCTTTTTTTACAAGAAAACTTAATTCGTTCGCCATTATAAAAAGTTCGTAGGAATCTATTTGTTCAAAAGTATGAATAGCAATATCTATATCGCTATCATCACGACCTTCCCCCTTTGCAAAAGAGCCAAAAATGTATATTAAATTTAACTTAATATTATTATTTAAAAATTCCTTAATTTGATTTTTGGTGGTTTCACTTAAATACATAGAATCACCCCTAGTTAAATTATATCCAAATAAAAATTTTTATTCAATAGTTAGTCATATTTAAGGCTACATATAAAAATGGAACCTCTAATTTGAGATTCCATAAATTCTATCTAAAAACCTCTTCACTACTAAGATTAAGCTCTCCACAAGTACACATGCCGCTTCTTACAGCATTTTCTCTTAATTCTAAGTATAGCTCTGCATTGGTAGCATCATCATAAGGTCTAACGAATAAAGTTCCTATACCAAAAAGTAATACTCCTAAAAGATACCAACCCATGAAAGATAAATCCAATATGAATATATCAAGCTTATGACCCATGGTCATTTCATTGCTTAACTCTATAGCCCTTCTATAACCTATATTGGGATTGTCCGCTAAAATATAAGGTACCATTCTGTAGGCATAGCTTTTCACAATTCCAGGTATGATAAGTAACAAGGTCCATAGAAATATTAATATGCCCCTAACAAACATGGTTTTAATGATTTCTATATATCTGGTGCTAGAAAAGCCAAAGCCTAAGTAATTCATATCACTGTCATTTACTGCTGCACGTATAAAGAACTTTCTTCCACCAACTTCAACAACATATCCTAAAAATATTCTTATTAGAGAGAAAACTATACCAACAATTATAATAATGGCTAAGGCTCCAATTATAAAGTCAAAACTAATATAATCTGGTCCCATATTCCATCGTGTACTGTTATTACTTGCATTGCTTCCTCCTGAACTTTCGCCGCCAACAAGCATAAGAATAAAACTAATTAAAAAGGCTTTCCAGTAATTCCTTTTCAGCACTTCCTTGGCTTTCGTTTTCAACTGAACTCTATCCCACATAATAACTCCCCCATTTTATTTACTTTATAATAATATTATACAATAACTTACCAGCTAATATAAGAATTATTAATAATTTCAAAGTATTTTCCATTGCAAGATACTACATTGACAAGTCACCTTTATTGAGAAGCCAGCCTGTGAATCTAAAATACCACGCAATATATTTCTTTAAGTCTTCAATTCATTGACTTTTACCATTAATAACTATATTTATGGTATATTTTATTATTTATTGTAATGATATTCAAAACAAGAAATCAATTCATGGTAATTTCTTTTCTTCTCTGTTATAATAACTCGTCATTGTAATTTGAAAACTTTTAAAAGTATTTCAAGTTATTATTAAAATTATATTATATCAGGAGATTTTATTATGAAAAATTTGATTAAGAATTTTTTTGTAAAGGATACTTATAAAACCTTAGGAAAGTTAACTTTCTTGGCAGCCTTTATAAACTTAGTTATTGAATGCTTTAACCGTGGAAGCCTCTTTGAAGGTGTTGAGCATATGATATCAAATCCACTAGTGTTCTTATATAATGGATTATTGATTCTTTTAACACTATCCATTGCACTGTTGACTAAAAGAAGGGTTTTTACAACTTTACTAATATCAATCATTTGGATTGGTCTAGGAATTACAAACTTTATACTTTTAAATAGTAGAGTTACTCCCTTTACTGCCACAGACTTTACTCTTTTAGGAGATGGGACAACCATCTTCACAAAGTATTTTAACGATTTCCAAATTACCTTAGTGATTATTATAGGTATACTACTTTTGATTGGGTTAATATATCTTTGGTGGCGTGGTCCAGTTTATAAAAATAAAATTACTTATTTTAAAAATACCCTTATGGTAAGTATATTAATAATTATTTTTTCTATATTTACTCAAACTGCTATTTCAACTAACCTTCTTGCTAAAAACTTTGGAAATTTAGCAGATGCCTATAAGGATTATGGATTTGTATATTGCTTTGTGAATAGTGTAGTTAACACTGGTATGAAAAAACCTAAGACTTATTCTGCTTCTGCAATTAATGAAATCACTACCAAAGCTATAGGTAATGTTGAAAATGAAAATGAAGCTAAAAAGCCAAATATAATCATGATTCAGCTTGAATCACTTTTCGACCCAACCACTTTAAAAGATGTTGAGTTTTCAAGGGATCCAATACCAACCCTTCATAAGCTGGCTTCTGAGTTTACCTCTGGCTACGTTTCAGTTCCATCCATAGGCGCTGGTACTGCAAACACTGAATTTGAAGCAATTACAGGAATGAACCTTGACTTCTTTGGCCCTGGAGAATATCCATACAAAACTATATTAAAAGAAACAACAGCTGAAAGTACTGCCTTCAACCTGAAGGAATTAGGTTATAAAGCTCATGCCATCCACAATAACGATGGAACCTTCTATAGCAGAAATAAGGTTTTTTCAAATTTAGGCTTTGATACCTTTACCTCTGTAGAATATATGAATCCAATAGAAGAAACTCCAACAGGCTGGGCAAAGGATAAAATTCTTATTAAAGAAATCTTAAACACCCTTAATTATACGGAGGAGCAAGACTTTATTTATACAATTTCTGTTCAAGGTCATGGAAAATATCCAAATAACCCAGAAGGTGATCTTCAAACTGAGGAGACCACTGATGAGGTAACTAATGAAGTTGCTGCTGAAGCCCTTGAGGAAGCAAGTAATTCAGAAGAAACTGTTAATCCTGAAGAAACCACTACAGATGTTATAAGTAGTGAAGAAACTTCTAACGCTGAAGAAACTACTACTGAAAATAAAAAGCCTTCTAAAGCAGAATTACTTAAGACCTACAGCTCTTCTCCAGACTATATTAAAGTAGATGGCTTCTCAGAGGAAAAAGACTATGCCTTTGAGTATTATGTAAATCAGCTAAATGAAATGGACAAGTTTGTTGAGGAGCTTATAAATGAACTTTCAAAGCTTAATGAAGATGTAGTCCTAGTTCTATTTGGTGACCATCTTCCAACCTTTGGGATTACTCAAGAAGATTTAGCTGTTAATACCTTATTTGATACTCCATATGTAATCTGGGATAACATGAACCTACCTAAAAATGATAGAAACTTACAAACCTATGAGCTTAGTGCCTATGTGCTAGAGCAGCTTAATATAACCAATGGAACTTTAACAAAATTCCATCAAAAAAATAGATATTCTGATGAGTATTTAAGAGCCTTTGAGCTGCTTCAATATGATATGCTTTATGGAAAAAGAAAAGTTTACGGTGAAACTAACCCCTTTGAACCTACGGATATACAGATGGGTATCTATGATGAAAAACTTACAGATATTATTGAAGAGGAAGATAGAATTTTAATCAAGGGTGATTACTTTACTAAATACAGCAAAGTAATTATCAATGGTAATACTGTTAAAACAACCTATATCTCCCCTAATGAGCTATCCATAAAAAAACAAGAATTAGAATCAGGTGATGTATTTACCGTTGGACAACTTGATGGTACATATATTCTTAGCGAGACTAATGAATATATCTATGAGAAGGAATAATCTCTTCTTAAGCTACATTAATGATAAATTAGTGTAAGGGGCAGAATATCTCCCCTACTTAAAATAGAGCCTCCCAGCTATATACTTTTTAAGGTATATGGCTGGGAGGTTTTTTACTGCATATATAATGTTCTAATTAACCTTCATATCCATTACTAAAAGTTTCTCTAAGGAATAATCCTTTAAGCTGTCTGAAGCAACCCCCACAAAGTTCTCTCCAAACATTTCATATATATGAGACTTAACAGAAAACTCCGGAACCTTGCCAACGAGCTTTTCCCCATCAAATAAGTATGCAATTTGAACCGGTGTTCCAAAGCCACCATCGTTTGTGAAATCTCCGCCTCCAGCAGAATAAATTAACACAGCTGGCTTTTCTCCAATTAACTCTTTAATTGTACTTTTTCCATTTTTAAAGTTTAAATTAAGGGCTGAGGTGGAAGGAACACTATTAAATTCACCAAAGCCGCTTCCTGTAGGGTTTAAATTGTATTTTTTAGCATCACGTTTATCTGCATAGCCCTGAATCAAAACACCATTTAAAATTAAAGCAGCCTCTTCACCTTTTACTTCAGTGCCCTCATAGTCAAAAGCCATTCCTCCTTCATCAATATTGTTTGATGGATACATGGTGAGAGCCTCATTAAATATCTTTTCACCAAACTTATTTATAAAGTAAGAGGAGTTTGTACCAATCTTTTGAGCACTCAATTCATTTTCAAAGAAGGAGGTCACATATCCAATTTCCGAGAAAACACATCTAATTGTTTTATCCTCAGATATCGGTAAGTCCACTGGATTTTTATGTGCTCTACATATCTCTTCAACTTCTTTTAACATCTCAGTGCTATCTATATATTTAACTATAGGCATGTACGCTGTATCAAAAATATTAGGTGATCCCAACTCCTTCAGTAGGATTTCAAAAACAATATCAGTACTTTTGCTGCTACAGTTCAAGTTTTCATCATTATTAAGCTCCACACTTTTATTAATCAGCTTTATGTTTCCACTGGCAATAAATCCAAGGTCTTTTGTAACCTTACTAATTTCCTTAACTAAGGCTTCAATTTCATCAATTCCAACATTATTTCTTTCCTGTCCACTTTCAACCTCTATTTTTAACTCCTTAGATATTTCACAAGGATACTTTATATTGAATCTCAAATTTTCCTCAGCTTTATGGAAAAGCTCTTCAATATTTTTCTCACCATACTGCCCTGCAACACCAACAAGGCCATCTTTGTATACCCTTGCTCCTGATTTAACTAAGTCTTTACTTCTTATAGCCTTTACATCTCCATTAGATATTTGAACAGTAGTTTCTTTTATCTTTATTTTCAACAATTCTTTATTCATAAATACACCCCCTAATTATTGAAGAAATAACCTTTTAACTCAATCTAGCTCTCTTATATGCTTCAACTAAATCTTTTCTTAATTATTGAACAAATAACTTCTTGATTCTCACATAAGGTCCGCCAAAACCTACTGGCAATGGAAACTGTTCCATCTTGCCACAGCCACCAGTGATAAAAGACATTATTTCAACCTCATTACTTAACCCATCAATTAAATTTAAAGTTTCAAAAACACTACCTGTTGCAACTGCAATCTTTAAGGGCTCTGCAATCTTCCCATCTCTGATTCTATAACTCATTGCTGGAGCTAAAGTGAAGGTGGACATACCTGACCCATGGTTGATATCTTTAATAAATATTCCATCCTTAACCTCTGCAATTAGCTCCTCCACAGTCTTATCCCCTGGCTCAATATAGGTATTGGTCATCCTTGGAATTGGTTCAAACTCAAAGCTCACTGCTCTTCCATTTCCCGTTGCCTCTTCATCTAAGATTGAAGCCGTCATGGAATCATGAAGCCTTCCTGCCAAAACACCATCTTTAATTAAATATGTCTTACAGGCTGCATTCCCCTCATCATCAACAGGGGTATATCCTGAACCCTCAACATCGCCATAATCCACAATAGAAAGAATATCACTGGCAACCTTCTTACCAAGCTCCCACTCCTTCTTCATGTTTTCATCACCTATCATAAAGTCAGCTTCACTCTTATGACCAAAGCTCTCATGAGCAAAAACTCCTGCAACAACCGGTGCTAAAACTGCTTCATATTCACCAGGCTCTATAGGCTTTGCATTCTTAACAAAATTAATTCCCTCTTCAATAGATTCCTTCAACTGCTCTTTATACTCTTCACTTTCACCCAATGGATTTATCAGCTTCTGCCAGCTATTAGTAAACACTTCTTCGCCCTCTTTTAAGATATACTTAAAAGAAATCCCCGTAACATTATTATCGTACTTTACACGAGCTCCCTTACTTGAGTAAAATTCTCTAATATTATAACGGTCTATATATCTAGCAGTCCAAGATGAAACTTGTTTATACATTCCAAAAATGCTAAAGTATTTCTTCAAATAATTATCCTTATATTCATTAGATATATTTTTCACTGCACAATCTTCATATTTCATATTGTTATATACATTACCATGAAGATTTTTTATTGCAGGATCATCTTCAGTAACTATCCTGCCTCCAGCTAAATCAGTCAATCTATCAATTTCTTCTTGTATTTTCTCCTCATCTGTTATGGAAGAATAAAACCACCTAGCTCCATCATAAAGTCTTATAAAGGCACAACTATACTCCTCTTCATTATTTTGTTGAAGGTCTCCGTCATTATAAATTATCTTTGTCTTAAATTCACGCTCAATTCTAACATCACAGTACACATTTTCACTAAACTTAAACACTCATATCCCCCCAATGTTATATTCTTTCTTTAAGTATATATGGTAATTTTTACATTTTCAACCTTATACTTTCAAAGAATTTTCATAATAATACTATTGTTTAATATATAAAATATAATTTAATATTAATTATAAATTTTTCAAAAAGTTAAATAATTTCAACAATTTAATTGAATTTTTTCATATTTTGTATTATTATGGGAGTGTATGGCTTAATTTAACTTTTAAGGAGGGCAAACAATGAGCAATATTAATTCGGTTAAAAAACCATCTTTACTTGTATCAATGATTCCTTTTGCATGTCTAATCGTTTTCATGTTATTAGGAGTATTAGTCTTCGATTCGGTTCCTCAAATTCCTCTTATCATTTGCTGTGCAATTACTGCAATAATAGGTAAATTATTGGGCCACAGCTGGAACGACATGGAGGAATCAATGATTAAAACAAATTCAATGGCAATGCAGGCTAACTTCATCATTATGATTGTTGGATGCTTAGTTGGAAGCTGGATTGCAGGTGGTGTAGTACCTGGTATGATTTTCTATGGTCTTAAATTATTTACACCAACAATGTTTTTGTTCTTACTACCAATAATTTGTGCTATCGTTTCCGTTTCAACGGGAAGTGCATGGACTACAGCTGGTACCATGGGAACTGCCGCAATGGGTATTGGAGCAGGTCTTGGTATTCCTTCAGCAATCGTTGCAGGAGCAGTTGTAACAGGTGCATCCTTTGGTGATAAATTATCTCCTCTTTCAGACAGTACAAACCTAGCTGCTGGCGTTGCAGGGGTAAACGTTTTCGACCATATAAAGCATATGCTTTATACAACTATTCCAAGTTTTCTTATTGCAGTAACCTTATTTGCTTTTATTGGTTTATCCTTTAAAAACTCAGCAGTTGCTGATACATCACAAATAACTGCTATTTTAGAAACTTTACAAGCTAACTTTAATATTAGTCCATTAATTTTTATAGCTCCATTATCAGTAGTACTTATGATAATATTCAAGGTGCCTGCTATCCCTGGAATGCTTGGAGGAACGATTATTGGATTTATATTCTCCTTAATGCAAGGAAACAGCATTTCTGAAATTCTTCACGCTCTATTCTATGGCTTTGAGATAGCCTCAGGAAATGCCATGGTTGATTCACTTCTAAACAGAGGTGGAATGCTTGGAATGATGGAAACTATATCCTTAGTAATCTGTGCCCTTTGCTTTGGAGGTCTGGTTAAACAAATCGGATGCCTTGATACTATTATTGCAAAAATCCTAACCTTCTGTCACAGCAGAGGAAGCATAATTTTATCAAATATAATCAGCTGTATAGCAATGAACTTTATGGCAGCTGATCAATACATGGCTATTGTTATACCAGGACAAATGTACAAGCCTGTTTATGAAAAATTAAACCTTCACCCTAAAAACTTATCCAGGGTATTAGAAGATGCTGGTACACTAACCTCTGGTTTAGTTCCATGGTCCACCTGTGGAGCAATATACTTTACAACCTTAGGCGTAAGTGCCTTTGCCTATGCACCATTCCACTTCCTTGGCTTTATTAACCCAATAATATCAGCCATCTATGGATACACCGGATTTGGAATGAAAGCACTTGATGAAAGCAAGCCAATTGCTAAAGAACTATCAGTTGAAGATTACTTAAGTGATATGAACGAAACTACAAAAGATGCTGCTGTTAATAGCATATCAAGTTAATATGAAATTTAATGCATAAAATCAAAAAGTAAACTAGGCCATATAAAAAGCTGCAGGCTTTAAAAATCTGCAGCTTTTTTAATTAAATCTTCTTAATTTAAAACTATATTTTAATTCTTCTTAACTTAGAACTATATTTTAATTTCTCTTCATTTAGAACTTCATTATTTGATTCTTTCACCCTTACTGTTTATCCAATGAAATCCTCCAAATGCATCATAGACCTTAATTAATTCTTCCCCATACACTACCATGTCTCTTATCTTTATTTCATATTCATTAGGAATTAATTCAGCTAGCACTTCACAATTTTCATCTAGGATATAAAAGATTTGTCCAGTTCTTGCAATTAACCTGTTATATTCTAAATAGGATGTCATATCTTCATATCTATCTTCCGATATAACTTGTCCTGTATAGTAATCTACTACATACCCAAGAACTTCTTCTTCACTATCCTTAATCAGCATATATTCTCCACCAGCTTGAAGACACTTATATTTTGCGATATCGTTTCCTTCTAAATCTAACATAATATAATTATACTCATCATTACTTCCTCGAATGAAATCTTCATAAATCAGGACTCCATCATAGATATCCTCACGGAGAACCTTCCCTGTTTTATCAATTAGTGACCTTTTGTTACCTTATTTTACTATAAAACACTGCTTATTAAGGGTACCGTCATTATTGATTCCTGGAAATATATTATCATATTTAGGCTCTAATAAAAACTCACCCTTAATATCCATTATTCCATATTTCTCATCTATTTTAACCTGAACATATTGCGAATCCAGAACATTGATATCTAATTGTCCATACTTAATATCTACAGCAACCGTTCCGTCCTCATTTAGATATCCCCACGTACCATCCTTTGAAACTTCTATTATAGACCTTCCATAACCATTCATATAATCATATGCATGGTCAGATAGCTTTTTCCCTTTGTAATTATACATAGCATATTTTCCACTTTTGTCCTTAAATCCAATTAAGTCATCGTTTAAAAGGGCTACATCATAAAATTTTAAAGGTAAAACCTTCTTGCCTTTCTTATCTAATAATCCGAACTTGCCTTTACTCTCTATTATAATCCCTGAAGGACTCCAAAATATCTGATCATATTCTGGCTCTACAATAAATTTCCCCTTACCGTCAGTCATACCATACTTTCCATCTTTACAAATCACCATAGAGCCGTCCATATAAACATTAATACTTTGATATTCCTGTGGCAAAATCGTGTTTCCCTTTAAATCTACAACTCCAAAGGTATAGGTTTCATCAGTAAAAGTCATAAGACATGCTATGGGATATCCTATGTTCTCATACTTAAATCCTTCTAAAAGATACTCTCCTTCTTCATTAATATAATTCATATTATAATTTTCATCGCTAACAATTGCAAAACCATCAGTATAACTAAAATCTCCAGCCCCTTCAAACTGTGGCTCTATAATAGTTTCACCCTTGCTATTTATATAGCCATATAACCCTATACTCTCATCTAAGAAAGGATATAAATCTACTTTTTCAAGCTGTTTTTCCTCTAACTCCTCAGTTTCCTCTATTACAGTCCCATCTTCCTCTAGTCCATTCTCATCCTGTTCAACATTCTCTTCAGCCCTATCCCCCAAAGGCCCTGTTGAATCCTCCTTCTTAGTGCACCCTGTACCCAAGGTCAAGGCTCCAACCAGTACTAATATAATTAATTTTTTAATCATAAGTATCCCCCAAACTTATCCTATTTTAAGAACATTATATCATATTCATCCCTATATAATATCTGTATTTTAGAATTATTCCGTCCCCAGAGATGCTTGCATACTGCTTAACCTTCCACCGCGAGACCTTCGTAATACTCCTCCACTTATTTCAGCTTCTCCTCCCCATAAGAGCTATAGTATATTTTCGCCCTAAGATATATAGTATATTTATAATAAAAAGCAATAACTTATAATGCATAATTTTACATATACAAGAAACATGATATAATTATATAAAATATAGGGATCAAAAAAATAGGTTAAAAAGGGTTTAACTAGAGAGTTAATTTAAACTAAAAGAAAGTTGGGGATTTATGATGAAGGAAAAAATAAAAAAAATACTGATGGTAATGTTAACGTCAACAATTTGTGTAGCACCACTTGTGGGATGTGGAAGTAAAGTTGATGAAAATAAGGTGGAGAACATATTAAAGGCCAAAGAGAAATTAATTGCAGCTGAAAATATTAGTTTAACTAGAACCATCTCAATAGAAATAGAGGATGAAAATCAAAGTTATGGAAGTGATGTTATTGCAAATATGAACACCAAGGAATGGTACTTTGAGATGTTTAATAATATTGATGGTGAAAAAGCAATTTTTACAGAAATGATAGTGTTAGATGGTGACACATATAATAGGACTATAGAACAAAGTCAGTGGGAGAAGTTAGAAGGTCAGCAGAATAATAATATTTATGGAGTAGATGATATTTCTGCCATTGAGATAAATGCTAAGGATTTAAAGGAACTTAAGGAAAGTAAGGATGGAGAAAACACTATAATTTCTATAAAGTATACAAAGGATGCTATAAAGAAAGTAAAAGAAGAAAATGTGAAAAACATGGAAGCGACCATGGAGGAATATAAAAATAATCCTAATGTGATACCAGGAGCAGTAGACTCTAATATGGTAAATCTTGAGGCCTTAAGAAAAACAAATTATAAAGAAATGACAAACACTTTAACCATTGATAAATCAGGAGTTTTAATTGGCTATAGCTCTTACTTTGTATTTGAACAACCAGAAGTATTACCTAGTAAAGATGGCAAGTTTGAATTAAGTAAGGATTTAATAGAATTAAAGATGACTTCAAATATTACAGTTAACTCTTATAATGATAAAAAGAACGTAGAAATAATTGAAGGCTTTAAACAGGAAGTCGGAAAGTAATATAATAAGTCTTAGGTAATTATTCGATGTTAATATACTAAGAATTAAAGTCCAGCAGCTATGCTGGACTTTAATAATATGTCTAATATATTCAATAAAAAACCACATGTGATTTTTGTGTTAAATCCATGTGGTTTTTCTATGATTTTATTGTTTTACACCTCAAAACGAAACCTGTTGCTTTTATTTATATCCTTTTACTATTTCTATAATCTCATTACCATATTTCTTAACCTTCACTTCACCAAAGCCTGATACTGCAAGGAGTTCTCCAGGTGTCACTGGCATTTTACCAATTAAATCTCTAAGCTGATTATCATTAAAAATGAAGTATGGTTTAATATTTTCTTTTCTGCTTTGAGCAAGCCTAAAAGCTTTTAACTCTTTAAAAATTGCACTTTCTTCTATTGGTAATTTAGGCTTAATACCTTTCATTACTGCTTCACTGCTTTTTACTTCTACTGCTACTTCACTGGTTTTTAAATCTTTACCGATCTTTACTTGTGAAGCCGGCTCAGCTGTCGTAGATTCCTGTTTCTTTATGATAGGCTCAGCTGTTGCAGCCACCTCTTCATTAACTGCTTCTAGCTTATACTGCTCATACTTTGAAGTATAATCCTTAGCAGCCTCCTTATGTAAATTGAAATATGTATTAGCCCAATCTAGCATTTCTTTATCAGAACTAGAAGGATCATTAGAATTAGCATTCATATCCTTTATATACTTAACCAGCTGATCCAAACGGATAACCTTGTTCTTAACTTCCTTTTTAGCATATTTATCATTAAGAATAGTTTTAGGATTAGCCAAAACCACAATGGATTTATACATATTATTAAAGAATCTATCTGTCATTAACTTCACAAATAAATTTTCCTTGTTATCTACTTTAATCTTCTTCATCAGCTCCAAATGTCTTTGATTCTGAGTTATAGGAGAATAGATTCCTTCCTTTCTCCTAACACCACCAAAATCCATTGTTCTAATAAAATCACCCTTACTGTTAATTTCAATATCCCCATAGAGATTTTTACACTCAATAACAAAGCAATACTTCTTTGTAAACACAAGAAAGTCTATCTGAGCACTAAAGTCTCCATCCTCAAGATAAACATCCTGCAATATGTACATTGGCATATGGCTGTTCTTAAGCTCGAAAGCAATATTTCTCTCCCCTAAAATACCACACTCCAAATTTCTTATATCTTGATTTATTAGCTTCTTCCCCTCAGCATTTAACAAAGGCTCAAGTTCCTTAAGTTTACATAGCTGCTCTTCAGCCTGTGTAGTGCTCTTTAAGAAAACCGGCTCCTTCATTCTATTAAATAGCCACATATAACGTCCCCCTTAAACAATTTCACCTATATTATACCATATTTTACATGGTCATGGTTAGGGATTATAGGGAGGAAGAGAAAAAGCAAAGTAACTGCTAAATATTTAGTAGTTACTTTGCTTTTGGATTTGTTTAAAGATATGTTCATACTAGTAAAATCTATCGTGATCGCAAGTTGTAGTATTTTTTTAAAAATACTTTATAATAATAAATTAAAGTATAGGTAAGTCATCTATGTCACCATAATATACTATAAAAAGAATATAACTTTCAACTTTTTACCACCCTTCTATTCTTGCTTCTTCCGGCTTCTTATTGTACATAGATTCAAATAAATTCATTTGATTTTCAATAAGCTTTAAAAGTTCCCCTTCTACGGGTACTGATTTTACTAATTTACCATCCTTATAGCCACATCTAATGCTTTTGTTTTTACATCAATATTTATATTCTTTTTCCGAACCATATGGACATAACTTATTTAGTTGATACTCCTTATCAAAACTGTTCATACATCCTCCATATAATCATAATTAAATTACTAAAAAAACTTCAAGTTATCTATACTATAATTCAGTAGGCGTCATATTAAATCCTAACTCTCCTATTTTAAGAACTCTATTAAACAAAAACTCACTTAACACAGATTGCGGTATAACATATGGTCTTGCAAATTTTTTCAACTACCAATTTTCTATCACTGCTCTTTCTGCATATCTTTGACAATTACCAATAACAGAATTAGAAGCTTGCTTCTTACTTACTCCTCCTTGCTGATAATATCTTGTAGCATTAGCTACACTTCTATATATAATTCCATAAATTTTGGAAACTGAAAATTTTTCTAACAAATCCTTAAAGGTAGCTATTGTTTTTTCTCCAATTGCAGCATTAAAATTAACCTCTTTCATTTGAAACTCAAAATATTCAAGACATTCTTCAAGCGCAACTTCTCGCCATATCTTTGCGGCTTCCTCTGAATCCTCTTTGCTAAGTTCATCAGGATTCATAATATTTGCTACGTTTTCTGTATAATCTTCTTGAAATTCAATATTCAATGCATATTTAACTTTGAGTGTGTAATATAAATAAGGAAATTCAGTTTCCTCATCTGAATCTGGAAACGCATCTAAACTAGAATTAGGACTAACAACAATTACTTGGTTTTTAATTAAATCTCTTATCATTTCCTGTGTGTATCCAACTCTAGGTGATACATTTCTATCCATTTCTAATATAGGAATTACACTCATCATATCTTCAGTTATTCCTGCCCTAATCAGAGCCCCTAAATATACCCTGCTTCTAAACGATAATTTTTCTAGACCAATCTTTTCTTTTTTATTTAAATCATAAACTTCATTAATCAAGCATCTCTTCTCATAATTTATCCGTTCCTGTTCTTCCTGAATTCGCTTTTTCTCAATCCTTGCAACTTCAATACAGTGACTACATCTACAACTTCCACCTTCAACATGTCCACAATTCTCACAATAGATTTTGTTATTATTATACCTATAGCTAGTTCTTGCCGCTCTTTTCCTTAGCATTGGCAAGTTACAAACAGGACATTTTATATCATCAAACTTTTCAGGTGGGAATACGGTATATAATACTCCTGGTGTTATATTCAAATTATATTCTTTAATTAACTCTGTAGTTTTTTCATTATTATAGTATCTGCTCATAAGCTCTAAAACTTCATTTTCTTTTAAATGATGTAATCTACTGTCAATATTCAACCTACACACTCCTTTGATTTATAGTAATATTTATCGTGTAAACTCCATTTCCATTTTATTATTCTATACAAAACAATATATACCTCCCAAATTTTACATAAATATAATAAAAACACCAGAAATCAATTCCAGTGTTCTTGCATTGCTAATATATATCCCCATTTAATTCTTCAATTCATTATATAGCAAAAATTTATGTTAAAATGAACATATATATTCCTCATAGTTAATCTAAACCGCAATCTCCCAATGCAGTTTTATTAATCATCACATAGTTTACATTCCATATAGTTAATCTAAAACTAAATAAGTTAAGCAGCAGAGAAGTTGCAGAAATGAATTTACACTCCTCATAGTTAATCTAAAACGATCCCCCCAATACCATTGACAATATTAGCACTCCAACATTTACATTCCATATAGTTAATCTAAAACAGGTACTTCATCTTTAATTTCATCGTATAATTCTATATTTACATTCCATATAGTTAATCTAAAACTTATAAAGAAATTGAAGAGTCCAGGATGGATTTCGAATTTACATTCCATATGGTTAATCTAAAACTAAATCATCTAAAAGAGAATTTTGTAAAAATACAGATTTACATTCCATATAGTTAATCTAAAACATTCTGTTTTTCCTTCCTTTGTCTTAGCTTTGTCCTCATTTACATTCCATATAGTTAATCTAAAACGCTAGTGTTATGAGTAGCATCAATCTCTATTATCAGATTTACATTCCATATAGTTAATCTAAAACGGTGTTAATGAAAAAATATCCACTGAATTTTTTATATTTACATTCCATATAGTTAATCTAAAACATATATTGGCCTTATGATAAGGTAACTGATTTTGCTATTTACATTCCATATAGTTAATCTAAAACTTTTTTAGTAGATGCAATTAAATTAGGTTCTAGTTTATTTACATTCCATATAGTTAATCTAAAACTATTCTTATAATTCGGAAATATTATTCTTGATTTCATTTACATTCCATATAGTTAATCTAAAACAAGTGGGTCAACGTGTTTATGATGATTTAATTAGTCCATTTACATTCCATATAGTTAATCTAAAACTAGATTGACGACAACAATATATTCCATATAAATAATATTTACATTCCATATAGTTAATCTAAAACGTAGTCATAGGCATATCAATATTATCTTGATAATCAATTTACATTCCATATAGTTAATCTAAAACCAATCTCTCCTGTTTTGTTTGAATTAACAACCCTTCAATTTACATTCCATATAGTTAATCTAAAACTAGGTGTTACATTCGATGTTGTTAAAGCTAAAGCTAATTTACATTCCATATAGTTAATCTAAAACAAATCCTTTCTTTAACTAGAGAGGTAAAAAATAACCTCATTTACATTCCATATAGTTAATCTAAAACTGTCCTATGTGTAATTGGAGAAGGTCTTTAAAAGTATAATTTACATTCCATATAGTTAATCTAAAACTATAAATATAGTTTAAGCAGCGTGAATGGATCAATGCCATTTACATTCCATATAGTTAATCTAAAACGTACTTGCCAACTGCGTATTTAGTTCTTGTTTTTGTATTTACATTCCATATAGTTAATCTAAAACCCCATAAAAAACTATAAAATAGTCACCTAAAACAGCCATTTACAGACCTTTATTACTTAATATTTTACTTTACCCTGCAGTAAATCGTCAATAATATATTTTCCACATAAACCCATATACCTCTAACCCTATGTATACCAACACTTATGCATCTCAGAAAAGAAAAACGATTTACTGCAAAATACTTTTATATAAATAAATCATCAAAACTCTTTTCAAATCCAACTACATCCTTTTTTATGTTATTACTATTTTTAACTTTATAAACATATAAAGAGTCTTCTTCCTTTTTCAAAACACTATCTAGTTCTGCTAAACATTTTTTTAACTTTGCCTCAGTAATTTCACCTTCAAATACAGAGTTTTGTGTCCAAATCAAATACATTTTTAATTTTTTCCTTACTCTATTTACTCTCTTTTCTCCTACATCGTATGTTACTATAACAAACATAAAATTACCACCATGCCTTCAGACCTTTATATTCTTCACCCTCGACTACAGCTTTTATTAATTTATAACATTCTAGCTTTATTAAATGCCTATAGGATACTTTTCTGTTTAAGCTTCTATGCTTTATTGTAGTGCTTAGTTTATTTTCATATTCTCTAATAAACCTCTTCTTTCCATCCTCATTTAGATAACATAATCCCTCTTCAATGTTAAAGTCTTTTTGAGTAAGCATATTTTTATTTATCAAAGTAAATATAACAGGATCAACAATTAAAGGTTTAAAAATCTCTGCAATATCTAGGCTTAATGAAAATCTCTTTGTGGATGGCTCATGCAAGTAACTTATTGTTGGATCTAATTGAGTTTTATATATTTCGCCTAAAACCGTCGTGTACATCATTGAATTGCCAAAAGAAATTAAAGCATTAATAGGGTCTGTTGGAGGTCTTTTTTGTCTGCTTTCAAAGTAGAAATCACTTTTCAAGAAATAATTTAGAGCTTCATAATAATATTTTCTGCCTCTACCCTCTGCCCCCATCAGCTCCATAATATTCTTTGAAAAATTCATATTATTTCTTTCAACCATCATCTGGTCAATAATTTCTTTAGGAACAGAATCATGTCTTCTAAGATTTCTTAACATATGGTGAAATGCTGAATCAATAAATGCTTTTGCTAATTCAAGTCTCTTTTGCTCATCTAAATATGCCTGGCTTTGATTTACTACCAATACTCCAGATACATTCTTCTTTTTAGAATAGTATGTTCCACTAAAGAATCCATAATAATTATAGATACTGATTAAAATGCTATATTTAGAAATATAATTTAAAAATTTTGTGTTTAAATCTACTTCTCCAAACAAGTGTAATCTCTCTATATCTTCAATGGGAATTCCTTTTTTTACTTCATTTTCATCAATAAAATAAACCGTATTATCCTTTCTTTTAATTCTTCCATTTGAAAAAACATAATAATCCTTTCCCATTATTGAACCTCCTTAATATAGCAATACTCGTAATATGCACACTTTTTACAATAAGGTAACTTCTCTACCTTAGGAGGTCTTGCCAAAGCTAAAGTTTTCTTAATTCCTTCTAAAGCCTTTTCAATTTTGTTCTCATCTTCTTTAGTTAAGATAACCTGCTCCACCTTTTTCTCTTTCACATAATTTAATGTTCCACGTCTAATGATTCCAATTTGTTTTAGATAATATAAATAGTATAAAAGCTGCATTCTATCTGATTCTTGCATTTTGCTTGTTAACTTTACTTCTCTTATATTTTCTTTTTCTAGAATGTCTATTTTTATAAGACCATCTATTAACTTTTCCTTATTTCCTTCTTTGATCTTATATGAATGTTCATGAGTTATTTTTCCTTGTTGAACTCGATCATTGGCTTCTTCCATAGCTATCCCATTGGAAAACAGCCACAGCTTTCTTTTACAAATATAATAGTAGTTAAATTTAGTCCCCTGGACCTTAAATTCTTCAAAATTAAATTCCATTTTTACCTCCTAAAATATAAATCTCTAATTGAATATTAACATCAATTAGAGACATATTTAGGATACAATTATTAAATTATAAAAATTGATTACCAGAAAATCCTTCTTCTTTTTTATAAGGAATATATCCCGTATTAAAGGAATACTCACCTTTAACTACATGAATTTCTTCATAACTGCTTATCTTAATGCTTTCTTCAACTCCACCATCTTTTTTTATTTTATCGAACATAGCCTGTGAAATCGTTAGAGTTTTTTTCATAAATTCATCTTTTAATCTTACTCTTTCTGAAAAATCCTGTGAAAGGTTGAGTCTGATTAACAACTCATTTAGCTTTTCCTTATTTACCTCATATATATTTTGTGGAATTATAGTTTCAGAAATTATGTCTCTTAATTTCTGTTCATTCTTTTTTAAGTCATATGGTATTATAACTTCACAATCGTCAATTGTCTTCTTTATTACCTCATAATAATTTGATTTACCAAGACTATCAAGGGAATATACCTTCTCAACCATCTTCATTTTATCTAATTCATTCAGCTTAGTATTATCCCACTTTAATATAGCTTCTTTTGATTTATTAAAGATATCTATATCTATGATTGAATCATATTTAGAAGTATTATCACGTATTCCTGATGGAAGCTCCTTATTCCCTACAAATACATTTATATTAACTCTATCGTCCTTTAAAACTCTATTTCTAAACACTCTTCCCATTCGTTGAAAGAGCCCACTTATATCGGAAAGTTCAGTGTACAAAACATCAAAGTCTATATCTAAGCTGGCTTCTACAACCTGTGTTGTAATCCAAATACCTGAAAATTTATTTTTCAACTGTCCATCTTCAAATATAAACTCTTCTTTAATAGCTCTATCCTCTTTAATAAACCTACTATGAAACATAAACACATTATCTTTTATATCTTTATCATTATAGAGCTGACTATAAAGCTCTTGGGCTTTATTAACCGTATTAACAATTATCAAAACCTTTTTCCCCTTATAATCACCTTTTATCCTCTCAATATTTATGTTCTCTTCATATACCTTAATCTTATGTCGCAGCATTACAGTCCCATTTTCCTTTTTTAAAAAAGGCTCATTACATCTTTTATAGTCATCACCAGCAGTTAATCCAGCATAATTCATAAAGTGCTCAAATATAGGTGGAAAGGTTGCTGTAACTATAGCAAACTTTCCTCCCATTTTCACAATATCTCTTAAGGCTATAATTAAATAAGCGATCATCTCAGGAGAGTACATTTGTATCTCATCAATTACAATTTTTGAATAACTTAAGGTAGCAAGCTTTAGCTCAAACCCCTCATATTTAAAAATAAAGCTTATCAGCTGATCTAAGGTACAAATTGTTAAAGGATAAGATAATTGCTTTGTCTCGTCTAAATAGGTTTTATCTATTACACCACCAGCTTCCCTTTTCCTATATTCAGAAGCACTGTCGGAATGTAATAACGCTGTTTTTTCTTTTCCATAATTAATCTTAGATACCACTCTATCATAAATGGAATTTATAGATACCCTAAGTGGAAGTGTAAAGAACCCCTTATTATCCCCAATCCATAATAATGCTCCTTCTGTCTTTCCTATCCCTGTTGATGCAACTATTATTATATTTTCTTCAGTATTCTCCTTCATATATACTTGAAGCTCATTTATTTTATAAGGAAGTATAGATTCTTCAGTTAAATTCACTAGATTACCTGGTTTTATTTCCACTTTAACTCCACTACTTGCAGCAAAGTCAATTTTATTTAATAACCCCTTTGTTATAATGAATTTACTTGCAATTTCATATTCTTTCTCTTTTAAAATGGTATTTTCCGTAAGAATTCTATTAAATATATCTTCTAAAAAATCAATATCTAACTCTTTTATCTCACCAACTAATTTTTCATACTTAAAATCATCTGCATACTTAGGTAAATCTTCATTTACAACAGTTATTAAATCTATTACTCTGTTTCCTTCTAACTTTTCTCTATTGTGATGATAATATATGCTTTCATATAATATCCTAATTTCATCCTCTGTGAAATTTTCATTCAAATAATCTCTGGGTATAAAAGCATTACTTAAATATCCATGAGGTATTTCTTCAATATCTCTAAGATTATCTTCTATCAATAGAACTCTCTTTTCATCCCCATTACCTTCAACTTCTCTATTTATATTTTCTGCAATTTTATTTTGAAATTTCGTATTCATTTTTCCTAAATCGTGATAAATACATGCTAATCTTAAAAGATCCCAATTAATATTTTTTATATCAGAGTAAGTTTCTTTTAATAAGTTAAAAGCTTCTAAAAGCTTATCTGTATGCTCTATAATAGTTTCTCTTGGAAAACTTTTCGCTAAAAATAAATTTTTCATTTCCACTCCTAAATTTTAGGAGTTAGATGCAGTATCTAACTCCTTTATTTTAAATTAAGAACACTTTTTTATTATCATCATCTTTATAAATCTTTGTAAAAGATATAGTATTCTTTCCACCCACGCAATAGGCTACCTTTACTGTTTCCCATCTTCTAAACTTAACATCTTTCCTCACAGGTTCTTTTGTATAGACTTTATTTAAAGTAAAAATAGATGCTTTAGTAGCAATTCTTTTTTTATCATACCCATTCTTTTCATCATCCTTTATAGGAATATAATAGTTTGTATTATCTTCCAATACTTCAACTTTTACTTTTTCTTCTTCTAGTTCCACTATCTTCACTTCATTAATTTGAATTATATCTTCTCTTCTTCCAAGAGAAATATATTCCACTGGATATTTAAACGCTTTATAAATTTCCTCTACCTTACTTTGATCCTCTGGACAGATATGCAGCACAAGATTAACATCTACTAATAATTCAGCTGTAGAAATTCCTCTTATAGCTCCATAGCTTTTTCCATCTTTACTATCAAACTTTAGTTGATGCCTATCTTTTTCATAGCTTGAACCTGAAAATTCATATCTAGTATACAGATCATATACTCTAGAGTTAAAGCTTCCCTGAATGGAAACATCCATCTTTTCATAGTCTGTATAGCCACAAGCAAAATGAACCATTCCTATTACAGTTGAAGGCGGCGGTAATGGGTAACTCTCCTTTAACTGAAAACTGGTAGGCTTTTTATAATTAACTAAGTTTTGATAGATTTCTAATCTCACAGCCTTTTTAGTACTCATTAAAACACCTACACTTCATAATAAGCTGTTACTTCTTTTTTAATTTCTTCGAAAAATTCTGCCATATCTACAGCTTTTAATTCTTCTATTATCTTATTATCGTTTCTAAATATCCCTTTAATCAAGCCTACTTTTGTATTATCTGAAACCTCTTTATCTAATCCTAAAACACTTTTTATTGCATCTAATTTAATTTCATTGTTTAAGCATTTAACCCTATTTTCAAAGAAAGGATTCTTAATTGAGTATACTCCCCCTATTGCAAATATTGGAGAAAAGTTTTCTCTTCTTCCTTTTATATCTCTATATAAAAACTTAATAGCTTCTAGTAGTTTTACTATTCTATTAGCTTTTTCGTCATTTTCTAAATTTACCTTATCATTTTCATCTATACCAACTTTATCTAAATCAACAGTAATTGTATAACAATAGTAAGATTTATGAATTTCACTTTGAGCTATATTCCCACCCTCTTTTTTCACAGCAGCACCTTTATTATACCTATCTAACAAACCTTTATTGGTTAAAAAATCTAAATCAGCATTAAATGTTTCAAGGGCTATAGCATTGGATAATCTAGCTACAGCTGGTCTTGTTTTAACTGGCTTAACAGTTTTCATATATCCAAATAAATCAATTTCTGGGTATTCTCTTATTGTTGCATCTGGTGCAAACTGTATTACATCACCATCTAATCCAAGGCGTGTATCATCACAGCCCATTTGATTTATAATATTATATCTCAATGCCTGTCTGGAGATATATGTATAAGCTTTTCCTCCATCTCTAGATATTTTTTTCAGAGAAGTTACATTTCCAACACCTTCACCGTAATTTGCACTTTCCGCTTCAAAAACTATAGTCATTGTTAATCCCTTAATATTATTCATTACTTACATCTCCTTCTTTTTTCTTATTAATTATTTCTCCTTGAAGTCCTATAATAAAGGCATACCCAACATTTTGTAGTCTATCAGCATCTGCTAATGCCAAAGAAATCTCCTTTGGAATCCCCTTGCCTATATACATATAAGCACTAATAATCGTATCCATAAACTTTCCTGAATCTTTAGTTTTTATTGCATTTGCCAGCCTATAAGTGATGCCTGATAATTTTGATTCTGCTTTCTTACGAGCATACTCATTTTTCAATTCATTACCATATGATTGAAACTTACTAATATCATCTAATTTCATACCTCTCCTTGTACCTCCTAAATAGTAATTATTTATTACAAAAATATTATTAATAGCTCTAATGTTGTTAAACTTTCTATCATCTAAGTACATATATAGCAGCTTACTGATTAAATCAAATAAATTTTTACCATCATGAATTCTTGTAATAACTTCGTTATATAAATTTATACGATACTTATCTGTTATATTAACTCTTAGCTTTATTAAGCTTTCTAATCGCTTCCTATTTAAATATAAAACTCTCATTATTCTTGGAGATAAGATATTAAAACTATAAGGTCTTCCTCCATTATTACCATCAATTTTAACAACTTGAATATTATCAAACTCTTTATCCATGTTATCTACAGATAAATTCCCCATTGAATTCAGCACATTATAATATGATAAATTCTCCAAAGCCTCAAAGTTATTATTCTCATAATCAAGAGTTGTTGTATTCGCTGCTATTAGCTTCTCTAAGCTCTGATTGCTATTTATAAAAATCCCCTTATTATTGAACATTTTAAATCCTAGTGGTAAACAGGAGTATAATAAATTACATACAGGACATATATAAGCATCACCATTCATATTCCAGAAATGAGAGGACTTTCTAGCCATATCAACTCCTGTTTTCACCAGCCAAGTTAAATCAAAGGCCTCAGGCTTGCTTAGCTTTTTAATCTTATTATCACAGGTAAAGCATGCATTTTTATACTTTTCTCTATCACTTTCAATATAATCTGAAACTGGATTTATAAAGTCATTTTTATACAGCTCATACATATTACTTTTATTATTGGTTTTTAGCAGAATGCTGACATTATTCCAAAATGGCTGAATAACATCATACATAACGTTTTTTGCTAATATTACCCTTTTAACTTCAGCTTTATTAAACCAATTAATTATTTCTAAACTTAAGTTAATCTGAACTTCCATATTATCTTTAAAATCTAATGGATTATCTTTTTTCTTAACCTTAAGTTTATTTAGCGTCTTTTCTTTACCTTCTATCCAACCTCCATCTTCTAAAAGAAGATAGGCACTTTTATAACTGTTAGAAGTTATTATCTTTTTAATGTCTTCTATTATTTTATTTAGCTTCTCAATGTCTTCAATTACAATGTCATCTTTTATAAGATTCTTTAAGTTATCTGAATAACTAACCAACTTGTGCCAAGAACCTCTTTTTCCATATTCCACAAATAAGGTTTGAAAATATGCTTCTTCAAAGTTCTCAAGGATAGCAGAATCAAATTCAATATAACTCCCATCCAGCTCAATTTTCTCTCCAATTTTTTTCTTATGATTTAACACCTTATTTAAACCAACAATTGAAGCATTTTTTAACCAATCGCCGCTTTCAATTCTTATTAAAGCCAAAATATCACCTCCTATATTAAATCTATAAGTCCGAATCCTTCAGATCTTCTAAAACCTACTCCTGCCTCTAACAATAATTGAAGATCATCAACATTACCTTCTAAATTAAAAGTTCCTTTATACGCATCAATGAAAATATACTGCTTTCCTGTTTTATCTTTAAAGTCTGATATCTCTTCTTTTATTACTACCTTTTTCATACTTACAGGATTAAAACTTAATCTTTCCTTTAGCCCAAACCCCCTATAGGTTTTAAGATATAAATCACATATGTAATTAAGGGTATCTTCAAACCTGCTTTCGAAAATATCTATTGCCTTTCCATCTGTATTCCTGATAAAGATTGGAGACAATGTTTTGCATGTAATTGCATTACTGTTAACCTTCTTTTCTTTAAGTAAAGTAACCTTCTTAATCTCCAACTTATAACCCTTATAATCAAAGCGTTTATTACTTAATAATCCATTATAAATTGCTATCCCCAGATTATAATCTGTTGTGCTTATTGTAACTGTCATATTTCCATTAACTACAATGTATCCTTCCTTAGCTTCAAAATCTCTAAGATAAATAGAAAAAGTGAAGTCCTTTATTTTTTTACTCTTCTTATCCTCGTAAAGATAAATGCTATTGAATAATTCATTATCCCCGAGTTCAAATGCTTTTTTTATCAAACTGCATATCATCATTCTATTCCCAATAGGAATTCTTTTATCAGTGGCATTTAAATCTATCCTAAACCTCATATTTACCTCCTATTTTTTATGTGAAAATTTAAATCTAATCTTCTTGAACTTAATATAACAACAATCCTAGACATAAACTGGTATGAATTTTTATTTATTATAATAATTTTTTATTTATTGTAATAACTTTTTATTTTTTCTAACTCTTCAATCAATTCTTCTTTTAAGGACCTGGGCTCAATAACTTCTACATAACTACGCATAGATAAAATCCATGAAATAATTTCTGGCCCCCCCTTCATAGTGGCGCAAAAAAATATGCCTCCATCCTCCAACTCTTCGATAACCTGATTATCAACCCAAATTCTTTCACTTATGGTATTGGCCATAGGTGGATGTATCCTTAACTTTAGTTCATATTGCTTACCATCAAAAATCCCCAAATTATTTTCCTTTGCTTCATTTAAATATGTATTAACATCAAAATCACTATCAAACTTAAATCCTGTAACAATCAATTTTTCTATCCTGGTAATCTTAAAATACCTTATATCATTCTTCAAAATACATTTTGCAATTAAATAAAACTCTCCCTTATAGACGAATAACTTAAAGGGCTGAACTCTCCTTTTAGTGACCATTCCCTTATTTGATTTATATGTAAGTATAATCTCATTTTTATTTAATATAGCCTCATATAACTTGCCTTGAATATCCGCAATATCATCACTTAATTTTACTCTTGAATAAGGAATTATTTCTGCACTAACTTGATTGGTGTCTCTAAGAATAGAGTAATTAATTTTATCTAAAGCTTTACTAAGCGCTTCATTATCAATATATTGAATAGAACTGCTATAGCTTTTTAGAAGCATCAGCTCATCATCAGTTAATAATTCCTTGAAAGGAAAATATAAATCTATTAACTTATATCCACCCAAAGGCCCCGGAATAGTATCAATGCAAAATATCTCATCCAAAGCTTTTTTATATCTTGAGATTTGCTTTTCACTAACTTGAAGCTCCTCAGCCAGCTCATGTTTTTTAATTACCACACCTGGCTTTAGCTTAAATAACATTTTTAAAGTGTTTGTTAAATCCCCCATCTTGTTCCCCCACGCTTTTTTATTTTTTGTAGTATTGCTACCTCATTTGATATTTTCGCAGATTGCTCTTTATCTTTATTAAATTCCGTATAGTATAAATTACTCTCTATTTATTATTTATTCTTCAACTTACAACTTATTCCTTTATGATTTTACAAAATTCTTTACATTAACTTCAGCATTAGTATGCCTAACGAAAAACTCCGTCCAAGTTATCTTTGGACGGAGTTAAAATATATTTACTCTTTTAATTGTAAGTTAATAATCTCTTTAATTGTGGTGTGTTTTTTAACAGTACTGTTCCTATGGTACTCCCCTGTAAACATATTTCACAAAGTATCCATATAAACTTTTTGTGATTGGATATGCACAAGTACCATTAAACTACATAGCGTTACCCATATATGTTAATATATACTTGCTATTAGTAATCTATGAGAATAACTATATACCTAATTTAAGTAAGTTTTGTAAATATTTTATGGCAACTCCGGAATATATTCTGACAATATATTTAATATCTTCTTTCTTATATCATTAGGATTCCGCTTTAGTAGATTAATTACCCTCTGAGGATATTCATTTCCGCTGATTCCAAATTTTGAACCTATCTTTTTACTTAACTCCTTAAAATTGAAGATTTTCAATATCTCATCTGTTGTATTAGCTGCATCAAATTGTTGCTTTTTAGCCTCAAAAAACTCCTGAATTTTAACAATTGAAAATTCTACATCAAGATGCTCTTTAATATCTTTTGGTGTCAATTTCTTATTAGAAAAATTTTTTAATGTCAATTGATGATTAATTTCTTTTATAAATGCTTCTCCTATCTGATTTTCCTTATTTTTCAGAAACAAGATCTTAATAAACTCTTTTGCAATTTGAGCCGTACCTTCTTGACACCCTAATTGTTCTTCTATTATATCTAATATCCCTGGAACTACAAAGAGATTTTCAACCTCTGCAACACTTAGACAAAATATGCCATCTGCTTGCAATGAGGCTATTTCAGCATCTGTTCTAAAATCTCGATCAACAATACCATATACCTCTATTGAATTGAGTTTCTGATATGCACGCTTTGACTTAACAAACTTCACAACATCCTGACAACCACCACATGGAATAACATGATAACCTTGTTCTCTGAAGATTTCCTGATATAGAAAGTGGTCATAACTATTTTTTTCACCCTCAACAAAAATGATTTTTTGTCGTGTTCCTACAATTTCATAAAGAAGTTCATATGGTAAATCAGAATAGTCACTAGCTTCGAGGAATTCATAACTCCAGTCTGTTCCATTAAACTCTCTTATCCAAAGAACTTTCTCTGTATTTCGAGATAGTGCAAATGTGAGATCATGTGTAATATACATAAAAACACAATCCTGACGAATCCCTTCCAATTTATCCCATAATTTATTGACGATTGCTTTATGTATATGAAGTTCTGGCTCATCAATAATTAAAAGACTATTAGGTTTTAGAACAAGAACCTGACAAATCATATATAACATAACACGTTCACCATCACTCATTTCCTTTCCGTGATATCTCTCATTATGATATTTCGCATGTACTCCATTCCCTTTGAGATCAATTCTGCGTTGTGGCAAAAGTTCATTCCATATATCAGTTGCACATTCAACTACTGTAGTAATAGGCGACGGTCTGTCATTTCCATTCAGTATTGCATTCTTGTCAATAGCATGTGCCTCCTGCAGTTGCCTATTTTCTTCAGCAAATAATAATGAAAGTGCCTTATTATAGTCATCCAATAAAAATGTTGCTGGATTACTCTTATACCGGCTATTAATTTTATTGGTATATTGGCCAGTATCACCGTAAAATAGACTCTTAGACGAACTTTCATAATCTTGAATAGATATGTTATCATAAATTGATAAACTTTTTTGAGCTGATATTCTATGAATTAATAAATCTTCTTGCCCATTCCAATTATTAAATTTCCCATCATTTAATTCTTCAATTTTCACACTAAATCTTGTTTTACCCGCGCCATTAGCACCAAGTACAACTATTGGTTTACCTTCTTCAAGAAAAATATCCTCATTCTGAGGAAACTTTATAGTAATACTCATTTATTTACCTCCAATAATTTAACATTTTACATAATGCATACTTTTTATCATAACTACTTTAATATCACATAATTCAACATAATTTATTTAATTATTCAGTATATTATCTCTTTTAATTGTATATGCTTCTATAAATATATCCTTCCTCTCATCGAACATTTCATGGTAATTGTTTACATTAGAGTACTGCAAAAATTTATCTTCCAAAATAAATTCATACTTTACAATCTGATCCTTGAGCCATTGACTGTCTATAAGTATTAATTTCTTATTGCTCTTTGATATATTTTCATCTTTAGGAAGCAAACCGAGATTTAGAATATTATCTTGTATTACTTCCTTACGTGGAATTGATGATTCATTAAACAAAGTTTGTGGAATAATATGATCAACTTCTACATCATAATTTGTATCAGGTCCTTGCAGATTTCTTAGGCAATAAAAATGATAAAGAAGTGGTTTCATAATAGAAATTGAAATATCTGTTGATTCAATAGAGCTTTCTGCAAATATTTGGTCTTCCAATATTGATTTCCATTTCCAATTAGGTATCGGAGTAAAACTCTCACCTTCTCCACTCAGATTACTAATATTATTTGCTATTTTAGAATCACTTGACCCTCTCCATTGCCTATTTATATATTCGAAAATCAACCTGTCCCATAAAATAAAACAATTTTTTTGAAATCGTTTAGCTTTAGTATCTCCTAAAGGTTTACCTTTTCTACACCAGTCCAAATACGATATTATAATAAAATTTAATGCGATTGCATCACTAGTAAGCTCCATTATTGATGTATTCCATGACTTAAAATATTTAAAGTAGTCAAAAGATGAAATTAACTTAAACATATTTCGTAGATCATAAACTAAACTTTCTATATCAGTATTCCAATTAAATTTTTTAGATTTACTTAGGTTTTCAATGTCTTCTTTTTTTACTCCTTCAACATAAATACCAGCAAGTATTTTAAATCCAAAAGTAAGCTCTTTCTCAAAATCAGTTTTTGAATCAGTGAACTCTTTTAGTACGAAGTTTTTACCTATTCTTTTTAATAATGTAGCTGGGAAATCCCATCTTACTACATCAGTTTGTATAGTCCCTATTCTTTTATAAAGTTCTTTTACTGCTTCTACTGCATATTGAGAAGGGTTTTCAATAGGGATATTCCAATGTGGTTTTGCAGATAAAATTTCAACTGCTGTTAGCTTTTCTCCTTCAGAATTTATAATGTTAAATATTTTTTGTGAATCAGATGGTGATAAATTTTTAACTTCAATCATTCCAATCTTGCTGTTAGTTAATAGAGTATCTATTTTTTCAACAATAATCATCCGATCTTTTATTTCTTCCCACTTTTCATGTATTAGAGCTTTCGTTCTTTTGTCATCTTGAATGTCACATCTAATCTCTAAAAATCTATAAAAAGATTTTTCATTATCGTGTTCAATATATTCATTATCACAATATCTCCTATATTCATCTATAAATGTTTTAACACGACGAGATGACAATTTAATACCTCCATTTTCATTTTCTAAATACGGTAACTTATTTACATGATTTGTAAAGTCAAATGGTTTTGTAAATCCAGTATTTTTCTTTTGTTTATTATGAATTATCTTAATAATATCTAGCAATAGATCAATTCCATATGAACTAGTTGTAATTTTCTCTTCCTCGTCGTCCTCATTAGCATCGCTATGATCCTCATTAGAATCTGATTGTTCCATTCCAAATTCATCATTAATATCAGCTTCTATATATTCTCTTATTTTCTTTTTGAATTTCTCTTCAATTTCACTTGGTTGATCTGAATTTTTAAAACCGATAAACTTTTTAGCCCAATTATATATATTCTCAGGATCATCATACATCATAGCTAATGCATTTTTACGCTGTCTGCCATCTAAAAGCCATCTAACTAACTTTCCTTTACTTTCATCCACACTTAGTATACATACTCCAATTGGGTATTCTTTAAACAAACTAATACATAACTGAAAATTTTTCTTCTCATCCCAAGTTTGTTTTCTCTGAAATCTAGGCAATTTAACATTTCTATCTGTAATGAACGTTTTAATTGATTCTGGTCTTATCTCGTACATAAATATCCCCCTTTATATTTACACTATATCTTTACAATAATTTTTTCTACCTTCTCAAGTATTAGTAGTTTTCTTTTCCCTCGCCAAGTTCCACATCTACCTAGATATCCCTATCTGTTTTTTTTAGGAAAGGTATCCATCATCTCAACATATACTGCTAATCAAGCGCATACCTCATCCTCATCTCAATCATCTCTGCGTATGCAAAACACTAAAATCACATCACAATCCCCTTATTAGCCTTCCTAACCATTCCTCCTGGAATCTCTTCTTTCAGCTTCCACACAATACTTATTGGCTTACTTCCACTATGGCTGCTATAATCTGCAAGTCCCAGATAAGTGTAAGGCTCTGTTATACCATCTCTTTGCTGATTTTCTCTTACAAAGAGAACTATCTTGCTGTTTAAAGCTTTATGATTTAGATATCTTTTACCTGTTGTACTTTCCACGGAGGTTGTACTTTGACTTTGCCAGTGGAATAGAATTTCATTTATGGCATAGTCTTCATATAGGGTTGATGGTGAAAAGTCTTTTTCACTTTTATTTAGAGTTATTAAGAAAATATCTATCTTTTTATCCTCTAAGTATTTTACTCCTTCTCTAAAGGCTGGCTTCTTTTCTTCATTGAAGTAATGAAAAGCTGCCATTATCTGATCTCTTGAGTATTCACAGTGAAGATCCAATGGACATGGGAACTCTAGGTTAACTTGCTTATCCATAAAGCCTATATTGTTATAGTTGAAGGATAAAATCTCACAGACTTCTTTCATTAATACTGGATTATTAAGCAGCTTTTCAATGGCTTTAGTTTCAGATTCTATACCCTCACTTTCTGGTGTACCATTATAGAAGGTATAGTACATCATGTTTAACATTAGTTCTTCTTCCTTGTTTAAGCTATGGATATTTAATTTTCCTTCTATTATATCCTTCAGGAATTCTATCAATCTTCGAGAATTTATATGAAAGATATTTTTAAGCTTCTTTGTTATTTCCTTTTCTGCTGTCTCTTCAAAATCTTCCCTAAGACCGGCTTCCACCATTAATCTTGAAAAGCTTCTGTCTCCATTTTTCCCATAAAAATCTACTAAAGTTAGATTATGATAGTTTAGAAAGTTCTCTAAGGTTAAATCAAAGTTAGTTTCTTCTTTAAACCTTTGAAGCTTCATAATTAAATTGACTTTATTATTTGCTGTTGATTTTATATTTCGCAGTATATACTCCTTAGCCTGCTTTTCCATATGAATATAACAACCTTTAGGAAGAGTTAAGAAGCCGCTGTTTACATATTCCTTTATACTGTGGTTTGTCTTACCCACTAAAGCTCTAAACTTTTCTTCAAAGTTATAATTCCTATGAGCCTGTCCCACGAAGTCTAATACTGTTAAACATTCTTTATTTTCGCTTAATCTAAGTCCTCTTCCTAACTGCTGAAGAAATACCGTTAAGCTTTCTGTAGGTCTTAAGAAAAGAATTGTATTTATCTCTGGAATATCTATTCCTTCATTATATAAATCCACAACGAAGATAAATTTAATTTTTCCCCTTACTAATCTATCCTTTGCATTCCTTCTATCTTCATCTTTAGTATCAGCCCATAAGGCCATGGCTGGAATGCCCATAGCATTAAATCTTTCTGCCATGAATTTTGCATGGTCCACACTAACACAGAAACCTAACCCAATGACTTTATTAATATCTGTCACATAGTTCTTTAAGCTGTTTACAATCTGAATGACCCTCATATGGTCTCCAGTGTAAATGTTGCTTAGCTCTGTTAAATCATAGCCTTTCCTTTTCCATTTCAGCCTTGATAAATCCACTGAATCCGTCACCACAAAATACTGGAAGGGACTTAAAAGTTTTCTATCAATGGCCTCTGGAAGCCTGATTTCTGCACTGATTCTGTCTTCAAAATATTTAAACACATCATTACCATCGCTTCTCTCCGGTGTGGCTGTAAGTCCAAGGAGAATCTTTGGCTCATAATACTCCAAAAGTTTTTGATAGGATGGCGCAGAGGCATGGTGGAACTCATCCACAATTATAAAGTCATAGAAATCACTGCTGGTTATATCACAAAGATTTCTACTATTTAAACTTTGGATAGACACAAATAAATGGTCTAGACTCTCTGGTGTTCTTCCTCCCACCATTAAATCACCAAAGTTGTTATTCTTAAGGATTGCCCTAAAGGTATCCCTGGCTTGCTTTAAAATCTCCTCACGGTGAACCACAAATAAAAGACGATTCACACCTTTAGGATTATCCCTGCAGAAATTCTTATAATCAAAGGCAGAAATAACAGTCTTTCCAACACCTGTAGCTGCAATAAGAAGATTTCTTCTTTTATTAAATAAATTTCTCTCCACCTGAAGCTTATCTAAAATCTCCTTTTGATAGGAATAAGGTCTTATATCCAGGGTGAAGTTAAAGTCCTCCCCCTCACTAATCCTCTCACTTCTTAAGGAACGCTTCAGTCTCATCTTATCCTCATCACTGCCCTCATATAAAACAAACTCTCCATCATTCCAATAACTCTCAAAGGTTGCCTCAAACTTTCTTACAATATCAAAGGAATCCTGCTCCGTAATTTTAATATTCCACTCCAGACCTGAAGTCAGTGCAGCGCCAGAAATATTGGAGGAACCTATATAAGCCGTTGTAAATCCAGTATCACGCTTAAACATATAAGCCTTAGCATGAAGTCTAGTGCGGTCTGTATCATAGGAAATCCTAATCTCCGTATTAGGAAGCTTACTTAACTCATCAATTGCTTTAAAATCCGTAGCTCCCATATAAGAAGTAGTAATTATCCTAATAGGTTTCCCTGCACTTGCAGCCTCTCTCAAACTCTCCATAAGACACCTGATGCCGCTCCACTTCACAAAAGACACCAAAAGGTCAATGCTGTCACAGGAAACAATCTCCTTATTAAGTTCCCCCAGCATATTTGGCTCTAAGGCTGCCCCAGTAAATAGTGAACTCTGTGAAAGGGGCGTTGCTGGCCTCACTGCCTTTTCTCTTGTCACTGTCCTATTATTATTTATCTTTGAATAAAGAGCTGTTAGAATTTCTCCCCTTTCATCAATCCTATACTCTTTAAGATCCTCCTCATTTGAAACTCTGCTAAGAATACTAATTATCTCATTACAGGCCTCAATCTGCTTTATCAGCTTCTGATCCTTTTCCTTCTCTTTATCCCTTATGTAATTAAGGGCTCTTCTAATAACCCTCTCTATGTACCCAGACAAAATAACCTTTGCCTCTTCTTTATCTATATTTTCTTTATCTATAATAAACTCATCTTCTTTTAATGCCTCAAGCTGCTTCAAAATATCTTCATTAATAACAGCCTCGTAAAGTCCCTGCTTCATAACATATCACCGCCACTAGTTTATATTAATAATTTTAGCATATTATGGAGAATTATGGGCAAAGAAAAACACTTATATTTCTATAAGTGCATAATAATATCTAAAATTCTTTCATTCTAACATTTTATTTCATTTACTCTACTACTCTAGCTTGCAGCGAAACCACCTTTTCTCCGCCCTTTATTTCTTGTCTTCCCACTTCCTTAAAGCTCATACTTTCATGGAAAGCTAAAGAAACTTCATTTATAGGCTTAATATCAATTTCACAAGTGATCACTGGGAAATTATTTTCCTTGGCATAATCAAATACATAGGTATAAAGCTCCTTACCAATTCCCTTTCTATGTTGCTTTGGAGAAATCACAACTCTGTCAACGTAAAGGAATTTTTCATATTTCTTATCAAACCATTTATAGTTAACGCCGTCATACTGTTTTCCCTGTGAGAATACCATTGAAAATGCTGCAACTTCACCTTCTTCAATTACAACCTTATTTAGAGTTGTTTCCTCACTCATTTTCTTAAATTTTTCCATATTCATAGATGATAAAAAATGTACCAGTTTCTCATTTAATTTTAATATTTCTTCATAGTGTTCTTATTTTGCATCAATAATTTTCATAATAACCCCACTTTATAAAACTTAATTTTCCTTAGTTATATTAAATTTACTGTAAATATTTTTATAAAATATTATTAAATATCTAATAAATACAACTATTTACTTTAAAAATATGATACCCTATAAAGTGTAGTACCTTTTGTTTCTGAATAAAATCACTTAAACTGTATGAAAATAAACACTGTAAAGTATCAAAATAGCTATTTGCTATTTATATAAATCTATATTTTTTAGGAGGAATTTTTATGTTACAATATCCAGTATCATTACAAGACTTACCTTATGGGTACCAATCACTTAACCCATCTATCAGTGAAAGCACATTACACTACCATCATGATAAACACTTAAAAACATACATAGACAATTTTAATAAGGCAATAGAAAATGATTCAGACCTTAAAAGCAAACCTCTAACAGCTATACTTTCAAACCTTGATAGTGTAGATAAATCCATTGCCACAGCTGTGCGCAATAACGGAGGAGGAGTATTTAACCATTACTTCTACTTTGATGCACTGACTAATTCAGGTACAACAAAGCCTTCAGCGTCTTTATTAGATGCTATAAATAAAGTCTTTGGTGGAGAAGAAGGATTCCGTAAAGAATTTAAGGCAGCTGCCCTTTCGCAGTTTGGGTCTGGATGGGCTTGGCTAGTGATGGATGAAAATAAAAATTTAAGTGTCATTAAAACAGCTAATCAAGATACTCCTTTAGAGTTAGGTTTAACTCCACTATTAACTATAGATGTTTGGGAGCATGCATATTACCTAGATTATCAAAATAGAAGAGCAGATTATATTGATGCATATTTTAATATTATAAACTGGGATGTTATTGAAAGTAGATTTAATGAAAATAAGTAAAGGTCCTTAGGTTCATTACTATTTATAATAGCTGAAAAACATAAAATAACCTATAAAGTACACCACCTTTTGTGGGTACTTTATAGGTCTTATTTTTTACGCCTTCTGTTCCTCCCTCTACCCTTGGAAGTAAATGATGCTTTGTTAATACAGTTAAGGCTTCATTGATTCTAATTTATCTTTAAGACCAAAGCTAATTATTAAGGATCCTTTATATAATTATCTAACCTCATAATTTTAAAAAAACTAAAAATCATGTATATAAATTTTACATATGCGTCAATACTCTAAATATACTAAAGCAAACCTACCTTTATATACAAAAGTAAATTACAAACTAAAGACTAAGGAAAAGGCTTATAGAAGAAAGTAAATTTCTTTTATAAGACTTTAATTTTTTTACGACTAAGGTCATATGGTCACTATGCTTTAATAAACTTAAATACTCTATACCTCATTGATTTAAAAACTATACTCTTCTTATTAATTCATAATAAGTAATTAACCCTTCACAAATCACTGGATCAAGAACTGGAATTCCTAAGTGCTTTTCCAACTTTGAAGCAAGTCCTACAGTAGAACAACCAGTACATGCCAAGGCTATTGAGTCTACTCCTTCTGCCTTTAATTCTTCACCCTTTTTAATACAGCTTTCAAACCCTTCCTCTGTCATTAAATCTAAAGTGGAACTAACCTTATCGGGCAGTCCTAAATTCACTGCACGAGGACCTAAATTCTTACTATAGGGCTCCGGAATCTCTTCAGTTATGCCTAAAACTCCAACCTTTTGATCCTTACCAGTACATAACATGGTAACAGCAGTTCCTGCCCCTATGATGGGTATATCATATATCTTATTTAATTCTTCTACCCCTGGATCATCAGCGCAACTTACTATAATTGCATCCTTATTCTTAAATTCCTTTGCTAGTTCAATGATTTTGGGAATTGCTATTGCCTTTGTTTCTTGGCTGTGTATTCCTTCATATTGACTAGGAATACATTTGCTTTCAATCCTTAGGTTTGGAAAGTATTTCTCAATTATATTCCCATGAGCATTTAAAATTTCTTTATTGTCCGTTGTTAAGACCCTTATTATTCCTACATTAAACTCCACTATATCACCCCATAATAATAAAATTTACTTATTAACTTAAACTTTATCTTAGGCTTATAATTATATTTATCCTTATAGTGAATGTATTGTATTTTTCTTTGAGAATTTACAACTTAAATGATGACCACATCCCATGGAAGGAAAGCTACATTCTTCTAAACTTACTTCTTCCCCAAGGTTTTCTTTTTCCTTACGTATTTCATCTACTGCACTAAGAACCTTTTCAACCTCATCTACCATTCCTGAAATTTGAATTGCAGATGCACCTGCAGCCTCTCCTACTCCTCCTCGAGCAAAGATGACAGCTTCTACATCAGCAATTAACTTTACTGCTTCTAATTCAGTTATAATTTCTCCTTCAATTGGAGCTAACCCACAAGCCATTCCATAAGAATAATCACAGCCTTTTCTATGAACGCTTCCATACAAAGCTTTAATATTACCTGGAATAAGCTTATCACTAGTAGTTAGTATTAATGTAGTAAATCCTTCAGTATAGGTTGCTCCTAATACCTTTCCATATCCACCACCCCCTGGTGAACCTATAAGCAAGGCTGCATTTCCAAAGGCATCAATGGCATTGGCTCCAGTAATAAATAAATCTTTACTATTAAAAGATTTTATAATATCTTCCACATTTTCATCTACATTTTCTACACTTTCTTTGTCCCATAACAGCCAATGAGCACCTTGGCTTTGATATTTATTGGCTTTCATTCCATTTTCAGTAATACGGCCACAAATTCTAAGAGGCACATTTAAAGCTCTCTGCACTAATGCTGAAACAGTAGTTGAACCTTTGAATAATATTCTATGATTTATCAACACATCTTTAAATAACTCACTATTGCATACCCCATATGCTATAAGTCTTTTAGCTTCATCTGCCGTTAACGTAAACTGTGCTACTTTTATCATATTACAAATTCACCTGCTATAATTACAGCCTTATCATCTAAATAAAGATCTGGCTTTAAAATTATTCCATCCATGTGACAATCTGCTTTATTTACTCCACCAAATGAAGTGTTAGTTCCAAAGGCAATATGCACTGTACCATATACCTTCTCATCCTCTAAGATAACTCCGCATAGTATTGCCTTCTCATTAGTACCGATTCCTAATTCTGCAATTGTTCCATTATTTTCACTCCTAAATAGAATATCTAATTTTTCACTATGCTTTCCTTCAATCTTTGTTAATTTTCCATCTTTCATTTTTACATATAAAGGTTCCTCAAGCTTTCCTATTCCAACCATTGACCCATCAATAATTGTTTCACCTTCAGCCATAGTTTCAATTGGAGCTATATAAGCTTCTCCAGATGGAAGATTTCCGCCTGTTCCTGGTGTTTTATAAACTCCTGGACTTGGAACTCCATTTCTGCCTTCAAGTCCTAAGGTTAGCACAAGACCATTTTTTTCAATTCTGGCAGTTTTAGCTTCACTAAGCATATCTGCTAATTTTTTTGTTATCTCCTCTACTCTTACAAAGTCAGCAGTGATGGCACCCTTCAAAAACATATCTTCTGTGATGCCTGGCATAGTACCCACTCTTGCATTATTTTTTACTGCATTAATCCTTGCATTAGTGTGAGTAAGAGATTTCGCCGTTGGACATATTACTATATCACTGTTTCTCATTGCTTCTGCCACAGCTTTTGGCGGTTCTGCTCCAGAAACTTCTCTTTCTTCCATGAGCATAAGCATTGCTTCACATCCAATTTCAACTGCTGCTTCATATAAGGCCATGCCTATTTTTAGTTTTATATTATCCGTTACAATTAAAACACTTTCCCCTGCTTTCGCATCCATACAGTTTTTAAGCACTGAAACTGCACTTTCTTTCATATCCATAATTACTCCTCCTTAATCCAACATTTCGCGGACTGCTCTTGCTACTATTGTTCTTGATAAAATAATACTCTTTCCTGAAGCACTTCTTAATTTCTGCTTCATTTCCTCTGTATAGCCTATACAATCCATGACAACTACATCAACATCTAAATCCTTAATGATTTTTGCCGCCTCTCCTAGCTCTTTATTATCTGCATAAGGAGATGCTGGAACCGCAGTTACTTCCTTAACATAATTTTTCCATTTATTTTCACACTGCATTACTTGACTTTTATCAGGTGTAACTACAGCAATTTTAGACTTGCTCGAAAGAACTGGAACTAGTGCATTTAACACGTGACATGGAAAAATCAATGGCACCCTCGATTTAAATATATCTGGGAAATCTCCCGTACATAAAAATAAAATAAGCTCTGCACCCTTTTCCTCTAAATCATAAATACACTGTTGAAGTCTTGGCAATATATGCTTTTCTGCAAACCTTACTGATGTTCCATCATTTAATTTTGATACTAAAATGTAATCTCCTTCTGAAGGTGAAAATTTCTCTATTTGATCTCTTGTAAGTCCATCTAATCCGCCAGCCTGAATCAACTCTATATTCTCACCTAAAATTGGTATTATATCTGGAGTAACGTCATTCCTTGGAGATTGTCCTATTGTTATTGCACCTACTTTTATCATATTTACACCTCTTTAAAGACAACCTCACCAGGCTTTGGTGAGGTTGCAAAATTAAATAACTTAATACAATCTACTTATCACTTTCCTTTTCCTAATGTCTGAATGTGATTCATTGTTCCATAAAGTTCTATAATTTTTCCGAACTCTTCTTTATCATAGAATTCACATTGTCCTCTTCCATAAGACTTAGCAACCTCAAGCATAAATCGAGCAGCACTTTCCATATCATTAAAGCGAGATGCTCCTGTTGCACAACCTGGGACTGCAACTTCTGCAGTTATTGCTACTCCAACTACTGGTGCATTAGTCGCCGTTGAAGGCTGTAAAATACTATTTATATGATATAAGTCATTTCCATATGGCGTAATATCTTGCACAGATAATGGGAATACAGCTGGTAGTTTACCTGTTGTAATCTGCATAATATTTAAAAGGTCATCACTAGTCTTTAATATATATCCTTCTTTAACTGTTGGAGAAATAGCAAATCCACAAGTATTTATTACATTATTTCCCTTTGTAGTATCCACAGAAAGGATTGCATCAAGCTCATCTGTTACCTCTTCCTTATTAACCTGTGCCATGTTAACTGGTGAATCCATGAATGCCACCGGTGTATGTGGACGAGTTGGTGCTGTTGGACAAATGTGTGTTGAAATAAATATATCTCCCTGAAGTTCGTCACCCTTATTCTGCATATCAAGAATCTTAGCAGCTAAAGTTAAAGCAATTAATGCTCCATCTCCATCAGAAACGAATCCAATTCTTTCTGGTCTGGCACCTAGCCCTCCTAGTCTACCCAAAAGCCCAAGAGTTGGAGCTGAACCACCTTTAGTTTTTCCGTCAGTTCCAGGAATTCTAATCTTAATCATATCAGTGGTTCCCTTTGGTCCAACTAAAGGATATACCTCTATATCTGCATCTGGTTTAATTGTTCTTAAATACTCCTCAACTCTTTTTCCATTGGCCTTAATATCATCTAAAATATCATAAACCTCAATCATCTGTTTAATTAGCATAATTACTTCCCCCTACCTTGACTATTTATTATATTTATTTAATTCTTTATTTACTATAGGTTCACAGGCAGCTATAAGCTCCTCTTCACCCATGGTTTTTGAAAGCTTAATATTACCTTTTCCTGTTGCAAATACAACTACTTCTATATCATTCTTCATCATGGCACTAGTTAAAGGCGTACCAGTCTTTGCATCGAATGTCATTATCAAATCTGGGAAAGTTGCCAGCCTTTGCCCTTGTTTTTCAGCAGTCATGTACTCATTCCAGAAGGTTATTTCCACTCCATCTATAAGGGCACGTCCTACATCAAAACCTCCCTCATATCGAATCTCAAATTCTGTTACCTTTCCTTTAGCTAGCACTCTTCCATTTAAGAAAGTGCAAAGTTCATTCATTGCTGTTTCTGGACACTCTTCAAGACCTTTAGAATAAACTTTTCCAACCTCTATTGCATGAGTAATTGCTCCCACAGCTGCATTTTCCTTAGCATACTTTGCTGTGACAGGATTTCTTGCCACTGCCACAAGTCCACCTGCTTCAACTGCAGCCATCCTAACAAGCTTAGAAGTATGCTCTATAGTTCCTTTTAAAACACCCTCAACATAATTTCCTGTTTCAGGATTTCCACCTGCAAAACTTTGTGTTGTAATATAAGCCTTTTCCTTATGAAGATTCATACTTCCCATAACACCTGTAGGGTGAGCACGACCATTACAAGGTGCATCAACTAAAGGAAGTCCTGTTAAAGCTGACTGTAGCCAGCCATTTACAGTGGCTTCTCCTCCATTTTCATTTGTTATTATCCCACCAAGCTTTATATCACAGTTATTTTTAAACAGTTCTATAGTCCTTGCAAAATCACTAGCATATAGCCATTTATCCTTAGCATTAGGCGCTCCTACTAATGATACTGTAAGTAATAAGGCATCCTCATCTATATCATTTATGTCAACTAATCTTAAGTCTGTATAATTCACTGCTATGGAGGCAAATTCATCTCCCTTTTCAGGAGAACCTCCACCGCCTCCCCCTAATATGGTTCCTCCTAAAATTGCATATTCAAGGGATTTTTTATCTAACTTAACACCTTTACTCATCTTAAAAACCTCCTATTTTAGAAGAATGCTTTTACTACACTTGTTATAAAGCCATAGATACCATCTCCAGCAATAAGTCCTGCATCTCTAACTTCCATCCATTCTGTGCCAAAGATTAACCTTGCTATAACAGCACAAATAACACCTACACCATAAATTGGATTGTTAAGAATAAGACCTGTAGCAAACAGCACACCTACCATCTTTGTTCCAAAAACTAATTGTATAATTGCTCCAGGAACAGCCCAAATTAATAACTCTTTTATTAATGCTGGATTACCCCCTGCCTGAATTGTAGTTGCAAAAGTATTACTAATAGGTGGGAATAATCCTTCCTTCATGAAGGCTGTACCAAATATTAAAACTGTTACAATACCAATTACAACACCAATAGCTTCAATAAAAACTTGTTGTTTACGACCGTAACATTCGTATTCAGGATTCAGTCCCTTACCACGTAGAATCCATCCTGTTTTAAGGTCATATCCCATATCTGCAAAACATGGTCCTGTTGAACTTATATATCCTGTCATTATTGCTACTGATAATGGTGAGAATCCCATTAATACACCAAAAGTCATAAATATAGTTGTAATTGCAAAAGCCGGAAACCATCCTGAACGCATGGCAGCCATTCCAACAAGAAGCATTGCCACAGCTGAAGAGAAACCTGTCCATAAAACCCAAATAACAAGTTGTCCAAATCCCATATCTCCAACTATACCTGATATTAAAGCAAGAACTAAGCTTCCCGCAAAATGTAATCCAAAGGATGCAAATATTGTTCTTGAAGCTTTCTTATCACTTACAGTAATTCTTAACTCTTCTTCTTCTTTCTTCTTTGTTTTCTTAGTTATGACTAAGATACATTGAATTAATGCCATTAAACCCGCACCAATCATAATACCTTGTGGAATTGAAGTTGCCCCAATATCAAACCCAAATATTTGATTTGAATATCCGCGTAAAATTAACCCAACTCCTAAAGCAATCATTGAGTATAAGTTTGCAATAAATACAATCCCTATACCAGCAACTGGTATCTTGAGATAACTTCCAACAACTCCCAAAGCAAGACCTTGTAACAATCTTTTACTCTTATCTCCCCCTTGGTCTCCTGCTTCAATTGCTCCTGCCGTTGCTACCCCTGGAGGCCATGCTCCTTGTGCTGGGAAAATCTTAGAATCAAATATATTTCCCACAACAAATACTGAGATAACAGAACCTATTATTGCTCCAATTGCTACTGGAACTATATACCCTGGTTCACCCATAATAAATAAAATTGCTACTCCGATGAAACCACAGTTTGCTGCTGAAAAACCTGCTCCAGATACAATAGTCTGTAAAAGATTCTGCCTTTCAAGGGATTTAAAGCTCTTCATTGCCTGAATTGGAATTCTTGCAAAAACCATGGCAAAGACCGCACCGATTATAGACGTGTTCGGGGTTGTACCAACTTTACCAATTATCTGCATACATATTCCCGCAGTTAGAAATGCTAATATCGAGCCTAAAACTAGAATTTTGGGTTCAAATGCTGATATTCCCTTTGTCTTACTTGACACTTCAACATTTCCCTTTTGATTATTAATCATAATAGACCTCCTTTGAAATATCCTATATAACAAGATTTACTTTATAGAATCTTCTGATAATTCATCATCTTGTTAATTAAAATTATATTCTATTAAACAAACAAATAATATTATTCAATTTAAACAAAGTTTCCATTAAATAAAGTGCAAAATGCACAACAACTATATTTTTTTAAAATATTATAAATATTGACATTTAGATTTACGAATAATATCATACTGTATAACAACTAATTTACAAGGAGGTTATTATGTCTTTAACAGTTAGACAAGCTTTAATGCTTGAAGGAATGAATAAATGTAATATCTTAGCCGGTCATACTGGACTTGATAATCCAATTAGCTATGTTGGTTCAATGGAAATTCCTGATATAAAACCCTGGCTAATTAAAAATCAATTGCTGATTACAACAGGTTATGCTCTAAGAAATACACCCTCTTCTATAATAAAGCTTGTAGAAGATCTCCATAGTGCAGAATGCAGTGCTCTTGCCATTAAAAGCAGATTTACTGGTCCAATTCCTGTGGAAGCTTTAGAAATAGCAAATAAGTTAAGTATTCCACTTATTGAAATTCCAGAGAACTTTAACTTCATTGATATAGTTGGACCTCTTACAAAAGCTTTAACAGATGAACACAGCAGACAGCTTGAATTTTCTCAACATATTCACTCAAAATTTTTAGAATTGGAAATTAGTGGCGAAGGCTTGCCAGCTATAACAAAAATGCTTTCAATGCTTATGAAATCTAATGTAGAAATTACTAAACCTAATTTCACTCCAATTTGCATCAATGATAATAACGAGGAATCTCCCCTTACACGTCTTGATGATTTTATTAAAACTAAATTAGGTGAACTTGAGAAATTTTCTCTATGTAATGAAACAACATTCTTGTTTGAAAATAAAATAGACCATACTATTACTCATTTTTATATTGCAAGAAAAATTCTTTTACAAAATACTATTAGAGGCTATATTTTTATTGACTCTACAGAAAAGCCTAATGATATGACAAATATAATAATTGACCATGCTGCCACTGTTTGTGCTTTAGAGTTTTCGAAATTAGCCGCTCTAAATGAACAGCGTAAGATGATGGAAAACAATCTGCTGATAGATATAATTACTGGAAATATAAAAAGTGATGAAGCTATTTATAGGGCAACAAATTTTAAATGGCCAACTCCTCCTTTTTCATTAATAATATTTGATATATATAATTTTGAAAATTTAACCACAGATTTAAATGAAACTTCAATTCAAAACTTGAAAACAAATGTAAATCTTATAATACAAGAATCATTTAATACACATCAGGATAACTCAAGAATAATAATAAAAAATGACAGCTTTATATGCCTGATATCAGGTAATAAAAGCAAAATAGAAATTGAAAATATCCTAAAAATAATTTTACATAAATCTTCCTACGAATTAAATGTGTCTTTACTTGCAGGTGCCTACCAATATATAGATAGCTATGGTAACCTTAGATACCACTATGAAGATGTAAGAGATGCAATAACTATACTTCGAGCAAAAGGATTATCAGAAGGATATTTGTTCATTTCAGATGCACGGCTAGAACAAACCATTCTCCACCTGTCCCACAAAACATTTTTAAAGGATTTTGTCAATGAAACTGTTGCGAAACTTAAAAATTATGACAAAATTAATGGAACTGAGCTTCTTCACACTTTATCAGTATTTATAAAAAATATGGGGATTAAAAGTAATACTGCAGAGGAATTATTTATTCATCGAAATACCCTTGCATATCGCTTAAAGTTCATAGAAAAACTAATTAATTATGACCTTTCAAACCCAGAAAATCTCTTTTCCTTAGGTGTTGTTATTAAAGCTCAAAAATATATAGATTTTAACAAATCCGTATAATATATCATCTCAAAGCCTTTTAATAAAATAAGCAAATAAAAACACCGCAACTTTTAATAAGCTGTGGTGTTTTATAAATTATATAAAGATAAAGCTTATATTAAACATGCAATATCTTGATGTTACATTTTTGATATATGCTTTATTACATAATATCCTGAATTCCATTTTCTAATGTAAAAAACACTTACCTATGACTCAAGCTCTTTTATAAGCCTTTAAATTTTCTACTATAGTCACATCCATATTTTGTGCTCTTTATAATTGCTAGATGAAGCATCCTTTAATTTTTTCTACAACAATCACATCCGCTGGAACCCAGATTAATTCATCTAAATCACTAATCCTAACCCACTTAGCATCATTATGAGCATTGAGATTAAGTTCTCCACCTAGAATACTGCAAAGAAAACAATCCATTTTTAAATGAAAATTAGGATAATCATAATCCACAGTAACAAGCAAATCTGAAACCTTTATATGAAGCTCCAGCTCTTCCTTTATCTCACGGATAAGAGCAGCATCCTTAGCCTCTCCTGCTTCAACCTTTCCACCAGGAAATTCCCACATATTTTCAAAGTCACCATAGTCACGACGAGTAACAAAAATCTTGTCTCCTTCTTTAATAACTGCGGCGACCACTTCTATTGTCTTCATAACGAGCCTCCAAATCTTTATTTAGCCAAGGCAACTTAAGTAATTTAATCTTCAAGATACTTATCAAGCTTATTAATTTCTTCTATTAATTGTGCATCTAACTTACTTTTAATAAATTCCTCTTTTACTTTAAAAATAAATCGCAAATCAGTAAAAAGATGTGCAATGGTTACAAGTATTCCCCCAACATCTAAGTACTTCAATGATTTTTTTACAGCATCTGGATTTTCTCCTGCAACACCTATCCCAGCAGCAATACCTACTGCAATAATATTACTTGCTGAGGCAATTACATTAGATATTAAGATTATCTTCTTTGTCCTTACCTGATAAAGCTTTCTATCCATTTCGCCATTCTCAGCACATATCAAACTATGTATAGTTGAAATTACAAAGTTTATAAACTCTGCTCCTGCTGCTTGCTTAGCTATATCTCCTAGTGCTATTGAATCTAATCCATGCTCTGCTAATGTCTGTGCAAAATCTGGAGAAATAGTTTGTAAAAATGGAATTGGTAACCCATCTGTGGAAACATCAGATTTCAGGTGCAAATGTTCCTTCACTAATGCTTCAACTAATATTCTCTTTCCTCCATCACTCTTAAATCTGGTAACTGCGGCATCAAATATTTTTTCAGTATTAGCATTAGCTGCAATAGTAGGCACATAAACACCTTTTGAATTTGGCTTATACTGAATATGATGTGAAGTTCCATTCCACCATGTAGCAGTATTGGTCATAATATTTGCAGTTCCAAACAAATATCCTAAAATAGGATCATGACCTAAGGACCTAAATCTATGAGAATTACCGTCCAATCCTTTTCCATCTCTTCCAATACCATATTTTTTACTACCAGCGATAACATCGTACGGTACTTTTTTCTGTCCTACAATTGTTTCTTCAGTGGCATAATAATACCTTCCTCGCAACTTTCCATCCTTGCCATATTTATCTTCCATTATCTTAGAACCATCATTTGCAATCCCTCTATCAGAAAATGGAGTTATAACATATTGTCTTACAACCTGAAGTGCAATAGCAGTAACCAAAAATACTAAATCAATTTTTTTAAGTTTAGTTTCTGCACAAAACTCCTCTTCTATTGATGCCAATCGCTGGTCTGCTATTTGAATTTCCTCCTCAGTAAGCAAGTCTTGTATTACAGTATTTTCGTAGCCCCTGCTATGTGCAAGTTCTACTAAAGCTTCATATGAAATTGGCTTTTTTTCAAATACTTTATTAGCTTCTTCTACTTCAGCTATTAATGCTTCTGCTTCTGTCTCTGCTTTTTTATGTGCTTCTGGAATAATGTCATCAAGTGAAATACCTAATGATTGAAGCCAAGCTTTATTGTCTTGGAGTTTTTTATCAGCCTCTTCATTAAAACGTTGTGCTTCTTCATTATTCTTACGAGCAATATCAATTAACTGTTGTTCCTCAGAAACTAATCTTTCGGAATCATCACGCTGCATTTTTAAAACATCATATAACTCTTTATCCACCTTCACGCTTCCCCCATATTATGTAAATGAAAGGTTTCCCTCTAAGCCCTCACGCTTCTTTCTTAATGCTTGGAAAATAACTTCATATTCTAAAATCTTTTCCTGTTGCTTTCTTATGATGTCATCCTTCTCCTTATCGGTACGTGCATGCTCTCTTTTAGCATTTTCATACTTTTCATATATTTCTTGCTGTTTTTTTGCAAGCTCCTTACAGTAATTAGCCTGCTTTTGCTGCTCTTTTTTCATACTTTTATTTTTCCCAATTAAAAGACCAATTCCAGTACCAAGTAAAGTAATTATCGTTATTGGCAAAGCAACTGTAGATATAATTCCCATTCCAATAAATCCTGCAGCTCCAGTGGCAGATAAACCTGCAGTTACTCCAGCTATACCTACAGTTCCAGCACTAGTAGCAATTGCCGCTCCAGCGGTTCCACCAATAGCTGTACCTACTATTGTAGCAACTTTAGGATTTCCCTTAATTACCGGTGTTGATGTGCCCAAAATAGAATCTGCAACCCTCAACAATTCATCCAGTTCCTTAACATCCTTTGATGTTAGTGATTTGAATTTTCCCATACTCTTCACCTCTGCTCACAAATATTTTATGTCATAAATCCCACTCATTGCATTTTAATAAGCGTTCTTTTTTATAATTCGACCTATATCTATTTAATCCTTTTTCTAAAATACACAAAAGATATACTAATAAATCATGATAAAACTATATTATTTTCATATTTACTCGTAAGTCTACCTTTTCTAATTTGATTGTATCATCAATTAGATGGAGGTGTTACAACTTTAGTACATCAGGTCATATAAAAAGATGTTAGAAAATTTTATCCTTAATAGCCTTTTCTCTAAGTTCTACCAAATCAACTACATCTTTGTTGCCACTAATTTTATGCAATACACTTACTGCTTATCTAATTTCATTATCTTAATTCTGAATATGGTCAAAATCTAAAATATTAATAATAATTGCTTCATTAACACTCTTATTCTACTTCTAATACTTTTTCATCTTCTCAAAGTTTATTTTCTTGTATATGTTACATAAACATATGGAATTTCTCCATCTACCTTTTCATTAATTTCTTTTATAAACCTACTTTCATCAAATTCTGGAAAATATGTATCCCCATCAATTGTTATATCCACTTCCGTAATATACATTTTTTCAACCATAGACAATGCTTCCTCATAAACCCTAGAACCACCAGAGATATAAATCTCCTTATCCCCAGCCATTCTTATTGCCTCTTCTAATGATTTGGCTGTCTTAACATTAACCTCATTGTATTCCTTTGTATTTGATATTACTATGTTCATTCTGTCTGGAAGTGGTCTACCTATCGATTCATAAGTACGTCTTCCCATTATAACCACATTCCCTGTAGTTAGCTCTTTAAATCTTTTTAACTCCCCTTTAATATCCCACGGCATTTTACCTAAGTTTCCTATAACTTTATTGTTACCATATGCTACAATTAATGAAACCATCTTAATTCTCCCTCGTAACTAATTTAATCCTATTATCATATCTTTTATTATCTTCATATATTATCCACTAATAATTAATACACCTTATTTTATATTCCAAGGTGATAAATCTAACTCTTTTTAAATTCGTATATATTATTTATCCTGTACATCAAAATGAAAATATCCTTTTTCGCTGTTCCTCTGTGATTCCAATTTCATCACAAATACCTTTTGATGTATTACTCATTTACCCACCACTCCTCAAATAGACTATTAGCTTAAACCTAACGCTAATATTCTACGCCTATCCTAAATACTCCTTTAACCAAAACTATCTTTGTTGAGGTCTTTTCTTAAACATTATAATTTCAATGCAACTCATTCCATAATTTGTTTACAGTAGTTAATAATAAAAATCAATAAACTAGATAAAATAAGCCTGCAGTAACTAGTACTTCAGGCTTATTTTATAATATTAAATTATTTATAATCTTTCACTAGTTCATAAAGTAGGCATCTACTTCCGCTTCATTATGAAGAATTTCTTCTTCATTCACTCCTAGATGCCTAAAAAAACTAATACTTGCGCTAAGTATCAAGCTATAGTCTTAATGGAATTTAACAAATTTACATCACTTACACTTTTTCTCTAAATATCTGCTCATTATCTCCAAATGATGCATTATGGATAGCTTCTTTATCATTCCTGCCCCTGGATAATGTTTCATATTGTAATAATTTAATAATTCATTTATTGCATAGGTATGATATTTTTTATTAGACTCCAGCCAGCTACTAAACTTTCCAACTGCTTCTAGGAACTTACCTTTTTGATTTTTAGTTCCATCCTTGGAGTCAGATACAAAGTGCCTTACATATAAGATGTTTTCCTTATTATAATATAAAATATGGAGAGCTATTGCATAAGCTGGACCGCCTCCGGTGGTATAATTACTACCTACTAAAGAATAGTCTGAAAACCCACAGTACTTATTAGCATCATAAATTATATGCTCATAGGAAAACAATTCTGGCTCTTCACCATAATCAGCGTTTCTTTTCTGCTTATTAAATTTATCCTGAAGAATTATATTTTTGTCTCCCGGCCTGCCATAGCCAGGTACTACAATATATTTAGGCTCATTTTCTTTAAAGGTTTCTTCATAGAGCTCATTATTATTGTTAATTACCAATAAATTATCCAGCTTTACACCAATCTCCTTCAATAGCTCCAACTCTTCTTTAGAGTTGCTATTTACTATATGCCCCACAATTACATTTTCATTAGCTAGAAGATTAATAAATCTTTCATCATGGCTGTTCAATCCTGCAGGATATTCTCCCACCTGTGGATTATGGATAATTACAATTTTTCTTTTGCTATTTATAAATGTCTTTACTGTTTTAATAAATTGAGTAGAAAATTTAATTGGTTCAATTATTGGTATAACTCTTTTGGATATCAGCTTCTTCTCAACTAATCCTCGTAATGCCATTAGCTCATACTGCTTGCCTCTAAAATAAGGAAAATACATATACAATAAACTCCTATAAATTTCTTCATATATAAACATATTAAATTTATAGAGGAATTATTCGTAATCTAATAATTAATGACATCTATCGCAAGGATCACTCTTTCCGCTTTCCTCCAGCGTTCCTTCTAAAATAGTTTTACTTCTTGATAATGTAGAACAATCCTTTGTGGTATGATAACTCTTTCCATTAGGTGTCCAATATACTGTTCCAGCGGTGCTTGTACTACCAGCATTACTACTAGTATTTGAGTTATCAACAGTCGTAGTTGTATTGCTGCCAGAACTTGAGTTTTCAGCTGGAGCAGTTGTGTTACTACTAGAATTTGAATTGCTAGTTGATGTATTGCTTTCTAAACTTGCATTATACTCATCAGGATTAATATTATCAAATTCATCCTTTATAACATTTCCCTTAATGGTGTAAGTGTAACTATAATGGCTTGGTATTTGAGTCGTTGTATTAGGATAAGTTATTATTGCAACAAAATCTGTACAACCGCCAGCATCTCTTATAACCTTTTCCATATAAGCTTGGTCACCATGTCTGTTAAGTGTACTATTTTGAGGAGTTATATTGTAAGCGTTAGAAACTCCTCCAAGGGAATCTGCTATAACATGTCCCTCATCTAAGTTCTTGCTTTCAACTCCAGGCACTTTTGCTTCATCTCTGTAATATCTTCCACTTGAAGTAACAGGCTCTTTTGAATCGTCTTGCAAGATTATTTCCTTAGCTATTACTTTAACTAACTGACCGTATTCATTGGTAAAGGCATAATATTCTCTGTCTCCAAAGCCTATATCAACCACCACGTTAGGCTCTCTGTGACCTGATAAATCTCCACCATCAACTTCTATAAGAGTATAGCCTGCAAATATATCCTCTGTCCAATCTGTTGAAGGCTCTTCCTTAGAACTGTTTTCCGTTTCCTTGTCATCTTCAGCTGTGTCCTTTTTTGAAGGATCAGCACTACCCTTATCAGTTTCAGTTATTTCCTCTTTGCTATTACCTGCGCTATAATGCTCACTGTCAGTATTATTTGACAATATTGTTATTCCAATTAATAAAGCAGCAAATATCACCGCAATTAAGCTTGAAAATTTTTTAGTATTTTTCTTCATTTTTTATGTCCTCCCTTCATCTTTATGCAATACTATACTATCACAAATTAAGTAATTTTTCCTGTATAAGGAACATGAATCTACCACCTTTTGAAATAATCTTTATAATTATTTTTATTATGAAAGGTTTTAAAACATCACTATATCTATTTAAAATCATCTGTAAAAAAATCTATTGTTAACCTAAAAAAGATAATGTGATTTAAAAAAGCATCACATTATCTTTTCTTAATTTTTATTTAGCTTTAAATACTTTCAAAATCATCTTCAAACAATACAACTATGGACTTACAAATATCCGGATTTTTTTTCATATATTCATAATCGCATTTCATTTGAAGACGTTCCAAAATATATACAGCTTTTTTTAGTGTAAGTATTTCAGTAATATCCTTTACCTTATCCATAGAACTCACCAAACATCCTTGTTTTTATTATCATATTCCTGATAAATAGATAAGTTCTCATTTAATTGCTAATTATCTTGGCTCTTCAACTATATTCTTCTGATGACCCATATAAAACTTACCTTGTCCTAAGAGTTCGCAGTAATAATACTTTTTATTATCTTTTATAAAGTAATTGTCCTCACTTTCTAAGTCAGCTCCCTCCACGGCGAAGGTTATCTTTGTTTCTCCTTTTTCATAAGGCACCAAGAATTCTACCACATCAAGGTCCATTGCTCTTAGTATTTCAATGGCACATCTTCCAAGACTTAAGAAGTTTCCAGCTTCTGCAGTAATAACCTGGGCTGGTGTTTTTTCTTCTTTTTCCTCCTCTACCTTAAAGCTGCTTATGAGTGTTAATACTACTTCAATCCTCTGCTTCTTAGAAAGTTCATATGTCTTGCAAAGGTTCTGTACCTTTTTTGAAAATTCAAAGACATTCTTTTCAAATTCTCTTTCTGTAGCTCCAGCCATTACCCTATGGTTGTTGGTAATATTAAACTCAACCTCCAGGAGAATAGGCTCTTTTACACTTATGGAATTGCAATCATATTTCCATTTTAACAATTTATAATCTTCATTAGGGTCTCTTTCTTCAAGGATCTCTTCATTATCTGGCTTTTTAGTTATACGGATTATTGATTTTTTTCTTTTCTTTTTAACTTTGTACTTCCTAAATACAAATAATATAAGAAGAATACCAAATACAACCAGCCTTATATCATAAATTTTAAAATAAATTAGCACAATGAAAATTGCTATAATTATAAATTTACCCCAGAAGTTTATGTGCTCCAGCCCTTTATCATATTTAACTAAAATATCACTTAACTTCTCATACACATCAATATCCTTATCCAAATATAAATACCTTTGAATTACATAGAGTAAAAATCTTATTATGATAAAGAGAAGAAGAATTATTAGAATGTAGTGTATGGTTACCAATACTGCTTTAAGATTTCTTTCTATAAATACATAGTGCTTCTCCACAACCTCAATTACCATTTCACTAATAATCTGATCACTAATGACTTCACAACCATTATAAATAACAAGATTCAAAGGAATTACATAAATGAGTATTAGAAGGATTATCCCTGTAACACTAATCATCTTTATCCCTCCCCTCAATATACTGGAAAGGAATTATTTTTTCTAATTTAATTCCTAAGGTAAGGTTAATTAAAGATATGGAATTTGTGTAGATACCTTTGCCTTCAAGGTTGCTAAGTTTATAATTGTTTAAAGAATTTATTATTGTATCTTTACACTCATGGTTAAACACCTTTGAACCCACAAATATCCTTTGATTCTCTAAATCATAATCTTGATTATATTGAAGCAATTCCTTGGATTTAACTACAGCCTTTTCCATCCATTTACCCACTTCTTTACCCAAGTTGTTTTCCCATTTGAATCTAAGAAAATCATAGAAATCAATATTGATATTCTCTTCTGCAATATTGAAGCAAAACTCTTTTAAAGTCTTATTACAGGAGGGTTCCTTTAAGCTTTCAAAGCCAGAAATCTCACCCATAAACCTAGAATATATTCCTCGAAGGTGCTTTTTCCTGTTATCATAGAACCTTTTCCTATCCTCAGAGTTTAAAAGATCCGTAATTAATACTTCAGAGTGCTCTTCCTCTTTATCCCTATTCTCAAAACTATAAACCTCCAGATTATTAAAGCCTATGATGCTTTCCTCAACAGCTTTAATCTCTGCTTCTATATACATAATTACTTCTTCATAATACTTACGAACTTCTTCTGCAATGGTTTTTTTAAGACTTGCTGCACCGTAAATATAAATGTTTTCTATATACTTCTTTATGAATTTTATAAACTGTTTATCCATAAAAACATACTCAACCACTGTAATTGAAACGATAAAGGTTAAAAGAAGCACAATAAAACCGGCTTTTGTCTCCCTGGAAACTAAAGTAACTTTACTTGAAGCTAAAAGCAAAGCATAAATCATGAAGATGAAAATCGAAGTAAATTTAAGCCAATATCCCTTAAAGTTTGGATAGCTCTCTATCTTTGAAATCAACTTTTCCTTTAAATTTGAATCCTTCTCCACCTTTTCTGCTCTAAATTTAACTGATTCTTTTCTTACTTTTCCCAGCAAATCCTCTAAGTAGCTTTTTCCTTGAAGTAGACTATAATTAAGGATAATGCTATTTAAGTCATTATAAATCTTACCTTTTGTTTCAAGGAGTAACTTTTCTTTTTTTGACACAACTTCTTCTTTTACTTCACCAAGGAATTCCTTATTAAGCTTACTTTCTTTATTATCTAAAAGCTCCTTATATATATGAGGCTGCCTATTCCATATTCTTTCCTTACCAACTTCTATCTCATATTTTTCAGGCACTGCAAGCACGTCCTCATTGTTTATGAATAAAGGTATACCTGCACTTAAAAGGTTTGAAATATTCTTCCCTTTAATTAAAGTATTGCTGGTATAAACATTGTAATCCACTTCTTCTAAGTGATTACTTCCATACTCCTTTAAATCATTGGAAAGATACTGGCTGAACTCCCCTTTTAACTTGTCTTTAAACACAGTTAAGGTGGAAATACCAATTGTCCCAATCTTAAAGTCTTTTTCGTGCATCATGAGCCTTTTATTATAAGTATTGAGTAAAGGATTTTCTGACGGAAGAATTGTTAAATACGTCATTAAAGCAATAAGATATTCTAATTCCTTCTTTGGTATTCTTAGACCATCTCTAGCCACAGTATGGGTCAAGTAAACCTTAGAGTTTATATTAATAATATTTTCATCCTTCTTTAGGATATCCACCACAGCTTTTAATTCATTTAATTTTTCATTGCTTTCCTTAGGGGCATAGGCCCATTCCTTATCCAGCACTGGAAGGATAAACAAGGACATTCCAGAATGCTTGGTTTTGTCCACCATACAGTAATTCACCTTCAGCAGTATTTCCATAAGGTCCTTCATAGGGAAATCAGTTTCGTACAAGTCCCAGTATAAAAATATATTTATTTGTATATTGGCAGTACTTTCTGTCCTTATCTTATATCCTAAATCCACAAGCCTATTTATTTTCTTTGCATTAAGTAGCTTATCATCAATTATTTTCTGTATATGAGCTTCAACCTCTATAAGGTCGCTCATTTCATATAACTCTATAACATCATTAAGATAGTCTGGAATACTTATAAGCATTTCTTTTAAATGTCCAAGGGCCTTATTTGCAGAAGGCCCCACTGACATTACTAGGGTTGGACTAAAAATTTCATTCATTTATATCACCTTATTTTCTAAATGAATTCTGATATCTTAATTTTTCATAGGCTATGAAGTCACCCTCCTGATACCCAGCTGCTCTAATGTCATCCTCATTATTAAGGAGATTATACAATTCTATATATTTTCTCTTATGCTTTATTAAATCCTCTCTAGAATGAACTGCTTCAACTGCTGTGATAAATTTAGCTAATTTTGATGTTAAAGCTATATCCTTCTCAATTCTGCTTAAGACCTGACTTCGACTATTACCTAAAATTATACTTTCTTCAATTTCAGAAGTATTCTTTGGCAGTTCTTTATAACTATCTATGATTTTATCTGTAGATAAATTACAATCCGATTTATATACAAACCTTTGGCCATCCATATTAGAAGAACTTAAATTATCTATATATTTTCCATGAACCTTTAAAATTGCTCCATAGGCTTGAGCTAAGGTATAAATTTTAAACAACTCATCCACATCTAGCACTAAATCGTCGAGGCCCACATAAGTCTCATCTAAATGTAATGGATAGGTCTGTTCTGATAAAAGCTTCAAATAAAACATTTTGTAGTTTTTCACATCAGGTAGATATCCTGCACAAGCTCCCATGGTAATATGAATTACATCAATTGAGGAAGGGTTGCTGGTTTCTACATATCTTGCTTGTCTTGACCTTTCTCCTGTCTGGCTTCTTATCCAATAATCAATCTCTTCATCTGGCCTTATGGTGAAGCCATTTGTGATATTATCGTCCTTAACAGCTCCTATATAATAACACTCTGTCCAAGATACTTCAGGATTTTTTATTGCTGACCAGAAAGGTTTAGCCAGCTTTGCTGCAATCTCCAGTTCTTCTTTTACATATAACTTTGGATTTTGTCTATTGACTTCAGCATTTTTTCTCATAATATCAATTAAGGATAAATTATCTAATCTCTTATCCTCTTCTATGATTTTTGCACATAGATTGATCAAATATTTAATATCATAATTCATTAAAGATAAGATATTTATATCCCTTGGCTTCTCTCTTTCCATGTCAAATATCTCATCAAACATCTCCTGCTTCATCATCTTTGTTATGGTTGGCTTCAAATTATCCCTTCCATAGTTCTCTTCATAGAAATTATCATAGAAATCCTTTGATACCATCTCTCTTGATATAATATTCCCACCATAGGTCTTATTCGCTTGATTATTGAGCCTCAAAAGATTCATGGAAACTGAACTTCTATATTCATCAATATTCCTTGATAAAACATCTATATTCTTAACTGCTTCATCTATCATTGCTGTAATCATCTTACAAAGTTCATTTGCAATATAAGAATTTATCTCATTCTCTTTATTGCTAATAAAATTATTTGCAGTATTTTTGATGGAATTAGCTTCTTCAGATTTTTTAAGTTTATTTTTCCTTGAATTACTTAGCTTTTTAACACTGTCTAATTTCCCACTTATACTTTGGAATACTGAATTTGCAGACCCAACGTTACTTGGAGGAATTATAGCATTAGCTTCCTGTTTAAATAGTGTTGAGGTCTCCTTTAGAATTCTTGATAATCCTCTAACTCCATAAGCAATGGAATCCTCATTGATGAATTCTTCTAAAAATTTATCAGCTTTTTCAATATTTATTTCATAATCGCTATTCCAATTATTTTTGCTGGCAGTAACTCTTTTTTCCGCAGAGGTCAAGCTGTTTTGGATAACAGAACCATCTAAGGTTTCCTCTTTAATTCTTATCATATGATTGTTTACTAAATAAGTATTTATATCTAACTCTTGTTTAATATCTTCTTTTAATTCCTCTGCTTTAAGGTTTAGCACTTCTTCTTCTGTCTCACTGCTATATAAACTCTCAAGTATGTCTGAAGCTAATTTAAAGCAAGAATACCTTTTTATGTTTTCCACTGGAATCTCCATTGATGAAGATGAGAAGGTACTAAAATGACGGTCTCTTTTTAAAACTGGATCCTTGTCTTTACAAATAAAGTTTGCATAATCTGCCCTAAGCTGAGAGCCAAGCTTTGTCCCAATCTCATGATAAAGCTGTAAGGAGCATAAATCATATATGTCTTCTATATTAGTTAATACTCCCCCTCCTTCATTTTTGTTTTCAACTAAATAACATATATCAAGGAGTTTTTTCTCTAGTTTTATTTCTCCAATGTTATTGTACTTAAAGGTATATCTGTCATCCTCTGGATTTTTTATAGAGCTCATGTAAAATTCCAGCTCTTTCAATGCAGCATAACAATTGGCCTTACTTCTGTTTTGAGCATCTAAATCAGAGGATAACTTATCATCATAACAGCTTTCTAAGGTGAACATTCCAATTAAATTAGTATTGTCTCTATTAAATATCTTTGATAACATTACAGAAACATCTAAAAAGGTTCCGCAGCCTGTTCCTCCTGCTAAGGAACCAACAATATACACCTTATGTCTGTCAATATTCTCAAGATGCACTGCACCAACCTCTGTCAATATCTTATATAAGTCTACCAAGTCATTTTTAGCTGTACTCAAAGTATCATACACAAGTTTAGAGTTCTTACAAAGATATATCCTTCCTATAGGTCTTATTAAACCTGCCCCTTGGTCTGTAGATGTAAAGAAGTCAGGGGTTATAGGTGGATTCTCTGGAAGCCAGTCAAAATTAGGATTTGAATAAGCCCAATCAAGGGTGCTTTTTACCCCTTCATTAAATCTCAATTGACATTTTTCATTATTTTTTAAGGAATCGTCTAAAAAAGATTTTAAGTCAGTATCTAAAATGAGATATCTTATTGGTAAATTCTGCTCATTGTACCTTTTGTTGAATAACTTCTTCAGTCTTTTAATAATCTGAAAGCCTGTGCCCCCTAAACCAACTATAAGCGTTGGCAGTATGTCCTTTGGAATTTCATTGTTCATCATTCTTACCCCTCCGTTTATAACTTAAATTCTATTTCTAATTTATTAATCTTATTGATTGAATAAATAATTCTAACATCATCCTTTTCCTTTATAGCCTTTGCATCTTCAACTTGATTTTCATTTATATATATATCTTGTACTGCATATTCAATGTAACTTATCGTAATGGGCTTATTCTTTCTATTTAGTAAACAGCAAAGACCTTGTCTCCAATGTGGATACCCTTCATAAATGTTTTCTAACTTGAATTTCCCCAAAGTTGTGTTCATCTCGTCTTCATCTAAGGTTAAGATAGACCTTCTAGTATCAACATTTAAATTCAGCTTCTTAACAACCTCATTTAATTCACCACCCACAGAATCACCTCTTCCTCTAGGCTTAAAATTATAAGAAATCTCAATATGCCTTTTACTGTTGTCTTTAATATTTACCTTGTAGGCATGGATGGAAATAAAGTAAATTCCAGCTACTAATCCTGCAGCTATTGTGAGCACTATTAAGACTAATAGGATTGGCTTAATATACTTGTCCAGAAAATTCATCCACTTTGATATAACATTTATATTAGTGTCAAGGGACTCGGTGATATCTATTCCAGAGCTAGTTTTAAATCTAAGAACTAAATTATCTGTAAGATCCTTTAGTAGTATCTTAACCTTTACTTCCTTTGTTTCTGAGTTTACTTTAAAACTCCCTAGTTCCTTCAACTTATCACTTAACACAAAAACTTCTGTTTCTTCTTGGATTATTGAATCAGGCATAATTTGAAAGGTTAACTCACGGCTACTGTCTATTACAGCCTCCTGTTTCGAACCATTTTTTAACCCTAATTTAATAATAGGTTTCTCAAGAACTTCTATGGTTTTAGTTTCTAATTTATATTCAAAAGAGGAATTATCTGTTCCTCTAATACCTCTTATATATGCATAGTATTCAAGTTTACCTGCCGCTTCTGCTGGAAACTCTGCAGTAAAAACTCCATCCTTTTCAACTAAAGGAATTTCCTCATGTTTTTCTCCTCGTTTTATAATAAGAGTTCCACCTAATTCACTTACCTCATCCTTTCCCTTTGGCTCTATTTCTATTGAAATTATATCTTCTCTTATAAACTTATCCTTGTTAGACACATCCTTATAATCATAGGGTGGATAATCATTAATTGAAACCACTAGTTCAGCAATGGCAATTATTCCTCCATTACCGTCCTTGGCAGTATATCTTACAACTTCCTTTCCTGGCTTTGCTCCCTCAAAAACATCTAAAAAAGCTCCTTTTTCACTTCCCTGCTGAATATTAGAACCATTTCTTTGGATAAAAGCTCCTTCTGGAACTGGACTACCTCCACAATCTAAATTCATATGAATATTTCTTGGTACGTTAATCGGTAAGCTTATATAATTTTGATAATCTCCCAATACATTTAACTTTGCTTTACTCTTAAGTTGAATAATTACCGATGTGTTAACATCCTTCTTTTGAGTAATTTCAACTTCACTGGAAGATGAATTAGTAAACTTATAAACCTCATACAAATTCCCTTTTATTGATGGTTCAAGAAGTTTCCCATTAATCCTCACTTCAATGTCTGGCTGTACATTATCAGCTGCAGCTACACTAATAACTCCACTTTCAATGCTTTCACTAATTTTTATTTTTTCACTCTTTTTTTCTAAAGTAGAAAAATTTCCTACAGTTATAAAATCATTTTCAAGCCCTATGATGCTTGTAATTGCCTCAAATAATTTATCCGCTGTCTTCCCATCCCTAAAAGTACCTCCTGTTTTCACTGCAATACTATTAAGAAACTCACTTTCCACCTCATCTGATAAAGCCACACTGTTAATCTTTATCTCCTCTCCTGCTGCTTCCTCCTCAAGAGCCTTCATCTGCTCCCTATGATTAGGGGCTAGTCCACCTTCTGCCGTCTCAACACCATCAGATAAAATCAATATACTTTTATTCCCCTTCACCTTCCTAAGCTGATTGATAGCTTCCTTTAATCCATCCTTCATATTTGTATAATCTTCATCAAAATTAATCTCACTTATAATTTTTTTCAACTCTAAACTATCTTGTGATTGGCTTATATCATTAAGTACCGTTACTTTTTCTCCAAAGGTTATCATTCCAATATTAACCTTTTCAGAATCTAAGCAATCTAAAGCCATACTACAAGCAACTTTAGCTAAATCTCCAATTCCAGACTTCATACTTCCTGAATTATCAAGTAAGATAATAATATTATTTTTATTACTCTCAGCCTTTACTTCATTGTTAAAAGAAAATATAACATTACTTAACAAAACAACTAATATAATACTAATAATCTGTATAATTCTTTTTGCATTAATTAGCTTCAAACCAACCACCTCCACATAAATTTCACTTTATATTCTATGATAAAGGTGTTTAATTATTACTTATTTGTTAAACTAGACCTAAACAATAATGGTTTAATTGCCTTTACACCTTCCAGTTCAAAGGTGAAAAATCGGCTATACTTCAAAAAATAAAAAGTCCCCTTACCTTTTCAGATAAGGAGACATAGCTTCTCACATTTCACTACTACATCAAATTTTTTGCAGGGCAACCCTACAATTTTTCAGGCTAGTTCATGGGCCTTGATCTAACCCACTCCCCAGACTCTTGATATATGGGCTTTATTAAATTAGTTTTTATGCTGCAATTTTGTTTGTATAGCAAAAATATTCGTAAAATTCCGAAACCTTTTTACTTCTATCTTCATCTTTTATAATTTTTATCATATCCAACAATATATTCTGCATTTCAGAATTGGCTAAATACTTAAGTTCACATTTTCCCCAGTTCTTACTCTTAGATTTTGATTCACAATAATCCCAGAACAATAACTTTTCCTTTTCTGTATCTAACATGATACGATGCTCTTCGTGTGCTTTAATTATACCATCTTTGCAAAGTGAAGCTTTAAAGTTATCTTTCACCATAAATGTACCAATAATCAATCTTTCTGATTCTGGTGCCCCTTCAGGTTTCATGGTTAAAAGACATGCAGTATTCACATTTAACTTTTGTGGTCTCCTTGGTTCACCCTTTGAAGCACCAGATATATATGTACCTGTAAACACAGACCATGTATTTAAAACATCTTCCACCTTATTCTCTACAAAAGCAAATGCAGCTTGAGAATTATCACTTACTTTTAAAGTTCTAACCCTATCTAAAAACTCTCTTTCTCTCACTTCTTCTTGAACCTTCATAGTATTTTCTTTATCTATTTCATATAACACTTCATCAACGTACTCTTTACATACTTTATCTTCTATACTCATAAAACTTTTAAACACATCAGGATAAAGAAATCTCTTTTTGCCAAGATCAAACTCCACTTCTATTTTGTCTTCATCAATTAACCTCACAACTCCTTTACCAAACGTATTGTGATTTACACATTCCCCTACTAAATTCATAGTAATCTCTCCTTTCTAAAAAAAAAGAAGGGCCTTTCATATTAATGCCATTGACATAATACTAAAAGCCCTTCTGTTAAAGACGGTTCTTTTTACTCTATAATAAGATTATACCACAAATCAGAATATTTATCAAATTTATCTTAAACACCCCCTTTTATTTACTAATCTAAATATAACTTATATAATTTATATAGAAACTCCTTCCAACCAGATACTGAAGAGTAATCTACTTACCTAATCTAAAATTTAGAGCAGCACTTATATATGTAAAACTCATACAAAATCTTAGATTGTACTGGAGGCTAACAATATGAATCAAATAAAAAAAGAAATAAGAGATTTAATTTATACCAGACGCAGTGAAATGAATGATGAAGTAAAAGAACACTGGAATGCCACAATCCTTCAAAAGCTCCTTGAAAGTGAATTTTATAAAAATGCACAGGTAATATTTACCTACGTAAGCTTTCAAGGAGAGGTGGATACTATTAAATTTATTGAAGCAGCATTATCAGAGGGCAAAACCATATGTGTTCCTAAGGTCATCTCAAAAAAAGAAGGAATGGAAGCCCATATAATAACCAGTCTTGCTGAACTTGAGAAAAGTTCTTATGGAATCCTTGAACCCCAAAGTTATAGCCCTTTAATAAATCCTCTAGACATTGACCTTTTAATTATGCCTGGAGTTGCCTTTGATAAAAACAATGGAAGAATAGGTTATGGTGGTGGCTTTTATGATAGATATCTTAAAAGAATTAATCCTAAGGCTCATAAAATTGCCATTTCCTACGGCTTTCAAATCTTTGACCATATTCCAATGGATGAATTTGATGAGAGAGTAGATTTTATAATAACTAATGAGCTTTAATTATCTTCACGAAATGAAAACAAAAATAATTGACTTGATGAGCCTCCTCTGTGTATTTAACAGTTGGATGTTCATCAAGTCATTTCTTTTATAAATGTTATTTTCATTTTATTTCAAAATCTAATACGCTATTTCACCTATTGAAAACTCATGTCTCTCTAACCATCTATAATTTTCATCAAAATGTCTATATGTTTCATTCCAAAGCTTTGTTGATACTGGAACAACCTCTATTATATCATCCATAAAATCACTAAATCCGTTTGGCGTTGTTAAACCCTTGACCAAGCTTAAGGCTCCACACATTACAGCTTCCTTAACTTCTGGTATATCGTAAATTACTTCTGCTAAGCAAATTCCACCAACAAAGTCTTTTACTCCACTTCTTCCAAAACCATAAAATCTTTCAGGGTAAATAATCTTCAAATTCTTGTACCACTTGTTTAAAAGCTCTTCCATTTTATATTTATCTAACCCTGCAATATAATTGGCATACTTCATTTCATAGTAAGCATTAATTTCAGCTATAATAGCATTGTTATCCATTAAAATTCCCCCAGACATTTAATAAATAATCTTAATTTAACCTTTTTTAAGCACTTTTCTTTACTTCTATACTGACTCTCTTAAAATTATCTCTTTATATAAAATGCTCTTCATACCACCTAAAATTTATTGATACAGTACATCTTATGATAAGTGCATTTTGAAATATGCTATTTGCTAATAAATCATTAGTTTTTAGATTTATAATTAGAATTAATTGCAACAATAAATAAACCCAATAAAGAGCCTTATGGCAATTTATTGGGTTTAAACTTTTCAAATAAACTCTAAAAAATTAATTAAAGTTTATTTAAAAATCTATTAATTTTTTTACTTAACATAATTTATTAACTATTTACTTAAGGTACTCTATTACCATTGACCTATTTCATTACACATTCTATTACTGTGAACCTTTTCCAGAACAATCTCATTGTCCTCTTAAACAAAATAAGCTGACACTAATTTCTCCAACAAAAAAAATACTGCCACAACAGCAAAAGCCATAGTTATAGACATATTAACAACACTGTATTTCAGTACATTGGAAACTAATAAAGTAATTCCCATTATAATAATGACCATAAGCCATATCATGAAAAAGGGGGGCTTTCTCCTTAGTCTTAAATGCGTTTTTAGATAGAAAATAAACAACTAAATTGGCAGACAAAACAATGATACCCATATTAACAATATCTCCAAGATACAAGGTAAATACCCAGCTGTCAATTTTGGTTATGAGATTTTCCAAGATAACCTTTCCTATATAGATAATTCCCAATATCCAAACTCCTGAAAGAGATATCTCTAATACTTCGGCTATCTTTTCTCTCTTCGTCTTTCTTGGTACAGCTTCCATGATATCATCACAGATTTCCTTGTAATTATTCCCCATTACCTTATTTATATCATCACCACGATTTTGATCATCAACAATCATTTCAATTAAGTCTTCTCTCACAAGCTTTTGATTGTACCTAGACATATCTGCACTTCTCAAATAAACGATCATATTGGAATATATCTTTGCATTATCGCCATGGATTTCTTTTTCTCTTTTAATATTGCTTTTTAAAAGCTCTTTGCATTTTTTATTCACTTTTCTCTTCTCCCTCCATTAAATATATCCCAAAATGATTTAACTATATCCTAAATTCAAACCTTTATTATAGTTTTCTTTGCCGTTAAAATATTAAATCTTACTATCCTAGGCTCTATTTGGAATGTGATTTTAATTAATATTCTCACCGCCTTTATTTCCCTAGCCCTTGGTATATTATTATCCACCTTTGCGACAAGTGAATTTTAGATGATGCAATTCATTCCAATAGTCGTTATCCCTCAAATATTTTTTGCTAGAATCATTCCAGTAGAAAATATGGCACCTTGGCTTCAAAACATTGCAAAAGTAATGCCCATGTACTATGTCGGCTCAGCTCTTGAAGGCATTATGTATAAAGGCTATGGACTTATAGATATCACAAATAATCTTCTTGCATTATTATTCTTTGCTGTGATTTTTATATTATTAAATATTCAGGCGCTAAAGAAATATAGGAAATTATAAATAATAAACAATAATATTATTACTCTTTTTTATTAATAACTGGAGCCTGTCCCTTTATACCCTCAGTGAGAAGTCCCTGCAATTTACACTACAATAGAATTGTAAAAATCATATATCTCCTTTAATAATATTTAAAATTTCCCCGTCTACTATTTAACTTTAAATGTAAATTTATTCATGAAAAAATTCACATTTATATTTAGAATTTTTATTTTACATAAATCACACTTAAATTATTTTAAAATTTTATATTCTTTTAATTTCTTTTAAAAGAAAAAAATGAATAATTGTATACTTTCTTAAGCATAAACTGAAATTTTTAAAATAGACATTGCTGTAAAAGTAAATAATTATATGAATTTTTATAAATCAAAATGCGATGAAAACTTATTGTTCTGGAATATTTTGTATGTTAACCTTGAATTATAAAGCTTATACAGCAATCATTTTTCTTAAATATTTACTTTATGTATATATTTATAAACTTGTTACAAATGAGTTTTACATTACGATTTTATTAAAAAGGGGGATATTTTATGAAGAGAAAAAAATTCAAAAGCTGATAACTACAGTACTTACAGTTACATTCTTAACTAATACCATGAGTACTTTAGCATTTGGCCTTACAAAAGATACTCCTGGTACAAGCTATGCCGATTTAGTTCAGACCTTAAGAAATTCAGAGAATTATACTGAAGATAATACTGACTTTATAAGCAAAGACATAGACACAACTAGTTCAGACATGGTGTCTGTCATAGTTGAGTTTGTTAGTGAACCTTTAGCTGTTTTGAATGCAAATAATGGGACAACCTATTCTTTAACAGAAAACAAGGTAGACAGAGACCATAGAATTTTTGAGAGCTACCTTTCTAAAATTCCTGGAAAATTTGCTCTTGATAGTGAGACTCCTAAAATTACTTATTCCTATAAAACTGTTTTTAACGGAGTAGCTTTATCTATTAAAGGTACTGAAGTTAAAGGTCTATTAAATTCTGGTGTTGTAAAAAAAATTCATAGTGATGCTATAGTTACCGTTGATCCTCCAGTAGAAGAAGTTTCTTCTGAAGATAATGAAATCACACCATTTATGATGGACTCTGTTCCATTCCTTGGTGTTGATGATCTTCATGATGAAGGCATTAATGGAAATGGAATTAAGGTGGGAGTTCTTGATACTGGTATAGATTATAATCACCCTGATTTAACCAATGTATATAAAGGATTTAGATCTGAAGATGGCGACCCTGCTACACAAGATATTGATTCTACAATTGGATGGGATTATATAGATAATGATGCGGATCCAATGGAAACCACCTATAGTGACTGGTTGGAAAGTGATTCTCCTGAATTTAATAGCAATGGAGATCCTTATTATACTTCCCACGGAACCCACGTATCTGGAACTATCGCAGGAACTGGTGATAATAAAGAGGCTGAAATTCCAGTGCTAGGAGTTGCACCTGAAATTGAGCTCTATAGTTACAGGGTTTTAGGACACTACGGTTCTGGTGCTACCTCCGGAATCATTTCTGCTATAGAAAAATCTGTTAAGGATGGTATGGATGTAATTAATATGTCTCTTGGTTCTTCTGGTGGCAACGGTCCTTTTGACGCAATAGTAACTGCTACAAATAATGCTACTTTAGCTGGAGTTGTAACTGTAATTTCTAATGGAAATTCTGGTCCTAATTCCTTTACTGTTGGAAGTCCTGGAACTGCACAGCTTCCTATTGCAGTTGGTGCAAGTACTGTTGATATTAATATTAATAAATATCAATTAGCTATTGGTGATTTAAAAATAAATTCCTCTCTTTTGAGTTCAAGTTATAATTATAAACTTGATGACCTCTTAAATAAGGAGTTAGATATTGTATATTGTGACCTTGGATATCCTGCTGATTATGAAGGTAAAGACCTTAAAGGAAAGATTGCCTTTGTGGATAGAGGAATCCTCTCCTTCCTAGATAAGGCTAAAAATGCAGCTGAAGCAGGTGCTGAAGCCATTATAATCGCTAATAACACAACTGAAACTGAAATTCCATTCATTGGTGAAAGTAATGGTGCAAATATCCTTGCTATTACCCTTGATGAAGGAAATGCTCTAAAGAAAGTATTAGATAATAAAGTCACAATAAATGCAAATGGAACTGACTTAATTAAAGGTGATGAAGTTACCAGCTTTAGTTCTGTTGGACCAGTTAGCCAGACCTATGAAATTAGACCTGACATTGTAGCTCCTGGTTCCGGCGTATATTCAGCAGCACCTGAATATATTAATGATAAGGATGAGAATGTAGATAATTATGCTATTGCATATCAAAGGATGAGTGGAACTTCTATGGCAGCTCCTCACATTGCTGGTATTGCAGCTTTAATTTTACAAAACAATCCTGATTACACACCTACAGATGTTAAGAATGCAATAATGAATACTTCTGAGCATATTCATAAAAAAGATGGAACAAGCTACAGCGTTCATGAAACTGGTGCTGGAAGAGTTAATGCCTTTGAAGCTGTTCATGAAAAAGTTGCCTTCTCAGCAAACTATAAGGTTACAGCTGGTGAAGACCATAAAGAGCTTGATAATGTGACTGGTATGCTATCTTTTGGCAAAATTATGGCACCTGAAGAAGGAACAATTTCTAAAACTATTCCTGTAACAGTGTCAAATAGCTCAGCAACTTCTAAATCTTATTCAATAGAAATAGAGTACTCTGATAGCTCAAGAGCCCAAGATGCAGTTAAAAATAATGTTAAGCTTGCTACTCAAACTGAGATTCAAGTTGCTGCTGGAGGTAGTGAAACCTTTGACGTAACACTTTCTGCTCCTATTCCTGTAGAGTTTGGAACCTACGAGGGTTTTATTCACTTCACTGAAGTTGGTGCTGAAGAAAACACTTATCAAATGCCTTTCAGTGTTAATATCATGAAAGATGGATTTGCAAACTTAACTTATCCTTCTGTATCTGATGGATTTGGTCAAGGAATAACTGCATTTACTTCTTCTGATTTATTTGCAAGAAACTTTAATACTCACTTTGGGCTTGCTGATATAACTATAATGCTTCAAGTTAATGAGCCAATTAAATCAATTAAAACTTTTGTGGTAGATCCTGAAACTAAAGAGCGTATTGGATATGGCGGTATGCAGGAAACTAACTGGTTGCCAATTGGTGTTGACGTTATGTTAGAAAATTTTGTTCCAAATGGTAAGGTTAGAAAAATTGTGAATGGTAAAATATCTCATGAAGAATTCCCTGTACCTACAGGTGTATATAAACTAGAAGTAGTAGCTGAAGGCTATGATGGAAACGAATTCTCTGAATACCTTCCTATGGGAATTATAAATGATACAAAATCAGATAAAGTAACCTTTAACATGGAAGAAGGAATTCATGAAGTAACTGAAGATATGTACTCATCTAATATCTGGTATGATGGTGAAGAACATGAAGGATTATGGCTAAATGCTAATGTTTATAATGATATAGTAAATACTTTGAAGACTGAATACGACCTAAGTTATTTAAAACAAGAAGAAGTTAACACTATTTTTGCTAACGGAACTGGTAGAGATGGCTGGGAAGCTAGCATGGGAACTATGTCTAAATCTGATGGAAATATTCTTGTAGCTGGTGTTGAAAGAGCTGATTTAGAAAGTGGCTTCTTTAGGGTAGACCTTAGCTATGCAAATGCCGGTAAAATAGGTCTTAAGCCTGCTATATTTACTTTTGTAAACCATGGTTCAAGTTATCTTTCTTTAGATACTGATACAGAAAAGATAAGTGAAAACTCAACTGTAAACTCTTCTATAACATTAAACAATGGTGAAAATGTAGTAAAAGGTTCATTTAAAATAAGAAGCAATGGAGATGCTATTTTCTCTGAACCAACAATTTCCCCATCTGATGAACTAAAAGCACTAACAGGAAATGACATTAAAATTACCACTGAATACAATAATGTTAACGGTGATTGGGAATCCTATGGTGAACTTACAGTTTCCTTTGAGCTAACATCATCTGATTCAAGCTTCAAAGGCATAAATGGAGATATGAAGCTCTTTGATATTGCTTACACAGTAGACAGTTTTAAGGGGATTAGTGAAGATTTAGCTGACGATGATAACTTTAACTATATTACCTTAAAGGGTATAGATGGCGAGTTTAAAAACTCTCAGGATGAAGCTATAGACGTCATGGCTGGAACTATATACAAAACTCTTGACTTAGAATATAAAGAAAGAACCTTAATTTATGTTCAAACTGACAGTCCAATGCGTGGAATGAAAAATGCCAATGCTTATGTTATAGACAATGCTGGAAATAGGTATAAACCTACCTATTTAAAACTAGATGAATGGGCTGGACGAAATCATCTCTTTACCTTCAATGACCTTCCAGTAATTGATGGTGATTATAAGGTTATCCTTGAAATGCCAGGATGCTTCGACAGTGTTATGAATGTTCCTGGAAGTAAGCTTAATGAAAAAGGTGTCAGAGTTGGTAATACCTTCGGAGTAACTTCTTATAGCTTTTATGCTCAATCCATGGCTTCCTATTCTGGCGACGTAAACGGAGATGGTGCTATAGATATCGTTGATGCAACCGAAATTGGTAAATTATACAAACCTGGTAATGATCATATATTTGATACCTATAGTGCTGAAGGTTCTGAAAGTGCTGAGCCTATAGCTGCAGATTTAACTCAAGATGGAGTAGTTGATTATTATGATATGTTCCTACTCTTATCCAACTATTTGATGCAAGACTTTACCCGTGAAGATTCAAAAATTCCTGAAGAATACCTTGATGGAAGAGACATTACAGATATTCTTGAAAGCTGTGGTTATTTCGACGAAGTACCTGAAAGAAATGTTATTTTAAATATGGATAAGGAAACTTCCTTTGTTGGTGATGAAGTTAAATTTAGTGTTAAACCTGCCACTGAAGAAGTTGAATTTGAGTATGAATTCTCTGTTAGAGAGAAAAATGATACTGATTGGACTGTAGTTCAAGAAAGATCTCCCGAAAGAAATCTTAACTGGACTAGTAAAACTGATGGAGAATATGAATTTAGAGCTAGAGTATTCCTAGATGAAATCAACTATGTATGGCAAGATAACAAATTCCATACTGTAAGCTGGGCAGATCTTAAAGGAATATCTCTCGATAAAGAAATTCTTGACTTAAACACTGGTGATGCTGCTGAGTTGACAGTAAGTCTCAATCCTTGGAATGCAAAACCTCAAGAATTTGTATGGTCATCTTCTGATGAAAAAGTTGCTACTGTTAAAGATGGTAAGATTCAAACATTAAAAGCTGGTACAACTACTATAACAGTTAAAACTTTAGATGATAACTTTAGCGCTTCTTGTACCGTTAATGTAACTGACGTTGCTCTAGAATCTATTAAAATAAGCAAAAACACTTTAGAGCTCAAGAAAGATGAAGACTCCAAACTTGAAGTAACCTTTATGCCTGAAAATGCAACAAATAAAAATGTTACTTGGAATTCTGCCGATGAAAAAATAGCATCAGTTGTAGATGGAAAAGTAACTGGTCTAAGTGCCGGAACTACAACTATTACAGTTACAAGTGAAGAAGGTAACTTTAGTGATATCTGTGTTGTAACTGTAAAAGAAGATCCAGCACCACCAACAAAACCATTAGCTGAGAAAATAACCTTAAATAAGAATAAAGCTAAGTTAAATGTTGGAGACAAACTTACTCTTAAAGCAACTATCTCCCCTGCTGAAGCAGAAATGCCAGAATTAACATGGACTTCTTCTAATAAAAAAGTAGCTACAGTTAAAGATGGTGTAATTACTGCAGTTGGAGAAGGAAAAGCTAAAATAACCGTAAAATCTAAAGATGGTAAGCTTTCTGACAGCTGCGATATAACTGTTAGCAAGAAAAATGGAGGATCAAATCTTCCTCAGACTGGTTCTCTTCTAGGAACAGACCTCCTTGTATCTGCTGGATTAATGGCTCTAAGCGTTAGTACTTTAATAGTAGTAGGTAAGAAAAAGGAAAATGAAGAAGACTAGATAAAAACTATGACCCCTGTGGTAATTTCTCCACAGAGGGTCATTCTTTATCTCATTCCTTTAAATTACTCGCAAAAACAAAAGAAATTCTACTTCATAACTATACAGCTAAATTAATTAACTCCATTAGTTACATAGTAGAATTCCTAACCTTTGAATATTGTGATGAACTTATAAAGGCTTCAAAAATCACCAAGAATTTATCTTTAAATGAATACCTGGATATTTTTAAACCTAAAGATAAAAAAGATAACAGTGTCGAGAATATTATTGCTGAAACTTCTTATGAGTATGCTAAACCCTCACCGCTACATTATATTTCTTCTTACAAAGCTTTAAACAGCCTTGCAAAGAAAAACGGATATTTCCTGCATAGAATAAGAGGAAACTATGCTATTTATAAAAATAACAATGGCATGATAATCCCTATTCCTCAACATAAAATTGGTAAAGGTCTATCTATACATATTCAAAAATCCATTTTAGGAATAATATAAAGTCAAGTTGAAATAAGATAATCTAAAAAAATTTATTTAATTAAATACATAAGAAAATTGCCTCTGTCTAAAAAACAGAAGCAATTTTCTTATGGGTTGTTTTATAATTTTCACCAATGCTCACACATAAATCATTATTACTTTATTTTGAGCTATCACTATATTTATACCCTTTTAATTTAACCAGTAATTTCCACTTTAATAGAATCAGATTCTTTTTTTCTACCATAGAAAATATCATAATCTAATTCTTTACTATCTTTTGCAATCAACATTGAAGCTAATGCATCTATATCCACATTTAAAAGGGTTCTAAACATTCCTGAAAACCAGTCTATACCCGATAATAATGCAATTCCTTCTATTGGAAGACCTACAGCAGGTATTACAATTGTTAAGGCTACTAATCCACCACCTGGCACAACAACTGTTCCTAGACAAGATAATGTTGAAAGTACTGCAACCCTTAGTATACTACCAATGCTCATTTCTACTCCGAAGGCTTGTGCTACGGTTATACACGCTAAAGTTAGGAATATTGCTAAACCATTACTATTTAGAGTCATCCCTAATGGATTTACTAATCTAGAAATACGCTTGCTTACCCCTAGTTTGCTTTCACTATCTCCCATTTTAGTTGGTAATGAAATTGCAGAAGAGGTCGTTGTGAATGCAATAATTGACATGTTAGCAATATTGATACATATTCTTAGAGGATTTACTTTGCAATATGCTGCTGCAACAAGTATACATATTGCTAGATGTATTATTGATCCAAGTCCAAGTACACCTAAAAACTTAATAAGGGGTAAAAGCACCTTTACTCCTGCAGTTCCAGTTGTATATGCTATAAGACAGCATATTCCTATCGGAGCCAAATTCATTACTAAGCTGACTAATCTTAGGATAACCTTGTTAAATGCAGATACCATATCCAATAATGAATTAACTGCCTTATCAACTTTTATCTGACTAAGAGCTACTCCAAATAAAGACATAAATATAATAACTTGTATCATATTACCATCAGACATTGCTTTAATGATATTAGTAGGAACAAAATCAACTATCATTTCATACAAGCTTTGTGCAGGTGGTACAACAATTTCTTGTCCAGCAACAAGAGTTATGCCATTACCTGGTTTAAATATTTCTCCTAAAACAACTCCTAAGCATGCTGCAATTGCAGTACTTGTCATGAACCAGAAAAATATTTTAAATCCTAATTTCCCCAATTCTTTAGAATCTAAATTTCCTAAGGCCTCCACTACAGAACCTGCAATAAGTAATACTACTGACATTTGAATTAATCTTAAAAATATATCTCCTATTACTTTAATGCCAACTATTCTCTCGCCGAAGACTAAACCTAATAAAATTCCTAGTACCATTGCAATAAGTATTTGCATTGTCATTGACAATTTTATTTTTTTCATAATTTATCCCCCTGTATAAAAAGCATTTTTTCTTACCTAAAAAATTTGCTCCTACTCAATGCAGGAGTCACTTACAAATATCATTAGCCTTTTTTTACATGTTCTCCTATTGCTGGTCCTTCAATCCCTTGTTCTTTATCGTAGACAATATTACCACGTACAAGGGTTTTTATAACTTGACAGCCGATTTCTTTATTAACATATGGGCTGTGTTTATGCTTATATTGCAAATATTCTGACTTCAGAACATAAGGGCTATTTGGTTTTAATAATACAATATCTGCATCCTTGCCAATAGCTATCTCTCCTTTGTTCTTTAATCCAAAAATTTTAGCTGGATTAGTTGCAAGTACTTTCATTAATTGGCACACACACATACCTCTCTTCTGAACTGCTTCATCGAACATAATGTCAAGAATATTCTGACAAGAAGACATGCCACCCCACACTTTAAACATATCATTATCCGGGTTTTCTTTCATATCTGGAGGGCAAGGTGAATGATCAGAAGTTAAAATATCAATATTTCCTTTTTTAAGCTGTTCCCATAACTTTTCTGTTTCCGCCTTACTTCTTACTGGTGGAGAACATTTTGCAACTCCACCTAGATCTATACAATCTTCCCTTGTAAGAGCAAGATAATGTGGACAAGATTCTACTGTAACCTTCATTCCATCTTTTTTCGCCTTTATAACTTCTTCAATAGCTTCAGCACAGCTTAAATGTACAAAGTGAAGTTTACATCCTGTTATCTTCCCAAAATACAGTACCCTTTTCACTGCCTCTACCTCTGCAAAAATAGGTCGTGAATCCATATAAGCTTCCATATCTTTTTTTCCTGCATTGATTGCATCCTCTGCCAGCCTATCACACACTACTGCATTTTCACAATGAATAGATAGGGTTTGATTAAGTCTTTTTAATTCAAGCATTCCCTTATATAATACATAGTCATCTATGTTTTTAAAGTCTCCTGGAACATTAAACCCACAGGTAGAAACAAAACATTTATAAGCAACAACGCCTGCTTCATCAAGCTCATGAAGCTTTTCTAAGTTATTTGGCATTAATCCTCCATACAAGGCATAATCAACATAATTTTTCCCCTTGGCACTTTCTAATTTTATATTTGCTGTATCTCCATCTGTTGTAGCTGGTAAATTGTTTAATGGCATATCCACATAACAAGTTGTTCCTCCAGCTGCTAGTGCTTTAGTTCCAGTTTCAAAGCCTTCCCATACGGTCCTTCCTGGTTCACAAAGATGAACATGGGCATCAATTACTCCTGGTAACACATACATGCCTTCTGCATCAATAATATTTTCTGAACCACATAACTCTTGTCCCATTGCCGCAATTTTTCCATCTTTTATACCAATCTCTATTTTCATTACTTCATTAGGTAAAACTACCTTACCATTCTTAATGACAACGTCATAACTCATTCTATTCTCCCCCTACTGATTCACCTTTGCAGTACCAAGTTGGTTCATCATCTTCTTTTCTTTATATTTGCTAAGGAGGTAATATGTTAATGCTGTTGGAATAATACTTGCTAACCAAGAAATCTCCACAAATAAGAATGAGAATATCACACCTACAATAAGAGCTCCAATTGCTGAAAAATTAATTCCTTTAAAAGGTCCATCTGGATTATAGTAATCACTTAAATTTATTTCCTGTTTTCTTAATACATAATAGTCAACTACTAATATAGCAAAAATTGGTCCTAAAAACGCAGAATATATCAAAATAAAAAGATTAAGTCCTGCTGCTGAAGATTCTTTAATAAGTTCCCATGGGAAAGATGCAAAGGCTGCAAGTCCTACTATTACAGATGATTTTTTAAAGTTAAGCTTCATAATATCCATAAGTGCATAAATTGGAGGTAATGCATTATTTAAAAGATTAGTCGTAATCTGTGCAAAAATTATGAATACAAGTGTTAAAACAACGACTAATTTATTTGGTACGATTTGTGAAAACCCTACTACCGGATTTGCAATCCCTGTTACTTTCGTCACAAGAAGTCCAATTATGCCCATAAATACTGTTGCTGGTATTAGAGCCAAACAGTAAACCATTCCTCTCTTAGCAGGTCCTATTCCTGGTTTTACTTCTCTTACATAATCTCCAACATTGATTAGTACCGCACAGTTAACTCCAATGAAGGATGTTACAGCTCCAAAGAACGGTAATCCCCAAGAACCTTTAAAATGAAGCAGTTCCTCTGTAACAATATTACCGTGAAGCCTTAAAATTGTGACTAACATATAAGTTAGAGCTGCAATAATAATAACTCCTCCGATGTTTTCTATTGCCTTTATACCTTTGAAGCCCAAGGCCGATAGACCTACCTGGAATAAGTGGAACACAATGAAGAATAATATAATATTATCATAACTAAATAGTATCTTACTGACCTCATTTAATGCTGAGGCACCAACCCAGCTCTGAAATCCATACCATATTGTTGCCGGTATGGCTCTACATAAGGACGGAATAAATGTACCTTTAAACCCAAAAGAGCTTCTTAGTTGTACCACATATGGCATTCCAGACTTATAACACAACTTATCGTTTAACACAAGACAAATTGCTACCAAACCAGAACCAAGTGCAATAGCCACAATTGCTTGTACAAGATTCAATCCACCTTCTACAAGATTTGATCCTAAAGAGAAATTCCCAATAGAAACACATCCCCCAAGCCATGCTAGTAAATAGGACGCACTTCCCATAATACGTTTATTGGCTGGAACTGGAGACAGACTATCTGTTTCATAAATATCTACATCTACATTTTTTATGTTATCACTCATAGTTTTATCATCCCTTTCATTTTACTGAAGGCACAAAGAAGTTGTGAAAACCTATTGTGCCTATCCATTTGAATTACAATTTAAATATTTCAAGGTGTTGATACTTTATGAGGTTAATTACCCCTATTCTTTGGATTTTATGTCGCGAAATTTTAACTCTTTGAAATTTGATTAAAAATTAGGTCAATGTCCAATCGGGTAAAGTTAATAATATAATTAGTTTATGCATCTCACTATAAGTTCAAAATACTCTCCAATACTTCTTTCATATCACCAACAATTCCGTAATCAGAAATGTTAAAAATAGGAGCTTCTTCATTTTTATTTATAGCTATAAATAATTTTGTATCCTTAATTCCTTCTGTGTGCTGAATAGCACCTGATACTCCTAATGAAATGCATATACGAGGTCTGATTGTATATCCTGTCTGTCCAATTTGATGCTCAAATGGTATGAATCCTGTATCAGCAAGTGGTCTGGTTCCACCTATTGCAGCACCTAGTTTATCTGCAACCTGCTTTAGAAGACCAAAGTTTTCTTCACTTTCTGCACCTCTTCCTCCCACTAATACAATATCTGCTGATAAAATACTGTCTGTATTATTAGTAGCCGGAAGTACTTCCAGAACTTTAATCTTAGATTCTTGCATAACTATATCTTCTAAGTAATGTATTTCTGTCTTATCTTCTTCTACCTTTTCAGCTGCAGTATATACTCCAGGTCTCACTGTCATCATCTGAGGATAACAACCTTCCTTTGTAACAATTGTCACAAATACATTCTCTCCAAAGGATGGTTTATTCTGCTTTATATAAAATGAACCATCTTCTCTAGTAGATACTTTTAGCTCTGTACAGTCTGCTGTAAGACCACATTCTAATTTTGCAGCTACTCTAGAAAATATAGAACGACTTATGGTTGTTGCAGGGACTAAAACACTAGAAGGTTCTATTCTTTCTAGCATATTCGCAATAACCTTACTTACCGCATCATCTTGAAATGAGCAATCAGTTTCTGTTTTAACTACATAAACCTCATCCACTCCAAGGTTCTTTATCTCTTCAATAATTTTTTCACAATCCTTGGCAACCACAATTGCCTTTATCTTCTCTCCTGTGATTTCCTTAATTAGATGGGCTGCTGAAACTAGTTCTGCTACAACAGCTTCTAAATTACCATTATAATTTTCTGCAAAAACACAAATTCCATTAGCCATTTAATTTTTTCCTTTCTCATTTTCAATTAATTCCATAATCTCTTTAGCCATTTCTTGTGGAGTACCTAAAAGCATCTTAGCTTTCTTTGTATGCTTTGGTGCAAATGAATCTGTTACTACTGTAGGTGAACCAGTTAGACCAGTATCTTCTGCAACCATACTAAGCTCTGCATTGGTATAAACCTCCATAGGTTTGCTTTTTGCTGCACGCTTTGTTCTTAATGTAGCAAGACGAGGTTCATTACATCCAAAACAAACCGTTACAAGAGCTGGAAGCTCACACTGAAGCTTCACACTTGTGCCTTGATATTTTTTAACTGCTTTTATCATTGAGCCTTCACTTGGGTTATACTCTATACTCTGTACTTCTGCCACATGTGGTAGGTTCAAGTATTCTGCAATCATTGCTCCTACCTGTCCAGTTGCACCATCTGAAGATAATGCTCCACATAAAAGCAAATCAAATTTCCCATATTTCTCTATAGCTTTAACTATTACTTTTGCAGTTGCAATTGTGTCTCCACCGGCAAAGGCTCTATCTGTAATAAGGCAGCTTTTATCGCACCCAATTGCCATAGCATCCCTTAATGATTTTTCTGCATCTGGTGGTCCCATTGTAAATACAACAACTTCTCCATCAGTTTTTTCTTTTAGTCTTATGGCTTCCTCAATGGCGTTCAAATCTGCAGGATTAATCATTCCTTCAGAACTCCCACGCACAAGTGCGTGGGTTTCTGGATCTACTGAAACGTTATTTGAAACAGGAACCTGTTTAATAAGAACTGCTATATTCATATTTCCTCCTCATTCAATGACAGTTTTCATGAACCTCTTTAATTTTTATTTATTTAATAAACGGCTGAATGCCCAATCCTCTAAAAGTGGAGTTGATTCGCCTCTCATGATGAATTTAGCAAGGTCTCTACTTGCTGCTGGTGCTTCTATTACACCATTTCCGCCGTATCCTGTTGCTAAAATATACCCCTCTACTGGTGTTTCCCCTAATATTGGAAGGAAATCCTTTGGTTCAGCTCTATAAGATAACCAAGATGAAACAAGACCGCTGTCTACGATTCCAGGAACCTTACACTCTAATTGATCTAATAAGAAATCAATGAAGTAATCATCTGTTCCACCTGTAGATGGAAGCTTATCTGGATCCCATTGTCCTGCATGCATTGGATTATTTAAATCCATTGATAAGTGTGATTTACATATAAAGATATTGTCTCCAGCGCGTAGAGCATAGAATTCAGGATACTTTAATACTGGGAAAGTGTATCCTAATTTTTTTCCTGGAGGACATAAGAAGAATGCTTCTGCCTTTGTATGCCAAATTGGAACATCTACTCCTACCATTTCCCCTGTAAATTTGCTCCATGGTCCAGTACAATCTACAACATAGTCAAATTCATATTCTGCTCCGTCATTTGTTTTAAGTCCAGTTATTTTTTTATTTTCAACCTTAACTTCTGTAACCTCTACACCTGTTTTTACTATTCCGCCATTTCCTTGCATTTTCTTCGCATAGGTATTAGAAATCATAGTTCCATCAAAATATCCATCATCTTCTGTGTAGCCAGCTCCTAAAATATTTTCTGTTGAGATATCTGGAAGAATCTCCTTGATACGCTCTTTATCTGTTATATATTCTCCTGTATAACCTGCTGCCTTTGTTAAAGCAATCCCAGTTTTAATTACTTTCTCTACTTCTTCATTAGTAGCAACTACTAATGTTCCTGTTTTATCAAAACCTGCAGAGCCCTTTTCTTCTTCCTCCATTTTTAAATAGGATTCAAAGCCATATAATCTTACATCCCAATATCTATTTCTTAAAGAGTCATCAAATAAACAAACAGTACCAGCTGACTTTGCTGTAGATGCTCCTCCAATAGTAGCTTTTTCAAATAAAGTAACTTCTGCATTATCATAAAGACTTAAGTGATATCCAAGGGCTGTCCCTGAAATACCTCCACCAATTATTCCAATTCTTATCTTTTCCATATATTTGTCCACCTTTCTCTTTGTATTTAAACTAATTCTTTATTAATTTTAGAAACTCTTCTAAGAATTCTATCCCACATTTTTCATTCTTAATTTATAATTTTCTTATCTATTTCAAGCACTGTGTTTAGAAGTACCTGACATCCTTTTTCAATATCTTTTTCATGGGTAAACTCATCTCTTGAATGACTAATACCTTTAACACTAGGAACAAATATCATGCCTGTTTTAAATCTCTCTGTCATCACTAATGAATCATGGAAGGCTCCACTTGGTACTATTTCATAATCAAATTCTAGATCCTTTACTACCGACTCTATTTCACCTTTGACCCATGATGACATAGGTGCTGGCTCATGATAGGAAATTTTACGGAAATCATATGAATTTACGGCTCCCTCACAAACACTCTTAAGATATTCTATTAATTTACTCTCTATTAAAGAGATTATTTCATCCTCCTGATCTCTAATTTCCAAGTTAAAAGTACACATACCAGGAACCACATTTACAGAATTTGGTGAAACCTTTATTGTTCCAACGGTAGCAACTGTAAATTCATTTCCGTACTCTGCGACAATCCTTGGCACCTGAGATATAAAATCTGCTGCTGCAACTAAGGCATCCTTCCTGTCACTCATAACAGTACTTCCTGAATGATTTGCTTCTCCATGAATCACGACTTCATATCTGCTTACTCCAGCAATGGAGGACACAATTCCAATGGAAGTACCTTTTTTATACAAGGATGCGCCTTGTTCAATGTGAAGTTCTAAAAAACAGTGAACTGAATCTTTCTTCCATTTAGCTTTATGAACCGCAGAAACATTGATTCCATAAGCTTTCATAACTTCACTTCTGGTCTCACCATACATATCAATATCATCTTCACTAATCATTGGATTTACACCACATATAGCACTGCTTCCCAGAAGGCCGTTTCCAAATCTAAATCCCTCTTCGTCTGTGAATACAATAACTTCTATGGGATGGGATAACTGATACCCATTTTCTAAAAGAGTTTCACATACACAGAGTCCTCCTACACATCCAAGAACTCCATCATACCTTCCTCCATCTGGCACTGTATCTAAATGAGATCCCATTACAATGGCTGGCAGACTTGAATCTTTTCCTTCCATCCTAATAATAATATTCCCAGCTTCATCAACTCTTGGCTGAAGACCTAAAGCCATGAAATACCCCATGAAGGTTTCTCTTCCTTTAATATCTTCTTTAGAGTATGCTACCCTGCTATGGGTGCCATCTCCTCTAGCACCACACTGATAAAGCTCGTTTATATAAGAAATAACTTTCTCTAAATTAATTTTCATAACTTCATTCCCTTTATCAAATTTTTAACTGCTTATATTTCTGGATCACGGTTGCAATCTTTAGAGTAAATGTAAGAAAATAATTCTCTTCCTACACCATAGGCTGCTTGTAAAGAGTATGCACTCATAAATAAATAATCTTCCTTCTGAACTGGTATCCACTCATTGTCTAGATTATAAACACCTTCACCAGTTAAAACATAAGCTCCATGCTCTTGATAGTGGGTTTCTATGAATGGATGACATCCCCCTGGTTTAAAAGCAAGTATGTGCATATTCATATCAAAAGCTAAATCTTTTGGAAGGAAGTCTTTAATCAAAACGTTTTCCATATCTTCATAAATTCTATATTCAACTTCATTTATATTTCCTGTAACAACCCATGTCTTTAGATCATCAAGTTGTTCATATCTCTTTTTATAAAGGAACAACCTGCAGCTTTCTTGGCCCTTATTTTCTAAATACATCTTTTTATCTGGTGGGCAGTATAAGTATCCGCCTGCTTCAAGTTCAAAAGTTTCCTCATCGGCTGCTGCTGTAACATTTCCTTCGATACAATAAACAAAGGTCTCTACTCCGTCACCACCAAAACCTTTTGCGTTCTTTCCTTCTGGATTCATTTTAATGATGTAATCAACGAAACCTGCACCCATCTTTGGAGTTGCAAGAATTGTCATTTCACAACCTTCGAAACCAGGAACCACATTGTTTACACGTCCTTCTGGTGATATTATTGCATAATTATTTTTTTTAACTATTGATCTATTAGATAACAAACCTTTTGGGTAAGCCATTTTAATTCCTCCTTTTACTTTTACATTTAAATTATTTGTATGTTAATTGATAGATACTGTCTATCAAAACTTCAACTCCCTTTGCAAGATAATGTGGGTCAGTGTACTCATTTGGATTGTGACTAATTCCATTTTCACTTGGAACAAAAATCATTGCAGTAGGGATTTCTTTTGCAATTAATTGAGAATCATGTCCTGCCCCACTATGCATAACCCTGTACTCGATATTTTTCTTGTCACAAACCTGTTCAATACAATCCACAATTTCCTTATTCATAGGAACTGGAGGTTCATTCATCCACATATGAACCTGAACTTCTACATTACATTCATTAGCAGTTTCCTTCATAAATGAAATCATTTCCTCTGTAAATTTCTTTAGAAACTCTTCTTCTGTATGCCTAATGTCTAAAGTAAATTCTGCTCTTCCCGGAACCACGTTTCCAACATTTGGATTTACCTCTATAAAACCAGCTGTTGCAACTAAAGGATTTCCATAATACCTTGCTTTATCTAAAATAGAGCTAATCATTTTGCTAGCTGCATAAAAAGCATCACGTCGATATTCCATTGGTGTTGTTCCTGCATGATTTGCTGTTCCTACTACTTCAACCTTATATCTTCTCTGCCCTGCAATACTATCAACTATGCCAATTTCTTTTTTTTCGATTTCTAAAATATTCCCCTGTTCTATATGTGCTTCTAAAAATGCTTTTACATTCCGCCTTCTGTTTCCTGAGGATTTTTTAAAGTCAAAACCTGCTTCATGAATTGCATCTTTAAACACAATGCCATTACCATCTTCAATATATTCAACTTCCTCTTTATTTTCACAACCTAAGAAGTTTTTACTTCCCCAGAAAACTGTAGGAAAACGTGAGCCTTCCTCTTCAGCAAAGGATACTACCTCAAGATTGCGACGTCCCTTACCATACTTTTCTTTCAAGTAGCCTAAAGCCACAATTCCAGCAATGATTCCATACATACCATCATACTTACCGCCGTTCACAACAGTGTCCACATGGGAACCTGTCATTATAGTTTCTTCTGATAGCTTGTCACCTTCTAAGCAGCCATACAAATTTCCTACTTCATCAAAGTATGTAGTTAATCCCTCTTCCTCCATAATCTTCTTTAACTCTATCTGAGTATCTACCCATTCCTTAGAGTAAAGAAGACGGGTAATTCCTCCCTTTGGATCAGATGCTTTTTCAGCCACACGCTCAATGAGCCCAACTATCTTCTCCTTCAAAATCTCTGACAAAAATTTCACACCCTTTTCATTTATCTTTTTGGAGTTATCAGCTTTCCTATTGGTTCTGATACTATTTTTCCATTTTTATAAATAGTTGTGCCTCTCAAAATTGTTTGAACAACCAATCCATGGAATTTGCTATTTACATATGGACTAACCTTGTGTAAATAGAATAAATCTTCAGCTTGTAATACATATTCCTTATCAAGATCAACCAGTGTAAAGTCTGCATCATAACCTATTTCGATCTTTCCTTTTCCTTTAATACCAAAGACTTCATTAACATTTGAAGCTGTTAACCTTGATATTTTATGAAGTGGTAATTTTCTATCATGGTATCCATGCTTCAATAAGCCAGGTAAAGTTGTCTGACAGGCAGAAATACCTCCCCATACATTTAAGAATTCTCCCTCTTTAAGTTTTGGATCACAAGGAGAGTGATCAGAAGAAATAAATGTAATCTCATCATTAAATAATTTTACCCATAACTTTAACTGATTTTCTGCATCCCTTATAGGAGGTGAACATTTTCCGATAGTTCCCATACGTTCAACATCGTAATCTGTTAGATACAGATAATGTCCAATTGTCTCACAAGAAACATCTACACCTCTTCTTCTTGCCTCGGTAACAAGCTCCACACCCTTTGCTGTGCTTATATGTGCGATAATTAATCTACATCCCGTTTCCTCAGCAAAGCTAATAACTCGTCCTATACTTTCTATTTCAGTAATTGGTGCATGGGCAGCGAAGTAATCCCATACTCCTGTTTTTCCACTTTTCCGTGCATTCTCTGTAAGTCTCCTTGTAAGCTCATCATTCTCACAATGAACCATCAGTGGAAGATTTAGTTTTTTCAGCTTCTCCATACCCTTTAAGAATGTGTAATCATCTGAACCAGGAAACTCATCAATACCACTAAAGCAGTCAAAGGCTTTAAACCCAATTACTCCACACTCTGCAAGCTCTTCAAATTTATCTATATTATTTGGTGAAAATCCTCCCCATAAACCAAAATCACAAAGAGAATCTCGTTTTGCTATTTCTAGTTTTTCTTGAAATGTCTTTCTATCTAATGTACATGGAGAACTATTTAGAGGCATATCGAAATATGCTGTTCCCCCTGCAGCCGCAACTGCTTGACTTCCATTCTGAATAGTTTCCCACTCCATTCTACCTGGAGAATTAAAGTGGACATGTCCATCTGTTGTAGCAGGAAAAACATGAAGTCCAAATGCATCAATAACCTCGTTAGCATCTCCTACTATCTCATCAACGATTTCAACAATTCTCCCATCATAAACCCCTATATCAGCCTTATGAATTCTATCATTAAAAACAACTATCCCATTTCGAATAATTAAATCATAACTTTTATGCAATTCCTTCACCTCCAATTAAACGACAATTTTTATTTTTCTGAAAATTCTTTCTATGGTTAATATTATAGATATTTATTTAACAAATTACATCGCTTCAATTAGATAAAAAAAGAAATATATTTTATCCATAATGGATAAAATATATTTCTTTTTTTACACTTATTTTTAAATACTCATTAATCTTTCTTATTTAGAATATATATTTAACTAACATGTTTTTATATTATATCGCTATTGAGATTTTCCATCATCTTGTGAACTATAAATCCTATTCTTACAGCTAGAACCTCACTAGGATTCTCAAAATCAATGCCAGTTATGGTTATAATTTTATCTATTCTATAAGCAGCAGTTTTATAGTGTATATATAAATCTTTTGCTGTTTTCTTAAGATTTTGATTTCGTTCAAGATAAGTTTTTAATGTTAATAGTAAATCATCCCTTTGCGTTTTCTTATAATTATATAATTTTTGAAGTGATTGAGGAATATATTCAAGCAGCGTATTAGTATCTTCTATTTGGCATAGCAATTTAAAAATTCCTAAATCAGAAAACAATATAATCCTGGATATTCCAACATTTGATATTTCAATGGCCACATCTGCAAAGTGAAAAGCATCCTTAGCTTCCTTAAAGCTCTTAGGAAGATTTATAATTCCACTTACAACCTTACCTATTCCAGCCTTAACTCTTAGTTCCTTTAAATGCTGTTTTATATATTGTTGTACTTTTTCTGCTATAATTTTTATCTCTTTTCGATAATCCTCTTCCTTCTGATTTGCCTCTACTTCTTGTATAACAATTATTCGGTCAATATCATTTTGAATTCTTGCATTTTCAAAATACATATTTATTGCATCATTTAGAAAGTTAGTATGCTGGGTTTTACTGTCGAAATCTAAATATACATCTGCACGTGCTGGCTGTAATCCAAATACAAGAACTCTATAGTTTCCATCAAGCTTCATATCTAAAAGATTAGTACTTTTAAGCAATTGATCCTTTGAATGTATCTTTCCATTGAGCAAATTATATATTATATCATTTTGAAACTTCTTCTCCACCTCTGAAATAGCATATTGTCTTGAACATTCATGAAGTATTTCTGTAATAGCATTTTCTATGGCTATGTAATCCATTGTATCGATAGCGTCATTAATTTCTGTAATTACCAGATAGCCCTTCATGTCTGCAGTTATATTTAAATATATTAAGTACTGATTTCTTTCATTACCATCAATAATAATTCGCTGTCTTAGATAGTTATAGGTTGAATAGAAACCAATTTCAACCTGTTCAGCAGTATCATTAATCTTTAAATTATTTATATCCTCATTTGTAGTCGATAAGCATACTTTATTGTAATTAAAAACTGATACTGGGTTATCAATCAACTTAGAAAGAACATCAATAATTCTTTCTATACCATTTTCTGAAGTATTTAATGAAAGTGACAGAGCTGCAAAGTTCTCATGGGTAGTTTTAAAATACTTCAACTTTGTTACTTCCTCATTAAAGAGATTTTCCATAATTAAACTCATGATATCTTTAAAAGAAATTTCAAAGGGAATCTCTAAAACTGGTATGTTATGTTCCTCTGCCAAATTTACTAACATTTCTATTTTTCGTTCTGAAAATTCTACATTCCTGCCACGTTTAATTATAAGTGCTGCAACACTCTTGCTTGCTAAGGCATCCATATATCCTTTAAAGGTTTCCAAAGAGGAGCTTTTAAAAGCATACAAGCCTGTTAACAATACTTCTCCCCCATTAATAAACCTTACAATGTCTGGAGCTTCTATAATTGTTACTCCCTTAATCTCATTATTAAGCCCTTCTTTTCCTCCAAGTATCTTGGCCATCTTTAAAGTTTCTGTGGTTAATAGCTGTCGAATACTAAATATCATCTTACCCCAACTCTCTACAATGATTTTAAAGTATATACAAAATCCAAATAGTTAAAATTTTAACTATTTTTAGCCCTTCATGCTGATATATTAAAAATTATACACAATATTTTAAATATTGTAAATTGTTAGATATTTATTATTTTGCACTGTCTACATATCTAAAATGATTCTCTTTGCCTAAGTCTACTCTTACATTATCAAATTTTCTCAAGTTCTCTTCTCTAGAAAAACCTTTCTACAACCTCTTATCCTTACCCTGCTAAGTAAAAAAACTCCCCTCAGTGCAATCCTGAGAGGAGTTAGAATTCATCAATTATTTAATTACAAATTTAAAAGTCTTTTATAAAAGAAACCTACCTTAATGGTAACATTTTACGCTTAACAATAATCCATCTATAAAATACTCCAATAAACCTAAATTTCCATTGCTGCTTCCCAGCCTTCACGTACAGCTTCAAGTGCTTGTCTTGGTCCTTTCGCATCCCCAATACAAATAACTTTTTCATAGGAGTCCTTGATTTCCTCATACAAAGAATTCTCTGCAACAGAACCACAGGCATAGATAATATGGGTAAAACCTTTCATTTGCATTGAGCTTCCTCTATACTCTACTTCAACATCTTGTCCATCAACACTTAAAAGTTTTGTGTTAGTCATGATTTTAACCCTTGATTTATACAAACGTTCCATCATTGGAGCCAAGTTGTTTGGAACCATTCCAGCACCAATAGCTGCAGTCATTTCTATTAAGGTAATCTCCATTGGTCCACGTTTGCTATGAATTAAATATTCTGCAACTTCACAGCCAACCATTCCTCCACCTACAATTAAAACATTTCCACCTAAAATCACTTCTTCATTTTTTAAAACCTTTTGTGCAGTGATTGCTTTTTCTTTATTAACTCCTGGAATGTTAGGAATTATCTCATTAGCTCCACTGGCTGTTACCACTATATCAGGATTGAAGCTGTCTATTAACTCCTTAGTAGCCTTAGCTCCGTATTTAACATCAATGTATAAGCGCTTTAATTCATTATTCAAGTAAGAAATCCATTTACTGATTTCTTGTTTATGAGGTGGTATGCAAGCAACATTTAATTGTCCACCAAGCTTATTCTCTTTCTCCATCAAAATAACCTGATGACCTTTAATTGCCATTGCTCTAGCAGTTGCCATGCCTGCAATTCCACCACCCACAACTACTACTTTTTTTCTTTCTTCAGCTTTAGTTAAATTTAAGTGCTTCTCTTTTCCCAGCCTTGGATTTATTACACAGGAAGCAGGCCTTCTCTTAGTTTGCTCCCCAATGCATCCAATACCACAGGCAGCACAAGGAGCAATTTCATCTATTCTTCCTTCTTCAGCTTTCTTAACAAATTCCTCATCTGATAAAAGTGCTCTTCCTATTACTACTCCATCTACTTTTCCACTATCCACTAAGTAAGCCGCATATGTTGGCTCATTAATCTTTCCTACCACAATAACCGGCACTGTAGAAATCTTTTTAATCTCTTCTGCTTCCTTTACATTTAATCCTCTAATTTCACCATGGCAAGGAATAATTTTATTACACTTTTCATATTGAGTTCCACCACTTACTTCAAAGGCATCAATACCGCTTTCAATAAGCCTTGGAACAAGGTATTTAATATCCTCTAAAGTATTTCCTTGTTCATTTCTTTCACTACCACTTATTCTTAAAACAATAGGAAATTCCTTTCCGCACTTTTCTTTTATGGCTTCAATTACTTCAAATAATAATCTGCTGCGATTATCTAAAGATCCACCATATCTATCTGTTCTTTTATTCCTCATTGGCGATAAGAAGGAACCTAGTAGCATATATGCGTGAGCACTGTGTAATTCAATTCCATCGAATCCAGCCTGCTTTGCACAGTAAGCTGCAGCCGCATACTGCGCAATTATATTAGGAATTTCTTCTAACATTAATTCCCTTGTAACCTGTCCCATTGAGTTAATATAAGAACTGCTGGCAACAGGAGTAACCCCAAAGAATGAGCTAACACTTTCAGGACCTGGATGGGTAATTTGAGGAATTACCTTTGTACCGTACTGATGAATCCTATCAGTAAATTTTTTATAAGCTACAATACTTTCCTCTCCTCTAAAGCTCAAGGTATTTCCTAAGTAAGGCACCCTTGGATCCACAGATAAAGCATCAAGGATTATGCATCCGACTCCACCTGCCGCTCTTGCTACCCAGTACTCTTCTAAAGTTTCATTTATAGTTCCATCCTGACTTTCATACCCTAAAGACATAGGTGCCATGAAGGTTCTATTTTTAAGTTTCATAGACCCAATTTGTAATTCTTCAAATAGCTTTGAATTCATAATTCTCCCTCCTATAAAGTACGAGCTACTAAGAAGCCTTCTTCAATAGCATTTATAGCTCTTCTAGGTTTTTTCGCATCTCCAATAAGCTCAAATGGGATATTTTTCGCTTCACATAAAGCCACAAGTTCTGAGTTGTCATTGGATTTAGCTCCAACAGCCACTACAATACTGTCACAGCTCACTATTTCTCTCTTGCCCTCATGTTCAATCACTATTCCCTGCTCTTCTACAGCTACACAGGTGGCATTAACAATTATTTCAACACCAAGACTCTTCATTTTCTGCATTACAGCTATTTTTCTAAGGCTTCCAAGGTCTGCACCTGCTACTTCCTTCATCTCTAAAACCTTTACTGGATTACCAGTTGTAGCTAAGGCATCTGCAGTCTCAAGACCTACAAGTCCTCCACCTATTACAGCAACCATTCCTTCTGGTCTTACTTTTCCTTTTAAAACCTCATGGGAATTATATACTGGCTTTTTCTCGATTCCTTCGAGTTTTAAGTTTATAGGTGATGCACCAATGGAGATAATAACCTGGTCTGGGTTTTCTTTTGAAATTATGTCTTCAGTTATAAACGTGTTAAAATGTACAGGAATCCCTAAAGCTTGTATTTTTTCACCGTAAAGGATTGCTGCTCTCTTCATTTCGCCCTTTCCAGGAGCCTCACCAGCTGTCACAAATTGACCACCAAGGCTTTCTCCAGCTTCATATATAACTGGTATATGTCCTCTTTCTTTTAAGACTCTAGCAGCTTCCATTCCTGCCATTCCCCCACCTGCGATAAGTACCTTCTTAGGAGTATCGGTTTTATGAAGGTTGTACTCTTTTTCATGGCCTAAACTTGGATTTCTCAAACAGGTGATAAATTCTCTGTTTTCTACATCACAGAAGCCATCATAGCAGCCTTGGTTACAGCCTACACAATAAATGATATCCTTAACCTTCCCTGTTTTTGCTTTATTACAGAATTCAGGGTCAGCAAGTTGTGCCCTTCCCATAACAACCATATCTGCTTTATTCTCTTTTATTATGTTCTCACCAAGTTCTGGTGTATTAATTCTTCCAACTGCTATTGTAACCATTCCTGTTTCTTTTCTAATACGGCTGGCATTTTCAACATTAAATCCATTTGGAATATCAATTGGCGGAACTTCATAGATAGATGCAGGTGTGATAATATTTCCCCTGGATACATCTAAAACATCTACTCCAGCTTCCTTTGCTCTTTTACAAAACTCTATAATCTCTTCAATAATTAACCCATTTGGCAAACAATCATCATGGGCATCAATTCTCATGAATAAAGGCATACCCTCTGGAATATTATTTCTAATTGCTTCAATACACTCTAAAGGAAATCTCATCCTATTCTCAAAGCTACCACCATATTCATCCTGTCTTCGATTAAAGCCTCCACTTAAAAATGAGTGAGGTAAATAATTGTGAGCACAGTGGAACTCAATACAATCGTACCCTGCTTCCACACATCGCCTTGCTGCCTTTCCATAAGAGTCTACTATTTCCTTTATCTCATTCTTAGTTATTGCTGGTATAGTATATTTGCCAAAAGGCATATCACTAGCCACAAAGATTTTTGCCTTTGGGTCCATACCAACAGCAATAGATCCCTGCCAAAGCTGTATTCCAGCTTTTCCACCTGCTTCATGAATTGCACTTGTAAGTTTTTTATGCCCTGCTATAAATGAATCCTCACTAATTGATACAAAATGAGCTGGTGCACTTGGACTATGAACTGAAGCTACCTCAACAATATTTAGTCCGCAGCCTCCCTTAGCCCTTGCCTCATGGTAATCAATTAACCTTTGTGTAATCTCACTTTTTTCATTTGCCATACGTGTTCCCATTGCTGGCATTATAACTCGATTTAGCAGTTCCATATCACGAATTTTAATTAGTTGAAATAAATGATTAAACATAACTATACCTCCTTTATTTGACATAATTATAACAAATAAGAAGTATATCAGTATGTTCAAAATTTAAAGTTTTGTTATCATTTATGCACTTCAAAATCCAACAAAAACACTACCTATTTTAAGTTGTTTACGTTACCTTTTTAGAGAATCTAATAACTAATACTATTAAAACAGCTTCTTAAGTAAATTGAATATTTACCTAAGAAGCCTTATCACAGTAACTTTCTATATTCAGATGGACTTTGATTCATGTAAGCCTTAAAGGTCCTTTGAAAGGTTGACAAAGACTCAAATCCACACATATTAGCTATTTCTAAAACTGTATAATCGAAGGACCTTAAAAATGCACAAGCATAAGAAATCCTAATTTCATTTAAAATATTGTTAAAATTATCGCCAAAAATCTCCTCAAAGGTTTCTCGTGCTGTATAGGGCTTAAGAAAGAACTTCTCACAAATACCTTCTAAGGATATATCCTGCATAAAATTCATGTGTATATATTGTAAAAATTGCATTCCCATCCCGGTATTCATAGCCCTAACCTCTTCATTTCCTATACAGCTTTTCTGGTACTCTCTAGGTGTCATCTTACAGTACTGCGCAAAAAGCCTATAGAAGGATTGTTTAGATGAAAAGCCCAAAATATCGCTGATGTACTCCATGGAGAGTTCTGGAAAATGAAGAAGCGCACAGGCATTTAGTATTTTTCCAAACTGCTTAAGCTGAAAGAATGTATAGCCACAAGTCTGCTTTATCCATGCATTAAGAGTTCTTGGAGCACAATTCAGGTCTTTTGCCAGCTCCTGAAGTTCTAAATTCTCACTTGTTGTTAAAACAACTCTTTGTATCACACCCCAAACTTGATTTTCTTGCTTTTTGTCTACACCTATTCTCTCATAAGCGTATCTGCAAAAATATGTATGTAGCTCTAAGGTTTTATACTCCAAAAGGTTCATACTTCCAAATCTTCTCTCCCTGCTTTCCTCTAAGATATCCTCTATCAATGTCTGAACCTTACTCCTTTGCGTTCCCTGCAAAAACACCCTTGGACAGGTATCATATACAAGTCTGGCATTAGCATCTTTAGGATGCCTTTCCCAACTCATATACATAAATAACCCAATATAGAACTTTACAATAACCACCTTCAAATCACTTGTTATTGAGCTTATTGAATAAAAATGATGAGCATACATACAAAATAAGGAACCCTCTTCAGCTTTATAATCGCACCCATTTATTTTAATGATTCCTTCACCACCTAATACATAAACCATTTCTACCTGCTCATGCATAGAAATCTTTGTTGGCTCCTTTATAATTTTTCTCTCCACAGTAATTTCTTTTTCTCTATAATTATGATAATAATCAATACCTGTAAACCAATCCTTCTGTCCCTTCATTAAATCACCCCATTAAAATGATTAAATATAAGATAAGCTTAAAGCATTAGCTTTAAGCTTAATAATTTATTTGTTTTTTCATCAATAAACAGTCTCAACTTACTTCTTATAAAATTTACTGAAACTCAGCAAAAATCCCTTGAAAGTTTTCTATGGACATTGGAGACATTCTTACTCTTTTTAATTCATAATTCCCATCTGAATTAGAGCTTATTCCTCCTTGGGTTGTTACTGCAGCCTTAATACCTAATTCCTTTTCTATTTCTATTGTTTCCTCACTGTATCTTCCCGCTGGATAGCAAAGATACTTTGAGTCCACACCAAGAACCTCTTTTAAGAAAATCTGGCCATTCTTGATTGAGTTATAGGCATCTTCTCTGGATAAAGAGTTTAATTCAAGATGATTAGAAGTATGATTTTCTATTTCCATCCCTGCTGCCTTCATTTCCTTTAACATATCTATGGACATAGAGTTTCCCGCTGTCTCACCCATATAATCTGTAATAACAAAGAAAACTCCCTTCATATTGTTTTCCTTTAATACTGGAAAAGCTTCCGTATAATTATCTAGATATCCATCATCAAAGGTTACAACTACCGGCTTTTTAGGTACCTTTCCTGTACTCTTGGCTTCTAATGCTTCATCCAAAGACATAGTAGTAAAACCTTTGTTCTTTAGCCAATCCATTTGTTCCTTAAACATTATTGGTGGAACTAATAAACTATTGTCTGGATTTGCATCGCTGATAGAATGATACATAAGTATTGGTATTCTTACATTTTCAGGTGCAACTGTTATGTATTCAATTACTTCAGCAGGCTCTTCTGCTTGTGGTTCTTCTTCCGGAACACTTGGTTCTCCTTGAGCTTCAACTTCCTTATCCTCTATGGATTCCTCATCTTCAGTATCTTTTTCATCTTCCTTTGATGTTGATTCATTTTTTATTTCTGTATTAACATTATCATTATGATTAGATTTTTCACATGCCGAAAATAGCATAGTCATCATTAGTAAAAAACATATTAAAATTATCCTCTTTTTCATCGTAAATATCCTTTCTTTGCTAATTAACACACTTTTACATTATACACTATAATATCCATAATATAAATAAGCATCCAAAATCCTAACATTCAGCAATTAGGAAATATTTTTAAACGTTATGGCCTATGTATAATAACTTCTAATATTGTCTTTAAAATTATTAAACAGCCTGTAACCTCTTTAACTCTAGAAAAGAGAGCTTGCCGATGACAAGCTCTCTTTTTCTTATAAACTATGTGTTTTAAGCCCCAAATGTTTGATACTATAAGTCACAAATTACTTTTAACTACAATATCTTTCTTTACTACAATATACTTTTTTATTATGATTTACTTTTTCGCTATCCCTTAGCTTTAACATCAAACCTGTCTGCATTCATCACCTTATTCCACGCATTCACAAAGTCCTGAAGGAATTTTTCCTTATTATCGTTACAGCCATAAACTTCAGAAATTGCGCGAAGCTGTGAGTTTGAACCAAAGATCATATCCACCCTTGTTGCTGACCACTTTAACTTTCCTGTTTTTCTGTCATAACCTTCGAATCTATCTTCATCTTTAGAAGTAGCCTTCCAAACAGTGTTCATGTCAAGAATATTTACAAAGAAATCATTAGTAAGGCATTCTACTCTATTTGTTAAAACTCCATCTCTAGATTGTTGATAATTAGTGTTTAGTACTCTCATTCCACCAATTAACACCGTCATTTCAGGTGCAGTCAAAGTTAATAGTTGTGCACGGTCAATTAACATGTCCTCCGGCTTTGAAGCGTATTTCTCCTTCATATAATTTCTAAAGCCATCAGCCTTAGGTTCAAGAACATCGAAGGATTTAATATCAGTTTGCTCCTGAGAGGCATCAGTACGGCCTGGTGTGAAAGGCACCTCAATACTGCAGCCAGCATTTTTTGCAGCCTGTTCAATGGCAGCGCATCCTCCAAGTACAATTAAATCTGCTAAAGAAACCTTCTTCCCACCTGATTGAGAACTGTTAAACTTCTTTTGAACTTCCCTTAATTCCTTCAAAGCCTTATTAAGGATTTCTGGCTCATTTACTTCCCAATCCCTTTGAGGCTCAAGGCGTATTCGGCCTCCATTTGCTCCTCCCCTGTTATCGGAGCCACGGAAGGTTGAAGCTGCCGCCCATGCCGTTTTAACTAGAATTGATATTGATAACCCCGTAGCTAAAATTCGCTTCTTAAGATGGGAAATATCCTTTTTATTTATTAATTTATAATCAATTTCTGGCACCGGATCCTGCCAAATAAAACTTTCCTTTGGAACATCAGGACCGAGGTATCTTGTGATTGGTCCCATATCTCTATGGGTTAATTTAAACCAAGTGCGTGCAAAGTCCTCTTCGAATTTCTTCGGATTTTCTAAATAATTCCTTGCTATTGGTTCATATTTACGATCGTAAATAAGAGATAAATCTGCAGTTGTCATCATTGGTCTATGCTTCTTATTGGTATCAAAGGCATCCTCCACCATATCCTCTTCTTCCACATCCTTAGCCAGCCATTGATATGCCCCTGCAGGACTTTTAACTAATTCAAAATCATATTTAAACAGTGTCTCAAGATATTTCATATTCCACTTAATTGGATTTGCCTTCCAAGCTCCTTCAATACCACTGCCTATGGTATCTTCACCTTTACCACTTTTATAGGTGCTTATCCAGCCAAGTCCCATCTCATCAAGGGGTGCTGCCTCTGGAGCTGGTCCAACAAAGGTAGCAGGCCCTGCTCCATGGCATTTACCAAATGTATGCCCGCCAGCTATAAGGGCAACGGTCTCTTCATCATTCATTGCCATCCTTGCGAAGGTTTCTCTAACATCCTTTGCTGCTGCCACTGGATCAGGTTTCCCCTTAGGACCTTCCGGATTGACATATATGAGCCCCATCTGAACTGCAGCAAGAGGATTCTCAATCTCTCCAAGAACTGGCTCACGATCATCACCAAGCCACGTCTTCTCACTTCCCCAATAAACATCCTCCTGAGGCTCCCAAACATCCTCACGTCCGCCACCAAAACCAATTGGTTTTAGCCCCATGGACTCAAAAGCGCAGTTGCCAGTCAAAATCATCAAATCCGCCCAGGATATCTTATTTCCATACTTCTTCTTAATTGGCCAAAGCAAACGGCGTGCTTTATCAAGATTAATATTATCAGGCCAGCTATTAAGTGGTGCAAAACGCTGCATTCCACGGCCACCCCCGCCTCTGCCATCCCCAATCCTATAGGTACCTGCACTATGCCATGCCATACGAATAAACAATGGTCCATAATGACCGTAATCAGCAGGCCACCATGGCTGTGAATCATTCATCAGTTTAAATAAATCTTGCTTTACAGCCTCAAGGTCTAACTTTTTGAATTCATCTGCATAATTAAAATCCTTAGACATAGGATTGCTTAACTCTGAGTTTTGAGATAAAATTTGAAGATTCAATCGATTTGGCCACCACTCTTTATTGGTAGTTCCGCCACCAGCTACAGTTCTGCTTGTCTTTCCTGTTACTGGACATCTCATTTCAGTCATAACAACATCCTCCTTACCCTTAATTTCACTAGCTTTTCATAAATTATCATTATTATAACTTATTAAAAAAAACTTGTAAAATATACTATTAGAGTAAGTATTTAAAATTGATATTTGTGCTTTCTCATTACATTATTTTATATTTGCACTTTCCATAACAATACTTTATACCTGTCTAAAATAAACCGATATTACCTTTTTCATACATTCAATACCACAACCTTGTAACTTGTTTATCTCCATGTCCCAATAATTAAATTATTATCTACACAAAATCAGTCACTTGAACTTTAAATAAAATCCTTATTACTAAAATACTATGGTTATTTCTGCTATATCCATTGAATCAACTATTTCATTAGTTGAATCTTGAGAGGATACACCTATTTTCCCATTTGTCTTTTTGCTCTCAAGAATTACTCCTAAGGTGCCAAATATCAATTCATTACTCAAATCCTTACTTCCTTCAATCACCTTGCCGTTGTTTAATTTAAATCTTAAAGTTGCCATAATAACACTCCTCTAAACAATTATTTCTAGTTTCCACTTTTGTGACCTCCTAGGTCCAAAATTTGTAAATACACATTTGCCTCGTAAGGTCTTAACACCTTGCTTTCCCCTTCATAATTTGAAAGAATTAAGTGATAATTCGACACTTGGGTGTGTCTGCTAATTTCTTTACTTGAAAGATTGCATTCTATATAAAATCTTTTTCCTTCAAATTCTCTGTAATAAGTGAATATATTCTTTTTCTTTGGATTTACCACCTTAAAATCTCCATAAATTAATGCCTTATTTTCATTTCTTATGGAAATCATCTTTTTATAAAAGTGCAGAATTGAGCCCCTGTCATGAATTTCAGCTTCCACATTGAATTTCCTATAATCCTCATCATTACCAATCCAAGGGTTACCTTCAGAGAAGCCACCATTTTTTTCATTGCTCCATTGCATTGGTGTTCTTGAATTATCCCTGCTGCCTGCAAGTATTTTTTTAAAGGCAGAGTTCTTGTCCATTTCCTTTAACAGATCTTCATATTTATTTATGGTTTCTATATCTTTAAATGCTTCAATTGAACTAAAATTTTTATTTATTAGGCCAAGCTCCTGTCCCTGAAAAATAAAGGGTGTTCCCTTCAAGGTAAACTGTATCACTGCCAGTAGCTTCCCAATGACAAGCCTATACCTTGGATCATTATTTACCTTAGATATCATTCTTGGATTATCATGATTCTCATAAAAAAGTGACATCCAGCAGTTATTACCGTAATTCTCCATCCAATCTATCATATATTCCTTCAGATAATTTAAATCATAATTATAAATATCAAACCTTACATGTCCAGGAGTTTCAAGGTGGTCAAAGGAAAATACCATATCCAGCTCTTTTCTGTAATCTGCAGTTAAAAGCTTGCTCATCTCCATGCCAACTCCTGGTGTTTCCCCCACCGTAAAGGCTTCATGTTTATCAAAGGTTTCCTTTCTCATTTCCTTTAGATATTTATGAAGATTTGGACCATAAAAATAACTTTCAACTCCATAAAAACCCATGAGGTCTCCAATGGCTTCATTTCCCTTTGGAAGTCCAGCTTCCTTGGAGATGTAATTTATAACATCTAGCCTAAAGCCATCCACTCCTTTTTCAAGCCACCAGTTTATCATCTTATATATATCTTTTCTTAAAGCTTCATTATCCCAGTTTAAATCCATCTGCTTTTTTGAGAAGAGATGCAATGCCCATTTTTTCTTCTGCTCATAGTAATTCCAAGCACTTCCGCTAAAGAAGGAGGTCCAATTGTTTGGAGGGTTTGAATCCCTTGAAGCCTGAAATTTATAATAATCTTCATAGATTGACTCTTCCTTTGAAAGCGCTTCCTGAAACCATTGGTGTTCATCAGAAGTATGGTTAACCACTAAATCCATTATCAGCTTCATACCTTTATCATGAACAAGGGTTAACAGCTTATCAAAATCCTCCATTGTTCCAAACTCTTCCATAATTTTATAATAATCTCTAATGTCATAGCCATTATCATCATTAGGTGAATCATAAATTGGAGATAGCCATATGACATCTACCCCTAGACTTTTTAAATAATCAACCTTTTCAATAATTCCCTTTAAATCACCTATGCCGTCACCATTGGAATCCTTGAAACTTCTTGGATAGATCTGATAAAATACCGCTTCCTTCCACCATTTCTCCTGCACTGGCTCATCGGTACTACTAGGCACATCCTCCTCACTGTTCAAAAGCCTTAAAAGAGTATCATAAAAGCCTTCATCCAGTTTCTGTTTCGTAAGTTTTTTCAGTGTTTTCAGCTTTATGGAACTCACCACAGGATTCTTAATTAATCTCTCACTTTTATTCATTTGAAGCAGCAGTTTATAAACAATGTCATGTCCTATAGGATTTTCGTAGACCTCTTTAACTCTGCTGTTCAAGGTTAATTTATCCTTCACAAAAACTCCTCCTTAAATACTATAAAATACGGTGCACACAATTAACCTTAATCATTCTTTCAACCTCCTGCTCATCCAGCTTATAGAAAGCCATAACAATCAGCATAATTCCATAACCTATAATTGGAACTAAGCTCACGATAATCCATATTCCCTGAAGAGTTTCACTAGATTGAACCGCTGCCTGCTCCACATAACCAAAGGCATATAAAAGCTGAAGGCAGAGAGTTCCGCAAATTGCTCCTGAAAGCTTGGTAATAAAAGTTTGTATTGAAAAAGCAATCCCCTATGTTCGCTCTCCATTAATATAAGCACCATACTCTATACAATCTGCAGTGAACATTCCATAAATAAGGAGAGGTAACTGCATGAATACAACCCTGACTGATGCTATAGCTAAAAACACCACTAAGCTGTCATAGCCAGCATAATACTGGACAACACATAAAATAATAGTTGCAATAGAGCTAACCACAGTGATTCTCTTCTTGCCAAACCCCTTAATTAAAGCCGGCAGAAAGGGTGCAATTATAATCACAGGAAGTACCGTAGTCCCCATAATAACTGTTACCATAGTTTCATCCCCAAGATTTGAATTTGCAAAATAAACAGCCATGGTCTGTAGTGTATTAGTTGAACTGATGGCCATAAATCCAAGATAATATATCATTAAATATTTATTCTTAAAGAGAAACTGAAAAACCTTCTTAAAAGTAATATCTGAACTTCTTTCATACTTAACCCTTTCCTTAGCTGTAAACTGAAGAGGAAACATCACTATAAAAGCAAAGGCACAATAGATACCTGCAGTTGCTGTCCAACCCAAATTAGCCTTAATGCTCATAAAAACAGCACTAGAAATTGCAGCAATAGCAGCTGCTAACCTTCCATAGGATATGAGCTTGTCCCTTTCATAAATTTCATCTGTCATAACTGTAGATAGTGAAAACAATGGTGCATCAGAAACTGTATAAACCATTCCCCATACAATATAAGATATATAAGCATAAATCAACTTAACATTGTAAGTTGCATTAATATTAATAAATACAAAGAAAAGTGTCAGTGGTACAAAATAGGTAACAAACTTCAGCCAAGGAAGGTATTTCCCTTGCTTAAAATTACATTTGTCAACTATTGCTCCCATGATTGGGTCATTAAAAGCATCCCAGAGCTTTGCAATAAGAAGCATTACTGTGGTATGGCCCAAAGTCAGCCCCACATACTCCACATAGAAATAAGTTAAAAATTGAAATTGAATGGTATAGATAATATTCTGTCCTAAGAAAAATCCACCATAGGATAGTCTTTCAAATCTAGAGGTTTGATATTGTAAATTCCCCAATTTAGATCCCCCTCACACCTTATTTATCTGTGTACTTCATTGTACATTAAGCACTTTCGCATCTATATAAACTTAAATAAACCATATCACAAACCGGCATATTTGTAAATATTTGTAAAATTATTCGTGTAATCTCATATGTTGAGAGTTTTGAAAATTTTACTATAAACCTATGTTGTAATATATTATTTCATTACATTTTAAAATTTTTAACCTATTTATAAGTCAATGTATATTTTCCCATTTAAGGTAAATAATCTATATATACACAAAAGTTAATGACATTTAATAAACAAAAGCTAAATCTTTTTTATTCATAATCATCCTGATAAGTCTCCTTATTATTTTAGTGTAGATGGCAACCCCTAACTAAAATGCGTAAGGAGACTATTTTTATATGTATATAAATTCATAAATTTATTCCCAAAATCATTAATAAAATCACCCCTATATTAGGTATAAGTATTCTATGATTTATTGTTAAAAGTAATGAATATAAACTATAGACGTAAGTGCATAAAAATAGCAGCAGACACTTTGTCCACTGCTATCTCCTTTTCTTAAACATTATTTTTATATACCTTCATGTTTTAAATAAGTCAACTCTTAATCACCCATACTATATTTAATATCCATAATTAACATTCTATACTGTAAGTCACCTAGTCCATAATTTTGAAAGTTCCTAAGCAAATTTCCAATAAGAATATTCTCCTCTTCATTTATATGCTCAATTATAAAAGTACTAATTTCACTATCCTTATCCCTATAGGTTAAGTACCTTTCTACAGCTTCCTGCATCACTGGCATAAGGTTTTCTTCTGGCATTTTACTATTGCATACTATTTTTTTATACCTTTGCAAGCTCCCTTTTATATTAATTTCAAATGCATTTGGTATTATATCTTCTGTGTGCTCAATAACCATATAGAATAGTACTTCACCACCAAAATTAATCTGCTCTAAAAAGGCTAGTATTGTAAGCATATTAATTTGACAGAACATATCTTCACCAAACCATAAAACTATTGCATTAAAATTGTTCTGAAACAATGGCTTCAACGGATTCAATACAATCTCCCTATACTGCTCTACTGTACTATTTAGTGACTTAACCCTTTTTTCAACAAAGTCATCTGAAAATATATCTGTAGCTGATTCTCCCCAGCACATCGCTTCATTGAAAGATGTATATGTATGTTTTTCGATGCACCAATTGTTTTTTTCAAACTTCTCCAACATACAGCCACCATTTAAGATATGTAATACGTCGGTTTCATATTTCTTTGCTATTATCTCTTGAATATCTTTAACAAACTGACTCTTCATAATAACTCCCTTCATATCACATTTGTTTACTTCAATGATGATTTAATATAATCAACGGATACATCCATTCTTGAAGCCACTTCTTCCATAGTCATCCCATCATTTAAAAATCGCTGAATAACCATAATCATATTTTCTCCAACCTCAATAATATGATTATCTGGGTCATAGAAACGAATTACCCTCTGGCCCCATGAATGTTCCTTCATACCATGAACATAGTTAATTCCTTCGATGTTATTTATCCTTTGATAAAAACTATCAAAATCATCTTCCTCAAAATATAGTTCTGCTACATTCCCACCAAATAGAATGTCGCTATCTCTTTTATTAATAAAGGTTGTCCAACTCTCCTTTGTTTGTAAGGCAATTCCCCCTGTTAAAGTTACATTTGCACCAAAATCAACAACAACTTCTAACCCAAGAACTTTATTATAAAATTCCTTTGACCTTTCCATATTTGAAACAACAATCATTGGATTTAAGAATCGCATTGTATCCCCCCTAAATCATCAAATTTGAAATACTCCAAAGCTAGTATTTAATTTATAATTGCTAATTACTTATATTTTTTTGATTTAACTACATAGTAAATTAAAGTAACAAATAAGTTATTCTTTTGATATAACCTGCTCAATCCCATTTATACCCTTAGTTAATTTACTCTTAAAAAACTCTGGATACACATGATAATTATCCAGCTCCTCAATAGTCAGCCAGTGTAAAGACTCTTTTGTACCTTGTTCTCCAACGCTTTTGCACACTAAATTCATATGGTCTGGAACCTTCATTAAATAAAAGAAGGCAAGCTCATGATAATGCTCCATTGTGATTTCCTCATCAAAGAAATGCTCATGAATAAAGGCAAGCCTTTCAACTTCAAACTCTATACCTGTTTCTTCAAATGTCTCACGAAGAACAGCTTCTTCAGAGGTTTCATTTAACTTAACTCTTCCACCAACGGAATAATAATAAGGCGCACTCTCATTTTTAACCATCAGAATCTTATTGTCCTTAATGATAATTGCTCCAACTCTATAATTAAACTTTCCTTCCTCTGTTTTAAATGTTAAATCAAGTTTTTCCATATTCACTCTCCTATAAATTCTCATTAAATATTAGTCTTTTTTTTAAATATAGTTTCCACTTCTAAAACCATATGGCTCATAAAATCGTAATACTTCCTAGTTATCATAAACAACCTTCATATGTATATTGACTATAGAATTTTCTTTAAACCACTCAAATGCGCTTTTCATTAATTTGTCCCATAAATTTAAATTATGATACTGATTATCAACAAAAATGAAATCAATTTTTCCTTTGCATGCTTTATACCACAAAATCAAAACCTTATACTTCACTTACTCAAACAGCTTGTACCATTCTTCAAATAATTTGTTCTCAATCTCTTTTTGTTACTCCTTTGATTAATAGACCTCTTTTAATTTTATTATCTAATTCCCATAGAGCAACCTTATTACTATCATATTTTAATTTTTCTTTTGCTGCTTCGTAATCCATCCATTCAAATTCAGTATGTTCATTAGAAAGCTCCATTTCCTCTGCATTTACATTAACTGCAAAAGCATACTCTGGAATTACAAGACATTCCTCTCCCCATATGCTGCTGTATGCCTTAAAGTATTCCGTTGAAATACTGCAACATGTTTCTAAATTATAAAAACTGTTATCTGATAAAATTCCCGCTTCTTCATATGCTTCACGCTTTGCTGATTGAAGTGGTGTTTCCCCCTCTTCCCCTCCACCAGCAATAAACTGCCAAATTTCCATGCCTGAGCGATGATAAACTGCATATTTAATTGATTCATTTTTAATTATATATGGTATAACTAATACCTGATACTTTGCTCTTGCCATTGTTTCTCCTTTCAGCTGTCTCATTGTAATAATCAGCTTCTTATATAAAATTAAACTTATATTGCAATCTCTGTGGTTTTATTACATGTCCTCACCCATAAACCAATTATTGTGATCTTCTGTTATTATTCGTGTAGTATAATCATTAGGTTTGGATTCAGTAAAGTTATTATTTTTATCCATGATATTATATTCATTAATAGCTACTTTTGAAAATAATCCCTCAAATTTGTTTGTTGTTGAATATGAAGTATAGTCACGTGTATAACACTTTGTTACCAAATTTCTATTTACGCTCATTTGCCATGCCGATATTGATGATTTATCATATCCAATTACACCAAATATAAAATCACAAACTCCATATCCACCCTCAAAAAATGCTTCACCAACAACATGTCCATGATATGCCTTTTCTGTATCAACAATATGCACTATTCGAGTTGGTATATTATTACACTGAAGTAAAACACAGCCTACCCTTGCCATATCAGCACACCAGTCAGTTCCTCTTTCAATAATATCCCTTTCTCTGCCTCCAAAGGTCATATCCAAGAAATTTACATCATAATTCATTGCTATATTAGATGTAAAATTCAGTACATTTCTAATCGTATTAAGTTCATTATCTCCTTTAAATCTTTGAGCAAACTCAAACAATTCATGATTAATTACATCATATGAAATTTGGGGACTAGTTCCATACAATAATTCCTTAGATTCTTCATCTACAAGAATCATCTGGCTAAGAAATTCATGGTCTATGGACTCTAATGCATGCAAATCATTCCTTAACATTACTTCAAATGCTTTTCCAAATATACCATAACCAATTCTCATGTATACCCTCCATTATTTAATTTGCTTTATCTAACTCCAATTTAAATTCTATATCATAGTTATTTATACAACCTTTTATAAACTCAATAATCCTCTCCGTATTTGGATACTTCTTGATTAAACCTAAAAAATATGGCAATTGTTTTATCCACTCTATAAAGCCCTTATCTTGACACAATACACTTGAATTTTATTGTTTTTCAATTTTATCTATTATATAACCATTGAATTCATTGTTGTAAAAGTTATTAATTCATACTTTCATATTTAACGTAATCACCATAAATATCTATAATTTCATTTACTACTTTTATAAATGTATTATCATAAATCCCATAAATTATCGTATGATGTGATGCTTCATAAATTTCTTTCCTATGTTCTTCACTTACAAAATCTAAATGCGGCTCAATATTAATATCCACAAGACCTATACCACTATAAATAGATAATTCCGGAATATTATCATTTGCATCTTTTGCTAACACCACTGTTTTAGCCATATTTATTGCCCCCGCACTCATCCCAATAGTAATTCCTTCTCTACACTGTAAAGTCTGGATTAAATTATATTCTTTCAAATAATTAATCTGTTTTAGAGTATCTCCTCCTGAAATCCATACAATATCTGCTTTTTCTATATATTTAACTGCATCTTCAAATAGGGTTCTGCTATCAATAATATAGTGCTCATCAAATGTAATTACATTACTTTCAAACATCCTTAGCACTATATTCATATATTTCTCTGTTATTGAGTGTTGTTCAAAATCAGAAGCAATAAACACAAAAGAACCCTCATTATTATAATACTCCCTTATACATCTAATAAAGTCATCGGTAAATCCATTAGGAAACCCACTGGTCAAAAATGATACTTGCATTCTTTGCCTCCATATATTATCAAATATCTTTCTCCATAAATTAGAAGTTCTCTTTTCTCTAGATATTTTTCTTGTTTTCTTTTTCTCCAATGCAGACTCATTGCTTTATTAACAAATCTTTTATGTATCCACTAAAGTACTTTCCACATTTTTAACCTCACCAAGAACTCGTTTTATCCCATGCTCATCTTCAACAAAAATAAAATCAGTAATAGCCTTTAATATCTTCATAGAATAACTCCTTAAGAAATTCCTGTTCTTTACTTAGTTTTACATAAAGTTTTCTATATAACTTATGCTTTATAGTGTAGTAATTAACTCCTGAATTTCATCAAGAATACTAATCTCTTTAATGTAATCCTTCAAAACAAAATATAAGCTTTTAAAAAAGTTAGTAATATTAATATATTGATGATACCACTCTATTGATGAATCATTCATAGCTTTATACTTCTTAAAGCCTTCTAGCCATAACTCAATATCGCCTTTATCAATTTCCTTTCTCATAAAAATACTTCTAACTGCAATGCTAATTCTTTCAGGTTCTCCATCAATGTATACATATTTTCCCTGACATATTTTTAACTTCAATAGTATAAGCAGCTTTTGTAAATCTTCTTTCTTCAAAATAGTACATTGTGCCAACTCATCAATTACATCTGCACCATGCGCTACTGAATGAGCCCACCCCTTCTTGTCTACATAACCTCTTAAATCCGCCTCTTTTGTATAATACTCAACTATAAGGTTTGTAGTTTCAGCAATTACACCCTGTGATAAAAAGCTATTTTCATTATTTGAATATAATATCAGAGCTATAATCAGTGCAGAAAATGTACGAGTAAAAACTGTATCTTCTTCTTCTAAACCAATCCCCTTCATTAAATGTTGATTATCTAAACAAATAAATAAGAAGGTTTCAAGCTGTTGATTTGAAAACCGATTTTGAGTTATCCAGTGTGAAAAAATATCATAAATTAAATCATCACGAAGTACTTCATCCGTTGTCCCAATATATTTAAGCATGTCCAATGCATAAGTATAGTATAAATTCTCACCCTTAATCTCATATTTATCTTCTTTGATTTGTATTAATTTAAGTTTTAATGTATTCTCTGTCATTTTTTCACCTCTTAAATTTCTATTATTAACTCTTCGATTTATAGGGCGAATAAAGTTACAATTTCCTAAAAACATCTAAGCTATGATGGGTTATCCCGACTAAATCAGCTCGTTCACATATTGAGAAATGATATTTCAAATAAACCTCAAATAATTTATCATCCATTTCCTCAATTGTGTTTCTCATATGATTTGTTAATAAATCCGTTCCAACAAAATGAAGACGCTGAACATTAAAGCCAGCCATTAATTCATCTATTTCTTCTTTTCTATGCATCTCAAATATTAAAGAAGGATTTGATAAGCACTTAAAGGATTCTCCATCAACAATTCCTTTTTCAATCCCGTCAATGATATTTCCCTTCTGAAAGCCCCAATTTACAATGGTTGCATCATTCATGCAGTATGCCACAAAAATTACTCCCCCTTTTTTAGTTACCCTAAGAGCTTCACTGATGGCTCTTTTTTTATCCTCATTAAACAAATGATATAAAGGTCCAAGCAATAAAGTAACCTCAAAGGTTTCATCCTCATAGCAGTCCAAATTTAAAGCGTTACCTTGTCTAACATCAATGCTACAGTTTTCAGTGATTTTACTTTTTAAAATATCTATATTGTGATCTATGAGCTCAATGGCATTAACTTTAAAGCCCTGCTCTGCAATTGCAAGAGAATATCTGCCAGTTCCTGCCCCAATCTCTAAAACCCTCATTCCTTTTTTTAGATATTTGTTTATATATTTCATTGTTGTAAGAAATTCGACTTGTCCATATTTTGAAATTAGTCGCCCCTCTTCATCATAATTGTTATAGTACTCCGTTAAATATTTTAATTCTTCCACTACTGACTCCCCCTATCTTTACTTTAACTACTCTGTTCTATATTTCCCCTTAAAATTCTTTCTTAGTTTCTTTTAACAAAATAGGTATTAAAACTGCTACAAAAATCATTATTATTCCATATAAGTAAAAAGGTAAGCTTTGTGATAAGGACTTATACAAAGCTCCTCCAATCAATGGTCCAATCATTCTACCGAAATCGCACACTAATGTATAGACTCCAAAAATTTCTCCATTATCATTCTCCGTGTTAAGCTGAGCATATAACCCACTTTCTGATAAATCATATAAAATACCTCCTAATGAAGATATTGTCCATATCACCATAAACAGAAGAACAGAGCTTAAAGTTGGAAGAATCAAATAGGTACCTCCACAAATAAGCATACCTATAATCATGGATTTATTTTTTCCAAGCTTATCAGATATTGTACCAAGCTTCTCAGATAGCAAGCTTGCTATCAATAAAGATGGGAAAAAAGCTAATGCAAGTCCACTAATATCTGTTGTTATTTTATCCTGGAGAAAAATCATTATCACAGGAGCCACCATTGCCGAAGATAAAGAGGTTATAAAAACTATAATTAAAAGCTTAAGTGTACTTTTAGAATAATTTTTTATATTTATCCTTTTGTTCACATAAGTGTTTTTACTTTCTTTAAAGGTTGTTATCACTTTGAATAAGGCAAATAAAGCTACTACAGCAAAGATAACAAATAGAATTTTCCATCCTTTCAAAAAAGAAACTCTATACAAAACTATAAAAGCCAAAATACAGCCGTAAATATTTCCTGTAGATTGAGCTGAATTAACTTTACCAAAGCCTTTAGAAATGTTATTAGAATCATGATTATCTGCCACTATTGCATATATACTTATTCCCATAAATGCACTAGCTATCCCCTGAAGAGCCCTCGCAGTATACAAAAGTACTGAAGTTGTAGCCATTGAAAAGATTAAATATGCAATAGCATAGATAAACACTGCTAGTACCAAAATTGGTTTTCGCCCTACTTTATCAATTAATTTACCTATAAATGGTCTAAGTATTATTAAAATAAAGGCCGTTATAGAAAAAAGACCTGATATTTCTAACGCATTCATATCAAGAGCTTTACTATATATTGGAAGAAAAAAAGACATTACTCCAGTAGATAATGAAGTCAGAATTAATATTAACCTTAATTTAAAATTGTTTTCATATGTATTTTTCATTTTCCCTCCTTATAATATGATCATATATTTTTTCATATTCGAACCTCTAAACTTTTCTATATTATACTTTATTTTCTATTATTATACAATTTATATATTGTTTATCTCTTTGAAAGATTCTAGTCAGAGCATGAGGTTACCGTAATAATTCTAAATACCCTATCATTAATCCATATACTTCCTCACTCTATTATTATTTAAATCAATTTCAATGAATATGATGCATTTCATGTTTTGTTAAATAAACGATGTTTTTAATTCCTTGTTATATAACCTAATCCACCTATCTATAATGCAAAATTATGTTATAATAGAATAATGTACCATGTATTCATTTTTTAAGTAATAATAAATACTTATTAAGTATTATATATATTTATCATTATGTATTGGAAAGAGGTCTGTTATGAATATTTTACGTTTTATTTTTCATATGATAGTGCTAAACAATAGTGTTTTTCTAATTTGCTTTAGTATATTAACTATTATATCCTTAGTTATTTTCAAATGGTTGTTCAATAGAAAGCTCAACAACAATTCTGTAAAACATGAAGGTTTAATAATGTCTTTGAATTCACTATTGCTAATAGTTAGCATGTGTGTTGTTGCATTATCTGGCTGGTATACCATACTCCATCACTTCGTTTAGATACTTTTATATCAATATATAAAATATAATGCAAATAATTTATCCATTATCAAAATCATGTCATCATTTAATAATTACCTATATTAAAATCTAATGAGTAAAAACAAATAACAAGGAGGAATGTATAATGAAACCAGTGATTAATCTTATTACAATTTGGACAGATGACATCAGCAAGATGAAAACTTTCTATAATGAAGTACTTGGCTTTAAAATTAAAAATGACCTTGGAAATTATGTTGAGTTTGAAAATAATGGAGTAAGGTTTGCAATCTGCCTGAGAAATGTTATGTATGATTATAGTAGTGAATATACTAAAAAAACTGTTGGACAAGGATTTGAACTAGCTTTTCCTTGCGAAAGCCCTGATGATGTTGATAAAACCTTTAATCGCTTAATTGACATGGGCGCAATTCCTATTCATGAACCACAGAATATGCCTTGGGATCAAAGAACTGCTCTATTTGCTGACCCTGATGGAAACATCCATGAGATTTTTGCAGAACTTAATTAGTTTTGTAGATGGATTTAGTTTGTTTTATATTTTAAAAATTAAAACTGCATTTTAAAATCAAACTGAAAACTTTATAACTAAAGTTGATAATTTAGAGGAAATATATTTACATAATAAAAGAAGGTTTAAATGAACCTCCTTTTAAATCATATGCTATGAATATTTATCACTTTTCTTTTTTAAATAAATGCCTATTCCTATCCCCAAAATAATAAATACAATGGTTATTACACTTATAAGATCAGTAAAATACATTGGAATCTTCATCTGTGATGGCAATTCTGAAAATTCAACGCCGAACCCCTCAGGTGGCATCAAAATCTTCTTAAAAGCAAAATGAGCAAATCTTGATACAATTAAAGCTAGTGCCGCATAGCCAGCAATTATATAACCCCCAATATATCCTTTAGTCTTCACAAGTTTTAGGATAAAGTTAGGTAATGTTTCCGTATCTTTTCCTCTAGAGATATTTATAGTTTCCTTTTGCTTTCCAGTACTTGTATCACCTTCAAAAAGAAGATAATCCGTAGTAACATCAAAAACCCTACTTAATAAAACAATCTTATCCGTATCTGGTGTGGATTCTCCCAGCTCCCATTTTGAAACTGCCTGCCTTTACACCCCAATTTGCAAAGCAAGTTGTTCCTGAGACATCCCTCTTTGCTTTCTTAATAATTGCAGCTTCTCTCCAAATTTCATAAACAACACCCCCTATCTTTATACTATTATTTTACTATTTCTTTCAGTTGCGTACCACCAGTTGCACCTTGAACCTCCGCAACTGACAGTTGCATTTGTTGATTTCATCTATTTTCGACTAAAAAGGAAGCAGAACCTCTTATGCTTCCACTTCCCTCTAACTATTAAACTTATTCAAATTATAAAACTTACCATTATGCATAAAAGTCCCGCTATAATTAGAATTATTCCATTAAAAGAATATCTAAACATAGTGGCTGAATTCCCCTTCAAATTATCATTCACCTTTCTAGTTATCTCAAGATTAAAACTTGCAAGATATTGAGCATTGCTTTGTCCTAATCCCCTTAAAGATAATCCGCTTGAATCACTTTTGACGGTAACTGAAAGTCCTAGAATAACAATAAATATACCCTCAACAAATAAAACATCCTCTAAATTGTACTTTGTAAAATAAGTAATTATCCACGCAATTATACAGAATATTATTGTCCAAATTAAGCTGAATAGCAGACTTTTCCCTATGGATTTGATGATACTCTTATCCATAAACACTATCTCCCTTAAAATATTTATACTTTAAAGTATGACGATTCTAGTAAAGGTAACACTATAATTTTGAATTTACAGGCAGCAATTTAATTATACCTACCCTTTTTAATATGCCATATAGTCATAGCTAATTTAATAATGAAATACATAAAAGCAATATATAATATCATCTAAAATCATAAAATCTAATATACACTTTGTGATTAGAACTATCACAAGGATTGCACCAGTTATCATCAAAAATGCATTTCTTTACTTTCATTAGGTTTTAAATCTTATAAGAAATTACCTTCTATATATCCCTGCTAAACACCTCTGCCCAAGAACCATCATCAATAATAAACTTTCTTTGTGATTGAAAGCCGTTTTTTAACAAAATCTTTGCTGACCTTTCATTACGTGGATCAATAATAGCAGTTACACGCTCAATACTTTCTAATTCCTTTGCCATATCCAATAACGCTTCAACCGTCCTACTACCATAGCCTCTCCCCCAATACTCAGGAAGAAACATGTACTCAATTTCCACCTCCTTATCAGCTTCTTTTTCAATTAATGCAGCCATACCAATAAAGTATTTTGTGTCTTCATCAAAAACTTTAAAATATTGACTTCCATCTTCCCTCTTGCTAATTTCAAGGATTTGATTAAAAACTTCTCCAGCCTCATCTCTTGTAAAAACTCTACCATAATTCATCTTCATTGTTTCTTCATTGGAAGCCAAAGTCCACCAATAATTATAATCATTATCCGAATTAAAACTCTTAAAATAAATTTTAGCACTCATGATTACGTCCCCCTTGATAAAAACTAGTTACTTACTTTATCAGTAAAAAGATAAATAAGTCCTTTTCAAAAAATAACTATATACATTATACATTATTTGTAGAATTTTGTATATTTTAACCTAACATATATGGTTCTCAACGTTTTTATTTCAATTAATTACCACAATATTTGTATTAATACTATGGAAATGCAAGTTTTCTTGTGGTACGATATAAAAGACATAATTGTTAAACTTATGGATAATTTTATTTTCTTATGTTTTTTATAAGTGAGGAGAGCAACAATGAATACAACAACTAAATTTGACATAAAAAATGACCGTAATCTTACTATGCTGGTAGACTTCTACGAGTTAACTATGGCTAATGGTTACTTAAATAACGGAGTTGAAGATACCATAGCATATTTTGATATGTTCTTCAGAAGAATTCCTGACAGTGGTGGATACTGCATCATGGCAGGGGTTGAGCAATTAATAGATTATCTTAAAAAACTTGAATTTACATCAGAAGATATCAAATATTTAAGAAGCAAAAATCTTTTTAATGAAAAATTTCTAAATTATTTGGAAAATTTCAAGTTTGAGTGTGATGTCTGGGCAATTCCAGAAGGAACTCCTGTATTCCCTAGTGAACCTTTAATAACCGTTAGAGGACCAATCATGCAAGCTCAATTTATTGAAACCATGATTCTTTTAACAATTAACCATCAAACCTTAATTGCAACTAAAGCTGCAAGAATTTGTGAAGCAGCCGGATACAGACCTGTTATGGAGTTTGGCTCAAGAAGAGCTCAAGGATATGATGGTGCTTTATATGGTGCTAGAGCAGCAATAATCGGCGGATGTAGCTCTACTGCATGTACTATGGCTGATGAGTTATTCGATGTTCCTGTTACTGGAACCATGGCTCATTCCTGGATTCAATTATTTGATACAGAATATGAAGCCTTTAAAGCATGGGCATCTACTTATCCTGATAACACAGTTCTTTTAGTTGACACTTACAATGTATTAAAATCAGGTATTCCTAATGCTATAAAGGTATTTGATGAAGTTCTAAAGCCACTTAGAAAAAGACCAAAAGCAATTAGAATAGATAGTGGTGATATCACCTACCTAACCATTGAAGCAAGAAAACTTCTTGATGCCGCTGGGTATGAAGATTGTAAGATTACAATTTCAAACTCTTTAGATGAGTTCATTATTAAAGCAGTTCTTGAAAATGGAGCGCAAATTGACAGCTTTGGTGTTGGTGAAAGATTAATTACTGCTAAGAGTGAGCCTGTTTTTGGTGGAGTTTATAAGCTGGTTGCAATTGAAAAGCATGGTGAAATCATTCCAAAGATTAAAATTAGCGAAAATGTTGAGAAGATAACTAATCCTGGCTTTAAATCATTATACAGAGTTTATGATAATGCAACTAAAAAAGCAATTGCAGACTTAATTGCTATTAATGGCGAAACATTTGATTATACTAGACCATTAGAGCTTTTCCACCCTAACTACACATGGAAAAAGAAAAAAGTTAAGAACTACACTATTAAAGAGTTAATGGTAAAAATATTTGATAAGGGTCAACAATGCTATGAAAGTCCATCTGTAATGGATATTAAAAATTACAGCCTTGAGGCAAGAGAAACTCTTTGGGCTGAAATTAGAAGATTACAAAACCCTCATCAGTATTATGTAGATTTATCAAAGGATCTTTGGAATCTTAAGGAATTCTTACTTCATGAATACTCTTCAATGTATGAAGAATAATAGTAGTATTACTTTTAGAAGGATTTGATAAAATGAACAATAATTCAAAAATTAAAATAAGAATCTCTAACAATGCCTATGAATTTGTTTTAAATCTACTCAAATTTCATACCGAATATGACTGTGTTTCCTTAGAAGAAAATCTTTCTTCTAAGTGCTGCAAGTCTCCTAAAGTTCAAATTGGTTTAAACAATGCAGAAAACTTCGATATTCTCAATAAAATTGAGGATATCACCTTCTGCTATAACCTTAGTCTTTGCAATAATGTAAAAGATGTAACCATTGTATTAAAGGATTCTACACTTCATGCTAAAGTATCAACTATCAATGATAATTTTAAATCTCATAGTTGTGCTGGCTGTGGTAAAAGCAAAGGTAATTGTAGTGGTTGTAAATAAAAATAAAATAAAAAACTATCTTCTAAAATTGAAGATAGTTTTTTTATTTAGACATAATTATTAACATATTAACTTAAATGTAATTATCCTTATACAAATTAGCTATACCTAAATCTTTATCATCCCTCTCATCTTTATAGAAGTCAAAATCATAAAGATTTCTTACTTTTCTTCCCCTACCCTTAATCTCTGTAAAAGGACATTTATTGCTATTTTCTTCCCAATTATAAAGAGGACACTCCTTAAAGCACTCTACATTTTCTTCATAAGTTGATAGAAATACACATTTGGCCACCGTAACACCCCCACTTCAATAATTACACTTTATATGTAATTACCAAATTTTACGTACTGGTCACTGTCAAAATTATTGTTATTTTTCGACAATTCATTTTACAAGTATATTCTATCACATATCTGGAAATATACAAGTATTTTTGGAGTATATATACATAAATATTTTAATATAGTAAATATTTCTCCTACATTTTTCTCAAAAATATGTTAAGAAAAACCAGTAGTCATCTTTCTACTGGTTTTCGTCAAAAAATATAACGCTAATATCTTTATAATTTCCATTAATTATATACATCGAATCCTCTTTAATAAAAACTCTCCATGCTTACTTTATTATATTAATTAACAGTCAACATTTATGATATCTACAAAAGATTTAATAATATGTGCAGTAATTCCCCATATAGAGTATCCATTCCATTGATAAAAATACTCTTTCATAATTCCAGTTGAGAATTTATACTTATTACCCTTAATTAAATGATATGGAAAGTTTTCATTGTTAATAGGTCCAATCTGCATATTATATAACTCAGGTTCATTTTCAATAAAATATCTAATTGGAACTTTAAAAATATGGTCAACTTCCTCATTAGAAACATTTTTAATATTACAATTAGCTCTTGCAATAAAAGGAAATAATACTACTCCATAAGGAGAGACAAAGTAATCTCCTTGTCCTATAACCTCAAAATCCTCTCTTTTTAAATTTAACTCCTCCATGGTTTCTCTTACTGCAGCTTCTTCATTGGTTTCATTCTTCTCAACTTTGCCACCTGGCAGACATACATCACCTGGCTGCTTATTTAGCTTATGTGACCTGACTTGAAAAATTATATATTCTTCTCCTTTAATTTCTTCAATAAGAATCATAACTGCAGCCTTTTTATATTTTTGTATTGGCTTTGGCACTCTTGATTTAAAAAGTTCCTTCACATTAATATTTTTTATATTCTCCATATAAGCCCCCTATAATGTTTAATTTTAATTTACCTCTATTGATTTATAAAATTTAAATTATAAATAATCATATTAAAATATATTTTATCTTTCTAATTCAATGATATCACAAAAATAATTAAAAACTCATTAACAAAATTAGTTTATTCTTGTTCAAAAATTCAGTAAATGTTATACTATATGGGTTGACATAATAAAAAAATAGAAATTGGAGAGATGACTTGTGAGAAAAAGAATTTTATCATTATGTATGTTATTCACACTTTTGATAACACTAGCATTTCCAAGCTTAACTTTAGCGATTGAAGAACCAAACATCATTGGTACCTCTGCTATAATTATGGACTTGGATACAAAAGAAATAATTTATGCTAAAAATATGGATGAACTAAAACAACCAGCAAGTATAACAAAATTAATGACAGCACTTTTACTAGCTGAGAATAAAACTAAGACAGATATTTTTACATATTCAGAAGCCGCATCAAAGCAAGATCCATATTCATATGGAATGAATGTTCACCCAGTAGCTGTTGGAGATACCTTTAATGGAGAAAATGCAATGAACATACTTCTTCTATTTTCAGGTAATGACATTGCTTATATGATAGCTGAAAATATCGGTGGAACCGTTGAAAACTTCATGAACATGATGAATGAAAAAGCTAAAAGTCTTGGAATGAACAATACTCACTTTGTTACTCCAAACGGATTAGATGATAATACAGATGAGCATTATACAACGGCTTATGACTTAGCTTTATTACTAAGTGCAGCTTACCAAAATGATTGGGTTAGAGAAACCATGGCAAAGAAAACTGAGGTTGTTCAATCTCAAGGTGGTCCAGTTGCAACAATCGAAAACAGAAATAAACTAGTTGGAACCAATGGTAACGTTGGAGGAAAAACAGGTTATACTGATAAATCTGGAAGATGCTTAGCATCATTATACAGCCGTAATGGACGAAACTTTGCAATAGTAGTTCTTAACTCTGAGTATGACTTTCCAACTGATGTTAAAGTATTCGAAGATACTGAAATACTTGCTGACTTTGGCTATGCAGCACAAAAAGGAACTTACTTAGCAGCAAACTCTACCATTGATGAAGTTACTGTTGAATATAACATTTTACCTTTCATCGGACCTAAGAAAACTGTTAAGATTCCAGTAACTCTTCATGAAGATATTAATCTATATGAGTCAGGTTTAAAACCAGAGTTTAATTATACAGTTAATCCTTTAAACACATGGACTTTAAGCACTGGGAAACCAATTGGTAAAGCAACAGTAACAATTAAAGACTATACTTTAGAATATGATCTATATTCTACTTTATCTAATATGGATATAATCAAAACAAACATTATATATTATGTTATGGCATTACTAGTATTAATTGCTGTAGTATGCTTAATATTTATTATAATCTCTAAAATAATGAAGAGCAAAAGACGTAAGAGAAGATACTATTAATAGAAGAAGGAGAAATTCTCCTTCTTTTTTTTATGTTTTTTTAATTTTACTACTACTAATATCCAATTATCTTATTTTAGTTTTAATATGTAGTTAATTAAGGTAATAGTCTTTAATTTAGTTAAAAATATAATTTCATTATTTCAATTATGACAATTATTATTATGAACGTTTTTGCAATTAAAAAGAGCATTACTGCTCTCTTTGATTCTTTGAAAATTAAATTGTATCTAAGACATTGATATTACAATGTTGACTAGCAGCCATTGAACATCTTCATAAACAGCGTTATATCATAATATCCTGACACTCTTATTTTAAGGCACTTGCAATCTCAACTAACTCCTCAATTGTATCAATACTAAAATCTGGATTGCTTTCTATTAATAAATCATAATTTAAATCTGTGTATTTCACTGCACAGGTTAAAGCTCCTGCATTCTTTCCCGATAGAATATCATTGTGGCTGTCTCCTACCATAATTGCTTCCTTTGGCTGAACCTTTAATTTTTCACAAGCCACAAGAACTGGTTCTTCATGAGGTTTGTGATGAGTTGAATCCTCTGGCGTTATTATCACATCAAAATATTTTTCTAAATCAAAGCAATTTAACCCTCTTATGGCAGTATCCCTTAACTTTGAAGTAACAATGGCTAGTTTAAAACCTTTCTCCCTAAGAACTTTTAGTCCTGCCTCTACATGATCATAGTTTTCAATAAATTCATCATGAATACTTAAATTATATCTAATGTACTCTTTAACTGCGTCATCAATATTTTCAATGTTGTGCTTTTCAAAAATCTGTCTTAAAGGCACCCCAAAGTTTTCATGAATCTGTTCCCTTGATACGTCCATTTTTAAATATTCTCCAAACATGTATTCAAAGGATTTTACAATTAAATTATTTGTGTTTACAATAGTTCCGTCTAAATCAAATAAAATTGCTTTAATCATTATTTCCCCTCACCTTTCAGCATTGTTAAAGGAACATACCACTTATTAAATGTATTCCCTTTTTTATCTTTATATTGGCCCTTAGGATCTTTAACCATCACCGTTGCTCTCTTATTAATACCTGCAACCACACCTGAGTAACTCTTGCCTTTATATATAAAGACAACCTGTTGACCAACCCTTATATTACTTTCATTCTTCGAGTGTTTTTCAGAAAACACTTCATGGGTTGAAGCTCCATGCCTAAAAAGCTTCCAAGCCATAGCTTTAAATCTTCTTCCCTTACAGTTTGAAGTTCCATAGGCTGAAAACTCAAGAACATGACAAAGCTCATGCTCCATAATGAGCATTAATCCATCAATAACGTCATTTCCCTCAACACCACATATTTTTCCCTTATAATTTGAATTAATATATTCCTGCAAAATTGTAAGACTAATCCTTATTTCAAACTCCCTAGAATATTTCTTTTTCATGAATATAGTTTTCCCACCAGCAGAAGTCATTCTTCTTGATAAGGAAACCTTTATTCCATCCTGTATATTGTTTTTCACATAATTATTCAAAACATAAAAATCATATAAGTCAATAATCTCTTTAATTGTTTCAAGGTTTACAGCACTTATACTATGAACATCTTTAATTCCTAAGTTCCTTATAAGGGAGCCCTTAATATCCCTTCTTAACTGCAGGATATTCTTATCTTCAATATGTAAACTCTCCACCTTTTAATCCTTTCAAAATAAAAATTCCGTGAGATAATACCCACGGAATTAATCATACTACTTAATTTATAAGATTACAAATTATCTCACTTAAAATATTCTCGTTTCTGTCTCTTTGAATTCTTCCAAGAATAATTTCTTCGATTTTATTTATATCAAACTTACATTCTTCCATTAATTCAGTAATTTTTTCTAAGACTTCATTGATTCTTACCCTTTGATGATCCTTTACCACTAGCTTAGAATTCACTTCTTTTATTGCATAATAGCAAAAGGCAAGAATTTCTCCATCCTCGGGATAATTGATATAATTATCTAATATATACATTATTCCTTTTATTAAAAGGTTTCTATACATATCAATGATTATATTATTTTTTGTGAAAGCAATGATAGCTTCTGTGGTGTATAATAATTTTTCTTTTTCACTATCCTCTATAGAATAGGAAAAGTCTCCATTTGCCAATTGCTGAGTTGCAACTATTCTCACTAAGTCTTCCTTACTAATTCCATCCCACTTAAGCTGATCAAGATCTATATTCTCAAGATTTTGAGTGTAATAGAAATTTGACATCACAGGCTTTTCCTCTTTCATGGCGCTGGAGCTTACAGGCAAGAACTTTCTCATTACTCCACCTAAAACTGGTTCATAAATCTCCTCTAAAAGCACAAAGGAGGTTTCATTGCTTATTATGCCACTTTCTGTAGATAACTCAATGATTTTTCTTCTCATCGCATCATAAATTTCATCACGTTCATATATTATCCTATTTTCAATGGACTCAATTCTCTTTTTATACCAAACCTTCTCAATTAAATCTGCATTTACTGCAAGATCCACCTTAGAAAGCATTACCTTTCTTTGAACCCTCCTGTTATCAACCATTCCATTTATTGTTACAACCCCTTCTACATCCCCTAATACTTTAGCAAAGATAGAAAAAGGTTCTCCATCATAAAGATATTCAATGGTCCTTGGATAAGTTTTATCCACTTTCATTCTGCCCCAGTCAATTTCCACATCAGTGATCTGAAGACCACGTATTCTATTGAACTGAGTTAACACCACATCTTCTATACGTTTACCAGAGTTGATAAATTCAGCTTTACCCATAGTTAACCTGGCAATCTTATTTATAAAGTAAGTATTCACAGCAGCATCTATACCAAATGGGAAGATTCTACTGTTTGTTTTTATTTCACTTACATAATCTAAAATTTCCTTTTCATTATCTACCACATCATCAGTAAAAATAATGATTACATTGTCTTCACCTGGCTGTTCATTATCAAAGCCATACTTTATTCCATCAAATAGTAAAGCATCATTTTCACAAGTTAGAGCATCTATCCATTTTGAAGCTAAGATTAAATTCTCATTGTTAAACTTAACCAAACCTTCATTTGAAAAATAAGTGAGCTTATCACCCATGGCAGCAACATTAAACTTATCCTCTGAGCTTAAATTTCTAAGACAAAGCTGAAGCGCTGTTTTAGCTTCCTTTAACTTATCACCTTCCATGGAATATGAAATATCAATCAAGAAAATATAATTTCCTTTTTTATCTTCTAGATTTCCCTCTACATCAGGAAGGAGCTTAAGATATATAATTCCATTATCTTCTTCATAATTCTCATAAATCATACCACTGGCTTCTAAAGTTTTTTCTTCCTTAAGCCATATGTTCATATCTTCATTTAAAGCACAATTATTGTCCTTTAAAGTCACTTTGTAAATATTTCCCTCACCTTCCTCAACTTTAATAGGATGGGAATCACTGGAGATAAAAGTTTTATCAAAGGTTTCAATAAGTAAATTTAAGGAAAGCTTATATTTAATCTTTTCTTTTTGAGGATCCTTCTCATTAAACATATTCACTGGATTAACAATATGTGGAATTGTAAGCTTTAACTGATTATTAAAGTTAGAAAGCTCTTCTATATAGGAAACCTTGATTCCTACTTTTTCTCCCTTTAAAATAGTACTCATGGACAGTTTTAACTTATCTTTATTTAATTCTTCTAATTGAAGTTTTTCGTTATCACTAAATACCAGGTTCTCATAAACCTTTTCTATTTCTTCCTTGCTTTGAACCTTACCATATATTACACTACCGCCAAGATTAACCTCTATACCTGAAATTACAGCTGTGTCTGGTATAGGAAAGGTATACACACCTCTAACATCATCCTTGCCAGTGTTTTCATATATGTGATTGATAACAAATTCTACAAATTCTCCACATACGTTCCCTTCTATGCTTACTTCTTTTAAAACAATATTACCTTTAGTTGAATGGTTTCTCATCTTTTTATACTTCATTCCATCACCCCTTCGGAATATCTTCCTAAATATATATTACCAAATTTAGTTTTACATTCCAATAAGTGTAACAGTATTTTTACTTTTTAAAGAACCTCTTTTATAACTCTTAAAGCATTCTTATATAAAATTTTATCTATATCTGCTTCTTTAAATCCGTTTGCTTCAAGGGCATTAGTAAGCTTATACATTTCATCAATAGAGCTTATTTCTAAATTTGAAGGATTAATTCCATCAAAATCACTTCCGATAGAGATAACATCAGCACCTCCTACATTATAAATATGCTTAATGTGTCTTATCATATCTGAAGTACTGCTGACAGAACCATCCTCTATTAAGAATGACTTTTCAAAGTTAATTCCCATGGTTCCACCTTTTTCACTTAGAATCTTTATCATTTCATCAGTTAAATTTCTGCTATGATTACACATAACTCTACTATTAGAATGAGATGCTACAAAAGGCTTTTTGCTAAACTTCGCCACATCATAGAAACCTCCATCAGATAAATGAGATACATCAATAATAACTCCCAATTTATTCATCTCTTCTATAGCTTCTAAACCAAAACTCTTAAGTCCTCTTTCCCTAAACTCCTGCTTCCAATGTGGATACCCAATTGAGTTTTCATGATTCCAAGTAAGAGTAACCAGTCTAACCCCCAAGTCATAGAAGTTTCTTAATTTATCTATGGAACCTTCAAAAGCTTCACCTTCCTCTAAAGTTAAAAAGGCAGAAATCTTTCCATCTCTTTCATTGGCTAATATATCATCATAATTCTTAGCTATTTTTATTTCATGGATGTTTTTATTTACTTCATCATAAAACCTGTTTAGCATATCCATAGCTCTGTTAAAGGGCTTATCATGCTCATCTAAATCTATAAAAAGTGCAAAAAACTGGGCTAAAGACCCTGCAGCCTTTAACTTTTCAATATCAACTGCTATATTATTCTTCTTCAAATTCATGCTTTTATCATCAACTAAGTGATAAATTGTGTCACAGTGTAAATCAATTATACTCATTTCCATACCCCCATACTTTCTAAAAAATTAATTGTCCAGTTTTATTTATATAGCCTTCTTTTTCATCTATGATAACTTTACAGATTCCATCAATGAAATTTTCTACTTCATCGAACTGTGGGTCAATAATCATTTCATTATTTATATCGACAAAGCCCCATTTTTCACTCAATTCAACTGAAAACAAATCTTCACTGAAATCAAAAACATTGTCATACTCTATTGGTATGATTACTTTTCCACTTTTATCAATGAAGCCATATTTTTCATTAATTGAGATTGGTGCATAATCACCAGTGAAGTTATCTGCCCAGTCATAAATTGGTTTTACTACAAATTCACCCTGGGTATTAACGAAGCCCCACTGATTATTTACAGAAACAGCGGCCATACCATTAGAAAATTCGGTAGTAAAGTCAAAATTCCCTTTAATTTTCACATTAAAGTTCTCATCAACATATATATTTTCACCTTTATAACCTACAGAAGCAAGGCCCTCACTAAAGCTGTTGCCATACTCATAAATAAAACCACTCTCACATCTACCTTCTTTATTTATGTATCCAAAATAGTCATTATGTAAAACTAAGGCTAATCCATTATCATCAAATTCACTAGCTTCATCATATATAAAAGGAATCACTACTTCTCCTTCATAATTTATGTATCCCCATTTTCCCATGGACATAACAGCAGCTAAGCCTTCAGTAAAACCTTTTCCATCTTCATACTCCATAGGTATAACCTCATTACCCTTGCTGTCAATATATCCACATTTACCATGAACCTCAACCTTTGCCCTTCCTTCATTAAAGAAATTAATATCTTCATATTTAGGCTCAATAACAAAATTTCCTGACATATCAATGAAGCCGCATAAGCCATCCACTTCAACAAAGGCCATATCATCTTCAAATACATCAGCATAATCAAAGTTAAAGCCTATAACAATATCACCATTTTCATTTATAAAACCGTATTTTTCATCTCTTTCTGCTGGATAAATCATTTTAAAGCTCTCCTTTTAATTTAAAAATATAATAATATTATATACTTTAATTTTAATTGTTACTATACATAAAATATATTATAATATAATCAATACATAAAATTTTATATTCACATTTCAAAGGAGAGTTAATTTATGAAAAACTGTATAGTAGCACAATCTGGAGGTCCAACTTCAGTAATTAATGCTAGTGCCATGGGTGTATTTAAAGCAAATGAGGAATTAAAATACTATGATAATGTTTATGCAGGTATACATGGTATTGAGGGAATATTAAACGAAACAATGGTAAACTTGTCTGAAATGGATGCTGAAGTTATAGATAGATTAATGTATACTCCATCATCTGGACTAGGTTCATGCAGATACAAATTAAAATCATATGAGGAAAATAAGTCAGAATATATAAAGCTTTTTGAGATATTCAAAAAATATGAAATAGATACTTTCTTCTATGTCGGTGGAAATGACTCTATGGATACTGTACATAAGCTTAGCAATTATGCTAAAGAGCATAACCTATCAACTAAATTTTTTGGTGTTCCAAAGACTATAGATAATGATCTTCCAATAATGGACCACACACCTGGTTTTGGAAGTGCAGCAAAATTCATTGCGACAATCGCTCTTGAAAACAAATTAGACTGCAGCGTATACAGCGCTAAAAATGTATTTATCATAGAAACTATGGGACGTGACACTGGCTGGCTAGCAGCAAGCTCATGTGTTGCAACACTAAATGGTAAGCCTGTAGTAGACTTCATTTACCTTCCTGAAGTAGCATTTGACAGTGAAAAGTGCTTAAAGGATATAGCTAAGAAGTTAGAAACTCAAGATTCTGTGGTTGTTGTAGTATCTGAAGGAATCAGAACTGCAGACGGTACCTTCCTTGGAGAAATCGGTGGCCATGGATTAGATAAATTCGGCCATGCACAACTAGGTGGAGTTTGTAACTACTTAAAAAATCTTATAAAAGACAATGGAGTATGTAAAAAAGTTAGAGCCATCGAGCTTTCAACTATGCAGCGCTGTGCAATGCACATTGCTTCTCAAACTGATATTGAAGAATCTTTCAACTGTGGCTTTGAAGCTCTAAAATACTCTGTGACTGGAGAAAGCGGATACATGATCGGTATGCAGAGAGTATCAAATGCTCCGTACAAATCAGAAGCCTTTGCTCTTCACACATCAAAAGTTGCAAACAACATTAAGTACTTCCCTAAGGAGTGGATAAATGCTGAAGGCAACAACGTTACTAAGGAAGCATATGAATATACTCTTCCTCTAATCCAAGGAGAACCAAAGGTTCAATACGAAAACGGTCTTCCAAAGTATGCTTTTATCCTAAAATAAGATAAAATTCAGATAAAAATAAGCCAGTATGATTTTAATGTCATATTGGCTTATTTTAAACTCTTTTAGGTTAAAAATACAAACTCAATACTCCACTTTGAAAATCTAAGCCTCCAAGTAAAGTCTTAGCTTCTTTATTCCCTCTCACTAAAAAAATCATCACAAAACTTATGCCATTTTATCTTATATTCTTCATTAGATATTAGTTTAAGGTCATACGGTGAATAAACATTTCTTTTCCTTGCTTCTTCAACAAAATCTTCTAGATAGTCTCCTGGTTCTGTAAAAAATGCTCTTATCTTAGAATATCCCTTTATGGTTGCATAATAAAGCCTAGTATGACCATCTATAGATACAAAATGATCCTTTATCTTAGTTAAAGGAATACAGATATCTTCTTCACTTTCTATGAAAGATTCTATAGCTTTAACTTTATCTATATCTATATAAAACTGAGAAGGCTGAATATCCTTAATACTTATATAAAAAATCTCTTTAGCAGGAAAAGATTTTATTACTTTCATATTAGCATCATAAAAATTAATAATATGCTCTGCATAAAATCTAAATTCATCTATCAATTTATTTAAGTCAATTTCTTTATCGTAAAATACAATGGCAGAATCTTTATTTATTATTCTAAAGCTACACTTATATTTTTCATCAATAATAAAAGCACCATGTTGCCTTAAAATGTCTTTATTAAATCTATCATCTTCATAGATATTTATTCTTTGTATTATATTGCTCATTTCCTCACATCCCACCTAATAACAATAATTTTATAACATTTCAATATTATTACATAATGTATATATTGTATCACAACACTTTAATATATGAAATAAATTAATATTAGGTAAAACTATACAAATAAAAATAAGCCAATATGAATTCACACATATTGGCTATTGTCTTCATAATTACTTGCTTGCACTTGGTAAAGTAGATTCATTTACTGGATAAAATTGTGTTGATCCTACTGTAATAATTACTTTGTTACTATTTACACTTACAGCAAAAGCCTCCCCTGTAGATTGTGGAGTTGGTAACTTGCCGCTAAAATACTCATCAGCTAAACTCTTCAATTGAACCTCAGTTAATTGTCCAGTTAATGACTCACCAGATAACATTTCACTTTGTACAGCTACTGCAATAGCGTTAGCGTTTGAGATATCAGCTTTCTCCTTAGCTTCATCAATTTTTCCCATTATCATAGGAGCCACCATCATTGATAAAGCTGCAACAATTCCCAATGAAACTAAAAGCTCCATCAACGTAAAGCCTTTCCTTTTCTTTCTACGTTTTATGTATTTCATAATCACCCTCCTGGTTTTAATTTTATATATAATTACTTCCCAGTTATTGGATTATTTATACACTTTTATTAAATATTTCAAATAAAAGACACACTAAAATTTTAGTGTGTCTAAAAAACCTAAACTCCCATAAAAATCATATTTCTATTTTAATTAATTAAACACTTTCTCCTTAGTAGATCTTTTAGAAGTTATATTTGAACTTATTTTATTTAATTCATTATTACAAGCTTCTTTTATGGTGTGAGCTTCATCATAATGCTCATCAATTCCTAACGCCTCTTCTGCACTTTTAAGTGCTAAAGTATAGTTATTTTCTTTAAAGTAGATCTTTGCTTTTAATAGATAGTATCTTTCATCATCTACCATATCTATAGCTTTATTGATAAAGGTTATGGCTTTCATCGGCTGGAAATCAACTATTCCATAGAAGTAATAGGCTATTATATAATAAATTCTATCTTGTCTTTGATAAATATTAAAGATACCCATTAAAAAGCTAAGAATCTCCTTACGTGGTAAGAAAGTTTTTCTTATGGTTCCTCTTTCAAGGTCCTTACCTGGCATTCTAAAAAGGTAATCTACAGCTTCTGTGTATTGATATCTTCTTATATAAACACAAACAACATTCAAGTTCATATACAAATCCTTTGGGCTTAGCTGCAAAGCTCGTTCCATGTATTGATTTGCTTTTTCATATTCACCTATTTCAAAGTGGGTTCTAGCTAAAAGATTAAAGTACTTTCCGTTGTTATCTCTTAAGCTGATAGCTTTATTTAAGTTATAAATTACTTCAGAGTAACTGAAACAGTCCAGATTATGAACCCATGAAACTTCTTTTAACTCTGTTTTAGAGCTGTTTAGAAGTCTTAGAACTAAAACAATGGCTCTCCCTTTTCTATAATAGCCGTGGGCACAATTCTTATTTATCTTTATGAGCATGTCATAGATATTTATGGCTTTATTATAATTCTCAATCATTTTATAGGTATATTTATTTTTCTCTGAGATTTCATACTTCTCACCATACTCCAAAGCAATATCTTCATAGGTTTTTATCCAAAACTCATTATCTAAAGACAGATTAATAGCTCTTGTACAATTTTTTAATATTTCATCAGTTTTAGCATCCAAAGATATATATTCATCAGCCTTAAGTCTTTCTATATCTTTTAATAATAAATCTGTTAAATCCTTTTTATACTTTTCACAGATTTCTTCGTACTGGCCATTTTCATCCTCTAAACTTTTTATAATGCATTCATGACTTTGAACCTTTATTAAATAAGCACATTTATCTTCTACAATGATATTATCTAAAACATTTATTCCCATATCATATTTTTTAAGCTTCATATAAATAAAACCTTTGTGATATAAATAATCATAGTAGTTGCTGTTTTTAAGGTTTATAACTTCGTCAAGAACTTGTAATATTACATTTTCGTCCTTAACTAAAGAGGTTCTTTCCACAATATCATCTACTAATTCTTTAACCTTTTTATCTATATACGCTCTGCTTATATAGTCTTTATCTTCATACTCGCAATTTTTTTCTATATCATAAAGTAGCTTGTATATGTTCACCATTTCAATGAAATAATCATTATCAATTAAAATGTATTTACCTGCTTCTATGAGCTCAAGACACTTAAATTCCTGAAATCCTGTACCACTGTGAAAATGGTCATTTTCTTCTTCCTTTAAGGTTACTTGAAGGAGTTTCATATAATAATCATATAGATTATAATAATCTCCTTTTTTAATAAATTGATTTATGCATTTTGTGTAGTTATTTTTTAAAATTGCTCCAACCCTAAAAACATTTTCACCAAAAATTTCCACATCACCATAACTTGCATAGGCATCTATTACAAATTTTAATCCATTATAATAAACGTCAAAGGCTTCCTCAAGCCTGCCAAGTTGCTCTAATATTTTCCCTTTATGGTTATATACATACTCATCCACATTAATGCCAAATGAACGGTTTATATAATACAATGCATTTTCGTAATCTTCTATTTGGTAGTAAGCAAAGGATAAAAGATCATAAACCTCATCAGAAGTTTTGAAGTCTAAAGCTCTTTTCAAAGCTGAAAAAGCTTCATCCATTCTCTCTAATTTCAAAAGCATTTTTCCCCTTAAAATATAATAATCATATCCCATTTCATCTTGTTTTGAAGCTTCCTCTAGTTTTATTAATATTCTTTCAGCATCCTTTAAGCTTATATTACTATAACTATCGTATTTTTCTTCTATATTAAATTTGTTGTAATCCATTATATTCCTCCACCTAATAATCCCCAATATTTCCTCATCTTGATTCTATCATAAAATGTTATAAATCAATATAAACAAATAATTAAATTTCTTGCATCCCTTAGGCTCTCTAAGCAGTTAAGGATCACTGTCCTTAATTTTATACTAATTCTAACGACTAAAAATATATAAATATAAAAATACTATATGCACTTTATAAAGTACATATAGTATTTACAATTCTACTTCCCAATATCAGTTCTATAATACATTCCATTAAAATTTATATTTTTTAAAGATGAATAAGCTTTTTCTCTTGCTTCATCAAGAGAATCACCTAATGCAGTTATTCCAAATACTCTTCCTCCACTAGTTACCATCTTAGAGTTTTTCAAAGCAGCACCAGCATAGAACACCTTTTCCTTATTTCCTTTACCCCCTTGTATTACTTCACCAGTTTCATACTTGCCAGGATATCCTGCTGAAGCCCCAATAACACAGCAGGCAGTTTTGTTTTTGAATGTTACCTTCTCTTTTTCTAGTCTTCCTTCAACTGCTGCTTCAATAAGGTCAACAAAACTGCTATCCATTAAAGGTAGCACTACTTGAGTTTCTGGATCTCCCATTCTAACGTTATATTCTAGAAGATATACTCCTCTTTCATTTATCATTAAGCCAAAGAAAATGATACCAACATAATCTAAGCAATCCTCTTGAATTCCTTTTAAAGTTGGCTTCAATATATCTTGATCGAAGGTCGCTAATACTTCATTAGTGCAATATGGATTAGGCGCAACTGTTCCCATTCCTCCTGTATTTGGTCCTTTATTACCTTCAAAAATCGCCTTATGATCCTTTGATGATATAAACGGAATTATTACTCTTCCATCAGTAATACTTAAAATTGAAGCTTCAACTCCTTCAAGAAATTCTTCAACGATAATTTCCTTACCAGCTCCTTTAAAGGTATCATTTACCATGAAATCATTTATAGTCGCTTCCGCTTCCTCTACAGAACCAGCAATGACAACCCCTTTACCTGCTGCAAGCCCATCAGCCTTAATAACTATTGGATAATCAACTTCCTTAACATAATTTAAAGCTGCTTTTGGGCAACTAAAAGCTTCATACCCTGCAGTTTTCACCCCATGTTTTTTCATAAACTCCTTGGCATAGGTTTTACTTCCTTCAAGCTGTGATGCCTCTTTACTTGGTCCAAATATCTTTAAATTATGCTTCTTAAATAAATCTACAATACCTTCACAAAGATAAACCTCTGGACCAACCACAGTTAAATCAATAGCATTTTCAAGGGCAAAATCAAGGAGTTCTTCATTGGTCGAAGCATTAATGTTTTCACATTTATTCTCCATAGCTGTACCACCATTACCTGGTGCACAATAAATTTTTTCTACCTTTGGACTTTCACCAAGTTTCCATGCAATGGTATGTTCTCTTCCACCGTTACCAACAACTAAAATCTTCATACTACACCTCTATTTCAATTTTAAATTAAGAATTGAAAATTTAGAATGGTGGATGAAATCCCTATGGAATTTCTATATACTAAAGAAACTCCCTGAGGAGTTTCTTCTTTAATTCTACATTCTAAATTCTTCATTCTCCATTCTACATTCAAGCATTCTAAATTATCATTAATGTTTGAAATGTCTGATTCCCGTAAACACCATCGGTATTCCATATTCATTACAAGCATCAATACTTTCTTGGTCTCTCACAGAGCCGCCTGGCTGAATAATTGCTCTTATGCCATTTTTATGAGCTTCATCCACACAGTCTCTGAATGGGAAGAAGGCATCTGATGCAAGAACTACACCGTCTCCTGCTCTTTCTATTGCCTGCTCTGTAGCCCATATTCTGTTAACTTGTCCACCAGCAATTCCCTTAGCCATGCCATCCTTAACAACAACGATAGCATTAGATTTAACATATTTACAAACCTTCATTCCAAAGATCATATCATCCATTTGCTCTTTTGTTGGAGCAGCTTCTGTAACTACTTTAATATCTTCTACTAACTTCTTGTCAGTGTCTTGAACAAGAATTCCACCATCAACTGAAATAACTTCTTTCTTATCTGAAGGTTTAGCCGTACATCTTATAATTCTTAAATTTTTCTTTGTTTTTAAAACTTCTAAAGCTTCTTCTTCAAATCCTGGAGCAATTACTATCTCTAAGAAGGTTTTCTTCATTTCTTCGGCAGCTTCCTTTGTAACAGTTGTGTTCACTGCCACAATTCCACCGAAAATAGAAACTTCATCACAGCTGAAGGCTTTAGTATAAGCTTCAAAAGCTGTTGATCCTAGAGCTACTCCACAAGGTGAGTTATGTTTTAAACCACAGCATGCGATTTCTTCAAATTCATTTACTACCTTCCAAGCTATGTCCATATCTTTTATATTATTGTAGGAAAGAGCTTTTCCATTTAGTATTTCTATGTTATTAAGCATCCCCTGTTTATTAGTGTTAGTATAAACAGTAGCTTCTTGATGAGGATTTTCTCCGTATCTTAAATCATCAAACTTCTCATAAGATAAAGCTAAATATTTATTGGAAGGCTTCTCCTCACAGTTGTTTAACAGGTATTCACAAATAGCGCTGTCATAAGCAGTAGTTAAGTTAAACACCTTCATGGCAAGTTTTTTACGTGTTTCAAAAGAAACTTGTCCAGTAGAACTTATTTCTTCTGCAATAGTGCTGTAATCAGCTGCATCACAGATAACTACAACATCCTTAAAATTCTTTGCAGCACTTCTTAGCATTGTTGGTCCGCCAATATCAATGAATTCTACTGTATCTTCAAAACTTAAGCCCTCTCTAGCTTTTTCAAAGAAAGGATATAAATTTACACATACTAAATCGATAGTGTCTATTTCTCTTTCCTTTAAAGTATTCATATGCTCTTCATTATCTCTGATGGCAAGGATTCCTCCATGAACCACTGGGTGAAGAGTCTTAACTCTTCCATCAAGCATTTCAGCTGCTTTAGTTACTTCAGCAACTTCTTTAACTTCAATATTATTTTCCTGTAATAACTTATAAGTTCCACCAGTTGATATTATTTCTATTCCTTGACCTCTTAAAAACTTCGTAAAATCAACTATGCCGGTTTTATCATAAACACTAATTAAAGCTCTTTTTATCATAATCATTACTCCTTTATAATTACTTTTCTATTCTCTACCACTACTTTTCCTTCACTTAGAAGTTTAATGGCAAGGGGAAGAGCTTCATGCTCTTCTTTTAAAATTCTTTTTTGCAGTTTTTCAGGAGTATCATCATTTTTAACTTCTACAACCTTTTGAAGAATTATGGCCCCTGTATCCGTATTTTCATCAACAAAGTGTACTGTACACCCACTGAATTTAACTCCATAGTTAATGGCAGCTTCATGAACCTTTAAACCATACATACCCTTTCCACAAAAGCTTGGAATTAAAGATGGGTGTATATTAATGATTCTATCTTTAAATTCAGATATTAAAGGTTCAGCTACGATGGATAAATATCCTGCTAAAACAATGAAATCTACCTTGTTTTGAAGCTGTTCAAATATCTTAGCACTTAGTTCCTTCTTATATATTTTTCTATCTAAAACTAAAGTTTCAATGCCAGCCTTTTCAGCTCTTTCTATGCCATAGGCACCTTCCCTATCACTAATTACAAATTTAATATTAACATCCTTTAAAAATCCACTTTTAATGCCATCTATTATGGATTGAAGATTAGTTCCTCCACCAGAAACTAAAACTGCTATATTAAGCAAACTCCTCCACCTCCATGCTCAACATGGCCTATTTCATAGGCCTTTTCGCCTTGTGAAATAAATTCAGCAATTACCTGATCTTTGATTTCTTTGTCTACTGCAATGACCATCCCAATACCCATATTAAAAGTATTATACATATGATACTCATCTACACCCTTTTCCATTAAATAAGTAAATATATCTGGTCTTGGGAAGGAATCCTTCTTAATTTTCGCAGTAAAATCTCCTTTAAACATTCTAGGAACATTTTCATAGAAACCGCCACCAGTGATATGTGCAAGTCCATTCAGTTTGAACTTCTCCATTACAGCTAATACTGGTTTAACATATATTTTTGTTGGCTCTAAAAGAATATCTCCAAGAGTTCTTCCATTCAATTTTTCATCATAGTTCTTTATAAGTTTTCTAACTAAAGAGTATCCATTGCTGTGAATTCCTGAAGATGAAAGACCTATAAGCACATCTCCATCCTTAATGTCACTACCATCAATAATTTTGTCTTCGTCTACAATACCCACTGCAAACCCAGCCAAATCATAGTCTCCTACATTATACATTCCTGGCATCTCAGCAGTTTCTCCACCAGTTAAAGACGCATAACTTTGAAGACAACCTTCACTTACCCCTTTAACAATATCACTTGCCACAATAGAATCAAGCTTACCACAAGCAATATAGTCTAAGAAGAACAGTGGCTTTGCTCCATGACATAAAATATCATTTACACACATGGCAACACAGTCAATTCCAATGGTATCAAACTTTCTAAGCTTAATAGCAATTTCAATTTTTGTACCAACTCCATCAGTTCCAGACACTAAAACCGGCTTTTCATAACCTGCTGGAAGTCTCATCATTCCAGCAAAACTTCCTATTCCATTTAAAACTGAAGATGTTAAGGTTCTGGCAGTGTACTCTTTCATAAGCTTCACAGCCTTATAGCCTTCTTCTATATTTACCCCTGCGTCTTTGTAAGTTATCATCTTAATACCCCCTAAATCTTTACTGGTGCTGAAATTGGATATTCTCCATCGAAACATCCACAGCAGAAACCTTGATTATCACCAAGACAATCTAATAAATCTTTTTTTGAAAGATATATTAAACTATCAACGCCAATAGCCTGACCAATTTCATATTCACTCATCTTATCTCCAATTAATTCACTTCTATAAGGAGTATCAATTCCGTAGTAACATGGATATTGTACTCTAGGTGAACAAACTCTAAAGTGTATTTCCTTTGCTCCAGCCTTTCTAAGCATAGCAACTAATCTTTTGCTTGTTGTTCCCCTTACTATAGAGTCATCTATAAGAACGATTCTTTTTCCTTTTACATTTTCTTCTATAACATTAAGCTTAACATCCACTGCTGATTCTCTTTCCTCTTGAGTTGGAGCAATAAAAGTTCTGCCAATATATTTATTCTTTATTAAAGCCATGTCAATTGGAATCCCTGAAGCCTTTGCATATCCCATAGCTGCAGACATTCCCGAATCTGGTACCCCTATAACTATATCAGCCTCCACTGGAGCAACTTCATATAGTCTCATACCAGCTTTAACTCTAGAGTTATTTACACTTATGCCATCAATAACACTGTCTGGTCTTGCAAAATAAATATACTCAAAGGAGCAGGTTGCCAGCTTAGATTTTTCTCCAAACTTAATAGATTTAATTCCTTCATCATTGATAACAACAACTTCACCAGGCTCAATATCTCTTACGAATTCAGCTCCTGAAGCATTTAAAGCGCAGCTCTCTGAGGCTAAAACATAGCCTCCGCTTACTTTGCCAAGACAAAGTGGTCTTATTCCATATGGATCTCTAACTCCAATAAGTTCATTTTCTGTTAAAATAACAATGGCAAAGGCACCTTTAATTGCTTGTATTGAATCGATAACACTTTGAAGTATTCCTTTTTTAGCTCCTCTAGAGATAAGGTTTAATATTACCTCTGTGTCTATAGAAGTTTGGAATATACATCCTGATTCTTCTAAAAGCTCTCTAATTATTTCTGCATTAGTCAAATTCCCGTTATGAGCAAGAGATATATTTCCTAGCTTGCATTTTCCCATGACAGGCTGTGCATTATTTACTGAACTTTCTCCTGCTGTTGAATATCTAACATGTCCAATTGCACTAAAGCCTTTAAGTTTATCTAGGGACTCTTTACTAAAAACCTCTGAAACTAATCCCATAGCCTTATGACATTCCATATTTTTACCATCATATGCAGTGATTCCAGCACTTTCCTGACCCCTATGCTGAAGCGCATATAACCCATAATATGTTCTTTTTGCTACATTAATATTTTCATCTTTACTATATATCCCATATACTCCGCACTCATCATGGAATTTATAACTGTCATTACACTCATATCCATCGAAGCAAGAGCTTTTATAATCAAACTTCATTAACCTATCCCCCTAAGCATCTTTGTTTCACTCCATTTATCTGATTCTTTCAAGAACCTTTTCGTAGCCTTCAACTAAGTCTCCAAGCTCTCTTCTAAATCTATCTTTATCCAATTTTTCACCAGTTTTAATATCCCAAAGTCTGCAGGTATCAGGAGAAACCTCATCAGCCAAAACTATTTCATCGCCGATTTTACCAAACTCTAATTTGAAATCTACAAGAGTTATACCTTGGTTTAAGAAGAATTCTTTAAGAATTTCATTAACCTTAGAAGCCTCTCCATAGATGTAATTTAACTCTTCAAAAGTTGTTAATCCTAGAGCCACTGCATGATAATCATTCATTAATGGATCTCCAAGCTCATCATTTTTATAGCTGATTTCAAGCACTGTAGTATTAAGCTTAGTTCCTTCTTCAACTCCATATCTCTTAGCCATGCTTCCTGCGGCGATATTTCTCACAATAACCTCAAGAGGAACTATTTCAACCTTTTTACATATTTGCTCCCTGTCACTTACTTTTCTTACAAAGTGAGTTTTAACCCCTTTTTCATTTAACATTTCAAATATTATTGAGCTGATTGTATTGTTTAATATACCTTTAGAAGAGATTGATGCTTTCTTCTCTCCATTAAAAGCTGTTGCATCGTCCTTGTAGTAAACTAAAACCTCGTCAGCTTTCTCTGTACTAAATATTCTTTTTGCTTTTCCCTCATATATAAAATTTTTCATATCCATTATAATTCTACCCCCGCTTCATTATCCTTTATAAAATTTTCTTTCATTTCTTTTCTAAAAGTTATAAGTTTTTCTTTAATTTCTGGATACTTAATTGATAGCATCTGAACTGCCATCATTCCACCATTGTAGCTGTTGTTGATTCCTACTGTTGCCACTGGAATTGACTTAGGCATCTGAACTATTGAGTAAAGAGCATCTAAACCATTTATTGCAGCATTTATTGGAACTCCAATTACAGGAATTGTTGTTTTTGAAGCTATAACTCCAGGAAGATGAGCAGCAAGCCCAGCACCAGCTATGATTGCTTCACAACCTTCTTCTTCAAGTCTTAATAAAACTTCAGCTAATTTTTCTGGAACCCTATGCGCTGATAGCACAAATGCTTCATATGGAATTTCAAATTCTCTTAAACACTTTGCAGCACCTCTCATAACTTCCACATCCGACTTACTACCGAAAATAATTGCAACCTTCATATATATCCTCCTTAATTACTCTTATCTCTTTAAACTATATCTGTTGCTATGTCCAAAGTTAGTATTAAAATATAACTTCCATCTATATAAAAAATTACCTTAATCCTTCACTCTTCATTTTTAATTAAGGAAACTCCTTCTTCTTTTAGTCGAAGGAGTAAATTCCACGTCTTGAGGCTTACTTAAAATAATTAACCCCACTTTCAAAGATCTTCATATCGTGATTTCCTGGTACATTTTTAATAACTCCATGACCAATTCTTTCACTGTGGGCCATTTTCCCAAAGACTCTTCCATCAGGGCTAGTTATCCCTTCAATGGCATAAACTGAACCATTTGGATTAAAGTTAATATCATAAGTTGGATTTCCACTTCTATCTACATATTGAGTGGCAACCTGTCCATTTTCAAATAACTTTCTTATAAACTCTTCATTTCCAACAAATCTTCCTTCACCGTGTGAGATTGGAACCCTGTGGATGTCTCCAACCTTGCAGCTTGAAAGCCAAGGTGACTTGGTTGAAACAATTTTTGTTTCAACCATAGTGCTTTGGTGACTTCCAATTAAGTTATGTGTTAATGTTGGACTATCCTCACCAATCTCTCTTATCTCACCGTAAGGTACTAAACCAAGTTTAATTAGTGCTTGGAAGCCGTTACATATGCCTAATATCAACCCATCTCTTCTATTTAAAAGATCCATTACAGCTTCTTTAACTTTTTCATTTCTTAGGATAGCATTTATAAACTTACCTGAACCATCTGGCTCGTCTCCTGCTGAAAAGCCCCCTGGAAGCATAATGATGTTAGATCCACTTATCTTCCTTTCCATGGCTTCTATGGCTTCTTTTATATGCCTTGGAGTCAGGTTATTGAAAATTACAGTGTCAACTTCAGCTCCTGCTTTCGCGAAGACTCTCTCGCAATCATACTCACAGTTTGTACCTGGGAAGATTGGAATTAATACTTTTGGTTTTGCTATCTTTATCATAGGTGATATTATTTTACTTTCACTCTTGCCTGATTCAAGAATTTCTTTTTTCATCTCTAAATGCTTAACTTCACCCTTGTACTTTTTATTAAAAATATCCTCTAGAACATTTTCATATATATCTGAGATATGATTTAACTCTACTATTTCATTAGCTCTTTCAATACATGGTGTTTCCTTAGTTTTTCCTATGACTATAATATTTTCATTGTTCACTTCAAAATTTTCACTTACTTCAAGAACCATTGAACCATAAGTAATTCTTTGTAATTCCTTCAATGAAAGATTCTCATTAATAGTTAACCCTACATTATTTCCAAAACACATTTTAGCTAAGGTTTCAATAATTCCACCATAAGCTACCGTAGCACTAGCTAAAACCTTTCCTTCTTTAATTGCCTCACTTACTAATGAAAGATTTCTTTTAAATTCTTTGAAATCTATTGTATAGTCATCCTTTTGAGGAGTTTTAACAAGTACAACTTTACTACCTGCTTCTTTAAATTCATTTGATATAGCAGTGTTAATATTTCCTGTAGTTACTGCAAAGCTAATTAACGTTGGTGGTACTGTTAAACCCTTAAAAGTTCCAGACATACTGTCCTTTCCTCCTATTGCAGCTATCTCAAGTTCATGCTGAGCATATAAACCTCCAAGTAAAGCTGAGAATGGTTTACCCCACTTTTCAGGGTCATCCCCAAGTCTTTCAAAATATTCTTGGAATGAAAGATATATGCTATTTAAATCTCCTCCCAAGGCAACTACCTTAGCGACACTTTCAACTACTGCATACATTGCACCGTGGAATGGACTCCATTTAGCCATCTTTGGATTAAAGCCGTGAGCCATAACAGCTGTAGTGCTAGTGTCTCCCTCTTCCACTGGAATCTTAAATACCATTCCTTCTGTCTGAGTTCTTTGTGTTGTTCCGCCATAAGGCATTAGAACTGTATTTCCTCCAATGGATGAATCAAAGATATTCATAAGTCCCTTTTGTGAACCTATATTGATATCCTGCATCACATTTTCAAAGGCATCCTTCAAAGTGTCATATTTTTTAATAGATTCAAAATAATTCTCTTCTTCCTTAGGACATTGAACTTTTACATTTCCGAAGGTCTTAGCTCCATTTGTATCAAGGAATTCTCTTGATAAGTTAACTATCTCCTTGCCTCTCCAAAGCATCTTCATGATTTTCTCTTCTGTAACCTTAGCAACAACTACAGCCTCTAAGTTTTCCTCTTCACAGTAGCTTATGAACCTTTCAGCATTATCTGCTTCAACAACTACTGCCATTCTTTCTTGAGATTCAGAAATCGCTATTTCTGTGCCATCTAAACCTTCATACTTCTTTTTAACTAAATCTAAATTTATTTCAAGGCCATCTGCCAGCTCTCCAATTGCTACAGACACACCACCTGCACCAAAGTCATTACATCTTTTAATTAATGTTGTTACCTTATTTTTTCTAAATAATCTTTGAATCTTTCTTTCCGTTGGGGCATTACCCTTTTGAACCTCTGAACTACATTCATCGATTGAATTTTCAGTATGTTCTTTCGATGAACCTGAAGCTCCTCCTATGCCATCCCTTCCTGTTCTTCCGCCAACTAAAACCACAACATCTCCAGGAGCTGGCACTGTTCTAATTACGTTTTTTGCAGGTGCAGCACCTAAAACAGCTCCAACTTCCATTCGCTTTGCAATGTATCCTTCGTCGTATACTTCTTTAACATATCCAGCAGCAAGTCCAATTTGATTTCCATAGCTGCTGTACCCCTTTGCTGCTTCTTTAGTAATCTTTCTTTGAGGAAGTTTGCCGTTTAATGTTTCTTCTATTGAAACTCTTGGATCTCCTGACCCTGTTATTCTCATTGCACCAAACACGTAGCTTCTGCCTGAAAGCGGATCTCTGATAGCACCACCTAAACAAGTTGAAGCTCCTCCAAATGGTTCAATTTCCGTTGGATGATTATGGGTTTCATTTTTAAACATTAAAAGATACTCTTCGTCTGTTCCATTTACATCCACATTAACCTTTATACTACAAGCGTTAATTTCTTCTGATTGATCAAGTTTATCAAGCTTACCATCATTTCTAAGCTTTTTCATAGCAATAACAGCTAGATCCATCAAAGTCATTGCTCTTTCTTTATCTTTATATACTTCATCTCTATATTTCTTATATATTTCAAAGCCTTCCTTAATGGGCTTCATGAATTTACCTTCTTCAAAGTCTATTTCCTGCAGCTCCCTTTGGAAAGTTGTATGTCTGCAGTGATCAGACCAATATGTATCTAAAACCCTAATTTCTGTTATTGTTGGATTTCTCTTTAAGTTTTTAAAGTGATCCCTTATTAAAACTATATCTCCCTCATTAAGAGATAAAGATCTTTCAGTTAAAAATTCTCTTAACTCCTCAACACTCATTTCTATAAATCCATTTATTATTTCAACATCCTTAGGCTGATTTTGCTTTACATTAATAGATATTTTCTTCTCCATAGAGCTTTCTTTAGAATCCACTCCATTGATGTAGTACTTTTTAATTTTCTCCATATCTTCTTTCGAAACGTCACCATATACAGCCACAAGTCTTCCTGATTTAACCGTTGGTGCCTCTTTTTCAGTCATAAGCTGAATACATTGTGCAGCTGAATCAGCTCTTTGATCATATTGACCTTCATGATATTCCACTAAAAAAGACTTACTTCCACTTAAATCAATGGTCTCATCATATAAATCATCGGTGTTGATTTCACTTAAAACTGTGTATTTTATTGCTTCAAGTTCCTTTTCATCAATTCCATCAATATCATATTTATTTATCAATCGAACCCTTTGAATATTGTCAATGCCTAATAAATTTTTAAACTCCCAAAGCAGTCCTTGAGCTTCCTTATTAAATTGGTCTTTCTTTTCCACAAAGATGGTGAAAATCTTACTCACATCCACGTCCCCCCTTAATAAACACGAATAATATATTTTTTCATTATTTTATTGTTCGTATTTTTATCATAATACATTTTTTAATAATTTTAAACCCCTAAAGGGAAAATTCATATTTTTTTCAAATTTATTAGCATTTCCAGAGAATTTATTGAAATATATGCGGACTTATGTATTTTTTGTAAACAAAAAAAACTTAAACCTTTAAAAGATTTAAGTTCTTATATCATTCGTTTTTTTATGCTATTTTTTATTTAACCTGCAAAGATTCGCAGCTCCTATAATACCGCCATCATTACCTATTTTAGACAGTACAATATCTCCTATTGGAGCACCATTGAAATATACTCTTTCCTTTGCTTCTTTTATTATTTTATTTAATAAAAATTCACCGGCAGCTGATAACCCTCCACCAATTACAATAACTTCTGGATCAAGGATAGCTACTGTATTAACTATTCCTATTGCTAAGTATTTAACCATTCTGCTTACAACTTCATTAGCTATCTTGTCTCCATTTTTAGCTGCATCAAAGATTAGTTTTCCATTAATCTTATTTAAGTCACCTTGAATTTCTTCCTCCATAGAAGTCTTATTTCCTTCTTCTATCAACTTTTGTGCATATTTTATGATGCCTGTTGAGGAGCAAAAGGTTTCAAGGCATCCATTTCTTCCACAGTTACAATCAAAAAAATTCTCTCCAACAATAACATGTCCAATTTCTGAACCGATACCATGGGCCCCATCATAAACCTTTCCATCTATTATTATTCCAGCTCCTATTCCCGTTCCAAGAGTTAATAATACTCCAGAATTATAACCCTTCATAGCGCCAACTGTAAATTCTGCAACACCAGCAACCGTAGCATCATTTCCAATAGACACTGGTACATTTAATCTTTCTTCTAAGTATTGTCTAACAGGGATATTCTTCCACTTTAAATTCACACACTCTATCACCATTCCATTTGAAGGATTTACAATACCCGGAACTCCAATTCCAACACCTTTAACACAATTTAAATCCTTATTTAAGGCTTTCACTGCCTTTTTAATAAGTTCTATTATATCATCACAAACTTCTTCATAATTTAAGCTTTTTCTTGTTGGTATAGAATCTTTAAATAAAAACTTATTATCTTCATCAACAATACCAAAACCTACATTAGTTCCCCCTAAATCAATGCCAATATACATAAACTGTCCCCTCCAAAATTACTTAATTTTACCTTTCAATTGATGATCAAATATTTCATCTTGAAACCATAAGCATAAGCAGATTCAAAATTCATAATTTAAACTTTAAACAGATCTTTGAAATACTCCCTTTAATAATTCATCGAAGAAAATATCTTATTATAAATAAAAACCCTAAAAACAACTATAAATGCAGCAACTCCGCTAAAATCAATTAGTACATCTCTTACTTCTGAGCTTCTTCCTTCTATGAAACCCTGAAGAAATTCATCACTTAAAGCTGTCATTACCCCCATCAATAAAATAAATGAGTAATTATATTTTTTATTTGTAAAAGCACCATATGTGGCCGTTAAAAGGCCAGAAAGAATAAAATACTCAGTAAAATGTGCTGTTTTTCGCACTACAAAAGATATACTTTCACTATATTCACTGCTTATACCAAACCATTTTAATATAAAATCTACAATTTGTGAACTAGCCGCAGCAGACTCCACCGCAGGCTTAGATGACATATATAAAATAAAACTTATCCATAATAGTGTAAGAATTAAATATATATATTTTCTTTTCAATTTATGAATAGTAATTCCCCTCCATTCTTTATCCGCCTTCGTAGTTATCCTATTTCATCAGCTCAATCAGACCTCTTGCATATATCTCTACTAGCTTAAATAAGTTTTCAATAGAAATATACTCTTTTGAACTTAACTCCTCCTTCGCTTCCGTCGGAAACACAGGACCAAAGGCTATGGTGTTACTTATAGCTCTAGCAAAGCTTTTCTCCGCCATTGTATATGGTTCACTTTCCTTATCTCCGGTTACATCTCTATAGGCCTTTAAAAGCTTTTTAACCACAAAGCTATCCTTAGAAAAGGTAATCGGTCTTGCATGGTCAATGGAATCTATTTTAAGATTTGTATACTTAAATCCATCCTTTACCTGCTCTAAAACTTCGGTATAAAGATATGAGATTGGATGAGTGATATTAACCATTATAGTCGCTCCTTCACTATCCACCTTTATTTCCTCTACATTAAAGGTGAACTCTCCAGATTCATCACCCTTAAAATTACAGTTTATTCTTTCTCCATGATATGTGGTGGAAATAAGCTTCTCATACTCATCTATTAAGGCTTTTCTATCCATAACCTCCTCAAATCTTCCAAGAAACTTCATGCCGTAAGAAATGGCATTTACCCCGTCCTCTGGATTACAGCTTCTTGCACTTTTACCCTGAAGTTCAATCCAAACCAATTTGTTTTGAGTTATGATTTTATATTCCAGGCCCTCTTCTTGAGCGAAGGCTTTTAATTCCTCTTCTATTTTAATCTTAAAAATTTCCTCACAGCTTAAAATCATATTAACTTTATCAGGGACTCCCTGCCCCTTTTTCCCACCTGAAATCTCTACAATATTTATTGGTGCTTCATAATCACAAGGAACTCTCATTTTAAGGGTTAAATCAATAATACCCTTTTCACCATATATAACTGGGAACACTCCATCAGGAGAAAACCCTATCTCAGGAGCACCTTCATATTCTTTATAATAATTAATACTTTTTCCATCTTTATATTTATCACAGCCAAGCAAAAGTCTAATTTTTTTATCTTCAGGAATTAGCCCTTCATCACTTAAAATCTTCATTGCATATAAGCACGCTATTAAAGATCCTTTTGTAGTTCTTGCTCCTAAGCCATAAATCTTTCCATCATTCACTTCACCCAGAAATGGATTCTTTGTCCACTGCTTTACTGGCTCTGGCACATCTACATTACATAGAATCCCAATGGTGTACTCACCATTACCAGCTTCAATATGACCGCAATGCCCAAGATAATTTTGTGTCTTAAACTTCCAGCTATTACCTTTATCCAAAATATATTTTAACCCCTTGTATACCCCTTCTCCATAAGGCATATTCGGTTTTTTCATATCATTTACCGTTTTAATATTTATAAGTTCAATCAAATCATTAACAATTTTGTCTCCATTACTATTTATGTAATCTTCAAACATTTTACCTTAAAATTTAATGGTTATGATCCCACTAATTTCAAGATTCACCTCCTGAATATTATCACCTTGCAACAATCAAGGCAAAAAACTTTCCTATATAGTTATAACATAAATTTTCTCCACATTAAATAGTAATATGCAGTGTTTATACAAATCCTTCCTTATTTTTCACAAAAACAATAAGGATGTAGTTTATCCAATTGATTATAACTACATCCTCACATTTATCTATTTACATTATTTTGATTTAGCTGCTGTTTTCTTATTCTTTACTAAAGTATTGTATGCTTCATAAATTAATACAAGAGATAGTACTAAAAGAACACATGCAATTATCCCTAGAATGTAATTTTTATCTACACTGAAAAGATATTGTTTGATAAGAAGTCCTAAAGCTGAAAGAGTTACAATAAACATAAATATCATCGGAATAATTGTTGCCCAGGTCTTCTTGCCATTCTTTGAAAGCCAAGCAGTTATTGCAAGTAATGCTAAAGCTGCTAAAAGCTGATTTGCAGAACCAAAAATTGGCCATATCTTAACATATCCATATAAAATTAAAACAAAAGATGCACAAATGGTAATACCTGTTGCAAGATATTTATTTTTACTAACTACTGTTTTTCTTCCATCCTTGCCTTCACAAAGCTCTTGTAAAATATATCTGCCTATTCTTGTTGCTGTATCAAGACTTGTTAATGCAAATGCAGAGAAACATAAGGTTACAAATACCACACCAACTGCTTCAGGAATTCCAAAGCTAGACATAAAGTTTGCAACACCATTTGCAAAAACCTGTGCTGGAGTCCCCTCTGCTTTTGCAACATAACCAACAGCTATTAAGGCGATAACAGCAACTACACCTTCGATAAGCATTGCACCGTATCCGATAAGCTTAGCATCTGGCTCTTCCTTATCAATCTGCTTAGAAGTTGTACTTGAGCTAACTAAGGAGTGGAACCCTGAAATTGCACCACAAGCTACAGTAACAAACAGGAATGGGAACAATGTATTATTATTTACTGTAAATCCATTATATCCTGCAATCTGAAGTGTTGGATGTTTAATTATTATTCCCAACAAAGCACCAATAATTATTCCATAAAGCAAGAATGAGCATAAGTAATCTCTAGGCTGTAGTAAAAGCCATACAGGTAATGTTGATGCTAAGAAAATATAAACAAGCAAAATAATCTGCCAAGTAAGCTTCGAAAATTTAAGTACAGGGAATTGATAACCAATAACTATGCATATTAATAAAACGATAATTCCAATGAAAGATGCTATTGAAAGCTTTGCGCCTCTTTTATAAACAAGAACTCCAAAAACCATGGCAAGAATGATAAAAAGCATTGATGCAGTACCAGCTTGAGCCCCCATTACATTTTGTGGGTTTACTGAATCAAATGCAAAGGTAGATGCACAAATGTCAGTGAAAGCTGCAACGACTAAAACAATAGTAAGCCATCCAAATAAGTTAAAGAGCATTTTTCCTCTTTGTCCCATATTCACCTTAACTACTTCACCAATAGTTTTTCCATCATGTCTTATAGATGCAACTAAAGATCCAAAATCATGAACACCACCAATAAAAATACTTCCTACAATAATCCATAAAAATACAGGTATCCATCCAAATACAGCTGCTTGAATAGGTCCAGTTATAGGACCAGCACCTGCTATAGATGAGAAATGGTGACCAAGTAAAACCTTAGAGTTAGCTGGACAATAATCAATATCATCCCTTAAAGTATGTGCCGGAGTTTTCCTTGTAGGGTCTATTCCGTACTTTTTAGCAAGAAACGAACCGTAGGTAACATAGGCAACAAGGAAAATACCTATACAGATTAATAATAACAACAACGAGTTCATATAATCCCTCCTTTTATATTTAATCCAATATAAAATATAAATTTATACTGAATTATTTACAAAATATCACTTAACATATAACTTCATATGTTAAAGTCTAAAAATATCAACTTATAAACTTTAGTTTTTCTTCAAGATCTCCAGCAGCTTTATTATAATAACTTTTCCCATTTTCCAAATCTATCACCATAATCCGTACCACACTCCACCCGAAAAGCGAATATCTATAATTCTTTGTATACTTCAATTTCATCACTTTTTTTATTAATGTGTCATGAATTCCACCTCTACTTACTAATAAAATTCCTGTTATATAAGTAGTCTTATGTTCAATATGAGGGCATACCAAATCCTTACAACATCTTTTTAAATAATTAAAAAAATCATTTAAATTATCGTCACTTAAATTGTCAACACTTTTTACAATACAATGCTCATTACATTCATATTTATCAATAATTTTGTCTTTTCCCAAAAGAGTTCTTCCAAATTCTTCTGTCCAATAACCATATAAATCTATAGATTCATCGAACATTTTAACCTCCTCCTGAATCTTAAAATTCTTTGATAATCTAATTTTTATCTCATTTAAACAGTTATTTAACTCCAAGCTCCTCATCCCTTCTATATCTATTTAATATTTTTAATATCTCTAATTTAAGGTTTCATTTAATGAAAAATAATTACTTTACTATATAAATACTAAATTTCCCTGTAAATTATAACTAATTCATTAAAACTTGTTTAAAATTCTAGTGATGACAAGCCTTAAAACTTTTAACAATATTTTCTACCTATGATATAATAATTTTTAGATAGGATATTTATTATTTAAAATATATGAAATACTAAAACTAACAAACTGAAAATAAAATATTTCTTTAACTTATCAAAAAATAACTTAGTATCAACAAACCTTCAAAAGTAGAAGGCGTACCATAATAATTCAATAAAATTTAAGGGGTGTGTTAACTATGATTAATTCAGAAATGCTAAAAAAATATGCAAACCTAAGCTTATCTATCGGTGTTAACCTTCAAAAGAATCAAATACTAGTTGTAAAGTCACCTGTAGAATGTGCAGACTTCACAAGAATTCTTGTTGAAGAAGCTTATAAAAAAGGTGCTAGTGAAGTTGTGGTACTATGGAACGACGAACAATGTACCAGATTAAATTATCTATACTCTCCAATTGAAGTACTTGAAGATTACCCAGACTGGCTTCGTGACTCCGTTCTTCATTATGCAAAAAAAGGTGCAGCTATTCTAAGTATCAGTGCTTCTAACCCTGAACTAATGAAAGGTATAGATCCTGTTAAAATCGCAGCTGCAAAAAAATCAGCCAGCATTGCAACAAGAGAATTTAGTACTAGAATCATGACTAATGAAAACCCATGGTCTATCATTTCCCTTCCAACAAAAGCTTGGGCAATGAAAGTTTATCCTGGCATTTCTCCAGAAGAAGCTATAAATAAATTATGGGAAACAATTTTCAGTGTAGTTAGAGTTAATGAAGCTGACCCTATAGCTGCCTGGGAAACTCATAAAAATAACTTAATAGCTAAAATGAACTATTTAAATAAAAAGAACTTTAAAACTTTACACTTCACAAATAATCTGGGAACAGATTTATATGTGGATTTAGCAGTTAATCATATTTGGTGTGGCGGTGCTGAATCCTCCTCTGCAGGTATCGAGTTTATTGCAAACATGCCTACAGAAGAAATATTCACTATGCCAAAAAGAGATGGAGTACACGGAAAAGTTGTCAGTTCAAAACCTTTAAACTATGGAGGGGCTTTAATTAACAACTTTGCCCTTGAATTTAAAGACGGAAAGGTTGTTAGCTTCGAAGCTGAAGAAGGCTACGATGCTTTAAAAGGTCTAGTTACCACAGACGAAGGTGCAGCTCACTTAGGCGAAGTTGCTTTAGTTCCTTTTGATTCTCCTATATCTAATTCAAATACAATCTTCTTCAATACTCTATATGATGAAAATGCATCCTGTCACCTTGCCTTTGGTAAAGCTTATAATCTTACAATTAAGGGTGGTAAAACTATGTCTACAGAGGAATTAATGGCAAGTGGCGGTAATGACTCTTTAGTTCATGTTGACTTCATGATTGGAACAAAGGATTTAAACATTACAGGTATTGCTTTTGATGGTACTGAAACCCCTATATTTACAGATGGAAATTGGGCATTCTAATAAAGTAATAACCTACTTAATATAATTTAAAATTCTGCCTTCCATAATCTATTAAAAGTTCTGTTCCCAATAAATACTTTGAGAACAGAACTTTTAAATATCAAGCTAATATGTAAGAATCTCTTAATACTTTTAACAGACTTTTGTTATACAATATAATTGTAGATAAAGAACTCCACATATTGAACTTAAAATTATTAAGTCTTTAATTTTAACCTTTTAAAAAGTATAATTAAAAAGTGTTTAACAATGCTATGTTCTTAATTCTAATTTAAATAAATACATAGGTAGGTGTATCAATGATTAACTATAATATTTTAGTTGTAGATGATGAAAAAGAAATCTGCAACGCCATAGAGATATATTTGAAAAGAGAGGGTTACAATGTTTATAAAGCCTACGATGGCATTGAAGCTCTAGAACTACTTGGTGAAAACAACATTCATCTCATTCTGTTGGATGTGATGATGCCAAAACTAGACGGTATAAAAACCTGCTTGAAAATACGTCAGGATCAAAACATTCCAATCATCATCCTTTCAGCAAAATCTGAAAATGTTGATAAAATTATAGGATTAAACAGTGGTGCTGATGATTACATAACAAAACCCTTTAACCATCTAGAACTTTTAGCAAGAGTAAAATCTCAGCTTCGCCGCTACGAAAAACCTTTAAATGTAGAAAATATTAATGTGAAAGATAAAATAATTATCAAAGATTTAGAAATAGACACAACAAAGAAAACAACCACCTTAAGAGGTGAAGAAATAAAACTTACAGCTACTGAATATGGTATTTTAGTTTTGCTCGCTTCAAATCCTGGAAAGGTGTTCTCCATAAAGGAAATCTATGAAAATGTATGGAAAGCTCCCTTTTACCACAGTGAAAATACAGTAACTGTTCATATTAGAAGAATGAGAGAAAAAATAGAAGTTAATGCTAAAAATCCAGAATATATTAAAGTTGTGTGGGGCGTTGGCTATAAAATCGTGGATTCAACAATAAAATAAAGATTTATGCAAGGATGTGAAGACCAATGACCTCTTTAATTAACCTTTTTAAAAAATGGTTTTTCAACTATGATAAATCCCTGATGAAAATGGAACTTATACTAATTATCATTATTAGCCTTACTGCCATTCCTTTATTCTATAAACTTTCCTTAGTTGATTATGACAATTACACTAATAAAACTAGTGTGTATATTACCTCATTAATTAACGAAGACAAGTTCAAAAAGGAAATGCTTAGAAATGACATAACCACCTTAAGAGAAGACTTACTTCGTTTTACCACTGGATTTTCTAAGGTACTTCAATGTGAAAATCCGAAAGAAGCAGAAGCTCTTCAATCAGATTTTGAGTTTACTTTTAATGGGGATGTTGGATTTCTCTTAATTGATAAAAATACTGGAAGAACCTTCTCAAATAGAAACTGGTTTAAAGATTACCCTTATAGTGAAATTCATCCTAAAGAAGCCTTGGTCAAGTTATCCCAAGAAGATGATGTAATAATCTTCAGCTCTGAAGACATTACCCATTATAAAACTCCTTATGGATACTACAATGGAGCTTACACTGCTCCTAACCCAGACTTAGAGGAAATTTACTTCATCAGAGGTACAAAATATACCTATATTGCGAATATTGTATCTCTAAGGATTTACTTATCAATACCCTTTATTCTTTTATTCTTAACTTTAACTTTAAAACACTTGGTAAGTATAAAAAGAATGACCCTAAAAAATTATCTTCTTATTTATAGTAATATAATTGTTATCCGTGGGTATAAAGCTGCTATTTTTACTTTTACTCATATAGGTTTAATTTTAAAAAGAATTCTATATGATAAAATCTTTATATACCTTGGTGTATTTTGGATAATATATCTTCCATTATCTTATTTGTTCAACACAGGAGTATATTTTACTTATATTCCAGATTTCACTGGGTACTTGTTAATATTAACTATGGTTCTTGTACCTATAGCAATTATTATTCGTGTAATAGAATCTGTTAACAACAGTGAAAAACTTCTTAAATACTTAAACAAAATTGAAGTTGGGGATATAGATGTAACTATTAATCCTGAAACCTTAGGGAACTTCAAAAATCTCGGCATTGCCTTAAATAAATTAAAAATAAATTACACAAACAAAATAGAGGCTGGAATAAAAAATGAAAAATTAAAAACAGAATTAATCACAAACGTATCTCACGATTTAAAAACCCCTTTAACCTCCATCGTAAATTACGTTGATATCTTAAAGGATGAAAACTTAAGTCAAGAAGAGATACGTGACTACATTTCAATTTTAGATAATAAAGCCACAAGACTGCAAAGCCTGGTAGAAGACTTATTTGAAATGTCAAAAATGACTTCTGGCCAAATAATCCTTGAAAAATCTAATGTTGATATGGTGGAGTTAATCCATCAAAATCTTGGTGAATTAGCTTTTCTAGGTGAAGATAAGCATCTTACCTTTAAGGTTATTGGTGATAAAAGCTGCATTGTAAATGTAGATGGAGCCCGTATGTCAAGAGTAATGGATAATTTAATCTGCAATGCAATTAAGTACTCTTTGGAAAACTCCAGAGTATATCTTAGCGTTATCAACGAAGTTAGTGATTGTGTTATAGAAGTAAAAAACATCTCAAAATATGATTTAGACTTTGATGAAAATGAAATCTTAGAAAGATTTGTCCGTGGTGAAAAATCTAGAACCTCCTCCGTTGATGGTTCAGGCCTTGGCCTTGCCATCGCAAAAACTATTATTGAACTTCATAACGGAACCATCAAAATTAAGTGCGATGGCGACTTGTTCAAGGTCATTATAAAATTACCAATTGAAACCTAATAATAAAAGAGTTATGACGAAAGTCATACCTCTTTATAGTCAAAGGATGAAAAGCGAAAAATGAAGATTTAATGTAGAAATTCCTGTGGAGTTTCTATTATTATCTATTTCATAAGTATTCCATAGAAATTCTCACTTTAATATTTAATTTTTCATTTCTAAAGCTGCTCCAACGAATCCTTCAAATAGTGGATGAGGTCTGTTTGGTCTTGACTTTAACTCTGGATGGAACTGAACTGCTACATACCATGGATGGTCCTTTACTTCAACGATTTCTACTAATCTTCCATCAGGACTTGTTCCTGTTATTTCAAGACCAGCTTCTTCTAGCTGGCTTCTAAATTCATTATTGAATTCATATCTATGTCTGTGTCTTTCATTAACCTGCTCACTTCCGTAAGCTTCTATAGCTTTCGACCCTTTCTTTAACTGGCAAGGATAAGCTCCAAGTCTCATAGTTCCTCCAAGGTTTTCGATATCCTTTTGATCTATCATTAAATCTATAACAGGATACTTTGTATCCCCATCTATTTCAGCACTGTTAGCTCCCTCAAATCCTAAAACATTTCTAGAAAATTCAATGACAGAGCACTGCATACCTAAACATATTCCTAAGAATGGTTTTTTATTTTCTCGTGCCCATCTTATGGCTTCTATCTTACCTTCTACCCCTCTATCACCAAAGCCTCCAGGCACTAAAATTCCATCTACATCTTTAAATAACTTATCTGCGCTTTCTGCAGTAACATCTTCAGCATTAATCCACTTTATATCAACAGCTGTTCCTTTAGTATATCCTCCATGGTTTAAGGCTTCTACCACAGAAATATAAGCATCATGAAGCTCAACATATTTTCCTACTAAAGCTATAGTAGTTGTTTCTTTAAGGTTTTTTATTTTGTTTATCATTGTAGTCCAATTGGAGTTGTCAATATCTCTACAGCCTAAATTCAGCTTTTCACATACTAACCTGTCTAAACCTTCATTATGTAACATTAACGGTACTTCGTATAAATGATCAGCATCTAAATTTTGTATTACATTTTTTCCATCAAGATTACAGAATAATCCTATCTTAGCTTTAACATCCTCAGAAATCTCTTTTTCTGTTCTGCAAACTATAATATCTGGCTGAATTCCAATACTTCTCAATTCCTTAACCGAGTGCTGGGTAGGTTTAGTTTTAAGTTCTCCAGCCTTACCCAAATATGGTAGTAAGGTAACATGGATAAAACAGGTATTTTCTCTTCCTACTTCATATTGAATTTGTCTTATAGACTCTAAGAAAGGTTGCGATTCAATATCTCCAACTGTTCCACCAATTTCAGTTATAACAACATCCACATCTTCATCCTTCGTAACTTCACAAATTCTTTCCTTTATCTCATTAGTAATGTGAGGAATAACCTGTACAGTTCCCCCTAGATATTCTCCTCTTCTTTCCTTTGAAATAACTGACCAATAAACCTTACCTGTTGTTACATTTGAACTCTTTCTTAAGTTTTCATCAATAAATCTTTCATAATGCCCTAAATCTAAATCTGTTTCAGCCCCATCCTCAGTAACAAATACCTCACCATGCTGATAAGGGCTCATTGTACCTGGATCAACATTTAAATATGGATCAAACTTTTGTATTGTAACCTTTAGTCCTCTATTCTTTAATAATCTTCCTAATGAAGCTGCAGTAATTCCTTTTCCTAGCGAAGATACAACTCCTCCAGTAACAAAAACATATTTAGTATTCATAAAGCATCTACTCCTAAACTTTTTTTAAATTTATGTTGACACAGCTCCATTCATTTTATATAATAATAATTACCCCATAAAAATAAAATGGATGAATTATGTCATCAAACATAGAATTTATAATAGCATAGTTTTTTACATTGTGCTAGTGTTTTTTCGTGTTTTTTGAAATATTTTTTTCGTTTTTATTTTTTTGCATGAAAAGCTCCTAGGATAAACTCTCCTAGGAGCTTTATTATTACAAAATATCTATGCTATACTTTATTTTTGCTCACTACTCCACATATGCATCTCTAAATTCCATTTGTCCAAGAAGTGATTTATAAGTGCCCTGAACCTTTGGATTTATGCAAAGTACATTTGTGTAAAAGTATATTGGAATTATAGGTAGATCTCCCATTAAAATATCCTCTGCCTTGTGTAACATTTCTGTTCTCTTAGCGTCGTCTATTTCCACTTTAGCAGCAGCAATTAATTCATCATATTCAGGATTTGAGTATCCAGAATTATTTTGACCATTACCTGTTGTCCACATATCTAAGAATGTCATTGGGTCATTATAATCACCTATCCATCCATGTCTAGCTATTAAATAGTTGAAGTTAGTTCTTGTATCTTGGAATACAGCCCACTCTTCATTCTTCAACTCAATATCAATTCCTAAATTCTTTTTCCACATATCTTGAATAGCTTGAGCTATCATTTGATGTCCTGAGCCTGTATTAAATGTAAAGGTAACAGTTGGTGCACCTTCACCATTTGGATATCCAGCTTCTTCAAGAAGCTTCTTAGCTTGCTCTATATCAGCTGTTGGTGGCAAATAATCCTTTTGGAACTCCTTACCTGCTGAATCCAATACACCTTCTGGAACATAGCTAGTTGCAGGTTTTTGCCCACCCTGAGCCACCTTATCAGCGATAAGAGTTCTGTCAATAGCTAAAGTAAGTGCTTCTCTAACCTTTGGATTTGCAAGGAACTCAGCTGCTTTTGCATCTACATTTTTACCATTATCTGATAAGTTAATTACATAGAAGTAAGTTCCTAAATAAGGATAAATCTCAGCTGTTCCCGCAGCAACTAATGATGGAATTTCAGCTTGTGGTGGTGATTCAATTACATCAATTTCCCCTGCCTTAAAAGCACTTAAATAAGTAACTTCATCATCAATTAATTTAACTTGCAATGTTTCAAGCTTAACATTTGCAGCATCCCAATAGTTTTCATTTTTCACAAAAGTCATACTCTCTTTAGCAACCCATTCTGACATTTTGAATGGTCCATTTCCTATATAAGTTTCTGGACTTAATGCCCATCTGTCCCCATTAGCTTCAATAATATCTTGTCTTGTTGGGAAGTAAGTTGGGAAAGCCGCCAAGGATAAGAAATATGGACATGGAGCTTCAAGAGTAACCTCTAATGTACTGTCATCTAAAGCTTTAACTCCTATATCATCAATAGTAACTCCATCTTTCTTGCTATAGAAAGCTTCTCCATTTTTAATGTAGTATAACTGATACGCATATTCTGCAGCTACCTCTGGATTTAAAGCTCTCTTCCATGCATATTCAAAATCACCAGCTACGACTGGTTTTCCATCAGACCATTTTGCATCTTTTCTTAAGTAGAACTTATATACTGTTCCATCTTCAGAAACATCATACTTTTCTGCTACAGCAGGTACTATTTGTCCTGTTGAATCTTCTCTCATCAATCCTTCAAAAGCATTATGAATGATTGTTGATCCATCTACTGCTGAATTTAATTGTGGGTCTATAGTCTTAGGATCTGCTCCAAGATTATAAACAATTTTCTGTTCTACCTCTGGTGCTGGATCTTCTGCTGGAGTTTCAGTTTGCTTATCATCTGTTTTTGGAGTTTCGGATGTATCCTTAGATTTACCACATCCAAAGAACAAAGTTCCTGTCATTACCACGGCAAGCATAGCAGCTAGTAGTTTTGATTTCTTCATTAAATATCCTCCTTTAATCTTATATTTATTTATTAAATAAATGACAAGCTACGCAATGACCAGGTGATACCTCTTTAAGCTCCGGCTCAACTTCACCACAAATTTTTCGTGCATATCTGCAGCGACCTTTAAATCGGCATCCTGGTGGTGGATCAATTGGTGAAGGAATTTCTCCCTCTAAAATTATTCTATTTCTCTTCTTTGACTCTTCTGGATCCGGAATTGGAATAGCTGATAGTAAAGCATTAGTATAAGGATGAATAGGTCTTGCATAAACTTCAGCACTATCTGCAATCTCAACAAGTTTTCCTAAATACATAATTCCAACTCTATTTGAAATATGTTTTACCATTGATAAATCATGAGCAATAAATAAATAAGTCAAACCGAAATCCCTTTGTAAATCTTCAATCATATTAATAATCTGAGCTTGTATAGAAACATCAAGAGCGGATATAGGTTCATCACAAACAATAAACTCAGGATTAACTGCTAAAGACCTGGCAATACCAATTCTTTGACGTTGACCACCTGAAAATTCGTGTGGATATCTATTAATGTGACTTTGATTTAGTCCAACTTTATCAAGGAAATACTTCACTCTTTCTTCCCTTTCCTTACCTGAGCATATCTTATAAATATCTAGTGACTCACCTATAATGTCACCTACAGTCATCCTTGGATTTAAAGATGCATAGGGATCTTGAAAAATCATCTGCATTTTACTTCTATATTTGAGCATTTCTTTATTAGATAAACTACTTATGTCAGAACCATCATATAAAATCTCTCCAGCCGTAGGATTATATAACTTCACTAAAGTTCTTCCAAAGGTGGTTTTGCCACAACCTGATTCTCCAACTAAGCCTAAAGTTTCACCTTTCTTTATTTCAAGCGAAATACCATCCACAGCTTTTAAAACCCCAGTATTTTTTTTAAAAAAAGATTTACCCGTATGAAAATACTTACATAAACTTCTTATCTCTACTAAATTATCACTTTTACTCATCTGCTTCCCCTCCCTTTAACGGAACTTCAATCTTAGGAGCTCTTTCATCATTAAGCCAGCAAGCAGCTTTATGCCCCTTGGATATTTCATAAAAGGCTGGTCTTTTTTCTTGACAAACTTTCATTGCGTATTTACATCTAGCATAGAACGGACACCCTTTTGGTGGTTTAAATAAATCTGGAGGCTGACCATCAATGGGTTTCAATCTTTTCTTTGCTAAAGTATTAGGGTTTGGAACACTTTCCATAAGTCCCCATGTATATGGATGTTTTGGATTGTAGTAGATATCATTTACAGCTCCACTTTCCACAATAAGTCCACCATACATAACATTAACCTTGTCGCAAATATCCGCAACAACACCTAAATCATGGGTTATTAGTATAATAGAAGTATTCAATTTATTTTTTATATCCTTCATAATTTCAAGAATTTGAGCCTGTATTGTAACATCTAAAGCCGTTGTGGGTTCATCCGCAATTAAAAGCTTTGGGTTACAACTTAGAGCCATTGCAATCATAACTCTTTGTCGCATCCCTCCTGAAAACTCATGTGGATACTGTTTCATTCTGCTTTTAGGACTTGGTATTCCTACTAACCCTAAAAGCTCTACAGCTCTATTAAATGCCTCATCCTTACTCATATTTTTATGAATTCTAAGAGGCTCCATGAGCTGCTTTCCTACAGTCATCAAAGGATTCAAGCACGTCATCGGATCTTGAAAAATCATTGCTATGGCATCTCCTCTGATTTTACACATATCAGCTTCACTCATGGTTACAAGGTCTTTTCCTTCGAATAAAACCTCACCTTCTTTAACCTTACCATTATCATCTAAAAGTCTCATTATAGATAACATAGTTACACTTTTACCACTACCTGATTCTCCAACAATCCCAAGAACTTCTCCACTATTGAGTCCAAACGAAACTCCCCCAACGGCTTGAACCTCTCCAAACTGAGTGAAAAATGAGGTTTTAACATTATTTACTTGTAAAAAATCACTCATGATTGCACCCCCTATTTCTTAACCTTTGGATCTAGAGCATCTCTAAGTCCATCACCAAGCATATTGAAAGATAATATAGTTAAACATATTGCTAAAGTTGGGAAAAGTATTTGATAAGGATATAAAGCCAATGTTTGAAGTGCTTCATTTGCTAATGTTCCCCAAGAAGCTTTTGGCGGTGTTAACCCTAAACCGATAAAACTTAAAAAAGCTTCTGTGAAAATAGCTGAAGGAATCTGTAATGTCAAAGTAACTATAATTGATCCTAAACAGTTAGGTATAAGATGTTTAAATAATATTCGCTTACTTGATGCACCTAAAGTACGTGCTGCCAATACGAACTCCTGCTGTTTAAGCTGTAAAATTTCCGATCTAACTATTCTAGCCATGCTTATCCAATAGGATATTGCCAGAGCGATAATAATATTAAACAATCCACCTTTACCAAAAATAACCAAAAGGAGAATTACATATATGGTCATTGGTATAGAGTCTATTATGTCTACAATTCTCATCATAATCATATCAACCCATCCACCAGCAAAACCTGCTACACCTCCATAAATAATACCAATGATTAAATTTAAGAAGGAGGCTGCAAAACCAATGATCAAGGAATATCTTGCACCATATAAAACTCTAACAAATACATCTCTCCCTAAGTTATCTGTTCCAAACCAATGCTCAGCAGACGGCCATTGATTAGTTATTGTTAAGTCATTAGATACATAATCATATTTAGAGAACTTTGGAATAAATATGGCAGATAAGACTATGAGAATTATGAATATTAATCCAATAATAGCAAGCTTATTCTTTTTCAACTTTCTCCAAGAGTCCTTCCAATAAGAAACACTTGGTCTATTAATTGAATCATCAACCTTTTGCTCATCCCCAACAAAGATAAATTCATCTTCAAAACTCTTATTAATATTTTCGTTGTACTCCATACACCGTCCCCCTACGATTCCACATTTTCTAACTTAATCCTTGGGTCAATAATTACATACATTATATCCACGATTAAGTTACACATAATTAGAAGTGTACTGTAAAATATGGTTACTCCTAAAATAGATGTGTAGTCTCTGTTACTAATGGTTTGTACAAACTCTCTGCCTAGACCTGGAATAGCAAAGATTTTCTCAATAACAAAGCTTCCAGTTAAAATTCCAGCTATAAGTGGTCCTAAGTAAGTAATAACAGGAATCAGAGAATTTCTTAAAGCATGCTTAAATATTATATTTCTCCCATTGACCCCTTTAGCTTTAGCAGTTCTTATATAATCTGATTTTAGAACTTCTAAAAGCTTAGACCTTGTAAGCCTTGAAATAAACGCTATAGAGTAGCCTGCTAATGCTATAGAAGGAAGAATAAAACTCTTCCAATCATTTAGCCCAGTAATCTGAACCACTCGAAGTTTAACGCCAAAGACATACATTAACAAGGTTGCAATTACGAATCCTGGAACCGTCACCCCTAAAGTTGCCAATACCATACATAAAGAGTCAGGCCACCTACCATACTTCAGTGCAGCTAGTATTCCTAGCAGAATGCCAAATACTAAAGAAATAACAATGGCCACTCCTCCTAATTTAGCTGATGAAGGAAAAGAATAACCAATAATCTCTTGAACAGTACGTCCTTTATACTTCATACTTGGACCTAAGTCACCATGAAGTAAATCCTTTAAATACTTTACATACTGTTGTCCAAGGCTTTTATCAAGTCCATATTTAGCTTCCAAACTAGCCTTAATTTCTGGCGGCAAATTTTTCTCACCATCAAATGGACCTCCTGGCATTAACCTCATCAGAAAGAAAGTAGCAGTAATTACAATAAAAATAGTTACTAAACTCAAACACAACCTTTTTACAATGTACTTAAACAACTCCCCACCTCCGGAAATCTTAGTTTATTTTATATATATATTGAGTAGTACATTGTATTATTACAACAGCAAAATAAAATTCTAGTGTAGCATAATATTTTTATTAAATTAATCAGTTAAATAAAAATTTAATATGAAATTCCCCTGTATTCCATTTTTCATTTACTTTTTTCCCTTTACATAATTCGATAAATTACTTTACAACATTCTATAATTCGATATATTTTTCCAAGGAATAATTTATCTAATCAACTTCAATAATTACTGAAAAATTTTTAATTTTAAAAATCCCTTCCTATTATATATGTGTTTTATTTACACCTAATGGTGTTAATATTTTGTCATATTAGCCATGTATAACAGTGGAACATATTGCACCATAAAAGTTTTAGTTGTATAATAGACGTTGTACTATAGGTGTCATTAATACAATGTCTTATTAATTTATACTATAGGAATGGAGGAATATTATGGGACTATTAACATTTAAGCGAGGCATTCATCCGCCTCACGGAAAACACCTTTCAGAGCACAAAGAAATTGAAGCTTATCTCCCAAAGGGCGATTTAGTTTTCCCTATGAGTCAACATATAGGAGCTCCTTGTACACCGGTTGTTAAAAAAGGTGACAAAGTTCTAGTTGGTCAATTAATCGGTGAAGCATCTTCTCATGTTTCATCAAATGTATACTCAAGTGTTTCTGGGACAGTAAAAAATGTAACACCAATGCTTACTGCTGGTGGTACAAAGGTGATGAGCGTCATCATCGAAAACGACAACAACTATGAAGAGGTGGCACCAACACCACATGAGAACTTCAAAAACTTATCAAACTCAGAATTGTTGGAAATTATAAAAGGTGCTGGAATTGTTGGTTTAGGTGGAGCTTGCTTCCCTACTCACGTTAAACTAAACCCACCAAAAGAGTGTAACATTGATACAATCATCGTTAACGCTGCTGAGTGTGAGCCATACTTAACATGTGACCATCAATTAATGCTTCAGTATTCTAAAGATGTTACTGAAGGTTTAGAAATTTTAGCACACATGTATCCTAATGCAAAAATATACTTAGGAATCGAAAACAACAAAGCTGATGCAATTACAATCATGAAGGCAATGCTTGAGCCAATCCAAAATATTGAAGTTGCAGAGCTTAAAACTAAGTACCCACAAGGTGCTGAAAAACAGTTAATTTATTCTGTTACAAAAAGAGAAGTACCAACAGGAAAATTACCAGCTGATGTTGGATGTATCGTTCAAAATGTAGCTACAGTTGTTGCTATTAAAAAAGCTGTTATTGATGGTAAACCTCTTACTGATAGAATAGTAACGGTTACTGGAGGAGCAGTTGCAAATCCAAAGAACATCCTTGTTAAACTTGGTACAAGCTTACAAGAACTTGTTGATCATTGTGGTGGTTTTAAAGAGAACCCTGTAAAGGTTATAAGTGGTGGACCTCTAATGGGTACTGCACTATTCTCTTTAGATATACCTGCAACAAAAGGTACATCTGGTGTTCTATGCTTATCTAGCGCTGAAGCTGCTATTTCTGAAGAGCAAAACTGTATAAGATGTGGAAAATGCGTAAATGCATGTCCAATGTTCTTATTACCATACAAGCTTAACTCTTTAGTTTTAAGAAGAGATTATGATAGTTTTGAGAAATTAAACGGAACTAGCTGTATAGAATGTGGAGCTTGTAGCTTCTCTTGTCCTTCTAAGAGAAACTTAACTCAAAGTTGTAAAGAAGGCAAAAAGCAAGTTTTAGCTAGAAAAAACAATAAGTAGAGGTGAACATAATGTCAGAGAATTTATTTAACGTATCCGTATCGCCACATATAAAGGCTAAAGAAACGGTATCTACAATTATGAGAGACGTTCTTATAGCATTAGTACCTGCTGGTCTTGCTGGTATTTATTTCTTCGGTTTCTCAGCAGCCCTAATAATGATCACTGCAGTTGCTTCTGCAATGCTAAGTGAGTTCTTATTCAATAAAATTACTAAAAGACCAAATACTCTTTGGAATTTAAGTGCTGCTGTAACTGGTCTTTTAATTGCTTATAACGTACCTACTACTCTTCCACTATGGATGGTAGCTGTAGGTAGTGCATTTGCAATAATCGTTGTTAAGTGTTTCTTCGGAGGACTTGGCCAAAACATAGTGAACCCAGCTTTAGCTGCTAGAGCGTTCCTACTTGCTGCATATCCAACTGCAATGACTACTTGGACTATGGATGCAGTAACAAAAGCTACTCCTCTTGGAATATTAAAAGGTGGAAGTGGAATTCTTCCAAGCACAATGGACGTATTCATTGGTAACATCCCAGGATGTATCGGTGAGGTATCTGCCATAGCACTACTTATCGGTGGAGCTTACCTGCTTTATAGAAAAGTAATCACTTGGCACATACCAGCTACTTACATTGGTACTGTATTTGTTTTAACAACTGTACTTGGTAGAGATGGTTTCTTCACAGGTAACGGATTATATGAAATCCTAATCGGTGGATTAATGCTTGGAGCTATTTTCATGGCTACAGACTACACTACTACTCCAATGACACAAAAAGGACAAATTATCTTCGGTGTTGGTTGTGGATTCTTAACAACACTTATTCGTTTATATGGCGGATATGCTGAAGGTGTTTCTTACTCAATCCTTATCATGAACTTATTAGTTCCAATGATAGACAAATGGACAAGTCCACGTGTATTCGGAGGTGCAAAATAATGAAAGAAAATTTAAAATTAGGTGCAACTCTTTTAGTTATCACTGCTATTGCTGGTCTTATCCTAGCCTTTGCTTATGATGTAACAAGAGCTCCGATAGCCTCTAGAAAAGCTGAAGAGCAAGCTGCTGCTATGAGAGTTGTTTTAGAGCAAGGTGAAGAATTCACACTTATCGAAGGAAAGTCTAACGATAATATTTTAGAGTCTTATGAAGCTAAAACTAGTGGAAAAACTTCTGGATATGTATTTAAAGTTAAAACTTCTGGATACGGCGGAGAAATCATGATGCTAGTAGGTATCGATGCTGATTCTAAAGTATCTGGAATCGAAGTATTAAGTCTTTCTGAGACTCCTGGTCTTGGTTCAAAAATTAAAGATGACCCAACATTCGGTGCTCAATACGCTGGAAAGCCTGCAGAAGGCAAACTTGCTTTAGGTTCTGATATAACAGCTATATCTGGAGCAACAATTTCTTCTGGTGCTGTTAACACAGCTGTTAACAATGTAATAGAATTCTACAATACTGAAATTCTTGGAAACGAAGTTGCTACAGAAGCTCCACTTGATGAAAATTCTCCAATGCTTACTGAAGTATTAGAAGCTGGAAGCTTTACAGCATCAACTGCTGCTCCTTCTGATGCAGTACTTGCAATCTTTGAAGCTGACAACGGTGGATATGTTCTAAACGTAACATCTGAAGGTTATGAAGGCGCTTTAGAAACTTTAGTTGGAATTACTGCAGATGGTACTATTTCAGGAATCAAAGTTCACAAACAGAACGAAACACCTGGCCTTGGAGCAAACTCTCAAGATGACCCTGCTTTCGCTGAGTCATTCAAAGGTTTATCTACAGAAAGTGAAATTGCTGTTACTGACATCAATGCTATTACAGGTGCTACTATTACTTCTAAAGCTGTAGTTGCAGGAGTAAACAGTGCTGTAGATTTCTTCAACACAAACTTGAAAGGAGCAAAGTAGAATGAAAGAGTTAGTTGATAGATTAAAAACCGGTATCATTACCGAGAACCCAGTATTTATACAAGTACTAGCTATGTGTCCTACTCTTGCTGTTACAGGAAGTGTAAACAATGCTGTAGGTATGGCATTTGCTGCTACATTAGTTTTAATCGGTTCAAACGCCGTTATATCTTTAATCAGAAAGCTTGTACCTGATAAAATCAGAATTCCTGCTTTCATCGTAGTTATTGCTACATTCGTTACATTAATACAGTTCTTATTAGAAGCTTATATTCCAGACTTATATACATCTCTTGGAATATTCCTTCCTCTAATCGTTGTTAACTGTGTTATTCTTGGAAGAGCTGAAGCTTATGCTTCAAAAAATAGTGTTTTACCTTCTATCTTTGATGCTATAGGTATGGGACTTGGATTTGGTGCTGCTATAGTTTTACTTGCTACATTCAGAGAAGTAATTGGAGCAGGAACATTCTACGGATTCCAAGTATTACCAAACTCTTATGTTCCAGCAATGATAATGACAGCTGCTCCTGGAGCATTCATGACACTTGGAGTTCTTTTAGCTGGATTTAATCAAATTAAAATTAATAAAGCTAAAAAAGCTAAAGAAACAAAATAAGGAAGGTGAAAATTAATGAAAGAATTATTTACAATATTTATAGGTGCCCTTCTTGTTAACAACGTAATATTAGGGCAATTCTTAGGTATTTGTTCCTTCCTTGGAGTTTCTCAAAAAACTGAGACTGCTAAGGGTATGGGAGCTGCAGTTACCTTCGTAATGTTACTTGCTACTCTTATTACTTTCGTAGTAAACAAGTTAATCCTTATACCATTTGACCTAGGATATCTATCAACTTTAACATTTATCCTTGTTATAGCTGCCCTAGTTCAATTCGTTGAGATAGTTATTAAAAAGATTCAGCCAGGTCTTTATAGATCTCTTGGTATCTTCTTACCTCTTATCACTACTAACTGTGCCGTTCTTGGTATAGCAACAACAAATATCGATAAAGGATATAACTTAGCTCAATCTTTAGCTAATACTCTTGGAGCTGCTGGTGGATACGTGCTTGCTATTGTTATCCTTGCAGGACTTAGAGAAAGAATGGAAGATAACACTGACATGCCAGCATGTTTCAAAGGATTACCAATATCTTTAATAACTGCTGGACTTATGGCGATTGCTTTCTATGGCTTCGCTGGTTTAGTATAAGGAGGTAAAATAAATGGAATTACAAAGTTTAGTTGCTCCTGTAGTAAGCCTTGGTGGACTTGGATTAGTCTTTGGAGCCCTACTAGGATATGCAAACAGTAAATTTAAAGTTGAAGTTGACGAAAGAATTCCTCTAGTAAGAGAATGTCTTCCTGGTGCAAACTGTGGTGGATGTGGATTTGCTGGATGTGACGCTTACGCTGAAGCTGTAGTAATGGGAACTGCCCCTACTAACAAATGTGCTCCAGGTGGTGCTGCTGCAGTATCTAAAATCTCTGAAATCTTAGGAGTTGAAGCATCAGTTGGTGAACCAATGACAGCTTTCGTTAGATGTAAAGGAACTCCTGATGTAGCAAAAGAAAAATATAACTACATCGGAATCTTAGATTGTAACCATGCAGCAGTAGCTCCAGGCGGCGGTTCAAAAACTTGTGGAAATGGATGTTTAGGACTTGGTTCTTGTGTTAAAGCTTGTGAATTTGACGCAATCCATGTTGTAAATGGTGTTGCTGTAGTTGACGAAGAAAAATGTGTTGCCTGCGCTGCTTGTACAGCTGTATGTCCTAAAGAAATCATACACTTAGTTCCTAAGAAAACTAAGGTAAGAATCGAATGTAACAATAAAGAAAAAGGTAAAGAAGTTATGAGCGCTTGTGACGTTGGATGTATCGGATGCGGAATCTGCATGAAGAACTGTCCAAAGGATGCCATTGAAATAGTTAATAACATTCCAGTATTTGATTACAGCAAATGTGTTAACTGCGGAATTTGTGCTAACAAATGTCCAAAGAACTCAATATTAAACCTTAGAAAACCAGTTCTTAAGAAAGAAGCGGTTCCTGCTAAAGCAGAAGTTAAAACAGAAGCTTCAGCACCTGCTGCTACTGAAGAAAATAAATAATACTACTATTAGTTCAATTTATAAATGAACTGTGATATAATAAAGAAGGCTAAAAGCCTTCTTTATTTACTTTTTGGAGGTGTTATCATGGAAGAACAAGGAATAATTAAAAGAATTGACGGAGATATAGCTAAAGTTGCCTTTGTAAAAAAAGGTGGTTGTGGCGGTGGATGCTCCTCCTGCAAATCTGGCTGTCCTAAGGATACCATAATAGTAGACCTTAAAAATTCTGAGGGAGCTTCAGTTGGTGAAAAAGTTTTAGTTGAAATGGACAGCAAAACTTTTAAAAATATGACTTTCTGGGCATATGGTTTCCCTACTATAGTTACAGTTATCGCATTAGCCTTATCAATTTTCATTTTCAGCAAAATGCAATTAGCAAACTATGAGGTTTATTCTATTCTTGTTGGTCTTATCGCAATGATGGTTTCTTATAAATTAAGCGGAAAACTTAACAAGCATAAAGACAAGTACGAATTTAAAATGGTAAAAAAGCTTAACAGCTTTCAATAAAATTTAATACATAAAATTTTGAGTGTTAATCTATATAAGATTATTCTCATATATGTAGGAGGAATAATTATGAATATCGCATCTATGATCGATCACACAATTTTAAAGGCAGATACTACAAAGGATCAAGTAATAAAAATTTGTAGTGAGGCTAAAGAATATAAATTTAAATCAGTCTGTGTAAACTCTTGCTATACAGAACTAGTTGCTAAGGAATTAAAAGGTTCTGAGGTTTTAGTTTGTACAGTTGTTGGCTTCCCTCTTGGAGCTATGGATACTAAAGCTAAGGCTTTTGAAACTGCAAGAGCAATAGAGCTTGGAGCTAATGAAATAGATATGGTTATTAATGTTGGTGCTTTAAAGGATAAAGATTACGACTTCGTTAAAAACGATATTAAAGAAGTTGTAAACACTGCAAAAGGAAAAGCTATCGTAAAGGTAATCTTAGAAAACTGCTTATTAACAGAAGAGGAAATCATAAAAGCTTGTGAGCTTTCTCAAGAAGCTGGAGCTGATTTCGTTAAAACTTCAACTGGTTTTAGCACTGGTGGAGCAACTGCAGCTGATATAGCCTTAATGAGAAAAGTTGTCGGACCAACTATGGGTGTTAAAGCTTCAGGTGGTGTTCGTACTACTGAAGATGCAATGGCAATGATTAATGCTGGAGCAAATAGAATTGGTGCCAGTGCTTCAATAGCTATTGTTGAAAATTTAAAAGATTCTTCATCTGACTATTAATTAATTTAAGGAACTGTTCAAACAGTTCCTTTTTTATTTCACGTTCTTTGAATATTTATACAACCTTAAACTAATAATTTCTCAAATTTCAGTAGAATTTTTTAGCATATAACCTTTACTCCTGCTTATTTTTACTGTTTTTTCATTTTAAATTAAATATTTTATAAAATTACTTGATATTTTGCATAAAAGGCTTTAAACTTAAAATACAAAAGTAGACAAGTTATTGCTCTATATTACTTACATAAGATAAAAAAATCTTTTATGTGCTACTTCAAGGGGGATTAACATGAACTTTATTAAAGGATTTTTGAAATTTGTGCCAATATTTATTCTGGCATTTTTAATTATGACTGGCATGGATGTATTAATTGCTGCACCAATTGCTACATTACTTGCCTTTATTATTGCCTCTTTAACGGAAAAGCTAACCTTCAATGAATTAATTGATGCTGCTACTAATAGTGTAAAAGAGTTAATAATTGTTTTCTTCATTCTAATGTTTGCATATGCAATGGCTAATGCCTTCATGGCAACAGGTGTTGGTGCTTCAATCGTTAATATTGCTCTATCCATAGGTGTAACAGCTCGTACAGTTGCTGTTTGCGGCTTCTTAGTAACAAGTATACTATCTGTAGCTACAGGAACCTCATGGGGTACCTTTGCTGCATGTGCTCCTATATTTTTATGGTTGAATCACATTCTTGGAGGTAATATTCTTCTAACTGCTGCCTCAATTGCAGGTGGAGCATGTTTCGGTGATAATATTGGACTTATATCGGATACCACTGTAGTAAGCTCTGGTATTCAAAAGGTAGATGTATTAAAAAGAGTTAAATATCAAATAGTTTGGTCTGTTGGATGTCTTATAATTTCTGCCGTAATAATTTATGGAATCAGTATTGCAATGAATCTTCCAATGGAAGTTGCAAATGCAAAAGAAGCCATTGATGCCATACCAGCTGAAGCTTGGACTGCCTTAGAAGCTAAAAGACCAGCAGCTATTGAACTTCTTAATCAAGTTAAGATAGGTGTACCCTACTATATGGTACTTCCTTTATTTCTTGTCATTGGCTGTGCTATTGCCGGCCTTCCTACCTTGGTTTGTTTATTTCTAGGACTTGTTTCTTCTTTTCTTCTTGGAACTTTTGCTGGAACAGTTGAAAGTTTAGCTGCCTTCCTTCAATTAACTCAAGACGGTTTCTCTGAAGCTGGTTCATGGGTAATTGTTATGATGATGTGGTTTGGAGCCTTTGGAGGGATAATGTCTAAAATGAATGCTTTTGAACCGCTTTCAAAGCTAATCCTTAAAATTTCAAGGAATGTTAGACAGCTTATGTTTTGGAATGGTATCCTTTCAATAGGTGGAAATGCAGCCCTATCTGATGAGATGGCTCAAATAGTTACTATTGGCCCCATAATAAAGGAACTTGTAGAAAAAAGTGTTTATGGTTCTGAAGAAGACATTGAAACACTTCGTATTAGAAATGCCACATTCTCTAGTACTTTAGGTGTGTTTGGTTCCCAACTTATTCCTTGGCACGTTTATATGGGATTTTATATAGGAATTTTAACTTCTGTATATCCACTATTCAAGTTTGAAGCAATAGATATTATTAAGTATAACGTTATGGCCTTCGTTACTGTTGGTTCACTTTTAATATTAACTTTAACGGGACTTGATAGATTAATTCCTAAATTTGGTTTACCAAAAGAACCTAAGGTGAAATTAAAAAAGAAATAATTACTTTGGCTGGAGTTCATAAGAATTCCAGCCTTTTTAATTGCATATTTTGACATATAAACGGATTTTTACCTTCTAAATAGATAATTTAAATAATTTTTCGAAAAATAAGTTAATTGTTTAACATTTTTTTCTGAAAATACTTGAAATTTGTTTGAAAACGTTTTACACTAATAGTGTTCTAAAAACTTTAAAACATAACTACAAGGGGGATTAACATGAGTTTTTTTAAAGGTTTTTTAAAGTTTGTACCAATTTTCATTCTTGCAGGATTAATTATGATGGATATGAATGTTCTTATCGCAGCACCGATCGCAACTTTGGTTGCTTTTGTTATTGCCAGCTTAACTGAAAAGCTGACCTTCAATGATTTAATGGACGCTGCTACAGATAACGTTAAAGAATTAATTCTCGTATTCTTCATTTTAATGTTTGCATATGCAATGGCTAATGCCTTCATGGCAACAGGTGTTGGTGCTTCAATCGTAAACATTGCCCTTTCAATTGGGGTAAACGCTAGAACAGTGGCTGTTTGTGGGTTCTTAGTTACTGGTATTTTATCCGTTGCTACAGGAACTTCATGGGGAACATTTGCAGCCTGTGCTCCTATTTTTCTATGGTTAAATCATATTTTAGGTGGAAATATTCTTTTAACTGCTGCATCTATTGCTGGAGGAGCATGTTTTGGTGATAATATTGGTCTTATTTCAGACACAACTGTTGTAAGTTCCGGTATTCAAAAGGTTGAAGTATTAGATAGGGTTAAATCACAAGTAGTTTGGTCTGTAGGATGCCTTGCAGTTTCTGCAATCATTATATATGGAATAAGTGTATCTATGAATCTGCCAACACAAGTTACTGACACTGCTCTTGCCATCGATGCTATACCATCTGAAGCATGGTCTGCCTTAGAAGCTGAAAGACCTGCTGCAGTTGAACTTCTTAACCAGGTAAAAGAAGGTGTACCTTTTTATATGGTTCTGCCTTTAGTACTTGTAATTGGATGTGCAGTTTCAGGATTGCCTACATTAGTGTGTTTATTTGTTGGACTTGCTTCTTCCTTTATTTTTGGAAGTTTTGCAGGGACAATCAGTGGATTAGGAGCTTTCTTAAGCCTTACTGAAGATGGATTCTCTGAAGCTGGATCTTGGGTAATTGTAATGATGATGTGGTTTGGAGCCTTCGGAGGTATAATGTCTAGAATGAATGCCTTCGAGCCTTTATCTAATTTTGTTCTTAAGATATCCAAGAATGTACGCCAGTTAATGTTCTGGAATGGTCTTCTATCAATTGGTGGTAATGCGGCTTTATCTGACGAAATGGCTCAAATTGTTACCATCGGACCAATTATTAAAGAATTAGTTGATAAGAATGTTGAAGGTAGTGATGAAGATCTTACTAAGCTAAGAATTAGAAATGCAACCTTTTCAAGCGCTCTTGGAGTATTTGGCTCTCAATTGATTCCTTGGCATGTATACATGGGCTTCTACATAGGAATTTTAAGCTCTGTATATCCTCTATATGAGTTTGCTACATTAGATATTATTAAGTTTAATGTAATGGCCTTCGTTACTGTTGGTTCTCTGTTAATTCTTACCCTGACAGGATGGGATAGATTTATTCCTAACTTTGGATTACCAAGAGAACCAAAAGTAAAATTAAAAAAAGATCTTCAAGTAAAAAAAGAATGTACTGAATCACAAGAAATAGCATAGTGAAACTTAATGACCATGGGTGTATTTACTCATGGTTTTTTCATATTTTAACTTTCGACTCGCCTCCCTTTATACCACTATTCCGACTATAAAATATTTTCTGAAAATACTTGCTTTTTTATTGCAAACGTTTTAAACTAATAGTGTAGAAAAAAATACATTACATTTTGACCAAATTCTACAAAATAAGGGGGAAATTAAATGGATATTGCAAAAGGATTTTTTAAATTCACGCCAATTTTTGTTCTGGCTGGATTAATGATGATGAAGGTTGATGTTTTAACAGCAGCCCCAATCGCAACACTTTTTGCCTTCGTTGTAGCTTATTTAACTGAAAAAATCAAGTTCAACGATTTACTTACGGCAGCTATTGATAACTGCAAAGATCTCATTCTTGTATTTTTTATCCTAATGTTTGCCTATGCAATGGCAAATGCATTTATGTCTACAGGTGTTGGAGCTTCCATCGTTAATATTGCTCTTTCCCTTGGATTAAATGCGAGAACAGTAGCTGTTTGCGGCTTCTTAGTAACAGCTATTCTTTCTGTCGCAACAGGAACTTCTTGGGGAACCTTCGCAGCCTGTGCTCCAATCTTTATATGGTTAAACCACATAGTTGGAGGACACTTACTATTAACTACAGCCGCAATAGCTGGTGGTGCTTGTTTTGGTGATAACATTGGTCTTATTTCAGACACAACTGTAGTAAGTTCAGGTATTCAAAAGGTTGAAGTTATTGACAGAATCAGAACTCAAGGTGTGTGGTCTATTAGCTGTTTAATTTTAACTGCTATAATTATCTTTGGTATAAGTCTGTACTTTAAACTACCTACAGACGTAGCAAATGCTTCTGCTGCTATCGAGGCTATTCCACCTGAAGCTTGGGCTGCTCTTGAAGAGAAAAGACCAGCTGCTATTGAGCTTTTAAACCAAGTCCAAAGTGGAGTACCTTACTTCATGGTAATTCCTTTAATTGTTGTTATAGTAGCAGCTGTAATGGGAGTTCCTACACTAGTATGTCTATTTATTGGACTTGCTTCCTCTTACATTTTCGGTACTTTTGCTGGAACAGTTGAAGGTATAACTCCTTACTTAGAATTAATGCAGTCAGGGTTTGCTGATGCAGGTTCCTGGGTTATAGTAATGATGATGTGGGTTGGTGCCTTTGGTGGTGTAATGGCGAAGATGAATGCCTTTGCTCCTTTATCAAATCTTGTAAGAAGAATATCTAGAAACGTAAGACAATTAATGTTCTGGAACGGTGTTCTTTCCTTAGCAGGAAATGCCATGCTATCTGATGAGATGGCACAGATTGTTACAGTTGGACCAATCATTAAGAACTTAGTTGAAGAAAATGTAGAAGGTTCAGAAGAAGATATGTACAAGCTTCGTTTAAGAAATGCTACATTCTCCGATGCTTTAGGGGTATTTGGTTCTCAATTAATTCCTTGGCACGTTTATATCGGCTTCTATGTTGGTATATTATCAGCTATTTACCCTCTACACGAATTCCAAGCTCTTGATATTATAAAATACAACGTAATGGCATTCGTAGCAGTAGGATCAATACTATTACTTACTTTAACAGGTTTAGATAGGTTTATACCTAAATTTGGTCTTCCAAAAGAGCCTCAGGTAAGATTAAAAACTGCAGCTGAAATCAAGGTAAAGGATGAGATTGCTGCTAGTTCTTCAAAATAAGTGTAATGTAAATCTTTAAAAATAAAAATAACCTTACAAAAGTAAGGTTATTTTTATTTTGGATAAAATGTACTATTTACCCATTTCCTCTTCAAAAATTCTATCGTATTCAGCAACAACTTTATTAAATTCTGCTTCATCTTCAACTGCTTCATATGCAGCTTTCTCACCTTCACCTACAACTTTATATATGAAGGCATCATCATCTTCTTCAAGAGATGCTAATATTAAATAACGATTTCCATCAATAGTTAAGTCCTCAACTACTTCTAACTCTATAACTTCATTAGAATCAGCATCAACTAATTTTATTGTATTCATTTCTTCCATGGTTCTTCCTCCTAAATTCGAATTAACTTCTTCATTATATATTATAAAAATTTATATTACAATGAAAATTTTACAATATTATTTCATTTCACCATTTAATTAAAAAGCCGCTCACCAACGGCAAGCAGTTTTCAAATTAAATATAATATCTAGTATCCGGATCTATTAGATTATCCTTTATTTCCACTCCAAATAATCCATTAGCAATGGTTGCGCTTTCAATATGATGTGCATCCTTTACTTGATTATTTAAAACCTGAACTCCATCCTTGATATTTTTATTATTAGGGTTATTTCCCTTCTTCTTACTTTTTCCCACCATGATTACCTCCTATTTTATTGATGTTTTTCATTATAAGCAGATAGCACCTTATTAAACTCTCTTCCTGAGCCGATTGAAGCATATTCTACCATTCCATTTTCTCTACTCACAACTTTATATGCGTAAGCTTCTTCTCCATCAATCGGACCTGCTATCACATATTTGCTTTGTCCTATATCTACCACATCAATTAATTCTAATTTAATTTCCTGGCCATTGTCTCCATATGCCTTAATTATGTCTCCTACTTGATTCATTTTACATTCCTCCATATAAAAGTTTTAATGATTAACGTCATATATAAAATGTGCATTTATGGTGAAAATTATTACAGATAATCAAAGCAATAAAAAAAGTTCTTGATCCCAAGAACTTTTTTTACAGAAAATAAAATATTTAAATTATAAATTTATGTCATTCATTATTTTATCATACTTACCACTTTGGAATTCATCATATCGTTTTTTTACAATTGGTGCTAATACAAGCAATCCAACTAAGTTAGGCAGAACCATTAACCCGTTAAAGGTATCAGCTAACTGCCAAACTAACTCAACATGCATACATGAACCTAAGAAAACAAATACCATAACCAATATTCTATAAGGTACTACTCCTTTACTTCCAAACAGAAATTTAATATTTGCTTCCCCGAAAAAATACCATCCAATAATTGTTGAGAATGCAAAGAAGAATAAAGCTATAGCAATAAATACTGCACCAAAGCTTCCCATTCCAACTTTAAATGCACTTTGAGTTAAATTAATACCTGTTATAATTTTTCCTGCAGCATCTGTTGAACCTAAAACGCCTGTTGTTAAGATTACTAATGCTGTTAAAGTTAATATGATAAAAGTATCAATGAATACTCCCATCATGGCAACCAATCCCTGTTCTGCTGGATGATTAACCTTCGCAACTGCATGGGCATGTGGTGTAGAACCCATACCTGCTTCATTAGAGAATAATCCTCTTGCAACTCCATATCTTACAGCCTGTTTAACTGTAGCTCCAAGAACTCCTCCCATAATTGCTGATGGATTAAAAGCTCCAACAAAAATCATTTCAAAAGCTGGCAATATACTTTTATAATTCATAACTATTATTGCTAAACTTCCTATAATATAGAATAAAGCCATTATTGGTACAACCTTTTCTGTAAAGGATGCAATACGCTTTACTCCTCCAATAAATATTGCGCCAGCTAATAAAGCAACAACTACACCTACAATTTTTGCATCAATATTAAAGGCAGATTCAAATGCACCTCCAATTGAATTTGATTGAACCATATTTCCAATAAACCCTAATGCTAATATAATTGTGATTGAGAAGAAAATAGAAAGAATTTTACCAAGTTTTTTATTTTTCAATCCTTTGCTTAAATAATAAGCTGGACCACCGGTAACTTGTCCATCTATTTTTGTTTTATACTCCTGGGCCAAGGTTGCTTCTGCGAATATAGTACTCATTCCAAAGAAAGCACTAATCCACATCCAGAATATTGCACCAGGTCCACCAGAAGCAATTGCAGTAGCAGCACCAGCTAGGTTACCTGTACCTACTTGAGCAGCTATTGCTGTAGCAAGAGATTGAAAAGATGTCATTCCTTCAGCTCCTGCTTTTTTACCGAATTTTATTTTTCCAAAGGTCATCTTGAAGCTTTCTTTAAATTTTCTAACCTGAATAAACTTTAGTTTAAAGGTAAAATAAGCTCCTGTACCACATAACAAGAAAATTAAAAGAAAATCCCAAAGAATGCTGTTTACAGCTTGCACAAAATCTAACATGTCCTTCACTCCTCCTTTTTTTGCTTACACTATATTAATACCATATTGTTACAAATATTTAAATATATTCATCAAAATTCATGTATTCGTTTTCTTAATAGTATCTATCAGAACATTGTGAAAATTTATACTATTGCTTAAGTTGTTCATTTTACAATATGAAAAGTAAAATGACAGCCCAAAAGCCGTCATTTATTATTTTCATTTAATTAAATTTTACATTCCCTTTGCTTTATCTTCACATATCTTCATAGCTTCTATAACTGCACTTCTAAAGCCATTACTCTCTAAGGCAGCTACTGCTTCTATGGTAGTTCCTCCTGGAGAGCACACCATATCCTTAAGAGCTCCAGGATGAGCTCCTGTCTCTAACACCATTTTAGCACTTCCAAGAACTGCTTGAGCAGCAAACTTATATGCCATATCTCTTGGCAGACCACCACGGCAAGCTCCATCTGCTAAAGCTTCAATAAACATATATACATAAGCAGGAGAACTTCCACTCACAGCTACAACGGCATCCATCATATATTCTTGTACAACAGCACTTTTACCAAAGGAATTCAAAAGACTGCAAACATATTCCATTTCCTCATCAGTAACAAATTCATTTTTACAAGCTGCAGTCATCCCTTCTAACACCATTGCAGGTGTATTAGGCATAGTTCTAACAATCTTAACTTCTTTGTTAAACTCCTTAAGGAGTTTTTCTAGGGTTTGTCCTGGAGCAATTGAAACTACAATAGTATTCTCATTAATTACATCCCTAATTTCTTTTATTACAGAGCTATAATACTGTGGCTTAACAGCTAAAACAATAATCTGGCTTCCTTTTGCCACCTCAATATTGCTGTTAGTAATATTAATCCCCATTTCTTCCTTTACTTTTTCAAGCATACTCATAGATATATCTGCTGCTATAATTTCTTCTTTCTTAATTAGCTTTGAAGATACTATCCCCTTCAGCATTGCCTTTGCCATATTTCCACAACCTATAAATCCTATTTTCATTACTTCTCCTCCTCATAATTCCTTTGCCATTCTTTATAATATAATTGTTAAAGTTTAATTAAAGCTTTGCTCTGTTCTATTAATTATTTCATCCTGCAGAGTTTTACTTAAGTTTCTAAAATGATCACTATACCCTGCCACTCTTACTATTAAATCCTTATATTCCTCTGGCTGCTTTTGTGCTGCTATCAGGGTTTCTCTATCAACTACATTAAATTGAATATGGTGACCTTCTAAATTAAAATAAGTACGAATTAAATTTACCATTTGAGTTAATCCTTCTTCTCCTCCAACCACACCTGGAGTGAACTTTTGATTTAAAAGGGTACCTCCAGTTTTTAAATGATCCATTTTACTAGCTGATTTAATTACAGCTGTTGGTCCCTTCACATCTGCTCCCTTTTCTGGTGAAATACCTTCACTAACAGGAGTACTAGCTCTTCTCCCATTTGGGCTTGCTAACATTACCTCACCAAAGTACACATGACAAGTAGTTGGAAGCATATTTATACGCCATGTACCTTTTCTCATATTAGGTCTTCCTGTAACATTTCTCTCATAATAATTAAAGATATCCTTCATAATAAAATCAGCATAATCATCATCATTACCATATTTAGGCGTTCTGTTTTGCACCAAATTTAAAATTTTCTCATGACCAATAAAGTTATCTTTTACAGCTTTCATTAATTCGTTCATTGAAAACTTTTTATTATCATAAACATTATATTTAATAGCGGCTAAGGAATCTGTAATAGTACCTATTCCAACGCCTTGAAGATAATTAGTATTATATCTTGCTCCCCCAGCATTATAATCAGTGCCTGTTCCTATACAGTCATCCGTAATAATTGATAAAAATGGAACTGGCATATATTTAGCATATAATCTTGTTATCTTATTGGAGCCCTCCACCTTTATATTTACAAAATAGTCTATCTGCCTTTTATAAGCTTCTAGCAGCTCCTCATAGCTTTTAAAATCTTCAGCATGTCCTAGCTTCAAACCTAACTGCTTCTTTGCCACATGGTCATATCCGTTAAATAAAGTTATCTCTAGAATCTTTGGCAGATTAAAGTATCCCTGAAGTATATAAGCTTCTCTCCCAAAAGCACCTGTTTCAACACAACCGCTTGTCCCACCTCTTCGTGCATCCTCCAAAGATTTTCCTGCATTTAAAAGTTCCTGGACGATAGCTTCTGTATTATAAAAAGCTGGCTGTCCCCATCCCTTTCGAGATATCTCACAAGCTCTCTTTAAAAATCTCAAAGGAGTCTTTCTGCTTATTTGAACATTAGAGCTTGGCTGTAAAAGTTTCATTTCATCCATGCAGTCTAAAATTAAATAACTTACTTCATTTACACCATCTTCTCCATCGGCAGTTATACCTCCAGTATTTATATTTGCAAAATCAGTATATGTGCTGCTTTCCTTTAAGGTAATTCCAACCTTTGGAGGTGCAGGCTGATTATTAAATTTTACCCACAAACATTCTAAAAGCTCTTTAGCTTTTTCTTCATTCAAAATTCCTGCTTCAAGGTCTCTTTCATAAAAAGGATTTAAATGCTGGTCTAACCTGCCTGGGCTATAAGCATCCCATGGATTTAACTCTGTAGTAACCCCTAAATGGACAAACCAATACATTTGTATTGCCTGCCAATAAGTTTCTGGCTTCTTAGCAGGAACCACCTTACAATTCTTTTCTATCTCTAATAGCTCTGCTTTTCTTATAGGATCTTCTTCTCTTTCAGCTAATTCTTTTGCAAGCTCACTATACCTTTCACCTAATATCATAATGGCATCACACATAATTGCCATGGCACGAAGCTCATCTGATTTATCCCCAGCGTTTTCATCTTTTAAATAATCCAAATTATTTAGTGCTACTTCAATATCTTTTTTATAATCTAAAAACCCTTTTTGATAAATTTTTTCTGAACCAACAGTGTGCCCTGGTCCTCTCTGCTCCATAAATTCAGTAAAAATTCCTGCTTCATAGCAATCCTTCCAGCTCTCACTCATTGCATCAATTATCTTATGCCGCATTGATCTTTTTTCCCAATAAGGTATAATTTTTTCTTTTTGAATCTTCAAATCTTCCTCAGATACTTTGAAGCATATTAATTCACGGTTATTCATAACTTCCATATCTTTAAGACTATGACAGCATAACTCTGGAAAAGTAGGAGTAGATTGTGGACCGTTACCTTTATCCCCAACAATTAATTCCCCCTTCTCAATAGTTATAGTTTTTTTAGAAAAAATCTCTTTCATAGTTAAAGCCCTTAACTCAGGTATGGATACACTACCCTCATATTTTTTATAGGCTTCAGTCATCAATAGTGCCCTTTCCATATAAATATGAGGTACAGTTTCAACACTTTGCTTTCTTAGATTTCTAATCCTTTCATTCATTCCTCTCTTTTCCATACTTAACCTCCTATTTTAATATTTATAAAACCATTACTTCTAAATTTATCTGCTATCTCTTCCATTCTCTCCTTCGTTGGTGCTTCAAAGTCCTTTCCACGATATTCTTTTTGTAACTTTACATATTTACTTGATCCTGTATTGTGGTAAGGAAGTAAATTAACCTTTTCCACCTTAATATTTTTCTTTAAATAATCTATTATTTCATCTATGGATTCTTCATCACTATTTACAGGATAAATTATTGGAATTCTAATATTTATTTTTCCATTGTTATCACTTATAAATTTTAAGTTATGTAGAATAAGTTCGTTAGATTTCCCCATATACTTCTTATGTTTTTCATCATTCATAACCTTCACATCATATAAAAACGTATCTACATACTTTAACAACCTTTTAAAGTTTTCTGTAGGAGCATATCCACAGGTATCAATAGCTACGTTATATCCTTTTCTTTTCAATTTTTTAATAAGTTCTTCTATGTAGTCCATGGGCTGAGTCATTACTTCTCCTCCTGACAAGGTAATTCCCCCCTGCGAATCTTCATAAAACTGCTTATCTTTCTCAAGCTCTTTTACAAGCTCCTCAATTTTGAACTGCTTTCCAACAAAATGCCTGTTATTATATATACATCCATCTACACAGTCGAAGCATAAAGTACAGCTCTTCATATTAGTTTTTGCTCTTCCCTTGAAAAGTGATATAGAACTATTGGTGCAAATGTCTACGCATGAACCACAGCCAGTACACTTTTCTTCATCAACCATAAGATCTTGTTCATAGCTTTGACTTTCTGGATTATGGCACCACCAGCAACTTAGCAAGCATCCTTTAAAAAATACCGTTGTTCTAATACCATCTCCATCATGAATAGAATACTTCTGCAGATTTATAACATAAGGAATCTTCATTTATACCCTCCCTGTTTGTATTTTTTAAATTTTCAAACAATTAAACTCTTAAATATGCCCTTCCTTTAACTATAAAGAAGGGTATATTTATATTATTTCACATTTAACATATTTTTCAAATACATTTATGTTGATTTTATTTCTACTCTTGTTTCGTAAGTCTATTTTAATTAATATAAATCAACCAATTACCATATCTAAAATATATCATCCATAAATACATATCTTAAATGCCACTATAATAACTTCATAACAAAAAAATCACACAAAAGATATACAATCAAATCTTCTGTGTGATTCACCTATAGTTTACTAAAAAAATCCATTCTATCCTTAATTCTTTTTTCATAACCTAGCCCTGTGGGTTCATAGTATTTCTTCCTGTTAAGTTCCTTTGGAAGATACTGCTGCTTCACATAATGATGATCATAATTGTGCGGATATTTATATTCAACACCATGATTTAACTCTTTTGCTCCACCATAATGACTGTCTCTTAAATGCATGGGCACTGCACCGATATCTTCTTTTTCAATATCCATCAAAGCTGCATTGATAGCATTGTAGGCTGCATTGCTCTTTGGGGCCGTGGCTAGATATGTAACAGCCTGTGCCAACGTAATCCTAGCTTCTGGCATTCCAATAGATTTAACTATGTTTAAGGCTGCATTTGCAATAAGAATTGCATATGGATCTGCATTTCCAATATCTTCTGAAGCTGATATAACAATCCTTCTAGCAATAAACTCAGGATCCTCACCACTATAAAGCATTCTAGCAAGATAATGTACTGCAGCATCTGGATCACTCCCTCTTATGCTTTTTATAAAAGCTGAAACCACATCATAATGATAATCTCCAGACTTATCATAACTTACTTGTCTTTTCTGCATACACTCTTCCACAACACTTAAGGTAACATGAATAATACCATCCTGACTTTTATTAGTGGTTAAAACTGCTAATTCTAATGCATTTAAAGCCTTTCTTGCATCCCCAGATGCATTTTTACATATAAACTTTAAAGCATCATCATATAGCTTAATTTTAATTGATCCATAGCCTAATTCCTTATCCGTTAATGCTCGGTTTATAACCTTTATAATATGTTCCTCCGTAAGTGGCTCCAACTTAAAAATCATGGATCTGGACAGTAGAGCTTTATTTACCTCAAAAAAAGGATTTTCTGTTGTTGCTCCAACCAAAGTAATAACTCCTTTTTCAACATGAGGCAATAAGCTGTCCTGTTGGGTTTTATTGAATCTATGAATCTCATCTATAAATAAAATTGTTTTTTTCCCCTTTAAGGCAATTTCGTTTTGAGCTTTTTCAACAACGGCCTTAATCTCTTTAATCCCTGATGTAACTGCATTCAACTCCACATAATTGCAATGAGTCGTTCTCGCTATGATTTTGGCTAAGCTTGTTTTTCCTATTCCTGGTGGACCATAAAGAATTAAAGAAGTAATTCTATCACTTTTTATACTTCTATATAACAATTTATCCTTAGCTAAAATATGCTCCTGCCCAACATACTCTTCTAAGGTTCTTGGTTTTAATCGTTGCGCCAGTGGTTCATTATTATCCTTTTTCTCTCCCAGCTGTGGAGCTTCCATATCTCCAAGATCAAATAAAGATATGTTATCAAAATGTTCCATTTAAATCATTCCTTTAATTAATATACTTTAAGCTAAAAAATATATAAGTAATTTCTTTTACCAATTCATATTTATTATTTACTTTCCATCCCTATAAGTAAAAATTTATACATTCCACAAAAGGTACATTTATAATTTAGTATATCATATTTTTACATTTCATTTCATAATTTTATTTATAATTATATGTTAACTACAAATCTTCCAATACTTCTTCATAATATCGTATGTTTATTTTGTTTATTTTAATATATTGTTTATAATTATATTAAAGTATATTATGTTAAAATATATTGTATAAGATATACATGAATATTTAATCAATTTTTATTTATATTTAATTCAAATGAAAAGAAAACTATGAGGTATGACATGAAATATAAAGTAGCTATAATAACCGACAGTAATAGTGGAGTTTCTAATGATGAAGCACATTCCCTAGGCATTAATGTGGTCCCAATGCCTTTTTATGTGAATGAAAAATTATATCATGAAAATATAACCATAAATCAAGATGAATTTTTTAAAATGTTAGAGCAAGACTTAGAAATATCAACATCTCAACCTACCCCTGGTGATATCTTAGAATTATGGAACAGCTTATTAAAGGAATATGATGAAATTATACATATACCTATGTCCAGTGGTCTTAGCGGTTCTTATATGACTGCTGCTGCTTTAGCAGATGATTTTAATGGCAAGGTTTTCGTAATAAATAACAAAAGAATTTCTGTTACTCAAAGACAATCTGTCCTTGAAGCCATCTCCTTAAGAAACAAAGGTTTTTCTGGAAAAGAAATTGCAGAGCTTTTGAATCAATATGCCTTAAATGCAAGTATATACATAACTGTTGATACGCTTAAATATTTAAAGAAAGGCGGTCGTGTTACAACTTCCGGGGCAGCGCTTGGAACTGTTTTAAATATTAAACCTGTACTCCAAATTCAGGGTGATAAGCTAGATGCCTTTAAGAAAGCTCGCGGGAGAAAGCAAGCAATGAAAATCATGATTAATGCACTTGAAAATGATTTGAAAAATAGATTTAATGGAAAAAAAATATCCCTTTACCTTGCTTATTCTGGTAATAGAAGCTTAGCTGAGGATTGGGAACAGATGGTTAAAGCTACTTTTCCTGAATATGAAATCTTCAGTACCCCTTTACCATTAAGCATTTCCTGCCATATTGGAGCTGGCGCCATCGGTATTGGCTGTGTAGAAAACATTCCAGAAGCTCAATAATTCTTTAAATATAACAAAAACCTTGGATTTTTATCCAAGGTTTTTTTTGGTGCAGATGAAGGGAGTCGAACCCCCACGCCTAAGGCGCTAGATCCTAAGTCTAGTGCGTCTGCCAATTCCGCCACATCTGCATAATATAAGGACTCTTGGTGCAGATGGCGGGACTTGAACCCGCACGAGAGTATTCTCACTACCCCCTCAAGATAGCGTGTCTGCCATTCCACCACATCTGCTAATTATGTTTTATCCCATTTATCCGATGAATTAATTATATCACCACAAATTTCTATTTACAACAATAATTTATTAAAAAATAATAAAAATTTCTGGTATCAATTTTTTAAATCAATACCAGAAACAACAATTCTACTTAATATTAAAATCATATAAGAATTTATACATAGTATAATTTAATTTCACACGTTTTACATAGTTTTTGGTTTCATCAAAGGGAATTACTCTTAATTTCACTCCATCATCTGAATATTCTTCGTTAACGAGCCATCTTGAAACGTTGCCTGGACCTCCATTATAAGCCGCAAGGACTAAATCATAATCTCCATTAAAATCATCGCTAAGCTTATTTAAATACCAAGTACCAAGATTAATATTAACATTAGGATCTTTAATCATTTCTTCAGTAAAGTTCTCTATTCCAATTAATTCAGCAATCCAAATCCCTGTATCAGGCATTATCTGCATCAATCCCATAGCTCCTTTTGAGGAAACGGCTTCTGCATTAAATTTACTCTCTGTATTTATAACTGATGCCACCCAGATAGGATCCACATTATAAAGTTCACTATACTGTAGGATACTTTCCTTGTATTCAAGTGGAAAAAAGCTTCTAAGTATAATTTTAAAGTTTGCAAATATAATTACTGCAATTAAGATAATAAGCAATATCTTTCTAAGTTTTTTACTATTTCTACAGAACATTTTTCCCCCTAAATTCTTTTAGCTCCTTAATAATTGAATCAACCTGGAATTTTGTATACTCCAAGGTATCTCCATTGTCTATTAAATAATCTGCATACTTAACTTTTTCTTCAGTAGACATTTGATTATTAATACGATTTATTGCTTCTTCTCTAGTAAATTCGTCTCTTGCCATTACCCTTGAAATTTGAAGCTCTTTCATTATTGCAATGACAATAACAAAGTCCATTTCTTCGTGCAGATTATTTTCTATTAACGTAGGTGCATCTAAAACACATATTTCCTCACCCATGTTATCATATTCATCTATTTCCATAAATATGTCCTTTAATATATATGGCATTAAGATCCCTTCATAAACATCCTTTTTCTCTTTGTTAGAAAAAATCAGTTCTCCCATTTTTCTTCTTAGGAAATTCCCATCTTCATCAAAGAACTCTTCTCCAAAAGTTTCCTTAATTTTTATTAGTATCTCTGGATGGCTTGAAAGCACCTTTCTAGAAATCATGTCAGCATCAATCACTGGAATCCCCTGATTTTTAACCATTGAACTTACAGTGCTTTTACCAGATCCAATTCCCCCAGTTAACCCTACCTTTAATATTTTATTTTGCTTCATACCAGGTATCTCCTAATGAAACATCCACGTCTAATGGCACTTTAAGGTCAAGTACATGCTCCATCTCATTTTTAACTAAATCTTTGACTTGATCTAGTTCATCCTTGCATACATTTAAAATCAATTCGTCATGAACCTGAAGAATAAGTCTGCTTTTTAATTTCTTTTCTTCAAGTTTATTAGCAACATTTATCATAGCAATTTTAATAATATCAGCAGCACTCCCTTGGATTGGTGCATTCATAGCTAACCTCTTTCCTAAAGCTTTAACCATTTTATTTGAAGATTTAACCTCAGGTATATATCTTTTTCTGTTCAAAAGAGTTGTTACAAAGGAATTTGCTTCAGCATCTTCTACTACCTTTTCCATATATTCTCCTACTTTTTTATATCTAGCTAAGTAAGCATCTATATACTGTTTTGCTTCAGCCCTTGTTATTCCTAAATCCTGCGCCAAGCTGAAATCTCCTATTCCATAAACTATTCCGAAGTTAACTGCTTTAGCGTTACTTCTCATAGTTTTTGTAACTTCTTCCACAGGTACATTAAATACTTCTGCTGCTGTAGATGTGTGAATATCAGCATGACCCTTAAAAGCTTTAATCATATTCTCATCATCGGAAATATGAGCAAGAACTCTAAGTTCTATTTGAGAATAGTCAGCTGAGAGAATAACAGAATCTTCATTGTGAGGTATAAATACCTTTCTTATACTTCTTCCATTTTCATTTTTTATAGGAATGTTTTGAAGGTTTGGTTCAGTACTAGATAATCTTCCTGTTGTAGTAACAGTTTGAGTAAAGTTAGAATGGATTCTTCCATCACTATCAATTACAGCCTTTAACCCTTCAATATATGTTGAATATAATTTTGAGAGCTGTCTGTAATATAGAATTTTATCTATTATAGGATGCTTATCTTTTAAAGCGTCTAAAACTTCAGCATTAGTTGAGTATCCTGTTTTAGTTTTCTTAATTACTGGTAAATCAAGTTTTTCAAAAAGAATCTTTCCTAATTGTTTAGGTGAATTAATATTAAATTCTTCCCCTGCCAAAGAATAAATATCTGCAGTGAGCTCTGCTATCTCGGCGCTGAATTTAACTCCTAAATTGTCAAGCTCCTCTTTATTGATGTTAAAGCCCTCATATTCCATATAAGCAATTACTCTAGTTAATGGCTGTTCCACCTTAACTAAAAGCTCAGTCATGTTTTCTGAATCTATTTCCTTACTAAGTAATTGATATAACTCCTTCATGGCAGAAAGCTCTTTAGCTTTTAATTCATCACCTTCTCCACTAAAGTTTTTACCTAATTTTTCTTCAAGAATTGTTTTTAATGAATACTCTGATTTAGATGAGTCTAATAAGTAGGCTGCAATCTCTTCATCAAAATCTATTAAATCCATATGAATTCCTAGTTTTAATAAAGCAGTATAGCCATACTTCACTCCATGAGTTATCTTTTTAACTGAAGAATTTTCGAATAAAGCTTTTAAAGCTTCTACAAATTCACTTTTATTTTCTTCCATAAGCTTTTCACAATGAACGATATAAATTTGTTCATTAATCATTAAACCAAGATAAGACAGCTTTGTCATGGTAAAACTATTTGTATTTTCTACATAAAACTTTACAAATAGCTTCTCCTTAATAGAATCCTTAATTCCCTTTAAGGCTTGAATATTATCTACAGTTACAAACTTCACTTCTTCCTCAGATTCAATGGTTCCACTATTTCCCTCTTGACCTGCTTCACCTTCAAGAGCTTGAAGTTTATTTAAGATTGACTTAAATTGAAGCTTTAAACACATCTCTCTTACTTCTGGATTATTGAAGCTTCCAGGCGTTTTAATCTCTTCAATACTGGTATTTATTGGAACTTCAGTGATAATTGTTGCCAGCTTTTTACTTAATATAGCCTGTTCTCTATATTCAACTAAAGATTCTTTAAGTTTCTTTCCACTAACAGCATCTATATTCATTAATAAGTTTTCCATATTGCCATATTCTTTTATTAATTTAAAAGCAGTTTTCTCACCGACACCTGGTATTCCAGGTATGTTATCAGATTTATCTCCCATCAATCCCTTAACATCGATGTATTGGGTTGGAGTTACTCCAAAGTCAGCAATAAATCTTTCTTTATTATAAATTTCTTTCTCACTTATTCCCTTTTTATTAATAACAACATTAACGTGATCCGTTGCCAGCTGAAGAGCATCTCGGTCACCTGTAACTATGTATACTTCCATACCAGCTTCCTCTGCTCTGCAGGAGAAGGTTCCTATTAAATCATCAGCCTCAAAGCCTTCCATTTCAAAAACACCTATGCCCATTTTAGTAAGTATTTCTCTTATTACAGGGAACTGCATTGTCAGCTCAGGAGGTGTTTTCTTTCTTCCAGCCTTATAATCCTCAAAATCATTATGTCTAAAAGTTTTCTTTGACTTATCAAAGGTAGTAATTATGTAATCAGGCTGTATATCTTCACGAAGCTTAAGAAGCATCGTTAAAAATCCATATACCGCGTTTGTATGCATCCCTTCCTTAGTGCTCATATCAGGAAGAGCAAAAAAAGCTCTATATAATAAACTATTTCCATCTAATATAGCTATTTTTTTTCTATTAATTTTAACCACATCCTATTCTATTAAAGTAAACCTCCAAATTCAATTCTAGCTATTAGAGATATTTTATATTTCGGTTCTCTTTACTTACTAAAAGATCATCTAAAACTGGAAGAATAATTTCTATTGAAAGCTTCTTACCTATACTATTTTTCACTTTTTATACTTCAAAGTCAAGGAAATAAGTAAATTTAATAATATTTACTCAATATCAATATTATTAACAATAAATATGTGTAGTAACAGGTGTAAATGAAATTTAACAATTCATTTATCATATAAAAAAAGCAAGCACTTCACATTGAATGAAGCTGCTTACTTTTACATAAACAAATATATTAAAATTGGTAAAAATATAGCTGGTATATAATTCATTACTTTTAACTTAGTAACATTAAGCATATTTAATCATAGGCCAATTATTAACAATGATCCTACACAGGTCATTTCAGCAATAACTATTTCACTCAAGTATGGAGAAATAAACTGTGCTAATAATGTTATACTTCCTTAATAAATAAATACAAATGCTGCTGAAAATAAAACTCCAACCCCTAATGATGCTGAAAATAAAATGGAAGCAACTCCATCTAATATTGATTTTGTAAATAGCATTTCATGATTTCCAGTTAATCCACTTTGCAATGAACCCACAATTGTCATTGCTCCAACGCAGAATAATAAACTTGCTGTAACAAAGCCCTCTGCAATGGAAACACTTTTATCTCCTGACTTAAAATTTTCCTCTATGAATTCTCCTAGATTTCTTACTCTTTTATCTAAATCTATAGCTTCCCCAATTATGGCTCCAATAACAATAGAAAAAATCACAACCATAGTGTTCTGTCCCTTCAGAGCACCTGATATTCCGATATAAAGTACACACAAGGCTAATCCATTCATTACAATATCTGAAAATCTTTTTGAAACACCTTGCTTTATTACTAATCCAATTAATCCCCCTACAATGACGGATACAGTATTCACAATTGTTCCTATCATATTAACCCCCTGCAACCTCTAAAACTCTAAAAAATACTTAAATCTAGTTCTTGTGAAAGCTTCTCCAATATTTTAATTCCACCACTGCTATTACCTTTAGAATTTAATGCTGGACCTACAACTCCAATGCCCATTCTTCTCGGAACAGCAGCCATTATACCACCACCAACTCCACTTTTCGCTGGTATACCAATATGTACAGCAAATTTACCTGAAGCATCATACATTCCACATGTAACCATGATAGTTTTAATTATTCTGCAAGCCTCCCTTGAAATTACCCTTTCATTAGTTAAAAGAACGCCATCATTGGCAAGCATTGCACCAATTCTTGCAATATCTTTGCTGGTAACTTCCATGGAACAAGCTTTGAAATATACATCAAGAATTTCTTCAACACTTCCTTCAATAATTCCATTTCCCTTCATATAATAAGCTAGGGCTCTATTTCTATCCCCTGTTTTCTTTTCACTTTCATATACACTATCATTTATGCTTATATATGGATTGCCAGTAATTTTTCTTGTGAAATTTAATATTCTTGTAGCCTTTTCCTCTATTGTATCTCCATGAATTAATGACACAATTGCAATTGCCCCAGCATTTATCATTGGATTTAATGGAATTTTTTCCTCATGGGAATCTAAATTTGTTATTGAGTTAAAGCTAGCTTCTGTTGGTTCCATTCCAACCCTTGAAAATACATATTCTATTCCATTATCAAGAATGGCAAGCATTAAAGTTACCACCTTAGAAATACTTTGAATGGTAAATTTAAAATCATATTCACCTGCAAAATATTCCTCTCCACCTAATGTAGTAACCCAAATTCCTAGGATGTCTGGATTAGCCTTTGCCAATTCAGGAATATATGAAGCTACCTCTCCTTTACTTGTCCAAGGTCTACATTCTTCAACTATATTATCTAATATCCTCTTCATCTTTTTATTCCTCACTTTAAATTTAAATTCATACCATAATTATATCTTTAAGTATTTCTTTTAACTAGTATAAAATATAATAAATTATATTCATAAAAAAACTATTGTAATCACTAGAATAATGTGGTAATATAATAAAGTACTCGCCGGTGTGATGGAATTGGCAGACGTACGGGACTCAAAATCCCGCGGTGGCAACACCGTACCGGTTCGACCCCGGTCACCGGCACCATGTAGAAACAACCCTTGATAATTCAAGGGTTGTTTTTATTTGTTAAATAAATTCTGTTGAACTGATATTGTTCAATCCATTAAAAAATTCTTCAACTCCCATAAACTCTCCTGTATTTCTTCCAGCGCTTTCCAAAGCACTTTTCCTGTAAAAATTTAAAGCATCTTCTATGGAGTTAAAGGAATCTTTTACAAAGTTGAAATTTTCCGCTGATAACTCATTAAGAAATTGATTTACATCCATTTTATTGATACTATTCAATTGCATTTTAACACCCCTCTTATAAATTAGACGTTAATATTAGTTTATTTAATACCACTTCACTAACTTATTGCTTCACTTCATATATATGCCCTCTACTTCAAAGTAATAAGTCTTTTTATGTAAACAAATAAATTCCCCTCATACTCTTCGTTAAAGAAAACATATCCAATATAATCATTTAACCAAAGGGCTATAATACTCAAGAAAAACCATGCAATCCCGAAGGATGGGCATACCTGCCCTAAGATATTCATTGGTTCCTTTGAATAATCCCACACCCCTAACTGAAACTTAATATTAAGGATGTACCCTGAAATGAATTCAATAAATAATACTAAAAGAGCACTAATGGCACATTTTTGCCATAACTTAAGCTTTAGCCCTTTTTCACTAAGAATACCTATTAAGCCTCCACAAAGTCCTCCAACTACAATCATTGATGGATGAGTATATCCTCGAAATAAAAGTTCAATATTTGTATAACCACAACCAGTAATAATAAAAATCAAAGCAAACTTTTTTAATTTAATCAATTTATTTTTTTCTAATATTAATTTCATATTATTACATCCAATCTTTAAATACTTTATCCTACCACCTTATATTCTCCTTATATAATTTGTAATATGCAGTAATTGTTTAAAATCTAATAAAAATTGGTTCAGCCTTTATTTATCTATCTCTTGGAATTCACACGTTCCTTAACCTTTTCCCATGCATCAGCATATCTTGTGGATTTTAATCTTGGAAAGGCTTTTGCCAGCCTCCTGTCTTGTAGCTTTCTCATACTTAACAGCTTTTTAATATTATCAGTATAGTATTCACTGCTTTCAAATCTACTGTGAATAGATTTCTTTACTTCTTTAAAAATTCTTTTTATGTTCTCAACATCTTCGTCTACAGTACCTCTCAATTCAAGGGAAGCTACCTTCGCAGTTATCCACTTATTTATACTTGCTTCATTTTCCCTATAATGAAGATTAATTGCCTCTTGTATTTCTTTCAACCTTCCATTTAAAGCTAGCAGATGAGTTACTGTGAACACTAAATCAATTGCCATAATAAGACTTGTTCCAACTGCAACACATATGAGTACTCCATTAGGAACTAAATTTGTATAACCCTCAATTATAGGCTGAATAAACTTTATTAATACCACCGAAAAGGTTCCAAAAACAATTGCTCCAAGCAAACAAACTCTGCCATGAATATTAAATTTATATCTAGTATAATCCCACCACTTTGCATGAAATAATTTTTCTAAAATTACTGATGTTAAATATTCAATTGTACAGGCTAAAACTGCTCCTGTTATAAACAGTTCCAAATAGCTTGATTGATTATCATTTAAGAAAAATATAACAGCAACTGCTCCAACTCCATACACAGGACACACTGGCCCATTTAGAAACCCCCTGTTTACTAATTTTTTATCAGTTATAGAACATAATGTAGATTCATATACCCATCCTGCACAAGAATAAAATACAAACCAAATAAAATACTTTACTACACTCACTTTAAATCCCCCTTTCTGGAACTGATGGTAATAAATCTCTATTTTACACCTTCAATGAAAACAAAGAATTACATTTCTATTAACATTAGATAAAAGTATATATTTAGTGATATAATATACATTATTTGATTAACAAGTTATACATCTAAGGAGGTCATATATAATGAAGAATGAAAAGAATACTAAGAAACCTTTAATATATTATTATTTAATTGTTCTTTTAATTGTGGTTATATTAAATTCAACTATAATTCCATTAATTGTTAATAGAAATGTTAAAGAAGTTAACTATAGTACGTTTTTAACAATGCTCAATAATAAAGAAATATCTACTGTTGAGCTTCAAAAAAACCAAATTGTATTTAAGTCAAGTGACGAAAATGATAAAACTATCTATATTACTGGTGCTGCTCCTGATAGCGGCATTGTGGACCGATTAGTCGCTTCCGGAGCTGAATTTAACCAATTAATCCCCCAAGAGGCAGATCCTTTAATTACCTTTATACTATCTTGGGTAATGCCATTCTTTATGTTCTTTATCCTTTGGCAGATAGTTTCAAAATCTATGGGAAAAAGAATGGGTGGTAACTCCATGAGCTTTGGGAAAAGTAAAGCAAAAGTTTACGTTTCAGCTCAAACAGGCAAAACTTTTAAGGACGTAGCAGGTCAGGATGAAGCAAAGGAAGCGCTTACTGAAATAGTAGATTTTTTACATGATCCAGCCAAATACAAAGAAATTGGTGCAAAACTTCCAAAAGGAGCTTTGCTAGTTGGCCCTCCTGGAACAGGAAAGACCCTGCTTGCTCAAGCCGTTGCTGGAGAAGCAAGTGTACCTTTCTTTTCAATTTCCGGTTCAGAATTTGTTGAAATGTTCGTTGGTATGGGTGCTGCCAGAGTAAGAGATTTATTCAAACAAGCTCAAGAAAAAGCACCTTGTATTGTATTTATTGATGAGATTGACGCTATAGGTAAAAAGCGTGATAACTCTGGTATGGGTGGCAACGATGAAAGAGAACAAACCTTAAACCAGCTTCTTACTGAGATGGATGGCTTTGATGGAGGTAAAGGAGTCGTAATCCTTGCAGCTACCAATAGGCCTGAAACCTTGGATAAAGCGCTTTTAAGACCTGGTAGATTTGACAGACGTATTCCTGCTGAATTACCTGATTTAAAAGGCCGTGAAGACATCTTAAGAGTTCATACAAAAAACGTAAAAGCAAGCGATGATATTGATTTTAACGCCATTGCAAGAGCAACCTCTGGTGCCAGTGGTGCCGAGCTTGCAAACATAGTAAACGAAGCTGCTTTATTAGCAGTTAAAAATAATCGTAAATTCATTGTTCAAAGAGATTTAGAAGAATCTGTAGAAACAGTTATTGCTGGTTATCAGCGTAAAAATGCTGTTATCTCAATGAAAGATAAGCTTATCATAGCTTATCATGAAATCGGCCACGCTCTTGTAGCTGCAAAACAAAAGCATTCTGCACCAGTTCATAAAATTACTATTATTCCAAGAACCAGTGGTGCTCTTGGATATACCATGCAGATTGATGAAGGTGAAAAAGTTCTTATGAGCAAAGAGGAATGTATCAACAAAATTGTTACTTACACCGGTGGAAGAGCAGCTGAGGAGCTAATTTTTAATTCCATTACATCCGGCGCAGCTAATGATATTGAACAAGCAACCAAAATTGCTCGTGCAATGATAACAAGATTTGGAATGAGTAGTGAATTTGATATGATGGCATTAGAAACAGTATCAAATCAATATCTTGGAGGAGATGCTTCCCTTGCCTGCTCTGCTGAAACAGCAACAAAGGTAGACACTGAAGTCCTTACAGTAATTAAAACTGCTCACGAAACAGCTACTGAAATCTTAAAAGAAAATATAGATAAACTTCATGAACTTGCAAAACACCTATTAGAAAAGGAAACAATAACAGGTGAGGAATTCATGGAAATCTTAAATGGTGAAATTAAGAAGCCAGATGAATTAATACATCCTACAGAAGCTTCAATTTTAGAAAACATATAAGAAATTAAAGCAGGCTTGTCCTGCTTTAATTTTTATCTTTAATTTTATTAATATTCACAAAACTAATCAATTTACTTAAACCTGCTTTATATAAATTAAAGTATGGTTCTTTATATGGTATGAGATTATTGAATACAATATTACTTTTAAATTTATATATGAATAGTAGTAATAATTTTCTTCTCCACCACATACTTAATAGAAACAGGGGGGATTAAAATGAAGAATAAGCTTCTAATTGTATTCTTAATTGTATGCATTGTAAGTTGCACAGGTTGTACAAATGTAAATAAGTTATTTAATAAAAATAAACCATCATCTAACTATTATACTGAAAATCTCGTAAAAAAATTATCTTCTGAAAAACCAAAAACTATTAAGGTCTTTTACAAAGAATTTTTTGATGAATTTACATTCCCTGAAACTGAACGTACAGATATTTTAAGTTTCATAAATATATTAAACGAAAAGAATTTTATTGAAAAACCATCCGATTTACCTGATACATATAAGTATAAGGTCTATATAGATTTTAATGATTTAAAATACGCAATCACTATCTTTAATGAAAAGTATATATCAATTTACAGCTGGGATGGTGACTATGAAGTTGATTATGTAGATATGTCAGATATACCTTTACAGCTTAATTTATATAGTATCTGTAAGTTCTTTACTAATGATAATTAATTTTTATAAAAAAAAAGGATAAATCCTTAAACTGGATTTATCCTTTTCTTTTTAAATTGCTTTATTAGATATATCTTAAGAATGCTTCGTATGCTCTGCAACCTTCATAAATATCAGCTTTACTTGCAATTTCCCATGGAGCATGCATGTTGTGAAGTGCCATACCTGAATCTATTACTTCCATTCCATAGTTAGCTAAAATGTAAGCAATAGTTCCACCGCCACCTTGGTCAACCTTTCCAAGCTCAGAAGTCTGCCAACAGATGTTATTATCATCCATTATTTTTCTTAACTCAGCAATAAATTCTGGATTAGCATCGTTACAGCCACCCTTTCCTCTAGAACCAGTATATTTATTAAATACTATACCTTTTCCAAAGAAAGCGTTATTTTGCTTTTCACTTACTGATGGATAGTTTGGATCATATGCTGCACTAACGTCTGATGAAAGCATTTTAGAATTTGCAAGAGCTCTTCTAACTTTTATGTCGCTGTAATCTTCAAATAAATTGATTATTTCAGCTACTGTGTTTTCGAAGAATCTTGACTGCATTCCTGATGCTCCTTGGCTTCCAACCTCTTCTTTATCAACAAGTAGTGTTATACAAGTTTTATCAGTTGAAGCTAAATTCATTTGTGCTTCAAAAGAAGTATATGCACAAATTCTATCATCATGACCATAAGCCATAACCATAGAACTATCTAAGCCATAGCTTCTAGCTCTTCCAGCAGGAACAACTTCTAATTCAGCAGAAACAAAATCTTCCTCTGTTATTCCATATTTGTCATTTAAAAGCTTTAAGATGTTAAGCTTAACTCTATTTTTAGCATCTTTGTCTTCTATAGGCATTGAACCTACACAAACGTTTAATGCTTCTCCTTCTATTCCCTTTGCCATTGTTTTACCCATTTGATCAGCAGATAAGTGTACTAAAAGATCAGAAATACCTACAACTGGATCTTTATCATCTTCACCAATAACAATATTTACTGTTTCACCATCTTTTTTACATACTACTCCATGAATAGCTAGTGGAATTGTTACCCACTGATATTTCTTTATTCCGCCATAGTAATGAGTTTTTAGTAAAGCTATATCTGAATCCTCATATAATGGATTTTGCTTTAAATCGATTCTTGGAGAGTCTATATGTGCTCCTAAAATTCTAAAGCCTTTTTCCATTGGTTCACTTCCTATTAAAAATAAAGCTAATGCTTTTCCCATGCAGTTTGCATAAACCTTATCTCCTGCTTGAAGTTTTTTACCAGCAGAAATAACAGAGTTAATATCAACATATCCCTTGGCTTCAGCTAAAGCTATAAACTCAGTAACGCATTCTCTTTCTGTCTTACATTTAGACATAAAATCTATGTATCTGTCAGAAAGCTCAAAAGCTTTTTCTAAATCTTCTTTAGTAAACTTATCCCATGCTAAGTCATACTTTTTCTCAAGTTTTTTTAAATCTTCCATTGAAATCCCTCCCAAAAATAATTATTAGTTCTAAAAGTATATCTTTATATTACTTCATATACAAATTATTTACAATGAAATTTTTGAAAATTTAAAATTGCCAAAGTTGATTTTATTATTTATCACTGGTCTCCATCCATTATTCTTTTTTCAATTGTTTCAACTGCAGAAGTATTTGAAGTAGCTTTATATCTAAAGTTTGCAGCTGCAGCCTCTATAATAACTGCAATGTTTCTTCCCGGTTTTAATGGAAGCTTAATTTTTTCAACATTTATCCCTAAAATCTCCATATAGTCACTGTCTACACCTAATCTATCGTAACTACCATTTGAATCCCAATTTTCCAAATAAATCACTAAATTAATCTGCTTTTTAGAAACTATACAACTGCTTCCATATACTGCGGATACATCAATAATCCCCATACCTCTTACTTCCATCATTCCTCTTGTGATATAAGGACAAGAACCATACAACTTACCATCAATTTCTTTAATATCAACGGCATCATCTGCTCCTAACCTATGCCCTCTTTTAATTAATTCTAGTGCAGCTTCACTTTTACCAATTCCACTTTCTCCTATTATTAAAATACCTATACCATATACATCAACTAAAACTCCATGCAGCCTTGTTTCAGGTGCTAAATTCTCATCAAGATAATTGCTTATTCTATTAATAAATCTTGTAGATTTAATATTACTTCGCAAAACTGTAATGTTTTTTTCTTTTGCTTCATCAAGAAATTCCTGATGCATTTCTAAGCCTCTTGTAATTATAATAACAGGAACAGGATATGAAAAGAATTTCTTTATCCTGCGTAGTCTGATATCAGGTTCTAAATAATTTAAATAACTCCACTCAGTTTTCCCTACAATTTGAATTCTTTTGTTGTCATAGTAGTTATAAAAACCTGCAAATTGCAATCCTGGTCTATTTATATCACTTATCTCAATGTTTGATTCTAAATTTCCTTCAACCAATACTTCCAGTTGATAATTATTTACTAAATCTGAAACCCTTACTCCCACCAGTATCCCTCCATGGCAATAAAATTATGCTAGTTATTTTTGCTAGGATCAACTTTTTTATATCCCGCTATTTGTTGTCTAAAGTTATTTTTCACATTATTTATATATCTTTGTCTTAAAACCTTTTGTCTTTCTTTTTCTTCTTCTGACAATCCTTCCTCTTGACTTTTCTTATACATTGCATTTATTTCTTCTATTACTTCCTCAATCTTCATATCATCTATATTCTTAAATTCCATTTTCTTTTCCTCCTATATAATGCTTATTTGATTACTTATATCCTTTTAAATAAGCTTATGAAATGTAATAATATGTAAACTAACTTTCGTGCTATTTTCCATATTTTGATGTAAATTGTAAAAAAATGAACTAATTTGACTACCAAAATATGTTAACTTTAATTCCAATGTCTGTTAAAATAGAAATATAATACTTCGGGGGTGCATTTGTATGTTATTAAAATTTAATATACTAAAACAAAAAATAAAGTCATTCAAATTCATGTTAGGTGTATTACTTCGATTCAAAAAACCTACTGACAATATCGTTGTAATATGCTCTCAACAATTAGATGAATACTTAGTACAATACCACAAAATTAAAAATAAATCTAAGATAAATAAATCAGCATAACATTATTAAATTTCAAGTAAATTACTTATAGTTTCTTGGCAGCTCAAAATAGATGCTGCATTATTTTCTAAATAATGATGATCTTTATCCGTATTTGCAATGAACAACTTGTATTCAATTGTACAATTCAGGGTATTAAAAAAATATTTTGCAATAGTTTCCATAGGCATATACATATTTTCCCACTCAATACCACCATCAAAAATTAATATACCTTTTTTTGGCTTTGTAGTTTTATTAAATATATATTTTTCACTCCAAATAAGCTGACATCTATCCATTATTGCTTTTAAAGGTGCTGGAAACATGCCAAAATACATTGGTGATGCAAGGATAATAATATCACAGTTCTTTAAGTAATCATAAATAGGTTCCATATCATCTTTTATGGAGCACTGCCCTATTTTATGACTACAGCCTTTACAATCTACACAAGGCATTATTTGTTTTTTATAACAATCCACATTGATTATATCCGCTTTAGATGTATCTATTGTTGATAAAACCTTCTCAACAATGTTTTTTGTATGTCCTTTTTTATTTGGCGAACCATTAATTACTAATATTTTTTTCATAATTATAGCTCTAAAATTAAATCATCAATGCTGATTGGAAGATTCTTTCTGTAAAACGCAACCAAAAATGACATTTCCTCATAACTATCCTCAGACAATTCAAATGATAACATCTCATAATCTAAAGAATAATCATCGGCAATTTCATCTATAATATCATTAATATTATCAATTGCCATGTCATTTAAATATGGAAGAAGATATTCTTGATACCATTCTTCTCCCTCTTTTTCATCTTCACATTCATCATCAGCATACTCTCTTGCGCCTTCTAATTCCAAGTCATCAAATTCATACGAAAATTTAACAATAAAACATTCATCATGTTTTTTTATTTCTTTTACATTATCTAAATCATTATCTTCTAAAATTTCAATTATTTCATCTTTATTAAACATACTTATCCTCCTATGAGTACAACATACCCATTTCATTTATATTTTCCTAATGAAACTCTTAACCCTATGAAAACATAAAATTGAATTTCAAAATTTAAATTAAAACATATATTGAATGTTTATACTTATATTCTTACCATTAATTTAAATTTCACTTATTCTATAATAATCCAAAATATAATATAAATCCATATAATGAGCAAAAATAACTAAAGCATAGATTAGATAGCCACTTGAATTTATGTTAACCAAATCAAAGATTTGGACATTCACTTAAAAAAAATCTTAGACGAAGATTATATATCTATCTTCCCCTAAGACTTTCAATTATTCTTCTATATCTTCAAGCACGTACATTTCTGTTGCTTTTTCCATATATAAGATACCTTCAAGATGGTCCATCTCATGACAGAAAACTCTAGCCATAAAATCCTTAACACTATAAGTAATTAATTTTCCTTCTTCATTTAATGCTTCAACAACCATGCTAGTTGGTCTTTCTACTAATCCTTCGTGATTTACATAGCTAAGACACCCCTCATAATCAACTGCAGTTTCCTTTGACGCACTTTTAACTTTTGGATTAATTAAAATAATTGGATCACTATTATCCTCTGTTACATCTATTAATATAACTCTTTTATTTACTGCTATTTGTGGTGCTGCTAAACCAACTCCGCTAACAGTTCCTAAAGTATCCTTTAAGTCTTGAATAAGACCCTTTATTTCATCATTAATTTCCTTAACTTCTTCGCTTATTTTATTTAAATGCTTATCTCCGTATTGAACAATTTTTCTAACTGCCATTAAAAAGCACTCCCTTCAGTTATAATAAATATATACTATATTAAACCATACTTTTATATAATTTTCATTAACTATTTTATTAATACTTAAACACCTTAATATATTTAATAAGATGTTTATTATCTTTAATGCAATTTTCTCTCTAAAACAACACTACCTTTATCCTTTCTATTATTTTATTATTAAACATGATAATAAATAAGGACTGTTGACATTTCAACAGCCCTTATTACTATTCTATATCAATATTAAATTTCTTAAACCATAAATCCAATTGAATAATATATGCTAATACTTGTGGCGCTCTCATCAATTGACCATACCATGGCTGAGCTAACGCATTAGGATTTTCTATTATTCCATTTATAGTATCATGATTTATTAATGTTGCAGCCAAAGAGGATTTATCATTTAAAATCTTTCTTGCACCTTCACTTACCAGGTTCATGTATATTGGATTGTGAGTTTTTGGATATGGACTCTTCTTTCTCCACAAAATCTCTTCTGGTAAAATGCCTTCCATCGCTTCTCTAACTATCCCCTTTTCTCTTCCTTCACTTGATTTGATGTTCCAAGGCATATTATAAGCATACTCCACTATATTATGGTCACAGAATGGAACTCTTACTTCAAGTCCATTGTACATACTCATTCTATCCTTTCTGTCTAAAAGAGTCTGCATAAACCAATATAGATTAAGCATGAACATTTCTCTCATCCGGCTATCTAATGCTGAATCTGTTGAAAGCTTATCTGTGCTTTTAACAGTACCTAAATATCTTTCTAATACATAATCATCTCCATTTTTGATAATTCCACTTTTTAAAACATTATGGCGAAGCTCTAAAGTCCTTGACCAAGGAAAATTTTCCTCAAATAATATTTTTTCATTATGATACCATGGATAACCACCAAAAAGCTCATCAGCACATTCACCTGAAACACCTACTGTAAAGTCTTTCTTTATTTCTCGACAGAATAGGAGTAAAGATGAATCTATATCTGCCATGCCTGGCAAGTCACGAGCTTCCATGGCACCTTCCAAGGCTATGTCTAAATCAACATTACTTAATTCAATATTTCTATGTTCGGAATTAATAAACTTAGACATTATATCAATAAATACTTCATCACTATTAGGCTGGAACATACTTTTAGTAAAATATTTGTCATTGTCAGTATAATTTACTGAATACGTAGTAAGCCTTCCCTTTCCTTCTTTTTCATAATGTTTTGAAGCAATAGCTGAAATGATGCTGGAATCCAATCCACCTGATAAAAAACAACATAACGGAACGTCTGAAATTAGCTGCCTTTCAATAGCATCAATTATTAATTCTCTAGTTCTTTCTTTTGTAGTTTCTATATCATCTAAATGCTCTTTAGCTTTTAATGTCCAATAATATTTAAGTTTCATGTTTCCTTTTGAAAGCTTTAAATATTCACCTGGCTTTAGCTCCTTTACACCTTTTATTACTCCGCACCCTGGTGTTCTTCCTGGCCCTAACATAAATAATTCACTTAATCCATTTTCATCTATTACATGCTTAACTCTTGGGTGACTTAATATAGTACTTATTTGCGAACCAAATATTACTCCTCCATCATAGTCATAATAAAATAAAGGTTTAACCCCCATTCTATCTCTTACAACGAACAGTTCTTCCTTAACACTGTCCCAAATTGCAAAAGCATAAATTCCATTTAATTTATCAACACAACTTTCACCAAAGCATACATAGGATGCTAGCAAGACTTCTGTATCTGAGTGACCCTTAAATTCATATCCAAAAGCTTCAATTTCTTTTCTTAATTCATTAGTATTATATAACTCACCATTATAAACTAATGTATAATTCCTGCCATTTCCTTGGTAGTTCATTGGCTGCTTTCCATTTTCAGGATCTATTACTATTAATCTTCGATGAACCAAAACCGCTTTCTGACTTTTAAAAACTCCGCCTTCATCTGGACCTCTTCTTACTAAAGTATCCCTCATTGCTTTTATTATTTTTTCTTCATGATTTATTTTATTGTTGAAGTCAATCCAACCAGCAATTCCACACATATAGATTCCTCCCTTTGTTCTTTAATCGCTTAAGCCTTCATAAAGCTAAGATAAAATGCTATATTCCATTCTTAAGATAATAAGTATAAATGCTATATTATAAAATATTTCTTTATCTCCATTTTTGCTACTTAAAGTAAATATTTTCACAAAATAAAATGAGTGCACATTATCGTACACTCACTTTAAAAACTATTTCAAATGACTTTCAAACCAATTTGTTATTTCTGTTAATCTTCTTATTCTGTGCTTTGGTTTTCCACTTCTGCTTAATTCATGGTTTTCACCTCTAAACATACAAAGCCTAGATTCAACTCCATGGTACTTAAGAGCAGTGAACATTTGAAGCCCCTCTGCAAGCCAGCATCTATAGTCTTCTTCAGAGTGGATAAACAAAGTAGGAGTAGTTACCTTATCTGCATACTTAAGTGGTGAATGGAACCAAAGTTTATCAACATCACTCCATGGAGTTCCACTATTTTGGTCTTCAACAAAATAATATCCAATATCTGTTGTGCAGAATTTTGATATCCAGTTTGAAATACTTCTTTGAGACGCAGCCGCTTTAAATCTATTAGTATGACCTATAATCCAGTTAGTCATAAATCCACCGTAAGACCCACCAGTAACCCCTACTCTTTCCTCATCAATATCACCATAGGTCTTTAATACTTCATCTGTGAATTTCATTAAGTCATCATAATCAATGGTACCATATTTTCCACGAATATCAGCAAAGGCTCTACCTCTTCCATCACTGCCTCTCGGATTACAGAAGAACACAAAGTAACCCATGTTAGCCCACAACTGCATTTCATGATAGAAAACTTCACCATAAACAGTTTTAGGACCACCATGAATATCTAATATAGCTGGATATTTCTTACCTGGCACATAATCTGCTGGCTTTAATACCCATCCTTCAATTGTTACACCCTTATCTGATTCTACTAAAACTAATTCTGGCTTTATAACCTTAAACTCTTCTTGAATCCAAGTGTTAAAATTAGTAACTTGTTCTTCTTTACCATCTTTTATTAGATATAATTCTTGAAGCTTTTGTTCTCTCATGGCAATTGTAATAATATTACCATTCTTAACATCGAAACAATCTATAGAGCCTTTTACTTCATCAACCCTTTCTACATTGCCTTCAATATCAATTCTATTTAAGTAAGAGCTATCCCTTTCAGTTGTGATAAAGTATAAATACTGCCCATCTTTTACTGAATTTTTTCCTCCACCATATCTGCAGTCAGAGCCTACAGAGTTCCACAAACTATTATCAAAATCTGAAGTTAACAACTTTCTTTCTTTTGAATTTAAATCTATCAAATAGAATTTTCCATCTTCATTTATTCCATAGTCTTTCCTATCTGTTCCTGAAACCAGAAGGCTATTTTCACCAATAAACTTAACATGTCCATAAGAAAATTCTTCTTTTGAAGAAACTAAAGTCAAGTTACCACCATTTAAATCATATATGTATAACTCATCATTTAATGGTGCCATATCCTTATAGGAACTTGAAACTAAGGCAATAAGATTTTTCTCTTCATTAACCTCAATTCCCATAACAGAAGAAAACTCCTCAGTAATTGGTTCAATTAAATTTTCTTTAACATGATACTTATATAACCCACTTCTTAATTTATTAGTGAATCCACTTCCATTGCTCCAAAATGGTATTTCATCTAAAACCTCATAATCCTTATCATCTTTTTTTGCTTCTAAATACTCTTTCCTTTCTTCGTCACTTAACTGAAAATATTTTTTCTCTCCAGCTTTATGGGTTGCAGTAAATATAAATAAATCATCATTTATTTCATATATTGAGTTTACATTCATATTAATTTTAAAAGCTTTCACTGCTTCTCCGCCATGAATATTAATTTTGTAAAATTGCGAAAATTCTTCACCGTTTTTCAAAGCATCTTTATCCTTGCGCTCTCTAACTGCTTGAAATACTATAGTTTCATTATCCTTAAGCCAGATATAATTTCGCTCTCCATTCATCGCTGTGAGCTGATATGATTTTTTATCTTTCAAATCATACACCCATAAATTTGAACTATAGCTATTGTCATCTAAATTACATGAAGTTACCGCAAAGCCTGCCTTGTCACCTTTAGGCGATAATTCTAGTGATGATAAAAATTTGTATTTTGTAAAATCATCTAATTGAATGTTTCTCATAAAAATACCCCCATCTAATTACATTTTACCTAATATATGTATTATATCACAAACTTAATTCGCATGTCTAAATATTTTCTTTCTCTTTCCAATATTTTCTACAAATAAAAAAGCACCAATTGAAAAAAACTATATTAGAGGTGATAAACTTGAAGAAACAATTAAAATACCTGTTAGGATTTTTTTTATTCATAGTCATATGTTCTGAAACCGTATATGGATTAACTCCATTAAATAACATTCCAAAGTCAAATTCCTCATGCTTAAACTCTACTTATACTCTTGAACCATTGCCTTACAGTCAAGATTCCCTTGAACCTTATTGGGACAGTGACACTATAGTCATACATCATGAAAAAATTGAACAAGCATATGTTGATAATTATATTTCAGAGGTCAGAAGATATCCTGAGCTTGAATCCATAGACTTTGAGGAAATTCTACATAATTCCAAGATAATACAGAAAGAATCAAAAGAAACCATACTTAAATATGCAGGTGGAATTTATAATCATAACTTTTTATGGAGAAGTATTTCACCTCAAGGTGGTGGCAATCCCACTGCTAATATTGGAGATGCTATTGAAACTCAATTTAAGTCATTTGATAATTTCAAGTTAGAATTTGAAAAGACTGCTTTAAACCTTTGTGGCTCTGGATGGATCTGGATTGTATCAGATAATAAAGGTAATTTATCTATTAAAACTACACTGAATGAAGATACACCTCTTGTAAAAAAAGAACATCCAATTTTATGTTTAGATCTATGGGAACATGCGTATTATTTAAAATATCAGAATAGAAAATCTGAATATGTAACCTCTTTCTGGAGTATTGTAAATTGGGAATTTGCAGAAAATAACTACCTTAATGCTTTTAAAAAGTAACTTAACTATTTTTTGTATATCTTTATTAAAACAGTCATAAATCAATAGAAGTAATATGATTGTTTTAATAAAGAATAAATTATGAAAACATATGTACTCCTTTTTGTTATTATTGTATAATATCAATATGATATTCATTATCAGAATATAAATAAGGTGAAGATATTAAAGGTGCACAAATGACAAAACAAACGCATTCATCAGGAGGATTTTTGATTGCAGCCTTTGCGATATATCCTTTTATAATTAAATTTATAGAAAACTATAACTTGCCTTATAAGCTGTTGTTAATATTTCTATATTTTCATTTTGCAGACTTAGGTTCATCTTTTCCTGACATAGATATGAAAAGTTCCTATGTAAGCAAAAGATATCCATTTCTTTCAAAACATTTTGGAAAAAATTTTAAACATCGTGGTTTTACTCACAGTATTGTTTTCTTACTTCTTCTCGGAATTGTCTGCATTGCTTTAAACTACATCAGTCAGTTCAATATAGTTGTTCATTCAATAACCTTTGGGTTTTATGTAGGGTATGGCTCACATATTCTATTAGATTTGTTTAATCCCCAAGGAGTTGAGCTTTTTTACCCCTGTAAAATCAACTTTAAAATACTTTATATAAAAACTAACTCCACATCTGAAAAGCTATTTCATGGCTTTTTAAATCTCCTTTCAAGCTTGCTTTTAATTTATTATTGTATTTCTTATTTGAAATTACTTGACTATGTACGATAAAAAAGCTATTAATCATTTTCTTGATTAATAGCTTTTTATCTTTACTTTATAGTTACAGTCTCCTCATTAACTGACTTTAATTCATCCGCAGGCTTTATTTGAGAAATAATAATTGCTACAAATATTAACACACATCCTATCAAGCCTCTACCATTTAAGCTTTCTTCTAAGAATAAAGCTCCGCCAATAACACCAAATACTGACTCCATACTTAATAAAATTGCTGCATGTGTTGGTTTTGCATCCTTTTGAGCAACAACCTGCAGGGTATATGCCACTCCAACAGATAAAAGGCCGCCATACAAAATTGCCATTAACGCTCCTTTTATCCCTGCAGCTGTGATAGTTTCAAAACCCAAAGCAACTACTAAGCTTAAAATTGAGCATGTTGCAAATTGAATACTAGATAATTTTAAAGGATCTATCTTTTTGGTGAAATTATCTATTATTAATATATGCGTTGCCCATAGAAAAGAACTCATAAGAACCAGTAAATCGCCTTTTCCTATTGATAATCCGTCTGTAATCGTTAATAAGTACAATCCAATAATGGCAAGAACAATTCCAATCCATGTATTTTTATTGGTTTTTTGTTTTAAAAATAATCCTAAAACAGGTACTATTACCATATAAATACCAGTTATAAATCCACCTTTACCTGCCGTTGTTGATGCCATCCCTATTTGCTGTAAAGCAGCGGCAATGAACAAAACTATTCCAGCTATTAATCCAGCTTTAAAAGTTTCTTTTCTATCTGCTTCTATTGTATTAACATCCTCCTGAACATTCTTTGCCTTCTTCCTACTCAAAAATAGAATAAGTGGAAGCAAAGAAATACTTCCAATAGCAAATCTAATACCATTAAAAGTAAAGGCTCCTAGATGCTCAGATCCCACTCTTTGTGCTACAAAAGAAAATCCCCAAATTGCTGCAGTCAATAAAAGTAACACATTAGCTTTTAACTCTTTTTTAGTCATAAATATCCCTACCTTTCTTTAAATATAATAAGTTAATAAAAACCCTCTATTTAATGAATATTCTATACATCCAATGTTATTCCTTCTAGACTTTCTTGTTTATTTGACTAATTGCGCTATTTTTCGTTATTTATACATCATATTAAAGAATAATCATCAAATATACTTAATAATTATTACTTTTACTTTCATTATAATTAACACATGAATTAAATAGGGCATACTATAATATACATATATAGAAAAGAGGTGATTTTTAGTAGGATTATTAATTAATCTTACTATAATATTTATGAAGTTAATGAAAAAAGATGGAAAAATTGTAGACTTCAATCCTTCAAAAATTATAACTTCGATAGAAAATGCAGCTGATGATATTGGAATAAGTGTAACTTCAAGTGATATTAAACTGTTAAGTGAAGACATAATAAACAGTTTAAAGCTTCTTTCAAGGGAAGCAAATTATACTAGCAGCTACGAAGTCAGAAGTCTTGTTGTTGACACACTTATTAAAAATGGGCATAAAAACATAGCTAAATCATACATGTCCAATATGTTTTAAAAGTGAATGACAGCTCATCTTATGATATGCTCCTTTTATAGTAGAAAGGGTCAGTTCATTATGTAGCTGTCACTTACTTTTTTTATCTATTTTTTATTTTTTTAATTAACCTTTAAATTTAAATTCCTTATGAAGCACCCAAGTATCCCCTTGCCATTTATAAACTGTCACGTTATCAAAATCTTCATCAAAATTACAACTTAGTGTACTTATGTATGCCCATAAACTTTCAAATATTTTATTTATTTTTTTAGATGCCACAGTTACGTGAACTTTTTTATTTCTTCCATCTATATCAGAAAATTTCAAGAAGGATATCTTAGTAAGTTCATCTATTAAAGTATCATGAAGCATTCTGCATTGTTTATCCATCTTCACATCCATAAAAATTACCCTATCATCAAAATGATTAAATCCTTCAACTTTATAATTTTGTTTTTTATTTAAATTGCAATACTTCGATATAGCATTTTCTAATTCTAATATACTTCCATCATATTCAAAAGGCGCCTTTATAGTAAAATGAGCTGGCAATTTAGACGATCTAGCTTTAAACTTTTTAAAGACCTCTTTTCTTAAAGAATTATTAAACTCGCCACCCTTACCTTTTAATACAGAAACAATTACATACCTCAATAAAATACCTCCTTTAAGTATATTTAAAATATATAAATCTGAATTAACTTCTTAGTATTTTAAAATAACGTTAACAATATCCTGTTAATACCTATGATATAATATTTTCATCGTTTTGTTTAGAATTTTTTGAAATTTTATTTTATATAAAGGAGATGATTATTATTGTACATACTTATAATAAGACATGGACAGTCTGAGGCAGACATTCTCAATGTACACGAAGGAAGAGCCGACTTTCCCTTAACTAATCTTGGAATAAAACAAGCTACTGTAATGGCTGAAGCTTTATCATCCAACTATAAAATATCAAAAATCTACTCTAGCCCCTTACTACGTGCTAAGGAAACTGCTCAAAGCCTTTCAAAAGCCACACATGCACCTATCACCTTTGAGGATAATCTAATGGAGTTCAATAATGGTCTTCTAGCAGGTCTATCAAGAGAAGAAGCAAACGAAAAATACCCTGAACCTGAAGTTAGATATCCACATACTGCTTTATACGGCATGGAATCTATGATCAACTTCAGAAGCAGGGCTGAAGCAATCCTTTCAAAGATAATAGCTGAAAATAACCCTTACTCAACAATAGCTATTGTTGCCCACGGCGGAATAATAAACATGCTTCTAAGAAGTTTTCTCGAGCTTCCCTTAAATAGCTCAATATTTTTTTCAACGGGTGATACCGGCGTTCACCTACTTCAAATAAATAATTTTCATAGAAGATTAGTATATTCAAATAACACCGAACATATTAAACATATATAGAAATAAGGTATGAATACACCAAAGTACTCATACCTTATTTTCTATATTATCCCACTTTCCTTAAGTTCCAAAACATTTAAAGATTTATTATAAGGTATATCCAAAATTCCCTTATTTACTTTAGAAATCAACTCACTTCTTATATCTTCATCAAAGTTCATTCCAAGAAGCTTCCAATTACCATCCAATTCAGGATTTATATTTTTTACTTTCTTTATATAATCTATTAACATTTCCTTCACCAAACGTTTAGACTTCCAAATAGGCTCAGCTTTTGTAAATCCCCTGCCCTTCAACGTAGTGTAATAACAATAATCACTCACAGCTAGTTTAATTATCTGCCCCTTTTTAACTAATTCCCCCTTTAATTTTAAATCTATAATCCTTTTTCCTATAGGCTGTTTTAAATCAATATTAAAGGTTACTCCTGAAAAGAAATCATGCTGATACCCTGGAATATCTGTAGAAAAACTTATAGACACATCGCCTTCTTTTAACTGATTATATGCTGATGCAGTCCACTCCATATATTCCTTTAACTGTTCCCCTGTAACCTCAACAACATATAACTTAGTATCAAACTTATATATACCACATATAGTTCCATATGTAATATTACCCATTGGAATATTACAATTTTCTCGTATTAAGGACGTTGCTGAAACCTCTGCTCCTGAATTTAATAATTGAACTCTATTTATTAATTGAATTACAGGAGTTTCCTCCAGCCTTCCTTGAGGTATCCAATTGATTTCATTGCTAGGTTGAAAATCCCTCAAAGCTTTTCCTAAAACTTCGCCATGAGCTAAATTAATAGTTTCATTGTGTGCCTTTTTAACTATTGGTAGTTCTCTAATTTCATTACTAGGCTCAAAATTTTTCATATCAACAATTTTTACCTCTTTATTAACTACATTATTCTCTTTATTTAAATATAAATCAAAGTGAATAATTTCTCTTCCTTTATCTGTTGCACCACCTATTATAGTTTTATTAATTTTATCCTTTACAGTTATATGAAAATGTCCTACAACAAGGACGTCTACTTCCGGACATGCCTCAACAATATTTCTAGCAGCATCTTCACATGGGTTTATCTCTCCATCTAGGCTACAATGAGCTAAAAGTATTATTATATCTGACTTTTCCTTTATTTCATCTATATATTTTATTACAGTTTCAACCAGAGGCAAAAATTTTAAATTTTCCACTTTACTTCCAACCCATTGCGGTACCATGGGAGTCGTTACACCAATTATTCCTATACTTACTCCACCTTTTTCTACAATGGTATAGGGCTTAACAAATTCCTTCCCACTCAACTTGTAGACAGTGTTAGCAGATATTGCAGGAAATTCTAATTCTCTTTCAAAATTCTTAAGTATTTGCAAATCAAAATTAAACTCATGGTTTCCTAAATTCATTGCATCATAACCCATATAATTCATCACAGTGGCTAAGGGATGTTCCTTTTCCCACCCTCTATTATATAAGTCATCAGTTAAAATGGTACCTTGGAGTATATCTCCATTATCAACAAGGATAGTATTAGGATTCTTCTTTCTTACTTCATTTATATATGTATAAAGACTTGCCATTCCACATTGAGGCATTTCTTTGTTATTTTCATAGTTATATCCCCAAATATTACTATGTACATCCGTTGTTGCTAGTATCGTTATTTTCTTCAACATGCAAATCTACTCCTATCTTTAATTCACCTTAATTATATACAAAATCTTACCTTTAATCAAAATAAAACCCATGAGTAATCTTACTCATGAGTTTAAATAATTTTAAAGTTTTAAAAGCGTTCTACCAAAAGTATTCTTTAATTTTGAAGCCGTCATAATCGGAGCGTAAAAAATATTAACTATTATATATATAATAATAAACATATTGTATTTACCAATTAAAACAAATCTATAACCAATCATATGTATTATCGCACTAATTATAAATAATAAAATTATACTAATTCCAACACAAAATACTTGATCAAGTATTGATGCTAATAATCTAGATCCGAAACCTTTTTCTTTCTTTATTTCTTCAGACTCCATTACTTTCTCTTCGACTAATATCTCTTCATTGTCTTTAATATCTTCTTCTGATACTAAAACTTCTTCACCAACATTTTCAACGTTTTCCACTTCCTCTGTTGATTGAATTTCCTTTTCTTCTTCTTCTCTATTATTCATGATGATTCCTCCTAAACTTTCTTGTTCACTTTATGCCCTCCGACTAATATACTATATTTCCTTATATATGTAAATTACGTGGATGTAAATTTAATATAAATCTTTTTATATTTGTGCAATTTTAACTAAAAATATTACATCCACCTAAAATTAATATACTTAGCGAAACTTAGCTGTACTTTAAATTTTATAATTAAAAAAGCAGTTATGTTTAGAAACACCTAACATAACCGCTTTTTAACTATATTCTACTTTCTATAGATGTAATTGAATCATCATTACTTACTATATCTTTAGCAATTGCAACTATTTCTTTTGCTTTTATTGCTATTTCATCAGATTTATTTTTCTCCTTATTTTCTTTACCTTTATCAACATAGATTTCTTTTTCTAAATTCTTAAAGGCAACTGATAACATTAGCTTAATTCTGTTGAGCTGATTAACATTAGATGCTCCTGGATCATAATCAATGGCAACAATATTAGCACTTGGATATTTATCCTTTAACGCCTTTATCATTCCCTTTCCTGTAACGTGATTCGGAAGGCATGCAAATGGCTGAATACACGCAATATTGGTTGTACCACTTTCAATTAATTCGAGCATTTCACCTGTTAAAAACCATCCTTCCCCAGTTTGATTTCCAACAGATATCAATGGTGAAGCTAATTCTGCTAGCTGATTAATTTTTTTAGGGCTGCTAAATCTCTTGCTTCTATCAAGCTCTTTTCTCATGGTTTTTCTATAACTTTCTATAATTTCAATACCAACAAAGCTCAAAGCTTTTGTTATTTTACTTTTACCTAAATAATCAGCCTTAAACTTTGTATCATAGATACAATATAAAAAGAAATCAATTAGATCTGGTACTACTGCTTCTGCACCTTCACTTTCAATAACCCTTACTATATCGTTATTAGCTGTTGGATGAAACTTTACTAAAATCTCACCCACAACTCCAACTTTAGGCTTCCTTGAATCAATAATTGGCAAGTTATCAAACTCCTTTATAATACTTATAATGTTAAAATTAAATTCCTTTCTCTTACCATTCACAAGGTTTTCTTTTACTTTTTCACTCCATTTTTTATATAAACTATCAGCGGAGCCCTTTACTTTTTCGTAAGGTCTAACTCTATAGAGAACTCTCATAAACAAATCTCCATAAACTAAGGCCATAGCTCCTCTGTTTAAAAATCCTGGTGTTAACTTAAAGCCTGGCTGTTCTCCCATGCCTAAAGTATTCAATGATATAATTGGAATATTTTCAAAGCCAGCCTGTTTAAGTGCTAATTTTATAAAGCCAATGTAATTTGTGGCTCTGCAGCCTCCCCCTGTTTGAGTAATGATAACAGAAGTATTATCTAAATCATATTTTCCTGACTTTAAAGCTTGTATCATCTGTCCTACAACTATTATAGAAGGGTAACAAGCATCATTATTTACATATTTTAAACCTTCATCTACTGCCGTCATATCCATGGATGGCAATACAACAACATTATATCCACTAGCTCTTGCAGCTGCTTCCACTAAATCAAAATGTATTGGTGCCATTTGAGGACATAATATAGTATGTTTTTTCCTCATATTTTCATCAAAAGGAGGATTCTTATATTCAATCTTCTCTTCAACTGGAACATAATTTTTTCTTTCTCTTTCATCTATAGCTGCCTTTAATGAACGTATTCTAATTTTTGCTGCCCCTAAATTGTTACCTTCATCTATTTTTAATAAAGTATATAATTTACCTTTTGATGCAATTATCTCAGAAACTTGGTCTGTAGTCACAGCATCTAATCCACAACCAAAGGAGTTAAGTTGTATTATTTCTAAATTTGGATTATCTCCTACAAAAGCAGCAGCTCTATACAACCTTGAATGATATACCCATTGATCTACGACTCTTAAATCATCTTTTAGCTGCCCTAAGTGAGCAATGCTGTCCTCAGTTAAAACAGCCATATCATAGGAGGTAATTATATCCGGAATACCATGATTAATTTCGGGATCTACATGATATGGTCTTCCACATAATACAACTCCCTTTTTATTATTCTCTCTTAAATAAACTAAGGCCTCTTCGCCCTTTTTCTCAATATCCTTTTTAAATTTTTTCATTTCCTCCACAGCCGCATTAACAGCTTCTTTTGCTTCCTTGTAGGATATATTATACTCTTTAAACTCTTCAACAATTCTTTTAGGGAGTCCCTTCTCATCATCCAAAGAAAAGAATGGTTCAATAAACCTTATCCCATTATCCTTTAACTCATCCATATTATTTCTTATTACCTCAGGATATGATGTCACCATAGGGCAATTAAAATGATTGGTTGGTTCCTTAAACTCTCTTTTTTCATAAGGTATACATGGATAGAAGATAGTTTTCACGCCTTTTTTAATCAAATCCATAATATGTCCATGTACAAGCTTTGCTGGATAACATGCAGATTCTGATGGAATTGTCTCTATTCCTAACTCAAAGATCTTTTTACTAGATGGAGCAGATAATTTCACACTAAAACCAAGCTGTGTTAAAAGAGTAAACCAAAATGGATAATTTTCATACATGTTTAACACTCTTGGTATACCAATTTCTCCCCTTATTGCATCCTCTACCTTTAAACTTTTATATGAAAAAGTTCTTTTATACTTGTATTTGTAAAGATTTGGTGCTTGTTCTTTTTTACTTTTCTCAATACCTAATCCTCTCTCACATCTATTTCCTGAAATAAATATTTCACCATTTTTAAATTCATTTAAAGTTAATAAGCAGTTATTCCCACATTGTCCACATCTTTTAAATGATGACTCCATTGAAAAAGATTCAACCTCTGCCTTTGAAACTATTGATGATTTTTCTCCCTCAATATATCTTTCTCTAGCAATTAAAGCGCAACCAAATGCACCCATCAATCCAGCAATATTAGGTCTAACAACCTCTTTCTCAGATATTAACTCAAAGCACCTCAGTATGGCATTATTATAAAAAGTACCACCTTGAACAATAATTTTATCTCCTATTTCACTTTTATCTCTTAGCTTTATGACTTTAAACAGAGCATTTTTTATTACGGAATAAGATAACCCAGCTGATATATCTGCAACTGATGCACCTTCCTTTTGAGCTTGTTTCACTCTGGAATTCATAAAAACTGTACATCTAGAACCTAAATCCACCGGTGCAGTTGATTTTAAAGCTTCTGTCGCAAAATCTTCTACCCTCATATCTAGAGATTTAGCAAAACTTTCAATGAAAGAACCACATCCTGATGAGCAAGCTTCATTTAAAAGAATACTATCTATTGCACCATTTTTTATTCGTAGACATTTCATATCTTGTCCACCAATATCTAAGATAAATTCTACCCCTGGAAGAAAATAATCAGCTGCTTTATAGTGAGCCATTGTTTCAATTTCCCCAATGTCAATATGAAGCGCCGTCTTTATTAAGCCTTCGCCATATCCTGTTACAGCAGAATTTACAATCTCTACTCCTTCAGGAAGCTTACTATAAATATCCTTTAAAATGCTAACTGCTTTTTCTAATGGACTTCCTTCATTGCTTTCATAGAAATGATACAGCAGTTTACCGTTCTGATCCATAAGCACAGCTTTTGTTGTGGTTGACCCTGCATCAATGCCTAAAAATATTTTTCCACTTTCACTAGTTAAGTCACTAGTTTCAGCCACAGCCTTGTTATGTCTTTCTTCAAATTTTATATACTCACTTTTAGAAGCAAATAACCCCTCAAGTCTCTGAGTTTCTTTATCCTTAATATGTGAAATTCTATTCACTTTATTTACAATACTAGAAAGATTAACAATATTTTCTTTTTCCGATAAAAGTGCAGCACCTATAGCAACATAAAGCTGTGAATTTTCTGGTGCAATATAGTGCTCCTCATCTAAATTCAAAGTATCTATAAATCTATTTCTAAGCTCTGGTAAAAAGTATAGCGGCCCTCCTAAAAACGCCACCTTTCCCTTTATAGGCTTTCCACATGCTAAACCTCCAATTGTTTGATTAACTACCGCCTGAAAAATAGATACTGCAATATCTGCTTTATTAGCTCCTTCATTAATCAGTGGCTGAATATCTGTTTTTGCAAAAACTCCACATCTTGAAGCTATTGGATAAATTATTTTATAGTTCTTAGCAAGATTATTTAACCCCATAGCATCAGTATTTAAGAGCATGGCCATTTGATCAATAAATGCTCCCGTACCTCCAGCACAGCTTCCATTCATTCTTTGCTCTATGCCACCTCCAAAGTAGGTAATCTTTGCATCTTCTCCACCTAACTCGATAATAACGTCCGTATCAGGTATCAAGGTTTCAACAGTTTTTGTACAAGCTATAACTTCTTGAACAAATTCAATACCAAGCCACTTTGATACAGACAATCCACCTGAACCAGTTACAACCACTGTACATTCTATTTCTTTCATTACCTCAAAGGTACTATTAATAAGGTTAATTATGGTAGTTCTTATATCAGAAAAGTGTCTTTCATATTTGCTATAAACTAAATTATTATTTTCACCTAATATAGCAATCTTCACTGTTGTAGACCCAATATCCAATCCTATTTTATAACTTTCCATATTTTCCACTTCCCCACTTTCCTAATTTAATTATCATTTGTTTTAAAAAACATCATTTATAATATTATACTACTCTAAATAAATATTTCCAGCTTTTCAATATATGTATTACTTTTAAGTTTTTTTATTATTTACACAAAAAAGAAAAATGAAAAGCAGTTCCTCTACTTTCCACTTCCTTTTGAATTGTTTTTACTTTCTCCATTATTCTTTTCATTGGTTATCTTATAAAGATAATATAGATTTATAAAAACTATTACGACATTTGTTAATGCTACTGGATAGGCTTTTATCACAAGTCCATAGATTACAAAGCATAATGATCCTACTAAATTAATAAACCTTAGTTTTATTATGTCTTTCATAAACATTGAAACTGCAATTAATATAGAAGCTAAATACCCTACCCATTCTATTAATGGAATTCCAAACATAAATAATCCTCCTTAAAACGTCTATCTTTATTTTGCTTCCTTTAGAAGAATTTATTTATGGTAAATTATTTATTTAAATTTCTACTAACACTTTTTCTTTTGAATTTTATATGCAGCCTTAAGCATCATCTTATTTGGAGTAATTTTTGTGAAGCAATAGGATATTTTCATAAGTGTTCCAGGGATTATTATTAATTTCCCTTCTTCCATCTTTCTTATGGCATAGTCAGCAACATCATAAGATTTAAGTCCTTTAAGGTTAAATGCAACATTTGCTCTATCATTAAAATTTGTATCTACTGGACCTGGACAAAGTGCACCGATATATACCCTTGAATTTTCTCTCCTAAGTTCTTCGTATAATGCCTCTGTTAATCTTACAACATAAGCTTTTGAAGCATAATAACTTGAAAATAAAGGTCCTGGTGAAAATGCAGCTGAAGATGCAACATTTAAAATTGACCCTTTATTTTTTTCTTTAAAGGCTCTTAAGAATAGCTTTGTTAAAATGTGAACTGCTTTGATATTTAAATCGATCATATTTAATTCCTCATTTAAATCCGTATCAAGAAACTTTCCAAAAACACCATAACCAGCATTATTTATTAAAATATCTATTTCTTCATCTTTTACTAAATCATATAACCTAAAACAATTTTCAGGTATCGAAAGGTCCATTTGAATAATCTTAACCTTAGTTTTCAATTTGTTTGCTAATAATTCCAATTTGTCTTTACTTCTAGCAACTAAAATCAGCTCATAACCTTTATTACTATAAATTTCAGCCATATCTCTACCTATACCTGAACTTGCACCTGTAATTAAAACCTTCATAAAATTCCTCCTTATATATGCCCTTTTATAATACCAAATAATAGAATATAAAAAAACTACTTAACTGTATTTAATAAAAACAGCTAAATAGTTATCTTTACTTACTTTTGAATATTTCAAATGGTTTGCCTACTGGTAAAAAAACTTTTTCAAAATGATTATTAAGTACTGAAGCTGCTGAGCCCTAAAATGAAAATACTGCAATTAATAATTCTGAATATACAGCAATTAAATGTATCGTATACTCCATTATCCCAAAAGTACAGAATGTTAGTCCTATATATAAAAAGTCAATCAATACAAATATGCTAAACAATACCTTTTGAGTTTCCATTGTGCCAATTGTCATATATACAGTAAAAACCAAATAACCTCAAGGATGAGGGATCCGTAACATCAATTCTTATTTTTGTACTTTCCATAAAAAATACCTCAATTCTCATATTACTTTACTTCATTTATAAATAAAAAAAATAACACTCATTTTATTATTACTTAAAATGAGTGTTATTATTAAAGGGTTTCTCTACTTAGTTAAAACTAGTTTAACTCAACTCCAGCTTCAGCTAAAGCATCTCCAGCAGCTTTTATAACTGCTTCGCTAGTAACTGTTGCACCAGTAACTGTATCTACAGATAAGCTCTTAGATTCAGCTATTGCTTTAACTATTTCATCAGCAGCAGCTCCACCGATATCAGGAGTTTCACTAGAAGCATCTACGTTTACTTCTTCTAATTCTCCATCTTTAGAAACTTTAACTTCAACAGTTACGTCTCCACCGAACCCTTCAGCTGTTGCTTTGTAAGCTGTTGACTTGCTTCCGCATCCAACAAATGCAACTGCAGCTAAAGATACTGCTAATACTATACTTGATATTTTTTTCATATGGTAAGCCCCCCTGTCATCATTTTCTTAACCATTATATCACATTAATTGCAAAATACAAGCTATTGTTGAGTCTATTAACCTTTTTTCGCACTTTTTTTACACTTAATTAATATATATTAAGGTACTATTTTAAAGTAAATTTAATTAAATTCAATTTACTTTCTTTTTCGTTGACTTTTTCCTTTATTAGTTGTACTACCATAATCCCATTTTTTCTTCGGCTTTGCAGCATTTCCACTTTGATTCAGCTTTTTAGGCAATTCATTCTTTTTCATTGGAGCTGTCCCCTTAGAATTTTTACTTCCAGAAGAAGCCTTTCTTGTATTCATCTTCTTTTCGATAGTTAAATTAATTGCTGGATATGGATTTTCTAACACTGTAGGTATCTTTTTCCCAATTAGAGTTTCTATGACATGAAACATATCTCTTTCTGAAATATCACAGAAGGAATAAGCAAATCCACTTGACCCTGCACGTCCTGTTCTTCCAATTCTATGAACATAGGTTTCTGGTGCACTTGGAAACTCATAGTTAATAACATATTTTAAATCTTCAATATCAATTCCTCTTGCTGCAACATCTGTTGCAACCAGCACTTGAATCTTACCTGTTTTAAACTCCTTTAGGATCTTTTCTCTTGCTTCTTGAGATCTATCTCCGTGTAAGGCATCTGATTTAATTCCAGCTCTTGATAAATCAATCTTTAACTTATTTGCCCCATGCTTAGTTCTCACAAATACCAATACTGACTTAATTTCTTCTTTTTTTAACATTTCTAATAATAACTTCAGTTTATTATTTTGATCAACAAAGTATACCCCTTGTACCACAGTATCAACGGTTGAAGATATAGGTGATATATTTATTCTAACCGGACTATTTAAAATAGTTTTTACTAACTCCTCAATCTCTTTAGGCATAGTAGCTGAAAATAATAAATTCTGTCTCTTCCTTTGCATGTAGGAGATTATTCTCTTAACATCACCTATCATTCCCATATCTAGCATTCTATCAGCTTCATCTAAAACTAAAAATTTTACATTACTTAAATTTACATATCTTTGATTAATTAAATCTAATAGTCTTCCTGGAGTTGCTACTAAAACATCCATACCCTTCTCAAGCTCTTTAACTTGAATGCTTTGTGAAACTCCCCCATAAATTACAGAAGTCTTTATATTCATATAGCATGAGTATGCTTTAAAGCTTTCTGTAATTTGAATAGCCAGTTCTCTTGTTGGTGCCAAAACTACAGCACTTATTGATCTATTTCCTTTTATATTTCTATTATTATCAGATGCTTCATATATCTTCTGCAATATAGGTAGTGCAAAAGCAGCAGTTTTTCCTGTACCTGTCTGTGCACACCCAAGTAAGTCCTTTCCTTCTAAAACCTTCGGAATAGCTTTTTCTTGGATTGCTGTAGTTTCTTCATACCCTTCATCCTTTAAAGCTTTAAGAATTGGTTTGATAATATTTAAATCATTAAATTGCATATTTTCTCCTTTGCGATTATATTCTTATACTTAATAAATCTTAATGTAACTCAACTAAAAAGTTTTATCATTTTAAATGATATATATATTTACATCCTTTAATTAATAACAAAATAAAAAGAGACATGATATTTTATGAAATTAAAGTACTCATAAAACCTAATCTCTTTAATTAATTATTACTTAACGATTAATTAATTTCAATTACCTGTCTTATATAATAAGAGAAGCAATACATATATTATACATACTTTTTTTTAAAAATACATCCTATATTTAAAATTAAATAATTCAACATTCACTTTAATTATTGAAGATTTGCAGCAATTAAATCTCCCATTTCAGATGTACTTACTAATGTTTTCCCGTCAAAGAAAATATCTTCAGTGGCATACCCTTCTTTAATAACTTTATTTATGGCTGTTTCAACTGCCTTAGCTTCGCTTTCTAATCCCATTGAATGTCTAAGCATTAAAGCTGCAGAAGAAATCATTCCTATTGGATTTGCAATGTTTTTTCCGATAATCTCTTCATTTGGATTATGAAGCTGATTAGGAGTATATATACCAACACCATCTGTGCTTATTTCAGCTGACCCTAACATATCTGCAACACCAGTTATTTGACTGATTTCATCAGCCATAATATCTCCAAAGATGTTCGATGCAATTATAACATCAAAATGACTTGGATCCTTAATTACTTCCATAGCTGCATTATCAATAAGGTAATGTTCCAATTCTACCTCAGGATACTGTTTTGAAACTTCATTTACAACAGTTCTCCACAATTTAGAACTTGCTAAAACATTTGCTTTATCTAAGCTTGCTAATCTTTTTCTTCTCTTCATAGCTAACTCAAAGCCCATTTTAGCCATATTTCTAACAATGGATTCATTATAATATTCTATATCACTTGCTTCTCTTCCATAAAACCCATCATCGGTTAATCTCTTAGAACAAATCATACCACCCATTATATCTCTAACCATTATAATGTCTATTCCATCTTTTAATACTCTTTCTTTTAAAGGAGATAGTTCAAACAGCTCCTTATTCAAATATATAGGTCTTAAATTTATGTTTGCATCCAGCTTTTTTCTTAAATTTAAAACCGCTCTTACTGGATTTAATTCTAAAGGATTATTTTTCCATTTACTTCCACCAACATTTCCAACTAAAGTTCCAATACATTTTTGACAAACTTCTATTGTATCTTCTGGCAATGGACTTCCAACTTTATCTACAGCCTCTCCTGCACCAATAACTTCATGAAAATTGAATTTATGGCCATAAAGTTCTTCCACCTTTTTTAGCACCTTTACAGCTTCAGTAATAATTTCTGGACCTATTCCATCTCCGTTAATTACAGCTACATTAAATTCCATTGTTTTCCCCACTCCTTTAATGTCATATTAAAAATAATTAAATATATATTTAAATTTTACATTATAAAATATAATATCATTTTTTATCCATCTTGGTTTTGTATACACTTTTTACCTCTTGTATACACACATTATTAATAATTATAATTCACTACAATTATTCTTGCAATGATTGATATTTTTTCTACTAAGTATAATCTACTCATATAGAACAAAACATAGATATATAAAAATTGTCGAGGTGGAATTCTATGAACAGCTTGGTACAAGGAAAACCCTATTTTACAAATATAAACACTGAATTTAATCAATATAAATATTTATCTAAAGATGCTTCAACAGAAGTTCTGATTATTGGTGGTGGCGTAACTGGTGCACTTATTTCTCATTACTTGACTGAAAATAAAATAAACTGTATGTTAGTAGAAAAATCACGAATTGGTCACGGAAGTACTAGTATAACAACAGCCTTGCTTAAATATGATCTGGATGATAATCTTGCTTATTTAAACCAGTACACTTCCCTTGAAAATTGTATTAAATCTTATAAACTAGGAGTAAAAGCTTTATCTGATTTGAAAGATATAATATCTGCTCAAGGAAATTATTGTGATTATAAAGCAACAGATTCTTTTCTTTTCACAAACAAAACAATAGAAGAAAAAGAAATCTTCCAAGAATATCAACATAGAAAAAATACAGGTTTTGATATTCAATTTATTGATACCAGTTCTAATCCTTTTGAGTTTGATATTAAAGCTGGGATATTAAGCAAAGAAGGCGGAGCAGTATTAGATCCTTTTAAATTTACTCACCAGCTTTTATCTAATGCTGAAAAAAAAGGCGCAAAAATTTATGAAAACACATTAATTAATAAAATTATATATAAAGAAAATTCTGTAGAGGCTTTTACAGAATTTGGCCATAAAATAACCTGCAAGTATATAGTTTGTGCTACAGGTTATGATATCAGTTTATTTACCCACAAACCATATGGAACAAAACTTGTGACCTATAATATAGTTACTTCTCCAATTGATAATTTCGACCCACAACTAAAAGAAGTAATAGTAAGGGATAATTGTTCACCATATAACTATTTAAGAATGACAAGTGATAATAGAGTTATTTTAGGTGGTGAAGATGAACCCTATGAACAAAGCATATTCAATAAAGCAATGGCTGAAAAAAAATACTCAATTCTAACAGAACGATTAAAATCACTTCTTCCAAGTATTAAAGATGATATACAAATTGATTTTAAATTATGTGGTGAATTTATTTCTACTCGAGACAATTTAGGTTTTATCGGTAGGGATGGTTTTCATAAAAATCTCTACTACTGTTTAGGCTATGGTGCCAATGGATTGATATTTTCTATACTTGGTGGTCAATATCTATCCAAATTACTAAAAAATCAAGATGATCCTGATATGGAAATATTTAACCTAAATAGATAAAACTAAAAATGCAAGGCAAATAAAATCTGCCTTGCATTTATTTAAAATAACCATGTTACAACTTCAGGAAACCTTTTTGCCCATTCCCCTTCATTGTGAATTGCTCCCTCTATTATTTCAAATTTAATTTCATCATCATTTAATCCAATTCGTTTTAAGGCCTTATAAATTTCTTTATTTGACTTCATATAAATTTGCGGAAAATTACCAACTTCTGGATTATTAGTTTCCTTTGTTCCAACATCCATATAAATCTTCATCGGTAACTTTTTGCCAGTATTCTCAATTAAAGATTTCATCTCCTTTTCTGCAAAGAAACTTGCAGAAGATAATGCCGCTACTTTAGAAAATACATGCTGATACTTTATTGCTGCAGCTAAAGCTATAAAAGCTCCCATTGAACTGCCACCGATAGCTGTAAATTCTCTTTCCTTAAGGGTTTTGTAATTTTTATCAATATACGGCTTTAGCTCATTAACAATGTAATCTATATACCCAAATCCACCCCCTCCAGGTAGATTTGTAATAGCTACATGAGGCATTGTTTCCTGCATATTTGCATTGTTCCATGGTGAGTATTCCAAAAATCTTAATCTAGGGTCACTATCAATACCAACTACAATAATTCCTTTAGTTTTACCTTCATTGTAAAGTTCGTCTAGAGTTTTCTTTATATTCCATATCTCGCCATAGTCCGCCGTATCTTCATAAAAAAGATTTTGTCCATCCTGCATATATAGAACAGGATACCTGCTGCTATTCCTTTCATAATCTGGTGGCAAATATATTCTCAAGCTTCTCAACCTTTTAAGTTTCTTCATAGGGAAATTTTCGATAACCCTAACTGTTCCACTCTTCATAGAATCCCCTCCATCCATTACTTAGAATCTATTGTATATTATACCATAACTAACAATTAAATTATATGTTCAACTATTAACGCAAATTTAAATTTATATTTTACTACAATTGACAAATCAACTATATTAGCGTAAAATTTAATTAGATAAGGGAGTAGTTAGCACGAAGTGTAATAAAGTCAACATTCTGATATTCGTATCTGGCTTTATTTTAAATAATGAGACTTGTCTGCGTTTTTTATGCGCAGATAAGTCTCATTTTATTTTGTTTATTATATTTTTATTTTGCACCATAAATTATAGATTTGGATTTTTGCTTATAGAACCTCCTTCTCATATTCATTCGAAGGAGTAAGCTAGCATTAGCCAGCTCATAGATTTGGATGCTTACTTAAGGAGATTGAACATGAATTTACTTGAATTATTTATTATTGCTGTAGGTTTATCAATGGATGCCTTTGCAGTTTCAATATGTAAAGGACTTTCCCTACAAAAACTTTACTTTAAAAATGCCCTTACTGTAGGACTTTATTTTGGAATATTCCAAGGCGGAATGCCTCTGATAGGTTATATCTTAGGAGTACAGTTTCAAGATAAAATAACAGCATTTGATCATTGGATTGCATTCGTCTTACTTGGAATCATTGGACTTAAAATGATAAAAGAAGCTTTAGAAAAAGAGCCTGAACATGAAATTGCATCAGATGAGGTAAGTGATGAATTATGTTTTAAAAATATGACTATTTTAGCTATAGCTACAAGTATTGACGCTTTAGCTGTAGGCGTTACTTTCGCTTTCTTAAATGTAGACATAATACCTGCTGTATCCTTTATTGGAATTGTAACACTCGTACTCTCAATGGTAGGTGTTAAAATTGGAAACATTTTTGGTACAAAATATAAGTCAAAAGCAGAACTAGCTGGCGGAATAATACTTATTCTAATGGGTGCTAAAATACTACTTGAACATCTATTAGGATAATATATACATAAGATTTAAAGTTAAGGATTACAAACAACAAAATACTCCTCTTATACTAAATTCACAAATTTTTATTTCATAAATTATATGATTTTTACACTTCGCTTACTAGGTTAATAAATAAAAAGAAGAAGATTAATCTTCTTCTTTTTATTTATTAAAGGCTTCTTCCCAATCTTTTTTAAATCTAGCTATTCCTGCATCAGTTAAAGGATGCTTCAACATTTGCATTATTACTTTGTATGGTACTGTTGCAATATGAGATCCCGATGCTGCCGCTTCTGTCACATGAGGTATAGTTCTTATGCTTGCTGAAATTATTTCTGTATCTATTCCTTGAACCTTGAATACTTGAGAAATATCTTTAATCAACGCCATTCCAGGAGTTGAAATATCATCTAGCCTACCTAAAAAAGGACTTACATAGGTTGCTCCAGCATTAGCTGCTAAAATTGCTTGTGCTACTGTAAAAATCAAAGTAACATTAGTCTTTATGCCTTCTTTAGAAAGAACTTTTACCGCTTTTAACCCCTCACATGTCATAGGAATTTTAACGACCATATTTTCATGAAACTTAGCAATATTTCTTCCTTCCTTAATCATCCCTTCAGCATCGTCACTAATTACTTCTCCACTAATAGGACCATCAACAATAGAAGTAATAATCTTTATTGTATCCCAAAAATCTTTCCCTTCCTTTGCAATTAATGAAGGATTTGTAGTTACACCACAAATGACGCCCATATCATTTACTTCACGAATTTCATCAATATTAGCTGTATCAATAAATAGTTTCACTTTAACCATTCCTTTACTAAAATATTTCTATTGTTATTCACATAAAATAAAAGTAGATTTTAGAATATAGTTATTCATATACCTCTTAATTATTACACTTTTTACCATGCACTATACATTCTTATCAAAAAAACTAAAACCAGTAAAATATGAAAATACTTATTGCTTTAACAAAGCTTTAAAAGTTATTTTCTTCTACTGGTTTTAATATCACTATATTACTTCTTATTATTAAATTCAGTTGTATTTAATCCAAATACAGCTCTAGCACTTTCTGCTTGTGGGTCATGCTTAATATGCTTTGAATGAAATTTACCATCACTCTTTTTATTGTTTTGTGTACTCTTCATTTTATTTTCTTTGCCCATATTTTTCACCTAACCTCCATTTAATTTCTCCTCTTTAGTATTTCTTTCACTAATTTAATTATTCCAAAATAATAAATATGAAATATGTATTTGTAAAAAGCAAAAGCTGATGATTATAAAATAATCATCAGCTTTTATTTACATCATAAAATAAAAAGCAAATAGAACACCTAATCCATACATTACTGGATGAACCTCTTTTCTTTTACCTTTAAACATCATTAATATTACATAGGCTAAAAATCCAAAGGCAATACCTTCTCCAATGCTGTAAGTTAAAGGCATTAAAATTAATATAAAGAAAGATGGAATAGCATTTTCTGCTGAGTTCCAATCTATTTCTGAAAGAGAACTACATAAAAGAGATCCTACTATTACTAATGCCGGTGCTGTTACTTGAGAAGTAATAACTGATAAAAGTGGTGAAAAGAATAATGAAACTATAAATAACACTCCTACTACCACACTTGAAAAACCTGTTTTTGCTCCAACAGAAATACCTGATAATGATTCCATGCATGAAGTTGTATTAGTCGTTCCAAATACTGCTCCTACACAAGTTGCAAGTGAATCTGCTAATAACGCTTTTGAACCATTTTTTACGGACCCATCCTCTTTTAATAATCCTACCTTTGAACCAACTGCTACTAATGTACCTGCAGTATCAAAGAAATCCATAAATAAGAAGGTAAACACTACCATCATCATTTCAGGATTAAATATATCCTTTAAATGCTTTACTGCTACTCCAAAGGTTGGGGCAACTGATGGAGGCATAGAAATTATTGCTGTTGGTATTTCAACAATTCCAAATATCATTCCTGCTCCAACTGTACAAACTATACCTAGGAATATAGCAGTCTTTACACCCTTAACCATTAATATTGACATAACTGCTAGTCCAAAAATTGATAATAATACTGATTTGTCTATTAAATTTCCAAGAGCCACAAATGTAGCCTCATCAGCAATAACTATTCCTGCATTTTTTAATCCAATAAATGCAATAAATAATCCTATTCCCGCAGTAACTGCATATTTTAAATGGTTAGGAATTGCCTTAATTACCATTTCTCTTATACCAGTAACTGATATTATTATAAAAATAATTCCAGATGCTAATACTCCTGATAATGCCATTTCCCATGGAATATCCATTCCTATACAAACTCCAAAAGCAAAGAAAGCATTTAATCCCATTCCAGGTGCCAATACCATTGGAAATTTAGCAAATGCACCCATGATAAATGTTCCAGACGCAGCTGCCAATGCTGTTGCAACAAAAACACTCTCTTTTGGCATACCAACTTGAGATAATACCTCCGGAATAACAAATAATGCATATGCCATTGTTAAAAATGTAGTTAAAGCCCCTATTATTTCTGTTTTGAAATCGGTGTTATTTTCTTCGAATTGAAAATAATTTGATATGAATCTCATAATAATATCCTCCTATGTTTTTCTCGTAATCATTGTCTATCGCATAGGAAAATAAATTTAAAATGTGAATAATTCCTTATCGTAGTCAAATCATTTACGGTGATTTGGTAGAAACTGTTGATCCATATTATCAACGCTATACGACAGTTCGATTACTATTTAATTTGAATTGTTAAAATATTTAAATTTGAATTAAGTATATAATAGTACACATTTAATAGTTTGTCCATACTTTTGAGTTAAATTAATTGTTATCTTGTAATTTAAAAGATAATTGTGTCGAAATTGTTTATATTGTAACATAAAGTTTATAAATAAAAAAACTTCTAACAATGAGGTTTCTTCTATTTAACTATTTCATAGGACCAATTATTTCTTCCTCCATATCATAAACATAGGAGTATTTCTATTATTATTTTTATCAATTATTATTACTATTCTCTTCAACTAACTTACAAAAGATTAAAACCACATCTATTTTCAAGATGTGGTTTTAATCTTACTATCATATTTATTGTTTATGGAATAAACAAAATAATTGATGTCTCTTATCTACTTCTCTTGCTTTTTTAGTATAGTAAAGAAAATTATTATCCCAACTGCCAATAAAATGTGTCCTATTCCTGCCATGCCTGAAATTGATGCATTGAGAGCACTACTAATATCACTACCTAAAACTTGTAAAACTCCGCGCCAAACAAACATAGCTGTAGCTAATAGAAGTCCACCATTATATATATAATAGAACAACTTAAACTTCTTATCCTCTATTAAATTCTTATACTGCTTGGCAAGTAATAAAATTACTAAGAAAAAAAACATGCCTAGCATGAATAAGTGAGTATGAACTACAGATAATGTTGTTTTTCCAACAAAATGGTTAAACTTAGTAAATTCTCTATAGAAGACTCCCCCTATCATTGCCAAAATTGCGTACAAAAATGAAGTATTAATTATTTTTTTCATATTTTCTCCTCCTTACTGAACATAGTTCATATTATTTTATAAAAGTAATTCGCTTCAGCGAATTAAATTTTTAGTACAATAATTTTATAATTATTTCTTTAAAAAAAGATATATCCCCTTCATTTACCCTTAACATTATTATCATATTTTCAAATGCAAAGGTTACAAATCTCTCCTTTGTAAAATATTCATTCCATACATGCTTTTTTATTCCTTCATCCATTTCCAGATGGTACAACATTACTTGTTTCACTCTGTCAAAATACTGCGATTCTTTGCTACGACCTTTTCCTTTAACTTCTTCACTAAAAAAAGATATTTGATTAAACATGTCCTCTTTAAATATTTTTAGGTAATCATAAAATCTTAAATAAAGTTGTTCATAAAACTGTACGAAACATAAATTGCTTTGGTGATCACACATTCCTCGTGCAAATATATTTTTCCAAAAATCCTCGATAACAGCCACTACTAAATCATCTTTTGTTGGAAAGTAATTATAGATAGATCCTATAGATATTCCACACTCAGATGCAACAGCTCTTATATTAATCTTATAAATCCCATCTCTATATGCGATATCTTTTGCTGACTTAAGGATTGCTTCTTTTGAAGTTATGACTTTATTCATTTATTTTCCTCCATACTGAACTATGTTCAGTTTACTTCTTAAAATACTTTTTGTCAACAACCTTATATTAATAATATATTATTCTTACGCCATTTCGATAATTATTTAGCATCATACTTAAAATCATTTAATTAACCTAATATATCTAAAAAATAGCTATAAAACATACTTCTTAAATCTAAATTAGTAATACTTAATTATTCTTGTTTACCATTATAGAAATAAGTCGTTTTGTCTCATAGCTATTTACATCTTATAGTTTTAATTTAATAAAATAATCATTAAGTTTAAATATCCAGCAAATACTAACCACAAGGCATATGGAACCATTAGTGCAGAGGCAGTATCATCAATTTCATTAAATTTTTTAATCATTATCAATACAACAACAAATATTAGCATTAACCATATAAAAGCTGCAAAATAAAGATTAAACTTAAAAAATATAAATGACCATAAGAAATTCATAGCTAATTGTACTTTATATAGCTTCAATGCTTCCTTTTTTTCCTTTTTAGAAGCCTCTGCAACATAAACTAAATATGCTGAAATTCCCATAAGTATATAAAGAATTGTCCAGACAACAGGAAATACTGCTGCTGGAGGTGATAATGGCGGTTTAACAAGATTCATATAAACTGCTGAACTATTCCCTACTAAAAATCCTGATAAAAGGCCAACACCTAAAGATAATAAAATACTTAAAATTAATGGTCTTAGTTTAATTGTATATATTCTTGCCATATTAGCACCCCCCACTTAATATTATTCCAACCAATGCTACTTATGACAAAAATCACTAGTTTTTCTTTTCTATTTTACTCAAAAATACTTCATAAATATAATTTACTCCTAACAACTATAAGATTTAATTTCAATTATGTGATTTTATCACATAATTACTATTTAATTATTGCTATACTAAAAATAAGATAACAGCAAATACATTGAAATCAATGAAAGGAGAATATATTATGATCAAGCTTACAGAAAAATCTATCACTGCTTATAATAAAGAAAAACTATCTTTTAAAGAAATTCCAATGCTCCGTATAGATATTGCAGGTGTTGGCTGAGGAGGCCCTAGCTTTAAAATAGTTCTGGAAGAACTTAAAGAAAACCCAAATGATATAATCGAGGAATTTCAAGGAATAAAAATAGCCTACGATACCAGTTTAAAGCCTTATATTAGAAATACAGTAATAGACCATTCAAAGTTATGGTTATTAGGAGGATTTTATATTACTGGAGTTCGTTCCGGCTGCTAAAAAATTATTTTAATAAAATTTTCAAAAGACTAAAGACAAATTAATCTTTAGTCTTTTTTAATTAAGACTTATCCTTTTTAAAATATAGGGTATACTAATTTATGCAAATAAAAAAACATCTTAACTGATGTTTTTAAATCATAATATTAGTTATAATTAATCCAAAAATAATTCCACATATAGAAAATAGCGCTGGTCTTCTCCCCTTATTTAGAAGAATCACTTCAGGCAAAATTTCACAATAGGTTACATAAAGCATTGCTCCAGCTGCAATTCCTAAAGATCCTGCCACCATAAAATCACCCATATTGCCTAAAACAGCTCCTAAAAGTCCACCAACTAAAGTAGGTGCCCCTGACAATGCTGTTAATAAACCTACCTTCCATTTTTTCATTCCACCTGCCACAAGTGGAACTGCTATAGACATTCCTTCTGGAATATTATGTAGTGCAATCAAAAATGCTAAGGTTAAACCTAAATTTGCATCATGGCTTGCTCCTGAACCAATAGCCAACCCTTCAGGCAAATTATGTAATGCAATAGCTGCAAGCATTATTAATCCAGATCTAATAAAAGACTTTCTACTCTCGTTACTAATCATATCCTTTTGATGCCTAAGTTCCTCTGCTTCAACATGAGTTTCCTTAGAATTAGTAATCTTATCTATAACTCCATTTAAAAGTTGAACAACCCCAATTCCAATAAATATACTTACTACAACAATCCATAAACTTGATAAAGTTAAAGCTTCTGGCACTAAATCAAAGCAAGCAATGCTAATCATAACCCCTGAAGCAAATGAAAGCACATAACTCATTGCCTTTTTTGAACTTGTTCCAAAAACAAGTCCTAAAATACCACCTAATCCCGTTCCTATAATGCCTGCTGCGCTAGCCATGAGAATAGTTCCAAACATAAAAATCTCCCCTTAAAATAAACTCCTTTTATTTTACCAAAAACTGCTTCAAAAATCACTACCATTCAGAATACATTATCAATCTGCCTAAATTAATAATTGAATTTCTATATTGTACAAATATAGATTTACTTTCTTGCTGCTTTTGTATTCGTTGTATATTTATTTCATACATAGTTGTACGCAATAAAAGTTAAAATAACAATATTACTTTAAGCAAAAGGAGTATATTAATGGACAATAATAGCTTACCAATGATAATAATTTTAATCCTTCTAATAATAATGTCTGGGTTTTTCTCTGCCACAGAAACTGCCTTCTCATCCTTAAACAAAATAAGATTGAAGAATCTCGCTAACAATGGCAATAAAAGATCACAAATAACATTAGATTTAGTTGAAAACTATGACAAAGTACTTTCAACTATTTTAATAGGAAATAATATAGTAAATATAATTTCTGCATCACTTTCAACAATAATTTTTGTAAATACCTTTGGTGATGCAGGTATTACAATTTCAACCATAGTCATGACTATTTTAGTTTTAATCTTTGGGGAGATATCTCCAAAATCCTTAGCAAAAGAAGCACCTGAAAACTTTGCAATGTTTTCTGCCCCAATATTAAAAATTCTCATTTTTCTTCTTACACCACTTAATTTTTTATTTTTACTTTGGCAGGACTTCATTGCTAAGCTATTTAAAATTTCATCTGATAGAAGTATAACTGAAGAAGAACTAATTACCATTGTAAAGGAAGCCGAAGAAGATGGTGGTATAGATGCTCAAGAAGGTGAATTAATCAGAAGTGCAATAGAATTTAATGATCTTATCGTTACTGATGTTCTAACTCCAAGGGTTGATTTAGCAGCTGTATCATCTGCTGATGATAATGAAACTATAAGTAATATATTTCTTGAAACTGGATTTTCCAGGCTGCCAGTTTACTTGGATTCAATCGATAATATTATTGGTGTAATTACTCATAAAGACTACTTCAATTATGTTCTAAAAAAAAATTTACCCCTTGATTCTGCAATTAAACCAACCATATATACAACTAGTACAATTAAAATATCAAAACTTTTAAAACTTCTTCAACAAGCTAAATCTCACATGGCAATTATTACTGACGAATATGGAGGAACCTTAGGAATAGTTACCATGGAAGATATCATTGAAGAATTAGTCGGTGAAATATGGGATGAACATGACGAAGTTGTAAATGAATTTATCAAAGTTGGAGAACATCAATATAAGATTGCTTGTAAAGCTAACCTTGATAAAATGTTTGAACTGTTCAACCTGAAAAACGAACTAGACATAACAACAGTAAGCGGCTGGGTTACATATGAACTTGGTAAAATCCCCAATGTTGGTGATAACTTCACCTATGAAAATCTGAACATCACTGTATCTAAAACTGACCATCGGCGAGTTTTAGAGATTCTGGTTGAAGTACATTTAAACCCTATAGAAGAATAGTGGCAATATGTTTATTCCCACATTTATTAATAATAAAATTTCAATTTTTAGACAACATATAAAAACTCAGTGCCTTGATTCTTCAAACTCATTACATTTTATAGGTTTCAAGAAACTGAGCTTTTTCTTTTTATTATACTTTCTATAATTATACCTAAAGCTACCCCTATGGTATAACACAAAATATCACTCCATAAAAAACCATATCCTAAAATCAAAGTTCCTAGAATTGTACCGCGAATATTATCAATCCAAGGACTATGATAAAGCTGTGTAAGTTCTATGAAATACGAAAATCCTAAGGCCATTAATGCAACTACCCAGTTTTTCTTTTCATTAAAGATAAATCCTGCTATGAAAAAAATCATTAGAGCCCATAAAACATCACCTGAATATGCTTCTATTGTATAAGGGAGAAAGGAAACTTTTCTAGACATCAATCCCAATACCATGGTAATAGTAATAAATAAAAAATAAAGCTTTCTGCTTCTTTTCATCTCAATACTTCCTTTCATAATAAATTTAGCTAATAAGACAAAGTACTTTTATATATTATATATAACATATTTTCCACATATTTTATATTTCATTTTAATAATCTCTATTTAATTTAATGTTTAGTAACCCCTTGATTTTATAAACATTATTTTATGATAATACTAAAAATGATTTGAATTTCAAAATAAATTTACTTTGAACTTCAAATTATATTGACAACACCTCATAGTGCCTATATAATAAAACTACTTTGAACTTCAAAGGAAATGGAGGTAAACCATGAATATATACGAAGAACAGTTAAATCACTTTTTTGTAGATATATTTAACGATATACTTCGATTAGAAGAAGAGTCACTAGCTAAAGGAAACTTCAAAAATCTTTCAGTTAATGAAATTCATGTAATAGAAGCAGTGTGCGATAGTGAAGCTGATGGTACCAATACCATGAAATTATTATCAAATAAATTAATGATTACTGCCAGCAGTTTAACTATAGCAGTTAAAACTTTAGAACAAAAAGGATATTTAGTAAGACAAAAGGATAAAGAAGATAAACGTAAAGTTACAGTAGTTTCTACAAAACTTGGTAATGAAGCCTATAAACATCACAAATTATTTCATAAAGATTTAATAGCAAGTGTTTCAAAAACATTAAATGAAGCAGAAATGGCCGCACTAACCCTTGCTTTAGGAACTCTTCATAGATTTTTTATCACTTTAAAAAATAAATAACAAATTTCTGGAGGAAATTATGAGTATAAGAATAATAACAGATTCAACATCAGATATACCGCAAAATCAAGCTAAGGAAAGAAACCTTACAATAGTACCATTATGTGTTCGCTTTGGTGATGAGGAGTTCAAAGATGGAGTAACACTATCAAGTGAAGACTTCTATAAAAGACTAGAAGCCTCAAAGATACTTCCTGTTACAAGCCAGCCTTCTCCTAATGAGTTCCTTAATCATTTTGAAGAAGCTAAAGCTGCAAATGATGAAGTAATCGTAATAACACTTTCAAGCACTCTTAGTGGTACTTATCAAAGCGCAATGCTTGCAAAATCAATGTGTGAGTATGATAAAATACATGTAATTGATAGTGAGACTGTTACCCTGTCATTAAAGATACTAATTGATTATGCAGTTAAACTTAGAAATGAAGGATTATCTTTTGAAGAACTGATATCTGAATTAGAGACTTCTAAGAAAAGAATTAAACTTTTTGCTGTTGTAGGAACCTTAGAGTATCTAAAAAAAGGAGGAAGGCTTTCTTCAACTGCTGCCATAGCAGGAACTTTATTAGGAATAAAACCAATAGTAAAGGTTGAGGATGGCTCGGTATTAATGGCTGCTAAAGCTAGAGGAACAAACAGTGCCTTTAACAAAATTTCCTCTTTAATTGAAGAAAACGGTGGAATAGATATGTCAATGCCATATACATTAGGTTATAGTGGTTCACCTGAATCGTTAGATGCATTTAAACCCTTCATTGAAAAAGCCTTCAACTTATCTAATTCACCAATAAGTATTATAGGAAGTACTGTTGGTGTACATGCAGGACCTGGAGCTTGTGGTATTGCATACTTTGCTCCAAATAAATAAAGCATAAGGTGTAAGTAAAAAACTTACACCTTTATTTATATCTCCAAAAAAGTTCTTTTACCCGTAACCTTTGACGAAATTACCTCTAAAATAACACTTCTATCCCCACAGGGATCATTAAATATTCTTCCTGACCCTATTACAATGATGCTATCAATTGCATTCCCAACATTTCTATCAAATTCTATACACACTTTACTATTTCTGCTTAGAAACTTAATTTTCACCCCTTCATTTAAACTATTAAATAAAAACTTAAAACCATTTCCTTCACACTTATATCTAAAAGACATTGGTACTACATAGGGTTGATTATTTTCACAAACTGCTAATCTACAATACTGCACCTTATTAAACATATTGATTATTTCATTTAAATTTAATTCTCTGCTATTAGATCTCATATATATATTCCTTCAATAAAATACTTACATTATAATATATTATTCAGAAATAAATTTAATTACTTCGGATATACTAAGATTATTAACTTACTCCTTTTCATATTCATTCAAAGGAGTAAGTTCGAGGAACTAAACCAGAGATTTAGACTCTCACTTAAGGAGTATTAGAATACATGGAATATTTAAATTCACTTTTTGAAACACTTTTTAATACCACCCTACCGATTCTAATAAAAATATTTGAATTAATGGGGATAATCATATTAGTCATCGGTGTTTTTTCGGCCTTTTATAAATATATAAAGGACTTAAAGTCCAAAGAAAAGACCTCTATCAAATATGATTTAGCTAATTCCCTTGTAACTGCACTGGATTTCAAACTAGCTGCTGAAATTTTAAAAACAGTTATAATTCAAAGTATGAGTGAACTCGTACTTGTTGGTACTATATTTATCCTTAGAGTCGTAATGACTTTTGTTCTTGAAAGAGAAATAAAAATTGAAGAATCTGAAAAAAAGAGTCAAAGCAAAATGATTGACTCAAAATAAAGATAACCACTTGGAAATTCAAATTCCTAAGTGGCTATCTTTATTTGTTATTTATTATTTATTATATGCATTTAAATACATTTCTTTTAATTCACTCATAAGTGGGTATCTTGGGTTTGCTGATGTACATTGATCATCAAAAGCCTGCTCAACCATATCATCTAAAGTTGCAAGGAATTGTTCTTCTCTAACTCCAGCTTCTTTAATTGTTGCTGGCATATTAACCTTTCTTTGAAGTTCTTTAATTGCTTCTACTAATAAATCTACTTTTTCTTCATCTGTGCTTCCACCTAATCCAAGGTAATCAGCAATTCTTCCATATCTCCAAGCAGCGTTTGGATATTTATATTGAGCAAAAGCAGCTTGTTTAGTTGGTGCATCTGCAGCATTAAACTTAATTACCTCATTTAATAATAAAGAGTTTGCCATACCATGTGGAAGGTGGTGGAAAGCACCTAATTTGTGAGCCATAGAGTGACATATTCCTAAGAATGCATTTGAAAATGCCATACCAGCCATACAAGATGCATGTGCCATTTTTTCTCTAGCTTTTACATTAGTTGTTCCCTCATTATAAGCATCTGGTAAATATTTAAATACTAATCTTATTGCTTCAAGCGCTAAACCATTTGTAAACTCTGATGCCATTATTGAAACATAAGCTTCAATAGCATGAACTAATACGTCTATACCTGCACAAGCCGTTAACCCTTTAGGAGAAGTCATCATTAGCTCTGCATCAACTATAGCCATATCTGGTGTTAGTTCATAATCAGCTAGTGGATATTTTATTCCAGTTCTTTCATCTGTTATTACCGCAAATGGTGTAACCTCAGAACCTGTTCCTGCTGATGTTGCTACTGCAACCATCATAGCCTTTTTACCCATAGTTGGGAATTTATAAACTCTTTTTCTTATATCCATAAATCTCATGGCTAAATCTTCAAATCTAACCTCTGGATGCTCATACATTACCCACATAATTTTAGCAGCATCCATAGCTGAACCACCACCTAATGCAAGTACTACATCTGGGTTAAACTCAAGCATTTCTTTTGCACCAGCTTTAGCACATTTTAAAGTTGGGTCTGGCTCAACATCAGAGAATATTTTAAAGCTTATTCCATAATGCTCTAAAACTTCTGTCACTTTATTTGTATATCCTAATTCAAATAGCACACTATCAGTTACTATAAATACCTTCTTTTTACCCATCTCATGTAATTCTTCAAGAGCTACTGGTAAACATCCATATTTAAAATAAGTTTTTTCAGGTGTTCTAAACCAAAGCATATTTTCTCTCCTCTCAGCAACAGTCTTAACATTTATTAAATGCTTTGGACCAACATTTTCAGAAATTGAGTTTCCACCCCATGAACCACAACCTAAAGTTAATGATGGAGCTAGTTTAAAGTTATAAATATCTCCTATAGCACCTTGAGATGCAGGCATATTAATTAAAGTTCTAGCTGTTTTCATTCTTTCTCCAAAGTCTTTAATTCTATCCTTAGATTTTAAAGCATCTGTGTAAAGAATTGAAGTATGTCCCATTCCACCCTGAATAATTAATGTGTCAGCTTTATCAAGAGCTTCCTCAAAAGATTCAGCTTTATACATTGCTAATACTGGAGATAATTTCTCATGAGCAAATGGTTCTGATAAATCAACAGATTCTACTTCCCCAACTAAAATTTTAGCAGTTTCAGGAACTTCAACTCCAGCTAGTGCAGCAATATTGAAGGCTGATTGTCCAACGATACCTGCATTTAACCCTCCTCTTTCATTTAGAATTATCTTTCTTACTTTATCAACTTCACTGTCTTTAAGAATATATGCTCCTCTTTCTAATAGTTCTTCCTTAACTTCTTCATATACATCTTTTAATACTATAATTGATTGCTCTGATGCACAGATAACTCCATTATCAAAGGTTTTAGATAGTAAAATTGAGTTTACAGCCATTTTTATGTGAGCAGTTTCATCTATTATTGCTGGTGTGTTTCCTGCTCCAACCCCTATAGCTGGCTTACCAGATGAATATGCTGATTTAACCATTGCAGGTCCGCCCGTAGCTAATATTAAGTCTGCTTCCCTCATTACTTCTTGAGATAACTCTATACTTGGCTCATCTATCCATCCAATTATTCCTTCTGGTGCTCCTGCTTTAACTGCAGCTTCTAATATAATTTTAGCTGCTTCAATTGTTGATTCTTTAGCTCTTGGATGAGGAGATATTATCATTGCATTTCTAGTTTTCAAAGCTATTAAAGTCTTAAATATTGCAGTAGATGTTGGATTTGTTGTTGGAACAATTGCTGCTATTACACCAATAGGTGCTGCAACTTTTGTTATTCCATAAGTTCTATCTTCTTCTAGAACTCCACATGTTTTCATTTCCTTGTATTGATTATATATATATTCTGCGGCAAAGTGATTCTTAATTACTTTATCCTCAATTATTCCCATACCTGTTTCAGCAACTGCCATTTTAGCAAGCTTAATTCTATTATCATTAGCTGCCATAGCTGCTTGTCTAAAAATTTCATCAACCTGTTCTTGAGTGTAAGTAGCAAATTTTCTTTGAGCGATTCTAAGCTCCTCCATTTTCGTTCCTAGTTCTGTAATATTTGTAACCTTCATATTTATTCCTCCCATTGCCCTCTTTGTTAATTTTTTAACTCGATTTATATCTCAATTGTAGTTCCCTGTTTAATTTTTGTCAATCTTTTTTTATATTTTTTTCTTATTTTGTCTATGTATAGGATTTCAATTTTCTTTTTTTCTTCTAAAACCTTTACATTAGCTTGTTTTCCATGAATTTTTATTTCTTTTTTACATTTTCTTTTTTTATAAATATATAGTGAAGTTTGTTATATTTTTATTTATTATATTCTAACATCAATGAATACATTGTTATTTTTTTAACTTTAATTGCAAGTAAGTCAGATTAATTTAGCATAATTAATCTGACTTTGATAAAAAAATCCATATTAAAATTTTCAATTTTTAAGTTATTATTACTGCAGTTTCCTGTGGCACATTATCATATATCCATTTTGCATTAACTTTTTCTAACCTTATACATCCATCAGATAATTTCATTCCTAGTCTTCCATCTCTTACTGATCCATCTAAATTATAAATTATAGAATGAAATAAGTAATTACCTTTAAATTGAGTGTAATACCAACACTTATATCCCTTCTCAACACCAAAATATAATCCTTTTATACCAACTTTAAATCTTCCAGTTGGTGTAGGCGTTGACCTTTTACCAATAGTACATAAATAGCTATTAACTAGCAACCACCTACCATTTTGAACTTTAAAAATATTAGTTTTAAAGTTTTTCAAATCTACCCATATCAGATAATCTGTTTTACTTTCAAAACTATTGTTGTTTACAAAATTTGTTGCTGTAATAGCATAATCTTCACCTCTAAAAAACCTTTTTAGAAAACTATTTACACATATCATATTGCACTCCATTATCATTTTTAGTAATAGTATATGCCTACATAATATATAATTCCTTAGTTTTTTCATTTTCTTTATATCTCTATTTTTTAATAATGCTAATTTTCAGCTTATACAATACATAGTTTCAATGAATTAAATTTGCAAAACGCTAAAATTATTTTCCTAATACTTTTGAATGTGTTACAAATTAATTTAATGAATCATACACAAATTTAAGTACTTTTACGTTATATATAGATTATTTTAAAAGATATAATAACTTATTAATACTATTTAATGCACTGGTAAATCAGTTAATTTTTATATTGTCATTTTATACAATATAAGTACAAAGTAATTGAAAAGAGGTATATTATGAAAATGGAAAAAAGACTATTAAAACTATCTGCCGTTGGAGGGCTCTTCTTCGCAGTTTTAGGATTAGCCTGGGGACTTGGATTAAATTCAGAGATGTTATTCTTTGATGGACTTTATTCTTTAATAAGTCTTTTGCTCTCTCTTCTAGCCATATTTATTTGTTCTTATATGGATAAAAACGACAAAATAAACTTTCCCTTTGGTAAGGAAACATTACGTCCAATCGTTGTAATAATTAAATCAACAGTTCTTATACTTATGTGTTCAATTTCGTTAATTAACTCATTAAAAACTATATTTCTAGGAGGCAACTCAATTGAAATCAGTTTTGCTATCCTATATACAGTAATCTCAATAATTGGATGTGGCTCCATTTATCTTTATATGTATGTATCAAGTAAAAAACTTAATTCCGATATATTGAAAGCTGAAAGTAATCAATGGCTTATGGATGGGCTAATAAGCCTTGGAGTATTTATAGGTTTTATCTTAGTTCTAATTTTAAAAAGAACTTCTTTATCTTTTTTATGTAATTATATCGATCCTCTAATGGTTATAATAAGTTCTTCACTATTTCTTAAGTTTCCTATAACTTCCTTGTGTAACTCTTTTAAGGAAGTTATACAAGGCAAAGCTAGTGACGACATTTATGATCAAATTACAAAAGTGGTTAAAGACATTGAAAATGAGTATAGTATTTCTGAATCTGTTACTAGGGTCAGCAAAATAGGAAATATGCTCAGAATTGAAATTGACTTTATTCTAAGTAAGCACTCAAAAATTGATACCATTGAAGAAATGGATAAAATCCGCGACAGGGTTGAATACTCAACCAATACAATAAACCTTAAGAAGTGGCTAAACATATCCTTTACAAGAAATCGTAAATGGGCTGTTTAACATGAAAAGCTATTGAAAAGTTATTATGCTTTTCAATAGCTTTTTTACAAGGCAACTAATATTCTAATCTTTCTCTTCCTAATGAAACAGTATCAATCTCTTTATTATTATATAAAGAAATTCTAAAATTCAACTTAAACTCTTCAAATCTACATCTATATTTTTCAAGCTGCCATTGTCCACAAGAATTCGTACCAAGACCATTTTGTTTATAGTCTATATTAAAGGTTATATAATCATTTTTCTTTAATTCATAGGTGTGTTTTGCACTCTCAATAGTCTTATCATCATAATAGGATGCACTAAAATCAATTTTATCATCTGCAATAGCAATTACTCCTATTCCTCTATCATTTGTAAGACTAACCCATGAACAGTCACTTCTATTTCCATTTTCCTGTGGCTTTATATAATTTGTAAATAAACCATCAATATTATTTTTATACACTCCAAATAAAGCAGCCTCTTTTGAATCAGCGTAAGATTCTAGTGGTCCTCTACCTTTATACATAACTTCAGTGAGTTCTTTATTTAATTTGAAATTAACCCCAATTCTAGGTATCATTTCAGGAGCATTCTCAATAACTCCACTTGGTTTTCCATAAATGTTTAATAAAATATCACCACTTCCAAATACTCTGTATTCATATACAGAATCATAAAACCAGGCTGAATTAGTAGTTCCATTAATTGTACTAACCTTGAAAATTAAACTATTGTCGTTATAACTGTATTCAATAGACTTCACAATTTGATGCCATAAATGCATAAAATATTTCTTCTTATAATCTTCAACTAAATACATATCATTATCAATTGGAGCTCTCCAGAAATTCAACTGTGGTCCTTCTTCAATTATTTCACAATTGTCCTTTATAGCTTTTATAATCTTCCCTTTAACTAAATCAAAGTGGACTTCAAACTCGTCTCCTATTGCCTTAAGAACACAGTGTTCCTTAACAACCTTTAATTCTCCTTTAGGTACAATTAATACTTTATCTGCTTTTAAAGGTAGCTCGAACTGTGATGTTGCTAATTCATGTCCCGCAGCTGCCCATAAAGTATCCTCCTTTAAAGTGTAAGAAAGATTTAAGTAATAATCTGCTCCTGATACAGGTCTTATATTTATTTTATATGGAATACAAAGCTCCTTTGCTTCTCTTCCTTTAATTGATGGAATTTCACAATAACCACTTTGGATAATTTTATCATCTTCAGTAATGTTCCAATTTAAAGATAACTGATTTAAATCCGCAAAATCAAACCTATTAACCAATTCAAAAATTCCTTTTTCTATATCCTTAGCTATAGTCTTCACTGGCTCAATTACTTTTTTATATTCAAGTAACCCTGGTGATGGCGTTCTATCAGGCATAAGCAAACCATCAATGCAGAAGTTACCATTGGTTGGATCATCACCATAATCACCACCATATTTATAGTATACTTGTCCATCTTCTGTTATGGTCTCAATTCCATGATCAAACCATTCCCAAATAAATCCACCTTGAAGCTTATCATACTTATAAAATAAATCTTGATAATCCTTTAAACCTCCTGGTCCATTTCCCATGGCATGGCAATATTCACATAAAATATGAGGCTTTTTTATATCTTTTATAATTTTATCCATGGTAAGTTTATTTTCATGTTCAAGCCAAGTATACATTGTGCTGTAAACTTCTGATACAGGCCCCTCTTCTTCATTAACATTAAAATCACCTTCATAATGTATAAGCCTTGTGCTGTCAATTTCTTTAGCTCTTGCAGCCATTTTTTTATAGTTTACTCCAAAAGAGGACTCATTACCTAATGACCACATTATAATACAAGGATGATTTTTATCTCTTTCAATCATTCTTTCCATTCTATTTACATGAGCCTTTTCCCATGTTGGATCATCACTAATCCAAGAATATCTTCCTGTAAGCTCAAAACCATGACATTCAAGATCAGTCTCATCTATTACATACATACCATATTCATCACATAAATCATAAAACCACTCTGAGTTTGGATAATGTGAAGTTCTTATAGCATTAATGTTATGCTGTTTCATTAAAATAATATCGTCTTCTATTTCCTCCTTTGAAACTACTCTTCCATTACGAGGATTATAGTCATGACGATTAACTCCTTTGAATTTTATAGCAACACCATTTACAGTAAAAACTTCTCCCTTTAACTCAATCTTTCTAAATCCAATCTTTTGAGGGATAACTTCAATTATAGAATCATCACTTCCATAAACAGTAATAATTAAATTATACAAATCCGGTGTTTCAGCTGTCCATTTGTATGGATTTGATATCTCTTTCTCAAAAGTTAAGAAATCTTCACCCTTAATAAAATCATTAAAGATCACTTGTCCATTTTTATCTTTAAGCTCCAATTCTATTTTTTGTCCATCTGCTTTTACAAAATCAAAATTTATTTTTAATTTTCCATTTATATAATCTTCATTCAAGTCAGCTTCAATTTTAAAGTCTCTTAAACCACCATAGGGTTCTGAGTATAATTCTACATCTCTAAAAATACCACTAAGCCACCACATATCCTGGTCTTCTAGGTATGTTCCATCACTCCATTGATAAACTCTTACAGTACAGGTATTTTCACCTTTTACAACATAATCAGTTATATCAAACTCACTTTGAATTCTTGCTCCTTTGCTATAACCAATCTCTTTTCCATTAATCCATAGATTAAATGCTGAATCTACACCATTAAACTTTAAAATAATTCTTTTTCCCATCCATGTACTATCAATAGAAAACTGTCTTTTATATATTCCTGTAGGATTTTCCGTAGGGACATAGGGTGGATTTATAGGGAAGTTGTACCATAAATCCGAATAGTGCATTTTTCCATAACCTTGCAACTGCCAATTTCCAGGAACTACTATTTCATTCCATTTAGAATTATCAAAGTCGTTTGCATAAAAATTCTCTGGAGAATATTCTGGTGCTTCTAAAAATAAAAACTTCCAATTACCATTTAAATTTTTATAATTATGAGAATATCTCTTTTGATTTAACAAAGCTGCTTCCTTCGTTGGAAATCTCAAGAAACTAGCTCTAGGCTTTTCCCTATTTATATGGTCAATACTTATATCTTCCCACAACTTCATATTTTCATCTCCTTTTGTTTGTTTAAATATTTCTAATTTTCATTATAATATATTTTCAAAAAAAATACTCTGATTTTTACAGAGTATTTAACACTGATTATCTTTCCAGGTACATAAATAAGTTATTTAAAGACCAAGAACCTCAAATCCATTAACAAATTCATCTACTACCTCTAATGATTTTTTCATTGTCAATTTTATACCACATATATCGCATGTATGCTTTAAAATATTTTCTATAAAAGGATTTCTAATATAAATCTCCATTGGTCTTCCATATTCCATAATATAATTAATAAGTAATTCCATAATTGCTTGAATCTCATCTAATCCCGGAGCAAAAAAATGCTGCCCCCTTATTAGCCCTTCATAATGCTCAACAAGAAGTAAAAGCTTAGGTCTTATAGGACGTTCATATAATTCATCTTCAATTGTAACGTTTATATATACCATATCAAACTCTAAAACTTCTTCTATCCTTGTTTTTCTTTTCAATTTTGCAGCTAAAATTTCATCTTTCAATACTAAGGATGGATACCCGTACAAATATTGAGTTAAGCGCTCTTTTGTTGTACCCCACTTTCCTTTTTCTTTATAAAAACGTCTTACTAATACATCTCCTGCATCAAAATCTAAAGTTAGCTGTAACTTATTACAATCTTTAATAGCACTTATTAATTCTCTTAAGCAAACAATAAGCACCTCTGCTTCTTCCCCATCCATAGCTGCCGGCATATGCCCCTTCTTATATGATTGAAAATAAATCCATTTATTTTTTCCTCTAAACTTTATTCCAAGCTCCTTCATAACTTCTATTTGATGTTCAGGAACAATATCCTTATCTCCAAAAAAACAAGCCAAATTACTTTGCTCAACCATTATATAATCCAAGGGCATATAATTTTCACTATCAGCAATGGTCAAAAAATTTCTAAGTCCATCGTAACCTACAAAGGTATTAATTCCAAAACATTGTCCACCTGCACCTAATATACTGCAGAAATATGGTTCTTTTTTTTCTGGTATTTCCATTGCAATTATATCTAAATCTTGAAAGTCATTCCAAGGCTCCATATCTCTGATTTTCAAGCCTAATTTATATAACTCTCTCCACTGTTCTAGTGTCGGTTCTTTTCTCATGATTTCTCTCCTAAAATAATTTATCACATCTAAATACAAATACTTCTCTTTCTTTACATAATCTTTCCACAAACTAATAAATATATTCCTTTTATTGCTGTTTTAAAAGTTTAAATATAACGCATACTAAATTCATATTTAAAATACTAAAAGAGAGGTATGAGACTTATGAAAAAAGCATTGATACTTACTTTATCTGCACTATTACTAGTTGGTTGTGGTAATAAAACAAATACTTATGATGGGAAATCAGAAGGATATGGAGGAGAAATAACTGTTCAAATTGCAGTAGATAAAGATGGAAAGGTTACAGAAATATCTGTGGATGCTGCTAATGAAACTCCAGCAATAGGTGGAGAGGCTGCTCCTAAAATAGCTGAAAGCATTAAGGAAAAACAATCTCTCAATGTAGATACTGTTAGTGGAGCTACAGTGACTAGTAAAGCTGTAATTGAAGCAACACGTGATGCTCTAAAAAAAGGAAATGTAACCTTTGATGGAATGTAACTTTAACTTTTACTAAAAAGAGATGAATTAAATTTTATCTCTTTTTTATTATCTCTTCCAAGAGTGCTATACTTATTTATCTGCCTCTTTCTTCTACTACAAAATCCCCCCAGTCCAACATAAATCATCAACCTCATTTTTAATTTCGTATAACCTCTATTCAAGTACTTATTATTAAAATTTACTCTTTTCATACATAACCTTTTACCTATGTTTTTAATAAGATATATATATTTTACATATGTATATATTTTCTATAAAATAATCTTGAGATGATTGTCCGCGGCAAATAAATAAATAAATAAATAAATAATAAGGAGAACTTTTATGGAAAATACATTAAAAAATGAATCAAAAGCTAAAATGCTTTGGAAATTATTTATCTCTACTTTTTCACTTAGTGCCTTCACTTTTGGAGGTGGATTTGTAATTGTTTCTTTAATGAAAAAGAAGTTTGTTGAAGAACTGGGCTGGTTAGAAGAAAGTGAAATGCTTGATATAACTGCTATTGCTCAATCCTCACCTGGTCCTATACCAATAAATGCATCTGTTATCCTTGGTTATCGTATGTGCGGAATTTTAGGTGCACTTATCGCTGTTATAGGTACTTCATTGCCACCACTAATAATTATTTCAGTAATTTCAAAGTTTTATCAGCAGTTTAGAGAAAATACAGTTATCGCATTAGCACTTCAAGTTATGCGTGCAGGGGTTGCAGCAGTTATCTTTGATGTTGTTTTAAACCTAGCAAAAAATATTACTAAAACTAAAAATATATTATATATTGCAATGATGGTTATCGCTTTTATTATGACATACGTATTCGACGTAAGTGCTATGACAATAATCCTTTTATGTGTTGTTATTGGTGTATGTAATCTGCTTTATGATATGAGAAAGGAAGGTAAATAATTATGCTTATAAAATTATTTTTTAGTTTTATTAAAGTAGGCTTATTCAGCGTTGGAGGTGGATATGCTGCTATTCCCTTAATTCAAAATCAAATAGTTGATGTACATCACCTTATGTCTATGGGAGAATTTGCAGATTTAATCACTATTGCAGAAATGACTCCTGGATCAATTTCTATAAACTCAGCTACCTTTGTTGGTACTAGACTTGCAGGATTGCCTGGAGCCCTATTATGTACAATAGGAGTTGTACTACCTGCCTTCATAATATGTTTAATCTTAGCAAAACTATATTATAAGTATCGTGGATTAAAAGGACTCCAAACAATTTTAAGCAGCTTAAGACCAGCTGTTGTTGCATTAATATGTTCTGCTGGTTTGTCAATATTGACTTTAGCATTATTCAATGCTGAAAAATCAGCTATTTTACTATCAAACTTTAGACCTATTGAATTTATTCTGTTCTTATGCGGTATCGTTGCTTTAAGAAAATTTAAAATAAATCCAATAGCTGTAATCTTCGGTTCAGGTGTTATTGGGACTTTGGCTTACATGATTTTATAACTCCCATTTTGTAAGTTGTACAAACCTCTATAAATTTTTGCATAATTTCAGATATAAATTTATCTTTATGATAGACCATACAGATATCTCTTTTAATTTGAATTTCATCAAGAGAAATAACCTTTAGCGTGCCATGATATAATTCCTTTATTATCATGGCAGAAGATAGAACTGCAATTCCCTGACCTGCAACTACTGCATTTTTTATGGCCTCTGTATTAGTACTGGTCCATTTCACATTGACAGATATCCCCTTCTCCCTCAAAAATTGTTCAAAAATATTACGATCACGACTTCCTTGCTCTCTTGCAATGAAGTCTTGATTATTTAATTGTTCCAAACTTACTTTATCCATCTTCGCGAAAGGATGATGAGCACTACAAATAAGCACAAGTTCATCTTGGTACACTGGTACTTTTATAATATCTTTATTTAAAATTTCCCCCTCAATAATTGCAATATCCAAACTGCTATTAAGAAGCATTTTTTCTATTTCACTAGTGTTATTTATAGTAACCTTAGCGGATACCCCTGGATTTTTTCTTTCAAAGATTTTAATTAATGGACATAAAATACATGTTCCTACAGTAACAGTTCCCCCTATTTTAAGACATACCTCCTTATTTTTATGCTTCATTTCACTATCCATATCTTTAAATGTATTCACTATATGACGAGCATATTTTAATAAATTTTCTCCATCCTCTGTTATATACAGCTTCTTTGACAAACGCTCAAATAACTTAACCCCATAATAAGACTCAATATCACTTATAGCTTGACTTACTGATGGCTGTGATATAAAGAGCTTTTCTGCTGCAAGACTCATTTTTCCACACTCTGCCACAGCAACAAATATTTCTAGATGCCTAATAGTCATTTATTCTGCTCCAATCCTTTAAATTACAATATAAATTAATATTGTATTTGAATATCTCAATTCATTAATCATATTTTAGCATATCAATAAAAAAAAATATATTTTTATGTAACTAATTACGTATATTTTATTTTTACATTTTATGGTATTATACTTTTATATGTAATTTAAATCAAATTATTTTTATTATAAATGTAGGAGGTATCAAATATGAATCCTGAAAATTCCCTTGAAACTAAAGGCAGCTTTTCACCACCACCTCTATGGACTAGAGATTTCACAATACTAACTCTAGGAACAGTAATATCAATGCTTGGCAATTCAATTGCTGGATTTGCTATAGGTCTTTTAGTTCTAGATTATACTGGTTCTACATTTTTATATGCTCTATTTGCTGTAACCTATAATCTACCTAAAATTATAATGCCTTTTATAGCAGGTCCCTATGTTGATAGATTTTCAAGGAAAAAAATTATTTACACACTTGATTTTATTTCTGGCGGTTTGTTTTTAGCCTTTTACTTCTTAATTACAAATAATATATTTAATTATCCAGCTTTTCTTGGAATATGTTTAATAATAGGATCTATAGATAGCATATATATAGTTGCTTATGATAGCTTTTATCCTACTTTAATAAGTGAGGGTAATTTTACTAAAGCATACTCTATCTCTAGCATGATTTACCCTTTAGCTGCCATGATGGTTCCTGTAGCTGCATATTTTTATGAAAATATTGGTCTTGAACCCCTATTCCTCTTCAATGCAATAACATTTTTTATTGCAGCAATTTTTGAAACTCAAATAAAAACTAACGATACCCATTTAAACGCTGTAAAAAATACACCAGCTGAGCCTTCAACAAAATATACATTAAAGCAATATAAAGATGATTTTGTTCAAGGTGTTAATTATATTAAGTACGAATCAGGTTTATTAGTTATTACTGCATACTTTTTTGTTACATCTCTTGTTGGAAGTGTGTCCGGCACCTTAGTTATGCCCTATTTCAAATCAACTGCAGCCTTAGGCGTTGTTGCGTATACCTATGTAATGGGCTGTGGAGTATTCGGTAGGCTTATAGGTGGGCTAGTTCATTATAAGTTTAAGTATCCAACAAACAAAAAATTTGCAATTGCTTTAATGGTATACATCATTTCTTCAGTAATTGAAGGTTCTTATCTCTTTATGCCAATCATATTAATGATGATTGTAAACTTTATTACAGGTATGCTTACAGTTACTTCTTACAACATAAGAATATCTTCAACACAAAATTATGTTCCCAATGAGCTTCGCGGAAGATTTAACGGAACATTTCAAATGCTAGTGACATTTGGAGGTATATTCGGTCAGCTTTTAGCTGGTGGGCTTGGAGAATTTCTTCCAATTCGTCCTTTGATATTGACAGCAAATCTTATCTGTATATTTGCTGCTATATGTATAATGTACAGAGGAAGAAAACATGTTAAATTAATATATAACAGAGATGCATAATAAATCCCCTTGAGATTAAATACTCAAGGGGATTTATCTTTACACTACTAAATCTCCATAATTATTGGGAAAATCGTTGGCCTTCTCTTGGTCTGTCCATATAAATAATGTTCTAAGGACCTTTTAATATTTAACTTTAATACATACCATTCTTTAACTTGACTACTTAAAGCACACTCTACTTCTTTACGTGCAATTTCTTTACACTCCTTAATCATAGCTTCTGCTTCCTTAGCATATACAAATCCCCTTGTGATAATATCTGGTCCAGCTATTATGGAATAAGATTCAGCTTCAATTGCAATTACAACCGTAAGCATTCCGTCCTGTGCTAAATATCTTCTATCCCTCAAGACAATATTTCCAACATCTCCAACACCTATACCGTCAACAAATACTAAACCAGTACTTACTCTTCCACATTTTTTAGCTTCATCTCTGCTTAATTGAAGAACATCACCAGTTCCTAAAATAAAAATGTTTTTTTCTTCCATTCCCAAAGATATTGCTAAATCCTTATGATGTTTCAAATGTCTATACTCTCCATGTACTGGCATAAAATATTTAGGCTGCACTAAAGTATGAATAAGTTTTAGTTCTTCTTGATAAGCATGGCCTGAAACATGAACATCCTCTAAGGCTTCATAAATAACTTCTGCTCCTCTTTTATAAAGTTCATTTATTACCCTACCTATAAGCTTATCATTTCCAGGAATTGGAGATGCAGAAATAATAAATAAATCATTTTTCTCAAGTTGAATCTTTCTATGATTTGAAAAAGCTATTCTTGCAAGTCCTGCCATGGGCTCCCCTTGGCTTCCTGTCGTAATAATTGTTATATTTTCATTATTATAATTTCCTATTTCATCAACATCAATCAAAATATCTTCCGGAATATGCAAATAACCTAAATCCATAGCTACTTTAGAGATTCCCTCCATGCTTCTTCCGATAAATGCAATTTTCCTATTGTGAATAATAGATGCATTAGCAATTTGCTGCATTCTGTGAATATTGGATGCAAAGGTTGCAACTATTACCCTCCCCTCAGCAGTTGAGAAAATCTTATTTAATGTGTGACCAATAGATTTTTCTGATAAACTATACCCTTGTCTTTCTACGTTAGTACTATCAGCCATTAAAAGAAGAACTCCTTCTCTTCCAAGCTCCCCAAACCTTTCTAAATCCATTATTTTTCCATCAATAGGTGTGTAATCTATTTTAAAATCTCCTGTATGAAGAACCACCCCAGCTGGTGTATGTATAGCAAGTGAACATGAATCTGCAATACTATGTGTGTTTCTAATGAATTCAACTTGCATTTTCTGAAGTTTAATTATATCTCCTGCTTCCACATTATTAAGTTTACATTCACTTAACATTTCATGTTCTTTAAGCTTATTTCCTACTATGCCTAATGTCAATCTGGTGCCATATATAGGTGCGTTAAGCTGCTTTAGAACATACGGCAATGACCCAATGTGATCCTCATGACCATGAGTTAAAAAGAAACCTTTTACCTTTGATGAATGCTCCTTTAAATATGATATATCCGGAATTATCAAATCCACTCCGTACATATCCTCATCCGGAAATGCAATTCCACAATCAATAACTATTATTTCATCCTCATATTCTATTGCCGTAATATTTTTTCCTATTTCACCTAAACCACCTAAAGGTATTACTTTTAAATATTTTTTTTCTTCCATCAGATCCCTTCCCTTCGTTTAAAGTCGTTCATTTATTATTACTCATATTATTTGTCATATCTTTATATTTAAATCTTTATTGCGAAAATAATTATAAATATATTTAAATAAAAATAACTCCCTAGAATTATCTCTAGAGAGTTTCACTTTTAAATTAATTATTTTTTCAATTCATATCTTATTCTTTCTGTATAACTACCTTCTTCATCATAGCCTGTTTCAATTCTCAACTTTACAAGCTTCATTTTATTTTCAAACTCAACCTTTTCTTCATTAACATGCTTGAATAGGTATACATCCCCCTCATCAATAGCATGCTCTTTGCTTTCAGGCTTTAAATTTAGTTTGCTATTTAACAAATGATCAGTGTATACATATGTATCCTCGGAAATCCATTCACCGCTGTCACCATAAATTTTTGCTCTATCACCTGTGACTATCATTATCGGAGGAAAATTCTTCTGTGTAATCATACTTTTTATCTCTTGTGCACCAAATTGTTCATGAAGTTGCGTTTTGTTATATACTTTTCCAATTTCAAACATTTTGATTCCACCCCCATTACAATTTTACTATTTTTTTGCGCACATATCAATTTATTTTTCTAATTTTCTTAATATTTTATTTATTAATAAAAAAGCCTCGTTATCCGAGGCTTTTTCTTATTTGAATTGATTTATAAATTCTGTTATTTCCTTTTGACTTTTTCCCATTATGCTCTTAACTTCAACAGTACCAGCTTTTAAGCCTTCTTCAGCTTCTTTAATTTTTGCTTTACCTGCTTCAGAAACATATTGCTCATATAAATCGTTTTTAACTATATCAACAACTCCATCAGCATAACCTAAAATCTCATAACCACTTTTATATTCTCCAGTAACAGCATCTTCTATGGCACCATATAACGCATTACCAATTAATTTAAGAACAGATGTAACAAATACTTTTCTTTCATCTTTTCCAACATAAAGCTCTGATTGATCAGCATCAACGCCAATTATATATTTTCCTGTTTCTGCAGCTGCTTCTATAGCACCTATTCCTGAAGAACCAGCACATGCAAATATAACATCATCTTTAGAATTGTTAAATTGAGCAAAAGCTAATTCCTTTGCTTTTGCTGAATCTGACCAGCTACCTACATAAGATGCATCAAATTTAACTGATTCATCATAGAACTTAGCCCCTTGTAAATATCCAGCTAAGAACTCTTGAATTACTGGAGTTTCGTCCATTCCTCCAACAAAACCAATTCTTTTCTCTTCACTTGTACCTTCTAAATCTCCTGAAGCTATGTCAGCAGCAACTATTCCACCTAAAAATGCAGCTTCTGATGTTTGGAATCCAATAGAATATATATTATCTACCCCTTCGATTGGTTCATCCCATGTTATAAACTTAACATCTGGATTAGCTTCTGCTACTTCCATTAGATTATCTACAAAGTCAGCAGTAATAATATAATCTGCACCTGCGTCTACAGCTTCATACATCGCAGATAAATGCTTTTGTTCATCTGCAGTAGTTTCAACAATTTCTATATCTGCTTTATCAGCAAAATCAGTTTTTGCTCTTTCTACTCCCTCTTTTGCACTATCCCAGTAAGACTTGTCTCCAAAGGCTTTTCCTAAAAATTTTACTACAACCTTCTCATCGGAACCTGAAGGTTTTCCATCTCCATTCCCCTTACTCCCACAACCAACTAACATAGTCATAGACATAGCTGCTGCTAATACTAATGCTGTAATTTTTTTCATATCTTACACCCCTTATTCATATTTATACCTTAACAAAGTTGATTTCTATTTTTGATTTACTTCTTCTTCACACATTTTAATTAATTGTTGACGATAAGAGTCATCATACTCTTCCCAAAGTGGTTCAACCTTACTTGCTTCATTTAAGAAATAGAATACATCTCTTCCCATTTCTCTTCCTTTTATAGTGTGCATATCCATAGCATAATCAGGAATTTCAACCTTATATCCTTTTTCAAATTCCTTCATGATTATGTTCTTTATTTGGTCTGTTGAACGTTCTTTTTTACATTTACACATATAACGGATGGCATGCATAAAGAATATTGGTCTGTCTCCATCACCATATGGGAATTCTTTTCTTAACTGATTCATTGTATATACAAAATTTGGTGCAGTAACATCTCCAAATCCTATATCTTCTACACTTATTACTAATAATCTATTCCACATTTTTTCTTCATGGAAGTTTGAAGTTATGTATAATTCATAAGCCATACGTAAAGCCTTATCTTCCTCACCTCTACGTATACATTTTTGCATTGCTGAAATAACTAAGTCTGCCTCTACACCATTTTTTGTTAAAGTGTTTGACCATGGATCATAATACGTGTTTGACATTTTAAATTCCTCCTAAGTATATAACTTTTATTTATATATAACCTCCAAATGGAAGCAATATGCTCTTATATCTCTATTGTCACATTATGTTTCTTATTTTTTATTACAGTAAAAATGATTAAAATTACTACTATGAATATATATGGAAATGCTCTTATAAGCTCTAAAGGTATATTACTTTGTTGTAAATATATTGAAACCGAATCAGAGAATCCGTAAATTAAAGAACTTAATAATCCACCAATAGGATTCGAACCAGCCATTGAATCAGTTGCTAAGGCTAAGTAACCTCTTCCTGATACCATTCCAGCAGTAAATACTGAAAGATATCCCATTGAAAGATACATTCCTCCAAATCCTGCAAGAATACCTCCAATAGCAAGAGAAATAAATTTTGTTCTTGTAGTATTAATTCCTACTGATTTTGCAGCTATCTCATTTTCTCCGACAGCTCTGATCTTTACCCCTAATTCAGTTTTAAAAATCAATATGTATAACACAACAACGCTAATCCATGCTAAATATGTCAAGGCATTATGTCCTGAAAATATTTCCCCTATGACTGGTATATTTTCAATTATAGGAATATTTATATTAGGGAAAGATAAACTATTTAAAGATGTACTTACAGCTTTATCACCCGTTAAAGTTGCAAGCATAAATATAGTCCCTCCATTTGCCGCTAAGTTTATTGCAACACCTGACACTACCATATTTGCTTTCATTTTTATTGAAAAATACCCTAATATCCACGATGTTATAACTCCTGCTGCTAAACCTGCCAGACATCCAATAAGCAAGCTTTGACTATACGCACTTACAACTGTTCCAGTAAAGGCACAAATTAGCATTGTACCCTCAATTGCTAAATTTACCATTCCACATTTACTAACTATATTCGCACAGAGTGTGGCGAACAATACAGGAGTTGTTGCTCTTAATACAGCAAACCAGAAATTTGGTGACATTATAAAATCCATATTAAATCCTTCCTCCTTGTACTCCAGTTTCTACAGTTAATGTTTCTTCCGCTTCTCTTAATGCTTCCTTTTGTTCTTGACGCACTTTCAAACCATGTAAAAATCTTTCAGAAGCAACCAATAAAATTATAATTCCTTGTATTATTGCTACTATTTCTGTATCTATGCTCGTTGATCTAGACATTATATCTGCTCCAACTCTTAAATATGAAAGACCAAATGCAGCTATTGGTACTAACTGTGGCTTACTCCCTGCTAGAAGATTAACCAATATTCCATCCCACAAATAATTAACTGGATTCTGCCATGTGAAACGCTTATTTAGACCTATCATTTCTATAGCTCCACCCATACCAGCAAGCATACCTCCAACAAATTGAGCAAGGAGAATTGTTTTAACTGTGTTTATGCCTGACGCTTTTGCAAAGTTTTTATTCATTCCTGTTACTTTCAGCTTATAACCAAAAGATGTCTTATTCATTAAAATTACTATACATATCACTACTGCAATCATAATTATGAAGCCCCAGTGCATATTTGTACCTTCTATTAATTTTCCTAACTTCGCAGTTGATGGGAACTCATAACTTCTCCAGCCTGCTCCCTTTTCAAGAAGTGTGTTGCTGACAATTGCAACTCCAATATAATAAAATATATAGTTAAACATAATTGATAACACTGTTACATTTGCATTTGTATACTTCTTTATAATTACCGGAAGCATACATATAAGACCACCAGTAATTGCTGCCACAGTAAGAATCAATGCTTGATTTATCCCATTAGCTATTGGAAACTTTAGTGCTATGAATGCTGCGATAACTCCACCCATATATAAAGATCCATCTGCGCCCATATTAAAATATCCACTTTTGTAAATTACGTTCATTGCCAGTCCAGTAAATACAAGAGGAATCATTCTCTCAACTACATTAAAAAAGCTTCTTTTTGATTGAAATGGTCCCGTTAACAATTTAGAAATAGCTAACCCCGGATCATCTGTAATTAAACAAATAACTATAAAAGCAAAAGCTAATGCTATAGAAATAGAACATACTATTCTAAGAAGTCCATGATAGTCACGATTTTTTTTATTCTTATCCATTTGCTGATACCTCCTTAGTCTTTACACCTAACATATAAAGGCCCAGTTCTTCTTCACTTACTCTTTTAGTGTTGTTTAAATCAGCAACAACTTTCCCTTTATGCATAACTAAAATTCTATCACTTAGACCTATTAATTCACTTAAATCAGCCGAAACGAGAAGTATTCCCTTTCCATCCTCACGCTTTTCTAAGATTTTTTTATGTATAAATTCTATGGCTCCAACATCCACTCCACGAGTAGGCTGGCTAATTATTAATAATTCACTTGGCGCACTAAACTCTCTTGCGACAATAGCCTTTTGAATGTTACCACCTGATAAACCTTTAATTTTTTGATTTTCATCTTTTGTTTTAACTAAATATTTTTTGATAAGTTCCTTACAATGCTCTTTTACTTTCTTCTCATTTATTATTCCAAGCTTATTTGTGAATGAAGCTATATTAGAAACAATTAAATTATCTCCCACGCTCATTTCCTCAGCGCAACCATTGAAAAGCCTGTCTTCTGGAATAAAAGAAATTCCTTCTTCACGTATGAATCCTGTATTTTTACCTGTAATGTCTTTTCCCTGAAAAATAACTTTTCCTGCTTCTGGTTTCATACTTCCCATAATGATTTCAATGAGTTCACTTTGACCATTTCCTTCAACTCCTGCAATACCAACAATTTCACCATCATTAACCTTTAATGATACGCCATCGAGTCTTTTTACACCAAAATAATCTGTATACTCCATATTCTCTAACTTAAGTAGTTCTTTTTTAGAATTCATAACTTTTCTGTTATATTCAAATACTACATCTCTTCCAACCATCAATCTTGATATCTCTTCTTCTGTAACATCCTTAGTTAAATAAGTTCCTCTCGTCTTACCATTTTTTAATATAGTAACTCTATCGCACAACTGCTTTACTTCATTTAACTTATGAGAAATAAATATTATGGTTAATCCTTGTTTTTTCAATTCAACTAACTTTTCAAAAAGTTCCTCTGTTTCTTGTGGAGTTAAAACAGCTGTTGGCTCGTCCAAAATTATTATTTTAGCTCCACGATATAAAACTTTTAATATCTCAAGTTTTTGTTTCATACCAACGCTTATATCTCTAACAAGCTTGTCTGCATCAATATCAAAATTATATTTTTTTGCTATTTCTCGGGTTTCCTTTAATGCTTTAGTTTTATCTTGGAAAAATCCACGTCCCTTAACTCCTAAGGTTAAGTTATCAGCTACAGATAAAGAACCTACTAGCATAAAATGCTGATGCACCATTCCTATACCATGATCTATAGCATCCTTACTTGATACAAATTTTACTTCTTTATTATTCACTATAACTTTTCCACTTGTAATTGACTCTAGTCCAAATAACATTTTCATTAAAGTACTCTTACCAGCACCATTTTCACCAACTAGAGCATGAATTTCACCTTCATCAACAGAAAAGTTTACATTATGATTTGCAAGAATACCGCCATCATATATTTTAGTTAAATCTATTACCTCTAAAACCTTACCCATCAGCTGCCCCTTTCAAATACGATTGTTTCATCTGTATTTCTGTATTAATGTTCGTCTTTTTATCTTTTCTTTATTTTACCACCATCACACAATTAACACAATAATAAAATTTATAATAATGTTAAATATTTATTGAAAATTCCTAATTGTAATACACAACTTAACAATTTATTAATTTTATTTTCGACAATTTATTGCTTATTTTGTTGTATAATCTACTAGAAAGCAATTTATCAATATTTTAACTATATTTTATTTATATATTTTTTACATATTTTCTTATATGTAAAAACAACTATTTAATATAAAAGATAAAATCCACTCCTTTATTTTAACATTTTTTAATTATTTTAAATAAATCTCACTTCAGCTTTAATTATTTTTTTATTTTTCACTTTTAGTCTCATTACAAATTTCTACATTTAAATATAAATTACTACATTTAAACACGAATATTATTCTGAAACAAAAAAATATAACCTCATGTTAAACATAAGGTTATATTTATATTCTCAATTTATGATATAAAATCTTCTACTGTTAAATAAACCTGCTTATAACCAAGTTTTTTACAAAGCTGTGTAACATGAGGCTGCTCCAAATATGCTCTTCTTAAAACTTCTCCATCATCAAATACATCTCTGGTTTTGCCATCTAACAAAACCTTTCCCTCTGCAAACACAATAGTTCTTTCAAAAACTTCTGCAACAAAATCCATATCATGAATTATTGTAATCACTAACTTACCGTCTCCTGTGAGTTTTCTTACTATACTTTTAATTATTTCCCGTCCTTTAAAATCCTGAGCAATTGTAGGTTCATCCAAAATTATTATCTCAGTATCCATTGCCAACACAGAAGCTATAGCAACAAGCTTTCTTTCAGACAACCCTAAATCATATGGATTTTCCTCAACAAAATCACTAAGACCTACACAACTTAAAGCCTCCATTGATTTTTCTCTTGCAACCTGTGCATCCATTCCAATATTTAATGGTCCAAACATAACTTCATCAATAACTTTATTTTTAAAAATTTGATCATTAGGATTTTGGAAAACAAAGCCTACCTTTCCAGCTAGCATTGCTACTGTTTGTGAACTAATGTCCTTCCCGCCATAATATATATTTCCTCCAACCGGCTTTAACAATCCCTTTATCAACTTTACAAAGGTTGTTTTTCCTGCCCCATTCTGACCAATTATAGCTGTTGGTCTATTATCAAAACTCAGATTGATATTCTTTAAAATTGGACTCCCTATCTTATATGAGAAATCCAAATTTTTTACTTTAATAATTTCCTGAACTTGATTTAAATCATCCCCCTTGTTGTATATATCAGATTTTTTATAGTCCTTTAATAGTTCATCAGCCCCGTTTAATGTAACTGGATAGTATTCAGAGTTTACTTTTTTCAAATTTAAAGCCTTGCAAATCCTTGTAAATGCCGGTGCTTCAACTCCATAGTCCATTAAATTTTCCATTGAAAAAATAACTTCCGGCTTATCATAAGCTATTAAACTACCTTTATGAAGAAGCATTACCTTATCACTATAAGCTGCAATTTTTTCAATTTTATGTTCTACCATTATAACTGTTATGCCAGCCTTTGTTAGTGAATCAACAGCTTCAAAAACCTCTTCACTTCCCTGTGGATCAAGTTGTGAGGTTGGTTCATCTAATACTATTACTTCAGGCTTCATCGCTAAAATACTGGCAATAGCAACACGCTGCATTTGCCCACCTGATAAATCAAAAGGATTCCTATCCTTATATTCATAAATACCTAATAATCTTAATACATGCTCCACCCTAGTATGAATCTCTTCACGTTCTATTCCCAGATTTTGAAGTCCAAATGCAATTTCCTCATAAACATTATCCTTTGCACCTGTAAGCTGATTAAATGGATTTTGGAATACCATTCCAACCTTTTCACATAACTTCCAAATGGGAGTCTTCGCAATCTCTATATTATCTATTACTACCTTTCCACCATATGCACCTTTATAAAAATTAGGTACAAGCCCCATAAGAGCCTGGCATAATGTACTTTTCCCCGCATTATTTTCACCTATAATACCGATAAATTCACCTTTTTCAATCTCAAAGGAAATATTGTTTAACGCCAGCTCCTTTGTATGAGGATATCTATATTTTAAATTTTCCACCTTTATGAAAGCCACAAGTATCCCCTCCATATTACAGAAGAAATAATTGCTAATATCATTAATACCCTAACAATTAAATCTGTCTGCGTTTTTCTTTTCTCATTTAAAAAAGTCTTTTTACCTTTTGCTTCAAAACCTCTAACCTCAAGAGCAATTGCTCTTTCACGTGTATTAGACAAAGAACTCATAACAACTGGTGCAATTAATGGTATAAAAGCCTTAGCTCTAACCCAAAACTTTCCTTCTGTCTCAAGACCTCTGCTCCTTTGTGCATCAGTTATGGTGCTCATAGTCCCAATCATTTGAGGTATAATTTGAAATACTGATGCGATAATATATCCAAACCTTGGTGAGAACCCTATTCTCTCCATATCTTCAACTAAATCCGAAGGCTTTGTTGTAAGAACAAAAATAGCAAATGAAAGCAACATATTTAAAATATTCAAACTGATCCTTGTTGCATACAATACTCCTTCCTTATAAAACCTTAATCCCGCAAAAGTAAACAAAATGTTCTCATTACTAGCATTAAATAATCCATGAATTAGAAAAATAGTAACTAGTATTGTAAAAGAAAAGGCTATTAAAGGAATCGTTCTTTTCAATGTTTTTCCCAAAAACAATAATATTAAACTTAATCCAATAAATATTCCATATGCCCAAAATTCACCGATAAACAAAGGAACAATAATTGCAGTTAATATATAAAAGACCTTATTAAAGGGTTCAATTCTATTTAAAAACGTCTTTTTATCTACATATAAACTAATACTTTTCATATTTCCTCCTAAAAAAGGCCAATTAGCACAAAATTTTTGCTGCTAATTGAGCCTTTATTTTTTACTTATATGTCTAGACTTTCAATTGAATCATCAGCCTCATAGAGAGAAATCAATTTCTTAGGTAAACCCTTAACAATAGCATATACCACCAAAATAGTAAGTATCTTATCCGGTACATCCACCACAAGTTCATCTAAAAAGGATCCAACCATAACAGGCATTCCAGCTGATTGGGTCCATGCAAAAAGTGCATCCCCCCATATATTCCCTGTAGTACCACCCCAAAACTGTACATTAAGTGGTGTAGAAATTAATACTGCAGCAAAACCAGCTACACATGCGGTTAAAATTGCTCCTCCTAGTGTTTTCATTTTTCCTAAGCGTGACATAATACCTACAGCAATACCAATACCAACACTTGTTAACGCATATATTAAAGTAATGTTATCACCTGTAGTTAAACCATAAATCAAATTATTTGCAGCACCGCATATTGCTCCAATGATTGGACCTCCTAAAAAAGCACCAATGCATGTCCCAATAGCGTCTAACCATAAAGGAAGTTTTAGTGCAGCAGCAAATGCTTTTCCTAAATAGTTAATTCCAATACATGCTGGAATTAGTACTAATGTTGCAGCATTCAATTTTGTAGCCCAAATTTTTTTCATTTTTATATCCCCCTTTTAAATTTTCTTTATAAAATATTATATTATTTCAATCTGACACATATTCATAGCATTTAACGCATTGCGATGACTTTCTGGCGTAACCCCTGCACAACACTCACTATCAACTACTATCTTTAACTCAGGCATAGTTGATTTTAATAACATAGAATTAGAAATTACACAAATATCTGTACATACTCCAACAAGTTCAACCTCATCAACTTTCTTTTCTTCATATAACTTTGATACATATTTAACCATTTCCATTGACCCAAAGGCAGGTTTATCAAATATCTTGCTATTAGCTTTAATTGCTAATTCATCAATTGCATCCATTAAACGCCACCCTTCTGTTTCCTTTATACAGTGTACTACTGGTAACTTTATTCCTTCCTGACTTTCTAAATATCTTTCATCATGAGTGTCTCTGGTATAAATCACTTCACCATTAAAACCTTTTATTTTGCTGATAACCTTAGGCACAACATCCACCGCTTCTCTTGTCCCAAGAACTCCATTTATAAAATCTTTTTGCATATCAATAACTATTAATAATTTTTGCATTCTGCACATCCCCTTACATCGAGTTTTATAGGTGTATATACACCTGTTAAGATACTAACATACTATTTTTCCAATTTCAAGAATATTAATGTTCTTTTTAAAATAAAAAAGAACTGGTATCAGTTCTTCTCTACTTATTTACAATTCATAGCAATACCTAAAGGTGTAACTAAAAATGGATTTCTAGGTTTATAAGTTTTTATTCCTGTCTCTTTTTCAACAATATTTTCGAACCCCTTAAGACAACATGTACCCCCAACTAAATATATTTCACTAACCTCAAATTTTACAATATGTCTGCTTATTATAGATGCAACTTTTTGAATTACTGGCGTGACCAAAGGTAAAATTTCATTACATTTGTTTATATCTTTTTTTATAGCTTCAGCCGTATCAAAATCAATATGATATGCTCCAGAAATAACTAAAGATAAATGTGTTCCTCCGGTAGGTTCATCAGCAGTATATATAACCTTGCCGTTTTTAATGACTGAAAGCCCCGTTGTTCCGCCCCCTACATCTACGACCACCCCATTATTAATTTCCAAAACAGAATTAGCAGCTGTCGGTTCATCTAATACATTTATTACTTCCATGCCTGCACCTTCAACAACATAAATATGACTTTTGCAATCTCCCTTAGATGTTCCTGGTGGTACCGCAATTGCAGCCTTGGTTAACTCTGTTCCTAACTCACTCTCAATTTTACTTTTTAAACGCTTCAAGATATTTAATGCACCCATATAATCAACTAATAATCCATCTTTAACCACCTGTGCATATTCCATTTCATAAGTAATTGGCTTCTTCTGCTTATTTAAAACAACAATAACTATATAAGCTGTGCCTAAATCTACACCTACCAAAAACTCTTCATCCTTTTTTAATGAATATTTTTTTGACTTTGTATTTTCTAATTCACTTATTAGCAGTTCACTTTTCTTTAGATTCATTGATCTCATTCCTTTATTTAATAATTAATATCTTCATAACTGATCTATTCTATATCACTGTATTTAGGTTATTTTCTATATGGACTTTATTAAAATAATTCCCAAACTATCGCAACATTAATTTTTATTATCAATATTATTCGTATAAAATCTATCCTAATAAATTTTACTCATTTTAAATTAATCCATTCACAAACAAATAAAAATATATTATTCTTTTTAGTTGAGTTTGATATTATAATAATCTTATATTTAACTTATTATGAATTAGTATACGGAGGAAATTATGGATTGTATCTATCATTATAATTTTTCTATCGGTAAAATCACTATAGCCGAGAGTGAAGGATTTATAACTTCTATAGGATTTTTTGAAGATAGTAGCTTTAAACATTATATCCTTAAAGAAACGCCTTTAATCAAAAATGCAGCTGTTCAAATTGATGAATTCTTAAATGGCTTAAGAAAGCAATTTGATTTACCACTTGCTCCATCTGGTACAAAATTTCAAAAACAAGTGTGGCAATCACTTCTTGATATCCCTTATGGCGAAACTCGAAGTTACAAAGATATCGCAGTTTCAATAAATAACCCCAAAGCCTATAGAGCTGTTGGCATGGCCAATAATAAAAACCCCATCATGATTGTTATTCCCTGCCACAGAGTAATTGGTTCTAATGGTGATCTCGTTGGCTATGGTGGCGGTATAAATATTAAAGAGATACTTCTAAACATTGAAAATAAAAATAGGTGCTGATATTTTATCAGCACCTATTTTTGTTTTCTACTTTCCGCAGCAAACCTTATACTTTCTACCACTTCCACATGGACATGGTTCATTTCTTCCAATCTTTTTCTCAGACTCTTCTCTAATTGAAGTAGTCGGAAATTCAACAATTTTATTTTCTCCTCTAATCATATCAAGTTCTTTTGCTGTATACCCTCTATTCCAAATTCCTCTTGTATGATTAATTAAATTACCTATATGAGGTAATAATTTTTCTACTTGTTTTCTGTTTTTTATTGGCACACCCTTAAACTCAAACTCCTCAAATAAATCATTTACTTCTGCACCAAGAATTATTGCAATTTGAACTCCCTCGCAAATACTATAAGCTAACTCCTCATCCTTTGTAAGCTCTAAAGCAAGTATACATTCTTTTAGTCTATTAAATTGAGGTGTTATTTCATAGTACATACCTTCATTATATTTCAAAAATTCATTTTTTGATGGTATATAATATGGCTTATCATCCTGCTCCTTAAGCAAACGCTCATAGACATCATTTTCTAACAATTCAATACCAACTACATACCCATCGTGGAAAGTAAAGGCATCATTTTTAATATCAGAACCTTCGCAAGCACCCATAATCTCATCTAATGTAGCTTCTATTTCATTATAACCATTGAAAATTTCTATTAATTTTTCTACAGGTACTAATCCATACAATCTAACTGATGCCCTGCAATAATCTGAAACAAGCTGGAATCTTTCTCTTTTATTTTTAAATTCTGCAGTATTAATACGATTATAAAGTTCTTTAACATCATCAGTAACAGTTACCTTTAAATCTTGGGATATAAAAATATACCCTTTCCCATATAGAAAATCAAAAGACTTCAATTCTTCTTCATTTATTATGGTTTCACCATTACATGCAGCTTCAAATAATCTTATCTCATCATCTTGTGTTAATAAAAATATAAGTTCTGCATGTTCTTCATCAAGAATACGCTCAGCAATTTTATCAACTAACTCTTTCTTTTTTAATTTAGAGTAGTTTTTTAAAGCTAAAAGCTTTGCGAGCTCCTTTAAAACATCAACTTTATACTCTAATAACTTATCACAAATCGAAATTTTCATTTATTCTCTTACCCCTTTAGCAAATCTTTATTGTCATCCTTTGTTATTACGCAAAAAAATAATGGTACTCATTCACCTATACCATAGCCTTCTATGATTATACAACAAAATCTAACTTTTTAAAACCTCTACTATAAAGATGTCATTCTCTAAACGCTTCTGTACTCGTCTCAAAAATTCCTCAATAAATAATTTAAGCTTAATTTTACACATTTATTAGACTCCAATTTAACCATCTTATCATACTATGTATATTATGTGCTTATCATTTAAAGGAGGCTTATTTATGGAATCAACTGGCACTCTATCTATCATATTAGGAATATCAATTATATTTTTAGCTATATTATATCGATTTTCAGCACTACTTATTACTATTTTTAAAAATAGCAAATGTACCATAAAAGAAACTGCTAGAATTATAAAAATTGAAGAAAAAACCGTATCATATAAAAAAGTTAAACAATCTATGAAAACTATTGTCTATATTCCAATATATCAATATGTTGTTAACGGAAATTTTTATACTTTTAGTGGGGCACCAGAAGAAACTAATCTAAAAAAAATTGGTGATGAAGATTACGTTTTCTATGACCCTACAAATCCTTCAAGAATTATTCGTCAAAGAGATAATACTTTTAAAATCATCCTCGGTTTCATGATTTGGATTTTATTAGGCTTAAGTTGCATACTATATGGGGTTATAATTAATCTATAAATAAAACAAATGACCTTCGACTTAATCGAAGGTCATTTGTTTTGAAAACTCCACTTTTAACTCTAAAAATCTTTCCAGATCACTAAGAACCATAAAAAGAATTGCTCTATTTTCAAACTCTTCTCTATCTGCAGGGAGAGGTTCATTTTTCATATTAATTTTCAACTCATTTAATTCTTTTAAGAGTGTTTTGCCATTATTGTGTTCATGATATGTTTCACTTATCTTTAGAACAAATTGAGAAATTATCTTTCCTTGATTTGGAATACCTGTAAGCAATGCTATATTCTCATATATTTTTTTCAATATCTTAGTTTGATTTTTTCTCATTTCAATATAATCAATATAGTACTGTGTATCCCCTACAAAAGTATTATTCATATTCTCATAAGCTTTTCTTTTTGCTGTTTTTAAAATCTTAAATAATTGATTTATATTTTCTTCATGTACCTCTTCTCCATTAATCCTTTTGCTAATATTCTCCAAAACACCCCTACTTTTCTTCTCAACCTTTCTCTGAAACTCCACAACAGATGCTTTTGAGGAAGGCATATATAAATTTAATATAATACCAATGGATGAGCCAATTAAAAATAATCCTGCTTCATTAATAATCCAGCTATAACTAACTGATTTCTCCACAAGTAAGTGAGTCATCAAGACAGCATTTATTGAAATTCCATCTTGTAATTCAAATCTATAACTAATAGAAACAAAAAATAAAAGGAAAATTCCAAAACTTATTGGCGAATACCCTGCTAAGGTGAATGTAATAATTGCTATTAGTATAGCTAGAAAAAAAGAACCTCCCCTTTTTACTGCAACGTTAATTGTTTCTTTTTTTGTATTCTGAATTGAAAGCAGAGTTATAATTCCTGCTGAAGTACTATAAGAGATATTTAATGATTGCGCAATAATTATAGCAAGCATACTTCCTGCTGCAATTTTCAATGTTTTAATTAAGTTGATATTTTTCATTTGTAACCTCAATTCTATTTTAATCTTACTGTCTATATAATACTTTATTTATATTAAAAATTACAGATTTTAATTAAATCTCCTCCAAAATTATAAAAAATAAAGATAAGCTTTTATTAAAATAAAATTTCTTATCTTTACTAAAAAATACTTAAATCAAACCAAAATTCTAAATGGCTGCATCACTAATCCCACAAACCACCAAAGAAACCTTTTAACTGGCTCAACCTTTGCGATCTCTAGATGCTCTGGAACTTCATAGTTTTTTTCATCTATAACCCTTCTACAATCCTTCTCGTACCCTTCCATATAACCTCTTAACTGACTCGTAAGTTCTTCACTATTTACAACTAGCATTAATTCTGTATCTACATAGGTACTTCTTAAGTCGAAATTAAAGGAGCCTACTACTGATATGTTATCATCAATAGTTAGGGATTTTGCATGATAAGAGGTTCCCCCATCATATTCAAACAATTCTGCACCTATTTCAACAATCTTTTTCTTATTTCTTAAATAATCACTAGAAGCAAAAAAATTGTCACCATTTTCAACTGAATTAATAACCATTTGAAAATCTTCTACACTGCTTCCTACTTGCTGAAGCAGCTCTAGCATATAGTCATCAAACACAGCATATGGAGAATGGACAACCACTTGTTTTTTTGCATCCTTCATTAATTGTACCAAGGAATAAAAAACCTTTGGTTCTTTTCCATAAACATGAATATCATTAGATAATAGTGTTATCTTCTTTGTAGGAACTGTTGTTGATTCATATGAATATTCTTCAAATAACTTTGGCCATTCCTCCTTAAGATAAGTATATCTCTCCTTAAGAAATCCAACCTTATCCTTAACCTTTTCCTTTTCAGCTAAACTTTCCGAATCAAAAAACATCTTACTTTCATCTGAGTTCCAAACCCTATTGAAATATTCCTCTAATTGAAATAAAGAACTTTCCTTTGCGTCCTTATCTCCATTAGCCCCATTATAAACTAAAACTTCTCTATCAAAGCTTTTACTCTTTGCTTCAAATTCTCCAATAAAATAATCAAAAGAATTTCGTCCACCTAAAATATACCCCAGATCATCTACAATTATATATTTATCATGCATTCTCCCTTGTGTTTTCCAAGGAAATAATATATTTACTGGATTATACATCTTAACCTCTATATTAGGATGGCTGGAAATCGCATGAAACAGTGGATTATTACTCATTCTCAAGGGACCATTAAAACCGTCAACTAAAATCTTGACCTGCACCCCTTCATTTGCCTTGGCTAAAATAACAGATAAAATATCTTTAGTACTTTCTCCATCTCTCATATCAAAAGTAGATAAAATAATTCTCTCCTTTGCCTTATCCAACATTCTTAACCTTTCATCCCATGCACTTTGATTAGTTTCCAAAATCATAGCTCTATCAACAGAATTACTGCTTCCGTAAAAATCTTCAGTATTAAAATTATTAATATATTCCTCACTGACCTTCTTTGGTATGAAAAATGGTCCCATGGCACCTATAATAAAGTACATAAGTATACACACTCCTACTAAAATACTTATTTTCTTCTTCCCCCATTTTTTCATTAAAAACGTCCTCCTTAAAGCTAAAACTTTCATCTTATAGATTCTATAATTATTAATACCTTAAACTACTTACATAGTTACCTCACTCATAATCAACTTTTATTATCCCATAGGATTTCTTGCTTTTCATGAATCTTCTATTAACTTTTAATTTCATCCATGTAACTATTTTCTTCTTCAACACACATTTGAATTTGGCAGCTAAAGGTTTCTGTATTAAACAAATCATTAAACAACTCTATTTCTAAAAAACATTTTACCTTTATATTTCTTTGCTTTACATACTTAATTAACTCATCCACCCGTTCACTTTCATTATCTTTATTATAAGCAACAGTTAAATATTTTCCTTCTGGAAGAAATGCTAAATTATCTTTGCAAATTAAATCCTCACTCCCTTGGAAGGTACTAAAAACATATGCAGGCTTAACCTTTCCACTTAAATCAATATCATATATAATTCCTCTTTCCATGGAAATCTCTATTCCACACACCTGAGCAATTCTATCTAATTCAGAGTAATATAGAACTTCCTTTAAATATCCTGTTTCATTACACGGAACTATTATTATAGGTCTTTCCTTAAAAGATATAGTCCTAATCTCACTACTTTCTGCTAATACTCTTGCTTTCTCAATACTATTAGATAATTCCTCAATATTTTTTATAATCTCTTGCATTTTAATAATATTTTTCTCTGCCTCTACTTTCTTTATATTCAAAAATTCGATAAGCTGATTAGTATTGCATTCTTTAAAAATCTTTCTCAATTCATCAATACTTGTACCTAACACCCTACAGCCCTTTATAATATCTATATAAATAAACTGCTCCAAAGAATAAAACCTATACCCTGTTACCTCATCAATATATTTGGGTATTAAGATACCTTCTTTATGATAATATCGTAAGGCTTTAATTGTTATATCTTTTATTTTCGAAACTTCTCCAATTGAGTATAATTGCTCCATTTTATCCACCTCAGCATTATTAACACTTTCTTAATTGACTCTCCTCTTAGGGTAGACTCTATTATCATTTTAACGTAATTAATTTAATTTTAAAAGAAAATTAAATGTAAGAAAGGATTTTATATATGGAAAAAGTACTATACCGAAGTTTAACAAGAGAAGATTATAAACCAATTAAATATCTAATAAATAAAGCCTTTGGCTTTGATGAATTCTTAAAAGACGATGCCTTTTTAGATTCAGCCTTAAATATTTATCTTCAAGAATGCATATTATCAAGTAACTTTAGTAAAGTAGCTGTAAAAAACAATAAAGTTATCGGCATTATTTTAGGAAGTGCTAAAAATGATAAAAACAAACTTAGAAAGCCCTTTAACTACCTTAGCGCTCTAGCAAGTTTACTAAAAATAGCTTTTGCAAAAAAAGAAAACAAAAAAGATCTAAAAGAATTTAGCAAAATACAAAATATCTATAATGAAATGATAAAAGACAAGGAAAATGAGTTTCAAGGTTGTATTCAACTATTTATAGTTTCAGAAGAAAGCCGTGGACTTGGAGTAGGTAAAGCCTTGTTGAATCAGCTCTTTAATTATATGACCTCAATGAAGGTAACCTCTTTATATCTATATACTGATACACGTTGTAACTATGGCTTCTATGATAGCCAAAACTTTAAGCGTTTAATGGAAAAAGAACTAAAGTTTCAAGTTGTACCTGAAACTTTAAAAATATTCTTATATGGATATACCTTCTAAAAATGAATACTTTATTCTTGAACCTAGATTTGAGCGTTAAGCAATTCTAGGTTCTATTTTTTCTTTCTAGCTTCATTTATCTTTAATTTAATCCGTATTGCGAAATTTTCTTATGACGAAGAATAATGCTATAATATACTTATAAGCAATATTTTGTTAAAACTGTAAGAAAGGTTGTTATTTTGTGATGGAAAATTTATTAAAACGGGCATTTTCATGTAAATACATGGTTAAGCCAGAACATATACTTGGTAGTCTCCCGCTAACCCGTGATGGATATACTGCTACTTTAAAAATTGCATGGCCATCCATAGTTGAAGCAATCCTTGTTTCATTAGTCGCTGCTGTTGATACCATGATGGTTGGAAACCTTGGACCTGACGCAATTGCAGCAGTTGGTATTACAAATCAGCCAAGATTTATTCTCCTTGCTGTTATCCTTTCCTTAAATGTTGGAGTAACGGCAGTTGTGGCAAGACGTAAAGGAGCAGATGATATTAAAGGTGCAAATAGCTGTTTAAAACAATGCTTGATATTGAGTCTCATATCCGGAACCTTACTTGCTTTAGTTGGAATTCTCTTTGCCAGGCCTCTTTTAGCTTTTGCTGGTGCTAACGTTGATATAATTGACACCTCTGTTACATACTTTAGAATCATTCTACTAGGTATGATTTTTAACTCTGTTTGTCTCACTATTAATGCAGCTCAAAGAGGAATAGGAAATACTAAGATTTCCATGTATACAAATATAACTGCAAATATCGTAAATGTTATATTTAATGCGCTTTTAATTAATGGTCTTTTCTTCTTTCCAAAATTAGGTGTTACAGGGGCCGCTATTGCAACTTCTTTGGGTAACATCATTGCCCTCATTATGGCAATACGCTCTGTTGTGAAAAATCGTGGCTTTCTTGATATAACTACTAAAATTCCATGGTCCTTTGACAAACAGACTATATCTAGTGTATTCAATGTAAGCAGCAGCGCTATGGTTGAGCAGGTATTTTTAAGGATAGGCTTTTTCTTATACGCTAAAATGGTAGCAGCTCTAGGTACAACATCCTTTGCCACTCACCAAATTTGTATGAACATATTAAATCTTTCCTTTGCAGTAGGTGATGGATTTAGTATTGCAGCCTCTTCCCTTGTAGGTCAAAGTTTAGGTGCTAAAAGACCCGATAAAGCCATGCTTTATGCTAGTATTACTCAAAGACTGGCCATTATTGCTTCAACCATCCTTTTCTTCTTCTTTATTTTTGGAAGAAATTTCTTAGTTGGACTTTTTACAAAAGAAGCAGAAATAATTCAGCTGGGCTCTATAATCTTAATAATCATAGCCTTTACTACCCACATTCAGACCTCTCAAGTAATAATCTCTGGTGCTCTTAGGGGAGCTGGAGATACAAAATATGTTGCACGTACCTCTTTCATAAGCATAGCAATTGTAAGACCCCTATTAACCTGGCTCTTATGTTTTCCTGCTGGCCTTGGGCTTATTGGTGCATGGATTGCAGTATTTATCGATCAAAATATACGTCTGATTATTAATATGTTACGCTTTAGAACTGGGAAATGGACACGAATCGAACTATAAGTTTATATTTTATAATAAAGAAGCTGTCACTAATAGTGACAGCTTTTACCTCTTTTTATACAATTAATTTTACTTTATATAATCTTTTAAATCCTTCGGTAAGAAAACCTCGTCCATTGCTACCTTGAACCAATAAGTAAACTTTTCTGGATGATTGTTAATTTCCTTTTTCAACTCATCACAACTAATCCACATCCACTCTTCTACTTCTTCCTTATTAATTTCAGGTTCATTTTCATAATACCCAACAAAAATATGATCTAATTCATGTTCAATTAAATTATTATCTAAATGAGCATGATATAAGAATGACTTTATTTCTTTCAGCTCACAATCAAATCCCATCTCCTGCACAAGTCTTCTATGCACTGCTTCCTCTAAAACTTCTCCAGCATTTGGATGACTGCAGCAAGTATTTGTCCAAAGACCTCCAGAATGATATTTATGAAGTGCTCTTCTTTGAAGCATCATTTCGCCCTTATTATTAAAAACGAAAACTGAAAACGCCCTATGAAGCTTCCCCTTCACATGAGCTTCCATTTTCTCTATGGTCCCAACCTCTCTATCATTTTCATCAACTAATATTATCATTTCATTCATCGAACTACTCCTCATTTACAAATTCATTTATTTATATTCTATTAATACTCTATATACCTATAGCTTATTATTTATAACATCATTTTTCAATAAGTATATTATATTTCACGTAATAATATTATAGATTAAGAGTTATAAGTCCATATATCAAAGTTACTACTATTTACATAAGCATCATTTTTATATCCGTAACTGACAAAATATATACTTTTTAATAAAAATTTTAGTAAATTTTCAAAAATATAAAAAAACATATTGCAACACAGCAAAATTTATGTTATAAAATTAACAGACATGTTCTATAACACGTTCTATTTTTTATATTTTTTTATTGTATGGAGGGGACCAAATGGGAAAAAATCATTTAAGAAGAAGTAAAAAAACCATATTAGTTTTAGCATTAGCTTTAACAATGGCAACTTCTTCCTTCGTAGGTTGTTCATCTAAGAACACACCTGACAAATCTTTAACTTATAAGCCTGGTACATATTCAGCTACAGTCAATGGTATGCATGAAATGACCATATCAGTAACTGTTTCTGAAAGTGAAATCACAGATATCAAAATCGATCACACAGAAACTCCAGGTATTGGAGAACCGGCTGTAAAAACAATATCAGAAGAAATACTTGAAATTCAAGGTCTTGGGGTTGATACAATCTCCGGAGCAACTTTAACAAGTAATGCAATTGTTGAAGGTGTTATTAACAGTTTAAAGCAAGCTGGCCTTTCTGATTCAGATATTGAAGCTTTACGTGAAATAAAAAAAGAAGTTTCTAAAGAAGATGATCAAGAACTAACAGCCGACGTTGTTGTAATTGGTGCTGGTGGTGCTGGTATGGCTGCTGCTGTTACTGCACATCAAGCTGGCAAAAGCGTTGTAGTCATAGAAAAGACGGGACAAATGGGTGGAAATACTATCCTTTCTGGAGGTGCATTAAACGCTGTTGATGACGGTAGTGAAACTGCTGCTGCAAATAATGACAGTGTTCAGCACCATTACGATCAAACTTTTAACGGTGGAGATCAAGAAGGTAATCCAGTTCTAGTAGAAACTTTAACTGAAAATGCTTGGGACGGTGTTGAATGGTTAAAAAGTCTTGGTATGGAATTCTATGATGAACCTTTCACTGTAACTGGAGGTATGTGGCCACGTGCGCATAAACCAGTTGAACCAGAAGGAACTGGATTTTTCAAAACATATCAAGAATATATGGACAAAAATCAAGGTATAACAATGGTTTATCATACAACTGCTGATGAATTAATTGTTGAAGATAGCACCGTAACTGGTGTAAACTGTACTGGAAAAACAGGAAACAAAATTACTGTTAAAGCTAATAATGGAGTTGTGTTGGCAACAGGCGGATTTGGACAAAATGTAGAAATGCGTGAAGAAGCAAATAAAATACTTAATAAATGGCCTTCTCTTGGTGATAACATATTAAGTACTAATACAAGTTCAATAACAGGTGATGGTATTAAAATGGCTGAAGAAGTTGGTGCAAACCTTGTTCAGATGGGCAATATTCAATTATTACCTTTAGGTGATCCAAACACTGGAAGTCTTTCTGGAAATATAGAGCATTCTGTTGAAAGCCGTATTTTTGTTAATATCGAAGGAAATAGATTTGTTAATGAGGCTGGGCGTCGTGATGAAATGACTCTTGGATTATTTGCTCAGCCTGAAAATAAAATGTACATAGTTATGGATAGTGATTCTTACCCTACTGGTGATGAATTAAATAACTTTGGTGAAACAATAAATGACTTAGTGGCTGCTGGAAGAGCGGTAAAAGCTGATACTTTAGAAGAATTAGCTGAGAAAATCGGTGTTCCTGCTAAAAACCTAGTTGCAACTGTTGAAGAATATAACCGTTATTGTCAAGGCGGAGATCTTGAAGGACAAACTGATGAGTTTGGACGTTCATTATTTGTAGATACTAATAAAGTACACAACGGAATCAACAATGGTCCATTCTATGCTGCAGTTCGTATACCAACAGTTCATCACACAATGGGTGGAGTGGAAATCAACGAAGCTACAGAAGTTATTGATACAAATGGTAATGTAATCTCTGGATTATATGCTGCTGGTGAGGTTACTGGTGGAATCCATGGAAGTAACCGTTTAGGTGGAAATGCTTTAACTGATACCGTAGTATTTGGTAGAATAGCAGGTACAAATGCAGCTTCATTTACCAAGTAATAATTAGTTTAAAAATAATTATATCAACAAGAATTAACCCCTAATTAATTTAATATTATATGTTGGGCAGGTCTAAACATCATGGTTTAGGCCTGCCCTTGCAATTATATTAAAAAGTGGTATTATTAGTTATGTTATTGTTAAAATTAAAAGATAATTAGCATATGTAGATTTCAACTATCTAAAGGAGTATTAAATGAACCCAACTAAAAAATTTATAGCTCGCAAACAAGAACTTTTTTCTAAAATAACAGAATTAATAAACGCTGAAGGCTACGAAAATATAACTATTAGAGGAATATGTAAAAAGCTAGATATATCTACAGGAACCTTTTATCACTATTTTTCAGAAAAAGGTGACCTTGCCTGGGCTCTCTTCTCAGATATAGATGACTTTTTCTCTAATGAAGTTCTTTCACAATTCAAAGAAGATGAAGTAGAAAATTTAAAACTCTTCTGTACCTGTTATGGAAAGTACAACATTAGAAACGGAGTTGAAACAAGCCGTTGTATTAATATGGCACCACTTAAGAATAATTCAGTTAATTACTTGGATGAAAACAGAAAAATCTTTAAAGTTCTTAAAGATTTATTAATTCGAGGTGTGGAAAAAAAACAATTTAATTCTTCCATTGATCCTGAAGAAACTGCCAGAATGCTAATGGTCCTACTTCGTGGTTATAGCTCTGACTGGGCTAAGCATGACGGGAATTATGATTTAGTTTCATCCATAGAAAAGTTTATTGTTTTATTTAGTAAAAGTTTAACTCTAAATCCTCAGTAGTTCTTGAATTAAGTAAAAAAGCCCGCAATAAACATAATTTATTACAGGCTTTTTTTTACTTTACTCCCTATATATATTATACCATAGCCTTATATATATAATCTAAAAATGGATGAAGGAACTCTCTCAGTTCTTCCTTCATCCATTATGTTTTATTTTATAATATTTTCTTTTAAAACTGTTATAATTTTTTCCTTTCCTACAACAACCCTTGGAATTTTAATTTGATTTTTAGAAACTTCTCCATTAATTAAAAGTTCTTTTATCTTATTAAAAGTATTTCTTTTCAGCAAAATAATCTTAGGTCTTCTTAACTTCTTACTTTGTCTAGCTCTTCCATAAGCCAAATTAGCCAAAGAAAGCTCCTTATCAAATTCAGCTTCTAAAATGCTGTTTTCTTTGTATTCATCGCTTATTTCTAAATAAATAATATATCTTCCTGGGCTAATAGAATTATCAGGATAAGTAGTATAATCAATTAATTTAATTTTTAAATTATCAACCATTTTAAGAATAGCATTAGTAAGATGTTCTTCGGTAGTTTTCTCAGATACCATATTTAAAGCTTGATTTTTACGATATAAGAACTCAATTGAAGGTGTACTATTAAAATAATCTACAACCTTAACTACATCCCCTAACCTATAACGATATAATCCAGAATAATTAGTTAATATTATTTCATACACTCCACCTTGGCTTAACTCATCTATACATAAAGTTCTAGGATTTTGACAATTAAAATCTTTCTGCTCTATAAATTCATAAAATACCGTGTCTGGGATAATTACATATTCAACTTTTTTCACATAAGGATTAATACCTATAGTGCCTTCTGAGGCTGCATAAATTGGTGAATACACTGGAAGGTTATCAGTATAATAATTTAACATCTCATCATAAATGGAGAAATTCGCTCCTGTAACTGTTCCAATATAAGTTAAGTTAGGCCATACTCTTTTGGCAATACCCTTAAATCCCTTTTTAAATTCTAAAGTTAGATCGTCTGCCCTATAAGCATCTGGGGACAAATACTTATTTAACTTTTTTCTTACGTCCTCATTTAAGTTTAAACTTCTGCTTATCACGCCTCTTTTTATGTCTCTTACTAGCTGTAAACTATATTTCTCTAATACTCTAAATAAATCAACTACATTTGAAATAAACACTCCATTAATAAATAAAAGGGATCTCTCCTTTAATGCAAATAATAAATGCAAATAGCTAGCCACCTCTTTATCTTTTACCTTCATGACCTCAATAGGTGAAGTGTATAAATAAGGTAAAATCGGTTCGATGGCGTTTATTCCACCTGAAGTTGCTGAACATATAGGAATTCCACCTTCCGTATAATTTGTATTTGTAATATCTGCCAGCATTAATCCTTTTTCATAATTCCATTGTTTCTTAAACTCATTAAAAGCATATCTATTTATTAAAAAAGCCATATACTTTGATGGAATTCTCCGACTTGTAGTTGTTGTTGGGATTAACTTTTGCTTTCCAGTTGTGCCTGAAGTATGTGAAAAATACTCAACTTCATCACTAGTTAATATATTTTTCTCGCCCCTTGCCATTCTTTCAATATAATTTTCATAATAACTATAGTCTGTTATAGGAAATTTCTCTTTGAAATCTTCCACCGTATTAATATTTCTAAAATCATATATATCTCCAATAACAGTATTCGAATTTTTCTTTAAAATTTTAATTAAAATTCTTTCATTTACCTTTCTAGGATTTTTAGTGTACTTTTTAAATTTTCCTTCAATAGGTGTTCCCGTGTATACTAAAATCCTATACAGAGCTTTGTTTATGATACTCGTAATAACACACTTCCTTAGTAGTTTTCTATATTTATTTTATGAAAAATATTAAAATGTGTTATTATATTCCTAATATAGCTAATATGATAATTCTCTATTAAAAGATGCTATTTTATTAAAAGAATAAATGCAAAAGACAATCCTATTTGAACACTCTCCCTCAATAAACAGGTATGTTCAATCTAAGATTGTCTTTTTTTCTATTTCATTAGTTTACATATGCCATTTGAAAATTCAACAGGATCAGCCACTGATAATCCTTCAATTAATAGCGCTTGGTTATATAATAGCTCTGTATATAAATTAAACTTTTCTTTATCATTACTGAAAGCATCTCTTAATGCATTGAATACTTCATGATTCGTATTTATCTCTAATACCTTATCCGCTTTAACTCCTTCACTGTCAGGCATAGAATTTAATACCTTCTCCATCTCGATTGTTAAATCACCTTCATTGGCTAAGCATACTGGGTGATTTTTTAATCTCTTTGATGTTTTTACTTTTACTACTCTTGAAGCTAAAACATTCTTCATTGCTTCATATAATTCTTTATTATCATCATCTTTAGAACTTTCATTCTCATTATCTTTCTCTTCTATTCCTAAGTCACCACTTGATACTGATTTAAATTCTTTTTCCTTATAATTCATTAACATTCTTATTGCAAATTCATCAATATCTTCTGTGAAGTATAGAATCTCATACCCTTTATCTGCAACAAGCTCTGTTTGTGGAAGTTTTTCAATTCGTTCTATAGATTCTCCTGATGCATAATAAATGTATTTTTGATCTTCTGCCATTCTTTCAACATATTCAGCTAAAGTTACCATTTTCTTTTCTTTAGAAGAATAGAACATTAACAGATTTTGAAGTACCTCTTTATCCTTTCCAAAATCACTGTATACGCCAAATTTCAAGGTTCTTCCAAAGGCCTTATAGAATTTCTCATAGTCATCTCTATGATTCTTCAACATATTTTCTAATTCACCTTTGATTTTATTTTTAATATTTTTAGCTATTAATTTAAGCTGTCTATCATGCTGCAATACTTCTCTTGAAATATTTAAAGATAAGTCTTCTGAATCAACTATCCCTTTAACAAAACCAAAGTAATCAGGTAATAAATCTCCACACTTATTCATAATAAGGACTCCTTTTGAGTAAAGCTCAAGTCCTTTCTCATACTCCTTTGTATAAAAATCATAAGGCATATTTTCTGGGATATAAAGAATTGCATTATAGCTTATTGCACCATCTACGCTTATATGTAAATGCTTTAATGGATTATCAAATCCAAAATGCTTTTCTTTATAAAAATTTTCATAATCCTCTTTAGTTAATTCATTTTTATTTTTTCTCCAAATTGGAACCATGCTGTTTATTGTTTGTTCTTCAACATAATCCTCGTATTCATTCTCTGTTCCTTCTTTAACCTTACTTCCAGTTATATCCATCTTAATTGGATATGTAATGAAATTTGAATACTTCTTAATTAAGTTTCTTAATGTATATTCATTTAAATATTCATCATAGTTCTCATCTTCGTTGTTATCTTTAAGTTTTAAAATTATATCTGTTCCAACTGTAGCTTTCTCACATTCTTCGATTGTATATCCCTCTACTCCAGTTGATTCCCATTTATAAGCTTTATCGCTACCAAAAGCTTTACTTATAACAGTTACATTCTCTGCAACTAAAAATGCAGAATAGAACCCTACTCCAAATTGACCAATTATATCATGACCATCTTTTTCTTCATTTTCTTTTTTGAATTGTAAAGAACCACTTTTTGCAATTACTCCAAGGTTATCATCTAGTTCTTCTTCAGTCATTCCAATACCTGTATCTGATATTTTAATTTCTCTATTATCTTTATCTATACTTATTTTAATAAAATAGTCATCCTTATTAAATGTTAAAGACTCATCAACTAATGCTTTATAATACATTTTATCAATAGCATCACTAGCATTAGAAATAAGTTCTCTTAAAAATATTTCTCTATGGGTGTAAATTGAATTAATCATAAGATCTAATAATCTTTTGGATTCTGCTTTAAATTGTTTCTTTTCCATACTAATATCTCTCCCTATCATTAAACATTTTGTTAGCACTCTAAATACTTGAGTGCTAATCACATATCTTTTATATATCATATTTAAAAAATTATGTCAACAAATCACCATACTGACCTTTTTTCCCTTATTATAATGTTCACCATTGATTTTTCAATATTAAAAGCAGGTCATTAAGACCTGCTTAACAATATCTTTATAAATTTTTAATAAATTCAAACAAATCAATAGCCGCTTCTCTAGGACCATCCTTTTCTTTTCCAGGCAGCCCAAGACAAGTTTTCATCTCTCCTACCCTCACTCCCGTTTTAAAGAATTCGTCAAAAAATCTTTCTATTAATATGTCCGTTTCCTCTTGCCTTTGGTAAGGACCAAAAGGATTTGCAAAATATGATTTAACTAGTCCCATCTCCGAAGTAGTTCCCTTTGCCATTCTTGCTCCATCTCTGCATACCTTAATTGCATCCTCAACCGATGTAAAGTATTCAAGAGTTCCTTTTCCTTCTTCAACAGCCTTATAATTGTTTGCATAAAGGAATAAATCTATTGGATATCCCTTCATTATTTCCTTATAACTTGCAACAGGCATAACAAGTCTTGCATTAGTCTTATCAGGATTCATAAATATACTTCTATCAATCTCTTTAAAAGCATATCCCTGATCTAAATCATCTAATCGAACAAAAGCGCCTATTTCTGTTCCATAAGCTAACGGCTTTCCGCCATGCTCATCTAATTTCACCCATCCCATATCATCAAATACAATAGTCATATCACTAATATAATCTTCACTTAATCCTCTAAAAGCTTCAAGTGATTCGGACTTACCAGCTCCACTGTCACCCATAATTACAACATTAGCAGACTTTCCACTTTTAAGAACCACATTAACCATGGCCCCGTGAACTGGGAGATTTCCTCTTTTGATCATAATTAAATTATGGAGAGTCAATGTCATCTTCTTCATGTAGCCAAAATAATCTATAGCATCATTGTGATTAATATATCCTAACATTATGTTGTTTTTTATATCATCGTAGAATAATGTTTTACTTTCACTGCTATCATCTCTAGCTCCAAACACAAATACTATATCCGGCTTTTTACCTCTATAATCTTCTTTTCTTGCCATTTCAAATAAATTGCAAAGAGTTACACCATGGGCCATTAAATCCCTATGAAAATATATAAACGCTGTCAACTCTCCAACTTTTGCAGGATAACAAAAAAAGTGTTCTTTATCAATATAACAGTCACTTAATGGATTTTTAAATATTTCTTTAAAGTAACCGCTTCTTGTGTTTTTCTTTGGATAATTAATAAATGGTGCTTCTAATATTATATTACTTATAAAAGGAATATCCTCTAATATCTCATATTCATAAGGACATGGCCAAACAGTGTTATTCAATATTAAGCCAGCATTTGCTCCAGCAGCTAACTGCCTATATACTGACGGTTCTGAAGATAAAACACTCTCTTGTACTTTACGGTATAAATCTAAAACAAGTTTTGAAAATTTATTGTTTGCATCCACGAAACTTACAGTGGCTATACCATCAGCTACCCTTACATTATGAACTATAGAATATCTTTCTAGCCTTCTCCAATAGCCATAAAAATCCTCAACAAAATCAAAGAATTTATCACTATCATTAAGAACTGAGCCAAACTTAGCATTTAATGTAATTATTTCACTTGATTTTAAAACAGTTAGAAGCCTAAATAAATCAATTAATTCATCTACAAATTCTTCATCTGAATTAACATGTTCTAAATTTTGTTCTAGATACTTATATAAATTAGAATTTCTACTTTTTATTCTATTGCAATAGGATATTAATACCCTTCTAAACCCATAGCTTTTTAATAACTTTTCGATAGTGTCACAATATTTTGCTGAAAAATTCAACATTACCTTGTCATTGCTTAATGAAAATTCTTTCTTCATATGAATCCCCCCATTTTTAATTTAGAAACTGTAAAACTGCAAATTATGTTAATTAACTAATTAATCTACTTTTATACCATAGAAGTACAACAGATTTAAAATCAATTAATCAAAAAAAAACTCTCTACATTATACATTATATCACTAAAAATAAAAGTTTTATTATATTAAAAATTAATTAACTGAATATTCAATTTTTGTGAATTTTGCTATATTATTCCCTCACTTAATTATTTACAATGTTTTTCTAATTATATTTGTTAATCTGTTTATTCTTTAGCAAAATAATCAATTTAAATTTATAACATCCACCTACTTAATAAGGGAAACCCTAGTTCTAAATCGTTACATTATCTTCAATAAAATTAAATATTTGTAAACTTTTATAAATTATAATCTTCTGAATCAAAGAGTATGTTATAATTTTATCAAACAATTCGTGATATTATTATATAATTTATTTTATAGGAGGTTAAATTTATGAACAGATCTGAATTATATGAAGACCTAAGTGATATCATTGCCTCATACCAATACCACGGTGATGTAGAAACAAATGAGCATAATCTAGATGCTTCAGACCTTTATTGTATGCTTACAAAAATTCATGCAAACTGGCATTCAATTGTTACTGATTAAAATAACGGATAACATTATCTTGACTCATATTTGTAATTAGAAGAGTACTTAAAATTATTGTACTCTTCTCTTTTTATCAAGTTAGTTAATTCATTAACATATTTACTTATCAATTTTCTTTCCCATGAGAGATCAGCTATTGTAAAATATTAACTATTACAAATTTATCTACTTTAAATTTAATGTATATTTTAAAATAATAAAATCCCTCTTAGTGATATTACTTACTAAGAGGGACTGTTTTAAAGACTTGATTAAATATCAATTGGGTTGTTTTTAATTCAATTACCTTTTAAACCAATTCTATATTTTATAAATTATAGTGGAATTATTCCTACAGCTACAGCTGCAACTACGAATATTACAAATATCCCAATTGCCCATTTTGCCACATATCTTTGCCACTCTCCCATATCTACACCTGTCAATTGAAGTAATAAATATATGAAAGCTACTAGAGGGCTTAATAAGTGGAATGCTTGCCCTAATAAGGAAGCAGCACCTATTTGTAAACTTGTAAATCCAAATTGTGCACCCGTTTGAGCAAGTACTGGAAGAACTCCAAAATAGAATGCATCGTTAGATAAGAAGAATGTTCCTGGTATACTAATTATTGCAGTAATTAAACCAAAATGTTTCCCCATTGAAGCTGGCACTAAAGCAACTAAGTTTTGTGCGATAGCTTCAGCCATCTTAGTTTCTGTTAATATTCCCATAAATACACCAGCTGCTAAAACCATGATTAAAACTTGCATTGCAGCTCCTGCATTTGTTTCAATAATTTCTCTTTGGGTTTTTAATTTAGGATAGTTAATTAATAATGCTATAGCAGTACCAATTTCAAATATTATTGCTGCTGGAATTTTACCACTGATTAAAGTTGCAACAACAATAATAGTTAAGATAAAGTTTACTATTATCAGTTTTGGTCTTTTTAGAGCAGCTTCTTCAGCACTTATAGATGCAGCTATTTCATCAACAGCTATTTCTGAGTTTTTTACACCTAACCTCTTACGCTCTTTTAATCCTAAGTAGTAAGCTACAAAGATTACATAAATTACTGCTAAAATCATTCCTGGTATCAAAGGTCTAAAAATTGCACCCCCATCAAGATTTAATACAGCCATTACACGAGCAGTTGGACCACCCCATGGAATTAAATTCATAATTGAGTTTTGCATAATAATAATTGCTGCTAAATACATCATTTTGATGTCAAGCTTCTTATAAACAGGAATTAAAGCCGAACAACAAATCATTGTAGTAGTTGAACCATCACCATCAAGTGATACGATAGCTGCTAAAATTGCAGTTCCTACTAAAACTTTTAGTGGGTCACCCTTTACAATTTTCAAAGTTGCATTTACTAAAGGATCAAATACCCCTGCACTTATCATAATTCCAAAGAATAGAATTGCAAATAATAACATTGCAGCTGTTGATGAAACACTTTTTACCCCTGTCAAAGCAAATTCCCCGAGTTCAAGACCAAACCCACCTAGAAGTCCAAAAACAACTGGTACAGTTATAAGTGCAGTAAACGCTGTCATTTTCTTGCTCATTATAAGTACCATAAATGTGATTACCATTGCATAACCTAGAAAAGCTAACATAATAAACCCTCCTCAAAATATTAACAATTTATGTATTTATTTGTTAATATTAGTTTATATTAACATATTAATCTTTGCAATAGTTTTTTTAAATTATTTTTAATAAAATTAATATTCTTAAAATAAACTTAGTAAATTCTTAAAATAATCTTAAATAAATATATCTATTTTCGACATTTTTTAAGAAAACAATTATTTAACATTTACTATGATAAAAATAGAAAAACTGTTAAGTTCATGACTTTATGTACTCAAATTAATAAACCTTTTAAGTTATTAATTTAATAAAAAACGAGCTAAATTCACTTAAGAATTTAGCTCATTTTATTATTTTATATCCTTAATAAGTCTAACTAATGCAGAAATTTCTATTGGCTTTGGAAGATAGCCATCAAAAATATCCTTATCTTTCTCAACTAATTCACTATCCATATAACCAGTCATCAAAATTATTGGAATACCTGGCTTTACAGCCTTCATTTCTCTAGCAAGCTCATTTCCCCTCATATCAGACATCATAAAATCTGTAATTACAATATCATAAAGATTATAATTCGCCTTCCAAACTTTTAACGCTTGAATTGGAGATGTATAGTATACAACCTTATACCCCTGCTGCTGTAGCCCTTTTTTTAGAACTTTGATGACTTCTTCATTATCATCAACAATTAATATTCTTTTTACTTCTGACTTTTCTTTTCTTTTACTAGCTTCAAAATTATTAACATTCCCATTAACTAACGGAAAATAAATTTTAAAAGTACTACCTACGCCAACGCTGCTATTAGCTAATATTATACCATTATGTTTTTCAATTATACTTTGCACAACAAATAGCCCAAGGCCAGTACCATCGCCAATTTCTTTTGTTGTGAAGAATGGTTCAAAAATTCTAGCAAGAGTTTCTTCATCCATACCACAACCAGAATCTTTAATAATAATTTCAGCATAATCTTTCTTCGCTGATAATTTACTACTAATTTGTTGAGCTTTTTTACCTGAAATCACCTTTAAAGAAACTTCCATAACCCCACTGCCATCCATAGACTGATATGCGTTTGTACATAAGTTAAAAAGAACTTGATGAATTTGTGTATAGCTGATATTAATAAAACCACATTTCTGCTCAATATATTCATTGATAACTATTTTTTTTGGTACTAATGTCTTTAATAATTTCAAAGTATCTTTTAAAGCAAAATTAATATCCACCAATTCATCTTGAATAATGTTACTATCACTTCTTGCTAATACAAGCATTTGCTGTGTGAGCTCCTTCCCCTTCTGAGCAGCTTTATATATCTCTTGAACCTCTTCATATTCTTCACAATCTTCTGAGAACCCCATTAAAAGCAATTCAGAATATCCCAGTATAGGTGTTAAAAGGTTATTTATATCATGAGCTATACCTCCCGCTAAAGTTCCTATCATCTTCAGCTTCTGAGAATGATATAACTCTGCCTCCTGCTTTCGCAGTTGCTCAGATGTTTCATTAAGCATTTTTAAGTACTTTGTTTCCTTTTCAAGCTCATCTTTATTTTTTTTCATATTAAACAATACAATCAGAAATAAACCCATAATAACTGCAATAGCAATTGAATTACAGAAGCTTTTTAACAAAAATTTATTTATTGGATCAGCTATTTCCTCATAGGAAGTCGTTAGTGCTACCACCCAAAAATAATCTCCAAATTTTAAAGGCGTATATGCATTTAACTTCTTAGTTTTTTTCAAAACATTATCTCCCCACCAATAGGAATGATAAATTTTTGTTCCTTCTTCACCTTCTAATTGTTCACTGACAAGTCTCTCAAGTTCCTGATACTCCAAGCTTGGATATGCTTTTTTTCTACTTTCTATTACATCCATCCCCACCTGTTCTTTAACTGGATGCATTATGATTATACCTTCTTGATCTTTTGCCATAACATAACCCTTTTGCCCAACCTTAACTGGTGCAATCAAATTATCATATATAACATCAAGACTTAAAGAAATTGCAATAACCCCTTTAAACTCTTCATCTATAAATACAGGTTTAAAAATATTTACAACAAATATTTTTAAATCTTTGTGCATATATGCTCTTCCAATATGAGTTTGTCTAGTTTTCAATGCTATTTCAATATCTTCTTTATTTTCAAGATAAATTTCTTCACCACCATCAGGATAATAGGATACTACCTTTCCTATGGAATCAATAAAATAAATTCTATCCACCAGTTCGCTTTTCGAGTTATAATATGCCCTAAACTCATCAAGTATAACATTTTTTTCTCCTGTTTCTGATATTCGACTAATATCTTGTATAAATTCTCTATCGCCTGAAATAGATTCCATAGTATCAATGATGCTTTCAAAATATAATTCCACACTTCTACAAATAGATCTTGTAATACCAAGCATATTTTCTTGCTGCTTAGCAACAATTGTATCCCTGTACTCATCATAATTTATATACATTCCCAAAGCATACAAACCTATAAAAAGTATTACAATGGAAATCTTTATACATCTCCTACCAAAAAGCTTTTTAATCTGCATCAAATTCATATCCAATTCCCCATAGAGTTTTGATGTATTGAGGTTTACTTGGTACATCTTCAATTTTATTTCTTAAATACTTTATATAAACCATTATGCTATTATCATCAGTTTCTGTTTCATGCCATACATTTTGATACAACTCTTCTTTTGAAAATACTTTATGAGGATTTTCCATAAAGAACTTGATAAGCTTCGTTTCCTTTGAGGATAGCTTAATCTCTACTCCATCTTTGAAAAATCTATAACTTGCATAATCAAAGGTAAAGGGACCTCTTTTTAATATGCTCGTTTTGGCTTCTTTATTTAAAATCTCTCTTTTTCTTTTAATTTGTGATTTTACTTGTGCACATAGAACAGCGGGACTAAAAGGCTTTGTAATATAACCATCTGCGCCTACATCTAATCCTTTAACAATATCTTCATCTTCCTTTTTGCCACTTAAAAATATAATTGGTGTCATTATATCTTGTTCTCTAATAATTTTTGTTACATCATAACCTGAAATGTCTCCCATCATGATATCCAAAATTATTAAATCAAAATCATACTTCTCCATTAACCCTAAGCATTGACTTCCATTTGCAGCTTGAAATACTGACATCCCTTGTGTTGATAAAATTTTTCCAATCAACTTTCTAATAGGTTCTTCATCTTCAACAACTAGTATCTTAATATCTTCCATATTTCCTCCACCTTACACGTAGCATTTTTTATTTCATGCCACATTACTATCCATTCAAATATCATATTCTCCGTTTAAACTCATATTCCTTCATTTTCTGTTAATATTCTATTTATGTTTAGATGAATTGACATATATCTATCTTTCTCACTTTTTACAAACATCTTTTATACCTTTATGATAAAAAATATTTAATTTATCTAATCCCCTTCTCTAATCATGATGAGTTTAATTTTGAAATTATATATTTTAAATATGTAAACATAAAAAAACTGGTGTAGGATTACTCTTACACCAGTTCTTATTATTAGTTTTATTTATATGACAAACCAAAGTTTAATTCATAGTAGTTACCACACTTATCTCTATAAGCATAAGCCTTACCGTTCTCATCCTTCATGGATTCTGGCATATACATATCCTTATCATATCCCGGAACATCATTAGGAGAAACACATACTCCATCCTTGTCAACAGCAATAACACTATCATCTTTTGGAAGAGTTATTGGCATCTTTCCTACCGGATTGAATCTACCAAGTATAACATCCATTGTTGCAGATGGGTAAGTATCAAAGCCTGCTAATAATGCATGACAGTTCTTCTCTACATTTCCTATAATCCAAGCCAAAGTAAAGTTAATATTAGAAATTACCTTTCCACCCTTTGCACTTACAGCTTCATAAATTTCTCTGATTTTATCAGCATTTGCAAGTGTTGTTTCCTCATGAGTTTCTTCAGCTGGTCTTCCAACTTCATCTACATTTACAACTGTCTTAGCATCACAAATATCTAACTCTAAATATCCTGGTGTTGCATTAAAATAATCTCCTGAACTTGGATTAACAAATAAAATTGCATAATCTGCCTCTTTGTAATCCTCTGTTAATGTTAATGATGCTTCTTCTGAAAGCTGCTTTCTTAAGTTTTCAGTTAGTTTTTCAGCTTCTTCAGCTTTCTTCTTAAAGCCTTCAACATAAACCTTCTTGCCTTGAAGTTTTTCTGAAGTTAATGGAAGAACTTCATCCTCATTCTTTAAAAGAACAACTGATTTACGGTGTACATCATAGGCAGCATCCCAATGCTTTTGAGTTTTAACAACCTCTACTGCCTTAGCAGCATCTCTATATGGATTATCCATAATTCCAAGTTCAAACATTTCTGTTAAGGTACGTTCTACAGCTTTAGTTAAAACTTCATCTGTTAAAGTAACCTGCTCCAATGTATATCCTTCAGGAAGTTTATTTCCTTCCGTTGTGTAGTAACCATTAGTTCTTCTTTCATATGCTTCCTTAGCTTCAGCAATACTTAAAGAACCACTTATTATATCTACGCCTGAATTTAAAGCTAAAGCTGTTCTTTCTGCTTCATCTAACTCTTCAACTCCCCAGCACATTTTTCCGATAATCCCTGAATCACTGTTAATGTACCCTTTGAAGCCCATTCTATTTCTCAATAATTCTTCATTAAAGAACTTGTTAAAAGCAAAACCTAATGGCTTCATTTCTACAGGATTTCCATCTAAATCCACCTGTGGCTTACTTTTCTCTAAAGCTGGTTTTGCATAATATGGCATTATAGAAGATGCATTTTTATCTATTGCAACTGCAAAACCTGGTAAATGATACTTTTGTAAGCTTCCTTCAGTTTGGTACACATTCCATTGACCTTGTTTGTAGTGTGGATCAAATCCATTTTCACGAGCTCCACCACCTGGGAAGTGTTTTACTGTCATTGCTACTCCATCAGTAGTTACACCTTCAGCACTGCCTTGAATTCCTGGAATAAGACGCTCAAATATATCTTGAATAAGTGCTGGATCTTCTCCAAATGTTCCGTAAGTACGCTGCCATCTTGGATCAGTCATAACGTCAGCCATGTACATATAACCCTTCTTCATTCCTACAGCATCCCATTCCTTACGAATGCAATCTGCAAAATCATCAATGATGCTTATATCACTTCCTTTAATTGCTGCAGCTATCCCCATAGTTCCTGGCCAAGCAGCAAAAACTCCAACTGCATCATTCATTCCAAATACCATTTCACCATTTTCATTTCTTGAATTAGAAACCATTACCATAGGTATTGCATGATCACACTCTTCAGTTAAAAGATTTAATTGATTCATCCAGTCTACAAGCTCATCTGGTTCTGGATTTTGTCTTAATATTAAGTGACGAATTCCCCATTCCTTTACAGTATGAGTTGTACCATAAGTAGACTCAACACTAAATATGCTTTCACCCTTCTTAACATGCTTTTCATCTAAAAGTCCAGTTTCATCTACTTGCTCTTTATCTTCTTGAAATCTACCCATATTCCATGAGTTTATGAATATTAAGCCTATTTTCTCATCAATAGATAAATCCGCAGCTAGTGCCTCAGCACGCTCCTTTGGTGACTTTCTCCAATCCTTATAAACATTAAGTTTTCCATCACCATTAATATCCCTAAAATACATTCCATCTACATTAATTACATCTTTTACTGTAACACCAATAGTGGGACCGTTTTCATTACTGTAGTATCTTACTAATTCACTAGCTATTTTCTTCGTCATTTTTCTTTCTCCTTCTATCACTATTCTCTAACGATTAAGCTATCTAACCTCATATTTTCAACTAACTTTAAATATTAAATTAATCATTAGAATTATGACATTGTTCAACTTTATATTATATAATTATATTATTTTAAAAAAAGATAATTTTCAAGACAAATAATAACTTACGCAATTATTGTGTATTTTAATCATATTTTCCCCACATTTACAATGTTTTATCTTACAATAAAATTGTTTTTTGTTAATTTTGCTTATTATTACTTTTTACTCTATTATTCTCTATTATTAATAAATCAACTATAAGAAAAAAACTATAGGCAGGATTATATTTTCTCCTCCTATAGGACTTATTTTCAAGTCAATATCCCATACATTTATTAATTGTACCCTGTATGATAGTTATAGGCGTTTTTAATTCATGTGAAATATTAGCTATTAGCCCTTTTCTCCTCTTGATACCTTTGAATCTTCATTTCTTCCTTTAGCTTTTCATTGCTGCACTGCAAATCATTTAAGCTTTTCTCTAAATTATCTGATATTGAATTCAATGAGCTTCCCAGGATACCAATCTCATCTTCCCTTGTTACCTTATATTTATACTGAAAATCACACTGAGAAATTTTTTGAGCAATTTTACTCATGTCCACCAATAGTTTTGTCATTGCCTTGGAATATATAAAAGATATACTTATTATTAAGATAAAGACGAAAATGAAAATCATAAAATAAAAGCTATTCATAGTGCCAATAACTTCGTTAACTTCTGAATATCTTTCAACTGAAATCTCATATAGAATAATTCCACTCACTGCTAATCCCACAATAAGTATTAATACAGATATTATTGTATACAGCTTAATTAAGCTTGTAAATGACTCTTGGAAAGCATCAACCTCTTGAGCCTTCGTAAATACACCTATTTTGTTTTCCTTTAATTCCTTATCTATGGCAGATATTTTCTCAAATTCCTTAACAACAAAAGAAACTGCTGTTGGATTTTCTTTATTTATATCAGCTTTTTCATATACTTCCTTCTCTGTTGCTGAATCTAGGGTGAAATCCTGATATTGGGAATTAGATAAACCAGTTACCTTTAATTTAATCTCTTCTAAATTTCCTGAAGAACTTTTAAATTGCAGTTTAATTTCCCTTCCAATTATTGATTTCACATCATCAACTAATCTATTAGCAACATTAGAAGATATTACAATTTCTTTTTTACCTGGTCTTGGCATTTCCCCATAAGCCATAGTTTCCTTTGCAATAGCTGTAGGCACCTTTATAGGAATATTTAATTCCTTTTCTCCACTAATCAACTTCACTTCTTCAAGATCATACTGATAATAAACATTTTCAATATCCTTATGAGCCTCTAAATACTTAAAGATTTTTTCCATATCTTCATTAACTTTTTTCCCTTCATAAAACAAAGGTGCCTGTCCAATATTGTAAGCGAAATTTTTTTCTTTAAAATCACTAATTAAGTTGTCTGTGATTTTTTTTGTTGCCAAAGAACCTACAAATGCCGCACTTCCCAAAGCAATAATCAAGGCAGCCAAGATAAACTGTAATAAATGAATTTTAAAGTTCTTTAAGCTAAGCTTTCGTGAAATCTCATTATTAAGTTTAGGTTTCTTTGTTATTTCCTTCTGTACATCTGATCTAATAGCAATTTTTTCCCTTTCACCTTCATCTTTTTTTATAACAATACCATAATCCTCAATCTCAATAATTTCATCCGCATATTCGGCAACCTCTTCATCATGAGTAATTACTATCACAGTTTTTTCCTTAGAAATTGATTTTAAAACCTCCATAATTTCCCTAGTAGCTTCTTCATCTACAGCACCAGTAGGTTCGTCTGCCAAGATTATTTTAGGTTCATTTATTAAGGCTCTAGCTATTGCAACTCTTTGTTTTTGACCTCCACTTAAGGTTTCAATAGATTGATTGATTTGTAGCTCAAGACCTAAGCTAATTAATAGCGCCTTCGCCTTTTCCCTTTTATCTTCTATTGAAATTTTGTCATTTAAGTGGATTCCCATTAAAACATTTTCTAAGGCACTATAGCCCTTTAAAAGATTATAATTTTGAAATACAAAGCCTATATTGTTAAATCTATATTGACTTAACTCATCCAAACTTAACTCCTTTAGCTTATTTTCATTAACAATTATCTCCCCTTCATATTTGGTATCAAAACCAGCTATCAAGTTAAATAAGGTTGACTTACCCGATCAACTGGGCCCAAAGAAACAAGTTAATTTATTCTCTTTAAACTCATAATCAGTTCCTTCATATATTTTTGTTTCTCTAAAACTCTTATATAAATTATTAATCTTAATCATTATCTATCACCTGTCATCAAATTATTAGATATATTAGTTTTAGCTGCTATAAATGATGTGATTAATCCTGCAATTAAACCTTGAATAATTATAATCACAATACCCATAACCATAGAATTTGAACCTGATATAGACATACCAAAAAGTTTTATAGATAAACTATTGATAACAGGCAATCCTGCAACAAAAATAACTGATGAACTCAAAGCAATTAATAAATATTCCATCATACTTAAATTTAATAAGCTATTTTTAGAGTATCCATTAATTTTAAGTATCGTATACTCACCCTTTCTTAAATAACCATTAATAATTGTTACAACCAGGGTTACAACAACTGCAATAACCGCCAAAATACCAGCCATAGAACTTGTTTGTTCTCCTGAAGTATTATCTATTTTAAGGATATCTTTCACTGATTCAAATTCTCCAAAAGGTGTTATTCCTTCTGCATTTAATTCCTCAACAATATTCATAATATCTTCTACCTTTTTAACTCTTATAGTGCAGGATATATTAGTATCTGAAGAGTTCTTCTGCTTATTAAGCTCTTTAACAACATCTAACCCATAAATAAATGCATCTTCAAGTTCAAATTCATAAGGCTTTCCATCTGGTGAATCATATCGAATAGTTGAATCCACAACTCCAACAATAGTTAAGTCCTTTACTGTTTGTTTTATTGATTGAGGTTGTCCACTTGACCAATCATAACCTTCTCCTTCAATAGATATCTTCTTACCTATAACCTCTTCTGGCTTTAACTTATTTTTTTCAAGAAATAATTTTGTAACTGCAACTTCTCTGCCATCTAGATTTGGTAATCTGCCAGCCTCAACCTTATCAATTGAAGCAACAGTATTAGAGGTCTCTACTTGATAATTATTTACTACTCCGTCAATAGATACTTTCATATTATTAATATTTAGTGCAGGTATTATATGTTCAATTCTTTCATCATTTTTATACTTATCTAACACCTTTGAAACATACTGTTCAATGTCTATATTCGGCTTATTGCTGTCTTCCTCCTCTGTACTTGCTCCTCCTGTTACACTGGAAAACACTGCAATATCTCTTAAGCCATTCCCTTTCTTTGCTACAAGCTCTTCAATTATTGACTGTTGCTCGTTAGCAATAGACCCGCTGAAGTTTAAAAGCAAGAAAAATGAAGATAATACTAAAATTACTGAGGTTAATGCAAATTTCAAAGTCATTACTTTAAAGTTTCTAACTCCCACAATTCCTGCTCTTTTAATGGATAACCTCGGTTTTATCTTATCCTTCTTCTACACTTCCTCTTCAATTTCTCTAATAAAATTTTTAACAGGGGTTGTGCAATAAAAATGCTTATAGCATAATTTTTTATTACCTAAAAAATAAAAGAGATATTCCTATGAATATCTCTAAATAAACTAATATATTTCACCCTAATATAGCACTCAAAATCACGATTTCAATTTATAAAAAAGTTCTCCTCTCAGATACTGAAATTCATTCCCAAAGCAATTGTAAACTGCACAGTTTTTAAATTCTTGAAGATATTATAACAACTCACTTAAGTAAGTGTTACAGTATTATGAAGCTAAATATCTACATTAACCCGATCTTCTGATAACTTAATGAAGTTTTCTATTCATATGTCAAGTTACCTTCTTGCGGCATATCTACAACTTCTTCGTTCTCTTTCTGTAACATTTCCTCTTTTGTTAATCCCTGATTATTTTCCTTTAATAAATCTCTAATTTCCTTTAGAAGTATAACCTCTTCAGGAGTCTTCTTCTCTTCATCTTTCTGTTCTTTCTTCACTCTTTTTTCTAGTTTTGCTATTACTTTGATTGTTACAAAAATAGATAGCGCAATAATTAAGAAATCAACAACATTCTGAATAAATAACCCAATATTAAGAGTTACTGCTGCCTTATCACCAATAGCTTCTACTAAAGTTATTTTATATTCAGTAAAGTTAATTCCACCTGTTAAGAAACCTACAATAGGCATTATTATATCTGTAACAAGAGATGATACTATTTTATTAAAAGCTCCCCCAATTACAACACCTATAGCTAAATCAAATATATTTCCCTTTAACGCAAAAGACTTAAACTCTGATATAAACTTTTTCATTCGTACTAAATCCCCTCCCAATTTTTTCAACTTCTAATATTATTTATTATATATATTAATTTTCCTCTTTAATTTTAAACTATGCAATTCCTCTTCACTCCAAACAATTTGAAATGCGATTTTTATCATACTCTAACTATATTAATTTAATTAAACATTATTTTGTGCTATCACATCTGTAAATTACAGACTTTTAAATGCACAAATATTTTTCAAATATAGTTAGGAGTATACTATGGAAACATATAAAATTGCAACAAAAAAATTATTTAAAGCAACTAGCAATTACCAAACCAAACTCTTGGCAAGCACTTATACTAGCATATGTAGCAATAATAAAATTAACAACTTTGATTATAATATACAAGAAAATAAATTTGAAGCTAAAATAAATAATCCTTACATAAAATTATATGTAATTGTAAGGTAACTTTCAATATAAAAAGGAAGTCTAAAGAGAGACTTCCTTTTTGCTTCATAAAACTTTATACAGTTATCTAACTATGTCTGGATCTTCTATTACCTTTAAGCCTGTTAAAGCCAAAGCCTTAGCTGCCAATATCAAGCCTTTATCCCCCTTTGTGGAACAAGCAGCTTCCCTGAACTCCACAGTATGGGCTGGTATTTCTTCATCGCAGATTGAAATTGTTGGATGAATAGTTGGTACCACATGACTTACATTTCCTGTATCCGTTGAACCAACACTTTTTTTTATGCTCCTTTCAACCATTTCACCTAAGTCTTCAATACATTCTTCAAAGATATTATCAAGAGCTACATTCGGAACCAAATTTTCAACTATATTTTGAATGTACGTATGACTTGTTGTACACCCTGTTGATATTGCTGAACCTTGTGCAATATTTATAATTCTATGGGTTAGAACTTCAAGAGCTTCTCTCGTGGCTGCCCTTAAGTAAAATCGTGCTCTTGTATACTCTGGAATAATATTAGGAGCTTCTCCTCCATTTAAAATCACTCCATGTATTCTCACATCTGAAGTAACCTGTTGTCTTAATGCGTTAATTCCATTATAGAATAAAAGCATAGCATCTAATGCATTTATTCCTTCTTCTGGACAACCAGAAGCATGAGCAGGCTTTCCAAAGAATTCAAAGTCTATGGGTGCAACAGCTAAAGACTTACCTGTTCTTTGAGTATAGGAACCTGGATGCACCATCATTGCAGCTGTTACACCTTCAAAAACTCCAGCCTTGACAAAGCTTCCTTTAGCACTTCCATTCTCTCCCCCTTCTTCAGCCGGAGTTCCAAATACTTTTACTGTTCCTCCACATTGTTCAATAACTTCCCCAAGTGCTATAGCTGCCGCTATGCTGCTTGCTCCAATTATATTATGCCCACAACCATGACCAAGTCCTGGCAGCGCATCATACTCTGCTAGGTATCCAATAGTAGCTCCTTCCTTTGAAGCTTTCTTTGTTGCAATGAAGCCCGTTTCATGGCCTGCTATATTAGTCTCAACATAAAAACCATGGTTCTCAAGTTCCTTTATTAAAAGGTTTGAAGCAAAGAATTCCTTATTTCCTACCTCTGGTTTTTCATGAATCAAGTGACTAATTTCTATAAACCTGTCCTTATTGCTATCTATAACTTCAATTATCCTTTCCTTAATACTCATAATATCCTCCTTTAAAATTATGGATCTCTCTGGTCTAAATTATGGAATAGTAATAGTGTTTCTGTAAGACTCTATTCCTTCAGGGTATAAATTAGTGACCATGAAGATCAACATAGTGAAACTTAGAATAGTGGCACTTGTGCTCCATCGTACATCTCATCTAAAATTTCTTTAACTGGCTCTGTTTGATAAATTTCAACTAATCTTTTTAAAGTTTTATTATTTTCATCTTCTTTTCTTACAGCAAAGATATTGTAGTAAGCTTCATTTCCTTCTGCTGTTGGATCTTCAATATAAATTGAATCCTCTTGAGGTTTTAATCCTGCAGTTACTGCAACTCCACTATTAATTACCCCAACTTCTAAATCACCAAGAGAAAGTGGAATCTGTTGTGCTGACATAGGTATTATTTCAACATTCTTTGGATTACTTTCAATATCCTTGATAGTTGGTGTTAATCCAGCATCCTTTTTAAGCTTTATTACTCCTGCATCAGCTAAAAGTAGTAAGGCTCTTCCTCCATTGGTTTGGTCATTAGGAATTCCAATCTTCCCCTTTTCTCCAATGTCAGCTACATCCTTAAGCTTTTCAGAATATATACCCATTGGTGCAAACACTGTATCTCCAATGCTGATTAAATCTAGATTATGCTCTTCTTTAAACTGATCAAAGTATACTTGTGTTTGGAAGGAGTTAATATCTATCTCTCCTTCTGCTAAAGCTTGATTTGGTTGAATATAGTCTGCAAAGGTTACTACTTCAAGGTCTATACCTTCCTTAGCAAGCTCTTCCTCAACATAATCCCAAACTCTAAAATCAGTACCATTTACCCCTAACTTAATATGATTATCCTCACCTGCTCCTTTGCTACCACAACCTGTTAATAAAGCTCCTAATAAAACTGTTAAAATTAATCCTTTAACTTTTTTCATTTCAATACTCTCCTTTATTTTTAAATATTCATAATATTCTGTAAATATTTTCTTCTATTTTTACTTTGTTTATGATTTATTTTTTATTTATTTTAAAATACCATTTCTCTTTCTTAGAATAAGTATAGTCATATTTTCTAAATTCAGATTTGGATATTCACTTAAATAAATACCTTCTCTCTTGTTTCCAAAAGAACTTCACTGAATAGACTCCAGTAACTAAATCATAAATTTAAACTGTCACTTAATGAGCAAACTTTCCAGCAACCCAGTCACCAAACTTCTGCACTCCACTTACCATAATAATAAGAAGAATTACTGTGACAACCATGATATCCATCTTATAGTTTTGATATCCATATAGAATTGCAAAATTTCCAAGACCTCCGCCTCCTACAGTTCCCGCCATAGCTGAATATCCGATTAGACTTACTACTGAAATTGTTATTGCATGAACAATACCTGACAAGCCTTCTCTTAAAATAACTCTTGTGATAATTTCCACTGGGCTTGACCCCATAGCCTTTGCAGCTTCTATAACACCCTTATCTACCTTTTGAAGAGCTGCTTCTATTTGTCTTGCAATAAAAGGTGTGACCCCAATTACTAAGGGTACTACTGCTCCAGCTGTTCCAATGGTGGTTCCTGCTAATGCTTTTGTAATAGGCTTCACCGCTAGAATTAGTATAACAAAAGGAATAGATCTTAAGGTGTTTGTAACCTTGCTAAAAATGCTATTTACTGCTTTATTCTCCAACACATGTCCTGGTGAAGTAACTAGTAAAAATACCCCTAGTGGAACTCCTAATACTGCAGAAATAGCAGTTGCTACCCCAACCATTTGAAAGGTCTCAACTATAGCCTTCATCATTTCTGGAAAATACTCAACTACATTGGGAATAATTCTTATAAGTAACTCGTTCATCCTCTATAACCTCCACTTCAACCTTCTTTGATTTCATATACTCTATTGCTTGAATTACCTGTTGTTCACTGCCTTCCAGCTCCACAACCAAGTTTCCAAAGTAAACCTCTTGAAGCTTTTCAATGTTTCCAAAAGTAATATTAGCAGTAACTCCAAATTTCTGTGAAATCACTGAAATTAATGGTTCACTGGCAGGTTCACCCACATACTTAAGCTGTAAAAGCCTGCTAACTCTATTTGGCCCTTCGCTTCCAAACTTCTCATAATGAAAATTCTTTGTAACAAATTCTTTAGCTATGGTACTAGTTGGACTTGTAAATACTTTAACTAAAGACCCTTCCTCAACGACCTTTCCTTGCTCCATAACTGCAACCTTTGTACAAATTTCCTTAATCACTTCCATTTGATGAGTAATTAAAACTATTGTTATTCCTAATTCTTCATTAATCTTTTTCAAAAGTTGTAAAATTGACTTAGTAGTCATCGGATCTAATGCTGATGTTGCTTCATCACATAAAAGTATCTTTGGTTCTGTTGCTAAGGCCCTCGCTATTGCTACCCTTTGTTTTTGTCCACCACTTAGCTGTGATGGGTATGCTTTTTCCTTATCTTCTAGTCCTACCAACTGAAGAAGTTTTTTAACTTTTTCCTTTTTTTCAATGCTACTCATAGCTCTTCCTTTTAACGGAAATGCAATATTATCATAGATATCCCTACTGCCCATTAAATTAAAATGCTGAAATATCATACCTATGTCTTTTCTTATAGTTCTTAACTCCTTTTCTTTTAGCTCATTAATATTTTTTCCTAATACATTTATTTCACCACTTGATGGCTTTTCAAGACCATTTATACATCTGATTAATGTACTTTTACCAGCACCACTGTAACCAATAATTCCAAAAATATCTCTTTCCTCAATGGATAGTGTTATCTCCTTTAATGCTTCTACCTTACCTTGTCCTTCCCCAAATGTTTTATTGATGTTTTTAATCTCTATCACTACTGCTCCCTCCTTTTAATGACTTTATGTAAAAACAAAAAGCCCCGCCTCCAGTTAGTTTTAATTATAACTAACTAGAGGCGAGGCTGTATAAACTCGCGGTACCACTCTAATTCATTCATATCTCACAATATAAACCTCTTCAAGTACGTCATGAAAATCATGATTATACTCTATCGCTATAACAGGCGAACCCGTTGCAACCTTAATTCTCTTGAATCTCGCCTGCACCACTCCAAGGCCATTTTCAATTTACTATTCTCTGCTTCTTTTCAGCTACCGAAGCTCTCTGTAAGAGACATCCTAAATTTACTTTCCTCTTCAACACGTTTATGTTTAACTTTATATTGATAATACCACAGTAGTTTTTTGATTACAATACCTTTTTTTGAATATTTTTTATTTTTTACACTGTAAACATTATCTTTTTATTCTAATCATTTGAAAAATCATAAATATACTTTTTATTATGCAACGGATTTCTATTATATACATTTTCAAAATTATGGTATAATATCTTATATAATTAATCTATAGTTTTCAGAAGCTGGAGTTTAAACACAGTCAAACCTTACCTTTCCTCTCAAATTAAGGAGGTTCATTTATGTATAAGCTATCTTTTAATTTAGATACCTTTATGTTGACATTTTTCAACTTAATAATTCTTTTTTTATTTATTATTTGCTTTGCAGTGGTTGTGAAGAGATTTTTTTAAAGATAAGTATATTTATATAACTAAAAATAACTAAAAATAACTAAAAATAACTAAAAAGAATTGAGCAGAATATTCTACTCAATTCTTTTTTAACTTTTAATTCATAAATTAAACTATAAAATCCTCATCTTCTAACTCTTCATAAATCCCCTTTTGATATCCATTACCTTTTGTTGAAAAGAAATCATGGGTCTTTGTTTCAACACTTAAGCCATTTAAAACTATTGGATTAATGTTACCTACTTTATAATAATCTTCAAATCCAAGATTATTTAGAGCTCTATTTGCATTATATTTTAAGAAATCTACAACTTCATCAACTAAACCGCTATGCTCATATATCCCATTTGTATAGTTGATTTCATTCTCCATAAGACTTTCAAAGATTGAATAAGCTCTTTCCTTAAGTTCCTTTTTATCACCTTCATTAAAGCCATCAAAAATTTCTTGTGCTAACAGTCCTATATATTTACCATGTAGAGATTCATCCCTTAGTATAAGAGAAATTATCTCTCCACTCGCCACCATTTTACCTTGACCAGCTAAGTATAGTGGGAAGAAAAACCCTGAATAGAATAGAAAACTCTCTAAAAATACGCTGGTTACCATAGATAAGTAAAGACTTTTATTATCTGTGGTATTCTCATATTGAGCAAGGATTAAATCAGCCTTTTTCTGCAAGGTTGGCTCTGTTTCTATCCACTGGAAAAGCTCATCAATCTCAACCTTTGATAGTAACGTCATGAATATAGATGAATAACTCTTTGCATGAATTTCTTCCATGGTTCCCATGAAGGATAAAACTGCTTTTCTTTGAAGGTTTTCAGTTAAGCTCATCATGGATGGAACTCCGTTATTTCCCTGCTTTGTATCAAGAAGAGTTAAGCCAGCTAAAACCTTTTTATATAATTCTTTATCTTCATCCCTTAATTCCGCCCAAACCTTTATATCCTTTGAAACTGAAATTTCCTCTGGAAGCCAAAACTGTTTAACATTTTGCTCCCAAAAGGCTTGTGTAAATCCGTCATCTTCATTATTCCAGTTAACAGCTTTATGAATTCTATTTAAACTAAATGTCATAAGTCACCCTCCTAAACTGAACACATAAGACATTCATTACTGTCTCTGGTCATTTTCGTTCTTGTATAATATAAACTCTTTAATCCTTTTTTATATGCATATATATAGTGTCTTGCAATATCTCTAGTGGTCTTATCGTCAGTAACAAAGAGAGTTGTTGAAATTCCTTGATCCACATGCTCCTGTACTGTTGCAACCATATCAATTACTTCTCTCATATCCATTCTATAGGCAGACTTATAATACAGCATATTTTCATTTGTTAAAAATGGCATTGGATAGATTGTTGTTGAATCTCCATAAGTTCTTACCTCAATTGGTTCTGTAATTGGCATTATGCTTGAGGTCGAGTTTTGAACATAACTAATACTCTGCGTTGGCGCTATTGCAGATAGGTATGCATTATATATTCCATTTTCCTTCACCTGGTTTAATAAGTTTATCCAATCTTCCTTTGTTGGTATATAAATTCCTTTAAATAATTCTTCAACCTTTTCAGTTTTAGGCGAATACGAATTTTGTGCATATTTTCCTAAAACCTCACTGTGCATTCCCTTTGCATACTCTGATTTCTCAAAGCCATAAAAAGCTTCTTTTCTTTCCATTGCAATATTCATGGAAGCTTTTATAGAATAGTATCTCATCATTGCGAAGAATACATTTGCAAAATCTAAAGCTTCTTCAGAACCATAAAGGATATTTTCTCTCATGAGATAACCATGAAGATTCATTGCTCCTAGTCCAATTGCATGGGATTTACTATTACCATTTTTTATTGTGGGAACTTGATTAATACTTGTTTTATCAGAAACAAAGGTTAAAGCTCTTACTGACGTTTCAACAGTATTTTCTATGTCCTTATTATCCATTACATTGGCAATGTTTAAGGACCCTAAATTACAGCTAATATCTTGTCCCCATACATTATCACAAGAATATCCATTAATATCTGACTCAGTTTGATATTGGAATATTTCACAACATAGATTAGACATTCTAACCTTGCCCACATCTCTTAATGTATGCTCTTTATTGGCTGTATCTATAAATATCACGTAAGGGTATCCGCTTTCCTGTTGCATTTGTGCAATCCTTGTAAGCATCTGTCTTGGATTAATTTCCTTTTTACGAATATCAGCATCATTAACAAGCTTATCATACCATTCATCCATATTTAGTTCATCAAGACGTACTCCATACTTTTTGAATATGGTATGAGGATAAAAGGCATATCCTATTTCATTCTTCTCAGCCAGCTCCATGAACTTGTCTGGGATAACTGCTCCTATGGATAAAGATGTAAGTCTAATCTTTTCATCTGCATTTATCTTCTTTGAATCCATTAACATGTCAAAGTCTGGATGGAAAACAGTTAAATACACAGCCCCTGCACCTTGTCTAGCTCCCATCTGGTTAAAGTAACTAAAGGATTGTTCAAGCATTTTAGCTACTCCAATTACGCCACCTGCTGCTCCTCGAATTCCTTTTATGTCCTCACCTGAAGCTCTAAGCCTAGATAGATTTAAAGCTACTCCCCCACCAATTTTAGATAAATGGTTTGCTGAAGAAATTGCATAAGATATACCATCAGAACTATCCTCTACAGTTAGGAGGAAGCAGGAAACCATCTCTCCGGCTCTTTTTCTTCCTGCATTTAAGAAGGTTGGGGTTGCAGGTTGAAACTCCTGATTTATCAGCTTATCTGCAATGTTAAAAGCTAACTTTTCATCACCATTTCCAAGAGCGAGAGCAACAATTAGAACTTTATCATTATAGTTCTCCAATATGTATTTTCCATCATCACTTTTAAGTGCATAATTTTGATAGAATTTATTAGCACTCATATAAGATTTAAAAGTAAATTTTTCTTTTTCTATATGATTATAAATCTTCTCTATAAAATCATTGCTATATTTATTTATAACATTTTCATCATAATAATCATGTTTTATAAGATAATCTAACTTCTCCATTAAAGAGTTAAACTTCATCATTTTTTTATCTATACTTTCATTTAAGTAGCATTCTAAAGCTTCCTTATCCTTTTCTAATTGATATTGTCCCTCTTCATTTCTTATGATTACCTGGTTATTAAGTTCAATCCAATTCACAATTCCACATCCTTATAATTTCTCTGTATTAAATCAACCTTTCACAAGAAAAGCACTATATATAGTAAGTCATATTATACCCCCTACTATATATAGTGTTTTTGTTAGATTTCATTTATATCTAATTATAGTTCAATAATTATTATTTATCAATAATTATTATCGAATTAATTTCATTATGTCTAAAACATTCATAAAAAGCTTTAAAATGTAACCCCTTATTTTAAATGTAAATTTATAGTATAATATTCATATAATACATAATGAATCTACTCATAAATACTATACTAGTATTTAATTTGTAAAAATAATGTAATGATATTGTTTTTAGGGACAGATTGAATCATATAATGTTAAGTTAGCGAATTATGTAATTAAGAAATCGTTTTTACAACTTCAAAATATTTCAAACTAAATTCCCCTATCAATAGTTTTAGTAAGAGAGGTGCTGATTAATATGAAAAAAGAACAATTCTTAAAAATTACTATTTTATTACTAATAATTACTACGTCAATTCTACTTTCCGGATGCTTAACTAAAAATAAAAAAGAAGACAAAACACTAATTACAAACTTTATTAATACATTTTACACATACAATGAATACGATTTTGAACCTTATGAAGAATATTTGACATCTACAGCCTATGAAGATTTTTGTATTAAAAGAGCTATCGGAGGAAATCTTTCAGGACGCTTCATAGATGATGTAGAGTTACAAGTTCTCGATCTTTCTATAAAGCCACAAGATAACCCCAATCCAGATTTGCATAGTTATAAAATTTCATTTACTTTAAAAGATAAAATTTCAATGGAGGAAACACCTGTAGAACTGAATTTACATCTTGGTAAAGAAGATAATGAATGGAAAATAAATGAAAATAACATTCTAACCTCATTACTTACACCTTTAATTCCTTATTTGAAAATAAACTAAGTATCTATATAAAAAACGTTTATTACATTAACTTCCATAGATGAAGATGCGTAAGCAGAATATCTTCTCTGATATGAATATCTTAAATTCAACTAAAGGAGCTTACTATGAAAAAATATGATATAACTGCACTAGGTGAAATTCTTATAGACTATACCCCAATGCCTAATTCAAAAGCAGGCATGATGGTATTCGAGCAAAACCCTGGAGGTGCTCCTGCTAATGTTCTTGCTTGCGCTGCAAAGCTTGGTCTTAAAACAGCCTTCATAGGAAAAGCAGGAAATGATATGCAGGGAGTATTTTTAAAAAATATATTAAGCAAAGCTAACATAGAAACTAGCGGGCTTATTATGGATGACAATTTCTTTACTACCCTAGCCTTTGTTAGTCTTGATGAAAAAGGTGATAGAGCCTTTACTTTTGCAAGAAATCCTGGAGCTGATACTCAGCTTACCATTGAAGAAATTAACCTTGCTTTAATAGAGGATAGTACAATTTTTCACTTTGGTTCCCTTTCCCTCACTGATAACCCAGCTAGGGAAGCAACTCATTTTGCAGTGAACCATGCAAAAAAATCTGGAGCCATAATCTCTTATGACCCAAACTATCGTCCACTTCTTTGGAAAAGCAAAGAAAATGCTATTGAAAAAATGACTAATGTTTTAGATTATGTAGATGTAATAAAATTATCTTATGAAGAAGTGAATTTAATTACTGGTAAAGAAGACCTTGAAAAAGCAGCTGAATTCCTTCTAAACAAAGGTATCTCCATTGCAGCCTTTACCCTTGGAGAAAAAGGTGCTTTCGTAGCTACAAAGGAAGGCTGTGCAAAGGTACCTTCCAAAAAGGTTGCTGCAATAGATACCACTGGTGCTGGAGATGCCTTTTGGGGAGCTTTTTTATACTGCTTAAGAAAATCCAATAAGACCCCAAAGGAAATTACCTTGAGTGAAGTTATAGATTTCACTAAGTTTGCCAACACTGCTGCATGTATCTGCGTTCAACGACGAGGCGCAATTCCAGCAATGCCATCACCCCATGAACTTACACTCTTATAATGTCTCCTTTACTTAAAGTCTTAACTATTTAACCATAGTTAAGACTTTTTTTATACAAACTACTAATATTTATCTACATATTATGTTCCTAAAATTATTTAAAAACATATACTATAATAAGCATATTATTGGACATGCTGTATGTAGCTTAAATAATAGGTGATATCAATCTTTAGGAGAATTTTTATGAGTAAAAAGGCAGAGAACAGTACACTTGATATAAAAAAACATGATGATTGCCTCATTGATGACAACATTTCATCATCAGTGCTTCAGTGTTCAAAGATTGTTTGCTACAACAACTCTGCCACCATTGCAAAATGGGCTCTTGATAATAATACAGCTAGACTATCAATTAGTCCTAGCTATGGTGGTAATGAAACTTGTACTCTTGATTTAAGTACCTTAAATATAGATGATGGCACACAATTTATTTTAGAGGCTCTTGTTGTGAATAATAATCTTACCTCTAAAGTGATTTTGGAATATAATCCTGATAGCAACGTTACTGCTAATTTCCGATTGGAAAGTACTTCCTCAACTCTACTTTTAGTATTTTTAGGCACAACATTAAATAGATATAAAAAATTTTAGATAAATAATGGCCCTACAAGTAGAATTATATAGATTCCTACTTGGCAGGGCTTTCTTTAATAAAATTTATAAATTTAAACTGTTTTTCTTTCAACTTAATTATTGCATTAATTTCATTTTTTTACCTTTATTTTCACTAAAAAACTCTGACTTGTTTATCAATAATGCTTTGCAAACCTATTCCCAATAAGTTTATTTATAAAAGAATTAGACTTAATGAAAATTTTAAAATATAATATCATTGAGGTGTTTATATTGGAAAAAATTATGATAATTGAGGATAACAAAGAATTTAAAAATGAGTTAATAGAGTTTCTTTCTAGATATGGATATGAAGCTTATGGACCAGATAGATTTGATAATATAATGAATACTGTATTAAAGGATGATGCAGATTTAATTCTTTTAGATGTAAATTTACCTTATTATGATGGTTATTATATATGTCGTGAACTTAGAAAAGAAAAAAATACTCCAGTTATAGTTGTAACCAGCAGAAATAGTGATATGGATGAAATTATGAGTATGAATTTAGGAGCCGATGATTTTATTACTAAACCCTACAATACCCAAATTCTTTTAGCTAGAATAGCTTCGGTACTAAGAAGAAGTTCAGGTGGAAAAGTTCAGGATATTTTAGAGCATAAAGGTCTTAAATTAAATATAACAACTGGAACATTAGCTTATAAGGCAGCAACAGTTGATTTAACGAAAAATGAAATTAAAATATTAAGCTGCTTGCTGAAGAATAAGGAAACAATTGTTACAAGGGATGAGCTCATGGATTATTTATGGAGTTCTGATTTATTTGTTGATGAGAATACTTTGTCAGTAAATATTACTAGAATAAGAAAAAAACTTGATGGCATAGGTCTTAAGAATTCCATAGAAACTAAGAGAGGCATGGGGTATATTCTGATATGAGCTTAAAAAAATATATTATAGATAAAATACCTTTTTTAGTCTTAAATATAATTATTTTTTTATTCTGTTCAATCATGTTAAAAGTATCAAACTCTACACCTATCATAATTGTGCTTTTAGCCTTTGTTTGGTTTATGCCTATCTTTATATTTATGATGTTTGATTTTTTCACTAAAAAAAGATTTTATTCTGAAATTATTACACTTACAAATAAATTAGATAAAAAATATCTACTTCCTGAGGTTATAAACAGACCTAGCTCCTATGAAGGTCAGCTTATATATGACGTCTTAGAAGAATGTAATAGAGCTATGCATGAACACGTCAATGAATATAAAATAATGCAAAGTGAGTACAGAGAATATATTGAAACCTGGGTTCATGAAATTAAAACTCCAATTGCCCTAACAAAGTTAGTGGCAGAAAATAGTGAAGGAAAAACAAAGACTATTATACAAAATGAAACTAAGAAGATAGAGGGCTACGTGGAGCAGGTTCTATATTACTCTAGAAGTACTGATGTAAATAAGGATTACCTTATTAAAGAATTTGAAATTAGAGACATCCTTAATAAGGTAATTAGAAATAACCGCTTCGAGCTAATTAATGGACATTTTCAAATTGATTTAGAGAATGTAACTGGAAAAGTTATCACTGATGAAAAGTGGCTTGAATTTATTATTAATCAAATCATTATCAATGCAATTAAATATAAAAAAGAACATAATGTTCAACTCAAAGCTTATACAATCCTTTCTAAAGATAAGCTAATTTTAACTATTGAAGATAATGGTATCGGAATAATAGCAAAGGATGTGGACAGAGTATTTGAAAAAGGGTTTACTGGATATAATGGCAGGATATATGGTAGATCAACTGGAATAGGCTTATATCTTTGTAAGAAGCTTTGCTTAAAACTTGGTTTAAATATCACTTTGACCTCTGAATATGATAAAGGAACAAAGGTTAACCTTGTGTTTCCTTTGGGATATTTAACCCATCTGCATAAATAGAATTAGCTAATGCTGCCTCTTAAACCTTAACTTCAGGTTTGAGAGGATTTTTATTTGTCCATCATGAAAATGTATATAATAGCTTTCTTACAAAATTGAAAGAAAGTTGAAAGATTTTTCGATAGTTTCAATTCTAGGGCAGATTTATAATTTAGTTAATGAAAGCGGAGGAAGCTCGAACAAAACAGAATAAAACTAAGTTTGGTTTGACACTTTCCTGAAAAAATGGAGGTTTAATTTATGAAAAGTATTTTGACAGTTAAAAATGTAGAAAAATATTATGGAAGCAAGAATAATATTACAAAAGCCCTAGATGATATTAGTTTTACCATAGATAAAGGGGAATTCATAGGCATTATGGGTCCATCGGGAAGTGGTAAAACAACTCTATTAAATTGCATCTCAACCATAGATAAGGTTACTACAGGCGCAATTGAAATTGAAGATTGTGATATCACAAGATTGAAAGGTAAAAAACTTGATAAGTTTAGAATGAACAAATTGGGATTTATATTTCAAGATTTTAATCTCTTAGATACTTTAACTGCTTATGAAAATATTTCACTAGCTTTAACTATTGGTGGAAGGTCTGGAAAAGAAATAAGACCATTAATTGAAGATGCAGCTAAAAGCTTAGGCATTGAGGATGTTTTAAGTAAATATCCTTATGAAATGTCAGGTGGACAAAAGCAGCGAGTTGCAGCGGCAAGGGCAATAGTAACAAATCCATCTTTAATTCTTGCAGATGAACCTACAGGTGCCCTTGATTCTAAGTCAGCAAGAATGCTTTTAACCTCTATGGAAAAGCTGAATAAAGAATTAGAAGCAACAATTTTAATGGTTACCCATGATGCCTTTACAGCCAGCTATGCTCATAGAATTTTATTCATAAAGGATGGAAAAATCTTCAATGAATTAATTAGAGGAAATGACAGCAGAAAAGATTTCTTCAATAAGATAATTGAAGTAGTTACTCTACTTGGAGGTGACACTTCAGATGTATTCTAAGATAGCCATAAAAAATATTAAAAAGAGCTTTAAGGATTATGCAATTTATTTTTTAACACTTACCTTTGCTGTATGTATATTTTACTGCTTTAATTCCATAGACTCACAGATGGCAATGACAGAGATGAGTGCAGTACAAGTGTCCTATGTTGAGGTAATGCAGACTTTAATATCAGTAGTATCGGTATTTGTATCCTTTATTTTGAGTGGATTAATAATTTATGCCACTAATTTTCTTATTAGAAGAAGAAAAAAAGAATTTGGAATTTATATGATGCTTGGAATGGGAAAAGGAAAAATTTCACTTATTCTATTTATCGAAACCCTTATAGTAGGATGTATTTCATTAATAGCAGGATTAATACTTGGAATAATACTTTCACAGGGCTTATCAATTCTAACCGTAAAATTGTTTTTAGTTGAATTATCTAAGTTCAGATTTGTATTTTCTAAGGCAGCAGTTATAAAGTCAATTTCTTATTTTAATTTAATTTATTTTGTAGTTATTCTATTTAATATCTTTGTAATATCAAAATATAAGCTAATAGATTTAATAAATTCTTCAAGAAAAAGCGAAAAAATTCGTGTAAGAAATGGCATAGTATCAGCAATAATATTACTTTTATCTATGATAATTTTATGTGTAGCTTATTACTTTGCAGTTATAACTAATTTGAATTTCTTTGATAAAAGGTTTATGGCAGCAATTATACTAGGAATTCTCGGAACATTAGGTTTCTTCTATGGCTTATCTTCAGTTATATTAGTTATTTTAAGGAAAAATGAGAGCACCTATTATAAAAGCTTAAATACTTTTACAATACGTCAAATCACAAGTAAATTTACAACAAACTTTATTTCAATGACTGTTATATGTTTAATGTTATTTGTTACCATAGGAATTTTAACTTCAGGCTTTAGTATTAAAAGCTCCTTTGAGACAAGCATTAAGAAATATACAACCTTTGATTTATCCTTTTCCTTAGATAAAGACAATGAGGCAAGCAATATTCCAATAGAGGAAGCATTAAAGACAACAGGAATTGTTTTAGATGACAGCACTAACTATATAACCATGAATAGCTATATAATAGATTTTAGTGTAAAGAACATGATGGGAAAATATACTGATTCAGCTTCTGAACTTATAAACTTCAATCCAGCCTTTGAAAAATCACAAGTTATTTCAGTTTCAGATTTAAACAAGAACAGGGAGTTGCTTGGTGAAGAACCTTTAGATTTAAAGGAAGATGAGATTTATATTTCTTCAAATTATGATAATTTAATACCAACCATTGAAAGATTCTTTGAGGAAAATAATCAGGTTGAAATCAATGGCAAAACTTATAAAATTAAAGAAAAGAAAGTTATAGAGGATTCCTTAGCTACCTCCCCAGCCAGCAATAATTTATTTTCTTTGATCATGCCAGATGAATTTTGTGAAGCTTTAGTTCCTCAAGATGAGACTATAAACATTATTTATGTTGGAGAAAACAAGGAGCAAAAGATAGCTGAGGTCAATAAGCTGCTTGATAAATATGTTACTATGGGGACCCCTTCCTTTGAAAGCGAAATTAAATTAAGTGGAATGACTAAGGAAATAGCCTATGACGCAAGCACAGGAATGTCTACAATAATACTATTTATAGCAATATATATTGGAATTGTATTTTTGCTTTCCAGTGCAGCTGTGTTAGCCCTTCAGCAACTATCTCAATGTAATGATTCCTTAGATAGATATGAAGCTTTAAAGAAAATTGGTGCATCACAGAGCCTGATTAACAAAAGTATTTTAATAGAGGTATTAACCTTCTTTCTGCTTCCTTTATCTCTAGCAATTGTGCACTCAATTGTAGGAATTAATGTTGTAGAAGAGTATTTAAAAACCTTTGGTAACTATGACATACTATTCTCAGCCTTGATTACTGCTTTAATCTTTATTGTGGTATATGGAGGATATTTTTACGCCACATATCTTGGCTATAAAAGTGCAATAGAATAACTTCAAAAATTTATTTTATATGGGAATGATAATTTAAGGGTATTAGAAAAACACCTCAATTAGTAATATTATCATTCCCATTTTATAATGGTTCTTACCTTATTTTTTAAAAAATATAAATGATTCATACTAAATTTACATGATATTGTTTAAAAATCCTGAAATTATATATATAATTAGAAGGGCATAATTATTTTGCGAATTTATTTTGGAGGTATAAGAATGGAATTTATAGAAATTTTCAAAGCCATTATCCTTGGTGTTGTTGAGGGCATAACAGAATGGCTGCCTGTTAGTAGTACAGGTCACATGATATTAGTTGATGAATTCTTAAAGCTTAAAGTAAGCCCTGAATTCATGGAGATGTTTTTAGTTGTTATTCAACTTGGAGCAATCCTTGCAGTAATCTTGATTTTCTGGAATAAGATATTTCCTTTCTACATAAAAAAAGGAAAAGGACTAAGAATCAAAAAAGATATCTTTGATATGTGGTTTAAGATCGTTGTAGCCTGCATACCAGCAGCAGTAGTTGGACTTTTATTTGATGACTACTTAAACGCTTTATTCTACAATCCAACAACCGTTGCAATCATGCTTATCCTATTTGGTATTCTGTTCATTGTGGTTGAAAACTCTCACAAAAACAAATTACCAAAAATCAATAGCTTAAGTCAGATTACATACAACACTGCTATAATAATCGGAATGTGGCAATTAATCGCTGCTGTGTTCCCTGGAACCTCTCGTTCTGGTGCAACCATAGTTGGAGCTCTATTAATCGGAGTATCTAGAACAGTAGCTGCTGAATTTACTTTCTTCCTAGCTATCCCTGTAATGTTTGGTGCTAGTGCTTTAAAGCTTGTTAAATTTGGCTTTGCATTTACTGGTAGTGAGTTAATTCTATTAATCGTTGGAATGGTTGTAGCTTTCGCAGTTTCTGTATGGGCAATAAAATTCTTAATGTCATATATTAAAAAGAATGACTTCAAAGTATTTGGCTGGTATAGAATAGTTTTAGGTATAATAGTTCTTGCATACTTTTATTTACTAAAATAGATTAGTATACTTTAATTTATTTAAATACAGCCTTATCCATTAAATAATCTGGATAAGGCTGTATTCATATTTATTTCCTTATATTTTAATGATATCCTTGTGTTTTAACCATTAACATTTATTTTTTGTCCTTCACAATTTCAATTGCCTTATCTAAAAGTTCATCCTTCCCACTTCGTATCCCTTCAATAGTTGGTTTAACATATATATCTGGCTTAACTCCAACCCTCTGTGTTTCAAAAGTTTCAGGTGTATATATTCCAACTCCCGAGATAACTGTAGTTACCCCTCCTGGTAAATTTATATATGAAACATTTCCATCTGCTCCAACTGAGTTTTCACCAATTACAACTGCATTAGGCGCCCTTCTTAAGGCCATTGCAGTAAATTCTCCCTGACTTTGAGTACATTCATTTATAATTATTACTACTTTCCCCTTATAATAATCTGGATTCTTCATTCCAACGGTTATGTCTTCACAAAATATGAATTCACCTGGTACTGCTATATTAGCAATTGTCCCCTTTGAAAATACCGTTTTCTCTGGTAAAAGATAATTAGGCATGGTATATGCTATCATATCTGAAGGAAAATATCTCAAATCAACAATTATACTATCTGTATACTTTAGATTTTTCATAATCTTTTCTATTTTCCCCTTAGCTAAAGCCCCAGGGTTTATATCTCCGATATTGCCCTCTAAAAGCTCATGGGATTCTCCCTTTACTTCAGCAATATTTACGTCACTCACATTATAACACTTAATATCTTCTATTAATTCTGAACCTGCTCTTTCTACCTTTAAAGTTAAACTATACTCTTTACTCCTAAATAAATTATAGGCTAGAGTATTTACTATAGCCTCTTCCCATGAAAAAGAAAAATACTTAGATTGCTCATTTATAACTTCAAATATATCCTTATCATTAATTCTAAGTATTACATCACCAACCTTTAAAGCACACTCTTCTTCATACTCTTCGCTATATACTCCCTCATCAAATTCCCCGAAACTATTAACCCAATCATATATAACTCTGTTTACAGCCTTCTCATTCTTAGCCTCCATAACTAATGGAATTACCTTAAACAACTCAAAATCCATGTCTATATCACCCTCAATTGCTTTAGGGTGATAATATTTAATAAATCCCCAAACTTTACAAAGCTTACTTAAGCTTTCAACTTCATTATTATCTAAATTATTAATGACAATATTTGACCCATTTAGAAACTCATCACTAAAAACCTTTCGCTTAAAATCACTTTTACTATAAATACAATAAAAGAATACTCCTAATAAAATTAAAATTATTAAAGCTATAATAATTTTTAAAGTTTTTAATTTGAAAATTTTATATATCTTTTCACCCATCATCCCCCCCTTACTTATACTTATAATACCATAATTAGTAATAATAATTCTTTTTTTAGCATCAATTCAATTTATACTGTTTCATAGAACATTCTTAAATATTGTAAATTCAACCTTGTAAAAGTATCTTTATACTTAATTTTTCATATATTGTAATAAGCCTAATAAAGAGATTTTCTCTAATTAATAAATACGAAGGAGGATTACAGTGAGTGATAGAAGAATAGACGTAAATAATACCTTTATAGATAAAACTACCTTATTCGAAAGAAAATATGATAAATCCATCGATGTATTTGGAGAGATAGACTCCATTTATAAAGAGCTACGATATATAGGTGAATTACCTATAATTAATTGTGATAGGATTAGTAGTGAAAATCTTTCTTGGACCTCCATAAAATGGGCTCTTGAAAAAGAAGATGGAACAAGAATCCTTGTAAGCGATAAATATTCAATTGATGAAATCTGGGAAAAGGATTTGAATGATCTTGCACTTGAAAGTGGAACAAAACTGCTAATTAAAGCCCTATTACCAACTGAAGGAACTAAAGGAAATGTATTTTTGCAGTATGTTCCTCATATTCAAACCACTGCACACTTTGAATTGAATGGAAATGCACTTAATGCAAATGTGATATTTATTGGAATTAACCAATAATATGCTTTCATAACTCTGTAAAAAATACATTACATGAAAAGAGCCATTTAAGGGGCTCTTTTATTTTACGATTAAGATATATAAAACTTAAATATAATATTTATTATGATAACTTTTTTACTTTTGTATATTTAAAATTAAAACTTCACATAATAAAATCTTTAAAAACTCTTCAAAAAATAATATACTAAAATAAGCGAGTCTCCAAATGTTGGATTTGAAAATAAAATTAACTATATTAAGGGGTTTATATATGAGAAAGAAAGATATACTTGAATTAAAGAAACGTTTAAAAAAAGACTATTGTACTTTTACAAAAATGTGCGGCTGTTATGTTAACGGGGAAAAAAATGTAATTTTAAAATTTAGAGAAACCTTTCTAAATTTAGATGAAGATGAATTTCATAAATACATGGAAATAGCTAAAAAAGTTTTATCAGGAACCATTGGAAACAACATACTCGAACTAAATTTCCCTGTAAATGATGAGTACATAAACGAAAACCAAATAGCTTTAATAAAGCTGAAAAATAGTAAATTAAAGGATGATACTCTTCTTGATGAATTTTATGACACCATTATTGACAATTATGATTATACTGGCAATATTTTAATACTTCTTTTCCATGATGCTTATGACATTATCACTAAAACTACAGATAATGCAAAGCTGGATGAATCTGAGGAAGTTTATGAATATGTGTTATGTGCCATCTGTCCAGTTTCCCTATCTGAGCCTGGTCTTAGATACTGTGAAGAAGACAATAGAATATCGGCTCGCATCAGAGACTGGATTGTTGAAGTTCCAACACACGGTTTCGTATTCCCGGCCTTCATAGATCGCAGCACTGATGTAAACTCAATAATGTATTACACTAAAAATGCAAAAGATCCTCATTATGAATTAATGGAGAATGCTTTAGGCTGTTATTCTAAACAGACAGCCACCATCCAAAAAGAAACATTCCAATCAATAATTAAAGGCTCCCTTAGTGACGATGAACAAAAAGCTGAAAAAGTTTTTATGGAAGTACAAGAAAACCTTAATGCCATGATTGAAGAGTTTAATGCCACCTATGAAGACGTAGATTGTGATCCAATAATATTATCCAAAGATGATATCAAAACATTAATGCTTGAATGTGGTGTACCTGAGGAAGCAACTGCTAAAATTGAAAAAGCTTATGTTGAATGCTTTGCAGATGATATGCCATTAGCTGAAAATCTTCTTGATTCAAAGACCCTTAAAGTAAATGCACAAAGAAAAAAAGAAGAGCATCTGCAAAAGCAAGTAGAAGTATTGCAAAATAAACTTGAGCAGGTTAAACAAGATGCTGCATCAGAAAAAAAACTTCAAGCAGCTAATGAAAATATAGATGACGAACCTTCAACTGAAGATATAGTTAAAATTTCATCTGAAAGCACCGAAAACTTCATAGAACCATCCGTAAGTGAAACATCTGAAGTATCGGAAAATAATAATGATCAAGAAGACAATACAAATTCAGAAGTAAATGAAGGTGACTTAACTGATTCATCTGAGGAAACTCTAAATAGCGAAACTGAATATGATGTTATTTTACAGGTTAAACCTGAAAAAATACCTCAAATAAAATCACAAATAATTGATGGTCAAAAATGTATTATTATCCCCATTAGTGATGATGAACAAACTACAGTTAATGGGCAAAATGATTTAATTTAATAAAAAAGCAAACCTTTAATTTAGGTTTGCTTTTTTACTACAATAATTTATTAGTAAGTTTCTACAAATACTTCAAAATATCCTTGAGGGTGTGCACAAGCTGGGCAGCTAGCAGGAGCCTCTTCGCCTTCATAGATGTATCCACAGTTTAAGCATTTCCATAATACTGTCTCATCTTTTTTGAATACTGTATTTTCTTCAATATTCTTAGCAAGTTTTGCATATCTTGCTTCATGTCTTTTTTCAACCTCTGAAATTCTTTCAAAAGCTAGTGCAATATCAGTAAACCCCTCTTCTCTTGCTACTTTAGCAAACTCTGGATACAATTCTGTCCACTCTTCATTTTCTCCAGCAGCAGCAGCTTTTAAATTTAATAATGTATCTTCATGGAAAGATACTGGATATGATGCTGTTATTTCTATAGCTTCATCTTTAAAATCCTCTTTTAAGAACTTATAAAACTTTTTAGCATGCTCCTTCTCTTGCTCTGCAGTTTCCATGAATATGTTTGAAATTTGAACATAGCCTTGCTTTTTAGCGATACTAGAATAATAAGTATATCTAGTTCTAGCTTGGCTCTCCCCTGCAAATGCTTTCATTAAATTTTCTGATGTTTTTGTTCCTTTTAAAATCATCATAATTCCCTCCATACCAATGATATATTTAGTAATAAAGTAAATTATCACTAAGTTAAATTATACTCTTTATGTTTATATTTGTAAATGATTATCATTACAAATTATTTTATTATTTATTTTTATATTACTGAAGAAGCTATATGCACCTGCAACAATCTATTGAATCTAAAATAATTTCATCTGGATAAAGAGCCATTACTAAATCATCTTCAATAAGTTTATAATATCTAGTGGAGTATGTAATTTCAAAGCCACTATTAGGAAGCTTAATTTTTAAAATCTCGCCATAGCAATTAGGCTTTCCTCCGCTTGGTTCTCCTACAATTTTCGCATTTGTTAAATTTTTAAACTCATAAGCATTTAAAAGTGCTGAAGAAAATGTCTCTCTTCCAATCACCACCTTTAACCTTTGGCTATTGTTTAGTTCTTCATGATTCTTTAAATAATCAATTAATGGCCTTATAAGTGTGGAATCTCCTCCAAGGTTATTTCTTAAATCTACTGTTACTTTACTCGGCTTATTTTCATCCATGAAGCTGATTATTCTCGCTAACTTCTCTGCAATCAGTTCTCCATCTTGCTCTCTACAGCTGTTATACTTTATGTAAAGTTCGCCATCCTTCAACTCAGCAAACCAAAGGTTTTCTGCGGGACGCCTCCAAAATATAGGCAGTTTTTCATTTGTATATATTAACTCTTGAAGAAAACAGGTTATAACTTCATAGCATCCATCCTCTGTAGTTATCTTAACTTTATCAATGGAATCAACTATTAAAAGACCATACAAAACTTCTGCAATTTGAAGATACTTCATGCTTTGAGCCTTAAAAAAATGCTGATTTTCAAAGGAAATAATACTCTTCAGCTCTTTTAAAACAAGTTCTATACTCATATCTTCAATGGCAATAACTCTTTTAAATATTAAATTTTCATACTCCTTAGTAGTATCAATAATATATATCCCCTCATCAAAGTAGTAAAACTTTAGTGGAATAAACCTCTTCGCTGGAAATATCAAAGAAGTATGTGCATCTTTAATTGATGCCACCACCCTTGAAATCTCTACCTTCATCTCTTCATAATCTAATTGATTTATGATTTTCTTTAAATCCGCAATTTTTTTATTAAATGATTGCTCATCCGTGTAGGCAAATAAATTTTTATGGTTCTTTTTAAGATTTTCCTTTAAATAGTCAATATCCTGTATCCACTTTTCTTCCCAAGTATTAACAGGATTAAAATCATTATCAATTTCTATCTCTGTATATCCAGAGGCTCCACCAATGATTTTAATTTTATCATTCATGTTAAATTATCCTTTCACTTAAGTGTTACTTTACGAGTTCTTTCTAATATATATCTTTAAAGCTTTTATTGCAAGAATTAATGCATATATGATTAAGGCTAATCATGTTAATATCAATGCTATGTTTATTAAACTTATTACGTCGCAAAATATATAACTCTACCACATCTTTATCAATTATAGACCCATTACACGCTCTTCCAAAATAACATTTCCTTCACCATCTAAGCCTTTCAGATACTTTATATTGAATTTTTCACTACCTTCCTTCCAATAAAAAATAAACATTCTGCTTTCATCTAAATCATAGATTAATGTATCTTCTTTATTATTAAACTTGAAGGTCATTGTTGTTATTTCAGGGTCATTTACATAACCATAAACCTTCATAATCATTTCATTTTCGCTTATACTTGAACCACCTCCACTATATGATACTTGTTTTGAGTAATCTATCGGAGTTCCTGCAACTTGATCTCCTGGATACCATTTAATGAATCCTTTTTTAACAGTGTTGGCTGAAAACCAATCTTTATATCTACATAAGTATATTTTACTTTTATCTAAATCAATAGTTTTAACAATTTCTGAAGGTCCATAATGATAGGTCCTTTCAGAACTTTCATGGGCCTTAACAGGTGAAAAACTTCCATATGATAATATAGAATACTTTGTGCATATTACTACTAGAACTATAGCTATACACCATTCCATAATGCCTTGATATTTTTTATTAATTCTCATTTTTTTCACCATCCTCTGCAAGGTGAATTTTAACTTCTGATTTTCTATCATACCGATCTAGCTTAAGTATTATTTCCTTTACATCATCTGGTATCCTATCAACTCTGAATATACCTTCCTCTCCCCAGGCCTTGCCAGATGATCCAGCACCATGGTATATATACTCTTGTCCCTTATCATCAAACACCTTAATAGCACTTTCTGGGAAAGACCAGCCTTGCTCAAATTTTATAACCCTATACCTTATATAAGTTTCATCCTCAGTATTTATAATTCGATTAATGAATATTTTATCATTATCTATTTTCATAGATTTCCCTACTTCTATAACTTCAGCCTTATTCTCTTTTACCAGCTTCTTGACTTCTTTATTATAATATTTTCCACTTGGAATACTTAAACATCCAGTTATCGCTAGAATAATTAGACAAATTACTATTATAGTTCTTCTTAAACCCTTTATGTGAATCCCTCCTTATATAATTTTAATTTCTTATAAATTTAACGAATTAAGACTACTATAAGAATTATTATCACTTTCTACCTAAAATCAACATATTTATAAACTAAAAAGCATTCCAAATAAAACAAAATGCAAATATGCATCCCCATGCATTATTGGTTTCATCTTTTACTATTATGATTCCATAAATAGCTATAAATGTAGTAATTGTTTCAACTATGCCCCAAAATGATGTACTAAATGGGTGAAACAAAATACAGATAATAGCACAAGTAATTGCTCCTATATTAACCCATTTACTCTTCTTTGAATAATATCTATTCAATTTCTCACTAATAACCACATAATTAAATCCTTCAAAAAATCCCCATACTAAAATAATTAACATCATACCTAAAATGTTTATTGGGAACCCACTTTTTATAACCTCATTTGTGAGAAGAATGCTGAATGGCTCATAACCTTCAAATTGTCCAGACATAAAAACATATAAAATATAGGATATAAAGCATATAATTGTATATAAAATAGCTTTTATTATATTATTTTTTATCAATCCAAATTCAGCAAATTTTTCTTTTCTTAAAATACAAACAATAGTAATCCCTAATCCTGCTATGCCAAATTAAACTCCTGCATTAATCAATAAACGAAGAACAATAGATGTATTTGAATTTAAAATATACTCCATCATTTTATTTCCAAACACCATGTATAAGAAAAACACTCCAAATGTAACTAATGCTATAATCCATATATCAATAGCAAGTTTCTTCTGTTCTAAAGTTAAATTCTTTTTTCCCATTTCACCACACCTTTACTAATCTCTATAAATTGCATTTAAAATTATTTAAATATCCAGCGATATATTCAGCCTGTAACTTTCTAATATCCTCTTTAAAATGTACATGATCACAATAAACCTTTTCTCCAAAACCTTTGGTAAAGTTATATAAATCTATTGTTTTTATATTTTCCTTAATCATTACTTCTTCTGCAATTGCATTATAAGTGTCCAAATCTTTACTAAACCTCCAAAAGCCTTCTTTCCTTGAATTATGAATCTTATCAATAATTGGTGTTGTGGTAATCCAGAACACCTCTTTTGACAGCCTCTTTGCTAAGTCAATTATTTCTTCCAAGTTCCTTTTGTATTGTTCTGCTTTTATCTGCAGCTCCAAAGTATTTCTATCAACTCTAATATCATGCAGTCCACAATTTAGAAGTAAAATGTCATACTTAACCTGTTTGTCCATTTCTTCCTGAAGATATTTTAATACCATAGAACTGTCCCCTGCATTAGCTCCTATAGGTTTATCCAAATTCTTTAAAGCTTCACCTATTTCTCTTCTTCTATCATAATTAAATTTCTCTTGAATAAAGGCTTTTAAATAAGGTCCGTAATGAATTGATATACTATCTCCTATTACAAAAATACTTCTTTTATTATTCTTCAAGTAATATTTCTCTCCGTTTCTTAATTATTTCTATTTTGATTTTTCTCGTCTATCTCCCTTTGTATTTCTTCCTCTGTTTTCCATACTTCATACTCCGGCTCTGTTTTATCATACTTTACGTATATTGTAGTAAAATCCTCCGTACTCACAAAGACTAAAGCATTATTTCCAAACTCATAATTACACTGTAAATCTTCAGAAAGCATTTTTGTAGAATCTACCATAGAATTTATTCTTCCAGCTTCCATAAAGCTTTTAGGTGGTTCAACATATATTTTATCTCCAGTTGCAAAATATAACTTATTATTAACTTTAATTGAAGGTGGATACACTGGCCTTTCGCCAGCCATTAACTTATTAAAAGTAATTGATAATACTGCAAACAGTGTAATTAATACCAAACCACCTTTAAGTAGATTTATAATATTTAAAGAAGTCTCCTTTTTAAACATTGCTTTAATACACCACCTTATAATACATATAAAATACCTATTAACGTCTACTTGATTCAACTAATTTACTTTTGTTCCACCCCATTCAATAACAGTAAAGCCCGTTCTTTCAAAGCAATGCAGTTGCTACTCCTCAATATCAATAGGCTTTTCAAGTGGTTTATATACCATCATAACTCTTAAAATTGAATCAGGTTTAGGTTTAATTTGCAGTTTTGCATACTCATCATATTCTCCTCCTGCAAAATGAATTAAATTATACTTATTCTCTTCAAGAATAGGCAGCCAATACACAATAAACTCATTGTATTCTCTTGGAGTTAAACCCAAATACTCAAGTTTTTCTTGAAGAAACTCTCTTGTATCCTCACCCTTAACAACGAACCCACTTGATAAATCCCAATTGATCTTAGAATTACCTTCCCAGTATAAATAAGAGTACTCTTTATTATCACCATAGTTTATTAATGTTCCATCTGGTTTCGCAATAACCTTCCACCCATCTTTATACTCTGGGTAAGTACAAGTGAATTCACCTTTATAATCCAACTTAACCTCTATGGTCTGCTCTTCACTAGGATATAAGTAAATACCAGGTTTTTCTGTCTTAGCTTCTGGTTCACACCTTGTTAAAATCAAAGAAGTAAGTGCTAAAACAACAAAACATATACTCTTTATTAACTTCATGCGACCACTCCTTCAAATTTTCAAATAAACTTATCTTTGTAACCTTACAAACTTAACTATAGGTTCAATAAATTCCTTTAAAGAAATATCATGGGACCTTATAATGGCAAGTTGTGTACCTACTTCTTCTGTGCTCTTATCTTCTTTTTTACTTAACATTTTAGAAAAAGCCTTCATCATCAGACGATCAAAGAAGCCCATTTTTTCATAACTTAGCCCGCTCTGCATATAAAAATGTGGTACTTCTTCTAATTCTTCTTCTGTGAAGTTCACCTTCCAAGTTGTGTTAATAACCTCTTCTGCAGCTGATGGTGTTGCCCCTGTTGCAAAAACAATAAACTTAGTCTTTGGCTTATTTGCAAGTAAAGGTTTTATCTTCTTAAGGCCACCTATCTTTCCTGCATAAATACCACCGCCATAAATAACGCAGTCATATTCTGCTATAGAAGCTGCTGAAACTTTTTCATAACTTACCATGTCACACTTCAATTCCTCTGCAATCCACTGTGCATACCTCTTTGTAAATCCTGTTTTTGATTTGTAAATAACGATTATTTTCATAGAACCTCCTAAAATCATATTAAGAAAACTTCCTCTTCATTAATACAATCTTACCATAATTAGTAATCAAACAAACTTATTTTCATAAAAAAAGAGGAGTAATAATACTCGCTCTCCAATATTTTTCTCCTTTATTATTCTTCTCCCACCATATCATACAAAGCCTTAACATCAATTTGTGTTTCATATATTAAATTACCTAATGTATACAAATTATCAGCTTTACTTCCAATAATTCTTGTATGAGATTTTACTGGAAATTTATAGCCATCTTTAATCCACTCTCCATTAATCTCTTCTTCGCCATTATATTCTACGAAGTATATTCTGTATCCTTCAATATCCCCAAGATAATTTATTACCAATGTTTTTAAATCTTCTTCTGCATAACCATGATGAGATCTAAATTCCTTTATAATTTTTTCATCTTTATTATCTATTTTATCCTTAGTATTAATGTAATTACTTCTTCCACATCCTAATAGCAGTACCACACAAAAAATTAATACTGAAATAACCTTAAAAGTATTTTTCACTTAAAATCCCTCCATAATTAATTGTTAAATGAAGATTACTTTTCTAGATTCTTAGTTATAAAGTACCATGCTGATAACTGAAGTATAAGACCTAAAAGTGCTAAAAAAATTAATAATTGTACTGGGGTTAGGGGTTTAAAATAATAGTACCAGCTTTCATGGGCTACACTTTGAATAAATATTAGTGAAACTATTACAGATATTCCATTTCCATATAAATATATTTTATTATTCTTAATTAATTTACAGCCATAAATCAAAACTATATATGCTGTAATCATTATTAAATATCCAATCATTGACCCATATTTAAAGTCTAAATATATTGATATGAAAGGAAATGGCATAGCAAACAAAACTAAAAAGAATAGGCTATAAAATTTATTTTTCATATTATTTACCGCCTTTAAATTTATAAGGAATCGTATATTTCCATCTGTAATAAATATACGATTCATATGTATAAAAAATCCATAGCATCTCATATTTATTTGCAAACCGCTAAAAAATAAGAAGTCGGAACTGCCGACCTCTTATTTCTAACTTATACTTAACATTCTAAATACAATTTAAACGCTTAGCTGCTGTAATAACATGCTTAGCCAGCACTGATGAAGTAACACTTCCAACCCCACCTGGTACTGGTGTTATATATGAAGACTTTCCTTCAACATTTTTATAATCTACATCTCCACATAGATTACCTTCCTCATCTAAATTTATTCCTACATCTATTACAATTGCATTATCTCCTACCATCTCCTGTGTAACCATTTTAGCCTTGCCTGCTGCAGCAATAAGAATTTCAGCTTCGCGGCACACCTTTTCAAGATTCTTAGTTTTAGTATGACATATTGTAACAGTTGCATTTTTCTTGAGAAGCAGCATTGATAATGGTTTTCCCACCACCATACTTCTTCCTAAAACTACTACCTTTTTACCAGTTATATCAATATTATAATAATCCAGAATCTCTATTACTGATTCAGGAGTGCATGGAGCAAAACCAGTTTCATCTCCTGAAAAGACCTTTGCAGCATTCACTGGACTCATAGAATCAACATCTTTTAATGGATTGATTAATCCTTTTAAAGATTCCTCATTAAGATGCTTTGGCAATGGTCTAAATAGAAGTATTCCATGAATTTCTGGATTACTATTTATTTTTCCAAACTGAAGTTCAAATAACTCTTGATCTACGTCCTCTGGAATCTCAAATACAGTACATTTAATGCCTATGGTGTTCATTCTTTTCTTTGCCCCACGCTCATAAGCAAGATCATCTGGTCTTGCACCAACACGAACAATTGCAAGATGTGGTATAATACCTCTTTCCTTTAAGGCCAGAAATTCCTCCTGAAGCTTTTCCTTCATTGAACCAGCAACCTCTAACCCCCTCATTACAATACTCATAATTATTACCTATCCTTCTAATTAATATAGAGGATATTTTTTGCTTAGTTCTTTAACTCTTGCTTTTAGTTCTGCTTCTGTTACGCTTTCATTACATAATGCATCATTAATTATGCTTGCTATAGCAATCATATCCTCTTGCTTAAAGCCCCTAGTAGTAATGGCAGCAGTTCCAATTCTTATTCCTGAAGTTACAAACGGGCTTCTTTGCTCATTTGGAATAGTATTTTTATTAACAGTTATTCCTATACCATTAAGCTTAGTTTCTGCAGCTTTACCTGATATATTCTTACTTGTTAAATCTACTAGCATTAAATGACCATCCGTACCATCAGATACAATTTTAAATCCATGACTCTTTAAAGCTTCAGCTAAAGTTTGACAATTATCTACCACGTTTCTAATATATGTTTTAAACTCATCACTCATAGCTTCTTTAAAACATACAGCCTTCCCTGCTATGGCATGTAAAAGTGGCCCCCCCTGCATTCCAGGGAATAATGCTTTATCTAAAAGCTTAGCATATTCTTCCTTACATAAAACCATTCCACCTCTAGGACCCCTTAATGTCTTATGGGTAGTTGAAGTTACAAAGTCAGCATAAGGTATTGGAGATGGATGAACTCCAGCAGCTATCAGACCAGCAATATGTGCCATATCCACCATAAGATAAGCTCCAACCTCATCACTGATTTCCTTTATTCTCTTAAAATCTATTATCCTTGCATATGCACTTGCTCCAGCAACAATTAGTTTAGGTTTATGTTCCTTAGCCAAGGCTTCCATAGCCTCGTAATCTATATAACCTGTTTCCTTATTTACACCATAAGGTATAACATTGAATAACTTTCCGGAAAAATTTACTGGAGATCCATGAGTTAAATGTCCACCCTCACTAAGATTCATCCCCATTATAGTATCTCCAGGTTTTAAGATACTCATATAAACTGCCATGTTAGCCTGGGAACCGCTATGTGGCTGAACATTTGCATGATATCCATCAGCCTTAAACAATTCGATAGCTCTTTTTCTAGCCAAATCTTCTATTAAGTCTACTACTTCACAGCCACCATAATATCTTTTTCCTGGATAGCCTTCAGCATATTTGTTTGTTAAACAAGACCCTACAGCCTCCATTACTGCCTTAGAAGTAAAATTCTCTGAGGCAATGAGCTCAATTCCATTTTTTTGTCTCTCAAGCTCTTCATTAATAAGATTAAAGACCTCACAATCTGATTTTTTTATATCCTCCCAGTCCATATCTTTCCCTCCTTAAAAATTCGAAAATTCAAACAATTCTCTTCAACTATAAATATACTCCATATCTTATGATAATAGGATAATAAAAAGATACATTTTTATTAACAATTTGTGTAATATTCATTAACATATATTAACTATTAGTTCCATAGAAATTAATAGTTATATGTGTTATTATGAGATTATTATTGCTACACTATTTTTTATATACAAATGAAAGGAAGTATCTCTATGAGAACTATAGAAAATTCTAAAGGGAAAATTTTTAGGCACTTTAAAGGTGATTTATACCTAGTTGAGGATTCCGTTATTCATTCAGAAACTCAGGAAAAAATGGTTTTATATAGGGCCTTATACGGAAACTGTGGATTATTTGTAAGACCATATGAAATGTTCTTAGAAGAAGTTCCCGAAGGCAAAGAAAACCCAACGGGGCAAAAATATAGATTCGAAGAGTTTGAAGTTAAAAGCATAAAATAAAAGTAAAAAATGGACCTGGGGGTCCATTTTTACCTTTATTATAGATTTAAACTTGATATAATCTGATTAATCTGCTTCTCTGCCTTTTTAATAGCCTGCTGTCTTTCCTCCTCAGAAGTTCCAGTGTTATCAACCTTTAACTCCTTAACTTGCTTAATTCCCATGGATTTCATTATGCTTTCAACATAGTTTTCACCCTTATCTAAAATTGGATCAACTATCCAAGGAATGCTACCACCTGAAGATTGAATATATATAACAGCTCTGTGCTCTTCTCCTAGTAATCCTTTCGGCTTCTTACTTCCTTCAAATGTAATAGTTTTTCCAACCTGAACAATACAATCAATATACTCTTTTAAAGGTGCTGGAAAAAGCAAGCTCCACATAGGTGATGCTATTACACAAACCTGAGCACTTACAAACTGATCACAAAGGTCACGAATTCTCTTAACTTCATTCTGTTCTTTCTGCGAAAGCTTCTTTTCAGCCTCTTCACTAATAATGCAGTTCCTATCCTCAAAATATTGATACTCTAATCTTGGAATATGGTCCTTATATAAATCTACTTCTTCAACTTTATAATCCTTGAATTTTTCTAAAAACTGATTTATAAAGGCTCTAGCCACAGTTTTGGATGAGGATAATTCCTCTGGTTTTGAGTTAACACTTATATATAGTAATTTTTTCTGCATAATCACACCTCAATTCTAAGATTTTATATTAGTATGCCTTTATTTTTTAATTTAATTCTATTTTTATAACTATTTTTCTAAAATAAAAGACAGATAGACTAGCTATCCGCCTTTTTATATAAAGTCTGCATTAATATTAAATTAACATACTATGAAAATCACTTTACTAAGGTATTCATTAGTATTTAAACTTGGGTTGTTTTTTAATTTGTTTTTAATACAGACTTTAAAGCTTCTTTAACGGCATTACAAGAATTTGTAGCACCTGTGATTGTATCTACCTCAAGATCTTGACTCTCAATGATAGATGGAATATACTTGTCCACTACTCCTGCAAAAATGTTTGGAGTTTCTTTATCGTCAACCACCTTAATTTCTGTGATACTTCCATCCTTAACTGTTACTTCTACTGTTAAATCATCATTATTTCCTTTCGCAGTTCCAGTGAAAGTACCATCAACAAAATTACCTTTTGCAGCTGGTTTTGATCCTGGCTTTTCTGATTCACCTTCTGGCTTTTTATATTCAGTTAAGCCGCCACGGTCTTTAACATATTGTATAGCATTTCTTGCTGAAACCCTTCCGTATACAACAGCTTCACCAAGGCCGATTGAATAATAAGCTCCTTGGATGTTTCCGATAACTTCTCCAGCAGCATATAATCCTGGAATTGGTTCTTCGTCAGTGTTAATTACACGGCCAATTGTATCTATTTCAATTCCACCTAGAGTGTCCATAACTCCTGGAGTTAAAGGCACTGCATAATAAGGTCCTTCATTATACGTATCTGCAGCTTCTTTTGCAGCTTCATTATCTATTTCACTATTTTTGATACCTTTTATTGTAGCTTCTAATGCATCAGCTGGAACATCCATCATTCCTGCTAATCCTTCAATAGTATCAGCTTTCATAACTAGACCTGATTTATCTATTCCATTAATTCTATATTCATCAAAGAAATCTTTGTCTTCAACAGACATGAAATTTTGATAAATTGTTTCGTTGTAAACTCCATAACACATTGCATCTGTCTGTTCTAAGATCGCAGCAGTAATTCCTCTGTCTGAGCTTGCTGCACTTGTTTCCTTAACAAAACGATTTCCTTCTTTATTTACGAAGATTGCCCCCTTTTCTTTAATTGGTCCAGGTAATTGCATTTGGATTGAAGATGGAACTACTGCACATGATAACTGTATTAAATCCATATTCCTTGTTTTAGCACCAAGTTCAGTTGCCATTACAATACCGTCACCTTCTGCTCCCTTAGATGATGGGAAGTGAATGTTTTTAAGATCTGGATGATCTTTTGCAATCATTTCTGGATTGTTTGAATAACCACCAGTTGCTAAAATAACAGAAGTACAATTGATTGTCGCTTCTTCCCCATTTTCATTTTGAGTAGCAACTCCATTGATTCTTCCTTCTTCATCTGTTACCAGTTTTGTAGCCTTCGTGTTAAGACGAATTTCAACACCTAATTTTTCACATTGTTCACTAAGAACTTTAATGATTTCTACTCCTGGAATCGTTCCATCTGTAGGGCAATGCAAATCTGAGTAACGAATTTGTCCCCATTCAGAGCCAAAACTTTCAAACCACTCAATTACTGATGGTGTTTCCTCAATAACAACAGCTGCTACATCAGAATCGTTAAAATTTTTACCATTTTTTCCCACAACTCTGTTAAGCAGATCAATATTCTCTTCTTCTTTTCCTTGTTCAGTCATATATTTTGACTTTGCACAGTTAAATCCGCCAAAGGCCATGGTTGTACTTCCCCCGAGGAAAGATAACTTTTCTAAAACCACGATGTTCTCAGCACCATTTTGTTTTGCTTCAACGGCAGCTGCAAGTCCAGCACCGCCGCCACCAATAATTACTATGTCGTAATTTTCTTTAGACTTTCCTGATCCACTCCCCTTTGAGCCTCCTGAAGTGGTGCCACAGGCAACCAACGTTAGCATCATCACTGACGCTAGTAAAAAACTGACTACTTTTTTCATAACTCTTCCTCCTCATTATACTCCAAAGTTTTGTATTTTTCCACATAACTTTGTTAAAAAATATACATTTAAGATTAAAAAATTTATGTATTTAAGGAATATATTTTATTCCCATATACCTATTTATCGTGGTTTGGAGGCTGCTATTGCAAACCTCCTTCCACATATGTGTTATAACGTCTCTAAATATTGTTATAAAATTATCTTTTTAAAAAGTAAATTTATATTGATTTTAAGACGAATTAAGTATTTTACTTTAAGAAATTTATCTTTATCCCATCTTGCTATATCCATCTCGAGTAAAAATAATCGCTGCTCTTTTTTCATTGCTCTTTAATGAAATCAAGAACCATGCAGTACATCCAATCATAGCAATTAAGAAGATTATCCACGATAGGGTATATTCTCCTGTCAAATCATAAATGACTCCACAAAATGGGGCTCCAATAGCCATTCCTATACCTGAGGTCATTGAAACCACTGACATAACACTACTATAATCCTTTTCTCCAAATAATTGTCTTGTGATTATAGGTGGGCCAACTGATCCAAAACTTGTTCCAAACCCATGCAAAAGTCCTGCAAAAATAGCTAGAATAGTAACGGGTGAACCCATTAAAGCTACTAATGATAAAGTAAGAGCTGCACATGAGATGGCAACAATACTCGTTCCACCTAATTTATCTGACATGAATCCCAATATTACCTTTCCGAAGGTTAACATTAAAGATCCTGAGGAAACTATAAATGCTGCAAAAGTAGCACTATGCCCTATATCCTGCATATAAGATGGAAGATGGCTGTTGATTCCACAAGAAACTATATTTACAACTATCATACAGAACATGATAATCCAAAAAAAAGGAGTTTTCATAAGTTCTGAAAGAGTATAACCTTGTACCTCTTCCTTGCCTCCATCTTTAGCTGACCTTGAATGTTGCCTTTCTCCATAGGCAACAATTCCTAAATCTGATGGTTTATTTTTTATAATGAACATTGTAAATGGAAGGGTTATAATCATCATTAATACCCCTAAAATAACATATGCACTACGCCACCCATAGACAGATATTAAATAGTTTGCAATTGGTGTAAAAATCATATTACCAATACCTGCTCCAGCAAAGGCAATACCAACAGCTGTACCGCTCTTTTCTTTAAACCAGTTGGCTAAAAGGATTGATGCTGGAATGTTTGTACATATTTTAAATCCAATCCCCATGACCACTGATATAATATAAAACATTATTAAGTTTTTACAGTAACCTAATGCCATGAAGCAAATTCCACATAGAATTACTCCAAGACTTGTCATTACTCTTAAATCCATTTTTGACCTTCCTATGGCTGGACTTATTAAAAGTCCAACCCCAGAAAGAATGGTAAAATATAGTGAAAATTGTGTTCGTGATATATTGAGCTCGGCACTTACTGGTATTACGAAGATACCCATGACCATTGAAACTATGGACATCATTACAAACATAAGTACAAAACAACTAACTACTATCCACCAACCATAAAATATTGATTTTTTCTTCATTGTCATTCCTCCAAATTTTAACCCAGTGGAGAGATATTTCCCTTCATTAAGTAATCATCCAAATCCTTGATTTGGTTAATACTTAAACTCCTTTCAAATATATATAAGAATGAGTCTTTGTATTTTCTATTTTATAATTTTATTTAATTATATTTCAATTATGACAATTATAGTTATGTATGTATTTACTATAATAATCATAGCTTAAATATATATTTATAATGTTACTTACTATTGTCCTCAATCCACTTCATTGCACAAAATGCATAAACTGCGGCCCCAACATGGAATGAGTTTTCATTAAATCTAACACTTGGATTATGAACGTTATAAATATATCCTTCCTCCTCTGTGCCTGCACCTAGTGCCAAGTATGTCCCTGGAACCTGTTCAAGTACATAAGCAAAGTCTTCAGAACCACCACACTGATTTGGCATTGCAATAGTGTTTTCTTCTCCTATACACTCCTTAACGTAGCCTTCCATAGCATTTGATATATTATCATTACACATCACAGGCGGTACAGATCCTGAAATTTCCACAGTACACTCACCTCTAAAGGATTTTGCTGTAAAGTTGCAAACTTCTTTTAGTCTTTCTAATAGAAACTTTCTTGTATCAGCATTGAAGCAACGTAAAGTGCCTTCCATAACAGCCTCCTCAGGAATAATATTTGGAGCTGTTCCAGCTGATATCCTTCCAATAGTTAAAACTGCATTGTCACCAGGCGCCGTTTCTCTACTCATTAGCTCTTGCAGTGCCATATGAACATGAACTGCAATATTTATAGGGTCAACGCCAAGATGTGGATCTGCTCCATGGGTTCCTTTTCCATTAATATTGATTGTAAATCTATCACAAGAAGCCATTACAGTTCCATAACTAGTTGCAACTACACCACATTTTCTTCCTATTGAAATGTGCATGGCCATAGCTGCATCAACCTTTGGATTCTCTAGAACTCCTCCATCAATCATCAGCTTAGCTCCAGTTAACCCCTCTTCATCTGGTTGAAACATAAGTTTAACTATACCTTTTAAATCCTGTTCCCTCTCTTTTAAAAGCCTTGCTGCCCCTAAAAGCATAGCTGTATGGGTATCGTGTCCACAGGCATGGGCATATTCGCCCATTGCAGAAAATTCTTCACCTGAAGTTTCCTTCATTGGAAGGGCATCCATATCTGCACGGAGAAGGATGGTTTTATTACCTTTCCCCACTGTTGCAACAACTCCACTCTCTCCAATTTTAATTGGTTCATATCCCATTTCACAAAGCTTATCCATTACATACTGTGAAGTAAAAGATAAATCATTCCCAAGTTCAGGATTTTTGTGTAATTGTCTTCTATTACTAATTATTTCATTTTCAATTTCTTTTGCTCTTAAAAGTATTGTATTCATTTAATCCACTCCATTATTTAGTAAGTTTTCCAGCCTTAAACAATCTATGAGATACAAATACTGAGAAAATTATTAAAAGTGGTAAGATATAAACCTGTAATGAACCAACCTTTGAAACTCCAAGTATTAATATTAAGACAGCCATTACAATTACGGGAGCCACAGACATTTTAGGTGACTTCATAATTACTGGAGTCGCAAAAGCTCCAAATAAAGCATAAATCAGATAATCGAATCCAGGCTTTAGAACAGGATGCTCTAATATCGGCATTATCTTTGTTCCAAATAACATTCCAATTAAAACTACTGATACAGTAACTAAGGATGAAACAGCAACGGCTATCATTGATACTACTTCTCCCTCTTTTGTACCTGGTTCAACCTCCGCAACGGTAAGAGCTGTAGTGGCTGCTGGAAGCTTCATATTAGATATATTACCAGTGATAAATGCAAGGTAAGTTCCTCCTGGTCCTAAAATCGGTGCATAGGAGAATACTTCAGTTACCCCAATAAGACCAAAGGTCATTAAAACACTGGAAGATGCAATCATAACTTGTCCAAAAGTAAGTTTTGTTCCAGTTATAAAAGTTATTACTGTTGGCACTGCAAGCATCATAAGCAATGCAATAACAGTGGTAATTTTCCCCAAACGGTGAATTTGATTATCAAACTCCTGTGATGCTAAATCATATGAACTATCTATATCAACCTTTTTATTTACTTTTAATTGAGCCATATAATCTTCCTCCTTCAACAACTACACGATATTTGAAACTAGGATTACTGAAACCATCCCAACAATCATGCTCAGTGGAAATGCAAAGTCTCTAAGAGTTGTATTTTTGTATTTTGATGCCATTTTATTACAAACTACAATGGTAACACTAGATACTATTGCTGCAAAAACCCCCAATGGTTTTGCAAAATCCATGTACTTAGGCATAGCTAGGACACAAACTAAAGCTATGAAAAGAGTGCTGACAAAGAATGGACCAAAACTATTTTTCTTTCTGCTCATTTCTTTGATTTTTCCATCGTATTTTTTAAGTAAGAATACATTGGTAATTGGACCACTCATAAGACCAATGGTCATAACCCACATTGCACAGCAAAATGCCGCAACGTTTACATTTGGATCAGCCATACCTGTAAAGCCCATAGATGTAGCTGCCATATCTGCCGCCATATACTCGTAGGATCCTGAACCAATTACAGAAACACGAAGCCATGGGAAGAATTTCCCCAAGGTCGGCATCATAAGCATCAAAAATACCATTATTGGTAATGAAGGTATAATGGAAAATATAGCTGTACTTGAAATTACTTTCTTGATTTTGCTTTTCGGAATTCCCAATTCCTCACTTCTTTTAATTCCTTTTCTTAAGAACAGCAGCCCTTGCATTACAACTACCCCAATAGTTGCTGCACAAAGTGCCATCATGGTACCACTGTTTGCTACGTTTAAGTAAGAACCATTTGTCATAGAAATAACCTCCTTTTTACTTATAGGTATATATGGACTTATTCAAGACATGTCTATAATAAAAGTCTAGCATGATGATTTTTTATGCACAATAGTCCTAAAATTTAGTCGTATTTTAGGACTACTGTCTTAAATTCTTCATGGCAAATTTACTTCTATTAATGCAAAACTTATATATTTAATACACAATCTCCATTATTTCATGAAATTTCTTCTCATATCTATTGTAATTAATAATCTCCAGTGACCGAATCAAATAATTCGATTCCTACTTAAAGAAAATTTTCCGATAGTAGTCTGAAAATATATTGAATTTAAAATATACACTTGATACAATATTTTATAGAGAATCCTATAAAAGGAAGTGATCTTTTGAAAATTGCGTTAATTACTACCAAACAATTACATGATTACACTAAAGAAATAATTGATAATTTAAATTTGAACTGTGAAATTCAGTACTTTGTATACTCCAACTTCTCCAATTTAGTTGAGATATACGCAAAAAATTACGACTTAGTAGATGGTTTTTTAATTAGCAGTCTTCTATCATCCCAATGGATAAAAAAGACATATCCCATCTGCCGAAAGCCTGTTGTATCCTTTAATACGGATATGCTAAATCTTTATAAAACTTTATTTAACTTAGTAATCCAAGATAGAAATACAGACTTTTCAAAGGTCTATTTAGACTTCATGAATTCACCACTTTTTCCAGATAAGCTTCAAAAACTTTATGACTATGATAAACCTGTATATGAACTATCCGATATTGCAGAAAACATAGAAGAACTTGATTTAGGAGGTATTTTCAACTTCTGCCGTAGCATAGTTGAAAATATAACCCTAAGATGGGAGCAAGGCTCCTTGGATCTTGCCATCATAACCTTTAGTAACATAGCCGAAGAACTTGAGAAAAAAGGAATTAAATATCACCTTGCCTGTCCTAGCAAGGATCACGTGGAGTCCTCTGTACACAGAATAATTAAAGACATTCAACTACATAAATTAAGTGAAAACCAGCCAGCAGTGATTGATATATCCATTGATAAATTTAATCCAAATGATGAGATATTTAATAAAGATAATGAACTGCTTCCAATATTACTTCATGAATCTATAACTAATTACAATAAAAATCATTTAACAAACTTTGTAATAAAAAGAAACCACGGCAGCTTTGAAATTTTCACCTCTCAAAAGACCGTGGATAGAATCACTAATAATAAAACTATATGCTCCTTAACTAACCATCTAAAGAGCACACTGAAATTCACCGTAAGTATTGGATACGGCTATGGAGAGGATGTTTCGGAAGCAAAATACCTAGCCTCTCTTGCTAATAAAGAAGCAAAGTATAAACCTTATACCTGCAGTTATTTAGCAACATCTATGGACCAGTTAGTTGGTCCTTTGACCTCTGAAAACAATCTTATAGTTCAAAACAATAAAATGGAGTACTATGAAAAAGTAGCTAAGAAAGTAGGACTTTCTCCTATAAATGTGCAAAAAATCATTGCCACAATGAAAATTCTTAAAACTGACAACCTAACTGCTCAGGACTTGGCGAACCAACTCTCTATAACAGTGCGAAGTGCTAACAGATTCTTAAATAAACTAATGGAAACAGGTATTGCAGAGGTAATTGGAGAAGAATTCGGAACTTCTAGGGGAAGACCTAAGAATGTATATAAGATAAACTTTGATTCGTAAATAATATTTTCAACCTATATATTTGCTCTATTAATACATATAAAAATTAACTGAAATCATTTTTAACCGGGCTTAATATAACAATTTTTACTAGAGTATTTAAATGAACAAAAAAATAGTGCAACAATCATTGCACTATTTTTCTTTACTTATTCTATTTTTTTACCACTGGTATTTGAAGCTCTGTTAGCCACTCTTCTTCACTTTCCTTGTTCCAAATACCATCAATGTAATTTTCTCTAGGATTATCACATGATACATATCCATTTTCTTCAATCCAATTGAATGCATAGATATATGCCTCTCTTAATTTTGAATATGGCCCCATATGCATAATTGAAACTGCAGTAACGGCATCAATTTTCTTAAACCTAATATCCTCAAAATCTTCCTTTAATTTGTCAACTGCTTCACAAAACTCGATATTAATATTCTTCTCCTTATATTCTCCATCAAGATAAACAATGAAGCAATACTCTGGCACAACACATTTTAAATCTGGATATTTTGTTGTAACCTGCTTACCTATATCTGGTATTAAATTAAAATAAGAGTCATAGCTTGGTGCAGTCAACCTCTTTGAGTATACAATACACTCTGGTAATTCTTTTATTATTGCTTGATAATTCATAATCTGTTCCTCCTCTTTACTCGATAAAATAAATTCAATTCTGGAGAGTTGTTCTTGTGCATTGCTAATTTCATCTAATAATTCAGCCCTTCGTTTTTCCAAGATATTTTTAGTGTTTACCCCTGATAAAGTAAGCTTAATTTCTTCTATGGACAATCCTATTTGGCGTAAGGATTGAATATAATGCAGTTTCACTAGCTGATCTGTTCCATAAAATCTGTAGCCAGTGAACTTATCAATGGTATCTGGTTTTAAAAGACCAACTTCATCATAATATCTTAGTGTCTTAATAGTTGTTTTAGTTAACTTAGAAAATTCTCCTATACGATACAAGCACTTCACTCCTTCCTTATAAATTTATTTTATTGCCTCCCCTAACTGGAGAGTCAAGAAACTATAAAAACACTCATGGTAATAAATATAGCTATATATTTTATTCCTGCGTCATAATAATTCTTTTCATAAGTTCTATGGATGGTGATATAAATTCATCAGTGTCTACTATTCCCAGTAACTCCACCTTAGATAACCACTTAAAATCTATGGTTTCTCCTTGCTGTAATGTAATGGAGTTTTTATCACTGGAGCACCTATGTAAATAAATCTTATAAATTGTTTGATACTCTTCCTTAACGAAAGATTCCATAAATATTAAGTTTTCTCCTAGTATGCCCGTTTCTTCAAGCAGCTCTCTTTTGGCTCCCTCCTCAAAACTCTCTCCCTTTTGAAGACATCCGCTGGCACCAGTCTCCCATTTTCCCGGGAATACAGTTTTATTATAATCTCGCTGCATTAAAAGATACGTACCATCTTCATGCACAACTATAATAACCACAACGCAATGAAAAATATCCTTTGGTATTTTCTTCCCTCTAATTAAATCTATCCCGACTTTTTCACCTACTATATTATAACCGTCCCAAATTTCCATATATGTACTCCTTATATATCTTTCTACTTCCTTAGTTCAATTTACTTTTTCCTTGTTCTTCCATTAAATATTTATAACTTTCAGGACTCTTAAGTGTTATTTCTGTATCAACATTTAATTCTATGCGTTTTGAATCAAATTCTTCTTCAGTTAATGGTCCATATAATTCACCGTTGCCTATACTTATTATCCAATAGCAAATATTTTCTTCATCTAAAGTCATAGTTTCTTTTATTAAAGGAGTTTGCTCTGCTAAAATAAAAGAATCATCCCAACCAACTTTAGTAACCTTTTCACGAATTATAGCCCATGCAGATTGACCTTCCTCAACTTTATCTAATGTAATTGAGTTATTACTAGCACGCCAAATTTGATAATGTTCGCCAATCATATAGTAATAATCACTGCTACCTGGTCCAACATAAGGAACCTTCTTTGAGTCTGTGCAACCTGTTAAGCTAAATATTACAAATAACAAAACACATATAATTAAAATTCCCTTTTTCATAAAACACCGCTCCTTTACTCTTATATAAATAATTCTACATTTTTTAATTATTACCTCTATGTAACAAACTGTTATCTCAAGGCTCCTAATAAAAATTAAAGCCGAGAATAATTTAATATTATCCTCGACTTCATCTTTGGTAATTTATGAACCCTTACATTCCAAATATTTGACCTTGAATATCCACAGTTTTCCTACTTACTTACAATTTTATAATACACCTTAGCAGTTAACATATAAACAATGCTATAGGCTGCCATAAAAGCAAGCACTGTTCCAATTGTACAGTAAAATGTCAATGTTGTATTTGTAAGTCCAAACAGGGTAAGAAGCATCTTCATAAGTCTAAAGTTAAAGACAATATGAACAGAAGCTACTATAAGTGGCATGAAAAACACTATTAATACCTGACTATTTATTGAACGCTTAATATCCTTCTTATCAAGACCAACCTTCTGCATTATTTGGAAACGCTCTCTATCCTCATAACCTTCTGATATCTGTTTATAGTAAATTATTAATACCGTTGCCATGATGAATAGAAGCCCTAAGAATATTCCAAGGAAAAAGAAGCCTCCATTAAGGGAGTAGAAATCTATGCTATTACTGTCCTTACTTTCTACGGAATACCATTCCCAGCTGCCTACAGCACCTCCATCCACATTGATATTTTCTGGATTACTTATAAAATCTGCACAGGCTATTTTCTCTTCAGTAGTTCCATCTAAATCTATGTGAGCCTCCCATATCATTGGACTGGCATAATCTCCATAAGCCTGTGTTTGTTCATTTGAAAGGTTAAACATAACGCTTGCATCAGCAACTACACAGTAGCTTATATCTAATAAAAATGCTGCATAATCACTCACGGCAGGAAACGAATCCAGTTCTTCTTTTACTTTAAAAGTTCTAACTTTTCCCTCTGGATTATCTGCATTGCTAAAATCTATTGATATATCTCCTTTAGCAGGTCTTCCTTGCGAATAAAGAAGAATTTCATCATCTTCTAGCTTTGGGGGATCTATATCTAAAAGTCTTCCGTATTCACTAGCCGTGATAAACACTAGCATTCTGCTACCCATATTGCTAAATTTATTTCTATCTGTAATAAATCCATTGTTAGTATCGCCTACGATAAAGCTTAGGCTATTTAATGTATTTACTTTAGTCATTTTATAACCTTGCTTTTCAATTCCAGAAGTAATTCTTGATTGCAACTGTTCAACATTTAATAAGTTTTCTTCTTTTCTATATCTAGTTTCGATATTTATATCCCCAGGATAGCGGAAATTTATTGAATCCTCCGTTCCTAGATAAAGTGCAAGGGTTCCTGACACCATAACAAGAACCATAGTGGAAAGAATACATATATTCGCAAGACCCACTGCATTTCTCTTCATTCTATAAATCATCCCTGAAATGCCAATAAAATTTGTGGTTTTGTAATAAAACTTCTTATTCTTTCTTAAAACCTTTAATATGACAATACTAACCGCGGTGAATAAACAATAGGTTCCAATGATTACTAAAATTACAGCTACAAAGTACATTGCTAAAGCATCCATGGCATTGGAAGTTGATACTGCTAAATAGTAACCTCCTCCAAGACATATAACCCCAAGGATTGCAATAATCCACTTTGTCTTTGGCTCTCTTTCTCCAACCTGTCCTCCGCGAAGAAGCTCTATAGGATTCTGCACATGAATCCTTCTTAAGTTAAATAAAAGAGCTACAGTTAAAATAACTGTAAAGAATATGAAAGTTATTCCTATTCCTTCATAAAATATATAAAATCCAAAAGGTACATCAAATTTCATCAACTTATATAAAAGAAGGGTAACCAACTTTTGAAATACAATTCCAATAATTATTCCACCGCCAATTCCAATTAAAGCCGTATATATACTTTCAAAAACAAGAACTTTTCCAATATGTCTTTTATCCATACCAAGGATGTTATACATTCCAAGCTCCTTGTTGCGACGCTTCATTAAAAAGCTATTAGTATAAAACAAAAAAATTACTGAAAAGATACCAATAACAATGGTTCCAAAGAATATAAAATTTGCTAAATAAGAATATCTAATATTCTCTGGAAGGTCCTTTGCTCCATTCATTGCTAGTAATATATAAAAAGCTGCGCTGGCTCCAACTATAGTTAAAATGTAAGGAAGGTAAAATTTTTCATTCTTTTTAATATTCTGCCATGCCAGCCTTGGATACATAAAGCTACTCATGGTTTTTACCTCCAGTAGTTAGAAGAGTTAAGGTATCAGATATCTTTCCATACATATCTTCAATAGAAGAATTCCCACGATAAATTTGGTGGAATACCTCCCCATCCTTTATGAAAAGTACACGACTTGCGTGGCTTGCAGCTTTAACAGAGTGGGTTACCATTAAAATTGTCTGCCCAGCCTCATTAATTTCTCCAAAAAGTCTTAAAAGACTGTCTGTTGCCTTAGAATCTAATGCTCCCGTTGGTTCATCAGCTAGAATTATCTGAGGATTAGTAATTAGTGCACGAGCCACCGCTGCCCTCTGCTTCTGCCCACCTGAAACCTCATAAGGAAATTTATTTAAAAGCTCCTCAATACCAAGATTTTTTGCAATGGGCTTTAATCTTTTCTCCATTTCCTCATGGTGATTTCCTGAAAGCACTAAAGGTAAAAAAATATTATCCTTTAAAGAAAAGGTGTCTAAAAGGTTAAAATCTTGAAACACAAAGCCAAGATTCTCCCTTCTAAAGGCTGATATCTCTCTTTCCTTTATTTCTGCCATTGACCTTCCGCCAAGAAGAACATCTCCACTAGTTGGTTTATCAAGAGCTGCCAATATATTAAGAAGAGTAGTTTTACCTGAGCCTGACTCCCCCATTATTGCTACATATTCACCAGCTTCCACTGAAAAGTTAACATTGGACAAAGCCTGAACATGATTACCTCCAAATCTTGTGGTGTATACTTTTTTTAGACTGTTTACCTGAAGTAATGCCATAATTAATTCACTCCTTTTGTTATCATATCTTAATTTTATCCAAGGTTAAGGTTGACTTCCATTTATTGTCCTTACAAAATAACACCTAACCTTACTTCTTTGTAAGGTTAGGCTTTATAATGAAAAATGAAGGATAAAAGATGAATAATTTAGGTTGAAATTCCTTCGGAGTTTCTAGATCTTATAATTTTTAGAATCCTCTATGGATTCTTTTCTTAATCTTTAATTCTTAAGTAAAACAAATATGACTCTATTCATTGAAACGGTATGAATCATTGCTTTCATCAAAACTAACAATCACCTTTGTGCCTTCTCCAATCTTTGATTCAATTTTTATATCATGACCAAGGTTTGTTAAAATCTTTTTCGATAAATACATACCAAGTCCCGAAGCTTTCTTATCCATTCGTCCATTATACCCAGTAAACCCACGGTCGAAAATTCTATATAAATCCTCCTCAGCTATTCCTATGCCTGTATCTTCAATTACTAAAGAATTGTTACCCTCCATGTAAATTGACACAGAACCTTCATTAGTGTATTTAATGGCATTAGATAAAATCTGCTCAAGAACAAAGGCCAACCACTTCTCATCAGTTATCGGCATTTTATCAATTGGTTTTAAGTCTATGCTTATTTTCTTTTTTATAAACATTGAAGCATATTTTCTCACACACTGTTTAACTATTCTATCAAGGTCGCACTTTTTAAAGACATAATCAGAGCTTTCACTATTCATTCGAAGATACACAAGCACCATCTCCACATACTGCTCAATTTTAAAAAGCTGCATTTTTAGTTCTTTATTTTCCTTAGAATCCTGCCCTTGAAGCAATAATGCCATTGCCGCAATTGGCGTTTTAATCTGATGAACCCATAGCGTATAATAATCAATCATCTCTGCCATTTCTTCTCTTGACTTTGAAATCAGTTTATTTTGTTGCTGGAATAGAGCTTTAACAAGATTTATATAGGCGTCCTCAATAGCATTAACTCCTTCCGGAAGATTCTCAATGGAAACTTCAATATCTTTCTGAACCTTTCTAAGCGCTTGAACCCTAAAATTAAAGCTTCTATAATCAAAAATTCCAAAAAGTAATATTACAAAGAAGCTAAGACCTGCTCCATATAAAATTGCTTCTATGGGGAGGTCATACAAGGAAAAAACTCCTGTAAATATGGTAATACACATCATCAGTATAAGAATTAATTTTAGTTTTGCCTTTAAATAATACTTAAATGACCTCATTCTACTCCACCATATATCCGATACCCTTCTTTGTTATAATAAGATTATCTAACCCAATTCCCGCAATCTTCTTTCTAAGTCTTGTGATATTTACGGTTAAGGTGTTATCATCCACGAAGCAATCAGTCTCCCAAAGCTTTTCCATTAAACTATCCCTTGTAACAGCTTTACCATTATTCTCAAATAGTACCTGAAGTATTCTATATTCATTCTTTGTGAGCTCAACCTTTTCACCCTTATATGTGACAGTTGCATCAGATAAATTAAGCAGTATCCCTTTGTGCTCAAGTACATCACTGCTAGAAGTAAAATCATAAGTGCATCTTAAAAGAGCTTGAACCTTTGCCACAAGCACAGTTAAATCAAAAGGTTTTGGAATAAAATCATCACCACCCATATTAATTGCCATTACAATATTCATATTATCTGAAGCTGAAGAAACAAATATAATTGGCACCTTCGACACCTTTCTAATCTCACTACACCAATGATACCCATTGAAAAAAGGCAGTGAAATATCCATTAGAACAAGCTGCGGGTTCTCCTTCACAAACTCACCTAATATATTTTGAAAATCCTTAGCACAGCTACACTCATACCCCCAAGAAGTAAGATGACCTTCAATTGCACCTGCAATAACGCTGTCATCCTCAACAATAAAAATCTTCATATTAAATCCTCCATAAAAAACTTGTTAGATCTTAATTTCACTTGCTTTTATATAATAATTATAATTTACTTTATTATATACCCATACTTTTACTAATTAAAGAAAATAAGATACATTACATCGTATATCTAGATAAAACAATATCACATATGAATGCTACAACTACAAAAACTATTGCAAACACTAATGAAATATTAATAAGAGTGTAATTTAAATAGTATGCGCTTGCCACCATAATTCCAGTTACAATCATGAATCCAATCCAAGTCTTTAGAAATGATACTATTCTATTTTTTTCTTTATTAGCTAAAGCTGTTTTACATATATAATTAACCACAACATTAGCTAAAAGAATTACTATAAGCATATTTATAATATCACCAATGGAAAGGATAAATTTCCAATCCCCCTTCTTTTCTCCCCAATTCCAAATTACTATTTTTCCAATGGAAATCATACCCAGAATCCATATACAGGAAAAACAGTGTTCAACCCCTAGAAGAATTTTTTGAAATTTTGTTCTTTTAGGCATAGTTTCAATAATTTCATCACAGATATTTTTATAATTTTCTCCTATGACATTTTCTATATTGTCACCACGATTCTGACCATCAATAATCATTTGAATTAAATCCCCACGAACCAATTCTTGATCATAATTAGTCATTTCTGAACCACGAATATAAACTATCATATCTGTATACAATTCGTTATTCTCTTTTAATATTTCCTTCTCTAGTTTATTATTTATTTTAAGTAACTCTCTATACTTCTTTTTCACTTTCATTTTCTCCCTTCAATAAATTATTAACTGCAAAATTTAACTCCTGCCATTGATTTTTAAACTGGCTTAATGCTTTCATTCCGCTGGGTGTAAGATTATAATATTTTCTTTTGGGCCCACTATTAGAATCTCTTAAGGTTGCACTTATTTGTTCATTCTTTTGAAGGCGCAAAATTATTGGATAAACTGTCCCTTCTGATATCTCACCAAAACCAAACTTGCTAAGTTTCTCTGATATTTCATAAGCATAAGTTTCTTGTTTATTTATAATTTCTAAAATACACCCTTCCAGCATTCCTTTTAGCATTTGTGATGGAATCATATTCTCACCTCACTATCTTGTAATACAATGAACTATAACTATATTGTATTGCAAGATAGCTAGAAATTCAATACTCTTTTCCATTTTTTCTAAATCTTTTGTTATTTCTAAGTTAAATTCTATATTTACTACATAAAAATAGCCTCTTTAAAAAGAGACTTACTTAAATTATTTATTATGTTATTAAGTTCTATCTTAAACCTTAAATATTTTTTCAATCATATAATGGCAAAAACTTAATGAAATCTGTTCATTAAAATCCACATTTTCTTCATTGCTATAGGCCTTCAATGCTTTAGCAATGAATGATTCATATTTTTCATCAAGATTCTTCATTCCCCATAGGCCACCTTGCTCTTTCGATAAAATTAATCCATCCTGTTTAAAGGCTAACACACGGCATAAATTCAATATAATATAAACGGGATTGTCACATATGTCTTCTACTGCATTTTTAACATCCAACTCAATGCTGTCTAAATAAGCACTTCTAGGAACCTCTCCAAATACTTTTGATATAGGTTGTCCTTCAATTGTATAACCTACAGTTTTTATCACAGTAAAATGTGCTGCTAAATCTTTATCAGTTCCCTTCATAGTTGTACAATATTTTCTCAAATTCTCTTTGCATCGCTGCATATGCATTGCTGAATAGTGAATCTCAAAGGGAGTTGGATAAATGAATCTCTCGCATACCTCAGCTAAGACTACACTCATTTCAAAACCTTTTTCTGGTACTTCTGATGATAATTTAAGTAACAGCTTTATCAATGCTACCTTTTCCTCAACTGCAGGTTCGCTATTTACAACAACGATAAAATCTATATCACTTTTCCTTGAATTAAAACACCCAAAAGCTAAAGAACCATGTACATATATTCCAACCAGGTTATTTCTTAAAATATCCTCATACTGTCTTGCAATTTCAGTAAGAACTTTATCAATTTTTACTTGATTCTCGTTGTTCATTACATTTCTCCATTTCCAGGTTAACCCCTTGCACATAATCCAAGGTTCCCTCATATATATTTCTGTATTAGTTTATTTTCTCATCATATATAAAAACTACCCATTGTTTACCATACTCACCATAAGCGGTGAAATGCTTTGACTTCGTTGGATTCCAGTTCTCTGGTGCCTTAAGTATTCTACACATGCAAACCCTCCTCACCTTAAATAATTATCTGCATTAAATCACTTAATGCTTCTATTTCAATAAACCCTTTGTCATTAATATATTTATTATTGCTTCTATTTATAAATATTGGTGTAAATCCAAAATTTGCTGCTCCCTTTACATCTGCTTCAAAGTTATCACCAATAAAATAAATCTGACTATTTTCAATACTGTCATTATCTTTTTTGATATCTTCAAAAATCACTTTAAATAGATCTTGATGTGGCTTTCTCAATTTATAATCAGCACTAAAATGTATATTCTCAAAGTACTTTTCCAAATCATATCTGTTAATTATTTTTTTCATTACTTCCTTTTTAAATATAGCGTTACTTAACAAATATACTGGAATACCTAACTTATTAAGATATTCTAATATGAAAATGGTATCTTCAAATAATTCAACTGAATTCATTTTCAAAGCACAGTTAAGCAAAATTTCTTCCATAGGAAACTCTTCTCTAAACCCATATTTGTTTTTAAAATCTAAAAGTTCTTCATCAAATGCAACTTCTATATTATCCTTATCTCTGCTATCATAAAGTTCTTTCCAATATGTTGCTGCATAATTTAAAAACTCAAATTTATCAATATCCTTTGATAAAATCTCTTCATGCAAATAAAGCAACACTGAATTAAAATCAAATTTAATATCATGTAGCAAGGTGTCATATAAATCAAATACAACTACTTTTGGTTTTGTCACAAAACTCACCCTCTCAATGTTCACTTATTTCAAATTCATAAATCATTAAATTTACTACTTCATTTTTCCTATAGTTTCCTCTACAGACATACACTGTGTATATCTTCTCTGCCACATAAACTCATTATAATATCTGTAACTTTCTTCTCCAGTCATAAATTTATTATCCACCGTTGTATTGGCATATGCAGGAACTATAGTATTAAAACCATGCTCAAAGCCACATTTAACAGTTGCATCAATGCAAAAATCTGTTTGAAGCCCTGTAATAATTATGTCCTTCACCTTTTTATCCTTTAGGTATTCCAAAAGCCCTGTACCCTTAAATGCACTATTAACTGTTTTATCAAAAATTTTCTCATCATTTCTTGGTTTAAATTCTTCATAAATTTCAAAGCCTTCAGTTCCCTTTGTCAGCTCCTGACCTTCTCCATCATCATGACGTACATATATTACTTCAAGGTTATTTTCTCTAGCCTTCATTATTAATTCTTTTAGGTTGCTTACAAACCTGTGAAACTGATATAATTTATCATTTGTTATTAATTTTTGTGTATCAATTACTAATAAAACCATATTCTCGTCCTTTCCCTGTTAAAATAATAAATAATTTTTCACCTTAACCCCTCATTTGTAATATTATTCCAACCAGTATTCATATTACAATGATACCATATATTTTCACATACCAAAACTTTCCTTTTAATCATATAAAAATTAGTCACAGCCTATATAATATTTTACAATTTCAACATATTTCTACAATGTACTTATGTTATATCTAAGTTAATTCTACATTAAATCTTAAGTATCTAATGATTAACACTTTATATTTATTCAAAGCTTCTATCAATTGGATACATAAAAATAGCCTTAGCCACTGTAACTAAACTGGCTAAGGACTTATCTTCTAAAACTTATTCTTTCACAACAGAACTTACAACAACACTTCCATCACTATTTAATAAAGGTGTAATACCACCTGAATACCCATCCCAGCTGCATAAATAGTTTACTCCAGTTTCTTTATCAACTATTATTTTGAAGCCAGACATACCACCTTCTTTGTAAGTAACGTGAAATCTTTCTTTATCTTTACCTCCAAACATACTTACTTTGCCTCCTAATGTATTATATATTTACAAGCTCACAATTTATTTATGTATATTTTACCATATTTCATACATATTATACTATTCATTATTGAATGCAAACTGCACGAATAACGAATACTTAAGTGATCTAAATCAGGATATACTTGTCTTAAAACTAAAAATTATTATAAAAGGACTTGATAATTTCAGCTAGCTCCTTTGGTTCATCAATATTTACTTCATGCTTAGCATTTTTTATAAACTTTAATTCTGCATTTTCAATTATTTCAGCCAGATTTTTAGAAGCTTTTTTATTGGCATTATCTTTATCTCCGCAAACAACCATCACAGGGCAAGTAATACTTTTTAAGTCATTACTAAAATCTAAATTCATCATGGAACTTGTTAGTTCTAAAAAGTCTTTTTTCTTCATTCCCATATTATTAAAAGATTTCTCTGGTATAAATTTAAAAATAACATTTTGCACCTTAAGCAGCGCCTTAGGCATATGATATTGGGCTGCAATCAACACTAAGGAATTTACTTTTCCAGGGTTATTTATTGCATAATTTAATGCTACAACACCGCCTAAGGAAAGTCCGCATAAATTTAAAGGTTCTAAAAACTTATCACAATACTCCGAAAAAGCATTATATAAATTTTCGTATGTTACCTCTTTATCCTTAAGAAGCAAAGATAGCTCTGGACATAGAATATGATCTTGTTCATTCATATGTGAAACTGTTTCCTTCCAGCTTGATGAATCTTGTCCAAGACCATGAATTAAAATATACTGCATTATCTGATTCCTCCATGTCAATTTCTTATTAGCCAATATAAATATCTTTAACTACATATGAATTATAACAGATTTTAAAGTATGATACTAATTATCTTTCTCCTGTTGTGTTCATTAAACTTAAATTTTGTATACCTTTAAAATAAATAAATTCCTTAACTCTACTAGTATTCAGATTCCTTTAAACTTAAATTTTACGCATAATCACTACGATTTCAATCTTTAAACTGCTTCAAATTTAAGTAGAGTAAACCTCCAAAATATGTTAAACTAATAACCATATATTAAATACATAGAGGTGATTTAAAATGAATAATTTAATTTATAGAGAAGCTCAGCCTGGTGATGAAAATCAAGTATTAAAGCTTATTGAGGTTGTTTTATCTGAATACAATTTAAACTTAGAACCGCAGGGTGCTGATAAGGATGTTACAAACCTTAAAAGCAATTATCTAACCAATAATGGGTGGTTCCAGGTTGTTGAAAATGGTGAAAAAATTATTGGCTCAGTTGGTATCTATAAAATAGACAACAACGAATGTGAGCTTAGAAAAATGTATCTTTACCCAGAATACCAAGGACAAGGTATAGGCTCTACTCTTATGAGAACCGCCCTAGAAAAAGCTAAGCAATTAGGATATAAATACATGACTCTTCAAACTAACTCTATTCTAATAAAAGCCCTTCCGCTTTATAAAAAATATGGTTTTATTAATGATGATTCCATTGAAACTTGTTCTAGATGTGATATCGCAATGAAAATTGAACTTGTATAAATTATACTGTGCTCACTCTTTGTAAAATGAAACTCCTTCTCACATTCGTTCGAATGAGTAAGTTCGATTAACTAAATCATCGATTTAGATTCTCACTTATAGTACGATATTTTGATTAAATTAATATTTAACATTTAAATTTCATTGAGTTCTAAAATACTTTTTTTATTTTACTAATAATTCTTAAACATCCATCCAGGTGTAACATTTGATGTCTTGAAAATGGCATAAGCAACAACCCAGTATATGTTTTGTTACACCAATAATCTATAAGCCAAAATGCATTTTCATTTTCTGACACAGTATGAAGTTTCACTAATTCTGCTTTTCTCTCATCAGATACTTTCTTCCTTGAATCTTCATAACTCATATCTTTTATTATATTATTTGTGTTACTAAAAACTTCATATATGTAATTCTTCAATTGATTTATTTCTAGCATAGAACTAAACTCCACTAAATTGTTGCGTTCTATCTCATTTCCTGTAGTTATAATTGGCGAATTTAATAACTCATCATAATTTCTTTTAAAGAAGATTTGCTTTTTGCCTAATATTAAAGTGTTCGATGTAATATCCTCAATACGAGTTAAATGAAATAAATAATATGCTATAGTCTTATCCTTAGAAAGAGGCATTTTTGCAAAGTCATCATTATTACAAGTATCAAAAATAAAGTTATACACTGACATAAATTCCTCTCGAAGAGTTAATAATTGCTCTTTACCAAATTCAAAATCCTTTTTTCTTTTTATATTTGTTTGAAACAACTTGAAGACTTCTGATCTTTGCTGATTTGTTTTCATAAACTCACTCCCTCACTTCGTATATAAACTTAAACCTAATTAGTCTTACTCCCTTTAGTAGCAGTACTTCCAATTATATTTACAAAATTTTCAGCCTCATCAACCTCTAACACTGGGATTGACCAATACTCTATATACACCTTTGGAACTATCATTGATAATATTGCTGATTTCCCTGGAATAATGCCCGCTGACCTCACCTTATTATGAATATGATTGGACATGAATGTAACTCCACCTGCATCTTCACTCACTAGTTTGGATAGATTATATAAAACTTCAACCTTCTCTTCAGATGATTCTGATTTTTTTAAAATTTCTCCTAAGTCAATGATTTTATCTGCAAATTCCATAGTACTTTTCATTAACTGATTTTCCTCAAGTGGCATACTATCTTCTTTAAACCAAAAAGGTAACATTAATTCTTCTGCTGCTTCATTAAGTTGCTTTGCCAGATTAGTATTGTCCACACCATTCTCAGCCCTTATAAGAAAACTGGTATTTTCAAGATTTCTACAAAGTTTTGGAATATATGCCTTGCTCTCCACAATTATAGATGGAACCTCATTCATTCTGAACCTTCGTATCAATTCACCTTTAGGTCCTGAATCTGTGTTTCCTTCATTATCTTCATTAGGTCCTATCCCACCTTCATTACCATTAATAACAGCCATTACCGATACTGGAGCACCATTTATATCCACTACCATTGCTGTCATTTTATCAATAAGCCCATGGTACTTAACCGTTGTTGAGACAACCTTATCACTACTTTTTTCAAAGGTATCCAGGACTGCTAATGCTATAGCTCCTTGAAGAGCCACTGGCACAGTTGTAACCCCTTGACCATACATCCTTCCAAATATCTTAATAGCAATTTTTTGTGTGTAGATGCCATCATCGCCAGCTACATTCTCAAGTATTTTTTTCTCCCAAGGTGTTATTCCTCTATATGAATAAGTTTCACCTATGCCTCCACCATTGGTTATAACAATAATCTTTCCACTTTCAACCTCTGCGCTTATTTGCTTTATTCTAGTATCAACCCCTAAGGCTTCTCGCATTATCATGGCTACCACAGCAAAGCCAACGGAGTCATCTTGTACGTAAGAACTATGGGAATGAACATGTCCAACTCCAACATGTCCAAAGACAGCATACTGTCCCTTCCTTCTATCACTTAATGTTATTTTATAATTAAGCATCATCTACCCCTCCTGAAATATATAAAAGTAGATATAACAATCAATCTATATTCAAGTCAATTGTATATCTACTCCTATACTACAATTATTTTTAATCTTAATTGAAATTTTTCAAACGTCTTAACTAAGAATCTTATCTAAATCTATAACTTGTAAACAAGTTCACCATCAAAATAGGTTTCAAGGACCTTTGTTTCAAGAATTTCTTCCTCATCATTTAGGTTAAATAAGTCTTTATTTAAAACTACAAAGTCTGCCAATTTCCCAGCCGAAATTGAGCCTTTGATTTTCTCTTCCCCTGAAGCATAAGCTCCCTCAATTGTATAAGCTCTTAAAGCTTCTTCCATATTCATTTTTTCTTTTGGTAAAAATACCTTTTTATCTTTACCTGAAATATTTTTTCTTGTTACTGCTGTATAAAGATTTGGCATTGTATTAAAAGCCTCTACAGGACAGTCAGTTCCAAAAGAAGTGTGAATCCCTTTTTCCATCATGGTTTTCCATGCATAAGAAGACTCTGTAAGTTCAATACCAACTCTGCTTTCTACAATATTCATATCATAATCAATAAAGATAGGCTGAACTAAAGTTAAAACCTTAAGGTCTCTTATTCTATTTAATAGTCCTTCATCAGTAATCTGACAATGAACAATACTATCTCTTAAACTCTTTCCTGGGTACATTCTTTGACCATTATCAATAGCATCTAATGCCATTTCCACAGCTCTATCTCCGATAGCGTGGATTGCAACTGGACAGCTATTTTTGTGTGAAGATAATACTAGTTCATTTAACGCTTCCTGTGTAAACATCTCAATACCTTTAGTTGTACTATCATCTTTATATTCACTTCTTAAAGCTGCTGTTCTTGCACCTAATGAACCATCGCTTAAAATTTTCACACAAGAAACTCTTGCCTTTTCAGTCCCCCACCAATAGTAATATCCCTTTTCAAAAAACTTCTCAACACTAATTTTATCCGTTAAAAGACACTGCTCACTAATTCTTATTTTTAATTTACCTGATTCCTCAAGCTCTCTAAAACACGTGAATAAAAGGTCATAATCATAATTAGGCGTATATCCAATATCATCACTTTGAACAGAGGTTAACCCCTGCTGCCAAGCTTTTTCCTGGGCTGCGATAATTATCTCCTTCATAATTTCAAGGTTTAAAGTAGAGATCTTTGTTTTCACATCATCCAGAAGTCTTTCTTTAATTATCCCATTAGGTTCACCATCAGGAAGAACTTCAACTAGATCGCCAAACTGTGGAGCTGTTTCCTTATTTATTCCCATAAGCTTAAGTCCTGTGGAATTCAATGCACCAACATGAAAACAAGCACGCATAACAAGCATTGGAACCGTTTCAGATATTTCATCTAAATCGAATTTCGTTGGAAATCTTTTTACATCCTCAAAATAATCATGATTCCAACCTTCTCCTTCAATCCATGATAAATCCCCAGACTCTCTATTGACTATGCTCTCATACATTCTTTCTTTTATTTCTTTTATACTCTTTGTTCCAATAAGATTAACACTTCTCAAACCCTTTGCATAGTGAAGAAAATGCATATGAGAATCATTAAGTCCTGGTATAACCATTTTTCCTTCTAATTCTACTTCCTTATAATCTTCATCTTCCATTGCTTCATAAGCTCCAACTAAGGTTCCAACATACTTAAATTTATTTCCTTCTATAATCATTGCCTCAGCTTTTGGCATATTTCTATCCATGGTAACTATGTTACCATTTTTAAAAAGTATGTTCATCTGTTAAATCCCCCTTAAATAAATAAATAAATTAAGCCTAGTATTTTAACATTACTTTCTTTTATTGTATTAACATTTATTTATGGAATTATTAAAATAAGCTTTGGTATATACCTTTTATTTTTTCCAACCTAATCCTCAACCCCTAATACAAAAATCTAATTATTAAAATTATAAAAACTATCCTCAAGTTCCCACTCCTGACATGTTAAAGGATTAATTGTTAGAAACCTTCTGCTTCCATTAATATCAATTCCGTAGTAGTAGCCTTAATTATAATTCCTCCTGCTTCTTAATAAATTATTCTTCCTACAATCATATATTCCTTTTTTATTTATATTTGTAATAATATGTACTTTACTTGTTGTTAATAAATAAACTAACAATGATGTTGAAAATAACAAAGTAAGAATTGATTTAATTCTAAAATTTTAAGTTTATTTTATGAATAATAAAATAAATGTAAATCTATCCGATATTGAGAAAACATTATTAATCCCTTTATGGAGCCGTGCAAAAGAAAGTGAATATCTATACAGATATAGCATTTCAATAAATCATGACTAAAAACTCTTCAAAGCACCAGCCTAAGAGAAATAAAAAATACCGCATGTTCATTTTGAATACTACGGTAATTTACTAATTTAATATATAATTTTATTTTTATAATACATTAAAATTTTTTAATCTAAATTCACTCTGAAAATTAGAATTTGTACTATTTATCCTTAATTAATATATCTATATTATCATATGATTCTTGTGTTATCTCCCAAATACCACTATAAGGTTGTTCAATATAACATTTATCTTTTGTTTTGTATAGATAAGCTACACTACTTTCACCTTTAGCATGTAAAAACTCTAATTTTATATAATAGTCTACATTTGTTGGTATATCATTAATTGATTCCTTATTTGTTTTTTTAGAGTTTGATTTAATGCTATGAATAATATTTTTAAACTCTTTATTTCCATTGATTGTAATAAGTGTATTGTTTTTATCTGTAGATTTTGATAAAACTATGCTTTCTAAATTAGCTTCATTTGGCAAAACAATTTGTACTTTGCTACAACCAACAAAATTTAAACTCAATAACAAAGTCATAACTAAAAAACTAAAAATTCTAATTCTATTCATTATTAACCTCCATTATGTTCCTGCTTTTATACGGCTAAAACTTACTTCTTACAATTATATCAATTTATGGTATACTATTCAAAGTGAGAAATTCGTATTTATGAAATGAGCTTAATTAAATGGGTAAACTTCTAACTATAAGTTTTTTCCTTACTTTATTGCTAAGGATACTATCTATGATTTTTAAATCTAGTATTATTAATATTATATTTTCAATCAGTACGTTTATATTTACTACATGCATTTTTATAATTATACCAATTCTCGATTATAAGAAAAGTGAAGATAAAAAGCTAAGGCACCTAATATATCCAGTAATATTTATAGGAATTATTCTATTAATTCCATTATATTATTTTACTAAAAACTTAGTATTTTTTGTACCAATGTGCATATGAGTACCCCTGCTTTCTTTTCTGTTTAAAGCTACGCATACCATTAAATATATAGATTCTACAGTTTGCTTTGATTCTGTATCTTTATTAATATCATCTGAATTTAAAATTTCTTCTAATTTTTTAAGTCATATGGCAAGAATATATTGTATTGTCCTTTACAATTTATACACATCTTATATGGATTTTTTTACCTTAAAGTGGTATTATTAAATTACAATCAGTTATAAAAGGAGTGTATGTATGGGTTTCTATATAAAATTATTTTTAATTTTAACTTATTTCATCTATCTTTCTTTAATGACTTTTTCTTTTATTAAAATCAATCAAAGGATTAAACACATTTTAAATAAAAATAATTTAACTTGTGTACTTTATAATCATTACAATGTTTTTTCGGTTATGGAAGGCTTAAAGTCATTCCTTGCCTTATTATTCTTAACCTTATTTCCTATATTACACTTTACCGGATACTTCTTAATTTTTGCTTTGCTTACGGAGTATACCGAAAGCAAACTTTTAAATATCATTATTAATAAAGAGCTTCTAGACTTTAAAAAGGAAATCAAGGCGATAACTGAAAGTAGATTATTTAAATTATTTATTGCCAATAATCGTTATAAAGGCTTCAACCATAAAATAAGGGTTATCTGCAATTATTTCAGTCATGAAAATGCTAAAAATAATTTATTTATTTTCTTTCAATTTTTATCCTTTAAAAATTCCTTGCATAATTTCAATTTAATCATTAAGGAAAACACTGAAACCGATAATAATCTTTTACAAGATTATTGTGAAGATACAATCAGACTAGAAAAGGATATTAATTTCACATTCAATCTTATAAAGAAATATGAAGTTCATTATGCCTAGCGTAAATTTTTTATAGAAATTTATGCTTAAAATAACTTAGATACAATATTTAAGTACTTTATTTGCATTGACTTAAGACAATCACACTATAATTTAATGCCATAAAATAACATTAAATACAAATTTTAATTTATTGCAAAAGTGGTGTAAGCCATGGCATATGAATTGTTATATAACGTAAATAGTAACCTTAATTATTTAAATATATGCATATTATAAACAGCCTTAGTCAAACCTTTTTTGATGACTAAGGCTGTTATTATTATATTTTCATATTTCTTAATGGTATAAAGTAATTACTTCCTTCCGGCATTCCCGTCATTACCCCCTTTACTCCATATACCAATTCTATTACTTTTCCGTCTAATACTTTTTTACTTTCACCTGAAATTATCTTTTTTCCCTTTTTCATTACAATGATATTATCGCTGTATTGTAAAGCTTGATTTATATCATGAAGAACCATGACAACTGTTATACCCTTTTCTTCATTTAGTTTCTTTATGATATCTAATATTTGAATTTGATGAAAAATATCTAAATATGTGGTTGGTTCATCTAAAAAAAGTATATCTGTATCTTGTGCTAATGCCATAGCAATAAATACCCTTTGTCTTTCCCCTCCCGATAATTCCATAACTTTAGTTTCTTTATACTTACTAACTCCTGTAGCCTCCATTGCCCACTCAATCAAGCTCTCATCATCTTCACTATATGTTTCAAAAGCCTTTTTATATGGAACCCTGCCAAAAGAAACAAGATCATAAACTCTTAAATCTCCTGGAACTTCATTCTGTTGATGAACCATAGATATATTTTTAGCTATCTCTTTATACTTTATTTCACTTAAACTTCTTCCATTTATAAAAACTTGTCCTTTTTTTACTTTATTCATGCCACATAAAAGTGAAAGTACCGTTGATTTACCACTACCATTAGGTCCAATAATTGTAGTAATCTTCCCTTTCTCAATATGAATGTCTAGATTGTCTATGAACGGCTTATTGTCATATGAATAACTTATATTTTTACCTTGAATAACTATCTTAAATCACTCCTTCTTAAAATATATAAAAAGAATGGCGCTCCAATGACAGACATTATTATTCCTACTGGTATTTCTACTGGTTTCATTAAAACTCTGCCTAAGGTATCCGCAGTTAATAGCAAAGTACCTCCCATAATCGCAGAAAATGGAATTAAGTATTTATGTTCTGATCCTATTATTATCCTACACATATGTGGAACCACAAGACCTATAAAAGATATAATGCCACCTATCGAAGTTGAGACACTAGATAAAAACACAGCCACCATGGTTATTAATATCATATGAATATCTGGATTAATTCCAAGACTTCTTGCATTTTTTCTACCTAGACTTAAAATATTACAGCTTCTTGTTAGTAAAAATGCTCCCGCCATTCCTACTATTGTGTATACAAAAAGAATTTTCACATCCAAAATCTTTACTGTAGCAAGACTTCCTGTAAGCCACCTGGATACAGCACTACCTCCAATACCTGAACTAGTTGTTAACATGGATATAATTCCTCCAAATAGAGCATTTACTGCAGCTCCAACCAAAACAATCCTGATTGGTGACAATTCCTTTTTAAAGGCAAAAACATATACAATGGTACAGGAAACAGCTCCTCCCATAAATCCAAATAAAGGTCTAGTCATATTAATAGATGGTATAAACATCATGATAACTACTGTTACCAAGGAAGCTCCAGAGGAAATTCCTGTTATATATGGATCTGCTAAAGGATTTCTAATTACAGCTTGAAGAAGCACTCCCGCCACAGCGAGATTTCCGCCAATAAGCACTGCTGAGAAAACTCTAGGCATACGTATTTCCCTTATTACTCCTATATTTCCATCAGTAGCACCACTACATAATCCCTTAATCATTTCTCCAAAATTCATTGAAATTGACCCTACATTTAGGGAATACAGCATCACTAAAAAAAGAAATACAATTGCTGCCATAATATATACTTTCTTTATACCTTCTGTTTTTATTATTTTTTTTTCTTTTTCACTTCTGTTTTTACTAATCATTTAATTTCCTCATTTTTATTCTTTAGGATATAAAATCTCTTTAAGAATTTCTAAAGACTCAATGACCTTTAGATTTGCACTCATACCAAAGTAATTACTATCTAAAAATTCAACTTGTCCTTCTTGAACAGCTTTAATATTCTGCCAAGCAATATCCGTTGCAAGAACTTCCTTGAATTCCGCTATGGTTTGCTCTGGAAGGGCATGAGTCATTACAAGAATCTTATCTGGGTTCATCTGAGATAACGCTTCTCTATTATATGAAATAAAAGGTTCATCTGATTTTCCTGCAAGATTGTTACCACCTGCTACTTTTACTAGATTTCCAATATAGCTTTCTTCTGTTGCTAACATGCTAACTCCACCTGGAGCAGCAAATACAATCATTACATCTAATTCTTTTTCTTCTGAAATATCTTTAAAAGAATCTTCCTTTTCCTGAATCTCTTTTAAAATTACTTCTCCCTTTTCCACCTTGTTAAATCTTTTTGACAGCTGAGTTACTGTTGCTTTTAATCCTTCAATACTATTCAAATCCACAAAAACACTTGGTATATTATTAGATTTAAATAAATTTTCATAATCAGAACCTAAAGTATCTGTTGCTATTACAATTGTAGGCTCTAAAGATTTAATTATTTCCATGTCAGGACTCATTGGATTTCCTACTTTCGTTGCACTTACTGTACTTTCTGGCAAGTCATAAGAGCTAGTTGGCACTCCTTGTACCTGAACTCCTAACTTATCCAAAATCTCTACAACTGCCACTGAGGTTGCAACCACAATATCACTTTGCTCCTCCTCTTCACTTTCGTCCATCTTTTGGCTTTCTTCAGATTTTTCTTCCTTTACCCCCTCTGTACTCATATCTTTATTGATACTTTCCTTTACTTCACACCCCGTAACTACTAAAAGTGCAACGCCCAGAAAAACTGTTGTTATAATTTTCTTTATTCTATTCATTTTTTTCCTCCTCAACTAAAGTACCCTTTACAATCAATCTTTCCTTACCATCAAGGGTACAAGTAACAATCGTAATTTCCTTCACACCTGGTGTATTATTTAACACCTCGGTTTCTTCTGGAGCTACTATAAATTGCTCCTTAACTTTATACACATAGGTTCCCTTAAGAGTTTCAACAATCACTTCATCATCTATTTTAACCTTATGCAGATTATCAAAAACATTATTGTAGAGAGTGCCTCTATGTCCTGCCACTGCAAAATTTCCCTCTTGTCCCGGCTCCCCACTATAGGGAAAATGACCTATATTATGTTTAATACTCTCATCATCTATTCCTTCTACTATAACTCCTTCAATATTTAGTGAAGGAATTATGAGCCTACCTATTTCCTCATCCATTTCTGCAACTTCACTGCTTGAATCCTTTTGATTAGATTCTTGCTCAAGGGCAGCTTTAAATTTATCATCACTTTTTTTCACTTCAATATAATTAATTACCTTTAAACTTCCTGCTAGTATCATAAAAAAGCATCCAAGAATTAAAACTACTTGTTTTATTCCTATTTTATTTAAATTAAATTTCATGAATTTCTCCTTATGTAATAGGTTAAAAAGAAGGCTTCACTCCTTTTTAACCTCACATTTACCTATATAATAACTAATAATAATTAAACAGATTTATTTTTTCTTTTCTTAACTAAAACACTTGATGCTGCTAGAGCAGACCCTAGCATAAACATCATATTACTGTCTATAAGTGATCCTGTTTGTGGTAAAACTTCCACATCATATTCCTTAATAAAGGTTAAAGTATCTTGTTTTAAAGTAATATCAAACTCTACATCTCTTCCCATTGGTGCCACATACATTTTCACTTTCATTGTAGAACCTAAGTCGGGAATTGCAAATCTAAATGTTGCCTGTTTTCCATCATCTGAAATCTTTCTAAAAGAAACCTCATTTCCATTAACATAAAATCTATGATTACTCATATATTCAATACCTTTAAAGGTTAAATTAATATATCTAACCCCATTAATTTCTTCAATTGTTGAAATACTATCAAGATATTGCCTTGCCATTGCTAGCCCCGTTGGATTATTATCTGCATAATGAACTTCATTTTCTATGGAATAAAGCTTTCCCTTAACTATTTGTATTTCCTCCTTATTTTCCTCACCTGCTCCAGTGCTTGTACCTGCTCCAACCTCTGCCCCTGTACCTGAGCCAGAACCTGCTCCTTCACCCGTGCCTGAGCCAGAACCTGAACCACTATCTCCATCAATCTCCCCATTAACCTTTTCTAATGTATCTTGTAACAGAATTGTTTTAAAAGTTGAGGTTCTTCCCATTAATGTTACTTCAACAGTAACCTGTATGTCAGAATTAAGTGAAGGAATTTCTAAAACAGCCTCTGCTGCATTTCTGTCAAGATTTATAGCTGTTGCTATTCCATCAACTACAACGTCAACCTTTCCAATAAAAGCAAACTGTTCCTTGTTAAACTTTAAGGTTAATAGATTTTTTCCCTCCTTAACCTGAAGATAGCTTGTCTCCTCTAAAGTCTTTCTTGCCATATCATTTCCAATATCACTGTTTCCTGAACCTATATATTGAGTCTGATTTTTAATCTTGTAGCTTCCTTCTTGTAAAACTTCATTCTTATTCTCTTCAACCACTAAAGTTAGAGTCTTGCTTGTCGACAACCCACTAGCATCTACTGCTTCAAAAGTAACCTCATAGGTTCCTGCCTTTGAAACCATTCCATCCTTTATAAAGCTGGTAGTATCCGATATAACCTTTAAATCTACAGCCTCCCCCTCATTATCCAAAACAGAAACTAAAGTTAATAAATCTACCTTATCTCCAACCTTTACTACTGAATTACCACCTTTAATCACTGGTGCTCCATTTATTAGGTTAAGTGTATCTATTTTATTATTAACAAAGAAAGATACTTCTCTTCCCATCATAGTTATAAACATATCCACTTTTACTTCTGTACTTAACGAATCTAATGTATATGTAATAGTTTTTTCAGCTTCATTTATGGTAGATTCAATCTCTTTTCCATCAACACTTATTTTTATCCTACTCATAAATTGAAATAAATCCTTATTTAAGGAAAGAGTATTAATATACATTCCATCCTTAATCTGAATTTTTGTAGTAACTCCCACCGCACTTCTTGCCATAGATTCACCTGTTGTATTTCCTTCAGTGGCATATTTTGTTTCGTTGGTAGCTTCATAAATGCCATTCTTATAACTACTTGTTGTTGCAGTTGACACCACCTGCACCTCATTACCTTCTAAAACATCTGCAAACACCTTTGTTGGCGCAACTCCAGTAATTACACCTAAAAGTAAAGCACAAGCAATAGTTTGTTTTATTTTTTTACTAATCATATTTCTCCTCCGATACTTGACAATATTTTAATTTTAATTGATAATATTTTATAATTGATAATCGCTTTCAATGATTAAATTTTATCATAATTAAATATAATTTCTTGAACTATTTTTTTATATATTTTAACAATATTACTTTTTATAGAAAGGATTTTAATTAGCATTGAAACAAATAAGATATTCTATCAATAATTACTATATAAGGAGCTACTTATGTGCTTAATTAAAGAAATTTGCAATATTTTTTATGATTCCACTCACATCCCTATAATGGTAACAGATAATGCATTTAATTCTATTTATGAATTAGGACATACTGATAACACAAAAAAACCGCTATCTCCAATTTATGGCAAAAATAAACTATGTTTAATAAACCCTACATGCAACTGTATAAGTCTAAATGAAGATAATTCAATGATTGCAACTTATATAAGGAAACAGCCTAGAGAAACTGAAGATTATTACTTTATTATTGGACCAATAAAAATAGCTGCAACTCTAACCTTAAATGAAGCTCCCTGCAGAACTAAAAAATGTATTAATTATTTAACCCAGTTTTTATCTTTAATTTATGCAAATATTATGGAAAACTTCAATAAAAACTACTCCCCTTGTGTAAAGCAAGCACTAGAAATAGTGCATAAAGACTTTGCTAAAAACTTAAATGTACAGCAAATATGTGCTGAAATTAATATTAGTAAAAGTTACTTCTGTAATATTTTTAAAAAAGAAACTGGTCATTCCTTCATAACCTATTTAAATCTATACAGAATTGAAAATAGTAAAAAACTATTACGAAATTCAACTTCTTCAATTTTAGATATCGCCCTTTCAATGGGCTACCAAAGCCAAAGCTATTTCTGCAGAAGTTTTAAAAAACATGTTGGAGTATCACCACTAGAATATAGAACAATAAAGGAGTCATAGCTTTACACTATGACTCCTTTTAATCTATTAAAATATGGACACCTACCTTTTATACATTGTTGGTTATACATCGAGAACTTACAATTTATTGCTTCCTGAGTTTCTATTTTCACCTTTAAATTGTCTTCAATAAAATCACAAGCTTCATTCACAGCAGTAAAGGAATCTCTCTTACAGCAGCGTGGCCCCCCAAATTCTCCAATGGCCTTCAATGCCTTAGAGGTCATTAAGTTAGACAGCTTCCATTCCTCATTTTTTAAAGGAGTAGACCCTGTAATAATACTCACTGCTATCCCAGCGCTTACTGCTGCCCCACAGCAGCCCCAGAAACCGCAAACCCCACCTGGAACTTGTTGTCCCCTTCTTACCATTTCAAATAATGCTGATTTTAACTCAATATTTCCACCGCAATTTTTGTATGCAGTTAAAATAGCTGCTCCAACCAAAACATGATGCTCTGGTCCATGCATATGTATGGACGGTTCCTTCATAATTTTCTCCATTAGTTTAATAGGATTTTTATCACTGCTATGAATACAAATTTCCTTTATCATAGCAGCTCCATCCTTTGAATGACAGCTATCACAAACATAATGGCCATCTTCACATATAGAATCAACAAGGAACTCTTTTCCACAGATCATACACTTGTGTTCTTTTGGCTCCTTTAAATACATAAGGTCTTTATTACATATGATGCAATTATTTTTAAAATTCATCTTTATCCCCTACCCTTATTTTTCCTTTAATGTACTTTTATTTTATCTTATTTCAGAGAAAATGAAAATACCTTGACTAATATTGGTCAAGGCACTAAATTATATCTTCACAAAAAAGATTGACTCTTATATTAATAGAATCAATCTTTTCAACTAAAATATATTTATTCTTTCTTTAAATGTAAATCGTAACTATTGCATCCACTGCTACAGCTCTTACCGTGTGGACAACCTATACATTTTACACCTTTTCTTTTTTCAGATATAACTTTCCAAACTGAAAGACCAACAATAACTGCTATTACCAATAAAACAATTATATTTTCCATACTATACACCCACACTTATTTCATTTACTTTCTTTTCACTTCCTTTTTTCATCAAATAGATTATAACCCCAGCTATTGCAGCTACCGCTACTGCTCCTGGTATAAATCCAACGCCTACAGCTCCTGTAGTTATAAAGGTTCCAATTTGATATGTTAGGAAGGATATTGTGTATCCTGTTGCAAATTGGAAGGCAATTCCGCCCCACAACCATTTTTTATCTTCCATCTCTGAGTTCATTGCACCTATAGCAGCAAAGCAAGGTGGTGTAAACAAGTTAAACATCAAGTATGAAAGTGCTGCCACAGAAGTTAGTCCCATGATTTGTGATACTTCTGTTACTCCTGATACTAAAGCTAACTCTTCCACATCTATAAAGTTTGTAATTGAATATACAACTGCTAAAGTTCCAACAACATTTTCCTTTGCTATAAAACCAGTAATTGCTGCTGCAGCTAATTGCCATACCCCAAATCCAAGAGGAATTAGTAAAAAAGCAAATGGTGAAGCGATCGTTGCCAAAATACTTGTGTTTTGTGCACCTTCTGCAACTAACTCAAATCTCCAGTTAAATGTCTGCATAATTTGAATTACAGTGTTGCAAAGTAGTATAATTGTACCTGCTTTAACTATGAAAGCCTTACCTCTTGAAAACATTGATATTGCAGCTCTCTTAATGCTTGGAAATTTATATGGAGGTAACTCCATAATGAAGAAAGATTTCTCATCTGTTTCTCCAGTAATTTTTCTTACTATTAAAGCTCCAATTATTATAAGGAAGATTCCCATAAAGTACATTGCTGTACCAACCCATGATGCATCATTAAAGAATACTCCTGCAAATAAAGCAATTACAGGCAGCTTTGCCCCACATGGCATAAATGGTGTAAGCATAGCTGTTGTTCTTCTTTGTCTTTCATTTTTTATTGTTCTTGTAGACATAATTCCAGGAATTGCACATCCTGTTCCAATTATCATTGGGATTATACTCTTTCCACTAAGACCAATCCCCTTAAAGAATCTGTCCATTACGATAGCAATTCTAGCCATATAACCACAGTCCTCAAGTAAAGCAATTAAAAAGAATAAAACCATAATTAATGGTAAGAATCCTATAACCGCTCCAACTCCACCAATCATACCATCAAGTAATATTGAACTTAGTACTGGTGATACTCCAGAACCAAGAATCCCTTCTACAAATACATAAAGCTTATCTATCCATCCAACAAGTATATCTGCTATGAATGGTCCTACATAGGTTTGAGATAATGCAAATACTGCCCACATAACCACAGCAAATATTGGTAACCCCAGCCATTTATGTGCTAATACTCTATCAGCCTTATCTTGTTTTGTAATCTCCTTGCTTTGAACTTTTCTATTCTCAGCCTTTTCAACAATTTCCTTAACAAAATCATATCTTTTTCTATCATTTTCCTCTACCGCCTTCTTATTTGACATATCAACATCATGTCCATTAAAAGGTGACTTTTGCGTTTTACCAATTGTCTTCTCTGCTTCTTTTATAAGCTGTTCTATTCCATTATCACTACCTGCTATTGAAACTGTTTCTACAACATTACATCCTAAAACATTCTCAAGTGTTTTGATATCAATTATTGTACCTTGTTTTCTATTTATATCACTTTTATTTAACGCTATTACTACAGGTATATTAAGCTCTAATAATTGTGTAGTAAAAAATAAACTTCTGCTTAAATTTGTAGCATCGACTATATTAACAATAACATCTGGATTTTCATTTTTTATAAAATCTCTTGTTACACTTTCTTCACTTGTAAATGGAGACATTGAATAAGCTCCTGGTAAATCAATAATTTTTATTGATTTGCCACTTTTGTTTAAAGCTTTTTTTAATTCGCCTTCCTTTTTATCAACGGTAACTCCTGCCCAGTTACCAACCTTCTCACTTCCACCTGTTAGAAGATTAAATAATGTTGTTTTTCCGCTGTTAGGATTTCCTGTTAACGCTATCTTCATAAACTTCCTCCTACTAATTTATATTTCTTCAACCATTACCGCACTGGCTAATTCTTTATCTATGCTGTATCTTGCATCCTTAATGTTAATTACATAGTTATCACAAATAACAGATATTAAAGTAATCACTTCTCCCTCATAGCATCCTAATGAAAATAAAAAGTTTGTAAGCTCCTCATCCGAGCTCTTAATTGCCTCAATTCTATAATTCCTATTAATTTTTCCTTGGCTAAGATTTTTAACTACTGAATCTCTATCTGCCATTCCCATTATTCTTGAAAAAAATGATCTTTTTAATACCCCTTCCATGTAATTAACCTCCATATTTTTATTAATTGAAATTAACTCTCAATATCATCTTAATATTATATTATTTTAATTTTCACCAATTGTCAATGGTAATTGATAATATTTTTCAAATAAAATATAGTATCAATATTAACTTATATATATTACTATCTTATTTTAAATACCCCCTCTACCTCCCCTCAAGGAATAGTTATGATATAAATAAAAACTGTAGCAAAGAACTCTTTACTACAGTTTTTGTTTAATCTTTGATAGAAATTACTTTATAAATAGTTTCTTGATAAAGCTAATTACTTTCAAATTATATTTTTCTCCAGATTAAAATATATGATCTGACCTTAAATTAAATTAGCAAAAATTGATACAGCAATGGTTGTACACAATCCTGAAACTGCAATTGAAAGACTGCTCATAGCCCCTTCAACTTCTCCCATTTCCATAGCACGAGCTGTTCCAATAGCATGGGCTGATGTTCCAATTGCAATTCCTTTTGCTATTGAGCTTCTTATCTTAAATATTCTGCATATGAATTCAGCAATGATATTTCCTAAGATACCAGTTATAATTATTACCGCTACTGTAATAGTAACCATTCCTCCTAATTCCTCTGAAAGCCCTATTCCAATTGCTGTAGTTATAGATTTGGGAAGAAGCGTTACATACTGCTCATGTGAAAGATTAAACACCATGGCTAATCCCCAAACACTTGCCATACTTGTTAAAACTCCTGAAAAAATACCAACCATAATAGCTACAAAATTTTCCTTTAATAACTGAAGTTGTTCATATAGTGGTACTGCAAGACATACTGTAGCTGGTGTTAATAAATAACTTAAATACTTTGCACTGATGTTATAGCTTTCATAATCAACCTTAAATACTACTAAAAATATCATTACAAATATAATTGAAATTAATAACGGATTTAAGATAGCATAATTAAATTTTTTCTTTAAATAAAGTCCAAGCTCATACCCCATAATACTAAGTATTACACCTATAACTGCTGAATCAGATATTAAATTATTCATCTTTATTTCCTCCCATTTTCAAAGCAAAATCTGTTACTTTTCCTGACACAATCATAACAATAATTGTCGTTGCAACAGTTATTATGCAAACAGGAAGGAGAATGCCTTCAAGCTGCTCCCAAGATGTAAGTAATCCTACTGCTGCAGGTATAAACATTAAAGGCATAATTTCAATAAGAAAAGTAGCTACACTTTTTACATTTTCCACCTTTATAATGCCTGTTATTAAGAGGATTAGCATTATAATTAATCCATAAATACTTGCCGGTATTGGCAGATTAATATAATACTTTAAAATTTCTCCTGCACAGGTTACTCCTAATATGGTTCCAAACTGACGCATATATCTCATGTGTTATTACCTTCTTTCTCTTCAATGAATGAAATTCTAAACGTAAGTCCTATTATATAATCTCACTATTGTCTACGAGTTTCAATCAAATTAATCTAAAAAAATACATAAAACATTAGAAAACTTCTTAAAAATATAAAAAAAGATATAGGATAATTAGTATAATAACTAATAACTCCTATATCTTTTTTATATAATGATAGATAATATTTAATTATTTTCATAAACTCTTTTACTAAAATATTTTATTAGAAGTCCTACTGTAATTAAAATTATAGGTCCTCCATAAGTTTTAATAATAAGTGCCGTAGCTTCCTTACCTGTGCTTCCCACAACATAATCAAGTCCTGCACCAAAGAAACCTGCACATGATAAAACAAAAACAATCAATGCTACAGCATAGGCCATCCAGTTACTTTTAAAAAATTTGAAATCTATATCCTTATTAGTTCTTCGAAAAGATATGTATGCAACACTTAAAACTATATATGGAATAACAACAGTTAAAGCAGACAAATCAGTAAGAAGCTCAAAAAAATTGTCTATAGAGTTAAGTCCAAATAATGGTATTGCTGTTAAAACCACTAATATTAAGCATTGAGTCCAAAGAGCATTTACCAATGTTCCATCTTCTCTCTTTACCGTTAAAAATTTTGGAAAGGTTCCTTCTGGAACTTCGCTAAACATAGCTCTTATAGGTGATTCCATCCATATAATATATGCTGCAATTGAAGTAATTAAATTGATGGCAGCATATATCTGAACAATAATCTTACCACTTAACCCAAAGTTCTCAGCTAATACATGATATACCACAAATGCTGCATCCTTTAATCCAGCATTCTCCAAAACTTCTGGTGAAGCAATAAGCTGAATGGCAACAGAGCCCAAAATATAAGATAATGCAATAAGGACTGTTCCTCTTACCATAGCTTTAGGAAATGCTATTTTAGAATTTTCTGTTTCTTTTATATATGTCCCCGCAACCTCAGCACCTGATACCGCAAAAAGTAGCCAAGAAAAAGTAGAAAAGTAACTAACATCAAATTTGGGTATTAAAGTCTTAGCTGTAAAAACTGTTGCTGATGGCTTTCCAATTAAAAAGCCCACAATTGACATAAGCACAAAAATAAAAGTTGCAGCAAGTGTAAACTTTCCTCCAAAGTCTGCAAGCTTTGAAAACTTATTTACTCCTATAGTGGCTATATAAGTCATGGAAACACAAATGAATATGGATAGTATAGGAAGTAAATATGCATTAGAATTATTGAAAATATTTCTACCAAAAAGTGCCCAGGAAGCTGCCACTGGTATTCTAGAGAATGCCATCTGAAGAAAAAATAAAATCCCTATAAAGTATGACCAGGTTCCAACAAATGCCCATTGTTCACCAATAGCTTCATTAACCCAGGTATAAATTCCACCATCCTTATCCCTATTAGCTGAAGCCATTTCTGCAATTATTCCACAAAGGGGTAAAAAAAACAACAACGATACAATGATCCATGATGGAATTGCTGCTGGTCCCAAATATACGGCGTTACTTGCAATATTTATAAAATTAAATGTAGGCACAAATATCATCATTACTAATGACCAAATCCCTATTTTTTTATTATCTCCCATAATTTTCTCCTTTAATTTATCCTTTGTAAAATTAAAATAAGCCCTGAGTATCCTCCCCAAGACTTATTCAATGTAGGTAGTGACATTTTACCGCCACACTATAACCATATATTCTGTAATTTAATTTTAATTATTCAATCTACGTGAAAAAATATACTAATGTATGCTTATATCATTTTTCCATACCCCACCGGCATATTGCAGCATCAGTTCAAGTACAATACTTAACCCCATAGGAATACTATTTAAATCAACCCATTCTTCCCTTTTATGTGCATCATCACCATCAATTGTTCCGATAGTATTTGCCATAACACCCATGGATAAAGGTATATTTGCATCTGTTGAAGCCGTTCCAAGCTTTACATCACCATTAAAATATTTCTTTATTATAGAAACATTATTGTTAGTCCACCTTTCAAAAGCTTCTTCATCGATCTGTCCCATACCAGGTCTGACTCCTAAAACTTCAATTTCAATCATTTTTCCCTTTTCCTTGAAATCATTAATAATCTTATAAAAATTATTTTCCATGGTTTTTAAACATTTATCACTAGAAGAACGATATTCATATAAAATTGAACATTCCTGTGCAATGGAATTTATGGTAGTTCCACCTTCAATGAGCCTACATTATAAGTAGTTTTTGCTTCTTTTGTTACTTTAATTTTATATAATTCTTGTATTAAATATGACATAGTAAAAATAGCATTTTCATTTCTAAAATCTGCGTAAGAATGTCCCCCTTTGGCCTTTATCGTAACCTTATATCTACATGACCCTACTGGATCCGTGATACATTGCCTAGATAACAGTCAAAGGAATAAACTTCCTTTATTCTTGAACCATAATTTTTAAATATCTCCTTACACCCCTTTAAATTCCCCATACCTTCTTCTCCTGAGTTAGCCACAATAAGAATCCCCTTCTTTGTTGCAACTTTATTTTTAAGAAAGTACTTTGTTCCCATCATTAAATTAATAAGATTAGCTGTATCATCACCAATGCCTGGAGCATATAAAATATTCCCCTCTCTTTTCATTTGAAGTTCCTGATTATCCGGGAATACCACATCTGTATGAGCCATAAAAACAACTATATCTCCGTGTTCTTCACAACCTATTTCACATATAACATTTAAAGCATCATCAATATAAACCTTCTCTGCTCCTTGATTTACGAACCACTCCTTACAAAATTCTGCCCTCTTCTTCTCATGATTACTTGGTGCTGGAATCTTTCCTAGGGTTTCTAATAAAATTATAGCTTCCTCCATATTGTCATTAACATAATTTTTAATAGAATCATCAGATCTGCAATCCATATTTATCCCTTCAAACCTTAAATACTAGTTCTGAAATATAATATTCTATCTCCATTAACTCTATATAAAAGTTATTCCACAAACACTTTCTTATTCCTTTTAATTCGCCTTCTTTATCCCTTTAGTCATAACAGTTCATAACCTTATTAACTTTTTATAAATCTTCAATTGTTAAGAAATCTTAAGATTTACTAAATTTAACCTTAAGATTTATGGCGTAAAATAAAATTGTAGATAAAAGTGTGCAGGGAAAAGCTATACTATATTAAAACTTTCCTCATACTTAAAAGAAAGGAGACTCTACATGAAAATTCTTATTTTAACAAGTCGATTTGGTATGGGACACCAAAGTGCTGCTGAGGCTGTAAAGGATGAGCTTTTAGCATCTGGCTCCAAGGCTACCATTGAAATTGTAGATATAATGACAGTTTTATTTCCTTTAATAAGTAATTTAATATACGGACTTTTTAATTTTTTTATTTGTAATTTTCCTGGAATGTTCAACGGAATAAACAGTCATGTATCTAACAATGAAAATTCCTTATTTATAAAAAGAGCCACAAAAAAGATAAATTCTTTAATAAATAACCAGAAGCCTGATTTGATAATCGCTACCTGGTCAGCCGCAAGCAGATATGTTTCGGACTATAAGAATATATATGAAGATTCCATCCCTCTATACACATACATTACAGACGTACAAGCTCATGACGGATGGATTACTAATGGAACTGATTTATATTTTGTTGCAGGTGAGCCTACAAAGGAACTACTAATTTCAAAAGGAATTTCTTCAAATAAAATTATTATTAACGGTATACCTGTACGACAATGCTTTAAAAAGGCAAGTCTTTTTAAAGATGAAATTGCTTTAACTACCCATAACACTAAAAAAGAAATTCTAATTATGGGTGGAGGACTTGGTATAATTCCAGATTTAAATGATATTTTAGAAAACCTATGTAAAACTGATAGTATTCATATTACTGTCATAACTGGCAAAAATAAAAAATTATATACACTTCTTAAAGAAGAATATCCTGAAATAGAAGTCATTGGTTATACGAAAGAAGTTTATAAGTATATGCAGCGTTCTGATTTACTCATTACAAAGCCTGGTGGAATTTCTACTTTTGAAGCAATTTACTGCTCAACTCCTTTATATGTAATGAACCCAATTTTATCTCAAGAAATTGGTAATGCAATGTTTATAGAAAAAATGCATCTTGGTAAGATTGTTTGGAAAAATAATATAAATCTATCTAAAGATATAATCAATTTAGTAAATAATAATGAACTTCTAAATGAATATAAGTCAAATATGGAATTAATCCGAAATGAAATAACTGATTCTAAGCTTAAAAATATATTTGAAAGGAATGTGAAGATTAATGTGGCTGATTTTAGTGATGATTATTATCCTGCTTTCTCTAACGATTTATGGGCTAGTTCCTACTTTGCTATACAGAGTGTTAAATAGAAATTTTAGAAATACTCGCACTAACCAGAATATATATTTGACCTTTGATGATGGCGTTGATGAAAAATATACTAAAGAAGTTCTAAGAGTCCTTAAAGAAAATAATATTCCTGCAACTTTTTTTGTAGTTGCAAATTTTGCTGAAAAGCACCCTGCACTTATTTCTAATATTAAATCAGATGGTCATATTATAGGACTTCATTCTTTAAGTCATAAAAATGAAATTCTTCAAACACCATGGAATATTAAAAAAGATTTCTCTAAAAGTATGGATATTTTAAAAAAACTTGGAGTAAAGCCTAAGTTTTTCAGACCACCTTGGGGCCATTTCAGTTTATCTGGAATTAAAGAATTTAAATCTCTTGATTTAACTCCTGTTCTTTGGAATGTAATTGTTGGAGATTGGAAAGCAAATATTACTTCAGAGGAAATTGCTAATAGATTACTTGAAAAAACAGAGATGGGAGATATCATCTGCTTACATGATGGAAGAGGTAAAAATGAAGCTCCAAAGAGAACTGTTGAAGCCTTAGAAATAGTTATTCCTATTTGGAGATCTCGTGGCTTTACCTTTGGAACCCTGGAGGAATTATATGAGTACTAAAACAAAGCTATGGAATCTTCTTAAAAATGGTGGATTATTTATAATTTTTGCGGCTATCACCTTTAAAATTTTTATTATAAACGGTAATGTTAAAGAAATTACAAGTGCCATTTCCCATGTAAACCTAGGATATATTGCCATGGGAATTGGAGCTATGCTTTTAATGGTTTTCTGTGAAGCTTTAAATATTAAGCGTTGTTTAAAACAAGTTAAAGAAGACTCAACCTTATTTCAATGTATTCAATACTCCTTTGCTGGTGTTTTCTTCAGCTCCATAACCCCAGCTGCTACAGGTGGTCAGCCAATGCAGATTTACTTTATGCATAAAAGAAAGATAAAAATTTCTAATGCCATGCTTGCTATTATGATTTCAATTGCAGCATATCAATTGGTTACTTCCTCCATGGCGATAATCAGTTTAATATTTAACTTTAAATTTTTCAATACCACACTTGGTGAATTCAGTATTCTTTTATATTTAGGTATTTTTTTAAATATGATATTCCTTTTCTTATTACTCATTGCGATTTTTTCTAAAAAGCTTATATATCAAGGTGTTAATCTATGTGTATCTATTTTAAAAAAATTCAATGCAGAAAAAGCAGAAATCTTTAAGAAAAATGCCTTAACCGAAATTGAAAGATATAAACAAGGTGCTGAGTGTATTAAGAATGATAAAAAATTCATCATAGAAACAATTATAATTGTTGTTATTCAAATAGCAGCCTTTCACAGTGTACCTTATTGGGTTTATAAGGCCTTTGGATTATCTTCAGGAACCTTACTCCAATTTATAGGAATTCAAGCAGCCTTATATATAGCTGGAGCAGCCCTTCCTTTCCCTGGAGCTGTTGGTATTGGCGAAGGTGGTTTTCTCATATTCTTTAAAACCCTTTTCCCTGTTCAGCTACTAAGCTCAGCTATGATTTTAAGCAGAGGAATCAGTTTCTATTTAATGATTTTAATCAGTGGTCTTGGTGTAATGTATCTGCAGCTTAAATTAAATAAAAATACAGCACCCATAATAAATCTAGATTAATTTTCGCCTCTAAAACCTCCTTATAATTAAATCTATAATCTTTAATTATAGTTTCAAAACATTGTAACCTTATAATATTATAGTACTTTTAAGTATACTTTTCATAACTTAAAATAATATCTCTATTCCCGTAAGGTCATAAATTTAAAATTATCTTTTTGAAAAACTTTACAAATTGTTCACTTATGAAAAAAATTTAATTTTGATAAACTCAACTTGTACCCCATAGTTCGCAACAAAAATAATAGTACTATTGTTGCGAACTACTATATTTTTATGGTAGGAAAACTGAGTATAAATAATGCCATAAAAAATAAATGAAACAAAACTGGAGGTTTATTAATAAATTAAATGATTAATTTTGAAAAAAATGCAGAGATTGATTTAACCATGAAAAATCTAATCTTATCAATGGTTGACATGAATAATTATCTTACCGATATTCTTAACTACACAGATTCAGTACTTACTCCACAAAGTGAAAAGGAACTTATAAAAATTCTAAAAAAATATAAAGTACCTCATGAAGGTTTGAAATATGACTTAAAGCGCCTTACAAACAACCCTTATTATAAAAATATCAAATTTGAAAATGTATTAACTGATACTGTTTGGTATGAAAACTCGATCATTAAGAAAAGAACCTTAATGAACATGGATTTTCATAAAACTCTCGGAAAATATCTCTTCCATTATCATCCCCTTGGTTACTTTGATTCAGATATTAATTTACAAGTGTTGAAGGATAAAAATCGAGTATGGATGTCACCTGCTATAAGTGAAATAACCAGCATGAATGATGGACTTGAAAAAGGCCATGGAAAATGTCTCACTCTTGGATTAGGTATAGGTGTATTACCATATCTTTGGCTTCTTAAAGATGACGTAGAAAGCGTTACTATTGTGGAATTCAATAAAGATGTTATAGATTTATTTGAAAAATACATAAAACCCCAATTTAAAACTAATAAAAAACTTGAAATTATTCATGGAAATGCTATGGACTATTTCACCGAAGATTTTTTAAAGAAGTTTGATTATGTATATGCAGACTTTTGGGAATCCACAGAAGATGGTCTAGCATTATACACAAAACTCATGGAGAAAAAAGTAAATCTTTCTCATGTTGATTATTGGATAGAGGACTCCATTCTCTACTCTCTTAAAAATATCATAGCTCCCTACCTCTTTACTTTGTATGAAAATAAAAGTATTTCTACGTTTATATCATCTCTGGACAATCAATCTAGAACCCTTGCCAAAAAGGTAAATAAGTACTTTAAAAGAAATACTGACATTGTTACAACAGAAGAAGAACTACTTTATTTTATCCATAATAAAAAGGTTCTAAGAGAAATTCTTGCACAATAAAATGAACATGCTGTCAGCTGTATGCTGTCAGCATGTTCATTTTCTATTATTCTCCATTCATTGTTCAAGTTTACACTTGACTAAATAGACTATTTAAGTTTTTCACACATTAATGCAGCTCCAATTGCTCCAGCATATCTTCCTAATGGCTTTGCTTTAACCTCTGATCCAAGCTTCTTTGATAAGCTTTCTAAGATAAACTGGTTTTCACATAGGCCTCCTGTGAGATAATAATTCCCTGTATTTCTCTGTTTGAAGCAGATAGCCTTCACTTTATTAACAATTGAATCTGTTATTCCAAAGGCAATATCTTCTCTTTTAGTGCCTGCTCCAATTAAACTTATAACTTCTGATTCAGCAAATACAGTACACATTGAACTAATTGATACTCCCTTACCGTTCCTTGCAAGGCTACTAAGTTCATTAAGGCTGACCCCCAATGTATTTGCCATTATTTCAAGAAATCTTCCTGTGCCAGCCGAACATTTATCATTCATAATAAAATCAGTAACAACTCCACCTTCTAAGTTTATAACCTTAGTGTCTTGTCCACCTATATCTATAACAGTACACCTGTCTTCATAAATATATGCTGCCCCCTTACCGTGGCACGTAATTTCTGTATAGGCTTTATCTGCATAGGGTACTGAAACTCTTCCATAACCTGTTGCAACAACCTTTGAATTTTCCTTTGTTATGCCTTTTTCCATCAACTGACTTTTAATATATTCTGCAGTATCTACACTGCTCCACCCCGTAGGAATTACTGATTTGAAAATTATCTCTTTTTCATCATTCATAACTACAGTTTTGGCTGATGTAGAACCAATATCTATCCCGATATAATTCATTTATCTCCCACCTTCCATTAAGGCAAAATAACCATTTCTTGACAACCTTTCACTTTTTAATGTAATATTTATATCTATAAAGATTACATTATTAAAGCATCTCAATAAAAGCAGCTATTCTAGTATTTAATTGACCTATATCTGACATAGAATAGTCAGTTTCAATTCCTATATATGGCTTTCCTTTTTTCTCATTTACGAAGCGTTTAATTCCTATTCTTTCTACATTATAGGTATGACATGCTTGTAAAACTACTTCTACAACACCGTCAACTTTATATTCGTCAATTAATCTATCTAACAGCTCTAATCTCTTTGGGTTCGGAGTCATTACAGAGCATCCGATATTTAAATATCTTTCAGCTAGTGCTTGATAAACATCTGGATTTGTTTCATCAACTAATTCATCAATGGCCTTTGCTCCACTACAATTTTCATAAGTTACAACTACTCCTCCATTTTCTTCAATGCTTCTAATAACCTTCTCTGTAGCCCCACCAATTGGACATCCTGTAACTAATATTCTAGGTTTCTTTGCAATCTTATGCTCTATCTCATATTCACTTTTAATCTTTGATACTAATGATCTAATTTCTCCTGGAATCCTAGCCTTGTCAAATTTATATGTACTTCCATAAAGAACCTTAAACAAGTTTTGTCCCTCAATTGGTACAGGATCAGCCTTCATCACTTCGTATAATTCTTTTAAAGCTCTTCTTTCTTCATTCTTTACTTTAATTGCTTCTCTAATATTTTCTTCCGTGATAGTAACATTAAATTTTTCTTCAAGGTACTCCTTCATTCTTATTATTTCACTCTTCCATAACTGAAGCCCTTGTTCACTTTGTCTGTTAGGCAATTCCATAACATGTACTGGTTTAAATTCACCTAAATACTCATACATTTTCTTTTTTCCATCACAAGTTGTTTCTCCTACAATTAAATCAGAAAAATAGAAAAATGGGCATTTATCTGTTTTTGCAAAACCATAGCTTGACTTAATTAATGGACAAAGATTACTTGGTAAATCTTTCTCTGCCTCTGGAATAGTTTCATCTGACATGGAACAAAGCCCAACTACAGCTGCTCCCATAGCTAATGCTAGTTCCTGTGGGAAGTAAGTACAAAATACTCCTATTACAGGAATACCTTTATCCTTAATCTCCTTAATTGCTAAAAATGAATTTCTTCGTTGTTCTGCAAACTCCTCAAAAACTACTGGTAAATCTTTTACTAAATCCATATCCCTCATCCTCTCAAAAATAATTTATAATAATTCAATTTGTTCCTTAATAACCTTTAAAACATCTTTTATCTGCTGTCTATTACACCCTAAATTAAATCTAACAAAATATTTCCCTGGCTCTCCAAAGGTAATACCCTTATTAAGAATTACATTGCATTTATTAATCATAAACTCATTTAACTCTTCCGGTGACATATTTAAATCTGTACAATCCACCCACATTAAATAAGTACCCTCTGGTTTATGTACCTTTAATCTTGGAATTTCATTATTAATATAATTTACAAAGTAATCAACATTCCCTTCAATGTACTCCATTAATTCATCAAGCCAGAGTTCTGATTTATCATAAGCTCCTATTAATGCTGCTGCAACAAAGGCATTCCCCCCAAATAAGTGAGCATTAAGCATCGGCTTCTTAAATCTTTTTCTAACCTCTTCATCTTTAATAATACAGTTTGCAACATGAATACTTGCTAAGTTAAAAGCCTTTGCTGGTGATGTACAAACAATACACTTATTAGCTATTTCTTCGGAAAGTGTTGAAATAAATGTATGCTCATGTTCTTTCATTATTAACTCTGAATGAATGTCATCAGAAATAATAAAAATATTATACTTTAAACAAATTTCAGCAAAATCTTGAAGCTCCTTTTTACTCCACACTCTTCCTGTAGGATTGTGAGGATTACATAGAATTGTTGCCTTGGTTCTTGGTGTTATACTTTCTTCAAAAGCCTTCAAATCCATGGTGTAATATCCATCTTCATTTTTCATAGGGCATTCAATAAGCTTACGGCCATTATTTTTAACCACTTCAAAGAATGGACCATATACAGGGGTTTGAACTATAACTTCGTCTCCTATATCTGATACAGCTTGTACCGCAAATGCTAGTCCAGCCACAACATTAGGTACATAACATATCCATTCTCTTTCTACTTTGTAATTATGTCTTCTTCCCATCCAATTAATAATAGAGTCATAATAAGCTTTTGGAGTTATTCTGTATCCAAAAATCCCTTCATCCATAACCTTCTGCATTTCGTCAATAATATGTGGTGATACTTTAAAATCCATATCTGCAACCCACATGGATACAGCATCTTCATTTCCAAAACTTCTACCATTTAAATCCCATTTTAAACTATTTGTATTTCTTCTATTTACTTTTTCATCAAAATTATACATTTATATCACTCCTTATTAGTAATCTTAACAAAGATGACAGGCAACAAAGTGGTTATCAGCCACTTCCCTAAGCTCTGGAGCTTCCTTGCTGCATACTTCTCTGGCATATCTGCATCTATCCTTAAATCGACACCCCTGGTCATTTCCAACTACCTTTGATACTTCCCCCTCTAACTCAAGCTTCTCCCTTTCACGTTCAACCTTTGGATCTGGAATTGGAATTGAAGATATTAAAACTTGAGTATAAGGATGTAGTGGCTTTTCATAAAGCTCATCAGCAGTGCTTATTTCCATGATTTTTCCTAAATACATAACAATTATCCTGTTTGATATATGCCTTACAACAGATAAGTCATGAGCAATAAATAGATAGGTAAGTCCCATTTTTTCTTGTAAATCCATCAATAGGTTAATGATTTGAGCTTGAATAGAAACATCTAAGGCTGAAATTGGTTCATCACAAATTATAAGTTTAGGTTCCACTGCCAAAGCTCTAGCAATACCAATCCTTTGCCTTTGACCTCCTGAAAATTCATGAGCATATCTAACACCTTGTTTAGCACTTAATCCTACCAGCTCCATAAGTTCATACACAGCCTTTAATCTCTCTTCATTATTTTCATATAGCTTATGTATTACCATTCCCTCACTTATGATATCCTGAACCTTCATTTTAGGATCTAAAGAGGAATAAGGATCTTGAAAAATTGTTTGAACCTCTTTATGAAATCTTTTTTTCTCTTTTCCCCTTAGCTTCTTTACATTTTTTCCATCATAAATGACTTCACCTGCTGTAATATGATTTAACCCTGCTATACATCTTCCACAGGTTGTCTTACCACTTCCCGATTCTCCTACTACTCCTAAGGTTTCTCCCTTTTTCACATAAAAAGAAATATCATCAACAGCCTTTAAGTCCTGTTTATGTCCCATAGAAAAATATTTCTTCAGTCCTTTTACCTCCAATAAAACTTTATCTTCCATCTAACCCCTCCTCTTCTTTATCAGTGTTCATATCTCTAAAGCAAGCGAAGTTATGAGTGTCTGAAACAATAGTCTTTTGTGGTTTAAAGTTTCTGCATCTTTCCATGGAGTAAGTGCATCTATCATAGAAAGCACATCCCTTAATATCATCTATTAAATTTGGTGGCATCCCTTCAATGGTAACTAATCTTTTCTTTTTCTCATCAATCCTTGTAACTGAATTAAGCAGTGCTTTTGTATAAGGATGTCTTGGCTCATAAAAAATTTCGTCACAGGTCCCCATTTCAACTATTTCTCCGCCATACATCACTGCTATATCATGAGCAATATCAGCTACTACCCCTAAGTCATGGGTGATTAAAATAATAGACATATTTAAACTATTTTGTAGTTCCTTTAATAACTTTATTATCTGTGCCTGTATTGTTACATCTAAAGCCGTTGTTGGTTCATCCGCAATAAGTATATTTGGCCTGCAGGCTATGGCTATAGCAATCATAACCCTTTGGCGCATACCACCTGAAAACTCATGTGGATATTGCCTAGCTCTTTTCACTGGATCTGGAATACCAACATACTCAAGAAGTTTTACTGCTTCCTGCATGGCCTGCTTTTTAGATATATCTTTTTTGTGAAGAATAATATTTTCAGCAATCTGTTTTCCAATCCTCATTGTTGGATTTAAAGCTGTAAGAGCATCCTGAAATATTATTGCAACTTCACCACCACGGTAAGTAGCCATTTCTTCATCTGAATATTTCAATATATCCTTACCTTTATAGATTATTTTACTATGTTCCTTTATTTCTCCATGACCATTATCATTTAGCTTCATCAATGCCTTTGCTGTAGCTGATTTACCACATCCTGATTCCCCAACTATGGCAATGGTTCTTCCTGGCTTCACATTAAATGATATTTGCCTTACAGCCTGGACATCTCCGTTGTTGGAGTGATAGACTACACTTAAATTATCTACTTTTAATAACTCTTCCATCCTAAGCCTCCTATTTCATTGTTCTTGGCTCTAAAGCCTGTGCCAATACATCACCAAGGATATTAAAGCTCAATACTGTAATCAAAATTAGAACACCTGGAATTAGTGATAAAAATGGAAGATCCAACACTTGGCTTTGAGCATTTTGAAGCATGCTTCCCCATGATGATTTAGGAAGCTGCACTCCAAAGCCTAAGAAACTAAGGCTGGATTCTGTAAGTATTGCCTTAGCAATACTCACACTTGCTGCAACTATTATTGAAGAAGCTAAATTAGGGAATATATGTCTACATATTATAAAAAAGTCACTGGCTCCAAAGTTCTTTGCAGCAATGACAAAGTCCCGCTCCTTTAAAGATAAGGTTTCAGCTCTAACAATTCTAGCAACCCCCATCCAAGCAAATAAACTAATGATAAACACCATGGTAGCAATACTTGGAGATATAAATGAATTTATGATAATAATAAGTAAAAAGCTTGGCACTGACATAAAAATATCTATACATCTCATTATAAGATTATCAAGTACTCCACCAACGTAACCGCTTATTGTTCCAATTATTGAGCCAAAGAATACTGATACAGCCATTGAACATGCACCTACTATTAAGGATACTCTTCCACCATATAACGCCCTTGTAAAATAATCTCTTCCTAAATTATCTGTACCAAACCAATGTTGGAAACTAGGATTTTGAAATTTACTCATTAAATTAATTTTATCTGGATCATAAGGAGATAATGGTGCCGCTATTGAACCTATAACAATTACAACCAAAAGCCCTAGGCAAACTTGAGCCAAATAATTCTGCTTTAATAACACTCTAAATCTTGATATAAAATTATCTCTCATGCTACCTCTTTTCTCCTATCTTAATTCTTGGATCCACAAATCCATATAATATATCAGCAATTAAGTTACCTAAAATGAGAATTATGCACGACAGCATGGTAAAGCCCATAATCATCGGATAATCTCTGCTATTTATAGCACTCATTCCAAGAGTTCCCATCCCTGGCCAGCCAAATATAGATTCAATAATAAATGATCCTGTAACCAAGCTTGCTAAATTCATCCCCATCAAAGTTATAATAGGTAACAAACAGTTTTTCAGCACATGTTTTTTCAGAATATAGGAATTACTTGCTCCCTTTGATTGTGCTGTAATTACATACTCCTCATGAAGCTGTTTAATTGTGTTTGCCCTAATATACCTTGTGAACACAGCTGTATTTCCAACACTTAAAGCTACAGACGGCATAATTAAATGCTTAATTAGATCTGTAAAAGTACTTACTCCTGTTGTTCGCATTCCAACACTCGGTAGCCATCCCAGTTGCAAAGTAAAAATAACTATTAGTAAAATAGCAAACCAAAAAGTTGGAATTGACACTCCTATATAAGAACAAAAACTAATAACTCTATCAATTGATTTATTTTCATGAAATCCCGATATTAACCCCAAAGGTATGGAAATTAAAAATGATATCATTAAAGATGATGCCATTAATAAAATAGTTGAAGGCAACTTTGCAAGAATCAAATCTAAAACTGGCCTGTTATTTATTAAGGAATATCCCCAATCTCCCTTTACTATATTTCCAAGCCATAAAGCATATTGAGATATGACACTTCCATTTAAACCCATCTCTTCTCTCAATTCTTCAATCTCATATTGTGTCATATCTGGTTTTATGTACATGTTAATTGGATCCCCTGGTGCACTATGAATTATTAAAAAGGATAAAATTGAAACTAATAATATAACCGGTATAATTTGTATTACTCGTTTGAAAATATATTTTTTCATGGTAACCTCCTAAATTATGCATTAGCTTTGAAAAAAGATATGAGGTTAAATCCAGCCTCATATCTTTTACTTACTTTTTCTAAATATAATTTATTCAGTCATATAAAGCTGTAAATAATCTTCAAACACAGGAACAATTTTAATAGCATCTAAACCTTGAAATTTCTTATCTGCAACAAGAACAAAGTTTGGCATTGATATTGGGTAGATTGTATACTCTTCTTTAACAGCCTTTTCAATATCACTATAAATAGCTTTTCTTTCAGCTTCATCTATAGTTTGATCTCCCTTAGCCCAAAGCTCTCCAGTAGCTTCACTTGTGCAAACATTCTTAGTTAAGAATTTCCCATATTGGAACATCCCATTGTTACCATTAGGATCCGCATTAGACGCATATCCATTTAACCCCAAATCCCATGTTCCATCATCTGTATAGAAAAACTTATCGAAGAATCCTTGAGTTTCATACCCAGTAATTTCAACAGTAATTCCAACTTCTTTTAATTGCTGTTGAATGATTAAGGCACAATCCTCCATATTTACTCTGCTTGAATTATAAACTAGTTTTAACGGTTCCTTATCTAATCCAAGCTCTGCAATTAACTTTTTAGCTCCTTCTACATCTTGTTCATAACCTTTAACACTTTCATCATATATAATGTTTTCTGGATTTAATATGTTTTCTCCACGAACAGCGAGCTCTTCCCCATATACTCCTGCAATTATTTCATCACAATTTAATGCCATAGCAATAGCTTGTCTCGCTTTTATGTCCTTCATCTTCTCGCTATTTGAGTTAAATCCTAGGTAATTGTTACGTCCTTCAGGTATATTCCATATATTATAACGTTCATCCTTACTGTACTTATCAAGCTTTTCACTTGTAGGAATACGCATTACAGAAATTTCACCACTTTGTAAAGCAACCTCTTGAGCACTAAACTCTGGTATAATTTTAAACACTACATTTTCTAGATTTGGAACACCTCTATAATAATCTTCAAACCTAGTTAAAGTTAAGCTTGTTCCTTCTTGCCACTTTTCAACTTTATATGGTCCTGATCCTATTCCAAGCATGTTTTTTTCTGAAGTTGCAATTGATGCTTCTCCTTTGTAAATATGCTTTGGCATTATCTTCAGATTTCCTAAAGTTGATATGTATGATGCTGATACTTCAGGTAAAGTAAATTTAACTGAATAATCATCCACCTTTTCATACGTAACAGGCTTTCTATTTATTGATGTACCACTTGTTACTTTATTATCTGGATTATTTTTTATATCAAAAGTAAAGATTAAGTCATCTGCAGTTATAGCCTCACCATCATGCCACTTAGCGTTTTGTCTCAATCTTACTAATATAGAAAGACCATCATCAGATACTTCATAAGATTCAGCTAAATAATAACGAGTTCCTGTTGCACTAGTAATAAATAGAGGATCATAAATTGGCTTCAGCATTGTAAAGCCTTCATCCCCAGTTTCATACCATATATTTAAACTTGATACATCACTTTCAATTGGATAAATGAATGTTCCTCCATCTACCTTTTGCCCAGCTACCTGAATATTATCTGATGCTCCATTACTAACATCTTTATCATTCTTTTGACATCCTGAAAACAATGTTGCTGTCATTATTGCAGCAATGGTTAATGATAAAAATCTTTTTTTCATAATTCTCCCCCTAAATGTTCCTGTATTAAAGTTAATATAGCGCTATATTCTTCAAAGTTTATTAATTAAACTTAAATACATTTTAAATTATAGCTTTATACACTTATGAAATACAATATTATTCTACATTTTACTTATTTTGTTTTAAAATAGATATAATGTCATCAATGATATTTTCAAATACTGAACTCATCAACTCTATTTAATCGGTTTCGTCTTGCTTTAAATTTTTAAGTTTATTACACGAATATTTTCTTTTAAATCTTCAAAAAAATTGCTAGCAATAAATATCTAAATAAAGTAATTACTTATAAGATATTTATTGCTAGCAGTATTTTATTCCATGCCTAAGGTCTGTATATGCTTCATTGACCCGTAAAGCTTTGTTATTCTATCATATTCTTCTTCATCATAAAACTTACATTGCTTTCTTCCAAAAGCTTTAGCCACCTCTATCATAAATCTTCCAGCCTCTTCTAGATCGTTTATATGGCTTGCACCTGTTGCACAGCCCGGCACCATAGTTTCAGCAGTAATTGCAACACCTACCACAGGAACACTGGTTGCTGTACATGGCTGCAGTATACTATTTAAATGATACACATCATTCCCGTATGGAGTAATGTCTTGAGTTGAAAGAGCAAATACATTTGGAAGCTGTCCTGTTGTAATCTCCATTATGTCTAAAAGATCATCACTTACCTTTAATATATATCCCTCTTTAACTGTAGGTGATATAGCGAAGCCACGCTTATTAAAGATTCTATTTCCCTTAGTGGTATCAACGGAAAGAATAGCATCAAGTTCATTACTTACTTCTTCACGGTTAACCTGTGCCATATTAACTGGCGAGCCCATAAATGGTACTGGTTTATGCGGACTTGTTGGTGCATCTGGACACACGTGAGTTGAGATGAATACATCTCCCTCTAAGTAATCTCCTTTTTTTTGCATCTGTAAAAGCTCAGCTGCTATAGCAAGAGCAACTAGTGCTCCATCTCCATCTGATACAAAGCCTATCATTTCTGGACGAGCTCCAAGTCCTCCAAGTCTTCCTAGAAGTCCAATTGTTGGAGCATCTTTTCCTGCCTTTTTCCCATTAGTTCCAGGTATTCTTACTTTCACCATATGGGTAAGTCCCTTATCCCCTGTTAATGGGTAAGTTTCTGCATCTACATCTGGATTTATATTTCTTAAATATTGTAAAGCGGCTTCTCCATCTACATATTTTGAATCTAGTATATCGTATAACTCTATTAAGTGCTTTAGTAACATTTCTCATCAACCTCCTAATTATCTAGTAATACATCAAGGGCACTTAGTGCTAATACCTTCATTGCAGCACTAAGTGTACGAAGTCCTTCTGCTCCACCTGAAGCTTCTGCAAAATCTAAAGTATGGGTTCCTATCCCAGCTTTTAACCTAATATAGAATTGAATTGCCGGAATCTCATGAGTTACATTTCCTGCATCCGTTGAACCAATTCCTTGTGTTAAATCACGCTCTATATACTCCTCATTTATAAACTCCATGTTATTTCTAACAAAGTTTACTATTTTCTTGTCATTTCTGATATCCTTTAAAACAACACTCTTTTGTTTAATATCAACAGTACCACCAAAGCACATAGCTGAACCTTTTGCACAGTTGTTTATAGCTTGAACCACTTCCATTAAATATTCATACTGAAGAGCACGAATGTTAAATACAGCAGTTGCTTTATCTGTTATGGTATTATGAGCTGTTCCTCCCTCAGTAATGATTCCATGTACACGTGTAAAATCTTTAAAGTGTAGTCTCATGGCATCCACAGCATTAAACATTTGAATAACTCCACTTAAAGCATTTATTCCCTTCCATGGAAACGCTGCTGAATGAGCTGGCCTTCCATGGAAAGTATATTCCATATTTACACTAGCGAAGGAAATATCATCTGGCATAGAAGCATCTGCTGGGTGCATTATTAATGCTGCATCAATTCCCTTAAAAGCCTCTTCTTCTAACATTGTAACTTTTCCACCTACTGATTCTTCTGCAGGAGTTCCCATTACCTTTATAACTCCACCAAGGCCATGTTTCTCCATCACTTCTTTAAGAACCACCGCTGCTCCCGTAGAGCTTGTACCAATAATATTATGACCACAACCATGTCCTATTTGTGGAAGACAATCATACTCTGCCATTAATGCTACCGTCTTACCAGGTTTGCCGCTATCAAAGGTTGCAATGAATGCTGTTTCCAGGCTTCCAACTCCTCTTTCTACCTTAAATCCACTTTCTTCAAGATAGTCACAAAGAATCTTCTGTGCTTTATATTCTTCTAAACCCAACTCTGGATTATCGAAAATATATTTACAAATACTACCTACTTTATTTTCTTTCTTTTCCGAAATAGTACATATCTCTTCTTTATATCCACGAATTTTCTCTTCCATAATTACACCCCTATCCGTCAAGCTAAGCTCGACTCATTATTTTATTCTGTTTCTATTTCATCATATTTAATTATTTGTATTAAAGCATTCCTTTTGAAGCTAATACAGCATTTGCAATAGCTGCTGAGAAGAAGTATGTTGATCCCATTACTACAAAAGATACAATAACTATTTTCCAGCTTAGCTTCTTAAATACATCAAGCTGATCTCCAACTGCAACTCCTGCAAAGGCCACTAGTGGTATTCCAACTAAACTAAAGCTGTAAGAACTCATAGATGAAACTATAAATTCCTGCACTGGTGATATTGGCAGTGTTAAAAAGAACGAAACTAATGTTGCCCATGCAAACCCTGGGAGATTAGGCTTTTTAACAAGATTTTTTAAAACTAAAGATATAAATACCATAGCAAAACTTATAACTGTAGAAAGTAATAGCCCTGGCAGTTTTGAATCTGATGCTGGTGACATTAAATGAATTAAAACAACAATACCGTATATTATTACTACAAATTTTAGTTGTTCCACTATATCTTGAACTGTTTTTTTCATTGTTATTTCCCCTTTCAACTGTTAGTTAAGCTACATTTACATCATTCTCTTTCTTCTTTGAGAACTTTGCTCTAAACCTCTCTATAGGAAGTGCAACCTTACTATAGTAAAAATTAGCTAACGGTAATGCAACAAACATCTCAACATATATTCCTGTAACAGCTGTTATCATTCCACTAGTTGCAGAATATGCTAAAATCTGCTCTGTAAACATTGGGTTAGCAGCTTCAGTTAAAGCTGCGGTAGCAGCACTCATCATTGATCCACTTCCCATTCCAGAAGCCATTGCTAAGGCATATGGATGGAAACCAATTCCTAATCCTATTGGTGCTAAAAGGGAGAATACTATAGCTCCAAACACACTTCCACTTATATAAGTTCCTAGAGTTCCCATTCCTTCTCTAGAGTCTAATCCATATTTATCTCCTATAATTCCTAGTGCTGTATCTCTGCAAAGTGAGAAGGTTCCTCCAACTGCACTTCTGCCAAGTCCAAGTAAAACACCTAGTGGAAGAGCAATAAGCATTGTCATTACATTTCCACCCTCTTGGAGTAGTAAAGCAGGTCCTGCTTCTAAAACAATTCCAACCTGTGGTCCTGCACTGATACCAAACATTATTCCTAAAGGATAAAGTGTTAGTGACAGTAGCATAGGTGCTATCTTTATTTCTTTTTCTGATATAAAATTTTTAACTGCTGGAATTACCTTTCCTAATAGCTGAGGTGAAAGAGCCATTCCAAGAACAATTGCCCAAATCATAGTCATTATCTTAACTGGTATCCCAAATACCGTAAATTGAAGTGGTCCTAATGTTTCTGCAACTACACATATCAGTGCCGTAGCAATAAAACAATTAACAGCTCCTGAGTTTTTTTTCATACATAATTCCCCCTTTTAAACCTTCATTTTCTGAAATATTCAGATAACTTTTAAATTTAATCATAATTATATATGTAAATCTTCTTCATGTCTAGGTTCATTATATCCAACATTTTCTTTTACTTTTAGTGCATATTGCACAATAGAACATAATTAAAAAGATTACAAATCACTTCTATCCATTGACAATAAAGGATTCCTTTTCATATAATTTAAATAACATCATTAGGAATTTTAGTCATATTATACATAGGGGGGGATAAATGATGGCTTTAACTATTAAAGACGCACTTAACTTTGGCGGATTAAAAAAATGTAGATTAATAGCAGGTAAAAAAGGATTGTCGAATATTATTCTGCATGCAAACTCCATGGAAATTCCAGATATAGAACCTTGGCTTACTAAAGGCGAGCTGCTCATAACCACAGGTTACGCGCTTAATAGTGCCTCCCTAAACTTAATAGATCTCATAAACATAATTCACAGGACTGAAGCATCAGGCATAGCTATTAAAACCCGCTTTATTGGTCCCTTCTCCGTAGAAGCTATAGAACTTGCTGATAAGTTAGGAGTACCTCTAATTGAAATGCCCGATGATCTTCCTTTTGTAGAAGTACTCACTCCTTTGGTTAAAGCAATTATTGATGAACATCATTCACGCCTTGAATTTTCTCAAACCATCCATAATAAATTCATAGACTTAGAATTAAGCGGAGGCGGATTTAATGCCATCTCTAGTGTAATGTGCACACTTTTAAAAGCAGCTAATGCAATTCTTAATGCAAATTTTGAAATTGAAGCTATAGAATATCCTAAAACAAACTACACTAATAAATTAGAATCGTTCTGTACTAATCTTTCAAATTCATCTACACTACTAAATTTCAAAGAAAAGCCTATTATTTTTTATGAGGATATCGAAACAAATACTCTGTATAGAGTAAGAAAAATGAGTAACAAAAATGAAACTTATGGCTACTTAATCTTGCAAGAAGACCCTGATTCAAAAAATGAAATGTCTGATATAATTATTGACCAAGCATCGACAGCTATTGCGCTTGAATTTTCCAAGCAACATGCTTTGAATGAGCAGATGAAACTTATAGGTAACCACTTTTTCTTAGATATAATTACCGGTAACATAAAATCAGAGGAAGAAGCAAAGCTTCGAGCCTTTAATCTAAAGTGGCCCTCACCACCTTTAAGGCTAGTAATTTTTGACGTAGATCAATTCGATAAAATAATAAAAAATAAGGATGAGTATTATATTCAAAACATAAAAGAATTTATTCTCAATACTATAGAACTGAAATTTAAAAAAGTTACCGAAAACTTTACTGTTATCCCTAAAAGTGATAGTTTCACCTGTCTTATCCCAAGTACATGTATTGAAAATACTCTGCTATACTGTATAGAAGAAATTCAAGATAAGTTAAACTTAAAATTATCCATTAACTTTACCGTTGGAATAAGCAGCATATTCTACTCTTATACCGCTTTAATAGAAGCAAATAAAGAAGCACGTGAAGCAATCAAAATATCTAGGTTAACTGGTGGAAATTCAAAGACTGTTTTCATTGAAAATAATCGTTTAGAACAAGCACTACTTCAAGTTGCTGATAATGAATACCTACAAAATTACATACAAAATACCATGGGAGTACTTGAAAAACATGATAAAGAAAATGATAGTGAACTTTTAGAAACCTTAAATCAATTAATTCTATGTATGGGAGTAAAAACTCAAGCTGCTCAAAATTTATTTCTCCATAGAAATACCTTAATGTACAGAATTAAGAAAATCGAACAACTTACAGGATATAACCTTTCTGATAAAAATCATTTACTATCACTTGCTATAGCTATGAAGTTCTATCCCTTTGTAAAAAATAAATAGCTATATAAATATTACTCTATACTTTAATTTAAATAACTCCCCTACATATTTCACTCTGACAAATTAAATTCCACAAAATAAAACTGCTAGGCTTATGCTTAGCAGTTTCTATGCTTTATATTAATATATTTATAACCTTTTATATTTCACCATTCAACTTATTTAGAACTTCATTTATATCCAAGTCATGCACTAAGCATGCTTCTTCTAAACTCTCCATTGTCGCTGAAGGACAACCTAAACATCCCATTCCAAATTTCATTAAAACGTTAGCTGCCTTTGGACTCATCCTTAATATTTCACCTATTGTATTCTCTTTTTTTATCATAATATACTACTCCTATTCTTTTTATTATTTTTTCTTTATTTAACTACTTATTTTTATATTAATTTTACTTACTAGCTTAAAGCCTGTCCTATTGTAACTATTACCTTACTTTCTTCTAACGCAATTACATTGTGTTCTACTCTCGCATCAAAAGGTAAAAAGTCGCCTGTCTTTAATTCAAATTTTTCACCTGATACAAACTCTATATCAACCCTGCCACTGAACACTTGAATTGAAGCATATCCATTATGTGAGTGATTTGGGAGTCCTTTTCCCTCTTCAAATTTGAAAAATACAGTTTTGAATTTTTCATTTAATGATAGTAATGCTTTATTAGTTTCTATTTCCCCAATATTAGTTACCTTATTCTTTTCATTATTTATATCTATTCTCTTCATAACTTACCCTCCTATAAAATTTTGTTTAGTTATTATTGTTTAATAATCTCTTTCTCTTATGATTAGATTATATTTTATTTCTCCTGAAAACTCTGTAACCTATGTTACATTTTATAGTTTTATAATAACTTCATTAATCTTAATTTCAAATATCCAATAAAAATTAATCCAGAGATATACTTACAATACATCTCTGGATTTTGTATTTTAATTTTCTGTTTTTATTTTCCTATTCACCTAAAAACATTTTAAGATCATCTTCTACATTTGTTATTCCACCAATTCCAAAGTTTTCAACTAATACCTTAGCTACATTTGGAGATAAGAATGCTGGGAGTGTTGGTCCAAGATGAATGTTCTTAACACCTAAATATAATAATGATAATAAAACTATTACAGCTTTTTGCTCATACCAAGCTATATTGAAGGCTATTGGAAGCTCATTGATATCTTGAAGCTCAAACACCTCTTTTAACTTCAATGCTATTAAAGCTAGTGAATATGAATCATTGCATTGTCCAGCATCTAAAACTCTTGGAATTCCATTTATATCACCAAGATTTAACTTGTTATATTTATATTTTGCACATCCTGCTGTAAGAATTACAGTATCCATTGGAAGAGCTTTTGCAAAGTCAGTGTAATAATCTCTTGATTTTGCTCTTCCGTCACAGCCTGCCATAACAAAGAATTTCTTTATAGCTCCAGTTTTAACAGCTTCAACAACTTTATCTGCTAATGCAAATACCTGGTTATGTGCAAAGCCTCCAATAATTTCTCCTGTTTCTATTTCTATTGGAGCACTACACTTTTTAGCATGTTCAATAATCACTGAGAAATCTTTGTATGCTTCATTAATTCCCTTTATATGTGTGCATCCCGCAAAACCAGCTGCCCCAGTTGTGTAAAGTCTATCCTTATAACTTGCCTTAGGTGGCACAATGCAGTTAGTTGTCATTAGGATTGGTCCATTAAAGCTTTCGAACTCTTCCTTTTGTTTCCACCAAGCATTTCCATAGTTTCCTGCAAAGTGAGAATACTTTTTAAATGCTGGATAATAATGAGCTGGAAGCATTTCAGAGTGTGTATATACGTCTACTCCTGTTCCTTCAGTCTGTTTTAATAATAATTCTAAATCCTTTAAATCATGTCCAGATACAAGGATTCCTGGATTTTTTCTAACCCCTATATTTACTTTTGTAACCTCTGGGTGTCCATAAGTTCCGGTATTAGCAGCATCAAGAAGTGCCATACCATCTACTCCTACCTTACCTGTTTCTAGTGTTAAGGCAATTAATTCATCCACACTTAAGTTATCATCTAATGTCTTAGCTAAAGCTGACTGCATAAATGCATTCACCGTTTCATTATCATATCCTAAAGCATTAGCATGTTTCATGTATGCAGACAACCCTTTTAAACCATAAATAATTAATTCTCTTAAGCTTCTGATATCTTCATCCTTAGTAGCTAATACCCCTACCTTTGTTGATTTTTCATCTAAAATCTTATCTATATCAACATCTTCTTTACCACTTCCTAGAATTGCATTTTTAAGCTTAGCAAGAGCGCCAACCTTATCATCAATTTTGTCATTAGAGTCAGCATTCCACAATGCTGCTTCTGATAAACCTGATTTATCTTTTAATTTTAAAGTTAACTCTTCTTTTATTTTTAATGTTTCTTTTACTCTTTCATAAAAAATCGCATCATCAAAGTTTGCATTAGTAATAGTTGTAAATAAATTTATAGTAATTAAGTTATTTACTGTATCATCTACTTTTTGTCCTTCTTTTCTTAATCTTGTTGTAATTTCTGATAAGCCTTTAGTAACGTAAACTAATAAATCCTGCATTCTTGCTAAGTCAGGTGACTTACCACAAACTCCAAACTTCGTACATCCTGTGCAACCTGCTGTTTCCTGACATTGAAAACAAAACATTGTATTTTCCATAATATAATCCCTCCATCAGTTAAATGTTTATCTTATATACACATTATATTTGTAATTTCACTACAATTCCGTATCATACGTTACGAAATTGTAGATTTATTGAATTTTAATTTTTTTAAATAAAAAAAGCTGAAACAAAGCAGTGTTTTGCTTTGTTTCAGCTCTTCTTCATTAACCTATAGCACTTTTCTCAATCTCTTTCCAGAAAAGTATTTTCTTTTCCATGAACTCTGATATTAAATATAATGCTAACCCTATAAAACTCAAGATTAATACAGAATTAAGAATCATATTAATATCATAGGTTTCACTTCCTAAGACTAAAAGATACCCAAGTCCAGCCTTAGAACCTATCATTTCTCCGATTACTGCCCCAATCATTGCTTGAGTAACTGCAACCTTTATTCCTGAAAGCATCATTTCAATTGAATATGGAAGTTCAACATAAATAAACTTCTGCAGCTTTGATGCATTTAATATCTTCATTAAATTATATACATTACCATCTATTGATCTTATAGCTAAAACTTGATTTATCATTATCGGGAATGAAACAACCATTACTACTAAGGCAACCTTTGATTCCATACCAAGTCCCATCCAAAGAATAAATAAAGGAGCTAATGATATCTTTGGTGCAGTTTGTATAATAATTATGAAAGGCATCATCAATTTTTCGAATATCCTTATCTTTGCCATTATATATCCTAAAACTACCCCTACAACAATTCCAATTCCAGTACCTATAAAGATTTCTTGCAGTGTTATACTTATATGTTCCCAAATGTTACCTGATTGAAACAGGTTTATAAAGCTTTCAAATAATACTCCTGGTCTTGGAAGCAAATAAGATGGCACATCAAAAATCTGTATAGACAAATCCCACAAAAGAATTAATATAGGAAAAACAGCAATTGGAAGGATAATGTTTTTATGCTTCTTAAAAAACATATTTTTTACCTCCAACTAATGATAAAGAGTATACTCTTATTCGTATATTAACTCTTTAACATCAAATGTTTCATTTATTATTTCATATTCTTTAGACGTATTAATTAAGCTTTCCCATCTTTCAATGTTAGAAGCTCCAATTCCATTCTCCTTTGTATATTCACTCTGCCATAAAGTTGGAACGAATATTTCATTAATAATTTTAACTGTTATATCTCTTTTTTCTGCAAAAGTTGGAGCATGGTCTTTTATAGCTAAATCTACAGCTTCCTCAACATTACCATCAATGATATACTCTATTGATTTAGTTAATGCAGCTTTAAAGCCATCAACAACTTCTGGTTCCTCTTTAGCTAGTTTATCCCCAACTATTAAAACATTTCCGAAAGAAGGAAGGTAATCATCTGATGCAATTTCACTTACATTGAATCCTGAATTATTTAATTCTACAGTTCTTAGCTTTGAGAACACTATAGCATCTACTTCTCCTGTAGTTAAAGCATTTAGTATTGCTCCTGTTCCTATAACTTCAACCTGAACATCATCAATAGTTAGACCTGCATCTTTTAACATAACCTGAAGCTGGATATAGTTAGGACTTCCTAAGCTTGTTACCGCAACTTTTTTACCCTTTAAATCTGCTGGTGTTTTTATTCCTGAATCAGTATTAAAGATTACTGATCCAAGCCCATTTTGATATGTAGTGTGAGCAACCTTCACTGGTATTCCTTGTGATTTTGCTAATATTACTGAGTCTGCATTTGGGAATCCAAACTCTATATTTCCAGCTGCAACATTTTTAACTATATCTGCTGCTGCTGCATAGAAAAACTCTACTTCTAAACCTTCTTCAGCAAAGAACCCCTTCTCCTCTGCTAAGTAAAGTGGAGCATAATATGGTACTGCTGCACCATCGATTTGTATTGAAACCTTCTTTAATTCCCCATCCTTTCCAGCTGATCCTTTATCATCGCCCTTAGAACATCCACCTAAAGTAACTGCTAATAAGCATGTAGTTGCAAGAATTAATGTTTTTTTCATAAATTTCTTCACTTGATTTTCCCCCTAATAAATTAATATTTTTTATTTGATAAGCTTTAGCTATTGATATACTTATTTTTAAGCTTTACCGCTCCTTCTAAAGCAGTTCTACACATATTAATCTGTGACTCTTCATAATCTATAAGCCATTTATCTGTAATTCTATTACAATGAACACTACAAATACTTCCAGTATATATTCCATATAAAGATGAAATTGTAAATATAGTTTCAGCTTCCATCTCCAAATTTAATATATTTAAGTCTGTATATTGTTTTAAAACTGCATTTTCATCATAATTCTTTTCAAATGGCGTAGCTCTTCCTTGTCCATGATAGAATGAACCAATAGATGCACATATACCCATATGATAAACTTTATCTCTTTCCTCACAGGCTTCCTTAAATGACTCTACAACCTCAAAGGATGCTATTGCTGGATACTCTGGTCTTGCATAAAACACCGATGAACCACCTAATCTCATAGCCCCAGTATTAATTATAATTTCACTACAATTCACATCTTCTCTTATTGCTGCAGTGCCGCCTATTCTTAAAAGCGCTTTTGCTCCAAGCCCAATAAGTTCCATTACTGCTATTTCTGTTGACGGCGCTCCAATTCCAGTAGAACATACTGTTATCTTTACCCCTTTATATGTACCAGTTCCAACAACATATTCTCTGTTAGTACTAATTATCTTAAAGTCCTCACATAAATCTTTAAACATATGTACTCTTCCAGGGTCCCCTGGTAAAAGAACTATATCGCTAATATCTTCTTTTGAACATCTTAAGTGTGGCATCTTATCTCCATACTTTGGAGCTGACGCAGAAGTGTATTTCAAAGTTATTCCTCCCCGTAAATCTTTTTATTGATTTTTAGACTCGTGCCAATATAATAACTTTGAATCTAAAACATTTACTATTTCATATGTAATAATTCCTAATAATATAGTTGCAATGATACCTGCCATAAGCATCGGTGTATCATAAGTAGACGATGCATAGGTCAATATATAACCTAACCCTTGTTTAGCTGACATCCATTCTGCAACTATGGCTCCTATAACTGCTTGTACAATTCCTATTCTAAAACTAGAAAATAAAGCTGGTAATGCATAAGGCATCTCCATTTTGGAAAACAACTGCCATCTTGAAGCTCCTAATACAGTCATAAGATTTTTAGCATCCTTAGGCATGGATTCAATACCTAAAATCATTCCTGCCATAACCGGGAAAACCACCATTGAAATTATCAGAACTAATTTCGAAACCATTCCTATACCAAACCATACAACAAATAAAGGTACTAAAGCTATCTTTGGCGCTGTTTGAGCAAAGATAAGGTATGGCATAAATGCACTCTTAATAAAATCAACCTTTACGAAGATATACCCTAATATCATTCCTAAAAGTCCCCCAAGGACAAAACCAATAACTACTTCAACTGTTGTTATCCCTAAATGAGGAAAAATCATTCCTGATGTAAACATATTGATGAAAGATTTCATTACTTCTATTGGTGATGGTAAAACAAATTTGGGTACATCTGCAATCATCACATATATCTGCCAGATTATCATAAAAAGGCCAATAGAAGCTGCATATTCCATGGTGGATTTTAAAACACTGGACTTTTTAGAAGGTTTCATCATCCAATAATCCCCCTTAGATATTTATTGTACTCTGCAAACCTTTCATCATTTCTTGTTTGTTCACCTCTTGGTCTTGGAAGGTCAATGTTAACTATTTCTTTTATTCTGCCTGGTCTAGGAGACATTACTATAACCCTGTCTGATAAAAAGGTTGCTTCCTCAATACTATGAGTAACAAATATTATTGTTTTATTTGTTCTTTGCCATATTTTAAGTAATTCTTCATTTAGATGATCTCTGGTCATGGCATCTAAAGCTCCAAAAGGCTCGTCCATTAAAAGTAATGGTGCATCATATGATAAAGCTCTTACTATTGAAACTCTTTGTCTCATACCTCCAGATAATTCTCTTGGTAAAGCAGTTTTAAATTCAGATAATCCCGCTAATTCTAAAAGCTCATCAAGTTTCTTCTTATTTTCATCATTAAGTTTCTTTTTAATTACAAGTGGAAACTCTGCATTTTCCTGAACATTTTTCCATGGCAGCAGCACTGAATCTTGGAAAACAAATCCTAACTCATGGTCATTACCACCCTTATATTCCATAGTTCCACTAGAAAGTTTTTCTAAACCCCCTAGAATTTTCAGCAGTGTAGACTTACCACAACCTGAAGGCCCAAGAATGGAAATAAATTCACCTTGCTTTACATCAAGATTTATATCCTTTAATGCAATAGTGTCTTCTTTCAAAAGATTATGGTAAATCTTATTGACATCCTGAATCTTTAAATAAATATCCTCCAATTGTATTCCCTCCTTAAGTTTATAAATTGCTTACAGCCAACTTTCCTACCTTTATCTTTTATCTGCTTCCTAAATCCTTCGAAATAGCCTTTGCTGTTTCCTTAACTAAATTTATTGATTTATCACATATAAAATTTTCTGATTTTATGGCAGTAAAAGATATAGCTGCAACAACCTTATTATTCATATCAAATATAGGGCATGCTAATCCCTGTATTCCTAACTGAAGCTCCTCATCACAAATTGAATATCCACTAACCCTAATTTCTTCAAGTTCTTTTAAGTAGGTATTTAAATCAGTCTTTGTGTAAGGTGTAATTGGATTCATTGCTATGCTATTCATTTGTTCCATAACAATATACTTATCCATATATGCATGAAATACTTTTCCAGCTGATGTGGCGTGTAATGGCATTGCTATTCCCTTGTTCACTTTAAACAAAGCCGTATCCTTATTCTCCACATAATCAATACAGATATTCTTATCCTCCTCCATAATGCATAAGCATATGGTCTTATCTATATCTGAAGCTAATTTATCCATATGAGGTCTTGCACTGTCTATCAAACTATCTTCAAAAGTTAAATTTTGTGCTAAACTAAGAACCTTATACGCTATCTTATACTTCTTTGTAACTGGATCTTGAATTACAAAATTATTTTTCTTTAACACAGATACAATCCTGTGGATTGAACTAGGCGGAATGTTAAGCTTTGCAGAAAGCTCTGATATTGAAAGCCCATTCTTATTTTCACTTAAAACAGTTAAAGTATTAAGTGCTCTCTCTAACAACTAAAACACCCCTTTCATTCCGCTATACGGAATATTATTTCTTGTAACAGAATTCTTAAAAAGTATATCATTTTCAATATTATCAGTCAATAAAACTATTCTAAATTTTAATACGATTTTATAAAATTAATTTTTCCCCCTTCTCACAGCCTATTTAGTCGAAATAGTGTAGCTTATTTCTAAATAACAACTTAATAACTAAAGAAATGTTTAAAATGAATTTATTTTATAAAAAAACAGCTAATTTCAAGTTTAGCCGTTTTTTATTTAGAACATTAAATTTAAATTTCTTGTGTTAACTTTAATAAATCAAGTCCCACAGAAGGTTCTGTATCTGCCTTGTAACTCTGGAACTAATGCATACTCCTCCTGCTCCTTTGTATATGCATAAGGCCTCTTTAAAACCTCCAACAATCTATCCATTACACCAAAATCACCTTCAGTTACTGCAGCTGTTAAAGCTTCTTCGACCCTATGATTTCTAGGTATCACTGCTGGATTATTCTCTCTCATCAAGGAAGTTACCTCTTCCTTTGACTTTCCTTGCCTTTCAAGTCGTTCACTCCTTAAATTCAACCACAAATCAAAGTCTTCTATGCCAATAAGTCCAGTGTCTTCAATTTTTTCTTTAGTTAATGCCATAAAAGTATTTGTGTAATCAGCTTTATATTTTTTCATAATGCTAAGCAAACCTTCAATTAAATACTTATCTTTTTCTTCCGAATTAAATAATCCAAGTTTTTTTCTCATACCAGAATACCAAGCATCTTCAAAAACTTTATAATAATTTGAGATGGCTCCTTTAGCTATTTCTATAGCTTTTTCTTGATTATCATCCAAAAGTGGTAACAAAGTTTCAGCAAATCTTGCTAGATTCCATCCTCCAATATTAGGCTGATTACCGTAAGCATATCTGCCATGATTGTCAATTGAGCTAAACACTGTTGCAGGATCATAATTATCCATAAATGCACAAGGTCCATAATCAATGGTTTCTCCACTTATAGTCATGTTATCCGTATTCATAACACCATGAACAAACCCAACTAACTGCCACCTTGCTATAAGATTTGCTTGACCTTTTATTACTTCATTTAATAAATGAACATACTTATTCTCACACTTGTTTACATTCTTAAAAAGTCTATCTATTGTATAATCTGCCAAAGCTTTAACATCATCAATGGTCCCCCAAGCTGCTGCAAATTGAAAGGTTCCAACGCGAATATGGCTTAAAGCTGTTCTAGTTAGGATTGCGCCCTGAAGATATTCATCCCTTACGACTTTCTCCCCTGTTGTAACTACAGCAAGACTTCTAGTGGTAGGTATTCCTAACCCTGCCATAGCTTCGCTTATTATATATTCTCTAAGCATTGGCCCTAAAGCTGCCCTTCCATCACCACCCCTTGAATAAGGTGTTCTTCCCGAGCCCTTTAACTCAATATCTATTCTTTCCCCCTTAGGTGTAATCTGTTCACCTAATAATATATTTCTACCATCACCAAGCATAGTAAAATGACCAAACTGATGCCCTCCATAAGCCTTAGCTATTGGCTTTGCACCACTGGGAATTGCATTTCCTGCAAGTATATCTATCCCTGCCTCATCCGCTAGTGCATCTGCATTCAACCCTAACTCCCTTGCAAGTGTATAGTTCATTACAACCAGCTTAGGTAAATTTACCGGTGTTGGATTTTGCTTAGTGTAAAATATCTTTGGTAATTCAGTATAACTATTATTAAATTCAAATCCAAAATCTCTCATATTTTGTACTCCTTTCATAAATGTTTCTTTCATTCTCTATAGCTTTCCCTTTTATTCAAAAAAATCAGCAATAACTAAATCGTAGACCTACACTTTATAAGTTAAGAAAGCTAGTCTTACCCTTATTCTAACATTAATTCTCATTATCATTTACAAATTCTTTATTAATAGTTTTTGAAGATTTACTAATTAATTTTTATTACATAGGTTTTATATGCCTTGATTTATACTACTTTTAAATTTAAACTACATTTAAGGATAATATGCTTCAATTAAATTAGTGAAACTAAATTTTAGATTTGGAATATCACTTTCAGGAGGGATTTTATGAGACTATTGTTAGCTGAAGATGAAATTGAACTTTCAAATGCCTTAGTGGCAATTCTTAAACATAATAATTATTCTGTAGATGCCGTTTATAATGGTCAGGATGCCTTAGATTATTTAGAAGCTGAAAATTATGACGGTGTTATTCTTGATATAATGATGCCTAAAGTAGACGGACTTACTGTCCTTAAGCAATTACGCACCCAAGGAAACAATATACCAGTGCTTATGCTCACTGCCAAAAGTGAAATTGATGATAGAGTTTTAGGTCTTGACAGTGGTGCTGATGACTATTTAACTAAACCCTTTGCAATGAAAGAACTTCTTGCACGTATACGAGCAATGACAAGACGCCAAGGTGATGTTTCAGATATGATTATAAACTTTGAGAATATTACTTTAAATAGACTCACCTTTGAACTTTCTTCACCTAAAGGTTCTTTTCGTTTAGCCAACAAGGAATTTCAAATCCTTGAAATGTTGATGATTAATCCAAACCATTTAATATCCACAGATAGATTTTTGGAAAAAATCTGGGGTTATGATTCTGATGCAGAAATCAGTGTGGTGTGGGTATATATTTCATATCTAAGAAAGAAACTAACAGCCTTAGATGCCAAGGTTCAAATTAAAGCTTCAAGAAATATTGGCTATTCATTAGAGGCAGTATTATGATTTATACTCTTAGACGTAAATTTATTGCTATTGCTATGGCTTCCTTATTTATAGTGTTAACACTTCTCATCGCAGCCATTAATATTTCCAACTTTCAAAACATAAACGAAAATTCGGATGTGATTTTAAATATTCTAATAGAAAATGGCGGAACCTTTCCAATGAAGAAAAAAAATCATGACGGATTTAAGCCAATGCCTCCAGAAATGTCACCTGAGGTCCCCTTTTCCACTCGATATTTTTCCGCCATAACTAATAAAGATGGAGAAGTTATTGCTTTAAATACTGAAAATATAGCTGCTGTTTCTACTACTATGGCAGAAGAACTTGCTTCACATGCCTATTTCAAGGATAAAGCCTCTGGATTTATTGACATATATAAATATGGAAGACTTGACACTGATAATGGTTCACTTCTTATTTTCATTGATTGCAAACGTGACCTTGACACCTTTTATAGTTTTCTTTTTAACAGTATCTTAGTTGGATTGACAGGAATGTTTTTAGTATTTATTCTAGTTCTAATCCTTTCCAAACGAATAGTAAAACCAGTAGCTGAAAGCTATGAAAAGCAAAAAAGATTTATTACTGATGCGGGGCATGAACTTAAAACTCCCCTTACAATCATTAATGCTAATATTGAAATTTTAGAATTAGAAAAAGGTGAAAATCAATGGACAAAAAGTATTAGAAATCAAGTACAAAGGCTTTCCACCCTAACCTCAGACTTAGTAACTCTCTCTAGAATGGATGAAGAAAACAATAAACAATTAATAACAGACTTTTCTTTATCCGATGCAATAAGTGAAGCTTGTGAGCCTTTCTATGTAATGGCTGAAAATCAACATAAAACATTTGATATTGATATAGAAAAAAATCTATCCTTTAAGGGAAATGAACAATCTTTACGACAGCTTGTATCTATACTTTTAGAAAATGCAATGAAATATTCAGATGAAGCAGGCAAGATTAATCTAACTTTAAAAAGACAAGGTCGTAAAACACTTCTATCCTTATATAATTCTACAAACTCTATTGAAAAAGGTAACCTAGATATACTCTTTGAAAGATTCTATCGAGGTGATGCTTCAAGAAATAGCGCTAATGGCGGCTATGGTATCGGACTTTCCATTGCAAAAGCAATTGTAACTTCTCATAAAGGTACAATTTCAGCAGCAAGTTCAGATGGAAAATCCATAGTAATAACAGTTAAATTTTAATTTCAGATTAAAAATTCCCCATTTTAGAACAAGTAATTAAAAAGCTACTCTATTAAGTAGAAGCATTTTTAATTACTTGTTCTTTTCTTGTTTAAAAAACTAAATACCTAAAAATTTTCAACTTAAAACTTTAATAACTTTTTTAAGTTCACTTAAGTTTTCCTTTCTATAATTAATTTATAACTTAAAGGAGGTATTAAATTATGAAGTATCAAAATGTTTTTAAAAGATATGAGCTTAAATATCTTATCACCAGAGATCAACAAAAACTTTTACTCAGAGTAATGAACGACTATATGGAACCCGACCAATTTGGAAGAAGCACCATATGCAATATTTACTTTGATACACCGAATAAAATATTGATTCTGCGCTCTAATGAGAAGCCCTTATATAAAGAAAAACTCCGTATCCGCAGCTATGGGATTGCTACTTCAGAGACCACAGTGTTTGTAGAATTAAAAAAGAAATATAACAGTGTAGTTTATAAACGCCGCATATCTCTAGTTGAAGCGGAAGCAATGAATTATCTTATAGATGGAATACACCCACCCATCGAAGGTCAGATAACTAAAGAAATAGATTATTTTTTTAAATTTTATCAAAGCTTGGAACCATCATTATTTATGTCCTATGAGAGGAAGGCCTTTTTTAGTAAAAATGATTCAAACTTTAGAATGACCTTTGATGAAAATATTTTATGCAGGGATTATGATTTGAATTTAAAAGCTGGAACTTATGGCTCTTCTCTGCTAGCCGATGACATGGTACTTTTAGAGATTAAAACCTCTATGGGAATACCACTATGGCTGACAAATTTTTTAAGTGAAAATAAGTTATATAAAACTTCATTTTCTAAATACGGTAATGCTTATAAAACATTAATTTTACCAAAACTTTTAGGAGGGATTAAAGTTGCTTAACAATTTATTTAGAGGTGTTTTTGATACATCTACTCAAACAGTTATTTCGCCATCAAATTTTCTTTTATGTATAGGGACAGCCCTTTTCATTGGGTTGCTTCTGTCCTTTGTATATACCTATAAAAGCAAATATACTAAAAGCTTCGTAGTTACTCTTGCTATGCTTCCAGCCATTGTATGCGTAATTATTATGATGGTTAATGGGAACATCGGCGCCGGTGTAGCCGTTGCGGGTTCCTTCAGCCTTGTTCGTTTCCGTTCTGTCCCTGGTACAGCCAAAGAAATAGGTGCAATCTTTCTTGCAATGGGTGCAGGTCTAATAACAGGAATGGGATACCTTTCTTATGGACTCTTATTTGCGGTAATTCTTGGACTTATCAATATTCTTTATGTAAAAATCGGATTAGGTGAAAAAAAACATGGTCACTTGGATAGAACTATGGATATAACCATTCCAGAAAATTTAAATTACACTGAAGTTTTCACTGATTTGCTTGAAAAATATACATCTAACTATGAGCTTATACGTGTAAAAACCACAAATATGGGAAGTCTTTTTAAACTTACTTATCATTTAACCTTGAATAAGTCCACTGATGAAAAGAAATTCATTGATGAGCTACGTTGCCGCAATGGAAATCTGGAAATCAGCTCATCCATACAAGAAAACAGCAGTTATGAACTTTAAAGGAGTATCATTCATGAATAGAAAAAAACTAATGTCTATTATTCTAGCTCTTTCTATAACTACAAGTCTTTCTACCGGCTGTGATCGAAATAAAACTTCTACGGATAATTCAGCCTTAGGTACCAATGACTCTTCAAAAACGACATCTCTGCTATCAGATACCGTTGGAGTTTCATTAGAAGATATGTTTTCAAATCGTGATAAAGAAATTGGATATAGTAATACTGATTACATTGAAATAAAGCTTTCAGACAACAATATTGACTGTGATTCCAATGCTGTATCCATTGATAATAACATTATTACTATTACCGATGAAGGAACCTATGTTATTTCAGGTTCTCTCTCAAACGGGCAAATCATTGTTGATGCAGAAAAAACTGATAAAATTCAGCTTGTTTTAAATGGTGTCACCATAAATTGTAATACTAGTGCTCCACTTTATATAAAACAAGCAGATAAAGTCTTTGTAACTCTAGAAAAGGATAGTGAAAACGTCCTTTCAAACAAAGACGAATTTGTAGCTATAGATGATAATAATATTGATTCTGTGATTTACTCAAAGGATGATTTAACCTTAAATGGACTTGGAACTCTTACAGTTAATGCTGCCTATGGACATGGAATTGTTTCTAAGGATGATTTAGTTTTTACCAGCGGAAACTATAATATAACCGCTACCAGCCATGGTATTCAAGGTAAAGATAGCGTAAGAATTGCAGAAGGAACCTTTAATATTAATTCAGGTAAAGATGGAATTCATAGCGAAAATTCTGATGAAATCAACCTTGGTTTTGTTTATATTGCTGGTGGTTCATTTGATATAAATGCAACTTATGATGGTATTGATGGAGCCTCCTTGGTTCAGATTGATAGCGGAACGTTTAACTTAACTACTGGTGGTGGTAGTGCTAATGCCAACACAGACTCAAATGGTAATGCAAATGAGAACTGGGGAAAATGGGATAAAGGTACTAGACCTGGTACCCCACCCTCTTCAGATAACATCTTTAATTCTAACAATTCACAACCTCCAAATAGTTTAGCAGATCCAAATGCAGCTCCTGACATGTCTACCAGTGCTTCTCAAAAATTACCAACTGATACTCAAAATAATGAAGTACAAACACCACCGTATTATGCTGCTCAACCTAATGATTATACAACATCTTCACAAGAAACTACCGAAGATACAACAGTTAGTGCAAAGGGAGTTAAATCAGATGGAAGTATCTTAATTAACGACGGAGCCTTCACAATTGATTCCTCAGACGACTCCATTCATAGCAACACTAATATATACATTAATAATGGAACCTTCAACATAAGCTCTGGTGATGACGGAATCCATGGTAATAGTGACGTTAAAATTACAAATGGCACCATTACAATTTCAAAAAGCTATGAGGGCATTGAAGGGCAAAACATTGAAATTTCTGGAGGCTCCATTAATCTTACTTCAAGGGATGATGGACTTAATGCAGCTGGTGGAAATGACAACTCTTCTTTAAATGGAAGACCTGGAGAGAATTCCTTTAATTCTAACAGCAACGTTTTCATTAAGATTTCTGGTGGTAAAACAATAATTAATGCAAGTGGAGACGGCATAGATGCTAATGGTGGCGTGTGTATATCCGGTGGTGAAACCTATGTATCTGGACCATCTGATAATGGCAATGGAGCTTTAGACTATGACGGTACTGGAGAAATCACTGGAGGTATTTTTATTGCAACTGGTTCTAGTGGTATGGCAATGAACTTTGGAAGCACTTCTACTCAAGGTTCAATTCTATACACTTCTTCAACTAATCAAAATGGTCTTGTATCCATAAGTGACAACAAAGGAACCCTTCTTGCTTCATTTGAACCTGGAAAACAATATAATTCTGTTGTCATAAGTACACCAGAAATAAAAACTGGAGAGACCTATACATTGACACTGGGATCAGAAACACAATCCATTAAAATGACAAGTTTAATCTATGGAAATGGTCAAGGTATGAATGGCGGTATGGGAGGTCAAAGTGGAAAAATGCCTGGCGGAAATAATGGTAATGGGAATCCTCCTCCTCCAACATCCAATAAATAAAAAGATAGATCTTACATTAACAGTCCCCCTGTCTACTTGACAGGGGTCTGTTAAAATGATCTATCTTTTAAACATATACTTTCACTAAACTGTTAATTATTTTAATTCAAATGATTGACAGTCTGTACATTGATCCATTTTAGGATTTTGTTCGTGAGTTCCTATTTGTATTGTTTGTAAATTACAATATTGTTCATTTTCATTGTGTTTACATTGTTGAACTGAACATTTAACACCACTATTTTTTGTCATTAGTATGCACCACCTTTCAATCTTATTATCTTCATAAGAAAGATTAATATACATTTATTTTCTATCATAATATCTCAAAATTTATCTCCACCTTCTACTCCCTTTTATACTCACTTCATAATAATAATTTTATAACTTCAATAGATACATTCAAAATAAACTTTTCAATCAGGTTTATCAATTACATCTTTATTCTGCATTTAGATATCTTAAAATACAACTCCATTTTAGTTGACTTTGTCAATTAAATATGATAATCTGACTTTGTCAGGTAAAATACTTTAATGAATAATATTGGAGGAATTAATTTGTATCAACCATTATCTCTATACATAACTTCACTAAAAAAAGATTTCGATAGTTTCTGTAATAAAAGGCTTCAAGAAATGGAGCTTTCTCACGGATTGATGTTCTTTGTAATTTATATTGGAAATCATCCTGAATGTTCTCCAAAGGATTTATCAACAGCTATTAAAGCAGATACAGGACATACTACCCGATCTGTTGAGAAACTAGTTACAGCTGGTTTTGTGACTCGAAAAACAAAAGAAACAGATAAGCGTGCATTTCAGTTAAGCTTAACTGAAAAAGGTTTAAATGCTTTTAATGAAATAAAAAATCTTTTTACTCAGTGGGATGAAATCGCATTGGCTGATATATCCAAAGAAGAAAAAGAACTGCTGCTTAAAGCATTATCAAAACTAAAAAAATCATCGTACCCTGAACAAAAAATCATATGTAAATTATCAAGCTATTAAATAATTTATTTCTATGTTTTTATAAAACTTCTTCTTACAGAAATTCGAAAGCTCAAATTTTTAATTCAATCTTAAATTTTTTATTTATTTTATAAGGAGAGATATCATGAAATATTCAATCGTTTATAACAGTAAAACTGGAAATACAGCCCTTCTCGCAGAAAAAATCAAAGAGAAAATCACTGCTGAGAGTCGTGTATATTTTGGTGTTCCTTCACAAGAAGCCTTAGCTGCCGATACTATCTTCATTGGATTTTGGACTGATAAAGGAAGATGTGATGATAACTTAAAGACTTTCATTGAATCACTTGAGAATAAAAACATAGTACTTTTTGGTACTGCAGGGTTTGGTGGAAGTGAAGCTTATTTCAATCAAATAATTAGTCGCATTGCAGCCTTTATTCCAAATTCATGTACTTTAAAAGCTTCTTTCATGTGCCAAGGAAAAATGCCTTTCACTGTTCGAGATCATTATACTAAAGCACTTGAAAATGATCCAGATAATTCACAAATGAAGTCTATGATTGAAAATTTTGATTGTGCTTTAACTCATCCAGATACTAATGATTTGGAAAACTTAAGCATATGGATTGATTCAATCTTAAAATAAAAATAAGCTGCAGCTTCATGAAATTATGAAGCTGCAGCTTATTTTAAAGGAAGTATTATACTACTCCTAAATTTTATTTTGTTTCAGAATTCTTTTTTATAATTCTATAAACTTAAACCTCTGAAAAAATGATTTAATACCTATACATAATAATCCCATAAATATATATACTTTTCATTAATAACAAACTATGCTATTCTAAATATAACTCTTTCAAATTTTTTCTATCCTCGCTTGAGATTCCTAAAGCTTTTTCAAAATAATTATCCCAAGTTTCATAAAGCTCTTTTACTTTATCAAAATATGCATTTAAAAGTTCAGCATTCACCTCAAGCATAGATCTAACTATGGCTAAAAACTCTTCTGCTGATGTGTATTTTTTAAGTGATTCTATTACACTGTCGTTTTCTACTTTTCTATACATATTTGATAGCAAATAATCCTCCATGACAGTTTCTTCACTTGCTCCTAAGCATAACATTATCAATGCTGCAGCTACCCCTGTCCTATCTTTCCCTGCTGTACAGTGAAAAGCTATAGGTTTACCTGGATTTTGTTTTATCAGGTCAAACAAAGCTTTAAAAGACTGACTATGTTCAGCCATTGTTGTATAACATTCTTTTAAATAATCCATTGGATTTGGCATCTCTATATTTTTTTGAAGAATATTCATCAATATATCCTTCATATCCATATTCCCACCAAATTGATTAGCCATATCATTAGGATTGTCCATAGTAACAATTCCTGAGTAATTATAATATTCGCAATCACTTGGAATAATGTCTGGCTCACTTTCTCTTTCCCCCTTTGAACGAAGGTCTACAATAATCTTTAAATTTAATTCCTTTAATATTTTAATATCACTTTCATCAATCCTTGAAAAGCTTGCGCATCGATAAAATTGGCCATACTTTATGGTTTTTTCACCTTTAACACTATACCCACCAATATCTCTAAAATTTGTTACATGTGGTATCTCTATACTTCTCTTAATCTTAATGATTTCATTTGCGTTTTTCTCCATGTTTCTTCTCCTCATCCTTAATCTCTTTAATTCCTATCCAGAATTTTATAAAAGTTTATATTTTATAATAGTATACTACCATATTATTGAAATTAAAACTCTATTAAATTACAATTATAAACTTATGCTATAATTAATTAAGACTATTTACATAAAGCATTTAAACCAAGGAGATGAAACAAATGAAACAATACATATTATTTGACCTGGATGGAACAATAATTGATCCTAAAATAGGAATTACCTCTTCAGTTGCATATGCATTAAATAAATTTGATATTCATGTAGAAAATCTGGACAACCTATGCAAATTTATAGGACCACCTCTTAAGGACTCATTTATTGAATACTACAACTTCTCTGATGAAGCTGCTGAGAAGGCTATCTTATATTATAGAGAAAGATTTCAAGAAAAAGGAATCTACGAAAACTTTCTTTATGAAAACTTTGAAGATATGCTTATCAGCTTAAAAAAGCAAGGAAAAACTCTACTTATTGCGACTTCAAAGCCAGCAGTGTTTGCAGAAAGAATCCTTGAACACTTTAATTTAAGACAATATTTCGATTTCGTTGGTGGAAGTAACCTTGATGGAACAAGAGCAAATAAAGCTGAGGTTATCTTCCATGTTTTAAAGGAAAATTCTATTTCTGACCTTTCAACAGCTATAATGGTTGGTGATAGAAAGCACGATATAATCGGAGCTAAAAAAGCTGGTCTTCAGTCTGTAGGTGTTCTTTATGGCTATGGAAACTACCAAGAGCTTGAAACTTCTGGAGCAGACTACATTGTAAAAGATGTTGAGGAACTAAGTACCCTTTTATGCTCTTAATCTAATTTACTTTTATCTTAAAAGGAGTTCATATCAAATAGACATGAGCTCCTTTATTGTTCCATTCACTTTTCATCGTTCCAATGCATAGAAATCATTTTAATCTGCTACTCCTATTATGACTGGCTTATCATATGTTATACCAAAAGTTTCAACTTCAATTTTTTCTATTATCTCTGGTACAACAGGCTCATTTATCACTACACCTTTTATTCCAACATCAATAGATTTTGTCTCTACCGAAACAATACGTTCAACTTCTTCATATCCCTTTATTACTCTTCCAAATCCAGTGTATTTACCATCTAGTCTTTTTCCTGCCTCATCACTCAAGGTTATAAAGAAACAACTTCCCCCTGACATTTTTAAGCCATCGCCACCTAATGCTACCACACCTTTTTCGATTTTTAAGTTATTTTCAAAACCATTCTTTCTGAACTCGCCATTCAAAGCTACATTACATTCTGGATCTCTTTCAAAAGAATCATAGGTTGGCTGCAAAACAAAGTCTGGAGCAATTCTTTTTATTACTCTATTATCAAAGAGACCTCTTTGTGCTAAATCTATAAAACAACTTGCTGCATTAGGCGCTTCCTTAGGTATAAGTTCTATTACTATTTTATTTCCACTTTTCATAGTCATTGTTGCTATTGGATTCCTGTTCAAGACCATCATCTTCTCCTCTATATAAAATTCTCTATTGTTATATTATAGCATTTAAACTAAAAAAGCATGAACAAAGGTGGTAATCTTTGTTCATGCTTCAAACTTAATTTTATTCTTCTGAATTTGTTGTAGCAGATAAAGCACTGCTAACAGTAACTGTTACATCTTTCCTTTGACGTCCTAAAGCCTTTTCTATCTCATCTAACTTCTTATTGTCTAAATCATATATAAACTTAAAGCAGAAGAATATAATGATTGCGCCAGCTAAAGGTAATGCAGCAGCAAGGTTTTTCATTGTTAATCCATATGCCGGATTCCATGTTGTAGGATCATTCATAACAAGTCCAGGAATAACTGCTACAATTATAAATGGTATTAAGCTTTGTCCAATACCTTGTCCTAATTTACGAACCATTGAGTAAGTTGCATATATTGTCCCTTCTTCTCTTCTGCCTGTTTTATACTCGATAGAATCGATACAGTCAGCTACTAATGACCAACCAACCATGCTGTATAAACCTGTTCCTAAACTAGCTACTAATGTTAAACCGATATAAACAACTGGTGACATTTTGGGTAATATTAATATTATTCCATAAGCAACTATTGTTATAAGAATTGGCCAGCTACAAAGATTCTTTTTACCAAATCTCTTAACTAAAGGTTTTACAAGTGGTGCACAAACTAACATTGGTACTAACATTCCAAGTACTGCAAAGCTAGATAGACTGCCATCTCCAAAGTACATTTGGTAAACTAATGCACCTGTTGATTGAGCACCCATCATAAATACAACTTGAGCTAATGTAGCTGCTGAAAGTGCTAACACCGCACGGTTAGTAAAGAATCCTTTTATAGCCTCAATATAGCTGAATTTTGGTGCATCTTTACGATCTTCAACAGTAATACGTTCTGTACATAATCGGTATACTAATTGGAAAGATACAAGTGCTATCAATCCCATTACAAGTGCTATTAAAAACAAGTTATGTCCTTGTAATATACTTTGTTCTACTCCATTTACTATTTCTTTTTTATAAACTAATTGTGGGATAATAATGCTTATTGGTATTCCAGCAGCCATTGCTCCAAAGCTTCTCCAAGTAGATAATTGACTACGTTCTACAGGATCTGAAGTTATAGTAGCATTCATTGAACCATAAGGAACGTTTACAACAGTGTAAGCTACATCCCATACTAAGTATCCTATTACACAGATAAGAATCTTAGCAAAATATGGCCAGCTTTGAGTGTTTAAAAATAGTAGGCAGGATCCAAATGCTAGTGGGAAGCTACCCCAGAAAATCCACGGCTTAAATTTAGAACCACTCTTAGGTGTAAACTTATCTGCTAATGCTCCTATTAGTGGATCATTAATTGCATCCCAAATCTTTGTAAATAAAATGATAAATCCATAGTGTACAAGACTAACTCCAATATACTGGGTATAGAATAACATCATGTAAGCTGAAATTAATGAGAAACTCATATTACATCCGAAATCCCCCATTAAATATCCAAATCTGTCTTGAATACCAAATGGTTTAACAGCAGTACTTTGATTGGCTTTTTTCATAACAAATTCCCCTTTCCCATAAAATTTTGAATTTTTAATTTATTATGATTATAGCTTTATATTATCAAATGTATTTATAAAACGTTAGCAAATAATTTACTTTTTGTGTAAATTATTTATATATTCTTAACAACCTGCTAATAAAAATTATCGCAACTTTTGAAATGTATTTTTTATAAATTATGTACTATATTTGTTATAAATTAAAATTAAAGTTAAAGAGGTGAATGTTATGATTTCTTTAAACCAATATAAAGCATATTCCAATTTGACACTAAATTTATTAGGTACTAACTTTTTATATCTTAATGAAGAACTGGATGGATGTGACTATATAGATAGAACAAATATACCAGCAGCAATAAGTAAAAGTTTCGATTTAGTATTACTAGGTGATCTTTTAAATCATTGCAACGTAGGGCAAGTTTGTGAGGTTAAAACACTTTTTAACATACACTTTTCAACTTTACACCTATGGAATAATGACGGATTTGCAATTATAGGCCCTTATCTTTTAAACCCACCGAAATCTATTGATATAGAAGCTATACTAAAAACTAATAAAATTTCAGCAACATTAAAAGAAAAATATATAAATTACTTCAATTCCCTGTCTGTTTTGAATTACGATAGAATAAAGGTTATATTTGATACACTCTCACAAAGTATTTATAATGAACAAATTGAGTATTCCGAGGTTTGTAATATAGAACTTCCAACTAATATAATTTATCCATCACCTGTTTTTGAAACTCATTCACTTCAAAAAAGGGCTGATGTTATAGAGCAAAGATACTTATTTGAACATGAATTTCTATCTAAAGTTGCAAAAGGTGAATATGAACTTGCTCATGACCTTATTAAATCACCTATTTTCCTTAACAGAATTCCAAATAAATTAAGAAACGAAAAAAATCTTCTAATTGTATTAAATACATTAATGCGCAAAGCTATTGAGTCAGCTAAAATTCATCCATTTTATATTGACCATATAAGTGCTAAATGGTCTGTAAAAATAGAACAGATATCTGAACTAAAAGATATTGACCCTTGTAAAAAGGATATGATATATGACTACTGTCATTTAGTAAGGACAAATCCCTTAACTAACTATTCTTCTAACGTAAGAAAGATGATAACTTATGTTCAGCTCAATATATCAATGCCTATTACTTTAGAGGATATTTCAAGAAAACTAAATGTTAATGCTTCTTACTTATCACAGCAGTTCAATAAAGAAGTTGGCAAAAGTCTTCCTGAATATGTGACTGAAAAAAGAATTCAAGAGGCAAAATACCTTTTACGTGGCCACAGCAGCCTTTCAATTAGTAATATTGCTACTGCTGTAGGCTTTAGTGAAATAAACTATTTTGCCAGAGTTTTCAAAGCTAAAACCGGAATAACTCCCAGCGAATATCGTAATCAAAGTATGACTGAAAATATTGTATAAATAAAAATAACCCCCTATCTTTTTACGATAGGGGACTTCTTTATTGTACTATAAATGACTTATTATACCTTTTAGTTTACTTATCAATATTAAGCAAATATTGATATTACTAACGCTCCAACTAAACCTGTTACACCTACGATAGTTTCCATAACTGTCCAAGTTTTTAAAGTTGTCTTCTCATCTATATCGAATAGAGATTTAACTAACCAGAAACCTGAATCGTTAACGTGAGACATTATTGTTGCTCCACCAGCTATAGCCATAACTATTGCTGCTAAGTGTAATTGAGATAAAGCTGCTACTTCTGGCATTGCTGCTACGATACCAGCTGCCATTGTCATAGAAACTGTTGCTGAACCTATAGATATTCTTACTGCTCCAGCGATTACGAATGCTACTAATACTAGTGGTAAGCTGCTGCTTGCTACTGCATTTCCGATAACATCACCTAATCCTGAATCTTGAAGCATATATCTTAACACTCCACCACCAGCTGTAACAAGTAATACCATACCTGCTGGCTCAAGAGATTTAGTCATAACTTTCTCTAATTCTTCACGAGTAAATCCATGTCTAAGTCCTAGTAATATCATAGCTACTACAGTTGATATTGTTAAAGCTATGAATGGAGTTCCTAAGAATGCAAATACTGGCTGCATTGATTCTAAAGCTGGTATTTGCTTAGAAGCTGTGTTAAGTAATATTAATACTAATGGTATTAATATTATAGCTACAACTGTTCCGAATGAAGGTAACTTTTCATTCTTCTTTATTTCAGCTCCTTGCTCTAAGAAAGCTTTTGGAACTGGTACGTGGATTTTTCCACCAATATACTTACCGAATAATGGTCCTGCTACGATCATAGCAACAGTACCTACCACAGCACCTACTCCTATAACGTATCCAAGCTCAACGTTTAACATTCCTGCAACAAGAACTGGACCTGGAGTTGGTGGTATAAACGCATGCCCTACTGCAAGACCAGCAAGTAATGGTATTGCATAAGTAAGAGTTGATTTATTAGTTTTTCTAGCAAGTCCAAATGCTAGTGGTATAAGTATGATAAGACCTGCATCAAAGAATACTGGCATACCGATAACTAAACCTGTGATACCTAAAGCCCAAGCAGCCTTACTATCACCGAATTTACTAACCATTGTCTGAGCAATTGTTTCTGCTCCACCTGTTACCTCAAGTATAGCTCCAAACATGGATCCTAAACCTACAAGTAATGCTATTCCTGATAGAGTATTACCTACTCCCTTTTCAATTGTGCTTACGATACCTGGTAATGGCATTCCTGCTACTACTCCGATGATAACTGCACTGATTACGATTGATATTACTGGTTGTAACTTAACTTTAATTATTAGGAATAAAAGTATTGCCATTCCTAATACTGCTGCAAGTATTAATCTCTCTGGAGATGCTACAAAACCTTCCATTTTAAAATCGCTCCCATCCTTTAGAAAATATTATTATTTCATATATCCACCCAACATTGGGGATACAGCATTTCTTGAGAAGATACTTAAGATACCTGATTTATATTTTTCCTCTTTTGGTACCCATTTAGCCTTACGCTCTTCTAGAACTTTAGCTACTTCTTCTGCACTACATCTTTCACCATTGATTCCAACAATCTCAAGAACTCTTTCCTCAATGTTGATTTCAATTAAATCATTCTCTTCAACAAGAGCAATTGGTCCACCCTCTGCTGCTTCTGGGGATATATGACCTATAGCTGGTCCTCTTGAAGCTCCTGAGAATCTTCCATCTGTAAGTAAAGCTATGCTTGCTGATAATTCTTCATCTGAAGCTATTGCTTCTGTTGTGTAGAACATCTCTGGCATTCCACTTCCCTTAGGCCCTTCATATCTGATTATTACAGCATCTCCAGGTCTGATAACCTTCTTGATTACTGCATCAATTGCTTCCTCTTCACTATCGAAAGGCTTAGCTTTAAGAACAGCTTTATGCATTTCTTTTGGTACTGCTGAGTGCTTAACTACAGCTCCACCTGGTGCTAAGTTTCCTTTAAGGATTGCAATTGTACCATCTTTTCCTATCGGATTGTCGTATGGTCTTATAATATCTTCTCTCTTTAAGCCAGTTTTAGCTAAATGAGCATAACACTTTTCGTAATATCCATTTTTCTTAAGATCTTCAAGGTTTTCTCCTAGAGTTTTACCTGTTACAGTCATAACATCTAAGTGAAGCTTATCCTTAATTTCTTCCATGATTGCAGGAACTCCACCAGCATAGTAGAAGTACTCTGCAGGCCACTTACCAGCAGGTCTGATATCTAGAAGGTAGTGTGCTCCTCTATGTAATCTATCAAAGTATTCAGCATCTAATTCTATTCCAAATTCATGTGCTATTGTTGGTATGTGCAGTAGTGAGTTACTTGAACCTGATATAGCAGCGTGAACCATAATTGCATTTTCAAAAGATTTCATTGTTACCATATCTCTTGGTAATAAGTTCATTTTTGCAAGGGCTACTGCTTGCTCTCCTGCCTTCTTGGCAAAATCATTTAAATCTTCACAAGTTGCAGGCATTAAAGCACTTCCTGGTAACATTAATCCTAAAGCTTCAGCCATAATCTGCATTGTTGATGCAGTTCCCATGAATGAACATGCTCCACATGATGGACATGCATTGTGCTTATAGTAAGTTAACTCTTCTTCAGTTATTTCTCCTCTTTGGCACATTGCGCTGTACATTCCTATTTGCTCTAATGTAAGTAGGTTTGGACCCGCTTCCATAACTCCACCTGTTATAACTATTGAAGGAATGTTTAATCTTCCTATAGCCATTAAGTGAGAAGGTACCGCTTTATCACAGCTTGATATAAATACTCCAGCATCAAATGGTGTTGCGTTAGCATGAATCTCTATTAATGAAGTTATTGTATCTCTTGATGCAAGAGAATAGTTAATCCCGTCATGTCCTTGAGCCATTCCGTCACAGATATCTGTTGCAAAGAAGCGTGAAGCTTTTCCGCCTTGCTCCCAAACTCCATTTGCTGCACTATTTACGAATTTTAAAAGGTGTGCACTTCCTGGGTGACTATCTCCAAATGTGCTCTCTATAATTATTTGTGGTTTTTCTAAATCATTAACTGACCATCCCATCCCTCTTCTTAAAGGATCTAATTCTGGTGCAATTTTTCTTAATTCTTGACTACGCATAATTTTTTCTCCTTAGCTGTATAATAATAATATTTTATTTAAATAATCCGCCCGATTAATCGTCTGACGTCTGATGTATTTATACTATAACATGAATAGGTTTTCACGTCAATATTTTGAGAATATTTAATTTTAAACTGCAATTACTGCTAAATAGTATAGCTAAACCAGGTATTTTCAACGTCTTCAACCATTTTGATATCCTTTAGACGTATGACATCTCTTTAAAAAAATTATTATTCGATTTTATTTTTTATTATATTTATATAAAAAAGTCATAAAACATACTATGTTTTATGACTTTTACTATCTATCTATTTCATCAGCTTTTTTTAGATTTCTTCTATTATATACTAGGTGTAAATACATTGCATCATGTGCACCCTTTGGATCTTTATTTTTTATAGCTTCAAAAATTTCTCTATGTGTTTCAATCGTTTCCTGTTCTAATGCACTTTTAGTTAGTTCAATAAATATTTCAATAGATTTATCAATTATTGGAATTAGTGTTGCAACAACCTGATTCCTGCTTATCTTTGCAATTTCAGTATGAAATTCAATATCCTTTAATCTATGATTCTTTTTATGTAATATTAACTGCTCAACTTCATCGCATAAGTGTTGCAATCTCTCAATTTCTTCTTCTGTAGCTTTAGTTGCTGCAATGGATGCAATTTCTGGCTCTATCATAAATCTTACTTCTAATAAATCCTGTGCAAGCTTTGCTCTATCCTTAATTAACTCAAGTCCTAGTGGATCATCCGCTACTCCCGCTTTAGATGAAATAAATGTACCTGAACCTCTTTTAACCTCTAACACATTTCTAGACACTAGAGCTTTTATTGCTTCTCTAACTGTACTTCGTCCAACATTTAGTTTTTCAGCTAATTCAAACTCATTAGGTATCTTATCTCCAACTTGTAATTCATTATCCATAATATACTTTGTTATCTCATCTGATACTGTTTCTACTAAAGATTTTTTTTTCTTTGTCAACTCTAGCACCTCCTATCCTAAAATATTATAGCTTAACCAAGTATAAATTTCTACAATTTTACTTTAACTTCTTCAAACTACTTATACTTCTTCAATTACATATATTATTACAAATTACATTTATAATGAACTTCCTAACTCACCAATATATTACTAAAAGATATGGGTTAATAACTTAATATTAACCCATTAACTAAACTACCTTTTTTCATTATTTATTGTATTTGCTACTATTTTAGCACAATCCATTACAATTGAAGCTCCATTACCAGGATGTATGGATGCACCCACATAATATAAATTCTCAATTTTTTTATCCTTTATCTGAGGTCGAAACACCATACTTTGAAAAAACGTATGACCAATTCCAAAGCAACTTCCCATATAATAATTAAAATTTTCCTGAAAATTCTTTGGTGTTGTAATCTTCTGAAATAAAATATATGAACTTAAATTTTTTATTTTCAAGGCTTTTTCTAAAATTTTAATACATAAACTATATAGTTGTATCTTTGTATCATCTTCCCAAGAAATATTTAAATCTTTTAAATTAGGAACTCTAACCATTATATTCATCACTGAATGATTACTATTTTTACAAAAACTACCATCTTTAGCAGAAGGATAGTAGATATACAAAGAAGGATTTTTCGGTAGTTTACCTTCAAAAACCTTTTCTATTTCTATTTTAAAATCTTTGTTTAAATATAAATTATGTATCTCTAATTCCTTAAATTTAATTGATAATCCTAAGTGTATAATAAATGTAGAACATGACAAATCAATATTATTAATATTTTTTTCAAAATTGCTTATTAGTTTAATATCCTCTATGTTCCTATTAAGCAGATTTCGTTGACCATTAATGTAATCTGTATTTAATACTATCTTATCAGCTGGTATAAATTCTTTATCATACATTATGCCCTTAGCATACTTATCCTTAATTACTATTTTGTTTATGAAGGAATTAAAACAAATTTTACCGCCTAATTCCAAAAACAATTTTTGGAGGGCTAGAACATAAGCTGATAACCCTCCTTCAATATGACTTATCCCCTCAATTTGTGAATTGGCAGCTACTGATGTATAAATACTAGGAATCTTATAAGGAGATACCCCCATAAAAAAGGTTTGAAAAAATATAAGTTCTTGAAGTTCTTTAGATTCAACATATCCTTTTACATAATCACCGGCGCTATTTAATACCTTTAATCTTGCTAAAGTTTTTATTGTATCAAAACTATAAACATCACTACTATCTATAAAGGGCCTATTTAGTATCTTGTCTTTTGCAATTAAATACTTATATGATGTGTCAAAAATAAACTTAGTATATCCTTCAACTTCCTTATTATTGATAAAGTTTAACTCCTCTTGAGTTTTAACTAAGTTCGTACTTAAGTTAAATACCTTACCACTATGAGTAAAAACTTTATAATAATTATCCAAAGATATATATTGGAAATATTTCCGTGGATTTATTGCCAAATCACAAAAAATCTTATCATAAGTTAAAGGATTTATTGCTAAAGATGCACTCTCATCTATTTTAAATAGTTCATCATCACTAGTAACATACCTAATGCACCCTCCTGAAAAGTCATTTTTTTCGTATATTTTAACCTCAAACCCGGCATGCTGAAGTCTTATCCCTGTACATAAACCTCCGATTCCAGCTCCAATTATTATAATTCTTTTTCTTTCATTTCTGTTTATATTCAATTGAAAATGACTCATATTTTAATTACCCTTTTCTATACTTCTTTTAAATTAACCGCCTAATGTCACATCTTGATTATTAAACCAATTTATAGCTTTTATAAAATGCAACTCTGAAAACTCTGGCCACATATCATCGATGCAAAAAATATCCGCATAAACTGACTGTACTGGAAGTAATCCTGAAAGTCTCTGTCTTCCTCCTAATCGAATTACTAAATCTATCCTAGAAACTTCCTTAGATTTTAAACTTTCCATTATTGTTTTTCTGTTACGAGAATTAAGTTCCATGGAACTTAAGTCCCATTCCCATCCATAATTAACAAGAAAATTAACTTTAATTTCACCTTTAGCTAAATTAGTTCTAGTTGTATAAGGTAATAACTCTTTAGGAAACATATCTGATTCAGTGTTTCCAACTACAAGCAAAGAAACATTTTCCTTTTCAATAAGCTTTACAGCATCAACACAAGCCTTTGAAAAAGCTTTCACCTGGGACCTTGGTCTCTTGCAGTTGTCTGTGGTAAACCCATAATAGGTAACTTCTTCTACTCCATATTTTTTGCATAATCTCAAAAACAATAAACCTGGGTCTAAGCCATAATTATATCCATCTTGCTTTTCCAACCCATTATTCTGCGCCCATCTTCTATTTCCGTCTGGAATTACTGCTATATGCTTTGGAATTCTCAAAATTAACTCCCCTTTCTTATGTTCCTATTATTGACATAAGAAGTTTGTACCTATTCATTTGTAATGAATTAATATATTAAAAAAATTGTAAAGAGACTGCAATGCAGTCTCTTTACTTCAAATTATGTTTGATATAACATTTAATTTTATCATCACCCGAAGCACTAAAATGCGCGTTAAGTAATCTGTCTAATCCTTCGGTTACATAATAATCCCCATTAATCTCCTCAACTTCTATAGGTTTATCATTATCATTTAAACTACTGGTATGTGAATATTGATCTCGTTGAGCGATTGTAACATTTTTTAGCAATTGACTCTTACTTATCTCTCTTATATCCATCTTAATCTCTTCCTTCTACTGATAATTTAAATTAGCTATATAAACAAACGAAATTGGAAATACAGTTTCTATAAAATCTTTTAACTTCTTGCTTCCATTATAATTAAGGTCTAAATTTCCAATTCCTTCAAAAACTAATTTATTTAAGGTTCTAATATCCTCAATTTCTAGTACTTCTCCTTGAAAAATTAACCTAGTTAATATTAGACATAAACATATATTTTTTATAAATGTCCAATAACAAACATACTCTCACTAAATTAAGTTTTAATTAGTTTAACTAAATATCATCTATTTTATTCTATTCACAATTTCATATCTATACTTTTATATCTGCATTATACCTTTTCTTTTTCTTCATATGTTATATAATACTATTATAATGTTTAATAGGGGAGGTTCATATACTGATGAATAATACATTAACCGCAGAAAATATGAAGAAACTAGAAGAAGAATTAGAATATAGACTAACAGTTAAAAGAGCTGAAATTGCAAAGGAAAAATTGATTGCTGCAGCTCATGGTGATAGATCAGAAAATGCCGAATACAAAGAAGCCTGTGCAAATTATAGAGAGAATGACAATAGAATTCAATATTTGATGACAATGATATCTACTGCAACAATTATTGATGAATCTTCATTAGATAAATCTACCTTAGGAATAAATAGCAAGGCAAGAATAATGTTCATAGATGATGAATTTGATACAGAAATAACCTTAGTAACTACCCTGGATGCTGATCCTGAAAAAATGTTTATCAGTATTGAATCTGATTTAGGAAAAGCCCTTTCTGGCAAAACTACAGGTGATGTGGTAGAGGTTGAAGCCCCAGGTGAAAAGTATTCTGTAGAAGTTCTCGAAATTCTATAGATAGATATTTTAAGTTAATATGTTTATAAAACAAGAGCTGCTTCAAAGAAAATCTTCTTCGAAGCAGCTCTCTTTATTAAAAGGTTTTAACAAAATCTATTATTGCTTTTTCGCAAGCAGCCCTAGCAGTAATACTGGCAAAATTATGATCTCCACCATCAACCTGTACATAAGTTGTATTGTCTCTATTATAGCATTTCAAATACATTTGACATGCTTCTTCATTAACAAGTTTGTCCTCTGTACCTCTCACCAATAACACCTTTTTATCGTATCCCTTTGCACTTGAGAAAGGTTCATAATTATACAGGTCATAATTAAAATCAACATTAAATTTTAAACCTTCTAAATCTGCAAACTGAACACCCTTAGCCTTTAATTGATCTGAACGCTCTTTACATCCAAACCACATTCCGCCACCTGGACACATTAATATTAATCCTATTGGCTGAAGCTTCGGAGCTGCACATGATGCTACATATCCACCTAAGCTTTGACCAGATAAAATTATATGTTCCTTATTCGTTATCTTACTATCAATGATCCAATTATATAAATCCTCAGTATCTTGAAGCTGACCTGTAAATGTCAATTCTTCAAATTCTCCATCACTTTCTCCACAGCCATAAAAGTCGAATCGAGCACAGCCAATTCCTTCCTCCAACAAAACTCTCGATAAGTGAGTATGTGAATTCTTATGTCCAGATTTGCTTCCCCCAAAGCCATGAAGGTTTAATACTATCCAAGGATTTTCAACCCCGTCTGGTAATGTTAATACTCCCCTTAACATTTTACCTTTTCTATTTTTCACCTCTACTAATTGAATCATCTTTCTCCTCCTTGAATTACGCAGCGTTTTTACGCTTTTCTGCTAATGCCTTAAGCATTTCTTCAGTTTTTCTCTTAGTTAAAGGATATATTAATAGTAATGCTAATACCGCTAATAAATATCCTCCAGCATATATTCCTGTGTATGCTTTCCAAAGTCTATTAGTTACTTCTGCAGTTTGTACCGCAGCTTCAACATTATACCCAATGAAAGCTAAAGTAAAGCTTCCTAAACTTGCACTAATTGCTCCAGCTAACTTTCTAAAGAAAGAATAAGTTGAGTATACTATTGCTTCATTCCTTGAACCTGTTTGAAGTTCCTGATAATCAATAGCATCATTTACTAATGCCCATATGAGAACTTGTAAGCCTGAAGCTCCAATATAACAAATTCCATTAATAACTATAAATGCTATTGGATTTGTTATAGGGAATATAAATAATCCTATAAATACAAGCGCTGCAAAGGTACATCCATACATACACCACTCTTTTTTACCAAACTTCTTAGCTACATACTTTGTACCTACAAATGTAATTAATGAATATACTGTGCTTAACATACCAGAAACAGCCATAATCTTAACGTTTCCAAAATAATCTTTATACAAATAAGTATTTAAACTGTTAACAATACTTGCAGCAATCATTCCAACTAAACTTGCAACTATAACTCCAACTAAAGCTTTGTTCTTCCCTATATTCTTTAAAATCTCGAAGTAATTAAACTTTTCTTTTTCAACTTCAGGAAGCTCAACACGCTCTTTACACCATACAGATGTAATCTGTAGACACAAAATACTTATACAAGCACAAATTATTGCAAGTAACAAGAAGTTTGAAGGTACTGGCATATTGTCTTTATATAAGAATAGTGGCCCTGCAATAACTATAACTGTCATGAAAATTGTTCCACCCAAGCTTCTATATCTTGATAAATCTGTACGATGATTTACGTCATCAGTCATAACACTTGATAATGAACCAAAAGGCACGTTTACACAAGTATACATTGCTTCATAGGCAACATAAGTAATTAAAATATAAGCCAGTTTTAACCCATAGCTTAAGTTAGAAACATTTAAAAATCCAATACACATTAATATTCCACAAGGAATTGAAAAGGCTTTAATCCAAGGTACAAACTTTGCACCTTTTTTTGCTTTTTTTGAATCTATTATCGCTCCAATTATTGGGTCATTTACAGCATCCCATAATTTTGTAATAAGCATAATTGTTCCAACATGAATAGGATTTACTTTTAAAACCAAGGTATAAAATACGGTTAAAAACATTGCTCTAAATTGTTCTGTACAACAACATCCAAGGTCTCCCAAGGTATAACCTAATTTGTCTTTCATAGAAAATTCTCTCATTATTCTATTCTCCCCCCAAGAAATTTTAAAACTTAAATAATGCGCGCAATATCTTAAAAGCTTCCTTCCAAAACATTAAAAGGAATAGGTTTACATAATCCAAATCAAAGATTTATATGTTTCCTTAATCCTATTTTCCCACAATTAATCTCTATAACATATACATTTATTGCTTGTATACTACCAAAAATTGATGTAATATTTATGAATAAATGGTATTAATACTGGAGTGAAATTTCTATGTCAAATAAAAAATTATATGCAATAAAAAAATCAATCCATGGCAATGAGAAAAAAAAAGTAGAAATACTTTCAAGCATTTTAAGCTATAAATTTGTTTTAATTATAGGCGGTAATTGTAATATTACCTTTGAAGAAAAGACTTTCAAGGGACAATCAGAAGATATTTTAATCATGAGTCCTGGAAATAAGATTTATCTTGAAGTCTCTAGCAACCGTCCTTTAGAGATTTTTGAAGTTTCCATCTCTTTAGAATATCTAAATAAACTCTCTACCGAAGATATTAACTTCGTTAACTGCTTAAATGTAATGCCCTCTAAATGTGAATTTATCTATGCATCAGCTGAAACATTGCTTCTTCTAAAAAATATTTCTACAACCCTATTAAACTCTGAGTTTAAAGAAAATGAATTTGCACAAGACTTATATGAAAAAAATTTATTAAGTATTTTTATAATTCTCCTTATAAGAGCAGCTATCCGAGCAGAGGCAAAAGAAAAAGCTAAAAAAAGAAGCCGTTCCTTAGTTGATGATTTAATAATTTACATAAAACTTCATATTACAGAAGAAATTCCTCTGGAACGTCTTGAAAAAGTCTTTTTTGTGAGTAAGTATCATATTTCAAGGGAATTTAAAAAGCAAACTGGCATGACAATCCATCGTTACATTGTAAAAAACAAACTCGAACTCTGCAAGAAACTTCTGGAACAAGGAAATTCTGTAGTAGATGTTTATAAGCACTGTGGTCTTGGCGGCTATAACCATATGTTCCGTGCCTTCAAAAACGAATTTGGACTTACACCAATGGAATATTGCAAAGAAATAAAATCTAAAAATATGGAGACAAAATGAAAAAATACAGAAAGGTTATCAGAACCATGAAAATGGCAACTACTAACCTTTCTGTACTTTCTTTAATCTCGTATTATGTCATTCATAAAATGGGAAAAATTCTTTTACTAGATTTTGTGGATAAAATGCCATAAAAACAAAATCTACATCAACTTGTTTTGCAAACTCCACAATGTCTTCTTTATAATATCTAGGGTCAATTAAATATATATCTGAACTCACAGTAGATAAAAATGCAGATAAAGGTACTGTTAATGAGTCTTTAATGAATAGAAACTTAGGCCCATCTAAGACCTCTTTATTTTTTACATGCACAACACCTTGATTCCCATATAAATAAGAAAAATACTTATCTGCCTCTAACGCATAGGTATCCTTTCTAACCCTTAAAGGATAAACAGCTAACAATGCATCTTCAAATCTTCCCTGCAGCTTACTCTCCTGCTCTCCAGTTTTAGCATAAAACTCATAATCAGTTTTAAACTTTGGATAAATAAGAGTAAAATCATCAATACCTGAATAATAAACACCTGCTTTTCTTCCCATGGAGCCAATATACACATTATTATACTTTATAATGTTGTAATTTTCTTTATTTCTATAAAAACCGCTTTCATCTAATTTTAATCCATAATCATCATTTAATTTTTCAACAAGCTTGCCATACTCCCAAAAAACCGTTGGAATCCTCCAGTGGTGATCTGTCTTAAAAAATATTTCATCATCAGGTATCCCTAAATTATTAAGCCCATCCCGCAAATCTATAGTGCTAATATTACTTTTCTTCAGCTCTTCCAAGAAATTATCTGCTGTTTCATTTGCATAATTATAAGGAATCCCTGTTGGAAACTTTGTAATCCCCTCAATATATTTATCTGGTGGCATTAGATATATAAACTTTTTTTGAGAAGTTTCAACATTCTTGCTAAAAGCTATTGTTCTTCTTGCAATCTCTTTAACTGGGTTTGGTTTATCAGCAAAAAATGTATAGTGACTTAAACCTTGTTCATCTTTTATTACTTCAAAGTTTGATTCCTCATTTTTCCCCATAAGCCTTTGAATATATCCATAACCATCAATAAATTTATATCTCTCAAATACATTTTCATTTATAGTTGTTTCTAAATCCTTTATTGTATCTCTCATAGAAGATTTTGAAGTTTTCGCATTATTCAAGCACTCTACAATAGGCTTATATGATACAAATAAATTTAATCCTGAAAATATGAATATAAAAATAATAAATAAAATTGCTGCCATAAAGTTTTTCTTAAAAAATCGATTAACCATATTTCAAGCTCCTATCAAAAGTTAAAATAAATAAACGGATTGTATGCACCCTTTACTAAATAAGAAACACAAATCAAAAATAACAGCATTATAGTGACTGGATAAATATACTCTAAAGTCTTATATCCTTTTGCTTTATTAATAATAAACTTATTAACTCTACGAGCAAAAGGTGTTGATAAAATTGCTGCTGCTATAAAAAACACAAAATATTCCTTAAGAAACATGTATGTATAATTACTCCAAAATCCATTACTTACAAAAGTAAACATGGATTTTATATATTCCCCAGCTTCTATTAAGTTTGGTGCTCTAAATAGAACCCAACCTAAATTCACTATGAACATAGCATATAGATGCTTATATATACTCTTTACTTCAATATCTTCAAAAGAAACTAACTTTTCCATGGCAATGAAAACAAAATTTAATAAGCCCCATAAAATAAAATTCCATTCTGCCCCATGCCATACACCCGTTAAAAGCCATACTACAAATAAATTTCTTATAACTTTATCCTTATTTGCTACCCTTGACCCTCCTAATGGGAAATATACATAATCCTTAAACCAAGTTCCAAGGGACATATGCCATCTTCTCCAAAACTCCGAAATCGACTTAGAAATATAAGGGTAATTAAAGTTTTCTTCAAATTTAAATCCAAATATTAGTCCTAATCCAATAGCCATATCGGAATAACCTGAAAAATCAAAGAAAATCTGGAAGGTATAAGCTATTGATCCAAGCCATGCAAGAGTCATTGGCACACTTCCATTGCTATTCATTGTAAAAATTCTATCAACGATGATGGCCATATTATTTGATATTAATACTTTTTTACTTAATCCTGTTATAAACCTGCAGCATCCAACTACAAATTTATCTAAGGTTTCTCTTCTAAATTTTATCTGCTCTGATACGGTCCTATACCTTACAATTGGCCCAGCTATTAACTGTGGAAATAGTGATATATATAACCCCACATAAAAAGGATTTCTCTGAACCTTTCCATCTCCTCTATATACGTCTATAACATAGGACATGGCTTGAAAAGTAAAAAAGGAAATTCCTATTGGAAGTGGAATACTTGGCACCTTTAGGGTAAAACTCATTATTTCATTAAGGTTTCTTATTACAAAGGCTAAATATTTAAAGATAAATAAACCACCTAAATTTATGATACAGGTTAAAACTATAGTTAAACTCCCCAAAACCTTATTATTTCTACATCTGTGAACTAAAAGTCCTAATAAATAATTTGATAATATTGAACCTATCATAAGAAATACATATTTAGGCTCACCCCATGCATAGAAAAACAAGCTAAAGATCAGAAGAATACCATTTTTTAAAATTACAGAAAAAGAACAAAGATAATAAACTACTAAAACTAAAGGTAAAAAATAAAATAAAAATATTATACTTGAAAATAACATACCTTCACTTCCTTCCTTGTTTTTTTCTCCACGAATAATATAAAATTATAAAAACAATACAAACGACTAATACAATTCCTCTTATACACCATATTGTGATTTCCTTAGTAGAAAACTCATATAAGGTTCCACCAATTGTAGGCATTTCTCCGGTCCTTGGAATTTTCATAACTGTTCCATCTTTTTCAATGAAGTTTTCTGTCCACGACTTTATAAGTTGAACCTCTATCTCTGCAACTTCACCATCATTATTTCTAGCATAAATTTTAATACTCTGTTGCTGCACATCAGTATTAATAACAAGCCTTCCATCCTTTGTTATTGATACCCCTTCTATATAGTCCATATAAAATTCTGCTGCTCCTGATGTTTTGAAAATTGCAATGGACTCTCCTGCAACTGGTATTTGAACAATTAAATCTCCTTCAATGTAAAAACTCATTTGTTCACCTCATCTATAAATACTTCATTTCATCAAATTCATCTTCAGCAATTCCTCGCCCCTTTGAACGTTTGCTCCTTTCAATTGCAGCAATCTCTGCTGACTCATATTGCTTAATCCATAGCTTTAAAAGTTCCAAAAGCTTGGGATTCTGTGCTACTTGTTTATAATTATCTACACGATATAAAAGGATCTCCCTTTCAGCTTTCTCTTCATTTAAATCCTTTTTTCCCCTAACATTATGCTTTATTAATGTAGCATCTATAGTAAATTCCTCATTTAGATGAATTTTAATCTTCTTCCTATCCAACATACTTTTTTTGTTCTTAATTAAAATGTACTCATAATTGAAATTAATCATTGTAATTGTTCCTGCTTCCTCAACCTGAACTCGCTTGTTTAGATTAATCCTTGGAAGCTTTCTGCTAAGCCTTGTTTGTTTATTTTTTCTCTTTAACAAATTAATTCTTAAATCTTCAAAAATACTGCTGTTTTTTTCTAGATGCTTCGGTAAAGCTGGCTCTCTGTCATGAATGATATTTAAAAGCTGTCTATAATCTAACTCTTCTATACTGCTAATTTTAAAAGCATATCTCCATCCATTATTAACTTCTGTTACTTGCACAATTACTGCCCTAAACTCTGTTTTATATCTTATGGTTGAAACTTCACATTTAACAGCTTCGTCATAGGGAATAAACCGTGGTTCCTTAATAATTACAGCAATACCACCTTCAGATATATCCACTGTTGAGCAGTGAATTAATATCTCTTCAAATGAAATTAAGCACTGAGTTTTTATCGGGAATCGCTCCACACTTCGATAATATTCTCTTCCTAGCATAAAGAAAATTGACATTAGTATAGTGTACAAATTCATAATTAACCAAAATAATAAAACACTATACACCGGCGAACCAACCTCAAAGGTCATAACTATACACTTAACTATTGCCGCAATTGAAAAGGCTGCAAATATTGTATGGGGTATTGCTTTTTTAATCTGATACCTCTTTTCAAAAACAGGTCCCTCTTTTCTGGTTACTGAAAATTTCTTCTTTGATATTCCCAAAGTTTCTAAAAATACAACTGGCAGCAAAGAAGGAAATAAAATTGTTTCATAAACATTGGTCCACTTAGTATTTCGAATATTTTTTGAAAGTAGCTTCAGGGAAGCACTGTTTAACAAATGCATTGGAAGCCAAAATATTAAAATCTCGAATAAGCTGGCATTTAAAACCATAATTCCAAATAGGGGTAATAAAATAGGTGAAATTATATAAACAAGTCTTTTAAACCCTGAATACCAATAAGAAATTGCAGACATATAACTTAACTTTTGACCAAAATTTAGGCCCTTTCTAAATAGAATATTTAACTTTCTCCCTGTCTGAATACAGCCTCTGGCCCAGCGTTCTCTTTGTTTTATTAAACTTTGTAAATCTGATGGAGATAATCCTGAAGCATGAATTTCATCAATAGCATAACATCTATACCCTTTACTCTGTATTAGCATTCCTGTTGCAAAATCTTCTGTTATAACTTTTGTATAAAAACCTCCAACTTCTTCGAGAGCTTTTCTAGAAAGAATAGTATTTGACCCACCATAAATTACTGAATTAGTCTTATTTCTTGAAACCTGTATATCCCTGTAGAAATAATCCTGCTCATTAGGAATTCTGTTTTCTGAGAACAAATTATATTGAAATAAATCTGGATTATAAAAACTTTGTGGAGTTTGCACAAAACCTATTTGTTCAAATTTTTCTTCATCAACTTCAGCCTGAGGATTCTCCTTAATAAACTGTTCTTTTTCTAAAAAATAAGGTACACATGCCATTAAAAAGTCATGCATCGGTATCATATCGGCATCAAAGGTTACAATTAGGGGTGAACTAGAATTTTGCATAGCATTATTCAGGTTTCCAGCCTTTGCTCCCTTTCGTTCTGTACGTGTCACATAATTTACCTTTAATTTATCTGCAAGTTCTTTCATTTCATCTCTATTAGAGTCATCACAAATAAAAATATGCACCTTTTTCTTGTCTGGATAATCCATATTAATACAGCCATTAATAGTCTTATATATTAATTCAACTGGTTCATTATATGTTGTAACAAATACATCAATCTCTGGATAAAGGTCTCTATCTATTTGTGGCCTTTCAGGGTACTCCATGCTAAACATAGTTCTGTAATGAATCACAGACTCAAAAAGTCCTATAATCTCTACTGATAATAAAATAATTCCTGCTATCATTGATATAAAACCATAGCCAAAGGGCAACGTGAAAAATATTCTCCATGCTATGTAGATAATTGAAGAAAGAAAGGTACAAATTATAAGAAGCTTATTCTTAAATACTTTTGAGAAAATAGTAATCACCTCTTCACACAGATTTTATCTTAATCTTTAATTACAAACTCCTTTTTTTAGTATTTCTCTATACTATAAATTTATTATTACTGCAAAAATTAAAGGTGCAGATTTCTCTGCACCTCCAAGCTAATTATTCATTATAATGGTCTTTCATCAATAATTTAATTTCATCTTCTTTTAATTCTCTATACTCTCCCTGCATTAAATCTTCATCTAATTTTAGTTCTCCAATGGATACTCTTTTTAAATAGATCACGTAACAGCCAACAGCTTTTAACATTCTTTTTACTTGGTGCTTTCGCCCTTCTGAAATTGTAAGATATCCTGCTACTACAGACTGTTTTTCATTGTTTCCTTTAGCCTTATAAAACTTAACGACCTGAAGCTGTGATTTAAACTCTTTCCATATTCCTTCATGCACAACTTCTATTTTAGCCGGCTTTGTAATTGCTTCATCCTTGCTTATATAAATGCCTTTTTCAAGAAGTTCTTTCTCCTTATCATTTAAACTTCCCAGTGCCCAAAAGAAATAGGTCTTTTTCACATTCTTTTCTGGACTCATAAGCCTTTTATTAAACTCTCCATCATTAGTAAAAAGCAGCAACCCCTCAGTATCCTTGTCCAATCTTCCTACATGAAAAATCCCTTCCATATTTTCTTTTAAAAAATAATCCATTACAGTTTTACAGTTAGAATCTGTTCTGGCTGTAACGCATCCACCTGGTTTATGGAACATATAGTATCTCTTTTTACCAAGTTCAACTATTACATCTTTATATTTAATAACATCCGTTTCTTCATTTACATCAATGGACGGTTCAATTGTGATTTTTCCATTTACTTTAATCAAACCAGCCTTCACATAATCTCTAACTTTTTGTCTTGTGCCAATTGATGACTCTACTAAAAACCTATCTAACCTCATTACTCTTTACCTCATCTTACGTTACTAATTATTTATATAAAAATTACTTTAGCTTTTGCTAAGAAAATAGATTTTATGTGCTTTAACCTCTTAATGCTCACCTTAGTATACCACATTACTACTTTTATAAGCTAAGCATTAATAAATCCATATAAAAGTGGAACACTAATTTTATTGAATTATTATTTATTAAAATACATTGTAAGGGAGAATAAGTATGTCAAAGAAACTGAAGAAAAATATTGGATTCGCTGCAGCAATATCCACTGTTGTAGGTTTAGTTATAGGCTCTGGCGTTTTTTTCAAGCCCCAAGCTATTTACACTGCTACAAATGGTGGACCAGGCCTTGGTATTATAGCTTGGATCCTAGGTGGTTTTATCACCATCATGGGTGGATTAACCGCTGCTGAAATCTCTGCTGCAATACCCAAAACTGGTGGTATGATGGTTTATATTGAAGATATTTACGGAGAAAGATTAGGATTTTTAACTGGATGGATGCAGACAGTTCTATTTTTTCCTGGCACCATAGCTGCCATAGGAGTAATTTTTGCTCAGCAGGCATCAGAATTACTTGGATTTACCTCAGATAATATGAGAGTCGTATTACCAATTGCACTTGGAATAATTTTATTATTAGCATTATTAAACATTATTGGTTCTTCCATAGGAGGAGGTATTCAAACAGTAGCAACTATCTGCAAATTAATCCCTTTAATATTAATTATTATTTTTGGATTCATAAAAGGAAACTCAACATCTATAATCTCTCCTTTAACTGGGCCTGACATAAATGCCTTCAGCGCATTAGGTCAAGTACTTATCGCAACCCTCTTTGCTTATGACGGCTGGATAAACGTTGGTGCATTAGCCGGTGAAATGAAAACTCCAGGAAAAGATCTTCCTAAAGCTATCATTGGTGGATTATCTGTAGTAATGGCCGTATACTTATTAATAAATATCGCTTATCTATGGATTGCTCCAGCCAGTGAACTTGCTAAAGTAACATCTCCTGCAACCTTAGTTGCGAATAAAATATTCGGACCGATAGGAGGTAAAATTATCACTGTAGGTATCCTTATCTCTGTTTTTGGAACCTTAAACGGATATATTCTAACTGGTTCGAGAATCCCTTATGCACTTAGCATACAAGGCTACATTCCAGGAAGTAAATGCTTATCAAAGGTAAATAAAGGTGGTTCCCCTGTTAATGCAATATGGCTTACCTCAATTTTGGCCTGCATATATGCCCTTTCTGGCCAATTTAATCTTTTAAGTGACTTAACCATATTTGCTGTATGGGTTTTCTATACTCTTACCTTTATTGGTGTAATAAAACTCAGAAAAGAAAAACCTGATATGAATAGGCCATATAAAGTACCTTTATATCCCATTATCCCATTCCTAGCAATTTTAGGTGGTCTATTTGTTGTAATTAATCAATTAATAACGGCCCCTTTAATTTCTTCAGGTGGAATAATAATAACACTTATAGGTATTCCAATTTATGCCTATAAAAAGCGTGCAGCATAAAAAATTCTCAAGCAAATGCTTGAGAATTTTTCTATAATATAGTTTTAAATATTAATATACCAACATCTTGACCAATGTCCTTCTTCAACTTCTATGAGCTCTGGTACTTCTGCTTTACATTTATCTGTGGCATACTCACACCTGTTAGAAAATCTACATCCTTTAGGCAATTGAGTTAAATATGGTACATAACCATCTATGGTTTGTAGCCTTCTTTTTTTATCATCAACTCTTGGAATACATTCCATCAGCTTTTTTGTATATGGATTCAGAGGATTATTAAATAATTCCTCATTAGATGTCATCTCCATAATTTTTCCACAATACATTACAATTACTTTATCTGCCATCTCTGCAACAACACCTAAATCATGAGTGTTTAATATTATGGACATATCATTGCTACTCTTAAGATTACGCAGCAAATCTAAAATTTCAGCCTGAATTGTCACATCTAAAGCTGTAGTAGGTTCATCGGCAATTAAAAGCTTTGGCTTACACGCTATTGCCATTGCAATCATTAATCTCTGCCTCATACCACCACTGAACTGATCTGGAAGCTGATTATACCTTTCCTCTGCATCCATAATACCAACAGCTTTCATCAAGTCAATTACAATTGGTTTAATTTCATTTTTTTTATTTTTTTTGTGAATTATCAAGGCTTCCCCTATTTGTTCTCCAACCTTATTCATTGGATTTAAGGTTGTCATGGGATCTTGATAAATCATTGCAATTTCATTTCCCCTAATTTTTCTTATCTCATTTTCTTTTTTCTTTAACAAATCTTCTCCATTAAATATAATTTTTCCTTCAGCAATTTTGCCTGAATAATCAATTAGTCCCATTATGGACAAAGCTGTTACACTTTTTCCGCTACCTGATTCCCCAATAACAGCCATAGTTTCACCTTTATTAAGCACAAAGGATATGCCATCTACCGCTGTACATTTTTTGCCTTCTATATCGAAATATGTTTTTAAATTTTCAACTTCTAGCAGTGCCATACTTATCCCTCCTTAATGTGCTTTAACCTTTGGTAAAATAATATCTTTAACCATATTAAATATCATAAAGATTATATAGTAGAATATTGCAAGCGCCACAATAAATGTGGTAAAGGCAATCCCAGCTTCAAAGGGCTTAATTATATCTGTTGTGTATAAGAAAATTAAGTAAAATCCCATTCCGCGATAAAAAAACAATCTTTCTACTACAATTAAGGTTGAAAACATTATTCCTATTATTGTTGGGAAGCTAGATAATATTTCATATCCAATGCTCTTCATCATGTGATTTTTTATAATTTGAAACCTGGAACAGCCTTTCCCCCTTGCCGCTAAAACAAATGGCTTCTCAAAATTCTCTTCTATGGTTGCTGCTGTAACCCTTGAAATATATGCTGCAGGCAAAACCGCCATTGATATTATTGGATAAATTGCATTTAACAAATTAGCGTCCCCTACGGATGGAATTACTCCTAAGCCCAAAAAGGAAATTTGATTTTTATATAAATATAAAGCACCTAACTGCACTAAAACCACTGTTAAAATATCTGGAATTGAAAGAGGAATTAAAGACTGCATAAGCTTTAAAGTTCCACTTCTATCTCTTTTACGACTATCAATTATTCCCTTTGGAATGCCGATAATAAGTGCTAAAATTGCTCCTCCGACTAAAATAACAGCACTTTTACCTGCAGTCTTCAAGAGAAGCTGCCCTACTGTATCCCCTTGAACTTTTATACTCAATGCCTGTCCGCTAAGGAAGATTCTAAAATTTGTTTTTATACTATCTCCAATTTGGCTCATGGTCATATTCGGAGTTGATATTCCGTTATAAGTAATAATATTAAAATCCAGAGGTATTCCAGTTATTGCTATAATCATAAACAATATTGCAATAAGTATGAGTATATTTACAAAAATCTTCTTACTTATAGCTTTTACAACTTCACTTCTCACCCTGCTCATCTCCCTTCATATATAAATGACAGGCCACAACCCTTCCTGATTCTAGCTTTATCATTGGTGGCTCAATAGTACAGCATTTTTCTAACTTCTGGATACATCTATCATGAAAAGCACACCCCTTTGGTATTTCCATAGCACTTGGTATTTCACCTTCAAGCTTTATTCTATTTAACTGTTTTCCTGGCTCTGGAATTGGTGAAGCTGACATAAGTGCCTTCGTATATGGATGTTTGGGATTCTCAAAAATCTCATCCACCATCCCTTTTTCAACTATCTTTCCAAGATACATAACTGCCACCTTATGACTTACGTGGCGTATTACACTTAAATCATGAGAAATAAATAAATAGGATAAGCCAAACTCTTCCTGTAAATCCATTAGCAGGTTTAATATTTGTGATTGAACTGAAACATCCAGTGCAGAAACTGCTTCATCACAAACTATAAACTTTGGTCTTGTGGCTAAAGCCTTAGCAATGGCTATTCTTTGTCTTTGACCACCACTGAATTCATGAGGAAGTTTCTTTCCATCCTCCTTTGGAAGTCCTACCATTTCCAAAAGCCTTTCAACTTCCTTTTTATAGTCTAAAGGATTAACTATTTTGTGAATCTGAAGTGGCTGAGTTAAAATATCCTGCACAATCATCTTTGTATCTAAGGCTGCATATGGATTTTGAAAAATTACCTGAAGCTCTTTTCTTAATTTTCTGAACTCTCTATTTCCAATAGTACTAATATCTCTCCCATCCAGAAATACCTTTCCGTCTGTAGGTTCTAAAAGTCTCAATATGAGCCTTCCTATGGTAGATTTTCCACTACCTGACTCCCCCACAAGACCAAGAGTTTCTCCCTTGCTAATTTCAAAATCTATGCCATTTACAGCATTTACAACACCCTTTTCTATGCCAAATACTTTATCCTTAATTACAAACTGTTTTCTTAGATTCTTAACTTCTATCATAGGTGCCTCCTTCATCATTCTTTATTTGAATCCATTATATATAAACTAATTGTCATGGTGTCTATAGTACTCTGACACTATTCTTTTATTTTAATTTCATCATATACTTATTCATTGTTAAAGTATCTAAAATAATTTGTCCCACTTCATCCATTCTATTAATATTAACATTTTTCATATTATCTTGATCAGTATTTATCCCCCAGGTTGAAGAATTTCCTAAGGCAACTGTTGTTAATGAATTCCAACACATATTACTTACAGATTTTGAATTATTATAATCATAAAAGTGTCTCTTAAACTTAACGTTCAATTGCCTTAATCGCTCCTGAATTTCCAATCCCATAAGATAATTATTACTGTCAACAAGCTGAGCAGGAATGGTTTTAAGATTTAAATCTTTATCTTCCTTATATCCAGGATAACTTATATCAAAATAGTAGTAACCATGCCTAAAGGCCATGTCTACAGCTTTGCCTTCTTGTACACTAAAGTAATATGATCCATCCTGTTTTCCACTCTTCAAACTTTCATATTCATTATCCCAGAATATAAACTGTATTGATTTATTAAAAGGCTCTTTTACCTCACTTATCTCCTTCGCCAATTGAAGAGCTATTGCTGCTGGAGTTGCTGTCATTACATATTTGTCTGAATCTCTACCATAAGTATTAACCCCGTCATAAGCAGCTCCAATAATAACCATGGTACCTGGATCTTCAGCACTTTTGCCTTCTGTAGGTAAAAAAGCAGTTATATTTCTTCCCGGATGTTCTACAGGTTTTGGATAATCAAAATTAATTTCCAGTTCCTTATATCCACCATGAAGCTCCTCATATAACTCACCATAAGGAATAATAGTTGTATATTTAAATAGGCTTGGGTTATATTTAGCTTTTTCTCCTTCACTCAACATAAATTTAATATCATAATTTCTTCCTTTTTCACCGACAACATCTGCAACATTTGAAGTACTGCCTGCTCCCCACCAATAACCTTCTAAATGCCTAGATATATAAAAGAAATCTGTGTTCTCATCGACTTCTCTAGCTCTTTCACTATCTGCAGCAATTCCCTTATAATTAAGCTCTGCTGCTTCTGGTGTTTGATATAAACTTTCACTTACCGTCACAATTGTAAAATCCTCATGAAGATTGTATGTTTTTTCTTCACCATTCTTATCTACTAGTCTAATCCATCCTTTTTCAATAACCATTGGCACCAATAAATTATTATCGCTTATACTAATACTTCCTGTCACCGGATTTACATTTGGGTCTCCTTGTAAAGGAATTTCATCAATTTCAACTTCATACCCATAAGCTTTAAGTTGTTCTATTATATAGTCTCCAGCCAGCTTTCCCCCCTCTGTTCCCGCAGCTCTGCCTTCGTATTTTGAGGAAGTAAGTTCTTCCAAATGTCCTCTTGCTTCATCAATATTAAAATCATATTTGCTAGGATGCCATGGTATTACCATATATGCAACCAATAATAAAGCAGCAGAAATTTTAATTATTACTGGCTTATAATAGTTTTTAAAGTTCTTAACTTGTGATATAAAAACCTTTGGCGATAAAGCATAAGTAATTTTTTTGATTGAACTAATAATTCTAGAATCCTTTTTTTGAAACTCTATACGAAGGCCCTCTCCTGTTAAATTAAATCCAATTATTGCTACGGTAAATGCTATTACTGGGAATACTACCATCCAATAAGAACTTTCAAATCCCTTAACATTTTGTGATATTCTTGAAAGACTTCCCCCCCATTCTGGTTCAAGATTCATAAAGTAATTCGACCTAAAAGCTAACGTAGAAATTTGTCTGGTAACTCCAACAAACACATTAAATACTGCAAGCTGAGCTACTAAAAATAAAGCTAGTCCCATTTCTTTAAAGATTAAACTTATAGTTCCTGGAATTATATGTGGAATTACATTTTGAAAGGCAATTTGAGCTTTAGTTTTTCCAATAGCAACTTCGCCTTCAATAAAGTCCTCTTCCATTACTAATTTCGTAGAATCCTCAATGATACCTGCCAATTTTGCCCATCCAACTATGGTTAGTATTATAGCAAATGCAATTATTGATTCATCTATCTGCATACTCTTAAAATATCCAATATTTAAAATGACATAACTAAAGATAAGCATTGGTATAGCAGTGAAAAATGTATTAAATCCTTTAATAAAATTTGATAATACCTTACTTCCCATTCCAGCTGAAACACCTAAAGGAAGAGCTATAGCCATTCTTAATAAAACTATAAGCAGCGCAAGCTTCATTGTATTCTTTGTTCCGTATACTAAACGTGCATATACATCTCTACCTGCATCATCTGTTCCAAAAATATTAACCTCATTAGGAGATAATGGGGGTGTCATGAACTTATCTGTTTTGACTCCATCTATTTCTACTTCCATGTACCTGGGATTCTCTTCATATACAGGGTCCCTTTTAGTAAATTTCTGTGGATATAAACTCATCATAAATAGATAAATTAAAATTATAACACCTAAAAGTAATGGATAATTAATCTTCTTTAATTTATTTTTCATATTACCGCCCCTTTAACTGAAATCAACTTATATATAGTACAAAACATGATTTCTATTTATAAAAGATATTAACTTGAAATATCACTATAAATATATTTTCACATTATTACCTTTATATGTAAACGCATTTCTTTAATTTTCTTTTCTTTTCAGTATACATTTTGAATAGTCAGGTTAGATTAATATTGAAACTGCTATTCTCGTCAATGATATAGACACTCTACATAATATATTAATAAAAATCGAATCATAATTTCAAAATAAGGATGCTCCTTCTAAAAATAAATTTGAAGGAGCAAATACATATTAACTAAATCTTTGATTAATAAAAAGGAAACTCTTTCTCCTATTCATTCGAAAAGTGCTCAAAGATTAAAATTCATGTATCCAGATCATAAATTTAGATACTTACTTAAGGAGGTAAAAATGGAAAATCTAAAAACAACCTTGATACAAAGTTCTCTTGGTTCTGTGTTTTCAGTACTTAGTGAAGAGAACCTTAAAGAAATCACAAATAACTCCAAACGACTTGTAGCTATTTCAGGAAAAATTAATAATCCAGGGATAATTGAAGTTCCTGAGGGGGCAACCCTTCTTGATATAATAAATCTAGCAGGTGGAATTTTAAATAATAAGAAATTTAAAGCTGCACAATTAGGAATTCCTTTTGGCTGCTTTCTTACAGGTGATAGTCTTAATGAACCTCTAGATTTTGACTTATTTGAAATCTCTTTAAGCCGCTCCATAATAATTTTATCTGAAGAAGATTGTATAATTCAGTATGCTATCTTCTATATTGATTTTCTATTTGGAAAGCTTAAAGCTGGTACTTATGAAAACTATATTAAGGTTCAACCTGAAATTACAAAAATGCGAAATGTTTTTGATCGAATGAGCAAAGGACGCTCTAATATGCGTGATATTTTCTTTCTAAGAGAACTTTCAAGTACTGTTAAGGAAAAAATGCATCAACGCTATAATATTATTGAAGAAATACTCAATAATTTCTATCATGAACTTGAAGAACATGTTGAGGACAATTTATGTCCTACTTCCCAGTGCAGCCACTTAACCAAATTAACTATTACAGAAAAGTGTATTGGCTGCGGTGCCTGCAAAAGAGCTTGTCCTGTAGATTGTATTCATGGAGAACCTAAGCAGCAGCATTATATAGATTACAACCGTTGTACCCACTGCGGTGCCTGTATATCAGTATGTCCAGTAGATGCCATCACCTCTGGTGATAATACCTTTAGATTCTTAAGGGATTTAGCAACTCCAAATAAAGTAGTCATTACTCAAATGGCCCCTTCTGTTAGAGTTGCAATCGGGGAAGCTTTTGGTTTTGATCCTGGTGTAAATGTTGAAAACCAAATTGCTGCTGGCTTAAGACAGCTTGGTGTTGATTACGTCTTTGATACCACTTGGGCAGCAGATTTAACAATCATGGAAGAAGCCGCAGAACTTCAAGACAGACTTGAAAGACATATCGCTGGTGATACCAGCGTAAGACTTCCAATTCTTACTTCTTGCTGTCCTGCATGGGTGAAATTTATTGAACAAAACTATGCAGATATGCTTGATGTTCCATCCTCTGCAAAATCTCCAATGCAAATGTTTGCCACAGTAGCTAAAGATTTATGGGGTAAAGACCACAATTTATCTAGAGAAGAAATTACTTCTGTGGCTATCATGCCATGTATAGCTAAAAAATACGAAGCCTCTAGACCTGAATTTTCAAGAGGATTAAATTATGATGTTGATTATGTAATTACCACCAGAGAACTTATAAAAATATTTAAAGACTCTGGCATAGATTTAAGCACTATCGAAGGAGAACCTATTGATCAAGTAATGGGAGAATATACTGGAGCTGGTGTTATCTTTGGAAGAACCGGTGGAGTAATTGAAGCAGCAACAAGAACTGCCGTTGAAAAGATGACAGGTCAAAGAATAGATTTAATGAAGTTTGAAGCTGTCCGTGGCTGGGATGGCTTCAGATCCTGTGAAATTGATGCTGGTGATTTGCATCTTAAGATAGGTGTAACCTATGGGCTTAGAGAAGCAAAAAAAATGCTTGATAAAATACGCTCTGGTGAAGAATTCTTCCATGCCATAGAAATCATGGCTTGCACTGGTGGATGTATCGGTGGTGGTGGACAGCCAAAGGTAAGAAAACGTGAAGAAGTCTTAAAGAAAAGAATGGAAGGATTAAATACTATCGATAGAGAAAAATCCATTAGACGATCTTATGAAAATCCAGCTGTTATAGCAATATATGATAAGTATTTAGATCATCCTTTAAGTAATAAGGCTCATGAACTCCTTCACACTAAATACTTTGTAAAGGTAAAAAAATAATATACTTTTCAATACAATTTAAAGCACCTCTCAATAATTTGTGTCTCAATCTTTCATATAGACAGCATTGAGTTCAAATTATAAAAAGGTGCTTTAAAGCTATTTATTTATTTATTTATTTATTTATTTATTTATTTATTTATTTATTTATGCAATTTATTTTCTTATTACTTTAAAATAAACAATACCTTAATTGTGAAGCAAATCTCATAATTTATAATTTAAATTAAGTAATTTAAATAACTGAGAAGCAGCTTCCATTTTACTTCATTAATGTCCCCTAGCTTATGCTAATGGATACTCATTACATAAAAGTCTATATGGAGCTTCATCCTCCTGAATTTCTGGGAATCTTCCTATTGGCTCATAAAAGCGATTATCAGTATTATCATCATTACACATGGAGACTTCTCCAATAAGCACATCACCTGTACTCTTTTTCACTTCGAAATCATGATATTGATGTGGCCACAAAGTAATACTTTCACCAGGTTTTAGTTCAACCCCTGTGCCAGGTGCAACAAAATAGGACCTGCCATCTGAATTTACTAAGACCTCTGTACCATCAAAGGACCCATCACCTTTATCATTGTAAAGATGTATTATTAGAGTTCCTCCACCTCGATTTATAATGTCTTCGCTCTTTTTCCAGTGAAAATGCATGGGAGATGTTTGTCCTTCTTTTAGCATTATAAGTTTTTCTGCATAAGTTTTTTTATATTTAGGGTTATTTTGATTTCCATTGCGAATTGTTATTAATGCAAAGCCAACCCTTTTAAAGTCACCTAAACCATAATCAGTAATATCCCACCCAAGCATATTATCTCTTATTTCATCGAACTCATGATTTTTATATAACCATTCCTCTGGTGTCCAATTACAAAAGGGTGGAAGTTGAAAGCCATTCTTTAAAGCTAAAGCTTCCATATCTTTGATAGCCTCATTTATTTCTGATCTCTTCACTTAACTCTTCACCCTTTAATTTAAACACTTTAATGCTTTATCAAGGTCTGCAATTAAATCATCTGCATCCTCTAGTCCTATAGATAACCTAACACTGCCTAAACTTATCCCCATGGCAGAAAATTTCTCTGGAGTCATCTCCTTTAAATAACTAATAGCTGGCACATAAACAAGACTTTCAAAACCGCCCCAGCTAACTCCAATATAGAAGTATTCTAGAGAATTCATGAAGGCTTTAATTTTCTCTACTTCCTGGCAGTCTACTTCGATAGCCATCATACCTGTGTATCCTGTCATCTGCTTTCTTCCCAGCTCATATTGCTCAAAGCTCTCAAGCCCTGGATAATAAACTTTTTTTAACCTTTGGATGCTGCTCCAGATATTTTGCAACCTTCATCCCATTTTCTTCATGCTGCTTTAATCTAATTGGAAGTGTTCTTAAACTTCTCATAATTAACCATGCCTCAAAGGGTGCTATTTTACCACCATATAAAGCATGTTCACTTTCAAAAATCCCTCTTAAATCCTTCTCACTTCCAATTACTACACCAGCAACTATATCACTATGTCCACCTATATATTTTGAACAGGAGTGAACCTCTAAATCTATCCCAAAGGATAATGGCTTTTGATAAATAGGTGTTGCCCACGTATTATCTATAATAGTTTTTATGTTGTGAGACTTAGCAAGTTTCGCTACAACTTCTAAATCCTGAAGACTGAAAACCACACTTGATGGGGATTCTAAATATATTAAACAAGTATTTTCTTTTATGTTGCTTTCGAACTCCTTTATATCTGTTCCAGAAATATAGGTTACCTCTAAATTCATTTTTTCCTTTAAATAAGTACCTAAAAAATTATTAGCAGGACCATATATATTCTTTAATGTAATTACATGACCATTATGTTTAACACAATGCATTATAGCTGATGAAATTGCAGCCATTCCTGATGTAAAGAGCTTTGCTTTTTCTCCTCCAGCCAACTTTGCTAGCTTTTCTTCTGCAATAGCAACTGTAGGATTTTTTCCTCTTGTGTAAATACAATTATTAACTGGATCATCAAATACCTTATCAATACTGTCCCAATCCTTAAAGGTAAACAAACTATTCTGATATATAGGAGGCACAACAGCCCCTTGGTACTCAGACTTATCTTCCCCATAATGTAATAGCATTGTTGCAGGCCTATTACTATCTCGCATAATTAATCCTCCCAACTTTTAATCGATATTTTTTCATTTTGCCTAACCAATTGAAACTTTTAATCATTTTACTTTGTTGTAAAAATATAACTTAAACCCCTTTTATTATACACCCATTCCATTGCATATTCTAATTTATATTCCACATTAGTAATAACTATAGATTCTTATTAGATTAGTATCATAAATAATTTCATTAATTAACTAACTACTTATGTAACCAACTGCATATATAACAAATAATATATACTAAACAAAAGATATTTTTACCATAAGTGAGGTTCCAAATCTTTAATTTGACTAAGACGAAGTTAAGTGAATGTCCAAATCTATGATTTGGATACATTAACTTACTCTTTGATCACTCCTTTGAATGAATATAAAAAGGAGCTTCCTTTATAAGATAATAATTTGTAAATTTATAAGTAGATGTATAAATAGAATCATATTATTCTTCTCAAAAAAAGAAGGTTGGAATCTCAATTGATTCCAATCTTCTTTAAATGATGATCAAAAAGTTATGCTGCAAAGCTTAATTAGCTTATATCATTTTATTCTAAAGACTCTTTATTCAAATACATTAAGAAGAATTTTCCAACTTAATCTCTCATTGATTCAATAATACTATCTACTAAAACATCCATTTCATCTGAAGTTGTTTCATTTAAAGATGATAGTACTGAGACATGTTCATTAAGCACTGTCATTTCCTTCATTTCATCTAATAAGTCAGTAATTTTTGAACCTGCTTGTGGAGCCCATGAGCCATTCTCAATTACTGCCACAGTTCTCTTTTGTAAATTTAATGCCTTCATATCCATAAGGAAATTATGCATCACTGGAAATATTCCTAGGTTGTAAGTTACTGATGCAAGAACAAGGTGGCTTAACCTAAAGGTTTCAGATATTAGCTGTGATACGTGGGTTTTAGATACATCATAAACTACCACATTTTTAATACCTTTTTCAACTAACCTTGTAGCTAGAACATTTGCAGCATTTTCAGTATTCCCATACATTGAAGCATAAGCAATCATTACACCTTTTTCCTCTGGTTCATAACGACTCCATTTGTCATACTTATCAAGGAAGTAGCCTAGATCATTTCGCCATACTGGACCATGAAGAGGGCAGATAATTTTTATATCAATGGTAGAAGCTTTTTTCAAAAGCCTTTGAACCTGAGGACCGTATTTTCCAACTATATTTGTATAATATCTTCTAGCATCATCGATCCAATCTCTATCAAAGTTAACCTCATCATTAAACAGTTTTCCATCCAAAGAACCAAAGGAACCAAAGGCATCAGCTGCAAATAAAACTCCATTAGTTATATCAAAAGTAACCATAGCTTCTGGCCAGTGAACCATAGGAGCTGCAACAAAGGTAACTGTATGTTTTCCAAAACACATAGTGTCGCCTTCCTTAGCGATAATGGCATTATCATTTACCGGGAAATTAAATTGATTCATTATCATATAAGCTTTTTCTGTGCTTATTACCACAACCCCTGGATAACGGAGAAGAATTTCTTCAATAGCTGCACCATGGTCTGGTTCCATGTGATTAATCACAAGGTAATCTAAACTTCTTCCATTTAAAACATACTCTATATTCTCAAAGAACTGACGGCCCACAGACCAATCTACAGTATCAAAAAGAACTGTTTTTTCATCTAAAAGTAGATATGAGTTATAAGAAACTCCCCTTGAAATAGGATGTATATTTTCAAAGAGCTCAAGCCTCCTATCATTACCTCCTACCCAATATAAATCTTCAGTAACCTTTCTTACGCATTGCATACTCCCTATGCCTCCTTCTCAACTTCAATAAAGCTTGTTTTATCCTCGCCACAATATGGACAAATCCACTCCTCTGGAAGAGCTTCAAAAACAGTTCCAGGACGCACTTCATTTTCTGGATCACCTTCTGCTGGATTGTATTCATAGCCACAGCCATTACATACATAAGTTGTCCATGGTGATGGTTCCTTTTTAGGTGTAGGTTTACGCATCTTCTCCATAGGTGGTGCTGGATTCTTTGGCTGTCCATTATCTAATTCCTTAATTAACAAAGGTAATATTTCCATTAAATCTCCAACGATTCCATAGTCAGCATTTTTGAAGATTGCAGCATTTTTATTTTTATTTATAGCGACAATGGTGGTTGCATCCTTTATTCCCTTTAAATGTTGTCCAGCTCCCGAAATTCCACAAGCAATATAAAGGTTTCCATTAAACTTCTGACCTGACATACCAACATATCTGTTAAGTGGTACATATTTTAAGGTTTCTGCCACAGGTCTTGAGGACCCAACTGCTGCACCTGCCTGAAGTGCCAAAGCTTCAATAAGTTTCATATTTTCCTTATCTCCTATTCCCTTACCAGCACTTACCACACGATCTGCTAAAGGAATTGGTGTATCTAAAGGAATTCCAACAGTAAAGTCATAGCCATCAGCCTTTAAAGCTTCAACTAGTGCTTTAACATTAGCTTCTGCTGAACCTTCATTAAAAATCTTCTTTTTTCTATTTCCTGTGATTGGACCTTTTCCTTTTGGCTCAGGACTGCTAGTTTTAGGCGGTCTTCCGATGATATGAGATGCAATAACAATTCTTTGAATTTCATTAGTACCCTCATATATAGTACAAATCTTAGCATCCCTGTAAGCTCTTTCAACTTCCATTCCCTTTAGATATCCAGAGCCACCAAACATTTGAAGGGCGTCATTAACTACTTCTAAGCAAATATCTGATGTATATTGTTTAGCCATGGCTGATTCCATTCCATAAGGCTCATGGTTTTCCTTTAACTCTGCTGAGCTATATACTAAAAATCTTGCAGCTCTTAATTTTGTTGCCATATCTGCAAGCTTAAATGAATTAACCTGATGGAAGGCAATTGGAATACCAAATTGTACCCTTTCCTTAGCATACTCAACGGCATGTTCATAAGCTCCCTGTGCAATACCTAAGGCTTGAGATGCAATTCCAATTCTTCCACCATCAAGGGTAGACATGGCAATCTTAAAGCCTTCCCCTTCTTTACCTAAAAGGTTTTCTTTTGGCACCTTAACATCATTGAAAATTAATTCCGCAGTTGAAGAAGATCTGATTCCCATCTTGTCATAGTGGTCACCAAACTCAAAGCCTTCCCAGCCTTTTTCAACTATAAATGCACTAATTCCCCTTGTACCTATGCCTGGAGTTGTAACAGCAAAAACTATATAAGTTTCAGCCTTAGGTGCATTAGTAATAAAGATTTTTCCTCCATTTAATATATAGTAATCGCCTTGTAGTACTGCCGTGGTTTCTGTACCACCAGCATCACTTCCAGCGTTAGGTTCTGTAAGCCCAAAGGCTCCTAATTTTTCTCCCTTAGCAAGTGGAACTAAATATTTTTCCTTCTGTTTCTCTGTTCCAAAAGCATAGATAGGATATGCGCCTAAAGAAACGTGGGCTGATAATATAACCCCTGTTCCACCATCAACTCTTGAAAGCTCCTCTACAGCGATAGCATAACTTAAAGTATCAAGACCTGCTCCTCCATATTTCTTAGGAAATGGTATTCCTAGTAGTCCCATTTCTCCAAACTTCTTTATTGCCTCAGTTGGAAATTCATTTTTCTGATCCAGCATAAATGCTATAGGTTTTACCTCTTCTTCAGCAAAAGCCCTTATTTTACCTCTAAGTTCTTCATGTTTATCAGTGGTTTTAAATAACATGTTGAATCCCTCCCTCTTATAATTTAATTTTATACAATTTACTATTTGTAATCTGTGACATTTGCAACAAATAATGTTATAATTTAAAAGAAGGTGATAAATATGAAAAGATGTTTTATTAATGATGGAATTTCAAAGGAATCTATTGATAAAATGATAGTCTGCTTTAAACCTGATTTTAAATCTTATACTACTGGCGAAACTATCATGAGATACTCAGATAAAATAGAAAAGATTGGTGTAATGGTTTCGGGTAAGGCTCAGTTATCTGTCATAGATTATGACGGAAATTGCAGCATCCTTGAAACCTATGAAGAACATGATGTCTTTGGTGAACTTTTTTATCTTCCCCTTGAAAACTATGAATATATTATTGAAGCAACAAAAGATACAAATGTATTTTTCATAGACTATAAACATATTATTACCCCCTGTGAAAACGCCTGTATACATCACTCACAGCTTATTAATAACCTTTTTATAATGGCTGCTCAAAAATCTCAGGCAATGTCTCTGCATCTTAGTATTTTGAATCAGCATTCAATCAGAAAAAAGCTGCTTACATATTTAAACTATATAAAAAAGAGTACTGGGAAAAATCCATTTACACTTCCAATGACTTTAAGCTCTCTTGCAGAATATCTCTGTGTAGATAGAAGTGCTATGATGAGGGAAATTAAAGTTCTGAAAGAAGAAGGTTTATTAACCTCTGATAAAAGAGAATTTTACCTAAAAATGTGAAATTAGACAAAGGATGTGAGAATGTAAAATGAAAATTGCAATCCTTGGATATAGCGGCAGTGGCAAATCGACCTTAGCTAGGACCTTATCGAATCATTACAAAGTTCCAGTATTATATCTTGATACTGTACACTTTCTTCCTAATTGGATTGAACGTGATAAAGATGAAGGAATGCAACTAGTGTTGGAATTTATGAAAAATGATTCCTGGGTAATTGATGGCAACTATTCGAAGTTTTATCAAAGAGAACGTTTAGAACAAGCTGATAAAATAATATTTTTGAACTTTCCCCGTAGAATCTGCCTTCCTAGAGCAATCAAAAGATACTTTTCTTACAGAAATAAAACAAGAGAAAGCATGGCAGCTGGCTGCAATGAAAAAATAGATTTAGAATTTCTCTGGTGGATTCTTCATGAAGGACGTACTAAGGCTATAAGAAACCACTATAAGGAAATTGGAAAAGAGTTTAAAAATAAAATAATTGTGTTAAAATCACCAAAACAGGTTGATTATTTTCTTAAAACTTTATAAATTAGTAATAATTTAAGGTAGTATGATATCAAATTTAAATTGATACTATACTACCTTCACCTATTTACTATATTTATAACGATTTTTATCTTCTTCAGTAATTTCCCTTAATACCTTACATGGATTTCCTACTGCAACAACATTTGCTGGAATATCCTTAGTTACCACACTTCCGGCCCCAATCACAGTATTATCTCCTATTGTAACACCTGGCACAATAATTGCCCCAGCACCTATCCAACAATTCTTTCCTATATGTACTGGAAGATTAAATTGAGTAACTGGCATTCTAAGTTCAGGTGCTATTGGATGGGAAGCCGTTGCAACAACTACATTGGGACCAAATAATGTGTAATCCCCTACGTAAATGTGGGTATCATCCACTAAGGTTAAATTGAAGTTTGCATAAACATTATTTCCAAAGTGAACATGTCTTCCACCCCAGTTAGCGCGTAAAGGCGGTTCAATATAGCATCCTTCACCAATTTCTGCAAACATTTCTTTTAGCATAGCACTTCTTTTTTCAAGCTCTGAAGGCCTAGTAGCATTAAAATCATATAATCTTTCTAGACACTTCATCTGAATTTCCATTACACTTTCATCATTACAATCATAGATTTCCCCATTGTGCATTTTTTCAAACTCTGACATAGTTAATTCTCCTTTTATCCCCATCTAATTTAAAATTCTGAATCGTACTACTATTATACACTATCTTCTTACCTATTTGTAGAATTCCTTAGGCAACCTAATTATTCCAAATCATTTTACAAATATAATTAGAGGCTTTAATTATCTATAATAATAGTGGTAAAAATGCCTTTGCTAATCCTAAAAACAAGAAGAATCCAAATACATCCGTTGCTGTAGTTAAAAAGATTGCTGACGCTAAAGCTGGATCAACGCCAAGTTTATCCAAGACAAGTGGAATTAAGAATCCAAAGAAGCCTGCAATAACTAAGTTTCCTATCATAGCTACAAAAATAATTACTCCAAGATAAGGATTACCGTATTTCATATAAAGAATAAGCCCTGTGATAAGTCCAGTTGCAGCTCCATTTATCACCCCTAATGCAATTTCCTTAAATACCTTCTTCCAGCCTTTTTTTAGTTCTATATCACCAAGGGCTATACCTCTTATTACTACTGACAATGCTTGTGTTCCAGAATTACCTCCCATTCCTGCAACAATTGGCATAGCCGCAGCTAAGGCTACCACCTGTGCAATTACATCTTCAAATAATCCAACAGTAAAGGAAGCTAAAAACGCTGTTGCTAGATTTACAAATAACCATGGTAATCTCTTTTTAATGGAAGTTCCTAAAGAACTTTCAACGGACTCCTCTTTACTTACACCAGCCAAGTGAAGGATATCTTCTGTATGTTCTTCTACGATAACATCAATAATATCATCTACAGTTATTATTCCTAAAATATTATTTCTTCTATTTACTACTGCAATTACTTTAAGGTCATACTTTGAAACCAATTTCGATACCTCTTCCTGGTCAACCTCTGGATTTACAGTAATAATATTATCCTTAATAATATCCATAAGTTTTGTTTCTTCACTGGCAATCAAGATATCTCTTAAATCTGCAGAGCCAACTAATTCTTTGCTTTGGTTAATCACAAAGATTGTTTCAATTACCTCTGTTTTAGGACCTATGGTTTTAATCTTTTTAAGAGCATCTCCAGTGGTTAAATCTCCCTTAAGTGCAATATACTCAGTTGTCATTATACCACCAGCACTATCCTCTTTATACCCAAGAAGAACTTGAATCTCCTTTGTATCCCCAGTCTTCATCAATTTTAGAAGTTCTTTTCTTAAATTAATGGGTAGATTCCCTAAAATATCGGCAATATCATCCTTTGACATAAATGAAAAAATGTTAACTATATTCTTATAGGAAAACAAATTAATTATCCTAATTTGAAGATCCTCATCTGCTTGCTCAATTATGGCTGCCATAAGCTCATTATTAACTAACTCATAAAACTTTAAAATTTCCTCATCCTCATAATTTTCTAATGCAATAGCAATATCAATTGGATACATATTGTCAATGACTTCATTTAACTTTTCTTTATCTCCATGATGAATATGTTCCAACAATTCTTTTAACTCTATTTCACTCAATTCATTTTCATTTATATCAAACATGATGATTTCCTCCCTTGTTTTGTTTATCTTTACTACCATAATATGTTATTAAATTTATCAGCTATAGTCTTAATTATAAAAACTTCTATTTTCTTTATTATCCTATCATACTATACTGATCTTGGAATTATAAAGAAAAACTTAAAAAAGCTGATAAACACATTAATCTGCACTTATCAGCTTTACATTATTTATACTTATTATACAATTTGTATATTACACTAAGCCTTCATATCCTCTGATTTTACTTTTGATTCCTTTTTGCCAAAAATCTTAATTAAACTTCTTCCAAACATTATAAATAATAAAACAGCTCCAACATACCCATTTATTACGTAAACAATATTAACAAGCTTTGCAAAAGGTAATGCTAATCCAATAAAAGCCCCCACTAAAGCTAATACCACGGTTAGTATTCTAAAGTTCTTGCTTCCGTCCTTAGTAAATCTAGAAGATACATTCCAAAGAAGAGGTACTGCGGTTGTATAAATACCAGCAATAATTATAACAGCAAAAACTGAAGCTAAAGCTGGGTGAATATTTTTTGCTAAATGAAGATTTGGTATCTGACTTCCTGCAACAACCTTTATACAGCCTAGAAGTCCAAGTGCTACTATTATTACAGCTATAGCAAAAGCACTAGCTCCCCAAACTCCACCTAAGGACGCTTCCTTCTCACTTTGAGCCTTTGCACCCATTGATGCTAAGAAACCCGCAAGCCAAAGCATACAAAATCCAACATAAGAGAATGCCGCAAAGCCCCAGTTAGTAGATGCCTTCATTAAGCTTCCACTTGCTTCAAGCTCTTCTAAGGCAGGTAAAACCACATCTGGACTTAAGTTCCCAAAATTTTGAAATATAGAAACTACACCAAGCAATATAGAAATAATTACTATGGCAGGTCCAATTTTGCCTATAACATCAACAATTCTTGAAAGTCCCATAAGTACAGTAATAAGAGCAAGTACTGCAATAAGTATTCCACCTACATAAACTGGTAGCTCATAGTGCTGATTTAAGGTTGCTCCTGCTCCAGAAATCATTACTGTAAAAGATAAAAAACAAAAGAAGGTAGAAAAATAATCAAAGAAAATACCTAATTTATTACCACAATAATACTTATAAATATCACTGCCTCTTTCAAAATTCTCTCTACGTCCTACCACCAAGAAGCTAGAACAAACATAAATTAATAAAACTAAAGTTAGCAGAGCTCCTGCAATTCCCCAGTATCCATAGGAAGCAAAGTACTGAAGGACCTCTTGACCTGTTGCGAAACCAGAACCTATTAAAAATGCTACAACTGCGCCAGCAAAGGTTATGACAGTTTTCATACTTACATTTTTATTCATAATTTCTCCCCAATCCTTAATTGCCAATTCATATTTTACGAGCTTTCAAAACCTTAATTTCAAACTGATATCTTAAAAATTAAAACTTCGTATATTTTTCAAAGGAGTGCTCAAAGAGTAAGTTCGTGTCTCCAAATCACAGATTTGGACACTCACTTAACTTCACATTAACCAAATCAGAGATTTGGATGTTCACTTATGAATTGGCAATGTATTAATTTAACTTCATAGGCTGCATTAATTCTAGAAAAAGCTTTGCTCGTCAACCTCTGTACCTAAAGCTCTTACAGCTCTGTCCACAAGATCATGTCTTAAAGCATCTTCATCCTTAGGTGAAATCTTAGGATTTCCTACTGGGTGAGGTATTGCTATTGTTGGAACTATTCTGTTAGCTCCTACTGATTCAGAAATTGTAATAATTGTAGACATGTGAACTACAGGAATTCCATATCTTTCGATTTCTTTAACCATTGTTGCACCGCAACGTGTACAAGTTCCTCACGTAGAAGTTAGTATAACTCCGTCAACACCTGCTGCCAAAAGTTCTGCTCCTATCTCTTTACCAAACTTTATGGAGTTACCTACTGATGTTCCTGTTCCTGTTGTAGTATAGAAAAGTTCATGTACCTTTCCTATTCTGCCTTCCTTTTCATATTCCTTTAAAATATCTAGAGGAACTACTCTGTCTGGCATTGCATTAGCATAAACAGGGTCATATCCACCATGAATTGTACAATAATCTGCTCCTAATCTATCTAAAGCACTTATATCATATTTGCCCCATTTTTGTGCACTGGCAGATTGAATCCTATCAGGGTTTCCTACCGGTACAATACCACCACTAGTTACAAGAGCAATTGTAGCCCTGCTTAAATCTTTAATTGCAGGTGCTATAGCAACCTGATCAAATACAGGCATTGGAAGTTCTGTTTTAAACTCTTTACCATTAAGTCTTGCTAAAAGCATATCTACAGCTCTTTCAGAACCTCTTTTCTCAGCAAATACAGTTTTTCTCTTTCCTTGAGGAATGTAGCCTTCTTCTTCTGGAAGTCCTAATTCTTCACCCTTTAAAATTTTAGCTGCAATCTTTGCCATAGTATCTAAAGATTTTCTCATTCCTGCTGCTGACTCTCCAACACTAGCAACGATAACCTTATCCTTACAAGTTCCTAAACCTGGATTCTCAACATACATTCCAGTAACTGCTGGTATATTAAACTTTTCCACTACAGCCTTTGCAATAGTTCCACAAGCCATTCCATATCTTCCTGCGTTAAAGGCTGGTCCAGCAACTACCATAGCTGGATTAACTTCTTTAACCATATTAAGTATAGCTTCTATTGATTCTTCTTCATTTTCATTGAAATAGTTATCTCCACAGATTACTGTAGCAACAACCTCACCTGCATCACCCAAATTTGCATTAAATCCCATGGATGGTCCAACAACACCCATTTTAAGTTCTGGTTTCATATCAGCTTTATCTTCTCCACCTACTTGTCCGAAGAACTGATTTACATAATATAAAATTTTTACTTTATCTGACATACTATATATCCTCCTCCACCTTGGTTTAATATAATTTTGCAGTGCAGTAATGATATCCAATTTCTGATGTTGCACCGATAACAGCATTTAATTCACAAGTTATTGTTCCATCCTCAGCTAGTGATCCTTCCCATCCACCTGCTAAAGTTGCAATAGCAGCTGGGTTTCCTATAACTCTTTCTGCTGGTGGTAAAACAACTACGTGGCTTACGTTTCCACCTGATACTACAGCAACAGCTTCAGGAGTTGTATCTGCAAGAGGTTGTGAATCTCCGTCCCATCCTGAACATTCATCTGTGATAAGAACTGTTTTAATTCCTGACTTTTCAAGTCTCTTACAAATCATTAGAAGATCTGAATCTGGGTTTCCATAGCCTTCTTCTGAAACTATAACTCCGTCTGCTCCAAGCATCTTACAAAGTTTAGCTGTGTAATCACAAGTTCTAAACTTACCTTCGAGAGTTGTAAGCTCTGGATCTAGGATAATTCCCATGAAGTTAAGATCTTTACCATGTCTTGCATATAAATCAAGGATTGCAGAGTTATTTTGGTGCTGGTATGTTGTAATCTTATCGCAAGCTGCAACGCAGTTACCGCTGATTACTGCTCCATCTAACTCCTCGTTAGCATGCATTAAAGTAGGTAATATCTGCTGGCTGTTAACTCCATAGATATATCCATCATGAAGCAACCCTTGAGATATTAACATTTCAACATATAGTACCTTTGGAAGTTCTGGATATTTAGCAGTTTCTTCAGGTATACTTCCCATTTCGTAGGTCAAAACTTCATCTGGCTCAACTTCCTTACCTGCAAGTCCAACAAATTCAGCAGCCTTAAGTCCTGCAAGCCTAACAGTTGTCTCGTGAACGTGTGGCTCTAAACCTTCCACTGGAACTATATCAACAACTAAATTATATGTTTTAGAGAATGGTGTCCATTTTGCGCCTTCTCCCCACATGTCAATAACACCTTCTTGGAATCCAACTATATCCCCAATAGTAACTACAGCAGCTCCATGAAGTACATTTACTTTTCCTTCTCCAAGCTGAGCCATCTTTGATGTAACTCCTGGGAAACCATTGCCTTCGCCTTCAATTTTAACTCTTGGCTCGATGACATCCTTTACAGGAATGATTCTAACATTTTCACCTGGTCGAGCTATATCAACCTTTATGTCCTTAACTCTGTGGTCTTCCTTAAGTTTAGCTATAAGTTCTTCTTTATTCACATAAAGAACTCCACCTACAACCTCAGTATTGTTTCCAAACTGAATGTCTTTAATATTGATTCTTCTTAATTCAAGTTTCAAAGAAAATCCCTCCTAATCTTTTAAAAAAACTCACTTTTTAAATCTTTGCTCAATTCATTAAAGGCTGACTCTAACAATTTAAAATCTATAATCGCATAATCTTTAGAGTGATCTGTATCCTCCCTTCTTACCCCCATATGCTGGTCGTATTTAATTATGCTGTTTTCTATAGTTTCTAAATGGTTAAAATTTATATTAGCTTCCTTCTCTGCCATAATAATGGAGCGGTATGGAGAAAGAAGCATTCTTAGGCTTGCTCCTAGAGGATGTGTAATTAGCTCTGAACCACCTTGTACTAAATCTCTTGCCTCAACCAAAACATCTCTCATGGTTCCATCAACAAATTTTAGATTCTTAACCTTGTCCTTTACTTGTGGATTATTACTTACAATAATGTACTTCATCATCAATCACCTCGTTAAATTCTTAACTTTTCTTTGTATGATTATGTCTTAATTTTCATCCTTGAATCACTGATAAAATTTAATGATAATTATTTTTCTCTTCATCAACATTATTAATATACATAATGTATATCAGTAACTCTTTAATACATTATATTCTGTTTATTTCATAAAACTCCTTCTTTTTAAAAATATTTACAATTGTGTTTTTAAATGGTATGTATTAGTTTTTTCTATAGATAAATAAAAAGCCCTTAGAAAAAACTATAATAGTTTCTTTCTAAGGACTTTCGCAACTAAATTAATTAGTTAAAAGTTTATTATTTACAAGATATTTCACTTCGATTAGTTACTATTTTATTTACTATACCATAATTCACAGCTTCTTCAGCATTCATCCAATAATTTCTATCAGTATCTCTTTGAACCTTTTCTATTGGCTGACCTGAAGCATTACTAATAATTGTATTTATTCTTTTGCGAACTCTTAATATTTCTTCAGCTTCAATTCCTATATCTGTAGCTTGACCTTGGAACCCGCCTAATGGCTGATGGATCATATATCTAGTGTTTGGTAGTGAATATCTATTTTCTTTTTCAGCTGCAAGATATATTGTAATACCAGCACTTGCAACCCAACCTGTTCCTATAATAATAACTTCTGGTTTAATAAACTTAATCATGTCATGGATTGTATCACCAGATTCTACGTGTCCCCCTTGACTATTAAGGAATATTTTAATTGGTTCATCTCCCATTTGTTCAAGTAATAATAATTGTGAGCATACTGTTTCAGCCAGCTTTTGATTAATTTCTCCACATATAAAAATAGTCCTAGACTTTAACATCTTCTCCATAATTAAATTATTATCTTTTTCGTTTTTTTCTACTTCTGCTTCATTTCTGTAAAACATGTTTATTTCCCCTTCCTTACTAAAAACTTATACTTCTATAAAAATTTATTTACAACTTTTCAAATATATGCTGAAACTTTCGGTGAAACTTCCTGCTGCCTTTATTAAAGCATTTCTTCTTTTATTTTTCTAACAAAAGCATCTATATGCTCTCTTGTATAAATTTCTGCTTTTTCTGGATTTCTCTCTTTAATTCCCTCTAAAACATTCCCTAAAGTAACAGTAAATATGTCCATAGAATCAAAGTAATGCTTAGAATAATGCCATAACCTTTCCGTATGATTATGTAAATCATATAATATTTTTTGAAGACATGGATTTTTACAATTCTCAATAGTAATCTTATGAAATTTTTCATCTTCCATAATTGCTTTTTTATAATCTTCTTTTATATCAAAAGCTTTTAATCTATCTATTATTTCTTCTAGCTCTTTTATCTGTTCCTCACTAATTCTTTCAATAGCTAATTTTACAGCAAAAGGCTCAAACTCCCTTGTAACCTCAAAAACTGATTTCATATATCTAAAATCTATATGCGAAACCTGTGCTCCAAACCTTGGAATAATATTTAAAAGATTATCATTACTAAGCTTTTGAAAGGCTTCTCGAATTGGAGTTCTACTTATATCAAACTCTGTTGAAATATCAACTTCATTCAAAACCATCCCAGGTTCATATTCTAAATAAATTATTCTTTGTTTTAAAATATCATAAACTCTTTCCGTCTCATTCTTTTTACCCATTGCTACACTTCTCCCCAAAAGTAATTGTATTATGTCTTAAGAACACTAAAAATCTACAGCTTAAGTGTTTCTTTGTATATTTTTTTAGTACCTTAAGATTATATTCTATACTTTTAGTAAAATACCTTTATTTCTGAAAGAATTTGTTTATGAAAAATATTTGTGATGAACATCTTGTTTATCACAAACTATTCATTCTACCCTTAAATTCAAATAATCATATCATCATTTAACCAGTCATATATATTTAGAAAGTATAATTTCTAGTGACATATAATCATGGAGGTCCTTCCCTATGAAAAAAAATGTATTTACAGGAACAATAATAATTATTGTTTTTGTTGCACTAAATATTTTATTTTCACCATCTTCACCAATTACTTCTTCTACTTTGGTGACTGCTTCAGAAGAAATAGACTCAGTAAAAAATCAAACTGCTTTAGATAAGATACCTAGCAAAAAAATCTATGAAGATATGCAGTCATTTAACTTATCTTCTTCTGAAACAATGAAAGCTTCATTAACTACGGAAGCAACTGAAAAATTTGATGAGGAATTATACTCAGAGCTAGCTAACCTTTTGGGGAACAATATAAATAAGATTGGTCTTGTCTACTATAACCTTACAACAAAAGAATATGTAACAATAAATGAAAATATGGACTTTGATGCTGCCAGCACCTATAAGGTTGGCCTTAATCTTTTATACTACTATTATGCTGACAAAGGAGAGGTTGATTTAAGTTCTCTTCTAACTTATTATGATTACTTTTACCAAGATGGTACAGGAATTTTGTACGGGTACTGTTATTCTGGTATGGAAATTTCCATACAGGAACTCCTTGATTTATCTATTATTTACTCCGATAACATTGCCACTGCCATACTTTCTGATTATTTAGGTGGTTATAATTCCGTAAGAGAACAGCTCTACAGCCTTTTAAATATTGACTATGTTCTTTATGAAAATCTTTTAACTCCTGCTATTTCAGCACAAATTTTAAAGTATGTATATGATAATAGAGAACTATCTGGATTCAATCACTTGATTGATACCATGAAAATAACAATTTTCCATGAAAGACTAGATAAATATATTCCAAATAACTTGGTTGCCCATAAAATAGGATCTATAGATTCCTATGTTCATGATATAGGGTTTGTTTTCACTGATGAACCATATATCATTTCAATCTACACTGAGGGAATTTATAATGCTGAGAAAACCATAGCCTCTATGTCAAAGGTTATTTATAATAAACATACAGAGAGTATAACTCAATTTAGTATCAACAAAACCATTTATGATAAATATTAAATAAAAATTAAGCCTCCAAAATATACTGTTATTCTTTATATTTAGATATTTAGCAACTTTATTTGTATAAAGTTCTTATAAAGAAACACTATACCCTTGGAGGCATCATTTTATTTTATTTTATTTTATTTTATTTTATTTAAAACTACATAAAATAATCATTGCATAGGAATTCTCCTTATCAAAAGGATTTCCCTTAAAATCACCATATGCTTCAATATGATTAAATCCAGCATTTTTTATAAACCTAACTGCTTCATCATACTGTAAAGCATAAAGAGGTACTTCATTTTCATACCTTTCTTCTCCAACCTTTAAGATAGTTTTAAAATAAACCTTATGCTCAGTTTCTTCATATCTATATAATCTTTCAAAGCTCAAATCAGCAGCTTCATTATAAATAGTTGGCAGTGATTTAATTCCCTTGCAGACAATTCTATCATAATTTATAACCTGAAATAATAAAGTTCCTTCATCCTTTAAAATATCCTTTGCATCTTTGAAAAACTTCTCAATGTCCTTTGAGTTATCTAGGTGTACAATGGAATTTCCTATACAGAAGACTAAATCCATAGTGTTTTTGGGAAACTTTTCTTTTATATTTAGAATATTTCCCTCCATACCCTTTACACTACTTCCAAGAATTTTTGATTTTTTCCTTAACTCCTCAACCATTTTTTTATCTAAATCAAAGGCTGTTAAATCATAACCTTCCTTCTCTAAAGCAAAGGAATATCCTCCTGTACCACAAGCCACATCTAAAATCTTTTTCTCCCCTTCTCCAGCTATTTCTTTGAGAAAGTTAACTGTTACCTGTAAGGTTGGAAATATTAAATCATAATATTTTGATATTTCTTCATAAAATCCCATAAGCTCATCATCCTTTACTTTTTTAATCTTTATTCTTTCCTTTTGTAATATTATGTTATCACATCTATAAATTTAAATATGTAACGTTAGTTACAAACCTATAAAATTCTTCAAAAATTATTAACTTATGGTATACTCATCTAAATCCTTAACAATAGTATAAATATTATTACTATATATTTAATACTATCTATTTCATATAATTTAAATTAATATAAATAAAATTAATTTATACCCAGGAGGTTATTATGAGTTTGAATTTTTCTGACATCTGTATACGCTTATCTCTGGCTGTCTTATTCGCAGGTTTAATTGGATGGGAGCGCGAATTCAGAACTAGGCCTGCTGGACTTCGTACCCATATTCTTGTATGTATAGGTGCAACTATCATTGCAATGATTCAGAAAGAAATCATGTTTGAGTCTTTACGAATTGGTGTAGCTTACCCTGAACTCTCAGGTATAATCAGGTCTGACCCCGCAAGACTTATATGTCAAGTTGTCAGTGGTATTGGTTTTCTCGGTGCAGGTACTATTGTAATTACTAAAAGCTCTATCCATGGTTTAACTACAGCAGCCTCACTATGGGCAACAGCTGTTTTGGGACTTGCAGTGGGCATGGGCTACTATTCTCTTGCAGTAGCAGGCATGGTGTTAATCTTCTTTTCTTTAACAGCGTTAAAAAAGTTTCAAAGCTTTTCACTATCAATTTTCCCAACTATAAAACAAGTTGAAATAGAATATTATCACCGTGAAACAAAAGAATTTATTCAAAATTATTTCATTGACCACAAAGTCAAAATCAGAAGTACAAACTTCAGTATACATTTTGATAGGGATTCACGTATATATTCAGACATCTATACAATAGAACTGCCAAAAGGTATAACCTATATAGACATTGCTGAGGAATTGGCAATAGAAAAAAATATCACCAAAATTCACTTAGTTAATATTTAAAAAATAAGCATCTCAAAATGAGATGCTTATAAACTTTACTCTTAAAACTACTAAATATTATTGTAATCTAACACTAAAGCTACACCAGCAGCATCAACGTACCTATGACAATAAATCCAAGTCCCACTGCTGCCTTTTTTGATAATTTTTCGTGTAATACAATATATGAAAAAGCTACCGTTATAACTATACTCAGCTTGTCTATTGGAACTACAATGGAGGCGTCCCCAATCTGCAAAGCCTTATAATAGCATAACCAAGATAACCCAGTAGTTATCCCTGATAAAAATATAAATATCCAGCTTTTTTTATCAATATTTTTTATTTCACCTTATTTCTTAGACATAAAAACTACAACCCATGCCATGATAAGAACAACAATGGTTCTTATGGCAGTCCCAAGGTTTGACTCAACTCCAACAATTCCTATTTTCCCAAGGATGGAAGTTAAACTTGCAAAGACAGCAGAAAGAATTGCATAAATAATCCATCTTCTATCCAAATGTTTATTCTCAACAGACTTTTTAGTTATCATTAAAAATGTTCCTGTTCCTATAGCTATCATTGCAATAAACTTTAACATTGTTATAGTTTCACCTAAAATAATAAATGCCAGAACCATTGTCAAAATTATGCTTGACTTATCTATAGGCGCAACTTTATTTACATCCCCCAGCTGCAGTGCCTTAAAGTAACATATCCATGAAGCCCCTGTAGCAATTCCTGAAAGAATTAAACAAATCAAAGTATGACTGCTGATAGAACTTATGGTATCAAAGGACCCTACAATAAAAACCATAAGCCATGAAAAAAGTAAAATTACCAAAGTACGAATAGCTGTAGCTAGATTGGAATCTGTATTTCTGATTCCAATCTTAGCCAAAATAGCTGTTAACCCTGCAAATAAAGCTGATCCAAAGGCAAAAACTACCCACATTTAATTCCACTCCTTAAATAAATCACTAAAAGTGACAATCCAAAAGTGAAACATTCACAGCCTGCACCTTTGGTTTATGTATATATTTATTTTACTACGGAGTTTATGTAAATAATAGTTAGAGTTCCCAAATAATTTAAAATATGTTACCATCAATATGTATTATATTTTTAGGTGGTAATAATTATGAGTTCAAAAGCTAATTTAATGACAGAGGGTTCTATTTATAAACAAATTGTAAGATTTGCAGTTCCAATTTTCTTCGGCAATCTATTTCAGCAGCTTTACAACATGGTTGACTCCTTAGTTGTAGGCAATTTTGTTGGTCCTGATTCTCTTGCTGCTATCAGCTCTACTGGTTCTTTAATCTTCTTATTAGTAGGACTATTCACAGGTATTTTTTCTGGGGCTGGAGTAGTTATCTCTAGATATTTTGGAGCTGGAGAAACAAAAAAAGTTCAAGACTCTATACATACTGCTGTGGCATTTGGTATCATATCTGGAATAGTTATGACCATACTTGGCACTTGGCTTGCACCTCAAATTTTGAAACTTATGGGAACACCACCAGAGGTTTTCGATAAAGCTGTTACCTATGTAAGAATCTATTTTTCAGGTATCCTTACAGTTGTTATGTATAACACAGCAAACGGAATATTCCAAGCCATGGGGAATAGTAAGTCTCCACTTTATTATCTTATTACCTCTTCAATCATTAACGTTATTTTAGATCTTTTATTTGTTGTGGTATTTAAGATGGGAATTGCAGGTGCTGCCATTGCAACAGTCATTGCTCAAGGTACAAGCGTATGCCTTGCTTTTTATAACCTTACCCACACTAATGATATTCACAGAGTAAGCTTTAAAAAGATTAAAATCCACAAGGATTTACTTAAAGAGATATTATCCATGGGTGTACCATCAGGAGTTCAAAATTCCGTTATCGCCCTTGCAAATATAGTTGTTCAATCTAGTATAAATGCCTTTGGCGCAACTGCTGTAGCTGGGTGTGGCTCCTATTCCAAAATCGAAGGCTTTGTGTTTATCCCTGTAACCAGCTTTGCCATGTCCATGACAACCTTCATTGGACAAAATCTTGGGGCTAAAAAATACGACAGAGCTAAAAAAGGAACATATTTTGGCATTGCAACTTCAATGATCCTTGCTGAATCCATTGGAATATTATTTTTCATCGGTGCACCAGTTTTAATTGCTTTATTCACTCATGATTCAAGTGTTGTAAGCTACGGTGTACGACAAGCAAGAACTATTGCTCCCTTTTACTTTCTTCTAGCCTTCTCCCACTGCATTGCAGGTATTATGAGAGGAGCAGGTAAGTCTAAGGTCCCAATGATAGTAATGCTTGTGTGCTGGTGTGTTATAAGAGTATCTTATATAACTGTTGCTACAAGGATTATTCCAGATATTCAAGTTATTTTCTGGGCATATCCATTAACCTGGACCTTAAGTTCAATTATTTTCTTAATCTACTATTTAAAATCAAAATGGCTTTATGGCTTTAATGATAAAACCGAAGTATCTGAAGTATCTTTAGATACTTAAAATGAGCGGAGAAAATCTCCGCTCATTTTGCTTTATACAATAATCTATAAATACTTACCTGTTATAGATTTTTCATTAGCTGCAATTTTCTCTGGAGTTCCAACTGCCATGACTTCTCCACCGTTTACTCCACCTTCTGGTCCTAAATCTATTATCCAGTCTGAAGCTCTTATTATCTGCTGATTATGTTCCACAACAATTAAGGTATTTCCTAAATCAACCATTTTATTTAAAAGCTTAAGGAAGTTTTCCACATCTACTGGATGAAGACCCGTGGTAGGTTCATCAATAAGATATAAATTATTCTTTCCTTTTTTCTCAATAAGCTCTCTAGCAAGCTTTAATCTCTGACCTTCTCCCCCTGATAAGGTAGTCAACGTTTGACCAAGCTCTAAGTAATCTAGTCCTACATCCTGCAACATTTTAAGAATTTTGAGGATTTTAGAGTTATCTTCAAAAACTGGTATTGCCTCCTCTATAGACAATCTAAGAATATCTTTAATAGAGTAGCCCTTGAACTTAACAGCTAAAACCTCATCATTAAATTGATTTCCTTCACAAATAGGACATACTACTTCCACATCTTTGAAAAACAACATGTTACTAATCACATATCCAAGACCTTCACAGTTTTCACAGCGTCCACCCTTAGAATTAAATGAGAACGCCTTAATGGTTAACCCTTTATTCTTTGCGTCTTCTAAAGCTCCAAAAATTTTTTATTTTAATTTTACTAAAAGGGTTCCACAGGAATTCTAGCATAAATCCTTCAGATAAGATAAACCTTAATCCTATTATGTCTAGCCTCTTTCTTCTGATTTTTTCCACGCAATATACGACAATGGAAAGCATAATACAGCGTCTAATGTTAATACCCCCAGCATAATACCTAATACTGCCAATCCCCCATAAATGAATGCAGAAATTATTATAATGATACCTGAAACTATAAAAGAAATACCTCCCCATCGCTGACTCTTCGCCCAAGCTATATCATTTTTCATACTCCAAGGAGTGCGCAATCCTAAAACGCTGTTTCTTTTACATTTAGACATCACATTACCTAAAACTATAAACATTAATCCGTAGACCACACCCATAACTGTATTAATATCAATTGCCATAACCTGCGCATTGCTTTTAACTTCAAGGTATGCTGAAAATATAAAAGAATAGCACATAACATTAAAAACTAGATTTTCTACTATAGCCACTACATAAAGTACTTTTGCATTTCCACCAGCTTCTTTTCTTTCCTTATCTTCCTCAGCACTTATCGATTTCTTCTCAAAGTATTTTATAACTAATAACCAAATCAAAGTAATTAAAATAATTACTACTGGAAATATAAATAGTGTATATCTTGAGCCCCAAGCATCTATATTCCCTTGCAAATCATAATGCCTTGGTATACGTTCTGGTAAAAAATTAATGACAATCAAAGTTACTACTAATGGTAAAAAGGTTGTAATCCCTAAAATTTTATTTTTCACTTTCTTCACCTCCAAATTGCTTTAGCCACATTACCAGCTCATCAAATAAGGTGGTATTCAGCTGATAATATATATAATTTTTCTGCTTATACTCCATTAACAAATCAGCTTTCTTCAGTAAATTCAAATGATAAGAAAGAGCTGCTGGTGTAATATTCAGCTCACTGGCAATATCTCCTGCACTTCTTTCCCCTTCCCTTAAGATCATTAAAATCTGCCTGCGAAGCGGATCTGATAAAGCTTTAAAAGTATCATGAAGTCCCACTATGCTAAACCTCCAATTGCATCATCTATTTAAAATTTTCTTTAAATAGATTATACACCTTACTATAATGTAAAACAATAGCTATTTAAAATATATTTTAAATAGCTATTGTAACTTTCCTCCATGCTTAAAATCCTTAGGTACCATCTGCTCTGTTGGAGATTACTTTAAGGACTTCTTAACTTCTGTCAAAATTGAAAGAGATACCCGTGATAAATAAAAATATATCTGCTTATCTTTAGATGAAGCATACATTTAGTTAACTCACAAAGATAAAAAATAATAAAAGACTGATGGCATAGCATTTATGTCATCAGTCTTCCTATTTACATAAGTATAATTTATCTCTTAAATATACAAACTTTCATTTCTTTTTACTAGAATTAATTGATTTTTCAATTAAACTTTCTATGCTGTTATCTCATCCAAAGTATTCAGGACCTTTTTATTTCTTCTCTTCTTTATGATTTTAGCAAAATATGCTGTAATCCAATATGGCGCAAATAAGTACACTAAAAATACAAAAATCGTATATACCCATGGTGCATCCATAAATAACTTATGGACAAAAAGCACAGGAATCTTAAATGGCTTTTTTAAAAGCATTAAATTACTATCAAATATTGTATTAAGAACAACAGCTATAACTCCAAAGAATAAATATATTTTACAATACTCCTTGTACCCTTCTTTATTAAATTTAATATCCATTTTCCAAATATACATAATTCCCATGTATATCATTAGAGTATGAAAGAACATACTGTATAAACACTGGTAATGAAACACTGGATACATCATAAGTGATGTGGATGGAAATAGTAAAAATGCTGTTCCACCTATAATGCACCCTCCTGCAAGAAAAGCATCTCCAATGGCTCTAAACTTCCCTTTTCCATATCCCCTAAGCAAAAGAGCATACATAAATATGGAGCAATAAGCAATTGGAAACCATGCACTAAGCCAAGTATAGCCCCAATAAAAACTATAACAAATTTTAATTCCCTCTAAAGTAACCATTACGATAGCAAGTATTTTAGTTACTTTTTCAATGTTGCTTTTAGTTATTTTTCTTGAAGCATATAACAAAATCCCGAGAATCCCCAAACAAATTAATAATAAAAACATATGGCCCTGTGTAAACATACCTACAGGATCATAAGCATTTCGTGGTGCCCAAAATTGTTGAAAAAAAATCATCAGCATATTCTCCTTTGCACTGTTCATTTAAGCGAACTCTTCCTTATATGATACTTTTGAAGAAAATCTTATACCTCTTCATTTTCTATCTTATTCTGAAATATAATAAATAAAGCTCGTCCAAATCTATTTATTGTATTATATTAATTTCATTTAAAAAAAAGAATTGTGAAATTAGATTTCGCTAAATATGTTGTTTCTTTAGTTAATTATGATGCCTTTTATAAAAATAAAAGCCTCTTACTTATAAATTAATACTACTATGTTATAGATGAACTCAATAAAATATAAAGCCTCTGATTCCTTAAAAGGAATTAGAGGCTTTTATTAAATAACGTCTATTCACTTCTAGGATCAATTCTATTAAACAATGTAATAGATATCATAGTTTAAGTCAATTGAGTTTACACTTATTTAGGATTATTAATAAATTATACATATGTAAACTAATAAAAGGTAAAGAAATTTAACTAATGAGCTTTTCTTTACCTTTTACTTGATTATTTTCCTGCTTCTATCTTGCTGCAGTGATTCTTTCAGATAGCTTTTCCCCCTTATCTCTGAAGATAACACATATAATTAAAAATACTACCATTATTAAAGCTAAGATACCAAAATCTTTTAACATCACCATTGAATTAATTGATGTTGCAGAAATTACTTCTCTTAAAACTTCAACTGCATAGGTGAATGGCATAAATGGATTGATTACTCTGAAGAATTTTGGAACTACTTCTAGTGGGAAGGTCCCTCCACAGCCTGTTAATTGAAGAATTAAAAATACGATGGAAATCAATCGTCCTGCATCTCCAAGTAATAAAATCAAACATTGAACTATTGCAACAAACACTAAAGATAGGAAGATATTAGTTCCAATAAATCCTATGGTACTCACTGGTTTAAGTCCTAAGAAACCAAGAACTATAAAGCTTACAAGTAGTGCTTGTAAAATACCAACAATGCTGAAGGTAATAAATTTACCTACAACCTTACTTACTCTGCTTGCCTCTTCTTCTTCCTTACTAACCTTCATAGGAACAACGAAGAACATCATTATTGCTCCTATCCATAAAGATAGTGGAATAAAATATGGAGCAAAGCCTGTACCGTAGTTTGGTACTGGGTTTACTGAAGAATTGTCTAACTTAACAGGATTTGCAACATAGTCACCCATTACTGTTGATGAGTTAACAAGCCCATCCTTCATTTCCTTAGCCCCATCACTTAACTTTGTACTAAGTTCAGTGGAACCATCCTTAAGCTGAGTTACTCCCTTTGTAAGTTCTGGAATTGAACTATTCAAATCAGCAATTCCATTATTTAATTTAACTTGACCTTCAAGTATTGCTGATGAACCACTTTGCAAATCTTTAGCTCCAGTTAATAAACTAGTAGTTCCAGAAAGTAGACTTTGAGATCCATCCTTTAACTGACTTGTTCCAGTTGAAATGTGATTTATTCCTCCTTGAAGCTCTGGTAACTTACTGTTTAGGCTTGAATTTCCTTGTGACACTGAAGCAAGCCCATATCCAAAGCCATCTTTATTAGTTAATATCATGTTGTTATAAAGTTCATTGGTTCCTGAACTTAACTGTCCCACAGCACCTTTAATCTGTGCCACACTTCCAATTAAACTATCTGTTCCCTTAGCCATTGCAGCCGTACCTGTAGCAAATTCGCTAGTTTTGTCTGCAAATTCACTTACACCAGCCATATAAGTTTGTAACCCTTGCTGATTAAAGTTATTTACTCCAGCTACTAAATTATCGCCACCCTGTACAAGCTGTTGAAGTCCAGCCTGTCCTTGCTCTTTTCCAGCGCTTAAGTTATTTAAGCTTGAAAGAACAGCCTGCATATTAGGGTCATTCATAAGCTGTGGATTACTTTGAAGTAACGCTGCCACATTTGTTCCTATGTTTTCAACTTCCTTAGTTGTTTCTGCTACGCCAGCTGCTACTGCCTTTATTCCTGAATTTAAATTCTGAGCTCCTTCAATAAGCTGATTATAACCTTCAGTTACGATTTCATCTACAGCTTTTATATCACTGGCCCCCTTCTGAAGTGCTGAAATATTGCTTTGAAGCTGTTTTGAACCTTCACTTAAAGCTGTTATATCCTTTTCTCCATTATTTAACTGAGTATCTAAAGCATTTAAGCCACCATTGATGTTACTAATACCTGGTAAAACCTTATTAGTATAACTATCAAATAAAGTTTTGCTTCCAGATGCTAAAGCTCCTACCCCCTGTGTAAGCTCAGGTACTTTGCTTTCCAAAACAGCAACGCCATCCTTAACCTGTGAGGCTCCTGAATTTAAAGCTGAGGCACCATCATTTAATGCTGATGCTCCACTTTTTAAAGTATTAATACCACCATTTAACTGACTTTGTACACTTGTAAGTTCATTAGAACCCTTATAAAGAGCCCCAATTCCTGTTGTCACGGCTGGCATTTTGTCACTTAATGTACCAATTCCATCCTTAAGCTTAGTGCTTCCATCTGCAGCATCCTTCATTCCATCCTTTGCTTTGTACAAATTATCAAAGGCCACATTTACATAGTTACTTGTTATGGATGCAGTAACGTTAGCCTTGAATTCAGATTGAACCTTAGAGTTTATCTGCGCAGCTAAAAAATTCTTCTTGTCATTACAAGTAAAAGAGATTGTTGCTGTTTTAGGTCTACCTTCCTTTGCAGCAATAACATCTTTTGAAAAGCCTTCAGGAATCTTAACTACAGCGTAATATTTACTGCCTTCTAAACCATCCTCAGCAGTTTTCTCATCAGTTATTTTCCATCCAACTTCCTCATTATTCTTTAGTTCATCAAGAATGTCATTGCCATAGTTAACCTTTTTGCCATCAAGGACAGCACCATTATCTTCATTAACTACAGCGACTGGCACATCTTCTAGTTTTGCATAGGGATCCCAAAAAGCATCTAAATATAGTAAAGAATAAAGCATTGGTACTACAATGATTGCTACTATACTGATGATTAAGAATTTGTTTTTTGTAATACTTTTTAAATCCTTTCCTGCGATTTTAAAAATATCCACACTATCACCTTCTGTAAAGTTTTTGTACTGGGTAGTCAGTACAATTATATTATATTACTAGTTATTGAAAAATTTAACTCTTTCAAATGAATCTTTTTTGTTACATAGTTATCAAAATTTAACAGATTTCTTGCTGAACTCCCTTCTAAAATCCATACAATAATTCAGAACTCAATAAAAAAATCAATATTCCATTTGTGTATTAAAAGTAAAATATGCACAAAATAGATTTTTTCTCATTAAAAGTGCTATAATATATAATTATATTTACTAAATTATGGGTTAGGTGAGAAATATGAATAAAACCAAAACCGCTATTTTTGAAGCAGCCATTAAGGTGTTCTCCAGTTATGGATATACAGGGGCTACCATGGACGAAATAGTTAGTAATGCAGGTGTTGCAAAGGGATCATTATATTATCATTTTAAAAATAAAGAAGAATTATTTAACTTTATTGTGGATGAAGGAGTTAACTTAATCCTTAAAAAGGTGGACAAGGCCACAGAGGGTATAGAAAATCCATTGGAAAAAATAGAAATATCAGCACGAGTACAGCTTAAATACGTTTATGATAACAAGGATTTAATTAAACTTATCATAAGCCAACTGTGGGGTACAGAAGACAGAAATAAATTCATTCGCAGCAAAGTTACTCTCCTCCTTGATAAAGCAACTGGTCATATTCAAGAAGCCATGGATAAGGGCTTTATCGAAAATGATGATGCTGCCTTTTCCAGCCACACCTTCATGGGAATGTTGTTTTCCTTTGCCCTTTATGAACTTTTAAATGAAGAAGACTATGATTACGACCACGTAATTGATAAATTTTTAATTTTACTGAAATCAGGTATAAGGATTAATAAAGAATTTCAATAAAAGCTCCTCCAACCATAGATGAACATGAACTATCAAATAAATAGTGCATGTTCAATGTTGAGAGAAGTTTATTCCTTGATATATATCCCTAATAATAAAAAAGTCTCTACCCCATTTAAAATGGCATAGAGACTTTCATTTATAGAATACATGACATCTATTCACTTCTATTAATAATTCTATCAAGCAATGTAATAGATATCATACTTTAGTCAATTATATATACAATTATTTGGATTATTAACAGATTATATATACCATCAACCTTATATAATTTTAGGTTTAATCTAGGCTGTTAGCTCTTAACCTGTAAATATCCATGATATCAGCTCATATTATTTTTAATTAGCTTTTATGCTTCGCAGCTTAAATATCTAAACTCTATACTAGTTAAAAGTAGTGGACCAGTAAAGTCACCAGGAATTGTAACACTAGCAACACTCAACAATGCAAAATCTTCTGCTCTAACAATATCGTCTAAGCAAAACTCTATTACATAATGACTATATCGAAAACTTGCTCCTGAGTTTTGAACTGTAATATTACCACTATTATTAACTTGTATATTATCTGCATTTACTACACCATTAGCTCTAGTAAATAATGATGAAAGTCTAATTGAAAACCTATTTCCAGGTATATCAAAATTATCAGTTAGTAAATGAACAAACATTTTAGTGTTTCTAGATTTATTAAAGGCATCTCTTGGCACATTAAAATATAATGAATATTCATCTGTATCTCCTTGAGGTAAAATCCATCCCATTATACTAAAGCCAGAATCAGCCGCTCCAAGTTGTACAGTATCAGGTTCAGTCTCAGCACCATCATTGATGTTTCCTGCATTGAATACTAATGATTTAAATTCTAGTGATTCTCTATCTCTATATACAAACAGCTTTATGACAAAAATAAACTCTTCAGCTTGCTTAAGCTAAAGAGTTTATTTTATATTTAATTATTTTAGTACTTTTTCCTATCTCTTAATAACAGCCTTATCCATTACTTTTTTTCTTTCTCCATTTCAGCAACAGCCTTTAATGCCTTTACTGAAGCCATTGGAATTCTTCCTAAACCATCTAAGCCTATATTTAATAAATAGTTAACCCCCATGGAGTTTAAATGCTTCTTTAATTCATATATCTTTTCTGGTGATTTCCAGTTGTGGTCATGATAAGAGAAACCCCATGTTTTGTTCATAGTTGCAGCAGTTTCATACAGACCATAAGGTGATGGTTTAACTCCATTAACATCATTATAATCCACGTTATCCTTGTCCATAACTTCCATAGTTTCTGGGATTTCGTTATCCCCTAAAGACACATAATCATACTTTCCATTTCCAAGACGTGAATTGATAAGACAATCCGGCTGAAGCTCCTTTACCACCTCATAAATTCTCTGGCTTTGCTCCTGTGTAAGAGTCATTGGCATATCAAACCAAGCTGTACAGATTTCACCATAATTTGTCATGATTTCTTTGATTTGAGGAATGATTTTATTTTCAAAGCAAATATTAAAATCCTTTTCCCCCTTAAAATCCCAGCTGTTATCCCATGTTGTTCCAGCAGTTTCAATATGATTAGACAAATATCCTCCACCATGATGCTCATGCCAGTCAAGATCTTGTGAATAATATATTCCAAGCTTTAGACCTTCTTTTTTACAAGCAGTTGCAAGCTCTCCAAGAACATCTCTATGGAAAGGTGTTGCATCATATACATTATACTTGTCCACCTTTGAATGATACATTGCAAAGCCATCATGGTGCTTTGTAGTAACTACTAAATAATTCATGCCACATGCCTTTGCAAAGCTTACAATTTCATCAGCATCAAAGTATATAGGATTAAAGGCATCTGCTAGCTTCCCATACTCCTCATTTGGAATTTGGAATCTTGATTGAATCCACTCTGCATATACACTGGATTTTTCTCCCTTATATTCTCCAGCTAATAATGAATACAACCCCCAGTGAATCATCATTCCAAACTTTGCTTCTTTAAACCATTGAATATTTTTGTTCATCATTTTTCCTCCTTAGAAGATTTATTATTTATTAAACGTTACAAAGCCACACTTAGTTGGGTGATCAATTATAACGGATTTTCTGCATTTTAAAAGCATTAAAGCAATAGTCAGATCACCTGATGCTCCAATAATATTAAACATGCTAAGTATAAATATCATTGTATTTTCTAATACCAATGCAACTATAAACAGGCCAATACCTATAACAATAAAAGGCATCAAACCACCTAATATATATCCCTTGAAAGTTAATGGCTCCACACAGCAACAGTAAGGGGTTGCCTGCTTCCACATTACCCCATATGAAATACTCTTCTTATCTTTGCAGAACCTCTTCCAAGTCATTCCATGAAGTAATTCATGGATAAATATAAATGCAATCATTAAAATAAGCCCTAATATCAGTTCAACTGAACTAATATATATTACTGCTGTATTATTTTTGTCAAATGGATGATATACATTAAAATAAATTACACCGCAAATTATAACTATGGGTAATGCTATTACAAATGCCATTAAATTTGCTGTTAGAACAGAAATGGTATGTTCCTTTGTAACATATCCCTCACCTTCATATTTTGCTTTTAAAGTCTCAAACACCTCTTGTCTCTCTGATGGTTTCATTACATCCCCCTTTACACAAATAGTTTATTTATTCAATTGTAACATTATATTGAAAATAATGATATTTTAAATATCTATACATAACAAATTTATAAACTAATATGAGCTGTAAAACTCCTTCATTGAAATTTAAATAAAATTATTTTTAATTTTAATTTTGGCATAAAAAATAACCTTCAAGAGCTGGAACTCCTAAAGGTTATTTCTTGGCTTTTCTTCTTTATTTACCTGGCTTTTTTAATTGCTATATTTACTTTATTAGCTTTGTCTAGTATTTATTATTTATTAAGCTCTGCTAAAGCTGCGTCGATTTGTTGTTTGTCAAATCCAAGTATAACTTTATCATTAATTACTGTTACAGGCACTGACCTTTGTCCTGATATTTCTTGAACAATGTCTCTAGCCTCTTTTTCATCTGCTACTATTACAGACTCAAATGGCACATTTTTTGTAGTTAAATATTTTTTTACCTTTTGACATGGCCCACACCACTCTACTGAATATACTTTTATCATAATAATCACTCCTTTATTTTGAAATGTAATGTTCTGCCTTAAGGGCAGCTATTGTTCCATCAGCCACAGCTGTAGTAACCTGTCTAAACTCTTTTTCTCTTACATCCCCTACTGCATAAACACCTTTAATATTAGTCTCCATGCTTTCATTTGTTAAAATATAACCTCTATCGTTAAGGTTTATACTTTCTTTAAATAAATCAGTCTTTGGTGCAGTTCCTATATATCCAAATACTGCTTTTACTTCAATTTCTTTTACTTCATCTGTTTTTGTATTTCTAATAATAGCTCTGTCTACAAAACCTTCCCCTGCCACATCCACGAGATCCCAGTTATACATAATTTCTATGTTAGGTGTATTTTCCACAGCCTCTAAGATTTTTACTTCGCCTTTAAAATAATCGTACCTTCTTATAATGATAACTTTTTTAGCTAGTTTTGCTAAAAAAATTGATTCTTCTAATGCAGCATTACCACCACCGATAACGGCAATGACTTCATCCTTATAACTTGCTCCATCACATACTCCACAGTAATGAACTCCTTTACCCAAATAAGCAGCCTCATTAGGTATTGGTAATTTTATTGGATTTGCTCCAGTTGCAATAATTACTGCTTTAGGCTTATAGATATAATCCCCTGTCTCTATAATTTTCTCCTCATTAGTTAATGATACTTTCTCAATCATATCAAACTCATCGATTTCAGCTCCCAATGCAACTGCCTGCTGTTCCATTTTTTCCGCAAGTTCACTGCCCATGATTTTTTCAAATCCAGGATAATTTTCTATTGTATAGCTTAATCTTACCTGACCACCAATAACATCTTTTTCTAATATAAGTGTATCAAGGCCTGCTCTTGCTGCATATATTCCAGCAGTCAGCCCCGCTGGTCCTGCTCCAATAACGATTAAGTCTTTTTCTTTAATCTGTTTACTCATATGAATTTCTCCTTCCCTATGTTGCTTTCTCTATATGAACTCCAACCTTTGTTAATTTTAATTTATATACTCTCTACTTCTTTAAGATACTATTCTTATTTGAAAGGTACAATTAGGTACTTTTAAGTGACTACTTTAATTTACCTTCAATATTCACACTTATTTCCAAATAACTTACGTCTATTTTTCCAGCTATCCAAATACTAATTAATCCTACCAATCGCATAAAAATTAAAAACATCAGAACAAATTTATAATTTCCTAATTTGTCATAAATAAATCCATAAGCCGTGATTAAAACAATAGAAGCTATAGGCGCTCCTTACATAACCTCGTAACGAATTTTTCATATTTTTCCAAAAACTTATAGATTAAAACAGGGCCTAAAACACCGATGGATGAAGCTGTGAATCCATATAAAAGGATAGCTATATAAATATGATAAGGCTCTTACCAATAATAAACAAGAGTAAACAGAAATTATTAATTTTAACTCTATTTACTCTTTTAATTTAATGTAAACTTACATTTGATAAAAACTCTTTAGTTCTTACCTGCTTAGGATTTAATAATACTTCCTTTGCTGTACCTTGTTCAATAATTACTCCTTTATCCATAAATATAACGAAATCCGCTATATCTCTAGCAAAGGAGATCTCGTGAGTCACAATTACCATTGTAGTATCATCATCTGCCAACTCTTTTATTACATTTAAAACTTCTAAAACCATTTCTGGATCTAATGCGGATGTAGGCTCATCAAATAATATTACCTCTGGATTTAGAGCCACAGCTCTTGCAATAGCTACCCTCTGCTTTTGTCCTCCAGATAAACTCTTAGGATAACTATCCTTTTTCATATCCATATTTACTTGTTTAAGCCTCTTTAAAGCTATTTCTTCACTGATTTTTTTATCTAAATTTTTTACTGTTATTAATCCTTCCATAACATTTTCTAACACTGTTTTATTATTAAAGAGGTTAAAGTTTTGGAATACCATGGCTGATTTAGATCTTAGATTTTTCACATCACCTTTTGAGTAATTTTCAGCATCTATTGAAAATTCATCTATTTTTATACTTCCTGCACTTGGAACTTCTAAATAATTCAAGCATCTCAAAAATGTGGATTTACCAGAACCTGACGGACCTATTATTACCACTACCTCACCTTTTTCTACCTTCAAATCTATTCCTTTTAATACTTCAAGTTCTCCGTAATTCTTTTTAATTCCCTTAACATTTATCATCAGCTTATCCCCCTTAATATATAGATAATTTTCTTTCTATAAGCCTTTGAATATAATTAAATATTTCAATTAATATCCAATAAACTATTGCTACTACTATATAGCTTTGGAAAAATTTATAGTTAGTAGATGCAACCATTTGAGCCTTAGCTAACATTTCTGCAACTCCTATAGTAAAAGCTAATGATGAACCTTTTACTATATCTATATAAATATTTCCTATAGAAGGAATTGACATTCTGAGTATCTGTGGCAGTATTATCCTCTTTATTGCTTGAGTATTACTCATTCCTATTGATAAACAAGCTTCCATCTGCCCTTTATCTATTGTGTCAAATGCGCCTCGTAATACTTCTGAAATATATGCAGAAGCATTTAGTCCTAATGCAATGTAAGTTGCCGTAAATCCGCTCATCCCCTTAAGTATTGGGAAAATCTGTGGCAATCCGAAATATAATAAGAATAATTGAACTAATACAGGTGTACCTCTAAAGAAGGATACATATACCCCTAAAATCTGACTTAATACCGGTATCCTTAAATATCTTATTACTGAAACTATTATTCCTATTAATAAACCTATAACTATAGATATAATTGATAATGCTATAGTGACTTTAGCCCCTGCTAATACAGCTTTTATTAACTTGCTAAAGAAACTGGTTTCATTTGATGCAATTACATTGCTATTCAACCATTGGTTTGAAATTTCTTCTAATGCACCATCATTTTTCATATCCTCTAAAACTTTATTAACTTCTTTTACTAACTCAACGTTAACATCATTTTTTGCAAATACCATAGCATTTACTACTTTTTCAAAAGGTTCACCGGATAACTCTAATGGTAGTTTTTTTTCATTTATATTTATCAGCGCTGATATTTTATCTATTACAACAGCATCTATTCGTCCTATGATTAAATCATTAAAGGCTGCATCAGTACTTTGGTATGTAATTATATTGGCTTCTTCATTTTTTCCCTTTAAAATCTCTTCATAATTACTTCCTAAGTCAACACCAACATTTTTACTACTTAAATCCTCAACTGACTTTATATTATCATTACCTGATTTAACTACTATCTGGGCTCCACTTTCAACATATGGATCAGAAAAATAATACTTTTTCTCTCTTTCATCTGTTATTGTTATCTGATTAGAAATTACATCTATTTTGTCTGAATCTAGCATTCCAAATAATCCACTGAAGGAAGCTGTTTTATGCTCGATATTATATCCTAAACGCTTCCCAATTTCGTTCCAAACATCTATCTCAAACCCCTTAGCACTATCTCCTTCTATAAAAGTAAAAGGATAATAAGTTCCTGAAGAGCCAACTCTAATTGTTCCTTTATTTACATTTTGTGGACTTGCATAGACTGTAATATTTGATGCTAAAAGCATTAACATTGCAACTGTTACTATAACCGTTTTATATTTTTTCATTTGTGTTCCCTCTTTTTATTTAATTACTGCTTAATATAGGTTAATCCAAAAAAGTTACTTCATCAATTAGGCACTTTTAAGTAATTATCCTATGAATCGCTTTTTATCTTTTACAAAATAAGACTTCATAATACTCTAAAAAATAATTTCCATACATAACATATTGAATTTTATGAAGATATAGTTATATAAAAATCCCCCATAGATTTTAATATCTATAGAAGATTTTGTATCTATTTATTATTACGTTAGATAACGCATTTAATTTTTATAGTTTAAATTGCATATATCAAAATTTTAATGCATATGCCATGATGGTCAATTTAAAGTAGTACAGTTTCCTTTTCATTTTCTCTGCAATTTTACTATAGTTTTTCTTTATTTCTTAATTTCTCAACAGCAGTTTCTAAACGTTGTTTTCGTGTTTCTTCCTTCTTTGCAGAAGTAATCCAAGTTATATATTTTCTCTTTCCAGAAAAAGATAAGGTATCCCAAAAGGCCTTTGCTTCTTCACTTTTATCCACAGCTTCTTGAAAATCTTTTGGAATTTCAATAGTTCTTTCCTCTTCATCTTTTTCAATAGAAACCTGTATTATATCTCCAAAGATTTTACCTATAGCTTTTCTAATTTCCTTTGTAATTCCAATCATATAGCAAGGTAATCCCATTCTAACAATAGAACCTCTATATGGATGACCATCAAAGGTTGCTTTAACCTTAACTCTTTTACTTCCATACACTGCTTCCACATCAAAGGGGATTTCAATATAACTTGCATCCTTGCCTTCAACTTGTTTAATTTCAGCATTAAATCTTTCCATTTATTTCTCCTTAAGTTCAAAATAATTATTTCTTTAATATACTTTTTTCTTTCATGGATTTTATTATACATTAAACTAGCTTTCCACGATATATTAAATCATAGAAAGCTAGTCACTTCTTTTATCTTATTATTTAACATACTTTGAATACATTGCATCAGTTATATTTTTATTTCTAATTATTTCGGAATAAAAGATACAGCTTTCCCTTGGCGTTCTAACCTGTGTTTCATAATTTAAGTTAACTAAGCCAAAGCACTCTGCTTCACCATCCATCCACTCAAAATTATCAATAAAGGTCCAATGATAATACCTAGTGATTGGTACTGAACAATTTGCAATAACCTTTAAATGATCATATATAAACTTTGAACGAAATTTATCATTCCTGTCAGCAGTTCCATTTTCAGTGATATAAATTTCAGCATTATATTTCTCATAATATCGTTTTGCAACAATGCCCAACCCTTCAGGATAAATTTCCCACCCCATATCATTATGTGGCGCCTCTGCCTTAGGAAACTCCTCAAAGAATTTAACCATACTTCTTGCGTAATAATTTATTCCAACGAAATCATAATACTTTCCTTTTTCAAAATACTTATGATTTTTGATTGGGAAGGATACTCTTCCAATCATACAGGCATCATCTATACCAACTTGAAAAAGCTGATCCATCAGCTTCGCTGAAATTTTATCGAAAGAATTATTCTTTCTGCTTGGCTCAAAAACTCTTACATGGCTTGCATAGCCAACCTTTGTATCACTAAAGCCCATTTTTTTACGAATATCATGGATCCCTTTATATGCCTTAATATGGCTCAAAGCTAAATTTGTGAATGCCTCTCTGCACTCCTTAAAAGATTTATGCCCTGGAGGAAACTCTCCGAAATAGTAGGCACTGGTAACATAAACATTGGGTTCATTTATAGTTATATATTCAGAAACTAAATCCCCCAGTTTTAATACTACTGTAGTTACAAATTGTAAAAAAATATCGCTGCTGTCTTTATTTAAAAAACCACCAATTCTTTCAAACCACATGGGGTTGCTAAAATGATGAAGCGTTAAAAGGACCCTTATCCTCTTGCTTTGCAGATATTTAACTTCTTCTCGATAATGTTCAATAACACCTTCATCGAAACATCCCTCTTTTGGCTGAATGCGACTCCACTCAATACTCATGCGGTAAATTTCAATATTCATTTCTGCCATTAAATCAATATCTTCCTTAAACCTATTATAATGGTCATTTGCCCTAGCAGGATTACTGCCATCTCTGATTTCGCCTCTTTCATACCAGTCATTCCAGTTACTATCCGTGTCTCCTCCTTCAATCTGCTTTGAAGCCGTGGCGACTCCTAATAGAAGGTTTTGTGGCAACTTAAACTCCTTACTCATAATATTTTAGCGAGAAATATTATTCTATAACTTCTCACTAAACCTCCCCTCCCTTTCATTTATATTTATTTATACTCTTAAACTCTATTTAGTTATTCATCCATACCTGATGTTTGCTGAACAATGAATAAGCTTATCCATCTATGTTCTAAGAACTCCTTAGAATATTAGGAAACTAATTTCATCTCTCAGCTTTCACCTTCAGCTTACCATTATTGTATTTTTATGTAAATGTAAATTTTTAATACTATTTTTCTGTAAATTATGAAACATAGTATTAAATCCAGCGCCTTTTGATAAAACTATTACCAACACATAATAAAACAACTATCTTAAGTTGATTAAACTGGAGGTTAAACATGTTAAAGAATGTCTGTCACATAGGCTTAACAATCTCAAATCTAAACAATTCAATAAAATTTTATAGAGATACACTAGGGTTAAATTACCTTGGAAAAATGACTATGTCAGGTGAAAACACAGAAATACTTTTTAACCTTAATAACTGTTTTGCCAAAATAGCTTATTTAAAATGCAATGAACAAATTTCAGGCCCATCCATTGAGCTAATTGAATTTGTGAACCCTAAAGCAGCCAAAGTCAAACCATCACTTAACTCCATATCAATTTCAGAAATATGCTTTCAAGTACCCGATATTGATGCAGCCTATGAAACCTTAATACAGAAGGGCGTAGAATTTATTTCTCCACCTCAATATTTTGATTTTACGCCAGATGGGTTTTCGAAAAGTAAAGCTGTATATTTTAAGGACCCTGATGGTATTGTTTTAGAATTATTAGAAGAGCTTGAATAAACGATATGCTGATAAGGTTTAAATGGAACATTAGTTATACTATTCTGGTAAATTAGAACAGGAATTTTTCATATATCACAATCGGATAATTATTATTAATAAATAATTTTTATTTAACCCCTTCACATTTTATACTAATAGGAATATAATATGAATATGAACAAAGTTCAATTTGAATTTGGAGGCGAATTTATTTATGAAAGATTTCTTAGAAAAATATAAAATTAAAGCTGATAAAAGAACTTTACTTCTAATTGCAGGTGCTTTGTGGAGCTTCGCAGGGGGGCGTGTATTCACTCTGGGGCTTGGTGATTTAACTTCAAATGCAAACAATGTAATAATATACCTATTAGTTTCATCAGTAATATTTTTTATGTTTTTTAAATTTGTTTTCAGCAAAATGGTTAAAAAACATTCTAAAAGAATATTAAATAGCCTTCTTGAACGTCATTGCTTATTTTCATTCTTTGATGTAAAAAGCTATATTATTATGGTTGTAATGATTGTTGGTGGTATATCCGTTAGAAATGCTCATATTTTTGATCCTAGATATTTAGGTACATTTTATATAGGTTTAGGTTTAGCATTACTAGGTGCTGGTTTAGCCTTCCTATATAATGGAGTAAATTTAAAATATGCTAAATTAAAATATATTGAAACTGAAAAATAATTTTAAAATACTTCACTATAATGAACAGCTCCTTGTCAAAATGACAAGGAGCTGTTCCATTTAACAATACTTTAGGCTTTTTATTTTAATCATGAGCCTCAAGCCATTTATTTAAAACTTCAATATATTTTTCATTTTCCTCAACAAAAGGCATATGTCTTGAATATTGGAATAACTCCCATTTACTATTGGGAATTCTATCATGCATGGTCTTTGCAATAAATGGTGAGCTTAAATCAATGGCTCCACTTGTTATGAGGCATGGCTCCTTGATTTCATGAAGCCTGTCAGTAAATTCATAGCCTGCTAAAGTGCCTGTTGGTGAGAATTCATTTTGTCCCCATCCTACTATATAAGCTTCTTTTCCTGATATTTTAGGCCTTCTTAAGCATTCTGGCGAATCCTGTGTAACTTCTCCTGCACAGTAAAGTTTCATAAACTTATCTAAGGCTTTTTCATAAGCTTCACTGGAATAATCCCCTGTTTTTTCTGCATTAAGTAAAGCTTCCTGATCCTCAGTGTCCATATAAGAAATTCTTCTTTTCTGCTCTATTTCCCAAAGCTTAGCAGAAGAAAGGGTTGAAGAAAGAATATATGACTTGATTCCCTTTGGCTTATACTCAATAGCATACCAAATAGTCTGCATTCCTCCCCAAGATTGCCCTAAAAGGTGAATCTCCTCAAGCCCTAAATATTTTCTAAGTTCTATTAATTCCTTTATCCAGGTATCCGCATTAAATAGTTCTGGATGTCCCTCCACAAAAGATTTTCCACAGCCAATCTGATCATACATTATTACTTGTCTGCCACTTTCAGCAACTTTATCCAACATCTCAAAGTAATTGTGAGTAGAACCAGGTCCTCCATGAAGTAGCACTAATGGCTTCTTACCTTCTGTTTCCTCTCCTACAATACGGTAATAAGTTTTAAAACCTTCAAAAGGCATATAACCTTCAGTAATTTTCATCATCAACCCTTCCTTTCTAATAGATGTATTCTTAATTATTTTCTGCATTCTTTTATCGGATATTCATTAGCTTAATTGTGGCTAAAAATCCTTACATAGTCAATAATTTCTTGTGAATTCTTATATATTTCATCACTCATTTAGGTATCAATGCAAAGTAAAACTAATAAATTTTCTACTTTTAGCACATTCTATACATAGTTAAGAATAAATCTAAAATTACTTATATTATGGAGATAAATTTATGGAAAATGAATTTAGTGAAGCCTATAAAAAAAGCATTCTGCGCCTAGCTTTGTTTTTAGGAGAGCTTATGCTCATTAATGGGGCCGAAACCTTTCGTGTTGAAGATACAATTCTAAGAATATGTACTTCCAGAGGCTTTAATCATATAAATGTTTTTGCCTCACCAACAGTTATAATTATTGCTGATTATAGATTCGATGGGTATTCCTTTATGAAAACTATTAAAGCAAGGTCCATCGATTTAAACAAAATCTCACTATTAAACAACTTTTCAAGGAAATTTGTTGCGAACACTGATATTCCATTAGTAGATGCTATGAGGGAGCTTAAGGACATAAGCTCTGTTACCTGTTACTCCCCTAAACTAACTTATTTGTCTACTGGTTTGGGTTCAGCTTTTTTTGCCTGTCTACTAGGAGGAAATAATATTTCAAACTTTATTTCAACCATTATAACTTCTATTCTTGCAGTTATACTCTATAAAAAAATTATGAAATTAAGCTCCATTTCAGCTTTTTCAAGTTTAGCTGCATCCACTGTCATAGCTTCAATTGGTTTAATTCTCACCCAGCTGAATATAATAGCTTCTCCGACCACTTTAATAGTCGGATCTATTATGCCTTTGCTTCCTGGAGTTTCATTTATTAAAGGTATTAGAGATTTAATATCGGGTGATTTGATTTCTGGTGTAGCTCGTAGTTTTGATGCCTGTGTTACTGCTGTAAGCATTGCTTGTGGTGTAGGAATTATACTTAATATGTGGATTAGTTTAGGTGGTAACTTATGATGACACAAATGCCGGTTTTAATGCACTTTTTATATGCTTTCTTAGCCTCTGTAGGCTTTTCTATATTTTTATGTGCCCCTAAAAAAGTTCTTTTTTTCTGTGGTTTTTCAGGGGCAGTTGGATGGTCCTTATATTACTTCCTATCTACTCGTTCAATTAATGATCCTTCTGCAAATTTTATCGCTACTATTTTAGTTGCCTTTATCAGCGAGATTTTAGCTAGAAAATTAAAACAGCCAGCCATTATTTTTATTATTCCAGGAATAATTCCGTTAGTACCTGGTTTAGGGATGTATAATACTATGCTTTATCTTGTTCAGGGTTATTTTGATGAAGCAATTGCTAAAGGTGCTGATGTACTATTGGTGGGTGGCGCTATCTCTTTAGGTGTACTTGTTGTAACCTCCCTATCAAATTCCCTTAATATTTTAATACTAAAAAAAATTCATAAGGACTAATCTATAGATTATTCCTTATGAGCATTTTTCTTCAACTTTTTAATTTGTTCAAGGTTATCTTATTACGCTTATTTTCTTATCTAACCCTTCATATACTTTTTCCTATACTCTCTTGGAGTCATATCATATTCCCTCTTAAAGAGCCTTGTGTAATAATGTATATCTGCCACACCGCAGTTTGCTGCTACTTCTTGAATAGGAAGATTTGTATCCTTTAATAAGGTTTTGCTGTATTTTAATCTTTTCTTATTAACATACTCTGTTAAAGTCATTCCTACCTCATTTTTAAAAAGAGCAGATAAATAACTGGGATTCATGAATAACTCCTTGGCAAAGGTATTAAGCCTCAAGTCTGCGGTTATAGATGCATCAATTGTAGTTATAATTTTTTGTATAGGCTTAGAGTAAGAAGATAAGCTATGATCTTTAACCAATTTACAATAATTCATTACAATGGCCAAAGACATTTCATCTGATTCTTTTGTATTTGAAATTTGATTTATCTTAACAGCATTGGAATTTGAGAGTCTATCTATATGAAGAGGGTGAACTCCACCTTGATAAACAGCTCTTCTCATAAGAGTATTTAAGACAATTAATCTATGTTTACATTCTTGAATTTCATCATCAATTCTATTGGCAAATCTTATCATCCCAGCTGACTCTAGAAAGCTTTGAATTCTCTTATAATTTCCATGCTGAACAGCTGCTAGCAGTTCATTTTCTTGAAAATATCTTTCTTCAAGGATCTTCATACTTAAAATTGGATCTGATGGCACTTTAAAGTTGTGGTCCTCATCACCTTTATGCCATATATCTGATGAATCAAGCTTTATATATTGTATTGATACATCTTCATCTCCATATAATTCTTTTCCTAAACGATGAATTAAAGAATAAATCCACATTTTATCAGATATATACGGTAAGGAATAATAATACTCCTTTAGTTCTCCATAAGCTTCAATAGGTATCTTTAAATCACTCATTAAAGCATAAATATCGCTTTTTTTCATCTCCTTTAAAAGGATTGGACCTATTATTTCAAATTCCTCAGTTCCAGGAATATTAAAAATAGTATAGTTACAATTAAACCTATCAGTAAAATGATAGATAGTTTTCAAATCAATTTTTTCTTTAACCTTGCTCATTACGTCGCCATTACTCTTCATTCCCAAGATAATCTTTCTTAATCCCAAGTCTACATCAGAAAAATCCTTTGTTGGATTAGTGACTCTTACACAATTTATATGCAGATCTTTTAAATAATTTATGACAAAATCAAATATTTGATTATTCATACTACCACCTCATAAGTGAGAGTCCAAATCTATGATTTGGTTCCTCGAACTTACTCCTTCGAATGTATATGAGAAGGAGTTTCCTATTTTGATTTCAAATCTTCGATTTGGTTACTCGAATTTACTCCACTGATTCTATACAAGAAAGAGTTCCTTACAATATTTTGGCATAATATTTCTCCTTAATCAAGGAAAAACTAAAAATAGTACAAAAAACTAACAAATTTATGCCTATTATATTTTCATTTATAAATATATAATATATATAAATTTAACATACCTTATTTACAAGGAGGAACCATTAATGAGAAACATAATTAACATTAATAACAATTGGCTTTTTAATAAAGAAAACGTTGGCATGCCGACAGAAATGCCAACAACTTGGGAGAAAATAAATCTTCCTCACACTTGGAATGCCATAGATGGACAAGATGGAAACGGACAATACTTCCGTGGAACTTGCTGGTACGCTAAGTCTTTCGAAAACCCAGTTAAGAAAAAAGGTGACAGAGTATACGTTGAAGTACTTGCTGCTGCTCTTTCTGGAAGAGTTTTCGTTAACGGAACAGAAGTTGCTTATAGCGAGTGTGGATACGCTACTTTCAGAGCAGACGTAACAGAACAGCTTAAAGCTGAAGGTGAAAACCTATTAGTTATAGAAGTTGACAACAGTTCAGTAGATCACATCTACCCACAAATGGCTGATTTCACTTTCTATGGTGGACTTTATCGTGGAGTTAACTTAATAGTAGTTCCAGAAACTCACTTTGATTTAGACTTTTACGGAAGCTTAGGATTAACAGTAACTTCAAAAATAGTTGAAAATGGAGCAAACGTAGAATTAAATTCATGGATAACTAACGCTGGTGAAGATTTCACAGTTAGATACCAAATATTTGATGCTGAGGGTACCCAAGTAGCAGAAAGCTGGAGACCTTCAACTGAGACAAAAATTGTTCAATTCATAGAGAACGCTCACTTATGGCAAGGAGTTGAGGATCCATACCTTTACACTTGTGTAGCTACTTTAGTACGTAGAAACGAAACTGTAGATGAAGTTTCAACTGCATTCGGTATCCGTGAGTTCAGCGTAGATCCAAATGAAGGCTTCTTCTTAAACGGAAAGAAAATGCCACTAAGAGGAGTTTCTCGTCACCAAGATAGATTATACCAAGGTAACGCTTTAACTATAGAAGACCATTATGAAGATGCAGCTTACATTGCTGAAGTTGGAGCTAACACAGTACGTCTTGCTCACTATCAGCACGCTCAAGAATTCTATGATGCATGTGACTTATACGGATTCGTAGTATGGGCTGAAATACCATACATCAGTAGCCAAAGCAACAACCCAGCTGCACATGAAAACTGCCGTGAGCAAATGAAGGCTCTAGTTTACCAAAACTACAACCACCCTTCAATCTGCTTCTGGGGAATTTCTAACGAAATAACAATCTCTGGAGAAAAACCAGGTTTAGTTGATAACCACAGAGATCTTAATGCCTTAGTTAAAGAGTTAGACCCAACTAGACTTACTACAATCGCACACGTAAGTATGCTTGGAACAGACAGCGAGCTTCACAGCGTAACAGACGTAGAAAGCTACAACCACTACTTCGGATGGTATGGTGGAGACTATACTCAAAACGAAACATGGCTTGATGCTTACCATGCTAAATATCCAAACAGATGTCTTGGAATTTCTGAGTACGGTGCTGAAGGTATCATAACTTACCAACCAGACGAGCCAAAATGCAGAGATTACTCTGAAGCATACCAAGCTGAATACCATGAGCACATGGCTAAAATCATCTCTGAGCGTGATTACCTATGGAGCACTCACGTTTGGAACATGTTCGACTTCGGTTGCGCTGCAAGAGATGAAGGTGGAGTTTCTGGACGTAACAACAAAGGTCTTATGACTATAGACAGAAACATTAAGAAAGAATCTTTCTATGTATATAAAGCATACTGGAGCAACGAGCCATTCGTATATGTATGTGGACGTAGATATGCTCAAAGAGCTGGAGAAACTACAACAGTTAAAGTTTACTCTAACTTAGATTCTGTAAGCTTATACGTAAACGGAAAATTACTTGAAACTCAAGAAGGAAGCAAAAAGGTATTTGTATTCAACAATGTACCACTAGCAGAAGGCTTCTCTGGAATCACTGCTAAGTCTGGAAACTTCTCAGATGCTATAACTTTAGAAAAAGTTGCTGAAAAGCCAGCAATATACACTCTAGTAGATGACGAAGATGATGTAGACACTGCAGGAGCAGCAAACTGGTTTAACCAAGCTGCAGCAGAGGCAGCAAATGCTACAATGCAATTCCCTGAAGGTTTCTTCTCAATTAAAGATACTGTAAATGATATCCTTGATAATGAAGAAGCATCTGCATTCCTAGTAGCTACATTCTCAGCAGCAACTGGAATGAAAATGAAAGCATCAATGCTAAGAATGATGGGTGAAAAAACTTTAGAAGATCTAATGGGAATGGCAGGTCAAATGGGTAAAGAATTACCAGAAAACCTATTACTATTAGTTAACATGAAGTTAAACTCAATTAAAAAGTAATTTACAGCTTTAAAAGCAAGTAATAACTTAATATAAAAGTTCCACTAGTATAAAATATGGTGTTGCAAAATGACTTTTCAATCATTTTGCAACATCTTTTTTGTTTACTTAAGAAAACCAAAAAAAAGTATATAAAAATAGACCACCAAAAACTAATGTTTTTCAGTGGTCTCCTTTAAAGTCTATTTTTACATTAATTTATAACATATTTTTTCTTTTTGATGAAGATGTAAAAAATGCTGCACAACACTATTCCTTTTAAAATACTGCTGATACTAATACTCCACCAAACACCATTAATACCTAGTAACGGAATACTTGCTAAAGCCATAGCCATAGGAATTCTAGCACCAGTCAAAGTAATTCCAACAAAAGATGGTATTTCAGTTCTTCCCATTCCATTAAAAGCACCTGCTGTAGTAATTTCCATGCACATAAATATCTGTGACAATCCAAGGATTATGAGATAATCTGAACCCATAGCAATGGCTTGTGGTTCATTGATGAAGATGCTTATTAAAAAGTCTCTTCCTAGGATTAAGAATAGAGTTGCAAAAATTCCAATAGAGCATGCAAGCGTCATGGTAATCTTATACCCCTTTTTGATTCTGTCATACTTTCTAGCTCCATAGTTCTGTCCTACATAGGCACTTAAAGATGCTGAAAATCCTTCTGCTGTCATCCATGAAATAGATTCTATTTGAGAACCAACCTTCTGTACTGCAATTGCAACTGGTCCAAAAGGTGCAATAAGTCTTGCTAATGTCATAGAGAAAATTGAAAATAAACCTTCTTGAAGAGCAACTGGAGCTCCCAACTTTGTAATAGTCTTAACATGTTCAAAATCAAGTTTTGATAAATAATTCTGTTTAAATCTCTTATCTTTACGCTTTATTATAACGCCTATAAAACAAAGAGTTCCCACAACTTGAGCTGTTACTGTGGCAATGGCCGCTCCAGCTACACTAAGTTCTGGGAAAGGTCCAACACCAGAAATAAGCACATAGTCAAGAACAATATTAATGCCAAGTGCTATAGAGTTAATTTTAAACGGTGTGTGACTGTCTCCTGATGCTGTAAGAATTGCTGTAAGTAAAGGATTAATACAAAAGCATACTAGTCCCGTAGATACAATTAAAAGGTATTGCTTAGTATAATCTATAACAACTTCGCTACCAAGTCTAAAGAAACCAATCATCTGATTATGGAATAACCAAATAGCTCCTATATATGCTAATGCAAGAATAACATTCAGCTGAATGCTTGTCTTTATATAGTTTTTGGTTTCCTCTTCATTCTTCATTCCAATGCTTTGGGCAACCTTTATTTGCGCTCCTGCTTTTGATAGTAATATTACCGCAACTGCAAACCAAGTAAAGAACCCTGCAGTTCCAACTGCTGCAACAGCATCACTTCCCTTTTTTCCGATGAAGATCATATCCGTAAGGTTATAAGCCATTTGTATAAAGGATGTCCCCATTATTGGCAGAGACAGCTTTATAAGACTGCTGGCGATTGGGCCTTCTGTTAAATTAATGGATTTCTGTTTTTCCATAACTTCCTCCTTTGTAATCTAAAAAATGTCGTTAAAATAATTTCATAATTATTCTATTATACACTATTTTCAATGAATTTCCTAATGTTTACACATAAAAAAATACCCTTGAATATAAAATCAAGGGTAAAATTCTCTTCTGAATCCCATATGTACAGTTCTTAACCTTCCATTCTTATATTAGCTCTGAAGTGCTACAGCAAACTCCATTAAAGAACCCCAGAAAACAACTTTGATATTGCCTCCTTTATCTTAACTGTAGTACCTCGTTTTTTATACTCCTGCGCTGTTAATTCCACAGATTTAAGCATATCCTCTTCAAAATGTTTTCTCTGCTCTCTTGCAATTTTTTCTGAATATATCAAGGCATTGACTTCAAAGTTTAACTCAAAGCTTCTTGTATCCATATTAGCTGTTCCGACGGAGCAGATTTCATCATCGATAACCACAGTTTTAGAATGTAGAAAAGCATTTTTATCATATCTGTATATCTTAACCCCAAAGTTCAAAAGCTCTCCAGCATAAACAGAATTTGCCCAATAAATGAAGGGATGGTCTCCCTTACCTGGAATCATCACTCTTACATCCACCCCTGATACTGCTGCAATCTTTAGGCTGTCAGCCACACTATTATCAATGACCAAGTAAGGTGATTGGATATAAACATATTCCTTCGCATTTTGTATCATCTTTAAATAAGATAATTTAATTTCAAAAAAATTATTTGGATTAGGACCACTTGCAATAATCTGTATACCATCATTTATTTCTAGTTCTTCATTAACTTCCTTCAATTCATCCACGCCATCTAATACATGCTCAAAACCAATGTCTTCTTTTGTGGCACTTCGCCAATCAGCTAAAAATCTGAGATTTAAATCCTTAACAGCAGGCCCTTTAAACTTAATATGAGTATCTCTCCAATATCCAAACTTAGGGTCTTTCCCCAAATATTCATCTCCAACGTTAAAGCCACCGACAAAAGCTGTTCTATTATCTATAACAACGATTTTCCTATGATTTCTGAAGTTCATGTTTATGTTTATAAAGCGCAGCCAGGAAGGAAAGAATTCTCCTGTTTTAACACCAACAGCTCTCAAATCCTTTAAAAATTCCTTGTTAAGAGATCTGCTCCCAACAGAATCATAAAGAAGTCTTACCTCAACACCAGCCTCTGCCTTTTCCTTTAATATATTAAGAATCGACCTACCAATTTCATCGCTTTTAAATATATAAAACTGAATGTTAATTCTTTTTTCAGCTTTTTTAAGACTTTCAATAAGATGATCAAAAAAATCCTTGCCATCAAAGAACATTTCTATTTTATTATTATTTCTATATGGGAAATATCCCATATTCTCAATTGCCCTTATCATCCTTATATTTTTTTCCTGAAGATTTAATTCATCTCTTTTCTTTATATGGTTTTCATATTTCTTAAACATCTTTATTTCATCTTCTTTTAGGATGTATATCTTCTTGTTATTTATCTTTCGTCCAACTAATAAATAGATTATAAATCCAATGTAAGGCATGATGTATAAGAGCAGTGTCCAAGCAACAACGCTGTTAGCAGAACGCTTTTCTTTAAATATCATATAAAAGATTGTTATAATATTTATAAGCTGAACTATAATCGATAATATATTTACTATCATAATTTATCTATCCCTTTCTAGCCACTTTATATTTATAATGTCTCAATAAATTATTGGTATACTTACTTTCCTCACTCCCTTCACTGAAACTCTTCTAATTAAATACCACAATTACTTTAATAATCCATATTGCTCCTTTAAGGATAAAATACGCAATACACTTTCGTCAATTCGCTGCTGACTTATAACTCCGCTATTCACTGCCTCATAAATGCCATTATAAGCTTCAACAAAATTTTCTGGCATTAATATTATATCAACCCCTGCCAAAACTGCTTTAACAGCACTTTCACTGGAAGTAAATTCCTCTGTAATGGCACCCATGGACATTGAATCTGTGATTACAATGCCATCATAATTTAACTCCTTTCTAAGTCTTTCTTCAATGATTTCCTTAGAAAGAGAGGCTGGAAGTCCATCAGACGTTATATTTGGTGTTGTAATATGAGCTATCATTATCATATCAGTATTTGCAGAAACTGCTGCTGAAAAAGGAATTAATTCACAGCCTTTAAGTTCCTCCCATGTCTTTTCAACAGATACATATCCATAATGAGTGTCACCCTTTGTATCTCCATGACCTGGAAAATGCTTCACACTATTCATTATCCCCCCTTCATGAAGCCCCTGAATTTCTGCAATCACCATCTCTGCCACAAGGTTTGGATCACTTCCAAAGGAACGATTCCCAATAACAATGTTCGCTGGATTTGTATTAACATCAGCAACGGGAGCAAAGTTTAGATTAAATCCATATTGAGTTAAATAAGCTCCTAAGGTAAGTCCAACATTTTTTGCATTTTCACTGTCACCTGTAAGACCAATTTGCTCCATAGTTCCAATTTGTGGAACATCAAACCCTGGAGAGCTTGCAATTCTTGAAACAATTCCGCCTTCCTCATCAACTCCAACAAATAGTGGAACTTTACTTTCTTGCTGCATATCCTCAATAAAGGTTGTTAACTGAGTTGGTTCCACAACATTTTTGCTGAAAATAGCAACTCCCCCCACATGATATCTATTCATCATTTCTTTCATTTGATCATCAAGGCTGATTGCTCCACCACTATTTATATCTCCAATCTGCTCTTCAGTTAAATTAGGATTTAAAGCATCTGGGCGTACAATGAAAAGTTGCCCGACTTTCTCCTCCAACGTCATATTTTCAAGCAATTGTTCTGCCTTAGACACTGGTGATCCAGCTTCTTTGTTCTCTGTATCTTTATCTTCCTTTGTGTCATCTGACTTTTCTTCTTCTGAACTTTTGAAAGTCTCCTCATTATTAGTATCTGAATTAGATTTTGCAGAAATACCACAGGAAGTAAATACTAACATTGTAACAAGAGTTAATACTATAATAACAATCTTTTTCATTTTTATCACTCTCCAGACCTCATATCATTTCAGTATATCTGTAATATATTTTACATTAATTCAAATTTATTACAATATCATTATAATTATAGTAATAAGAAATTTCAATCTAGGAAAATATATTTCATATAAACGAAGGTCTTCATGAAAATATGAACTATTACTAGTTCTTCTCAATACACTTGCTGTCATATTCAAATGACCTCATGGAAAATATGAATTATTACTTTGATTTCCCTGACCAAAAACTTGGTTATCCCCTAAGTTTAAGTATCAACAACTTTGACTTAAAACTTCATGTCATTATCCAGCCACATGAGCCTGTTAATCTCATTTCCCTCCAAAATGGATTCATTCATCTCACACCTTAAGGCTTTAAGTTCTCCTTCCATATCATCAATGGTGTCTTCTTCTTCAACATACTCAAACTGATTATCTCCTCTCCTGTAAGTTACAGATAATCCCCTTTTAATATGAGCTTTAATATCCTCATACCGGCTTAGGATTTCTTCTTCTCTTTCCTTATAATTAAAATAATTCTCACACCAATGGACACCTTCCATAAATCTTAAAATTTCCATTGGACCATTACAATATTTATTTAAAGCATCAGTTATAATCTTTCGCCTTTCTGAAACTTCCTTAATACAAAGGTTATATGCAATAGCTCCTGGTTCAAAATTAAAGCATTGATTTTCCATATCGAACACTTCATATTTTAATATTCTTCCCTTAGCAATTTTATTGTTTACCTCTTTCATAATGCTTTCACTTAAATATTCCCCAATAGCTTTCATGGAATCCTCAATAAAGTATACTCCATCAAAATAATCATAATTAATTAACTTACATAAGCCTGATGCCACCTTGAATTCATAATACAAATTATACATTGCAATCAGCCATAGAATTATATCTCCTCTTTCTCTTTTCCCATAGGAGGGTTTAAAGAGGTTTTCATATTTTACAACATCATTAAACATTAAAACATTCCACATATCCTCTGCCCAGCAGAATTCATGCTTTCCATCTGAAAATATATCTTTCGCTATATCCTCAATTGTTGACCAAAAATACCTGGTATAACTTAATTTATTCTCACTCTTTCTTTTGTTATGCATTATTTGATTTACATCAATACTAAACTTAGCATCTAAATCAAAGGCTAACTGTTCCACCTCTTGATTCTTTGAAGGAATTAACCAATCCACAAATATCCCCATCCTTAAACTTCTTTACTTATTAGTATTAGGTTTAAAGGCAAAACATCACTAAAACTTAACATATCCTTTCATCAATATAAATAAAAAAGAACTCACATATCTTCTTATACATGAGTTCCTCTAATATCTATATTATTATTTTTTTCTGGCAGAAATCAAAAGCATCATTGGTCTTCGTAATTCATCCTTCATACCTTCAATTTTTTCAAGCATATCTTCAGGAGGCATTGGCTCAACTACACTCAAAATTTCAAAACCTGTACTCAATAATTTATTTATGTAAGTAGTTAATGTTCTATGATATTTAGTAACTTCTTCATAAAGAAAATTACTTTTATATTAAAAACAAAGAGATATTTATTCTAAGGTCATCTTCTCTCAAATACCTTGAAAAGAATTCATCTTAAATAAATACCTCTTTAAGCCTATAACTATTTTTATATAAATAAGTTAAGTAATCCTAGTACAAATCCAATTAAAGCACCTAAATTAACAATGGCACTTAACTCACTTTTCATAACTGACATTATTAACTGCTCTAAATCCATAATATCCATATCATTTATTTTCTTTTCTACCACAGCACAGATATCAAAAGCATTAACAATATTTCCAATTTCTTCATCTAACATCTTCTCATAAATTTCTCTGATAACAGTTGAAATTCCATTGGTATCTTCTAAGGAAACTAGTTCACTTAAAGGTTTTTCTTCCAGGTTTGTTACTTCCCCTTGAACCTTTGACTGAATTAAATCTTTTCCATTGATTAATATGTACTCATCCACCTTAGCTCCTATGGGCTCTGCAATGGAAGCAATCATGGCTTCATTTACAAACATTGCTAACATACCGCCCATACCTTTTATTGCAGTTGTCCCCTCTTGCACTATTATTCCTGCAATATCAATATCCTTAACACCTTCTATGATTTTATTTGAAATATAATCAACGGCTGCTGCTTTTTTATCAGTGTAACCATGCTCATCCACAACAAAGGACACCATATCCTTTATAGATTTCTCCTTTATAGTGTTTTCAATGGCACCAGAAATACTTGATACCACTGCTTCCTTCATATTGTCAGATGTCAGTATTCCTTTTATCTCCTCTTCCCCAATTAAAGAATTTCCAACCATGTTTCCAATAGCCTTTGCTAACGCTGGCTTTCTCTTAGGAATAATTCCTGGTGTAAATGGCATTGTTGCCTTTCCAAATTTCACTGGCTTTAATGGGCGAAATAACATTTTAACTGCTATATAATTTGTGCAGTATCCAATTAATGCACCTATAAGTGGTGCTCCTAAAAACTTTAATAACTCCATATTACATGTCCCTCCAAATTAATGAAATAAATAATATTTAAACATATAATTTATTGATTCGTCAACTACGCAAGCTTCCACTAATAATTTATTCTTTCTTCACCACGTACATTTACTCCCTCTGCATCTTTAAATTTTTACTATCCTCATATTTTCATCATACTTAATCCCAAGTTCCTTGCACATCAATTCATTCAATGCCATAAGGTTGTTGTGATACTCTGCATATTCACTGCTTAATATCTTCATGCTTGGAATAAAAATATCGTAATAGCCACTGCTGGTGAAAAACGCATTTAACTCCTTTTTAAACTTATTAAATGGGTTCATCAGCTTTAATAAGGATTTATCATTTTGCTTCTCAATACTTTCAAGGATTTTTTTCTTATAGGCTTCTAACTCTTCACCTTCAGCCTTTAACATATTATTTATTTCTTCCTTTACCCCTTCAGCTATTTGTTTTTGCATTTCATCCGTTGTATTCTCATAGGCAGCTTCAAAAAACTTAGGGATTTTTATTTCTGGAACACTATCCAAAAATTCCACAATATTTAACCAAGCTTTATATTTCTCAAGGGTATCCATAGGTTCATTTAAATATGGCCCAAAATGATGAGCTAAATATTTTCCAAGTCCACTTGGAAAAGCTCTAACCAATTCTCTTTTTATAAATTCTCCGCTATTTTTCTCTGTCTCTATAATCTCTTCAGTGAGTTCTTTAATATACTCATCATTGAAATTATTATTTATGATTTTATCAAGATATATTTTTTGCATCTTTATCTGCATTTCTTTTTTCTGTTTTTCTTCAATGATATTCTTAAGTATTTTTGCTTTATCTTCAGTTCTAAGCAGTATTTTGATATCCTTAATTCCAATATCCAATTTCCTATATAAAGAAATTTGGTTTAATAGAGCCACAGCTTCCATTGAATATTCCCTGTATCCATTAATGCTTTTTTCTATATCTATTAATCCTTGTGCTTCATAATATGAAATAGCCTTTTTTGTTAATCCCGTTAAATTACAAACTTCATTTATTAACATGTTATCACCTCTCTTTATATGTTAAGGTAATCCCTTGGGTATCAGTCAACATAAAAAACTCCATTAGCCTCTGCTAGTAACGCCATATTTGCTGCTGCAAGAGATCCACTTATTTTATCCTTTGTTACCACCAATATTGCAACTGGTGCTCTCTTAAAAAAGAAGTTATCATCAATGGTAACCTCCTTTGCACTCTTCATAACAAGACTTACAAGTGGTTTTATTTTCTTTAAAAATTCCACTGCAACTCTTTCATACCGTCCTTTATTTTTCCCTAAAACAATGTATGATACATCCTGTGCATTTTTAGCACTTGTAGTAACTCTACCTGCCTCTATAATTTGCTGAATAACTTCCTTATTCTTAAAGTTACGTATATACTTTCTCGCTTTAAGTGCCATTAACAATTCCTTTGAATCTAAAGTTGGTTGTTTTGTATATTCTAGCGGTGCTTCTTCAAATCCTGTCATTGTAACAGCAGCCTTTGGACATATTGCCACGCAATGACCACACTTTATACACTCCAGCCCTTTAATCGTTGCTTTTCCTTCTTTTATACTTATATTCCTTGCTGAACAATCTTTTTTACAAAGACAACAGCCAATGCAAAGGTCTGTATTTACCTCTATAATATGCTCTTTCATAATATTTTTCTCTTCCTTTATATTGAAGAAAATATTAATTTAGAAGAAGTATCAAAAATTTCATGCTGCTCAACTTATCATTTTCAAAGGATATTTACATATATAGCAGATATTCCTTTGTCAGAGTACATACGACGTAGAAGAATGTCCTTAGCAGCTGTTGATTTACAAAGTGATAATAAAAAAGTAATAAATATTTCTCTTAAATACGGATATGATTCACCAACTGCATTTAACAGAGCCTTTAAAAGTGTACATGGTATATCACCATCAGAATCAAAAAAATGTAATCTGTCAACCACTGATTGAAGCTATAAATATTGAAAAATATCTAGATAATATTGAATTAGTTGTAGTTGGTGGTGAATCTTATAAAAATGCAAGACCCCTAAATTATGATTGGGTATTATCCCTTAGAGAGCAACGTATTACAAAAAATGTAAATTTTGAATTTAGGCAGTGTGGAACTCATTTTATCAAAGATGGTAAAAGTTACACTCTTAATACTAAGGATTTATGTAGTCAAGCAAGAAAAGCAAATATAAACATTGTTCACCCGTAGATTCTACGGGTGAACAATGTCAAACTCTTTCCTATGACATCCTTCTTCATTGTCTAAAATACTGTTACAATTTACTTTTCAGCTGAATTTCTCTTTACAAACATCCCAAAATTAATAATAAAGATTATAAAGCTTATTAGTGAAATTATTAATAGTACACTGCACCAGCCTGCAGATCCAGTAGCATTATTATCAGCAAGGACTCCTTGGAACACTAGACCTGCTCCCATAGCTACTCCGCAAAGAACATCTATTACTAAATCTACTCCACTAAAGGCCTTTGGAGTTGAATTTTTACCAGATTTTCTAAGTGACATAAATTTAAAGAAATTAGCTATTACCACAATAAATAATACTATATATGGGAAGAAAGCATATTTAAAATAGTACATAATATCCTCTACATTACTTATTTCTGCACCAAAATTGTTTTTGTAAGGATTATTAGTCTCAAAAATAAAGAAATATGCCCATATACCACCAAATATAATAGCTGTTATTGCTGCAATTATTATCTGTTTTTTCACTATCTTCTTATTTACTTTTTTAAGGATTTCTACACCTTTATCTTCACTTACTGACTCTGTTTTAGGTATATACTCCTCTTCCTGCATTAATTTAAGCAGTTTTTTACACTCCTCACATTCTTTTATATGATCTTCTATAAAACCCCTGCTTTCAGCACTGCAGGCACTATCTACGTATAAAGGTAATATATCTCTTATGATTTCACAATTTGATTTATTCATCTCTTATCCCTCCACAACCTTACTTCTTATTTTTAATTTTGCTCTATGATAGGTTACCCTTGCCCAGCTCTCACTCTTTTCATAAGCTTCTCCTATTTCATCAAAGGATAAATTCATATATATTCTAAGATAAAACACATCCTTATAGGGCTCACTTAAATTATTAAACTCTCTATTTATTTCTAATAAATTCTCCTGTCTTATAATTTCTTCATCTAAACTCACTTCAGTGCTGATTTCAACTTCCTCAAGACTACTTAAGTTTTTTCTTTTTTTTACGTATGTATAATATGAATTTTTTGCAATCTGACAAATCCAAACCCTAATACTACACCTGCCTTTAAATTTTCTTATCTGCTTTAAAGCCTTTAAAAATGCATCTTGAGTAATTTCCTCAGCTATAGCACTATCTTTTGAAATAGCCAGTATATATCGATATACATCTTTAAAATATAGCTCATAAAGTTCACTAAAATCCTCCATACTCATCCCCCTTCATAAATAAGACTCTCGAGGCTCCCTTTCGTTACAAAAAACTTTAAAATTAATTTGATGTTTATTGCTGAATACATTCTCAATTTTCTTTTATATTACTTAGTTAACCATATATTACTTTAAAACTAAAATAAATATATTTTTATAAAATTTTCTTTTTTATGTTGACGTATAAAAATTAATGGAGTATACTCTTATTAAATTACAAGAGAACCAAACATTTGAAATTATAAAATAAAACTGGAGGGTAATTATGAATACTTTAATAAACAAACAAGCACGATTTAGTTTCTGTAGCCAATTTATATAGGGTTTGTACCAAGTTATAAATTTGATTAAATTTAACATGGATGCAAACCCCTTAAGACTTACTAGTAAATGGGATTGTATCTGTGTTGGCTATATTGTTTATAATGTTATTCATTATTACCATTTTTAAAGTCGCATGGATTATACTATGTGGCTTTTCTTTATATCCAAGTATAAAGCCACATAGAAATTGAACTATGTGGCTTTTTTATATACCAAGATAAAGTCACATAGAAACTAAACTATGTGGTTTTTTTCATACCTATACAAAGTCACATAGAAAATATACTATGTGGCTTTTTTATATACATATGTAGTTGCACCAGCATTCCCTTTGTGGTTTTGGTTTGCAAATATAAAAATTGATAGCTCACAATGTTTGGTTTCTATACAAAATAAATTTTTTAAGGAGTGTTTTTTATGACAGGAATTATATCTGTAGCAACACAAAGTTTAATCTTATCAATCATGGCATTAGGGATTTATATCAGCTATAAGATCTTAGACTTCCCCGACTTATCTGTTGATGGAAGCTTTGCACTAGGTGGAGCAGTTATTGCTTTTGCTTTAACTAATAACATCTCTCCAGTGCTAGGAACTATACTTGCCCTGATATGTGGCTTGATTTCAGGCTTTATTACTGGGGTTTTACACATTAAGCTCAAAATTTCTAACTTACTTTCAGGTATTTTAGTTATGGGTATGCTTTACTCTATTAATCTAGGAATAATGGGAAAATCAAATGTTCCATTATTTAGCTACAATCACCTATTTAATATTAAAATTTCTCCAGTAGTACTAGCTATATTAGTTGTACTTGCTTGCAAGATTATCTTAGATTTATTCTTAAATACTGGTCTTGGATATACTTTGAAAGCTGTTGGTGATAACCCTCAAATGGTTAAATCCCTAGGAGTTGATATTGATATTATAAAGATTTTAGGGTTAATGTTATCCAATGGTCTTGTTTCCTTATCCGGCAGCTTATTGGCCCAATTCCAAGGCTTTGCTGATGTAAATATGGGTATTGGTACCCTAGTTCTTGGAATAGCATCAATTATAATTGGTCTATCCTTATTCAAAGGACTTGTATTCCTTAAGTCAACAACAGCTATATTAGTTGGAGCTTTCATATATCAATTTACAATTTACTTTGCAATAAATTTAGGTATAGTAAGTCCAAATAGCCTAAAGCTAATGACTTCCATAGTAATAATTTTATTCTTGAGTGTTAGTAATATAAATATCTTTGCTAACAAAAGTACTAATTATAAAACTTCAAAGAAAAGAGGCGTAGCACATGTTACAAATTAAAAATATTTCAAAAACCTTCAACAATCCATATGGCTCTTCTAACACTGTTTTCAAAGACCTTTCACTAACTATAAATAAAGGTGAATTCGTCAGCATTATCGGAAGTAATGGTACTGGTAAATCTACTTTACTAAATATTATTTCAGGCTTTATAAATGAAGTTCATGGAGATATTTTATTGGATGGGAATAGCATAACAAAGCTACCAGAACATAAGAGAACTCAACTAATCAGCAGAGTATTCCAGGATCCTAGCTTAGGTACCTGCCCTTCCATGACAGTTAGAGAAAATTTATCCTTAGCTTTAAATAAAGGAAGTTTGCTAAACCTAAAAAAATGTCTTCGTCACAAAACTGAGGATATAGAAAACTTATTGGAGGATATATCACTTGATTTGAAAAAATATTTAGATGTTCAAGTAAAATACCTATCAGGAGGTCAAAGACAAGCACTTTCGCTTATTATGTCCACCATTACAAATCCAAAGATTCTACTTCTTGATGAACATACAGCTGCTTTAGATCCTAAAACCTCAAATGAAATCATAGATTTGACTAACAAAATTGTTAAAGAAAAAAACATAACCACACTGATGGTAACTCATAATTTAAAGCATGCTATTGAATATGGAGATAGACTTATAATGCTTCATAAAGGAGAAGTAATTTTAGATATTAGCGGTGAAGAAAAATCAAGCCTTGCTATAGAAGATATATTAGAGAAATTTGAATATGCAGTATAAAATATAACTTAATTTGTACAAGTATCTAAAAATCAACGCACCAATTTACAAAAACATATGAATATATGAACATGTATTCATTAAATTTAGGAGGATTATGTTATGATGATAAAAAGTAAATTAATAAAAATAATTTTAGTAGGACTAGCAACTACAGCTTTAATTACTGGTTGTTCCAAAGATAATAGTGATAATGAACCTGCCTCAAAAGATAGTATTAAAACAATTGGTATTACTCAATTAGTAGAACATCCATCCTTAGATAGTTCTAGAGTGGGCTTCATAAAAGCCTTAGAAGATAATGGCTATAAGGATGGTGAAAACATAAAAATTGATTACCAAAATGCTCAAAATGATTTACCTACAACTCAAACTATTGCAAACAAGTTTTTATCTGATAAAAAAGATTTAATCTTTGCTATATCAACTCCATCGGCACAGGCAGCATATAATGTTACTAAGGATATACCTATCTTAATAACTGCTGTTACTGATCCTGTTTCTGCTGGTTTAGTAAAATCTATGGACAAACCTCAGGGAAATATATCAGGTACCTCAGACTATATATCTATAGATAAAAACCTAGAATTAATTAAAACCTTTGTGCCAGACGCAAAAACTATAGGTGTTTTATATAATACCAGCGAAGTAAATTCAGAAATACAGGTTGAAATGTTAAAAGAATATGCAGCGAAAAATAATTATAAAGTTGTAGAAAAAGGGGTTTCTACTTCAAACGAAATCAACCAGGCCATGTCTAGCCTAGTTAATAATGTAGATGTTTTGTATGTTCCTACAGATAACTTAATCGTTTCTTCAATGCCAATAGTTTCAAAAATAGCTACTGATAATAAGATACCAGTAATAGCTTCTGAATCTGGCTCTGTAGAATCTGGAGCCCTTGCATGTCAAGGTATAGACTATGAGAAATTAGGATATAAAACTGGAGAACTTGCTATTAAAGTTCTAGATGGTGAGAAAATATCTGATATGCCTGTAGCCTTGTTAGATGAAACTGAAATAATAGTTAATGAAGATACTTTAAAAGCTCTTTCCATTGAAAAGCCTGATGATGACAATATAGTGTATATTAAAACTAAAGGAAATTAACTTAAATGTAAATGGATGCTGAAAAATCATTTGATTTTTCAGCATCCATTTACATTTAAAAGTTTTATTAATTATCATCTGTATTTTCATCTCTTGATTCATCTATCATTGCATCAGTATTTGGCTTACTATAACTCCCATATAAAATAACCCCACCAAATACAAGTGCTAAAATAAATATCCCCATGAATATTCCCATTTAACAACTCCCCTTCATATTTATGTATTTAATTATACAGTAGGAGAAGTGTGCTATTCAATGAAAATACTGCCTACTAAATAGTGTTTGATAATAAGATACTTAGTCCATTTATTTTTTCAGCCACTACTTCTTGAGTAAACTGATTTATTCTTCTTAATCTCTTCAAGTTATTGCTAATCATATCTAATATCTCCTACTTTTATTGTATTTTAAGATTTATATTTTCTCTATCAACTAGGCTTAACTTCTATGTATATAATTATATACATATTGAGTAGGATAAAACATATATCAATACTTTTTATTAACCTAAAAAAGCAGCTTATCAAACTCCCTTGATAAGCTGCTACCTTTATATACTTATTTCTTTATTTTATTTAAGGTATGGTTAACAATGAATTTTGAGTCTGGTGGAAGCTTGCTTGCAAGGAAGTCAACTATAGTTTCAACACTTAAGCTTCTAACCATCATTAGCTTCTCTTCGTCTGACATATCTTCACTTGCATCTGTTTTACTTGCTATCATTACATCCATGATTTTTGCAACGAAAGCTGTTGCTTCCTTGTTTTTCAGAATGTCATCGAAAGTATCCTTTATTGAGTAATAGCCTTCTGGGAACTCTAACTCCATAGGTTTTGTATCCTCAGGTAATAAATCTAAGAACCAGTTTCTTACCCCTTCCATACCATTATCTTCTTCCACTAAAACATAGCTTTCATTTGGCTTATCTACTTTAACAAAAGTAGCTTCATCCTCACAAGAACCGCTTATAGCTTTAATTACATTTTCTCCAGCCTTTAGTGGTACATTCTCAAATACAAATACCTTATGCGCTGATTTTGTTCCTAATGTCTCCCCATTTACTAATAAGGTTACTTCTGCACAATTTGAATAAACCTTAACATTAATCTTATCTGAAGCTCTGTCTACATATCTCTTGCTGCAGATATGAACAAATGCTTCTTCGCTCCAATAAGCCTTGTAAGCATAAAAGGCGTCTTTTTTAACATCTCTTCCATAGGTTACTAACCCCTTATTGTTACGTCCTTCTACTCCCCCTTCTTTTCTTGCATCAGCTGCAAAGTCAAACATATTCCACATATAAGAGGCCCAGATAAATGGTCTTGCTTCTAATATCTCTAACATTTTTTCATGGTATAGTGCTTGATATTCTTCTGTGTAGTCCTTACACTTTGGCTCATCACTATGCCAGGTAAGCACTGCTTCTGCACCATATTCACTAATAGCTATTGGAATACTTGGATTTGCATTATGATACATGTCATACCAGGTTGCTGTTTGATTAACATCTCCGCCATACCATCCAAAGTAATGATTGTAGGATACAATATCAGTAATATGATTATGGTTACTATCTATTGGTGTCATGCTCATATTAGCAATTGTAGTTATTCTATTTGGATCTAATTTCTTACAAAGACTATTTAATTCCACTAAGTTGTTTTCTAGTTCTGGAGTTTCTCCTCCTACGCTGATTTCATTAGATATACCCCAGAAACATATAGATGGATGGTTATAGTTTTGAACCACAAGCTCCTTCATTTGAGATAATGTATTTTCCTTAGCTTCATCAGTATTCATAAATACAGAAATGAAAGGAATCTCTGCCCATAAAACCATTCCTGCCTCATCACATAGGTCATAGAAATAATCCGCGTGCTGATAATGTGCTAAACGAATAGTAGTTGCTCCAACCTCTTTTATCAGCTCCATATCCTCTTTATGCTCTTTCTCTCCAATGGCCCATCCCATATTGAGTCTATCCTGGTGCCTTGCAACTCCATGTAAATGATAAGTCTCTTCATTTAATATAAAGCCCTGGTCTGGATCTACAGAATATTTACGCACTCCAAAAGGAACCTTCAACTTATCAAGTACTTCTTCACCTTCAATCAATTCAACTATTGCTAAGTATAAATAAGGATCCTTTCTACCATTCCACAAATGTGGATTTAATATAGAAGTACTACCATTCCCCTTCTCCACTGGGAACATAAATCTGCTTACTTCTTTATTCTCTTTATCACAAATAGTAACCTTAACCTCTTGTCCCTTCTTAGCACCCTTAACAAAAGCATCGATGCGAAGCTCACAGCTGTTTAAATCCTCAACCACTGGAGTAACAAAAACTCCCTTGCTACCTGACATCTCTAAATCAAAATGACTTTCTTCAACGATTATTAAATTAACACTTCTGTAAATTCCACCATAGAAAGTGAAGTCAGCTTGTTGTGGATATACTTGTAATCCTTCACTGTTGTCAACCTCAACTTCTAGAAGGTTTTCGACATCCCAATTTATATATGCTGTTAACTCAAAACGGAAAGTTGAAAATCCACCCTTGTGAATTCCTAAATATTCATTATTAAAATAAACCTTAGCAACATGATTTGCACCTTGGAATTCAATAAAGTATTTTTTATCCTTATCCAGCTTTGAAAAATCCATAGTTTTTACATAGGTACAGCAGCCTCTATGATAATCTGCCCCACCATCTTGTCCATCAAATGCATTCCAGGTATGAGGTAAGTCTATATTTTCCCAAGTGCAGCCATCAATATTTTCCTTTACCTTCGTCATAGGTGCTTTCGTAAATTTCCACTTCTTATTTAACGATTCTACTCTTCTCATGTTCATCACAACCTTCATATAAAATTAGCTCATTTGTTCATTTTAATAACCAATAAGCCCCACCTATGAGTTAGTATACAGAAAACAACTCAACCTCCGTGAGTAAAAAATAAAGGATATATCGTAATAATTACTTATGATTTCACCCTTGCTGTATTGTTGTTTTTAAATCTTTAAAAGCTTATAATATATTAAAAATATAATAAGTGAATATCCAAAGCTTTGATTTGGACATTCACTTACTCCTTTGAAAAATGACAAGGAGTTTTCTTTAGAAATGAAAATGGAGACAACAATGGAACATAATAATCATATAGCTTCTATTAAAAGCTACTCAAAAATGATAGGGACCTTACTTAATAGCTCTACCTTTTACATATCACCGAAGCTAGAACCAGAGGGACACCTTGTATCCGTCCTTCGTCCTACTGAAGTTGAAGAGAATATTAATCATATATTATTTGGAGGAATTTTAAATTCTATAGATGAAAATACCATTTATAGTGTCTGTGACAGCTTCAATCTACATTACTGTGTTCTAAAGCTGGACAATAATGAAGGATTTTTTGCTATTGGTCCTTTTTTGACCTCTAAGGTCACTACAGAGACTCTTGTTAATATTCTTGAGAAAAATAACATAGACCAAGAAAAGCTGGAAAACTTCAACGCTTATTACCAAGAATTAAATATTATAACCTTTGAACGACTTTATCATGTTTTCAGCTATTTAATTAATACTTACTACCTTAAGGATATGAAGGTAGTTCCAATCAGCACTCTTCATATTAATAATAGGCTCCTTAAGGATTCACTGCTCCATAAGGGAAATAAGGAAGAACTCCTTACTGATGTAATAAAGCAAAGATATGAAGCAGAAGATTTGCTGCTAAACTATGTAGCTCAAGGAGATTTAGAAAAGGCTGCTAACCTCATCAATATACCCTATAATATAAAGAAATACCCTGACACCCTTAACATGAAAAAGAACTTTCTCATTGTAGAAAATACCCTATTTCGTAGAGCCATTCAAAAAAGTGGTGTTCATCCAAACTATATAGATCACCTTAGCAGCAGCTACATGAACAAAATTGATAAGCTCACCACCATTGATAAAGCAAACATAATGAAATATGAAATGCTAGTAGATTACTGCAATCTGGTAAAAAAGGACTCAACCATAAACTATTCACCAATTATCAAGGAAGCAATTCACTTCATTAACCTTAATCTTAATAAGAATCTTACTCTTAAAGCTATATCCTCAAATATTGCAGTGTCCTCACAATACCTATCTACCCTCTTTAAACAAGAGGTAGGACAATCTCTAACGGAGTTTATAGCTAAGAATCGAATGGAGCAGGCAATATACTTCTTAAAAGAAAGCGATCTATCCATAAGTGAAATAGCTACGGAGGTTGGTTACTCCGATTTAAACTATTTCTCTAAGGTATTTAAAAAGCATTATGGTGTGACTCCTTCAACCTATAGGGAAGAGGTCGTGAAGTAGATTTATAAATTAAGCCAATGACATTATTAACATCATTGGCTTAATTTTAAATATTTAATGAAGAGTTAGCAGCACATAATATCTCAACAAATTTTGTGGAAGCTAATGAAAGTGGAACACTCTTTAAATAACAAACACCAATACTTCTGCTAGGTATTTCCTCTAAAACATTAACCTCATACAATAATCCCTTTTCTAAATAATCCCTTGAAAACTCCTTTACTACACAAGCAATGCCTAAGTTTATTCTCGCAAACTCCAATAATAAATCAAAAGATCCAAGTTCAAACTCTGGAGAAATTTTTATCCCTTTCGATAACATGAACTTTTCTACATACTTTCTTGAATTTGAATTAGGTTCTAGGAATATTAAAGGATATTTAACCATTTCTTCTAATGAAAGTTTCCCCTTTGATAAATCCTTATACTTCTCTCCGCAAACAAAAACATCTCTAATCTCTCCACAAGGTATTAATTCTAATGAAGGATCATCAATTGGAAAATTACAGATAGCAATATCAATTTCTCCTGACTTAATTAAAGCGCAGAGTTCTATGGTAGTGCCATTTATAATCTTAAACTTAAGATTAGGATATCTATTGTGAAAGATCTCCAAATACGGAAGTAGAAAATATTTAGAAATTGTATCTCCTACCCCAATCTTCAGCTCTCCCACGGTTAACCCTTTAAATTCTAATATTTTTTCTTCTCCAACATTGATTAAATTAATTGCTGAATTTACATATTCAAATAAAAGACTTCCCTCATTAGTTAAGGATACCCCCTTAGGTGTTCTATTAAAAAGTCTAATATCCAGCTCCCTTTCTAATTGCATTATAGCCTGACTCACTGCTGGCTGTGTCATGTAAAGCTCCTTTGATGCCTTTGAAAAGCTTTTACTTTTTCCTACCTGACAAAACACCTTATATAAATCTAATTTAGTAATCATATAAGCACTCCTTATACCATGCATTTGTTCTATTTATTTTACTTATATCATTTATTGGTGTATATTACAAGAGTATGAAATATTTAAAATCAATTTTAAATTGTTAGGAGAGATTATTTTGGAAAGAGTTGTTGGTACAGTTGTTAGAGGACTTCGTTGCCCAATCATTAAAGAAGGCGATAAAATTGAGGATATCGTTGTAGAAAGTGTACTTAAAGCTTCAGAAGCTGAAGGCTTTACTATAAATGATAAAGATATAGTTACTGTTACTGAATCAATAGTTGCACGTGCTCAAGGAAACTATGCTTCTATAGATAATATCGCTAAAGATGTTAAATCTAAATTTGGTGACGATACTATTGGTGTAATATTCCCTATCTTAAGCCGTAACCGTTTTGCAATCTGCCTTCGTGGTATAGCAAAAGGAGCTAAGAAAATAGTATTAATGTTAAGCTATCCATCTGATGAAGTTGGAAATCACCTAGTTGATTTAGATATGTTAGATGATAAGGGTGTTAATCCTTGGACAGATGTTTTAACTGAACAAGACTTCCGTAATCTGTTTGGATATAATAAACATCCTTTCACAGGTGTTGATTACATTGATTATTACAAATCTTTAATAGAGGAATATGGCGTTGAGTGTGAAGTTATATTCTCAAATGACCCTAAAACTATATTAAATTATACAAAGAGCGTTCTTACTTGTGACATTCACACAAGATTTAGAACTAAGAAAATTTTAAAAGCAAATGGTGGAGAAAAGGTTTATAGCCTTGATAATATATTATGTGAATCTATTGATGGAAGCGGATGTAATGAAGCTTATGGATTATTAGGTTCAAACAAAGCTACAGAAGAAACTGTTAAACTTTTCCCTCGTGACTGTCAACCAATAGTTGATAATATACAAGCTATTCTTAAAGAAAAGACAGGAAAAGATGTTGAAGTTATGATTTATGGGGATGGAGCTTTCAAAGATCCAGTAGGTAAGATTTGGGAACTTGCTGACCCAGTTGTTTCACCAGCTTATACAGCAGGCTTAAACGGTACTCCAAATGAAATAAAATTAAAATATCTTGCTGATAATAACTTTGCTGATTTAAAAGGTGAAGAACTTAAAAAGGCAATCTCAGAATATATTAAAAATAAAGAGTCAGATTTAGTTGGAGCTATGGAATCACAAGGTACTACTCCAAGAAGACTTACTGACCTTATAGGATCATTATCTGACTTAACTTCTGGAAGCGGAGATAAAGGAACTCCTATAATCTTCATCCAAGGTTATTTCGACAATTATACAAAGTAATAAATTTAAAAGTAGCTACTGCATTAACAGTTAATCTGTTAATTGTAGCTACTTTTTCTTATCTAAATAATAAAAAATTTATTTAGTTATTTATATACTTTCTAATACTTTTTATATCAGACTAATATATCCCACCATGATAACATATAACTTTATCAATATCATAGATCACTAGCTTATTTATAGATTTTTTATATTTCAACCCATCTATCAACATAAGCTTTCTCCAAGAATTCATCTCTACACAGATAGTCTCTAAGTACTATTCTAAGATATTCTACCCTGTATTTCTCGTTTATATTGTTTGCTAAAGCTTTATATCCAGTACCTCTTTGCAAATAATCTGAAGTAGCAACACTATAATATTTTTCTTCATCCAGCTCTTCACCATTTACAATTATTCTATGAATATTATTTCCATCATGCTCAATTGAAGCCCCAGAGATATGAAGTCTTCCTAAAAATCTCCCCCTAAAACCTGCCCCAGCACCATCCTTATAGCAAATCTCCGGATCTAAGGATTGTTGCAAGGCATCCTTTATGTGTTTTCCCTGTATCTCCATATAAGTTGGATTTAGTGGTGATGGACATATTTCAATCAATTTCTTAAAAGATACTTTACCTTTTCTTATACCACTATTCATGATACCGCTATTAATTAAACCAATATCACAATTAAACACATCCCTAATAGCATCTGCCAATAAATTCGTTATAGGGTTTTCCTCTACTACATCATGCCACATTTCTCTATCTATGCTGTAAAGTGATACTCCTAAATTGGCATTTGCAATCTTTCTATTTTTATCAATGAGCTTTAGAATATTTTCATCCATCTCTACATTCTTCACATTGATATTTACTCCATGAACATTGGTTACATTTCCATCATACTCAAACTCCAAAAGGCCTAAATTCTCACCATAACAACCAGACATATGAATAACAGTATTTCTCACTAATTGAGGCTCTTCCATCAACTTATGACTATGACCATCAATTATAATGTCTATTCCATCAATAGTATTAGCTATCTCATTATCTTCAGTAAGCCCCAAATGTGAAAGCAAGATACATACATCATATTTTCCTTTATTATAAGTTAATTCTTTTTGAATCTGTTCTTTATAATCAAGAGTATTCATACCTAAAAGTTGAAAAAATGTTTTGAAATTAGGCGATGTTCCTATTATTAAGAACCTTACTCCAGATTTAATAGCTATTATGCTTCTTTTAACCCCTTGAATGCTGATTCCATTTAAGTTAACCAAGTTACAAGATAAAAAAGGCAACCTTTCACTCTTTACCATGGAATTTAACATATCTAAACCTTCGAAGCCCTCATTGTTACCAATAGCAATAGCCTCATAACCTGCTTCTAAAAGCAAATCAGCCCCAGCAGTTCCCCCTGTTCCTTGAAGCATCACATCTTTAAAATCATGATAATCTCCTGCATCCAATATCAGTGTATTTTCATCTCTTAACTCTTTTATTTTAGTAGTAATCTTAGCAAAATTTACAAACCTACTGTGAACATCATTAGTATGCAATATCTTAAATTTCATAATTCTATCCCCCCACCTTATATTATAATATAAGGCGGGAGATTATGGATATAAATAAATATACGAGTAATCAAATCTCTTTTTTATTTTGTTATATATTTTTATTAAATTTCCATATGCACTTTCTTAACTTCTTGAACTTCCATTTTTAAAATTTATAACTAATGTTACTATTAATCCTCCCCAAAGAATAGTTGCTCCTAATACTAAAAATGCCATTGCATAACCTGTCATTTATACAACCTCCTCACTATATTCCTCACTTTTTATATTTTGAGATTCATCTTTTACCTTCCAAGGCTTCTTGCTTATTAATATCCCACCTATAATTCCTAATGCAATAATGGCCCAACCATATAATAGTAAAGATATTAAATCATATCCTCCATAAGGAGATTTAAACTCTGTTATAACACTTTGAACTAGGGTTATTAATAATAGTGTCGGTGTAACATACTTTATAATGAAATCCCACCATTTTCCAATTCTAAAATGTGAAATAGCATTTACATGTTCTCTTATTGTTTTAGGCTTAACTATCCAACCAATAACAAAAGCTTCTAATAATCCAACTGCAACTATACCATAGTTATTTATGAAATTATCCATAATGTCTAGTAAATATAAACCTGCATTTGTGGCAAAAGCTGTACTTATTAAAAATCCTATTATACACATACTTGTTACAACTTTTTTTCGTTCCCATCCAAACTTATCAGTTATTGCAGCTGATATTGCTTCAACTAATGAAACTGATGAAGTAATCCCTGCAAATACTAAGCATACAAAGAATAAAACTCCTAATATATTTCCCCATACTCCCATAATTGTAAATACCTTAGGAAATGCTATAAATGCTAGACCAATTCCACTGGTTACTACCTCTGAAACAGGTACACCTTCACTGGTTGCCATTACTCCAAGTATTGCAAATACACCTATAGCACATAAAAATTCAAATCCACAGTTTGCAAATGCAGTCATGAAAGCACTGTTATTTATATCTGTTTTTCTAGGTAGATAACTAGCATATGTCATCATAATCCCTGTAGCAATACTCAATGAAAAGAATACTTGTCCATATGCTAAAATCCAAATCTTAGGATCTTTTACTTTCTCCCAATCTGGTGTAAATAATATATTTAACCCCGCTTCTGCGCCTTCTAATGTAACTCCTCTTACAACTATGATTACCATTATTAACAGTAAGCAAGGTAATAATATTTTATTCATTTTTTCAATTCCTGATTTTATACCTTTATAACATATAAACCAATTTATAAACCAAATTAATGCAATTCCAATTAGCATGGCAAAAACTATTCCACCTAACTTTAAAGGTGAATCAGACAATTTTAAAAAGTCATTATAAAAAAATGAATTAGCGTCTCCTCCCCATCCCTTATTAAAACTAAGAGTGAAATATTTCATTGCTGAACTTAATATCATAGAATAATAACACAATATAATTGCTGAGCTAATTATTGACCACCATCCAAACCATTCAAACTTTTTATTAGCTCTTGCTAATGAAAGGGGTGTAGATCCTCTAAATTTATGACCCATTCCATACTCTAATATTAAAAGGGGAATTCCTGCAGTAAATATGGCAAAGAAATATGGTATCAAAAATGCGCCTCCACCACTTGAATAAACTACATATGGAAACCTCCATATATTACCTAATCCTACTGCCGATCCAATTGCTGCAAGTATAAAACCTACCTTAGACCCCCACTGTTCTCTACTTTCTTCCATTTCTAAATCCTCCTGATCTAAACTTTAATATATAAAATAAAAAGTCCCATAGTTATCTATGGGACTTTTTAACCTAGGATATAAAAAAAGCCCCATATAAATCTATGAGACATATTTTATCTAAAAAATAATACAAAATAGCCTCATATAAATCTATGAGGCTGTCTATCTCTAAAACATAAATTAGCCGTCATAGATGCAATCACTTCGGAGAGCAATTGCATCTATGACAGTAATAAATATAAATTTACCTAATCATATATACAATTGCTATATTAAGTCGGCTAACAGTAAGAGGTCTATATTAAGTTGTGATTTTATTTGAACTTGATATTTCATATTTTTCATAATATTTCCTCCATTCATAATTTAATATATATAATAACACCTTAAATTCTACTTTGTCAACTTTTTGTTTTATTTTTATTTATTCCCTTTTAATTCATCCACAAAAGAATCTAAGTCCTTCTCAGCTTCTTCCATTATAATCTTTGAAGCTTCATCTAAACTTCTTAGAGCTGATAAGATTCAGCTGTATTTGAGATGTTCAAACTTAGCTAGCACTTATATATTATAATTTTTCAACTTCCTAATTCCTATGAACTATAGTATTATATCCCATATAGATATTAAAAAAATTATAAGCATTTTTAAATACATGTGTAATATTTATAATTAAATTCCATATACCAAGGAGGATTTATGCAAGCAATAAGTTATTTAATACCAGGTACAATATTGGCTTTTGCCAACCATTTACTTTTTAAGGAAGATAAGAAACCTTTAACTATTATAAAGAATCTTTTCAACTTTACTATAGTATTCCAACTGATTTCTCTAGGTTTTCTTAGATATGTTTTAAATAAGAATATAATGATTATTGGTGGATTCTATACAACTTTGGATTACTTTAAATACATTTGCTTTACTCTTCTTTTAGGTACAATCTATCTAATTGTAAAGAAACTCCTAAAAGCAAAGTTTATATTCTTAAAAGCTGAAGTTAATTCAAGGTGGAAAACTCGAACTATAAGAATCCTTTCTACTTTAGCTTTCATCCTTGGAACTGTCTTCATATTCTTTGGGCATTGGTTCATTAACTCTGTGGAAGATATCACACCGGAACAGCTTTTGTTTAGTTTAAAATCTCCCATCCTTAGTGCTAGTTCTGATATGTTTAACGATGTTATGAATATACCCGTTTTTGCTATTGTAATAAGCACTGCTATATTTTTACTTATTACTAGTTTTCCTTATGATGTATTTACAAAGGAGAATGGTTCAGGGAGAAGAATCTTCTCTAAAAAAACTTTAAGTGGAATCTCCGTCATACTATCTTTCCTATGTGTTATTGGTGGTGGTACATACTTTTTCAAAGAACTCAATATAAATAAAATATTTAAGGCCTCCTTCAATCCTTCAAATTACATTGAGGATAATTACCTTGACCCTCGTGATGTTAATATGACATTCCCTAGTGAAAAGAGAAATCTCATTCATATCTATTGGGAGTCTGGTGAAAACTCTTACCTTTCGAAGGCATTAGGCGGATATATGGAGGAAAATTTAATGCCTGAGCTAACAACTCTGGCAATGGAAGGTGTCTCCTTTTCACAAAATGATAATTTTGGAGGACCTGATCAAATCTATGGTTCCTCCTGGTCGGTAGCCGGATTTATTAATATGGATGCTGGTATTCCCTTAAAGGTTGACCTTAATAGCAAACACTTTGGTATGGGTGGTAAATTCTTACCAGGTACCATAGCTATTGGTGATATCTTAGAAGCTCAAGGCTATAATCAAACCTTAATGCTTGGTTCTGATGCAGATTTTGGTGGCTTAAGTGCCTACTTCAAATCCCATGGTAATTTTAATATTTTTGATACTAAGGCTGCCAAGGCCAAAAATTTACTGCCTCAGGATTACAATGTTTGGTGGGGATTTGAGGATGATAAACTCTATGAATTCGCTAAGGATGAGCTACTCCGTCTTAATAATGCGGGCAAGCCCTTCAACTTCACCATGGAAACTGCAGATACCCACTTCCCTGATGGATATTTATCTGAAAATGCTGAGACAAAATATGATTCCCAGTATGCTAATGTTATAGCTTACTCTTCAAAGGAATTAGCCAATTTTATAAAATGGATTCAGCAGCAGGATTTCTATAAAAATACTACCATCGTGATAACCGGTGACCATCTTAGCATGGACAAGGCCTTCTTCCAAGACTTTGATAAATCTTATAAACGCTCTATATTTAATGTAATACTAAACTCCCCAGTGGAAACTACGAATAGTAAAAATAGAACTTTTGCACCATTTGACTTTTTCCCAACAATTCTGGCTAGCTTAAATGTAAACATCCAAGGTGATAAATTAGGACTTGGTACAAATCTCTTCTCTAAAGAAAGAACACTACTTGAAAGAGATGGAGTCAAAGAAGTTCAAAATAGCCTAGAATACAATAGTAGCTTCTTTACTGAAGAGCTGGCTGGTGATAATAAGGAAAGTATCTTTATTAATACCTTGGTAACAGAAAAATAGTTTAAATGTTATTACTGTTAATAGCATAATTGAAGATAAAACCATTAGAAAAATGAAAATAAAAAAATTTAAAAGAATGATTTAAACTAGCAAAGGATGGACTTTTGTACTGCCGTAGCTGCCATAAGCCCAAAAGTTCCCCCGTAGAATCTACGGGGGAGCATTTTTTTCACTTTATCATGGATATTTTTTTTAATAGTATTGACTTAGAGTTAACTTCAAGGATTACAATTATATCAATGAGATAAAACCCTTATAAGGAAAGGTATTGAAAATATGGAATATAGAAAACTCGGACCCTCTGATATTGAAGTCTCTCGCTTATGTGTTGGTTGCATGAGCTTTGGTGACCCAGCCAGCAAAATGCATGACTGGACTTTAAACCCAGAGGAAAGTGAAAGAATTGTCGCCCATGCTCTAGATTTAGGAATTAACTTCTTTGATACTGCTAACTGCTACTCTGCAGAGACTAGTGAGGAGTATTTAGGAAAAGCTATTAAGAACAATGTTCAAAGAGATAAGGTAGTTCTGGCTACAAAGGTATATTTTAATCCTGGCCATCTATCTAAGGAGGCTATTAAAAGAGAAGTGGAAGGCTCCCTTAAACGTCTTGGAACAGATTATGTGGATTTACTAATAATCCACCGCTTCGACTCAGGTACTCCTGTGGAGGAAACCATGGAGGCACTTCATAACCTGGTTGCTGCTGGAAGGCTTGCACGTCCTTGGAGTGCAGATACCCTTCGTAGTAAAACCGATGTAGTGGCTAAAGGGAAATATGATAACACTCAAGATACAGACATAAAGATCGTTGAGGGTGTTGCTGCCATTGCTGAAAACTATGGCTGCACCATGACTCAAGTTGCCCTTGCTTGGCAGTTTGCTAAAGGAGTTACCTGTCCAATAATTGGTGCTACTAAAAGCAAGTATCTAGATGATGCTGAGGGAGCCCTTAACTTAACTTTAACCCCTGAAGAAATTAACTATTTAGAAGAGCTTTATGTACCTCATAAAATTGTTGGTGCATTATAGGAGGATACTCTCATGACTATTAAAGAAGTAAATGCACTATTTAATGTATCTGCAGATACCCTAAGGTACTATGAACGTGTGGGGATGATACCCCCTGTAACTAGAAGTGCTAGTGGTAATCGTGATTATCAGGAAATTGACCTTCGCTGGGTGGATCTTGCCATATGCCTTAGAAGTGCTGGTCTCCCTGTAGAGATTCTCATTGACTACGTGAGACTATATCAACAAGGTGATGACACAATTCCAGCCAGACTTCAGCTTTTAAAAGAGCAGCGTGAAGCCCTGATTAAACAGAAAAATCAAATTGAAGCTACTCTTAAAAGACTTGATACAAAAATAGAAGGCTATGAAATAGCCATTGAAACTGGGGAATACCCTTGGCATGTAAAAGGAGGAAATGAAAATGATTAAAAAAGTATTAGTTCTATCTGGAAGTCCAAGAAAGGGCGGAAATTCAGACACCCTTTGCAATGAATTCATCCGTGGTGCTAAGGAAGCTGGCCATGAAACAGAAAAAATCTTTCTTAGAGATGAAAAAATAAACTTCTGCACTGGATGTGGAGTTTGTAACACCACTTCAAAATGTGTTCAAAATGATGATATGGCAGAAATCCTAGATAAAATGATTAAAGCCGATGTCATTGTACTATCAACACCAGTATACTTCTACACCATGGATGGACAGATGAAAACGCTCATTGACCGCACAGTTCCAAGATATCAAGAAATAAAAAATAAAGAGTTCTATTACATTGTAGCCGCTGCAGATACCAGCATTGCCAATATGGACAAGACTATTGAAAGCTTCCGTGGCTTCACCCTTGATTGCCTTCCAAATGCCACTGAAAAAGGCATCATCTATGGAGTTGGAGCTTGGCAGGTTGGAGAAATACAAAGCACTCCAGCAATGAAAGAAGCCTATGAAATGGGTAAAGCAGTATAGGTTTATCCTAGGTTTATAAATTTGTTTAAAGATGATATGAGAAAGAGTAACCGCTACCTAGATGTAGTTGTTACTCTTTTTACATTTATTTACGTTCGTGGAGATACTATACTACATCTAAGGCAATTAAATCCTTATAAGTTTCCCTTCTAACCACAACTCTGTCCTTTCCATTCCTAAGCATCACCACCGCTGGCTTAGCTATTTTATTATAATTGCTGGCCATGGAATAGTTATAGGCTCCAGTACTCATCACCGCAAGGATATCTCCTCTTTCAATGGAATATGGAACCTTTAAATCCCAAATAATAATATCCCCTGATTCACAGCACTTCCCTGCTATAGTAACAACTTTATCCCTTTCTTCATTCATTTTACTTGGAACATAAGCACTATATTTAGCAGTATACAAAGCTGTCCTTGGATTATCTGGAAGACCTCCATCCACGGATACATAGGTTCTTACCTCTGGAATCTCCTTTATTGTTCCAATGGTATAAAGGGTAACCCCTGCTTCTCCTACCATCCATCTGCCTGGTTCAATAAACACTCTTGGAATTTTCAAATTATATTCATTAAATTTCTCATAAATTGTTTTCATGATTGCATCTATAAAGTAACTTAAAGGTTTTGGCTCATCTTCTTCAATATATTTTATTCCAAAGCCTCCACCCACATTTAATTCTTCAATTTCTATATCCATAGACTCTTTAATATTCTTAATTAAGTCAGCAGTATTCTTAACGGCATTAATATGGGAAGAGTTATCAAAGAGCTGTGAGCCCACATGAAAATGAATTCCTTTAAAATTTATATACTTGGAATTCATAGCAATATTGATAGCTTCCTTAATAATTTCCTCAATTAAAGGAATTCCAAACTTTGAATCCTTTTGCCCTGTTGAAATATAGGTATGGGTATTACATTTAATATTTGGAGTGATTCTAAAGAGAATATTTATCTCCTTTTTCATCTCCTCTGTAATCTCCTTTAAAACTAAAAGCTCATCCACACTATCTACAACAATCCTTCCAACATTATAGGTCACAGCCATCTTCAGCTCCTCAATTGTTTTATTATTGCCATGAAACATGATATTATCTGGATTTATGCCACCCTTAATAGCCACATAAAGCTCACCTCCAGACACCACATCCATTCCTAAGCCCTCTTCTTTTATAATTTTGCACATAGAAATAGTTAAAAAAGCCTTACTAGCATAAAAAGCCATAGTATTAGGATATTTATTCAAAAATGAAGTTTTTACCTCAGCACACTTATCCCTAATAATATCCTCAGATACTACATAAAGAGGTGTTCCATATTTCTTAGCTAGCTCCTCCAATTTACATCCGTCAAAATATAATTGCCCATCTACAACTTGATTGCCTATCATAATAACACCCTCCTAATAAATTTTTAAAATGATAAATATGCAATTCATTTATAAACAAATAATAAACTTGACAGGCTTCTTTAATTAAAATCAAACAAAAAAAGCCTTGAGCATCACTCAAGACTTAATAACAAAATAAAGCGTAACAAAAAAACACGCTAAAAATTCATCAAAACATCTCTCATGACAGCTCTCCACAAATTGCTTTGTGACAGTTATATGCATATTATGCATATCCCCAGCAAGTGATCTTAAAGCATCAATCACTAACTTCGGCAGTTTTTCCTTTCTATCTGTTTCACTGTGCTTAACTCATCAGATATACTCTTAAAAACCGCAACCTCTATCAAAAGTTTATTTATTTCTGAATTAATTATATAATATATAATCCCATAAGTAAATATTTCAAAGCGATCTATTTTTATGTAACTGTATACATCTTTTCAACCATATAATTTCCAATGCATTGAGTTTCAATATTCACCTTTTTGCATCACATCAAATCAATCTTCATCCTCATCTTTGTCCCACAAGTCAAATAAATCAATATCCATCAAGTGTACATAAAAAAAGATTGAAGAAGCCTTCACTCCTTCAATCTTTTTACTTATAACTTAAACTTCATACACAGTTTCTCCAATATCAACCACTGTTACGTGAAGCTTCTCAACAAAGGCACTCTTACTTTTGGTTAAGATTTTTCCTGGGCAATACACCATCATGTTTTTTTCAAAGTATGAGTTAAATTAATCATTGTCATGAGATAATTGCTCTAATCCGTCAGCTAATTTATCGAAAATAATATCACACATTTCGTATTCTTTGGTATTAGTCTCATTAATCTTTTCTAACTTATCTATAATTACAGAAACTTTCTTTAATAAGTATCTCATTTCTCCACCTGTTAATTCAATCACTACCTTTTTATCTTCCATAATTCACTTCACCTCATTTATAATATTCCATGTGTAAATTATATCATAAGAACCCTAGGTGCATAGCAAGAGTTTAACTCTGACCATCTCCACCTTACCCTTGGAAAATACCTCAAGAGATAACATCCACTGAGGTTGCTATGTCCAAAGGTACTTCCATGTGTGAATCTTATCCAAAGGTAGTTGTTACAATTACTCTATTCTCCACATCATTGTAACAGATGCTTCTCCTGTAATGTTTGCTAGCTCTAAATCTAGGCTAGCATCACTTTCCTTAAGTGCCATTAATCTGTTATTAGCACTGCCTATAAAACTATTGCCACCATCAATTTTTATCAATTTACCAAGCTTTACCCTTGCCGCTGCCACCATTTTTTCTGCCTTTGAAGTTGCATCAATTATTGCCGCTTGTATAAGTCTTTCTTCAAATTCCTTTTTATCCTTAATTTCATAGCTTATGCTGAATTCTGGCTTAGCACTACAACCTGATAAACTATTTAAAACCTTTGCCAACTTAATTGGGTCCTCTGGAAATTCCACTCTTAATCGGTTGATAACCTCATAGCCTTTAAAAACCCTTTTAAAATTTTCACTGTTATCTTTAACATTTTCATATCTAGTATTCACTTGAAAGTCTGTAGTTTTTATTTCTTCCTTAGTAAAACCAACACTATTCAAGCATTTTCTAAGTTCATTTAGGTCTTCACCAGCTGCTTCAATGGCTTCATTATATTCCTCTTTTAGTGTGGTAAGTATCATATTAATAGCAATACTATCTGGAGGTATTGACAGTTTACTTTGACCAGTGACTGTTATAGTACGTTCTTCCATAAAATCTCCTAAAAAAAGTAGTTTCTATTACAAGGTATTATTCTACTACAAAAAAGTTCTTGAAAACTTAACTAAAGCTTGCCTTAAGCTATACACTTACCACTACTAGGTCCTATTAGAGACTTTCACCCTTAAGATTACGCCCATACTGGGCGCACCAATAAAAAATCCACCACAGAATTTCTGTCGTGGATTTCGGGATGTAGATGTATTACTAACAAAGATTTCATTAATGTCTTGGAGGAATTGATGCATTATTTCTTACTGGAACAAACTCTGAAGTTGTATCATTAGGATCAATATATTTATAATCTCCATTTTCATCTTTTTTGAGTCCTAAAGATGCCATTTTCTTTTTACTATTTTTAAGTTTATTACTCATCTTTTCTCACCTCATATAATATGTATATTTATAATTCAACACTATATTATTATTAGTGTTACACTGAAAAATTATATATATAATTCTAATTTTGTTTTTTATTTATTACTAAATTATTGTTTAAATAACTATATTTTAGCTAACAAAACTCCAAAATGATTAAAATAACTAAAAATGAAAAATTAGCAATAGCTTGCTTTTGCCAATCGCTTCCGTCAACAGGAATACTTTCATAAAAAATAGAGCTGAAAAGTTCATCATTTAAACTTTTCAGCTCTACCTAAATCATTTTTCCTTATTAAACCTTATATGTGCTCTTTAAAGCTTCCAATTTATTCCGTACTCAGGGATACTTAAATTTTAAATTCTCCACTCAAGTCAAAGCCATGGTTCATTGGGCCACTGCCCTTACCTAAATCCAACATGACTTCAAGAGCTCCGGAGATATAGTCCTTTGCTTTTTGAACAGCGGTTTCAATATCATAGCCCTTTGCTAGATTTGATGCAATTGCACTAGATAAGGTGCAGCCTGTTCCATGTGTATTAGGATTATTAATTCTCTTGCCGTAGAACCACTTCGTTTCTCCATTTTTATAGAGCAAATCATTTGCATCATTGATGCTATGTCCACCTTTAAGTAAAACAGCACAACCGTAGGTTTCACTGATATACTTTGCTGCTGCTATCATATCCTCTTTATCTTTAATAGTCATGGCTGAAAGAACTTCCGCTTCATAAATATTCGGTGTAACAAGGGTAGCAAGAGGAAGTAGCTTGTCCTTCAATGTTACAACTGCTTCAGACTCCATTAGATTAGAGCCAGAAGTTGCAACCATCACTGGATCAACCACAATATTCTTTGCTTCATAGTGACTTAACCTTTCTGCAATGACTTCAATAAGCTTCCCTGAAGAAACCATTCCAATCTTCACCGCATCTGGACGGATATCAGTGAAAATTGCGTCTATTTGCTCCTTAAGAAAATCAGGCTCAACCTCTGATATTCCTGTTACGCCGGTTGTGTTCTGTGCTGTAAGTGCTGTAATTGCACTCATTCCATAAACCCCATTCATGATCATGGCTTTCAAATCAGCTTGAATACCGGCGCCTCCGCTGCAATCACTGCCAGCGATTGATAATGCTGTTTTCATTGTTTCCTTCATAATAAATTTCTCCTTTTAGCATTATTTTTATTAAGCGACAGAAAGTGGTGCCCCCAGTCTGCCGCTATTTAAATTTATACTTTTTATATTCTTATCTATTAATATTATTTTTCAACTTATTATCATTAATTACATTTTTATTTCTAATCATTACTTATATTTGCTTATCTTTTGGTCAATGGTTAAAATTTCACCCTCAGGTCGATACACGACCTTTATGTACGCAGAAACTTTCGGTGCCCCTGCTGCAATAGCCACATGCTGACACTGTTTTACAATGTCCATAAGTTCATCGTAGCTGTCACCTTCAATAGTTGTCTCAAAAGGTCCTACCTCATACCTAAGTCCAGTACTTGCAATGTATGCAATAACCTGATCTACAATATGACATAGCTCCTCATTATTTTTAGCTTCTGGTAAAACCTGAATAGCTATACTTGCACTCATTATATTTCCTCCTTAAAACTCTTTAATTACCTCATCCGCAAGGACCTCAATGTCTTTCCATCTTAACTTAGCACTGTCATCATAAACCCCAATGACATAAAAGCCAGCTTTCTTAGCAGTGCTTGCGGCATAGATGGCATCCTCATAAACAGCAGTGTCACAAGGCTTTGCCTGCAACCTCTTTGCCGCTTCAAAATAAACATCCGCTCTATGTTTTCCTACTCCTACGGTTTCACAGGATAATAAAAACTTAAAATATTTCATTACACCAACCCTTTTTAAACAAGCCTCCATAAGATGTTCTGCCGTTGCTGATGCCACACACATTTCCACACCTTTTTCATGGAGGGAATCTAAGTATTCCTTCACGCCACTTTTCAAGGGAATATCCCTACGATAATGTTCATCCATCATAGCATTCATTTCTGCCACCACTGTTTCCGGAGTTCCCGTTAGATTAAACTCATCAATAAACAAAGCCGCGGATTCTGTTATGGTCATGACTTTAATTTTTTCTATAACCTCCCTTGGAACATGAGCTACTCCCTTACCTTCAAGAAACTCTCCTGCAAGGTTGTTCCAATAGCTCATGGAATCTACCAAGGTTCCATCCATATCAAAAATCGCGTACTTCTTATCCATTGTTCACCATGTCACCAGCTAAAGTTAAAAGTTCTGCCGTAGCCTTTCCAACATCTTCAGCAGCAAATATTGCAGAAACAACAGCCACTCCATGAACTGCACTTCCAGAAAGGTCCATTAAATTACTTTTATTAATTCCACCAATAGCAACCACTGGAATAGTCACAGCCTTGCTGATTTCACGAAGCTTTTCCACAGATAGGTTTCTGGCATCCTTCTTAGTGCTAGTTCCAAAAACAGCACCTACACCAATATAATCTGCACCAGCTTTTTCCGCAGCCACTGCTTCCTCCACTGTGCCTGCAGAAATACCTAAAATCTTATCTGGTCCAAGGATACTTCTTATATCTCTGCCCTTAATATCAGATTGTCCCACATGAACTCCATCAGCATCAATATCTAAGGCAATGTCCACATTATCATTTACCACAAAAGGAACATGATATTTCTCACATAGGTCCTTTAAAGCCTTAGCTTCTTCTTCAAAGGTTTCCTCATCTAAATCCTTCTCACGAATTTGCAGGAAGGTTGCCCCACTTTCCAGTACCTCTTTACATACCTTAGTAAGACTTTCTCCTTCCTTTAACCACATACGGTCTGTTACTGCATAAAGCAGCATAGAACTTTTTATTTCCTCTTTAGAAAACTTCATATCTAATTCCCTCCATAAGTTGTTTTTCAGTTAAATTAAAAACAGCATCAATTAAATCAATGCGGAAGGTGGCATTACCTGTTCCTTTTTTCAAACGTTGCTCCTCCGCAAGTTCACCACATACACCCATGGCAGCCATGGCAGCTACTGTGGCACTAAAAAAGTCTTCTGGCATTGCCCCACAAAAGGCACCTATAAGTGAAGTTAACATACATCCACTTCCAGTAACTCTAGCCATAGTAGCACAGCCGTTGCGAAGAACCACCGCCCTGCTTCCATCAGTGATAATATCTATAACTCCAGATACAGCAATTACACTTCCTATTTTAGAAGCTAAAGACTTTGCCACTTCCACCATATCTGTAAGATTCTCTTCAGTAATAGCATCTACCTTACTTACATCCACCCCACTACCTGAGACTTCTTGTCCAGCAAGAAAGCGAATTTCCGAAGCATTACCACGAATTGCAGTAAAATGAACTTCCTTCAAAAGTCTTTCAGCAGCCTCTCTACGTAGGCTCGTTCCACCAGCAGCCACAGGATCCAGGATAACTGGCTTTCCAAGGATATTAGCTTCCTTTCCCCCTGCAATCATAGAATCAATAAATTCAATAGCTCCCAGATTGCACACCAAAGCCTGTACACCTCTTACCGCCTCTGCCACTTCACGAATATCCTTAGCCATTGAAGGTGATCCTCCAGAGGCCAAAATAATATTTGCACAATCATTTACCGTAACAAAATTTGTAATACATTGAACAAGTGGCTCATTATCTCTCACAGCCCTTAAAGCTTTAATATATCTATCCATTGCAGCCTCCTATTTCAGTTCATTAACCATTCTATTTAATACACCGCTGCGCTTTAAAATTAAAAGCACTGCAACACCCATTGCTGCACCAACTACAGCGGAAGGTGTATAGAATGGAATATAATAAAATGGGGATTGTACATCAAGTCCATAAAACAATCTCATCAATGGATATGATGCCATAGCCCCAAAGAGGCCTGTACCAATTACTTCACCTATAAACACTAAGTAAATATTTTTTGTTTTCTTATAAATTAAACCTCCGATAATAGGACCAAAAATAGCCCCCGTTACAGCCTGAATAGTACGTCCAGACAGTATACGCATAATTCCACAGATAAGAGCACTTACGCCTCCATACCATGGTCCTAAAATCACAGCAGAAAGTACATTAACAAAATGCTGGAAGGGAGCCATAGATGGAAAATACACAAAGGTATTTAGCACAAAAGCCAAGCAAGCAAACATTGCAGTTAATACCAGCATTCTTGTGGAATTTTTTCTAGATACTTTTTTTTCAGTTATATTCATTTTAACACTCCTTTTTTTGAACAGAGAAAATGGTGAACTCCAGCGCCACCCTTCCCTGAAATAGATACAGTTCCCCCTTGGAAATCTGCTCGGAAGGTCGGTCGAGACTCAATTGTCTCCTCTCACGCCGAAACACGGCTTCCCATCGCTGTAATATAAGACTCAGGGCGCTCCCCCTCAGCCTTCCATGGCCTTACCATGGATACCATTTTCACATCCTTTCTCAAAAAAGTGCAAATAAAAACAGGAGTACCTGACTTGGTCTCCTGTAAAAAATTCGTTAAAGCGACTTCCTACGACGGCATTATCCGCATCAGGTAAAAGGGTCGAAGTTAATTACTTCCTCTCAGCCTGCATTTACAAGCTCCCCTGTGTTTAATTATATTCATATATATTACACTTATAACCTTAAAATTTCAAGTAAATTCACAAAAATCTTTAAATTGTTATTGGGAGTATTGTGGAAAGCAAGAGCTTGCCTTTGGCAATCTCAAACAAACCAGGGGGCAATTCAAATCTAACCTAAAAACTGTTTTTTATATATTTTTTCAGCTTAGGCATACTTTTTAACCCAAAATGTTAAAAATACCACATTACTGTGATATTCTTATGTTGTTCTATCCTTAAAGAAAAATATTTTCCCTACCATAGAAATCATTATTAAAATTCCACCTATCCAAAATAGAAATATTAATGGCTTTGTTGTATATTTTGCACCTTCTGTTATTACTACATCTTCTAAAAAATTATGAATTATTATAGCCTCTACAGTTTCTTGATTTGTTATATTTGCTTCTAAAAACATTCCCGCTTCACCAAATATAGATGATGTAATACTACCTAATATCATTAATATAAATCCAATATGCGCTATATTTGCTGATTTATTTTTGATTTTATTAAAATAAATTACTTTTAAAATTAATGGAAACATTAGTATCCAAAGGATAATCAGCCATTGAACGTCTCCAAACTTTGTAATCCAGCTTATTGTTATAATTAAAATTGTATTTATTATTGATATAATAGCTAAATTACCCTTAAATAAATCTTGCATATAAATTAAGAATAAAATTGAAGAAATTATTGCAAAAACTAATGATAATAAATTATAAAAATCAACTTCAACATTATAAGATGAAAAAATAGGTAACGTAGTACTTATTAAAATAAGGGCAGAAAATAAATATGTAATACTACAAAATGCCGATAATACTTTTTTTAAAGTACCGTTATTATTTACTATATCTTTGTTTTGTTTATTTTTTATAACAATTATAAATAGTAATACACATAAAAAACTAATTAAAATCAATATTGGCTTTGACATGGTGGAAATATTATATGAATGCACTGATTTCCCTTCTAATATTCCGCTTCTTGCTAAAAATGTTCCAAAAACGGCCAGAATAAAAGGCAACATAGTTACATAAGGCTTTACTTTTTTCCTATGAATAATAGCCACTAAAATTAACCATGGAACTAATGCAGCATTCTCAATTGGATCCCATGCCCAATATCCTCCCCATCCTAATGCTTTATAAGCCCATATACTTCCTGTAAATATTCCAGCGCCTAAAAAAAATAATGAAATATAAGCCCATTTTATCTCTACCCTATGTGAAAAACTTTCACAAAACAATATAGCCAAAGCTGAATATCCTATAAACACCAATGGTGGATGTATAACCATCCAAGGATTTTGTAATGCCATATTGAGTCCTTCTCCCTCACTAGAAATTACTTTTTCAATTGCAAATGGGTTACTTATATAAACAAAAGCAATAAGTGCTGTAGTAATAATCATATAAATATTAAAAGATTTTTTATTTCCTTTTATAGTAAACCCTAGCCAAATAGAGCAAACTGCCCATAATAAAAAGGAGCCACTTTGCCCTGCCCATAAAGCTGAAATCTTATAAAGAGGTTTTAAATCTGTGGATATATGTTCTACTACATAACTATATCTAAAATTACAGGTATACTGATAGTATAGAATTAAAATTAATGAGGCTGTTAAACTTATGGCAGTAATTATTAAAATTATATCTCTTATCTTTTTATTATGTATTAGCATATTAATAGGTAATATTAATATACTACCTATTAAAGCTATAAGAATAAGTAAATTTCCTAAATTCATTTTTTTACTCTCCCTTATAGTTATGTATTTTATTATTTCCTCTATTCTCATGGCAAGCCGTGCATTTTTTAATAAAATCAGGTTTACCGTAAATTTTTATTGGTATCTCATTATCTTGAGGAAGTGATGATACCCATTCAGCATGTGGACTATTATGACAAGTTGCACATTTTACTCTTCCAATCATACCCCTTGGTCCATTTTGGAGATAAGCCTCCCTGTATAGTTGATTATCTTTTATACTATAAAGTTCTCCATGACAATTACTACACTTTGGTTCATCAAGCCAATCTCTTCTACCATCCTTCAAAGACTGAGCTACATTTTCCATGTTTCCATGGCATTTACTATCACTGCAAGTAATACCTGCTTTATACATAGCTCCTCTATTACACTGTGTTTCAATCCCTGGATGGCAATTGTAGCATGTGTTTTGCAAATCTGACATACCCATAATCGGTGCATGAAAGTCATGTACTGCAAGAGAAAGACTTGGAACACCTTGAGTCCCTAATGCACCTAAAGCATTATCTGAATGGCACTCATTACATTTGTGTCTTATATTATTATTTAAATCAGAATAAAGACTAGTTTTCTCTTTCCTATCATGAGCCTTTAATATGTTTGCATAAGTATCTTCCTTTCCATGACAATTACTACAACTCATTTCATCTGATACTGGAACTACAATACTATCCTCTTGTGCTAATACTTTTTTTGTAGCCTCATCAATTACTGTAACAGTCATGGTTTGATATGGATTTCTTACCTTACTCCCATCATTAAAAGGTATTACTGGAACATATTCAGCTTCATAATAATTTTTATCCTTTGACAATTTACAAACTCCACTCAAATAATTTCCAGTAATTCCTTCATTAGGTTTTAAATCATAGCCATAATCTTTAGCATACTTCCAAAAATTGCTTTTATCAACGGATGTAGTATTGTTATTCATTTCGTATTTTACTATTATTCCACTATCTATAAGTTTAGCCTTATCTATTCCCTTCTCAAAGACTTGAACCCTAACGGTATTAGCTGGTGGTAATATCATAAAAGCAGAATAATCATCTTGTATACAATGCATTCCTAAGTCATTATATGCTAATATTAAATATTCATTTTCTGCTACTTTAAATAAAGCTTTGGATTCCATTGCTTTTCTATTAATTAAAATCGCTAAGATGGAAATTCCTAATATAACACAACTTTTTAATACTTTTTTCAATGTTTTATTTTCAATCTTCATTATATTCTCGCCTCGTATAATAGTATAATATTAATCTCTATTTATTATTTATTATTTATTGTTACCTTATTCATTTAATATATGAATAAAAACATATAACACAAGCACACTCATATTTTTTTACATACTATCCACTTTATGTATGATATAATTAACTTATACTACATAAAGGGGGTATTTAAATGCTTGAATCATTAAGCGGATTATTAATTCCAGTTGCCATTGTTGCAGGAGTAATTATCGTTATACTTGGGGTGTGGCGAAAGGTTCCACAAGATAAAGCTATGGTTGTAACAGGGCTAAAGAAACGTGTTATCAGCGGTAGAGGAGGAATAGTGATACCACTGTTAGAACAGTCCGACAAAATATCGTTAGAAAACATAGCAGTTCCACTTAAAACAAATGAGTCCTTAGACTCCAATGGTGTACCTATTAATACTGATGGAGTTGCTGTCATCAAGGTTAAGTCAGATGAAAAATCTGTACTAATTGCTGTAGAGCAATTCAATGTTTCCGATATGGATAAAACTATATCTGTCATTGAAAAAACAGTTAAAGATGTTTTAGAAGGTAAACTGAGAGAGATTGTTTCAAAAATGACTATTGAGCAAATCTACTCAAATAGAGAAGAATTTGCAAATCAAGTAGAGCAGGTTGCTAAAGTAGATATTGCGAAGATGGGACTAGAAATAGTTACTTTCACCATCAGAGACATTACCGATAGTAATGGATATCTTAAAGCACTTGGAGCAAAACAAATTGCAGAAGTGAAGAAAAATGCAGCTATTGCAGAAGCTGAAGCTAAGCGTGAAGAAATGCAGAGAACTTCAGAAGCTAAGAGATTGGGAGAAGAGGCTCAATTAAAGGCTGATACAGAAATTGCAGCAGCTAGAAAAGAAAAGGAACTTAAAGTTCAAGAGTTCAAAGGTGAAGAAAAGAAAGCTCAAGCAAAGGCAGACCTTGCATACGAAGTAGAAGAAAATATAGTTCGTAAACAAGTAATCGATGCTACTAAAAATGCTGAACTTTTAGAAGAGCAGCGCCAAACAGAAATTGCTGAGCAACAAGCCAAGAAAAAGGAAATGGAGCTTAATGCTACAGTTAAGAAGGTTGCTGAAGCAGATAGATTTGGAGAAGAACAAAAGGCAGAAGCTGATAAATATGCTAAAATTCAAGAAGCTACTGCTGAAGCCGAGAGAGTTAGAATTCTTGGAGAAGCAGAAGCTGCTGCAATAAGAGCTAAAGGTCAGGCTACCGCTGATGCCATGAAAGCTGAAGCTGAAGCTATGAAGGAAAAAGCAGAAGCGTACAAAGCTTATGGCGATGCAGCTATAGTCCAAATGTTTGTTGACAAGCTACCTGAAATCGCTAAAAATGTTTCAGAACCATTATCTAAGACTGATAAAATGGTTATCATTGATAATGGCGGTGAAGGCGGTGCATCAAAACTAACCAAGAATGTAACAAATATAATGTCTCAACTTCCAGAAGTCGTAGATTCTTTAACAGGCATCAATCTTGTTGACTTGATTAAGAATTTTACAAATAAAAGCGAATCAAACTCAGAGACTGCTTCAGATTCTGAAGGACAAGTCTCCAAGGAAGATATAAACAAAACACTCAATAACATTGTGGATAAGCTAAACTTATTGGACGATGAGGATGAGGATAAGGAAGATTAGTTTTAAAAGACTTACACAGTAAAATAAGCTCACCCGTAATTTCTACGGGTGAGCTTATTCATATTTCTATCTAATATTACCTTATAACAACAGCTTGTATCTGGCCGTTTATTCCGGCTGCGGTATGTAGCTTCTCGATGATTACTTTCATATTCCACCCTTACAGCTTGTGATAAAATAACTACTTTTTTATATACCTCTATATGATTTTTAAACATAAAGTCACCCCTTCCCCGTAGATTCTGCGGGACAACAATCGCCCCACTTTTAAAAAAAATTGCTATAAAACCGCCTTAAGCTTTTCAACCAGCTTTTCCTTTTCTCCACTTCCATTAGTAGCGAACCTTATAATGGGTATTTCATACTTTGAAAGAATTCCATCCTTTTTTCTATCTCGCTCAAGCTGCTTTTCATTTTGAACATGGAACTTATAACCGTCCACTTCAACCACTAACACTGGCTTTTTATCTAATTTATTAAAAATTAAAAAGTCAGCATGAGTACATCTATGAAGAGCAAATTTTCTTTCCTCCAAAGTTAATAGGTCCATATCCCTTATGATCATTCTTAGTGGAAAGTGCACTGCCACATCTAAATTACTAAATTCCTCTAAAGCTAAAACTTCCTCAATTAAATTGAACATAAGCTGCTCAGAAGCAAATTCTGATATTCTCTTGTTTTTTTCTAAGGTTTTCTTCAACTGCTTCATATAGGGTTTATAAAGCAAATCAAATACTGAAGAGATTTTACTTTCTACTATATCTAAATTGTTATAGCTTACGTATCTAATTAAATCTCCAAGGTTGCTATTTTCCTCTTGAAAATCTGAAGTTACCACCATAAGGTTATGAACTACACGGGAAACTGCCACATTTACCAGGTTAGGGTCATCATTAAAATCATTAATTTTGTTAGAAACTGTACTTAAAATAATAACATCCTTTTCCCTGCCTTGGAATTTATGTACTGTATCAACTTCTGCAACGGTATCAACTCCAATATACTTAGTAATTTCATTAACCTGATCTCTATATGGAGCAATTATACCAATGGACTTATCCGAGTTAATCTTAGGAAGTATCTCTTCTCTGATTACATCAATTTGCCTTTGGTTAACTTTATCTCTTCCATGATTTCCAAGAGCTGTTTTATAAACCGCTAAGGGTTTAAGGTTTCCATCGCCTTTTGATTTTATAATAAGCTCATTATTATAAAACTGCTTATTACAGAAATTAATAATCTGAGGATGACATCTATAATGCTCTCTTAGCAGGGTTCTTTTAATCGTTTTATTAATAGTTGAAATTGAAGACAATAAACTATTCTTACAGTAATCGTAAGCTTCATGCAAATTATATTTAGTATATATATCCTTTATAATTTCCTTATCCTCTTTTGAAACTATATTTGGAAGTTGCTTTAAATCTCCAACAATAACTGCATTTTTAGCACAGGATAAAGCTAAGGCTCCTGCTACAATATCAACCTGAGAGGCCTCATCAATGATTACATAATCAAAAAGAAAGTTTTCTGATTTAGTACTTGCTAAAGAATGGGTACTACTTAGCACTACAGGATACTCTGTGATAACAAGATTAAACTTCTTCCATAAATCCTCCTTAGTAAATATAGGTGGCTTCCTTTTATTATATCTTCCAGCTAAATAATCTTTAAAAATCTTCATGGAGTTAGAAGTGTAATTATCCATTTCCTTTTCAAAATCAAATCTATCTAACTCTTTTTGTAATTTATTAATTTCTATCTTAAGCTCAATAGTTTTATTGTTATAATACTGGCTACAAAGATAATCTAAAATCTCATCTATAGAGTTCTTATAAAACTTTAAATTAATAATTCCATACTTAAAAAGATTATTTATCTTGAACCAAAAGGTAACAATCTTCTCATCTGAACCCTTTGCCCTTATTTCAGTAATAAACTTCATCAACTTATCTGCCTTAAGTTTTTTTATTGAGTTATACTTTAAACTAGCAACATCTTCAGAAAGATACTCCTTTTCAAAATGTTGTCTTTCGATTTCAAGTTCTGATAGCTCTTGCTTTAATTGAGACAATTTATTATCCTTCGCCATCATACTGCTAATAGCCGCCTTTTTCTCTTTAAGCTCTGTTGATATCTTGACTTTTTCTTCATGAGTCAGCTTCCACTTAGTAAAATCACCATACTCACCCTTTTGATTTTCAATAAATCTTGTTTTATTAGCATCATTTCCTAAGGGTGCTGCTATAAAATCCAACTGGTGCTTCTTGAGCTTTTCAAGTATATTATCCGTAGCAGTATTGTTATTTGAAACCACCGCAACAGTTTTATTCTCCATAACTATACTAGCAATAATATTTAATATGGTCTGAGTTTTACCTGTACCTGGCGGCCCCTCTATAATACTAATATTGCTAGTAAAAGCATTTTCAACAGCCTTCCTTTGACTTAAATTAAACCCAAAAGGATAATTTAAATCCCTATTAAAAGTCATTTCCTTTAGCTTATGAGGATTCAAATAAAAACTTAATACACTTCTAGGACTTACCACCTCAATTTTCTCATACTGCCTTTTAAGCAAACTTCCATTGTCCATCTTAATCCCAACAACATCCGAAAGCTCCTTAAGATATGTAAAACAATTGCTGCTGACTTTATCCTTAAGACTTGACTCTTCTATTTCAATATCATATTTGCTAAAAACCTTAGTAAACTTACTTTTGAAAATAACCTTAACATAATCCGCAAAATAAATTACCTTAGACACTCCCCCTAAAGGTTCATGATTTGCATAAATTATCTTATTAACAATATCAATCTCTATGGGCTTATAAAACCAAAGGACATTGGTATAATTATAGGAATACACTTTCCTATTAGTAAAAGTAACCTTCCACTTACTTATCCCTGTGTCATACTGGCAATATCCCACATCTTTAGTTTTATCCTCACCCTTAATAAGAAGTAAATTTTTCTCTATATTCAATGTTGTAGCTCCTTCATGTAAGATTAACCTATATTTAAATATTATACCATAATAAGGCTTATGTACTCATTGGGTAGGTAACTTTGAAGCTAGGGCTCATCAATATATCTAGAAATAAAAATAACTCCAAGGTAATAATGTTTTTTCACCATTACCTTGGAGGATATATATTTGATTAATAGCCAGCACTTGCCAAAGTCAAACTCTAGCTATTACTACTAAGTCAACAACGCTTCTTGAATAACATCTCTTTTAATATCTTTATTTAACCTATTAACAGCATTAAAATCTTTCTTTAAAAATCCTAATTCATAAACTAAAGACCTCATCTTTATCATTAATCCAATTAGCATAATCATTAGTTATTAACTTTCTAGCCGAAAAATTAGATATAACCTTAAAATAATTTTCAGGAATAATTGAAATTCCATGTGCCATTGATGATGTTGATGACACTATAAATACATCTGTAGTATTCTTGTAAACACTATTACTAACATCTTTAATAGTATGTAAATATGATAATTTTGCATATATATATTAATATTGGACAAATTATAAATTTTCTTCATTAATAAAATTCTATATAAAAATTGTGCATATAATTGTTGTGAACAAGGTCCTATCATATCTTTTTTCATTAATTTATTTACATTTGTTAATGCAATGCCTTCTTTATGATCACATATTTTTCTTCCAGCATTATTAGCAGTTCCATATGGAGGATTTATAAAAAATATAATAGGCTTATCTTTCTTAAAAGCATTTAGTAATTCTTTAGGTAACTTGAACTTATCTTATAAAAATATTTTTCCTCTAAGTAATTCTATATATCATAGTTAAAAAAATCATACTGAAATTTAATTGAATTATTATATCTATGTCTATTTGCAGATCACTTAAATTTAATGTAGAGCAATATAATTCCTTAAGAAAAAGCCTCATCCATTCTAAATATGAATGGATTGATATTTATCTCTTCACTTATTTTTAATAGCAGCTCATTATTCTTATCTGCTGATTCTGATGGAGCAATATTCCAACTTGTATCCTCTGATAAATACTTAATTAAAACATTGGAATCTAATATAAAACATTCATTCTTATCACCTATTAAAATTATGTTTTGTAATTCTAACCCTGCTATTTCAAATTTTTCAATATAATAAATTGCTTGGATAATTACTCTAGATTGATGAATCTTCTTCGCAAAATCCTCATCGTACTTATATTCAATAAGTAATCTTAATATTTTACTTTCTTTATCATAACAAAAACATCTACATCCATTGTGGTAATTCCCATAAAAAAACTCTCCTAAACATATAAAACCTTATGACAAATTACACAATCTATCTCCTAGCTCCTCCATGAACTCTTTTAACTCAATCTTATCTATCCACTCCTCTGGTATAAACCTTCTCCCATAAGCAGCTCCTAATATATTCCCGCATATGGCTCCAGTAGAATCACTGTCTCCGTCATGGTTTACTGCCATAATCAGGGCACTTTTAAAATCTTTATTTTTTAATGCACAGTATACAGCTATAGCTAATGCTTCCTCAGCTACCCAGCCTTGTCCTAACTTTTTGACAACTTCATAGCCTGTTTTCTCTTCATCCTTAGCATAGTCTATAGCTTTTTCTAAGGCCTTTAAAGTTTCTTCGTGTCTACTATACCCTTTAAGTATTTCAATAGCACTATTAATACTTTCCAATATAGTTCTTCCATTTATAAACTCAGCTATGATGCAGGCTAAAGTACCTGCTGCCAGATATCCTGTTGGATGTCCATGTGTAATTGCTGCTACTTCAGCTCCTACCTGAAAAGCTTCTTCTGGATTTTTATGAAGAAATACACCAATAGGTGCAACTCTCATTATTCCTCCACAACCTTTACTATTGTTAATCGGTCTTTCAATGGTCCCCATTTCACCACTGCTTAAAGCATTCAAACAGCTTGGGCCTGGAGTTCTTCTTTCAAAAAGCTCCTTATGGTCTAAAATACTCTTAGGGTACTTTGAATCATCTCTAAACTCTTCATGAGGTTGTTTTTTTAGCCAAAACTCATCAATTACCACCCCTGTCTGTGTGTAATACCACCTTAAATAGGATTGATAAATTCCACTTCCTGTATAAGAACCAATCCCTCTATCTCGCATCCTTTCATAAGCCCATATAAGGCCATCCGCAGTAAACAAAGTCATTTGAGTATCATCAGATATAATTGCCTTGTTCTTTTCTTGGTTAATTTTCAACTCTGTAATACCCTCAGCTCCAAATTCTTCTAATATCTTAGAGTACTTCATAAATTCCACTGGATATCCTAAAGCATCACCTATAGCACCGCCTAATAAACACCCAGCAAATAACTCCTTCTTATCTCTCATCTTTTACCCCACTTCAATAATTCTTTGATTATCCCTATCAAACTTATTTCAATAATTTTCCTTATAATAAAATTATATTATACCTTCTATTTAAGTTTAAATAAACAAGCCACAGCTTACCCCGTATAATCTACGAGTCAGTCATGGCTTAATATTATTAACATTAATGTTTCATCAGCAACAATTTCAATCTGAATTATCTTCTATTTTAACTGGAGTACAAGGTAAAATTCGAATTGGAATTCATAAAAAAGAACTATAAATCTTATAGAATATAATTCCAACTCAAATATTCCAAATTATCCCCCATACTTTATACAATTAGTTTCAGAGTATTTTAAAACACTACCCTAATTAAACATAAAAAGGCCAACTGATAAATCCTATATTAATCTATCATTTAGCCTTTTACTTCATTACTCATGTAACATATAACTACTATGAAAGTTGTACCTAACTTCCTTTATAGATATTTACTAGCTTCTTTTTCACTTAATTTACTTAACTTATTATTAGCTATAAACTCCCTAACCCATTCCTGATTAAACTTAGAGTATTCTCTTAAACTCCATCCAATAGCTTTTCTAATAAAAAACTCCTCCTGGTGAAGGGTAACTTTAATTACTTGCTTCAAAAAATCTGTATTGGTATTTTCTTTATATTTTAATTGATATAAAATCGCAGTTCTTCTAAGCCACATATTCTCTGATTCACTCCAAGGTAAAAAATATTCTTCAATAAGCTCTGGATATTTTCTTCCTAACTCTCCAGCTAAGTGGCTAGCTATAAGATCAACAGAATCCCACCAGGATTTTGTAACAATAAGATCCTTTATCAAAGTAATATGTTCTCTTTGAAGCTTCTTTTTCTGTTTTATTAAGTAGTCTATAGCTATATACTGCATCTCTCTATATTCATTAGCCCATAATTCTCTAACTAAAGCTTCATCTATAAAGTTTTCCTTAGATTTTTCTTTTAAAAACTCCTTAGACACCTGTTTTCTAAGGGGAGTTTTAACACCAAGAAACTCAAAGTTATCCTTTAAATAAGCCTTCATACCCTTAGCATTTTCTTCATTCTTATTATTTAAAAATTCATTAATAATATCCTTGGTTTCCATTTGAATTAATACCTTTCATTTTAACTTCCTAATAATCTATTTACTCCTTTATTATAATATATTTTATGATTATATTATTACTTATAATAAGGAAAATACTTTCTATGAAATAATCATATATTCCTTTAAAATGAAAAACAATATAAATTTAAAAGGTTGTAATGCTTCTTGCATATATAATCGAAACATTGCTGCCCCGTAGAATCTACGGGTGAGGTATCGCTTAATTAATGATGATATAATAAAGAGTAACAGCTACTTTTGATGTAAATGTTACTCTTATCGTTAGTGTTTTTCTATTTATTATCTCCCCCCAACCGATCATTCTTCCACCCGAGACAAAACCGATTGAGGTTGCTACAAAAATATTTTTTCTTAAGGAGAGTAGATAGATTTGTATAAAAACAAATATGCCTACTCTCTTTTTGTATGATGAGCTGGAAGATTAGGAATAACATATATATAAGTAGGATTTTAGAATGAAGAAAACAGAAGATACCAACTTTGATTACAACGCGGAGGTTAGGAAATGTAAAACTATTGATGATGCTATGGGAGAGAATGGACTTATACAGAGACTAGTAAAAGATGTTTTAGAAAATATTCTTGAAGGTGAAATACATTAGCGGAGCTTGCAATAGCATTTTCAGATCAACTTAAAGATGAATTAGCATAACTTGTACTTTTTACAATTTTAATGAATAATATTTTAATTACACAAAATTATCTAGAGTCTCTATATACCTTGAAACGAAAAATTTAAATACATCTCATGTTGAAGTTAAAGATTGAATTGTACCACTCACACCATCATCTAAAAATATTTAAATACATCTCATGTTGAAGTTAAAGTTCGACAATAATATTAAAATAAATTACATACTGCAAATTTAAATACATCTCATGTTGAAGTTAAAGATCTTATCGATAGTCTTATTAGGTAATGAGGTTACATTTAAATACATCTCATGTTGAAGTTAAAGCAGTAGTTACATGTTGCTCAAAGGAGCTTTAGAGGAATTTAAATACATCTCATGTTGAAGTTAAAGGAGGTTTTAATTCCAATATTTTATCTCTTACTCTTATTTAAATACATCTCATGTTGAAGTTAAAGTGGCTTTGGGATTCAGATTCCTGTAAAACAAGGGAATTTAAATACATCTCATGTTGAAGTTAAAGTATTCTCATCAGCTAAAGCCGTATACCCTGCAATATTTAAATACATCTCATGTTGAAGTTAAAGCGCATTTGCTGAGGTTGCTAAGAAGTTTGAATAAACATTTAAATACATCTCATGTTGAAGTTAAAGATAATAGTTGAAGGGTTCTTCTTAGACAATGCCAAATTTAAATACATCTCATGTTGAAGTTAAAGCAAGCAGCCCTTCATAAAGTTGGAATTCCAAATCATTTAAATACATCTCATGTTGAAGTTAAAGACACATTCAGGAATAAAAGTACCAGCTTTAAGTATATTTAAATACATCTCATGTTGAAGTTAAAGAAATACCCTATATTTGACATGGCAATAATTACATTATTTAAATACATCTCATGTTGAAGTTAAAGGCTCTCCCTTTTCATCTGTTTACAACATTCACACATTTAAATACATCTCATGTTGAAGTTAAAGTATTGCACCAGCTTGGGTGTTTAGGGTCATTTGGGATTTAAATACATCTCATGTTGAAGTTAAAGGCCTGTAAGGTCTAAGGCTTCACCCCTCTTTGTCACATTTAAATACATCTCATGTTGAAGTTAAAGTTGTTATATTAGTTTGCTCCAATGTGGTTAATGAGATTTAAATACATCTCATGTTGAAGTTAAAGAAAAAGCTAGGTACACAATATCTGCCGAATGAGGTATTTAAATACATCTCATGTTGAAGTTAAAGCCATGGAAAATCGGTAAAAATAACGCGTTGAGTCTATTTAAATACATCTCATGTTGAAGTTAAAGTGTCTATAAGTATTTCTAAGTCGTGTGTGGTGTAGATTTAAATACATCTCATGTTGAAGTTAAAGAGAATACAAAACAATCTGGGGATATTTTCTTTTCTCATTTAAATACATCTCATGTTGAAGTTAAAGTAACTTTGTTCATTTAAAATACCTCACTTTTATTTATTTAAATACATCTCATGTTGAAGTTAAAGTAAGACCGGAAGAAAAAATGGAAATGAGTTAACTGTATTTAAATACATCTCATGTTGAAGTTAAAGGCAATGCCATAGGATTATCAAACTTTCTTTTAATATTTAAATACATCTCATGTTGAAGTTAAAGTTATTAGCTGTGTCTCCATAGCTCATACCATAAATGATTTAAATACATCTCATGTTGAAGTTAAAGGGAAGAACATGTTTGTTGTTAATGTATCTGGATTTCATTTAAATACATCTCATGTTGAAGTTAAAGTTCAACCATTCAATACCTTGTGTATCTCCTTCATAAATTTAAATACATCTCATGTTGAAGTTAAAGGTAATTAGATTAGAATTAGAAGCCTTTAAAAGAAACATTTAAATACATCTCATGTTGAAGTTAAAGAAAGTTGTAAGCCATTTCTCAGCTATAGTAGTTTTATTTAAATACATCTCATGTTGAAGTTAAAGATATTGTAATTCTTTATAAAATATCTGTAATCCTCATTTAAATACATCTCATGTTGAAGTTAAAGATAACTGCCCAGATGAAGTTACTCCGATATTACCTATTTAAATACATCTCATGTTGAAGTTAAAGTGGATACGGCTGCAACATTAAACTTTCGCAACTAATATTTAAATACATCTCATGTTGAAGTTAAAGAAGCATCATAACTTCTATTAAAGTAAATACCGAAATTTAAATACATCTCATGTTGAAGTTAAAGCAAATTATTTTATCGTTATCACTTCTCTTATTCCAATTTAAATACATCTCATGTTGAAGTTAAAGAGTTACAAAACTAGCGAGTGGAACGAAAACTCCGTCATTTAAATACATCTCATGTTGAAGTTAAAGATGTCCACATATTACAACCACCTATTTTGTATTCACATTTAAATACATCTCATGTTGAAGTTAAAGACCTCCTAAATTATGAAGTGCTTACCACCTCTTCCAATTTAAATACATCTCATGTTGAAGTTAAAGTGTTAATCACATCACGTCTTTTGGAAACCACAAGATTTAAATACATCTCATGTTGAAGTTAAAGGTAAATTGCTATTAATAATTTCATCGTATGTCGGTATTTAAATACATCTCATGTTGAAGTTAAAGTTCTGGACTTACCGATAACCTCACGTAAGTCGTCCAATTTAAATACATCTCATGTTGAAGTTAAAGTTTGTTAGAAGTTATAATGATAAAAAAGTTTATGCATTTAAATACATCTCATGTTGAAGTTAAAGATATATAGCAATTGCAAATAAAATAAACAAAATAGAATTTAAATACATCTCATGTTGAAGTTAAAGAAGAGATGGATTAAATTCCATCTCTTTTATATTAAATTTAAATACATCTCATGTTGAAGTTAAAGGGCTATTATGTGCATATTTTATATTAAAATCAATTGTATTTAAATACATCTCATGTTGAAGTTAAAGAGTTCGCAGTTGTTGTCTAAAAATAATGCTTTGTTAATTTAAATACATCTCATGTTGAAGTTAAAGGTATACTATACATAGCACATACCTCAATAATCGCATATTTAAATACATCTCATGTTGAAGTTAAAGAAAATATTAATAATATTCAATCACAAAGACGTGATGTATTTAAATACATCTCATGTTGAAGTTAAAGCAAGTCCAACTAAGTTACTATTGGAATTTATTTGAAATTTAAATACATCTCATGTTGAAGTTAAAGTTGAAGGGAGGAATAATAATGGCATGGTATAACTAATTTAAATACATCTCATGTTGAAGTTAAAGAAGCTCCGAACCGTTACTGTGAGTATTAACTCCTATTTAAATACATCTCATGTTGAAGTTAAAGATCCATATCGTTCAAAATATTTCTTAATTCTCTGTATTTAAATACATCTCATGTTGAAGTTAAAGTAAGATATACGTCATTGTCTACTTTTGCTTCTAGTAATTTAAATACATCTCATGTTGAAGTTAAAGATGCATTCTCCATGTTTGTGTTAAACGCGTTCGCATTTAAATACATCTCATGTTGAAGTTAAAGCCCATGTGGTTAATATATTTATTAACATTTTCAAGATTTAAATACATCTCATGTTGAAGTTAAAGGAGACAACAGGAACACTTAGCAATGCTGCTATAGCATTTAAATACATCTCATGTTGAAGTTAAAGCTTAGTATTTAAGCCATTCTTACTTTATATTATACTCCTAACCTGTTGTAATACAAAGCCGTATCATTTTTTTACCAGATGAATATTTGCCTCTCCTTTTAACTTACTTAAATAAGTTAAACCCATTGAAACAACTCTTCTGAAGCATAAAATAGTATATAATTTGCCTGGTAAATTATATTATTAAGTCTTCACCTGTATCATGCTTCTTATTTCCTAGTATATCTTCACCATATACATTATCGTTCATAAGTTTAATAATACACACAAAATCCTCATCTTCATCTATTACTTTATTTAAGTCCTTTTTCAAAGATATCAATTTTGATGGTGATAATTCTCCTCTAAATACTGAGTTTTGAAAATGGGATAAGTATTTTTTACATACTTTGAAAACTCTATTTACTCTCTTTTCATTAACATCATAAAATAGAAAAGCATAATTATAATTAATATTTTTACTCACTTTATAAACCCTCCTTTAAACTGAAAGGAGTAAATTCTCTGTCCTCCATAATAAACTTTATCAATTTATAACAATCTAATTTTATTGCAGTTCTATATGAAACCTTTCTCTTCAGCTTCGGATGCATAAATACACTTTCCAATCTTTCCTCAAAAGCCGTAATAAAAATATTTCTTCCTTCTTCATTTAACAAACAATAATTAACCTTCTTGTCAAAGTGCCTTGACACTTGGATTTTTTTATTATTTACCAGTTCAAATATTGTCTTGTAAACTATAACTGGTTTGAAAACCTCACTGATATCAAGGCTTAAAGAAAATCTCCCCTCACTTGGTTCATGAAGAAAACTTATCCTTTGATCTAAATGAGTTCTGTATATGGCTGAAATTGTTTTTGTATATAAAAGTGAATTTCCAAAAGAAATCAAAGCATTTATAGGATTATCTGGTGGCCTCTTGACCCTTTTATTCATAATAAAATCTTCAGGAAGAATATATTTAAAGTCCCCATAAAATCGTTGCCATACTTCGCCTTCAATTGCCATTAACTGTTTAACATCAGCTACTACATCAATTCTTTCTTTAAAGTCCTTTCTAATCCAATCAATAGTGCCTTTAACCTCTTTTTTATCGTGTTTATAATAATGATATAACACCTCACTAATATTAACTCCGATAATTCTTACTATTTGCTTTGCTATTTCAAGCCTTTTATCCTTATAGGCTTCTACTTGTTTAATTAACAACTTTCCACTATTATACTTATCCTTTGGATAATAAGTTCCGCTATACCCCTCATAGTAATTGAAGAAGTGAATTACTATATTATTACTGGTTATAAAATCTAAAAGCTTTGTATTTAAAGTTACCTCTGATAAACAATATATTTCTGTAGTATTTTCCACTGGAATATAAACATTTTTTCCGTCTTTTCTAAAACAAAGTGAGTTATCTTTTCTTGTAAGTTCTCCCATGGATGTGATATATCTTGTGCTTCCCATTCACATTCCTCCTAAATATAACAATACTCATAATAAGCACATTTTTTACAGCTAGGTTTATTTATTGTCTCTGGTACATTTTCTTCTTTTAGCAATTTCTCAATACTATCAATAACTTTGGTTAATTCATCTTCAGATTGCTGATTTAACTCCAATATAAGAATCTTACTTTTCCCCTTATTTTTTTCTACAAATTCTAGTTTTCCTTTTCTTTCAATTCCTTTTTCCTTTAATATATTAAGATATAAAAGAAGCTGCCACTTAGCTGCCTCAACGTCAGCATCAGATTTCTTAACTTCTACTAGATAATCCTTAGTTAACTTATCTAACTTAATATTGTCTATAGCTAGTTCAGTGCCACTACTTCTTTCAGCTCGTTCTTCATGTATTACTTTTCCAACCTTTACTATCTCACTATTATCTTCAAGATTTAATCTATTACCATGAAGCCAGCACTGCCTTTTACAATGAAAATAATAATTTATTAATGTTCCATTTACCTTCATATCTAACTCCTAAATAAAATCTCCTATACCAGTAGTAAGCTTACCTTTATCTATCTTTCCATTTTCAAAATACTGCTCTCCGTCCTCAATATAATAAAGCTCACCAATTCTATCGTTATATAAAATATCTGATTTTTTCACACTATAAATAAAGTAATTCATCTTGGCTCTAACTTCTGATAATTTTATTTCTTTCTTAGCATAATCCAACCTATTACTTTCAAGTAAATCTCTGTATTCCTGCCACACTTTTCTACCATCAAGTAATCCAAATTTATCACTTTCAATCTTTTGTGCAAAATACACAGACATACTCCACATATCGTTTCCTATAAGCTCCATCCTCTTTGCAACACTCTGAAAATTAAGTTTTGCTACTTCTTCATTGAAAAACTGCTCTAGATTACTGTCATTATAAGCTTCATTATATTTTCTTTTGATAGCTTGGAGTACAGGCTCATAGTACTCACTAAACGTCTTTAAGGTTAAGATGTTTTTCATATCTTCACTTATTAAACTAAAATCTTTATTAATTCTTACATCATCTCTATAAATGTTTTTTGCATCATCATAGTTAAAAAAGTAAACTTTCCCACTATGCTTACATGAGCGATTAATTCTTCCTAAAAATTGCTCATCACTATCAAGCTTAGATATATCTTTATATCCAATATCCATATCTATATCAACACCAGCTTCAATGACCTGAGTTGCAACTAAAATAATATTGCTTGTATCTTTTACAACATCTAAAATTCGCTTTCTTTCAGCTGCATTATCATCTCCTGAAATTAACTCTACACAACAATTAATCTCATCATCATCCTTTAGCTTTTTAAAGAACTCATAAGCTGATTGCTTTTTTATAAACTCAATAAGAATTTTCCCTCCATTATGGCTGATATCTTTAACATGTTCATAAATTCCTTCAATAGAATCCTCCATAAGATTGTAATTAACCTCTACCCTATTTTTAAATAACGGATTACTAAAAAATTTTTCTCTATCCTTAATTAATCTACAGGTATTTTCCTCATTGCCAGTTAATATATTTAAGTCTGGTAACGTTGCTGACATAATTATAATTTTCATATTCAACAGCTTTGCAAACCCTTTTAAAAAGGTAATAATCTCGCTCCAAATTATATTTTTATAACTTTGTATTTCATCTAAAACTATTACACTATTTGCTAGTTGATGAAATCCAAATGCAGATTCCTTTGTAAAATTAAACATGGTATCAAATAAACTAACATGGGTTGTAAGGATCATGGGATAATTTAAAAACTGCCTATCTAAAAGAGCTTTTGTGTAATACTCATACTTTCCTGTTTCATCGTCATCCATTAGCTTCTCCTCATCTGTTTTAATTGGTGTAATAGAGTTAATTACTGCTAGTTTTTGCTTTATAATTTCACTGTCTTCTCCAAAAATATTTTCTAATGACTTTATATTCTGTTCAATTAATGTATTAAAAGGGTATACATGATAAATCTTTCTAAGACTGTTTTCACTTTCTAAAAACTTAAATGATAAATTTAAGGCAACATTACTCTTTCCACTCCCTGTAGGAGCTTCTAAAAAGAAAATATTTTCGTGAATGTTATTTATTAATTCCTTTTCAGCATCTAGAAACATTTCATTTCTTAGGATATTTATATTCTTCTCCCTTAATAAATCTTTCTTTCTGCTATATTCCGTATTTTCATATTCACGTATACTGTGATAAACTCCTGTACCTTTATAGTCTTTATAAAACTCATCAATGCTCGATATTTCCCCAAACTCATTCAATATACTGCCCTTCATAAATTCTGAAGTAGCATAAAAATCAGCTGCTACCAGTAGCGAAAACATCAATTTTGTGTAGATATATTTATAAATTATATTATTGGTATCAGTTACCTTTCTTCTCTTTTTAATGACCTCTATCATTCCATTTAACATTTTAAATGTTAATGTAAATTTCCCATTATAATATTCAACTTCATCTTCAGAAAATAATTCAATACAAGAAGCAGCCGTATCACCACTATCTTTATCTAATTTATCTAAAAAACTTTCAAAACTATCTAAACTTCCATGATGTCTTGAAATAACATAGGCATTTAAAAATAAATATTCTAAAATTATATCTCTACTTACCTTATCTAATTTCTTTATATCTGGAATAAAATAATTAATGTATAAAACAGCTGATAAAATCGAGTGTTTGCTATGTATATTTATAAAATCAGCCTTTTCGCCTATACAATTTTTCATCTTATATTCTTGAAAATTGGGATTAAGTTTACCTAAATCATGAAAATTAAATGTATTGATAACAAGGTTTCTAAATACCTGTTTTCCCTCTTCACTTACTTCTGCAAGAAGCTCTCTTTCTACATTTTCAAAAGTTATATTTAAATTTTTAGCTTCAATTATCTTATTTATATACTTGTTAACCAAGTCTGTATGTTCCTTTAATGTCTCTTCCTTATTTACACTATATTTTTCATCTCCTAAATGAGCTAAAAATTTTTTGCTACTATTCAATAGCGTTGTTATTTCTACGATTTCACTCTCCTTGAAATACTCCATGATACCTCCTAGAATTAAAGGAGGGGGACCCCTCCTTTAAATGAATATAATATTTTTATTTTGAACCTTATAAATATCCTTTGCTCTAATAGAATCAACATCCATATTGCTATAAACAAAGCTCTTCATTATATATAAATTAGTTTCCTCATCTAATCCCACTGGAAGACTTTCCGTATATTTAAAATACTCCTCATCAGCTACCACTTCCTCAGCCCAGTCTGACTCTGGAAGTGATAAAGTTACATCTTCTTTAAAGCATAAAGAATTAATTTTATCTAAGCGTTCTACTTTACTGCATCCATCAAAAACTTCAATATCAGTAATATTAGCTGAATGGTCATTTTTACCTAAGTATGGTGTAAAAACACTTTTTCTATTTATAATAGCCTCTGTTATATTTTCAGCTTCTTCATTGTTAACAAGAAGATATATGTTCCAAGATGGATTTTCTAACCACTGCTCTTTAACTATAAGGTTTCCCCCCATTTCTTTTGAGGCATACCCTACCGAATTATTAAAAACCTGAATTTTCTTACAGATAAATGCACCCTCATTATTTGGTTCAATTCCTACTTTTATTGACTTAAGCTTTTCATAAAACTCTGGATATTGACCCCTAAACTTCTTATCACATCTTCGTTTAGCCTCAAATTGATTATAGCCTCCATAACCAACTACAGCTCCTAAAAGGCCAAGTAATGCAACCTTATGAATATTTCCATAGGTAAAATACATATATGTGTTTACATCAGGCTTCTTAAAGAAAGCAGTCTTTCCCCACAATTTAAATTTTAAAATTTTCATATTCTACACCTCTTTTTGTGTGAATATATTATATTCCTTTGCTCCTTCAATATTGGATTCTACTTTAGTTGTATATGGATTGAAGTAAATCTCAACATTTTTAATTCTATCTTTTAATGAATTTAACAACTCTGAGCACTGGATTTTAATTATATTTTTATCCTCACCCTTTTCAAACTCAATATACTCTGAAAGAGTCGGTAGGTATAAGTCACTGTCTGTTTCAACAAAAATAGCAAACTCATTCTCACAACCTGCTTTAGCATTGGTTGCAAAGGATGTTGCTGAAACTAATGCTGCTTCTTTAAACTTGTTGTAGTCTTCTTCAGTGTATCCATCAGTAACACTTAGCTCTTTGAATTCTTTATATGCAAGAGGATTTATTGTAAATGGATAGAAATAGTGTGCTTCATTACTAACAATCTTGGTTCCAAGAGTAGAGTTCTTAGCTTCCTCTGAATCAGCATTATCCTTTGAGCCATCTCTAAATGGTGAAAGAATCTGCTGTTCCTCTGGATTTGTACCATCGTATTTGTTAAATCCCTGACCAATCTGTACAGCTCCTGTAATAGATATATTGTTGCCCTCTTCTGCAAAGGTTGCACCAAAGTTTTTAACGTCCACCGCATTAAATAAATTCTTCAAAACCTCTGAAGTATCCTTACATTGCTTCAAGTCCTTTACTCCAAAAATATACTGATATCTTTCCTTTAATGACCTTGGAACTACAGTAACTTCACCCTTTTTCCCCTCAGATAACTTAAGTGATTTTATATAAAGCACCTTATCACCTTTGTTTTCCCACATTTTTTTCATTGGGTACTTTAAGGCTTTATCACTTCCAAAGGTACTTCCATCAGAAGTGGTTTTAGGATACCCTGTAAAATCAGCATTCCAATTAGCCATTTTTGATACTATCCCAATTACTCCATAAACTCTCTTATCCATACTATTTCTCCTCCTTATTTTTCTCATATACTAAATTACTTCTTAGATATCCAGCTAAAATTAAATCTTGATTTACCTTTCCTTCTGGTACATACCCCAGTATCATTCCATAAAGGTTATTAAATCTCTTGGAATTTTTATCTATTGTATAGTTATATTTTAAATAAAGAGCTCTAAGCTTCTCTTTAATAATTTCATTATTCTTCGCATTTACAAATGGATTGGCTAAGGACTGTGGCTTATTCTTACCTTTGCTTAAAGATAAAAAGTAATTTACCAACTGTCCAACTGCAAAATAATATTCCTCATCATTATCAAATTTATCAGTTACCTCAGCATTAATTTTTTTTCTAAGACTTTCCTGCATAATATAAATAACTTCTGCCATTTGAACACCTCCATCAAAATAACTCTTTAAAGACCATCTTAAATTAAATTGATCTTTTGCTTTCTTATAATATCCACTTTCAATTGTTCCCTTCAAAATATTTAAAGAGAGTTTATCTAACAATTTATCAATTCCATTACTATTTCCTTTATAAAGCCAATTAAAGATTCCTTCTCGTCCTAGAAGAAGATTATTCTTTAAAACATTATTAGTTATAGAAATATCTCCTGGATCAGTGAAATAGTTGTTCACTAAATACTTTGAAAAAAATACATTGTCTATAATGCCTTGTATATCAGACCTCTTTTTATATTTACCATACAATTCTCCTGATTTTTCATCCAGCGTATCCTTTAGTACATTATTAAACGAAAAGCTCCTTGCTAAATTAGGTTTATACATTGTAATAACATCATATCCTCGAATCTCAACCTCTTTTCCCTTCTTTAACCTTAAGTATAGGCCTTCAAAGTCCTTGTCTGGAAGTTGTCCATTAGGATATACCTTAATTCCTTCATCATTGATGTAAACATTCACTTTGCCTAGTGTAACTTCATTTAAAAGATAATCAAAAAACTTCTTCTGAAGCATTACTTCCTCGCTATTAATTAAGTATGGTGAAGTTATCTTTCTCGTTTTATTTTCCAAATAAGGTTTTTTAGCATTCATTCCCATATTATCATTAGGAAGTCCCAATATTCCGTCAATTACCTTTACATTGTAATCATTGCTGTTATAAATATTAGGTATAAAATATCGCTTACCTTCCCTAATATAATCTTGTTCATCATACTGAAAGAAAATCTTTAAATAGTCCTTTCCTGTATGTTGTTTACCAATCTCATATACATTCTCTTTAATCCAACATCTTATTTTTTCAAGAAGTTCAATATTAACAGTACCAATTTCTTCTTCCAAAGCCATATATACTTCATGGGACTTTGATTTAGATTTTGGATATTTGAGATAAGGGTCTGCCAATATAGCATAATATCCATCAATTACTTCATCAGTAAGTTTTCCATTTATAAAACTTTCTTTTTTAGCAAAAAAACTGAGGTAATTGTTACTGTGTATTATTTTTTTTCCATCAATGGGCTTATTCATGTCCACAAGCTTACTATTGTAATCATACATACAAATTGAATCAAAGTAGTTACTGCTTCTATCAATGGTTTTAGTTTTCTTATCAAGCTTAATATTTAAAGTATCTACTATTTGAAAAGAATCACCCATTGGAGCAACTATTATATAAGTACCATCGGCAGGTATATAATTATCTAAGATAAGTTTATCTCCTTTGATACCTATCTCTTTTTCAAAAGACTCCAGACATTCTTTTATCATCAAATTCACCTCCTATAGCCATCTATAATTAACGAAACCTAATCCTCTAGGGTTCATCTCTCCAACACCTGTCCCTAATGCCATATATGCTAGTTCCTGGGCAATTTCGTCACTTGAAATAACAATGCTAAGTTTGTCACCAAGTATTCTTCTTCCTTTGTATGTTGTAGCAATTGGCTTTCTATTTTTCATAAGAATAGTTGTATAAAGCTCGAAGTCCTCACTAATTTTCACATTATTATATTGATTGTATTTTTTTATTAAGTTTTCTTTAATACGTCTCTCAAATTCATCAATGCTCAATGAATTCTTCCAATACCCTTTATCTGTCTTTATAATTAAAGGAGTAATACTATAAAGTTTCTCTATTGGCTTCTTTGGTAATATCCTGATTTCACATATCAGCCCTTTTATATAATTGTTATGTTCGTTAGCTAAGTTTGCATTAAAATAATTCGCAAGCTCCTTATCGATGGTTCTTAAATTGATGGTATAAACCTTATCAGCCTTATATATCCCATCTTCCTCCAATGGATAAAAAGAATTAAAACAATAATTTTTAAACTCATTCTCATTGTGAAAACTCAAAAACTCTTCACTTTTTCCTAATGCTAAATCTATAAATTCAGCAATTTTCTCCTGTGAATCCTCAATTGATATATTTTTCAACAAAAACACTTTTAGATTTAACTCAAAAACCTTCATTTAATCACCTCCCTATAATTATTTTACCATATTTTCAAAATTTATGTAGAATATAGCAATTACATCTCATGTTGAAGTTAAACACCAAGTCTAAATTTTAAATATGCATTAACTTTAAATACACCCTGTGTTTTTAATTTTTATATATGTATTAATGATTATTAACATATTTTCAAGTTTATATTCATAATCATTTTTTGTTTATTCAAAATAACTATCAAGATATTGTCTATATTAATCCCTTTCATACCACTTCTAAAACTTAACCACAAAACAAAAACCACATCCTTCTCCGTAAATTATACGGGTCAAATGTGATTTTTTTCTATATAATAGTATTTATTTGTCTAAAACAAAAATATCTTTTATCTTATTTTAGTAGAAATTGGCTTAAGCATGAAAAGTTGTGTGTTATCTTTGTATTCTTTAACTTCAGCAGTAATACGAAGATTTTGTCCAGTACCAATACTGTCCGGTATTTCAGAACCAGTAAGCTTTAAATCAGAAATATTCACATTTTCAAATTTAAAATTAGGTCCAATAGCGGTCATTTCACTATAATCCCCAGCATAAATTAAAATATCATATCTTGTTTTATACTTACTATTATTCATCATGTTTGCTATATTACCATCAAATTCAATAATTTTACCTGCATATTTTTTTGCAAATTCACTTATAATTGGGCTTGCTGGGTCAGGTTCTGTAAGAACAGCTGCCAATTCTTCGTTACTTTCTACAGTTAATATCTCCTGATTACTTTCCAATTGTTTATCTTTGTTTGGTTCTTCAACAATCTCAGAACCTTTGTCTTTAGTAGACTCCTCGTCGCTTTCATCCTCTATTGAAAATGTATGATATGTAATTACTATTTTAGAATCTTTTGAAAAAGTATCATTTGTGTTAAACTGTGTATCTCCATCGATCTCTACTTCTTCAATTTCTCCATCTTTGGTCAACCAACCAGTAATTAAATCATCCAGCACTTTAGTCTCAATATTGGTAAATCCAATCTTTTCTAGTTCAGATATGACTGTTTGATAATTTCCGCCAATTATGTCATCTGAAGATTTACTTACTTTTATCATATTGGGATCCTCTTCTGCAGAACATCCTGAAATACTTATAATTGTAACTATTGAGCATAAGAATAGTAAAAATTTTTTCATAATAACCTCCTTAAATTATCTATATACCTAGAACATTTATTTTCGTAAATTTTCTTAATAATACTCTTTTATTCTGGAATATTATAACATATATGATAGCTATTTCAAATAAATATATTATATTATTTTCAATAAACGTGTAATATTAATTAATTCATCATTATATGAATAATATACAAAATATAATACTTAACCTAAATTCTTTCCAGCAATTGATTGTAGTAAGTTGTAAATTGTGATTGTATCGTAATAAAATTTTCAAAATTCGCATCTTATAAAATTTTATGAAGTATTTCCACTTATAAAACATTGCATATAAATCTAAATATTAATCTTCTGAAATAGCTTACATTATTATCAACCTTATCAATTCCACCATCCACTATTAATTCCTACAAAACAAAAACCACCCCTTCCCCCGTAAAATCTACGACTCAGGTGTTGCTTCTTCTATTACCTTCTTAATATCAACTTAGCGTCTATTATAACTTTAAACTCTTCCTTTCCTTTAACTCTTCAACTATCTCCAGCCATTCTTCTTCACTTACCTTTAACTCTTTTGCAGTTCTTATGGCTTTAGTCACAAAATAATTATCTATTATATAATCTTTAATGTCTGGAGTAACCTCATGTCTATTCTCACCTGCTAAATCCATAATCTTAATTCGTTCTTCTTCAGAAAACTCAAGAATAGTACACATGAGCTCTAGCCTTTCCAAATCAAAGGCATTTCGTCTATTTTTCTCAACATCACTTAAGTATGGAGCAGTGATTCCCATCATTCTTGCCATCTCTCTTAAAGTGATTTTTCGTTGTTTTCTCTTTCCTTCAATGTACTCCCCAAAGTTTAAATGGCTGTACCGCTCTTTCTCTATTTCCATGAAGATCTCCCCCATTTTTCGCCTCAAGCTAATCACCTTTACTCTTGAAGCTCAATATCTTACTTCCTTTAAAATTCTATTCTCAACTTTACCATCTAAAACTTGATTCATAACTTGTTTCAAAACATCTGAATCAAATTTTTCTTCAAAGCTGTAGAATTTCTCAATAGATTAAAAATACATCTTAATCTTAAACAATTTCCAATATCTTCAATCCGTTTCTCAGATATTCATCTAGTTGCATCTTACTTGTTATTTGATCTATAAGAACATCTTTTTCATCCCAATCATTTTCAAATCCTTCTCTTTGCTGCTTAAATATTTCTTCCGGACACTGAGCTTCATCATTAATTTTATCTCTACCTAAATACATAAAAACCATAATATTTTTAATAACTTCGTAGTCTTGTTCTTCTAAATAATTATTTAACGCTTTTTCCTTGTCTGTTACAATAAACAATTCCTCAATGTTATCACATACTTTAACTACTCCGTTTTCCTGATGATTACTTTCATATTCCTCTCTTACGACCTGTGCTAAAGTAATTACATTTTTATATACCTCTATATCATTTTTAAACATAAAGTCACTTCCTTCCCCCGTAAATTCTACGGGTCAACTATGGCTTCAACTCATCTCTTATTCTTCGCATCAAAATAAATCACATTTACCACTCTAAGTATCTCTTCCTTTTCTTCCTCTGATACGACTCCCTCTGTAAACACTCTTTCTAATGCTCTTATTCCATGAAGAGCTTCTTTGTATTTAACCTCACCATATTTGTTTAGTTGATTTTCCTCTTCACAATGTTCATCATTACCGTTAAGCAGCTTATCTAAGGATAAATGAAAAGTTTCAGCTAATTTAACTAAAGTTTCTTCCTTACGAGGTAACATTTCATTGGATTCATAGTAGCCTAAAGTCCTGTCTGATACTCCAATTCTTATACCAAGTTCAGCTTTTGTCATCCCCGCATTTTCCCTTAAGGTTTTAATTCTATCCCCAAATAATATTTCCTTATTTTTTCTATAAATTACTCTTATACTTCTGGGACAGTCATTGCTACGTGAAATATAGCCCCTTTGCTCAAGCCTTTTTAAATAGCCATGAACTGTAGAGGTTGAACTTAAGTTTGCCAATTCCCCAATTTCTCTAATTGTTGGTGAAATTTTTTCCTCCTCTATGTAATTAATTATTATGTCCAGTATTTCCCCTTGCTTTTTGCTCAACATACAATATCACTCCCCAGGAATATTATACCAAACATCTGTTCTTTCATCAACATTTTTATAGAATATTAAAAATATTTCACAAAGCAATAATGTCCACCGCAAAACCTACAGATCAACTATGGTTTAATATTATTAACTTCCCTTTTCTTATATCTTTAATTTTCCTCTGCTATTTCTCTCCTATCATCACAACTGCATCAAACCCTGCTTCCTTTAATCTTTGTATCTGTTTCTCTGCATTTTCCCTATTTGCATAGGACCCTACCATTACTCTGTACAGGGTGTTCACCGTCGGCTTTGATTGTTCCTGTGTATACTTAATTCCTAGCTGCTGAAGGATTGCTGAAGCTAGTGCTTCAATGATTTGCCTTTTCTTTGAGTCAAAAATCTGGTTATCCTTTGAGTTGTCCAGGAAGCCCATCTCTACTAAAATAGCTGGTGCTACGGTTTCTCTTAATACATGGAAATTTTCTCTTTTAACTCCTCTATTACTAAACCCAACAGCAACTAAGGCCTTCTGAATCTTTTCTGCCATTGCTTCAGCCCTTGCTCCAGGATTAAGATATATAAAAGTCTCTACTCCTCTTGCCTGTTCTGGTTTAAATGCATTTCGATGAAATGAAATAAAGTAATCATAGTTACTCTTATTTTCATAATTACTTCTTTCCTTAAGAGTTACTGCTTTATCTGAAGTCCTAGTTTCATCAACAATAACTCCAAATCTCCTTACCTCTGCAGCCACCTTTTTTCCTATATTAAGGACCTCCTCAGCTTCTTTTCTTCCTTTATAAGTTGCTCCTGGATCATTACCTCCGTGTCCATAATCAAAACATAATCTAGCCATTTTTTTCTTCCTCCTTAAATTTAAAACCTATCTTATAACCGCGCCCTCTTTATATGGATGACACCTCCTTCTGCTTCAAAATAAAAGGATGGAGCCCTTAAGGCTTCATCCTCTTTATATGAAACTCCTTCTCATATTCATTCGAAGGAGTAAGTTCCACTTGCCAAATCAAAGATACACTCTGTGGAAGCTCCACTTGCCAAACCAAAGATTTGGAGTGTCACTTACTGAACGTCGTATTCTGTTTCTGTAGTTTCTACTATTACTGCACCAAGCTTTTCAATCAAGGCACCGTTTTTGCTGATAACAGCTCCAGTTGTTAAAACTGAATCCATTATAGCTTCGATTTCCACTTCTGTTACCTCATCTTTAACTGAGTTAACAATAAGATTGAATTTACTCCCTACTTGATCCTTAAAACTCATTACTAGTTTTCTTTCCATGTTCTTCACTCCTTCTTTCAACTATAATTATTTGAAAGCTCCTGACACCCTTTCTTATGTGAAACCATAGCAGGATAATTCTATTCCCTGGGGATTTGTTGTTCACCTGCTTTCTAATTTCACTGAAAACCTTCAGGTAGCTGTTGCATAAATTCAGTAGTTTATCTATTAAGGTGAAAAATTTCTTCATACCTCCACCTCCTTATAGGAAACTACTCTTGGCTGGGCTTTTGATGAGCCTTTCACAGGCTGCTTTTGTCCTTACCTTAAAGGTTCAGGCTCCTGTCCCGCCAAAGTTTTTTACTCCTGCACTAATGAGAAGTCATCAACTCTTTTTAGCTCTACAGGATAGCTAATTAAAACTTCTCCTATAGCTGCACCAACAGCGAATAAGTCCTCATCTGTTGCTGCTTTATTAATTTTTGAGTATTTTTGACTTACGATTTTTGGGGTTCCGTCTAAATTCTGCCCCTTCTCGAATCTTAAAACTAAAGCTGTGCTGTTTTTAATATTTGATACTGCCATGTTTATCACTCCCTTCACTTTTAAATATGCAGAAAGGGTGGGTCAGTGTAATTTTTTTTAATAAAAAAAGCAGCTTCAAACTGCAATTTGAAAAGCTGCTAATTTTTATATTCTTTTGAATTTCTAGGTGAAGCTAAAATCTGTTCCATGGAAAAGTAAAATGCTATATGCTGAAGTGTCTTCTTCCTATATCTATGCAGGGTGCTTTCACTGACGGCTAAGGTTTCTGCCACCTCTCTGTAGTTCCTTCCTTTAAAGTACAGCTGGTCTAAAATCCTCCTGTTCTCATCTGGTAAGAAGGCTATGGCTCTGTCCAGCCTTATAAGCTCATCCTCAGTAGCTTCAATTACCCTGTTCATGGCCCTTAAGTTGTTCCTAGACCGCTTGTCCAAAACTTCGTGATAAATGATGGCAATGGAAGGTATTTTATCACTTATGTAGCTTTTGCTCACCTTTTCCTCTTGTGACTTTTTAAAGGTTAACTCCTCGATAATCTCTTCTTCTGTGAGGGCTCTTTGACTTTCCACCATTCTCTTCAATTCCTTAAGCTGCTGGTTTAAAGCCTGCCGATTTTTTAAAAGATACTCCACATAGCTGCTAGAATCCATAAATAATCACCTTAACCTTTTTTTAAATTTTATATTTCAACTAAAGTTTTGATTCCTTTTCCTTAAGACTTCCTCATACTTCATGTTTATCATATCTTCTGGCATCCCTGTTACATCAGAAAGTTCTTTTATGGTTCTGCCCTCATTGCTTCTAAAAAACTCTTCATCAATTAAAAGCTCCACTGCAAAGAAATTACTTTCATATTCAAGAACCTGCGGCTTTTCATAGATATTCCTTTGTCTTACAAAGGCTGCTTCATCATTATGAACAGTGGCATGCAACAGCTCATGAGCTGCCACAAAGGGTTTTTGGGCCTCATGAATTTTTTCATTGATGATGATGGCCCCGCCTTCACTGCACTGAACGAAGTATCCAAGTATCCTCTCTGACAGTGGGAAATGAAATATCGCAATATCTTTTTCTGCTGCTATCTCATAGGGATCTCTTGTGTTGCACTGCTGAACTAACTCTTTAACATGATTAACTATATATTTCTTCAAAAGCATACACTCCTTACAATTTTTGAAATATGATCTTAGTCCATAGGTTTTATTGCTCCTCATCCTTCTGTTGTTTTCTTTTTAAATTCTTTTGCTTTAAGCCTCTTATTGCAAACTTTAAGGATTCCTCCAGTTCTTCTAAGGCTTCTCCATCTAATGGAGCTCCATTAAAGAATAATGGTCCCCCATTGTTGGAATAAAACTTCTGCATGAGAACATTTAATTCCTCCGTTATATCATCCTCTACAGCTATGTCTTCCTTTTCCCCGGAAATAGCTTTCTCATTCTGAATTGATGCCTTTTCCTCCATAGGTGTTACAGGCTTAATTACATTTTGTAATAATTCTTGTTTATCTTTACCTGTCATTGGCTCCTTTTGCACATCCGGCTCCTCGTCAGTGTCCAAAAATTCATTGATGCTTACATTCAATGCCTTTGAAAGTATACTTAAAGTCTCTAAGGTCATTTTTCTTTTCCCATTCTCAAGTTTACTAATGGTTGACTGAAGCATGCCACAAAGTTCTCCTAGCTCCTGTGTTGTAAGGTTTCTTTCTTTTCTTAAAGCTTTAAGCTTCTCCTGAGGTGTCATCCTTATTCCTCCTTTATCTCCTATGTTCAAAATCCTATATGCTATGTATCTATCTTAAAACCATAAATTGTATTTTATTCCTTTTAATCATAACTTTTATGTATTAATCTGTCAATAGATACATATAATATTTTTTATAATTTTTATTACGTTTTGTAATTTATTCTTGCATATTTTATAATGAACTATTATAATTTTATTGTAAAATAATTACACAATTAAATCAATTTGTAATAAAGGAGTGTTTATTTATGCAAGATATCTTTACAACCTCAAACCTTTTACAAAATCCACTTACCATCTTCCATAGTGATGAATTTGGGGAAGTTAGAACCTTAGAAATTAATGGCCAGCCTTGGTTTATTGGAAAAGACATGGCAGAAATCCTTGGTTACGCAGATACTAACCAAGCCATCCGAATCCATGTTGATGAAGAAGATACCCTGATCCATCCAATTCTCACCGCTGGAAAGCTTAGAAATATGACCATAATAAACGAAAGTGGAATTTACAGCTTAATTCTACGAAGCTCCCTACCAAAGGCAAAGGCCTTCAAAAGATGGATAACATCTGTAATAATTCCCTCCATTAGAAAAAATGGCATGTTTGCTACAGAAGATCTTTTAAATAATCCCGAAATGCTGGTTCAGGTTGCCTCAAGGCTTCAAGAAGAGCGAAATGCAAGGCTTAAAGCAGAACAGCAGCGTAACCTGCTTATTCACCAAGATAAGCTTTTTACCACCACAGAAATTGCCAAAGAAATAAACTTCACCAGCGCTTTAAAGCTAAACCTGCTCCTAGAGCAAATGCAGATTCAATACAAGTGCAACAACTGCTGGGTACCAACAGCAAAATACGCTCCTTTAGGATATACAAGCCTTAAACAATCCCTATTAGAAAACGGAGAAGTGGTATATAACCGTATGTGGACCGCCAAGGGCAGAGAGTTCTTATTAAACTTGCTTAAAGAAACTGGAATTTATTCAGGTAATTAAAGCTCATAAGTAAACTATAAAAATATTTAGGAGGTAACAAACATGGAACAAGGATGGATAAAACTTCACCGCTCTATCTATAATCACTGGCTTTGGAAGGAGGACACTAAACTAAAATGGTGGATAGACCTTTTACTAATGGCAAACCACACTACCAAAAAAATTCTCCTTGGAAATCAGTTAATTGAAATTCCAAGGGGCAGCCTTCACACCTCTGTGACAAAGCTCACAGCCCGCTGGCAGGCAGATAAAAAAACAGTGAAAAGATTCCTGGACTTACTTCAAAAGGATTCCATGATTTCCTATACCACCACCTCCAAAGGAACCACTATCAACATATGTAACTACAATGATTTTCAGGATTTTAGAAAAGCTGAATCCCCAGGGGACGCCCCTGCTATGTACCCTGAAGACGGACAAGCTACATCACCACCCCCAACCCTTGCGGTCGCGCCAAAAGATGGCACAGTTTCTTCCACCACTGCTGCCTCTGAAAACCCATCAGGTCAAGACCCAGCCTTGTCCACACCAACTCCCCTTGAAAGTCCCCACTCTGTGGACAATACTATCACCACCCCAGTGGTAAACCCAGAGGTAACCACAAGGGACACAAACAATAATGTTAATAATAACAAGAATTTTAATAATGCTAATAATGGGGAAGAAAGAGAAGAAGGGAATAAAGATCCCTTATGCCCAGAGGCTCCCGAAGGCCCTTGTGCAAACACAACTACCAAACTTCCTCCCCCTTCCTTCCCAACGCCACTGCATAAAAAAATCCATAACACCCTTGGAGACATAGCCTACAGAACCTGGTTCATGGATGCTGATATAGCCTCCACTGAAAGAGTTGCCACACTGCAGGTGGATTCCCCTTTCAAACGGGATGTAATCAACACAAAATTTAGAGTCCAGCTGGGAAGGATTTTGGGGAAAATAGTGGAGATTAAAAGTTCCTGGTGAAAGCCTTTCCCCTGGCAATGTCTAGCACCTAGAAAACCTAATATTTCACTAGGGTTACACCAAAAATAATTATGTCTAGGATTAATTTGCAATAAAAAATAGGTATGCTAGATTAAAAATCTCCATACCTATTTCCCTTATTAACTCCCTAATCCTCAAATAACTCTCTTACAGGAAACGCTCCATACAATCCACCGGTGTGAATAAATAATACATTTCCAAGGTTCTCAAGGTTTCCTTCCTTTAATTCACTGCTTAAGCCATATAAGCCTTTTCCTGTGTACACAGGGTCTAAGATGATTCCCTCTGTTCTCGCAAAATGCTTTATAAACTCTATTTCCTCTGGTCTGCTAAGGGCATAGCCTCGTCCAACATACCCATCAATTATATTAATTTCTTCTCTATGAAGCTCTACATCAAGGCCTAAATACTCTTTGCTATCACCCATTATTTCATATATCCTATCTTTAAAGAAGTCAGCAGTATCACATACGTTTACTCCTAGAATCTTCTTATTAAGGTTTAGCACTTTATTAGCTAGCTGTAACCCTGCATAGGTTCCACCAGAACCTACTGCTATTACTATTGTATCAAAGACTATTCCTAGCTCTTCCTCCTGGCTTTTTATCTCCTCCATACATTTAAAGTAACCAAAGTTACCGATGTAATTTGAAGCTCCTTCTGGGATTATATAAGCTTTGTCACCCTTTGCCTTATACTCTTCCTGAATCTTTTCCATTATTTCTTGTCTTTCATTCTTATATTCCTCAGCACTTATGATTCTCACATCAGCACCAAGGACCTTATCTATGAAGTAATTACCATCAGGCTTTACCTCTGGATCATTGCTTCTAAGGACTAAAACTGATTTCAAACCTAGTCTTGCTGCCACAGCTGCCGTTGCTCTACAGTGATTAGACTGAATTCCACCACAGGTAATTAAGGTATTGCACTCCTTATCTAAAGCCTCCTGCACTGCAAATTCTAATTTTCTCACCTTATTTCCTGAAAACTCTCCTCCGGTGAAATCATCTCTCTTAATATAAATGTTAGCTCCAACTTCCTTTGAAAATCTACTTAAATATTCAATCCTGGTAGGTAAATTTGCTAAAGCTACATGGTTTGGTAATTTCATATGCTAACCCTCCTAGAAATTATAAAAATATTAAATATCAGTGTAAAACACAACTCCACTGATAATATCTACACCATATCTTCCATAAATATTCTCCTTTAATAATACTATACCTTCTTTCTAATTCAAAATTCAACTGCTCCTCAACATTAGGTTATCAAAAAAATAAGCCCACCCGTAATTTCTATGGGTGAAGACTTATTCCTATTCTGTCTACTAAAATATAGCCTTATTTTCAATTTATTAATGATGATGCCTTCCCCATATAAAATATTTCTAAAACATGGAGAGCCCTGGTGCAAGCGGTGTAAAGAAGCAATCTATCCTCTTCATCCTTATACCTTAAATAGCTGGCATTATATATCATAACCACATCAAATTCCAAACCCTTAGCAAGATAGGCAGGAATGACTAAAATATCATTTTCATACTCATCATCTTCACTAACAATGATTTTAGCATTAAGCCTATCCTTCAGATAATTGTAAACTCCCTTTGCTTCTTGAGCATTCTTTGTTATTATTCCTATGGAATTATGCCCTTGCTCCTTATAAACTTTTACCTTTTCAACTATCCTTTTATTTATATCTTCTTCACTTATAAAGCCATTTAATTTGAGACACTCTCCCCGTCTTTCCACGTATTCATTATTAATTTCATCACTTAATATTCTTCGTGAAAATTTAGTTATCTCCATGGTTGACCTATAACTTTTAGTTAAATTTATTATGGAAGTATTCTCAGGTTTAAATATATCTACAACATTACTATAACTTCCCATATTCATATAAGGGTTAATAGATTGGGATATATCACCCAGGATTGTTTTGTTTGCTTTATTAAATAATTGATTAAAAACTTCATATTGTAATGGTGTGTAATCTTGAGCTTCATCAATAATTACATACTTTACTTCTTCTGTTTTTGGAATGCCGCCTACAGCTCCTCTTATAAATAATAAAGCTATTTGATCTTCATAATTTATCTTTTTACCTTTTAAGTTCTCTAGGGTATATTTTTTAATCTCTTCAATACTTTCATTATCATATTTAATATTTGCCATTTTTAAGAAAACTTCTATGTCTTCATAAAAAGCCTTATAGCAATCCATCAAATCAAATTTAGTTTTTTCCTCAATTTCATTAACTATAGTCTTAATTTCTCTACTCACTAAGGCTTTACTTAATTTCACTATTTCATCCTGTTCTAAATATTCATCTGATTCTTGTACTTCTGTCATTGCTTTATTAACTAATGCTCTTTCATAAGGCTCTAGAAGATATAGAATTCTTTGCTTTAACTTTTCTAATCTTCTCTTAAGAGGAAGATTTACATAGTCCTTATAAAGCAACTCCTTCATTTCCTCTGCTGAAATTATAGTTTTTCCTCTTAAAGTAATATCTTCAAAGCCTCTGTCCATGGTTTCTAAGTATTCTGTATATACCCTTAATAATTTAACAAACTCCACCGAAGACTTGAACCTTAAACTCTTGACTCTAATAGGATATGCCTGCTCACTTTCATCGCCCAAAATATTCTCCATCACTTCACAATAATCTTCTTTCCCAGCTATATCCTTCAAAACATCATGCATATATTCTTTAAAGGTAGTTTGCAGCATATTATCTTCCCCCAACTGAGGTAAAACATTGGAAATATAGTCATTAAAAATATTATTAGGCGAAAATATCACTATATTTTTAGCTGTTATAGTATCACGATGCTTATATAATAAATAAGCAATCCTATGAAGAGCAACAGAAGTTTTCCCACTTCCTGCTGGCCCCTGAACAATTAAATTTTTATATTTTTCGTTACGAATTGCTTTATTCTGCTCCCTTTGAATCGTAGTTACAATAGCCTTCATCTTATTGTCACTACTTTTACTTAATATATCCTGCAGCACCTCATCATCTATTTTTATATTACTGTCAAACATATACTCAATTTCGCCATCATGAATTTTATATTGCCTTTTCATTGATATTTTGCCATTGATGATCCCATCAGGACACTTATAATAAGCTTCTCCGATTTCATAATCATAAAACATACTGGAAACTGGAGCTCGCCAATCATATATAAGAAAATCAAAATCCCCATTAATTAAGTTAGAAATTCCAATATAGTACTTCTCAGCTGTTTCTTCTCCATCTTCCTGAAAATCCATTCTTGCAAAGTAAGGAGATAAAAGCATATTCTCATATTTATCAATTAATTTTCGTTCAAACTCATGGCTTCTCTTTTGAACCTTCATGGTATTAATAAACTGCATGAAATCTACAATATGCTGCAGGCCATTTTCCACTGAAACAGCTCCAACATTTTCCCACAATTCCCTTTGTGTCTCAATTGCCTCTTTTTTTTAATTTTCTTTAGAACTTCTCTTTTCTTCTAATTGTGTTCTTACCTCCTCAAGTATCTTATTTAACCATTCTTTTTCTACTAGCCATTCAGATTGATTTATTGACAAAATATCTCCCCCTTGTGATGATCATCAGCATCTTTAAATTAATATTGAAATTTTATCACAATCACCTAAAATTACCAGTCTGTAAATAATTTGCTACATATGCTATAATTAAAGTAGAAGGATAGAAGATTAAAGTTTCTTAACTTATAAATAGAAAAAAGTGAGACGTTCCATTTTTATGGAGCTTCTCACTTTTTATTATTAAGCTATGCTAGAGATAAATGTTGATAATACAGCAAAAATTAAGAGGACTGCTTGTGCCTCTTTTCACAATATATGAATATTGCGAATGAATATATGTGAAGTGTCTATTTTGTCTTTCCTAATTATTTATCATCCTTGTTAGGGCATGCTTCATTTACATAGTCCCAATATTCTCCTGGAGTTAATGGTTTTGGTTCAGTAATCATTTCTGCTACTTTTGCAAGTTCTTTGATTTTATTACGAAGCATTGGTTGTAAGCAACAAGGTACATGATCTTGATTAACTCTATGTAAAAGAACACATTCAAAACACTTTCCATGCCACTCACACTTTATTTTAGGGCATGTACAGTGCCTATTCTTCTCTGTTTTTATCATTTCCCTACATTCTTTTACTATTTCAAGATACTTTTCCTTTTTCTCATGGCTAATTTCAACACATTCCATAAAAATTACCTCCATTAATATTTAGGTTTGTCTTATTTTAACAGTCAATTAAAATTATAATATAAAAATACCAATATGACGTAATATAATACGATTTAGAATTAGATTATGAATATACTTTACCAAATTGTACATATTTTGTATATATTTTAAAATTATATGTGTAAAATACTTGAAGATTCATATATACGTTTGACCTATCAGGTGATAAGTTAAAAAAAGTGGCTATGGATAAAATATAAGGCTATCATCAAGTTGATTTCTATCCCTTGATGATAGCCATTTTTATTATATAGGAAACTCACTACTCACATACCTTTGTAGGAGTAACTTTCACTAGGTAAATCAAAGATTTAGAGTGTCAGTTAATTTCCAATTTATGGATTTATATATCTTCTTTTTACTTCCTTCAGTTCTTATTTGCTACTTCCATCTTTATTCTATATATAAAATCATCTAAGTTCATATTTCCTTCATCACCATTCTCACGGCTTCTCAATGATATATACTCGCCCTCTTGCTCTTTTTCTCCAAGGACAATTATATAAGGAACTCTTTCATTTCTGGCTTCTCTTATTTTATAGCCTATTTTTTCAGTTCTTGAATCTACTTCAACTCTTATGCCGCTGCCCAACAATTTCTCCTTAACACTATTAGAATACTCAAGGAACTTATCTGAAATTGGGAGTATCTTAACCTGAACTGGAGCTAACCAAGTTGGGAATTTCCCTGCAAAATGCTCTGTTAATATCCCAATAAATCTTTCAATACTTCCAAAAATAACTCTATGAATAACTATTGGCCTATGCTTTTCACCATCACTACCAATATAGTCTAATTCAAACCTTTGAGGCAATTGAAAATCTAACTGAATAGTTCCACACTGCCATGTTCTGTCTAAGCTGTCTTTAAGATGAAAGTCTATTTTAGGGCCATAAAAAGCTCCATCCCCCTCATTGATTATATAAGGTAATTTTAATTCATCTAAAGCTGCTTTAAGTGAACTTTCAGCCATTTCCCAGTCTTCGTCACTTCCCATAGAATCTTCAGGCCTTGTTGACAGTTCTACATTATACTTAAATCCAAAAGTTGAATATACCTCATCAATTAAATTTACTACACCTTTAATTTCAGCTTTAATCTGCTCTGGAATCATAAAAATATGAGCATCATCCTGAGTAAAGGCTCTTACTCTCATTAGTCCGTGTAAAGCACCTGAAAGCTCATGTCTGTGAACTCTTCCAAGCTCTCCCATCCTCATTGGAAAATCTCTGTAGGAATGTGCCTCTGTTTTATAAACAAGCATTCCACCTGGACAATTCATGGGCTTTAATGCAAATTCCTCTTCATCAATCATTGAAGTATACATATTTTCCTTATAATGCTCCCAATGGCCTGAAGTTTCCCATAACCTTTTATTAAGCATTATTGGTGTTTCAATTTCAACATATCCAGCTTTTTCATGCAGTTCTCTCCAATAATTTATTAAATTATTTTTAAGGACCACGCCCTTAGGCAAGAAAAATGGAAATCCAGGTCCTTCCTCCACAAAAGTAAATAGCTTTAACTCTTTTCCTAATTTTCTATGATCTCTCTTCTTAGCTTCTTCAATATTATCTAAATAAGTTTTTAAAAGCTCTTTACTTGCAAAGGCTACTCCATAAATCCTTTGAAGCATTTTATTTTTTTCATTGCCCTTCCAATAAGCACCTGCAACACTTGTTAATTTAAAAGCTTTTATATTATTAGTTGATAGTAAATGAGGTCCTCGGCAAAGATCTATAAAATCTCCTTGCTTATATAAGGATATTGTTTCATCCTGTGGAAGCTCTTTTATAAGCTCTACCTTATATGGCTCATTTCTTTCTTCCATGAATTTTATAGCTTCTTCCCTGGTTGCTTCAATTCTAAGAAAACTTAAATTACTTTGGATAATTCTATTCATTTCCTTTTCAATATTCTCTAAATCCTCATTATTTAAAGGATTCTCCATATCGAAATCATAATAAAATCCATTTTCAATTGATGGTCCTATTGCGAGCTTTGCATCCTTATAAATATTCTTAACAGCCTGAGCCATCACGTGGGAGGTAGAATGTCTCATAACCTCAATTCCAACTTCATCCTCAAAGGTTATAATGTTTACCTCATCATTATCATTTAACTTATGACTTAAATCCACTAAGGTGCCATTTACTTCACCTACTACCGCAGCCTTTAAAAGCTTTTTGCTAATTAAGCCTGCTAAGTCTAAAACACTTGAATTTTCCATGACTTCTTTAACTGAGCCATCTTTTAATTTTACCTTTAACATTTCATTCTACCTCCTTTTTTAATTTTAAATTTAAATATAAAAAACATCCCTCCCTGGTATTGGGACGAATGTTATCTACGTGGTTCCACCCAAATTGAATTATAAAACTCAATTCATCTCTAAAAGTGTTATGGATCTTCACCCATGGCATTTCTCATTTTATTGATACTAAACCATAACTCCAGGGTAGTTTTCTTATAGACATATTTAAAAGTGCTTTCAGCCTATGACACTTTCTCTCTTTAAACTGTATCCTATAATACTCTTTCCTATCAATGTTTATCAATATTATTTCACTTATAATACCAAAATTAAACATTGTTTGCAATAGAATCTTTCATTTATTAATATATCCTCACTTATCTTTTATATTAAGTCAACACTAACTAAACCCCAACTAATTTTTAGTCTAAAAAAAGACCCACCCGTAAATTCTACGGGTCAGGTCTTCTTCCTTGTTTAATCCATCTTCCTTTGATTTTCAACTCTACTTTTAGTTTAACTTATTAAATTTTTCATCTCTTTGGATAACTTATTAAATTCTTTTTCAATTTCATTATATTTTGGAATTGACATCCCCTTGAAGTTATAACTTACTATCCTCACAGTAATTTAAATTTTACACTCCTTATCTAGCAATTATTTGAATATTCCAAATATATACTATTAAATTTTATATTTTATGAAAATAAATACTAATTTTTTATAAGTATACAGTTTTCAAAAAAATTCTTATTCTAAAACTGTATGTAAAATAAGTAGATAAAATATTGCTTATACCTTATTATTTAAAACTATAAAAAGCCTTAGGAAAGTAATACTAAATCCCAAGGCTATAATCATTTATTTGTGATGCTATTTATTGTTATTAATTCTAAACTCAAAAACTTCAATAAACACATATATAGTGTGAAATTATTTCTGTAAATAGCTTTCTATGATAAATACTCACTTAATCTTAATTATGCTCTTTTTTTAATTACTGCTAAAGCCCCAGCTACTAGTATTAAAAGTGCCACTATAACTGCTATTTTACTAGTGATTTTAGCTGTTAATTTGCTTTCATTTTTATCTTCAGCTTTCTTTTCTTCTTTAGCTTCACTTTTATTTTCTTTAGTTTTAATTTGTTCTTCAGTTTTATTACTTTCAGGAGCCTTTTCACTCTTTTTAGCAATATCTACATTAGTACTTTGACTTACTTCATTTGATGTTTTATTTTCTAATTTATTTGCAGTAGTTATTGCTCCACTGCTTAGCAGTTGGTTATATATCGGATTTTCCTCACTACTATTTTGCGAAGCTCTTTCTCCTTTTACATTAATAAATCCATCCTTTGAAGTATTCTTCCCAATAGACTCTGATAAATTGTTATTAGATTCTTCTTTTTTTGTTTCAGTAGAGCCTGTACTATTATTACTATCTTCCTTTGAGGATTCATCTTTATTATTATCTTTATTGTTGTCTTTATCTATATCCGCATTTTTGTGCTCTTCATCTTTTGGCTCTTTCTCAATACTTTGTAACTTAACCTCAAAGTTAGTTGGTATTATCTTTTCATCACCTAAGGATATTTTTAAAGTTCTATCCGCTAAGTTTTTTTGTTGTAATATTATTTCACCATTATTATCAGTTCTATAATTTTCCCCATTTATTATTACAAGTTGATTTTTTAAAGCTCCTTCAATACTATAAATTTTTAATATTACTTCATCTTTATTTTCTTTATATTCAAGCTTAGGTAATATCTTTTTAGTATTTTCTAAAGCTATTTTAAAATTAACTGGTACTATTAATATACCACCCTTTTCTTCATGTCTTTCTCCAATATAAATCTCTAATATATCACCATTTATTTTTTTCTTTTCTAAGTTTATTTCGCCCTTATCATCAGTTATATAATCTTCTTTATTTATGATAACAAGCTTATTTCCTGCTACTCCATCTGAAACAGAGAATTTCAAATTAACCTCCTCATCATTTATACTATATTCTAGTTTAGGAAGCTTAGTTGTGATATCAACACCAGTATAGTCAGACATGAAAAATACTACTTCATCATACTCCATATTTCCATCTTTATCTTTTAACCCGTTAAAATTGTCCATTGATACCATAGGCATATTTATAGTACTATCCTTAACTAAAGCATAGCACCAACCATAGTTATCACCTTGAGAGGCACCTAATATTGAAGTTACAAAATATCCTAAAGATCCTTTACTTTCCCCTTCAACACCATCGCAGCCTGCAGAAAGTTTTAATAAATCTAAAACATTCCCTATTCCATCGCCTACTGGAACATCTTGATCAAGTAAAGTTTTATCTCTTCCTTCAACCCTTACTCTAATATCACTTTTAGCATTTTTATCGATTATAAACCTTAAAGTTTCGCTGCTCTTATTTCCATTTTCATCAATGGCTTGCACCACTAAAGTGTAAATTCCTGACTGAGAAATTTTCTCTCCTTCAAAAGGCTTATCATTTAATATTGCAGTCCAGTTATTTCCCTTTGTTGAAGTTATTTTTACATTTACATCCTTTCTATACAATTCATTATTTTTAATACCTTCAATCGTGATAACTGGTGGATCTTCCTCCTCCATTTCTAGTGAAGATTTAAATCCAAATATAGATTCTTTAGTATATAACTCTGTAAGTGCTGCAAATCCATAAGAAGTACTTTCATCATAAGTAACTTCACCTTTACCATTTGTAAAGCCACCTATTTTTTCTTCATATTTTAATTTCGTAGCTCTATATTTTAATAAATTATCTACTAAGTTTTTACCCTCTTTATTAGTGAAACTTTTTCGCATTGGATTTATATTATTTGCAACTAAAGCTTCAATTACCATACTTATAGCTCTAGGTTCCATTCTGCTGTTTAGAGCAACATTATTATTGAAGTCATTTTTTAGTTCCATAACTATTTCTTTTGTAATTTTATCTATTTCATTAGTTCTTTTACATCCAGCTAACATAGTTATGAATACAGCTTTGCTTTCTGCATCACTGAACGAATTCACATTATATTTTCCACTTTTATATAATTTAATAACTCCTTCTACAGCAGCCTCCTTATCATATTTACCGTCACATAAATCTAATGCTAATACTACATAACTTTGATAAGCTAAGTTAGTTTTATCTAAATCATTTTTAACAAATAATCCTTTATCTTGTCCTTCTTTAACTTGAGAATATACTAACTCTTCTAATAAATTTCTTCCATTATAGTTTGTGAAATCTCTATTTGAGCCTTTTAATGCAAATAATGCCCTAGCATAATCATAACAAGTTGCAAGATTTCTGCTTATATAAATCCTCTTATCTACTGAAAATTTATTTAAAGCTAAAGGAGCTATCCCCTCAACAGAAACTTGCTCTTTATAATGAACTAAAAGTTCATCTATTTGTTTTTTTACTAAAGCTTCTTGATCTTTAGTTATTTCATCTAACCCTAAACTCTTAGTAACTTGAATTTTAATTGATGTAGAAACTAATTCATTATCTTTAGCATAGGCTTTTATATTTACAAATCCTTCACCTTTTCCATATACTATTCCACTTGCATCGACTACTGCAACCTTTTCATTATCACTTTCAAAGATAACTTCTGAATCTTTTACATCATCCCCATCTTCATCTAGTATTAAAATACTTAATGCAGTATTATCATTAATCTTTAGTGGCAACTCTTCTTCATTTACTTTTATTTCAATAGTACTTGCCTTAGGTGAATATGCCTCTACTTCAATTGAAGTTCTTATATCATTATGTTCCTTTAATGCAACTTCTATTGTGGCAACGCCCTCTTTAAGCGGTAATATTTTATCATTACTTATTGCAATAATGCCTTCATCACTGCTTTTTAATACCACATCCTTTAGTGCCATTAAATCTCCGTTATTATCATAAACTTGAAAATCTAATTCCTTCTCCTTTCCAATTTTGCATTTTATTCTTTCTTCATTAAACTTAACGCTCTTTGGATAAACAGTTTTGTACTCTTGAAAATACATTGATGGTTCACTTTTATATTTAAAGTTATAGTAATCTACAAGAGCGGCTAACTTTGATACTCTTTCACTTTCATTTCTGATTTCAAAATCTCTTAATCCATCTAATAAATTTTCACCTTCATCAGTCCATTCTTCTGAAGTTGGATCTTCCCCTAATGCTACAAGAGCTTGAATCGTAAATGAGTTGTAAAATATATCCTGCTCAGTTTCACATCCAAAATCATCACAGTACTCCCCTGTAATTTTTCCTTCTGTATTACAATATTGCAATTTTTCCTTTACCTTGTTTATATATTCCTCTCCGTTGTCGAAAGCTTTTAAGGCTATAAGTGAAAGACAAAGAGATTGTATTGAATTACTGTCAGTTCCATCAATTTCTTTGTCTATATAATTACATAAAACCCTAAAGGCTAACTCCTTATCATAATCTGCCTTAACCATATTTAAAGCTATAATTCCAAGAGATGTACCCTTTAAATCTAAATCCACTCTCATTACTTCTGCAGCTTCATCTAAAATGAAACCCTTTTCATCCAAGGAATCTTTGAGCTCATTAACATATCTTAAGTTTTCATCCTTGGTAAAGTCCGCCTTTGATGCAAATAATTTCATTATATTTTGGCAATATACTAATGGTCTCTTAGTATTACCTAAATATAAATTATTTATATCTATTGGTTCATCTAGTGCTCTAAAAGTTAAATATCTCAAATAATCTACATCACTATCATCTGATATTTCTTCCCTTATACTATTAATCTCCTTTAATAAAGCTTCTTCTTCACCTTCAAAAGCCATGGCATTAAATGGTACTATAAAATTTACTAAAAGTAAAAATATCAAGAAAATACTCATTAACCTAAACTTCTTCTTCAAAAGAAATCCCTCCCCAAAATAAATATATAAAAATAGTTTTAAATTCACTTTTTCTTTTCACCTCCGCAAAATATTTATTAAAAACTATTTATAATCATAAATAAAAAAAGTCTCTTAGTAAAAACTAAGAGACTTTCCCATTTTAAGCCGTCAAAATCTTGCTTTTCATATTCCCCCTGAAAAACATAACTAGTAAATTAAGGCAGGTCTCCTGACTTATGCATCTTCCTCATCTTTACCTTCCCATAAAATTTACAGTGGTTTATTATAGACTTGTCCGCAAATACAGTGGTGGGTCCGTGTGGGATTTAAACCCACTTTCCTATTCTCCTTTTTAAAGGCACCTTAACTTTATATTCAATTTTTTAAATTTTTATATGAAACATTTTTAATATATTGTAACAAACCTAAAACAAAAAGTTTTTTAGAAATTGTTTTCAAAGTTTATTATAATAACTACACAAAATTTTGTCAAATAATAATAATTTTACTAATATTTTTTTCTAATACACACTCCTTATCTGTATTTTAATTAATTTAATGCTTCCAAACGATAATTCTTCGCCTGTGATGTAAACAGTTCATAATATATACCTTCTTCATCCAGCATTAAATTCTTGTGAGAATCAAAGGCTTCAATCTTTCCTTCCCTAATAACTAATACCTTGTCACAGAATACACTTGAGGACATTCTGTGGGATATATAAAGAGCTGTTTTATCTCCAACTAAGCTGTTGAACTTCTCATAGATTTCTGCTTCTGCAATTGGGTCTAAAGCAGAGGTTGGTTCGTCAAGGATTACTAAGGAAGCATCCTTGTATAAGGCTCTTGCTATAGCAATTTTCTGTGCTTGTCCTCCAGAGAACTCCACACCTTCATCGTCATATTCCTTCCCAAATAAGCTATTAATTCCATGAGGCAGTTCTTTAATTTTTTCTTCCATAGCAACATCTTTAATAAGCTTTTCCACCAGCTTGGTATCAACCCCTACTGGTCTGCAGGTGATGTTTTCCTCTATGGTGAAGTTGAAAAGCTTAAAGTCTTGGAATACAGCTGCTAAAGTCTTCAAATAGGATTCATGGTCATATTCAAAGATATCAATTCCATTAATCTTTATTGACCCGACCTCTGGTTTATAAAGACGGCAAAGGAGTTTTACTACTGTACTTTTTCCTGCTCCGTTTAAGCCCACAATACTGATTTTCTCACCTTTATTAATCCTAAAGGATATATCATCTAATATCTTTTTATCCGTTTTAGGGTAAGCAAAAGTCACATGATCAAATTCAATGGTTTCAACGGTTTCCAGCTTCTTATCTCCTTGAAGCTTTTCTTCATCTGGCACATTCATAAGCTCCGCGAAAGGTTCTAAGTATGCTAACATTTGAGAAATACTTACTATGGCGGTGCCAAGAGCAATAACTGCAGAAGAAAAGCTAACAGCAGAGGATACATACATGGTTAAATCTCCAATACTGATACCGCTAGTTAAGGTTTTTATACTTACAAAACCATAGGCAAAAATAGTCTGCATTACAACTACTACTTGAAATAACCCCATGTACAGTCCTTGCTTACGATGAAACTTTGTAAACCAACGATTAATTTCTTTATTATAGGAGGTAACCAAATCTCCTAACATTGGGCTCATACCATAAAGACGTACATCCTTATGAAGATTCTTCTCAAAGGATAGTCCCACATAATAACCATATTTTCGATTTATAGGTAGCAAGTCTGCAAAGAATTGCTGCTGATATTTTGAGAAAGCTCTGTATATGAATAAAGTTATTCCTACCATACCAAGGAGGGATACAACTAAAATCCAGGACAACCTAAACATAATAGCTATTAAACCTATAACTGTTAATAGTTGATTTAAAAAACTTAGGAAATTGGTTATTAAGTTGTAGACTGCACCTTGATTCATCATTGCAAAGGAAGCTCTTTCCTTTAAGTCCAAATAATAAGGATCTTCAAGATTCTGATACTCCACAGACATAATCTTTTTTGCAAAGGCACGTTCAATGTGCCAGTATACTTCCTTCTCCTTCACATCTAGAAATCGCTTTGTGGTTTTCTTAATAAAGGCTAAGACCAGGTTTGCTATAGCAATTAACAAAACCCACTGAAATAAAACCTGAAGGGATTCCTTTATCATTAACCCATCAATAAGATACTTTGGTAAAATAACATTCACAAGAATTTGAGCTGAATAACCCAGAGAGTTAATAAATAGGAGGAAAAAGTAGCTCGGACTTATTTCCCACACCAAGCCAAATACCAATTTTGTTTTTTCTAACTGCTTCATGCTGACTCTCCTCCTTCCTGATAATACTTGCCTTGAGTAACAAACATATCATAATAGGATCCCTTATTTTCCATAAGCTCATCATGGGTACCATATTCCCTAAGGCCTGTCTCATCAAGTAGTGCGATGGCATCACAGAACTTAGTTGATGCAAGTCTATGAGAAATATAAATTGCTGTTTTACCTTCAGTTAACAAGTCAAATTTATTGTAAATCTCAGCCTCTGCCAAGGCATCTAAGGCTGCCGTAGGTTCGTCCATGATTACACAATTTCCACCCTTGTAAAGTGCCCTTGCTATGGCAAGCTTTTGACTTTCTCCACCTGAAAATACAACGCCATTCTCATCAATAATTTTTAACATGGTAGTATTAACATTATCCTTTAGCTCATAAACCTTCTCATAAAGCCCAACCTGCTTTAATACCTTGTCTAGCTTCTTATAATCAACATTTTCCAAGGTACAGGCAATATTTTGTGCAATAGTAAGTGCTAAAATATTAACCTCTTGGAAGACTGCTCCAAACATTTTATACAGTTCAATTTTTTTATACTCATTAATATTGATACCGTTAATTAATATTTCTCCTTCATTTACTTTAAATAATCCTGTGAGTAATTTTACAAAGGTCGTCTTTCCAGCTCCGTTAATTCCCACAATGGCAAGCTTCTGTCCCTTTGGAATAGTTAAAGAAAAATCCTTTAAAATATATTTATCAGTACCAGGATAAGCAAAGGTCACATTCTTAAACTCAATGGCCATGGATTCCTCCTTTGGAATGGCCTTCAAATCACCGCCATGCTCTCCTAAATCTGCATCCATAAATTCATAAAAATCTCGTACGTATAAATACTCCCTCATAATAAAGGTAATATTTTCAGATAAGGTTGTCATTTGAAGGGATAAGGTTGAAGCTGCTATAACATACATGGAATAATCTGAAATTGACATCCCCTTGAAAGTTAAGTAAGTTAGAACTCCATAGGTTGCAAGGTCAGATAAAAACAAAGTGGCAAGAGTAATAAACCCTAGGGCATACTCTCTATTTTTAATAACTTTAAACACATCAATATATCCCTTTATCTCCAGTCTAAAATTATCATCAATTCTATCTTTTAAGGAATAAACCCTTACATCCTTTCCATACATAAAGTCCTTGGATACCTTTCCATAATAATAAACTCGACGTTCTTTCTTAGCTAGTGCTTCCTTGCGTTTATATTCATATTTTTGAACATAAACTGAAATTAATGTAGTTACCCCTATATTAACCAAGATGGCAAGCAAAATAATTGGATTTTTAAAGCCTATAAAAAAAGCCAGAACTAAAACAATGGTGCCAAGCTGTGGCAGTTCAAAAAGCTTATGATAAATTCCTTCAATACCCTCACTATTATTGCTGGTAGATTCCAAAGCCTTATTGTACTTTTCCAAAAATGTAGCAGACTCCATATATGGATAATCCATATTAAGGAGCTTTACACATTGATCACGGATATAATCAATCCTAAGTTCTGTAATACGTGGATAGGTGGAATCCTGAAGCCACTGCTTCAAGAAATAAATTAAAGCACCAAAAGCAAAAAACACACTTACAATAATGATAATTCCTTGATTGGTTGCCTCTCTTTCAGTCAAATAACTAATCAAAACCTTGGGTAATATTATACCAAACAAAGAAACTAAAGGTGTTATTATGGTATATAACAAACATAAACAAAAAATCTCTTTATCCCGCTCCTTTATATTTTCTAATAATCGAATAAGTGGCGATTTTTTCTTCATACTTACCTCCTTTTATACTTTCATTAAATCTATTACTACTTTCAGTTCTTTCTCCCCTTTATTATCTTACATTATTTTCAATATTAAATAGTATATACCATTAAATTTTATCATTTTAAAGAAATAAATACTACTTATTAAAGGCATAATTTTCAAAATATTCTCACCATATTCTTCGCACTAAAATATTTTAGTAGCAAAAAAAAGTCACAAATGTATTCTTCCATAGAATCATTTGTGACTTTTACTTTTTAAAATCTAATAATTATTTTTTATTTTTAAAATATATAAATCTAGGCAAACCCCAATAAATACCTTTTATTAAAAGAAATAAGATTTTAAACACAAACTTTACTGGGTAGTATATTGGAGCGAACAATATTTTTCCTAAAGAAATTGCACCACTTGATACACTTTTATTATATTCATGAATACTAGAATATTCCTTTGAATAACTTTTGTTTTTATCAAACTTTGTTACAACTATGCTTCCATCTGGTCTTTTGTTTGTGTAAGTTCTAATTTTTTATCTCCTATGTCAATAATTTTTCATTTATAAAATTTAAATAAAGTTCCTAGTCTCAGCCTCACCATTCCACCTTAAGTGCTTAGTTGTTTTCTATTATAGCATAAAATCCAAAGTTCTTAATCGCTAGAATTTTTGTAAATTTCCAACTAAAGGTTCACTTTGTTAAGTTATTTAAGGAAATTTAAGTTCCTAAACAAAGTTATTTGACTATTTTTAACTAGTTCTGGCTAAATGAAATATATAAGCACTTAATACGAAATAGCTTTTTTCTTATTAGATTTAATAAGAAAGGCCAATACCGAACAAACGCCAGCAATAACAGCTGCAGCATTAAATAAGTTTTTTTAAGTTTTAATTGACAAAAGTCTAAATTTATAATATTTTAAATATATTAAGTATACAAAAATATTTAAAAACAACAGCTTTGATAAGAAATAGTAAAGATAACCATCTTTTTCAGAGAGTTTTCGGTTGGTGTGAGAAAACAAAGATATTATTTTGAACACGTCTTTGAGCTAAACACCGAATGGATTAATCTTAGTAGGCTGTTTCGGAATCCTTGCACCCGTTATCGTGCTAGAGTATAAGTAATTTTTATAAATTATCGTACTTGAAGAGGTTAGTATCGTGAGATACTAATAAAATTGAGGTGGAACCACGTGAGTTAAACTCCCGTCCTCTAGTATTAAGCTAGAGAACGGGAGTATTTTATTTTTGCGCAAAAATAATCTCATCCTTACACATTTACAGAACAAAATTTCAAAACACAAGGGGGAATCTTTAATGGTATTATTTAACCCGGTAGTAATCTCTATCGCCGTAATGATCATACTATGTCTATTTAAATTTAATGTATTATTATCTATATTAATTGCAGCAATCACTGCTGGACTTTTTTCAGGAATGCCTCTAGAAGATATAATGTCAACACTCATTGGAGGCATGGGCGGAAACGCTGAAACTGCCCTTAGCTATATTTTACTTGGAGCTCTAGCTGTGGCAGTAAGTAAAACTGGACTTGCCTCCATTTTAGCAAGAAAGATATCTAAAATAGTAAAGGATAAAAAAATAATCTTTATCTTATTTATTGCCTTTATCGCCTGTTTTTCTCAAAATCTTATCCCTGTTCATATTGCCTTTATTCCAATCTTAATTCCATCATTATTAAAGCTTATGAATAAGTTGAAAATTGATAGAAGAGCAGTTGCCTGTGCCTTGACCTTTGGATTAAAAACTCCCTATATGGCGATTCCGATAGGCTTTGGGTTAATCTTTCAGAACATTATCAGAGACCAAATGGTTGCTAACGGAATTGATGCTACCACAAAACTAGTCACCAGTACCATGTGGATACCTGCCATTGCAATGATTATAGGACTTCTTATTGCAGTATTTATAACCTATAGAAAGCCTCGTAGCTATAAAGATACAGCTATAGAAGAAATAGCCGAAGAAGCTATTGAGGAGAAAATGACAAGAAAGCACTGGAGTGCTCTATTGGGTGCAGTAACTGCCTTTTTAGTTCAAATAAAGACAGGCTCTCTGCCTTTAGGTGGTCTTTGTGCCATTATTGTACTCATTTTAACGGGAGCTGTTAAAGTAAATGAGGTGGATGATTTATTAGAAGATGGAGTTAAAATGATGGGGCTCATCGGCTTTATTATGCTTGTAGCTGCCGGCTATGGAAGTGTTCTAAGAGAAACTGGCTCTGTGGAACTTTTGGTTACCTCAATTACTGGAGTTGTTGGCAGCAGCAAACTTATTGGAGCCACTCTTATGCTTTTAGTTGGGCTCCTGGTAACCCTTGGAATAGGAAGCTCCTTTGGTACAGTACCTATTATCGCTGCCATATATTGTCCACTAGGCCTTAGCTTAGGCTTCAGCCCTCAAGCCATAATACTTCTAGTTGGAGTTGCAGGTGCTTTAGGGGATGCGGGGTCTCCTGCTTCAGACAGTACTCTTGGACCAACAGCAGGGCTTAATGCAGACAAGCAGCACGACCACATCTGGGATACCTGTGTTCCAACCTTCCTTCACTATAATATCCCACTGCTTATATTTGCTGTAATAGGTTCACTTATGCTTTAAATTGAACTATACCCTAATATGAGGTAATAAAACTCTATAGAAAACAGCTTATTATCTAAAGTAATAAGCTGTTTTCATTAAACTCTACTGTTTATTCTTTTTATTGATTTTCTTTAATGATAACGTACCTCCACCAAATAGATTAATCTTACTTAAAATAAATTCTATAAATCTTAAAAACTTCACTTAATAAAAATTTTATTTCACCATAACTAAAAAAAGAACCCAAGTACATTTCTATACCTGAGTTCATTTTGACAACCTTTATATCATCTAAAAAAAACTTCCTAAATAATTAGAATACTGAAGAAATAAATTAGAGTACACCTTTAAAATCGTGAAGCAGAAGCCAATATTACTTAACATAACTACTACAGCAATAGCAATATGTGCATCACGCCCACTAGTAATGTATCTATGACTATTCGTAAATATGGTTCCAATGGCTGCATATACGCCTATTGAAATTACAATTAAAGCAACTGAAAAACTTATATAGGATACTATAAAAGCTATAAGATTTATACAAGTTAAAGGCACAGACGCAACAGCTATTACCCTAATAATATTTATGGTTTCTCCATTATAAACCTTTACTATGATAAATAAACCTAGGGATAGGAGCATTATTAATACTAAAGAAAATAACATTCCCTGCAAGAATTGTGTAAAGAAATTAATCTTTAGCAGCATACTGTCTACATCACCATAGCCATAGCCTCCCAATAAAAAGGTCTTTGTAAAATTATATGCTTTTTTTATTACAATGGCATAAAGAACACTGTTTATTATCATTGAAAACAAAGTAATTACAAATGATATACTTTTTTTATTATCCTCAAATAATTCCTCTGTAGATGTGGTAGAATGAATAATCAATCCTTTATAATACATAAATCCATCGGTGATAGCTGTCATTACCTTGTTAGATTGTCTGGTTGAACCCGTAGCTGGTGCTGGTTCTCCTGTAGTTAGATTATACCCACACCCTGGGCAAAATTTGTCTCCATCTCCGTACTTAGTTCCACAATTTGAACAAAAACTCATAATATCACTCCTATCTATTTAATAAATTCATTGTATATATCTTTAGATAATCTTCTTATTATACCTATTTCCTCTTGACTATTTCCGCCCTCTGTTAATACACATAGCACGTAGGCTCCCTTTTCAGTTTCAACTATGGCAACATCATTTTGAACGCCATAATCATCAAATTCACCTGTCTTATTGAATACATTTACATTCTCTGGCAAGTCATAAGGAATTTTATTTTGATTTTTGTTTCTATGCATTAATTGAAGCATGTAGCTATCTGCTTCTTCGCTGATACATTGCTTATTGTAAATTTTGGTTAAAATATTTCCCATATCATAAACGGTAACGTAGTTATCCTGTCCATTCCTTAAAGCCTCCATATCTAAAAGCTTTCTGTTCATCTGAGAATTTACACAGCCTAGTTCCTTAATTTTAGCATTTACTACAGCAACTCCACCAACCTCATCAATAAGCATATTGGCAGCTGTATTATCACTATCAATCATCATATATTCCAATAACTCATAAACCGTAAACTGACTTCCTATATGTTCATATTGAATAACCCCTGTACCACCTACACATGAGTTCATTGTAACTAGTTTATTTCCGTCTAAAAGCTTCTTATCGATCTGAGCCAAAGCTTCAATCATAATAAATATCTTTATTACGCTGGCTGAACGTATTGAAGCATCGTTTACAATCATAGGAAAACCCATATCTACGTTTCCATAGTAAATTGAGTATCTTCCTTCTGCATTAGATGTATAGTTCTTTACCATTTCTAATATTTTCTCCTTATCGCTGTCGTACTTAATTAAACTTTCCTTTAAGGTATCTACCATGCAAGTAGCGCTAGACTCTAATGAAGCTGTAAAGCCACTATCTACATATGAAACCTGTAGTAAAAGCTCATCTTCTGATTTCATTGGTACCTTAGTTTCAAATGTAACTACATAAGAACTTTTAAAAGAATTTAATAATTCCTGCAGAATACTGCTTATACTGCTTATATTTGATACTGAATAAAACTTGCCATTTGTTTCTGCAGCTAATTTTTCAAATTCACTATAATTCTCTACAGCTTTTTCATCATACCCAATCACAAACACAGGAATATTCACTTCCTTTGCCCTTGCCATAACCTTTGTATAATCATTTTTTGAAGCCGTATCAACTCCTGATGCAAACACTACCAGTAACTTTGGTCCTTCATTTTTGTTAAGCTCTTCAAGAGAAGTAATAATCCCATCATAAATAGCTCTTTCACCATCCGGTACCAATGCTGTTAAACCATTGTTTAAAGCCTCATAATTATCTGTAATATAATTATTTACTGTAACCTTTGAGTTAACGCTTACTATTCCAGCATGAGTGCTACTATAATCTAAAGTGTTCAAGGTGTCTCTAACTGCAGTTTTAAGTTCTTCCATAGCCTCATCTTTGGCCATATTCTTACTGTTATCAACTACAATATTAAAGTTAATTATTTCTCCACCTAAATTTTCCTGTGAGTTTTTAATAATAACAGGCTCATAGCTGTCTCCACTCTTCTCTTCTATGCTAATCTTAGAAATATTGAAGTCCTTAATACCATCTTCACCAATATATAATTTAATTTCTGGATAACCAACTGTATCGATCTGATTTACAGCCATGCCATAGCCCTTATCTAGGTCCACTGACTCCTCCAAAGTCTCCTTAGCTCCTTGCTCTTCCTCAATTTCAGTAACCTCTTTAGAAGCTTTAGGAGGGCTATCCTTTAAACTCATGAATGAATCATCTCCCCTATCTAAATATAGCTTCCACATCACTCCGCCAATAAATAAAAGTATAATTACAACAACTATTATCATCCCAAATTTACTACTATTTCCTCCAGCTCCTCTCCCAGTTTGTGGTGCCATCCTAGGTGTAGTTGTGCTTGTCTGCTTCTTCCTTTGAATATCACTCTTAGGCTGTATTGGTTTGCTTTCTGATGCTACCTTTACTTCAATCTTCTTCTCAATTTTAGCTTCTGACTCCCTAACTTCCGGTTTAATAGTATTCTTATTTTCTACCTGCTGTTCTTTCTCTTCAATTTTAGCTACACTAACATTTTCTACTTTCGGCTCCTTAACTTCAATCACTTCAGCTTCCAAAGTACTTCCACAAATTTGACAAAAACGTCCTTCTTTAACAAAGTTATGACAGCTTCTGCATTGAACTTTCCCCTCTTCCTTCAGTATACTTCCACAATTCTCACAAAACTTTCCTGGCTTCACTTCCTTGTGACAATAGGAGCAAATCATCCCACTACCTCCAATATCTTATCTTTTTAAATATATTAAAATGGAAGGTTAATTATGAACGAATTTCTGGATAATCATACAAGATATGCAATAGGAATTACCAATATTAAAAATATAATTATTCTAAATAATGTTCTATTATCAAATTCATTCATAACGCAAAACAACCTCCATTTCTATAATTGGAGGTTGTCTTCTTAACTTAATAATTATACATATTGATTTTTAATGTTAATGCAACAGTAGAACCCAATAGAGTTGAATCTTTAATGCCTACTCTATTGGGTTCACTTTACTATTAAAATAATCTGTTATTTTTCTTAATCTAATTTAACGACTTTCTTTATCACATTCTATAACTTAGTTATTTCTAGCAGCTTCCATAGCTTCTTCACCATTTTTTTGTGCATCTTTTAATGCATCATCAATGGATTTCTCACCGCTGAATACTAAGTCTAATTGTTTTCCTAATTCATTTAAAGCATTGATTCCACCAATATTTCTTGTCCCTTGGAATCCCATGTCCATACAGTCGAAGGAAAGTTGTTTTATTGGCTTTTCATCTAATACAGCTTTGAATACTGGATCTTCTTGAGCTGATTTTCTTACTGGAATATAACCTGTTTGAGCTGCAAAGTAAGCAGTGTTTTCAGTATTAGTTAAAAACTTAATGTATTCCCAAGCTGCTTGCTTTTGAACATCCGAACTAGTATTAAATACAGTTACGTTTGTTCCGTAATATAATTGGTCATTTGTTTTGTGTCCTGGAAGAGCTGCTGCATCTATTGTAATGCCTTCTAAAGTTCCCTCTTCTATATATGGAAGAGCAGATGTTGAAGCAACACACATTGCTGCACGTCCATCTTGTAGTGGCACGTTAGCATTTGAATCATCTCCAGCTAAACGAGCAGTTTTTGCCTGCATCATGCTGTTTAAAAACTCAACTGCTTCCTTAGTTTCTGGTGTATCGAAGTATAGCTCATTAGTTTCCTCGTTCATTGTTGCTCCACCAGCTTGTTTAAGCCATGGTGCTATATCTGTTGAAAGGTTGTTTGCAAATACACATCCATAAACTTCCGGTTCTCCGTCGCCATTTTCATCAACAGTCAGTTTTTCAGCTGCTGCTGCCCATTCTTCCCAAGTAGTTGGGACTTCAATCCCAGCTTCCTTGAACATTTCTACATTATAGTAAAGTACCATTTGGCTTTTATTAAATGGCATAGCATATTGTTTTCCATCCCAAACTCCATCACTAAAGAACATTTCTGGAATGTCCTTGAAGTCTGCCTCTTCAAATCCAGTTTCTTTATCATTCATGTATGGTGTAAGATCTTCAACTAACCCCTTGGAAATATACCAAGAAAGACGGTTAGAATATACTTGTGCTATAGTTGGCAACTGGTCAGACTTAGCTGAAGCCATTAATTTATCAAATAAATCTGTATACTTTCCTTGATTCTCAAGTTTAACTGTTATATTTTTATTTTGAGCCATAAAATCGTCAGTTATTTTCTGCATAGCCTCCTCGTTTGCTCCACTCATAGCGTGCCAGAAGGTAATCTCCACAGGCTCCTCTACCTTTGTAGCTAATGCTGTAACTTCATTTCCTTTGCCTTCTTCTGGAGTGCTTGCATCTCCAGCTTCTCCCTTACTTCCACATCCTACTAGTGCTGTAGCTCCTAACACTGTAGCAAGAAGTAAAGATAACATTTTTTTCTTCATGTTTTTCATCCCCCTAAATTTTGTTTTTTATAATAAATTAATTATAAAAGCTGATTAATTTTTGCCTTTACTCTTACCCCTTAAGACCTGATTTACTAATGCCCTTAATAATGTATTTCTGCATAAATATATACAATATAATTATTGGTGCAACCATCATAAGAGAAAAAGCCATGAGAATATGATATCTGGTTCCAGCCTCTGTTGAAAACACAGCCAATGCAACAGGCAACGTTCTCATGTCCTTGCTGTTCGTAACTATTAAAGGCCACATATATGAGTTCCAGCAGCTAATAAATTTTAATATTCCAATTGATACTATGGTTGGCATAGACATTGGAACTAAAATTGTAAATAAATATCTTAAATCTGAACATCCATCCATCTTCGCTGACTTATAATAAGAAGAAGGTACTCCAGAAAATTGCTGTCTTAAAAGAAATATTGAAAATATACTTGCACACCATGGCAGCACTAATGCTTTATAGCTATTGATCCATCCTAAGTTACTAAGGGTAACATAATTGGGAATCATTAAAATATCACTAGGCACCATCATTGTTGCCACCATGATTATAAAAAGTACATTTTTAAACTTAAATGGTATATAAACAAAGGCGTAAGCTGCCAGTATAGTGGTGAATATCTCCCCAAGTGTTACACATACTGCAACGAATAAACTATTAAACAAATAAGTTCTAAAAGGCACTGACTTTAGAGCATCTGAAAAGTTCTGCCACTGCCATGAAGAAGGTATCCACTTTGGAGGCATTGATAATACTTCCTTAGCCGGCTTAAAAGCCGTCAATATCATCCATATAAAAGGCAATATAACCCAAAGTACGCCTAAAATTAAAATCACATAAGCAGCTGCCTTTAAAAATTTTTTACCTATACTTTTCTTTAAGTTAGTCATCCCTATTCCTCCTTATACCTTGCAGCAAATATAAATTGGACTATTGTTATAATTAAAATAACAACAAATAATATAAAGGAGGCTGCTGCTGCCTTTGAAAACTCCCATTCACGATAGAATTTTTCAAATATGTAATATACAATTGTTATTCCACTTTGAAGTGGTCCTGGCTTCTGTTGATATAGTATGTACACCTCATCAAATATCTTAAAGGAACTTATAAGTGTTGTTATTGATAGAAACACCATGGTAGGTTTTATTAAAGGCAGTGTAATATACCTTAACCTTCGTAGCTTCGAAGCTCCATCCATTCTTCCCGCCAGTTCATATCTGTCATCTACACTCTGAAGTCCTGCTAAAATAATAATAATTTTATAACCAAGCCCCTTCCAGATACTTAAAGCTATAAGTATTGGAATTGTCATCTTAGGGTCTGTAAGCCATAACACCTTTGCCATTCCAAAGGTACCTAAAATAGCATTAATTACTCCATAATCCTTATTGAGCATCCATCTCCACACAATTGACACTGCTGTTGTGGAAGTTACAAAGGGTAAAAAATAAGCGCTTCTGAAAAACTTCTTAAATTTAATATTTGAATTAAGAATAAGAGCAATAACAAGAGCTGCTAAAATCCCTAAAGGTGCTGATATAAAAGCAAAAATAAAGGTATTTTTTAAAGCCATTAAAAACTCCGGGTCTCTTAAAACATATATAAAATTATCTAAACCTCTTTCAAAAACTATATCTGTCAGATAATCAAATTTTGTATAAAACCCCATTGAAAAGGACTTAAATATTGGATAAAACTGAAATACTCCAATAACTAATAGAGCCGGCAAAAGATATAAAATAGCCCTTATCTCTTGATTTTTTATTTTAAATTTATGAAGTTTAATCTTCTTCATTTCTGTTCACCTCAATCCAGTGTTTATTTATTAAACAAGTAAACACGCTTAGCCCTTAAATATACCTTATCACCACTGTTATAATTATTTTCCCAGCTGGTGCAGGCAGTTAACATGAGGCCTTTAATATCAACATTTAGATAAACTTCTTTTCCTAAGGTTTGAACGCTGATTATATTTCCTTCAATTCCTTCATCTCTATCGCACAAAACTAAGTCTTCCGGTCTAATGCCTAAAGTACACTTTTCCGCCTGTCCTGGCTTGTCCTTAAACTCCTCTGTGAACTTTAAAATCTCCACAGGTAAAGGCAAAGTAATATTTCCACTTTCAACAAAAACCTTTCCTGAATCATATGTTCCACACATAAAATTCATTGGTGGATTTCCTAAAAATCCAGCAACAAACTTGTTTTTGGGAGACATATACATGTCCTTAGGGGTTGAATACTGCTGAAGGACCCCATTATTTAACAGTAGAATTTTATCAGATATACTTAAAGCCTCTTCTTGGTCGTGGGTTACAAAGATAGTTGTAATATTCAGCTTTCTTTGAAGAGACCTGATTTCTTCTCTAAGCTCAATTCTCAGCCTGGCATCTAAATTTGATAAAGGTTCATCTAGAAGTAAAATTTTCGGTTCCTTCACAATTGCCCTTGCAATGGCGACCCTCTGCTGTTGTCCCCCCGATAGCTTTGAAGGCTTTCTATTTAAAAGCTCTTCAATCTGCATTATCTTTGCTACTCTTTTTACCTTTTCAATTCTCTCCTTCTTCTTAACATTCCTCATTTTTAAAGGAAAGGCTATGTTTTCGATAATAGTCATATGAGGATATAAAGCATAGTTTTGAAACACCATCCCAATGTCTCTATCCTCTGCAGCTATACCCGTAAAATTTTCTCCATTAAAAAGTATTTCTCCCCCCGTTGGCGTATCCAGCCCTGCAATCATTGAAAGGGTCGTACTTTTTCCGCATCCACTTGGCCCTAAAAGGCACACTAAAGTTCCATCTTCAATATCAACTGTAAGGTCCTTTACAGCTTCAACATTTTTATAGTTTTTATACACATTTCTTAACTGTATTTTCATAAAGCTGACTCTCCCAGCATGATTTTTTTGTAATTCCTATGACACCTTTATACTTTAATACCTCTATGTAGTGTTTTTTACATAACACAACATATTATATAATATTTGTACTTTTATTCCATAATTATTACATATCCAAATACATTCAGGTTTATCTATTAAATTTTTAATTTATTAAAATAATTTATTAAATATCAGGTTTTAAATTAAAAGGTTACATCGTAATTTGTATCTCTATAATTAAAATGATAAAATTACCTATAGATTTATAACATTGTATGAAATATATACTTTGCTTTTCACATAGATTACTTAGCTAAAATATCAAGGAGGATTTCAAATGAAAAATGCTTTATCAGTTTTAATTAAGCCTGCTTCATCCAGCTGCAATTTGAAATGCAGATACTGCTTTTATCATGACGTAAGCAGCCACCGCAAAAATAAGAACTACGGTATGATGACAATAGAGACAGTAAAAAAACTCATTGACCGAATTATTGAATACACCTCTCCCACTGCCCATGTAACCGTAGGCTTTCAAGGTGGTGAACCAACCCTTGCAGGACTTTCTTTCTTTAAGGAATTTATAAAGTATGCAGCTTTGAAGAAAGAAAAAAGAACCTTTCACTATGCCCTTCAAACTAATGGAACCTTACTTGATGAAAAATGGTGCAGGTTCTTTAAGCGAAATAACTTCCTCATTGGCATAAGTTTAGATGGATATGAAGCCAACATGAATGCCTTCCGCTTTGATATTAACGGCTTAGGTGTATATTCAAAGGTGCTGGAAGGCTATAAACTTCTTCAAACTTATGGAGTAGACACTAATATTCTTTGTGTGCTGACAAATTCCTTAGCCCAAAACCCCAAGGACTTATACAGCTATTTTAAGAGTCTAAAAGCAACTCATATCCAGCTTATTCCTTGTCTGCCTTCCTTAGATGGACAAGGTTCCGAAGCCTTAACACCAGAGTCTTACAAAAGTTTCTACCATGAGTTTTACTCCCTGTGGTTAAATGACTTTAAAAGAGGAAGTTCCATGTCCGTAAACCTTTTTGACAATGTTATGCTCATGCTGATGAAAAGACCACCTTTTCAATGTGGAGTAAATGGGCGCTGCAGTATTCAAAATATAATAGAAGCTGATGGAAGTGTATTCACCTGCGACTTTTATGTGACTGACGAGTTCAAACTAGGAAATGTGCATACCCATAGCTTTACTGATATGGAGCATTGCTCAACTGCCTTAGACTTTCAAAAACCTTTAGAGCTGGAACCATTATGCGAAAAGTGTAAATACGTAAAAATCTGTAATGGTGGTTGTAAAAGACAAAGAGTCTGCTTTCTTAAAGAAGACAGTTGCGGATATAGAGATCTAATAGAAACTATGATGCTTGAATTACCTAAAGCCCTAAGTGAATTTTTAAAACGTCAAGGTTAATGGAATACAAGAAAAGAGTAAGCAGCCTCATTATAGCTACCTACTCTTTTCTTCCTTATTTATTAAAATTTAAAATCCAGTTTTCAGCCTCGGTAATAGTTTTAAATACCCTAAAATCCTTTGACTTGTTTAACTCACTAATTAATTCTCTAAATCTTCCTTGTATTTTATCTTTGTCTTCAATAACCGCTGAAGCCTTTATATGATAATTCGTGAACTTTTGTAGAACTATTCCAGCTAAACCACTTCTAAGATTAATGAATTTTATTATACTTTATCGCACTTTATTATACTTTGTTATCCCTTGCACCTCTCAACACTTATACTGTTACTTTCAATACTGTATAGTGTGCGAATACTATTACTGTCTTACACCCCCTCAGCACTTTTAATGTTAATTTCAATAATATACGCACTCTAAACTAATCTATATATTATGACTTATAAACTCTACCAAGTCTTAGTGATTTGAGAAAATAATAAATTGTAAGATTTTTGTCATATACACTTGTACATATTATAGTACTATTGCATTATTACCATAAATTTTGAAAGTAAAAAACTAAACCATAAATGTTAAAATAAAAATTTCAGCAAATTTATTATAACTATTACAGGTTGTTTCATATAACATACACTTATACTTTAGGAGAATAATATGAAAAAACATAAAAGATTTCTTATAAACTTAAGCAAAATAAAATCTAATAAAGTTAATATCAAAAATAAAATAAATAAAAAGAATTTAGTCATAATTGGTATATGTATATTTTCATTAATCTTTATGATTAATATGTTTACTGGTAACCAAAAGTACCACCTATATGAAGACTCTGAAGAACAACTTCAATATAAAAGGCAGCAAGAGTTCATCGCTAAATTAGTACCTATAGCTGAGAAAAATTATAAAGAATTTGGTGTCTTTCCTTCTGTGACTATTGCTCAAGCAATACATGAATCTGGATGGGGTGAATCTGGACTATTTGTACAAGCTAATAATTTATTTGGAATCAAAGCTGATGAAAGCTGGAGTGGTGATATTCTTGAAATGCCAACACAAGAGTATGTTAATGGCGAAGCAGTTACAACAATATCAAAGTGGAGAGTATATGATAGATTTGAGGATTCCGTAAGAGATCATGGAAAGTTTTTAAAGGAAAATCAAAGATACGAAGATGCAGGTGTTTTTAATGCTGAGAACTATATAGAACAAGTCCAAGCAATAAAATTAGCTGGATATGCAACTGATCCAGAATATGCAAATTTAATTTGCAACACTATTGAGGCTTACTCACTAAATCGATATGATTTTGATCTAGGCGAAGGTAATAATGATATAGATAAATAAGTTTCACTTTCCTAGTATGTATATTTAAATATTAACTTTCTCATATAATAAAAAAAAGTAAGAGTGCTAAAATTTTGCACTCTTTTTTAATCTTCATTATTAATATTTATCTTCCCTTACTAAGTAATCATTGTTATCCTGATCTTTAAATACAAACATCTTCCCATAAGGCATAATCATTAATTCTTCAACTTTAATGTCCTTTGCCTTCATTTCATCATAAGTACTTTGAATATCACTTGTACTTAAAATAATATTTGGATGAGACACATTTGCTTCGGGATTTTGTGATTTCATCAATTGCTTTTCATATAAAACAAAAGATGTAAATTCTTCTGCACTTGGTCCAACCTCCAGCCACTTCATATTAGGTCCCATAGGCTGCTCAAGCTTTACAACAAATCCCATCTTATTAGTCCAGAACTCCTTAGCTTCCTCTTGATTATTCACATATAATGTTATTTTTCCAATCTTGTTTATCATTTTTCTTCCTCCTTAGTTTTATATCTAAATTATATTTAATTCTCTAAATTTAGTATTGTAAAAAAGCGACATATATAAATCAATATCTGTTGTAGATATCAATAAATTCCTTTGGAGTTATGCTGAAATACTTTTTAAAATCTTTGCTAAAATGAGAATAATCATAGTACCCCAAATCTGTCATCACTTGAATATAATCCTTTGTAAACAACATTGTTTTTCTGGCTCTATAAAATCTAACTATTGTAACTAGCTGCTTAGGTGTGAACCCTGTAAACTTCTTAACCTTTCTTTCAAACTGCCTTAAGGACAAATTAGACTCTTCAGCTAATTCTTGCAAAGAAATATTGTCCTCCGTATATATTTTATGTAAAACCTTTGAAAACTCATCATTTCTTATAAAATTTGAACAATATCTATTTAAATAATCTACAATTTCATTATTGTCCTTTGAATATAGTATTTCTTCAGCTTCTCCATTTAAATACTTAAATTTGTTTCCAATTATATATAATATTTCCGTTAAACCTGTTGTCCATAGAAATTCAAGCCCTTTATTTCTAGAATTAATACTATAATCCTTTTCCATTATCCAAAAACATTTTATAAACATTTTAAGTTCATCACTTGGTTTGTATTCTTTATAAGACATTATCTTCTCCTGAGTGTAAAATTAGAATTTTAAATTAAGTAATTTAAGCATATTACCCCTAATCGATTTTATCACCTTTTCAACAATTTTATTTTATATAGTCAATTATGAAAATTTCATATAATTATTCTACTTAGTTATAATGTCTCATTTAAAATAAACGAAAAGACTGAGCAAAAGCTCAGTCTGATTAGTTTTCAATTCTACTACTTTCCTTCAATTTCCTCAGTAAGCTTCACAATTTCATCAATAATGCTTCCTATATACTCAATGGTATCAAGAAGAGGTTTATCTGTAGTTATATCCACCCCTGCCATTTTTGCAAGTTCAACAGGAGATTTAGTTCCACCTGCTTTAAGAACCTCTCTCCAATCCTCAATGGCTGGCTGTCCCTCTTTTAAAATTCTCTTGCTCACTTCTGTACCAATTGTGAGTCCAGCACTATAAGTATAGGAGTAAAGTCCCATATAATAATGTGGCTGTCTCATCCAAGTAAGTTCAGCACCTTCATTAATCTTAACATCCTCACCCCAGAACTTTTCAAGAACCTCTCTCTTTATTCTGCTAAGAGTTTCAGCTTGAACACTTCCACCAGCATCGATGATTTTATATACTTCTCTTTGATAAGCAGCTTCTAAAAGGTGAGTAACAAAGTTATGATAGTAGGTGTTTGAAATCATTGAAGATAACACCCATCTTCTAAATCTTTTATCTTCATTAGTTTTTATAAGATAATTTGCCATAAGAAGTTCATTCATGGTTGATGGTGCTTCAACAAAATAAGTTGAAACATCTGTATCAAATATATTTTGTGCTTCATTACAGAAGCTAAAGTGTCCTGCATGACCAAGCTCATGAGCTAAGGTAAACACCTCTGACATCTTTTCACTCCAAGATAATAAAATAAATGGATGACTTCCATAAGGCGATGCACAGAATCCACCTGTTGATTTGCCTTTATTTTGAGCAAAATCAACCCATCTTTCACTATAAGCTCTTTTAACTAATTCTAAATAATCTTCACCAAGTATAGCTAAGGCATCCTCAATATAATTTTTGGATTCTTCAACTGAAACCTCTGGGTCATATTCTGAATCTACTGCAATTTTCAAATCTGCGAAAGTCATTTCCTCAAGACCATGAATCTTTTTAAGAAGTCTTGCATACTTTCTCATATGAGGTGCAAGCTTTTCTGTAATTAAATCTATCTGTCTATTGTATAAATCTCGTCCAACCTGTTGTGGGAAAAGAAGACTGTCAATAACTGAATCAAAACCCCTTAAGGTTGCCATTGTCTTTTCCTTTTGAACTTGAAGCTGATATGCAGCAGCAGTGGTGTTTTCATATTCCTTTAACTTATCAGAAAAAGCTTTAAACGCAGCTCTTCTAACAACTGGATCTTTTTCATACTCGTAATTATTTTCAAAAAGAGCATATCCTAATGGATAAGTTTTCCCATTAACTTCAAAGGTTTTAAAATCCATATCAGCATGTTTTGCCTGCTCATAGATTTTATACGGTCCCTCCATGGTTTCTGATAATGCTGCTAAAACTCTTTCAACCTCTGGATGAAGAACATGAGCTTTATTTCTTATTTTCTCTTTTAAGAAATTGCTATTTTCCTTAGATAAATTAATTGCTTCCTCCAAAACCTTTTCATCAGCTTCAATAATTTCACTATTTATGAAGCTAAGTTTACTTTCGATTTCAGAAAATAAATTCATTACCTTAAAAGCTTTATCTTGATTTTCATTATTGGTATAGTCCACTGATACTGCAAGTTGTACATACTCCACTGTTAAACCTATGATTTTATACAATTCCTTAAGCTCATCCAAGCAGCTATTGATGCTTTCCGCAGTGTTTAATTTTCCTTTATATCGTCCTTCAATACTGTCAGATAACTCTTTCATCTTTTTCACATCATCTTGGAATGCTTCTTCTGTTGCGTAGATTGCACTCAAGTCCCAAGTAAGAGCTTGATCTACATCCTTTCTTGCAAGCAATGCCTTTGCCATTAAAATTCCCCCTTCATCATGTAACATATTTCCTATTATAAGCTTTATTAATGATCTTTACCATATAATAACATTTTATTTTTAATAATAATTCATATGCTTCAACTTTAATATAAAAATAGAAAACTTGAAATTGTTATAACACAACTTCAAGTTTTCTTGTGTAAATAGAATTTAAATTCTATTTTAAATTCTATAAGTTAAAGGATTTTTTTAATTAAGAATTGCTAAACTTAATTTTTCTACATATGATATACCCTTTTTAATCATTCTTCCTTTAAATCTCTCAAAACATCTTCTCTAAATTTATCTATGCTTATTCTATCTACAAAATCTCCAAGTTTTTCACCCATTTGAGCATTTTCATTATAATAATTTAATATGCTCTTTACCATCAGAAAAGCTTCCTTTTCTGATAAACCTTTTATTAAAATATCCGAACTGCGTGGATTATGTCCTGCACTCCCACCTACTGTAATAAAAAACTTTCCATCCACATCAACTAAAACTCCAAGATCTTTAGCGTAAACACTTGTGCATGCATTTTTACACCCACAAACACCTATTTTAGTTCTACATGGTAAGTCCATGCCATGAAAATTCTTGCTTATTTTCATACCGATTCCTATGGTAGGATATTTAGATCTCTTACAATAGTTGGCAGGACATATCTCAACATTTTTTAAAGAGTTTTGATTTCTTACAGCCGGCTCCATCCCTAGTTCATCCCATATATCAGCTAGATCCTCTTCCTTTAAATTTGTTATTAAAATTCTCTGACCAGAGGTTAGCTTTAAAACACCCTTGTATTTTTTTGCAACCTCACCTATTTTAATAAGATCCTCTGGAGTTATAAAACCACCTGGTATATGAGGAGTTATTCCATAGGTCCTCTTTCCATTTTTAATCTTTTGTAGATTTCCATGACCACTCATTTATATTTACCTTCTTATTTTACAGGAACCTCTAAGCAGGCTGCCAAATCCTTTTCTGGTGTGCTTATAGGTTTGATATCAAAGGTATCAACTAGATATTGAAGTACATTTGGACTTAAAAATGCTGGTAAGGATGGTCCAAGATATATTCCTTTTACACCTAAGGATAATAGTGCCAATAGGTCTGCAACTGCTTTCTGTTCATACCAAGATAGTATTATTGAAAGTGGTAAACAGTTCACATCTGTGTCAAAGGCATCTGCGAGTGCTAAGGCTATCCTGACAGCTGAATAAGCATCATTACATTGTCCAACATCTAAAAGTCTTGGAAGCCCTTCAAGTTCTCCAAAGTTTAACTTATTAAATCTATATTTACCACAAGCTAGTGTAAGTATAATACAATCCTTTGGAACTTTCTTTGCAAAGTTTGTATAGTAGTTTCTTCCAGGTCTTGCTCCATCACAGCCTCCTATTAAAAAGAAGTGTCTTAGCTTTCCTGATTTAACTGCATCAATAATAGCTGGAGCATTGCTTAAGGTAGCATGATGTCCAAAGCCCACTAATATTTCCTTTGGCTCTTGATCTTCTTCAAATCCACCAAGCTCTAGTGCTTTATTTATTATTTCACTAAAGTCTTTTTCTCCAGTTTCAGTTTTTCCTATATATTTTACGCCTTCCCAGCCAACCACGCTAGTTGTAAAAATTCTATCCTTGTAGGAATCTCTAGGCTTCATAAGACAATTGGTAGTCATTAATATACAGCCTGGAATATTATCAAATTCCTTCTGTTGGTCTTGCCATGCACCGCCAAAGTTTCCAACTAAATGAGGATACTTATTAAGCTCTGGATAACCATGACAAGGAATCATTTCACCATGGGTATATACATTTATTCCTTTGCCTTCTGTTTGCTTTAATATCATTTCTAAATCTTTTAAATCATGTCCAGAAACTATTATAAATGGACCCTTTTTATAGTGAACATTTACTTTATGAGGTGCTGGATTTTTATATACTGTGGTGTTTGCTTCATCTAATTTCTGCATAACAGCAACACTCATATCCCCTGTCTTTAAGGTTAAAGTAATTAAGTCTTCTACTGTTAATTTATCATCACAAGTTGCTGCTAATGCCTTGAAATAAAATTCATCTACCTCATCATTATAGTACCCAAGCTCTCTAGCTTGATGACCATAAGCTGAAATTCCCTTTAATCCATAAATGATAGTTTGTCTTAAGGAACGTATATCTGGATCTAAAGTTTGGTCGTACATTATTCCAGCCTTTTTTGCATCCTCTAACATTCCATCTAGGGTATCACTTAAATTATATGCTGCCTGCTCACAACAATCTTCACAGCTTGACACTTTGCTTCTTAAATCTTGTTTTATTTCTTGAGATTTTCTTAGCATTTTTTCATGAGCATCACGATCAAAGTTAACATTTGTAAGGGTTGTAAATAATGAATTTTCAACAAAACTTACAATCTCCTTATTTATCTTCTCACCTTTTTTTATTAACTCCTTTGCATAACAGGAAATGCCCTTGGCCTGATATACAAGTAAATCTTGAAGGGCTGCAATTTCAGGGGTTTTCCCACAGACTCCAACTTTTGTACACCCTTTTCCCCCCGCGGTTTGTTCACATTGATAGCAAAACATAGGATAATCCATTCTACCCTCTCCATTCAAAGTATTTTAGTATTAGCTTTACCATATGAACTTTAAATATTACTATGAAATTACAATTATATATGTTTATAACTAAGTTAATACTATCAAACTTTTATCTGAGTTTATTTTCTAATCCTTCTTAAATCAGACCTTAATTTAATTATTTTTAACCTATCTATCATCTGTATGTCTATCTATATATATCTATATAAGCTCTAACAACTTTAATATAGCTTTTGCTATCTCTCTTTCTTTACCTATATAGGGATATGAATGAATATGAATTGCTGGGTTAAAGTTTAATTCTATTATTCCATAGCTGGAATTCTTATCATCATAGTCTTTTATTATCATATCCACTCCACAGATTTTAGCTCCAACTGCCTTTGCTGCATCAACTGCAATCTTTTTAAACTTCTCTGGTATGCCATCGGTAAAATCCACACTATCTCCACCTGTACTTATATTGGAATTTTCTCGTAGATAAACAACCTCACCATCTTTAGGTATATAAGATACAGTCTTATTACTTTGCTTTAAAAACAGGTCAACATTATCATCTAAATTAATCTTCTCTAAAGGTGTTTTATAACCTCTGCCCCTAAGTGGATTCATATTTTTCTCTGCAACTAATTCTGTTATGGTTCTACTTCCATCACCCACAACATTAGCTGGAACCCTATGAAGTATTCCAGCCACAGCGTCTCCTATAACTAAAAATCTATATTCCTTACCTTCAATAAACTCTTCAACAAGTACAGTTCTATCATATTTAAATGCAATATTTAAAGCCTTTTCTATATCTTCTTTTTTACTGCCTTCATTAAATATACTAATTCCAAGTCCAAAGTTTGTTGACTTTGGCTTTATAACTATAGGCTTATTGATAAATTTATCTGCATTATTCATAGCCGTTTCTATATCATGAAATTCCATACCTGAAGGTATTCTTATTCCAGCTTTTTCAAGGATCTTCTTAGTTACAACCTTATTTTCCATCATTAGCACTGAAATATAATTATCTTTAGATGTTTTAGTTGCTTGTTTCACATATTCAACCTTATTGTTTTTCTCAAGAGAAATAAAATTATCACTTTCATCAATAATTTCTACCTTTATTCCTCTTTTTATAGCTTCTTTTAATAAAATTTGAGTTGAAAGCTCCATATCTTCATACCCAATATATCTAAATCTATTATTAAAGGCATCCTTTTTATATCCTTTAGATAAACTCATATAAGCTTCAACAAAGCCTTCGTTTTTAACCTTTTCTATAATTTTATATGAGTAGGTTAATTTATAATTTTTAACTTTTTCAATCATTAAATCTATAATATTTTCTTTTCCTAAAGAAAGTTCATTATTTATAAGTTTAATTTCCTCTAAAATATCCAATGACCAAGCTTCCCTTTTAATAGCTTCACCATTTAACTTTAAATCAATATTCTCATGACCATATCTAGCTATTAAGTTTTGATTTTCATCAGCTTCCTCTTGCCACTTTTCATAATTTTGCTCTTCCCTTAATAGCAAGAAAATGTTAAATACCTGAAGGAACTTTAAGTCATCAAGGCTGACACCACACTTGTCAAAAGGATTTATATCTATGCTTCTGTATTCTAAATAATTAATACCATCAATCTCTATTGATTCTAGGAGATTATTATTATCCTTTGCTTTTAGCCTAACGGAACTATATAATTCTTTATGACTTTCAATTATACCATTTTCAATATATTCATTTATGCTTTTAACATATCCAGCAGCAGATGAATAATCTGGATACAAGTCAACTTTGTTTTTGTACCCACATTCACTATTTCTATAAGATACAGCTCCCTCATTTGAAAAGGCTCCATCCGCAACTTCCTCTAATTGACGTACACACTCCTTTGTATAACTCTCATGTATTACTCCTGTGCCACCTAGCAAATATAAGATTAACCATCTATATCTAAGATAATTCCTAGCCATTTTCAAGTATATGTCGTCTTTAAACTGTTTAAATTCAATTTCTTCATTGTTATTTTCATAAAGCCTTTTAATCATTTCTTCATTAAATGAAAAATTATAGTGAATTCCAGATATCAATTGTTTCTTGCCACCATACTTTTTCATCAGCAGTTCTCTATATGACCTAGCTTCATATCCTGCCTGGGAATCTTCATTATAAGTTACAATTGGAATTTCTTTATCACTTGGTATTATACATGGCATAGATTGAGACCATATATACTCATCTTCTTTAATATCAAGGACTACAATGTTATAAAGATTACTTAAAAAATTATATGTTTTCTCACAACTATTAAATGCAGGCGTAATTAACTCTATTTGACTTTCTGAAAAATCAGTAGTTATATAGGGATTTGAAATCTTGTCTCCGAATATCTCTGGATGCTTTTCAAAGGATAAAACTCCATTACTATCAACCCTTAACCCTTCTCTCTCCAGTCCAAAGTCGCCGCATAATAAATGTTTATCTAAATATGTTAGTTCTTTCACTTGCATTAATAAATCACTCTTCATTAGCATATCCCCCTTTTATATTAATCCTATAAAGTAAATAAGCAACGGTTCCTTTTAATATACTTGATAAAGCTATACTCCACCAAACACCATCTATTCCCATATATCTAATTAATATTAAAGCCATGGGAATTCTTAAAGCCGTAAAAATAATACTAATAGTGGCTGGAATTTTAGGTTTTCCTATTCCAGTGAATAATCCATTGGATACCATTTCTATGGTGCTAAAGATTTGTGATACTGCTACTATTCTTAAATATCCACTAGCTATTAAAATCGTTGATTCATCCCTGATAAATAGTTTTACAAATATCTCTGGTATAAATATAAACATTAAAGCTGTCGCTAAAGAATATATTATTCCTATTATTAATGAACTATTATATCCTTCAACGATTCTTCTATATTTCTTAGCCCCAAAGTTTTGACCTACAAAGCTTGAAATTGCACCATTTAACCCTCCAATTACCATAAATATTATGGATTCTATTTGAAGCCCTATCTTCTGAGCAGCAATAGCATTTGAACCAAAACTAGCTATTATTCTTGCTAACATTATATTTACCAAAGTAAAGAGAATTCTTTGAAATGACATAGGAAATCCTAACCTAATTATCTCCGCTGCCTTTTCTTTATTTATCCCAACCTGAAAATTAAACTTAAATATCTCTCTATATTTGATCATAAATATTATGAACATAACTAGATTTGCTAATAATGAAGCTGTTGCTGCTCCAACAACACCCATTTTAAATACATAAATAAATATTGGGTCAAAAATTATGTTAAGTACAATTCCTGTGGCACTAATCTTTAATGCTGATTTATTATTTCCATAACTATTAAGGACCCTAGTATATAAAAGATTAAAAAATGTAAAAAACATCATAGGGGCACTCATTGCTAAATACCAATATGCATTGTTTTCAACTGTAGCATTGTTAAGATTCAGAAATCCAATAAGGTTTTTCCCTAAAAAAATTAACGCTAAGCTATAAACCAAAGCTAAAATTAAGTTTATAAAAGATGCTGCATTTATATATTCCCTTACCGCTTCTTCCTTTTTAGCACCTATAGCATGAGAAGTTTTAATTCCTGCTCCTATTACCACTAAAGCATTAATAGAATATCCTAGTCCGAGAAAAAAACTGGAGGAACCTATACTTGCTACTGCATCACTACCAAGCCCTCCAACCCATAGCATATCAATTAAATTATATGTAAATTGTAATAATGAACTTCCCATTATAGGTAATGCCAATGCTATTATTACTGACATAACCTTTCCCTTAGTCATATCTACTTTCTTCATTTATTTCACCTCTCTTGATCAAATTTTTAACCATTCAACTCTATTTTTCCTAAGCTTTATCGTCTTTTATTCCATATCTAATTTAATAGCTAGAATTTTATCTACGTCTTATATTCTTAAATTAACGAATATCTTTAATAAAACTACAGACATAACCAACTGCCTTACTTTGATTATGTCTGTTTATTTTAATAAAAACTAATTTGATTATGCCTGTTTATTTCAATAAAAAATTATTATCGTAATTTTAAATCTTGTTTGATTTTATTCTTTCTGTTAAGTCCTTTATTTTTTCTTCAATAGATTTTGCAGTCTTAATAAATTCTTCTTCTGATTTTCCTGTAGGGTCTTCTAAGCCCCAATCCTCAATATGCTCTGCACTTAAATGTGGACATACAACATTGCAGCCCATTTTTACAACAACATCAACCTCTGGAATATCTGATAATAATTTTGACTTTTGAGTTTCATTCATATCAACTCCATATAAATCCTTTATAACCCTTACTGCATCTTGATTGATTTGTGGCTTTGTCTCAGTACCTGCTGAATAACTTTCAAACACATCACTTCCGTAAATTTTTCCTAATGCCTCTGCCATTTGTGACCTGCATGAATTATGAACACAAATAAATGCTACCTTCTTTTTCATCCTAAATTCCTCCTACTTCTTATCTCCATAATTTTCTACTAAATAACCTGTTCTATTAGGTTTACTTTTCATCTGTAAATGCATTTATAAATCTAAATGTATCGATATGTACTTCAATAATAAAACCACCTCATTTTAGATGGTTTTGTTATTACATTCACAATTTTCCTGAGAATCTATATTTGTATATAAATCTATAAGATTTTTTGCTGCATCTACCCCTGGTTTATTAATAGAATAATGAGACCACTTACCTTCTTTTCTTGCCACTACTATTCCTGAATCACACAATATCTTCATATGATGGGATAATGTAGACTGCCCGATTTTCAGCTCTTCTAATAACTTACAAGCACATTTTTCTCCACTTTTTAAAAGCTCCAAAATACATAATCTCGTCTCATCACAGAAAGCTTTAAACACTTTAGTATTAGCTGCATGATTGTTTGGCACATCCTCACCTCATATCTATATTTATCGATATATTAATATTACACTTTATAAATCCCTGTGTCAATATCTTTAATTATAACTGGTACAGCCTGTGTTTTACAAATTCAAATAAGCCAGCTTCTTTTGTTTCACCAAATCTATCTCTTACATTTCTTGGCTAAAATTCAGTATATATTATTTATTAACTTACTTCGCCCAACAAGACTTTGGTGGTTCCTCATCTTTTCCTAATGGTATTACCACATCGTAGCGATTTTCTGAATACAATTCTTTATGTAATTTCATTATATCTTCTATATTTATTAAATTTATTACATCCTTTGTTCCACCTATCAATGCCTGCCATCTTAAACCGCAAGTTGCCATTTCATAAACAGGTATAAAATCATTTCGTTTATAAAAATTGATTCTTCTTTCTCTTATATGATTTTCTTCTAGCGCTCCCCCCTCCATAGGAAGTTCTGATTCTAAAACTATAGGTATCTCATTGTAATACTCTTTAAGCATTCCCAATATTTTACCTCCAACACCTTTGTTTCTGTATCTTTTAGTCACGCCTAAGTAATCAAGGAGTAATAAATTTACCCCCTTATTTTTAGCAATGGTTGCATAACCGACCATATTTTCTTCATTAAATAATTCTTGAGATTCATCCAATTGAAATACCCCAAGCACTTCATATTCTTCCTGCTCTATAAGTTTTAATATTACTTCCAAAGGCTTTCTTTCCTGCTCAACAAAAGTCGTTACAAGCTCCTTTTTATACCACATCTCCACTTGCCTTTTATTTAGTTCGCGAATCCTCATCTCCATTTCTCCTTTAACAACTATATTAACACTTTCTGTACTCCAAACTTATCATATAATTTCTCACTATTAATCTACCTATTATTAAGTATATTATCATTATAAATATAAAATAAGTATAAATATACCTAAAATAACAAACTATTCTTCTCAAAGCTTTTGATATAATAAAAAAATAACTTTAATCATTCCATATAATTTTGTTTAAAGGGTGCAAAAATACCCATATACTTATAATTTTTTTTTATTTTAATTTATAATTACCTCTTGTTATGAATAATAATATCTTATAATAAATACTTATTAGGAGATTATTATGAACTCAACTAAAACCAATAAAACAACCTATTGGACACTCCTCGGCATTCCAATTATCTTTATTCTTGGTTCTATTTTTCACTTTCTTTATGAACTTACAGGAAAATTAAATTTTGTGGCCCTAATTGCTCCAATTAACGAAAGCATCTGGGAGCATACTAAACTAGCCCTTTTCCCAATGCTTTGCTGGTGGCTACTTTGGTATTTAGTCCGCGGGAAAAAATTAGGAGTCAATGGTAACAATTGGTTTGTTGCCGCCTTCGTTGCAACTATATCAGTACCAATACTTATTGTCTTATTTTACTATACCTATACTGGAGGCTTTAATATTCACTCCCCATCCATGGACATTACTTCCTTTTTCATCAGTGTTGCTGTAGCTCAACTTTTCGGACTTTATGTTTATAAACATGGTAATTTTACAGACACAGCTTATACGGTAGTTATAATTTTAATAGTTTTATTAATTCTAATGTATATTACCTTGACCTTGAATCCTCCACACCTTCCACTATTTATGGATAACACTAGCGGACTCTATGGACTTCCTCGATAAATAATTTTCACTAATATCATTCTAGCTCTTATTATAAATAATAATACTACTAAGTTAGTTTTATAAAAAAGAGTAGATATATTTGTTTTTACACAAATCTATCTACTCTTCATAAACTTACCTATACTTACTTTAAGCTTGTTCTAATGAACTACAACAACATCAAAACTGGTGCTTTTCAAAATAGCGTTAAGATAAATATGATAATACTAAGACATTCTCTTAATCACGTCTACATTTTTATTAGCACTATTGATTCCATTGGTTCCATTGACACCATTGATTCCATGCATCCCATTGGTTTCCGCCTGACCAAACGCCTTCATTACAAGGTCTTTCACATCTGTCTTCGTCTCTACGAGGTCTTCCACAAGTTTCTTGTAACAACCTTCTGCTTTCTACTTCTGCACCCCTATTTAATCTACATAATATATCTGTAACAGATTCATTGCCTCTACGTCTGCATAATTCTCTACAAGTCCTTCTTAGAATTGCTGCACTAGCTTCCTCTGCCTGTCTATTCAATCTACATAATATATCTGTAGGAGATTCATTTCTTCTGCCGCCTCTGTTAAGGTTCCTGAAGTCTTCACAAGCTTCTCTTAAAATTCTTTCACTTGCTTCTTCTGCTGCTCTATTTGCTCTACATAATAAGTCAGTAGTTGATTCATTTTCTCTGCATCTTCTTCTATTAAACTCTTCGCAAGCTTCTCCTAGTACTCTTCCACTTCTTCTTTCAGATTCTCTAACAGTTCTGCATAATCTATCTGTAGGAGATTCTCTTCTTTCTCTATTTCTATCGCAGTCTCTATCTCTATCTCTGTCTCTATCACATTCGCATTTATCTTCGAATCTTTCTTCTCTACAAGAGTCATTACGTAAGCCGTCTCTAAAATTTTCATCAAAATTTAGATTTTCTCTTTCATTAGACATATTATATATTCACCATTCCTTTATTCTTATTCAAACACATTTATGCAATTAGCGCTACAAAGTGTATAAATTTCTATATTTTCATATAGGAATTTACTTACTATAACACTATTTTCTATTTAATTTAAAGCGCAAAGTTAAAGTTTTCTTTGAAACATTTAACCTTATACGATATCATATGCTGACATATATTTAATGTTAATATTTTTTATATAAGATTTTAAAAAAATATTCTATAATTCAATGTGATTTCATTAACACTTTATGACATAAATAATTTTATAAGGTTATTTCAATATTAAAGGTGCACATACTAATCTTGATTGGTACTACTAAAACTCCTGATTCTAATCAACTTTGATGCCTTATACCTACTTCATAGTCACCCTTTTTTCATGGAAATCTCTTTTCCATTAATATATTTTCTCAAAACCCATTTACTAACACTAAAAAACACCACAACTTTTTAATAATCTGTGGTGTTTTATAGATTACTATATTAACATTTAAAAATCATTCAAATTTCCTTGTGCTACTCCTCACAATCAATTCAGGCTGATAAACAAACTGCTCTTCAGGCCTCTTCTTATTTTTTATAGCTTCTATTAATATCTCTGTAGCCTTAACTCCCATTTCATACACTGGCTGTTTTATAGTCGTTAAAGGTGCTTCTAATATTTTTGAAAAGTAAATATCATCATATCCAACTACAGAAAAATCCTTTGGTATTGATACGCCATTCTTTTTTGCTTCAATATAAAGTCCATAAGCAGTCATATCGTTAAAGGCAAACACAGCAGTGCACTTTGTTTTCATTAACCACGGAAAAGCAGCAGCACCGCTTTCCATATTATATCTTCCTTCAAACACTAATTTAGAATCATACTTAATTCCTGCTTCTTTTAAGGCTTTTTTATATCCCTTTAATCGTTCTAAAACATCATCTAAATGTAAAGGACCTGTTATACAAGCAATCTTTTTATGTCCCATTTCAATGAGATGCTTTGTTGCATAATATCCCCCCATAAGGTGGTCAACACCAATATAAGAGGTATGTAACTTTTTAAAATATCTATCTATTATTACAAAAGACATATCCTGTTCCTTCATTAAATTACAACTGTCTATTGCATTCTTTAAGGTTGAATCTCCGGCCATACCATAGATGATCCCGTCTACACCTTTATCTACAAGCATATTGATATAATCTAAGTCACATTTATGCATATTATTAGTGTTACACAATATCATATTACACCCATTTTCCCTGCAGATATCCTCAACGCCTTTAGCCAATGTTGAGAAGAACGGATTGCTTACATCCGATACTATAAGTCCTAAGGTATCTGTTCTTTTTTTTACCAAACTCACCGCTAATTGATTAGGTCTATAACCTAATCTTTGGGCAGCCTCCAATATGATTTGCTTAGTACCTTCTGGAATTTTGCTAGGCTTATTATTTAAAACTAAGGAAACTGTTGTCACCGAAAACCCAGTATCTGCTGCAATATCTTTTAATGTTGCTTTCATACTTTCACCACTCACTTCATTAATTCTCTGCCATATTATACCACGATATTTATTAATTTCATATTTTCTATATTGTCATGTTCAATACCTTCCATTTTCATTATAGCTTATAAAAATAGACCTAGAAAATATAATATATCTTCTAGGTCATAAAGCCGTACAACTTAATCATTTATATCTTATTTACGTTAATTTTTATATTATCAAATAACCTATTTACATTAAATGCCATTATTCACTTTATATAAGTGTCTTTACTTATCACCATTGCTCCAATTATGCCCCACCACTTCCTCCAAGGTTGGAATGGAAACACTGGCTCCATTTCTGGTTACTGAAATCGCCGAAGCCTTCGCAGCTATTTCCAGAGAATCCTCTACCCCTTTATTTGATACCAATGCTCCAATAAAGAATCCAGTAAAGGTATCTCCTGCAGCCGTTGTATCTACAGCTTTCACCTTAAATATAGGCTGATGATATATTTTTTCAGAGTCCTTATAAATAGATCCCTTTTCTCCAAGAGTAAGAACTATCTTAGACTCTGGAAATAATCCATGAAGCTTTTCAATTAACTCACTGCCTTCTAATCCATGACCATCACATATATCTGCAGCTTCAATTTCATTTAATATAAAGTAATCTACATACTCTAGTGGATAATCCATAATTTCTCTACTAATAGGGGATGGATTAAATACCACCTTCATTCCTTTTTTATGAGCTGACTCCATTATATATGGTAGCTCACTAATTTCATTTTGAAGAATTATATAATCTCCTTGTTGAAAATTTCCCAAAGTGAAAGCTACATCCTCTTTGGTAATCATATGATTTGCTCCCCCATGAAGCAATATACAATTCTCACCTGATTTAACTTTTTGAATTATAGCATGTCCACTTTTACTATTTTTTCTATTTATAAGATTTATTCTAACTCCAGCTGCTGCTAAGGTGTCTAGGAGCATTTTAGAATCATCAAACCCCACAGCACCTCCATGCCAGACTTCAATTCCACTTCTGCTTAGAGCTATAGATTGATTTAAACCCTTTCCTCCACAGAAGGTTTCCATATTAAGTGAACCTTGAGTTTCTCCTGCACGGACAAAGTGATCCACATCATATACGTAATCTATATTAAGAGACCCTAAATTTAGTACCTTCATTCCTATCACCTCTGTGTATCCTCATCTGCAATTATCACAAATGATTTTCTGCATCTTAAAATATATTTAATAAAGTATCAATTGATTTATAATACTTTTCCATATCTACCCATTCATTAGGCTTATGTGCCTCGCTAGGTTCACCAGCTCCAAATAAAAGCACTGGTAAATCCTTATCTTGTCTCGCTAAAATTGATCCATCTGTAAAATAATTAATTCCAATATACTTTGGTTTATCGCCACTATTAAGTAAATTCTCTTCGAATCTTTTCAACCATAGATTATCTTTAGAAATTTCAATTGCAATTCTGGAATTTAAAACCTTACTGCTATATTGAAGCTTCATTTCTCTTCCTTTATTAAACTTTTCAACAATATATAATAATTTTTCTTCTATCATTGATAAGCTTAGCTGTGGCACTACTCTTATATCCAAAATAAATTTACACTTATCTGGTGTCATGTTATTTGCCACTCCACCGTCAATGCCAGTAATCTGCATTGTTGATTCCCCAAGAATTTCATGATTAAAAGAACTAATATATTCCTTTAATTCACTTATTATCTGAAATCCTGATTCAACTGCATTAAGCCCTTCTTTTGGATAAGCTCCATGGCTTGTTTTACCTTCTATGTGAAGTTCAATCCATATGCATCCCTTTTGAGCAACCCCTAGATTACAGCCAGTAGGTTCCCCTATCAATAAAAGTTGTCCTCTTTTAATAAAATCATATTTTTTTAATATACCCTCAGCACCTAAACCACCCTTTTCCTCATCACAGGTTCCAATAAAGTATATTGTTTTTTGTGGCTTTTCCGTTCTTTTCTTCAACTGACATAATGCATATACCATGGCTGCAAGACCACTCTTCATATCACTTGCTCCACGTCCATATACTCTGTTATCAATTTCCACAGGTAACTCTGGATTAGTTAACCACTCCTGAAGATTACCATATGGAACGGTATCTAAGTGACCGTTCCATATAATACATCTATCTTCTTCCTGACCTTGAACCTTGGCAATAACATTAGAATGTGTCTCATCTATGCACTGAACCTCTGCTTCAACGTCATTTCTATTTAAATAATCACAGATGAACTGAGCAATGATGCCCTCGTTGTCTTTTCTATTGACACTTGGAATTGATAAAACCTTTAGGAGAATATCTAAGGCTTCTTGTTTTTTTATAATATCCATCATCCTAGTCATCTAACCTTCCTAAATTACTTATTAATAACCCAGTTAACAATACCCTGCCATAACTTATTGTAGTATTCCCAGTTACAGAATTCTGGTGGTGCCCAATGAGGAGCACAGTCAGAGGTAAATACCGCACTTCTTCCGCTGCCATATTTACCAAAGGCAATGAATGGATCTCCCTCAACAGTTACTGCAACCTCTGCTTCTGGTTTAGCAATTGTTTTATTATAACCTAATACATTGGGCCACTGTGTTGGAATTCCCTCAATAGCTTCATGATTTGCAACTGTTACAGGAAGAACTCCTTCGCAGTGTTCCATTCTGTCATCTACAGTTAAAACTTCAACTGGAAGAACTTCTTGAACTGCTGTATCATGCCATTTTCCCTTTGCATCAACTCCTGAGAAAGTTAGGTATCCCCCAACCATTACAAGACCACCGCCATCTAAAACATAATCACGGATTAAGTTACACCTATTTGGCATTTTTATACTTTTTGTGAAAGTAGGTACTGGTAATAATATTGTGTTCGCTCCAATATCTGAAAGAATAACACAGTCATACTCTTTTAACTCTTCCATTGTGAATGGAAACTTTTCTGGTGCTATATGATTTGGAAGAAAGTCAACTTCATATCCTGCTTCCTCTAAAGCAGCTTTAAGCCACTTTTCTCCTGTTTCATAAACTGATGTGTAAAAACTATCAAATCCTTTAACGTGAGTTGTATAACTCATCCACGATTCCCCTGCTAATAATATCTTTTTGCTCATAATTATTCCTCCTAAAACTCTTTAATTATTGTTGATTCCAATTCATAATCATCTGTGCATAAATCAAAATCGCATTCAAGTATTGGTCTATAGAAACATATTCATTAACTGAATGACACTGTTCTAAGTCGCCTGGTCCAAACTGTATTGTTGGACATCCAGCCATGTTCTTCCAAATTCTCGAGTCACAACCTGCTGGAGACCCAACCACCTTAACAGCTTTATTATTAACCGCTTCATAGGACTTCTTAAAGGTATTCACAAAGTCATGGTTTTCTTCCATTTCAAAGGCTCCACCACTTTGATACATGGTAATTGAAGGTCTGTGTTCTTTAAGCCATAAATCACTATCTGCAATTCTGTTCACTGCTCCTTCAAATTCACTAATTACCTGTTCCATGGTCATTACCTGTGGAAGATAGTGGATACAAGTTGAAAAACTACATTCACCTGGCACTGTAGAACCTGCAGTACCTCCATTTATCACACCCACATTTAAGTTTGGTGCTGGCAGAAGTGGATGCTTATAAGTAAGAAGCCATCTGTGCTCAACTTCATTTAATTCATTAATTATCTTAATTGCTTTGTCAATGGCGCTGACTCCAAGCCATTTTCCACCTGAGTGATTTGCCTTTCCTTTAATATCCACCTTGAAAAATACAAATCCCATATGCGCTAAGATAAGCTCATCATTAGTAGGCTCACAAACCACAACACCATCAGCCTTTAAGCCATTCATGGCTGCAAGGATTGAACCATTTCCACCACCTTCTTCATCACAAACGGAGCTGATTATAACCTCAACTGGAAGTTCCATTCCAGCATCCTTTATAAGCTTCACAGCCAAGGTTGCTGCCATTAATCCACTCTTCATATCTGCTGCTCCCAAACCATAAAGCTTGTTTTCAATGATAACTGGAGTGTGAGGCTCAGTATTCCACTGAGATAATTCCCCAGGTGGCATGGTATCTATATGTCCGTTAAACATAAGGGTTTTTCTGCTTTTACCTTTAAAGTGACCATATAAATTGAATCTCCCCTCATAATTGTGTCCCCTATTTCCCTCATGATGTTTTTCCAAAGAGTCCTCAATTACTTCTTCCTTCATTGGATCTTCAGTTATTTCATCTGCTCCAAGTGATTGAAAAAGTTCCTTCATGTATTCTTGTCCCTTTTTCTCAAGGCCACCGCCAATTCCATGTCCAATTACTTGAGTATCAATAGCAATTAAGTCACTTAAATATTTAATATATTCTTCTTTATTTTTTTCTAAGGTTTCCCTTAATATATTTTCCTTCATTTCATCTACCTCAAAACTCATATTAATTATCTATGATTATTGGTAATTACGAATTCCTTGTTCTATGATATCCCAAAACTTCTCTACATCTATATCCACAGCTACATTGCTATTAGCTTCCTTCTTGTTGTAATTAAAGAATTCGCAGTTAGTTCTTCCATAGCTTGATGTGCTTCTTATATCAATTTCAGTATTCATTGCCTTTAAAGTTACCACTGATGGATCTATAAGGTATGCAATGGTTACTGGATCATGAAGCGGACCGCCTTCCCATCCAAAGACTTCTTTTTGACTTTTATTGAAATGTCTCATTAAATCTACAAATAATTGAGAAGCTTTATTTTTTATTTTATCCATTCGTTCAACTACTTGAGGAACACATAAAACTTTTCTAGTTACATCTAAACCCATCATAGTTATTGGTCTCCCGCTGGTAAAGCATACAAAAGCTGCATCAGCATCTGCTATTATGTTAAACTCTGCAGCAGGTGTAACATTCCCTAGTCCCATGGAACCACCCATTAAAACAATTTCCTGAATTTTAGGTATAATTCTTGGCTCCATTCTCATTGCCATGGCAAGATTTGTCATTGGACCAGTTGTAACTACAGTAATGTCACCATCTGATTCCATTAAGGTATCAATGATGTAATTAACTCCATGCTTATCCTCAGCTCTTCTTGTAAGCTCCTCAAATATTGGACCATCTAAGCCTGTTTTTCCGTGAATATCATCTGCAATCATTTGTCTATGTCTAATCATTGGTTGTCCACAACCGCCATGAACTGGTACGTCAATGTTCAAGTGCTGACAAACATTTAGAGCATTTCTTACAGTTTTTTCAATGGTCTGATTTCCAGCCACCACTGTAATTCCTAATAAATCAATATATGGACTTTTTCCTGCCAGCATAATTGCTATGGCATCATCATGTCCTGGATCACAATCTAAAATTATTTTTCTTTTCTCCATTGTTATACCTCCACTTTTACATTCTTTGCTTCTACTAAAGAGCTCTTGCGCCTTTTCTCCATTGACTTCTTAGAAATCATAGAAATTGAAAGAACTACAACAGTAACTACGTATGGCATTAATAATACAAACTGAGATGGTACTCCATAAGCTTGTAATCTTGCCCCTATTGAGTCAGTTAATCCAAATACTAAACATCCTATAGTTGTTAGCACTGGATGGGCACCTCCAAAGTACATTGCCGCAACTCCCATAAATCCACGGGCATTTGTCATATTCTCTGTAAACAGATTACTATATCCAAGGGATAAGTGAGCACCAGCTAATCCTCCGATTAAACCAGATATTAATATTGCTTGATATTTCATTCCATTAACATTGATTCCTGCTGTTTGAGCAGCCATTGGAAATTGACCTACTGCACGTAAATGTAATCCCCATTTAGTTTTATAGAAAACAAAGGTTATAACGATAATTAAAACTATTACAAACCATTCAGTAATACTCCAGTTATTAAATATATCGTTTAATATTGGAATATTATCTAAAAATGCTAGATGTACCCTCGGTATTGCTTTAATAGCAGGGTCAGTAAAAGTACCACTTTTTCCTAAAACACTATTAAGTAAAAATTTTGTTATTGCAAGGGCAAACATGTTAATACCCATACCAATTGCACAAATTTCTGCTTTATATTTTATGTGAGCAACAGCCATAATCCATGCCATGAAAAGCCCTGCCAGCATTGCAGCTAAGATACCCAAAGCCCAACTTCCTGTAAGATAACTAACTGCAACTCCTGTAAAAGCACCAGTCAGCATAATTCCTTCTGTTCCGATATTTAAAATATCAGCCTGTTGAGTTATTGCTGCACATAAGGCAGCATATATAATCGGTGTGGCGGAACGAAAGGTAGCATAAATCAACGAAACACTAAAAATACTACTAAAATCCATATGCTAACTCCCCCTTAAGCTTCACTTTCTATTTTTTCTACTTTGTCAACTTTACCAGCTTTTTTCTTCTTTGCTTTGCCAGTGAATTGGAATAAAAGTTCCATAGTTGCAATGATAATAAATACTGCAGTTATTGTATCAACGATAGATTTTGGAACACCTGTGCTTTGCTGCATTCCCATAGCTCCTGATTTTAATATAGCTAGGAAGAATGCCATAATTGCTGCGAACACTGGATTTCCCTTAGCAATAAGAGCAGCTAGCATTCCGTTAGTACCAAGACCAACTGCAAAGTTATTTAAGAAGAATCCATGCACCCCTAAAACCTCAATACAGCCTGCTATCCCTCCAAGAGCTCCACTAATCATCATACTTTTTATAAATACTTTTTTAGGATTGATTCCCACATACTCTGCATGCTTTGGATTTGTTCCAACAGTTCTTAATTTATATCCAAAGGATGTTTTTTTCATCATCCAGATCATACCGATAGTAACTATAATTGCTATAAATAAACCAATGTTAACACTACTTGGTTTCATAAACTGAGTTAACTTAACAGTTACAGGCAGTGACTGTGCATTGGCAACCCCAGCACTCATTGGTCCACTAACAAGATAGGAGGTAATATAAAGTGCAACACTGTTCATTAAAATAGTTACACAAACCTCACTTACATTGTAATAAGCCTTTAAAATTGCAGGGATAAATGCCCATGCAGCTGCAACCACAATTGCTCCCACAAAGCAGGCAACAAGTAACAGTGGCTTTGGAAGAAAGGTCCAGTATATACCAATATATGCAGCAGCAATTCCTCCTAAAAATACTTCACCCTCAACCCCTACGTTGAATGCTCCAGCCTTAGATGCTACTACAAAGGCCATTGTGGTTAATAGCAGTGGAGTAAAGCTGGCTAAGGTAGTTCCAAATTTCAGCTTTCCTTTAAAAGCTCCTCTTAGAAGTGCTGCATATGCTTCAATTGGATTTTCCCCTATTAAAAGAATAAATAGAGCACCAATACCTAATGCCAGTAACATGGTTAATAAAATTTTTCTAGCACTTTTTAAGGTTGAATTCATTGAACATCTTCTCCTTTCTCTCCTAGCTCTTTTCCACCCATCATTAGTAATCCTAGGTTTTCTTCATTAGCTTCATCTGCACTCATTTCCCCAGTAATTTTTCCCTCGTGCATAACAACAATTCTATCTGAAAGAGACATTACTTCCTCTAAATCTGCAGAAATCAAAAGAACTCCAAGTCCCTTAGCTTTAACCTCTTGTATAATGCTTCTTATAGATTCTATTGCTCCAATATCTACACCCCTTGTAGGCTGTGATGCAATTAAAAGCTTTCCTCCATCTTCAACCTCTCTAGCAACGACTATCTTTTGAGCATTTCCACCTGATAAAGCACTGGCAGCAATCTTTGTATCTCTTGGCCTTATATCAAATTTTTCAGCCAGTCTGTCAGCATACTCCTTCATTTTGTTGGTGTTAAGTATTACTCCTTTAGAAAATTTACTATCCACATTAGTTGCAATTAAATTCTCTGCTATACTAAGTTCTCTATTTAATCCTCTTGTATTTCTATCCTCAGGAATGTATGTAACACCAGCTTGTCTAACTTGCTTTGGATTTAAATTTGTAATATCCTTATTTTCTAAAAGTACCTGTCCTCTTTCAACCTTTCTAAGACCTACAAGAGACTCAATAAACTCACTCTGTCCATTTCCATCAATCCCAGCAACTCCAACTATTTCTCCTCTTTTAACTTCTAGGGATATACCTCTTATTTTTGATATTTCCTTTTCCCCAGATGTCCATAGGTCATTAACCTTTAAAAGAACCTCTCCTGTTTCTGTGTACTTCTTCTTGATATTTAAGAATACCTCTCTCCCTATCATCATCTTTGCAAGTTCCCTTGGTGAGGTATCCTTTTTATCAACGGAGCCAATATATTCCCCTTGTCTCATAACGCTTATTCTATCCGAAATCTCCATTACCTCATCAAGCTTATGAGAGATAAATACGATAGACTTTCCATCTTCTCTTAATTTATCTAAAATCTTAAATAAGCTCTTTGCTTCCTGTGGCGTTAATACTGCCGTTGGTTCGTCAAGAATAATGATGTTTGCTCCTCTAGTTAAGACCTTAATAATCTCAACTCTTTGAGCCTCTCCAACGGAAATTTGATTGATTTTCTTATGCAATTGAATATCCATTCCATATTGATCGATATATTGTTGTACATTTTCTTTTGCTTTAGTAAAATCTATCTTTAATCCCCTTTGTGGCTCAAACCCAAGAATGATATTTTCCAAAACGGTTAAATCATCAACTAGCATAAATTCCTGATGAACCATTCCTATTCCCTTTTCAATTGCTAGCTTCGGATTTAAATTTCTTACTATCTCATCATTAATTGTTATTGCTCCAGCATCGATGTCATACATACCATATAATAATTTCATCATGGTTGATTTCCCAGCACCATTTTCTCCAATAAGGGAGTGAATCTCTCCCTTTCTTAAGTTAAAGTTTCCATCCTTAACAGCTTTAACTTCACCGAAAGATTTTTTAATATTTTTCATTTCAATAACATATTGACTCAAACTATCACCTTCTTATCTTCAAAAGTTCACTTTTAATAACTTTTTCAATTCCAATAATTATTGATTCACTTAAATTTGGTAATAGAAAACCTCTTACACTCTTTATAGTAAAAATCTATATACTTATTAAAGAATTAAGAGGTTTTCTTGTATTGATATTGTTTACAGGGTTTTGAAACAACTTATGACAATAATTTTGCTTGATTAGCCTTAAAAAAATTATTTATTTTGGCCAAATCCAGGGTAGTTTTCTACGACGATTTCACCGCTAACAATTTTCTCTTCGATTTCTTTTAACTTATCCATGATGTCTTGTGGGAATTTGTCTCCAACAGCATCTTTGAATACGCTGAAATCAGTTAAACTAACTCCACCATCAGTAAGAGTTAAATAGGAAGTTGTGTTACCTTTAAAAGTTCCTTCAACCACTGATTGAATTGCTAAGTAACAAGCGTTATCAACTCTCTTCATCATTGAAGTTATAACTGAGCCTGGTTGATCGTTATCTTGGTTTAGGTCAACTCCGATAGCATATTTACCAGCTTCTTTAGCTCCTTCAAGGATACCAGGACCAGTACCAGAAGCTACGTTCATAACAATATCAGCGCCTTGCTCATATTGTGCTAATGCTAACTCTTTTCCTTTTAATGGGTCGTTCCAAGTTCCAGCGAAAGATTGTAATACTTTTATGTTTGGATTGATGTATTTAGCACCTTGCTCATATCCAGTAAAGAAGTCATGTAGAACTGGAATATCCATTCCACCTACCCAGCCAATGATTTCTTTATCATTGATTCCTTCTATTTCGGTATGTGTAGTAAATAATGCTGCTGCTGCACCAGCTAAAAATGAACCTTGGTTTTGAGCAAAGCTTATAGATACTATATTGTCACCTTCAACAGTTGTATCTATAATCGCAAACTTCGTGTCAGGATAATTTGCAGCGTGCTCTTTTAAGTATTCCTCTAAGTTAGAAGAAGAACAGATAACTAAATCATATCCATCTTCACAAACTGATAGGAAGTTAGCTTCCCATTCTTCAGCAGTTGTACCTTCAAGATTTTTGATCTCAACACCAAAATCTTTTTTAGCTTTCATTGCACCTTCGTTACAAGAGTCATTATAAGACTTGTCCCCTAAGTTTCCTGTGTAAACTATGGCAACCTTTATTTTAGAATCACCACTGCCAGAATCTCCTGAGTCATTTTTGCTTCCACAGCCAACTAATCCAAATATCATTAAGCAGGCTAAAGCAATACAAAGTAACCTCTTTTTCATAACTTTCCCCTCTTTCAATAAATTAAATAAACTTATTTGTAAAACGATTACTTTAAACAATTAAGTAAAACGTTTTACCTTATATTTTGATTTTAACCTCATCATATAATCGTGTCAATATTTAGAATTTTTTCTCTATACAGACTTATTTACAATAAAATATTTTTATTTCAATGTTTAGTAAAACGTTTTACTAAAAGATTTTTCCACACACAAACTCTTGAAATAACTAATGTTGTGGAAACTTTGGAAATATTATTAATTACTGTATTTATGTTGATTTTTACTAAAACTCCTGCTATTTTTATGGAAAATATCTTTAATAATATTGCTGTAAACGATTAAAATTAAGCAATTTAACAAATAAAAAAACTTACTAATAACTTTAAAATTATCAGTAAGTTCTTTATATCTTTAATATATTTTCACACCTTCTGCTCTCTCCAAATATCTCAATACTTCCCTTGAACAGTTGTCCATATTACTCATATCATTAACTTCAATCTCAACAATATATTCTTTACTTATCTTATTCATTAAGATGAAAAAACCTCGTACAACTCGCACTTCAGGCACCACTGCCTTTCTGTCAAAATCCAAGTTACAATGGTTTGCAAGGTGTTGTGAAATGTATGATAAATCTTGAAGATATTCCTTATCAATAGAAATCTCTGGATCAATTACGCCTTTTTCAATAAGCTCCTCAACTATTTCAGAAATTCCAAAGTAATCAACACTTTTAATCCCTTGAATTTTCAAAGTAAGATTTTCTTTATTTTTATTATCAGTGATTATGGATTTATAATTAATATCCCCATGGGCTTCTGCTTCCTCATGACCACAGCTTTCATTTCTTATTTGATTATATTTTTCCTGCAAGTCTTGTGAAGGGTGGATTCCCAAGCTATATATCATCTTATTTGAAAAATCCTGATAAAACTTTATGGCTCCATACCTATTTCCATTGTCAAGATAAATTGATATGGCTTTAAGTGCTAAATTTTCATCATAGGGGTCTATATTAAAAATCTCATTTATAGTTTCTATACACTGGTCAAACATTTCATTTTTTTCATAGAATTCTACAAGTTTTCTTAAGATTTTAATTCTGTGATTCTCTAATTTATTTCTCTGAAATATAATAATTTCATTAAATTCATCGCAATTATTAAAATAGTTTCCTTCAAAAAAATCTCCTTTAAAGGTATTTTTAAGGTCAATTAATTCCTTAACTGAATACTCTTTATCGCTGCAAAATCCAACTACTTTTAATATGTCACACTGGAAATTATAATTAAAATTTATTCCGCAAAAGTCCTTGTTGATCCTAAGAAAACTTTCACCTTTATCATCTATGGGTATTACCTTTTTTAGCAGCCACAGATTATACCTTAAGTTATACTTAGCAGCATCTTCATTGCTGTCAGGCCATAAATAGGCAATTACCTTTTCTCTGCTGATTTCTCTTTTTTCCTGAAGTATAAGTAATGCTATTAAAGCTGATGTTTTAACACCTATTTTATCAGTTATATCCTGTTCATTATATTCAATTTTAAATTTACCTAAAAAGCTTATATTTAACATTTTTCATCCATACCCACATTATATAAAATTTCACCTGATTTAATAGTTGTTACAACCTTTAAGTTTATTATCTCATCAGCATTAATCTTCATAATATCGCCATTTAGTATGACAATATCTGCAACTTTTCCAATTTCCAATGTTCCTTTATTATTCTCTTCAAAAATCGCATAGGCTCCATTATAAGTGTAGGCCTTTAATGCTTCAAGCACAGTTAAACGATGTTTTTTTATTGGATGATTAACAGCAGAATGTATTCCTAAAATTGGATTTGGTTCCGTTACATCACTATCTGAACCAGCACATATGATTACGCCCTTATCTTCAATCTCTCTAAGCTTATTGGAGTTGCCATAATACTTTCCTAACCTTTGCTCATACATTCCTCCTGGTGCCCCCCAGTAAGCTTCATATGAAGGCTGCATGGAAAAAAGAATTCCCAGCTTACTAGCCCTTTCAATCTGATCACTATTTATAATTTCAATATGTTCAAGCCTATGTCTTAACCCTGATATTCCTGTTCTTTCAAAAGCATATTCATGAGCAATAAGCGCTGCTTCTACGGCCCTATCTCCTAAGGTAAATAACGATAGCTGTAACTTATTCTTATAGCACTTCAGTACAAATTCATTTATATCCTCTTGAGCCATGCACATTATTCCCCTCTGACCTGGAGCATCTCCATAATCAAAGGTAAGTGCCGCAGTCCTTTCACCTAAAGTCCCATCAATATAAATTACTCCCCCAATCCTTTTTAATCCCATTTTCTTAATCTTTTCTATATCTATTGTGGGATAAAATAAGGTCATATCAACAGGATAATTTTTTGCATATTTATAAATGAATTCTGAATCAGGGTCATACATTACAGACCCACCCATTCTTCCACCCTCCATGGCATGAAGAGTAGTAATACCATAGGAAAGAAGTTTATTCATTATGTTTGCAACAACTTCTTTTCTGAAATCATCATTAACGTTTTTTAAAGTATTGGAATAAAGAATTGCATTGGCATATCTTTTAAAGATTCCATTTGGAATTTCTTTTTCATCAAGTTCTACACCATCTGCCATAAAAGGTATTTTGAAATATAACATACCACAAGTATTTAGAATGCTCACTTGATAATCTGAAGAATGTAAGGATACAGGTGATGTATTACAATACTTATCTAACTCTGTGCGTGTAGGAAACCTTTTCTCCATAAGCTGCTCAACCTGAAGATGGATGCCCCTAATGTGTATTCCCGGATTAAGACCTGCTGCTTCTTTTATCATTTCCCCAATTTCATCAAAACTTTTAACTCTGCTTAAATCAATACTCGCAATATTTAAAGCGGTAAGCACAACGTGAAAATGGCTGTCTATAAAACCTGGAATTACAGAATTTCCTCCTGCATCCTTTATAACTGTATTAATATCAATTAACGATTTGTACTCTTCCCCATAGCCAATATCGATTATTTTTCCATCTTTAACTGCAATCCAATGAACAATATCTTTATTATGATTCATTAGAATGCATTTACCATTCTTTATTATTAAATCTGCTTTCATAATAAAACTCCTAAAAATTATAAGTATTACATTATTAGTATTTATTGTTAATTATACCATATCAATAGTAAAATGGTTCATTAACCACTTTTAATGAACCATTTCATCTTGAAATATTTAATAATAGCTTATCTTTTATATACTATCTTGCCCCCAACCATAGTTAGGACAGGAAGTATATCCTTAATCTCCATCTTATCCACTGTAAATATATCCTTATTTAAAATAACTAAATCTGCATAATAACCTTCTTTTATCCTGCCTTTTTTATTCTCCATAAACTCTGCATATGCACTGCCAATAGTATAGGCATCAATGGCCTCATATACATCAACACATTCTTCTGGATAAAACCCGCCTTCAGGATATCCCACAGAATCCTTACGTGTAACTGCACTGTAAATATTAGGGAATGGATTACAAGATTCCACAGGACAATCTGTTCCATAGGAAACATGTCCCCCTAATTCCACCATGGTTTTAAAAGCATAGGATGTAGATGACAGTTCTTTGCCGCATCTTGATTCCACCGCATGCATATCGTAATCTAAGAAAATCGGCTGATACATTACTGGTATTTCTAATTTTGCAATTCTTTCAAGGAGTGGCCTGTCTGTAATCTGACAATGCACTAACGCATGTCTTAATAGATTTTTCCCATTAACAAAAGCCTTTTCATAGCAGTTTACTGTTTGCTCGATTGCAGCATCCCCAATAACATGAGTCACAACCTGCATATTTGCCTTTAAAGCAAGGTCACAATATTGTTCCATATCTTCATTGCTTATCCACTCTATTCCATAATTTCCTGGCTCATCATAATACTCATGTTTCATCATTGCTGTACGAGCACCAAGGCTTCCATCTTTAAATAGCTTTAATGGTCCTAAAGTAAGCCATGAATCTTCATCATATTTTCCTTTTACATACTCGCCTTCTTCAATATACTCTTTAAAATCATTTAAGTTATTAAAACATACTTGATGTCTATATCTAAGCAGCCCTTTTCCTTCATCATAAAATCTATGAAACATATTGAAATATGTTGGCACATCTAATACAGAAGTTCCAATATCGTTACTTTGAACACTAGTTACACCATGAGCCACTGCATAGTCCATGGCTCTGCTTAACATTTCTTCTCTCTCCTTCACAGTGAAATCTGGGAAAATTGCCTTAACATAGTTACATGCATTCTCAGTAAATAAACCATTAGGATATCCGTCCTCACCTAACTCAAAAGTTCCCCCTTCCCATTGAGGTGAATTTCCATCAATACCTAACATTTCAATTGCCTTTGTATTAGTTGTGAGTATATGTCCACAAACACGTTCCAAAGCAATTGGAATGTCCGTAGAGATTTTATCTAAATCATCTCTAGTTGGACATCTTTTTTCATCAGTAAATAAATCTTGATTCCAACCAACAGCATGTATTCCATGCTTAACCTTCTCAGGTTCCCTTACAATAAATTCTTTACACCTATCTATTATTTCATTTATTGAGGTGCAGTCCCCAATAGATACCTGCCACATTGATTCTCCAAGCATTAAAAGATGCATATGTGAATCGTTAAGTCCTGGTATTACAGTTTTACCTTCACAATCAATTGCTTCACACTGTTCTTCTTTTAATATGTCCTCACTTAAACCAACCTTTTTTATAAATCCATCCTCAATAAGAACAGCTTCAGCAAACTGTTCTCGTTCAATGTAAATTTTTCCATTATACAAAATAGTCTTCATTTTAAGTACCCCTTTCTATCTTTTTTCTTCCTTTTTAAGCTTTTTATCAAAGTAAATATAGAAGAATACGCCAATAACTGGTACGATACATCCTAACATTGCGCTAGTAGGATCATCAAAGAAAGTGTTAACAACTAATCCTAAGAATATTAATGCAGTAATTATTACTGATACAGGATAAATCCAAACCTTGTATGGTCTCTCGATATTAGGGAACTTCTTACGACAGATTGGTACCGCTAATACAGTTAAGAAGTTAAATATCATACCCGTAAATACAACAAGAGTAGTTAACTCATCTAAGTTACGTGACATAACTAATATAATCGAGATTACTCCTTGTATTATAATCGCTGTAGTTGGAACTTTATATTTTGGATGAAGTTTTTTATAACTTTTAAAGAAGTGACCTTCTTCAGCCATGGCATAATACATTCTTGGCTGTGCCATAATAAGTCCATTTAATGAACCAAACATAGCTAAAACCATACCAACAGTTACAATGATTGCACCTGCACTTCCAAAAAGCTTTTTTGCAACAGCTGTTCCAAGATAGAAGTTACCTTCTCCTATCATATTTGTAATCTCTTCATGAGTTAAAACCTTAAATATTGAGAAGTTAAATAAAGTATAAAGTATAGTTATACCACCAATACCAATTATCAAAGCTAAAGGAAGATTCTTTCTAGGATTTTTAACTTCTTCAGCTACAGTATTTAAATTTGTCCATCCTTCATATGCCCATAGTGATGCAACAACAGCAAAGGCAATCATTGTAATAATATTTCCACCACTAGCTGCTGCAGCTTCAGAAGCAGATGCTAAAGATAGATCTGGAGTTATTTTACCAAGGAAAAGAGCTCCACACATGATAATTACAATAGGTATTAACTTTGCAATCATAGATACATTTTGAAGTATAGAAGCAAGCTTAACTCCAAAACAGTTATAAATAGTTAATCCAATAATTAAAACTATGGCAAAAACTTTAATTCCAGTGTCATTAATATCAATAAAGAATCTTAATGCCGTTGGCAATGCTATAGCAATAGCCGCAACTGAACCTGGTCCCCCTAAAAGCCAATCGGTAAATCCAGCCAGGAAACCAACACTTGGATGATAAGCCTCATTTAAGTATAAAAGTCTTCCACCAGCCCTTGGCATAGCTGAGCCAAGCTCTGCATAACAAAGTCCTCCCATCAATGAGATAAGGCCTCCAATTATCCAGCATATCAAAGAAAGGCCTAAATTCATTCCAGTTCTTTCAATTACATAAGAACCTAAATAAAAAATTCCCGAGCCAACCATAATTCCGCCAATTATACTGACTCCTCCAAATACACCTATCTCTCTTTTAAATTCGGTCTTCTCTGAAGTAACCTGTTGTAAATTATTTTCTGTACTCATAAAAATCCCCCTTTTAAAACATGTCAACAATATAATGAATAATTATCAACATATTTTGTTTATAATTACATTTTAATGAAATTGTGTTGTCATACCCGTTTATAAAATCTATTATGTTATTTTTTTATCAACCCTTATTTAAAAATTATTTAAAACTAATAAACACTTACTAAACACTTTACACAATTTTTTGACTTTTTTTCTCAATAAAATAAAAAAAGCCCTCAGCTTTACCTCATTTCAGTCTTCTCACTCCTCTGAAATCAGCTAACCCTAAGGGCTTTTCTATATCATATTAATTAAAACTTATTCCTCTTCCTTCGGTGCCAAGAATCTTTTTACATTCTCCTCAATATCAAGACCTAAAGTTCCACCAGGGTTCATGATATTGTCCTTATCAAAATGATTCTTTAAAGTTCTGATAATATCATATTCAGTTCTTCCAAGATAGCCTTCTAGCCATGGACCAAACATCTTTCCAATACCATGGTGATGGCTCATGGAAGCTCCTGATCTTTGAATTGCATCTAAGATTCCTGAATGATAAGCTTTATATTCGTCAGGGTCACTCATCTTAGCTATAAAGATCCAATAAAGGTTTGCTCCTTGAGGATATACGTGAGACATGTGTGTCATACAAATTGTGTTTGGACGAGTCTTACAATATGCTCTTACCTCTTTATGAACTTTAGACATATTGCTCCAGTTTACACTGCATTCCATGGTATCTGTTACAATTCCAAAGTCCTGCATGGTATCTCTCAAATATGGGTCGGAGAATCTTCCCTTTTCCCAACTCTTTGTTACAATTCCTGTTAAAGACATACCTCCATATTCTTTGGCAACTCTTCTTACTACCTTAGCACAGTTTTTGCTGAAGCCTTTTTCTCCATTGGTGAACCCTAGAAATAGGCACATTTCTCCTTCCTTAAAGTTCTTCATCTTAAAGAGATGTCTTAAAGGACTTTCATCAACTCCATAAAGTCTTAACATGATTTGAGTTTCCTCTGGGTCTGAAAGCCTGAATACTGATGGGAACCCACCTTCACTCTGCATTATCTCCCTTGCAGCCTTTTGAGCTGTCTCCCAATCTTTAAACATGAAAGAAAATCTTTTTATAGTTTCAGGCATATGTCTAAATACCTTAAGAGTTACATGGGTCAAAACACCATAGGCTCCTTCGCTGCCCATCATTATATGTCCAAGGTCTGGTCCTGTGGCTTTACGAGGATATTTATCAGTCTTTATATTTCCAATAGGTGTGCTGTACTCTTGTCCCATAACAATATCACTTATGCAGCCATAGTAAGTACTATTCTGTCCTGCTCCCCTGGTTACAACCCAGCCACCTACAGAAGAATATTCAAAACTTTGAGGAAAGTGACCACAAGTATAAGCTCTTTTTGCTCCAAATAATTTCACTGCATCATTAAGGGTTTCTTCAAGCTTTGGACCACTCATACCAGCTTCAACGGTGATGGTCTGGTCAACTTCATTAAATTCTATAACCTTGTTAAATCTTAACCTCATGTCTAGGGAAATTCCACCCTTTACACATTCCACTCCACGGGTAACACTTGAGCCTCCTCCATAAACATAAACAGGAATTTTTTCCTCAGTACAATATTTAACGATTTCTTCAATCTGCTTTTTTGAATCTGGATATATAACTGCATCAGGAATATTTTCAACAATTTTATTTCTAAGTCTTAAAATATCATACATAGTCTTTCCATAGGCCACTGAAAGTCTTGAATAATCATCTGTACGAACAAATTCTTCTCCTGCAATTTCTTTAAATCTATCTATCTGATTCCGGGACAAGTTACACTTAATATCATATTTAACTTCCTCAAAACCCAAATCTTCCTTATAATCCTTGAAGAACTCATCATCTAGGTTAAAAGTTTCCTTCACCATCTTATATAAACTTTCCTTTGGAGGCTTTATTTTTGATGGCTCTCCCCACTTAAATATGGAACGATAACTCTTTGGACTAAAGGCTTCATCCACCCACTTTGGCTCAAAATCTTTATATTTATGTGACATACCCTTCCCCTCTTTCTAAAATAATCTCTATTAATTTCTAAATAATATTTAGATTAAATACAACACTTGAATCTCACAAATTTAAGCAATCTCCTTATTCTGACCTCTTCCCAAAAGTTGCACTTCAATTTATATTTTTCTTATATAGTGGTAACAGCTTTGGAAATATCATTTTATAAATCTCTTCAAATAATCTTTCGTATAATTCATGCTCCTTCATATCAGGCTCAAATTCATCCTTAATATGAACCATAGACTCAAGAGCTTCTTCAATATTTTCAAAAACTCCCTTTGCTTTAAAGGCAACAATTGAACTTCCAAGGCCGCTTGCCTCATGGGTTTGTATCCTGTAAACTGGCATTCCGAACATGTTGGCTGTAATTTGGCAGATTTCATCACTTTTAGAACCTCCACCAGCCACATAAAGGCTTTTGACCTTAATTTTGCCTCTCCTCTCCATGGTTTTTAACCCATCCATTATGGCAAAATTTATTCCTTCTATAATTGCTCTATATATATGAATCCTAGTGTGAATATCGGAAAAACCTATAACAGCTCCTCTTGCCTTTGGCATTACCACACCTGGAGTAAAGTAAGGCTGAAACATTAATCCGAAGCAGCCAGGGGGTATATCTTTAAGCCGCATATTTAATAACTCTTCAGGATCAATACCAAGTTCCTTAGCTTCCTGTATTTCCTTATTGGCGAATTCCTTCTTAAACCAAGAAATAAGCCAATATCCTCGATATATCTGAACCTCTGGATTGTAATGATCTTTCAACACTGCAGGATAAGAAGGAATAAAAGGTAAGGGCTCCATATACTTATCCGTTGTAAATTGTACCGTCGCTGTTGTCCCAAAGCTAATGGCAGCCTTATCCGGTGTTGAACAGGAAAGACCTAAAGTCTCACAGCCCTTATCAGATCCCGTTGCTATTAATTCCAAGCTGCTATCTATACCTGTTGCTTCACTTGCACTCTCACAAATACAACCAATAACTTCTCCTGGTTCAATTATCTCACATAACTTTTCCTTCTCCACATCGAATATACACCGCTTTAAATCATTGTCCTTCATCCACCCTCTGGCTTTACTATCAAAGGGTATATGGCCAATGATGCTGGCACAAGAGTCAACAAACTTTCCTGTAGCTTGTAGTTTATATATCCTGATATCATTAAAAACTTGAAGGTCTTATCCCAGATTTCTCTTTCATAGTTTTTTATCCAATTGCAGGCTGAAACCTTTCTCTGTAATTCAACAGCTTCCCCCATGCCAACCACATTAAACATAAGCTTTTTAACAGGATTTAAAGGTTCCATATCTGTGGTTTCCCTTTTATCAAGCCATAAAATCACATCTCTTAAAGGCTTCCCATCCTCATCAACACAGACACAGCTGTCTCTAATGGTAGTGCAGGTTACAGCAATTACCTCCTGCCATAAATCCCCTGCTTCCTCCTTAAGACTTAAACTAGTTTCGCAAAGAGCTTCCCAATAAAAGTCAGCACTTTGCTCTGCATACTGTGGCTCTTTTGAATAATAAGGTTTTTCATATTTTTTCTGCTTTTCTATAACAATATTTCCTTGGCTGTCTACCAGCATTGCTCTTGTACTTTGTGTTCCAATATCAAAGGTTAATACTAAAGGCTTACTCATAGCACTTTATCCCCCTAACTGTCACCTCAAATCTATTGATTTGGTCCGCAGAAGTTTCTCCTTTGGATACAGGTGAGAAGAAGTCGCCATTAATTGTGCTGGTGGCAATTACATTACACCCTGTACCCAGGATATCCTTAACAATAATATCTCCACAATTTACCTTGTCCTTTATAAGAACTTTATTTAAAACCTCCATTGCCTCAAAAATCTTCTCTTTTGGAATTTCCACCTCAGTCCGAACTGGTAGTAAAGGCATCTCCTCAAAAATAGTTCTTACAGTTGTGGTCAACGATCTTGTAGGGTTTTTAACCTCATTTCTAGCAAAGTTTTCTCCTCTTTTACACTGATTTCCTTCAACTAAAATCTGCTCCCCATTAACCTCCACCTTAAGGCTGCATCCCATAGGACAACCAATACATATGATTTCCATTATTCCTTCACCTCTCTTAAGGAAAGCTGAATATTACTTTTTTCATTTATTTCAACGCCTTGAAAATCCACCTGAATTCTTTCCATTTCTGGCGGTCTTAAAGCTCTATACTTCTTCTTAAAAACTTCATTTCCATCAACAGTTACCCTTAATTCACTTGGCCCCATGTCTCTATCAGCACGGAAAAACATTACTGTTTTGCCTTTTATATTTTCTAAATTCAAAATCTGTGGAACTTCATAAAGGATATTTTCACCGCAGTTAACCTTTGCAATTTTTCTTCTTCCCTTTGAATACTCAGCTGCTGCTTTCCCTGCAGCCTCCCCACTTTCAGACACATAATCTACCAAATCATTTACATGCATAGCATTGCCACAGGTAAAAATCCCCTGTTCCATGGTCATGTAATTTTGATCTGCTATAGGTCCTTTTGTTTTTGAGTCTAATGGAATATTTAAGCCTTCAGCCAGTTCATTTTCTGGGATTAATCCTACTGATAAAATAAGACTATCGCATTCTAAAAGTTCTTCAGTACCTTTTATAGGCTGCATTTTTCCATCAACCTTGGAAATTTCAACTCCAGTCAGCCTATCCTGTCCAAACACCCTTGTTACTGTATGGCTTGTATAAAGTGGAATATTAAAATCATAAAGACATTGAGAAATATTTCTTCTAAGACCACTTGGTGAACTCTTTGCTTCGTATACCCCAAGAACCTTGGCTCCTTCAAGAGTCAGTCTCCTTGCCATGATAAGTCCAATATCTCCACTGCCTTTGTAATTTTAGTTACAAAAGTTAACAACTCAACCTTAACAGAAGACTTTCCTACTTCTTCTATAAAACTAAGGGCATATTCAGGTCCTGCCATTTTCTTTTTAAATCTTATAAGTCCAAAACCATCATGAATACACTGCTTTAATATGCCTCCTAGACTATTTTCACGCTCTATTAAAATCACCTTTGCTCCTTGTTTTTCAGCTGCCAGTGCTGCTGCCAGCCCAGCAGGTCCTCCTCCAATAACTGCAACATCAAATTTTTTATTCTCCATCCTTTGCCCCAGCCTCCTTGGTGTCACCGAAAACTATATTGCTTCCCTCACCATTTTTTATTACTTCCTTTAAAGGTATTCCTTTCGCCTCTGCAATAAGCCTTGCAACCAAAGGTCCGCAAAAACTCCCCTGGCATCTTCCCATTCCAGGCCTTACCCGTCTTTTTACTCCATCAACACTGTCACAAGGCACAGAACGATTTAAAGCAGCTAGTATTTCCCCCTTGCTTACCTCTTCACATCTGCACACAATACTTCCAAAGTCAGGATTACTTTTTATGAAAGCATCCCTTTCTTTAAGTGACATTTCAGATAAATCTGGGATTCCTTTTCGATAAGGATTAAAGTTTGGATTTTCCTTTACACTTCCCTCTTCCATTAATAATTCCACCGTATACTTTGCAATGTCCACGCCTATAGCAGGTGCCGCAGTTAAACCAGGGGATTGAATACCTGCCGCATGAACAATATTTTTAGTGAACTTACCCTTCTGAAGAACAAAGTCTTCTTCATAGGTGGCAGCTCTGATTCCCGTAAAATAGGTTATGATATCAGAGGTTTTAAGACTTGGTGAAGCCGCTCTTTGCTTTTCAAAGGTGTTATTTATACTTTCAGCATTAGTACTGAAATTTTCTTTTTCAAAGGTTTCCACTGCATCTGGTCCAATAAGAAGGTTGTGGTCAATGGTTGATACAATGCCTCCACCTTTCGTATGAGTTGTTGTAGTAGCTTGAGTTCCTATTAATGAAGCAATAGTTCTCACCTGAAAAGCAGCTTTTTTATCTAAAATAGAATTAGTCCCTTTTCTAGGATGAATGGAAAAGAAATGATCCTTTGCCAGCTTAGCAATCTCTTCACTAAATACCCCAGCAGCATTTACCACAACCCTTGGATAAATAGTCCCTCTATTAGTGGATACTGATCTTATTACTCCATCCCCCACCTCCATATTAAGTACTGCAGTATCAAGACTTAGCTTCACCCCATTATCCACCGCATTTTCCGCATAAGCTATGGTTATTCCATAGGGACAAATAATTCCTGCTGTTGGGAAATATAAAGCACACTGAATGTCTTTACTTAAATTAGGTTCCCTTTTAAAGAGCTCCTCCCTGCCAATGTACTCACAAGGTACATTCATACTCCTCCAATACCGTGTGGCTAGGGGTAGCATAAAGCTGTACCATTCCTTTTTAAATCCTAAATACTGTCCCGTTCTTTTAAAGGGTACATCTAACTCCTTTGAAACCTTGTCATACATTTTATTTCCTAAGGCATTGTACTTTTGTTTAATCTGACCCTTCTTTAAATCTATTCCTGGATGAATCATTCCATCATTCCTGCTAGAGCCATGAAGTGCCACATCATGCTCCTTATCTAAAAGCAGTATCTTTAAGTCCCACCGGCTAAGCTCCCTAGCAATGGCACAGCCAACAATACCTGCCCCAATAATCACCACATCATATTTCTTTCCCTCAAGACTCTCATCCTTTAAAGCTGGCATCCTCATCTTCTGCTTTTCTATACTTGTACACTGAATATTGTTAACCACATGACTTCCATAATGGCCCGAAGCAGCCAAAAGTCCTGCCTTAACAACATCTTCCCACTTATCCAATTCTCCTATTAAAGTAATAACATCCTCTTTATAGCTTGCACTAACTGACTCCCCATAAAGCTTATTCAAAGTTTTATTAAGCTTCTTAAGCGATGCCACTAGCTCGCCTCCTTTATCGGTCAGCCAACCGACTTAATTATTTACTAAATTATATTCTAAAAAAATAATTTAATTCATATATAGTAATAATTTCACAAAACAAAATTTCAGTAGAAGCGGAAACAAACACCTAAGGAGGATTATCTATGGCTGCAACCCTTAATTCCAATGTAAAAGAAAAAATTTTAAACAATACCCTGGACCTTTTAAAGACAACCTCCTTTGAGGATATAAGCCTTGCCAAAATTGCTGCTGTCTCAAAGATAAGTAAAGGAACCCTCTATTACTACTACAACAATAAGGAAGATATCCTCTTTGATATCATTGATTTATATCTCTCTAACCTTGCCGAAGATCTTATAGTGTGGGTGGAAAACAAGGATAAGGACACCAGTATCCACAGACTTTTTAAATATGTACTAGAACGCAGTACTGAAGATACCTGTGGCAACCTTAGACTCTATCTTATCGGTACCTGCGTATCTAAAAATTCCAACCTTCGTGAAAAATATATAGAGCGATATATTTACTTTAAAAATACCCTAAAGGATAAAATTATAGAAAGACTTCCTAAGTCTGACGGTGAATATTTAGCCTGGCTACTGCTCACTGTCATGGATGGCATCCTAATTCAAAGGCAGCTTAACAACCCTGAATTTGATTCTAATGATTTTATCTGTAAAACTGTTTCTTTAATGACAAAATAAAAAGAGTAGATAGATTTGTGTGTTAACAAATCTATCTACTCTTCACATTCCTTACTCTCTTTTTAATTATTCTACCACCAAGGATACTATTGTACCTGACACCACATCCACAAGTCCTTTGTCTGTAAGCTTCAACTTTGGACTAACAGGAAGAGTTATAGTAGAAAGTGACATTATGGGGTTATAATGCTTATACCCTTGTTTTATTAATGCATTTCTAACCATTTTCAGATCCCTGCTGATATTTTCGATTGGCTTATCTGAAAGTATTCCTCCCACATTAAGCTGTAATGCGCCTTTTATTTCTAAGTTTTCAACAACTACCATACCACCCTGCATGATATCTATGCTGTGTAAAGCAATTGACATATCTTTAATATTTGCTCCAATAACTAACACATTATGGCTGTCGTGCGCATATGAAGTGGCTGCTGCTCCAGTCTTTATCACATCTCCGCATACAAAACCATAACCAACACCTTTATTTTTACCATATCTCTCAACAACTACAGCTAGTCTACACTCAGAGTTTTCCCAATCCATATAACCATTTTCTACTTTTAACTTTATATGTTTTTCCTCTGTTTTTGTACTTCCATCCTTTATTTCCATTGCTCTGACAGTAACATAACCATAATTTATGTTAGCTTTAACCTTAAAAGCTTCTTCTGTTAGTTCAGGCATATTAATGCTTTTATAGTACTCCCCCGGAAACCTATAGCTTTCATTTTCATTTAGATTTGACTTAAAGTTTTTATGAAAAATACACTTTCCAGCCTTATAAGTTGCATAAACTTTAAGGTTATTCAAGTCTTCAAGCAATACAAAATCTGCCAATTTACCTGGAGCTATAGCACCTCTATCTAAAAGATTCATCCTTCTAGCATTAGTGAATGTTGAATTATATATTACATCCTCAACTCTCATTCCAAGATTTATTGCTTTTCTCATAACTCCATCTAGCTGTCCTTGTTCTAATAAAGTATCTGCCATAACATCATCTGTTACGAAACCAAAATGTTCATATAGATTATTTTCATGGATATACTCCAAAATCTCTTTTTTTAACATCTTCTCTTGAATCTCTATAAACATTCCATTTTCAAATCTTTCTTTTATTTCTTCAAAGCTATGCTCTGTATGATCTGCATTGATTCCAAGATATAAAAACTTTGATAAATCTAATCCCATGAGACTTGGACAATGTCCCTCTATAGGAAAATTTTTGTCTTCTTCTCTTAACTTGGTTAAAAACTTAGTTATCTCTAAATCATTTTCCTGTATTATCTGTCTATAGTTCATAACCTCGCCAACGCAGATTACTTTTTCCAGCTTTTTCAGCTCTTCCATGGTGCTAAAGTCAATAATTCCACCTGTAGTTTCTAAAACATCACTAGTGGAGGGTACACAGCTTGGAATTCCTATAAAAATATCAATATCACAGTTTTCTCCTGCTTCAATCATATCTGTGATTCCCTTGTATCCCATAACATTTGCCATTTCATGAGGCTCTGCAACAAGTGTTGTTATACCACATTTTGCAACATGATTACAAAATGTTTCTGGCACCATCATTGAACTTTCAATATGCATATGGATATCAATAAGCCCCGGAATCATATATTTCCCAGTACCATCAACACTAGTTTCAGAAGTTAATTCTGCTTCTTTATTCTTATCTATATGAAGAATTTTCCCATTTAAAATGCTTACATCAGCTAATTGAAAGGACTTTAAATAACTATTATATACATTTATATTTTTAATAATTAAATCAACTTTATTATCTCTCATAATTTTGCCACCTATACTATAATGCTCCAGAAGTAAAGTAAGCAGATTCCTACTACTACATATAGCACTGGTGAAACTTCCTTTCTTTTACCTGAAACTAGTTTCATAATTAAATAAACAGGTAAAGCGATGCAAATTCCGTTTGCAATGTTATTTGCAAAAATTGTGAAGGTTACACATATGAATGCTGGAATAGCCTCAGTCACATCATCATAATCAATATTTTTCATTGAACTAAGCATTGAAACACCAATGTAAATCATTGCTGAAGCTGTTGCCGCACTTGGAATCATTAATGCAATAGGTGCGAAGAATAAAGCTAGAGCAAAGGCTATACTTGTAGAAATTACAGTTAGTCCAGTTCTTCCTCCAGATTCAACTCCTACTGACGACTCTAAATAAGTAGTCATACATGGCATACAAAATAATCCTCCAAAAGCTGTAGCAAGTGCATCAACCTTAAAGCATCTATCTATATCCGGTAAATTTCCTTCTTCATCGAGGAATCCAGCCTTAGCACCTACCCCTAAAACCGTTCCAAAAGTAGAGAAAAAGTCTGGAACAAATAGTGCTATAAGAAATGGAATATAGGCAAAGTTCAAGGCACCTTTAATATCTATATTCATAAATAGTTCCCCAACTCCAGATGGCATTGCCATAAAAGAATTTGGAACAGTAGTAACCCCTAATGGAATACCAATAATTGTAGTAATTAAAATAGCTATAATCATATCTCCATGAATCTTTTTAGCCTTACAAATTAATATAATAATAAATCCTATAACTGCTAATATAACTTGAGGAGAGGTTAAATTTCCAAATCCTAAGGTATTTTTAGCTTCATTTGCTATAATAAGTCCACAACTTTTAGCTCCGATTAAAGCAATAAAAAGTCCTATTCCTGCACTAACAGCGAACTTCAAGCTCTTAGGAATAACCTTTATTACAGCCTCTCTGAAGCCTAAAAAGGAAACTAATATAAAAAGTACTCCACTCAAAATAATAATTCCTGCAGCAATATCCATGGGAATTCCATCATTAGCAACCATACCTGCAACAATACTGACACTTCCAAGTCCCGGTGCAAGTGCAAAAGGACGATTTGTATACAGTGCCATGGCCACAGTTGTGATAATTATAAGTATAATCATAGCGGTAAGAACGGCACTCCTGTCAAAGCCTGCATTCCCCAAAATATTAGGAACTGTTGCTAATACATATGCCATTGTTAGGAAGGTCGTAATTCCAGCAATCAACTCTGTTTTAATCGACGTGTTAAATTCCGATAATTTAAATTTAGTCTCCAAAAATCTTTTCATATTTCCCCCTTAAGTATTACATTCATTTTCCTTAATTTTATAATTATTTCAACTATAAATCCAATGCATAAAAAGTATATTTATTATAGCTTTATGCTATAATAAAGAAGAAAACTCAAATTTTACTTTATATTTTCAGAAATAAGTTCGTGTTCAATAGGTCATAACTCGCTATTTCCAATGCAAATTTGTCACTATGCTAATGAGTAAGTTCGTGTGATGAAAGCATAGGTTACTACTCATAAAAAAAGAACCTCTTTCTCACATGCGTTCGAAGGAGTAAGTTCGTGTTGACCAAATCATAGATTACTATTTTAAAAGGAAACTCCTTCTCACATACGTTCGAAGGAGTAAGTTCGTGTGACCAAATCATAGATTTGGACACTCACTTAAGGAGAATGTTTATGGAATTAAAAGAAGCAAGATACATCTTAAGCATATATAAAAATAAAAGCATAACAAAAGCAGCGGAGGAACTTTATATCTCTCAGCCATCTTTAAGCCGATATTTACAAAACATGGAGTCAAGACTTGGAAATGCACTGTTCAGCAGAATTGGGAATGAATATATCCATACCTATTTCGGTAAAAGATACCTTGATTATGCAAGTAAAATAATTCTACTTGGAGATGAATGGGAAAGAGAATACTGTGAACTAGTAGACAACAATAAAGGTGTGCTTAACATCGCTATACCTCTGACTAGAAGCTCCTGTATTCTTCCTAAGATTCTTCATAAGTTTTATGAGAAATATCCTAACGTGAAAATTAATTTAAAGGAGGAAAGTCACTCTATCTCTAAGGAGAGCTTTATTTCAAACGATATTGACTTTGCAATATATAATACAAAGGATATCTCCTCCTCTTTAGACTATATCTCTCTTGGTTCAGAGCCTTTTGTCCTAGTAACACCTAAAAATCATTATTTAAATGAAAATGGATATAAAATACCAAATGAAAATTTACCTTTTATAGATTTAGGTCTATTTAAGGATGAAAACTTCATTCTTCATTATCCTGATCAAAACTCTGGAATTATAGCAGCTGAACTTCTAAAAAAATATAATATAACTCCTAAAACCATCCTTAACACTAGAAGTCCTGAAGTAGCTATTTCCATGGTGTCACTAGGAACCGGCTTATGTTTTGCACCTCAAAGCTATGTAAGAAAGTCTATAAAAGATATTGATGTTTCCTGCTTCATCATAGGAGAACCTCTCATTAAAGTTGAACTTAAAGCTATATATAGGAAGGGTGAATATCTCCCTAATTATGCAAAATACTTTATAACTCTTGTAAAAGAGTTTATGGATGAATATTAAACAAGTCGTTTGATATTCATCTAATTTTTCTATTATCTTTATTGAATTTAATCAAAATTTTAAGAAACAAAAACATTTATGCCACCTAGCTAAAATAATTTCCTTTCATTTTAGCTTAATTAATGTATAATTAGTAATAAAGCTTCTTCACATTTCATTCGAAGAGGAATACTAATATATAAACCACATGTTTGTATATTAATTTATCAATACTTTATAATAAAGGAGTGACTTTAATGTCTAAAAACAAAATCTATACTACAACACAAAAAAACAAGAAAAATAATAAAACTCTACAAGGTGGATACGTTTCTTCTTTAACAGGAATTTCTCAAACTGAAAGAAATGCACTTTCCAAGGAAACTTTTAGAGGTACTGGTGCTCATGAAAATAAAAAAAGAAAAGAACTATTAAAAAGAAACCGCAAATACACCAACAATTATGATGGGTATTATGCGGTTTAATTTTTTATACAATAAAACATGTAAATACAATAACTATATTGCTCTATGAAATTTGATAAACTTTATAACTTTTTTAATAGCTACACCTCACTGCAAGTAACACTTTCTGCCACGTCCCTTTGCCTTGCACGGCGGCTATATTGCCAAATTCCTGCAATAACAATAATTCCTCCAAGAGCTACATAAATGCCAGGTACTTCCCCAAAACAGATTAAACCTAGAATTGATGCAAATACAGGCTCTAATAATTTTATGGTTGAAATAAAGGATGACGGTAGATATTTAAGTCCCCAGCTGAATATACTATGTCCCATTAATGTACAAAACACAGCCATCCCTAAGGCACTAATCCAATTGATACTGTCATATCCCATGAGCGGAATCCCCTTCATTATACTAATCATTAACATAGTTACAGCACTTGACGTATACACTAGAAAAGTATATACCGTAGTAGATATCTTTTTTCTACAGACTGCACCTATCATAGTGTAAACCGCCATGAAAAACGCCCCTGAAAATGCAAGGATATCACCTTTTATCACATCACTTCCAATTCCTGCATCAGCCATTGCAATTATTACACTTCCAGCAAAGGTCAATAAAATTCCACCCCAGGCACCTTTTGATATTCTTTCTTTTAACAAAAGAATCGACCCAAAAGCAACAAAGAATACTTCTGTATCCACCAAAACAACTGCTGAGGCAATGCTAGTAAAGGATAGTGAAGTGAAATATGCAGTAAAATGTAAGCCTAAGAATACTCCGCTAACCATACAAAGTAAAACATCTCTTAAGCTTAATTCAAATAACTCTTTCCTACTTTTAATAAATACATAGGGAGATAGCAATAATGAAGCTATGCAAACCCTGTACAGCACCAAAATTATTGAAGGTGCTGTTGAAATCCTCACAAAAATAGCTGACAAAGACACCCCAATTACCCCTAGTAAAACAATTAACTTTTTCATGCTCTCCTCCTTAAATGATTAACTTTGATAATTATAAACTTATTTTACATTAGTTTCAATATTTCCTTAATCTATAAGACTTTAGTTGAAAATTATAAATAAAAATCCCCTGCTTAATGGGATAAATAAAAGCAAGTAGATTAATATGTACAAATCTACTTGCTTGTCATTATTACTTGTTTAAAGTTCTTTCCATAAACTTCTTATTATCTATTATAAATCTCTCATGGATTCCTTCTCCAATTAATCCTGCTTCATCAAATGCCTTTACTTCAAATACAAGGCGTTTTCTATCCACCTCTATAAGCTTTGATTCACAGGTTACAGCTTTTCCCACAGCTGTTGCTGAAAGATGTTTAATGTTTAAGGAAGTTCCAACGGTTCCTTGACCCTCTTCTAAAAACTCTTCAACACTTTTGCTTGCTGTATTCTCCATAAGTGCAATCATACTTGGAGTTGCGTACACTGGAAGAAGTCCACTTCCAATTACCTCTGCTGTTAATTCCTTAGTTACAACTATCTCTTGTTTTCCTGCTATTCCTATTTCCATATTCTTATCATTCCTTACCCTTTAATATGTTTTACCTGTTTCCTTAAAACAGCTATTTTCCTATCCAAATTATATCACTTTCACCATGTACATCCAACAGTTCCACATTGGACATATTGAATATTATGTAGAAACTTTTATTAAGGAAACTCCTTTTCATTTCATTCAAAGGAGTGCTCGAAGAGTAAGTTCGAGTGACTAAATCAAAGATTTAGACTCTCACTTAAGTTCATGTTAGCCAAATCATAGATTTGGACATTCACTTATAGTTAACTTTTCACTGATATTTTTAAAAGACTAACTAACTTTTGCCTCTTCTTGACGGTTTATGTTTTTTGCAATAACCTTTGAGTGAAGGATTTTCTGTGATTTATAGAGGCTTGAGTATCCAGATAACATATAGCTTACTCCTACCACTAATAGAAAACATGGCACTCCCACATATCCGAAGAACTCCATACTAAGTAATAAGGATGCCAAGGGACAGTTTGTTATTCCACAGAATAACCCCATCATACCTAGCGCAGCCCATAATGATGGATTCATCCCCATAAATCTTCCAACACAACATCCTAGAATTGCACCAATAAATAAAGCAGGAATAATTTCTCCACCTTTATAACCAACCCCCAGAATAATAGAGGTTAAGAGGACCTTTAATAATAAATCTATCATAGTAGCCTGTCCATTAAGAGCCTTTTCAATCACTCGCATCCCAGAGCCCATGTAATCTTGATTCTGCAATAGTATTGTAAGAAGAACCACAATAGTTCCTCCCGCAAAAATTCCAATATACTTATTCCTACAATACTTTCCAAATAAAAATCTAGCTTTATGCATCGTTCCACAGAAGAGCATACTAGCTATGGCACAAATTATGCCTAGAATAATTATATTAAACATAACTATATAATCAATAGATGGCATTTGGATTATCGGGAAATTATAAAATTCTGCTCCTATGGCCCTGGAAATTCCAAATCCGATTAACGCTGATATGGAACATGGCAGCAATGCAGCATAATACATTATCCCAACACTGGCGATTTCCATAGAAAATATCGCAGCGGTAATTGGTGTTCCTAAAAGAGCAGCAAAGGCCGCACTCATACCGCACATGGTAGCAATTGCTTTATTCTTCTCATTAACACAAAAGGCATTTCCAACTTTATTTCCTATACTGCCGCCAATTTGAAGGGAAGTTCCCTCCTTACCGCAACCACCTGTGAAAAGATGTGTTATGATGGTATACAAATAATATACTGGAGTCATCCTAAGCTGCAACTGCTCGTTATTGTGAATAGCTTCTATAACCAAATTTGTTCCCTGACCAGCATCCTTTGTAACCTTTCCAAGGTAAACAATTGCTAGACCACCTATGGGTAAGCCTAATATTACTGCAGGATATAAATCCCTAAACTCACTAATTACCTTTAATGACAGGTTAAATAGTGCCCCAACACTTCCAGCTAAAATACCAATAATCACCGATATAATAATCCATCTAATAAAAAATTTTGATTCCGCTAAAAAGACTTTATAACTCTTCATGCTCTGCCCTTCCTTCAATTATATGTAAACACTTCAATATAAAGTTTAAAACTTCACGTATATATTGTATCACATATGCATTGTATACAAAAGGAAACGATTAAATACAATTAAACCACTAGCGATAACTGTATACTTATTATAATTTCTTCTCCATTATCTCTTCCATAAATTTATCAACATCAAAATCCTTATCTAATATTTTATATGTTATTTTTTTGAGTTTTCATGAGGATGATAAGTTACGGTATATCCATCCTTTGTTTCACCAATTACTATGCTATACATTATACCTGTGTAAGTAACCCGTTCCTCCATATGATAGGTTCCATAAAAATCTATAACATAATCCCTGCCTCTATCCCCTTTAATTCTTCTTAATTTTAAACCATCAATTTTTTTAATGACGTCTTCAATATTTTTTCACCTTCAATTTGAAAAAATTCCTCCTCGTCAACATCTTTGTAATTATATATGCTTATGCGTTCATACACATAATCAATGTCTTTACTAGAAATTACATTACGAGTGGTTACTAAATAGGGTATATCCCTCCAAATGATGAAGCTAATACTTACTACAATAATTATTCCCCAAATAATTTTCTTTTTCATACTTTCACTCCCTAATCTCATTTGTTATATTTTAATATATTTTCCATTAACAAAGGAACCACATGTTCCATAGCATTACTACATAGTACCATGTGGTTCCTTTGTTAACCCCTATTATTTCTCATATACAATATTTCCATTTAATACTGTCATTTCAACTGATGTATTTATTATATCCTCATTGTTTATTTCATAAATATTTTTATCCAGCACCACCATATCAGCATATTTCCCAATTTCTAAAGAACCCTTTTCCTGCTCTTCAAAAGAAGCATAAGCTGAATCAATTGTAAAAAGTCTTACTGCTTCATCCACAGAAAGCTTTTCCTTAGGCTGCCATCCCCCCACAGGCTGAGATTTCAAGTTTTGGCTGTTTACTGCACAGTGGATGTTTTTTAACACTTCAAAGGAAGCAACCGGTGCATCAGAACCTCCTGCAGTATGTATGCCCATATCTCTCATAGTTTTCCAGGCATATACGGCTTCCATTCTCTCCTTACCAACACGCTGTTCCGCAACTTTCATATCATCATCAATGAAGATTGGCTGAATTAAAGCAAGCACGTTGCCTTCCTTCATTCTTCTCAATAATTCCTTATTAGTGAACTGAGCGTGTACAACTCCATTTCTTCTATCCTTAACAGAGTACTTTTTATCCATAACTTCGTAAGCATCAATAATCATTTCAATGGCTTTATCACCAATTCCGTGAATTGCCAGCTGGAATCCATTTTCATAAGCTCTGTCCACTATCCCTAAAAGCTCCTCATAACCAAAGTTTAGTAAACCTTTAGTAGTTGGATCATCAGCATAAGGTTCCTTCATGGCAGCAGTACGTCCCCCTAAAGAACCATCAAGAATAAGCTTAAGTGGTCCTATTTTAACCATAGGACTTCCATCCCCTGTTTTATACCCTCTATTAAAGAAGTCCTTCAGATTCTCCTTATCCAGGAACATACACTGTTCATAGATTCTTACATTAAGTCTGCCTTCAGCTTCCAACTCCTGAAATATTCTTAATACCTCTTGCCATCTATTGGCCTGAAGTCCAAGGAAATCAGCACTATGAATAGTAGTTATTCCACATTTATTTAAATCCTTAACCCCCTTAACCACATACTCCTTTGCAGCTTCTATAGAAATTTCACTCATTATTTTACTTGGTAGCATGCAGGCTGATTCATAAAGAATTCCCGCTTCCTTATCAATGTAGCTTTCAATTTCCTTAGCTTCTGGCATACTTAGAACTTTTTTAAGACCAAGACTGTTTACTGCCGCTGTATGTTCACAAACACGTGAGTAAAACACTGGATAATCAGTGGATATCTTATCTAAATCTGCCTTTGTTAAAAGACGTTTTTCTTGTTCAAAATTATTCTGATTCCATCCATTTCCTAGTAACCATCCCCTTGAAGGTACGTTGCTTTCAGCAAAGTTTTTTCCCTTTTCTATTATAGCTTCCACTGATGTACAATCCCTAAGGTCCACGTTATCTTTAAGAATTGAGTAATAAAGCATGTGAAGATGAGTATCCATAAACCCTGGTAAAACTAACCTTCCCCTTAGGTCTATTTTTTCCTTTGCTGATATTTGGGAAGCTTCCTCATTAGTTCCCAGAAACTCAATTATTCCATCCTTTATACCAACAGCTTCATAAACATTATCCTTGTCATCTATGGATTTAATGACACCATTAAATAAAATTTTATCCATTTTCCCAACTCCTTCATATACTCTCTTTATCAATTCATATTACTCTTGTTACCCCTTACAAGAATTCCTTAAATTTATCCTCAAATTTATTATTTATTCTTATTATTTTCAACGGTTTAAATTCAATTTTAATTATTCTCTTCTATCATATCATATTTAGAATAATTCAAGGATAGACAGCATTATTACAGACTTTCTACTAGCTGAAACAAGTAAAAACTTTATAATGCAAAAAGACACAGAAAATATTAATTATTTTCTGTGCCTTAACTCTAAAATTTCACACCCGGCAAATCTAGTTTTCACCTGTAAATTTATGCCCCGGGAGATCCATCTTTTCTTACTTTTGATTGTAAGGATTTCTGCTATAAGCTGCTGGTGTCCAAGGACGTTTTGTAGCTAAGTCATTAGCAAAACCTTCTATATTTTTTAGCTGTTCTACCACATGTGGCATATTCATTCTATCAACAATTGCATTGATTAAAGCTTCACCATCATCAGCCATTTTTTGACGTACTTCTTCTGTTGGTACATCTGGAGTAGACATGTGATCTCTTGGATCCCCAAAGTTATAACCAACACTTCCGCTTTGATATGCTAATCCAAACACATCATTGAAGTTCTCAACTGTTTGTTTATCAGTGTGCTGATGACCAGTTACTAGTGGTACATCCTTTAATCTATCCATTACTTGATAAGCACCTACCGTTATATCGTGGAAGCTGTCTAAAGACTTAAATAAATCTTTTGCATTTTGGAACATCTGCATTGTAGAATCCAGATATAATATTGGCACCCCAGTTTCATCAAAGAAATCTCTTATCATAGGGCTTATTGTCATATGAGCTGGTCCGTGGAAGCTTACATATATCTGACGCTTAAATCCTTGTCTTAATAAGCTGTGAGCAATAGCACTTAGATAATCAATTCCTTGTCTAATGCTGCATTGAACAGTTCCTCTTGCACTTGCTGTAGCTCCTGCATAAAAGTATGGAAGCCCAGTTAATATTAATCCATCACAAGCTTCTGCCATACGAAGAGCAAACGCCTCGCTTATAACAGTTTCACTATCTAATGGAAAACCTCCATGAGTTTCTACTGTCCCAACTGGAACTATGATTATATCATTGCGGTCTAAATACTCTTCCACTTCATTGTTTAACATTTTAGGAAGAATTCTTGTTCTCATTTCCATTATAAATACTCCTCTCAAAACTATATAAATAATTCTATAATAATTAAAATTTTATTTCTATAAAATTAAGCTGATTTAGCCATTTCATCTTCTTCTGTTTCTTTTAAGTTATATACAAGACCAAGACCAATTATAATTAGAACTGTTGTAACAACTGGAATTGCTGTATATAAAATACGAATACGTCCTGCTACTTCTGCAGTTTGAGTTGTTAATGCAGAATTATATCCAATCCATCCTAAGGCATAGCTGGCTACCGTTGAAGCTATTGTACTTCCAAGCTTTCTTGCAAAAGTGAATAAAGAGTACACACTTCCGTCAGCACGCTCACCTGTAATTTTTTGCTGATAATCTAAACAATCTGTAACAAGTGCCCAAACAAGCATTGAGAATATTGAGTTACCAAAAGTTGCAACTATATTTAAAGCAAAGAATACCCATGGGTTGGCAATTGGTATAAATACTAAAATTAATGATACTCCAAAACCTACTATTGATGGAATTAAAATAGTCTTTTTCTTTCCAAAACGTTTAACCAAACCTGGAATAACAGGGAATAGTAATAACATTATAGGCATTGATAATAAAGTTATGTATGTTACCATTTGTGGTGCTTGATAATATTCCTTCCAGAAATATGAACCAAATTGACTGCTTCCTGTAATTGCAATTAAAGAACCTATTGTTGCAATCATTGCACCGATTAATGGACGATTTTTTATAGCTCCCTTAAGAACACGCTTATAGCTATAACCTTCTTTAGATGGTTCATATTTAACTCTTTCAGTAGTTCCTGAAAGTAAGCCTGTATAAGCTGCAAGAGAACCTATACCAAAAATAACTGCAATTATAAGGAATGCAGAAGGAACTGGACTTTGTGTACCATCAGCATTTACCTGCCAAATGAATTGTGGAACTAAAGCTAAAGCAATACCAACTATCATACCACCCACACTACGAGCACGAGATAATTTTGTACGTTCTACTGGATCAGAAGTAACTACTGATGCTAAGCTACCATATGGCATACTTGTCCCTGTATAGCACATTCCATACATAATATAAGCAAATGATACCCATACATGTCTCCACATACTGCTAAGTCCAGATACATTAGTAAAGCAGAATATTCCACTTAAAGCAAGAGGTACCATAAAGATTTTAATATAAGGCTTAAATCTGTCTCCGCTTTTTCCTATTTTAAAACGGTCAGGTAAAGAACCAATTAGTGGGTCATTAATGGCATCCCAAAGTCTAGATACTAAGAATAACGTTCCCATAAAATATGGGCTGATTCCTAAAACATATGTACAGAAAACCATAAAGTAAGCGTCTACATAAAGGTTTACAAATGATCCGCCTGTATCTCCTAAGGCATAAGCAAATTGATCTTTTGCTCCAAATTTTTTCATAATATCATTCCCCTTTTTATTATTTAATATATTACATATCTTAGTACACTTTTTGCAATATATTAATTGCTAATCTAACAATAAACATTGCAATTCTCGCAAACTATTCTGAATATTGAAAAATGTATTAAAATATATTATATTAAAGTCAAACATAATAAGAAAGTTGGGAAACACTTGGACGATAAAATAAAATACTTAACTCAATTAGATTACGCTCAAAAGAATAAATCTAATTATTATATGGAAGTTCTGTCTTCACAATTGATTGAGTTGTTAGAAAAAGATATCTCTCTACAGGATATGTTTCAACAGCTCCATTTACAAAATGAAAAGATTATAATGAACTTAAGCATTGATTTAACTGCTGATGCAGTGCCCTTACACAGTCACAGTTTTTATGAAATTATTTTTGTTTTAGATGGAAAAGTAGATTATCTCATTGGAAGTCGTTCTTATGTGTTACAAGGCGGGGACGTGGTAATTATCCCTCCTGACATTCCACATCAACCCTTAATATCTGAATCTCTAAGTAACCCCTATAAACGTTATTCCTTATGGATAGATACCTCATACCTGGAGGATGTTTTAAAAAAATATCCCGATGCTGGACTAGCTCTTCAGGAAAGCAATGCTAATCAAAAATATTTAATACGCACCCATGAACATATCAGCCGTAACCTTCGAACTCACTTTGAAGCTATCTATCATGAAAGCTGTGAATTAAGACCTGGCTGGAAGCTCTGCATCGCTACTGAAACTCTGAATTTAGTCGTACAAATGGGGCGAATTTATCACAATAATGAAGCCCTAGAACATATAGGTACTAACGATTCTATGATGGACAATATTTTTGCCTATATCAATACTCATCTAAGTGAAAAAATCACCCTGGACAGTGTGGCAAATTATTTTCACATAAGTAAATCTAAGATTTCTCATATGTTTCAACAACAAATAGGAATATCATTTTACCAATATATTATTCAAATTAGATTGCTCTCTGCCAAAACAGCAATCACTCAAGGCCTTTCCTTAACAGAAGCCTGTCACCGCTATGGTTTTTCAGAGTATTCCTCCTTCTATCGCCTCTTTAAGAAAGAATATGGAATCTCACCCAAAGAATATTTTTCATTACAGCAGCAATTAAAAAGATAACCCTAGAATCAAAATCTAGAGTTATCTTTCTCTTTATCTTTATGCTAAATCTTAAAATCAAATGATATATTTAAAGATTTAACTTTGCATTAATTTAAAAATTAAACTTATCATTTATTTAAAGATACAACTTTTCATCTATTTAAAGATTCAGCCTTTCATCACCTTTTACTCATAGGTTCCATACTTTTTTATAACTCCATTTTCCATTAGCACCTTGCCTCTTGCTATTACCGTATCTAGTTCCAAATCACTGTTTACTAACAATAAATCAGCATCACTGCCTTCTTCTACAGCTCCTTTTTTAGGATATAGTTCCAAAGCCTTTGCCACATTAGATGTAATAAAAGTTAAAGCTTCTTCAATAGATAAATATTTCTCCTGAACCATATCTTTAAACTCTTTATAGAGGCCATCCACTAAGGAATAACCCATTTTTAATAAGTTTCCTCTTTCATCATATTTAGACCAACTGCCATAACCATCTGAGCTGATTGTTATGTTTTCCATTGGAACATTTTCTTCCTTTGCCCTTGCTATTACTCTCCTTGGGTTAACAGTCTTGCTGCTACTGCAGGTTAAATCAATGATACCACCCATCTTTGCATATTCAAAAGCTTCCTTAAGAAGTTCTTCCTTTCTACACACATGGGTAGGCCTAATAACTTTTGCTGGAATATCAGTTTCTTCTACAACTCTTTTTATTAAGCTTAATCCCTGTTTTCCATGTCCCATATGAGCCACAACAATACCAGCCTTCCCAGAAACCATCCCTGCAACACGAGCTTCTGAAGCAAGTCTTGCCAACTCTTCAAAAGTAACCTGAGAACTTCTATGATCACTTAGCGCTACCTTTACCCCTATTATCTCATCAATGAAAACTATATCCTTTTCCACAGATCCTGTAAGTGTTACGGATGGTACTCCATAGGATCCAGTATGAGTATATACTGAAATTCCTTCCTCCTTTAAAGCCTTTGCTTTTGCCACAAGATTTTCTACACTTCTTGTAACCCCATCTGTACCTAGAAGCCCCACAACTGTAGTTACTCCGCCTTCAATAAACTTTGATAATGTTATCTCTGGAACTCTGGACTTAAAGCTGCCCTCTCCTCCACCTCCAGTAATATGAACATGTTGGTCAATAAAACCTGGAAGTAATTTTTTCCCACTACCATCTATAACTTTAACTCTTTCATGGTTTATTTCTATGTTATCGTCAATAATTTCAATGGTTTCTCCACACAATAGAATATCCTTTACTCCAAGAAACTTTGGACTATAAACTTCCACATTTTTTATAAGAATCATTCTCTGCCTCCTGCATAAGTAATTATAATATTTTCAATTCAGCATCCAAATCCTTCATTTGAATAATAAAAACTTGCTCATTTAGTCTACACCATAAGAATTACAATTTAATATTATTCGCCACTAATCTAGTTCATCCTTTTCATATTTAGGAACTCTTTCTTCAGAACTCTGCTGAACTGCTTCTTTATTCCAATGATTATCCCTCTAAATATTAAATTGAACCTTTCCCTTTTCCATCAATAACTCCCCATCAGCCACTATAGTTGCATCCTTCATTATTAGATCATAGTGACATGCTGCTTTTACATTTCCTCCAAGGGTTATACTAGTTCCAATTCCAATATGAACTGAGCCATAAACGCCCTCATCCTCCAGCATAAATCCAACAAATTTACAGCAAGGATTTAATCCAACTCCCATTTCAGCAATGTTATATACATTAGGATCCTTTCTTTCTTCTAAATCCTTCTTCAATATGTCAGCTTGTCTTCCACCTTTGATAGAAGTAATCATCCCTTCTTCTACTTTAAATGTCACCGGCTCTTCCAATACTCCAATGCCTAGATATGGAATACTTCCATCTGCGACAATAACTCCTGATGCAGTACCTTCAACTGGGGATACATTAGCTTCTATTGTAGGGACAGTTGAAAACTCACCCTTTTCAACCATGCAATATAAAGCGTTTCCTCTCCTGTTAAGGGAAGAAAATCTTAAGCTTGAACCATTATCTGTTGTTAATTCAACTTCCTTAGAATTCGCAATTCTCTTTGCCATCTCCTTACACAATGGTGCAATGGCTCTGAAGTCTGCTTCTATTCCACCCTTCATTAACATTTCCTCGGAAAACTGAGTTAATACAACCCCTCTAGCACCATTCTTTATTGCATCCTTTACAGCATGGGTATCTGTAATTGACTTTCCAACCACAGAAATAAATACATCACAGGATTTCATTGCCTCGGAAATACATAGGGGTGGCTCCTGACTGTCAATCTCTCTTGGTTTTATAACTGTTATAATTGGCTCTCCTCCAATTCGATATACCTCTGCTGCAATAGCTTCTGCAATGGACATCTTCGAATACTCTGTTACTATCAATACCGTTTCATTAGGTTTAACCCCAACACATACATTAACAATTTTACTTGCTCCTCTAGACATGAATATTTTCTTCACCTTATCTCCCCCAACAATAAATTTTCTACCTCTAATCACCTCTAACAATTATTTTACTAATTAATTATATTTTACCATAAAGCAAATATTTTACATGAATTTTTCATATTAACTCTTCATATAATTTCTCCTACAATCACATGATTTCTATCTAAAAATAAAAAAACTTTAAATAATGTTAGCATATTATTATTTCCTCCATATACAAATTTCAATTATAAAACCTGTTTATTTTATGATATATGCTTTCATAATAATGGTGTATATTTACACTAATTGAACTATCTACCTATTTGTGAAGTGTTATATCTTTTAACTATAATTTATTACTTCAACTTAAATATTTAACAATTAAACTCTTGATAAATAGTCAATTATTCTTGGTGATTTTCATATTAATATTATACTAAGTAATTGTATTGGAGCGACTTATGAGAAATGATTTTTGGAAAAACAAAAATGTGCTTATAACTGGACACACCGGTTTTATAGGCAGCTGGCTTGCAATATGGCTTCAAAAAATGGGAGCCCAAATTACGGGCCTGTCTATAGATTACGGTTCCTCAAAGGGTATTTACAATTTAACTAATCTCAGCAAAACCATTGTGGATTGGCGTGTAGATGTTACTGATTATGATACTGTAAAAAAGGTCTTTAATAAGGAGGACATTGACATTATATTTCACCTTGCAGCTCAGCCCTCTGCTCTAGAAAGTTTAAATAATCCTGTTTCAACCTACGAAGTTAATTTAATGGGCACCCTATCTATTCTCGAAGCTATGAGAAATAAAAAGAGGAAAATGGCCTGTGTTTTCATCACAGCAGATACCATCTATGATAATACAGATAATCTCTGGGGATGTCGTGAAATCGATGCTTTAGGTGGAGATGATCCATTTAGCTCTTCAAAGACCTGCTGCGAAGTATTGATAAACTCTTACAGACAAAGCTTTTTTAATCCCTTGGATTACAAGCAGCACTTAAAATCCATAGGTTCTGCGAGAACCTCTTATCTAGCTGGTGGTGGTGACTGGACTACTGGGCGAATAATTCCAGATTTAATTCGAGCTCATGAAACCATGTCATCTGTAATCTTAAAAGGTTCATCAACCGTAGTACCATTCATTCATGTTTTAGACGCTGTCCACGGATATATTACTTTAGCTGAAAAACTTTATGAAGATCCAACCAGCTACTGCGAAGCCTTTAACTTTGGTCCAGATATGCAATACTCTTATACTCTTAAAGACATTGCAGATAAAATTAATGAACTTTTACCTACACGCTTAGACTTTGATATTGAAGATTTTGAAAATCTATCTATTCCAAAGCGACCTCTACTAGACATTACTAAAAGCAACTTAAAACTTGGGTGGCACCCTTATCTAACCTATGGTGAAGCCCTTGCTCTCACCATGGATTGGTATTTAAATTATAAAAATGCCAGCGTACTTGAACTGTGCCATAAAGAAATAAAATGGTTTGTAGAAAAAATTACTCCTTTCAATGAATAGAATTCTTTATGGTAAAAAAATTTAACTTTCTACTTTAATATCTTAAATAGTAATACAAATTAAAAAATAAATATTAAACTTACTAAAATATTTCTCTCCCAATTAAGGCGATAGAAATAAATCTTATGTAACTGAAATATTTATTTTAAATATACTTCAGTTCCTCAAAATCATTCAATTGGTGCTCTTTTATAACTTCTTTGAAGTAATTCTTAACACTTACTCAAAATGTTTAGGATTCAAAGAGCACTAAACTATTGTGTTGTGAATTCAAGAAAATTTCTTTCCGTATTGAGATAGTCAAACTTGCCTTTGCGCTCTTAGTACTAATGGAAGAAAGAACTTTTTTAATAGATTTCACTTTAGATATAGTACAGTTTCTTTATAAGAGGGGGTAAAAATCTTGATGAATGAAGAAATTCAACTAAGAGAAAAAGTACTAAAAGACGTTAAAGAATATCATGATAAAATATATAAAAATAAATGTAAATGGAAAGAAGGCGACAAGATTTCCTATGGTGGAAGAATTTTTGATGAAGAAGAGCTGGAAAATCTAGCTGAAGCAACTCTTGATTTCTGGCTCACCTCTGGAAGGTTCTGTGAATCCTTTGAAAAAGCCTTCTGCCGTTTTTTGAAAGTTCGATACTGCACTTTAACCAATTCTGGATCCTCTGCTAACCTTTTAGCTTTCATGACATTAACTTGTGAAAAGCTTGGTGAGAGAAGAATAAAAAAGGGTGATGAAATAATAACTGTAGCTGCAGGTTTTCCTACTACTATAGCTCCAATCCTGCAGTTTGGTGCTGTTCCAGTATTTGTTGATGTTAACTTAGAAACTGCTAATGTTAATGTTAAAGATTTAGACAAAGCGCTTTCTTCAAAAACTAAAGCTGTAATCCTTTCCCATACCCTTGGAAACCCATTTGATTTAGAAGCTGTAAAAAACTTTTGTATGAAAAATAATCTTTGGCTAATTGAGGACAACTGTGATGCCCTTGGAGCTAAAGCTTTGGTAGATGGTGAAATGCAGTTTACAGGTACTGTTGGACATATAGGTACTTCAAGCTTTTATCCTTCCCAGCATATAACCATGGGAGAAGGTGGTGCAATTTATACTAATGACCCATTTTTACACAAAGTAATTCTAAGCTTCAGAGACTGGGGCAGGGATTGTTACTGCCCATCTGGCCATGACAACAGCTGTGGAAGAAGATTTTCAAATGAATATAACCATCTTCCTTTTGGCTATGACCATAAATATGTATACTCACACTTTGGCTACAACCTTAAAGCCACAGAAATGCAGGCAGCCATTGGATGTGCTCAGTTAAAAAAATTACCTGGTTTTATTGAAAAACGAAATTACAATTATAATAAATTAAAAAACAAACTCATGGACCTTGGAGATTATCTTCTTCTTCCTGAGCAAACCAAAAATACTGAAATAAGTGCTTTTGGCCTTCTTTTAACCATTATAAATCCTGCTTTTAATCGTAGAGACCTTTTGGAGTATCTAGAGGAAAAGAACATTCAGACAAGGCTACTTTTTGCAGGCAATATCATTAAACAGCCTCTATTTAATAGTATTCGGGATGATGAAACAAAATACCGAGTAGTTGGCAATCTTGAAAATACTAATATAGTAATGAACTCCTCCTTCTTTATTGGAGTTTATCCAGGTATCAATGATGATATGATAGAGTATATTTCAAAAACCATTCATGATTTTTTTCTTAAATAAAAAATATCTGTTATTTTTTAACCTGTAAAAATTAAACACATAGTATGTAATATATTACATACTATGTGTTCTTTTCTTTCTCAACCTTTATATTTTATTTATTGAGTAATAGTAGCTACTATATTTAATTTATTGAATACTAGTAACTCCTTAATATTATTACTTTCGCATAAAATATTCCATGCTAACTTAAATTCTTTAATAAAAGTATATTCTTCGGATTTACCCCGATTGTATCTGGAAACCTTTGAAGCCTCTTATCCTTTGCCATCCGCCACCATATATCCTTGGATTCCTTAGGTTGATTTTTATACCTAAATCGTAATATCCATTCAAAGGGTTCTTCCATCTCTCCAGTATACTCAACCTGATACTGATTTTCTGCTGCCTTCACATTAAAGTAATGTGCACGAATTCCAATTGCACTTATGTCCTTTTCCACTGGAGAGCTTGTTTTCAGTTTAATCCCCCACTCTGGAACAAAAACCTCATTCTCACCAATTCTCTGTGCTGCTACAATGTTTTTACACCCTGTAAGCCTTGCCGCATGAACATATTCCGGCTCTGCAAATAAAGCTTTTGTCTCCTTGCAAACCACTATCTCACCTTCATTCATTACTGCAATTCTATCACAAAGATGATAAGCTTCATCCCTGCTATGGGTAACCATAATCACATCATAGCCAATATCCTTAAGTAAAATTTTCATCTGCATTTGAATTTGTTCACGGAGATGACCATCTAGAGCAGAGAAGGGTTCATCCAATAGCAGTACCCTTGGCTTATTCACCAAAATTCTTGCCATGGCAACTCTCTGTGCCTGTCCCCCTGAAAGCTGATGAGGACGGTGATTTAATAAATCCTCCAATTGAAGCATTGCTGCTACTCTGTTTAGCTCCTGCTTTTTCAACGACTTATCCTTTTCCTTAAAAAGTCCACAGAGAATATTTTGCTTAACCGTCATATTTGGAAACAAAGCATAATTTTGAAACAGATATCCAACACCTCGCTGTTGTGGCTTTAAGTCAATTTTTCTTTCAGAATCAAATAAAACTTCCCCATTTAAAATTATCTTTCCTCTGTCAGGCTTTTCAATCCCAGCAATACACTTTAAGGTATAGCTTTTACCACAGCCCGATGCCCCAAGAAGCCCCATGACTCCGCCATCAGTATCAAATTTTGCTTTTAAATTAAAGTCACCTAGCTTTTTTTCTATATCCACATACAAGCTCATGGTCTCACCTCCTGGCCCTTTTTTCTTTCTAAGAGATTAACTATAAGGAGCACCACCGCCGAAATTGCAAGGTTAATTAGCACCCACTTAAATGCCTCTCCCTCATTATTAGTACGCCAAAGCTGATAAACTGTCGTAGATATGGTTGCCGTTTTCCCTGGGGTATAACCAATTAACATACTTGTTGCACCATATTCTCCTAAAGCTCTTGCAAAGGCCAGCACTACCCCTGCAATAATTCCTTGCTTACAGGCAGGCATGCGGATACGCCAAAAGATATATGTATTAGATAACCCCAAGGTTTGTCCAGAATAGCCTAGATTTTCATCAAAACTCTCAAAGGCTCCCCTTGCAGTACGATACATAAGAGGAAAAGCAACAATAACCGCCGCTAAAATCCCGCCATACCACGTCATAACAAATTTTATACCGAACTGTGATAAAAAAATCCCTAAGGGTCTTTTATTTCCAAACATAAGTAATAAAAAATACCCGCATACCGTTGGTGGAAGCACCAATGGTAAGGTTAAAACCACATCTAAAATACCCTTTAACACCCTTGGAATCTTTGCTGCATAATAAGCTGCAGCAATACCAGTGAAAAACACAATAAAACTACTAATGATTGCAATTCTAAGAGAATTTAATAAAGGAAACCAATCCATAAAGTTAACGCCTCCCCTTGTAAGTGAGTTTCCATAAAAAGCAGGGAAATACATCCCTGCCTCAAAATTATTTAGCTGCGATAAAACCAACCTTCTCGAATATCTTCATTGATTCTGCCCCTTGTAAATATTTCAAAAATGCAGCTGCTTCTTCACTTGCTTTACTACTTTTCATTACTGCAGCGGGATAGATAACTTGTCCACACATTTCCGATGTTGCATAATCCTGGGCGGTAAGTCCTGCACTATAAGCATCTGTGCAATACACTACTCCCGCATCTACACTACCTTCTTTAACTTGCGTTGTAACTTCTTTTACATTTGTTCCATAGGTTATAGCTCCACTGGCTGCAAGCTCTTCTTCACTTAAGTCAAAAAACTTAAAGATTTTCTGTGTATATTGTCCCACTGGCACATCACTGTTCCCCATGGATAAAAGCATTTCTTTTTCTTTTAACTTAGAAGCCATATCCTCAAAACTTTTTATTTCTTTAGGGTTTCCTTCTGGTACAACTAAGGCAACACGGTTTTCAAGAAGATTTATACGTGTAGAACTATCTACAAAATCAAGCCCTGCTGTATTAACGTCTTTTGCTCCCTCAATATCCAACTGATCCATTTGCTTTTGTGCTGCAGAAATAAAAATGTCACATTCAGCACCTTCTTCAATTTGTGTTTTCAAGGTACCAGAGGAATCAAAGTTGAAGGTTAAAGTTACATTTGGTGCAACTTCCTTGTACTTCTCTGCAATCTGCTCGAGAGTTTCAGTCATTGATGCAGCAGCAAAAATAACCAGTTCAACATTTTCCTTTGTTTGATCTTCTTTTGCTTGATCCTTTTCAGTATCTGGCTCTGATGATTTTACACCACAACCAACAAGGCTAAGAGCAAGAACCCCTGCCATAAATAAAGATACTAGTTTTTTCATCTTTTTCTCCTTCTCCCATTTTTCAGGGCAATATATTTTATCAGCATGGATTTACATGCCAGATAAGCAATTTAACTCTCAGGATACTTTTATTACATTATATAACATTTATTCCATTTTAAACAAGATGAGCATTGTACTTATTTTCAATGTATCTCAATAAATTTTTGCATAAAAAAACTCCCTGACACAATCAAGGAGTTAATCTTTTTAATTTTGATAATTTATATCTTACATGAATTATTGAATTTACTTATTAAATTTATACATTCCAGATAAAGCAACTCCACAACCTATAATTAAAGAAAATATCAACAATACCGTTGAGGTTGACTTCTTTTCTGAATCATCACCCTTCGCTTCTGCCTCTTCCTTTTCAGACTTATCTGACGCTGTATCTTTACTTGAATCAACATCATTTTTAGCAATTTCATTTGAATTGTTATTTGATGAAGACTCTTTATTAGTGGTATTTTCCGTTCCACTTGTTCCTGCTCCACTTTCTCCAGCTACTAAAGCATCCTCTTTTTCATTTGGATTTTCTTGCCCACCTGGAATAACAGGCTTACTTGGTTCTTCAGGCACTTCTGGTTTTACTGGCTTATCCTTTTCATTGACTTTCAATTTAGTAGCAACTACTTCTTCATTATAATATCTATCTTCAGCCTTATAAGTTAGTGAATATTCTCCTGGCTTTTCAGTATCAAACTCACCCTTAACTTCAACGTCTAGTGGTTCTCCCCTACTATCCTTTGCAATAATTCCAGCTAATGGATCAAAGGCTTCACCTGCATTAATGGTTTTATTCGTTGCCCCTTCGATTGTCGGTTTTACCTTTAATTCCTCTGTAACAACAACCACAGGAACTTTTAATATTGAAGCCTCTCCCTGTGAATCAATAGCTTTAAACTCAGCTTCTACTGTGCCTAGCTTTGAAGTGTCAATTTTATTAACAGCTTCTATCTTTACCTGGTCTCCATCCTCTTCATCAAAGGCAGTTATCATTCCCTTTTCCACAAGAGTACTAGAATCAAATTCTTCCCCTTGTAATGCTGTTAATACTCCATCAGGCTTTCCTTTAAACTCAATAGTTGGAGCTGTATTCATGGATAATTCTGTATCCTCAAATACTACACTATCCCCTGATTTTTCTTTATCGGTTAACGTAACATATTTATAAACATCATTATTTTTAGGTGTAATCTTATACTTTGGAGCTGTTCCCTCACCTTTTGTGGAATCAATATCTATTTCACATAGATATATTTTATTCCCCTCTTTTTTTAGTGGTTCAAGAGAAGTAACTATTAAATCTAATGCTTTTTCACCTTCATTATACTTATAGTTGGAAATTGCATTTTCAACATTTGCCCACTTTACTCCATTTTCTTTAATTGTTATATCACCACTTACTTGAAGGGATAGCTCTATTGATTTAACTATATCCTCTACATTATCTAGTGCTACTCTTACTGTGTCTCTATCAACTTTTTCTATGGATAATTCCACTCCATTTTCAGCTGAAATTGCTCTTTCCTTTTCTTTTGTGCTGGATAAGGCTACTCCTGTAAAGGTACCTGCCGCTAAAATTGAAAGAGCTACTATCTTTAACCCTAAGCTTTTCTTCATCATTATTTTGCTCTCCCTTCATTTATCTCCTTAATTTTCAATTCCTCAAACTCAATTATCTCCTGTATTGCCCTTTCTCCTGTTCCACCCTTTAAATCAATTTCCGGTAGAACTTCTGGAACCTGAATATAGAATGTATCAGAAACCAGTCTTTGCCCTTGTAAAGTTGCAGGATCATTTACTCTATATAGCTCTCCTTTTATTTTAGCTGCAGTAAGCTCACTTAAGTTTTCTGGCTCTATAAAGTATACATAATTTCCTTCTGCAATCTCTGTTGGCACTGAGTTCTCAGGTACCTCTGCTAAAAGTATGGCCTTAGCATTATAGGCGATATTTTCATTTTTCTCATCTAATATTAGAGGAATATTAAAGGCCGGATTTCCCTTGTACTCTCCTGTGACAATTAGTGACCCCTTTGGAATCATCTTACCTTCTGCATATACATAATCATTCTTTAAGATACCTATTCCATTTTCATATACTTGATCATTGTTATCTACACCAATTTCAATATTGTCCCCTGTTGGAGAAAGTATATCAAGCTCAGCGATAGTCATGGCAGTTGCTCCCTTAGCCGTTAGCTTTAAATATTTTACGTTATGCATCCAATACTGATTTCCACCATCAACACCTTCTTTATTGAAGAATATTTCTTGAGAAGTTTTCTCTGGTGAAAGGTCAAAGACACCATTCTTAACCTTTGTCCAATTTGTACCATCTTCACTAACTTCTACAACATAATCCTTTATAGTACCCTCTTGAACCTTTTTCTTATTAAACATCTTAGAAATAAATCCAGTATTTTCAGTAATAGCTGTTGTATATCTAAGGCCAACTATTGGAGCTTCTTCGCCAATATCTACTATTACATATGGATCAGCTGCTGCCTTCTTAGTTCCTTCAAAGACGGAAGTAACATCATTATCCTTTATTTTATTGGTATTTGAATTCATTACTGGACCTGTTGTATCTTCAGAGTTATTAACATCTCCTGTATTCATGTTAGTATCAATAATCCAATTATTTTTAGCTATACTTCCATCATGGGAGATTTTAATTGTTCCTAAATCAACCTTTTCCGTAGCATTTAAATTATAATCATAGGCCACAACCTCAAAGGATAAGGTTCTGTTATTAATAGTTTCAGGCATATAGCTATACTTAGTAACTTCATTATTTCTATCTCTTTCAACAAAGGCACTTGGCTCACCATTTACTATAATCTCATAACCTAAAATTTTCTCATCTTCCTTTGTCACATCTAACGTTAAATCAACCTTCCTATCATTTATTCTGGTTCCATCAATTATACCATTGTCAAAGGAAGCTTGAACTGAAGTATCAGCTGAAATATTCTGTATTCCACTTAAAACCTGACGTCTAGCTTCATCATTTAGATACCATATCTTTCTGGTTTCTCTTTCATAGCCCTTTTTAGTCAGATAGATATTAGTGTTTTCATCCGCTACAATTCCCCAATTTAAGAAGAACTCTCTTAAATCCCTTCCAGCAGTATCTGAAGCTATTCTTATTAACAGTTGGTCCTTATCTAAGTTTTGCATTTCACTTGGCAGTGTTCTGTATAACCTGTTCATCTTTGTAAAGTAAGAATCATTAGATATGTCTGTATCAATATTATTTATAATAATAGCTGAGGTTGGAGCACTATCATAAGCTAAATGCAACTGCCAGAACATCCCCAGCTGGGTAAATACATCTGATGGCAAGCCCAAGGTTTGTGACGTTACCTTATGATAAATTCTCTCATATACTCCCCCATCTTCAAGGCGTGAGTGATCCTTACCATCAAAGGTTTGAGTAAGTAACGAAAGTATATTATTTGAAGTTTCTGAGTAGGTCCTCTTACCTATATCAACAACATGTCCAATTTCATGAGATATACCCCATCCAAATAAATTGCCGGCATCTGGATTCGTTATATTTCCGTTATCATCAAATTCATAAGGCATACCTTGCATTAAAGCTGGAACGGAACCTCCCTCAACTCCTATATGGTCTGAAGATGCATACATAAATGCTCCTGTGAACATTCTTTGATATTTAATATTCATTCTATTTCTTGGAGCTCTATTTGTGTTAAAGTGCTCTCGTTCATTTACTCCTGTGGTTTCATCAAATACATTATCAATTTCACCATTATCGTTAAAGTCTATTGGCTCCTCGTAAACTCCTTTTTTAGCATAAGTAATTTCCATAAGCTGCTCCCAGGCTTTTAATGAGTTATAAAGTCTTTCCACCTGTTCATCTTCTGTTGTTAAGCCACTTGATATTCCCTCTAAAGCTTTTGTGGCTGGTACAGTTAAGGTAAATCTATCTCCTTCTATATCCGTTGTATTTAATATTGAGGTTTTCTCATCATAGCTATAAATATTATTTTCTCTATCCTCTTCTTCCTTGGATGGATACTTAGTTTCAAGGCTATTTACATAGTCCTTTAGCCCTCTTATATATTCTCTGATTAACTCTTTTGCTTCAGCTTCCTTTGAATCATCATTAATCAAGTTATTTACAGATAAATAGGGAGTTTTCTCAGCGCCACTTATTCTTAACTTAACCTTTGGCGTTATATTTTCATTATCCCAGGTAGTCCTAACATATAAGGTTCCACCATTTTCAGCATCTAAGCTATGAATTTTAGGTATAGTTATAGTATTCTTTCCTGATTGAAGAGTATAAGTCTTACTCATATACCTTCCACTTTCACCATAATGCTGACGAATGCCAAGTTCTATTTTTCTACCTGTATCACTTGTTCCAAGGTATATATTAATTTCCTCTCCTGACTTCACAGTATAGCCTGTGGACTGCCAGTTATTGTTCATACCAATTTTGTGGCCTCCATTTTGTATGGAAGTATCCATGGTAAATATATCTTCAGTAAGGTTTTTATCCATTAATATCTCTTCTGCTCTTTGTATTTCCTTTAGAAGATTTTCCTTATTAGGATGATACTCTCCAGAAACCTCGTCTATAGTATTGGCTCTCTCCCTTAGATCCTTAATACTTTCCGTCGTTACCTCATCACTTATTTCAATCCTTAAATCATCCTTAAATAGATTCTTGACCTCTTTTTCTAAGGAATCATAATGATAAAACTTCATCTCTGAAACACTTACTTTATTTCCTCCATAAACACTAAGGTTTACTTGAAGCTTTTTAGTTTTTATTGGTTCATCTAATACAAGATTAGAATACCATTTCCCCTGGGCATCTTTTTTATCTACTATTCTACCGCCTACTAAATTCTCTTTACCACTTTCATCCCAGTACTTTACATTAAAGTAGTATGGTAATCCAAAGCCACTGCCATCTAATCTAGTGGCAATCATAATAGTATCTAATTCATAAGTATCATTAAATGTTATGATTGGACCTCTTTTGCTGTATTGAGCCGTATCCCAGTCATTCACCACCCAGTGAGTTGAATAATCATTATCTGCTATACTTATAGGACTTACATATTCCCCTGTAACCATTTCAATACTCTCAATATTGTTTGTTAACTCACCCTTAGCCCCTGGAGTGTTTATCACCTTATAATTTGATGATATTGGAGGTATTAGTGAGGTTGTTGTTCCAATATAGGTTTTACTTCTTGGACCTTCTCCATGATGATTTTTAGCGTTCATTTGAACCTCATAGGTTCTGTCTTCTTCTAAACCATAAATAGTATGACTCGTTCCCTTTAACCACTTATCTGGAGTTGCATCCGACCAAAGAGTTTCTCCAATCTTCCTATAATAAATCTTATACTCTCTTGCCTTCTTATGCTCCTTCCAGCTTACATTAAGATTTCCATAGCCACCCTTTATGTAAAGCCCTTCTGGTCCTTCAGGAACTGATTCTGGAACTACTTGAATCTCAACAATACTATCCGGTGTCTCAAGTTTCCCAGTAGTTGAAACCCAGCCTGTTTCATTATAATTGCCATCAACATTTTCAGGAATTCCATCCTTATCTTCCTTTGTTGGATTTATCTTTTCTCCACTTTTCCACTCTCCATTTAGTGACTGCATGGATACTCTATAAATTCCATAAGGATCCACCTTTGAAACCGTTAAGGTGTTATCTGTAGTTTGATATATCTTAGTCTCTAATACCTTACCACCTTCACCCAGCTTCTCAACCTTAACCTCATAACCAGTTACATTCACCTCATGGTTCCAAGATAAAATTATCTTCTCATTATGAACCGCTGTGGAGGTCTTGATATTATCAATCTTTGGTATATTCATTTCAGGTTGTGGTATTTCTTTGTATACATTATTTAAGAACTCCACTTGAGCTATTTCAGCTAAATTTTTATTTCCCTTGCTTCCTGTAATTTTAATTGTAATCTCACTTACAGCCACCTGTTCTCCTAGTTCTATAATAATATTGTCACCAATACTTCTAGCTGCATTATTAAAACTGTACTCTTTCCCATTTAAAGTTATTACACCTTCACTTGGAGCATTTTCTCCAGAAGCCTTGATAATAACCTTATCCATATACATGGTATCGCTTCTATTTAACTGTGCAGTTAAATCTACTTTTATTTCAATTGGGTTTTCCTTAGATATAGGTTGTCCATTTTCTAACTCCAATTTAATTGGAGTATCATTTGATTTTAATATATCCTTTAGACTTAACCCCTCTTGAACTGTTACCCCTTGTGCTGATACCTCTACCTCATTTAAATTTACTATTGGATTAGTTTCTTCAACAACGGAATCTTCAATTACTTGTCCAATATTTTTATGTACGTAAGTTAAATCTGTTATGTCAATCTTTCCATCTCTGTTCAAATCATATTTCTTTGTTTCTTCTGAAACTATGGAGCTCCTATTATTATAAATTTCATTATAATCTTCTTCTGAAACCTTTTTATCATTGTTAACATCACCTAACAAGAAAGAGGTTTTATATCCTAACTCATTTTTGCTACTTCCAATCTTCACCCTTTTAGAATGAGTATCTATAGAAATATCTTCTGATAAAGTATTAAAGCCCTCTCCAGTTAAGGTATAGTTATAATTTCCTTGTGGTAGGTTTGTAAAAGTAATATGGTAATAGTTTATGTTTTCCTCGCCCTCTTCTATTTGTGACTTTTTATGATCTAACACTTCTATTTTATACGTTGCATCACTTCCATCAACTGTTCCAATTGAGCCTTCTCTATCTTTATCTAAATAAATTTTCCCTATTAACGTACCTTCTTTCTTAAGCTCTACGATTATTCCATTTTCAACACTATTTATTGGTGATGAAAAATTAATATCTAACTCTAAGCTGCCTAGCATTTTATAGGAATCACTTTTATGATTAATTTCTCCATTATTTTCTTCTATCAATAAATTTTCCAGCTCTCCTTCAATCATTTCATTTGCATAAGTATTTTGAGCTGCTGCAACTGTCATAGCTAAAGCAAGGGTACAAATAATATACCTTTTCTTCATATTAATTATCATTCCTTTCCCTGTGATCAATATTCCAAATTCCATAAATTAGATTCTCAAATCTGTGTGAGACCTTCATAAATAAGTTCCTTACCAAAACATGAATACAAATATCTACATCATATAACATATTTATCTGCAAATTATACTAATTGTAATAAATCAGTCAATTATATTATCGGTCACATATTGCATTTCTTTACATTTATATATTCAGTCGTCTTTTTCACTTAATAAAACAAGATTTAACCTGTTTCCCCATATACCTACCACTCCCCCTCATATCCATAAAGTGCGTCTGTAAGGAAATTGTAAGAATTATAATAGTCACTTTGTAAGATTAATACTTTAAAATAAATCTTGTATTAATGATTATTTGAATTAAAGGAGGAACCCTTATGGAATTTATAGATGGATTATTTCAATTAGCCCAAAACAATTTTATTTTAACCTTTGCAATTGGATTTCTTGCAGCCTTTAGTGAACCCTTCTTTTCCCCACTCCCTATAATAGGTATAGTTGTAACAAATTCAATATTGTTAGGGTTTCTCCCTGGACTTACAGCATCTATCCTTGGTTCTCTTCTAGGTTCAATAATATTATTCACTCTATGTAAGAAGTTTGGAAACAGTAAACTAATGAAAAAATTAAATAACTCTAAGGTAAATAAAGTTGTTTGCTGGGTTAGAGAGCAAGGCTTTGTGCCAATGACAATATGTTATGCGTGTCCTTTTATACCTGATGTTTTAATTACTATTGCTTCAGGTGTATCAAAAAAGAGTTTACAAAAATTCTTACCTGGATTATTTTGCGGAAAGTTAATCTTTTTTTCTGTTGCTAGTTATATAGGAAATGATATTGTAGGGTTTATAACTAATCCATTAAAAATAGTTATCGCTTTATCTATCATTACTATTGCTTTTATCCTTGGCAGAAAGGTAAGTAATAGAATGGAACTTGCTGCAGAAAAAAACTTAGCCTTAAATTAATATATTTCTGACTTATTTTTATGAAAATTTAATCTGCATTACTTAAACATTTTAAGTATTTATAAAAAATTAAAGCTAAAGAAGTGATAATGCTGCTTATGTTATAGATGTTAAAGCCCTGAAAAGTCAAAAAACTTTTCAGGGCTTTAATATCGTATTCTGCGTTTTCTCATGTTCAAATTAATCCTTTTAAACTGTACTCTAAAAAATAAACAAATCTGGATATTTTAACAACGTCAATTTTCCGTATAATAAATAGTATAAAAAGGAAACTCCACATTATTTTGTTAACTAGAAAATCTTCATGGGATTCAAATTAATATTTGGATACTATTATAAGGAAACTCTATTTCACTCTGTGGACTAAATTCCTATGAACTAAATAAAAATGAACAAATATGAAGTTTCAAAATAAAAATGTAAATTTAATGAAACTTCTAGAGTGTCACCTTTGGCACTCTTATAAGGAAGGGAGATTGTAAACAAATGAGACAAGAAAAAACTTTTAAACTAGTAATCACCGCTCTATTTGCAGCACTATCCTATGTTGTATTTACGTTCTTACAAATTAAAATTCCTTTACCTGGAGGAGATGCAACGTCCATCCATCTTGGAAACGCTGTTTGTGTCCTTGGAGCCCTAATATTAGGAGGAACCTACGGAGGAATCGGTGGTGCACTAGGTATGACCATCGGAGACTTATTTGACCCAATTTATATTGTATATGCTCCAAAAACTTTTATTTTAAAATTATGTATCGGATTAATAACTGGAGTAATTGCTCATCGTATTGGTAAAATATCTACCTCTACTGATAAAGGACATGTATTCCGTTTTACTGTCCTTGCAGCTGTAGGTGGATTATTATTTAATGTAGTTTTCGATCCACTAATAGGATACTTTTATAAACTACTCATCCTTGGCAAGCCGGCTGCAGACATTACCCTTGCGTGGAACATTGGTGCCACCAGCATCAACGCAGTAATTTCCTGTATCGTAGCTGTAGCTATTTATATGGCACTTAGACCTGTTTTAATAAGAAATGGGATGATGTTCAAAATCGGAAAGGGTGGAAGTAATGAAAAACTATCTGCAGCCTCCAAAAAAGCTAATTGTAATTAACGATATGGTAGGAGTTGGCCGCTGTTCTATGACAGTGGCTATCCCTGTTATTTCAGCTTGTAAAGTACAAGCGTGTCCAGTGCCTACTTCTGTATTTTCAAATCATACGGGCTTTCCTAACTTCTTTAAGGAAGACTTAACTGATGCCTTGCCTTCTTATCTTGAGGGACTTTCTAAAGTGCCTGTTGATTTTCAAGGCATATATTGTGGCTATCTCGGTTCTATGAAACAAATACAGCTTGTGGGTAACTACATAAGGAAATCCAAGGAAGAATACAATCCGCTAGTTATCCTTGACCCAATCATGGGTGATCACGGCACTTGTTATCGCACTATTACCCCAGAATTTTGTAATGAAATGCGTTCATTACTTCCTTATTCAGATATTATAACTCCTAACATTACAGAAGCCTGTATTCTTACAGAGACAGCCTATCACCCTTGCAGATATTCCGAAGAGGAACTTCTTTCAATCTGCTTAAAACTTCAGGAGTTAGGTGCTTCCAAGATAGTTATTACAGGCATAAAGGATGACCATAATTTTTACAACTTCATTTATGAACACAATAATAATTACATACTTATGGAGACTCCAATTGCAGGTGAATCAAGACCTGGCACGGGAGATATCTTTGCAAGTATTATCTCTGCCTTAGTACTTCGTGAATATGACCTGGTTGATGCAGTAAATAGAGCAAGTGAATTCATTGGAGCCTGCACATCTGCAACTTCACAGCTCAACATTCCAGTTCAAGAAGGAGTTGCCTTAGAGCTATTTTTATCAAATTTAATAGGGTTATAGTAAAAGCCCTCCTTGGTAGCAGCTTACCTTGGAGAGCTTTTTCTTTTACTTGTTTTTATTAGCTTTGTTTTAAAATAATGTGGGAATAAGATTAATTTACTCGCTAACTTGGAATTTATAGTGGTGCTTCTTCTGTTTCTGCATTAGTTAATATTTTTAGTTCTGTATTTATGTGTTTTACTTATTAACTTTTTAAAATATTCTTCATCAAATTTTTTTGTTTCAGTCCATAGTTCTGCTTTTAATTTACCTTCCGTATTATTCACAAACGCTTCTAAGTTTCTCTCTACTATAAAATTATTAAAATTACCAAATGAACATAGCCAAGTAAATGTCATTAAATTCAAATAAGCCCTATCAAAAAGACAATTTCTTTTATCATTTTTTATACTATTTATTAATGATACTGATAATTTCTTCTCATTATCAATTTTTTCATAAAAACTCTGAATATCAACAAGAGCTAAATCAATTCTATCATCAAAGGGATATTTAAATCCCCTACATATATTAATACTCTGTACATGAGCTGGCCATATTAAACATTCAAACATACCTTCTCTAATCAATTTATAATTTTCTTTAGCCTCTTTTACCGAACTGCTAAATTGTATAATTTTTTTTATGCCACATAACCCATCTGATGATAAAGTAATACTTTCCACTATATTAGATTTTTCACTCTCATTTTGTAGAATAATATTTTCATATGCTGAAAATGAAACTTCATACGCTTCATCTGGATCTGTATATACTCCGTATTTTTCTATAGCATCAAATACTTCTTCTTTTGATTCATAATTCCAAAAATCTTGCTTTAAGGTCACTTCAACTTTACGATTATAATTAGCTTGAGCTTCATTTCTGTTCATAAAAACCTCCCGATAAATTCCTATTTTTCTCTTAGTTTATATTAAATAAATTTATTCTCATTAACTTAAACTCACTGACAATTGGAATTTGTATTTATCTTATTAATGACATTAGATCTTGTTTAACCTTATGAATACATCTTCTTTCATCGTCAAACAATATAGTGCATATTCCCGTACTTTTAGGAATTATTAAATTTCGATCTGTGTTATCTATGAAAACACATTCTTCTGGTTGTATTTTAAGATTTAATATAGTATCTTCAAAAATATACCTTTTATCTTTCCCCGACTGTAATTTTGCTGAAATTGAAACTACATCAAAATATTTCTTTAAATTACTATACTCTAAAATAGTATCAATTCTATCAACTTTGTTATCAGTTACCAATGCTATTAATTAATTTAATTTTAACTATTTTAAAAATTCAATCATTTCCTTATCTAGTAAAGTGTTTTTAAATGATTCTATCAATATGTTATAATCTAACTTTTGACCAATGTCATTACAAAAACTATTCCACATATCTTTATGAGTAATTTCCCCATATAATAGCTCTCTATTATATTTATAGTAGTTTGTCTTAACAACTTCTAATAGAATTCCACTTTTATCTGAAATAAACCTAATAATTGATTCAGAACCCGTTTTATCAATAGTTAGAACTCCATCAAAATCAAATAATATTGCTTTTATCATCTTAGACTCCTTTTTTAATCTATTCGTTAAAATCCTATTTATAACTTAGTCTAGGAACTAAATTTACTTAAATAATAATACATTTATTATATATTAGCTTAAGAAATAAACAAACAATATTTACCATTAAAAACAACCTTCTATCTTTGATTCTTTAAAAATAAAAAGTATCTAATTACTAGATACTTTACATTAATCCTCATTTGCTTTTGCCTTATGTAGCAAACTTTTTAATTCTTCTAAATCATCATTAGTCAACTTATTAGAATTTACAAAATTCACAAGCATAGAATTTATTGATCCATTAAAAACTCTATTAATAAAATTTTCACTTTCTTCATTAACACATTGAGCTTCACCTACTAATGGAAAATAAGAATATTCTTTTCCATGTTGATTAAAACTTATAACTTCTTTTTTTAATAGTCTATTAATTAAAGTCTTAATAGTTGAGGCTTTCCAGTCTTTTGTGTTTTGTACCTCCTTTATTATTTCAGTAGAAGTTATATTAGGACTCTTCCAAATTATTTTCATTATTTCCCATTCAGAATCTGCAATCTTAGGTAATTCACTCACTCTCAACCCCTCTTTCAATTACATTTGTAATCTATAATTTAATTTTAAGTATATAATCTTAGGCTGTCAATATAAATACATAGTAAGATAAGTAGTCATAGAATAAAATTTAATTGTAAAATAAAGTAAATTTTATATTGACTTGTACCGTTTACAATTGTAAACTTAAATTATGAACTACATCTATAGATAAAGTGGGGGGGATTTCTATTAATATAGTAGATTTATTTGAGAATTTAATTAATATTTCTTTAATGGGCTCTGTATTTGCCCTCATAATATTTTGTATAAGACCAATAATAAAAAGATTCTTTGGGCCTATGATTCTTTCTTGTCTTTGGTTAATACTTATTATAAAGCTAATAATCCCCTATGGACAACAAAGTGAACTAAGTATTTATAATATCCCTAATAAGCTTTCCAGGAAAATCACTAGTGAAGATTTACAAATTAATCATTCCACTACAGATAATTCACAAACTATTAATAATATGAATTTTGAAAAAATACCATCTGATAGTAATATTACTACTTATTCCCCACCCATAGATACTTCATTAGCAATCTTTCTATGAGATTACTTAGCTGTATATGGTGCTTTGGGGCTTTAATAGCTACATTTTTAGCTGTTATATCCTACTTTAAGCTTTTAAAAATTAAAGGTTCAATGCTTTATAAGCTTAATAAAAATAATTATGCCGTCTTAAATAATGCATTAAATAAGTTAAAAATCAAAAGAAATATTGAAATATTAGTTGTAAAAAATATAAGTAGTCCCGCTTTATGTGGAGTTTTATACCCTAAGATTTTAATACCTATAAATATCTTTGAAAATATGAAGGGCGAAGATATAAACTATATAATTCTCCACGAGCTATGTCACTATAAAAGAAAAGATATATTAATAACTTGGATTATCTATCTTTTAAAAATTATCTATTGGTTTAATCCTGTAATTTTCTTTGCTCTAAACACTATGCGAAAAGATTGTGAAATAGCCTGCGATAATATGGTGATATCAAATTTTAAAAATGATGAAAATTTAAATTATGGTTATACGATTTTAAAGGTATTTAGTTTAATAAATAAATCTAATTCTATAATCGGTGTAACTTCTATTGCTAACAATAAAAAAAGTTTAAAGGAGAGAATTAGTATGATTGGACATAATAAAAAATTTGGAATTAAAAATATAGCCGGAGGGGTTATTATTCTTCTAATAATCTCCGTGCTAGCTTTAACTAGCGGCAAATCAAATGTTCAAGCTACTACTAAAGATAATTCAAATGATGTAACTAACACTTTTCTAAATGGAAAAACTAATATAAAGCTAAGTACCTATACTGGTAATAGTAAAGTTCTTATATATAATAGCCATGCTGGTGAGACATACAGTGATAATTCTTCTGTTATTGATACAGCTAAACTTTTAAATGAAAACTTAAATAAATCTGGAATGGACTCTGAATTTATAGAATGTGATCCAACGGTAGAGTATAATGCTTCCTACTATAAATCAGAAGAACTCATTAAAGCCAATAGTAATGATTATACTGAAAGAATTCTACTTGATATTCATAGAGATGTTCGAGAAAATAGCAAATTCCCTGAAATGATTACTATACTTCTAAGTGAATCTGCTTCAAATTTTGAAGAAAACCTAGAATTAGCTCAAGCTCTATGCACCGAGCTTGATAATAATGGTGTTAAGACTCGAATTCAGCAATATAAAGAAGGAATTAATCGTTATAATCAGGAACTTGGTATAAAGGGTTTAATTATAGACGTAGGAACTGACAGTATAAATGGAGAGCAAAGTACTTATCTAATAACAGAACTTGGAGAAGCTTTAAAATCAGTTTTAAAATAAATTTTATCCTATAATAAAAGTGGTATGCAAATTCTATTTACATACCACTTTCTCATATAGGTATACTTTTTCCTACTTAAAATCTTGTTAAATATTCACTAATATATGTGCAACACATTAACTTCTTTGCTTTACTTTATGCATAGCTTTTTTCATTGCCTTATCAACTTCCTTAGCAACAGATTCTTGAAACACATCCTCATAGGTCTTAGAATCCTTAACTAGGTCATCACAGAAGGCTGCCACATCCTTGCCTGTCACTTCAAGAACACCTTTTCCTAAAGCTGCACCTTCTTCGAATAAATCAACAATCCCTGACAATAGCTCAATTCCCTCTGTTAGTTCAACAGGTCCAACCTTAAAAAGATATTTTTGAATCTCTTTATAAACAACTTGATAATCTTTAGGAAGGTCTTTCACACGAGCAGTATGCGCTCGCCACGCTCTCTTGTCTTCTATCATATCTTTTATTCCCATTTTGTCCTCCTATTTACCTAACTTCTTAGCAATATTATTATTTAGCTGCTTACGCCACTTATCTCTAAAGGAATTTGCGCCTTCACCTCCCATTAATTCTGCGCAGAAACCCTTGATATCCTCACCAAAAACTTCTTTTGTACTAACGCCATCTGCAGCTTTTTCCTCCAGCATGCCTAGAACATCCTCAAGAATTGGCATGAGATTACGACCGGTAAAGTCTGAATGAATCCAAAGATTACTCTTAATTTCCTCCCATGCTCCCTTATAATCCTCTGGCAACTTTTCAGCTCGTGCTTCAAAAATCTTAAATTCCTTATTCATATCACTTCCCGTGATTTTTTCCCAGAAATTCATTATTTCCTCTCCTTTTTTAACTCACTAATTTTTGATGATACAAATTCCCACTTTTCCCAAAACCTCTTCAGTTCTTCACGTCCAGCATCATTAAGGGTAAAGAATTTTCGAGGAGGTCCCATTTCAGATGGCTTTTTGCTAGTTTCAACTAACTTCTTTTTCTCAAGCCTCACCAAGATGGTGTAAACTGTACCATCTACAACCTCTGAAAATCCAAGGGCATTAAGCCTTTTGGTAATTTCATAACCATATATCTCTTCATGGCTGATAATCTCAAGGACACAGCCTTCTAATACTCCCTTTAGCATTTCTGTTATATTCTCCATATAGGTCACCTCTTCACTATCTAGTATTACCGGTATTCAGTATTACTTACTACTACTATATAGTAACACTTAGTAGTCGCAATGTCAACTTAATGATCTTCTTTTAACTTATCTTTATCACACTAAAATAAAATCATACTATAATGCTAAAACATGGCTCTTTTTTATTTCTAAAAAAATAAAAACTCCTTCCAATCAATCCTTGGAAGGAGTTAAAACAATTCTTTACTTATATAAACTAATGACTTATCTTCATTTTAATATGCTTATTAATGAAATATTTATTTCATTGCATAAAAAAACACTTCATAATGAAGTGTTATATGGTGACTCCTAGGGGAATCGAACCCCTGTTACCACCGTGAAAGGGTGGTGTCTTAACCGCTTGACCAAGGAGCCTTATGACCTGGCAACCACCTACCCTCCCACACAGCTTCCCGTGCAGTACTATCGGCCTCTTAATGCTTAACCTTCGTGTTCGGTATGGTAACGGGTGTATCCATTAAGAGCATCATCACCAGATAAGTAGACATCCAAAAACTTGTTTTTGTGATGGTCACTTATGCAAATTGCTTTAGCAATTTGTATTCCTTTAAAAATATAAGCTTCGAATTTCTGCGTCAGCTTCAGTTGCTCATTGCTCACTTACCCTAAAGTAAGCTCGCCGCTTCGCGCCTTCGCTTCCTTGAACTTCTCGCTTCTATCAATAAAATTATTGTAAGAGAAAAATGTTCTCTCAAAATTACACAGTGAATATTGTTTCGTCAATTTATTAGATCAAGCCCTCGACTTATTAGTATGAGTCAGCTGAACATGTTACCATGCTTACACCCCTCACCTATCAACCTGGTAGTCTTCCAGGAGTCTTACTAACTTACGTTATGGGAAATCTCATCTTAGGGTGGGCTTCACGCTTAGATGCTTTCAGCGTTTATCCCTTCCAGACATAGCTACCCAGCTGTGCCACTGGCGTGACAACTGGTGCACCAGAGGTCTGTCCATCCCGGTCCTCTCGTACTAAGGACAGCTCCCTTCAAATTTCCTACGCCCGCGACGGATAGGGACCGAACTGTCTCACGACGTTCTGAACCCAGCTCGCGTGCCGCTTTAATGGGCGAACAGCCCAACCCTTGGGACCTACTTCAGCCCCAGGATGCGACGAGCCGACATCGAGGTGCCAAACCTCCCCGTCGATGTGGACTCTTGGGGGAGATCAGCCTGTTATCCCCGAGGTAGCTTTTATCCGTTGAGCGATGGCCCTCCCACGAGGTACCACCGGATCACTAAGCCCGACTTTCGTCCCTGCTCGACTTGTAGGTCTCGCAGTCAGGCTCCCTTCTGCCTTTGCACTCTTCGAACGATTTCCGACCGTTCTGAGGGAACCTTTGGGCGCCTCCGTTACTTTTTAGGAGGCGACCGCCCCAGTCAAACTGCCCATCTAGCAATGTCCTGTGACCAGATTCATGGCCTCCAGTTAGAATTCCAGTACTGTCAGGGTGGTATCCCAAGGTTGACTCCACACAACCTGACGGCCATGCTTCTCAGTCTCCCACCTATCCTGTACAGACAATACCGAAACTCAATGCTAAACTACAGTAAAGCTCTACGGGGTCTTTCCGTCCAATCGCGGGTAACCAGCATCTTCACTGGTACTACAATTTCGCCGGATTTGCTGTTGAGACAGTGCCCAAATCATTACGCCATTCGTGCGGGTCGGAACTTACCCGACAAGGAATTTCGCTACCTTAGGACCGTTATAGTTACGGCCGCCGTTTACTGGGGCTTAAGTTCACACCTTCGCTTGCGCTAAGCATTCCCCTTAACCTTCCAGCACCGGGCAGGCGTCAGCCCCTATACATCAGCTTTCGCTTTAGCAGAGACCTGTGTTTTTGCTAAACAGTTGCTTGGGCCTATTCTCTGCGACCTACTTGCGTAGGCACCCCTTCTCCCGAAGTTACGGGGTCAATTTGCCGAGTTCCTTAACAGCAGTTCTTCCGATGGTCTTAGGATTCTCTCCTCACCTACCTGTGTCGGTTTGCGGTACGGGCACTTGCTTCCTCCATAGAGGCTTTTCTTGGCAGCGTGGAATTAGTTACTTCACCCCGTAGGGCTTCCCCATCACACCTCAGATTCGGCTAGCGGATTTTCCTACTAGCTACTCCTAAATGCTTAGACATACATCCAATAGTATGCACAACCTATCCTCCTGCGTCACCCCGTTTGTAATAACGTCTGCAAGCGGTACGGGAATATCAACCCGTTGTCCATCACCTACGCCTTTCGGCCTCGGCTTAGGTCCCGACTAACCCTGAGAGGACGAGCCTTCCTCAGGAAACCTTAGGTTTTCGACCGCAAGGATTCTCACCTTGCTCTCGCTACTTATGCCAACATTCTCACTTCTGCATCGTCCACCGCTCCTTACGGTACGACTTCAGCCAATGCAGAAAGCTCCTCTACCACATGTACATAGTACATNTACTTGCGTAGGCACCCCTTCTCCCGAAGTTACGGGGTCAATTTGCCGAGTTCCTTAACAGCAGTTCTTCCGATGGTCTTAGGATTCTCTCCTCACCTACCTGTGTCGGTTTGCGGTACGGGCACTTGCTTCCTCCATAGAGGCTTTTCTTGGCAGCGTGGAATCAGTTACTTCACCCCGTAGGGCTTCCCCATCACACCTCAGATTCGGCTAGCGGATTTTCCTACTAGCTACTCCTAAATGCTTAGACATACATCCAATAGTATGCACAACCTATCCTCCTGCGTCACCCCGTTTGTAATAACGTCTGCAAGTGGTACGGGAATATCAACCCGTTGTCCATCACCTACGCCTTTCGGCCTCGGCTTAGGTCCCGACTAACCCTGAGAGGACGAGCCTTCCTCAGGAAACCTTAGGTTTTCGACCGCAAGGATTCTCACCTTGCTCTCGCTACTTATGCCAACATTCTCACTTCTGCATCGTCCACCGCTCCTTACGGTACGACTTCAGCCAATGCAGAAAGCTCCTCTACCACGTGTACATAGTACACATCCATAGCTTCGGTGGTAAGTTTTAGCCCCGGACATCTTCGGCGCGGGATCTCTTGACTAGTGAGCTATTACGCACTCTTTAAATGAGTGGCTGCTTCTAAGCCAACATCCTAGTTGTCTTAGAAATCCCACATCCTTTACCACTTAACTTACACTTTGGGACCTTAGCTGATGGTCTGGGCTGTTTCCCTTTTGACTACGGATCTTATCATTCGCAGTCTGACTGCCGGAATACAAGTATATGGCATTCGGAGTTTGATAAGGTTCGGTAAGCGCTATGCCCCCTAGCCTATTCAGTGCTCTACCTCCATTACTCAATTAACCGACGCTAGCCCTAAAGCTATTTCGAGGAGAACCAGCTATCTCCGAGTTCGATTGGAATTTCTCCGCTATCCACAGCTCATCCCATGGTTTTTCAACACCAACGTGGTTCGGACCTCCACGACATTTTACTGTCGCTTCATCCTGGCCATGGATAGGTCACCCGGTTTCGGGTCTACGACATGCAACTATGCGCCCTATTCAGACTCGGTTTCCCTTCGGCTCCGTACCTTAAGTACTTAACCTCGCTACATATCGTAACTCGTTGGCTCGTTCTACAAAAAGCACGTCGTCACACATATAAAGTGCTTCGACCGGTTGTAGGCACACGGTTTCAGGTTCTATTTCACTCCCCTTCCGGGGTTCTTTTCACCTTTCCCTCACGGTACTTCTTCACTATCGGTCACTAGGTAGTATTTAGCCTTGGGAGGTGGTCCTCCCTGCTTCCCACAAGGTTTCACGTGTCTCGTGGTACTCTGGAGCAGAACTTTCACTCATTTTCTTTCGCCTACGGGCCTATTACCCTCTGCGGAGCAGCTTTCCAGCTGTCTTCGACTAAAAAATTTGTGCATTTATGTTCTGTCCTCAACCCCTAAGTCAAAGACTTAGGTTTGGGCTCTTTCCATTTCGCTCGCCGCTACTCAGGAAATCGATTTTTCTTTCTCTTCCTCCGGGTACTTAGATGTTTCAGTTCCCCGGGTTTACCTCTATATACCTATTTATTCAGTATACAGTACATAGTGTTGACTATGTAGGTTTCCCCATTCGGAAATCTCTGGATCACTGGCTATTTGCGCCTACCCAAAGCTTATCGCAGCTTATCACGTCCTTCATCGGCTCCTAGTGCCAAGGCATTCACCATGCGCCCTTTGTAGCTTGACCTATCTTTACTACGATATAAGCTTCGAATTTCTGCGTCAGCTTCAGTTGCTCATTGCTCACTTACCCTAAAGTAAGCTCGCCGCTTCGCGCCTTCGCTTCCTTGAACTTCTCGCTTCTATCTTCGTAATCTTGTTCTTTCATGATTTTAGCGATAAAATCACTCCAAAACTATTAATTCTACAAAGAATTCATTAAAATTCTTGACGAAATTATAACTTTAAAATTAATTTAAAGATTTAACTTTCACTGTGTAATTTTCAAAGAACATTTTGAGAGTTAGTCTCTCAAAATTAAACAGAGTAATAAGTACCAGTAGTGTCATAAGGGATTAACCTTATGTCGACTCCCTAGAAAGGAGGTGATCCAGCCGCAGGTTCTCCTACGGCTACCTTGTTACGACTTC
>NZ_CCXK01000016.1 GCF_000821305.1 Clostridium culturomicium | reverse complement strand
GTGGTAAAGGATGTGGGATTTCTAAGACAACTAGGATGTTGGCTTAGAAGCAGCCACTCATTTAAAGAGTGCGTAATAGCTCACTAGTCAAGAGATCCCGCGCCGAAGATGTCCGGGGCTAAAACTTACCACCGAAGCTATGGATGTGTACTACGTACACATGGTAGAGGAGCTTTCTGCATTGGTNGGGCAGTTTGACTGGGGCGGTCGCCTCCTAAAAAGTAACGGAGGCGCCCAAAGGTTCCCTCAGAACGGTCGGAAATCGTTCGAAGAGTGCAAAGGCAGAAGGGAGCCTGACTGCGAGACCTACAAGTCGAGCAGGGACGAAAGTCGGGCTTAGTGATCCGGTGGTACCTCGTGGGAGGGCCATCGCTCAACGGATAAAAGCTACCTCGGGGATAACAGGCTGATCTCCCCCAAGAGTCCACATCGACGGGGAGGTTTGGCACCTCGATGTCGGCTCGTCGCATCCTGGGGCTGAAGTAGGTCCCAAGGGTTGGGCTGTTCGCCCATTAAAGCGGCACGCGAGCTGGGTTCAGAACGTCGTGAGACAGTTCGGTCCCTATCCGTCGCGGGCGTAGGAAATTTGAAGGGAGCTGTCCTTAGTACGAGAGGACCGGGATGGACAGACCTCTGGTGCACCAGTTGTCACGCCAGTGGCACAGCTGGGTAGCTATGTCTGGAAGGGATAAACGCTGAAAGCATCTAAGCGTGAAGCCCACCCTAAGATGAGATTTCCCATAACGTAAGTTAGTAAGACTCCTGGAAGACTACCAGGTTGATAGGTGAGAGGTGTAAGCATGGTAACATGTTCAGCTGACTCATACTAATAAGTCGAGGGCTTGATCTAATAAATTGACGAAACAATATTCACTGTGTAATTTTGAGAGAATATTTCTCTTATAACCAAGATAATCTGGTGATGATGCTCTTAATGGATACACCCGTTCCCATACCGAACACGAAGGTTAAGCATTAAGAGGCCGATAGTACTGCACGGGAAGCTGTGTGGGAGGGTAGGTGGTTGCCAGGTCTTTTTTTATGGTTCGCTAGCTCAGTCGGTAGAGCACATGACTTTTAATCATGGTGTCCGGGGTTCGATCCCCCGGCGAGCCACCAAAAGCACTTCAGTTATGAGGTGCTTTTTTTATTTTAAAGTTAAAAATAAAAAATTAAAATAAAAAATATTGTAGATAAAGAGAGGTGTTGAAAACTATATCTGTATTATTTTTTTAGTTTTTATTTATAGTAAAAATATGTTAGTAAAACAATGTAAATATAAATAAATAGGAAAGAATTAAAATCATTTACCGTATAAAGATAATTTACATACAAACAGCCTTAGGGATTTCCCAGAGGCTGTTTGTTTTGGGAAAATAGCTGAGTTTTAAGATTAATATTCAAGTTAATTGATACCTATAAAATTTAAAAAGAGTGAATATTACTTGATTTAATTGATTCTATTTTCTAGAATCTTTTTTTGTATCAAAAACGCAATGAAATATTTATAAATGTAATGAAAAAATATATAACGCAATATTAGTCAAATAATTAACAATATTGGTGAAGAAGTGACCAAATCTGTTATGATATAGTTTAATTATCAAAATATTTTGCATTTAGAAATATACTAGTCGTTTTCTAACTGTATAAAGCAATATATATTTTTAAAATTGGAGGAATTACTTTATGGAAAATTTTATGGAGTATTTTGGTAAATATACCCCGGCAGCTGATGGCGTTGTAGCGAGCTTTAAAGTAGAATATTTAACCTCTCTTTTAGTTGCGGCTGTAGTAATCTTCTTAGGTAGAGCTTTGGTTAGAAAATCTAAGTTGTTGAAAAAATATGCTATTCCTGCGCCTGTTATATCAGGGCTTTTATTCTCAATTGTAATATCACTTATTAAAGGTGCTGGCATTATTGGATTAAGTTTTGATAAAGCGCTTATACAAGATTTGGCACAAAATATATTTTTCTTGTGTGTTGGATTTGGTTTTAGTTTAAAAATGCTAAAAAAAGCTGGAGGAAAACTTTGCTTTAGAATAGCTTTTGCAGCATGTCTTATAATTTCAATTCAAAATATAGTAGGACTTCTTATAGGAAAAGCCATAGGGTTACATCCATTACTTGCTCTTCAATGTTCTTCATCAGCAATGAGTGGTGGTGTGGGAACAGCATCTGCTTTTGGTGCAACCTTCGAAGCTGCTGGTGTTGCCAATGCCGTTACCGTGGGTGTTGCAGCTGCAACGCTTGGAAACGTTATGGGTTCATTAATTGGTGGACCAGTTGGAGCATTTTTAATTAATAAACATAACTTAAAGGCTGATCCAAAAGATTCTATAGATGTAGCAGCAACAGGAAAAGTTGTTGAGTTAAACACAAACAGATTAATATCTTCTTTTGCATTAATTTTGGTACTTGCTGGTTTAGGAATGCCAATATATGCATTACTTGATAATATTCCATTTATAGAAATGCCTAAATTTATAGGTTGTATTTTTGCAGGAGCTATTGGACGTAATGTATTAGAAGCTCTTAATGTAGAATTCTACACACCTGAAATAGATGCAATTGAGCACATGTTCCTAGAATTATACTTAGCGCTTGTACTTATGAGTATCGATATAACTGCATTACTTCCCGTTGCAGGTAAAATGGGGATTATATTAGTAGCTCAAGGTTTACTAGTTGCTGCATTTGCGATATTCATTTCTTTCAGAATGTTTGGAAGAGATTATGGTGCTGCTGTAATGTCAGCCGGAAACGTTGGTTGGTCTTGTGGATCAGGTTCCAATGCGGTTGCTAATGAAAAGGCTATCATGGATCAATATGGATGGCACACTATTGCATGGGTATTATATCCATCCTTTGCGGTAATTGTAGACGATATCTACAACCCAATTATATTATCTATTTTAGGAAGTGTTCTAAGATAATTAGTTTGGTGAAAAACTAGACAAGCTTATTTTAAAATTTTTAGTATTAGATTTAAAAACACCCTAGTAAAGCTTATGTATAGCTTTACTAGGGTGTTTTTATTGGAAATTAAGTGATTTTGAAGTTGATATAGTACCTTAAACATATTTAAAGAGTGGGAGATAAGCTTTGTTTAAACTAAGTTCCTCAAGGTTTTATTAAAAAACTAATATTATATGTAAAAAGTGGATTCTATAAGAATCCACTTTAGTTTAGGTCTATATATCTTAGCACAACTTCAATAAAACTACTACAAGTTTATTATTTACTATAATTCAATAGGTTTATTAATGGACATAAAGGTGAAAACACCTTCTCCAAGAAGGGTATCGTTTTCATCGGTTACGGATACAGAGTAAACTAAAACTCTTTTACCGTGTTTAAGTTCTCTGGTTTCTGCATAAAGTGTTTTTGTATTTAAACCAGGATTTAAGAAGTTGAAAGTGTTGCTAAGAGTTGCAATGTGATTCCCGTGGGAACTAGCAGCGGCACAACCGGCAGCATCAGCAATTGAGAATAGACAACCTCCATGTACAGAACCTACAACATTTAAGTATTCTTCACGTATAGGCATCATTGCACGTGCATAACCAGGTCCTATTTCTGTTATTTCAAGTCCTAAAAGTTCTGCAAAATTATTGTGGCTGTTCCTATATTGACGCAATTTTTCATAATCCATATTATTTCCTCCTAATATTAAGTTATTTTGTCATTCCTATTAGTGCAGTATTTTCACTTTGAATATATTGCTGAGCATATTTCCGTGGAGATACACCAGTATATTTACGGAAGGTTCTGATAAAGTAAGAGTTAGTTTGAAATCCGGAAAGTTCTCCTGCTGCCTGTACAGTTATGGGTGAACGAAGAAGCTCTCGAGCTTTTAGGATTCTTTTTTGAATTATATATTCAAAGATACTGAAACTAGTTACATTTTTAAAGATATGGCAAAGATGGTATTTGTTAATTGAGAAATATTTAGATAAATCCTCTAAGGTAATTTGTTCGGTGTAATGCTGCTCAATGTATTCAATTACAGGCTTAATGCGGTAATAATCATCATTTGTTCTCTCTATTACAGTAGTTGTACTTGAGGAAACAGCCATTACTTCTAATAAAAATTCTAAGATTAAAATTTTATATCGTATATCAGCACCAAAGGTATCCTTTGGAAGGTTGATTAATTGCTCTGAAAGAGTAATAATCTTCTGGGATTGTTCTGATGTAAGTGGAATACAGTAAAAGGGCGCTGATATCATAGACACAAAATTTGTTAAGGTTGTACTGGCTTGTGACAGTAATGTTGGTGAAATGTGAAGCACATAGCGTTTAAAGTGTTGGGATTCAGAGGTGTACACTGTACGATGAAGGGTAGAGCTGTTAATTATAAATAGTGTATTTTGTTTTATTTCACAAATACTCTTTTGAAGAAAAAATTCCCCATCATCAGATAATACAAGCATAAATTCCAGGTCATCATGGAAATGAAGCTTATCCATGTTCCAATCATCATTCTCTTTTAGTTGAATAGAAAATTCTTTAGTAATATCAATAGCATCCATTTATTTTCCCACCCCATAATTAATTAAAAATAATAGTATATTGTTTAAAATAGTTCTTATAATTTGAAGAACTATTTTTTATTTAGGTCTGATAAAGAAAAATAAGAGATTTTAATAAATAAATAAGTTTAATTAGATAAGAATTATTGTAAGAATGTAATTTTGAGTGAATATTAACAAGATTTAAAAATATATAAAAATTGTAACATATTCAAAAAATATGGTCAATATTAATAATTATTCTACATTATTTTCATTTTTTTGTTTAAAAAGATAAAATAAGAGAATTTTAAAAGAAAAAAATTCATAATAAAAATCGAAAAAAGAAAAATTATTTTCGATAGAATTTCATAACGCAATATTAGTCAATTTTTAACCAATATCAAGGAAGAATTTTAAAAAGCAATATGAGAAAATATTATTAGATAAAGGAATTAAAAATACTTTTTTAAAGGTATCAATTACATAGGTATGACAATGGATTTAGGAGGTGGAAGAGTTGTGGACAAGTAATACTATGTCATTTAGTCAATCTTTGCTAATTTCTTTAATGGGACTTGCAGTTGTTTTAATTGCATTAACAGTATTAGCAATAATGATAACGTTATTTTCGAAGATTTTTGAAAATTTAAACAAAAACAAAGAGAAGCAAGTTGTGTCCAACGCTGATAAAAAAGAGGGGTTGGCTGAAGAGGAAATAGGGGCGATTATTATTTCGGCAGTATGTGAAGATCTTCGCGTAGAGCCTGATTGTATCAGGATAACAAGTATAAGAGAAATATAATCTTGAAAAAATGAAAAGTTTTAATTTGGAGGAGAAAAGATATGAAGTATATTGTGACATTAAACCAAAAAAAGTATGAGGTGGAAGTTGAGAGAGTATCACCATTCCATATGCTTACTCACGAAGAAGTTGCAACAGGAGTTAAAGCAGCACCAGCACCAGTTCAACCAGCAGCGCCAGTTCAAACTGCTGCACCGGTAGCAACACCAGCAGCTTCAGGTTCAGGAACAACAGTTAACAGCCCAATGCCAGGAACAATTTTAGAGGTTAAGACTGCTGTAGGACAAAGTGTTAAGTCAGGACAAACTCTTTTCATAATGGAAGCAATGAAGATGGAAACTGAAATTGTGGCTCCAGCAGATGGAGTAGTAGCATCAATCGCTGTTAAGTCAGGAGATATAACAGAAACAGATCAGGTATTGGCAACATTAAGCTAGAAGGAGGAATTTAAATTGGATTTTTTAGAGATTCTTTCCGAATTATTTCAGCAATCCGGATTTGCTCAAATGACATGGCAGTCGGGTGTAATGATTTTGATTGCTTTTGTACTATTCTATCTTGCAATAAAGAAGAAGTTCGAACCAATGTTACTTCTTCCAATTGCCTTTGGTATTTTCTTATCTAACATGCCAAGTGGGGGAGTATTTGAATATTTCTATGAAATGGAGCATTGGTATGATGCCGGAGTAATTGGAGTTATGTATGCCGGAGTAAAATCAAGTTTATTTCCTTGTTTAATGTTTTTAGCAGTAGGAGCCATGACAGACTTTGGACCACTTATTGCAAATCCAATCAGCTTGCTTCTAGGAGCAGCTGCTCAGCTAGGAATTTACTGTGCATTTATTTTTGCAAATAGTTTAAGTATTTTTACACCACAACAAGCAGCAGCAATAGGAATTATTGGAGGAGCTGATGGTCCAACTGCAATTTACATAGCAAATAACCTTGCACCAGAGCTGGTTGCACCAATAGCAGTTGCAGCATATAGTTACATGGCATTAATCCCAATGATTCAGCCACCTATAATGCGTGCTCTTACAACTAAAAAAGAACGTAAAATTAAGATGAAACAACTACGTAAGGTAAGTCAGACTGAAAAAATCATCTTCCCAATATTCGTTGCAACTCTTTGTATATTACTTTTACCATCCGTTGCACCACTAATTGGAATGCTTATGTTTGGTAACTTATTAAGAGAAAGTGGCGTTGTTGGAAGATTATCAGATGTTGCACAAAATGCTCTTTGTAACATCATAACAATTATGCTTGGTTTATCAGTTGGAGCAACAGCTCAAGGAGATGTTTTCCTTCGTCCACAAACTCTTGCAATTATTGCAATGGGACTTGCGGCCTTCTGCTGTTCAACAGTTGGAGGATTACTTCTTGGTAAACTACTTTGCTTTATAACAAAAGGAAAAATTAATCCATTAATTGGATCAGCTGGAGTTTCAGCAGTTCCTATGGCTGCTCGTGTAGCACAAACTGAGGGAATGAAAGAGGACCGTACAAACTTCCTTCTAATGCATGCAATGGGACCAAACGTTGCAGGGGTAATTGGAAGTGCAGTTGCTGCTGGATTCTTTATGACAATTTTCCGTTAGAATGAAAGCTCTTTCTTATTATATTTATTTAATGGATAAGGGGGTATCCAAATTATAACTTTGGATACTCACTTAGAAGTTTCGATTGAAAAATATGATTTTAAATAAAGTGAAAATAATTTAATTAATTATAGAAGTTAATTATGACGTTAATTTAGGAGGGATTATAGTGAATAAGGTTATGAATATGCATGATGCGGTTGCAAAATATGTTGAGAGTGGTGATACTATTTGTTTTGGTGGATTTACTACTAACAGAAAACCATATGCAGCTGTGTCTGAAATTTTACGTCAAGGCCAAAAGGACTTTACTGTATGGGCAGGTCCAGCAGGTGGTGACTGGGATATGTTAATTGGAGAAAATCGTGTTAAAACTTATATAAATTGCTATACAGCAAACTCAGGATATACAAACGTATCTCGTAGATTCCGTGCAGCAATTGAAGAAGGAAAATTAATGTATGAGGATTACAGCCAAGACGTATTAATGCTTCAATTACATGCTGCATCCTTAGGTCTTCCATACCTACCAGTAAGACTTATGCAAGGCTCAGGACTTTTAGATTTCTGGGGAATCAGCAGAGAAGAAAGAAAAGCACTTGAAAAAGTTGATAATGAAAAGTTTGTTGAAGTTGAAAACCCATTTAATCCAGGTGAAAAGATAATAGCTGTGCCAGTACCAAAGCTTGATACAGCAATAATTCATGTGCAGAAGGCATCTCCAGATGGAACTTGTATTATTGAAGGAGATGAGTTCCACGATGTTGATATAGCTATTGCAGCTAAAAAAGTTATCGTAACTTGTGAGGAATTAGTTAGTGATGAATATATAAGAAGAGATCCTTCACTTACAAAAGTATTTAGTCAATGTGTAAGTGCTGTTGTACATGTACCATTTGGAGCTTGGCCTTCACAATGCTACAACTACTACGATGTAGATGGAGTAGCTCTTACTGAATACGATAAGGCTTCTAAGTATGCAGATGCTGCAGATGCAGTTAAAAAGCTTAAGAAGGAAGCAGCTAAAAAAGGAATAGAATTTAACCTTGAGAATAAACCAGAGACCTTCGAAGATTATGTTGAGAAGTGGGTTTATAGTGTGAAAAATCATGAGGAGCTTTTAGATAAAATTGGAGGCTCTCGTTTAATGACAATAAGAAATGTTCCAGGTCTTGGATATGCAGGAAAAGTACAGTAGGGGGGAATGAAAATGTCTAATTACAGTAATTATACAAAGCAGGAAATGCAGGCTTATGCCATTGCAAATAGTATAAAAGAAAATCAAATCGTTATTGTAGGAACAGGACTTCCGCTTATTGGAGCTTCATTAGCTAAAAGAGTTATTTGTCCTAGTTGCCACCTGATAGTAGAAAGTGGACTTATGGACTGTTCACCAATCGAAGTTCCAAGAAGTGTTGGAGATAACCGTTTCATGGCACAATGTGGTGTTCAGTGGCCTAACGTTCGTTTTGTTGGTTTCGAAACAAATGAATGGCTTCATGATGAAGATCGTATGATAGCTTTCATTGGTGGAGCTCAAATAGATCCATTTGGAAATGTTAACTCTACTTGTATCGGTGATTACCATAATCCTAAAACACGTTTCACTGGTTCAGGCGGTGCAAATGGAATAGCAACTTATTGCAATACTATCATAATGATGCAGCATCAAAAGCGTCGTTTTATGGACAAAATTGATTATGTAACTAGTGTAGGCTGGGGAGATGGCCCTGGTGGACGTGAAAAATTAGGGGTTCCAGGTAACAGAGGACCATTAATGGTTGTAACAGACCTTGGAATAATGAAGTTTGATGAAGAAACAAAACGTATGTACTTGGCATACTACTATCCATTCTCAACACCAGAAATGGTTAAAGAAAACACAGGTTTTGATATAGATGTTTCTAGAGCTGTGCTTATGGAAGGACCATCAGAGGAAATAATCAAAACAATACGTGAGGAAATTGATCCAGGACAAGCGTTTATAAAGGTTCCAAAGGAAGCACCTTCAAAGCCAGTAGAAAAAGAAGTAATAGAAGAAGTAGCTTCAGAAAAATCCTTAGCTTAATAAGATTAAGCAAAGTTAAAAGGAAAGATGAACATTTTGATATAAGTTATATGAAGAAAAGGAGATATATTTATGGGGAACTATTCAATGCCAGGGTACTTTCAAGCTATGAATGTTATAAAGGGCGACACTTTTCATAAGAATCCCGAAAATGAAAAAGAGCTTAAGGCTGTAGAAGAAGAAATAGGTAAAAAAATAAAGGAAGTTCTAAATGCGGGAACACCTGATGATAAGATACATGCAAAGGGACAAATGACTGCAATGGAGCGTATATTAAGCCTTGTAGATGAAGGAAGCTTTTGTCCATTAAACAGTCTTTTCAATCCAGAAGATAACAATGAAACAAAGATTGGTATCGTAAGCACTGGACTTGTAAAAGGTTTAGGAAGAGTAAACGGAAAATGGGCAGTTATCATTGCATCAGATAATAAAAAAATGGCTGGAGCATGGGTTGCTGGTCAAGCAGACAACTTATTAAGAGGAAGTGACACAGCTAAATTATTAGGAATTCCTCTAATTTATATCTTAAACTGCTCTGGAGTTAAGTTAGATGAACAAGAAAAGGTATATCCAAACCGTCGTGGAGGTGGAACACCTTTCTATAGAAATGCACAGTTAAATCAGCTTGGAGTTCCTGTTATCGTAGGTATCTATGGTACAAACCCAGCTGGAGGCGGATACCACAGCATAAGTCCAACAATCCTTGTTGCCCATGAAAAAGCAAACATGGCAGTAGGTGGAGCTGGTATCGTTGGAGGAATGGATTCTAAACCTTACGTTGATGCTGAAGGCGCACAAGCAATGATTGATCAGACTCGTAAGATGAAGATGGACCCTCCAGGTTCTGTAAGTGTTCACTACAATGAAACAGGATTCTTCCGTGAAGTATACAGTGAAGAGCTAGGAGTTCTTGACTCAATTAAAAAATATATGGACTATCTTCCAGGCTACAATCCAGAGTTCTTCCGTGTTGATACACCAAAGGCTCCAGCAGTAGATGGAGAAAGCTTATATGATATCGTTCCTTTAAATACAAGAAAAGCTTATGATATGTACAATGTATTAAAGGTTTTAGTTGACGGAAGCGAATTCATGGAATTCAAAAAAGGCTACGGACCAGAGATGATTACAGGTCTTGCTAAAGTAGATGGATTATTAGTTGGAATTGTTGCCAATCAGCAGGGCGCTCTTCCAATGAGAGGATATCCTAACTATCCAGAATACAGAGGCAAAGGTGCCATTGGAATGGGTGGAAAGTTATACCGTCAGGGTCTAATTAAGATGAATGAATTCGTAACTATGTGTTCAAGAGATAGAATACCAATGATATGGATTCAAGATACTACAGGAATTGATGTTGATAATGAAGCTGAAAAGGCTGAATTATTAGGACTTGGACAAAGCTTAATTTACTCAATTCAAAACAGCGGGCTTCCAATGTTCGAGATTACCTTAAGAAAAGGAACAGCAGCGGCTCACTACGTTTTAGGTGGACCACAAGGTAATGACAATAACGTATTCAGTATTGGAACAGCAGCAACAGAAATCAATGTAATGTATGGTAAGACAGCTGCAGGTGCAATGTACAGCAGACGTCTTGTGAAGGATCAAGATGCAGGAAAAGACCTTCAACCAACAATAGATAAGATGAATGGATTAATTCAGCAGTATATTGATAAATCAAAACCAGAATACTGTGCAAAAACAGGTATGGTGGATGAGATTGTTGATATGCCAATGTTAAGAAAATATATGGTTGCCTTCACAGCAGCGGCATACCAGAATCCAAAATCAATTTGTCCAGTACATCAGATGATTCTTCCAAGAGTTATTCGTGATTATGATGCTATAAATAATAAATAGTAAGAGGGTAAAAGGATGGATATTTATACTCTTGGTGTTGATGTGGGTTCAACAGCCTCAAAGTGTGTCATTTTAAAAAATGGAAAAGAGATTGTAGGAAAATCACTTATAGGAGTGGGGATTGGTACAAGCGGTCCTGACCGTGCAATTTCGCAGGTGTTAAATGAGGTCGGCATGACAAGAGAAGACATGGCATGTGTACTAGCTACGGGCTATGGAAGAAATATGTTGATGGATTTTGCTGACAGACAGCTTAGTGAACTTAGCTGCCACGCCTTTGGTGCAAAATTCCTATTTCCTAATGTTCACACAGTAATTGATATTGGTGGACAGGATGTTAAGGTGATGAAGATTGAAAATGGCAGTATGATTAACTTTCAAATGAATGACAAGTGTGCAGCAGGTACAGGACGTTTTCTTGATGTTATGGCAAGGATCCTGGAGGTAACCGTTGACGATTTGGATACTCTTGGAGCACAGTCCACTAAAGAGGTTTCCATAAGTTCCACTTGCACAGTATTTGCTGAAAGTGAAGTTATCAGTCAATTGGCTGCTGGCAGTGATAAATGTGATGTTATTCATGGAATCCACAAGGCTGTTGCAGCCAGAGTAGTTGGCCTTGCACACCGTGTAGGATTAGAGGACGATATTGTTATGACAGGTGGAGTGGCACAGAACAAGGATGTTGTAAAGGCTTTAGAAGAAGCTTTAGGGCATAAAGTGCATACAACACCTATGACTCAGTATGTAGGGGCTCTTGGAGCTGCACTATTTGCTTGGAAAAAAGCACAAAAACAGAAGTAACACATAAATAAGTATAGCGGGTAATGTATAAGTTATACATTACCCCTATTATACGTGTATAGATTTTTATTAAAAATAAAAAAAGATATGAGGTGTAATTATGTCTGAAAATGAAAATAAAAAAGCTCCTGAAGTGAAAAAGAAAAAGGGTGCCAGCCCAGGAGTTCTGGCTTTAAGAAAAGTTGTTGATGATGTTTACACTGCTGCAAGAGAAGCAAAAAAACAAGGACAGCCAGTTGGTTGGTCATCTTCAAAGTTCCCATGTGAATTAGCAGAAGCCTTTGGTCTTAAGGTTGTATATCCAGAAAACCAGGCTGCGGGTATTGCAGCACAGCATGATGGAGAAACAATGTGTAAAGCAGCAGAGGAGTTAGGCTATGACAATGATATTTGTGGATATGCCAGAATAAGTCTTGCATATGCTGCAGGAAAAAGAGCTGCTAAAAAATATAACCATGAAACTGGAGAATATATTATCAATCCTAACAGTGGTAAACCACTTAAGGATGAGAATGGTAAGGTTGTTATAGATCCTGAAACAGGAAAACCAGTGAAGGATCCAAAAACCATGACTCCTTATACAGAGCTTGTAGATTTAAATGAAATTGAAGCAATGGAAGAGGGCGAAGAGAAGGAAAGAGCTTTAGCTGCAATCCACAGCTTCAAACAAATGCAGATGCCACAGCCAGATTTTGTACTTTGCTGCAACAACATTTGTAACTGCATGACAAAATGGTATGAAAACATTGCTCGTATGCATAACATTCCTTTAATAATGATTGATATTCCATATAACAATACTGTTGAAATAGATGATACTTATGTTGCCTATGTTCGTGGACAGTTTGATAAGGCTATTGAGCAATTAGAGGTAATTAGTGGAGTTAAGTTTGATGAAGAAAAATTCAAGACAGCTTGTGCCAATGCAAACCGTACAGCTAAGGCATGGTTAAATGTTTGTAATTATCTTCAGTACAAGCCATCACCAATGAGTGGTTTCGACTTATTTAACCATATGGCTGACGTTGTTACAGCACGTGGAAAGGTTGAAGCTGCAGAAGCTTTCGAGCTTTTAGCAACTGAACTTGAGGAGAATGTTAAAAAGGGTGAGTCAACACTTCCATTTAAAGAAGAACACCGTATAATGTTTGAAGGAATTCCATGCTGGCCAGGACTTCCAGCTTTATTCAAGCCACTTAAGGCAAATGGAGTAAATGTAACAGCCGTTGTTTATGCACCAGCCTTTGGATTTGTATATGATGACATGGATGCTATGGCACGTGCTTATTGTACTGCTCCAAACTCAGTATGTCTTGAGCAGGGAGTTGCCTGGAGAGAAGGAATCTGTCGTGATAATAAGGTAGATGGAGTTTTAGTTCACTACAACAGAAGCTGTAAACCTTGGAGTGGGTATATGGCCGAAATGCAGAGAAGATTCACTAAGGATTTAGGAATTCCATGTACTGGTTTTGACGGTGACCAAGCAGACCCTCGTAACTTTAACACAGCACAGTATGAGACTCGTGTACAAGGTTTAGTAGAAGCAATGGAAGCTAATAAGCAAGCAAAGGAGGCAAAATAATGAGTATTGAAGCATTATTACAGAATTTTAAAGAGATTGCAGAAAACCCAAAGAAACAATTACAAGAGTGTAAGGCAAGTGGTAAAAAAGCAATAGGAGTAATGCCATATTTTGCACCTGAGGAGCTTGTTTATGCTGCTGGCATGATGCCTTTTGGAATGTGGGGTTCAAATAAGAAAAACATCAGCCGTGCGAAGGAATACTGTGCAACCTTCTATTGCACTATAGCACAGCTGGATTTAGAAATGATGCTAGATGGAACTATGGATATGCTTTCTGGCGTAATAACACCTACAATTTGTGATACTCTACGTCCAATGAGCCAGAATATCCGTATTGCCATGGGGGAAAAATTAAAGGTTATCTTCTTAGCACATCCTCAAAATCGCTTTGATGAAAATGGAATTAAATTTACAATGGCACAATACACAAATGTTAAGAAGGAACTTGAAAGCATAAGTGGTAAGGAAATTACTAATGCTGACATACAAAATGCAATTAAGGTATATAATGAAAGCAGAGAAGCACGCAGAGAATTTACAAAGCTTGCAGCAGACCATTGTGATATAATCACACCAACTAAACGTAGTGCAGTTTTAAAGGCTGCTTGGTTTATGATGAAGGATGAATATACAAAGCAGTTAAAAGAATTAAATGAAGAATTAAAAGCACTTCCAGTATGCAGCTGGAATGGTGTTAAGGTGGTTACTTCTGGAATCATCTGTGACAATCCAGCTTTACTTTCAGTATTTGAAGAAAATAATGTTGCAGTTGTTGCTGATGATGTTGCCCATGAAAGCCGCTCTTTCCTTGTGGATGTACCAGAACATGAAGATGGTATGAGAGCTTTAGCTTTACAATTTGCAAATCAAGATTACGAGATATTACTTTATGATTGTCATGCAAATAAGAACCGCAGAGGCGAATATATTGCTGATTTAGTAAAGAAAAGCGGTGCAGATGGGTTAGTTCTTTTCATGCAGCAATTCTGTGACCCAGAAGAAATGGAATATCCATACTTAAAGAAAGCTCTTGATGATGCTGGAGTTTCACATATTAAGCTTGGTATTGATCAGCAGATGAAGGACTTTGGTCAAGCTCGTACAGCAATTCAAGCCTTTGCTGATATGCTAGAGTTTGTATAAAATTAATCGGTGGTAAAAAATAGGGGATTATATATGTATTGAGAGGGGTATAAAATGGGGATAGAAAAAATCTTTGCAGTATATTTTTCAGGGACAGGAACAACAAAAAAAGTAGTAACACAAGTAGCAAAAGGACTCAGCACAGCATTGAACCTTCCTATATATGAAATTGACTTTACAACCTACGAAGCTAGGAAGCAAAATTTAGAGTTTTGCAAAAATGATTTAGTTGTCCTTGGTATGCCTGTTTATGCAGGCAGGCTACCAAATCTTATATTACCATATATAAAAACTATAAAGGGAAATGGCGCTATGGCTGTTCCCATAGTTTTATATGGAAACAGAAATTATGATGATGGTCTTATGGAGCTTAAGACAGAGCTTGATAAAGACGGGTTTCATTCAATTTATGCAGGTGCCTTTATTGGTGAACATTCCTTTTCAAGGAAATTAGCGGCAGGAAGGCCAGATTCAAAGGACATAGAGGTAGCAGACAACCTTGCAAGCTTAACAGCAGAAATTATCAATTCGCTCTCCAGTGAAGAGAAGCTTCTAAAGTATGAGCTTCAAGTCAAGGGCAATATGCCTTTAAGTCCATATTATACCCCAAGGGATCGTAAGGGAAATCCAATCGATATACGTAAGGTAAAACCTAAAACAAAGGAAAGCTGCAATAAATGTGGAAAGTGCATCAGCATGTGTCCGATGAATGCCATTGATGCTAGTGACCCAGCACTAGTTTCAGGGGTATGCATTAAATGCTGTGCTTGCATAAAGCGTTGTCCACAAGAGGCTAAATACTTTGAGGATGAAGGTTATCTTTATCATATGAGAGAACTGGAAGAACAATATGGGGTTACCCGTAAGGAGCCAGAAATTTTCTCAATTAATTTTTAAAAAGAAATTCAAAAATCACAAATTGAAAGCAAAATAAACCTTGCTATAGTAGGCTATATATAAAAATGGAGGTGGAAGTATCTTATGATAGAAAAAATTTATGATAGTCCCAACATTTATAGAATTTATGTTCCACTTCCTGAAAATCCTTTGAAAAACTTAAATTGTTATGTTGTTAAAACAGGTGACAAGGATTTAGTGATAGACACGGGGTTTAACATGAAAGAATGTCTGGATGAATTGAAAAAAGGTTTGGCTGAACTTAATGTGGACATGGAAAAGGCAGTACTTTTTCTTACACATATGCATTCAGACCATATTGGACTTACTGAAGAAATAACAGAAGAAAATACTACAATTTATATGTATAGACTGGATTATCAATATTTATCTAAAATACAAAAGCGAGATATTTGGTGTTGGTTGGAGGAGAGATTTATTGAAGCAGGTTTCTCTGAAAACTTATTAAAACAGCAAGAAGAGGTTAATCCAGCAAGAGTATATGCTCCAAAGAATTGTTTTAATATTACTGAGATTGAGGATGGGTTTATTTTTAAATTTGGTGGACAGGAATTTGAATGTATTCATACCCCAGGTCATACACCAGGCCATACTTGTATCTATCTTAAGGAAGAAAAAATCCTTTTTTCAGGAGACCATATTCTTTTTGACATTACCCCAAATATAACAAGGTGCAAGGGTGTACCTAATTCCCTTGAAGATTATATGAATTCTTTGAAGAAAATTAAAGATAAAGATATCAACCCTTTGCAGCACATAGGGCTAGTGAAGGGAACATCTATGCTCGTAATGATGAACTGCTAGTTCATCATTAATATAGATTGGATAATTTAATGAAAATACTTAAAAGCAGAGATGGACAAACTGCATATGAGGTTGCAGCTCAAATGCAGTGGTCTATGAGGGGGAAAGATTGGAGTGGATTTCCAGCACACCAAAGATGGTTTGCGGTAGGAGAAACTTTATCACATTTAGACTATCTTATAGAAAAAGGTAAATTAACTGTAGCTAGGGAGAATAAGGTTAATATATACAGAGTTACTCAGTAAAGGGGACCACTTATATAAAGAAAAGCTATAATTTCAATGAAGACTATGTTTGCATTTAAAACAAATATGGTCTTTTTATTTTTCTACTATCATAATCGAGTAAAACCTCATCATATACTTAAAAGAACTAACTATGAATATAATTAATAAATAAGTAAGAAACACTTACGTTTCAGATGCTAAAATTTACTTAGGGGTGATAAAATGAGTCAATTTAAGATGGGAAGAAAAAGACAACGAAAGAAAACGTTAATTAAGTTTATAGGCTTTATAGGTGTGTTTATAATACTATTTATTGGCTGTAATATGTATCTTGATAATATTTATAAAAATGAAAGAAAAAATATGACTGTTAGTGATGAACAGCTTATAGATGAAGTTATTACACTTGCAAAATCCAAGGAAGGCCTTGAATATGTGTGGGGTGGTAAGGGTGAAATCATGACGGAGGAAAGGTTAAATGAGCTTATTTCCTGGTATGGTGATGATTATTATCCATTAAATCATGAGGAGTACATTGGTCAGCAGGCTTTTGATTGTTCAGGGTTAACCTACTGGACTTATATGGAGCTCACAGATGTGTTTATTGGATACTCAACCACAGAGCAACAGGAGGTTCTAAAGGATTATAAAGTGTCGTGGAAGAGTCTGCAGCCGGGGGACATAATCTTCACTCCAGGCCATGTTGTCATGTACATTGGTGATGGGAAAATAATTAACTCTGCAAATAAAAAGGCTTATCCAGCAGGGGGAGTTAAAATTGAGAATCTTGGTCTTGATAGATTTGGGGATATATATAGGCCTATTGATTATATAAAGGAAGTTAAAGCGGAAGGTTAGAGAAATGGTAGATAGCTTAAGTACATTAAGCTATCTACTCTTAAATACTTGAAGAATAGGCAAGTTTCACTGGAGAACTATAGAACATTAAAAATAGAATAATGTTTTTGGAAGCAATATGGAATGTATAAAATTATTTAATATGGATATAATTTTAATATATCTGTCAAATTATATCCTGCATGGACTGAGGTAATACTCAGTCTTTTTTATTATTTTCTAACTAAAATATATAATCAAGGTATAAAAAATGAAAATGTGGGAATATTAAAAGATGGCGTTAAGCTAAATAAAAATTAAGTTTGATAAGATAAGTAGTTTCTTTTAAAGTAGAAAGTATTATATCAATATAGAAACTTAAAGCATGGAGGATTTATCATGAATGATAAAACAATAAAATGTAAAGAGTGTGGATCAGATTTTGTATTTTCAGTAGGTGAGCAAGAGTTCTATAAAGAAAAAGGATTTGAAAACGAACCTACAAGATGTACAGATTGCAGAAGAGCAAAAAAACAACAAAACCATAGAAGATAATTTTATAGTTTTAAGCCTTAGTGTAAACTGTAGGCTTATTTTTTTGCAAATAATTCAATTGTAAAGTTGTGAGGAGTTTGTAGTTGCTTCTCTAGAAATTCATATAGTGACTAATTAAAGTAGGAACTAGGTAAGAGGCAGGAATAGTAAGAATAATACTGTTTTTGTATTATTTTACACAAATTTATTAAGTTATTTATGATTATTAAGTTTGAAGTAAACAAAGGATATTATAAGTAAAACATGGAATATAATAGTGATGAGTTTAGATAATAACATAATATCTTGAGGTTAAAGGCAATATAAAAAATAAGGGAGGAAGTTTATGGGGATAAGAAGTTTAATTGATGGAGGTAAAACTGCTGTAAAAAAGGCTGTGGCAAGATTTCCAATTGTGATTATATTGTCGGCTGCAGCAGCAATGCTTACAGTTTATATGACTGAAAAATCAATGTATGCATGGGAACAGGGCATTAGCAGATTTATAGTTGTATTATGCTTAGGAATACCTCTTTATCTATGTATATATGTGATCCTTGAGAGAATTAATAAGGAAAATCATAAAGAAAAGTATTTATATCATGGTTTAGGGACACTGATGTTAATCCTTTATTGGAGATTTGTTTACACAGATGCATCAATGGTTATTGTAATAAGACATATTGGACTGATTTTAATATTGATTTTATGCTTTTTAGTAATTCCATATATTAAGCGTGAGGAGAATTTTGAATTATATATAATTCAAATATTGAGTCGTTTATTTATAACAGCCATATATGCTGTTGTGCTTCAAATTGGGATTTCAGCTATTCTGGTAACTTTAAATTATCTTCTAGAGGTAAGGATTAAATTTGAATTATATTATTATACTTGGCTTTTGATAGTTGGCATATTTGCGCCTTGTTTTTTCCTTGGGGGAATTCCAAAGAAGGGTGAGGTACTTAGTAAGGAACACTATCCAAAAGGGTTAAAGGTGCTGATGCTTTATATAATAATGCCTTTAATTTCAATATATACTATGATTTTGTACCTTTACTTTGGAAAAATAATTATTACAAGTAAATGGCCAGAAGGTTTAGTATCACATTTAGTGCTTTGGTATGGGGTGATATCAGCTGGAACATTATTTCTGATTTCGAAGTTAAGAGATACTAATAAATGGGCAGATATTTATTTTAAGGTTTTCCCAGGAGCAATTTTACCATTAATGGTGATGATGTTTGTCTCAATAGGAATAAGAATTGGAGATTATGGAGTTACTGAAAACAGATATTTTGTTGTTGCTTTAGGAATTTGGGTCTCTGGGACAATGATATATTTGGCTATTGCAAGAAAGAAGAAGTTTATAATCCTTCCAATATCCTTGGCAGTTATAATGCTAATATCTGTGTGTGGGCCATTTAGCAGTTATAGTATATCTGTAAGAAGTCAAAACAAACGATTTTCAGACATTCTTAAGAAGAATGATATGATATCAGATGGCAGTATTGTGAAGAGTTCAAAGGAGTTATCTGAAATGGACAAGCAAGACATAAGCAGTATTCTTCATTATTTCGAGAGGAATCACGCCTTAAGTCAGGTTAAATATCTACCAAAGGATTTTCATTTCAAAGATATGAAGGGCATTTTAGGATTTGAAGATATTGAGGGATATGCATATAGTGCTAATAGATTTTTCTATTTTGGAGCAGAGGAAGGCTTTACTAAAATAGATATAACAGGTTATGATTACATGTTTCAAGGTGCCAGCTATAGTGGTGGTGGCAACAGGTATGGAGAGGGAATCAATGCTGATTATAGACAGCAAGAAAGAAAATTTGTTTTAAATAGAGATGGGGAAGAAATATACTCCAAAGCTATGGAGGAATATGCACAAAAGCTCGTTGAAGAATATGGCCTGGACAATAATAGCATAAAAGGTATTGTTAAGGAAATTATATTTGAAGATGAGAATGATAAGGTAAAGATAAAATTTATATTTAAATCTATGTCAGGTGAAGCAGTTAGTGGAACTAATGACATTCAAAATGTAGATTGTGAGTTTATTGTGTTAGTTAAGATGAAATAAAGAGGCCAATAAAAGAATTAGATAAGTGAATTATATGAAAATAAATAGAGAATAAAAGAAAGACTGATCAAGGTTTGAGCAGTCTTTCTTTTATTCATCACCTTCAGGGTATTTAATTATGACCTTCAAGGTGCAGAAATTAATCCTTTAGCAATTCCAATTAATTTTAACAGGATTAGGCTCATTTTCTACTGCGATTTTGTGAAGTTCAGATTCATACTTTGAACAAACCTTTGCAGCTATGTCCTCGTAAACCTCAGCTGAAGATTCAAGACCAACGCGGTCATAAGCAATTGCAGCTGAACCATAGAAGGCAACAGCTAAAGAATTAGTTATAGTAGTAATTGTGGCAGCGGCCTGGGCACAAGCTCTTGCAGCAGCCTGAGCAATAGGATTTCCTTCTGCTTCCTTTGCAGCACCTTGAGCTTCACGAACTAATTTTTTAGCATCAGCTAATTTCATACCACCTTCAACGAAGCTTAAAGCAGCGGTTAAAGCATTTTTAAGACGAGTATCTTCAGGATAAGCTTTTTCGTAAATTGGTAAAAGGTAAGCTTCTGCATATTTTACAGACCAGGTTATTATTGTGGTTTTATTTTGAGTTTCTATTATTCTCATTAAAGAGATTATGTATGGGGAATCAGCAGTACCAAGCATTTTTCTTAATTTAGCCATAAGATTACTCCTTTATATTCAATGTTATATATTATTTTACCTAAAATTTAGGTGAGATGAAATGGGTATTTAAAATATGTGGATTTTTGTAATGAGTTATATATTACTGCTTATAAAGTTATGGCATAATATATAAAAATGTTACTATAAATGGAATGTTAATATTAAACGTTAAATACATAAATAATAATTTTGGAAAATTTATTTGTTTAAAATATTAGATAGGGGGAGTGGTAAAATGGATGCTGTAACATTAGTTTTTGAGTTACCTGGGATATTTACTATTTTAAGTATTATATTATTTTTAGGTAATGTATATAAAAGGTGCAAGATTGGAAAGGGACTTACTACAGTGGCTACTTGTATTGAAGTTTTCTTCGTTTTGGACTCTGTGGAATAATACCTGCAAAGCAGCAGATAATCAGATATCAGAATATGTATATGTGGAGGAATTTTCAGTTTCTAAGGTCGGGAATCGTGACATAATCAAAGCAGGGTTTAAGATTGACTTAGTATATGGACTTTATATACCTGCTTCAGAAAAAGTGGACTTAGATGCTATTGAGGTTTGGGAGTAGTTAAGAAAAATAGTAGTGGATGAGTAGAAATAAATTTTACCAAAAGAGATATAATAAGATTGACATATTTAACGAAGGAGAAAAGCTATGAATAATTTTATTGAACAAGCAAAGGCAATAAAAAATGATTTAGTAAAGTATAGAAGAACTATACATGAAAGTCCAGAAGTTGGAGATAGTCTGCCAAAAACCAAGGGGTATGTTATAGCAGTATTAAAGGAACTTGGCTATGAACCAACTGAAATTTGTGAAAGTGGCATAGTTGCCACAATAGAGGGACGTAAAGAGGGAAAAACATTTCTACTAAGAGCTGATATGGATGCACTTCCTATGAAGGAGGATACAGAATGCGAGTTTAAGTCAACTAATGGCGCAATGCATTCTTGTGGTCACGATATGCACAGTGCTATGCTTTTAGGTGCAGCAAAGTTACTTATGGAAAATAAAGATAAGATAGAGGGGAAAGTAAAGCTTGTATTTCAGCCTGATGAAGAGGGATTTACAGGAGCTAAAAAAATGATAAAGGCAGGAGTTTTGGAAAATCCTAAGGTTGATGCGGCAATGGCAATGCATGTACATTCAGGCACGCCTTCAAATGTGGTGCTTTATGGACTTGGCACAAGTATTGCAGGATGTAATAGGTTTAGAATAGTTGTAAGGGGTACCGGATGTCATGGAGCATTGCCAGAAACAGGTGTTGATCCAATAAATATAGCATCTCATATTTATATTTCGCTTCAAGAAATAATAAGCAGGGAGGTATCGCCAACAGAACCAACAGTTTTGACCATTGGTAAGTTTACAGGGGGAGATGCACCTAATATTATTCCAGATGAAGTTATAATGGAAGGAACTATTAGAAGTTTAAATAAGGAAATTGGTGAGTTTATATTTAACAGAATGAATGAAATAGTTAAGAGTACAGCCAAGATGTTTAGAGGAGATGGAGAAGTGATAGAGTTGTCATCAGTTCCACCACTTGCAAATAATACAGATCTTGCTAAAGAATTAGGAGGATATGTTAAAGATTTAGTTGGAGAACAATCAGTTGTTTCCTTTGAAGGTGGGGGTATGGGATCAGAGGATTTTGCATCATATTCCTATGAGGTGCCAAGTGTGTACTTTATGCTTGGAGCTGGTGTAAAACAAGAAAATCCATCTTATGGAGAGCCTATGCATAATAGCAAAGTTATGTTTAATGAGGATATTTTAGCTACAGGTGCAGCTATGCATGCTTATTGTGCTATTAAGTGGTTACAAAATAATAAATAGTAAGTTACAAGAGAAATGGTTGGATTTGATATCTTGGAAAGAGAAAATGGAATATATAAGTTGAAGGAAGTTTCAATAGAAGTATAAACAGCTTATCCTTTTTTACTTAAGGTGTATTTATTTTATGATATTTAGAAATACTTAAGGTAAAGGAGGAGTTTTATGAAAAAGAACACAAGTTTTTTGGTCATAACCCTTATTCTTGCTGTAGTAGTTTCAGCGCCTTTGATAGGTAACTTAAGAGAAGGCATCAGTAAGGACAGCGATGAAGGAAATGTTTCTGCACCAGCTGCAAGTGTTATTACCGATGAAGTAATTAATATGAAAGGAAGCAAGTATGGTGAATATACATACAATAAATATGAAAATCCACGTTATGGGTTTTCTATTGATTATCCATCTTTTTTAACAGAAGCGAAGGAAAGCCAGAATGGAGATGGCATAATACTACAAAATAAGGAAAATACTATAGTAGTAATTCTTTCAGGTGTTAATAATGCCCTTCACAAAACTTCAAAGGAGCTTTATGAAGGTTATTTAAACAATACAAGAGGCGTTGTATATAAAAAACGCATAGGAAATTCATTTATGATAGCTGCTGAAAATGGAAATAACAGTTACTTTATTTATGAAGTAGCGGGAGAAGGCTCAATTAATACTTTTATTGTTGGATATCCTAAGGAAGATTCAAAAGAGTTTGATAAAATAATTAAAGAAATGAAAAAATCCTTTGAAACACCATACGTTCATAAAGCAAGATAAATTAATAGTTTGTGAGTGAAAGAAGCATCTTAATAGGAAGCTTCTTTTTTCAATTATTTTTTTGAGTTTATAGCTAACAAAGAGGTCATTTGTAATTTCTACGGGGTAGGTCTGTTAATTACAAAAGTTGGACCTGACGGGTCGAATTTTTTACAATGTTTTATATAAGAATTTATTATAAAATTATTTTAATAAAAATAAAACTCTTTGGAGAGTTAAGGAGTCTAATAGATGTAGAAGGTAATTACTTGATAGATCTGTACAGGTTGGAAAGGAGATTTTCATGCAAAATGAAAAAAGGGTAAAAAGAGCTATAAAAGGGGATGACAAAGCCTTTGAGGAGCTTATGAGTGAGTAGAAAATTTATATAGGACGGCTTTTTCTTATGTGAGGAATGAGGCAGATGCCCTTGATATTGTACAAGAGACCGTGTATAAGGCTTATATATCTATAGACAAGCTTAAGGAGCCAAAGTATTTTAAAACATGGATTATAAGAATACTTATTAATACGGCATTAACTCATATTAGAAAAGGAAGCAAGATAGTTTATCTAGAGGATAGAGAGCTTAGTGAGGCTATGGGGTCTGTTGAAAACAGAGTGGAGGAAAGCATTTATATTTGGTAGGCTTTAGATTCCTTAGAGGAAAAGCATCGTGAAGTAATAATACTTAAGTACTTTAATGACCTTACAATAAATGAGGTTGCACAGGTTTTGAAGTATCCTCTTGGAACAGCTAAAACATACTTAAATAAAGGGCTCAATAAGCTTAGAAATATTATGAGAAGGGATGTTGTGTAAATGAGTGATTTAAATATAAAGGATACAGTGAAGATACCAGAGGGGTTAGATAATGCGGTGCTTAAGGGTATTGAAAGAGGAAGACAAGATAAGCAGTACGAAAAGGATAAAAGAAGGATTTATGGATTTAGAAGGGTTGCAATTGCAGCTGGTTTAGCATTCGGGGTAACCATGACAGCAGGAGTTATAAGTCCAGAGATTGTTAGTGCAATACCAGGCTTAGGACAAGTTTTTGAAAGCTTTAATACCTCTTTATTTGGAGAACCAACGGATAGGTTTAAAGAAGCTACACAGGTTATTGGAGAAGCTAAAGAAAGTAATGGTGTATCTGTGATGCTTGATGAAGTGATTTTAGATGAGAATATGCTGGTGATGACACTCATAGTGGAAAGTGACTTTTTAAGAGGTTATGAAGATCTTAACGAGGGGGATTTTTTCTATTTGAATGGATATATGTTCATTGAGGGAGAAGAGCCTATGTCCATGAGTGAAAGGGTTAGAATCATTGATGATAACAGGGGAGCTGTGGTTTTAAGTGCGAATATTGCGGAGATGAATATTAAAGATAAGTCAGACATCAAACTTAAGATAAGAGGTATTTCAAGAGGTTATAAGGATAAGAATGTTAATATAGATTTTGCCTTAAAGGTTAATAAAATATCAGGCGGAAACAGAGTTATTCTTAAAGATGTTCTGCAAGTGGGAGATAATTCCATTGAATCAGCAGAGCTTGTAACCTCAAAATTAGCTAATACACTACTATTAAAAGGTAAGACGGCACCAGTAAAAGAAGGAAGTAAAGATTATTCGGAGACAGTTTTCTTTGACACAGAGTATGTGGTTAGGGACAATAATGGTAAGTATTTTAGAACAGAAAAAACAGGAAACTTAAGCTATGAAGGGGATATGTTTATAAAGCTTGAAATTAAAGGTGACCTATCTGATAGTCAATCAATTCAGGTTATGCCAAAGGTTAATGACAATACTATTACTGAACATATAGATGGAGTATCATTGGAGCCGTCACAATGTACAGGAAATGATGCTGAAGAACAGAATCCAGAAATAATTTCAAGACCTGCCTCAGAAGCAGAATTAAAGGCAGGTTATGCTTTAGAGAAGGTTTCTTATTATGTGAATATGGATGAGCCTAAGGTGTTTAACACTGTTGAAGAGTTAATTGGGATGTCAATACCAGTGAATAGTACAGAAAATGTACTTATAAAGAATATTGAAGTTGGTGAGAAAGGAACAAAAGCAACTTTTAGGATTGAAGGTAACTATGATTATAGAAATCTAAGTCAGATGGTAATCTTTGATGAAAGCATGAAGGATGTATCAAGAAGAGAAGGACAAAGCCTTGTAGCAGTTGAAAATGAGCAAGAAGGAATATACAGTATGACTGTAGATAAAATTTCAGCTAATGGAAAGTATAAAATTGCTATTCCAAGAATGCCAGAAAACAGTGAAGAAGCTCCGGAGTGGGAGATAAATATTGATTTGAAGTAAAAAAATTGAACTTCAATGATTATATGAATCTAAATAGACTAAAATCATTTCAAGGTCATTTTAGTCTATTTTTTACTTAGGTATGTATTTACAGCATTATTTAAAGTTAAAATTATAATACTTAATTTTTAATAATATATTATGTTTGATATAATATATATTATATTTAGGGTTAAATTAAGGGGGAATGAAAATGACTAAATATGCTTTCATTGGTGGCTTGCTTATTGATGGCACAGGTAAGGAACCAGTTGAAAATTCATTAGTATTAGTTGCTGATAAAAAGATTGAATATGCAGGAACTTACATAGATTTTGGAAATGATTATAAGGTAGTTAATATAACAGGAAAAACAATCATGCCAGGTCTTATTGATAGTCATCTGCATTTTTCAGGGAATCTTACAGATGATGATAGGGACTGGATTTTAGAAGATCCAATTCAGAAAACAGTTGTGGCTGTGCAGCAGGCACATGAATGCCTTGAGCATGGATTAACTACCGTTGGAGAAATTTCACGTTCAGGATTACATATTCGTAATATGATTGAAGTCGGAGTAATGAAGGGGCCTCGTGTGGTTGGAACAGGACTTGGATTCTCAAGAACCTGTGGACATGGTGATTCTCACAGGCTGCCACAGTGGTATAACGAGGAGTCACACCCTTGGGCAGAGCGAATTGACGGTCCATGGGATTTACGTAAGGCTGTTAGAAGAAGATTAAGAGAGAATCCAGATGCTATTAAGATATGGTCAACAGGTGGAGGAATATGGAGATGGGACCAAAAGCTTCATCAGCATTATACCTTTGAAGAGATAAAGGCTGTGGTGGAGGAATGTAACATGGTTGGTATTCCTGTTTGGTCTCATGCTGAAGGCTATGAAGGAGCCCTTGATTCTGCAAAGGCTGGTGTTCATTTAATTATTCATGGACAAACTCTTAATGATGACTGTTTGGATATAATGGCAGAAAAGCAAATATATTTCTGTCCCACTATTCAATTCCTTAATGAATGGTTTAAAACCTATGCTCCTCCATATATTCCAGAGGTTCACGATCAGTATCCGGGGGACACAGTAGCTGAGAAAGAGCTTAATCGTGTTTATGCAAACCTAAGGAAGGCAAAAGAAAAGGGCATTGGGTTAACAATTGGGTCGGATTCCTTCTGTTCAAGCCTCACACCTTATGGGATAACTGCCATCGGAGAAATGTATTCCTTCGTTGAAAAGGCAGGAATATCACCAATGGATACTATAATGGCTGCAACAAAAATTGGAGCTGAGATGCTTAGGATTGGAGATATTACTGGTACATTAGAGAAAGGTAAGTTTGCAGATTTGCTGGTTATAGATGGAAACCCTTTGAAAAATATCCGAGAGATAGCTGTTGAAAATATGGATATTATTATGAAGGAAGGAGATATTATAAAAAAAATACTGTAAAAAAATGGACCCTAGAGGTCCGTTTTTTTATATAGCGATTAAGAGGTTTTTTTGAAGGTTTTCGAGGAATAATAATTTTAAATAATCAATTGACAACTACATACTATATGAATATAATGAAACTATAACGTATGAATGATTGCTCATATATTCAATCAAAAGGAGGGGAAATTATATGACAGTAAAGCAGAAAAAAGAGTTAATTTTAGAAGGATTAGAGTGTGCTAATTGTGCTACTAAAATTGAAACAGAAATAAATAGAATAAGTGGTATAACAGCTACCATGAACTTTATGACCAAAACACTTTCCATTGAGACTGAAGGTGGACAGGATTTAAATGTTGTATTAAATAATGTGAAAAATATTGTTAATAGAATAGAATCCCATGTAATTGTAAAAGAAAAAGTAATCAATAAGGGATCAAAGAAGACTCTTATTTTAATGGGACTTGATTGTGCAAACTGTGCGGCAAAAATAGAGAATCAAGTTAAGAATATTTCAGGTGTAAGGAGTTCTACATTAGATTTTATGGCTAAAAAGCTGATTATTGAAGCTGACAGTAATCATGAAATGAAAAGAATTGTTGATGAGGCTACTACAATCGTAAATAAATTAGAGCCAGATGTTAAAGTTATAGATAATGGAACAGAGTCAAAGTCAGAAAAAAAAGTGGACGAGGCTTCAGATGAAGTAAGCTATAAAAAAGAATTCATTCAGCTAGGTGTTGGTGGAGTACTTTTCCTTCTTGGAAGCATATTAAAGCTACCGGATTGGGCTGAGCTTTCCGTATTTTTTATTGCATATCTGATTGTTGGTGGAGAAGTTTTACTAAGAGCTATAAAAAATATATTTAGAGGACAGGTTTTTGATGAGAATTTCCTAATGGCAATTGCAACTATTGGTGCTTTCATTATTGGAGAATTTCCAGAGGGTGTTGGAGTTATGTTGTTCTATCAGGTTGGAGAGTTGTTCCAAAGCATAGCAGTTAACCGTTCAAGAAAATCAATCAGCTCTTTAATGGATATAAGACCAGACTTTGCTAATTTAAAGGTTGGAGATGATGTTAAGAAGGTTGCACCAGAAGAGGTTGCAATTGGCGATATAATCATTGTTAAACCTGGTGAGAAGGTACCGCTAGATGGTAAGGTTATTTCAGGTGCTTCCATGATGGATACTTCAGCTTTAACTGGTGAATCTGTACCAAGAGAAGTTGAAGCTGGGAATGAAGTTCTAAGCGGATTTATCAATAAAAATGGAGTTCTTGAGATTGAAGTTGCCAAGGAGTTTGGGGAATCTACAGTTTCTAAGATTTTAGATTTAGTTCAAAATGCCAGCAGTAAAAAGGCTCAAACAGAGAACTTTATCACTAAGTTCGCTAGATACTACACTCCAGTTGTAGTTATAACAGCGGCAGCTATTGCTGTAATACCTCCAATGGTAATTAGTGGAGCTTCTTTTTCAGATTGGTTATATAGAGCATTAATCTTCCTAGTTATTTCATGTCCATGTGCTCTTGTTATATCAATACCTCTAGGGTTCTTTGGAGGAATTGGTGGTGCATCTAAGAGAGGTGTTCTTGTTAAAGGAAGTAACTATCTTGAAGCTTTAAATGATGTTGAAACTGTTGTATTCGATAAAACAGGAACTTTAACTAAAGGTGTGTTTAAGGTAACTAAAATTGTTACAAGAGAAGGATATTCAAAAGATGAACTTCTTGAACTTGCAGCTTTTGCAGAAAGCTACTCAAATCACCCAATTGGAATTTCAATATTAAAGGCTTATGGAAAAGAAGTTGATAGAGGTAGAATTGACACCTATGATGAAATCTCTGGTCATGGTACAAAGGTAGTAATTTTAGGCGAGCAGCTTTCAAGTGGTATGCTTAAGTTAATGAAAAAAGGAAAAGAAGTATTAGCTGGAAATGCTAAGCTTATGAAAAAAGAAAATATAAGCTACGATGAGGTTAGAGCTGTTGGAACTGTGGTTCATTTAGCAGTTGATAAAGAGTATGCAGGATATATTGTAATATCTGATGAGGTTAAAGAGGATTCAGCAAAAGCTATTCAAAGTTTAAAGGCTCTTGGCGTTAAGACAACTGTAATGCTTACAGGTGATGCTAAGGTCGTTGGTGAAAAGGTTGGAAAAGAACTTGGGTTAGATCAGGTTTATGCAGAATTATTACCTACAGATAAAGTTGAGAAACTTGAAGCTTTAGATAAACAGAAGTCTCCAAAAGGAAAGCTTATCTTTGTTGGTGATGGAATAAATGATGCTCCAGTACTTGCTAGAGCAGATATTGGAATTGCCATGGGAGGACTTGGTTCAGATGCGGCTATAGAAGCAGCAGATATTGTTATTATGACTGATGAACCATCTAAAATAGCTGATGCAATTAAAATTGCAAAGAGAACTAAAACTATAGTTTGGCAGAATATCGTGTTTGCATTAGGAGTGAAAGGAATATTTTTAGTCCTTGGAGCTTTTGGTATTGCAACTATGTGGGAGGCTGTATTTGCTGATGTTGGAGTTTCAGTAATAGCCATCTTAAATGCTATGAGAGTGATGAAGGTAGAAAAACTTTAAGTGTAATTTAATAAAAGGAATTGCGAGGGCAATTCCTTTTGTTTTTACTTAAATAAGAAGACATCATAATTTATACATAAGTTTACAGAAAGATGACTATATGTACCAGATAATTAAAGATTGTGGAAAAATACTCAAATAAATGTTAATTTTTAAGGTTGAATATTTAGACTTATCTATGTTTTGTTGACAGAAAAGAGGTCAGGGGCTAATATGGTAGAAGGGGTATTTTATCCTAATAAACTTGTGAGGAGGGTGTAAAATGAACAAGCGAATAAAAGTTTTAATATCAGTTTTAATGTGTACAAGCCTTTTTTCAGCTACAGTTTTTGCAGATGATCTTAGTGACAAAAAGCAGCAATCATCCGATGTAGAAGCTGAAATAGATGCAGGAAAAGCAAGAGTTAATGAACTAGAAAGCAAGAAAGACACCGTTACTAGAGAAGTTGAGGCATTAAATAGTGAGGCAGAAGCGCTTAATAAGGAAATTAATGAATTAAATAGCAAGATAGAAGTATCAAATAAAAATTTAGAGGAATTAAAAGTTAAAACAGAGGAACTTACAAAGGCAATTGAAGATAATCAGCATGTTGTAAATGAAAGAATGAGAACTCTGTATAAGAGTCAAGGACAAAGCTACATTGAAATTCTTTTAGAATCTCAGGGGATAACAGATATGTTGAAAAGAATTGATTATTTAATGAGAATGATCAAGTTCGACAAGGAAGTTATGGAGGAATTTGAAAAGAATCAAAGGGAGCTTGCCTCAGTAACTAAGGAAGCAGAAGAGGAAAAAGCCAAACTTCAAGACGATAAAATGGTTGTAGAAGTAAAAACTAATGAGTTAAATGCTAAAACTGCTGCAAAAAATGCGTTGGTGGCAGGATTGGAAGCTGATATTGCAGCAGAAGAAGCTAAAATAGCTCAAATGGAAGCTGAGTTTAATGAACTTCTTAGTGCTATCAATACAATGGAAGCTGAAGCTGTTCAAGATGAAAGACCAAGCAGAGGTGATGCTGGCTCTACAACAGCAGGAAATGGAGATATTTTTTCGATTACCGGTGGAATGGCATATCCAATTACTTCAACCTTTGATCCAAGACCGAACCCAATAACTGGGGTGTGGGAATCTCATGGAGCTCTTGATCTAGGAGCACCACATGGTGCAGGAGTTTTTGCTTTAAAAGCAGGAACTGTAGCATATTCAGGATGGATGAGCGGATATGGTAACGTAGTTGTTATTAATCATGGAGATATGAGCACTTTATATGCACATAATTCAGTTCTTAATGTAAGTGCGGGAGAGCAGGTTTCAGGTGGACAAAGAATTGCTTCAGTTGGTTCTACAGGAAACTCTACAGGACCACATATTCACTTTGAGGTAATAATAGGTGGGGTTAAGGTAGACCCAGCTCCATATTATATTTATTAAGTTTAAAAATTAATATTATAAAAGCATAAGCATAGACCATATGCAGAATGGTTTATGCTTATGCTTTTATATGATAGAGTAATTGAACTGAGTGGGTTAGTTGTTATATATAAGAGTAAAATTTGTTTAAACATATATGTCACTTGTGTATAATTAATGTAATAGTGTAAGTTAATTTAGTACAATTATTGTTATACTGTGTGGAAAATGAATCAGAAAAAGAATTAAGGTGATTAAAGATATGGAAGAAAAGTCAATTGGACGAGGAATTATTATTTTATCTATATCCAGCATAGTATTAAAAGTATTATCAGCTTTATATATGCCAATTTTGTCCTATATATTAACGGATGAGGGTATTGCCATTTATACAGTTGGTTATGATGTGTTTATATTTTTGTTTGCATTAACAAGTCTTGGAATGCTTCCGGCAACAACAAAGCTAGTGGCAGAGTATAAGGTTAAGACCAATGATAAAAGTGAATTACAAGTGATGAAGGTCGCAAGGAATGTGTTATTTATATATGGTGGTGTGATTGCAGTTTTATTTGCTGTTATGGCAAAGCCGCTTTCAAAACTGCTTAATAGTGAACAATCATTTTGGGTATTTGTTTTTTTATCTCCTGCAGTTTTCATTGCATCAATTTTAACAGCATATAGAGGTTATTTTCAAGGGTGTAAGGATATGCTTTCCTTAAGTGTTTCAAATATTATTGAGCAGGTATTAAATGTAGTCTTTAGCCTTATTTTTGCTTTTCAGCTTATGAAATTTTCAACTAAGTGGGGAAGTACTGGAGGCACAGTTGGAACTACAATTGGAGCTTTAGGTGCTTTAATATACGTAAGGTATATTATAAATAAGAAGTACATAGAAAAATCAAATTTAAAACAAGTGAGAATATCAAAGTCAAAGAAGCGGGAAATATTAAAAACTTTGCTTACTTATGCAGTGCCCTTTATACTCATTGCAGCAATACAAAATATATCTAACTTAATTGATGTTATCACAATCAGGAATTTAATTCATGGTGATGTTAATGTTAAAACAGCAACTTTAAAATATTATACAACAATTATAAGTGTGCCACTTGTTATTGTAACTTCACTAGGGATTGGTATCTTTCCAAAGATAATAAAAGGATATATAGAAAAAAATAAAAAAGAGTTGATGATTCAGACCTCATATTTTTATAAGTTGACCTATATGATTACAATTCCGGCAGTGTTTGGTCTTATGATTTTAAGTAAAGAGGTTTTTTATTTTGTGTTTGGAAGAACCTTTGGTTATGAAATTCTATCAATTGGTGCTGTGGCTTTATTATTCATGGCATTGACAACTATTCAAAATATTGTTCTTCAGGGGATGGATAAATTTGGGTTTATTATAAACCTAGGCATAGCAACAATTTTAATAAAAACTTTAATAAACATAATGTTAGTAAGGATAGATAGCATAAATATAATTGGAGCAGTAATAGCAACCATAGTATCACTTATGATAGCTACAGTTATTAACCATAAAAAGCTACAAAAGGAGTTTCAGGTTAAGATTCCAATTGTAAAGCAAAGTAAAACTTCAATAATTTCAGCAATGATTATGAGTGCTGTTTTATTAGTTTTAAAGTACGTCATAGTTAATAGCTTCTTTATGGAATATTACACAAGAGCAGGTGCTGGAATAATTCTATTTGTATTAATACTTATTGGTGTAATAGTATACTTCACAGCATTGCTCCTTCTTGGGGGAATTACTAAATATGAATTAGATACGGTTTCACCTAAGATATATGAGTTTATGCCACAAAGTCTAAAAAGTAAGGTAGTAAAGATAAAATAAAAGCAGCCACTAAGGCTGCTTTTATTATCGTGTATATACTATTTTTCCATCAACCATAGTCATTTCAGCTTGAACATATCTTATTTCATCCTCTGGGATTTTAAAGATATCTTTATCTAAAACAACTAAGTCTGCTAATTTACCGATCTCTAAGGTTCCTTTTTTATCTTCATCAAAGGAGCAATAGGCACTTCCTGAAGTAAATAACTTTAGGGCTCTTTCAAGAGAGAGCTTTTCTTCTGGCATGAATCCTCCTTCAGGGAAGTTGTTAAGATCCTTTCTGCACACTGCAGAATATAGGTTTTCAAATGGATTAAAGTGAACTACAGGAGCATCACAGCCGATGGATAGTTTAATTCCCTTATCATCCATAGTTTTAAAGGCATAAGTTTCCTTATATCTGCTGCCAACTCTATCTTCAACTATATGCATATCGTAATCTAAAAATATTGGCTGAATGTAAGCCATAACATCCATATTATTCATGCGTTCAATGATTTCACCATTAGTTATCTGGCAATGAACTATTCCATGACGACCAGCTTTTAAAGGTGTATTAAGATTATCTAAGGCATTTAAATATAAATCCATAGCCTTGTCACCGATGCAGTGGGCTGCTGTTTGGAAGCCGTTATCATGAGCTGTTTTAATATATTTATTTAACGCCTCTTGAGAGTATAATCCAATTCCACAGTTTCCTGCATCATCACTATACGCTTCTCGGAGAAGTGCTGTTCTTCCACCTAAGGCTCCATCTAAAAGAAGCTTTAAAGGTCCTATTTTGAAAAAGTCATCTCCCATACCAGTTTTATAACCGTTATGTATAAACTCTTTAAAAACATCAAGATTTTCAAATAAGCATTGCTCATAGATTCTTACTTTTAAGTTGCCCTCTGAAAGCAGCTCTTTATAAGCCTTTATAACATTTTCAAAGGACTTATCAGGCATGGCATCAAAATCATCCGTTTGAACTGAGGTTATGCCATAGCTTAGCAATTCATCACAGGTTCTTAAAATCATACTTTTCATAGATTCCACAGAAGGTGGTGGAATAATACCATAAATTATAGAGAGTGCATCCTCCATAAAGATCCCCTTGCTTAAATCTATATTTTTGTTGCCTTCTAAAATTCCATGATAAATGTGATCCAAGGCAACAGAGTTACAAACTGCAATATGCCCACATATTCTTGTAAAGATTACTGGTATTTCAGTAGAAATTTTATCTAAATCTTCCCTTGTAGGAAAGCGGTTTTCGTTAAGCTTGTCTTGATTCCACCCACGACCAAGAAGGCAGTTTAGGGAAGTTGCTTGTCTTTCAGCAATAAATTCTATGCCGGCAGCTATCATTTCCTCAATGGAGTTAACCTTTGTTAAATCCATTTTCTCAAGGGTATAGCCATAGTTTAAAAGATGAAGGTGGCTGTCATTAAAGCCAGGTAAAACTACCTTACCATTTAAATCTATAATTTGGTCATAGGAAGCTTTTTCAGCATTACCTTCTTCAGTAGTACCAAGGAATTCAATTATATTATTCTTGATGCCAAGGGCCTCATAAAAATTATTTTTTTCATCCAGTGCTGCTATTTTTCCGTTTAAAAACAAAGTATTCATCATTCATCCTCCAGTTCAGTGCTAAATATGACTTTTTTAAACATATCTGCTACAATAAATATGAATTTTAAAAATTCAAATAATTTAATTTATACATCATTGGTGGGGATTTTATGGAACAAATAGTTGAGTTTTTGGTGGATTTATTATGGGACTGGCCATTAATTATAACAATTCTCTCTACAGGTATATATTATACGTTGTCGTCAGAATTTTTTCAAATCAAATATTTTACCTTCATTTGGAGAAGAACTTTTAAAGCTATTAGTAATAAGGATGAGAAAAATATAAGTATGTTTCAGACATTATTTGCTTCATTGGGCACAACCACTGGTATAGGAAATATAACAGGGGTTACCAGTGCTGTTGTAATTGGAGGGCCAGGGGCTATTTTCTGGATGCTGGTAACGGGGATCCTTGGAATGATAATAAAAATGGCAGAGGTAACCTTGGCAGTTTACTATAGGGATGAGTATAAGAATGGAACTGTTGGAGGAGGTCCGATGCAATATATTGAAAAAGGTATTGGAGAAGGTATGAATTTCAAGTCTGCATGGGTCTTAAGTACAATTTTTGGAGTTGGAATTTTATCCACTTTAATCTTTACAATTCAAAACTATAACGCTTCAGTGATAATATCAAATAGCTTTAATGTACCAATTATACTAGTGGCCATTACGTACAGTTTAATAACTTATGCTGCAATTTATAAGGGAACAAAGGGAATAAAAGAGCTCTTTATCATTGTCGTTCCTGTAATTACATTACTTTATGTAGGAGCTGGAGTCCTAGTAATAGTAAGAAATGGAGGCTTATTTGTAGCAGCATTAAAGGGAATTATATATGATGCTTTTAGCGTAAGGGCAGTCGCGGGAGGTTTTATTGGAAGAGGTTTGCATGAGACTATATCAAAGGGAATGTCTAGAGGTGTTTATTCCAATGAAGCAGGCTGGGGAACCTCTGCAATGATTCATTCAACAGCTAGTACAAATCATCCAATTGAAGTGGGTTTATATGGTGTAGTTGAAGTGTTTTTGGATACTATAGTTATATGTTTTATTACTGGAATTGTAGTTGTAATGGGAATTTTATCAGGAATTTCCCCAGCTGGAGATATAGTAGTATCGGCCTTCTCCCTTGGAATAGGTGAGTTTTCAAAAATAATTATACCTATAACAATATTCTTATTTGGGTTAACTACATCTATTGGGTGGTACTCCTATTATGAAAGTATTTTATTGTTCTTTTATACAAGGGGAAAGATGAAGTTTAATATGGAAAAGCTTTTAAAAAATATGAAGAGAATTTATCCAATACCAGGATTTATTATTGTAGTTATAACAACCAATTTTGGTGGAACAGAGGGGATACTTTGGGGTTTTGCTGACATCTTAGCTGGAATTCCAACCTTTGTTAATATGTTTGTTGTGCTTCTATTATCGGATAAGTTTTTTGAATTGCTTCAGGATTATAAGGAAAGGCACATCTTATGCGAGGAGGCAGAAGTGATTCCTATATTTTATGGAGAGGAAGATCGAAATTATTATAATTTTTAGAATTATGCCAGAGATAACATAATTGTAGCATAAAATTTACGCATTAATCCTTTACAATCATATTAAAGAATATTATTGGGAGGGTTTTTATGGAGAATATCTTGCAGGCAATGGTGGATTTCCTATGGGGATTGCCATTAATAATTGTAATTCTTTTTACAGGTCTTTATATTACTTTACGTTCAGGATTTTTTCAAATTAGATTTTTTGGACACATAATGAAAAATACCCTAGGAAAAATATTTACTAAGAAAAATAAGGAAGAAGCAAAGGGAAAAGGAATTCTTTCACCATTAGAAGCAGTTTCTACAGCAATTGGTGGGTCTGTTGGAGTTGGTAATATTGGTGGAGTTGCAACAGCTATTGCTACTGGTGGACCAGGAGCGATTTTTTGGATGTGGGTTTGTTCTTTAGTTGGAATGCTTCTTAAGGCTGCAGAGGTTACTCTTGCAGTATATTATAGAAATACAGACGAAGATGGAAATCCTTATGGAGGACCAACTTACTATATCGAAAAAGGTCTAGGAGTTGAAAGAGGCTTTAAAGGCTGGTGGATTTTGGCCTTTATCTTTGGAGCAGGTATCTTTGGAACATTTTTTATAACACTTCAGAACTACACTGTTTCAGAAGCTTTGAGTTCAACTTTTAAAATTGGAATGATACCATCTTCATTAATTTATTTTGGAGTAACATATCTAATGATCTTTGGTGGAATAAAGCAGCTTGGAAAAATAGCAGGAAAAATAGTTCCATTTATGTGTTTATTCTATGTTGGCTGCTGTACAATTATAATCCTTTTAAACATTACAGCAGTTCCAGAAACTTTTGCTCTAATATTTAAATCTGCATTTTCAGGAACAGCAGCAGTTGGGGGATTTGCTGGTGCAGCTGTAAGCAGAGTTATACGACTTGGAGTATCAAGAAGTGTATTTTCAAACGAAGCTGGCTGGGGAACATCACCAATGATTCACTCAACAGCAACTACAGACCATCCAGTGAAGCAAGGCTTATGGGGCGCTTTTGAGGTGTTTGTGGATACTGGAATAGTTTGTACTATGACAGCATTAGCTATTATGGTAACAGGACAATGGTCTTCAGGCTTAAGTGGAGCAGCTTTAACACTTTCAGCCTTCGAAATTGGGATTGGAACTTGGGGAAGAGTAATAATGACGATAGGAATTTTCCTATTTGGAATTACAACCTCTTCAGGCTGGTATTCTTACTATGAGATAATTTTAAGACATGCCTTTAAAAATAAGGTTGAAGTGAAAAATACAATTTTAAAATTCTACAAGCCTCTTTATCCAATACCAGGGTTAATAATGGTAGTTTATGCTGTATCCTTTGGTTTACCAGGACAGGTAATTTGGAACTTTGCAGATATATCTTCAGCAATACCAACCTTTATAAACGTATTTGTAGTTTTATTCTTATCTAAAGAGTTCTTTAGATTATTAAAGGACTACAAGGCAAGATATCTTGGAATTGGTGAGGTAGACCCCAATTCTTATCTATTCTTTGAAGATAAGGTTAATGCAGAAAGTAAAAAGGATAGTGTTACAGCTTAATTAATTAAAATACTCCATATCATCAGGAAGCGATGGTATGGAGTTTATTTTATATGTTTAAATTTTGATGAAATATTATGTGAATTGTAGATTTATGATAAACTTACCTTAGGAGAAATTAGTAGCTTCATAGGGGGGAGTTACTGTTTAATGTTATAGATTTAAGGCCCAAAAGCACTTAGGAATCAATGATTAATAGGGATGGGGGATACACATGTTAATTAATGTAGTGGAGGATAATTTAAATTTAAACCGAATGATAAAGACATACTTAGAGGCTGAAGGCTATAGAGTTCAAAGCTTTTTAAATGGCAAGGAGGCTATTGAAAATATATTTGAAGAGGTAGAGTTATGGGTAATGGACATAATGATACCAGATATAAATGGATTTACTATCTTTAAAAAGGTTAAGGAGCTGACCCCCAATTCAAAGGTAATATTTATTTCAGCAAGGAATCAAGATATTGATAGGGTTATCGGTCTTGAGATGGGCTGTGATGATTATATTCCAAAGCCTTTTATGATAAGGGAACTGGTTATAAAAGTAAATAACCTCCTTAAAAAGCCTAAGGAAATTCAAAACAATATAATTAAGTGTGGAGAATATACTATTGATAAGGATAAGCATAAGGTGTACATAAATGACAGTCAACTAGAGATATCTTCAAAGGAGTATGACTTATTACTATATTTTATGGAAAATAAATTTAGAGCAGTTTCTCGTGAGCAAGTACTAGACAGTGTATGGGGGATAAATTACTTTGGTTCAGCAAGAGTTGTTGATAATACTCTGCGAAGACTAAGAAATAAAATGACAAAGCTTAAAATACAAACTATTTATGGATATGGATATAGGTTTGAGGGGGTTAATGACTAGTGAAGGACAAGCCGTTAAGTTTTCAAATCTGGGTAGTAATAACTGTATTTATAGTTATAGTATCTTTAGTTGTTTCCCTTACAACAACAATTTTAATAAGTAATCTGGCTGATCTTAGTATTGTAATTACAAGTCCACAATTTTTAGGAACTATGCTGAAGCTGTTATTATGCATAATCATAGTTAGTATTATTATTGCAAAGACGATTTCTAGTAGAGTAACAAAGCCAATTAGCTATCTAGAAAAAAAGGTAAGGTTAATTTCAGTTAAAAAGTGGGATGAAAAAATCAAGATGAATCGCAAGGATGAAATTGGAAAGTTAGCCTATTCTATTGGAAGAATGCAGGAAAGTTTAATCAATATAGATAAGGAAGAGGAGTTTTTTATTCAAAGTATATCCCATGAATTGAAAACCCCAATTATGGTTATAAAGAATTACTGTCAGGCAATAAAGGATGGATTTTACATAGAAGACAGTTTTGAAAAAAATATAGAGGTTATTGAAGAAGAAGTTGAAAGGTTAGAAGGAAAAATAATTAAACTGCTTTATTTAAATTCCCTTGATTATATTCTTGAAAAGGAATCTGAGTTTAAGCAGGTAGAAGCTAAGGAGCTTTTGGAAGGTATTGTGAAGCGAATAAGTTTAGGTCGTAAGGATATTAAGGTGGAGGTTAAGGGCGAACCTATTCGCATCAATATAGTAGAGGATAAGTTTCAAGTGGCTGTTGATAATATATTAGAAAATAGTTTAAGATATGCAAAAACAAGGCTTACCATAGATCTACACCGTAAATTTATAAATCCAGCAGTGGGGGAAGTTACTGAAATATCCATATATAATGATGGAAGTCCTATTGAAGAAGCCATAATAAATAATCTTTTCTCTAAATTTCACAAAGGAAAGAATGGTAATTTCGGTTTGGGTCTTTATATTTCCAATAAAATAATCAAATTCCACAGGGGAAATATCAAGGTTGAGAATTGTGAGGATGGAGTAAGATTTATTATTGCGATGAAGTCGATTTAAATAATTTAGTTGGTTATTACTTCATGAACTGTCGAAAAGTTGATAGTAAGTTGGTATTGACATGATAGTTTGGTGATAGTGAGTGGATAGTAAGATGATAGGATTGTGATAGTTTTTTTCTGTTATACTTGAAGAGTAATAAAAGATTTAAAATGCTCTAGGGAAAATAATCCCTAGGGCATTTAATTTTATAGGGGGTATAAGCATGAAAAAATATTCTTGGGAGAAAATTGAGAAGTTAGTTAGGGAAGCACAAGTTGGAGATAAAAATGCAATGGAAGAGTTGATGAAGGCCTTTGAAAATTATATTTATAAAAGTGCAATGAATGTTTATGTTTCAGGTTATGATCAAGAGGATTTAATGCAGCTTGGATTTATGACGGTGATGAACGCTGTTGAAAAGTATGATGTTAGCAGAAGTAATTTTATAAACTATATTACTTTGGCTATTACAAATAATTTTAGATGCTTGATAAGAAATAAGGCTAAGGAAAATGCCACTTTAAGCCTTGATGTTGATTTAGGAGAAGGCTTTAGTATTATTGATACTTTACAGGATGAAGGAGTAAATATTGAAGAGGATTATGCTAATGAAGAATTAGGGAGAGTTATTAGGGAAGCCATTGAAGGGCTTCCTTTTAAATTGCAGGAAATCATCATATATGTTTATATAGAAGAGAAGGGGAGCTTTAAGGAATATGCTAATGAGTATGGTGTTAATTATAATACCGTTATAAAAAGAAAAAATCTAGCCTTTGAAAAGCTTAAAAGAGCTTTAAAGACTAGATAAGTGAATGTCCAAATCTTTGATTTAAATATTCGAACTTACTTTTGAAGAGTACTCCATTGAATGAATATGAAGTGGAGGTACAGATATAGTTTTAACGGAAAAATCGTCTGTAGTTATGGAAGGTTTGGACAATCTTGAAGCCAAGGGCTTCATAAATATAAATGGCACGCTTGTTCCAATCAAGAGCACAAAGCTTAATAGTTTTGGAACCTTGACTTAAAGCTTTGTTGATTCCAAATTGAGTGGTTTTACAGCCGTAGCCTTGACCCTCATATTTTTTACTTACCATTATTTCATCTAGAACTCCATTTTTCACATAGATGGTGGAGATTATTTCATCTTCATCATCTAGTAAAAGAAAGATGTTATCCTTATTATCAAGGCATCGTTTTCTGGATTCATCACTGAAATCATTGCAGTTATATGGTTTTATATCATTTGCTCTTCGTAGGTTGTAAAAGGATTCACCTTCTAAGGTTATATATTTTTCAAAATATTTATCTTCGTAGTTTATAAAATTTAAGCCAGGTTCCGGTTGTTCTTTTCCTGTATAGGTCATATCATGATAGATAAACCATTTTTCATAATTTAAATTTTGGAAAAAGTGAGTTGCATCGTCCTTAAGCGTTGTAAATCCAACAGAAACAGCTTTAGACTTCCATTGTTCCTTCGCATACTTTAAAGCTTCATCATGAAGTTTTTTACCAATACCATTATGTCTATAAGGTTTACCAACATAAACTCTTATGTTACAGAATCTGGTTTCTTGATTTGCTAAAATTACTAGTGAAAAGCCTTTAATTATTCCATCATCATATATGTAAATTTTACGGTTGTCACCAGTAAATTCTGATGTGGCTTCTTCTGTACTTATGAGATATCCTTGCTGCAATAAGTTTATAAGGGAAGTTAAATCATTATTAGAAAACTCTCTTATCACAATAACTACCTCCATAGTATTCCATATAAGTAAATTATATCACGGACAAGTAATAAAGGTATACATTCATAAAAAATATTTTTTGCAGGAAAAGATTCAAATATGAAAATGTGGCAAGTATATAAAATAGCATAATAATCATGTAATTTAATCGTAAGAAGAAAGTAATAAATTCCATTCGAAGGCTTGATAAAATGTAATTAAAGATAAGGAGAGGATTTTATGGGAGAAATACAAAGCCAGCGTGCTAAACAAAACAAAGCTATGTTAGCTAAAAAGCAAAAAAATAAAAGAATAAAAAGAGTAAGATTTATTATAACTGCTTTAATTATTTTTACAGCAGGAGCATATATGTTTAGAAATTCTAATGAGAGTATCCTTGGAGAAAATAGAATTGAAGGATCAAATATTATGCTTGTAAACAAGACTTATATGCTTGAAGATAGTTTTGTACCGAAGGATTTGGTGAGAGTTGATATAGATTTTCTACCAGATGCAACAGAAGAAGAGCGCTATATGACCCCAAAAGCTGCAGGAGCTTTAAAAGAATTAGTGAATGGAGCAGCCAAAGACGGAGTAATATTAACCGGTTTATCAGGATACAGATCCTATGAAACTCAAAGAACCTTGTATAATTACAATATTGAAGTTAACGGACAGACTTATGCAGATAAATATGTTGCACCACCAGGGGGAAGTGAACATCAGTTAGGTGAAGCTATGGATTTAGCAACTGAATTGGGATGGATAACAGAAGGATGTCCGGAAGCACAATGGATAGCTGCTAATGCTCACAAATATGGTTTTATTGTGAGATATGAGAGTGGAAAAGAGGACATTACGGGGTATAATTACGAGCCATGGCACGTAAGATATGTAGGGAAACAGACAGCGCAGAGAATATATGAAGAGAGCTTAACTTTAGAAGAATATGCTGAGAAATAGAAAAGAAGCAAACATCTAGAAAGGTAATGAATTTACTTGACTAGATGTTTATTATTTTGCCTATTCTTAGGGGGAAAAGGCTTAAGAATTTGGTTAAGGTAAATATTTACATAAGCTGAGCTAAGAAGTAAAATGAATATATAGAGAATTAAATTTCTAATAAAATGAGGGGTGAGGAAATGGTTTTAGATGTATATTACTTTAAGATGATGCTTTTAAGTTCCTGTGATATTTTAGAAGAAAACTTAGAATCTCTCTCAGAAATTGATTCTAAGTTTGGTGATGGAGATCACGGAATTACCATGGGAAAAATAACGAAAACAATAAGAGCTGTTATTGGTGGATGGCCAGAATGTGGATTAAGGCAGATGCTTGAAACAATCGGGTCGGAAGTAATTGAAGACAATAGCGGATCGGCAGGTATCTTATGGGGAAGCTTTTTCCAAGGTTTATCTGAAGCTATGGAGGAACAAGAAGAAATAGATGATGACTTATTGAAGGATATGCTACTGGCAGCTTTAATTAATATGCAAATGGTTACTCCAGCAAGGCTTGGAGATAAAACAATGATGGATGTTTTAATACCAGTTGTTAATGGTTCTAGAGCTTGTCTAGGATTAATGAAGGAAGTGTTAGAAGCAATTGAAAGTTCAGCAGCAAAGGGTGCGGAAAGAACTAAAAACTATCCAGCTAAATTCGGAAAGGCTGGAAAATATGGAGATCAGGCTATTGGTTATATTGACCCAGGAGCTTTAGGAATGAGTCTTTTCTTTCAAGGGTGGAATAATGTAGTCTTTGATTATTAAGTAATATAAAAAGATATCAGCCTTGTTTATTTAAAGAAATAATAAAATAAAAACAGCACTTGGATTAATAATCAACTTATCTTGAATTGACAAGAGAAAGTTTAAATTATTATCAAGTGCTGTTTTTGTTAATGTACGTTTATCCGATATTGCCAGAAACATAATCAGAAGTTAGAGAATGCTCAGGATTATTAAATAATTTAAAGGTGGAATTTTCCTCAATAACTTCTCCATCGTACATAAAAACAGTTTTGTCAGAAATTCTTTTTGCTTGAGATAAGTTATGAGTAACGATTATAATTGTATATTTATCCTTTAAGGACAGCAAAAGATCTTCTATTTTCTTTGTATTAATTATATCCAAAGAAGAACATGGCTCATCTAACAACAGAATCTCAGGATTTATAGTGAGAGCTCGTGCAATGCATAAGCGTTGCGCTTGACCTCCAGATAATTTTAAGGCACTTTTTTTAAGTAATGAATTAAGTTCATCGTATAAACCAGTGATTTTAAGTGTGTTTTCAATGATATCTTTTCTTTCAACAGCCTTCACTCCGTAGTATTTTAAAGCATACTCAAGATTTTTGTAAATACTAAGAGGAAATAGGGTAGATTGTTGAAATACCATCCCAATACTTTTTCGAAGGTCCTCTAAGTTGAAGGAAGAGAGTTCTTTATCATTAAAGGTTATGGATCCTTGTACAACTGCCTCCGGATTTTCAAGAATTATATTATTTAAACATTTTAATAAGGTGGATTTTCCACAGCCAGAGGGTCCAATGATTGAAGTGATTTCACCTTTATTTATATTTAGATTTATATTTTTTAAAACAGTTTGTTGGCCATAACTAAGGTTTAAATTATTTATTTTAAGTATTGAATTCATATCAATTTCTCCTATAAGTTAGACTTTTTCCTTGCTGAATAGAAAGGGGATTGAATTAAGTATAAAAAGAATTATTATCATAACAAAGGCAGTACCATAAGCGCTTTCAACGGAGATTCCTTCAGCTATTAAATAATATAGGTGGACGGGTAAGGCCATGGCTGGAGACATAATGCTATTTGGAACCTTTGCATAGGTTACTGCTCCGGTTACTAATATAGGAGCCGAAGCACCGAGAGCCAAGCTTAAGCCTAAGCATAAAGAGCTTAAGATATCTTTAAAAGTGGCTGGTAGAATAATATTTAAAAAGGTATAGGTTTTATTTACGCCTAAAGCATAAGAAGCAGATAAAAGATTTTTATCTATTTCCGAGAAGCTTTTTTCAAGACGAACTTCAATATAAGGAAAAATCATAATTCCAAGAACAAGTCCACCTGAAAGTATTGATAATCCAAAATCCATAGTTACAACGAAGAAACCATAGCCAAATAAACCAAGAACAATGGAAGGAATTCCGGCAATTATTCCTATAATTGTACGCAGAAAGCCCTTAATAGTATTTGATTTACAGAAAAATGAAATATAGATTGAGGTTGATAGAGCAAAAGTACCTGCTGAAATTAAAGCAATTAAGCCAAAGTATAAAGAACCAATTAAAGCGGGGTATATGCCACCTTTACTGCCAAGGGGCATACCCATAGGCTTAGAGGTTAAAAAGTCTAAAGAAATTGTACTTCCACCATTAATAACAATAAATCCAATTAAATATAAAATTAAAATTCCAGTGGTTAGTGTAGAAAGTAAAGTATAAATTTTTATATCAATTTGACCTTTTTTCATATAATCACCTCGCTTACTATAAGTATTTTTTTTCAAGGATATTTTTTATTAGCATAAAGAGTAAATTGATTAGGAGTAACATTAGTATAAGAATAAATCCCGCAGCATATAAAGCATGATAATGAGTACTTCCAAGTTCAGCAGCACCCATTTCAAGGGCTATTAAGCCTGAAAGAGTTTCACCACGGGATAAAAGCTTTGGTATTATAGGGGAGTTTCCAATTACCATCATGACTGCCATGGTTTCCCCGACAGCACGGCTTAATGCAAGACTGGCTGAAGTGAAAATTGCCAGCTTTGAGCTAGGTAAAACTAGTGCTTTTATCATGTACAGCCTTGAAACGCCTAAGGAATTTGATACCATGTTAAAGGAATTTTTAATTTTTAACATGGATTCATGACAAGTTGAAACAATGTATGGAAGAATCATAATAGATAAGATTATGCCTCCAATCAAAATACATTCTCCTGTGGCAAAGCTAAATTTAGTTTCAAAAAGTTTTACAAACACAAGAAGTCCAAAGAAACCATATACTACTGAAGGTATACCAGCTAACAAGTTAAGCAATGGAATTATGTATTTGTGATATTTATCTTTAAGAATGCAACTGCTGAAAAGAGTGGTGCCAACACCTAATGGAAGTGCAATAATTAAGGCAACAACAGAAGTATAAAGTGTGCTTAAAATCATTGGAAGTATTCCAAAAGAAGGCGTTTTACTTAAGGGGTTCCATTTTGCGGTAGTAACAAAATCTAAAAAGGAGTACTCCTTAAAAAGCAACATGCTTTCTTTAGAGATTAAGATTATTATAGAAGCTAAAAGTAATAATGTTAAAACGCTCATTATTCTTAAAAAATTTGTGAAAATAAAATCTAGACTCTTATAAAATTTATGCATTGTATAACCTCCAAAAGGTTTATATAAAGGTAATGGCGCTGTAAAATTATCTACAGCGCCTAAAATTTTATTTTGCAGGAACGAAGCCTAATTCTTCAATAACTTTCATTCCATTTGATGATGTGCAAGCATCGATAAATGCTTGCTCTGCTTCAGATAATTCACCCTTTGCAATAACAAGAAGCGGTCTTGATATTTTATAACTTCCACTTAAGATGTTCTCTGAAGTTGGCTCAATACCATCAATATTTAAAGGAGTAACCTTTCCTAAGTTTTGATTAACAACTCCAAAGGAAGCATAACCTATAGCGTTTTTGTTTTCTATTATTTTTGTAACTAAAGCACCCATAGAGGAAGCTTGGATTACATTAGGACTTACTTCAGTATCACCCATAACTTTTTCTTGGAATACTTGGTGTGCTCCACCACTGATATCTCTTGTAACAACTACGATTTCTTCGTGAGGAAGGTTACTGTCCACATCATCCCAGTAAGCATATTCTCCGGAGAAGATTTTTGCAAGTTCTTCAGTTGTTAAGCCATCTTTTTTGTATTTCAACAATTCATTTTCTGGATTAATTGAAATAGTTAAGGCGTCTGTTCCAAGGTCATACTCAGAGTAGCCTTCTATAGAAGCCTTTTCTTCGTCAGTCACAGGTCTTGAAACTAGTCCAAAGTTTGCAGTATCTTCAAGTAAGCCTTTAATACCAGCGCCTGAACCACCTTCAGCAACAACTATATCTATACTTTCATCTCCATATGCATCACTTATGTTACTCCATTTGTTATTAGTTTCTGTGAAATCTGCGATTATTTCATTTATAACAGGTGCTAAAGTTGATGAACCAGCCAGAATTACTTGTCCAACCTCTTCTTTTTCACCTTGAACTTTAGAAGAAGCTGTATTATTAGAGCCATCAGTTTCTTCATCTGTAGAACCCTTAGTGCTGCAACCAACAGCTAAAACTGAAATTGACATAGCAAGTAATAAAGCTAACAATTTTTTACTATTCATTTTAAATCCCCCTAAATTCGTCAATGTCGTATATTTAATATTGACCTTATATCCATATATATCATATGATATTATAAATTGTAATTAAATATATATTTATACATATAATAGATATGCTTTATCTATTTGAATTTGTAATAACTGATACTAAGGAGGATAATCATGAAGATTAGTATTCCCGGAAGGTTTGATTTAAACATTAAAAATTTATTATTAGATTATAATGGAACAATAGCTTTGGATGGAAAATTAATTAAGGGAGTAGAAAAGAGATTAAAATTAATTAAGGAATCTGGGATAAATATATTTGTGTTAACAGCAGATACCCATGGAACTGTAGCTGAGGAGTGTGAGAGCTTACCTCTTCAGATTAAGGTGTTTAATAATGGAGAAGCCAGATTTGCTAAAAGGAAAATTGCAGAAGAATTAGATGGAAAGCTATGTGCTGCTATTGGAAATGGCTTTAATGATGCCTTAATGTTTGAGGAAAGTGCTTTATCAATAGTTATATTAGGCAATGAAGGATGTTCGCCAGTTGCTCTGAGAAATGCTGATATAGTTTGTAAATCAATAGAAGATGCATTAGATTTATTTCTAAATGAGAGTAGAATTATTGCTACATTAAGAGGATAGGTTATTGAGTTGAAAAGAGGAGGTGAAGTATACCTCCTCTTTGTTTTTAAATGATATATTTTATTCCAGCATCGGGGAGAATTTCTTCAATTGCCCGGGTGAAGAATTCCTTCATTTCAGCTAGTTGCTCCTTGGTGTAAACAAACTTACCATAGCCGAATTGTCCATATTTAAACTTTCTGTCCTCATCCTTCATTGGAAGAGTATTTTCAGGGAAAACTTCATCGATGATGGATTTAGCCCGGCTGGTGTATCTGTGAGAAATTACTTCAAAGGTAACAGGACGAACAAGATTTTCAGGAAGCTTTTCCTTTAAGGAAATAAGGAGAGATTTATAATCTTCTTTCCAATTATCGTAAAGAAATACAGGTGCAATTAAGAAGCCCAAAGGATATCCAGCACCAGCAACCTTAGCAGCAGCTTCAATTCTCATATCTCTCGATGCAGTTCTGTTTTCAAAGTTATCTATTACATGAGAGGTGTTAATTGTAAAGCGAACTTCAGTGTGACCATTATGGACTGCATCAAGGAGAGAGTCAACATCAGTATATTTTGTGACAAAGCGGAATCGCCCTTTTTCACTTCTTCCAAAGAATTCAATAGCTGTTTTAAGGCTGTTAGTATAAGGTTCTACAGGAATAGGGTCAGAGGTTGCAGAGCCTTCAAAGACTGTTATATCAGGAAGTCTTTCATTAATATAATTTTGCGCCTGATCAAGAATGTCGTCTTCATTTACATTAACCTTAATGTAAGGTTTATCGCCTAAATTAGTATTTAGATAGCAATATTGGCAGTGGCCGATACAGCCAGAGAGTAGTGGCAATTGCCAGTTAGCAGAAGGTTTGCAGGATTGAAATTTGCCTCCCTTTTTAATACCCACTGCTAAAGTATTTTTACCTTCTCTATAAAAGTCATATAAATTATCACCAGGGATTTTATCTTTAATTTTGTTAGAGGTAAGTTTTATAATCTGCACAGATTTATTGTCCTTAAAAGTGTTATAGATATTCTTAGCAATAGGGTAATCTAAAGCACCTTTTTCAAAAATTATTCTTCTTGGAATGAACATTAAGTAGTTTAGTAAGAATTTTTATAGTTTTAACTTCTTAATTACTTCTTACTAACTTTCACCTCCTTTGATAATTAGTTAGTATTATTTTTGCTTTGTAAATTTTAAATATACAAATGGAATCACTTAGTATAAGGAATAAAAATTTAAATGATACAAACAATATGTGGGTAAACTAATTTGAAGAGAAGTTCGAAGGAGGAAAATATATGCCAAATTTAAAATGTGATGCATGTTCATGTACACATAATAAAGATTATAACTGTTGCCTTAATGGAATCGCTGTAGGTGGAAAATCTGCTACTAAAGATAGTTCTACTTGTTGCATTAGTTTTGTAGAGAGTGATGGAGCAATGACAAATTATTCTAAAGAGCCTGTATATAGTATGGATATAGGTTGTGAAGCTACTAACTGCGTACATAATCATAGTTGTACATGTCAAGCAGATGAAGTTTTTATTTGTGGAGATCATGCATGTAATTGTCAAGAAACTCAATGTTCATCTTTCTGTTGTAAATAATTAATTATTATTTGTAGGATTGTATTACCGAAAATTTAAATTAAATAATTAAATTATACAATTAAATTATACAATTAAAGTCATCTAGGAGAAATCTAGATGACTTTTTTATAATTTTATAAATAAGGGGAAAGCTATATTTTAAAAATTATAGTGAATTTTATTATAAAATATTTGTTTATATGTTAAGATATGTATGTAATCTCCATGAATTTAAGAGTGCTGTTTAGAATTATATGTAAGGAGGATTTGATTTGAAAAAGGTAGTTAAGGAATATTTTATTATAACTTTAGGGGTATGGTTTATTGCCTGTGGAATTAACTTCTTCTTAGTTCCCCATAATCTTGCAGCTGGAGGTCTATCAGGCTTAGCAATGGTAATAAACAATTATGTACCGGCACTAAATGTAGGGATAATTATGATTATAGGGGATATATTCTTTTTCATAATAGGTTTTATTTTTATTGGAAAATCCTTTGGGATTAAGACTATTTATTCAAGTTTGATGCTTTCAACAACAATTTCAATATTACAATGGCTTGTACCATTATCTCAGCCTATTTCTCAGGATATACTTATAAGTTTAATTTTTGGTATACTTCTTTCAGCATTTGGAATGGCTATTGTTTTTAATCATGGTGCAGCTACCGGAGGAACTGATATACCTGCTAAAATATTAAATAAATATTTTCATATTGAAATTGGGAAAGGTCTTCTTATTATTGACTTTATTGTTACAATGATGGCATTAGTTGCCTTTGGTCCAACAACAGGGCTTTACGCAATTTTAGGTGTAATAATGAATGGATATGTTATTGATTTTATAATTGATGGATTTAATATTATAAAAAGAGTTGAAATTATAAGCAGAAAATCTAATGAAGTTCAAAAGTTCATATTGAATGAGCTTGAAAGAAGTGCAACTATTTATAGAGCTGTTGGAGCCTACGACCAAAATGAAAAGGATGTTATTGTAACAGTTATGGGTAAAAAGGAATTTCTCAAATTAAGATCCTTTTTAAAAACAAACGATCCAGAGGCATTTATAATTACTCATAATGTTCATGAGGTTTTAGGCGAAGGTTTTAATAGTATAATTGAATAAGCACAACAAAAGCAGAGAAGTCAGGTATACTGGATTTCTCTGCTTTTATAATGCTTTATTTTATAATAATTTTATATTAAATTCTTTACAGGTTTCTAAATTTTTTTCATCCCAATAGGAGGCTTGAACCTCACCGATATGTGCTTTGTTTAAGAAGTACATGCATATTCTTGATTGACCTATACCTCCACCAATAGTATATGGAAGCTCGTCGTTAAGAACAGCTTTGTGGAAAGGGTAGCTTCTTCTGTCATCAGCATTAGCTGTAGTAAGCTGTTTATCTAAAGCTTTAGCATCAACACGTATTCCCATGGAAGAAAGCTCTATTGATCTATCTAAAAGTGGATACCAGAAAATAATATCTCCGTTTAAGTTCCAGTCATCATAATCAGGGCTTCGTCCATCATGCTTTTCTCCAGATTTCAAAGTATTTCCAATTTGCATTAAGAAGATAGCTCCATATTCTTTACAGGCTGCATCTTCTCTCTCTTTAGGAGTTAAGTTTGGATACTTATCTTCTAACTCTTGTGCAGTAATAAAGGTTATGTTCTTTGGTAATTTATGTCCTGTTTGAATTAAGGAGGAATTGACGAAAAGTTCAGTTTCCTTAAACACTTCATAAATAGAGTTAACGATACTCATAAGAGTCTCTAGAGTTCTATCTTTTTTATCTATAATTTTTTCCCAGTCCCATTGGTCTACATAGATTGAATGAAGATTATCCATTTCTTCATCTCTTCTTATGGCGTTCATATCAGTATATAGACCTGTGCCGGTTGAGAAACCGTAGCGATGTAAGCTAAATCTTTTCCATTTTGCTAAGGAGTGGACTATTTCCACATCTTCGCCGGTTGCTAAAACGTCAAAGGATACAGGGCGTTCAGTTCCATTTAAATTATCATTTAAACCTGTTGATTTTTCAACAAATAGAGGAGCTGATACTCTTACTAGATTTAGTTTTTCTGATAAGTTTTTTTCAAAAAAGTCCTTAATTTCTTTAATGTGAATCTCTGTTTGAATTAATGTACTTTGGCTCTGGTAATTTTGGGGGATAAGTATGCCATTGATATTCATGTAAAAACCTCCTTAAATGAGCATCTAGGTGTGACATTCCAAATCTTTAATTTTGTTAGTGGAGGTTCCACTTGTGCATATTTGATTTGGCTAATGAAAATTTACTCCTTTCAATAAATATGGGAAGGAGTTTCCTTGAGTGATACTCAAAATATGTAATATTATCGTTAGAGTTTATTTAATAGATATTAATTTATAAAATTTTAATATTATATGAATTGTATCATATTGTGCAACTGTATAGGAAGTAAGTGAATCAATGTAAACAATATCTAATTTAAAGTAAAAAAATAGGTGTACAGTTTGTACACCTATTTAAATGATCAAAATTACTCTTGATCTGGAGCTCCTACTGGGCAAACGCTAGCGCAAGCACCACACTCGATGCAAGCATCTGCATCTATAACGTATATTCCATCTCCTGCTGATATGCAGCTAACTGGACATTCAGCCTCGCAAGCACCACAAGAGATACAAGTATCTGCTATTTTATAAGCCATGAAAAAGACCCCCTTTACTATAAAATCATGTTTATCATAACACATTATGGTATAATAATAAAGAGGTATATTACAGGAAATAATGAACAAGTTGTAAGAAAACTTTTAATCTCTATATTATTTCAGTAGTAATATAGTAAGTGGAAATTTAATGGAAAATATAAAAATAAGCTGAATGGTGCTTATTAGAGTAATATAAATTGATAGGAATGAATTAAAATGAAATTAAAAGGAAAAGTAGCAGTAATAACTGGTGGAACCAGAGGTATTGGAAAGGGAATAGCTTTAGAATTTGTAAAAGAAGGTGCAGTTGTAGTTTTAAGCTATTTAAAGGATGATGAAAGTGCTAATGAAACACTAAAGGAAATTCAGGAAATTGGTGGAGACTGCATTTTATTAAAGGGGGATATAAGTAATTACAATTATACAAAAGGATTAATTGCAGATACTATAAATAGATTAGGGAAAATAGATATTTTAGTCAATAATGCAGCAATATCAAGGGTTGGGTTATTTATGGATGAAACAGAGGAATCCTACAATAAGATTATGGACATTAATTTCAAATCTGTATTTAATACCTGTAATTGTGTAATAGGTCATATGCTTTCTAGAAGAGAAGGTTCTATTATAAATATTTCTTCAGTTTGGGGAAATGTTGGTGCATCTTGTGAAGTTCTTTACTCTGCATCTAAGGGAGCGATAAATTCATTCACTAAAGCCTTAGGAAAAGAAGCAGCTCCAAACGGAGTAAGAGTAAATGGGATAGCGCCAGGAGTCATTGATACAAAAATGAATAAATGGATGAATGAGGAAGAAAGAGAAGCTTTAAATGAAGAAATTCCAATGGGCAGGTTTGGATACTGCTCTGAAATTGGAAGGGCAGCAGTTTTTTTAGCTTGTGAAGAAAGTAGTTATATCACAGGGGAAATATTAAATGTCAATGGTGGGTTTTAAGTGAGATTCTAAATCTTTGATTAACAGAGCTTTCACAGAGTACATCTTTGTTTGGTTAGCCAAATTTAAGGAGAAGTAGTTTGCTTAAATTCGAAAATATAGATAAGAAGTTTCATTTAAAAAGTAAAATTTGTATGAAATATGACGATTCTAAGGTGCAGAAAAATGACTTGAACTCAAAAGTTTGGTATAATTATGGCGCAAGGAACATATTGAAATGAAAGGAATTAATAATATGAAAAATGTAGATATGCAGACGCTTATTAAGATTGCATTAGGATGTGTGATTCTATTCCTATTCTCACCACTTATATTTAGCATATTTGGTATTATTGCGAAGGTTGTATTATGGTTTATAATTGCCATTGTTTTGATAATAACTTTAAGTATTATGTACTTTAAACATAAGGTGAAAAAGAGTGAAAATGGCTTCTATTCATTTACCTATGGCGAAAAGGATGAAACTGTAGATACAACGGACAATGTATTTGAAGAATCAGAAGAAGAATTTAATACAGCCAATGTAGTTGATGTTGAATTTGAAGAAGCAGATAATGAGGATGAAGATAAATAAAATTTTATAATATAACATAAACTAAATTGCACCTTTAATAAATTCTTATTATAGGTGCATTTATTTGAAAATAAAATGGGGGAAGATTATGCATAAGATATTATTAATTGAAGATGAAGCACATATAAGAAAATTCGTTAATATAAGTTTAAAGCGTGAAGGCTTCCAAGTTATTGAGGCTGACACTGGAGAAAAGGGAATTGAGGAAGCTGGAAAAGAGGATCCCGATATAGTTATTCTAGATATAATGCTTCCAGGAATTGATGGCTATGAAGTATGTAGATTTTTAAAGAAAAATTATCCAGAGATGGGGATTATCATGCTTACTGCAAGGGCACAGGACAGAGACAAGATTGAAGGCTTAGAGAATGGCGCAGACCATTATATTGTTAAGCCCTTTAATCCATTAGAGCTTATTGCGGTTGTAAAATCCCTTTTGAGAAGGATGTATATAGGCGATAACATAAGAAGAAAAGAGCTTGTATCTGGAGAATTCAAGCTTGATTTGAACAGCAAAACTTTATTTAAAAATAACAATGAGATTGAATTAACACCTAAAGAATACTTACTAATGAAGCTTTTTATGGAAAATCCAAGTAAAGCATTTACTAGAGACGAGCTTCTTGATATGGTGTGGGGCTATAATTATATTGGAGAAAATAAGATTATTGATGTTAATATCAGAAGAATGAGAAGTAAGATAGAAACTAATCCTTCTAAGCCTAAGTATATCGAAACAGTTTGGGGAACAGGGTATAAATGGAGGGAGAACTAAGTGAGTTCTATTAGAAAAAAAATATCCAGCAGTTATATTATTATTATCACTATAACAGTAATAATAATTCAAATTATTTTGTACGGGATGATTAGAAGTTACTATTATAAGAACTTAAGGGAATCTATTGAAGGACAGATAAAAATATCTTCAGATTTTTATAATACTTATTTATCGGGAGATAGTTTAAAGGAAAATATTTTTAATAATAGAGATATGTTTTGGAGTAATACAACTTGCCGTGTTCAAGTAATTGATCTTGAAGGAAGGGTAATTATGGATTCTTCAGGATATATTGATAATAAGCCAGTAACCACACCTGAAGTGACTGATGCTTTAAAAAAAATTCCATCTACATCAAGTAAGATATATACGAATACTGATTTTAAAGATGGAACTATAAATGCAGCCACTTCTCTTTATTATGATACTTCAGTAGGGGGAGTACTTAGATTTTCTGCATCTACTGCACCAGTTGAGATGGTGATAAGAAAGTTTACATATATGATTTTGGGTTTTGGAGCCTTAGTTATAGCAATCGCTTCAACGGTGAGTTTGTTTATTGCTAACAGTTTAATGAAGCCATTGAATTTAGTATGCAGGGGTGCAGAGAAAATGGCAAGAGGAAATTTTAAGGAAGCAATACCGAAGTATTCAAGGGATGAGGTAGGAAAGCTTGCTGAAACACTAAATTTCATGTCAGATGAGATACAAAAAAATGAGAGATTAAAAAACGAGTTTATATCATCTATTTCCCATGAATTAAGGACTCCGTTAACTTCAATTAAAGGTTGGGCAATTATTCTGGAATCTTCAGATTTAAAGGATAAAGATGAGGTTATGGAAGGATTGAAAATTATCGAAGAAGAAGTTGGAAGACTTACATACCTTGTTGAGGAGCTACTTGATTTTTCAAAGCTTAGTTCAGGAAAAATAACACTTTCAAAAGAGATGACCAATGTAGAAGAATTCTGCCTGGGAATTTTAAAACAGCTAGAACCAAGATTTGAAAGTAAGGTTATTGATGTGAATTTTAATTCTAATACTTCTAATAAAATAGAGCTTGATAGAAATAGGATGAAACAGGTTTTAATTAATGTTTTAGATAACTCAATTAAATTTTCACCAAAGAAGTCTAGAATTAAGTTTGATTTAAGTGAAGATAAGGAATGGATTAAGCTTATTATAGAGGATGAAGGATATGGAATTTCAAGGCAGGATTTGCCACATGTAAAAGAAAAGTTTTATAAGGGGAGAAATGTAAATTCCAGTAATGGAATAGGGCTTTCCATTTGTGATGAAATAATTGGACTTCATGGAGGACGTTTTGAAATTGAAAGTGAGCTAGGAGAAGGAACAAAAGTTACAATAAGCCTTCCAAGGAGGAACTAAAGTGAAAAGACTGATAGTTTTAATTTTAATAGTAATAAATGCCTTTATTTTTACAGCTTGTGGAAGCTTTAATTTAAAAGTAGCTAATCCAACAACTAAAACTCTTATTGAAGGACAATGGAAGATTGAAAGAGTTAAAGTGCCTAATCTTCCAGAGGGAGCAAAAGATAGTATAGAGGGAACTATTGTAAGTTTTAGTAATGAGGAAGTGCTTCTGATAGGAAAAGTTTATGAAAATATAAGCTATAAAGTAAAAGTTGTAAATAAAGATGCTTATTTATATGATGTAATGGGATATATACCGGATAATATTAATCCGGCTGATGAAGATATAAAGGTTTTAACAATAAGCTCGAATAATACTTTTATTAAAGACATTATGTTTATAGAAGATGGGGTATATTTAATAGAGGACAGTATATTATATCAACTAGTCAGGGTAGATAAAGAACCTCTTCAATCAGTACATAACTCTATAAATCATATTAATGATGATAGTTATTATAAAATAGATAGTGGAGTTTTAATAGGTTTGAGGAGTCAAGAAGATGAAGAGGGCAATGAATATAGAACCTTATGGGTAAGTAATGTAAATGGTGAATTAAAGGTTGAGGAGATTCCATATTTGCTACTACCAAGAAAAAATGGTTTTTTTAAGGTAACCAACAAAAGGGAATATAATGAAGAGAATTACTTTAAGGATATAATTGTTTTTGAGGATATGAATGGGAAAAAAATTGAATTTCACAATGATTTATTAACGGCTACGAATGAGAATGTTAATATTGATAGGGGAATAACTTTTATTGGTAATGATTTTATGAGTACTAGAACCTATAAATACAATGACGAAAGCCAGGAAGAAATTTTAAGCACCTATGTATTAGATTTGAACACTTTGGGATTTAATAAGCCTATTCCACTGGGTACGTTAACTGATACTACAGATATGAGCAATGTAATTTTATCTTCAGATAAGAACAGCATTCTTAAGAATAATGATATAAATTCCTTTACTAATTTTGCTATAAGAAGAAAACAGGGAAGATGGAGCTTTTATACTTTAAGTCAGGAAAAAGCTTATAAAAGTAGAACTAATAAAAAAGAGTATGATGGTAATGAAGAAAAGGGGAAAAACTTTGAAGCTAAGCATGAAAAGATTGATATTACCTTAAGGGTATCTGAAAAAATTGCTAGACATGATGAGATATTTATTCCATGGCAAGGAATTCAAAAGCAGGTGCCTTCAGCAGTTGATGCAATATCTTCACCAAATAGAAATTTAGCTGTGATAAGGACAAAATCGAAGCTATATATTTACAAAATAGTAAATAATAATCTGGATAAGGCTTCAGAGATTGTTGTGCCATTAGAAGGTAAGGAAAACATTGTAATGGCGGAATGGGCTGAAGGCGATTATGTTGGATACTGGAGTGATCAGGTTAATTTATTGAAAAGTAAATAAACACAAAAGGAGGTAACGCTAATGAGGTTATCTCCTTTTATATTTCAGCTTAATTTAGGAGTAATAGATAAACTACTGAATTATCAAAAGTAAAAATTTGACTTCGTAACTTGTGAGATGTTACCATTTTATTGGGGTTTAAAATACTTTACGAAAGTTGGAGTTATAAAATGAAGGATATGACTTATGGAAATGAGAGAAAAGCACTGATATTTTTTAGTTTACCTTTGATATTAGGAAACTTAATTCAGCAGCTGTATAATATTGCCGACACATTAATTGTTGGAAGGTTTTTAGGTTCTAATGCTCTAGGAGCCGTTGGATCAGCATATGCACTCATGGTGCTTCTTACATCGATTATTTTAGGTTTATGTATGGGAAGTGGAATAGTATTTTCACAGCTGTTTGGTGCTAAAAGAATAAAAGACTTGAAAACAAGCATATGGAATTCTTTTGTTTTTACTGCAGTAGTAACAATTGTTATTAATGTTGTAGCTTTTTTATTGTTAGACAAATTGCTGATATGGTTAAATATACCTAATGAGGCACTGGAGTATACTAAAACATATCTAAATATAATTTTCATGGGAATAGGTTTTACTTTTATATTTAACTTTATTTCATCAATATTACGTAGTATTGGAAATTCAGTTATGCCATTAATATTTTTAGCGATTTCATCTGTATTAAATATAGTGCTTGATATAGTTTTTATATTACCTATGAATATGGGAGTTGGTGGAGCAGCGATTGCAACGGTTATTTCCCAGGGAGTATCTGCAGTAACAATAATGATTTATTTTATAAAGAAGGCTCCACAGGTAAGACCAGAAAAAGAAAATATGTATTATGATAAAAAGTTGTTAAAGCAGGTAATGAGTAATTCAATTTTAAATAGTATTCAGCAATCTATTATGAATTTTGGAATTCTAATGATTCAAGGTCTAGTAAATAGCTTTGGGGTTCATGCTATGGCTGCCTTTGCTGCAGTTGTTAAAATTGATTCCTTTGCCTATATGCCAGCGCAAGACTTTGGAAATGCCTTTGCAACTTATATAGCTCAAAACTATGGTGCAGGAAAGGCAAGTCGAATTAAAACAGGGATAAAAGAAGCAGTGAAAATATCAGGTGTTTTCTGTTTAATATCTTCCTTTGTTGTGTGTATTTTTTCAAAAGAGTTAATGCTGATGTTTATTCAGCCAAGCGAAATAGAAATTATCTCAATTGGAGTACAGTACTTAAGGATTGAAGGAATGTGCTACCTTGGAATAGGATTTTTATTTTTACTTTATGCATTTTACAGAGGTCTTGGAAAAGCACAAATGTCCATTGTGCTTACTGTAGTGTCCCTAGGAAGCCGAGTTATAATAGCTTATGCCTTAGCACCAATTTCATCAATAGGTCTTTTAGGGATATGGTGGGCCATTCCAATAGGCTGGATGTTAGCTGATATTATTGGATTTGGATATTTAATATTAAAAAGAGAAAGACTTTTTAGTGAGGGAAGTAAATTTGAAGAAGCAACTATAGATATAATATAATTGCTTATAACAACTAATGAAGTATTAACTTAAAGGAAAGGGAAGGAACAGTGAAAAGAATTAATAAAAAGAATAAGATACTTTTAAGTATAATTTTAGCTGTATTAATTACGGGGATAGGGTATGCAAGCTTTATATTATTTCAGCGTAGTAAAATTATAATTTTAAAGGAAAGGGATTTTACAATACAAGTAGACGCAGACTCTCATAAAAGTTCAATTGTACAACAATGGGTGAGAGGATATACTGATCAGTTTAAACAAAAATACCTACCTGGAGATAAAAAGTTAGTTGGTATTAAGCCAGGGGTTATAGAGGTTTTAGATGAGGATGAAGCTATTGTACAGATAGATTTTGTTGTTGAACCTAAAAAGAAGGATACTGATTATTTTTCAGATTGGGGAGTTAAAGAGGGAAATCTAATAAAATGTCAGTGGGTTTTAGATCTTGAAGTTTATGAAAGTGGAATGTGTTATCTTCAGGATAGAATGTCTCCTGCTGCTTATCAATTAATGATATATGACATAAGTGGGAAGAGAGAAGAAGAAGAGAGTTACAATGAATATATTCAAGAAAAGCCCTTTGAAAAGACTCAATATACCTATAAAATTGAGGGGGAAAAACTTTTTGTAAGTTATACTGAGGGGGATAATTGGATTGAGGTACCAATAGATTTTGAAGAACTAATGGCTGGTAGGACGTACAGAAATCAATTGCCAGATGGAAGTTATGAAATAGAACCAGATAAAACTTCATTTTTATTTGGTGGAACTAATGAAGTTCCATTAACTGTTTTGTTTTCTGATGATGAGGGAACGACTTGGGAAAAGGCACCGTTATTAGACGTGATATATCCTAGATACAGTTACATTCATTTTGAAAATAAAAATGTAGGATACAGTGTTATAACCTTTGATAAGACAATGGGTCAAGAGGCTTCAGCAATACTCCATACTACTGATGGTGGCAAAACTTGGGAGAATATTGGAGCTGGACCTAGAGGAAACATTTTAAAAGAAGCTAAATTCTTTGAAAATGGTTTAGGATTTTTTAGCTATCCATATATTGAGGGAAATGATACTAATTTATATAGAACCGAAGATGGTGGAAAGACTTTTGAACCAGTTATAGTAGAACCGCAACAGTTAAATAGAGATATAGGACTAGAATGGAAAGATATATTTAAAGAAGCTAATGTGCCTGAAATAAATGGTGAAGTTATGACGCTACTTGTTTCACAAGGTGCTGATGGTGATTATAAAGGTGGAAATTTGATGGCTAGATATGAGTCAAAGGATTTAGGAAAGACTTGGATATATATAGACAAGGTAAAGCCAGCACCAGATCCAAATGAAGGATAAGTATATGGATAAAACAACTTTGAATAAAGGTTGTTTTATTTTGGGGTTATATGGTAAAATTATGTATAAATAGTATAAATAGTATAAATAGTATATAGAATGGGATTCAAATTTATATGGAGGTATATTATGGGAGAGGGAACATTAAAAAAGATTTTAATATGGCTTATAGTTATTGTTATAGTACTTGGTGCAGGGCTATTTGGATATAACTATTATATGAATTACAAAACAGGAAAATTTGAAGCGAAAAAAAATCAAAAGGAAATTGAGGGGATAGTTGATGACATAAATAAAGATAAAGATAAAGATAAAGATAAAGATAAAGATAAAGATAAAGATAAAGATAAAGATAAAGAAGAATTAGTGGACAAGCATGAAGAAGAGCTAAAATCACCAGAATATTATCCAGAGGAGAAAGTATACGATATAATGCATAGAATGGCAAACACAAAAATTATTGCTGAGAATGATAAGATATGGGGTGAGTTACCTATTGATAGTGATTCACTTGGTGATATAAGAGATTTAGTTAGTGAAATAGATTACCCAGATAGAAATTATCTTTTAGAAGTGATAAATAGATGGGAAGATGGCGATTTCTCACAAGCAGATGAGGAGCATAATTATTTTTGGACTAAGCTTGGGGGAACTATAGGAAAAGCTATTGGAGTTAAAGAGTAAAATTAAAGATACCAAACCTTCGAAATACATGAAACCTTATTTTAGTGATGAGTTAAAGAAGTGCTCTAGGGAGTAAGTTCATGTGCACCAAAGCATAGATTTGGTGATTTCATTAAGGTTTGGTATTTTTTATTGCTGAATTCGAATGGATATTTTAATTAAAAAGTTATCGTAGTCATGAACTGATAACTCATCAAGAATAACATCTTCAAAGAAATGACCAGTAAGGTTAAGAGTATTTTCATTGGCATAGTCCAAAATTTTTGTATAGGCCTCATTAATTGTTGAATATCCCTTAGTGTGATAGATTGTTAAATATGGGCCTACTTCTTTTATAAATATATCTGTTCCACTTTTAGGGGAAAGAATCTTTGTAAAATAATAATTATAAGAATAGTAATTTCCATTAAGGATGTTTTCTATGGAAATCATTTCACCAGTATAGCTAGGGAAGGAAATACCATTTTCAGAGCAGTATTTTGCATGATTAGCAATTGAAACTGCCATGCTTCTATTGTCTGTTTCAAGAAGACTTTTAGTGAGAAGCAATAACTCCTCTGATTCTTCAACAATAGAAATTTTGTCAGTAGCGATGTTAAATATGCTTTCTGTTAATTGAGCTTTTAAGGAAATTAATGCTTTCATTTGTTTAAGTCTTTCTATTTTCCTGTCAATCTCTAGTTCTTCTTTTTTCAATAATTTTATCAAGCCTTCAGGACTTTTATTTCTTTTAGAGGCATTTCAAGCTCTTTTAAAGTATAAATCACATAAAAGGCTTCAATTTGGAAAACCGAATAATATCTATAATCGTTATCTTTTTTTATTTCAGGAGAGAAAACTCCAATATCATCGTAGTGAAATAAGGTATGCTTCGTAACTCCAACCAGCTTTGCAAATTCGCCTGTGGTAAAGTAATTTTGTAAATTAATATTCATATTTACGGGCTCCTATTGACTATAGGGTTACACTATACATTATTCTAATCCATGGAGAAAAAATCAGCAAGAGGAGAAAGTTAAAATGAAGAACGTAGAAAATTCAATCAGCAGGGAATTTAACTTTTTTTCACTTATAAAGTTTGCAACACCTACAGTGATTATGATGAGAGTAACTGCATTATATACCATAATCGATTCTATTTTTGTATCTAGATATGTTGGAACTAATGGCTTATCTGCAATTAATATAATATACCCTGTGATTAATGTGTTAATGGCAATTGCCATAATGTTTTCAACAGGGGGAAGTGCCGTAATTGCAAGAAAGCTAGGTAGTGGAGATGAAAAGGAAGCAAGAAGAAATTTATCTTTAATTTATATAACAGGATTTTTATTAAGTGTGGTTTCAGCGGTAGCATGTATGTTTTTTATAAAACCATTAATATATGGTCTTGGTGCTACTGAAGTTTTATTTGATTTATGTAAGCAATATTTGACTATTATGCTTTTATTTGCACCGGCTTTAGTAATTCAGATTTTTGGACAAAGTTTTATTGTGGTAGCGGGAAATCCTAATTTTGGGTTAACTTTAAGTATTATATCTGGTGTGGTTAATATGATATTAGATTATATATTTATTGCTATATGGATATCTCCATATATGATGGAGATTTTTACACCGGTTGGAAGTAATGTTTATGATATAGCAATTTCGGGATTCCCATTATTCAGCTTAAGCTTTTTATTTGTGGGAATTAATATTTTTGCATCATCCTTGTTCACAGCTCTTTCAAATGGAAAAGTATCAGCAATAATATCATTTTTAAGAACTTTTGTATTTATTATTGCAGGCCTTACTATTTTACCGCCACTTTTCCATGTGCCGGGAATATGGCTGTCAGTGCCGGCAGCAGAGCTTCTAGCTATGGTAATGTCTATTGGCTTTATATTGGCATATGGCAGAAGATATAAATATATTTAGTTATTTAAATAAATATAAGGTCAAGTGTTTTATATCCACAGTAATGACAACGCATATAAATCCTCCTAAAATATAAATGTTCTCATTTTTATTTTACCATAAAATGCAATGGGGGTATGGGTATATATGGAAAGGTAAGATTATTTCATAAAACTATAACTAAGTAATGATTTTAAATTTAACATTCCAAATAAAAGAGCACGCCATGTGGCGTGCTCTTTCTATTAGCTGCATCCAGTAGTTGTTCCACAGTCTCTGCAAACCTTGCAAGTACCGTTTCTAACTAGGTTTGTGCTTGAGCAGGTTGAACAAGTTTCTGAATAGATACGTTCTCCCTCAAGCTTTGAAAAATCTTTATGCTGAGTTGAACTTGATGCCTTTGGAGCTGCTGGGCTGTAATCTGTATAGGTCACAGCTTCTTCAGAATCAGGTTTGATCTGACAGCGAGAATAATCACCAAGCTCTATATCAATAATTTTACTTACGAGATCAGAAATTGAGCTCACATGCTTGATGTATGGGTGCTTTTGAACAAAGCCATATGGTTCATATTTTTGACCTCTAAGCATCTTAGCGATATCAGCAGCAGGAACATGATACTGAAGCATAACTGAAATTGATTTTGAAAGAGAGTTTAAAAGTCCAGTAATGATTGTTCCTTCTCGGTCTGTTGTAATATATATTTCAGAGATTTCACCATTTGGTCTTCTGTTTACTGTAGTGTAAATTTTAACGTCATCTATTTGAGCTGGATGAGTAGTGCCAACTCTAATGCCAATTGGTTTTTCTCTAAAAGACTTATAAGATGGTCTGTTGCTTTTAGCTTGAAGCTCTTTAGCCTTTGCAAGCAGTTCTGCATAAGTCAGCTGTTCAAGCTCTGCATCACCTTTTTCCTCTAAAACAGTATTAAGTGGCTGACTTGCTTTACAGCCATCTCTGTATAGGGAAATACCTTTTACTCCAAGCTTCCAAGAATCTAATACTACGTTTTGGAAATCTTTTACGGTGGCATCCTTTGGAAGATTAACTGTTTTAGAAACAGAACCAGATATAAGTGGTGTTATTGCTGCCATCATTAGAACGTGGCCCATTGGTAGGATATATCTTTCACCACTGCCGCATTTATTTGCAGTATCAAATATTTTAAGATGTTCATCTTTTAGGTGTGGAGCACCTTCAATTTTTCCATCTATAATTTTTTCATATTCATATCCGTTATCATCAACCTTCTCTTTTCGAAGAATATAATCAACGATATCTTTAACCTGCTCATCAGTATATTCAAGATTTTTTAAAGCATCTTCTATTATTGGGTTTACGATGGTCATAAACCCTCCACCTGAAAGCTTTTTATAGATAAAGTGTGAGAAGTAAGGCTCAATAGATGTGGCACCACAGTCCATAGCAAAGGAAATAGTTCCTGTAGGTGCAACAACGGAAACTTGAGCATTTCTATATCCAAATTTTTCACCAAGAGTTAAAGCATCTTTCCATACTTTTTTTAGTGTATCTGATATTGGAGCTGCATTCATAGATTTTAAAAGTCTGTGGTTTACCTTAATTGGTTCATAATGAAGATCTTCAAAATCATCATTTAAAGCACCAGCAACTCTGCCGTGATTTCTGATAACTCTTAGCATTGCATTTTTATTTATATCATACTTTTCAAAAGGACCAACCTTCTCAGCCATACGGGCTGAAGTAGCATAGGAGACTCCAGTAAGGATACCTATAAGAGCAGCAGTAAGGTTTCTCGCTTCGTCTGAATCGTAGGCATAACCCATTACCATTAGAAGGGAAGCTAGGTTAGCGATTCCAAGCCCTGTAGTTCTGAATAAGTAAGTCTTTCTTGCAATATCTTCTGTAGGGAATTGACCCCAGTGAACAGAAGATTCAAGCATTAACTGAAGTAGTGAAATAAGGTGTATATATCCATCTAAATCGAAACACTTATTATCTTTATCATAGAATTTGTATATGTTAATTGATGCAAGGTTACAAGATGTATCATCTAGGAAAGCATATTCTCCACATGGGTTTGTTGAGTTTAATCGGTTATGCTTTGCACCAAATTCACCATCTTCTCCACCAGGGCAGGTATGCCATGCATTGAAGGTATCGTCAAATTGAGGGGCTGGATCAGCACATTGCCATGCAGCTTTGTTGAAGTCATCCCAAAGTTCAGCCACACTTACATCTCTGTTGATGCCTTGATCTACTCTGCCTTTTAAAGTAATAGTTGCATCTGGATCTTTAGGAAGGTTTTCAACCTTCTCCATGAATTCATCGCTGAATCTTATAGAGTTGTTTCCATTCTGTCCAGAAACAGTTTCATAAGCTTCTCCTTCAAAGGAAGCATCATAACCCATTTTACCTAAAGCTCTAACTTTATCTTCTTCAGTAGCCTTCCAATTAATAAACTCAGTAATTTCAGGATGATCAATATCCAGGCATACCATTTTAGCGGCACGTCTTGTAGTTCCACCAGATTTTATTGTACCAGCATTCCTATCAAAGCCCTTTAAGAAGCTCATAACCCCAGAGGAACGTCCACCTGCTGATAGATGTTCGTCTTTAGCTCTTAAAGTAGAGTAGTTTGTTCCAGAACCAGAACCCCCTTTAAATAGTTTTGTCTCTGTTACGTATTGTTCAGAGATTGAGTGTGGTCCAAGAAGCTTATCTTCAATTGAAACTATAAAGCAGGCAGAAGCCTGAGTTCTAGTGTAGTTATCAACACTTTCAACGACTTTCTTTAAGTTTTCATCGTAGTAGAAGTGGCCTTGATGTTCTCCTCCGATATCGTAAGAAAGCTTCAAACCAGTATTAAACCATTGAGGTGAGTTTGGAGCATACATTTGATTTAAGAAGCAGTATACTAATTCATCATAAAGGATTTGCCATTCTTCTTCTGTTTCAATTAAGCCTTCATCCTTTAATGATTCACACCAAAAGTTAACTAATCTGTGAGCTACCATTCTCAAGCTGTTTTCATATCCGACTTCATTTGGAATCAAAGCTCTTTTAAAATATTTTGATGCAATTATATCGCATGCATTTTGTGAATAGTGAATAGGGAACTCCAGGTCATGCATATCCACAAGGATCGTTCCTTTTTTATAATCCTTTAATACTACATCAACTTTTTTCCACTGAAATAAATCGTAGACAGTTAGATTTTTATTGTTCTCTAACTCCTTAGTGTAATATCTTTTAAGCATTTTGTTGATATTGTTCATTATAAAAGCTAATCATAAAGTGTATGATTAGCAATTCACCCCCTAACGGCTATGACACTATATATTGTGTTTTTAATTATGTATTAATACTATATATGGTATTTTAATATAAATAAAATTCATAATCAAGTATTGAAATTTCAAAAGAAATGTGGTAGAAAATATGTAAGAAGTTACCATATATTCAAAAATTGAATTGTTTATTTGATTTTTAATGAAACACTATATATATTTTAGCCAGAATATAATATAAATATCATATAAAATCGTAATAAGAAAAATTTTGTAGAAAATAAATCAGATGAGATATTTTACTTCCCATTGGAGAATATAAGTTGTATTTATGATATTATTAAATTATATGAAGTTTGAGAAAAGCTAAAAATTCTGAGTACATTATTGGAAAAGATGAAATAAAAACAGGCGTAAAGGAGGAAATTCAAGTGATAAAAAGAATAATGGGGAAAGTGCCAGTGATTCATGAAAGCTGCTTTATTGCTGAAAATGCAGCAATACTTGGAAATGTTGTTATTGGAGAGAATAGTAACATCTGGTATAGTGCTGTGATTAGAAGTGAAGATGAGTTAACTACAATTGGCAAGAATACTAATATTCAAGAGAACTCAACTGTACATATTGATCAAGATTTTCCAACTACAATAGGTGATAACGTTACAGTAGGACATAACTGTATAATTCACGGTTGCAAAGTTGGAAATAATGTGCTGGTTGGAATGGGCTCAACAATTTTAAATGGAGCGGAGATTGGTGAAAACACAATAATTGGTGCAGGAAGTCTTGTTACTCAGAATAAAAAGATTCCAAGTGGAGTTCTTTGTATAGGGTCACCTGCAAGGGTAGTAAGAGAACTCACAGAAGAAGAAATAGAATCTATAAAAATTTCTGCAGAACATTATGTACATATGGGGGAATTACATAAGGAGAGTCAAGAGTAATGATAAATATTGAAGCAGCTAAAAATCTGCCTATTGAAAATAGATATAAGTATATGCTACTTCTTCTAGAAGGTCAGTTAAGTTCAGAAAAAAATATTTATGCCAATCTTTCTAATGCATCTGCGATAATTTATGCTATAATGGATAAGTTAAATTGGAGTGGTTTCTACTTTATGAGAGAGGGAGAACTGGTTTTAGGTCCCTTCCAGGGAAAGCCAGCCTGCAACAGAATAACAGTAGGTAAAGGGGTATGTGGTGCTGCCGTAGCTGAAAGAGCTGTTCAAAGAATTGCTAATGTTCATGAGTTTCCAGGGCATATTGCTTGTGATGGAGCCAGTAATTCTGAGATTGTTATCCCAATCATAAAGGATGGAGAAGTCTATGGTGTACTTGATATAGACAGCTTCGAGTTTAACACATTTACAGAACTGGAAGAAGAATACCTTATTAAGTTTGTTGAAAAGCTTAATAAGTATATAGATTGGACTCAGTTATAGGTTTTAAGAACTAGGGGTTTTGGATAGGATATAGATAAACTTATGGGAAATTCTTAGCTTAGATAGGAGAATAGAGAATGATAGAATTAGGAAAAATTAATACCCTTAGGGTAGCGAGAAGCTGTGACTTTGGATACTATCTGGATGCACAGGGAAAAACAACTTCAGAAGATATTTTAATACCAAACAGTAACATCATTGGAGAAATAGAAGTTGATGATGAAATAGAAGTATTTATTTACAAGGATTCGATGGATAGACCAGTGGCAACAATGAAGCCAGTACTTGCACAGGTTGGAGAGCCAGCGTATCTTGAAGTTGTAGATAAATCAAGAATAGGAAGCTTTGTAAATATAGGATTAGAGAGAGATGTTCTAGTTCCATTTAAAGAAGCTGTTTACGATTTAGAAGTCGGAAAGAAATATTTATTTGCTTTATATGTAGATAAAACTAACAGAATAGCAGCAACAACAAGAGTAGATAAATACCTTCACGATACAACTCATTACAATGTTGGAGAAGAGATTGAGGGAACTGTTTACGGAAGACACCATAACGGTAACCTTATAATCGCCCTTGAAAATACCTTCAGAGGAATAATTTTAAAAAATGAATACTTTGGAGATGTTAAAATGGGAGATGTTCTTAAAGTAAGAGTTAAGAAGTACTTTGATGATGGTAAGATTGAAGTTACAGCTAGAAAACCTCGTCTTGATGAAATGGGCGAGATGGAAGAGGTAATAATGAACTACCTTAAAAAGCATGGTGGTTCTATGACCTTCAATGATAAAACAAACCCAGATGATATTAAGAAGTACTTTAAGTGTAGTAAAAATGGATTCAAGAGAGCTTTAGGAGCTCTAATGAAAAAAGGACTTATAGAGCAAGACGTTACAGGAACAAAATTGAAATAAGATGAATATTTAAATCAAAAACAGTTAAACATCAAAAAAGGTGTTTAATTGTTTTTTTTATTGGAAAAACATATAAAGTTTAACGAAATAGTTGACAAGGGTGAATAAACGAGTTAATCTGGTATTGAAAACTAGATGTAGAGGTGAAAGAAAATGAAAAATAATAAAATAGCAGTTCTTATTGATTCTTGTACAGATGTTCCTAAGGAATATATTGAAAAGCATGGAATGTATATAGTTCCTTTATCTATAAATTACAGTTTTGGTCAGTTCCAGGATGGAGTAAACATTACAGCACAAGAGGTTTATGACAATTTTTCTAAAGAGATACCTACCACATCACTACCAACTGGTGAAACTATAATGAAGCAGTTTGATAAAATTCAGCAGGATGGCTTCAAGGAAGTAATAATCGTTACTATTTCTAGCGGACTAAGTGGAACCAATAATATGATAACACAGATAGCAAAAGAGTTTCCAAACTTAGATTGCAGGATTATAGACACAAAAAACATTGGAATTGGGGCAGGGTTAACTGGTATCCTTGCAGGACAACTTGTTTCTCAAGATTTGAATATAAATGAAATTGAAAAAAGATTAAATAAATCAGTAGAGGATACAAAGATTTTCTTTTGTGTATCAACCTTAGAGTACTTACAAAAGGGTGGAAGAATCGGACTTGTAACTGCAGTAATGGGAACTGCTTTAGGCATAAGACCAATAATTTCATGTAATGAAGATGGGGTATATTATACAGTTAAGAAAGCCAGGGGAAGAAAGAAGGTTATAAGTGAGGCTTTAAACCTTGCACTAACTCATGGGAAAGGTCATAAATTCAATCTTGCCATTGCCCATGGAGATGCCTTAGAAGAAGCCAAGGAAATATATGATGAGTTAAAAGGGAAGCTTCCGGATTGTAAGGAGATTTTGTTTGGTCAAATAAGTCCAGCATTAGTAGTACATACGGGTCCAGGGCTTATAGGAATTGGAATACAATTAGCAGATTAAAAATAAACCGCCATACTGTTTGATAAAAACAGTGTGACGGTATTTTTATTATAGTGTAATATTATTAGTCAAATAAGGGTGGGGAGTTAGATATATTATAGAGTGCTCCAGGGCTACTATATTCTATTATAATCCATTGTTTTTCTTCTTTAGCCTCAATAATCAAATAAGAATTTATTTTATCATTTATAGTAACGGTTATAACATGGTTAGTTTCAGAGACTTTAAGATTAGAGCTGATGGTAGCTTCATTTTTTCTTCTTGAATCACTATTAAGGCATAACTTCTCGTCAAAGTAAATCTTCATATTAACATGCATTGGTTTATGATTATCATCATTAAACATTATAATTAAATTGCTGTCATCAAAGTCTGCTTCTTGAATAACTTCTTCATTAGAAATAAAATAAGGAACTGTTCCTTTATTGTTACATCCGTATAAGAGCGTAAGAATAAAAAAAATCATTGGTATTAGGAAAAGTTTTTTCATATAAGCCTCCTTATAATAAATCAACCAATTATTTATATCGGCTTATTAGAGTTTGAAGGTCAGTGATAAAATCAGCATCACGTCTCAGTTTCATTTTGTCAGCATAGAAGCTTTCTTCAGGATTCTCAGTTGGCATAATAACATCAATAGTTTTATCGTTTATCAAACTTTTCCACTCACTATGAAAGATATATTCGCTATCTAAAGTAACTTCAATTTGAGGTGCAAATTGATAAACAATTGAATATTGTCCATCACGAGTAATATCACCGTCAGCATAGTTTTCTAAGTCGAATGCCCCTTCATAAAGAATTTTCTCACCAGCATAAAACAAAGGAAGAATATATTGATGGTTAATTTTCAAGTCAAATAGGGCAGAGTCTGTTAGATAGCAGCCATTAAAGCATTGCTGTTCTATTTTTAAGGTGTCTCCAGCCTTAATTTTCCCATCCTCAAGATAGATTTCATCTACCTTTATTTCATATACTATGGTTCTTAGCCAATTATGAAGCTGTCCATTAGGTTCAAGTTTATTACTAAAGGTATAGTATTTATAATCTTTATAATAAGCGTTAAGGATTGTAACCTTTCCCATCCAGGTCATGTCACTTAAAAGGTCTTCAGAGAAAGGAATAATATCAAGGGTTGAAGAGTAAACTTCTCCATTTTGGGCATACTTTTCTGCAGGGGTTAATCCTTCAGCAAAATTTAGGTTTTCATAATTAATAGGTTCTTTATTAAGCCGTTCATCTTCAGAAGCAGGAGCCTTTTCTATATCTAAAAAGTCGGCATTCTTTAAATTTAAATCTGGTGAAAAAATTTTTTCATGATTATAAATAGAAATACCTACAATTAAAGCAAGGACAGCAGCAACGTTGGAAAATGTTTTGATATAAAATTTACTTTTAGTTTTTTGTGTTGGTGGCTCTATTTTGTTAGAGGGAAGCTGGGATTCTATTTTATTCCATAGATCAGGTTTATTAGTTTTAGCTTCATGCAATAATTTTTCTTTTAATTTATCTTTATCAAAATTACTCATATTGGAACCTCCTTAATTTTTTTAAGGCAGAGTTATATTGCCAAGCTATTGAGCCGAGAGGTCTATTTAGAATTTTACTAATATCTTTGAAGGTTAAGTCATTTACTAGGTGAAGAATGACTATTTCCCTTTCAGATATATTAAGCTTGGAAAGTAAGGTATTCATCAGCAGTAATATCTTCAGCATTTTCCTTATTTTTCACAATAGACAGCACTAGTGAATAAATTGAAGTGATATATTCTTTATAAATGGATTCTAGACCATCTTTATTATTGCTTATAATTAATTTGATGCTAGCTTCAAATTCCGTATTAGTCATTATCTTCACCTCTCTTCTTATATACGTTTTAAAATACTATTTTTATGGCTAATATAAAAATTATGTAGGTGTAATAAAGATTCCTTCTTGTATTTATTAGGAGGAATACTCAATAGAGTAAGTTCCATTGATAAAATCAACGAGTTGGAGTGGAACTTTTATATGTTCACTTAATTGTAACAATAATTTCTAGGATTTTCAGTATAATAGGTATATGAAAAAAGGAGATTCATTCTAACTTTATTTGAAGGAGTAATCAAAGAGTAAGTAGGAGTGACTAAGTCAAAGATTTGGAATGTCATGTCTGGACACTCACTTAAGGAGGTAGAGAAAGTAATAAGATGATATGGACAATAATACCTATAGTAGGTGCAACAACTGTAGTTGGAGCAGGTTTATATTATGGAAATAACCATATAGAGGTTTCTAAGTATGATGTTTCATCTTCCAAGATACCAAAGGCTTTTAATGGATATAAAATATTGCAGTTATCAGATTTGCATTCGAAAAGCTTTGGAGAAGATAATAGAAGGTTAATTGAAGTGATTGATAAAGAGAAACCTGATATTGTAGTAATGACAGGTGATATGATAAATTCTTTTGAAGAAGAGTTTTGTGTGTTTTTAGACTTGGCTGAAAAGCTTAAAAAGTATAAAGTGTATTTTGTTGAGGGGAACAATGAAACAAAACTTTCAAGGGAGGAAAAATTAGAATTTATAAAAGAGCTGAAAAATAGAGGTGTAAGAATCCTTGATAATGAGAAAATTAGACTTACAAAGGATGGAAGCTTTATAGGGCTTTATGGAGTGTGGTGTGATCTTTGCTATTATAAAGAAATAAAAAGTGTTTATAAAAAAGATACTTATTTTCAAAAGAAGAATATTGAAAAAGTCTTAGGCTATACTGACAAAAAAGAATTTAATATACTTTTGGCACATAATCCACTTTATTTTGATACCTATGCAAAGTGGGGAGCAGACTTAACCTTGTCTGGTCATATTCATGGAGGACTCATTAGAATCCCAGGCGTTGGAGGATTGCTTTCACCAGAAAGAAAATTCTTTCCAAAGTATAGTAAGGGACAGTATGAGATTAAAGATAGTAAGCTTATTGTAAACCGTGGCTTAGGTGGAAAACCACTTTTACCGAGGGTGTTTAATAAGCCAGAGATTTCGGTTATTACTTTAAGCAGTGAGTAAATAAATGTCCCTTTATATCAACAGTTTTAGAAGATAACTGTTTTTATAAAGGGATATTTTATGAGGATAAATATTTTTTAATTATCGAGTTGCTTCTGTAGCAGTATGCTCAATTTTTATGTCCTTAAAAATTTTTTTTGAAGCTATTGCAATAAAAATTGAAGTTATTGCTGAGCCAAGTAAAATAATCCATATGCTATCTTGAAATTTATCAAATATAAATCCATAGATTGCTTGTCCAATTGGTTGTGCACACATTGAAAATGCAATCATGCAAGCAATAATTTTACCAACTAGATTTTGAGGTGTTTCTGTTTGAACGGCTGCTATCATTTGGACACTAAATATAGTTGAAAAAGTCATTATTAAGAAGCAACAAGCCGTAATAATACTATAACTCATCATATTAGAAGCATTAAGTAGTAGCGGTATTCCCATGATACCAATGCAGATACTTGAAAGTAATAATAGGTAGTGTGAGTTTTTCACCTAATACTGCTGTTAATATTCCACCACAAAGTCCACCTAAAGCAAGGATACTTTGAGATACACCTAAAAGACTGTCACTCAGATTAAGTATATCAATAATTAGAACAGGGATACCAACTATCATCATCGCAGTTAAAACTAGATTAAAGAGAGATATTAATACAATGATTTTTATTAAAATCGGCTTTTCATTTTTCATATAATTTATGCTTTCAGATAAATCATTTTTTACAATTGCAATCATATTTTGATTATCATTTCTTTTTTTGTATGGTATGTGAATAAAAATTTCCATAATAGCTGATAACGTAAAACAAATAATACTAATTGTTAAAATTGGAATAATACCAAATGTACCAAACAGCATACCACCAATAATAGGGCCTAAAAGATTAGATAAAGCACCTATTTGATTTATTATTGCACCGGCAGATAGTATTTTTTTAGAGCTTACTAATGAGGGAATGCTGGCTTGTACAGTTGGGTGATATATTCCACTAATTCCATATAGAATCATTAAAATAATTATAAACAGAGGAACAATAGAAAGCTTGTTTAAAGCAAGTAATAAAAATATAACAACAAGGGCAGTTATAAAATCCAGGATTACCATAATATTTCGCTTGTTAAATCTATCTGCTAGTACACCTCCTACTAAAGATAAAAAAATCATTGGTAGAAAAGAACAGGCAGTAACAATTCCAAATAAAGCTGCAGATCCAGTTGTTCGTAGAAGATAAAGAGGCAAGGCAAAACGGAGAATGGAATTACCAAATAGGGATATAATTTGACCTATTACCACAAGGATAAAATTTTTAGTAAATAATTTTTGTTCATTCATATTAACACTCCTTTAATACAGACTGACGGTATGTATAATATTAAAAATAATCTGCCCATAATTGGACAGCTATTTTTATTTAACGTAATTTTTGCAATACTCAACGTATTGAGATATTGTTTCTTGATCTAATAAATTTAGACCTATTCCTTGTAAAAGGCAACTGAAGAATTCAAGTTTTTGCTTCATTTCTTCTGGGGTTGTTTTAGCTATAATGGGATTTATCCAAATATTAACTAGAACAATAATAACTTCAGAGAGTTCCTTTGGATATTTAGTTTGAATTGAACCATCCATAATCCCTTCTTCAATAACAGGTTGAATATAGAGTGGTGCTACAACTTCAAAAATATCAGTAATTTGAGCCAATAAAAACTTAGGGTCACTACCTATCTTAGAGGTCATTGCAACAACAGCTTCGTTATTAGGATTTGAATATGCAGATTGCACCATTACCTTTAACTTTTCATATCCAGATAGATCTTTGCTATCACGAATACTCCTATAATAAACAGTGTTATCATCACCTATTTTTTTGCATACAGCTTCAAAAATTTCTTCTTTAGATTTGAAGTGGTGATATATAGCTCCTTTTGAAAGGCCGCCTAAGTTATTGATAATATCTTGAATTGATGTATTTTCATATCCCTTTTCAATAAATAGTTTTAGTGATTGATCTACAATTAATTTTATAGTTTCCTCCGGATATTTATTTCTTGCCATAAAGAATCGCCTCCATACATACCGTTGGTATCTATAATAGCATAGTAAATTTATATTAGCAAGAAAAATTAAAAAAATAATCTTTGACATTATAAATGTAGTCCTCATTAAAATTCAATCTTTCTAGGTCGGTACGTGTTGTTCAAGATGAGTATATATCTTGCAATTTACTGCATTCGCTCATAGAAGCATTTTTAATTAAGAGGTTTTCAGTTTCAATTAAGTCAATAAGCGGACTCCTCATAAAATACTCCAATTTATAAATTTAATTAATTATATACACTTTAGAGAGTAAAGGTTCCAAAATAAATCATGAGGCAACATATTATTTTAGAATAAAAATATATTAATATACAACAATATTTTATCGTTTTACGATAAAAATATATTGACACACACTATTGTTCTTGATAAAATTTAATTAAAGATTAAAATGTTGGGAGTCTCATGAAAGAAAAGATATGTATGGGGGTTTTAGGATGTTATGATTTGTTTTTGGCATAAGAGGAAATATATTACGGAAGTAAAACGGCATTGTGAGTATTCTTTTTCTTGAGTTTGTTGATTTCTATAAAAGTATTAGGGGGAGTTTACTTACCAATAGGTATATTTATTATTTTAAGTACAATTCAAATATTATTTGCAGGTATGGCAGGAGTCATTTATTTTAGGAGGACTAAGGATGAAAAAAATTTTTAAAGTGTTTCTTTATGGATTATCAATTATGTGTGTGGGTTTAGTTATAATTGCAGCAGTATTATTACCTAAGCTTGTGGACTGGTATTTTCTAAATTTCTTAGCAGCAGGTGTTAGATTTAATAAGCTTGAAGTAATTATTTTTCTTTACATTTCAGCAATACCATTTTTATTTATAGGAATATCTGTAGTTAAGTTAAGTAAGAGATTACTTGATGGAAATGTATTTTATAAAAGCAGTATGAAGGAATTAAAGATAATAAGCATTTGTTCCCTCACAGATTTCTTAATTTTCTTAGTAGGTACAGTTTTTATTTATAGAAATTTAGTCTGTTTAGTTGTGATGATGGGTGCATTAATGGTATTTATCATATCCTCAATAGTTAGAGAACTTATTGGAAGTGGTATTGAACTCCAAGAAGAAAATGATCTGACAATATAGGAGGAATTGAAATGATAGTAGTAAATTTGGATGTAATGATGGCGAAAAGAAAAATGTCCTCCACTGAACTCTCAGACAGACTAGGAATAACCATGGCTAACTTATCTATTTTAAAAAATAATAAGGCTAAGGCAATCAGGTTTACAACCTTAGAAGCAATATGTGAAGCTTTAGACTGTCAGCCAGGAGATATTTTGGAGTATAGAAAAGATACGGAATAGAAGTTAAATATTTGTAATAAGTTTAAAAATATTTTATAAAGGAGTAGATAGTTATGAAAAAATATATACCAAGCGGAGTGTTTCTTGGTTTAGCAATTGTATGTGCAGTAGCCTTTAATGTTATTGGATCAAAAGTACTTGAGGATGGAACATTAGTAGAGCCTTTCTTTTTAATACCAATGATGTGGTTATTTATTGCAATCTCAGGTATTACATTGGGAGCTGCACTTATATTGTCACGCATGAAAAGGAAGCAGATATAAATCTGCTTTCTCTTTTAAGAATAATATACAGAATATTAGAATATTTGTGGATTTTAGGTGATATAAAGATGAAAAATAGAATTGCTTTAGCAATAGTTGTAATTATTAGTGCATACGCTTTGCTGGGATGTTCAGTTACATCTGATGAAAAGTATATTGAAGAACAAATAGGTATTAATATACCAGAACCTGAAAATATAAGTTATGTTGATGAACATGGTGGATTTCATGGAGATGGACATACATTTGCAAAGGTTGAATTTTTGGCTCAGGATAAAGAAACTATTTTGAATGAGCTTAAAGAAAATTCAAAGTGGTGTGAATTGCCATTAAGTGAGAATCTTAATTTATTCATGTATGGCGGTATGAGAGATGGAACTTCATATGGTTATAATATTGCGGGAGAATTAGGAATTCCTAAAATTGAAAACGGGTATTGGTATTTTTTTGACCGTCATAGTGAAAGTATAGATGCTTCAAGTGATACAAAATTATTTAATCGTTTTTCCTTTAATTTAACAATAGCTATGTATGATGCAGATACAAATATTTTGTATTATGTTGAATTTGATACGTAGCTTAAGCAATATAAATCGTGTAGGAGGTATTTATTGATGAAAAAGAAATTTAGTATGGTAATTGCACTTGGAATTTTACTTATAGTAGTTATTGGCTGCAGCAACAGGTCTAATGTTGTAGCAGAAGAGGAAAATTTAATAATTATCAACAATACCAATCAAAAGATTTATTCCTTTGGTATAGAACAAAGAAATTCCTCAGGCGGAGGTCAGTATGCTGATGAAAGCCCTGTTAAAAAGGGAGAGAGATTTGGCTTCCAAATGGATAAATATGATGGCTGTGAATTTGTGTTAACTGCTAAGGACAAAGGCGGGAATGAAATTTTAAGAACTCAGCAGTTTAAGGAAAACTTTAGTGAAAATAAGGTCACTATTTTAATAAATGAAGATGAAAGTGGTAAGTTATATGCTGAAGTATCAGAGTAAGAGTTTAAAGTAAGAAAGGAGATTTAAAATGGGAAATACAGTAATAAAAAGCAGTATTATTATAATTCTTTATTTCTTTGCATTGGCATTATCATTTTTTTAATATCTCTTCCATTCGGAATTTATAGTGAGATAATGGTGAAATTGAATGATGGAGGACTTGAAGCAGTACACTTGGTTGTTGGTGCTATGAATATGTTATATTTCATTGGATATTTAGTTGTAATTATAATGTTGATACAGATAATTGATAGTACTAATAATAGTCCTTTTATCTATAAAAATGTGAAACGCTTTAGGGTTATGGGTGTATTTTTAACAATAAATGCTGTGTATGAGTGCATTAGAGGATATGGTGATAATAAATTTGCTGGTATACAAATTTTATCTAATGGAAATGGAGCTATCTCACCACTTATGATGATCGGAATAATATCAGCTTTAATGTGTTTTGTCTTGGCAGAGGTGTTTAAAAAAGCTGTTGAAATTAAAAATGATAATGATCTAACTATATAGAGTCATAGGTTTGTAGTTATGTTGAAAAGAAATATAGTTTTAATTTTAAGTGCTTCTGTGATTGTACTATTTATAATAATTGTAGGGGTTTTAGAGGTGACCTTTATTGGAAAGGGGTATGATGAAATATTCAAGGCGAATTGGGATATAAGTTTACCGAGTGGATATGAACAGGTATATGAAAAGGATAGTGGATCTAGTTTTCTAGGAGATGGAGAAAGATTTCATATATTCAGGTATAAATATGCTGAAAAGGTTAAACAGTGTATAGACTGGTATAAGGGGACTAGTATAGTTCTGGAGGCAGAGGTTGCGGAGGTACTTAATAGCTTAGATATACCGGAGGCTGTGATTCCTGATTTTAATGTTGAGTATAAATATTATATCAAAAGAAATTCTGATTCTTCAAAGCTGTATCTTATTTTGAATGAAGAAATGAAGAAACTTTATATTATTGAAAATATTTTTTAATGCTTTAATTAGCATTAATGAAATTTACTAATATTTATTGATGTATAGAATTGGATAAAAATATTTGAAAGTTTATTTTAAATTTTAAGAAAATATTGAAAAGGGACTATTGAAATGTTATGATAAAAATAGAGTTGAAAAAATAACAATTAAATATAGTATTGGGATATTGGTTGTATATTTTATATACATGAAAATGGGAATTAGGTTAGAATCCTGAACAGTCCTGCTGCCGTATTAACGGAGAATGCTTTCTAGTTTTACTAAAGTTAAAAAAGCCACTGAATTTTTATTTGGGAAGGCGAAAGCAAACAATGATGTTTAAGTCGGAAGACCTGCCAATATTGTCCGCATAATAGTTATTATGCGGAGTGCTATGACTTCACAGAGTATGAAGGGTGTAGTTTGCCATGATGAAATTAAGGATTTAATATCGATGTAGATTTTAAATGCTTAGCTTTATTATGTTTTAAATATGCAAACTTAAAGCCTTTACTTCTTTGAAGTAAAGGCTTTCATTTTTTAAGGAGGGGTTTGTATGAATAAAAAAATTTCAAAGTTTCAAGTGATGGTTTTAACGTTAGCGGTAGTGTTGTTAATTCCTAAGAGTGCATATGCAATGCATATTGCAGAAGGATATTTACAGCCTGCATGGTGTATTGGTTGGGGAGTTTTATGTATTCCTTTTGTTGTAATGGGTTTCTTTGCAATAAAAAACAAGGTGGCAGTATCATCTAAGCATTTAGTATTATTTGCAATGTGTGGAGCTTTTGCTTTTGTTTTATCAGCACTTAAAATTCCATCAGTTACAGGTAGCTGTTCACATCCTACAGGTGTTGGATTAGGTGCTATTTTATTTGGACCTTTAGCAATGGCAGTCATTGGAGTGATTATACTTCTATTCCAAGCTATTTTACTTGCTCATGGTGGAATATCTACTCTTGGAGCTAACACTTTTTCAATGGCAATTGTTGGTCCATTAGTTTCTTATGGAGTATTTAAGCTTTCTAAAAAGTGGGGAGCTAATAACGGTGTTGCAGTATTTTTAGCAGCAGCACTTGGAAACTTACTTACTTATGTTGTAACATCAGTTCAGCTTGCTTTGGCATTCCCAGATGCTGGAACAGGAATAATGGGTTCTTTGGTTAAGTTCTTAACTATATTTGCACTTACACAGGTACCATTAGCAATATGTGAAGGTTTAGTTACAGTAGTTATATACAATATATTAGAAAAGTACAGTAGAAAAGAATTAATAGAGTTATCAGTATTATAGTAGGGGAGGAAATATAGAATGAAGTTATATCAAAAGAATTTGCTATTATTATTATTAGTTATTGTTATTGCAGCAGCACCTCTTTTACTTTTAAAAAATGCTGAATTTGGTGGTGCAGATGGACTTGCTATGGATGCAATCACTGAGATAGATCCAGATTATGAGCCTTGGGCTGACTCAATTTTAGAACCAAAGAGTGGGGAGATTGAATCTTTACTTTTTGCACTACAAGCAGCAATAGGTACTGGAGTAGTGGCTTTTGTTCTTGGAAGAATTACAGCTAAGAAGCCACAGGTTAAAGAAAGCAAATGATCCAAATAGATAATTATGCATATAAGTCAAAGCTTTTAAATGTGGACCCAAAAGGAAAATTAATATTTTCTATATCTATATTGTCAATATGCTTACTGATGAATTCACCATCAGTAGGCATACTGACAATTTTATTAATGGGGGTTATAACAATTAGAACTAGTGGTATTTCAATGAAGAAATATATTAAACTTCTAGGTATACCTTTAGCATTCTTAGTTATTGGTACTGTTACCGTTATGATAAATAGGTATGATGTAAATCAATCAATACTAATTGGGTTTCATGTCGGAAATTTTCAGTATGGTGTTGATGAGTTGTCATTGTCACAGGGAATTACATTAATAACTAGGGCTTTAGGTGCAGTGAGTGCAATGTATTTTTTAGCTCTTAATACTCCAATGATAGAACTGTTTGAATTTTTGAGAGGAACAAGACTTCCTAACTTATTGGTGTCATTAATGGAACTTATATACAGATTTATATTTATTATTTGGGAAGAGGCCTCCAATATGAGAATAGCTCAAGCATCAAGACTTGGAAATGCAAGTTTTAAAACTGCAGTTAGATCAACTGGAGAAATGATTAGTATGATTTTTATACGTGCTTATAAGAGAGCAGATAGAATTTTTATGGCTTTAGAATCAAGAGGATATAATGGAGAAGTTAGATTTTTTAAAGAAGAGTATAAGTCTGCAAGAAAGTTATATATTAGTACTTGCACATTAAGTTTGTTTTTGATTGTTGTAGGTTTAGTAGAAAAAATAGTTTTTAAAGGTTGATTCACATGGGAGGTTACAAAATGGCAATACTTGAAACAAGGGATTTAAGCTATTCCTATGATGGAGAGAATAAAGCAATAGATAATATAAATATAAAGATTCCAAAAGGAAAGATAACTGCAATTATGGGAGGAAATGGAGCTGGAAAGTCTACTTTTTTTCTTAACTTAAATGGAGTTCTTACACCAGACTCAGGAAAAGTATATTTTAAAGGAAATGAAGTTGTTTACAATAAGAAAGGCATTCGTGAAATGAGAAAGGAAGTAGGCATTGTATTTCAAGACCCAAATGACCAGCTTTTTTCTTCAAGTGTTAGAAAGGATATTTCCTTTGGTGCAATAAATTTAGGACTTTCAGAGCAAGAGGTAAAAAAAAGAGTTGACGATGCTATTAAAAGAGTTGGAATAGAGGAATTAGAGTATAGACCGACTCATGCTTTAAGTTATGGTCAAAAGAAAAGGGTGGCAATAGCAGGGGTTCTTGTTATGGAGCCAGAAGTTATGATTTTAGATGAACCTACAGCAGGCCTTGATCCGGCAGGAGTTAGTGAGATTATGACTCTTTTATTAGAGATAAATAGGTCTATGGGAATTTCAGTTGTAATAGCAACCCATGATATAGATATTATTCCTTTATATTGTAATCATGCTTTTGTTTTTGATAAAGGCAGAGTAATTATAGAAGGAACACCTAAAGAAATATTTTCAAAGGCTGATATATTAAGAAAGCATTCTTTAAGAATTCCAAGAATAGCTCATTTGATGGAGATTTTAAAGGATAAAGACTATATAAATGTTGATGAAAGTGCAGCTACAATTTCAGCTGCAAGAGCAAGTATAAAGAAGGTATTTTCAGAGAGAAGAGTGGAAGAATGAAGGAATATGTAGTTAAGGACGGAAAGAAGCTGAAGCTTGGGTTCACAACAGGAAGCTGTGCCACGGCAGCATCAAAGGCTGCAGCTACAATGCTTTTAACTGGAGAAGTTCAGGAGCAGGTACGTTTAGAAACTCCTAAAGGAATACTTTTAAATTTAGAAGTTGAAGATATTACATCAGATAAGGAAAGTGTGAGCTGTAAGATTATTAAAGATGGTGGAGATGACCCAGATGCCACCCATGGAATGAAAATTTGTGCAACGGTGAAGAAAATACCTTTTGGGATAGAAATAGATGGTGGAAAAGGCGTAGGAAGAGTAACCAAAGAAGGGCTTGCTTGTAGTGTGGGTGAAGCAGCAATAAATCCAACACCTAGGCTTATGATTAAAGAAGCTTTAATAGAAGTGGCTGAAAAACATAATTATAAAGGCGGATTTAAGGTGATTATCAGTGCTGATGGAGGAGAAGAAGTTGCAAAGAGAACATTTAATCCACGACTTGGAATTATTGGAGGCATATCAATTCTTGGAACCAGCGGCATTGTTGAGCCAATGAGTGAAAGAGCTTTGATTGAAACTATCCATGTTGAGATAGATAGCAGAACGTCTAAGGGTGAAGATAAGTTATTAATATGCCCAGGTAATTATGGAAGAGATTTTGCACTAAGGGAATTTAATATTGACTTAGAAACTGGTATTAAGTGTTCTAATTATATTGGAGAAGCTCTAGATTATTCTGTTTATAAAGGTGTTAAGAGAATTATGCTCATTGGGCATGCAGGGAAAATCAGTAAGGTGGCAGCAGGGATAATGAATACCCATTCTAGAATGGCTGATGGGAGAAAAGAAATTTTTGCAGCCCATGGGGCCATGGCAGGAGCAACCAGAGAGCAGGTAATGCGAATCATGGAGGCCACAACCACGGATGAAATTGATTGCCTTTTAGAAGAAATGAAATTGAAAGATAAAGTTTGGAAAACAGTTATGGATAAAATTGTTGAAAACTTAAAATATAGAATTGGAGACCAATGTGATATTGAAGTGATGACCTTTACTAATAAAGGAAGATATATATATATGACAGAAGGGGCCAGAGGGTTAATAAAAGAATTGGAGGATTAAAAATGAAGGGGATTTTATACGGAGTAGGAGTTGGACCAGGAGATAAGAAGTTTTTAACCTTGGCAGCAGTGGATACTTTAAAGAAGGCTGATATTATTGCAGTACCTGATACTGGTGGAGAAAAGACAGCAATGAACATTGTTGCTGAATTTATAGAGGGAAAAGAGATTTTATATTGTGATATGCCAATGACAAGAGATGCAGAAAGGTTAAAAGCAGGACATAACAGTAGTGCTGATGCAATTATAAAAAGGCTGGATGAGGGATTGAATGTTGCATTTATTACATTAGGAGACCCTTGTGTATATTCAACCTATATGTATGTTCATAGGAGTGTATTAGCAAAGGGGTATGATGCCGAAATTATATCAGGGGTTACTTCCTTTTGTGCAGCGGCTGCAGCATTAAATATATCTCTTTGTGATGGTGCTGATGCTCTGCATATTATTCCAGCATCCTATGAGGGTACTGACGAACTTTTAAAGCTTCAGGGAAATAAAGTGCTTATGAAAAGTGGGAAAAGTCTTGGCAAGGTGAAGGATTCTTTAAGAGAATTAGGTTATGATAATTCATCACAGATGGTTGAATGCTGTGCCATGGCAAATGAGAAGACATATAAAAGTTTAAGTGAGATTCCAGATGAATCAAGCTACTTTTCAATTATTATAGTTAAGGGAGACGAGAAATAATGGTTTATTTTATAGGGGCAGGCCCAGGGGCTTTTGATTTGATAACAGTTAGAGGAAAGAATTTATTAGAGCAGGCTGATGTAGTGATATATGCAGGGTCTTTAGTTAACCCAAAACTCTTAGATTACACAAAACCAGGATGTGAAATACATAATAGTGCTTCAATGACACTGGAACAAGTTATTCAGGTTATGGAAAAGGGCGAAAGTCAAAGTAAGATGACAGTTAGACTACATACTGGGGATCCAAGCATTTATGGAGCAATTAGAGAACAGATGGATATTTTAATTGAAAAGGGAATTGAGTACAGTGTAGTGCCAGGAGTAAGTTCCTTCTGTGGTGCGGCTGCAGCTTTAAAGACTGAGTATACTTTGCCAACAGTGAGCCAGACAGTAATTTTAACTCGTATGGAGGGCAGAACTCCAGTTCCAGAGAAAGAAGAAATTTCAAAATTGGCATCACATCAAGCATCAATGGCTTTATTTTTAAGTGCAGGAATGCTTGAGGAGCTTAGCAGAAGACTTATAAAAGGTGGATATAACGCAGATACGCCAGCAGCTATAGTTTACAAAGCCACTTGGCCAGATGAAAGGATTGTACGCACAACAATTGAAAATTTAAGCCAGGCAGCAAAGGAAAATGAAATCAGTAAAACAGCATTAATTTTAGTTGGTGGTTTCCTTGGAAATGAGTATGAACGTTCTAAGCTTTATGATCCTACCTTTACCCATGAATTTAGAGAGGCTGAAAAGTAATGAGCATAGTCATTGTTTCCTTTACAAAGGCTGGAACGGAAATTTCAAAGAAATTAAATAAGGCTTTAAAGGATAAAGACTATAGGGTAGAAGCTTTTGGTAAATATCCTTCAGGAATAGTGGGGAAACTAGAAGGCAGTATATATGAGTTTACGAGAACGTGTTTTCAGGAGGAAGTTCAGGGGATCATTTTTGTAGGAGCTTTGGGAATTGCAGTGAGAGCTATTGCAGCTAATATCGTGAGCAAGGGAAAAGATCCCGCAGTAGTTGTTATGGATGATGGAGGCCGCTTTGTGATTCCGGTGCTTTCAGGCCATATAGGCGGTGCAAATGAACTTGCAACATACATTTCAGAAAGATTAGAGGCTATGCCAGTTATTACTACAGCTACTGACGGTCATGGGATTTTTGCTATTGATACCTGGGCAGTAAAGAATCAATGTTCAATATTAGAACTTTCAAAGATAAAATATATTTCTTCAGCTTTACTCAAAGGAGAAAAAGTTGGATTTATGAGTGATTACACTGTGGAAGGCGTTTTCCCAGAAGGAATAGAGGGTGGAATCAATTGCAATACTGGAATATGTATTTCTGCCAATATGAGTAAAAGGCCTTTCGAGGAAACTTTGAACTTGATTCCTAAAGAGTATATAATAGGTGTGGGATGTAGAAAGAATATTCCATCGGAAGCATTTGAAAAAGTATTAAATAATGTATTGAAAGAGCACAATATCTCAGTGATGCAGATAAAAAAAATAGCATCCATTGACATAAAAGCAAGTGAAGTAGCAATTTTAAACTATTGCAAGAAGAATGGACTTGAATTTATAACTTACAGCGCAGAGGAGCTTTTAAAGGTTGAAGGCGAATTTTCATCCTCAGCTTTTGTAAAATCTATAACTGGTGTAGATAATGTATGTGAAAGAGCAGCCCAGAAAGCAAGTGAAGATTTAGAGGGAAAACTTGTTTTAAAAAAGAAGTCTTGTGACGGTATTACAGTAGCTATTTCAAAAATTAACTGGAGGTGCAGATTTTGAATATAATTATGGTTTCCGTTGATCATAAATCTGCGGACATAGAGTCAAGAGAAAAATTTAGCTTTACAGCAAGCGGTGTTAAAGAAGCACTAATAAATATAAAAAGTAACCCTTTAGTAGAAGGAGCGGTATTAATTTGTACCTGTAATCGTACAGAGCTATATTTGTCTTGCAATGAGGGTGATGAGGTTGATGCTGTAGGTCTTTTATGCAAGGAGACAAAGGTTAATCCAAAGGAAATGGAGCAGATATTTAGGGTAAAGCATAATGAGCAAGCCATAAACCATTTAATGGAGGTTGCTTGCGGATTGAGATCCATGATTTTATGTGAAGACCAAATTATAACTCAAGTTAAAAATGCAGCGGCTGTTGCAAGAGAAGTTAAAACAATAGATTCTATATTGGAAACCTTATTTAGGTTGGCGGCAACCTGTGCCAAAAAAGCAAAAACTAATATTAAAGTAAGAGCAGTACCAACCTCTGTTGCTGGGCAGGCGGTGTGCATGCTTGAAGATAAATATGGTTTAAAGGATAAAGATGTTTTAGTTATTGGAAATGGAGAGATGGGAAGAATCTGTTCAACCATGCTAGTGGAAAAAGGTGCTAATGTTACAATAACTCTACGTACTTATAAACATGGAATGACGGTGGTACCTAGAGGTTGCGATACTATTGCATATGATAAAAGGGAAGAATTTTTGCCACAGGTGGAGATGGTTATCAGTGCAACAGCAAGTCCACACTATACAATTACAAAAGACATGGTGGAGGATAGAAAAGTAGAATTGAAGCTTGTTGATTTAGCTCTTCCACGTGATATAGATCCAGCAATTAAAAATACTGAGCTTATTCAATGCTTTAATATAGACAGTTTAGCAAAGCCGGAAGAGTTAGAAAATGGCGATGCCATTGAAAAGATTAGAAATATTATTGAAGAATATAAAGAAGAGTATTACAGATGGTATAAAAATCATTTATGCCAGGATCAAATAAAAGCTATTAAGAAGGTTGTGGCTAAACGTGTAAGTGGTGGCCTTGATATTGATTATGGTGATGAAGTCTATGGAAGTATTATCGAAAAGGCTGTTTATAAAACCGTTGATATTTGTCTTCGTTCTATGAGCGAGGACTTGTCACCAGAGTTTCTTGAAAGTATACAGTTTCATGTAAATAAAAAATAGGGGGATAAAGATGAAGTTATATGTAGTAGGACTTGGACCAGGTGAGGTGTCACAAATGACAGGAAAGGCTGCAGAAGTAATTGAAAGCTGTGACACTATAGTTGGATACGGAGTATATACAGATTTAATATCTGATTTAATTAAAGGAAAAGAAGTAATTACAACTCCGATGAAAAAGGAAGTTGATAGATGTCATATGGCAGTTCAGGCTGCAATTGCTGGAAAGAATGTAGCTATGGTTTCAAGTGGTGACGCAGGAATTTATGGAATGGCGGGTCTTATAATTGAGGTTTTATCGGAGTATGAAAACCATAATGTTGAAGTTGAGGTTATTCCAGGAATTACAGCAGCATCTTCAGCAGCGGCAGTGCTTGGAGCACCGTTAACTCATGATTTTGCAGTAATATCCTTAAGTGATTTATTAACACCTTGGGAGAGAATAGAGAAAAGATTAAGCTTGGCTTCTGAAGCAGGGTTTATAATCTGCTTATATAATCCTTCAAGCAAAAAGAGAGCTGACTATTTAAAGAAAGCTTGTGAAATTGTTATGAAGAATTTACCTGAAGAAACTCCTTGTGGCTTTGTACAAAACATAGCAAGGGAAGGCCAGAAATCAAGAGTGTTAACTTTAAAGGAATTAGCAGAAACACAGGTAGATATGTTTACCACAGTTGTTATTGGTAATGAAACAACTAAGATTATAGATGGTAGACTTGTAACACCAAGAGGTTACAGAAAATAGTTTTTAATTTAAGTTATAATTGGTAGTTTGAAGTTATTTAGATAGAAACGAGGATGGACTATGAAGTTTTTAGTCTTTGCAGGAACAACTGAAGGCAGGATGGTTGTTGAGTATTTATTAAGTGGAAATGCAGAAGTCACAGCCTGTGTAGCAACCGAATATGGAAGTGACATGCTGTTTGAACATGAAAATTTAAAGATTAACATTGGAAGGCTGGATTTGGAAGCCATGAAGCCTTTAATAAGGGAGCATGACTTGGTAGTTGATGCCACTCATCCTTATGCAGAGATAGTAACAAGCAATATTAAAGAGGCTTGTGATGAGGTTAAAACTAAATACATTAGAATTAAAAGGTCCTCCTTAAGATTTGAGAATGTAATTGAAGTTGAAAACACTGAGAAAGCTGTAGAGCTTTTAAAAAGTACAGTAGGAAATGTGCTGGTGACAACAGGAAGCAAGGAGCTTCATAAGTATATTGAGGTTCCTAATTATAAAGAAAGACTCTTTCCCAGAGTTCTTCCAACGGTAGCAGTGATGGAGAAATGTAGTGAGCTAGGCTTTGAAGGTAAGAATTTAATCTGTATGCAAGGTCCATTTTCCTTTGAAATGAATTGTGCAATGCTAAAGCAGTTTAATATTAGTTACATGGTGACAAAGGATACTGGTACAGCAGGAGGCTTTGAAGAAAAGGTTAAAGCAGCAAAGGAAAATGGTGTTAAGATTATTTTAATAAAGCGTCCAATAGAAGCTGTAGATGAAGAAGAAAGTTTTGATATGGAAAGCTTAAAGACATATTTAAGTGAAAGCTATGGAATTGTGCAGATACATAAGGATAAAAAAGCAGATAGTTCATATAGAGATTTATCAGAAAAAGAAAGAGTTAAACACTGGAAGGAATCTATGTTTTTCCCGCTCTTTATTGATATAAAGGATAAAAACATATTAGTAGTAGGCGGAGGAACCATTGCTACAAGAAGAGTTAATACCCTTATTAAGTTTGGTGCAAAGGTAAAGGTTGTATCACCTCATATAAGTGAGGAATTAAGGGAACTCGAAGGAAAGAACTTAATAGAAGTAGTAAGTAGGAATTACAATTCTAAGGATATAAAAGACTGCTTTTTAGTGGTTGCAGCCACAAATCACCGTGAGGTAAATTGTCTTGTAGGAGCAGACGCCAAGGAAGCTGGTGCTTTTATAAGTGTTGCTGACTGCAAGGAAGAAAATGACTTCTATTTTCCAGCAGTTTTTGAAGCTGAAGGAATTGTTGGAGGGCTTGTTTCAAAAGGGGGAGCAAATCACTCACTAGTAAGAAAAACAGCATCAAAAATTAGGAAGTGTCTGCAAGGGGAGGAGATTATTCAAAATGAAAAGAAAGATTAAGGTTGGAACCAGAGACAGCAAGCTGGCAATGATTCAAACCTATATGGTTATAGATTCAATAAAGGAAAAACATCCTGAAATAGAAATTGAGATAGTAGCTTTAAAAACTACAGGAGATAAAATTTTAGACAGGTCCTTAGATAAAATAGGTGGTAAAGGGCTTTTTGTAAAGGAACTTGATGAAGCACTTATAAATGGAGAGGTTGATTTTACTGTCCATAGTTTTAAAGACATGCCAATGGAAATAAATGAAGAGTTACCTATAGTTGCTCTTTCAAAGAGAGCTGATTACCGAGATGTTTATATCCTTCCAAAGGGTGAGGTTAATGAAGCAGCACCAATAGGTTCAGGAAGTAAAAGAAGAGTTCTTCAGCTAAAGGAGCTATTCCCAGGAAAAGCTTTTGCACCTATTAGAGGTAATGTAATTACAAGACTTGAGAAGCTTGACAGAGGAGAATACTCTGCTTTAGTTCTTGCAGCAGCAGGAATAAAAAGACTTGGTTTAGAGGAAAGAATTAATAAGTTTTTTGAGGTTGAAGAGATTCTTCCTTCAGCCTGCCAAGGGATTATTGCAGTTCAAGGCAGAAAAGGTGAAGAGTACGATTATCTTAAGGAATTTGATTGTGCAGAATCACATATAGTAGCAGCGGCAGAGCGTGGCTTTGTTAAAGAACTAGATGGCGGTTGTAGTGCACCAATAGCAGCCTTTGCAACAGTTGAGGGGGATGAGGTTCTCCTTAAGGGTATGTATGTTAATGAAGAAGAGGTCGAAATCATAAAACAAGATATAAAAGGAACATCAAAACAAGCCGAAGAGTTAGGGATAGAACTGGCTAGAAGGATAAAGAGGTGTTAAGGATGAAGAAAGGCTTTGTGGCTTTAGTTGGTGCAGGTCCAGGAAATAAAGGACTTTTAACCTTAAGAGGAGCTGAACTTATACAAAGAGCTGAGGTTGTAGTATACGACAGATTAGTATCAAAGGATATTTTAAACATGATTCCAGAAACTGCCGAGCTGATAAATGTTGGTAAAGAAAGCAGCCATCATTTAGTTAAGCAGGAGGATATAAATAAAATATTGCTAGAAGAAGCTCAAAAAGGAAAATTTGTTGTTCGTCTTAAAGGGGGAGATCCCTTTGTATTTGGAAGAGGCGGTGAAGAGTTAGAACTTCTCGCTGATAACAATATATCCTTTGAAGTTGTGCCGGGAATAACTTCTGGGATTTCAGCTCTTGCCTATGCTGGAATTCCAATAACACATAGAGACTTTTGTTCTTCTCTACATATAATTACTGGTCATGCTAGAGAGGGCGGAAAATTAGAAATTCCTTTTGAGGAGTTAGTGAGTTTACGTGGGACTCTTGTATTTTTGATGGGTGTATCTTCAATGCCATTTTTAATGGAAGGTCTTATAAAGGCAGGAATGAATCCAGAAACTAAGGCTGCAGTTGTTGAAAATGGAACACGTCCAAATCAGCGTAAAATTGTAGCTACCATCTCAACATTAGTAGAAGAAGCTGCAAAGGAAAAAATACATTCACCAGCAATAATAGCTGTAGGAGAAGTTTGTTCCTTATCTGATTCCTTTGATTGGTTTATGAATAGAGATTTATTTGGACAAAGAGTTATAGTTACACGCCCTAAGCATTCTATGGGAACCTTTAGTGATAAATTAAAGGAACTTGGAGCAGAGGTTATAGAGTATCCTTGCATTGAAACCATAGAAATAGAAGCTGAAATTCCAGAAGTTAAAGATTATGATGTGGTTACTTTCTCAAGTAAGACGGCAGTTGAGATTTTCTTTAATAAGTTATTTGAAGGTGGAAAAGACGTAAGAACTTTAGGTAATGTTAAGATAGGAGCTGTTGGAAGTCAGACAGCAGCAGAGCTTAAAAAGTATGGAATAGCAGCAGATTTAGTGCCGGATATATTTGATGGAGAACATTTAGGTAGAATGGTTACGGAGTCTATAAAAGCTAATGAAAAAGTATTAGTTTTAAATGCACTAAAAACAGGTGGAGATTTAGAACAGGTGCTTCAATCAGCAGGGGTAGAGTATAAGGCAGTACCTTTATATGATACGGTTTATACAAATCCAGATAGTGAAGAAGTAAGAAGGCATATTGAAGCCAAAGAGGTAAACTGGGTAATGTTCACCAGTGCATCTACTGTTCATGGCTTTGTGAAGTCTATGGAAGGTTTAAACATAGATAATATTAGAGCGTTATGTATAGGCGAACAGACCTTAAAAGCTGCTAAGGAGTATGGTTTGAACTGTGAAGTTTCTGAAAAAGCAACCATTGCTTCTATGCTTGATAGATTAATAGAGTTATCGTAAAAATACCAGAAGGGAGCTCATAGTATGTCATTCATGAATGATAATGTAAGACCAAGAAGACTTAGAAGTAGTGAAGTTCTAAGAGATATGGTGAGAGAGGTAAGGTTATCTCCAAAATCTTTAATATACCCTCTATTTTTAAAGGAGGGAACCAATATAAAGTCTGAGATTTCATCTCTTCCAAATAATTTTCATTACAGTCCAGACAGAATAGGAGAGGCTGTAGAAGAGGCTTTAAAAAATGATGTTCGTTCAGTACTTTTATTTGGAATACCTGAACATAAGGATGAAGTAGGCTCACAAGCTTATGCAGAAGAAGGAATAGTTCAGCAGGGAATTAGAAAAATAAAGGAACAATACCCAGAGGTGCAGATAATTACAGATGTATGTATGTGTGAATACACTTCTCATGGGCACTGCGGAATTTTAAATAACTGTGGTGTAGATAATGATACAACCCTTGATTATCTTGCAAGGATTGCTCTTTCTCATGTTGAGGCAGGAGCAGATATGGTTGCACCATCAGATATGATGGATGGAAGAATTGATGCCATCAGAAAGTTACTAGATAAAAATGGTCATATTAGTACTCCAATAATGTCTTATGCAGTTAAATATGCTTCTTCCTTCTATGGTCCATTCAGAGAAGCAGCAGGTTCAGCTCCTTCCTTTGGAAACAGAAAGGCATATCAAATGGATTATCACAATAAAAGAGAGGCTTTAAAAGAGGCTCTTATAGATGCACAGGAAGGTGCAGATATATTAATGGTTAAGCCAGCTTTATCCTATTTAGATGTAATTAAAGAGGTTAAAGAGAATACTAATTTGCCACTAGCGGCTTATAGTGTAAGTGGAGAGTATGCCATGATTAAGGCAGCAGCAGCCCAAGGCTTAATTGATGAGTATGGGGTAATGTGTGAAAGTGCTGTGAGTATTTTCCGTGCAGGTGCGGATATATTAATCAGCTACTATGCAAAGGAACTTGCACAAGCTATTAAAAAAGGTGATATAGGTTAATTTGATATATACGAAGGGAGGCTTTAGCGGCAGTCTAGTAATATAGTAAGAGACCGCTAAGTAAAGCATATGAACAATAAAACAAGTGAAGCTCTTTTTGAAAGAGCAAAAAAAGTAATTCCAGGAGGAGTTAACAGCCCAGTAAGAGCTTTTAGAGCAGTTGGGGCTAATCCTCTTTTTATAGAAAAAGCAAATGGCTCTAGAATATATGATGTAGATGGACATGAGTACATTGATTATGTATGCTCTTGGGGACCAATGATCTTAGGACACAATCATCCAGAAATATTAAAGAGTGTATCAGAAGCTATTCAAAAAGGTTTAAGCTATGGTGCACCTACAGCTGGAGAAGTTGAAATTGCAGAGCTTATAAATGAAATGGTACCAAATATAGAGATGGTTAGAATGGTAAACAGCGGAACAGAAGCTGTTATGAGTGCTATTCGTGTTGCCAGAGGATATACAAATAGAAATAAGATAGTAAAATTTGAAGGATGTTATCACGGACATAGTGACAGCTTATTAGTTAAAGCAGGTTCAGGATTATTAACAGAAGGAGTTCCAGACAGCTTAGGAGTACCTAAAAATGCTGCGGAAGATACTCTTACAGCACAATACAATGATATTACAACTGTAGAAAAGTTATTTGAAGAAAATAATGGTGAAATTGCAGCAGTAATAGTTGAGCCTGTAGCTGCTAACATGGGAGTTATCGCACCTCAAGGAGATTTTCTTAAGGATTTAAGAGCAATATGTACAAAAAATGGAGCACTATTAATCTTTGACGAGGTTATTACAGGTTTCCGTTTAGCTAAAGGTGGAGCTCAAGAGTTCTACGGTATAGAAGCTGACTTAGTTACTTATGGAAAAATAATAGGTGGAGGAATGCCAGTAGGAGCTTATGGTGGAAGAAGAGAAATAATGAGCTGTGTTTCACCTTTAGGCGGAGTATATCAGGCAGGAACTTTATCAGGAAATCCAGTGGCAATGGCTGCTGGTCTTGCACAGCTTAGAATGTTAAATGAAAATCCAGAGATATATGTAACAATTAATAAACTTGCTAAGAAATTAGCTGATGGATTAAGAGAAATTGGTGAGAAGTACAAGGCACCAATAAGTGTAAATGTAGTTGGATCATTAGTATGTGCTTTCTTTACAGAAGGAGAAGTTACTAATTATGCAAAGGCTAAGAGCAGCGATACTGCGGCTTATGCTAAGTATTTCATCAAGATGGAGGAAAAGGGAATATACCTTGCTCCAGCACAATTTGAAGCTATGTTTGTGAGCTTTGCTCATACAGAAGCTGATATAGATAGAACTTTAAACGCAGCAGAAGAAACAATAAAAGAAATAATAGGGGGTTAACAATATGAAAGGGATTTTAATTTTAGCACACGGAAGCAGAGAAAAAGAAACAGAGTTAACACTTGCTCAAATAACTAAAATGGCTAAAGAAAAACTTGAGGATGTAATGATAGAAACTGCATATCTTCAATTTTCAGATGTGAATTTAGAAAAGGGTTTAGATAAGTTAATTGCTAAGAATGTTACGGAGATAAAGGTTATTCCTTATTTCTTATTTTCAGGAGTTCATATAAGAGAAGATATTCCAAAGGAAATAGAGGAGTATTTAGTAAATAAGCCAAATGTAAAAATTACTATGGGAAATACTTTGGGGGCTGATTCAAGGCTTGCTGATATTTTAGTTGATAGAATCAGCGAAGCATTATGTTAAAGCAGGTTTATATTATTGGTGCGGGCACAGGCTGCCTAGGTATGCTAACAGCTAAAGGCAGAGAAATAATTCAACAGTGTGATGAATTATACAGCACTAATAGAATTGGAGAACTTATGACAGAGATACGCAGGGATATAGAAAACCTGCCTATCTCTGAAATTTCATTAAGGGTATTAGAGTCTGAGGCTTCTAAGGTTGGAGTATTAGTATCAGGAGATACAGGCTTTTTCAGTATGACCAAGAGTTTACTTAAAAGCTTGGAGGGAAAGTGTCAGGTTGAGGTAATCTGTGGTATCAGCAGTATGCAGTATCTTTGTTCAAAGACCGGGAGAAGCTACGAAAATATGAAAATTGTCAGCCTTCATGGAAGAAACAATTCAATTCTTGGAGCTGTTTCATACTTTCCACAGCTGTTTGTTTTAACAGGTGGAAGTAATAAAGCCCATGATATTTGCAGGTTTTTAAGCGAACAAGGCTTAGGTGAAGTAAGGATTATTGCAGGAGAAAATCTTTCTATGGCTTCAGAAAGAATTATAGAAGGAACTGCAAAGGAGCTTTCAGAATTAAAATTTGAGGACCTAACAGTTTTAATAATAGAAAATTATAACTGTACTGATCATAATATTTCTATTAGAGATGAAGAGCTTACTCGAGGGAAAGTACCAATGACCAAGGAAGAGGTACGATTTGTAACTATTGCAAAAATGAAAATTAAATCTAAAGATATTATTTATGATATTGGTGCAGGTACAGGATCTGTAGCCTTCGAAATGGCTAGAAAAGCCTATAAAGGCATGGTATATGCCATTGAAACAAATCCAGATGGCATTGAACTTATTAAAGAAAATAGAAGGCTGCTTAGCGGTTATAACGTTATAACCGTTGAAGGAATGGCACCACAGGTAATGGAGGAGCTTCCAAGGCCTGATAAAGCTTTTATAGGTGGCAGTAAGGGCAATATGGATTCAATTATCAAAGCTCTTGTGGAGAAGAATCCAGAAGTATTTATAGCAATTAATGCTATTACTTTAGAAACTTTAAATGAAGCTATGAAAGTAATGGAGGCTAATGGCTTTGATGCAGAAATTGTATGTATTAATTCAGCACGTTCTAAGAAGGTTGGTGGATATAATATGATGACTGCCAACAATCCTGTTTATATAATTTCAGGAGGACGATATGAACAAAAGTAAAAGAGTTAAGAGAATAATGATTGCAGGAACAGGCAGTGGATGTGGTAAGACAACCGTTACCTGTGGCATATTGAAGGCTTTAGTGAGAAAGAATTTGAAGGTGGCATCCTTTAAATGTGGTCCAGATTATATTGATCCAATGTTTCATTCAAAAATTATAGGAACAAAATCTAGAAACTTAGATTCCTTTTTATGTGGAGATAATACTACAAAGTATTTATTTGCAAAGAATGGAGCTGAGGCAGATTTTTCTATAGTAGAAGGTGTTATGGGTTTATATGATGGTTTAGGTTCAAAATCAACAAAGTATTCTTCTTGCGATTTAAGTTTGCTTACAGATACACCTACTGTATTGGTAGTGAACCCTGCAGGTACTTATATATCTGTTGCGGCTATAGTTAAGGGATATTTAGATTTTGCACCCAATAATATTAAGGGCATTATTCTTAATGGAACTTCAGAAATGATGTATAACACTTATAAGGATATTATTGAGGACCTTTGTAATGTAAAGGTTTATGGATTTTTACCAAAGCTGCCAGCTGCAGAAATAGGTAGCCGACATTTGGGCCTTGTGACGGCAGAAGAAATAGAAGATCTTGATTTAAGATTAAATTTATTAGCTGATGCAGTAGATAAATATATTGATATAGAGGGTCTTTTGAAGTTAGGGGAGAATACTCCAGAATTAGAATATGAGGACATTAAAGTTGAAAAGCGAGGAAGCTGTACCATTGGTGTTGCCATGGACAATGCCTTTTGCTTCTATTATGAAGATGCCTTGAAGCTGCTGGAGGAAATGGGAGCAACCCTTAAATATTTCTCACCATTAAAGGACAAAAAACTTCCAGAGAAAATTGATGGGTTATATTTAGGTGGGGGTTATCCAGAGCTTTACGCTAAGGAGCTAAGTGAAAATAAATCAATGCTGAAAGCTGTCAAAAGTGCTATTGAATCGGGAATTCCAACTATAGCAGAATGTGGTGGTTTTATGTATCTTCAAAAATCCATAAAGGATAAAGATGGAAATGAATTTGAAATGGTGAATATAATTGATTCAACCTCACAGCTTACAAATAAGCTTTCAAGGTTTGGGTATACAACTCTTACAGCTTTAAATAACAATCTTTTATTTCAAGCTGGGGAACAGGTTAATGCTCATGAATTCCATTATTCTGACAGTGATTTATGCGGAGAAGATTTCTTAGCTGTAAAACCAATTACGGGCAGGAAATGGCATTGTATTCATGGGAAAATCACCATGTTTGCTGGATATCCTCACATTCATTTAGGGGGAAATATTAAGGTGGCACAACGCTTTATTAATGCTTGCTTATCATATAAAGAGAAATAATATAAAAGCAAAAGAAAAAATTAGGTTTAATTTTTGATAACTGCAGTAGCAGTTATATTGGAGGAATGAATATGGAAAAGATAAATCCAATGGATATAGAAAAAAGAAGCTTTGAGATTATCAGCAGTGAGCTTAATGGGATAGTCTTAGATGAGGAAAAAGCTCCAATAGTTAAAAGAGTGATACATACTACAGCGGATTTTGAGTATGTAGATAACATGTATTTTTCAGAAGGTGTTGTTGAAAAGGCTTTGGAAGCTCTAAAAAGAGGAGCAGCAATAGTAACTGACACCAATATGGCTAAGTCAGGTATAAACAAAGCTGCAGCGGCTAGATTAGGCTGTGAGGTTCACTGTTTTATGGCAGATGAGGATGTGGCAAAGAGTGCAAAGGAGCAAGGTGTAACCCGTGCAGCTGTATGTATGGAAAAGGCTGTAGAACTTCAAAAGCCTGTTGTCATAGCAGTAGGAAATGCACCAACAGCATTAATCAGACTAGAGGAGCTTATGAAGGAAGGCAAAATAAAGCCAGAACTAATCATTGGAGTTCCAGTAGGCTTTGTAAATGTAGTTGAGTCCAAAGAACTTATAATTAATTCAGGTGCTGATGCTATTATAGCAAAAGGAAGAAAAGGTGGTAGTAACGTTGCAGCAGCAATCGTCAATGCACTATTATACATGGCATCACCAAGAGAAGGAATATAGTAAATAAAGAGTAGTTAGATTTGAGTTATCAAATTTAACTACTCTTATATGTTTACAAGTAAATAGATAATTTTTATGATAAAATATATTACATAATGATACTTTTAGGAAATTGGTGATTATATGAATAAAGAAGTCGAAATTTTAGTTGTTGAGGATGATATAGATATTAATAATCTTCTTTGCAATATTTTAAAGAAAAATGGATATAAGGTACGAGGGGCATTTTCAGGGTCAGAGGCTTTAATGTGCATTGAACAATTTAATTATGATATTATACTTTTAGATTTAATGCTTCCAGGGGTTACAGGAGAAGAGCTTATCCAGGAGGTAAGAAAGCAGAAGTTTATGCCTATTATTGTGATTTCAGCAAAGACTGCTCAAGAGGATAAGATTAACGTATTAAAATGCGGAGCAGATGATTATGTAACTAAGCCCTTTGATATTAATGAAGTTTTAGCCAGAGTTGAGGTTCAGTTAAGAAGGTACAAGCAATTTAGTAAGGAAGAGAAAGCAGACAACAAGTTAAAACATAAAAATATTACTCTGGATAGGGACAGCAGACAAGTATTCATTAAGGATGAAGAAATTTCCCTAACTTTGAGAGAGTTTTCTATTCTAAAAATTCTCATGGAGAATCCCAACAAGGTATTTACAAGGGGAAACTTATTTGAATCCGTTTGGGAAAGTGAGTTCTTAGGAGATGATAACACTGTAAATGTTCATGTAAGCAACCTTCGTTCAAAGATAGCTAAGGCTGATACAGAAGAGTACATACAAACAGTGTGGGGAATTGGGTTTAAACTTAAGGACTAATGAAACTCCTTCTCATATATATTCGAAGGAGTGCTATTACAGAGTAAGTTCGACTAGCTAAATTATAGATTTTGACTCTCACTTAAATCTTAATACTTTCTTAATGTTTGCTTTATGGCATCTTATAACTTAGGAAATATAATTAAGTCATAAGGTAAGGGGAGGTAAACAAAATGAATAATGTAGTATTAAAAACACATAACATAACAAAGAAATATGGAGAGTAGCTTGCTGTTAACAATATAAACATGACCATTAGAAAAGGTGATATATACGGCTTTATTGGAAAGAATGGAGCAGGTAAAACAACTTTAATAAGACTTATTACAGGATTAATTCATAAAACTAATGGTGAGATTGAGTTGTTTGGTGGAAGCAGTGAGAGTGAATTAAATGCTGCAAGAGCTATGGTTGGAAGCTTAATTGAGACTCCAGCATTTTACGGTAATATGACAGCAAGAGAAAACCTTGAGGTATCAAGATTAGTAAGAAATATCGTAGGCAAGAGCTGTATAGATGAGGTACTTAAGCTTGTTGGATTAGAGGATACCGGTAAAAAGAAGGTGAAGAATTTTTCTTTAGGAATGAGACAGAGACTTGGAATTGCGAATGCTCTTATTGGGAATCCAAGAATACTAATTTTAGATGAACCTATTAATGGTTTAGATCCAATGGGAATTGTGGAGATAAGAGAACTTTTAAAGAAGGTTAATAGGGAAAAGGATGTAACAATATTAATTTCAAGTCATATTCTTGGAGAGCTTTCAGAACTTGCAACCTGTTATGGAATAATCAGTAATGGAAAACTAATTGAAGAAATTTCAGCAGAAGCTTTAAATGAAAAGTGCAGACAGTATATTGAGCTTAAAGTAGATGATACCGCTAGAACAGTGACATTATTAGAAAAAGATCTTCAAATAACAAATTACGAAGTGCTAGAGAATAAATTAATAAAAATCTTTGATCACTTAGATGAGGTTGGAAAAATCAATTCAGTTATTTCAAGAGGTGGAATAATTGTTGAGAAAATCGGTGTTACAGGTGAAAACTTAGAAGAATACTTTGTAAGTCGTGTTGGAGGTGCTGAAAATGCTTAGAATAGTTAAAGCGGAATTATATAAATTATTTAAAAATAGAACATTTAGGGTGTTATGTGGAGTAACAATTGTATTATCAATAATGATGATGGCTATGTCATCACCTTTTATGGAAGATGTAATGGTGGATAGCTTAGGAGATATATCAGTAGAGGAGAAAGAAGCTATTTTGAGTCAAATGGGAGCAATGACATATGAGGAACAGGTTGTGACACCAGGTAAGATGGGACTTAATCTAGTTGCAAAGGATCCTATGAATCCAACAGCTTTAGAAATATATCATTCTTCATTTGGTGCTGGATTAATTGAAATTTTAATAGGAATTTTAATTGCTGGATTTTTAGCAAAGGAATATTCAGAGGGGACAATAAAGAATACTTTAGCCTATGGAAAGAAAAGGCATGAATTTTATATAGCTAAATTTTTAGCTATGATAGTGGGCGTAGCATATTAACAGCTTGTCTAATATCGATATCTACTATTGGGAGTACAATTATAAATGGCTGGGGTCAAACTTTTGAATTATCACAAATATTAGGCATGTTACAGAGCTTTGTGGCATCAATATTTGCTAATTCAGCAGTGATAGCTATTATAATGATCTTTGCAATTTTAATTAAAAGTAATGGTGGAACAATCGCAATAACAGCGGGATTATTTATATTAGCTCCTATGATTATTTCATTTTTCTATGGAATATATCCTTGGTTTGATAAGATTTATGAGTTAACTCCATTCTATAACTCAGCTTTAGCAACCTCTATATATGCTGGAAATGGTGATTTAATGAGGTCAATAGTGATTGCTGCTGTTACAATAGTAATTGCGTTAATGGCAGGGATACAAATTTTAAAAGCTCAAGATATTAAATAGTAAAAAGAGGACATGTTGAAAGTTATTAATTCAGCATGTCTATATTTGCATACAGGGGGAGGTGTAAAATGAAATTAACAATTATATTTTTAGTTTTTATTGTCTTAGGTTTACTAGCATATATAATAAGAACAAAAAAGGAGCTGAAGGATTTATCACGGCAAATGGATAAAAGCAAAGGGAGTTATGTTAATATTCACACCACAAGTTTAAGTAATGAGATAGAAAAGCTTACACAAAATATTAATTTTTTATATGATGAAAACCAAAGGGTCAATGCTGCAAAAAAGTCTATAGAAGAAGAGATAAGACACAGCATTGCAAATATGTCTCATGATTTAAGAACACCATTGACATCTATAATGGGATATATTCAGTTGTTAAAGCAAGATAACATAACAGCTCAAGAGCATGAGGAATATTTAGAAATTGTAGAAAGAAGAACCAAAAATCTTGAGAAGCTCATTTCCAGCTTTTATGATTTATCTAGATTAGAGGGGAATGAATATATTTTCAATTTGAAAAGTATAAGTTTAGAAAAGCTGTTATGTGATAATATTGCATTGTATTACAGTGATTTTATAAGTAAAAACATAGATCCATTTATTGAAATCGAAGAAAAGCTTCCCAATATAATATCTGATGAAAATGCTGTACAGATGGTATTTTCAAATTTAATCGGGAATGCTTTAAAGCATGGGGAAGGATTTATTAAAATAGTTCTAAAAAAAGAAGGAAATAATATTGTAACTGAATTTATAAATTCGGCACCAACACTAAATGAAGAAAATACTGAAAAGATTTTTGAAAGATTTTTTACAGCAGATAAATCCCGAAATGATAAAAATACTGGACTAGGATTAGCGATAACTAAAGGCTTAGTTGAAAAGTTAGGTAATGAAATTAGTGCACGGCTTAGTGATGGGAATTTAGTTATAAAGATAAAATGGAATATAAAATAAATGAGTGCTGCCAGTAGGATTACTGAGCAGCACTCACCATATAAAGGGAGTTAATGAAAAAAGCTTATTAAATATATTGAATTCCTAGGCTTTCAGCAAACTGTTTAAAGCCTTCTATGCCATCTGGAGTCTGCTTAAATACTCCAGCATCTTCAAGAACTCTAACAAATTTATTTCCAACTTCAATTTCAATGAAGCGATCTATATCTAAATCAGAAGTATATTTTTCTTTAAGCTCTAAAGCCCAGGTTCTGTGGTATTCTTCAACCGTTGAAAGGTCAGTTTCAGTGTTAAGCAGGAAAGCTTTAACTGCTTCAAGTTCATTCTTAAGTCTGCCAGGAAGAATAGCAAGGCCCATAACTTCAATAAGACCTATATTTTCCTTCTTGATGTGCTGTACATCAGGATGTGGATGGAAGATACCATCAGGGAATTCTTCAGAGGTTCTGTTATTTCTTAAAGCTAAATCGAGAACGAAGAAATCACCTTCCTTACGGCAGATAGGAGTTATTGCATTATGTGGAGTACCATTAGTTTCTTTAAATATTCCACGACTCTCATCAGCGTAATTCAGCCAACTGTCATAAATATAACCACCACATTCCACTAAGTCTTCTACATTTTTAGCTTTGACTCTTAAAGTGGCAAGAGGCCATTTTAAACCTTCAACAGTTACGTCCTTGAATTTATTTATTTTAAATTTAAATAAAGCTTCAGCTCTATTCATTGGGAAAATGTAATTTCCACCTTGATAGTGCTCGTGAGCAAGGATTGAACCACCAACGATTGGAAGACCAGCGTTGGAACCAAGGAAATAGTGTGGGAAAATCTCAACAAAGGAAGATAATCTCTTAAAGGTTTCCTTGCTGACAAACATCGGCTCATGTTCTTCAAGAAGCACAATGCAGTGCTCATTGTAATAAACATAAGGAGAGTATTGAAGTCTCCATTTTTTATTCTTAATATCTAGGGAAATGGTTCTATGGTTAGCTCTGTCAGGGTGAGTAACTGTGCCTTCATAACCCTCATTTTCAACACATAGAAGACATTTTGGATAATTTGTACTTATGTTATTTTTAGAAAGAGCAATCTGTTTTGGATCCTTTTCAGGCTTAGATAAATTTATTGTTATATCAATATCACCGTAAACAGATGGTATTTTATAAAAAATATTTTTAGCTATTCTATCCATTCTGATATAGTTTGAGCTTTTACTAAGGTTATAGAAGTAATCAGTGGCAGTCTGTGGAGATTCTTTGTATAAGTCAAAGAAGGTTTTGTTAATAACAGAAGGTTTATCTATAAAGCAGTTCATTAAGTTACTGCTGAAGATATCTTTTGCATATAAATAATCCTCAATTATTCCTTTTTCCACAGCTATAGCTGTTAATTCTTCTAAAGTTTTTGAAAATTCTGTGGATATCTTTTCACTTTCCTCATAATTCTCTTCTTTAAATAAAGTCAAAAGCCTGTTTCTAACATAGATTTTATCAAGATTTTCTATAAGTTTATTCTCTATGGAAATTTCAATTAGTCTGTCTATTAAAGCATATAGTGAATTCATGTTGTACCTCCATACCTTTTGATTTAGTTAATTTTCTTTGGACCATCTGAAGTTGAAGCTATATAGAAGGAAGCTTCATATCCAATGGCAGCTTTATATTCAGCACCTACTTTTTGAATAAATTCTTCAACGTGTGGATTCTCAACTAAAGCAATAGCACATCCTCCAAAGCCAGCTCCAGTCATACGTGCACCGAGAACACCAGGCTGTTTTAAAGCAGAAGAAACTAGTGTATCAAGTTCAATACCAGTAACTTCATAGTCATCTCTTAGAGAAGTGTGGGAGCCAGTCATTAGCTGTCCAAAGGTAATTAAGTCATCATTATTTAAAGCTTCAATTGCTGACTTAACTCTCTCATTTTCAGTTACAGCATGATAAGCTCTTTTTCTTTCTATAGGGTTATTTATTACTGAAGATATCTCATTAAAGTCTTTGGTAGAAAGCTCACAAAGAGCATTGATATTTTTTATTGTTTTAATCTGTTCAAGAGCGGCTTCACATTCAGCACGTCTTTCGTTGTATTTAGAATCAGCAAGTTCTCTTCTTTTATTAGTATTCATTATTACGATACTTTCATTTTTAAAATTTACAGGAGCATATTTGTAATCTAAGGTATTACAATCTAGTAAAGTTGCATTATCTTTTTTTCCAAGGGATATTGCAAACTGGTCCATAATACCGCTGTTAACACCAAGAAATTCATTTTCAACACGCTTCCCAAGAAGGGCTAATTCAACCTTGCTGATATTAAGATTGAATAAATCTATAAGGGTTTTTCCAGTGAGCATTTCTAAAGAGGCTGAAGAAGAAAGTCCAGCTCCATTAGGAAGGTTTCCATATACTAAGAGGTCAAAGCCAGAGTTAATTTCATGACCAGCTTCCTTCATAAATTTAACTACACCTTTAACATAGTTAGTCCAATTATCTTCTTTCTTATATGTTAAATCAGCTAAGGAAATTTTAATTAGTCCTAGGGCCTCAAAGTTTAAGGAATAAGCTCTGATGGTATTGGTATCATTAAAAGCAACAACACCATAGGTTCCTAGGCTTATAGCACAAGGAAAAACTAAGCCTCCATTATAATCGATATGTTCACCGATTAAATTTACTCTTCCAGGACTGAAAAATACTTTAGCGTTATTAGTTTCAAAAATTTCTTGAAATTTTAAAAGCATTTCATTTATCATATTAAATTCACCCCATATATTATTATATTATTATATGTAGCTACATACTATAAGTACTTAGAAAAATAGCAATATATCATACATATACCCCTATAATACAATTATAATATTTTAGTAAAAAGAATCAATGGTTTTACTAAAATATTATTCTTTGATTTATGTAATGTAAATGGTAAAATAAATATATAATCTGGGAGTTGATAAATTTGATTCAAGGGGGATTTTTCATGGATATAATAAATAGAAGATTTGAAAATGGAGAGAAGTCGTTTAAAATATACCAACTGGTAAATGACAATGGGGTTTGTGTTGAAGTCTTATCTTTAGGTGGGGTTATCACTAAGATTATGACACCAGATAAAGAAGGCATCTTTAAAAACATAGTATTGGAACTTGAGAAACCAGAAGATTATTATATAAATGATGCATACAGGGGAGCAATAGCTGGAAGAACGGCAGGAAGAATTGGTGGCGGAAAAGTTACTATTGAAGGAATGGAATATAATATAACTAAAAATAGTAATGGTTCAACTCTCCATGGAGGGACTATTGGATTTAGTAAAAAAATCTGGGACAGCCAGCCAATTAAAGAAGAGGATTATGTAGGCGTTAAGTTAAACTTAAAATCTGCAGATGGTGAAGAAGGTTATCCAGGTAATGTAGAAGTTCAGGTTATTTATAAACTTAATAATGAGAATGAATTAACTATGGAGTATAGTGGGACAACTGATAAAACAACATTGTTAAATTTAACAAATCATAATTATTATAATTTATCCGGTGATGGTGAAAGTAGAATCGAAGAACATATTCTGAAGATAAATAGTGATAGGATTTGTGAAATGGGAGATGGGTCTATTGTTACAGGAAGGCTTCTAGAGGTTGAAGGAACTCCATTTGATTTTAGGCTGGAGAAAGCTTTAGGTAAAGATATAGATGATATGACAAATGAGCAGCTTGCTAAGGGGTGTGGTTATGACCATATGTGGATGTTAAATGGGGATAAAAACACAGATATTACCTTTAGAGATCCTAAATCAGGAAGAGCAATGGACATTAAAACTAATGCGGAGTGCGTTGTATGCTATGCAATGAACTTTGCAGAAGGAGAAATGTTAAGTTGTGGGAAGAAGGCGAGTCCTAGAATGGCTTGCTGCTTTGAAACTCAAGCACCTCCAATAGGTTTTAATAATGAGTTTGCTGAAATGTCTATTTTAAAACCAGGTGAAAAATATGAAGCAAAAACTGTATTTAAATTTTATGTTACGCAATAATACTTGTTATGATAGTATCTGAGGATTTATATATAATTTAGAGCACAGATATACTCTATTAGATAATGGAGGGAGAATATGGCAACCATAAAGGATGTAGCAGCGCTTGCAGGCGTTTCAATAACAACGGTTTCACGAGTATTGAATTTTGATGATAAGCTAAATGTAGCAGCTGAAACTAAGAAAAGAATTTTTGAAGCTGCTCAGAAGCTAGATTATATAACATCAAAGCAGAAGAAGCAAAAGGAAAAAGAAATAAATATAGGTATAGTTAATTGGTACACAGAAGGTGACGAAATAAAGGATCCATATTTTCTATCTATAAGAATGGCAATAGAAGGCCGATGCACTGAAGAAGGAATGAACTTTTCATATTTAAATTTAAAAAGTGATAATGGGAATAAAACCTTTGATGGAATTATTGCAATTGGAAAGTTTGGAACAACGGAAATTGAGGAGATGAAAAAGGTATCTGAAAAGATTATTTTTGTGGATTCCTCACCAAATGATTTAGAATATGATTCTGTGGTAATTGATTATGAAGGTGGAGTTAAAAGAGCTTTAATTTATTTACATGAACTTGGGCATATTAATATTGGTTATATAGGTGGCCAAGAGTACGTTGAGAATGGTTCCATAAAAGTTAATGATTTAAGACTGGATGCTTATATTAAGTTTATGAATTCTCTAGGAAATTTAAAAGAGAATAACATATACCTTGGCAGTTTTTTGCCAGAGGCCGGATATGAATTGATGAAGGAGGCTTTAAAGGAGAAGAAGATACCAACTGCATTTTTTATAGCAAGTGACCCCATGGCAATTGGTGCTTATAGAGCTTTATCAGAAGATGGATATAAAGTTCCAGAAGACATAAGTATTATAGGTTTTGATGATATATACACGTCTCAATACTTAACACCAGCCTTAACTACAGTGAAGGTTTATACTGACTTTATGGGCAGAGTTGCTGTAGACACTTTAAAGGAAAGTATAAGAGGAGAATTAGATGTTTGCAGAAAGGTAGTTATTCCAACTAAGCTTATTAAAAGGGAGAGCTGTAAATCTATTTGAATATTAATAAATAAAGCTTGATATAAATAGAAATAACCTTAGTTTCTAGCTAAGGTTATTTTTATAGTTAATCTTTTACCCTATATATAAAGCAAATAAGTTAATCTAGCAAGTGGCACCACCAACTAAGTGTAGTTTAGCATCTAATATTTCTTGTTTACGCTCTAAAATATCATTTGAAAGCAATTCTTTTTCAAAAGCATCAAAGCCAATACGTTCAATAGTTTGAGCTAAACGTTCTCCGGTTTGTCCCTTTTCTCTGTAAAGTAGAATTAACTTTTCTAGTATATTCAAGGCTTCTTCCTTTGAAGTGAAGATTTTGCTTAGAGGAATACCGTGAGAAATGCTTTTACCCCATCTTCCTCCGATATAGATTTTGTAACCTGTTGTACCATCCTCTATGCAGTCAAAGGGGCATTTTCCAATACAACGGCCACAATTGTTGCAACGGTCTTTGTCGATTTCAAGGATACCATCTTCAAGGGTTGCAGCCTTTATTGGACATGCACTTACAATAGAACATTTTTTACAGCCATTACAATTATCAGAATCATAATTAGGGATTCTTTGTCCTATAATACCAATGTCATTTAAATCTGGCTTTACACAGTTATTAGGACATCCGCCAACTGCTATCTTAAATTTATGAGGTAATTTAACTGTTGAATATCCATTGAAGAATCTTTCGTGGATTTCTTCAGAAAGAGCAAAGGTATCAATTAAACCATACTGACAGGTAGTACCTTTACAAGATACAACAGGACGTACTTTAGAACCAGTACCACCGGTTACTAAGCCTTCTTTTGCAATGTATTGTTGGAATTTTTCAATATTGTCATAATGAATTCCTTGGCATTCAAAAGTTAAACGAGTAGTTAAAGTTACAATACCATTACCATATAACTCTGAAGCTTCAGATAAACATTTATTTTGAGCAGCAGTAATTTTACCATTTACAGTTATAATTCTTCCAGAGAAACAGTCGGTTCCTTTGTTTCTTAAAAAGCCCATGGCTTTTACTCTCTTTTCATCTTCTGGGGTCACTTTAAGTTGTGTTATCATTGTTAATTCCTCCATAAGTATAAAAATTTTTATTACAATTCCACTTCTGAAAAAGTGGAGCCACCTTCAAGGACAAGGGTATTTGTATAACCATAATGTTTTAAACGATTTTGTAAAAGATATGCACGTTTACCTTTTGAACAAACTAATAGCAGTTTGGCATCTAAATCATATCCATCTACAGGTCCTGATACTTTTGAAAGATCAATATAAGAGGCTCCAGGGATATAAGGAGTCATTGAAGCATCAATTACCTGATAACCCTCTGGCTTATTTGTTTTATATTCAAGGGGAGTTATCGTTGAAAATTCTCCACTTATCTTGTTAAGAAGTATATTCACAGTATGTGAGAAGGGGTGAATTGCTGTTGAGAATGGAGGTGCATAAGCTAAATCCATATTCTCAATATCCTCTAGAGAAGCATTCATTGTAATAGCGGTAACTGCTATATCAACCATTTTATCAACGGCACCTTTACCAAGGACCTGAAGACCTAATAATTTCTTTGTATCTTTATCAGCAATCATTTTTACTATGAATATTGATGCGTCTGGATAGTAGTGAGCTTTATCATCTACTACAGTTATAACGGAAACTGCATTAAAGCCAGCGGCTGTTGCTTGAGTTTCGGTTAGACCAGTACGTCCCACATTTAATTTAGGTAATTTACATACTCCAGTACCAAGTACACCATTATATTTTAGTGCAGCACCAGCAATATTTTTTGCAGCTATACGGCCTTCGATATTTGCTGAAGATCCCATTGGAGACCAAGTTGGAGCTTTTGTAATAGAGTTTATTACAGAGGCACAGTCACCAACTGCATAGATATTTTCATCGTTAGTTTGTAAGTATTCATTCACCTTTATTGTTCTGTTAGGCATTAGTTCAATTGAAGTGCCGTCTAAAAAGCTTGTGTTTGCACGTATACCCATTGCAAGTATTACTGCATCGCATTTCATTGCACGTTTTTGAGTTTGCACTTTTTCTACCTTTTCCTCTCCAAGAATACCTTCAAGTCGAGTGTTTGTGAAGGTCATGATACCTTGATCTGCAAGATGGTTCTCCACATATTCACAGATTTCTTCATCAAAGCCTGGAAGTATATGATCTGCCATATCAAGAACAGATACTTTAACTCCTTGTAAAGCTAAGTTTTCAGCAACCTCAAGTCCGATAAAGCCGCCACCTACAACGATAGCACGTTTAATTTCACCAGCCTCAACAGAAGCTCTTAAGGAGATTGCGTCTTCTGGTGTTCTCATAAAGTAAACACCTTTTAAGTTAATGCCTTCAAGGTTTGGTTTAATTGGGTTTGCTCCGGAAGCGATGACTAATTTGTCATAGTTAAATGTAGAGACTTCATTTGTTGATAAATTTAAAGCAAGTACAGTTTTTTCAGCTTGATTTACTTTATTAACTTCCATTTGAGTTAAAACATTAACTCCTGTAAGGGCAGAAAAGCTTTCTGGAGTATTTACAATAAGCTGAGAACGTTCATGGATTAAATCACCAACATAGTAGGGCAAACCACATCCTGCATATGAAATATCATTACTTTTGGTTAAGATTGTAATATCTATATCACGATTTTCTCTTTTTAATTTAGCAGCGACTTTGGTACCAGCTGCTACACCTCCGATAATAAGTATTTTCATAGAAACACTTCCTTTGTATTATTTTTAACATATTACATTTATAATATAGCATTTGTGTTAATATTAGGAAAGTGATATTATTTTATTAATATCATAGGAAAAACTAATGAATTTTCATGCTATTTTTAGGAATAAAATGAAGATACGTTAAGGGATAGGCTTATTCCGCAAAAGGGGGAATTTAAATGACAATAAAACATTTAAGGGTATTTAATGAAGTTGCGGAAAGTGGAAAAATGAGTATTGCAGCAGCTAAATTTTATTTGTCTCAGCCAACAATCAGTCAAATAATTAAAGAGCTTGAAGAGCATTATGGTTTTCTGCTATTTGAACGTTTATCAAAAAAACTATATATAACTGAAGAAGGAAAAAAGCTGTTGTCTTATTCAAAACAGGTTGTACAGCAATTTGATGAATTAGAAAGGCGGATGTTAGAAACATCAAAAAATCCAACTTTTCGTATTGGATCAACTGTAACTGTTGGAAGTTGTTTGATAAACGATATAATAAAAAAGATAAAAAATATAGATGAAAGTATTGAAATCTATTCTTATGTTAACAATACACAAATAATTGAAGAGGAATTATTAAATGCTAATATAGATATCGCCTTGGTGGAAGGTGTAGTTAAGAGTGCAGATTTAATCAGCATTCCAGCTGTAGATGATTATTTAGTTTTAGTATGCAATAGGGAGCATCCATTGGCAAAATCTCGTCATTTCACTGTAGAGGCATTGAATAATCAACGATTTGCAATGAGAGAAAGAGGAAGTGGGACAAGAGAACAGTTCGAGAATTATATAAATAAACATGGAATTAAAATAAAAGAAAGTGTAGTTGCAAATTGTCCAACAGCCTTAATCGATGCTGTTCTTGAACAAGGATGTTTATCAGTATTATCTGTAAGATTAGTTGAAGAAGAAATTAAAAATGGAGATATTGTAATTTTAAAGAATGAAACTTGTACATGGAATCGTTCTTTTTCAATTGTATATCATAAAAATAAGTTTTTATCTCCACGCATTGTAAACTTTATACAAGTTGCTTCAAGCTTTAAACGTTCAGAAGTTATGGATTTAATTAGGTAAATAAAAAATAAACATAATAATTTCTGATGATATACTTTAGAAAAGCTAATCAATGGTAATGAAAAATTGAAAAATTGTTAAAAGAAAAACGATAAACTAAAAGAGGCTTAGGTGAATAATCAACTAGGCCTATAATTTTAGGGTTACTTTATTTAAATATTAAATAAAAGGTCATAGGATAAAAAAACAGCCTTTCTAAATAGAAAGGCTGTAAGAACTATAATTTAAAAGAAGAATAGATAAGTTAATCCACACAAAATAGATATTGTTACAAGCAAATTCGCTAATGATGTTTTTTGTGGATTTTTAACTTTGATAATTATTGAAATTACTGCAAGGAATCCAAAGGCCCATGAGATAAGCTGTTCCATTATGTAGTTGCTAGGCTGACTTGTTGCATTAAGAAGAGCTATAAGCATAGATAACACTGCAGTAAAATAGAAGAATATAGTTTTAGTTTTAGGATTTTTTGAAAGATATAAGAAAGCAATACCAAGTCCACTAGCTACTGCAAGTACAATAAACATTATTAATAAAAGTTCCATAATTTTACCTCCTATAGATTCATAATAATTATAAATCTTAATTAATCTTATACTTTTATTATAAGTGAAGTATATGTGTTTTTTAGTAATAGAATTCTAAAGAATTCTAAAGACTTTATAAAGGAAATGGTAACTTAACTTTAAAGGTATAGGTAGTGCTAGTAGTAAAGCAGTCCATTTCACCATGATACCTTAGTACTATTTTTTGAATATTTTTCAAGCCAATACCGTGACTTTCTTCATTTAATGAGGTATGAAAATTAATTGAATTACTTTGAATTAAAAATATTTCATTGTTTTTTACAAAGGCTTTTAAAGTTATTTTCTCTTTTTTATCTGCATATTTGATTATGTTTGAATATAGGTTATCAAAGATTCTAGAAATATCTTGAGGGTCAAGAGCGGTTTTAAAATTTATTAAACCGAGGGTATCTGTATTAATGGAAAATCCACTGCTCTCCAATGCATCTTCAAATTCGCTTATAAATTGTTCAAACATAACCTTACCTTCTAAAAGGGAAGTTTTATTATTGCTAGGTGTATCCAACATTGCTTTAGATAGTTCATCTATTTTAGTAGCCTTAAGTTGAATTAATTCAGCGTAGGATTGAAGTTTTTCCTCGCAATCATATTTTTTAGTTTTTATAAAATCAGCATAAGAGATTATTGAAGTTAGAGGTGTTCTAATATCATGAGAAAGCCCTCTAATTAACTCGTCTTTTTCAAGTTTTTGTTTCTCTTCATTTTTTGTGTGATTTGATAGTGCTATTAAAAGACTATTAAAAGAATCAGCTAAATCAGTAAGCTCATCTTCACCGATAAGCTCAATTTCAGATGTTAGATTTCCAGACTTATAGCTTTCAATAGCCTCTTTTATTGTTAAGATGTATGAAATTTTGCCAGCTAGAAAATATACCAAAAAAGCGAGAAAGATAATTATTCCAGCTATAATACATATAAGCTGTAGCCAAGTAATAAATTGTGGTTCAGATATTGAAGATGTGGGGTATTTCCCTTCAATTACGGCCTTGTTTGCTAAACCTATGGAGGTATAAAATAGAAAGGCACTACTAAAGGCAGCAAGTATTAAGGACAAAGCAACGTAGCCGATAAACTCTAAAGCTAGCTTAGGAACTTTATATAGTCTAATCAATGTAATATCCCTTTCCCCATGCAGTTTTAATATGTTTTGGATTTCTTGTATCAGTTTCAATTTTCTTCCTAAGGTTTTTAATATGAACCATTACAGCACTATCACCAACTACATCATCATTCCAAATAACACTATAGATGTGATCAATAGAAAAGATTTTCTTCCTATTAGTAATAAGAAGCTCTAGTATTTTATATTCAGTATGTGTAAGAGAAATAAGGGTTTTATTTAGCCAGACTTCCTCAGTTTGGGTATCAACAGTCAGTCCATTTAATTCTATTTTTGATACAATGCTTTTGGGGTGAGGTTGATAAACTTGATATCTGCGCAGAAGCGCCTTTACTTTGAGAAGCAATTCTGAATTAGAAAAGGGTTTTGTTATATAATCATCACCGCCAGCAGAATACCCCATAGTTTTATCTGATTCTTGAGAATAGGCCGTTAGGAACAGAATTGGTGCCAGGGTCTTTTTTCTGATTTCAGAGCTGGCTATAAAACCTGATTTACCTGGCATATTAACATCAAGGATTATAAGGTCAATTGAGCTATCCGTAAGCTCAACAGCTTCAACTCCATTCCTTGCCTCAATTACTTCGTAACCTTCACCTGTAAAGAGAATTTCAAGGATTTGTCTAATATCATTATCATCATCTGCAATTAATAGTCTTGTTTGTTTATTCATAAAATCATCTCCATTTATTTTGATGAATTAAAAGATATGGTTGTTTCTTTGATTTTACTATAAATATAAAAATGTTACTATTACTATGGGCTTAATTATAAAATTTATATAATACATCAATACGAATTTATTGGGGTAAAGTAATACAGAATAAATTTATGATGTTAGGTGAGTAAGATGATAGATAAGTTAAAAAGTAATAAATTATATATTAAGTATGGGGTAATTATAATTTTTATTGCAATTGTGGCGGTATTGGCAGTTAAAATTATTGCCTATTGGGATTTCATATTAGATTTTTTGGTCCTTGAAGTAAGCGAGTTTTTTTCAATTATAGCGCCAATTCTTTATGCTATATTATTAGCCTATTTATTATATCAGCCAATTAAATATATAGATAAATTCTTATATAACTGTTTTAATTCAAAGAATGATAAAATAAAAAAATATAATAAGTTGATTAGATTTATTAGTGTTTTAATTATGCTTGGTGTAGTAGTTATTTTGTTGATTCTTGTATATAACTTCTTGATACCTCCAATGCTTCGCAGTATTAATGAAATAATTCATTCGCTGCCAGAGTTTCAAGCACAATTAAGAACTTGGACTAATGAGCTTGTGCAGCAGTTAAATAGTAAGAATATTAATGTGCAGAATACTGGTCATTTATCAGGAGATATTATTGATAAGGTTGGAGTTGTTGCTCAAGGAGCATTAAATACGGTTTTTTCTTTGTTTTCAAATTTATCTTCTATAGTTTTAGATACTGTTGTAACCATTATTCTTACGGTGTATTTTTTGATAGATAGAGAACGATTAATTTATCAATTAAGGCGAATACGGGATGTTTTATTTCCTCCTAGGATTGGAAGAGGTATTTCAATTTTTATTCATGATCTTGATGATATAGTTGGTGGCTTCTTAGTTGGCGAGGTATTAGATTCAATAATAGTAGGGATAGTTTCAGCTTTGCTTCTTCTTTTAATAAGGCATCCATTTGCAATATTAATTGGTGTAATTGCTGGAGTGACAAATATAATTCCTTACGTGGGACCAATCATTGGAGCTGCATTAGCATTTTTCTTTGGTATTTTCACAAGTATTCCACTAGGCATAGCAGGTGCAGTATTACTTCTTTTATATCAGCAGATAGATGGAAACTTTGTTCAGCCTAAAATAGTAGGAGATAAAATTGGATTGTCACCTGTGTGGGTTTTAATTGCAGTTTTAATTGGAGGAAGCTATTTTGGAGCTTTGGGAATGATATTATCTATGCCATTTGCTGGGCTATTAAGGATATACTTTAATAGATACTCAGATTATAAAAGGCTAAAGGAAAAAATTTAATATTTATTAAGGAAACAGCACTTTATATTAAAGTGCTGTTTTTTATGTTACTATAAAATTATGTAAATTTTACCAAATATTTTAGTTTAGTAGGGGGAGAGTATGAAAGAAAAGTTCTATGTTGAAGATTTTATTAATGTAATAAATATTTGTGCTGAACCAACTGATGTAATCTATGGAGATGGTGTTCAATGTAATAGATATAACAATTTTTCGGATTTAGGAGCTTGGCACGGCTATTATCTTCCCAAAGAAGGTTCTAAAGAGCTTTATGGAAGTTTTCCAGGTCCGGTTATTATTGCAGAAGAGTATCCAATTAATTTATCAGCATCAATAAGCAAGGTTAATATTTACAATGAAATTAGTAAAGTATGGTATGAGCTAAGTGAGGGGACGTTTGAGTTTAAGTATTATCCTGGAAAGTTAGTTCAAACTTACAAACTTGAAGATATAGAGGTGTCTTTAAATTTAATTTTTGTATCTAATAGAAGTACATTAATTGAGACAAAAATTAGAAATCTAACAAGTCAGGAATTAACACTGAAGCTTAAGTGGACAGGAAGTATTTTTAATGAATTCAGGGAGAGGGAAGAGGAGGCACAGTATAGATTAAACCAAGGTATAGAGAGCATAGAAAGAGGGATTCAAGTTAGATTCTCAAAAGTTAGAGAGAACTATAAGTTCTTTTCAAGTGAGGAAGCGAGATTTTATATAAATTTTAATGAAGATGTAAGTAGTGAAATTAGTGGGGATACATATTCCACATTGCTAAAAAATAATATAAAAATTGGTGCTGGTAAAGAGTATAAAAATTACTCAATTCAAATCTATATTTTTACTCATAAGGAACTTGAAAAAGAGTTAATAATTGGTGAAGAAGTTTTTGAAAATCCACAAAAGTACTTAGATGAGAATAAAACTAGATGGCAGGAATATTTAAATAAAGCCTTGAAAAACAATGAGATCTCATCACTTAAGCATAAGGAAGCAATAGTAAAAACCGTTGAGACTTTAGTAACAAACTGGAGAAGTCCAGCAGGGGCAATAATTCATGATGGGGTTGTTCCAACTATGTCATATAAATGGTTTATTGGATTATGGGCTTGGGATTCCTGGAAGCATGCAGCGGCTGCTGCAAGGTTTAATGGAGAGCTGGCTAAGAGTAATATTGAAGCTTTATTTGATTATCAGATAAAAAGTAATGATGAGTTAAGGCCTAAGGATGTAGGCGCAATATGTGATGCCATATTTTTTAATAAGGACAAAAGCAGAGGCGGAGATGGAGGAAACTGGAATGAAAGAAATTCTAAACCGCCTCTTGCTTCATGGACTGTCTGGATGTCTTATAAAGCAACTGAAGATATTGAGTTTTTGAGAAATATGTATCCAAAATTAAAGCTATATCATCAATGGTGGTATAACAATAGAGATCATGATAAGAATGGAATTGCAGAATATGGAGCTATGGTTCATGAGAAAAATTGTAGCTGTGAGCAAGTTATTTTAGCAGCAGCTTGGGAAAGTGGAATGGATAATGCTCCAAGGTTTGATGTGAGTGGTTATGGAGCTGAAGATACTGGAGTAAAAGTATTTGAGAATAAGCATGATAATGGTCAGGTTATTGGATATTCTATTAATCAGGAATCAGTAGATCTAAATTCATATCTTTATGCTGAAAAAGTATTTTTAAGGAATATTGATAAAATTCTTGGTTATCATGAAGAAGCGATGAAGTATGAAGAAGATGCGGAATATGTTAAAAAATATATAAATGAAAATATGTTTGATGAAAAAACAGAATATTATTATGATTTACAGATAAGTGAAGATGGGAAGAAGAGAAATCTTTTAACTAATAGAGGCATGGGTCCAGAGGGATGGATACCTCTGTGGGCAAAGGCTGCATCACCTTTACGAGCGAAAAGAGTTATGGAGAACATGATGTGTGAAACAAAATTTAACTCTGTAATGCCACTGGGAACAGCAGCCTTAGATAATCCTAGCTTTCAACCAGAAGCATATTGGAGAGGTTCAGTTTGGATGGATCAAGCTTATTTTGGAGTTAAGGGATTGATGAACTATGGATATAAGGAAGAAGCTGTAGAATTGGCTTTAAAGCTTATTAATAATGCAGAAGGCTTAATTGGGGAAGGAACTATTAGAGAGAACTATAATCCGCTGACGGGAAAAGGCCTTGATGCAACAAACTTTAGCTGGTCTTCAGCTGTATATTTATTGTTGTATCAAGAAGTTTTAGCAGGGGAAGAGAGACTTAGGTAAGTATAGTTTGGGAGAAGTTTAAAGAAGTTAGTTCTTAAAGGTTGATTAGTATACAAGAATAAAAAGGAATTTCAAAATCTTGTGAAGTGCCTTGAAAGCTGCTATTATATTGTTCTTAATACTGATATAATTATGATAGTTTTAAATTTATTTTTAGGTGTTTGTTTTATTAATAGTATGGAACCTGGAGCATATACAGGCAATCCTACAAAGTTTGATTTGTTTTATTATACAATTATTACTTTTACAACTATAGGATATGGGGATATTTCTCCAGTTTCACCAGTTGCAAATTTAATGAGCATTTTAATTGCTATAACCAGTGTAATTTGTTTGACCATATTTATTGGTTTTGTGTTGTCTTATAAAGAGAGTGATGTAAAATAATCAAAGTGCTTAAAAAAGCTTTAAGGATAATATAAAGACATAATAAGTAAAAAGGAGTCAGTAATTCAGTTGTTTTTTATTTTTTTAGATAAAATTAAATCAAATAATTAAATGATGTATAAATAATAAACATAACAAGATTTGACATGGAGATGTATGTTGAAAAATTGGACAAAATAATATATAGTAATATAGTTGTAGTATGAAGAAATAAGATTATAGTAGGGAGAACTAGGAACAGATGATTAATAAAAATGAACCATATATATTAGTTTTAGGTGCATCAGTTTATGATATTTTTGGATTTACATATAATAATTATAAATCTCACGACTCTAATCCAGGATGTGTAAAGGTATCTTTTGGTGGAGTTTGCAGAAATATAGCAGAGAATATGGCTAAATTAGGTATTAATACTAAGTTAATTTCAATTGTTGGAGACGATGAAAAGGGAAACAGTATATTAAAGCATGCGGAAACCGTTGGACTTGATATGACTGAATCTTTAGTATTACCTGGAGAGTCTACTCCAACATATATGGCAATCCTTAATGAAAATGGGGAAATGGAATCTGCAATAGTAGATATGAATATCACTGATAAAATTACAAAGGAATTTATTGATTCCAAAGCTGAAATAATAAAAAATGCAGAGTATATGGTTTTAGATTCTGACAACCCTGCTATATTAGAATATATTTTAACTAAGTATGAAGGATGTACTAAATTCATCCTAGACCCAGTATCAGCAGCAAAGGTTCAGAAGGTAAAACACTTAATTAGCAGATTCCATACAATTAAACCAAATAGACATGAGGCAGAGTGTTTATGTGGATTTAAAGTAGAAACTCATGAAGATGTTAAAAAAGCAGGTAGATATTTCTTAGAGCTAGGTGTGAAGCATGTTTTTATTAGTTTAGATGCTGAAGGAATGTACTATAATGATGGTATTGATGAAGGAATTATTAAAGCTCCAAATGTTCATGTTGTTAATGTAACAGGTGCTGGTGATTCTTGTGTTGCAGGACTTGGTTATGGATATATGAATAATTTAAGCATAAAGGATACTTTGAAGTATGCTATTGCTATGTCTGTAGTTACAATATCTCATGAGGATACTATTTATCCAGAGATGTGTTGTGAAGTTGTAGAACAGTTTTTAAGCGAAATTGAATGGATAGAAAAATAAATAGAGAAATAAAAATAGTAGGGGATTTCAGTGAAGTCCTCTACTATTTTTTTAAAATTAAAAGGGGTAATCTTTTAATTTATTAAGCAATAATATTTTATTTATCTTTAATAAACAGCTTTCTAAGCTCATTGACTGCTAGTGGAATAATGCTTAGGCTAAGAACAATTCCCCAGTCTCCAAGTGTTAATGGGATTACATTAAACATAGTAGCAATTGGTGGAATGTACATTACTGCAAGTTGCAAAATGAAACCAAGTAATATTGCACCTATCAAATACATGTTAGAGAATAATCCAATTTTAAAGATTGATTTAGTTGTACTTCTCATATTTAAAGCATGTACCAATTGAGTTCCGCTTAGAACTACGAAGGCTATGGTTTGAGCATGCATTAAAGCTTCAGGATTATTAACTACATTAGTTAAAGTAACACCTACAGCACCATATTTCATTACTCCGTAGATAAAACCAATTAAAGTGAGAACTCCAATTAATACTCCATTAAATACAAGGGTGAAGATAGAACCTTTGAATAAACTATCTTTTGGATTTCTAGGTTTATTCTTCATTACATCAGGATCACCAGGATCTACTCCTAAGGCAAGCGCCGGGAAGGAGTCTGTAATTAAGTTAACCCAAAGGATGTGAGTTGCATTTAATGGTGCAGCCCAACCAAATAGAATACCAAAGAATAAAGTAACTATTTCACCAGCATTACAGGATATTAAGAATACTACGGCCTTCTTAATATTACTGAAAATATTTCTTCCTTCTTCGATAGCAGAAACTATTGTTGAAAAATTGTCATCAGTAAGAACCATATCTGAAGCTCCTTTTGCAACGTCAGTACCTGTTATACCCATAGCAACACCGATATCAGCTGCCTTTAATGATGGCGCATCATTTACACCGTCACCAGTCATGGAAACAATGTTTCCTTTTGATTTAAAAGCTTTAACAATTCTAACCTTATGCTCAGGTGATACCCTTGCAAATACACGAAGGTGGTCACAGTTTGCAGATAATTCTTCATCAGACATTTCGTCTAAATCAGGACCACTGATAACTTGGTTAATATCATTTGCAATAGATAATTCTTTTGCAATGGCAAAGGCAGTGTTTTTATGGTCTCCAGTAATCATTACTGTTGTAATACCAGAATTTTTACAAGTTGTAATTGAATCCTTAACTTCAAGTCTAGGAGGGTCTATCATACCAACTAATCCAATAAAGATAAGATTGTTTTCAAATATGTCTATATCTCCATCGGCGGTTTTAACAGTCTTATAAGCAGAACCTAATACTCTTAGAGCTGAATTAGACATTTCAGTAGCTGCATTCATGAACTTATCTTTAATTTCCTCAGTTAAAGGAACTATTTCGTCATTTATATATGCAAAGTTACAAAGGGTTAGGAGGTTATCAGTAGCTCCTTTAGTCATTACATAATAAGTATCTTCATACTTGTTAACAGTAGTCATAAGCTTTCTGTCTGAATCAAAAGGAACTTCATTAACTCTAATATGAGCTTTGTCTAAATCTTCCTTATAAACTTTATGCATATTACCTAAATCTAAAAGAGCGATTTCAGTAGGGTCACCAGTCTTAGATTTTTCTGTAGAGGTAGCATCATTACAAAGTACAATGTTATCTAAAAGAAGTTTTTCACCAGCATTATTAATATTTAGGTTTTCTGCTGATTTTAGTTCATTGTTAACATAGTATTTTACTACTGTCATTTTATTTTGAGTAAGAGTTCCTGTTTTATCAGAGCAGATTATGTTTACAGAACCAAGAGTTTCAACAGATGGAAGCTTTCTGATGATGGCATTCTTTTTAATCATTCTTTGAACGCCAAGTGCAAGAACTATGGTTACAATAGCTGCAAGACCTTCAGGAATTGCTGCAACTGCAAGACTTATGGAAATCATAAACATATCTGTTATTTGGCGGCCTTGAAGGATACCAACGATGAACATAACTACGCAGATACCAATTGCCATTATTCCAAGAACTTTACCAAGCTCTTCAAGCTTTTTCTGAAGAGGGGTTAATTCATTTTCACCATCATCTAACATCTTAGCAATCTTACCAATCTCAGTGCCCATTCCAGTTGCAACAGCAACACCAGTACCTCTTCCATAGGTTGCTAAAGTGGACATAAATAACATATTCTTTTTATCACCAAGGGATACCTTTTCATCTTCTATTACTAAGGCAGCATCCTTGTCCACTGGAACAGATTCACCAGTAAGGGCTGATTCTTCAACTTTTAGGTTTGCACTATCTATTAACCTTATATCACATGGAATAAATCTTCCGGCATCAATTATTACAATATCACCTGGAACAACTTCTTCAGATGGAATTTCTACAAGCTCTCCGTTACGTTTTACTATTGCTTTAGGAGTAGACATTTGCTTTAATGCATCTAAAGCTTGTTCAGCTTTTGCTTCCTGAATCATTCCAACAGTAGCATTAATAAGAATTACAATACCAATTATTATTGCATCACTAAATTCTTTACCAACGACCACAGATAGAATGGCAGCTACAATTAAGATATAAATTAAAATATCATTTAATTGAGAAATGAAGATTTGTAGCTTAGTTTTTCTTTTTTTGCCAGCAAGTTTGTTAAGTCCATATTTTTCTTGGAGTTTCTTTACCTGGTCTGTTGTAAGACCAGTTGTTTCATTTGTGTTAAAGTGCGTCAATACATTTTCTCGTGAATCATTAAAAAACATTAAATCACCTCATTAATTTAGTAAAAAAATAAAAGCGGAAACTTATTGAGGTTTATTTCAACATAAATAAGTTTCATTTATAAAATAAAGACCCATATATAGCTGATGAAAGCTATATATGAGTCTCATCTTTTAATTCAAGACCAGACTAGTGATAGTCATGATGTTGATCTTGACCTAGAAATTAATTCTAGAAATTACTCCCTCATACGAAATATATTAAGTTAAAGTCCAAATGTGATGACCTAAAAGTGATATTCCAAATTTTTTATTTGGCCAGTGGAACTTTCACAGAGTGTATCTTTAACTTTAGTACTTCAATTTACTCTTTGAGCACTCCTTCCAATAGAATGTGAAGGAGTTTCCTTAATGATAATTATATACCTAAGAAGCAATTTGGACAATATGGTTTTTGAAACAATTTTTAACAATAATCGATAAGGTAAAATATGGTCATGGTTAACTTGAAACAGCTGGAACTATACCATAAAGTGCTATTCCGAGCAGAGCTGCAATTACAATAATTAGAATAGGATGAAGCTTAGTTTTATATAAAAGGAAACCGATTATTGCAGCAATTATAATACTATTAAAATCTCTGTATGAATCATAACTCATAGTTAAAAATACAGAGATAATTAAGCCAACTAATGCAGGACGCATACCTTTTAAAGCATGTTCAAGGATTTTTGAGTTTTTAAATTTAGTAAAGAAATAATTTGCTAAGGAAACTAAAATAAAGGATGTAGTAACAACACCTAAGGTTGCAACAACACTTCCCCAAAAGCCAGAAGCTCTAAAACCTACAAAGGTTGCAGAGTTAATAGCTATTGGTCCAGGAGTCATTTGGGATATTCCAATGATATCCATAAATTCACCTTGATTAAGCCAGTGATTGTTAGTAACAATCTCCTTTTGGATTAGTGGAAGCATAGCATAGCCTCCACCAAAACCAAAGGTACCGATTTTTAAGAAGGCCAAATAGAGTTTTAATAATAGATCCATTATTTTTCAGCCTCCTTTCGATTAATAAAGATACCATATACAGCTGATAGTAGAATAATGTAAACAGGGCTTACATTAAGGAATACACTAAGAAGTACTGTTATAATTACAATTATAATATTTGTTGCAGTTTTTGGAAGAACTTGAGCTAAGCTATTTACGCCAACAAGAATTAAAAGTGGTACAGCAGCATTTATTCCATTAAAAATTAACTCAACAATATACATATCTCTAAATTTACTGAAAGCTAAAGCAATTAGTAGGATAATAAGGAAAGATGGAAGTGCCACTCCAAGTAATCCTAAAATTCCACCTGCAATTCCACCAATCTTATATCCAATAAAGGTACAGCTGTTTATGGCAAGGGCGCCGGGAAAACTTTGTGAAATAGCGATAATATCAATAAATTCATCTTTAGAAATCCACTTGTTATTATCTACAACTTCTCTTTCAATTAGTGGAATCATGGCATAACCTCCACCGAATGTGAAGGAGCCAATCTTAAAGAAGGTTAAAAACATTTTGAATAATTCTTTCATAAATCCTCCAATTCATTGCATTAAAGCAGAAGTAAAACCACTGTCTCCTTAAAGTCAGTGGTTAGTTATTAATTTATAGAAATCCGTTATAGCTTGCGTCAGATGGCATTCTTAAGTCTCCTCTAGGAGAAAGGCTTATAGAACCAACTTTAGGACCATCAGGCAGAGCAGAACGTTTAAATTGTTGAGTAAAGAATCGAGTTATAAATTTATTCAGCCACTTAGAAATTTCTTCATTAGAGTAGATGTCTTTAAAGGCTGTTCTAGCTAGAAACTCAATTCTTTCCTTTGAAGAGCCGTTTTTCATGAAGTGGTATAAGAAGAAATCATGAAGCTCATATGGTCCAACAATATCTTCTGTTTTTTGAGCTATATTTCCGTCTTTATCTTTTGGAAGAAGTTCTGGACTCACTGGAGTATCAAGAATATCAAGAAGTATTTTTGATATTTCTTCAGTGCTTTCATGCTCGGCAACATAATCAACTAAGTATCTAACTAAGGTTTTAGGAATTGAGCAGTTAACAGAATACATGGACATGTGATCTCCGTTATAAGTGCACCAGCCTAAAGCAAGCTCAGATAAATCTCCAGTTCCGATTACAAGGCCTCCTTCTTTATTTGCAAGGTTCATTAGGATTTCAGTTCTTTCTCTCGCTTGAACATTTTCATAGGTAACATCATGTTGTTCAACAGGGTGACCTATATCTTCAAAATGCTGAAGAGAAGATTTAACTATATTAATTTCTCTTAAATCTGTTCCTAGATGTCTGCAGAGATCTAAAGCGTTATTGTAAGTTCTATCAGTTGTTCCAAAGCCAGGCATTGTTATGGTAACAATATTTTTTCTATCAATTTTAAGCATATCAAAGGTTTTAACAACTACAAGAAGGGCAAGGGTTGAATCAAGACCTCCAGAAATTCCAATGACAGCTTTCTTTAAATTAGTATGAGTAAATCTCTTTGCAAGAGCTGCAGTTTGAATATTGAAGATTTCCTTTGAACGATTATCTCTTTCAAGAGGATTTCCTGGTACAAATGGATGCTTATCAATATATCTGTCAAAATCTCTTATGGCAGTGCTGTCAAATTTAAAGTTAATTATATCTATTGGAGCAGGTAATAAACCTTTATTATCTCTAAAGCTTAAATTTTTTAATCTTTCTGATTTAAGTTTGTATATATCAACAATGGCAGTTATAATCTCATTTTCTCGGTTAAATCTTTCATTTTCAGTCAAGATTCCACCATTCTCACTGATAAGAAGGTGACCCCCGCAAAGGACGTCTGTTGAAGATTCAAATACTCCGGCAGAGGAATAAATGTATGAAGCAAGACAACGTGCACTTTGATTTTTAACTAAATCTCTTCTGTAATCTGCTTTGCTTACTAATTCGTTTGAAGCTGATAAGTTGCAAAGGATATTACAGCCAGCAAGGGCTAAAAAGCTGCTTGGAGGAATTGTAACCCAAAGGTCTTCGCAAATTTCAACACCAACACAAATTTCGCCACTTTTAAATATTATATTTGTTCCAAAGGGAATATTATCTTGAAAAGATAGGTTTACGCATTTAGAATGAACATTTATTCCACTTGAAAACCAACGCTTTTCATAGAATTCAGAGTTGTTTGGAAGATAGCTTTTTGGAACTATCCCAAGGATTTTACCTTTAAATATTATAAAGGCAACATTGTATAAAATATCATTTTCTTCAAATGGAGCTCCAACAACAAATAAAATATCTTTATTTTCAGAGTATGTACAAAGCGATTTTATTCCAGCCTCAGTTTTTTTCATTAATCTTTGTTGATAGAATAAATCAGCACAGGTATAAGAGGTTATGGACAGTTCAGGAAAGACTAAAACTTTAACATCTTGATCCATAGCCATATCTATACATTTTTTTATTTCAGCGACATTAAAGTCAACATCAGCTACATTGGTTATTGGACATGCAGCTCCTACCTTAACAAAATTCATTTTAATTCACTCCTTTATATTAAATGCGAGTTCTTTTTTTAGATTTTGATTTATTGGCTTTTGTACTTTTTGAAGAGGTAAGATTTTTCTTTGAATTATTATTTTTATCATTTGCAGATTTAGAAGTCCTCTTAGAAGTATTTTTTGAAGTATTTGATTTTTTATCCCTAGTAGTAGAGTTTGTATTTATTTTATTATTTAAAGCTGATACTTCTAGAAAATCAGCTGATTTTTTTGAAATAGGTTTCTTTCTTACAGAATAACCAAAAGAGCCTAAAGGCGTTGGATTTATTCCAAAGTATTCACCGTGAGAATAAGCTAAAAGGTCGGCTTTATCAAAGTGAATTTTACCTTTTTCATCAATAAGTTCTTCATCCACATGGCATTTAACGACTTCAGCTAAAAATAAATCATGGCTTCCAAGAGGAGTGATAGATTTTACAACACACTCAAAGGCAACAGGACATTCATTTATAACGCCACAATTAATTTGCTCTGCTTCGCTTAAAGTCAGATTCATGTCTTTAAATTTGTCCGTAGTTCTTCCACCACGAACCCCACAGTAATCTACTGCTTTAACAAGATTAGTTGAAGCTAGGTTTACCACGAAGGAATTCCCTTCTTTTATATATTCATGAGATAAACGTTCAGGTCTTATCGCCACAGTAACCATAGGTGGTTTTGTACAAGCTGTACCAACCCAGCCTACAGTAAATACGTTATCCTTACCTTCTAAATTTCTACTGGTTATTAGTACCGCTGGTACTGGATTTAGCATAATACTACCCTTAAAAGTAGTTTTAGCCATAATATCACATCACTTTCTAATTTTAGCATATATTCATAATTAATTAAATTCAACCCTTATTTAAAGTTTCACTTAGTAGTATACATTAAAACTTACATATTTATCAAAGGCTAGTGAGTTTCATATCAAAGTAGCAAATGACAAATATATATTAGTGTTTGGTCTTCACCCGTAGATTCTACGGGTCAGGTCTATTTTGGTGTGATTTAACTGTAACTGATATAAAGTTTATGACAATATTAAGAAAAGTATTGACGTCAACTATATCATTTAATAATATATAATTAAATGATATATCTTTAAACGATATAGTTTTGGAGGAAGAGTAATGGCTAGAGGGAAAGCTTTAGATGAGGATATACTAACGGACTCAACTTATTATATTTTATTAACTATGGTGGAACCAATCCATGGTTATGCAATAATGCAGCAGGTTCAGGAGATTTCTGAGGGAGAGGTTGTTATAGGACCTGCCAGCTTATATACAATTTTAAAAAAGCTTCAGACGGCAGATTTAATTGAGCTTTTAGAGGATGAAGAAGAACGCAGAAAAAATTATAGATTAACGGATAAAGGAAAATCTATTTTAAAGAAGGATATTAATAGAAGAATTGCAATGGTGGAGCATGGAAAAAAGGTATTGAAATATTTAGGGGAGGAAGTTTAAATGGGGAAAGAATATAAATATATGATAAATAAAGGGTTAGCCTTTAGTGAAGAAAAAATGATGAAGAAGTTAAGTGATAGAGCAAAAGAAGGCTGGATTTTAGAGAAGGTTACATTAATGTGGTTTAAGTTGAAAAAAGGAGAGCCTCAAAATTTAATTTATGCTGTAGATTGTAATAAAGTAAAAAAGAGCGATGAAGAATACTTTGAATTTTTTGAGAAGAGCGGATGGACTCATGTATTTACGTTAGATTACCTTCACTTTTTTTCAGCAAAGGAAGGAACAGTTCCCATTTATACAGATAAAGACCAGGAAGGTGAAAAGTATGAGAGTACAAGAAAATGGTATACAGTAGCTTTAGTGTCAAGTGTTTTAGCTTTTATAGCATGTATTATAATTTCTGCACGTTATGGAAGTGCAATGGATAACACTATGTGGTTTTCTGTCATAGCTATAGTTGCATTTTTATCAGTAATGATTGCAGTGCCATCTCTTATGGTAACGGTAGCTTTATATTTTAGCGCTAGAAAGGGAAAGAATTAATGAGTAGGTTAATAGCTGTATTAACAGCCATATGGGCAGTGTTATTATTTATAGGTTATTTTGATAAGAATAAAAAAAGCAATAAGGAGTAGGGGTTATGGTATGGGAGGATTTAGGAATAAGTAGTGGAACGGCAATAATTGTTTTAATTGCTTTATATTTTGTGATAAAGTGGGCAGTTAAGAATGGAATAAAGGAAGCCTTAGGAATTAAAGATGGAATGGAAAAGGTGGATTTTTATAAGGTGAAAGAGCAATTAAAAGGTGAGAAAAATAAACTTGAAGATTTTATGAAGTAATTCCCAATAAGTGAAGTTTGATATACAATAGGAATATATATTTCATGTCGTGTATTTTTAGTGATATTTCTAATTTTGATTAGGGAGACGATATTGTTATGGAAAGAAAAAACGATTTACTTATTGATATGGCAGAGGATTTAGGAAGAAGTCTTATGAGGCTTATTGTAGATGATGATAGTGATGATTCTGAAACAATTGTGGTGGAGAACTTAACGGATAAGGATAGGATTCTTATTATATTGAGGAAATTAATCTCAGAAAAGAGATATTCAGAAGGTGAAGATGTTTTGTTCCAGTTTGCCGAGGAAAATCAGCATAGTTATGTGGAGAGTGTTGGTGAATGGTTTTATAGAGAGCTTTTTTTAAAATCGGAGGACGAACTTGCAGAAGGTAATTTTTCAGTACAAGAAATTGAACAGGGTATAAAGGATTTCAATAAACTAATAAAATAGATATAAAAATGAGGATGACTAATTTTTTAGTCATCCTCATTTTTATTATAAGATATACCTTCATGGTGTTTTTTCTTTAATTTCAGGGGGAAAATTTTGCGCCCTGAAATTAAAGTATTTAGGAAGTTAATTTATTAAATAAATCAATATATTTTTCTTCAACTTCATGGAAGGGTACAAATTTGAAATCAGGTATAGATACTAGCTTTTCAGCTTCCATGTCAAGTTTTTCATTCATATAATGGATGAACTCTGAAAATAAAAGTGAGTTATCTACAGAGTGGATTTGAGCTTGCTCTTCAGTTGATAAAGCTTGTCCAATATACTTTGAGTATATTGCAGTTTGAAGAACTTCTTCTATATCAAGATAGTTAAGAAGGTTTTTCTTTACTGGTCTTGTGATGTCTGCAAGGTAGGCTTCACTGGCATCATGTAAAAGGCATGCTAGAGCAACCTTATTGCTGTAGCCCCTTGCTAAGGCTTCCTCGCAGCAGAAAATGCAGTGTTGAGCTACAGAATAAAACTCATGAAAATGTCCGTTAGCTCTAGTCATAAGAGATAAAGCATGAGCTATATCCTCAATAAGAATACTGTTTTCATCAGGATTTAAAGGATTAAAGCTAACTTTTGAGTAGGTTAATATATTATTAGACATAAAAATCTCTCCTTATAATTTAAAATTTTATAAAAAAAAATACCCACTAACCATAAAAATTAAAAATATATGGACTCCACATAGGGAGAAAACATATAATCAACTGATGCGGTAGTTGGTAGAAACATTCAACCATAATATAAATTTATATACGCTTTACAATTAAGTATTTTATCACAAAGGATAATTAAAGTAAACATAGTCATGGTATAAGGATATAAAAAACCAGTTCAATGGAACTGGTTTTTGCTAAGTCATTTATTAATAAAATCTTACATGTCCTTTTTAAATGTTCTTAATAAGCGTAGATAGTGATTAGCTTCACGTAAAGTATGATCTGCCAACAGTGGTATTATTATGGACTTAATATTACATTCTAATATTCCTTGAGTACCTTGTGCTTTAAATTTGCTGATTTCAATAGTTGCATTAAGACTTTCGTTAGTAACTTCAGAGAGTGGAAGAGACTTGTCCATAGCTTCCTTTGATTCCATTACCAATCTATCAAACTCATTTCCAAAGTTATTTGCTGTCATTATAAGCTCCTCTTCAGTTGGGTCAAGGAGACCGCGAATAAACTTTGAATGTTCAGCCATAATTCTATTCCAAAAAGCTTCTTGTTCATAAGCTTCTCGTTCTAAATCTATTTCTTCACCACATTGCAATCTTTGTAACAGTTTAAAATAGAAATTTGCTTCCCTTAAAATATGATCAATAAGTAAAGGATAATTAACTGTAAATACTTTGCAATCTCTAACATCTGCTAATAATTTTGTTTTAAATTGAGCTAAACCTTTAACTAAATCCATTGCATTTTCATTAAGTTTACGCACTCTATGTTCTAGTTTGTTGTTACAGTTCATTAGCGGAGTTCCCATCAAGTCGTACTCTGACTTAGTTAAGTGAGTAGGAATATCTACTCCTGTAAAATAAGATGATGCTATTTCAGCATCTAAGGTAAATGGTGTTACTACTTCACCAGACTTTAATACAACAGGACTAATAGCACCATCTGAAAGTGAAATAACTTCACATAGAAGCTTGTCAAACCTCATTCTAAATCTATCTGCTTGTTCTATAAGTTTTGAGTTCTTTGGTGTAAATCCTACTTGTAAGAAAAATGAATGCTCCTTCATGATTCTAGCAAAAAAAAGATGGAGTTCTAAGGATTGCCTTATAAATTGTATACTAGATAGCATCGATTACCTCTCTTATATATAGTAATTATTACTATCATTGTATTACTTATATTTAGAAATGTTACTTGGTATTATAAAGTTATAAATGCAAATAAAATTCTTTTGATATTAGCGAGTCATAATTACATCATTTATTGATATATTGGAGAAAAAATATGTATAAATACCAGTAAAAAAACTTGTATACGTCATCAGTGAACTAAGTATTGACAGGAGAAAGCTATAAGCTTAATCTAGTATGAGATTAAATATGTACAACCCATAAGTGAACAGCCCAATCTATGCCCTAAAGGGTATGTGTGATTTGGAAAGTTGATCTTACGCCTTTTTATATTTATATGAAAAGGAGTTTCCATATAAATATAAAAAGGAGGATGGACAATGGAAAGAACAGGTAGCATAGACAAAAAAACATCCTTATTTATGCTTACATGGCCTATATTTATAGAGCTAGTACTACAGATTCTTGTAAATAATGTGGATCAGATAATGATTAGTAGGGTTTCGGAAAATGCGGTGGCAGCCATAGGAAATGTAAATCAAATAATGAATGTATTAGTAATAACTTTTAGTGTGGTGACTATGGCAGCTACCATATTAGTATCACAGTATTTAGGTTCGAAAAGGTATAATAAAATTTCAGAAATATACTCTGTAGCAGTATTTTCGAATTTAGCCTTTAGCATAGTTATAAGTATTTTTTTATTTTTATTTAGTGATAGCATATTTGCTTTAATAAAGCTTCCTATGGAGCTTTTAGCAGATGCAAAATTATATATGAATATAATTGGGGGAGGAATATTTCTTCAAGGAAATTTTATGACCTATGCAGCCATATTTAGAAGCAATGGACTTATGAAGCAGGGAATGTATATTTCTGCTATGGTTAATCTAATCAATATTCTAGGAAATTTTATTTTAATATATGGAATGTTTGGACTTCCGAAGCTGGGAATCGCAGGGGTTGCCATTTCTAGTGTGGTAAGTAGGCTGATTGGTGTTATTGTAATTATATATATGTTTAAAAAGAAGATTAAGGGAAATGTATCAATGAAGTATATGTTCCCATTTCCTAAAGCCACATTTAGAAGACTTATGGTTATTGGTCTTCCAGCAGGAGGAGAGTCAATTTCTTATAATGCATCTCAAATGGTTATTTTAACTTTTGTAAATATGATGGGGACAAATATTGTAAAGGTGAGGTCTTATGTAACAATTCTTGCATGGTTTACATATATGTTTGCTTCTGCAGTATCGCAAGCAAACCAAATTAGAGTAGGATATTTAATGGGTGCTGGTGAAGAGGAAGAAGCTTCTAAAATGGTTTTAGGCACTTTAAAACCTGCAGTTATATCATCAATAATAATAGCTGCATTGCTATTTTTATTCAGTGACAGTTTACTAGGAATATTTACATCTAATAAAGAAGTTTTACAGTTAGGGAAGTTAGTATTATTTATTGATATCTTTTTAGAGATCGGAAGAGCATTTAATATGGTTCTTGTTAGAGGAATGCAAGCTGCAGGTGATATAAAATTCCCAATTTTTATTGGAATATTATCCATGTGGATTATAGCAACATTTTTAGCATATATTTTTGGAATAGGTCTTGGCTGGGGTATTGCTGGAGTTTGGATTGCTATGATGCTGGATGAGTGTATAAGAGCGGTGATATTTTATATCAGATGGAAGAAAGGAACTTGGAGAAATAAAGCTTTAATTTAGATATAACAAATATAAATATATATATATAAGTTAAAATAAGAATGGACAGAAGCTTAAGGCTGCTGTCCATTCTTATTTATTCCACTATACTATATTCAAAGCATTCAAAAAGTAACTTAGTGCCAACTCTGATTCCATCTGGAAGTAAGGCAATGGCAACTCTATTTTCATTGTTGTTTTCATCTCTTAGAATTGCATAATCTCCATCAAAGGATATTACTACGTAATTTATTGGTATCATTATAAACACTCCTTAAACTTAGTTAATAAAAATATTATATAGTCTAGTATGCTATAAAGTAAATGAATTAAATACAATTATATAAGTTTGGTAACAAATGATACATACAATTTATTAAATTCTTAATATAATTAAATAAAATAAAGGCTTAAATATGAGAATGTAAGGGGCGAGAGGATGAATATGAAAAGGAATATTATAAAAATACATGAAGAAAAATGTAATGGCTGCGGTATATGCGTTACTGCTTGTCATGAAAGGGCAATAGAACTAGTAAATGGAAAAGCAAAGTTAATAAGTGATATATATTGTGATGGATTAGGTGATTGTTTACCAAATTGTCCAACAGATGCTATAGAAATGATTCAAAGGGAAGCAGAGGAATATGATGATGATGCAGTTCAGGCTAGAATAAAGCAGCTTGAACAAGATGAAAAAGTAACAGGTAAAGAAGTAGCAGAAAAGCTACCATGTGGATGTCCAGGTACAGTAGCAAAAGTCATAGAAAGACCAAAACAAAGTGTTCTTAATTTAACAGTTGGCGGGAAAGCTACGGTTAAAGAAACAGTTTCAATGAAAAACACTTCTGAATTAAGACAGTGGCCTATTCAAATAGCACTTGTAAATACAGTAGCATCATATTTAAAAGGAGCAGATCTTCTTATTGCAGCTGACTGTACAGCCTATGCATATGGAAGCTTTCATCAGGACTTCATGAAGGATAAAATTACTTTGATAGGATGTCCTAAGCTTGATGATAATAAGTTTTATGAGGAAAAACTGGTGGAAATATTAAGTAAGAATGAAATAAAAAGTATAACTGTAGTTCGTATGGAGGTTCCATGCTGCTCAGGTATTGTAGGGGCAGTTAAAGGTGCAATGCTTAAATGTGGAATTATTGTGAATTATAAAGAGGTTACTATAAGCACAGGTGGACAAATAATTTAATAAAATCAAAGATTAAATCACAGGTGTGGTTTAGTCTTTTTTTCTTTAGAGGAAATTATTGCTGCATTTCATATGATTGAATCACCCAAAAAGAGAAAATTACACAGTGTATTATCACAAAAAATGTTTTCTGAATATTAATATATTGACATTGTTGATAAAAAAAGTAATAGGTGCTACACTGGAATTGTTAAAAAAATATCAATGAGGTGATGTGTTATGAAGGGCTATTTTGAGGGGAGATTTGAAGGTAAAAATGTACTTGTAACTGGGGGAACGTCTGGTATAGGAAGAGCAGTATGTATAAGAGCAGGAAAAGAAGGAGCTTATGTAATTGTTGTAGGAAGAAATGAAGCAAGAGGTCAAGCTGTAGTTAGTGAGATAATAAATAATGGTGGCAATGCAATGTTTTTTCAAGCAGATGTTTCAAAGGAAAATGATGTTATAAAGCTTTTTGAGGTGGTGTCTGATAAAGTAGGGAAGATTCATGTTGTCATCAATAACGCAGGAATTGTTGGTCATGGAGAAAGAATTGATGAATTATCAACTGATGAATGGCTTAATGTTGTTAATACAAACTTAAACTCAGCTTTTTATTGTTGTAGGGAAGCTGCAAAAAATATGATTAATCATAAAATAGGTGGTTCTATAGTAAATGTATCTTCAATTGCAGGAAGCACTGGTTTTTATAGATCAAGTGCTTATGTTGCATCAAAGCATGGATTAAATGGATTAACAAAGGCTGTTGCTAATGATTTAGCTATGTTTAATATTCGTTGCAATTCAGTATCACCGGCAGGAACTGCAACACCACTATCTGACAGAAGTTCTATGGAAGTTAAAACTAAATTAGGAGCAGCTATGGCAGCAGGAAAGTCGTTAGAAGAAGCAAAGTCTGAAACTATGATAGGTGGAAAAACTGAAACGTTACAAAAAAGATCTGCTACGTCAGAAGAACAAGCAGCTACTATTTTATATGTTGCTAGTGATGAAGCAAGTCACATTACTGGTTCTATAATTATGAGTGATGGTGGATATACTGCATATTAATTATTAAATTCAATATAGAACATAATTTAAAGAGAATCCATGATATTTTTTATCATGGATTTTTTACTGTAGGTGTTTTAACAATGGTATGGTAAAATAATAAGTATAAGGAAAAAAATGTATTAAGGTTTGGTGGTGATTTTAGTGATTAAACTACGTAATAATACTTCTCAATAATTGCATTGCAAGGGAAGTATTAAAAATGAAACAACAAAAATATTATCCTTTGTGCTGCAGTTAGATTAAATATTTAATAGTTAATTTAGTTTGCAGGAGGATATAAAAATGAAAAAATATATAAGAAAAAATTTAATTGTGATAATTATATTTGTGGTCGTATTGCTAGTAGAAAATACTGCAGCAATTGGAGTTCAATTTCTAAAAGGAGATTTATTAAACCTAGCTATTGCTGGAGTTGGAAAACAAGCTTTGTATAAAGGCATGTTCCTTCTCGGGGCTATAATTTTGGAGATAATCTTCATGTATTTTGAGTTTATTTCAAACAATAAATTTAGTTATTTATGTGTTAAAGACTTAAAGGAAGATTTGTATTCGGCTACACTTAAAAGAAATTACACACAATTTAACAAAAATAGCATAGGAGAATATGTTTCAAAATTTACTAACGAGGTTGAAACTATAAAAAACGATTATTTTACGTGTATTACAATGCTTATAATGTTTATTATGAAAATTATATTTGTTTCAACTGCTTTAATTTTTCTTAATGCTAAGCTGGCGATCATAACCTTTGCTCTTTTAACAATGCCATTATATATTCCTAAACTGGCAGAAAAGAGGTTGCAACGCTGTAAAAATAGTTTTTTAAAGAATATGGAGAGTTTTTTAGAGAAGCTTAATGACTATTTACAGGGCTTTGAGTTAATAAAGAATTTTTCAATTGAAGAGAAGATAAGAGAAAAGTTTGTTTCTGAAAATAGTAAGGCAATGAAGAGTAGTTATGTTAGTGCTAACACTCAGTCCTTGGTTAGAACAATTTCAGCATGTATGTCTTATTTTTCCTATTTTATAGTCGTAGCTTTTTCAGCTTACTTAGTTTTTGCTGGAGAATTTAATCCAGGAGAATTTTTTATTGCTGTAAATATGATAGATCAATTAAGTTATCCTATTATAGCTATTTCGGGATGTATACAAGGCATAATTTCAGTGAAGGATTTAAATAAAAACCTTGTTGAGTATTGTCAGGATAAAGATTTAGAGAAATCTGAAGGAGTATGTATTAACAATTTTAAGGAAAGTATAGACTTTAATAATATAAGCTTTTCTTATGAAGAAGGTAAACCTATATTTGAGGGGATTTCAATGAAGTTTGAAAAAGGAAAGAAGTATATTATTAAGGGGAAAAGTGGATTTGGAAAGACAACTTTAATGAATTTATTTTTGAAATACTACAAACCAGACGAAGGTAAAATTTTTATTGATAACATGGATATACAGCAAATTAATAATATTTATGACCATGTTTCGGTGGTAAGACAGGATAATTTTATTTTTAAGGATACCTTAAGAAATAATCTTACCATGTATGAAAATATTTCGGATGAAAGGATATTTCAGGTCCTTGAAAGGCTTAATATGCATGAGTTTGCAAATAAAGATTCTTTAAATATGATAATTGGAAGTGGAGGAGCTGCTTTATCAGGGGGAGAGGCTAAGAGGTTGTCTATTGCTAGGGCTTTATTAAGGGAGAAAGATATTTTGATATTGGATGAACCTTTAGCAAACTTAGATAATGAAACAACTAGAGTTTTGGAAGATGAGATACTAAGTTTAAAGGATTGTACCATCATAATGATTACCCATGTATTAAATGAGGCTAAAGAAAATGAATTTGATATGGTATATAGCTTTAGTTAGATAATATAGAATTAAATTTTTTATATAAGAGAAGGTTGTATCAAGGAAAAAAATCTCATTGATACAACCTTTAATTATTTAAGTTTATTTATAAGGTATCCTATGTTACTAGGAATAAGATTAGAATTAGGAAATTGTATCTCATAAAAACAATCAATTCATTAGTAAGGCACGTACCAGAAGTGTTAATAAATGATTTCCATATTAATTTATGTTAGAGGAACACCATCACTATTAAGATAAATATATTTCTGACCATTGCGGACAATTACATTTTCCTCATCATAAGAGCAAATTTCATCATAAGTAGGTTCAACTAAGGTATGTGTCTTAATATTATAGAAACCATATTTATTATTCGCTTTTATAGTAAGTAAGTCACCGAGGCTTTCTTCAATTTTATCATAGGAGAAAGGGAGAATTTCCTGTCCCAGGGTATCAATTATTCCATATTTATAGTCAGAGTTTTGGACTATAAATAAATTTTTTGATGAATAAATTGGAGATAATTTAGTATATTTCACAGGAATTACTTCTATGCCTCTGTTATTGATGCAGCCATATTTACCACCATCATAAACAATTCCTATATCATTATTCAAATAACTATAAAACTGAATTGTATCATAGGGGGTATCAAATAGTAAATTTCCATCGTAAGAATAGCAGGCTGTATTAAACTTAGTTTCTTCAGAATAAGAAGCAGTAATAATTGGTTTGTTATTTTCGTCATAATGGTTAGTAGCTATTGCTCTATAGATTGGTTCACAAATATATTCACCTTTAGTATTAATGATACCATACTGATAGCCAGACATAACAATGGCTAAACCAGCATTAAAGGATTCTGCACTAGTAAAAGGTCCTGGAATTGTAACTTCACCAGAATAATTAATATAGCAATAACCCTTATCATTTCTAAGGGGAATTAAACCTTCAGACAAGGAAGGAACTGCATCGGTGTAACTTGAATTTTGGATAAGTTCCTTTCCATTGGTGTCAATTAGATTGTAGATTCCATTTTCACAAACTAAAGCAATTCCTTCTTTTTCAAATTGGAAAGAGGAATCATATTTTGGTGCTATAGTAACGTTATTAGCAAGGTCTATAAAACCAAACTTATCATCCTTACCTATAATTAATATTTCATGAAAGGGAGAGGGATAAATAGTGTCATAGGTTGGTTCCACAGATATATTCTTTTCAGGGTATATGTATCCAAACCTCATACCGTCTTGAGTTATAAAAATAGGAGTTTCATTACCGTTAACTTTAAAGTATTCATGATAAATACTGCTGTAATTGAAGTCAACAACCACATTGCCATCAAGGTCAATATAACCACATTTAAAATCTTTAAGCATTGCTACATAATCTCCATTTGGACTTAGTAGCTGATCAAATTGGAAGGGGCAAATTACATTATAACTTTCATCAAGGATTCCCCACTTTCCATCCTTTCTTACAAAAATATTCTTGTTAAGATAATCAATAATTTCATCATATTCAAAGGGAAGTAAAACTTCATTATTTTTATTAATTATTCCACTGTAGCCATCCTTTTCTACTTTAGCTTTTCCATCATGAAAGCTATCACCATCTTCATAAATTGTGGGAATAACTACATTGAAGTTTTTATCAACATAACCGTAGAGACCATCAATTTTTACCATAGCAACACCCTCACTAAAAGTAGAGGCCTCCTCAAATTCTAAGGTTTTCTCATCCTTTGAGCATGAGATTAAAAACACTAGGGAGATAAGTAACATTGTAAGAGCAAGAAACTTATAAATTAGCTTCACAAATAAACCTCCTTTAGATATAAATATTAAATGAAAAAATCAATAAAATAAGTAGCAGTTTAATTATTTAAAAAAGTATTTCTCCATTTTCATCTATATAAAACCATACTTCATTCTTTTGTACTGGTATTGGAAATCCTAAGAAAGGAATATCTAGATATGAATAGACATTATCATAAACATTTTCCTTCAGTTCATTAGTTTCTAAGTTTAAGCAGCTCCATCTACCATTAAGCTTAACAAGAGCAAGTTTAGAGTCGTAACTTTTTATATCATCATATTTTAATGGCAATATTTCATTTCTAAAGATATCAATTATTCCATATTTACCGTTTTCTTTGATTACTAATTTGTTTTCATAAGCTATTTGAATATCTTCATATAATGGAGGCAGGATTTCTATTCCCTTTTCATTGATGCATCCAACTTTTCCATTAAGATTTACAAGTGCCATGTTGTGTTCAGGCATAGATATATCATCATAAATAGTTTTGAATAGAATTTTTCCTTCACGGTCTATTGCCATAGCCCTTTGATTTGAATCTTTGTTTAGATAATATGATGGGTAAAAGCTGGCCGATTCTGGCCAATATTTTGACATCATTGCAGCAATGCTTTTTCCGTATTCATCAAAATCTACTATTTCACCATTAGCATTTATATAAACAGTCTCATAAGTATTTTCATCAATTATAACTGGGGCAACACCTTGTGTGAAGCTTGATCCAAAAGCAAAGGAGGGTTCAATAATAATCTCTCCTTTTGTATTTATGCAGCCATATTTTCCCTCTTTTTTTACAGAGAAATATGGAGTGTTTGAGAAATCTATCTCTTCATATTCAAATGGAATTACTACATTTCCGTTTGTATCAATACATCCTTTTAATTTTCCCTTAGTCTGAATGCTGAAACCTCCTAAAAAGAAACTTGAACTATCGTAAGCAGGCTGAATAACTACTTCGCCAGATTTATTTATATATCCATATTTTCCATTTATTCTTACGCAGGCTAAATCATCTAAAAAAGGATAAGCGTCTTCAAATACAAGAGTTTTTTCATTTTTATAGAATTTTGAAGATAGTGCAGCAGCTGCAATTAGTAAAATTAAACCTATAAATATTTTAGTATGTTTTTTCATAGTTATCCTCCTTTAAATAACTCTACTTTAATCAATATCCATCAGTATTTATATAAAACCACTGTTATTTAGGCTCGATTATTTTATTATCGATTAGATTTATAAATCCGTATTTATCGTTATTATTTAAGGCTATTATAGATTCATCAATATTAGGGGTCTATATATTTTCATATTGAGGAGGAATAGAAAGAGTTTCGTCCCAATTTATTACTCCTATTTTGTTATTAAGAGAAGTACGTGATTTTTTTATAGAGTGGTTCTAAGAATATATTTCCATAAGTATCAATAATACCATAGAGGGTATTTTGTTTAACTGCTGCAAAGCCATCATGAAAATCTAATGCATCTTAATAAATTTTGAAGTTACTTTTACAGGCAGTTAAAGAAAAAATATAAGAATAATTAAGAGGGGAAAAGTATAAAACATGAAAAAATTTAATTATTATTGCACCTCCAAAGAAAGTATTATTACTTACATTATAAGTAATAATATGAATTTATACAAATAATTTACATGCAAATGACAAATAAAAACACAGCATAAAATTCTATGCTGTGTCTCCAATATATTATCTTCTTTTATTAGATATTTCGATATTTACTTTTCTCTTACCGAACATTTTTCCTTTAGAGTTGCTTAGGATAGTATCAACAAGATTTGCAGGAACGTCTACGAAAGAGAATTTATCAAGGATATCAATTCTTCCGATTTCTTTTCCCTTAACCCCTGCAGTATTGTCTAAGAATTCTATTATGTCCTTAGCTCTAGCTCTATCTAATTTACCAACTGATAAGAATAATCTAGTAGTATCTTCAACTTCTTGAGTTTCTTCTGTGTAGTTGCAGTTTAACTCTTTATCAAACATAAGTTTTAATAAAGAAGCAGCAACATCTTCAGCGCCGTATTCAGTAATTAGCTCTTTAGCCATTGGCATGAAAGTAGCATAAGCGTCTTCTTGAAGAACATTTGCAATGTTTTCAAGTAAGCTTCCTGATTTAGCAGAAAATATATCAGCTAAAGTAGGAATTTCTTTCTTAACAATTTTACCTTTTGTATGGTTCTCGATTTGTCTAATGAAAGAAACTTCTTTTCTTGTTGCGAAGTTGTAAGCTATACCTTCTCTGTTTGCTCTTCCAGTTCTTCCGATTCTGTGAACGTAAGACTCGATGTCTTGAGGAAGGTCGTAGTTTATAACGTGAGTTACATTCTCAACGTCAATTCCACGTGCAGCAACGTCAGTCGCAACTAAGAAGTGAAGGCTTCCGTTCTTGAATTTAGCTAAAGTATTCATTCTTTGGCTTTGCTTCATATCTCCGTGCATGCCTTCAACACTGTAGCCCTTACCGTGTAAAGCATCAACTACTTCATCTACACCTTTTTTAGTTTTACAGAACATGATTGCTGAAGTTGGATTATCAACGTCTAAGATTCTGCAAAGTGAATCAAATTTATTTGATGGATTTACTAAGAAGTATGATTGATGAATTTTTGATACAGTCATAGTTTTTTTAGCTATTGCTATATGTTCAAGATCCTTCTTCATGTAGTTCTTAGCAAGATTTTTGATTTGTCTTGGCATTGTAGCCGAGAATAAAAGTGTTTGTCTTTCTTCACTTAGGTTAGAAAGAATGCTTTCTATATCCTCAATGAATCCCATGTTTAACATTTCATCAGCTTCATCTAAAACTAAGAACTTAACGTTTTGTAGTTTTAATGTTCTTCTGTTGATGTGGTCCAATATTCTTCCTGGAGTTCCAACAACGATGTCTACTCCTCTTTTTAAAGCACTAAGCTGTCTGTCAAAAGATTGACCACCATAAATTGCAAGTATTTTATACTTTTCATAAGTACATAATTTTGCTAACTCTTCACTAACTTGTATAGCTAATTCTCTTGTTGGAGCTAATATAAGAGTTTGAACTGCTCCACCTTTAGGACCCATATTACTTAATATTGGAGCACCAAAGGCAAGGGTTTTACCTGTTCCTGTTTGTGCTTGACCTATTATATCTTTACCCTGTAAACTTACTGGAATGCTTTTTTCTTGTATATCACTAGGATGCTCAAAGTTTAAGTCTTGAATAGATCTTAATATTGACTCCTTTAAACCAAGTTCTTCAAATTTAATTTTTCCCATTTATTATATTCCTCTTCTCTGTTTTCTTTAAATACATCTAATAGTATCATAGTATATATATAATAGCAAATAGAAAGTTGTTTTTCTACTATTGTTATATGTGAATAAAATTAAGATGTAAATTACCTCATATTTATTTAGAAGCAATACTTTAAGTGTAAGTTCTAGGAGTTAAATTAAAGATTTAAAATCTCCTTTAACTTCAACGTAAAGTAAGTCAAAGATTTAGTTATCCATTAAAGTTGTAATATAAAACTCTATTTTATTTATTAAAAATCATATATTATATAGTATGTGTAGATATATATTCAAATATATATACTTGGGTAAGAAATTGAAGCTTTAGATTAAGCGTTAAGGAGTTTATATGAAGAAAAATTTATTTGATACAGTTGAAACATATTTGAGCAATGGATTACAGCTTATAACTATAAAAAAAGAAACACAGCTGGCATCTTTAAATATTGGAGTTAAAGTTGGGGCAGTATGTGAGGAGAAAAAAGAAAGAGGAATCTCTCATTTTATTGAGCACATGCTGTTTAAAGGAACAATAAATAGAACTAATGAAGAGCTGAATGCAGCTTTAGAAAGTTTAGGTGGTGAATATAATGCGTATACGGATTATACTTCAACAGTTTTTAATACAACTACTTTAAACGAAGAGTTAGAAAACAGCTTAGAATATTTGGCGGATTTATTACAGCATCCAACCTTTAATGAAGAGCATATTGAAAAGGAAAGGGGCGTTATTCTTGCAGAGCTTAGAAGTAGCAAGGATGATGTGGAGGATTTATCATTCCAGAAAATTAATGATATGGCCTTTACCAATAGTCCGTTAAAGGTAGATGTAATAGGTAAGGAAGCCATTGTTAGAACAATAAATAAAAAAATGATTACCAATTACTATAATAAGTTTTATGTTCCTAACAATACAGTGATTACCATAGTTTCTGACTTTGAGCATGAAAAAATAATAGAAATAGTTGAAAGATGGTTTGGAGCATGGGAGCAAAAAACAGTAGAAAAAGCAGTACTTGAATTTGAGCAAAATAAGGAAAAGTTTAAAATAACTCATAGAGACAACATGGAACAAAGTACTGTGTTATATCTGTATACATTTAAGGATTTAACAAAGAAAGAAGAGTTAGCATTAAGAGTTCTAAATCACAAGTTTGGAGAAAGCTCAAACTCTATATTATTCAGGGAGCTTAGGGAAGATAAAGGGCTTGCTTATGATATTTATACAAGCATGGATTTAACAACAAATTTAAAATCCTTATATATTTATGCGGCGGTTGCACCGGAAGATGTTGATGATGCAATAAAAACTATTGACAGCTGCATAGAAAGAATTAAAGAGGAAATAATTGTATTTGACAATAATACTATTAATATAATGAAAAAAGTATTTAAAACAGCAATTGCATCAACCTTAGAAGATTCTACTGATTTAGGTAACTATATTCTCCACCAAGCTATGGATAAGGAAGAACTGTATCAGTTTACAGAAGATATGGAAAGGTTAAATACCATTGAGGCAAAAGATTTATATAATGTGGCGAGGAAGGTTTTAAACAGACCGACTGTCCATGTGCTGTTATGCCATAAAGAATAAGATAGTTAGGGGTAAAGGCATATAGTATTTAGGCGAAGAGTTGTCTATACCATATGTCTTTAATTAAGGAAGATAAGTTATGAAGAAGATTATTACGAAAATTGAAGCTCAAAAGAAAAAAGAAAATAGAGTTAATATATTCATTAATGAGGAGTTTGCTTTTGGATGCAGCAGTGAACTTGTTTATTACCATAATTTAAGCAAGGGTAAAGAGGTAAATGTTGATGAACTTAAGGAGCTTATTCTTGAGGATAATTATATTACTGGAAAGACTAAAGCTTTAAAATACTTAGAAGCCTCTCTTAGAAGTGAACATCAAGTTAGAGAGTATCTAGAAAAAAGAGAATATGAAGAGTCAGTTATAGATAGAGTAGTTGAATTTTTAAAGGAATACAAATTTATTGATGATACATATTATGCTAAGGCATATGCTACTCAAAATATCAGATCCCAAGGGAAAAATAATATTAAATATAAACTTATGCAAAGGGGAATAGGAGAAGAGATTATTGTTAAGACTTTAGATGATATTCCTAGTGAAGAGGAATATAACACTGCTTTAAAGCTTGCAGAAAAGAGATGTGCTGTACTTTGTAAAAATGAAAGGGATCTTTGGAAGATAAAAACTAAACTAAACACCTTTCTATTATCTAAAGGGTATGGATACGATACAGTAAAATCTGTTATAGATAAGTTGGAGATTATACCTTTAAAGGAGCAGTATAAAGAGGTAGATGGGTGCTTAGAGGAAGCAACAGTTGAAGAGATAACTTATGGGAATAGCATTTATTTAAAAACTGAAAAACAAAAAAATGGTGATTCTGAAGAAGAAAGAGAAGCTGAACTATACAGTCTGGCAGAGAAAAGATATGAGAAGCTGTGTAGAACAGAAAGTGATAAGTTGAAGCAAAAAAGAAAGTTACAGGATTTTCTTTTTAGAAAAGGATATAGTTACAGTGAAATAAAATCGGTAATCAACAGATTGACTGACGGGATAGAAGAGGAATATTAATTTATGAAACCCCTCTTCATATTCATTCAGAGGAGTACTCTTACAGAGTAAGTTCGAGTGACTAAATCATAGATTTAGACTCTCAATCAACTTCTACCAATCCAATCATAGATGCACGCTGTGAAAGTTCCACTTGCCAGATCAAAGATTTGGAGTGTCACTTTTGGAGTATCATTTTTGGAGTATCACTTAAGGAGGTGGACAGGTGAAGTTCCTAGAGGAAAGCAACATAAATGTAATTTCATTAATACTTGTAATTGCATTTATTTACCCTGTATTAATGGGGGTTATTTTTAAACTTAAAAGCAGAAGTATGGTAACAACTTTAAAAAGTGTTTTATCATCAATTGCAATGCTACTTGCAATAGTTTTAACTGCTTTATTGGTAAGGGATGTAGTTAATTTAGATAAGTATGGACTTATGGAGTACTTATCTAAAAATATTTCAGCCTCATTTGTTTTTCTTATTACAAAATCAAAATTATTTGTTGGAGCAATCTTTTTAATAGTATTTTTGTTTTTATATCAAACTTTCAAGTGGGGAATTGAGTTAATTAATAGAATTGTTCTATATCCTCTTTCAGATGGTATTGATAGATGGCTTAGAAATAAGGGAAGAGGAACAAGAATGCTGTTAGGGGGACTTTTTCAGGTGCCAAAAGGGATTTGTTATATATTAATTTTGACTGCCCTTCTTAGTTATACCGAACCGTTTTTAAATAATGAAGGCTTAAGTGCAAAATTAAATGATTCCAAAGTCTATGGCTATATGAATGAAAGTATTATTGAGCCTCTTTTAGAATCAGATATGGCAAAAAACTTTCCAAATATTTTGCAGGATTCCTTTAGAATTGTTAACTCTAATGAGAATGTGGTTGAGACTGTAGATGGATATCTTCAAGGGTTGATATATTATAACGGGGTTACTCTAGATGAAGGTATAAGATCTAATGAAGAGATAGATGAAATGGCATTAAAGCTAACGAAGAATTGTGAAACGGATTATGAAAAGGCAAGAATTCTTTACGACTGGGTAGGAATGAATATCGAGTATGATGATGATAAGGCTACTGAAGTTATGCAGAATAAAGTTCCAGTGGGGATTGATTCTGGTGCCATCAATACCTTTGAAACAAAGAAGGGCGTGTGCTTTGATTATGCATGCCTCTATGTAGCTATGTGCAGAGCTAATGGAATTCCAGTAAGATTAATTGTTGGAGAAGGTTATAATGGAATTGAGTGGATTAGCCATTCATGGAATGAGGTTTATATCAAAGATCGTGATGAATGGATAGGTGTTGACCCGACTTTTTATGGTGGCGGCAAGTACTTTGATAGTGATATTTTTAATGCTGATCATATGGGCAGAAAGATAGCAGGAGAATGGTTTAAATAAATGTATATTAAAAGCCGACTATTAGCAGTTTAAAGCAGATAGTCGGCTTTTAGGGTGGGGTGGTTTATATTAACTTGATTTCTTATACTTTGAAAGTATAAGGTCAATGGCCTTTTCGCATTCATCATCAGTATTATCAAGAGTCCAAGCAGTATTAAAATAATGAAGAGCTTTAGGATTATCTCCAAGCATTACGTAACAATATGCTAAATTAAAAAAATACTTGCTTTCCTTACGAAGCTCTAAGGCCTTATAAATAAGAGGAAGAGCCGATTTATAGTCCTTTAACTTTATGAAACATACAGCAGAGTTATAGAGGGAAGGTGCTTCAAATTCTTTGAGCTCTGCTGATTTTTGATACATTTGAATTGCATTTTCATAGTCTTTAATTTTATATAAATCATTGGCTTTTGTAAAATAGTTCAAGGAAAATACCTCCTATTATTTTAAAGTGACACTCGAAGTAACCCTTATGGATAAGGATTCATAAGAGTGATTTCTATATCTAAGTATTTTCCAAAATATAGAATAATATACGATTGCGGTATAAAAATTTGGAAAATTGGAAAAATAATTAGATAAGAAGGTTAAATTGAGGATAAAACCATGTTGACAAAAATAAATTAAGTGCATATAATAAATGAATAAATACATTATATAAATTGGCTGTGATGAAGAGGAGTAGAAATAGGGAATATTTAGAGAGGAAAATCCATAGGCTGAAAGGTTTTCTATAGGAAGTATTTTGAAGGTAGCTTCGGAGCTGCTTCGGCGAAATTAAAGTAGCTGAAGACGGTGGTCCTCCATCGTTAAAATTAAGAGAGCCTTAAGATTAGTCTTGAGGAATAAAGGTGGTAACGCGCGCTGTCGTCCTTTGGGGAGATAGCGCTTTTTTTTATTCATTTTTTAGTGATAATTACTAAGTGAATATGAAGTGGAGTTTCATAAGTTAACGTACAAATTTATAATTTGGCAAACGTTAACTTAATCTTTCGAATTAAGATGAGAAGGAGCTTCATTTAAAGTGATTAAACAAAGGTAATTTCAGAAAGTATAAATCATAGAAGGGAAGGATTCAAAATGGAAGAAAACAAAAATATAGCAAAGAATTATGATCCAAAAGAGTTTGAAGACAGATTATATAAGTGGTGGGAAGAAAGTGGTTTCTTTACTCCAGAAGTGGATAAAAATAAAAAGCCATATTCAATAATGATGCCGCCACCAAATATAACAGGTCAATTACACCTTGGCCACGCACTTGATAACACTCTTCAAGATATCTTAATTAGAACGAAGAGAATGCAAGGGTACAGCACGTTATGGCTTCCAGGTGAAGACCACGCAAGTATCGCTACAGAAGTAAGAGTTGAAAAAGCTCTTCTTGCAAAAGGAATCAACAAGAAAGAAATTGGAAGAGAAGCTTTCTTAGGACACGTTTGGGAGTGGACTGGAGAATATAGAGAAAGAATCAGAACGCAGCTTAAGAAGATGGGTTGTTCTGCAGACTTCACAAGAGAAGCCTTCACAATGGATGAAAACTTAAGTAAAGCAGTAAGAGAAGTTTTCGTTAAATTATATAATGATGGATTAATATATCAAGGAAACAGAATAACTAACTGGTGTCCAAAATGTATGACTGCTATTTCTGATGCAGAGATAGAGTACGAAGAGCAAAATGGACATTTCTGGCACATCAATTATCCAGTTATAGGAAGCGATGAAGTTGTTGAGATTGCAACAACAAGACCAGAAACTTTACTTGGAGATACAGCAGTTGCTGTAAACCCTAATGATGAGAGATATGCTCATTTAATAGGTAAAAAATTAAGACTCCCACTAGTAGGAAGAGAAATACCAGTTGTTGCTGACGAGTATGTTGATATGGAATTTGGAACTGGATGTGTTAAGATTACTCCAGCTCACGATCCTAACGATTACCAGGTTGGTAAGAGACATAACCTTCCAGAAATCGTTGTTCTTGAAGAAAACGGAACTATTTCTGAAGGTTATGGAAAATATTCTGGGTTAGATAGATATGAAGCTAGAAAATTAATGGTTAAAGACTTAGAAGAGCAAGGTCTTCTTGTTAAGATTAAAGACCACGGCCACAATGTTGGAACTCATGATAGATGTGGATGCACAATAGAGCCAATGCTTTCTAAACAATGGTATGTTAAAATGGATCCTCTTGCAGCACCAGCAATAAAAGCTGTTAGAGAAAAAGAAATAAAGTTCATACCTGAAAGATTTGAAAAAATCTACTACAACTGGATGGAAAACATCCAAGATTGGTGTATTTCAAGACAATTATGGTGGGGACACAGAATACCAGTATGGTACTGTAAAGATTGTGGAGAATTAAACGTTCAAGTTGAAGCTCCAACTCACTGCTGCAAGTGTAACAGCACAAACTTAGAGCAGGAAAGTGACGTACTTGATACTTGGTTCAGTTCAGCTTTATGGCCATTCTCAACACTAGGCTGGCCAGAAAACACAGAAGATCTTAAATACTTCTATCCAACTAGTACACTAGTTACAGGTGGAGATATCATATTCTTCTGGGTTGCGAGAATGATATTCTCTGGACTTTACAACATGGGAGAAAGACCATTTGATACAGTATTTTTCCACGGAATGGTTAGAGATGACCAAGGAAGAAAGATGTCTAAATCTCTAGATAATGGAGTAGACCCACTAGAAGTTATAGATAACTATGGAGCAGACGCTTTAAGATTCTCTCTTGCAACAGGAAATGCTCCAGGAAGCGATATCAGATTCTATGAATCAAGAGTTGAAGCTGCAAGAAACTTTGCAAATAAGATTTGGAATGCTTCAAGATTCGTTATGATGTACTCTGACGAAGCTTTAATGGAAAAATATAAAGACTGTAAAAACTACTCTATAGCTGATAAATGGATTTTATCAAGAATGAACGATGTAACTAAAGAGGTTACTGAGAACTTAGAGAAGTTTGAAATAGGAATAGCATTACAAAAGGTTCATGACTTCCTATGGACTGAATTCTGTGACTGGTATATAGAGCTTGCAAAACCATCACTATACAGTGAAAATGAAGAAGTTAAAGGTGTAACTTTAAATGTTCTTAACAAGGTTCTTGTTGATGGATTAAAATTACTTCACCCAGTAATGCCATACATCACAGAAGAAATCTACACTCACTTAAGCAAGGAAACAGAATCTATAACAATTGCTAAATGGCCAGAATTTGATGCAGCTCTTGAAGACAAGAAAGCTGAAGAATACATGAACTACATCATTGACGCAATAAGAAACACAAGAAACGCTAGAGCAGAAATGAACGTACCACCTTCAAGAAAAGCAACAACTTATATCTTCGCAACAGAAGCAGCAGATGCTTTCGTAGAAGGTAAAGTTTACTTTGAGAAGCTAGCTTCTGCAAGCCAGGTAATAATCCTTAGCGCTAAAGAAGAAGCTCCAGAAAACATTGTAACTGTAGTTTCTAAAGGTGCAGAAATCTACATGCCTCTTCTAGAGCTTGTTGATGCAGAAAAAGAGCTTGAAAGATTAAATAAAGAAAAAGAAAAATTAGCAGCTGAGATAGACAGAGTTGAGAAGAAGCTTTCTAACGAAAGATTCGTATCAAAAGCTCCAGCAGCAGTTGTTGAAGAAGAAAAAGCTAAGGGTGAGAAGTACAAAGAAATGTATAACTCAGTTCTTGAAAGTATAGCTAAATTACAATAATAGTTAATGATAAGAGCTCCATTCGGTTATGAATGGAGCTTTTATTAATTTGTTATTTATCTTTCAATTGTTTAAATATTTGTTATGAGTTAAAATTAAGAAGGAAATCTGATTTATGGAGGCTTTGATATGAATTATACAGAAGCTATTAATTATATAAAGGATACGGCTAAGTTTGGTAGCAAGCTTGGCTTAGAGAGAACGGAGAAGATTTTAGAGTACTTAGGAAATCCACATAAAAAAATTAAAACTATACATATTGCAGGAACTAATGGTAAGGGGTCAACTACAGCTATGATCACTAAGATTTTAGTGGAAAGTGGCTACAAGGTTGGTTGTTACATTTCACCATACATAGAAGAGTTTGAAGAGAGAATGCAGATTAATAATGAAAATATTCCTAAGGATGACTTAGCAGAGATAGTTACAGAGGTTTCAAAGGCTGTTGAGAAGGTTATTGAAGGGGATTATGGCAATCCAACAGAGTTTGAAATTATAACTTGTGCAGGGTTCTTATATTTTGAAAGAAATAATGTTGATTTTGCTGTTGTGGAGGTTGGACTAGGAGGAAGACTGGATTCTACTAATGTTATTAAGCCAGAGCTTTCAGTTATTGGTTCTATTAGCCTTGATCATGTGCAGATTCTTGGTGACACCATAGAGAAAATTGCCTTTGAAAAAGGTGGAATTATAAAAGAGAATACTAAGGTAGTTTTATATCCACAGCAGGATAGTGTTACAAGGGTTATAGAGGATATATGTGAAAGTAAATCAGCGCCACTTGTGAAGGTGGTTAAAGAGAATGGGGAGTTTGAAGGTGTTTCAAAAGGCTCTGATGGTCAGATTACTCAAAAGCTTAAGGTTGTAACAGAAAGGGATACCTATTATGTTGAGTTAGCACTTTTAGGGGTACATCAGGTACAGAACTGTAATGTGGTTATTAATTGCTGTGAAGCACTTATGGAGATGGGGGTTATGATAACAAAAGAGGCTGTTTTGAGTGGATTAAAGCTGGTTAGATGGCCAGGAAGATTAGAGATAATGAGAAGGAATCCATTAGTTGTAATAGATGGAGCTCATAATATTGATGGAATAAATAAGCTTTCAGAAAGCATTAATAAATATTTTGAATATAATAAGATGATACTTATTTTAGGTATTCTTGCAGATAAGCAGGTAGATGAAATGGTTCAGACAATTTGCCCTAAAGCATCTAAAGTCATTGCTGTAACGCCTCATAGTGAAAGAGCAGAGCTTTCAGAAGACTTAATGAGAAAGGTTCTTTTATATAATGATAACTGTGAAGCTGTAATGGATTATGAAAAAGCTTATGAGAAGGCTTTAAGCTATTGTGAAGAAGGGGATATGCTCGTTATATCTGGTTCTTTATATATGGTTGGAGATATGAGAAAAATTGTTAGAAACAAATAAAATCCGTCATTAATAATATAATTTATAAATTCGTATCACAAATTCCCTGTTCTTCATATTATAAAGTGTGAGGGGAGGGAATCCGATGAGGTACTTATATGTATGTAATACAACGCAGGATCTAGTTGATAAGGTGAATGTGGATAAGTTTGAAGTTGAAGAAACCATAAAGTTAATAGGCGTTAACAGTAGTAAAGTAGGTCCTCATGGTGTTTACCTTCAAGGGGACCTTCTATTCACTTCTAATTGTTACGATGGATCTGTGTCGGTTGTGAATTTAAAAGATAATAGCGTTAAAGGGTTTTATTTAGGTAGATATTGCAGGGATATATGTGCTCATGGAAATCATTTATATATTATTTGTGGTGATTCAAACAATGTAGTTAACTTTGATTTAAACAGAGAAGAGATTGTGGAAATTATTCCGTGTGGAGATTCACCGCATAGCATTGATATTTGTACACGTACTAATGAAATTGTGGTAGCCAATCAAGGAGATGACAGTATAACAATATTTGATGCTTTATATGGAAATGATATTACAGAGATTAAAGTTGGACCATCACCAACAAAGGCATTGTTCACTGTTGATGGTGATTATATACTTGTTTGTGAAAGCTGTATGGGAAGTATGGAGAAGGGGCGAATTAGTGTTTTTTCTAGTAAGAACAGAAAGCTTGTTCAAAGAATATCAGTAGGAAATTGTCCTTTTGACATGTATTGTGATGAGCAGTGTTGTTATGTTGCAAACTATGGAGATGGTTCTATTTCAGTTATTGATATAAGAAGATTAAAAAATGTAGATAACATAAGAAGTGGTGGTATGCCTAGAGGAATAATTTGTGATGAAAATTACATTTATGTGGGTGACAGCTATAATGATCTTTTAATTAAGATTAATAAGAAAAATAATAATGAAAAAAAAATCATTCCGCTAGGCGGGCAGCCAACGGGAATGATAATCACATAGGGTAGGTATTATAGATTATTCACTTAATACCTTTATAATCTTTGTGTATAAGTCAGAGGGGTTTGCCTTCCATTTGGTGCAGAGCTCTCTGGCTTGTTTATTTGAAGCAACAGTAACCTTGATTTCCATTAAGGGAATATTGTTTTCAGAAGCACTAAGGCTTACTACGTAACTATTTCCGTTTTCGATAGTGTAGTCAGCTGATATTGTTGCTTCTTTTTTTATTAAATTCATTTTTACACCTATGTAGGTATTTAATTTGTTTATATCTTCATCAGACAGCCTATTTTTAAATAATGATAGAACTTCCTTGCCTTTACTAGAAATAGTAAGCCTATCTTTTTCATTTTGATTAACCTTTATAATTAAATTAGAAGATATAAGTTCATCAATGTATTCTTGAAGTGTAAAATAGTTTATAAAATTATTTTCTAGCACGATTTCTGTAAGCTGTATATTTGAGATAGGTAAGTCAATCTTATCTATAATATATAACAATAGAAGTTTCTTTTCTGCTAAGTTCAAAGAATTATCAAACATTAATGTACCTCCTTTAAACTATGTATATAAAAATACAATAATAATCCTTAAGTAAAATGCTAAATCAAATAATATATTAGAAGGAATTTACTTAAGTTATATTCTAAAACTTTGATTTAGTTAATTGGATATACTCTTTCAAATATATAATGAGAAGAGTTTCTTTATTATTATAACATATTATTGTCAAAAATGAATGGCTTTTAAAATATATGACTTGGCATATATTTAGGCAGGCTGAATATATTTCTATAGAAAGTAAGATTCTGGTTGGAGGAATATGGATAAAGAGAGGAAACTAAAAATAAAAGCAGTTAGTATATTAGGCTTATTGATTGTTGTTATGGGGGTAAGCCTATTGGGAAGAACCGTTTATAAGGAGACTTTTGCGCCAGCTAATAAAAAACTGCCCATATATTCAGTGAATACAACTGAGAAAAAAATGAGTATTACCTTTGATGTAAATTGGGGGGAGGATAAAACAAAGGAAATACTTGATATTTTGGATAAATATAATGTTAAGGCAACTTTTTATATTATTGGATTATGGTGCGATGATTATCCAGAGCAAGTTAAGGAGATTTATAGCAGAGGGCATGAGATTGGTAATCATTCAAATAAACATCCAGATTATGCAGGGATATCTAAGGAAGCGATTATGAAGGATGTTGAAATTGCAAATGCAAAAATATTTGAATTAACAGGTGAAATGCCGAAAACTTTTAGATTTCCATCTGGTTCTTATAATGATTTATCTGTAGCAACAGTTGAAGAAATGGGATTAAAATCTGTTCAATGGGATGTTGATAGCGTGGATTGGAAGGCGTTAGGTCAGCAGGTTGAATATGATAGAGTAGTGAGTAAGGCCAGGGAAGGCTCTATCTTGCTTTTTCATAGTGATGGTAAGTATACTCCAGAGAATTTAAATAGGATAATTGAGAAATATCAAAGCGAAGGTTATGAGTTTGTGACAGTGTCTGATTTGATTTATAAAGATAATTATTTTTTGGATCATGAAGGAAGACAAAACCAGAAATAGTAATAAATTTAAAAACAAGTTATGAAATGGAAAATGCCACCTAGATTTAAAAAATATTATATTAATAAAATTAAAAAAAATTAAAATAAAATGTTGTAAAATTTAGACAATTATTCTATAATTAATTAACGGGGATATAAACCAACGAAAAAAGTATAAAAGATTTCGATGCTGTAAGTTATATTTTCAAGAGTCTTGAATATAAATTATAGTAAATTTTAACAAAAAACCAAGGGAAGAGGGGTTACCATGGATAATAATATGTTTAATAACAAAATCTACCTAGAAGGAAAAGTAATTTCAGATTTAACATTTAGCCATGAAATGTATGGAGAGGGATTTTATAATTTTGAATTTGAGGTTTCAAGACTTAGCGACACATCAGATGTGCTAGTAATAACAGTTTCAGAAAGACTTATTGCTGGAATAGATGTAAGCATCGGCAGCGAACTTGTTGTTGATGGACAACTTAGATCTTATAATAAGTTTGTAGATGGATCAAATAGATTAATCTTAACTGTATTTGCAAGAGATATTCGTGAACTTAAGGAAAGAGGCAAAAATCCAAATCAAATTTTCCTTGATGGATACATTTGCAAGGCTCCAGTTTATAGAACAACACCATTTGGTAGAGAGATAGCAGACATGCTATTAGCTGTAAATAGACTTTATAACAAATCAGATTATATTCCAACAATTGCTTGGGGAAGAAATTCAAGATTCTGCAAGAGTTTAGAAGTTGGAGATAATATTAGAGTATGGGGAAGACTACAAAGTAGAGAATATCAAAAGAAGATTTCTGATACTGAAGTAGTTAAAAAGGTTGCATATGAAGTATCAATTTCCAAGATGGAAAGGGTTACTGATGAAAATAGAAATAACATAGCGGTAATTGGAAGAGTGGATGAAGACGAAGCAGTGGACGCAGAAACATCTGTAAGCAATGCTGAAAATGAAGTTGTTAATGAAGTAATTTAATATAATAAAGCTACTATGAGAAATTCATAGTAGCTTTATTTATTATAAAGATATTTAATACGCTAACTTTTTATTTTAACGAAAAAATAAAAAGTTTATTTTCTTAGATCTGCTAAAATCTCAGTTTTAGCTTTTGTTTTATCGTCAACACTTTTTATTATTTTTGCAGGTGTTCCAGCAACAACAACATTTGCAGGAACGTCCTCAGTAACAACTGAGCCAGCTGCAACTACTGAATTGTTTCCGATTTTTACACCTTCAAGGATAACAGCATTGGCACCGATTAGTACGTGATCTCCTATTTCACATGGAGATTTGCTTGGTGGTTCTAATACTCCAGCCACTACAGCACCAGCTCCAAGGTGAACTCCTTTACCAAGCTTTCCTCTAGCGCCAATTACAGCATTCATATCAACCATAGATTCATCACCGATTTCAGCACCAATATTTATTACAGCACCCATCATAATAACTGCGTTGTTACCGATTGAAACTCTGTCTCTTATAATTGCACCTGGCTCAATTCTTGCATTTAAGCTTCTAGTATCGAGCATTGGTATTGCTGAATTTCTTCTGTCAGACTCAAGTCTGAAGTTATGTATTTTTTCTTTATTTTCCTCTATGAAGTTTGATATTTCAGTATTGTCTCCAAATAAAACGTAAAAGTTTCCCTCACCAAAGCAATCTATTTTTTCGCAGTTACAATCTTTTAAATCACCGCTGATATAGGCCTTAACAGGTGTAGACTTTTTAGATTCTTTTATAAATCTAGCAATTTCATAAGGATCAGTAAAATTGTATTCCATATTTTGAACTCCTTTCGTCACGTTATACAATTAATTTATATTCACCTATAGGTTATCCTATAATACTACATAATAATTAATAAATAAGATAAAATCTGAATATAATATTTAATGTACTTGATTTACTAATATAGTTATATCATAAAAGATATGCATATTGGAATAATTTATTTACAAATGATATAATAAAGTTAAAAAATTTCAAAATTACAAAATCGGAGGCGGAGTCATGGGAAATTTAACAAAAGGTTATATTCAAATATATACTGGGAATGGAAAAGGTAAAACTACTGCTGCGGTTGGATTAGCTACAAGGGCAGCAGGAAATAAGTATAGAGTTTGTATGGTTCAGTTTTTAAAGAGTGACGCAACCGGAGAACTTCAATCAGCAAAGTTAATGGCGCCATATTTTACTATTCATCGATTTGAAAGACCAAGAGATTTCTTTTGGAATCTTAATGATGAAGAAAAGGTAGAATTAAAAAAGGATATACAGGTTGCTTATGAATTTTGTTTAAAGCAGTTAAAGGAAAAAAGCTGTGATATTCTTATTATGGATGAAATAATGGGAACATTAACAAATAAATTAATAACAGAAGAACAATTACTACAATTGTTAGACTTAAAGCCAGATGATGTTGAAATTGTAATGACAGGAAGAGATGTTCCAGAGAAAATTATGGAAAGAGCTAATTTAGTTACAGAAATGAAGGATTTAAAGCACTATTTTGAAGAAGGTGTACCAGCACGTAGAGGAATAGAGTTTTAAGGCTAGTGTAAGGGGAATAGAAGGTATAACTATGAATTTATCAAGAAAAGTTGAGGATATAGAAATATCAGGAATTAGAAAGTTTTATAATAAGGTTGTGAAAGTAGAAAATTCTATTTCTTTAACCTTGGGGGAACCTGATTTTAAGATTCCTAAAGAAGTTAAAGCTGCAATGAAGCAGGCAATAGATGAGGATAAAACTACATATACTTCCAATGAAGGTATTTTTGAATTAAGAAAAGAAATAAGTAATTATTTAAGTAACATGGATATAAAATTTTTACCAGAAGAAATATGTTTAACTGTAGGTGGAAGTGAAGGATTGTTGGATACCTTTACAGCGGTGTTAAATCCCGGAGATAAAGTTCTGATTCCTTCTATTGCATATCCAGCCTATGAAAGCTGTGTGAAGGTTGTAGGGGGAGATGTAATCAATTATAGTTTAAAGGATGATTTATCAATTGATTTTGAGAGCTTAAGAGAAAGTATTAAGAAGCACAAGCCTAAGGCTATAGTGATATCCTATCCTTCTAACCCAACGGGAAGAGTATTAACAAAAAAAGAATGTGAAGAACTTCACAATGCATTGATGGATGAAGAGTTGTTAATTATCAGTGATGAGATGTATAGTTCAATAGTTTTTGAAGAATATCATACTATTTCAAAGTATGAGGATTTAAAGGATAGATTAATTCTTATCGGTGGATTTTCAAAAATGTTCTCTATGACGGGGATTAGAGTTGGCTATGTGTGTGCTGAAAAATGGTTGCTTCAAAATATAGTTAAGGTTCATCAATACAATGTATCCTGTGCACCATCTATAGGTCAATATGGAGCTTTAGGTGGCCTGAAAAATTCTATGTATCATATAGAGCATATACAAAAGGACTTAAAAGAGAGAAGAGATTATGTTTACAGCAGGCTTTTAGCTATGGGGCTTGAAGCGAAAAAACCAGAAGGCGCATTTTACATATTTCCATCAATTAAGAGAACAGGAATGACTAGTGAAGAGTTTTGTGAAAAGCTTCTTAATGAAACAAAAGTCGCAGTAGTTCCTGGAACAGCTTTTGGACCTGGTGGAGAAGGATATGTTCGTATTTCTTATTGTTATGATAGGGAGAAATTGAAGGAAGCTTTAAACCTTATGGAAGAGTTTCTTTATAATTTATAATTTATAATTTAGGTTGATTTTTTTAATTATAAATTTATTAATTTATAGTGAGTGATAATTAATAAATTTCTTTAGTCAATGATAAATAATTATCAATATAAATAAGAAATAAGAAATAAGAAATAAGAAGTAAGAAGAACTCCGTAAAGAGTTCTTCTTACTTTTTTGAATAAAAGAAATCCAGCAAAACTGGATTTCCTCCTTAATTCTAAATTCTACATTCGGGCATTCTTAATTAGAATATGATACAGTCTATTAGAACTTTATAGTATCGTTAACTACATTGTCCATTGAATACATTCCAGGTGTTTTATCATAAACATATTCGCAAGCTTTAAGAGCTCCAACTGCAAAAACTTCTCTAGAGATTGCAGAATGCTTAATTTCTATAACTTCACCTTTGCCGGCAAAAATCACTTCGTGGTCTCCAATTATATTTCCACCGCGAATAGCATGGATTCCAATTTCTTTATGCTCTCTTTTTGCGATGCCTTCTCTTCCATAGTTAAATTCAGTTTCAGCTTCAATAGAATCTTTTATTGTGTTAGCTAGAAGAAGAGCAGTTCCACTAGGAGCATCAACCTTTTGGTTGTGGTGCTTCTCAATTATTTCGATATCAAAATCCTTATATAGGGTATTGCTGATTGTCTTAAGAATGTTGTTTACTATGTTTATTCCTATAGACATATTAGCTGAGTGGAATACAGGAACTTCAGCAGATAATCCTTGGATTTTGTTTAGTTGTTCAGCAGAATAACCAGTAGTACAGAAAACTACAGGGATTTTTCTGTTTAAAACAAATTCACATATGCTGTCTAAAGTTGCTGGTCTTGAAAAGTCTAAAACTACATCCACATTCTCTTTTACGTTTGTAAGTGAATCATAAACAGGATAGTTAAAGTTTCCTTCAGTTTTGCTGTCAAAGCCAGCTGCGATTGTTAGTGTTGTAGAGTTCTGGGCAACTGTAGAAATCATAGTACCCATTTTTCCATTACATCCAACTAATAAAATTTTTATCATATCTAGTCTCCTTTATAGTAAGCCGTAGTCTTTTAAGGAATTTTTAAGAAGTTCTAAAGTGTTATCAGCCATGTCTACTAATGGTAATCTTAAACTTCCAACATTATGTCCTAAAAGATTCATTGCGGTCTTTATTGGTATTGGATTTGTTTCGCAGAAACAAGCATTAGTAAGAGGTATTGTTTTTAAGAATAAATCTTGAGATGCTTTGATTTCTCCATTGAAGAAAAGTTCACAGATATTATGAACATCTTTTGGAACTATATTAGCAATTACGGAAATTACGCCAAGACCACCTATTGCAAGGGTTGGAAGAATTTCATTGTCGTTTCCTGAATATATATCCAGATTGTCTCCACATAGGTATTTAATTTCAGCAATTTGACTTATGTTGCCACTAGCCTCTTTCACTGCAACTATATTTTCAAGTTTACTTAATTCTAATAGAGCATTAGGTGTGATATTCATACCTGTTCTAGATGGTACATTATACACCACTATAGGAGTAGTAACAGCTTCTGCTATTTTCTTGAAGTGTGCAATAAGGCCTTTAGCAGAAGTTTTATTGTAGTATGGATTTATGATTAGTAAGCCATCTACACCTACAGATTCAGCGTATTTACTCATTTCAACAGATGCCATTGTATTATTGCTTCCTGTTCCAGCTATTACAGGTATTCTTTTATTAACTGTATCAACAGTGAATTTAATAGTTTCTTTTTTTTCATTTTCAGTCATTGTTGATGCTTCACCGGTTGTACCGCAAATTATGATTGCGTCAGTTTTATTTTCGATATGCCATTCAAGTAATTCTTTTAGCTTTGAAAAATCTACGCCAGCCTCATTAAATGGAGTTACTATTGCAACACCGGACCCTTTAAATATACTCATACATACACCTCTTTATTTATAATTATAACTTAATCAATTCTTCAGCAATTTGGACTGCATTTAAAGCTGCACCTTTTCTGATATTATCAGCCACAACCCATAGGTTAAGACCGTTATCTAGACTGAAATCTCTTCTTATCCTTCCAATGTAAACATCATCACGGCCTGCAATGTCTAAAGGCATTGGATAAGTGTTTGTATTTATGTCATCCATTACAGTTATACCTTTGAAGTTATTAAATAATTGGAAAATATCTTTAATATCGAAAGTAGTTTTAAGTTCCACGTTAATACTTTCACTATGTCCGTGAAAAACAGGAACTCTTACTGTGGTAGCTGTAACTTTAACATCTTCATTATGGAGAATTTTATGAGTTTCATTTATCATTTTCATTTCTTCTTTTGTATATCCATTTTCTAAGAATACATCAATTTGTGGTATTACATTAAAAGCTATAGGATATTGGAATTTCTTTGGAGCTATATCATTAACCCCATCTTTTAAATCGTTATATCCTTGCACACCTGCACCAGATACAGCTTGGTAAGTTGAGTAAACTATTCGTTTAAGGCCGTATTTATCAGCTAGTGGTTTTAAAGCAATAACGGCTTGAATTGTGGAGCAGTTAGGGTTTGCTATTATTCCCTTGTTCCACTTAATATCTTCGCTGTTTACTTCAGGAACTACTAAAGGCACAGCAGGATCCATTCTCCATGCACTGCTGTTATCAATTACTACTGCACCATGGTCAGCGAAGATTGGTGCAAATTTTAAGCTTATGTCTCCACCTGCTGAGAAAAGAGCGATATTTATTTTTTTGTTAGATATATTTTCTGGTTTAAGTTCTTCAACAACTATTTCTTTATTATTAAAAGTTATAGTGCTGCCAGCTGAACGGAATGATGAGAAAAGATATAAGTTTTCAATAGGAAAGTTTCTTTCAGCTAAGATATTTAAGAATTCTCTTCCTACCATACCGGTAGCGCCAACTATAGCAACGTTATATTTCAAAAAAATCACCTCATTTATGTTATATATACTATTATTATATAACGTACCTAAATAATATTGTATAAATTTAATAAAAATATAAAGTTTTTTAATTGTTCACATTAAGTAAACGATAACATAATATATATAAATTTTAATGTGCATTTTTGTAAAAAAATAATAAAGGTGTAAAACATTTCTGTTGAAAAATGTCGCATCATCTTATTGGCTTATCATTGACATGACAAGAAGGGATAAGAAAATACAGATTTTTAAAGTGTTTTTAGATGTTTTGATTAATTAGTAATATTAAAATAGTTTGACAACTTAAATTACACGTGATAATATTATAAAAAATGAATTTTAAAAAAATTGCAATTTCATATTTCGATATCGTTTCTTAGCGATAAAAACAATACAACTATACGCTGAGACTATGCTTTGACTAATAAATAGAGTAAATCTTACAATAAGTTAAAAAGTTTATGCCTGTTTGTTGAATTTTCAAAATATTTAAAATGGAGAGCTAAAGTTAGTGGTTATTTTAAATAGTTTATAAAGTTCAAACATATGAAGTATGTAAATTTAAAAATTTATATAAAAGTAGGATGTATTCTAGGTGGATATGGAGGTGTAAAACGGAGTGGCTTTGGGGAGCCATAATCACAATTGGAATTTTATGTTTATTTAAAAGGATGTTAAGGCAGTTAATTGAAATGACAACAAGAGAGAAAACTATTAGCTAATATAACTTATCATCTAAATAAAAGTGTATTTCAAATTGAAATATTACTTTTGTTAATATCTATGCAAGGTAGAAAAAAGGTTAATAATGGGAGAATGCAATAATGGGGATTATTGCATATTTATATTTAATGGAGGGATGATGATGTTAAAATTTACACTTAAAAGATTTGGATACATGCTTATGACTTTGTTTATAGCTGCATCCATAACGTTTTTCCTTATTCATACAATGCCAGGAGATCCGTTAGGGACCGTAGGCAGAGAACTTCCAGAGCAAATCAAAGCTAACTATTATGCAAAGTATGGGTTAGATAAACCTTTGATTACTCAATATGGATATTTTATTAAAAATGCAGTGCAAGGAGATCTTGGTGAATCTCTTAACTATCCAGGAAGAAGTGTTACAGGAACAATTGTGAAAAGTGCTCCGATTTCGGCTAGAATAGGCGGACAAGCGTTATTAGTTGGGGTATCAATTGGAATTATACTTGGAATCATAGCAGCCTTTAATAGAGGAAAATGGCCAGATTATTTAGTAATGTTTATTGCGATAATTGGAATTGCAGTTCCAAGTTTCGTAGTGGCATCCTTACTGCAATGGTTATTAACAGTTAAGTTTAGAGTTTTTCCAACCACAGGATGGGGAGAGGTTAGACATACAATACTTCCTACTATTGCACTAAGCTTTGGTTCAATTGCTACTTATGCAAGATATATGAGAACTAACTGTCTAGATGTTATTGGACAAGATTACATATTAACAGCTAAAGCGAAAGGTGTTTCTAAACTAAGCTTAGTATTCAATCATGTAATTAGAAATGCTATTTTACCGGCAATAACACTTATAGGACCACAGGTTGCTGGAATATTCACTGGTTCTTTCGTTATAGAGAGTATCTACGGTATACCAGGACTAGGTCAATATTTCGTAGAGGCAATTACAAGTAGAGATTATAACATGATAATGGGACAATCTATATTCATATCAGCATTATTCATTGTAGCATTATTCTTAGTTGATATAATTTACGGACTAGTTGACCCAAGAATAAGAGCAGCAAGAGAACGTTAGTAGGGGGGATACAAATGGCAAATTATTCAAGTGATAAGTTTCAGATAATTGGATGTAATAATTTAGATTCTGAAGGCATACTTAGACCAAGCTTGACTTATTGGCAAGATGCTTGGAGAAGACTTAGAAAAAATAAAGTGGCTATTATTTCTTTAATAGCTTTAGTGCTTATGATAATCATGAGTATTGTTGGGCCTATGATTGCTAACTTTCAGTATCAGTCTATGAATAAAGGAATGGAAAACTTAGCACCAAACTCAACATTTTGGTTTGGAACAGACGTTGTAGGTAGAGATTTGTTTTCAAGAGTATGGGTTGGTGGAAGAATTTCTATCTCCATCGGAATTATTGGAGCGATATGTGATACTGTTATCGGAGTAATATACGGCGGAGTTGCTGGATACAATGGTGGAATCATTGATGATATTATGATGAGAATAGTTGAGATATTAGCTAGTATACCTTACCTTGTTTTAGTAATCCTAATCAGAGTTGTATTTGATAAAGGTGGAATATTCCCACTTATCTTAGCAATGGCAATTACAGGCTGGACAGGTATGGCAAGATTAGTTAGAGGTCAGATTTTACAAATTAAGGAACAGGAATATGTTCTTGCTGCAAAAGCACTAGGAGCAAATTCATCAAGAATTATAGCAAAACACTTAATACCAAATACATTAGGAATTATGATAGTTGCAATTACTTTTGCCATTCCAGGATACATGTTTAGTGAGGCATTCTTAAGCTTCTTAGGACTTGGAGTTAAGTCACCAATGACAAGCTGGGGAGCACTTGCACAGATGGGACAACAACAAATGAGGTTCTATCCGTATCAATTAATTTTCCCTGCCTTAGCAATATCTATAACCATGCTTTCATTCCAACTGTTGGGTGATGGTTTAAGAGACGCACTAGATCCGAAATTACGTCAATAGGAGGGGTAAATATGGAAAAGATTTTAGAAGTGAAAAATTTACAGGTTTCATTTCATACCTATGCAGGCGAAGTAAAAGCGGTTAGAGGTGTGGACTTTCATTTAAAGAAAGGTGAAACTTTAGCTATAGTTGGAGAATCAGGATGTGGAAAAACAGTTACATCTAAAGCAATAATGAGATTATTGCCAGAGCCAAGACCAGCAGAAATGAAGGAAGGGTCAGAAATTCTCTTTAATGGAAAAGATATATTAAAAATGAATGAGAAGGAATTAAGAGAAATCAGAGGTTCAGAGATATCTATGATATTCCAAGATCCGATGACCTCTTTAAATCCTACAATGACAGTTGGAAAACAAATAGCAGAAAGCTTAAGAATACATAGAGGCATGAATAAAAATGAAGCTATGGCTGAAGCTATAAAAATGCTTGAACTTGTTAATATTCCAAATGCAGATAAAAGGGTAAATCAATATCCACATGAGTTTTCAGGTGGTATGAGACAAAGAGCTATGATAGCTATAGCTTTGGCATGTAACCCTAAGATACTTATAGCGGACGAACCAACAACAGCTCTTGATGTTACAATACAAGCACAGATAATGGATTTAATTAGAGATCTTCAAGAAAAATTGGGTACAGCGGTGATTCTTATCACTCACGACTTAGGGGTTGTTGCGGACACAGCGGACAGAGTTCAAGTAATGTATGCAGGCCAGGTTGTAGAAAGAGGAGCTGTTAAAGAGATATTTAACAATCCTCAACACCCATATACATGGGCGCTACTTCAATCTGTTCCAAGACTAGAAACAAAGAATAAGGATGTATTATATTCCCTAAATGGAACACCTCCAGATCTAGTAAAGCCTCCAGTTGGATGTCCATTTGCTGCTAGATGTGAATATTGTATGGGTATTTGTTTAGAAGAGATGCCTGAAATTACTATTGTGGATGGAGAACATTCAGTAGCTTGTTGGTTAAAACACCAAATGGCACCGAAGGTTGAAGTTCCTGAAGTATTAAGAAAGGGTGAATAAGATGGCTAAGGATAAAAATAAAGAAGTTTTAATAGAAGTGAAAAACCTAAAAAAATACTTCCAAGTTGGACCTAAAGCTACCCTAAAGGCTGTAGACGATGTTAGCTTTAATATTTATAAAGGTGAAACTTTAGGATTAGTTGGAGAATCAGGTTGTGGTAAGACTACTTGCGGAAGAACTGTTATGGGACTTTATGATGCTACCGGTGGAGAAATTCTATTCCAAGGTGAGGATATAAGCAAGTATAGTAAAAAGCAAAAAAGAGCATTCTCAAGAAAAGCCCAAATCATACTTCAAGATCCATATGCATCATTAAACCCAAGAATGACAGTTGGAGATATAGTTGCAGAAGGAATTGACATTCATGGTACTTTGAAGGGTGATGCAAGGCAGGAAAAAATATATGAATTACTTAATTTAGTTGGATTAAATAAAGAGCATGCTTCAAGATTCCCACATGAGTTTTCAGGTGGACAAAGACAGAGAATAGGTATAGCAAGAGCTTTAGCTATAGATCCAGAGTTTATAGTGTGTGATGAACCTATTTCAGCTCTAGATGTATCTATACAAGCACAGGTTGTTAACTTATTAATAAAGCTTCAAAATGAGTTAGGGTTAACATATCTATTTATTGCTCACGACTTATCAATGGTTAAACATATTTCTGATAGAGTTGGAGTTATGTATCTTGGAACAATGGTGGAGTTAGCTAGTAGCGAAGAGTTATATGCAAAACCACTACATCCATATACACAAGCTCTTTTATCTGCTATTCCAATACCAGATCCTGATGCTACAGGACGTGGAGAAAGAATACAATTAGAGGGTGAGGTTCCAAGTCCTATCAATCCAAAGCCAGGATGCAGATTTGCTACAAGATGCAGATATGCAAAGGATGTTTGTAAAACAGAAACACCAGTACTAAAAGAAGTTGAGCCGAATCATTTTGTAGCTTGTCATATAGTTTAGGTTAGACAAGTGTAAAAAATAAAAAGGTTTTAAGTTTGAAGAAGCTTATGCTTAATTTGCAATTAGATTCATTGCAGTTAAATTAATTATGCTGAATCTATGCGTAGAAAATAAATAACCGTTAATATACTTAAATGACTTTCAATATGTTTATTTAAGTGTAATAAATAAAGAATATAAGGGGGAAAAATTATGAAAAGCAAAAAGTTTTTAGCATCGTTACTAACTTTAACTATGGTTGCATCTGTAGCTTTAGTTGGATGTGGTAGTGATAAAGGCTCAGGCGAGAGCGGTTCAGCTGAAGGAGAAAAGGATAAAGAACAATATTTAAACATGCTTCTTGGTGCAGAGCCTAAGACTATCGACCAATCTAAGTCAAGTGATAGTTATTCTTCACAAATCTTAGCTAACACTCAAGAGGCATTAACTAGAATTACTCAAGATGAGAATGGTAAGGATAAAATCGAGCCAGGTATAGCAGAGTCTTGGGAAACATCAGAAGATGGATTAACTTGGACATTCAAATTAAGAGATGCAAAATGGAGTGATGGAGAAGCTATTACTGCTGAGCACTTCGTTTATGGTATTACAAGAACTCTTTTACCAGACACAGCTTCAAACTATGCATTCTTATTATATCCTATAAAAAATGCTGCAGCATTCAACGCTGGTAAAGCTACAGCAGAAGAGTTAGGTGTTAAAGCTATAGATGAGAAAACTGTAGAGTTTACACTTGAATCTCCAACACCATTCTTCTTAGACTTAACTTACTTCAAAGTTATGCAGCCACAAAGAGAAGATATAATTGAAAAACATGGTGATAAATATGGTAGTGAATATGACACAATGTTATTCACAGGTCCTTTCGTTATGACTGAATGGACTCATAACAGCCAAGTAGTTTTAGAGAAAAACGAAAACTACTGGGATGCTGACAAAGTTAATCTTGAAAAAGTAACAATGAAAATAATTAAAGAAAAAACTGCTAGAATGAATGAATTAGATAGCGGTGCCGTTGATATGGGAGCAGTTGATGAGCCAGAGTGGATTAAGACTTTTGATGCTACTGGTGAGTTTGATGTTTTAAAAGGATATGATGCATCAACTACATACACTTTCTTCAACCAAGAGAATGAATTCTTTAGTAATGCTAAAGTAAGAAAAGCATTCATAATTGCTGAAGACAGAGTAAATAAAATTGAAACATTAAGAAAAGGACTTGGAGATCCTGCTCTAGGATTTGTTCCACCAACAGTACAAATAGGTGGAGAAGACTTCAGAGAAACAGTTGATACTTTACCAGTACAAGATTTAATGGATGAAAACAAAGATCCAAAAGCACTTCTTATCGAAGGTATGAAGGAGTTAGGACTTGGAGAAGATCCATCAACAATAACTGTAGAATATTTACAATCAGGAACAGATGCTAATGCTAGAGTTTGGGCTGAATTCCAACAAGAAGTATATCAAAATACTTTAGGAATAAAAGTAGATGTTGACTATGTTGAGTGGCCAATATTCTCAGATAGAACTAAGAGTGGTGACTTCCAAATAGCAGCAATGGGATGGACTGGAGACTATAATGACCCTAACACTTACCTTGATTTATTTAAGACAGGTGCAGGAATCGTTGCTACAGGCTGGTCAAACCCAGAGTTTGATAAGTTAATTGATAAAGCTGCTCAAACTACAGATCAAGCTGAAAGAGCTAAAATATTCGCTGAAGCTGAAAGAATATTAATATATGAAGATGGTGTAATCAGTCCAGAGGCTTGGAGAGTTAAAAACACTTACATTAAGAAGTTTGTTAAAAACTACGCTTCTCCATTATTCGGAACAGCTGATTTAAAATACACTTATACTTCTGGAAGAAAATAATTTTTAAATAAAAGGCAGATTCAACTTGAATCTGCCTTTTTCATTGTGATTATTGGAATTTAGGGATGTAAAGGTAAATATAAAATATAAAAAATGAGATGTGTTTTCTCTTATTTTATATAAAACTGAATAAAAAAAGCTCTACAGTAGAAAATATAGGTAGTATAAGTAAACTCAACTTTGTATAGATTTGGTGGACTGCTGAAAGAATAAGCTCCATTATTAAGATTATAGATTTTAAATGAGGTTTAACTTCGGCTTAACCAAATCAAAGGGGTGGAGTTCAACTTTAAAATTATATTTAGTTTGGTAGAGGTGATATTTTATGGGAAAAACACCATTGAAAAAAGTTATTAAATCAAAACTAAAGGCTAATAAAGAATTGACCCCTGAGGAAGCTTTAAGGGAAAAGATGAAGTATGATATAGTACAAGAATTAGGGCTTGTTGACAAGGTGAATGCTCTTGGATGGAGCAGTCTTACAGCAGAAGAAACAGGTCGTATTGGCGGAATAATGACGAAAAGAAAAAAAGGCATGCATACAGCGGATGATAATCAGCCAGATCCAGATCAAAATACTGGTGGTTTTTTTTAAGAATGAAATCTTTTTTTATAGAAAGTTTTGTAATAACTCTTAGACAAAATAACGAAAGTAATGTAAAATGGATAGGTATTATGAAGTAAAGTTGGTGACCTATGGATTGTTATAATGATTTTGCAGAGATATATGATGAACTAATTAATGAAGATATAGATTATAAGTTATGGGCAGAAAAAATAATCGAAATATGTGATGAATATAAAGTTGTAAAAAGAGACTATTTAGATTTGGCTTGTGGTACTGGAAATTTTACAGCATGTATAGGTAAAAAATTCATTTTTACTACTGCTTTAGATTTATCAGAACAGATGCTGTCTATTGCGGATGAAAAGCTGAAGGAAGAAGGAATTAAAGCTAAGGTTGTGTGTCAGAATATATGCAGTTTTAACTTGAAGAAAAAGTTTGATTTAATAACCTGTGGATTGGATTCTACAAATTATATTCTTGATAGAGATGAATTAAAGCAATATTTTGCTTCAGTTCATCATCATTTAAAAGATGAAGGTGTATTTATTTTTGATATAAATACTGAGTTTAAAATTAAACATATATTAGGAAATAATTCCTTCAATTTTGATAATGAAGATGTAGTATACATATGGGAAAATGAATACGACGATGAAGAAGATATAGTAAATATGTACTTAACCTTTTTTGTTAAAAAAGGACAAGTGTATTATAGATTTGATGAAGAGCACAGAGAAAGAGCCTATAGCGAAGCTTTTATCGAACAATGCTTTAAGGCAGCAGGCTTTAAAATGGAGAAAAAGCTTAATTGCTATGGAGACGAAGCGATAGATAAAGAAACAGAAAGAATAACTTATGTGCTGAGAAAGGATGGAGTGTAATGGCAGATAAATTAATTAGAGGAACGGCTAAGGATGGACAAATAAGAGTTATTGCTGCGATAACTACAGAACTAGTTGGAGAAGCAACTAAAACTCATGAGTGTAGTCCTACGGCATCTGCAGCTTTAGGTAGAATGCTTACTGGTGGTATACTTATGGGAGCAATGTTAAAAAATGAAACCGATAGCTTAACTTTACAGATTAATGGTGGAGGAGAAGCTAAGGGCGTTATAGTAACAGCTCATGCAGATGGAAAGGTTAAAGGATATATAGGAAATCCTAAAGTGGAGCTTCCTTTAAATTCAAAGGGTAAATTAGATGTAGGTGGAGCTATAGGAAAAAGTGGAGATTTAAAGGTTATAAAAGACATGGGACTTAAGGATCCATATGTAGGTCAAGTTCCAATATATACAGGTGAGATTGGTGATGATTTAGCTTATTACTTCACAGTTTCAGAGCAGACACCATCAGCTGTTGCTTTAGGTGTTCTTGTTGATACGGATTTATCAATAAAAGCTTCAGGTGGATTTATAATTCAAATGATGCCAGGAGCATCTGAATTTATAGCAGATATAATAACATATAGATTACAAGAAATTCCTTCAGTTACATCTATGATTGAGAAGGAAATGTCTATAGAAGAAATACTAGAGTATGTATTTGAAGATATGGATTTGAAAATTTATGATTCACTAGTTCCAGAGTTTAAGTGTGATTGTTCAAGAGATAGAGTTGAAAGAGTTCTTATGAGTGTTGGTAAAAAAGACCTTCAAGAAATATATGAAGATGGAAAAAATGAAGAAATATTATGCCACTTCTGTAATAAAGGATATGAATTTACTCCAGAAGATATTAAAGGTTTAATGGATGAAATTGATAGAAAGTAGAAATTAAATAAAAATTAAAAAAACAATGTTGACAATATAGTTATATTTTAATATAATAATCTTTGTTAGGAGTTAGTGAAAACAACTAACAAAGATTATTTTAAATAATGGGAAGCACAAATTAAAATAATGGTCGCATAGCTCAGCTGGGAGAGCACCTGCCTTACAAGCAGGGGGTCACAGGTTCGATCCCTGTTGCGACCACCATTTATGGCCCAGTGGCTCAGTTGGTTAGAGTGCCGGCCTGTCACGCCGGAGGTCGAGGGTTCGAGTCCCTTCTGGGTCGCCAATAAGTTTTAATTTTGTGTATGGCTCGATAGCTCAGTCGGTAGAGCAGAGGACTGAAAATCCTCGTGTCGCTGGTTCGATTCCTGCTCGAGCCACCATTAAACTTAAAATAATAAGCGGGAGTGGCTCAGTGGTAGAGCGTCACCTTGCCAAGGTGAACGTCGCGAGTTCGAATCTCGTCTTCCGCTCCAAGTGGCGCCATAGCCAAGTGGTAAGGCAGAGGCCTGCAAAGCCTTTATTCCCCAGTTCAAATCTGGGTGGCGCCTCCAAAAAAAAGTAAGTAATAGTATTATTGCTTACTTTTTTTATTTTTCGATGACAAAATGAAAAGTTAGGAATGATAAATATAGCTATGTGATTATCCTTTGAATGGATAGTGTATAAAGAAAAAAGAAACTCCAGGGGAGTTTCAATAGTAATTCATTATTTTATCGTTAAGGACATTATAAATCAGTAAAGAAGATGCTGCCCCTATCTATAAGAGGTGTATCGGAGAGGTAAATTGGTGTTATATTGTTTCTTTTTAAGAAGTTAGTTATTTCTTGTTTCTGCGGGTGGTAATCTAAGGAACCGTAAAAAACTAAGGTGTTAGAATCCAGCATTCCACAAGTTCCGCCTATAAAACCATAGTCTAGACCAGGAAGTTCTATGTTTCCAGGATTTATTAACAGTACATCATATCCATGAGCAGTTAAAGCTTTGAAAACAGAATTATCGGAAGTAATAAAGGTTTTGGCATTAAGGATAGCGGTTGAACACTTTGAATAACCTTGTTTTATGTTTATTAAAGTTTTATCTTGAACAGCATCAAGAAGAATCGGGTCAGTATGTATAAGATTATGCATGAAAAAGTCTTTAGTGTTTACTGCATTTAGGATTATATCTTCAGGATACTTATCTGTAAGGCTGTACTCGCTTCTAATTATATTGAAACCTAGATCGATTAAGGAAGCTTCAAAGGTGTCTGAGGCGTCTTTATGAAGTATTATAGTACTAGGATTGATAAAGTGAAGTAAAATATCAGGGTGGCCGCAGATTGCATTATACAATTTGAGGCAAGGCTCACATTTAATAATATTGCAATTTAAATTTGAAAGATTGTTGATTTCTTCTTCTGATATTCTATAATCAACAAAAGCATATTTCATTATATAACACCTCTTTTAAAATTTTCATTATAAAAAATATACTATAAATACATTAGAAATCAAAGAATAAATTGGATTTTTAATGTTGAATATAGAAATTATAAACACATATAATAATATCATCTTTAATGAAAATACTTTTCACATTCTTTAGATTTTATAATTTGTATGGTGATAAAAGGCTTAAATCAAGAGGTGATTATATGCTACTATTGACTATTATAAATAATAGCCATAAAGATTATGTGTTGAATGAGATTAGAAATATTATCACTTATTTAGAGGATAAGGAACTAGAACTGCGTTGCGAGGTTGATGAAGAAGATGGGTGTCAGTTAGTCGAAATTTATGGTGAGATTTCAAGGAATTCAGAGGCAAATGTTAGAGTATTTCAGTACTACATAGCAACGATATTATATAAAGTTGCAGTAAAGGAGTTTTTAGATGGTAAAATTAATAAACATCTAAATGAAGCATATAACTTTTTGAATTATAAAGATATATCTATAGTAAAGGATGTAGTACATAAAGTTTTAAATGAGGAAGTAGCCATAGATGAAACTATGATATTTTGCATGAATAGAAAAAATGATGCGTTGCAAAAAATTATGGTATGTTTAAGTGAAGTAGAAGAATTGAATGTGAAGGGATTTTTAGATTTTAGATCTAAGGATTTAAATAAAGATATTATTTCAATGGTTGAAAAAATAGTTGAAAAGTATATGATTGAAAAGGAGTATAATGAATTTATAAATCTTCTGAAGTACTTTGTTGAAGTTCAAGACTGCAAATTAGAAAAAGTGGATTTGTTTATTGGAAAATCCGGAGATGATTATACACTTAAGGATGATGAGGGGAATGATATGATGGAATCCCTTCTAAATGATTTGTGTGAGAATAAAACAATGGGAGAAATAAGTAAGGATGATTTGATTATAAGTGGCTTGATAACAACTTGTCCACACAAAATAGTTATACATTCTTCAGAGAGATGTAAAAATAAGGAGTTAATTAAAACAATACACAATGTTTTTGAAAGCAGGGTTGAATATTGCACTGGATGTAATGAGTGTAATATTTTGAATGGATTTATTAAAATACCTGTTGACAATAATATAAACATATAGTAAAATCAATTTTGTTAGTTGAAGAAATTAATAAAATTTTGCAAGAAGAAACAGCCGTTTCTCACCTTACAGTATTGCTAGTAAGGTTAAGATATTTTACATTATGATTGAATTGTAATATCAGGACGGCTTATGTCGTCCTTTTTATTTTATATTTATATATGGTTAAAAATAACCGGAGGTGAAAGTTATCAGTAAAAATAAAGACTTCATGATGAATGAAGATATAAGAGACAAAGAAATTAGAGTTATTGATTCCAATGGAGAAGCTCTAGGGGTAATTCCTACTAAAGAGGCTTTAGAAATTGCTCATAAGAAAGAATTAGACTTAGTGGTTATGTCTCCAAATGCAAAACCAATGGTTTGCAAGATTATGGACTTTGGGAAGTTTGTTTATGAACAACAAAAGAAGGAAAAGGAAGCTAAGAAAAAGCAGAAGGTTGTTACAGTTAAGGAAATCAGATTAAGTGCTACAATTGAAGAGCATGATATCGAGATTAAAGCTAACAACGCTAGAAAATTTTTGTTAGATGAAGATAAGGTTAAAGTTACTGTGAGATTCAGAGGAAGAGAAATTGAAAACTCACAGATTGGATTTAAGATATTAAACCTATTTGTTGAAAAGTTAGGCGATGTTTATACAATAGAAAAGCCTGCTAGACAAGAAGGAAGAAATATGATAATGATATTAGCTCCTAAAAAAGGAGCATAACTGAGAGGAGGACTTTACAATGCCAAAAATGAAAACACATAGAGGTGCTGCAAAAAGATTCAAGAAAACAGGAACAGGGAAGTTAAAAAGATCTAAAGCTTTTAGACGCCATATATTAACTAAGAAAAGCGCTAAAACTAAGAGAAATCTTAGAAAAGCAGGATACGTTTCAACTACTCAAGAAAAGAACATGAAGAAATTATTACCATACTTATAGTAGAAGAGATCTAGGAGGGAAATATAATGGCAAGAGTAAAAAGAGCGATGAACAGTCGTAAAAAACATAAAAAAGTATTAAAACTTGCAAAAGGATACTACGGTGGAAAAAGCAAGTTATTTAAAACTGCTAATGAGTCAGTTATAAGAGCATTAAGAAATGCTTATGTTGGAAGAAAATTAAAGAAGAGAGACTTCAGAAAGTTATGGATAGCTAGAATAAATGCTGCTGCAAGAATGAATGGTCTTTCTTACTCAAGATTCATGAATGGAATGAAGGTTGCTGGAGTAGATATAAACAGAAAAATGCTTTCTGAAATAGCTATCAACGATCCTAAAGCATTCGCTGAATTAGTAGAAGTTGCAAAAAAGCACATCTAAGATTGATAACATAAATGCCAGAGGATGACTTAGTCGTTCTCTGGATTTTTCTAATAAAAAAACAAATTACCAGTTTTGGAATATTAAGTACATAAGATTAAATGTGTTGATAGTATAAAAGTGTAGTTTAAGCTACATTTTTATACTATCAATATTTTAACGGTGAAATGGGAAAAACATAGGTAAGTAATATATAATTTAAATATGAAGATTCTTATTAGAATAAGAGGTGTTTTATATGCAATTGAAGAAGCGTAATATGCTGAGAAACAAAAGATTTACACCAGTGCAGATAATAGCTATGGGGTTTGCGGCAATTATATTAATTGGGGCATTTCTACTAAGTTTACCCATTGCAACTATTGATGGTGTGAAAACGCCCTTTATAGACTGTATTTTCACATCTACATCAGCAGTGTGTGTAACAGGACTTGTTACAGTAGATACAGGTACATACTGGTCTTATTTCGGTAAAACTGTTATTATGTTATTAATACAAATTGGTGGGTTAGGATTTATGTCCTTTGCTACCTTAATTGCCTTAATCGCAGGCAAGAGAATAACATTAAAGGAAAGATTGTTAATAAGAGAGTCTATTAGTTTAACATCTCTTCAAGGAATTGTTAGATTTGCACGATACATACTAACATTTACTTTTTCAATTGAACTTATAGGAGCACTACTTCTTTCAATTCAGTTTATTCCAGAGTTTGGATTAGGTAAAGGAATTTATTATAGTATATTTCATGCAGTATCAGCCTTTTGCAATGCTGGCTTTGATTTGATGGGTGGATACAGCAGTGTAACAGGATATAGCGGCAATGCATTGATTATTCTTACATTATCAGCTTTAATCATCATTGGAGGCTTGGGCTTTTATGTTTGGGATGATTTATACAACTATAAGATAAATAGAAGGCTATCACTACAAACAAAGGTAGTAATATCAATGAGTTTATTTTTAATAGTATTTGGATTTGTTATGTTCTTTATATTTGAGTATTCAAATCCGGCTACATTAAAAGAGATGTCTATGAAGGATAAACTGCTATCTGCTTTCTTTGCATCTGTATCACCAAGAACAGCTGGATTTAATTCTATTGATTTAGCGGGTATGTCTATGGCTTCAGTACTGTTAACAATAATTCTTATGTTTATTGGAGGTTCTCCAGGCTCTACGGCAGGGGGGATAAAAACGTCCACAGCAGGAGTGCTTTTATTAACAGTAATGTCTGTTATAAAAGGAAGAGAAGATACAGAAGTATTTAGAAAGAAAATAAGTAAAGAAACAGTATATAAAGCCTTTGCAGTAGTAGTTATAGCACTGGGATTGGTATTTACGGTTACAATATTATTAACAATAACTGAAAGCGGAGCAGGAGTGCCATTTGAGCAATACTTATTTGAAGCTACATCTGCCTTTGGTACAGTTGGGCTTACAATGGGATTAACTCAAAAGCTTACTGCAATAGGTAAAATAATTGTAGCAATTACTATGTATGCTGGAAGAATAGGACCACTTACTTTATTGGTAGCTATAGCAATAAGAAGTGATAATAAGACAAATTCAATAAAATATCCAGAAGGTAAAATTTTAGTTGGATAGAGGGGTATCAGAATATGAGTAAAAAACAATTTATAGTTATAGGTTTAGGAAGATTTGGAACATCGGTAGCTGAAACTTTGTATGCTTTAGGAAATGATGTTTTAGCTGTGGATATAGATGAAGAGAGAGTTCAAAATATTGCAGATAGAGTTACTCATGCAGTACAGGTTGATGCTAATGATGAAGCAAGCTTAAGAGCTCTTGGAATAGGAAATTTTGATGTGGCTATAATTAGTATAGGTTCAGATATTCAAGCAAATATTTTATCTACTCTATTAGTTAAAGAAATGAATGTTAAGCACATTATAACTAAGGCAAACAATGCAATGCATGCAAAAGTACTTTATAAAATTGGAGCAAATAGAGTTATATTCCCTGAGAGAGATATGGGGATAAGAGTAGCTCATAACCTTTGCTCTTCAAGTATATTAGATTATATTGAATTATCTCCTGACTTTAGTATTGCTGAGATTGTAACTCCTAAGGATTGGGTTGGTTCATCTTTAAAGGAATTAAATCTTAGAGTTAGATATGGAATAAACGTAGTTGCAATCAAAAGAGATAATGATATTAATGTATCACCATCTGCAGAGGAGATTATTACAGAAGGCGATATAATAGTTGCCATAGGTGGAACTGCTGAACTAAATAGTATAGAAAGACTATAGTAAGGTAAGGAGCGAAATAAGTGCAGCTGATAACAAGTAAAGAGAACAATACTATTAAAGATATTAGGAAGCTTAAAGATAAAAAGTACAGAAATGAAACGGAAAGATTCATTATAGAGGGATTTAGATTTGTGGAGGAAGGACTAAAGTCCTCTTTCATAATTGATAAAATCATTGTTAGAGAGTCTGTAGTTGAGAAGTTTAAAGATAAGTTTTACGAGTACGCAGCAGAAAATGAAGAAAAAATATATGTTACAAGTGACAGTATATTTAAGACAATAGCAGCAACGGAGAACTCTCAAGGAGTTTTAGCTGTTGTAAGAGTTAATAATCAAAGGCATAAACCTACTGATGGAAGTTATATTTTAATAGATAAGGTTCAAGATCCAGGAAACCTTGGAACCATAATAAGAACAGCCCATAGTGCAGGGTGTGCTGGTATTATTATGACTAAAGGTACTGTAGATTTATATAATGAAAAAACTTTAAGATCAACCATGGGTTCTATTTTTAATATACCTTTAATTCAAGATAATGATAATTTAGATTTTACAAAAGAGTTATTGAGTAAGAACTATAATTTGATTTGCAGTTCATTACAGACTGATAAAAATTTTTATGAGGTTGATTTAGTGAGTAATTCAATTATAGCAGTCGGAAATGAAGGTAATGGAATTAGTGATGAGGTTATGGATCTTGCAACTAAAAAGGTTAAGATACCAATGCTGGGAAGCACTGAGTCACTTAATGTTGCCATTGCTGCATCTATAATGATATATGAAGGTGTAAGACAAAGGATTTTAAGTGGAAAGTATTAATACTTGAAATTTGGTTATATTCTATGTATAATATTTCTAATGCTATTTTTAATAGTAAAAATAATAATATAAAATACGATGACAAAGAGAGTAGATATAAATTTTTTATACTAGGGATGAGAAGTCAAGGACTGAAAGCTTTTCTTATAAAAATTATTTCGAAGTTCACTTTAGAGTATCAATTATGAAAGAGGAAGGAAACTCATTCTCATATTCATTCGAATGAGTAATTTCGAGGAACTAAATCAAAGATTTAGACTCTCAATTAGTAATTGACGGCGGAGGTCGATAAACTTACTAAGTGGAATTTCATATTGAAATTCAATTAGGGTGGTACCGCGGATATTCCGTCCCTTTCGGGGACGGTTTTTTTATGCAAAAAAATGGTTAAACTTATTTACAATAGAAGGTTAGAAAGGAGATTATTTTATGAAAGAACAATTAGAACAAATTAAAAAAGCAGCTCTTGAGCAGCTAAATGAAGTTTCAGATAAAGCTGAACTAGAAAATCTTAGGGTAAAATACCTAGGAAAAAAAGGTGAGCTTACTGCAATTTTAAGAGGAATGGGTAAGCTTACAGCAGAGGAAAGACCAGTGGTTGGTAAAGTTGCAAATGAGGTTAGAGAAGCTATAGAATCTGCTTTAGAGAGCAAGGTAGAGGCTATAAAGGCTGAAGAGAAGAAGAAGAAGTTAGAGAGCGAGGTTATAGATATATCTATGCCTGGTAAGAAGCAGATAGTTGGTAAAAAGCACCCTATTACTTTAACTCTTGAGCAAATTAATGATATCTTCTTATCTATGGGATTCTCTATAGAAGAAGGTCCAGAAGTTGAGACTGATTACTACAACTTCGAAGCATTAAATATTCCAAAGGATCACCCAGCTAGAGGAGAACAAGATACTTTCTATATAAACGATAGTATAGTTTTAAGAACTCAAACATCAGGAATTCAGGTTAGAACTATGGAGAATCAAAATCCTCCAATAAAGATGCTTGGACCAGGAAAGGTTTTCCGTTCAGATGCGGTTGATGCTACACACTCTCCAATATTCTATCAGGTTGAAGGACTAGTTATAGCTGAGGGAGTTACTTTCGGTGACTTAAAAGGAACCCTTGAAATGTTCGTTCAAAAAATGTTTGGAGATGAGATGAAGGTTAAATTCAGACCTCACCACTTCCCATTCACAGAGCCATCAGCAGAGATGGATGCTACTTGCTTCGTTTGTAAGGGAGAAGGCTGTAAGATTTGTAAAGGAAGCGGATGGATAGAAATCCTTGGTTGCGGAATGGTACACCCTGACGTACTTAGAAGAGGCGGAATCGACCCAGAGAAGTACAGCGGATTTGCTTTCGGATTTGGTTTAGACAGAATGGTAATGCTTAAGTACGGAATAGACGATATCAGATTATTATACGAAAGTGATATGAGATTCTTAAATCAATTTTAGAAGGTAGGAGGGAAAAAATATGAAATATCCAGTTAAATGGTTAAACGATTATGTTGATATAAATATTTCACCTGTAGAGCTTGCAGATGCACTTACTCTATCAGGTTCAAAGGTTGAAGAAGTAATCCTTACAGGGGATGAAATATCAAACGTTGTTACAGGAAAAATAACAAAAATAGAAAGACATCCAGATGCAGAGAAGCTAGTGGTTTGTGCTGTTGATATAAATAAAGAAGAGCCAATACAAATTGTTACTGCAGCAACTAACATGAAGGAGCAGGACATAGTTCCAGTAGCTCTTCATGGTTCAACACTTCACGGTGGACTAAAAATTAAAAAGGGTAAATTAAGAGGAGTAGTTTCTAACGGTATGTTCTGTTCAGAAGATGAGTTAGGAATAGCTGGAGATGAGCCAGTACACGGTCTTTTAATAATGCCTGAAGATACACCAATAGGAGTCGACATAAAGTCTGTGCTTCCACTTGAGAGCGCTATAATAGACTTTGAAATAACTTCTAACAGAGCTGACTGTTTCAGTATCATCGGTATGGCAAGAGAAACTGCTGCGACATTAGGAACTTCTTATAAAATGCCAAACCTAGAGTACACTATAAAGGACAACACAGATATAACTGACACTTATAAGGTTGAAGTTAAAAGTCCATTATGCAGAAGATATATGGCTAAAGGAATCAGCAATATAAAAATCGAGCCATCACCACAATGGATGCAGGAAAGATTATTAGAAGCTGATGTAAGACCAATAAATAATATTGTTGATATAACTAACTTTGTTATGTTAGAGCTTGGTCAGCCATTACATGCCTTCGATGCAAGAGATATAGAGTCAAATACTATCGTTGTTGAAGAAGGAAAAGATGGAGAGAAGTTCACTACGCTTGATGGAGAAGAGAGAAGCTTAGACAGTTCTATGCTTTGTATCAAAGATGGTGACAAGACTATAGGACTTGCGGGAGTTATGGGAGGACTTAACTCTGAAGTTAAGGAAGACACTACTATGATAATCTTAGAAAGTGCTAACTTTAACGGTCTTAACATCAGAAATACTTCTAAGAAGCTTAACTTAAGAACAGAGGCTTCTGGTAAGTTTGAGAAGGACTTAGATCCAAACCTATGTGAACTTGCTGTTAAGAGAGTGTGCGCTCTTGTTGAAGAGTTAGGTGCTGGAACAGTTATGGCTGGTGAAATAGACATTTACAATGAAGTTAAAAATCCACATACTTTAACTGTAGATTTCAAATGGATAAATAAATTCTTAGGAAGCAGAATATCTCCAATAGATATGAAGAAATATCTTGATGGGTTAGATTTATTTACTGAAATAGAAGGAGATAACTTAGTTGTTACTTGCCCAACTTTCAGAAGTGATTTAAATATTAAAGAGGATGTTGCAGAAGAAGTTGCAAGAATTCACGGGTATAATAACTTTGAATCAACTTTAGCAACTTGTGAAGCAGAGAAATCGGGTAAATCTGAAAAACAAAAATTAGAGGACAGAGTTATAAATGCTTTAATAGGAAGTGGATATAACCAATCTATAAGTTACTCTTTCGTAAGCAATAAAATCTTTGATAAGCTTTTAATACCAGCAGACAGTTGTCTTAGAGATGTAGTTGAAATTAGAAACCCACTAGGAGAAGATTTCAAGGTAATGAGAACAACAACTATTTCTTCAATGATGGAGTCATTATCTAGAAACTATGTTAAGAGTAACGAGTATGCAATGTTATTTGAAATAGGAAAAGTATATATCAAGAATGAAGATGAAACTCAGCTTCCAGAAGAGAGAAACATCTTAACAATTGGTATGTATGGTGCTGGAGATTACTTAGAGCTTAAGGGCGTTGTTGAAAATGTTCTTGCTAGTCTTGGAATTGAAAATGCTGGCTTTGTTAGAGAAAGCGAAAATCCAACCTTCCATCCAGGAAAGACAGCAGCTCTTAAGTTAAGAAATAAAGTATCAGGAGTAATTGGAGAAATCCACCCAGACGTTTCAGAAAACTATGGTATCGATACAAGATGCTTCATTGCAGAGCTTAACTTAGATATGTTATTTGAATGTGCTAAATCTGATAGAAGATATAAAGCCCTTCCAAAGTTCCCAGCTGTAACAAGAGATATGGCTATTCTTGTTGATGACACTGTTCTTGTGCAAGAAATAGAAGACACAATTAAGAAGCAGGGCGGAGGAATCTTAGAAAGTGCTAATCTGTTTGACGTTTATAAAGGAAGTCAGATTCCAGAAGGGAAGAAGAGTATAGCGTATGCTTTAGTTTACAGACATTCTGACAGAACTTTAACAGATGCAGATGTTAATAAGGTTCATGATAAAATATTAAAAAGCTTAGAGCACAAGCTTGGAGCTGAATTAAGATAAGATAGAGATGTTGATATTGAGGGAGCAACCTTCGATATCAACATTTTTTTGTCTTATAGCAGAATTTAATCCGAAAAGGAGATGACCTCTTGTATTTATGAGTAAATATGGTGAAGGAGTTTAATAAACCTGAGGATTTCTGTGGATATTTTAAAATACTGTATTTAATAAGTAGCTAATATATGTTAAAATAATGGTAGGTTTATCTAAGTGTAAATTTGAATTAAGAGGGTGTTTATGTGAACATTATAACAGTTAAAATAAATGGAATGGAATATAACCTTCGTGGTGAAGAAAATAATGAGTACTTACAAATGGTGGCTCAATATATTGATAATAAAATAAATAGCTTAATGATAAAGAATACTAAAATAAGCCGTCCAGATGCAACTATATTAGCTGCTATTAATTTAGGTGATGAAGTTTTTAAGAATAAAGAGGCTTTTGAAAGAGTTAATGAAAATTATAAGCTATTATCTAGGGAGCATAAGGAGCTTATCTCAGAAACTGAAATGATGAGAAGAGATTATGAAGCTATCTATGAGGAAAATACAACTTTAAACAGTGCTTTAAGAGCAGCATCAGAGAAGTTGAAGACAGCCACAGAAGAGTTAGAATCAGAGAATGTAAAGGAACTACAAATAAAGCTTGCTGAATTCGATAAACTTTTTGAAGCAAAACAAGCTGAGTTTACTAAATTTGCTGAAGAGAAGCAGGCTGAAATTGAAGCCTTAAAACAGCAATTAGCTGTGATGGAAGAAGTGGAAGCAAAACTAAAAGATGAAAACAGGAAGCAACAGGGTTTTAGTAAAAAACTTCTTGCTGAAAATAATAGATTTAGATATCAAGAAATGGCTAAAGTAAGAAAGATAGAAGAACTTACTAGAGAGCTAGAGGATAAAAATTTTAAGCTAATAAAATTAGGACAAGCTCCGTTAATTAAAAAGTAAAAATCACAAATGACAGTTCTTTTCGACTGTCATTTTTATTTTATAATAATTATATATATATTTATTATATTGAGATTTATTTTTATTAATAAAATTATTGCTATTGGTGATAATTAAAATTTGTAGGGCATAGGTATTAGATAAAACCATAATTCTTTAGGAGGATTATAACGTGAAAGTTTTACTATGCGCTAGAAGTGACTATGCCAATTCAAATAGTGGAGATATGGATATTATATTTAAGATATACAACTTTTTAAAAGAGAGAAATATTGAGGTACAGATATGTGGTGCCAGTGAGGAGGTTGACTATGGAAAGTTTGATATAGTACATCTCTTTGATGTAAAAAACATATTTGATACCTATACACATTTTAAAAGAGCAAGTAATTATAAATGTAATATTGTTGTGTCACCTATGTATTTTAATATGAGTAGATTCTTTGAATATACTAATAATACATCCAGAGTCAACTCTTGGAACAATTGCAAGGCTTATCGAGAGCTTATTCTAAAAAAGAGCAAACTAATAATATGTAACAGTAATTATGAGAGAGAATTAATTGCCAAGGATTTTGGTATAGGGGGAAAGGTTATTACAGTCCACAATGGAGTAATGGTAAATTACGAAGATATACCACTTTATGATTTTAAGAGCAGGTATGGTATAGATAAATATGTATTGTGCGTTGGGAGAATTTGTGAATGTAAAAATCAATTGACCTTAAGTAAGGTGTGCAATGAGCTAAAAATAAATTTAGTTTTAGTTGGAACAGCTATGGATGAAGAATACTTAAAGGCTTGTTTGAAATATAAAACAACAAACTATTTAGGTTTTATGAAGGAGTATGATTTATATAATGCTTATACTTTTGCAAAGGCTCATGTTTTAACCAGCTTTTCAGAAGTAACCAGCTTGTCATCACTTAAGGCTGGGGCACAGGGGTGCAATATCGTGGTTTCTGAAGAGGGAGCTTCGAGAGAATATTTTAATGATATGGCATTATACTGTAATCCTTATGACTATGATAGTATAAAAGCAGCAGTTAAAAAGGCTATAACAACTAAAAAGAACGATAAATTAAAGAATTATATAAGAGATAATTATAAGGTTGATAAGATGCTAGAAGAGATATATAAGGGGTATTTATTGTTAACGAAGTAGAAAGGGATACAGAAAAAATATCTTTAAATAGTATTTATATAAAAATAATGACAAAATTAAAAATGTAAGAGACCATCCAAGGTTTTCTTACATTTTTTTATTGAGTTCAGGAATGTAACCTTTGAAAGGGTTGCATTGTGGTGAATTGTGGTATAATAAACGATGAGAATGTTTTGAGATAAAACAAAGGATAAAGAGATTAACTAAGTAGTTGGAAGAAGGCAGATTTGGCTGCTTTCGTTGAAATATTAGGAGGATAACAATGGATAAAATAGAATTACTTGCACCAGGTGGAAGTATGGAAAGCATTTATGCAGCTGTTCAAGGCGGAGCAGATGCTATATATATGGGTGGAACTAAGTTCTCTGCAAGGGCTTATGCCAGCAATTTCGGTGAAGAGCAGTTAATTGAGGCAGTTAAGTATTGTCATTTATATAATGTTAAGGTTTATATTGCCTTTAACACTTTAATTAAGGAAGAGGAATTTCAAGAAGCTATAGATTATGGAAGGTTCCTTTATACTATAGGCGTGGATGCATTAATAACTCAAGACCTTGGGCTATTTAAACGCCTTAAGGAGGAGATTCCTGATTTTGAGATACATGCTTCAACTCAGATGAGTATTCATAATGGAGAAGGAGCACTTTTCTTAAAGAAGCAGGGCTTCCATAGAATAGTTCTTTCAAGAGAGTTAAGTCTTGAAGAGATAAAATATATCTCTACAGATTTGGGAATTGAAACAGAAATCTTTGTTCACGGGGCTTTATGTATCAGTTACTCTGGTCAATGCTTAATGAGTAGTGTTATTGGTGGAAGAAGCGGAAATAGAGGACGTTGTGCTCAGCCTTGCAGACTTCCATACAGCATAATCATGAAAAGCACTGGAGAAAGCAAAGAGGGTTACTTATTAAGTCCTAAGGATACTTGTACTATTGAAGAAGTTAAAGCCTTAATTGAAAGTGGAACTTCCTCCTTAAAGATTGAAGGAAGAATGAAGAAGCCAGAGTATGTAAGTGGAGTTGTAACCAGTTATAGAGAAGCTATAGACAGCGTTTATAATAAAAAGAAGTTTGATATAGCACCTAAGAAGGCTATGCTAAATCAGTTATTTAATAGGGAAGGTTTCTCAAAGGCTTATCTTAAAGGCAACATAGGAAGAGATATGATGGCTTATAACTGCCCTAAGAATACAGGGGTATTTCTTGGGAAGGTAGCTGGAGATTATACTATAAAACTTGAAAAGGACTTAAGATGCCAGGATGGAGTTAGAACAGATAATAGTGGTTTTACTGTTACTAACATTATTAAGGGCAAGGAAAAGGTTAAGGAAGCCTTTAAAGGCGATGTGGTTAAGCTGATTCCATCAAAATATAAGCCAGGTGATTCAGTGTATGTTACTTCAGATAGTAAGCTTTTAAGTGAGCTTCAAAAGAATTATGAGGATATCTATGGAGTTAAGCTTCCACTTACAATTCATGTGAGAGTTACACCAGGTGAAAAAATGTATCTGGCTGCGGATTATGACGGACAGCATTTTGAGGTTTATGGTGATATGGTAGAGATTGCATCCAATAAACCTATGGATAGAGATTCTATGATAAAAAATCTTGGAAAGCTTGGAGATACACCATTTAAGTTAGAGGGTGTAGAGTTTGAAAAGTTCGAGGATGGATTCTTAAGAGTATCTTCTATCAACAGTGGAAGACGTGACTTAATTGAAAAAATAATGCATCACCTTGATAATAGAGATAGAAGAATAATTAAAAATACAGATAAAGATGAAAAAGAAGTATTTGCTAAGCATAAGTTTAAGGATGAATACTTAATCTGCGTTAAATCTGATGAACAGCTTAAGGCAGTTCTTAATTTTGCAAAGGAGAATCCAGAAGTAGCACCAGCTTTAGCTGTGGACATTTTCCAAAAGGGTTCTGTTATTAACCTAGATAAAGTTAACTATGATAATTTATACTTAGTTGTTCCTAATATAATTAAGAGTGAATTTGAGCAAGTTGTTACTATAGTTCAAAAGCAGCTTCCAAAGATAAAGGGGATAGTTACAGCTAACCTTGGTATTATTAATATCTTTAAGGATAAAACTTCAATTATTGGAGATTACAAGCTGAACATTATTAATAGTGAAGGCTATAAATTCTATGGTAGATTTACTGATATGTCAGCGTTAAGTGTTGAACTGAATAGCAGAGAAATGTTTGGAGTTGCAAAGAAGCTGAAGGCTCAAGCTCAGGTTGTTGTATATGGTAAGTATGAGCTTATGATAAGTGAATATTGTGTTATAGGAAGCACTTTTGGAACTAAGAGTGCAGAGTCAAGTTGTAGCTTTGGCTGTCACAAGGATAGGTTTGTTCTTAAAGATAGAATGAATGAAGAATTCTTGGTGAAAACCGATAGATACTGCAGAAGTCACATATATAATACATTAGCTGTTAATCTTGTACCTTATTTAAAAGAATTTAAAAAGAATAACATAAATAATTTCAGAGCAGACTTCATTGATGAAGATTATGCAGAGACAATGCAGGTTCTAAGCTATATTTTAAAAGGTGAAGAACTTCAGACAAAAGAAAATTACACCAGAGGTCATTATAAAAGGGGTATAGAATAGAAGGCAGGGGAGATTAAATGAACGAAAAAACCTTTAGGGTACTAGAGTACCACAAAATAAAAGAAATTCTAAAGAAATACACAAAAACTACGGCTGCTAAGGACATTATCGATGGCCTTCAGCCTTACACAAACTTATATGAAATTAAAGAACATTTAGAGGAAACAAAGGAAGCTTTAATATTACTTACAACAAAGGGAGCACCTCCTTTTGAAGGCATATATGATGTTAGAGAAGCACTTCTTAGAGCTAAGAAAAACTCTACCTTAATGCCAGTGGAACTATTAAGAATAGGTAATATGTTAAAAAGCTCAAGAAACTTTAAAGAGTATGTTCACTGTAAGGATGATGAAGAGAAGTTTAGAGTTTTGGAGGATATAGTTACTGGAATAGTTCCTTTTAAAAATATTGAGGATGATATCTTCAGAGCCATATTAAGTGAGGAAGAAATTGCGGACAATGCCAGTGATACTTTATTCATTATAAGAAAGAAGCTTAAGGATAAGAGCTCCTCAATAAAAGAAAGAGTAACCAGCATGGTTAGAACTTATTCTAAATACCTGCAGGAAAATCTTTATACTATTAGAGGAGACAGATATGTACTTCCAGTTAAGATTGAGTATAAGGAACAGGTAAAGGGACTTGTACATGACCAAAGTGCTACAGGTTCAACACTATTCATTGAGCCAATGGGCTTAGTAGATTTAAACAACGAGATAAAAGAACTTAGAAATAAAGAAAAAGCTGAAATAAATAGAATCCTTAAGGATTTAACGCTAAGAATAGCAGGAAACATTGACGTTATTCAAAATAACGGAGATATAGTTTGGGAATTAGATTTTATATTTGCAAAAGCTAAGTATGCTAATAAATTAAACTGTGTATGTCCTGCAGTTAATGATAAGGGAATCATTGATTTAATTGAAGCAAGACATCCGTTAATAGATCAAAAGGTAGTTGTTCCAAGTAATATCTATCTAGGACGTGAATTCACTTCTCTAGTAATTACTGGACCAAACACTGGAGGTAAAACCGTTACTCTTAAAACTGTGGGTTTAATTGAGCTTATGGCAATGAGCGGACTTATGATTCCTGCTAGAGATGGTTCAACGGTAAGTGTATTTAACAAAGTTTTTGCGGACATTGGAGATGAGCAGAGTATTGAGCAGAGTTTATCAACCTTCTCTTCTCATATGACTAACATAGTTAATATAATCGGAGAAGCAGATGAAAATACTTTAGCACTATTTGATGAGCTTGGTTCAGGAACAGATCCAACAGAGGGAGCTGCCCTTGCTATGAGTATCTTAGATAATCTAAGAGATAGAGGCACAAAAATTATGGCAACAACTCACTATAGTGAATTAAAGGGATATGCTTTAAAAACTATGGGGGTTGAAAATGGTTCTGTGGAATTTGATGTGGAGACCTTAAGACCAACTTATAAGCTTTTAATAGGAGTTCCAGGAAAGTCTAATGCCTTTGAAATTTCAAGAAGACTAGGACTTCCGGAGTACATTATCGGAGCAGCTAAAGACAATATTTCTACTGAATCTTTAAAATTTGAAGAGCTAATTCAAAACCTACAGGCTAAGAGCATAAAAGCAGAAAATGATGCAAGATATGCTGAAAGCTTAAAGCAAGAAGCTGAAAAGTTAAAAGGTAAATATGAAGAAAAGCTTTATAAGCTTGAAAAGGTTAGAGAGAAAGCTATGTATGATGCTCAAAGGGAAGCTAAGGATGTTATCAAAGCTGCCAAGGAAGAAGCAGATTCTATAGTTAAAAATATTAGAGACCTTGAAAGATTAGGCTACTCTTCAGAGGCTAGAACTAAAATTGAGAAGGAAAGAAAGAAAATTAAAGATTCTCTAGATAACATTCAGGATAAATTAAGCAAGAAAGATGAACCACAGGGAGAAGCTCTAACAAGCGTAAAACCTGGAGAGGAAGTATTCCTTTCATCTTTAAATCAAAATGTTACAGTTTTATCTGAAGTAGATAATAAAGGAGAGGTTCAAGTTCAAGCAGGAATTATGAAAATCTCTGTTAAGCTTAAAGACTTAAGAAAAGGAAAAGTAACTGCAGAAGATAAAAAGAAAGCTAAAATGCAGCGAAGAGAAGCTAAGCTTAACATGAAAGCTGTTTCTTCATCAGTAGATTTAAGAGGAATGGATTCTCAAGAAGCTATATATACAACAGATAAATATTTAGATGAAGCTTATCTTGGAGGACTTGGAGAAGTAACAATAATCCATGGTAATGGAACTGGTGTATTAAAGAAATCTATAAATGATTTATTGAGAAGTCATCCCCATGTTAAGAGTTACAGATTAGGAAGTTATGGTGAAGGCGGTACTGGAGTTACAATAGCAGTACTTAAATAAGGTGGTGTAAAGTTTGATATTAGTAAGTGGTTGTCTTTGTGGTATTAACTGCAAATATGATGGAAATAACAATTTAAATGATAGAGTTATGGAATTATTAAGACAGGGTAAGGCTGTGCCAGTCTGCCCTGAGCAGCTTGGTGGCCAAGCTACTCCAAGACCTCCTCATGAAATTATTAATGGTGATGGAGCTGGAGTTCTTGATGGGACTTGTACTGTTGATGGACCAGAAGGAAATGATGATGTTACTGCAGAATTTCTTAAGGGGGCCTATGAGACCCTTAAAATTGCTAAGGAAATGGACATTAATATAGCTATTTTAAAGGCGAGAAGTCCTTCCTGTGGTAAAGGAAGAATCTATGATGGTACCTTTAGTGGGGCTAAGAAGGATGGAAATGGAGTAACTGCAGAACTTTTAATGAGAAATAATATAAAGGTTTATTCAGAGGAAGAGTTAGATAAATTCTTTGAAGAAAACCAAATATAAATAAAGTTAAATGATTGGTGGGGACAAGATGAATTATAGTGATGTGAAAAAAGAAGCAAGAGTAAACTTAAATGGCAGCTGTAAGGTTTGTAAGGTATGTAATGGTGTTGCTTGTGCTGGCGAAGTTCCAGGCATGGGTGGAAAAGGTACAGGAAATGCTTTTACAGAGAATGTGGTTGCCTTAGAAAAGTATAAGCTTAATATGAGAGTAATCCATAGTGCAAAAAATCCTGATACATCAATTGAGATGTTTGGAAAGAAAATGGATATACCTGTTTTTGCTGCTCCTGTTTCAGGAACAACTCTTAATATGGGTGGAAAGTATTCTGAGGATGACTATATTAATTGGGTTATAGGCGGTTCCTTAGATGCAGGGATATTCCCAATGGTAGGAGATACTGCGGTAGACTCTTTCTTAATATCAAACTTAAAAGCCTTAAAGGAGTTTGAAGGGGAAGGTATAGTATTTATCAAGCCTTGGGAAAATAAAAATATCATTGAGAAGATTAAATTAGCTGAAGAAGCTGGGGCTTTTGCAGTTGGTGTTGATATTGATGCCTGTGGTCTTATAACTTTAGCTCTTCATGGAAAACCAGTAATGCCAAAGAGTGTTGCTGAAATTAAAGAGCTGGTTGACAGTACTAACCTTCCATTTATCTTAAAAGGAATAATGACAGTAGATGAAGCTCTGCTTGCTGTAGAGGCTGGAGTAGATGCAATCGTAGTTTCAAATCATGGAGGAAGAGTTTTAGATGAAACCCCTGGAACAGCAGATGTTATTGAAGACATTGCTAAGGCTGTAGAAGGAAAAGTTAAAATTCTTGCAGATGGTGGAGTTAGAACTGGAGTTGATGTGCTTAAGTTCTTAGCCTTAGGTGCAGATGCTGTTTTAATTGGAAGACCTTTTGTAACTGCTTCCTTTGGAGGACAAAGAGAAGGTGTTAAGACTTACGTTGAAGGCTTAAAGGGTGAATTAAAATCTGCAATGGTTCTTACTGGTTGCAATAATATTGCTAGTGTTGATAGAAGAATTATATTTGATAAAAGGTAAGTTAAAATATTAAATTATTATTAAAAAAGCAGCTATAGTTATTTCAAATATATGAAATAGCTACAGCTGCTTTTATTATATAAAATACTTTAACACTTTAAAGTTCAACAGTGTGAATTGACTATTATTTACAAGAAATATATACTAAAGTTGACTTGATTGAAAATTGCGACAAATTACTTGTGAAATTAAAATTATAATAAGTTAGAGGAATTTGAAAAAGGTTATAAGGGGTGAATGTATGATTAAAAATCTTGAGGAACTTTTAGAAGCTGCAAGAAATGGAAAAAAGAAAACGATATCAGTAGCAGTTGCACAAGATTCCGTAGTGTTAGAATCCGTGATTAAAGCAGTTGAATTTGATATTGTTGAAGCTATCTTAGTTGGGGATGAAAAAGCTATTAGATCAATAGCAGAAAAAGAAGGTATTAACTTATCTGAAGTTAGAATTATTAATGAACCGGATATTAATAATGCTGCTGCATGGGCTGTACATCTAGTTACTGCAGGGCAAGCGGATTATTTAATGAAGGGACTTATAGGAACTGCTTCTTTATTAAAGGCAGTATTAAATAAAGAAGCTGAATTAAGAACCAATAATTTACTATCTCATGTGATGATTTATGATGTACCAACATATCATAAGCTTTTATTCCTTACAGATGGTGGAATGGTACCTTATCCCGAATTAAAGGACAAGATTGGAATCATAAATAATTCTGTTTCAGTGGCAAAGTCGCTAGGAATAGATACACCTAAGGTTGCACCTATCTGTGCAGTGGAGGTTGTAAATCCATCAATGCAGGCAACTATCGATGCGTCAACTCTTTCAACAATGAATAGAAGAGGACAGATTAAGGGCTGTATTATAGATGGCCCATTAGCCTTAGATAATGCCATATCTAAGGAGGCGGCTAAACATAAGGGCATAGTCAGCGAAGTAGCTGGTGAAGCTGATATTCTTTTGGTTCCTAACATAGAGTCAGGAAACTTTTTGGGTAAATCCTTAACTTACTTTGCAAAGGCAGAAAGTGCAGGCGTAATTATTGGAGCAAAATGCCCAATTGTCCTTGTTTCAAGAGCAGACAGCTTCAAATCTAAATTATATTCAATAGCCCTAGGAAGTATATTGTGCTAATAAATTAATGAAGGTGGTATAAGCTATGAAAAAAGTTATTATGACTGGTAATGAAGCTATAGCTAGAGGAGCCTATGAAGCAGGATGTCATGTGGCATCAGCTTATCCAGGAACTCCAAGTACAGAAATATTAGAGAATTTTGCACTATATGATGATGTTTATGCTGAGTGGGCACCTAATGAAAAGGTTGCTTTTGAAGTTGCTTCAGGTGCATCTATTGCAGGTGCTAGAGCATTAACAACTATGAAACACGTAGGACTAAACGTAGCAGCGGATCCATTATTTACAATGGCCTATGAAGGAGTAAATGGTGGCTTTGTTGTGGTGACAGCTGATGACCCAGGAATGCACTCTTCACAAAATGAGCAAGATAACAGATTTTATGCACCACATGCTAAGGTTGCATTAATAGAACCTTCAAATTCACAAGAATGTATAGAGTATATGAGAGAAGCTTACGAGATAAGCGAAAGCTTTGATACAGTAGTACTTTTCAGAACAACTACAAGGGTATGCCACTCAAAGACTGTGGTTGAGGTAAATGAAAAGATTGAAAAAGCTATAAAGCCTTACGAGAAGGATATAAAGAAATATATAATGACACCAGCACATTCTAGAGCTAAGCACTATGAGGTTGAGGATAGGTTAGAAGCTTTAAGAAAATATTCTAATAGTTCAAAGCTTAATAGAATAGAAATGGGTGATACCCAAATAGGTATTATCACCAGTGGTATTTCATATGAATATTGCAGAGAGGTTTTAGGAGACAATGCTTCTTACTTAAAGATAGGTTTTGCATATCCACTACCAGATGAGTTAATAAGAGAATTTGCAGCTAAGGTGGATAAGCTTTACGTTGTAGAAGAAAATGACCCATTTTTAGAAGATGCTATTAAGGCTATGGGAATTCAATGTATAGGAAAAGAAATTATTCCAATATGTAATGAATTAAACCCAGACGTTATTAGAAAAGCTATTTTAGGAGAAGTAAATGAAGTAAATTATAAAGTTGCTGAAGTAAACCCTCCATCAAGGCCACCAGTTTTATGTCCTGGATGTCCACATAGAGGTATTTTCTATGCGGTTTCCAAGTACAAGGATGTAATTGCAACTGGAGATATAGGTTGCTACACTTTAGGGATGAATGCACCACTTAATGTCACAGATACAGTAATTTGTATGGGTGCTTCAATTTCAGCAGGAGTTGGTATTGAGAGAGTTAATAGAATTGATAAAAGAGATAATAAGAAGGTGTTTGCTTTCATCGGAGATTCAACCTTCTTCCATTCAGGAGTTACGGGTTTAATAGAGAGTGTGTATAATAACACTCCACTTGTTACAGTTATATTAGATAACAGAATAACAGGAATGACAGGACATCAAGAAAACCCTGGTACTGGTAAGACACTACAAAATAGACCAGCACCAATAGTTGATATTGAAGCTTTAGTGCTCGCAACAGGAATTAAAGAAGAAAATATTAGAGTTGTAGACCCTTATAAGCTTAAGGAAACAGAAGCTGCAGTTAAGGATGCTCATAACAGTACAGAGCCATTTGTAATTATTACAAAGCAGCCATGTGCTTTAATCAAAGATGTATTAAAGAAAAGAGTTAACATGAGTTGTGCAGTTAATGGCAATTGTAAGAAATGTAAGCTTTGCTTAAAAACTGGATGTCCAGCATTGCAGTTTAAAAATGGAATAGTCTCTATTGATGAATCAATGTGTAATGGCTGTGGCTTATGTAAGGATGTTTGTCCATTTAATGCAATAGAAAAGGTTGGTGAGTAATATGAAGGAAACTAAAAGCATATTATTTATAGGTGTAGGTGGACAAGGAACTATCCTTGCTTCAAAGATATTATCTGAAGGTTTATTAAGATATGGCTACGATGTTAAGATGTCTGAAGTTCATGGAATGGCTCAAAGAGGTGGAAGTGTAACAACTCAAGTTAGATTTGGAGAAACTGTACATTCACCACTTGTTGAAATAGGAAAAGCTGATGCCATAGTTGCTTTTGAAAAGAGTGAAGCTTTAAGGGCATTAAATTACTTGAAAAAAGGTGGATACTTAATAGTTAATGACTATGAAATTCATCCAGTACCAGTTTTAATAGGAGCTGAAAAATATCCAGAAGGAATTGAAGAAGCGTTAAAATCACAAATTGAAAACACTGTAATAGTTAAGGCCACAGAAATAGCTCAAGAGCTTGGAAATATAAAGGCTCAAAATGTTGTTCTTTTAGGAGCTTTAATTAAAGCTTTGAATATTGAAGATGTAGAATGGAATGAAGTAGTAAAATCTATAGTTCCACCAAAAGCAATAGAGTTAAATGAAAAGGCTTTAAAGGCTGGAATGGATCAATTAACTACTGTTTAATTATCATGACATATTATTTTCACATTTATTTTATAAATGACATAAGTGATACTCCAAATCTATGATTTGGTTAATTGGAACTTACTCCTTCGAGCGAAGCGAGAAGGAGTTTCCTTAAGTGAGCATCCCAATCTATGATTTGGGATATGCGAACTTACTCCTTTGAGAAAAATCAAGAAGGAAGTTCAATTAAAGAAAATAGGTCTTTAATTAGAAAAGGAGTTCATATGAATTTAGATTGCCCGAATGTAGAATTAAGAATGAAGGCGGTTTAGATGTCACTAAAAATATTAGCTCTGCCTAAAAGGTGCAGGGCTAATATTTTTTATTATAGAAACAAATAATTAATAGGAATTTTATGATTTTTTGATATAATGTAAAGTATATCGAAGTAATGTAATACGCAATTTAATATAAAACACAAGACAAAGTATAAGTAGGAGGATGAAGTATGATAGTATATAGAATGGCATCAGCTGAAGAAATGGCAGTAATAAAAGAATATAGCAAATTGTTTGAAGATATAAAAGTATCTGAATCTGTAGATCTAGGTGGAAAGCTTTATAAAGAAGTTATCTTTAAAAAGAAAGGTATTGGAAAGAGTGAGGAATATTTATACTTAGATGGAGAGAATAAAATAGTAGAGAAGGAAAGTATAAGAGCGAGAGTAGCAAGACTTACATTTTTTATGGATGCTTATCTTAATGATGAACCAGGAAGCATAATAAGAGCACTTCAAGGTGAGGATGAAATTGAAAAGAATAAAGATGATTTAGAATTAATGGAGGAAGGACTGAAGTTAATTTCTAATAGATGCTCAAAGTATAATATTGATAAAGGTGAAATAGAAAAGGTACAAGCTATTTTAGTTAAGCTGCTGGAGTTAAGGGGCAAAACAAATGAAAAGCTTAAAGATTTTCTTAAGGTTGTTGAAGCAGAGATGCAGAATAAGAAGTATTTCGATGAAGCTGTAATAGATAACTGTATGGCATCATATAAAGAAGTTATGATTTGTAACTATGAAAAAGTTCAGCTTATATCAAGGGCTGCTCTTAGCTATGGGAAGCTAAGAGGTGCTGCAGAAAAGATGAGAAGAGGGTATAATTTAAGATTTATTACTTCTCACACAGAAGCTTTAATGAAGGTATCTTACATGATGGGATACTTTGAAAATCTTATAAAAGCTTATGGAAGTATGGCTAAGATGACTTATAATGATTATTTAAAGAACATAGTTAACTCAGGTAAAATCAATGCAGAGTACAAATGCTCAGCAATAAGAAAGAAGCAGAAATAAAAGACCACAGTAGCCTTAATTTTTAGGGTTACTGTGGTTTCATTTATCTTGATGGTATTTATTCTACATTAATGAATACTGCGTCTTCTTCTTTAACAACAAGAATATATTCAACTTCTGGGTCTTCTGTTCCTTGAACGTAAAGACCTGCATCTTTAAGGTTTTGTACGTAATCGACAATTTCTTTAGTAATTTTTTCACCAGGGCAAAGTACTGGAATTCCAGGAGGATATGCCATAAGGAATTCTCCGCTTATCATACCAACACTATCTTTAATTCTAACAGGAGTCTTCACACTGTTGAATGCTTCGTTAGGAATCTGGATTTGCTCAGGTATTGGCGGAATATCTAAGAAGTCTGCCTTAGGCGTTCCCTTACCATAATAGTCATCACTGATTTCTCTAAGGGCACTTAGAAGTCTTTCCATGCCTTCAAGTGTGTCTCCAAAGGAACCAACAATAAGAACGCTGTAAAGGTCTGATAATTCCATTTGAATGTGATACTTATTTGCAAGTATCATATCTAAATCATAACCTGTAATTCCAAGGTCACGACAAGTTATTGTTATTTTAGTTGGATCAAAGGCATAAGCACCAGCTTTTCCTAGAATTTCTTCACCGAAGCAGTAGAAACCAGGAATCTTATTAACTTCTCTTCTTACATAGTTAGAAAGCTCAATAGTTTTTTCTAATAATTCTTCACCATGTAAAGCAATCTGGCGTCTTGCAGTATCAAGAGATGCCATTAATATATATGAAGGAGAAGTTGTGTGCATTAGGTTTATAACTTGCTTAACTCTGTTAACATTAATTCTTTTTGCATTAACTTGAAGTAATGAACCTTGAGTCATTGCACCAATAATCTTGTGAGTGCTTTGTGCACAGATATCTGCACCTGCTTCCATTGCTGACATAGGTAGCTTTTTATTGAAATTTAGGTGAGGTCCATGTGCTTCGTCAACTATTAAAGGTATATCATACTCGTGAACGATGTCAGCAATTTGCTTAATATCAGTAGATACACCATAATAAGTTGGATTTATTATAAGAACGGCTTTAGCATCCGGATTAGCTTCTAAAGTTTCTCTTACTGTTTCAGGAGCTACACCGTTAGCAATTCCTAATTTTTTATCAAGCTCAGGCTGCATATATACAGGAATTGCACCTGCTAAAATAATTCCACCAGTAATAGATTTATGTACATTTCTTGGAACTATTATTTTGTCACCAGCACCAACTACAGAAAGAATCATGGCTTGTATAGCACCGGAAGTACCGTGAACAGAGAAGAAGCATGCATCAGATCCGTAAGCATCAGCAGCTAATTCTTGAGCTTTTTTTATTGGTCCAGTTGGGTGATGATAGCTGTCTACAAGTTTAAATACTGTTACATCAATTTTAAATGGATTTTCACCCATGAAATTTTTAAATTCTTCGTCTGCACCTACACCTTTTTTGTGACCAGGTACGTGGAAAGGAAGGGTGTCTCTATTAACATATTCCATTAGAGCGTCAAATAATGGAGTTTCATTTTGATTTAATTTATACAATTCTATACCCTCTTTCTATTTAAATAATATTAAGTAAGTGTTCTTATTAACACAAACTTAAGGGAGAGTCTAAATCTAAGATTTAGGTACTCGGATCTACTCAAATCAGTGAAATAAGTAGAAGCTTACTCATAATAATTATTCATATAATTATACTTAAAATACATTTCTAAATAGTTTAAAATTATAAAACAAATTTATTATAGAATAATATACATACCAATGCAATAAAAATTTCATTTAATTCCTGAATTAATCAATATTAGAGAGTAAAATAGCTATATTTATTATATATTATAGCTTTGAACCTTAAAGATTATTTATTATTAATTTATTTTAAGCAATCATGGTTGAAGTTGCGAATTTATGTTAATATATTTAGATGTAGAAGAAAATAAAGAAATAAAATTAATAGGTTAGAAGGTGTTATGATGAGTAATGGAAATTATTTTTTAGAAAAATTAGAGAAAATGCTATTTCTTGAAATAAAAAAGGATAGCAAAATAAATGAATATAAATTTAAAGAGAATATATATATGCCGGTAAGTTCTGAAAAAATAGTAAACAAAGCTAAGTCTGGCGATAATCTTCAAGATATACCGGTTAATTTGTTTGTAGAGGGTATGTTTTTTGTTTTAGGAGCAGATGAAAAGTTTACTCACAATGGAACTTATATTGAGGTTATAAAGTCAATTCCAAACAGTACAAATTATATAAAAGGTAGAATATTTGATAACATAAAGAATGATAAGTATGAGGATGCTTTCATTATGTTAAAGGGACTTTTACAAGTAGAAGTTTCTAAAGATAATTTAGATAAAGGTTTAATATTAGCTGACGGACTTAGAAAAACTCACTCTGCGTTTAAAGACGAGGAATTAAAGCTTATAGATCTAGCTAAAAAATACAATGATTATGCAGCTCCATATTATTATGATGCTATAATTAAGTATGAAGAAGGTGACATTGAAAAAGCATTCTTTAATATAAATCAATATATTTCTTTAGGTGGGAAAGTTACTGAAGAAGTTGAGGAACTTAAAAATAATTTAAGTATAATAAACGAGTACGACCACGGAAAGGAACTAGTTTATGAAGAGCCTAAAAAGGCATTAGAAACATTACTTCCATTAGTAGATGTTTTAGGAAACAAGGCAGAAGTTTACTATTATATATCAATTTGCTATAGAATTCTTCAGAATTACGAAAAGGCAATTTATTACTTAAATGAAGCTTTAGCAATAGATAGTAATTATGTTCAAGTATTTAATGAACTAGGTATTAACTATGCTTGTTTAAATGAATTTGGAGAAGCTATTAAGTATTTTAGAAGAGTATTTGAACTTACTTCATCTATAGAGGTTTGTACAAATTTAGTAATGTGCTATATGAATAATAATGAAATAGAGCAAGCAAAAACACATTTAGAAATAGCTAAGAAGCTTGATCCGAATGATGAAATAGTTAAAGAGTTAGAAGGAATATTAAAATAGAAAATTAAATTTTAGCAGAGATGTTTATTTTAAGCATCTCTGCTTTTTTATTTACAACTTAATTTTTAGTATAAAATACTTAAAAATGGTATAAGGTAATAAATGCATTGCAAAAAGTAGGAATAAAAGTGCGTAAACTAACATCTTCATAGGAGAAATATAAATAAAAGAACACGTGGTTATTGTTCTGAATAAATATATAAATAAAGGTTAAAAATTACTAATAAATGGATTAGTTTGAGAATATGTTAAAGATACTTACTATATTCTCTATATTAGATTATAGGAAGTGAAGTTGTGGAAAAAGATAAAAGAATTATATTTATTGATATGATACTCATATTGATAAGCTTATATATAGCCATGCTATTGAGGTTTGATTTCAGGGTGCCACCGGGGTATATCGAATTTTTTAAGGTTTCGGTAATACCTGTAATGATTTTTACTATATTTTTTAATATGCTTTTTAAGCTTTACAGCAATATTTGGAAGTATGCATCAATTGAAGAGTTATTATCAATTATTTTTTCTATGACTGCTACCAATATTGTATTTATTATGTATGGATATGTTATTACCCATACCTTATTAAAATATCAATTTTTTAGGTTTCCATTAACTGTTCATATTATATTTTGGCTGCTTAGTGTTATCAGCTTAGGCGGTGTCAGATTTTTTTTCAGAATTATTGAAGGCAGTAATATTGGAGAGAAGGCGGTAAGAAGGAAAAAGAATCTTTTAATCATTGGAGCTGGAGACGCTGCTGCAATTTTGATTAAAGAGATAAAAAATAAAGCAGGCTTAAATTATAAAATTGTCGGACTCATAGATGATAATGAAAAGAAAATTGGAAAGACAATTCATGGAATTAAAATACTAGGTAATAGAGACTTAATTATTCAAGTGTGTAGAACTAATCGTGTAGATGAAATTATGCTTGCAATGCCATCGGTAGATAAGGTCACGAAGAGTGAAATATTAAACATATGTAAGCAGGTAACAAAAAATATAAAAACTATGCCTGGCATTTATAAAATTGCGGATGATGAAATTGCAGTTAATAAAATGAGAGATATAGATATAAATGATTTATTAGGAAGGGAATCCATTAAGTTAGATTCGAAGAATATAGATAAATATATAAAAGGTAAAAATATTCTTGTAACTGGTGGAGGGGGAAGTATTGGTTCAGAAATTGCGAGGCAGATTGCAAAGTTTGAACCTAAAAAGATATTAATATTAGATATATATGAAAATAATGCATATGATTTAGAGATGGAATTCAATAGAAATTATCCACATATAGATAAACAAGTAATAATTGCATCGGTGAGAGATAAAGCGAGGATAAATCAAATTTTTAAGGAACATAGACCGGATGTAGTATTTCATGCTGCCGCACATAAGCACGTTCCTTTAATGGAAAGTAATGTGGGGGATGCAATAAAGAATAATATTCTAGGGACATATAATGTTGCAATGTGTGCTAATAAATACAGGGTGGATAAATTCGTACTTATTAGTACGGATAAAGCTGTGAATCCTACAAACATAATGGGGGCAACTAAAAGATTTTGTGAACTTATAATTCAAGCGATTAATGAAGTTAGTGAAACAGATTATGTAGCTGTGAGATTTGGAAATGTATTGGGGAGTAATGGTTCAGTAATACCATTATTTAAAAAGCAAATTGAGAAAGGCGGACCTGTCACTGTAACGCATCCTGAAATAACTAGATTTTTTATGACAATTCAAGAAGCTGCACAGTTAGTGATTCAAGCAGGAGGATTTGCTGAAGGTGGAGAGATTTTTGTCCTAGATATGGGGAAGCCTGTTAAGATGGTTGAATTAGCCAGGGATTTAATTACTTTATCGGGATTTAAGCCAGATAAAGATATAAAAATTGAATTTATTGGGCTAAGGCCAGGTGAAAAACTATATGAGGAACTGCTGATTGATGAGGCTGGATTAACAACTACGGACCACAATAAAATTTTTGTTGAAAAACCAAAGGATGCCAATATTGAATTTATCGAAGAGGCAATTAAGGAATTTATGAATGTTGATAATATGTCAAGAGAAGAACTTATAAAATTGATTCAAGAGAAGGTACCTACATATGTAAGAAATAAATGTTACTAAATTCATATACCAGCTTATAGATAGGAGTGAAGGAAATGAAAATTAATTTATTAGATTTGCAAGCTCAATATAAAACAATTAAGGAAGAAATAGATAATGCAATACATCAGGTGTTGGATTCATCAGTATATATTTTAGGACCAAATGTAAAGAAATTAGAAAATAGTATAGCTGAGTATACAGGTGTGAAGCATGGAATTGGTGTTGCCAATGGAACGGATGCATTATTACTTGCTTTAGAAGCTATTGGAATACAACCAGGAGATGAGGTTATAACTACACCTTTTACTTTTTTTGCATCTGCAGAAACCACTTCTGTGCTTGGAGCAACCCCTGTTTTTGCAGATATCTTACCAGATTCCTTATGCATTAATCCAGAGGAAATAGAAAAATGCATTACAGAGAGAACAAAAGCTATTATTCCAGTTCATATATTTGGTCAAATGTGTGATATGGATAAGATAATGGATATAGCTCGTAAATATAATTTATTTGTAATTGAAGATTGTGCTCAAGCTATTGGTGCAGAGTATAAAGGAAGACGTGCAGGGTCAATAGGAGACATAGGAACTTATTCTTTTTTCCCAACTAAGAATTTAGGAGGATATGGAGATGGAGGAATGGTTGTTACAAATAATGATGAATTAGCGGAAAGAGTAAGGTTGTTAAGAGCCCATGGAGCAAAAGAAAAATATACCTATGTTGCAATTGGTCATAACAGCAGATTGGATGAACTACAGGCCGCGATTTTAAATGTTAAGTTTAAATATATTAATCAGTGGAATGAAGCAAGAAATATTAAGGCTAAAATATATAATGATTTGATAAGTGGTTCTAAACTTGTAACTCCAACGGAATTAAGTGGGAATAAACACATATATCACATGTATGTAGTGCAATCCTATAGAAGAGATGAAATAATAGCATTTTTAAAGGAAAATGGAATTTTTACAGGAGTATATTATCCTTTACCAGTTCACTTACAGCAGGTTTATGAATATCTTGGTTATAGGGAAGGGGATTTACCAGTTGCGGAAGATGCATGTAAAAAAACTTTTGCGCTTCCATTATACCCAGAAATAGAATTAGAAAAGCAAGAATATGTAGTGGATAAAATTAAAGAATTTTTTAATAGATGATAATATCTAAATTAAATAGAAAAGCCTTGATAAAGATGGAGTTTGGAGGAAAATGATGGGTCAATTAAAAGAAAAATTGATATTAAAGTTAAAGAATAAAACGGCTAAGTTGGGAGTGGTTGGATTAGGATACGTGGGACTACCTCTTGCTGTAGAAAAAGCTAAAGCTGGTTATGAGGTAATCGGGTTTGATGTTCAAGATAAAAAAGTTGAAATGGTCAATAGAGGTGAAAATTATATAGGAGATGTAGTTACAGATGATTTAAAAAGTCTGGTTGAATCAGGAAAATTGAAAGCTACTACAGACTTTAGCTTTATAGGAGAAGTAGATACTGTTTGTATTGCGGTACCAACTCCTTTAGATGTGTATAAACAACCAGATTTATCTTATGTAATAAAGTCTACAAGAGATGTATCTAATTTTTTAAGAAAGGGAATGCTTGTTGTTTTAGAGAGCACAACATACCCAGGAACAACTGAAGAGGTAATTAAAACAATATTAGAAGAAAGCGGCTTAAAATGTGGTGAAGATTTCTTTTTAGCCTTTTCACCAGAAAGAGTTGATCCAGGCAACAAGCTTTATAATACAAAAAACACACCTAAGGTAGTTGGAGGGTGTACTCCGGAATGTACTGAAGTTGCAGGAATGCTTTATAGAAGTGTTTTAGAAGGGGACATTATGGAAGTTTCTTCACCAGCGGTTGCAGAGATGGAGAAAATTCTTGAGAATACCTTTAGAAATATTAATATTGCCCTAGCAAATGAGATGGCAATTTTATGCAACAGAATGGGGATTGATGTCTGGGAAGTTATTGATGCAGCAAAAACTAAACCTTATGGCTTTATGCCATTCTATCCAGGACCAGGAATTGGTGGACATTGTATTCCTTTAGATCCATTTTATTTGGAGTGGAAGGCAAGAGAATATGATTATCATACAACATTAATTGAAACCTCAGGTATTATAAATGATTCTATGCCTAATTTTGTTATAGAGAATGTTATGAAGCTTCTTAATAGCCATAAAAAAGCATTAAATGGAGCTAAAGTACTTGTATTGGGAGTAGCATATAAAAAGGATATTGATGATATGAGGGAATCACCAACCTTAAAGGTGTTAGATCTTTTAGAGAAAAATGGTGCAGAAATAATTGTAAACGATCCATATATACCTAGTTTTAAGCATAAAAATGTGGAGTATGTTTCTGTGGATTGGGAAAAGGTGATTGATGATACGGATATAGTGCTCATAACAACGGACCATAGCTGTTATGATTACGAAATTATTGTTGAAAAGGCTAAATTACTTTATGACACCAGAAATGCAACAAAAAATGTTAGGAATAATAGGGAAAAGATTAATAAACTTTAGTGTGAGTAGATACAGTACATAAGAGGTTCCTTATGTACTGTATCTAAATATTATTACAACTAAAAACTTATCTAAACTTATTAGGAGGATGGACAATGAAAATATTTAAGGTAGCAGTAATTGGATGTGGAAGAATTTCATATAAAGGCATTGAGGCCATTGTAAATAATAAGGAATTTTTAAAGCTGGCTGCAGTATGTGATCCTGTTGAGGATAAAGCTATTGCAAAGAAAAAGGAATATCTTGAGAAGATTAATGAAGATCATAGTGTCAGTATATATAGGGATTATATGGAGATGCTTGAGAAGGAGCAGATTGATATCGCTTATATTGCTACAGAAAGTGGATATCATCCAGAAATATCAATAAATTGCATGAATAAAGGAATTAATGTAGTTGTTGAAAAGCCTATGGCGCTATCAATAAGTGATGCAGAAGCTATGATTGATAGTGCAAAGAAAAATGGTGTTAAGCTTTGTATAGCTCATCAAAACAGATTTAACAAGGCTGTTCAAAGATTAAGAAAAGAAGTAGAAGTTGGAAGCTTTGGGAAAATGGTGAATGGAACTGCAAGAATACTTTGGAACAGGAATATGGGGTATTATGAACAGGCACCATGGAGAGGCACTTACGAATTAGATGGAGGCACATTAATGAATCAATGCATTCATAATATTGATTTATTACAGTGGATGATGAATTCAGAGGTTGATACTGTATATGCTCAATGTGGAACATTTCTTAGAAAAATTGAAGGGGAAGACTTTGGAGCAATTATCATAAGGTTTAAAAATGGAGCAGTGGGAATAGTTGAGGGAAGTGCATGTGTTTATCCGAAGAATTTAGAAGAAACCTTGAGTATTTTTGGAGAAAAGGCTGCAATATGCATCGGTGGAATAGCAGTTAATAAGATTGAAACCTGGAGAGTTGAAGGTTCATCAGAAAGTGAAGAAGAGGTTCTTGCAGCTCAAGATGATAATCCGTCTAATGTATATGGCTCAGGACATACATTGTTATTTAAGGATTTAGTGGATTCAATAATTAATGACAGGGAGCCACTAATAAGTGGAGAAGAAGGAATAAAACCACTTCAAATTATTCTTGCAGCATATAAGTCCTCTGCAACAGGAATGCCAGTGAAATTCCCAATGGGAGAATTTTCAACTAAGGAAATGAAGAAATTAATGAATAAGTAAGAGAGGTACCTACAGGGTGGGATATAAAAAAAATATAGCTAGTAACTTTGTTACACAAATAATTACATCAGCATTAGCTTTTGTAGTTAGTATTATAGTATCTAGAGTACTGGGACCTGAAGGTAAGGGGGTGGCAGCATACTTCCTATTGTTTTTTACAACAATAGGGCAGTATGGTCATTTTGGAATAACATATGCAACCCCGTACTTTAGTAAAAAAACTGAATATGATAGTGAGGAAGTATTTCATAGTAATTTTTCTTACACAATAACTATGTGTAGTATTATTTCTTTAATTATTCTGTTAGGAAGACATTTTGGTTTAATATTTAAAGAATATGATTATTTTATGATTTTTCTTGGTATTTTTACTTTAACTTTTACAATGATTATGGAATTCTTATCTACATTTTATATTGCTAATGAAAGAATCATTGAAGTAAATAGAATTAACTTAACTTCAAATCTGATTAAGTTATTTATAATATTTATTTTATGGATTACCTCTACTTTAACTGTTTATACATATTTATTGGTTTTAGCTTTTCCTTTAATTTTTAATACAGTTTCTATGAGGAGAAATTTGAAGGGGAATTTTAAGTACGTTTTAAATAGTGATTTGTTAAAAAGAGAATTCAAATTTGGAATGACTATATATTTAGCTACTTTGTTTATATTTATGAATTATAAAATAGATCAATTTTTTATAAAATTTATGCTGGGAGAAGCCCAATTAGGAGTTTATACCGTAGCTGTTTCTTTAGCTGAATTACTTTTCTTAATTCCAGGAAGTGTGGCGGGCGCAATTCTTGGAAGGTTATACAATATGAGCAATGATAGCCCAGAGGAAAGAAAAAGGCTTACAAGTGGAACTATAAAGGTAACTTTTTATGTAACCTTTATTTTAATGATTGCAGGAATAATCTGCACAGCCTTAATTCCATATATTTATGGGGAGTCTTATTCTGGAGCTGTATTGCCAACAATTGTTCTATTTATTGGAATTTTGTTTGCATCAATAGGAAAGATTTCATCATCATACTTTCAAAGTTCTGGAGAACCTAAAGTTCATTTGTACATAACTTTTTTAGTATTCATGGTAAATATATCAATGAATTGGATTTTAATTCCTATTGTAGGGATTGTTGGTGCAGCTATTGCTTCTAGTGTATCCTATACGGTTTATGGCATATCCTATGTGATTATATTTATAAAAAGAGAAAAATTTACTTTTGAAGGATTGTTTTTACTTAATAAGAATGAAAGAGAAATTATTTGTTCTACGGTAAGGAAACTTTTGAGAAGATAATGGAGGTCTTATGAAAAAATATTGGGAAGACTTTAAAGATAGAAAGTATGGAAATATAATAATAATTTCTTTATTAGTTTTATCAGTCATTATAGTTTTTGGGGGTGTTACATGGATAGTCCAGCAAAATAGCAGAAGTGAAGGATATAATAATGCTTCTGTAATAGAATTTAGAGATAAGAATTTTGAAAAAGCCATAAGGAAGAAAATTAACAAGTCCTGGGGAGAAATTTATGATGTGGATGTGGAAAATATAACAGCAATTAATTTAGCTAATAAGGGGATTGAAAGTATTGATGGAATACAATATTTTTATTCGTTAGTTAGCTTGAATCTTTCAGGGAATAAAATAAAAGATCTAACAGTAATAAGTAATTTAAGATATTTAAAAGAATTATATTTAAGTGACTGTGATTTAGTGGATGCCAGTGTGGTTGGAAATCTAACAAATCTTACATATTTGGATTTATCGAAAAATAATATTAATAATATTTCTTTTATAAGATCTATTACAGGCCTCACTTTTTTAGATTTAACAAGAAATAATATCAGTGATATTAAGCCGTTAATAGATTTAAAGAACCTTAATTTATTAAGTATAAATAATAATAGAATTAATACTGTTCAAGATGTAATACAGATAAGCAGTTTGGTTACTTTAGATATTTCTAATAACAGTATTGTAGATTTAACAGGTATTGAAAGATTGACAAATTTAATAGAATTAAAAGCTAACAACAATGGAATCGGAATTATAAGTTCCTTAGAGAACCTGAAAAATTTGCAAGTATTGGAACTAGCTCATAATAACATCAATAATTTAGAGTTTGTAAAGAATAATTCTGGTTTGAAAAGCATCAACATATCTAATAACGATATAAGTGATATAAACCTTCTTCAAGGTATTTCAGCCTTAGAAAAGGTAAGTATCAGATTTACTAAAGTAAAGGATATAGGGGTTTTAGCATCTTTGCCTAATCTTAATGAGGTTTATTTAGATGATGATGTAGATAGAGAACCAATAAGAGAAATGAAAACCAGATTTAAAAATGCTGATATAGTAACAAAAGAGTTTTTTGTGAATGCACTATATAATGACCAAAAGTAAAGGATGAAGTAATAATGATTCTTAAAATAATAATAGTTGCCATGGGATTAACGGTGAGTACTTATTTGTTTAAAAAGGCATCAGGCACACTAAATGTTAGAAAATTGAATTTGATTTCATATACATATTACTTATTTTTGTTGCAGACATATATTGGAGTAAGTCTGATGTATTTAGGGGATAGAGGTCATTATACCCTTAAATATGTTATTAATGAAGCTTCAATTGACAGAACTTATTATTATGTTTTGTTAACTGCTATTTTATTCCCCTTAGTCATAATGCTTGTATATAAAATTCTCAAAGTGGATATGAATACTATATATGATGAGTATTTAGCTAAGGATACAGAAACTTACAATGAAAAAGCAGTTTTTTTTATTGTAGTTGCTATTTCAGCAGTTTGTATATCATTAATGATATTGCTTTTTATAAAAATCGGATATATACCGTTGTTTAAAATATTATTTGCTGAAAATGGGTTTAACTTTAAAACAGAAAGAATAAAGGTTGCACAGGTTACAATCATAAATCAATATATTAAAAATATATTAGTACTTTCGCTGATACCTGTTTTATCATATATAGCATTTACTTATTCTTGTACTACAAAAAAAGTAAGTTGGTTTTTACTATTTGCCGTTTTATTCACCTCGTCAATATTTATCAAAACCTATAATTTTGCTAAAACACCAGTTATATTTTATTTATTTACGCTGGTTATCTTATTCATAATTTTAAACAATGGAATAAATAGGCTTTATTTTTATGGAATAATAGCTTCATTTGCCATATTAATTTTTTCATTATATGGAGTTATGGGAGCTAACATGGAGATATCACTATATAACGGTCCTATAGGAAGAACTTTATTTACACAAGCTGGAACTTTAATATATCATTTTGATTTTTTCCCAGAGTCCTTTCCATATTTAATGGGAAGAAGCTTTGCAGGCTCAATATTGGGAATTGTTGGTTCAACTATGACAAGTGTCAGGTCAGCTAAAATAATCATGTCCTTTTATGGATCACGTAGTGTATATGATGGTATTGCAGGAGTTATGAATGCCTTATTTATAGGTGAGGCTTATGCAAATTATGGTTCTATTGGAGTAGTTATTAGCATTGTTTACGTAGCACTTTTATTTGGTTTGATTTTATGGCTGTTTACAAGAAAGCTAAAAAAAACTGCTTTGAATGTTGCGTTATTGGGCGTTTTTACTAGTGAGTTAGCGAATACAACACAAGGCGGATTCTTTGATTTTTTATATAATGCAAATATGATTGTGATTGTTATTATGTTTATTTGTATAACCTGCTTTAGTAGATTTTTATTCAAAGATGAAAAATATAAAGGTAGAACTTATGATTAAGGATTGGAAGGGATGCTCATGAAAAAGTGCATTGTTTATTACCCATTTAACATTGATAAAAACCATCCAAGTGCAACGAATATCAGACCGGTAAAGTTTATAGAAGGCTTTAAAGAAGCTGGATATGAAGTTGAAGTAATAATGGGTTATGGACAGGAGAGAAAGGCAAGGGTGGAAGAAGTTAAAAGAAAAATAGAAAAGGGTGAAAGATATGATTTTCTTTATACAGAAAGTGCTACAGAACCAACACTTTTAACTGAGAAAAATCACATTCCAAAGTTTCCATTTTTAGACTTCGGCTTCTTTAAGTACTGTAAGAAGAAAGGTATACCAATAGGGTTGTTTTATAGAGATATTTATTGGAGATTTAGCTTATATAAGGAAAGTGTAGCTCTTCAAAAGAGAATACCTGCATATGCTTTTTATTATTATGATTTGATGATGTATAAGAAATATTTAAATGTGCTTTTTTTACCGTCAACGATGATGAAAAAGTACATACCGTTTAATATCTCAATTCCAACATATCAGCTGCCCTCAGGATGCGAGGAAGTACTTGTAAAGAACTCGTCTCCTAAAGAGAATAAAACCATAAAAATTTTATATGTGGGGGGCATAGATAAGAAATTATATAATATCGAAGGTTTGGTTAAAGCGGTATATGAAAATGAAGAATTTACTATGGATATATGCTGCAGGGAAAATGAATGGAAGAGTAATAGAGGGCAGTATGAAAAATATCTAAATGATAGAATTCATGTAATTCACAAAAATGGAAAAGAACTTGATGAAGCAGCAATGGAAGCTGATTTGTTTTCCTTAGTTTTTGAAACCTCAGAGTATAGAAAATTTGCAATGCCAATGAAGCTGTTTTCATATATTGCTTACGGAAAGCCTATTATAGGGATAAAAGATACAGCAGGGGGAGACTTTATTGAAGAAAATAATATTGGATATGTTGTGAATTACGATGAAAGTGAAATAAAAGCTCTACTAAAAAGGATTGAAATAATATCAGAGGATGAAAAGGAAAGAAAGCTGCAAGCTGTTAAGGAAGCTTATAAGAAGAACACCTGGAAGCAGAGAGCTATAATGGTGGCAGAGTGCCTTAACAAGAAGTAGCAAGAGGAGAAACTATGAAAATTTGTTATTTATCAGATGCTAATAGTATACATACAAAAAAATGGTGTAATTATTTTAAGAGTAAGGGATATGAAATTCATGTTATTTCATTAAATGAGGGTAGTATTCCAGGGGTAAAAGTATATAGTTTAAATATGAAGCTTGATGAAGTTAAAGGACGCAGCTATTTTGGCAAGTTTAAATATATAACGCTAATAGGGAAAGTTAAAAGGCTTGTTAATGAAATTAAGCCGGATATACTTCATGCTCACTATGCATCAAGTTATGGCTTTTTAGGTGCGTCAACAGGGGTTCACCCTTATATTATTTCACTATGGGGAAGTGATATATATGATTTTCCTAAAAAGAATATTTTGTTTAAAAAGTTTCTAGAAAGAAATTTAGAAAGAGCAGATATTATTTTATCTACAAGCAGAGTTATGGCTGATGAAGCTAAAAAATACACAGATAAAAATATCGAAATTACACCTTTTGGAGTAGATATTGATTTGTTTAAACCGCTGGATGATAGTAAGAAAAAAGAAAGTGATAAGTTAATAATTGGAACTATCAAAGCTTTTGAAAAACAGTATGGAATTGAGGATTTAGTAAAAGCTTTTGGGTTATTATCGAAGAAATATAAAAATATATATTTAGAGTTAGGTGGAAGTGGTTCGCAGCAAGGTGAACTTGAGCAACTTATTAAGAGTTTAGGTATTGAAGATAGAGTTAAATTTTTAGGGTTTATGCCACAAAGGTCGGTTGTTGAAGCTTTAAACAGATTTAATATAGCAGTTTTTCCTTCAATATTTGAAAGTTTTGGAGTCGCGGCTGTAGAAGCGCAAGCATGTGGAATTCCTGTAATAGTGTCTAATGCCGAAGGTCTTAAGGAAGCTACTTGTCCAGGAAGAAGCAGTATCCAAGTAGAAAAGGGAAATGTTGAACAGTTAGCGGAAGCATTGCAGGAACTCATTACTAATGAAAAATTAAGAGAAGATATGGGTAGGTTTGGAAGAATTTTTGTGGAAGAGAATTTTAATATAAAAGATAATTTTGATAAGGTGGATAGATTATATCGAAGAATTACTATTATATAGGAGAGGAAATATTAAATGAAGATAATAACGGTCATTGGAGCAAGACCTCAATTTATAAAGGCTGCGGCAGTTTCAAATAAGTTGAGGAAAAAAAATCAAGAGATATTGATTCATACAGGACAGCATTATGATGAAAATATGTCAAAGATATTCTTTGATGAACTTGATATTCCATACCCAGACTATAATCTTTCAGTTGGTTCTGGAGGCCATGGAAAGCAGACTGGAGAGATGTTAATAAAACTTGAGGAAATATACGAAAAAGAAAAGCCAGAATTGGTATTAGTTTATGGTGATACAAATTCAACTTTAGCTGGAGCATTAGTAGGAAGTAAAATGCTTATTCCAGTTATTCATGTGGAGGCTGGTCTTAGAAGCTTTAATAAATCCATGCCAGAAGAACAAAACAGGATAATAACAGATCACTTGTCCTCATTACTTTTTGCACCAACAGAAATAGCGGTAAAAAATTTAAGCAACGAAGGAATCGTCAATAATGTTTATAATTCTGGAGACGTAATGTTTGATGCAGTGCTGCATTTTGGTGAGGTTGCAAAGAAAAAAAGCAATATCATAGAGGAGCTTGGAATTAAAAATCAAGAATATATTTTAACTACTATTCATAGAGCTGAAAATACAAATGATATTTGTAGGTTACAAAATATAATTGACGCTTTAAATGAATGTGGAAGGATTGTGATTCTTCCATTGCATCCAAGGACTAAAAAGTATATTCAGGATTATGGGTTAACTTTCAATAGCAATATTAAGGTAATTAGTCCTATAGGTTATTTGGATATGCTTTCATTAGAAAGAAGCTGTATAAAAATTGTAACAGACAGTGGCGGAGTACAGAAGGAAGCATTTTTTATGCAAAAGCCATGTATAACTATGAGAGATGAGACAGAATGGGTTGAAACTGTAGACAACGATTGGAATAGAATTGTGGGAACTGATAAGAAGAAAATATTAAATGCAATTATTGGTTTTGAGCCTAAGATGCAGCAAAAAGATATTTTTGGAGATGGAACTTCTTCAGAAAAAATTTGTGAAATAATCGAAAGCGAAAGAATTGGGAGGTAATCATGAAAATATTATTTTTAACCCAATATTGCCCTCCAGAGGTGGGTGCACCTCAAAATAGAATATTTGAATTTGCCAAACAGTTAAAGAGCTTTGGACATGAGGTTACAATTTTAACAGCTATGCCGAATTATCCAAGGGGTGAAATTTTTGAGGAATATAGAGGGAAGAAAATAGTGACAGAGAATCTTGATGGAATAAACATCGTAAGAACTGGAATATATGCAACTAAGAGTAAGGATTTTACCAAAAGACTTCGAAATTATCTTTCATTTACTTGGACTAGTGTAGCTCAAGGAACAAGACACATAGGAAGACAGGACTTTATTATCACAGAATCACCACCTTTATTTTTAGGATGGTCAGGATATGTTTTAGCAAAGCTCAAAAAGGCAAAGTTTGTTTTTAATGTATCAGATTTATGGCCGGAGTCAGCTGTAAAGCTAGATGTACTTCATAATGAAGCTATGATAAGGGCATCCATATGGCTTGAGGAGTTTTGCTATAAGAAGGCAGCTGCAGTTACTTGTCAGACTCAAGGCATTGTTGATAATATTGTGAATCGCGGCTTTGATAAAAGAAAGATTCATCTTATTACTAATGGAGTTGATACTGAATTTTTCAAAAGAGAGAAGCGTTCGCAGGAATATAGGGAGATTATTGGAGTTAATGATAAATTTGCAGTGGTTTATGCTGGAATTCATGGTCTAGCTCAAGGGCTGGAAGTTGTAATAAGTGCAGCAGAGCTTTTAAGGACTGAGAAGGGGATACAGTTTGTATTCATTGGTGAAGGTCCAGAAAAACCAATGCTTGTGGAGTTGGTTAAAGAGAAAAAACTTGAGAATGTAACCTTTTTACCAATACAGAGCAAGAAGGATATGCCACAGATAATTGCATCTATGGATGCTACGGTAGTACCTTTAAAAAAACTAGATTTATTTAAAGGAGCATTGCCTTCAAAAATGTTTGAGGCATTAGCATCAGAACTGCCTATTGTTCTTGCAGTTGAGGGGGAAGCAGAGGAACTAATTAAAAATGCCAAGGCAGGAATTGTGGTTGAGCCTGAAAATGAAAAGTCTATTGCACGGGCTGTTTTAAAGTTATATGAAGATAGGGACTTAAGAGAAGAACTAGGACGGAATGGAAGAGACTATGTTATGAAGTATTTTTCTAGAGAAGCTATTACTCGAAGATTAGAAAAGATTCTATTGGATTTAAAGTAGGGAGTGAAGGATATGTATAAGAAGCGGGATACTTTTTTACCTTATGCTATTCCATTAATTGATGAAAATGATATAAATGAAGTGGTTGATACTTTGAAATCTGGATGGGTTGCAAAAGGACCTAAGACCATGGAGTTTGAGAAAAGATTTGCAGCTTATGTTGGAGCAAAGCATGCCATAGCAATGAATTCTGCTACTGCAGCACTTCATATTGCACTTATTGCAGCGGGAATTAAACCAGGAGATGAAGTAATAACCACATCAATGACATTTGCTGCAACGGTTAATACAATTGTACACATGGGGGCGATACCAGTGTTTGTGGATATAGATCCAGAAACAGGCTGTATTGATGCAGATAAAATTGAAGAAAAAATTACTAAAAAAACTAAAGCAATTGTTCCAGTACATTATACAGGTCATGCTTGTGATATGGACAAAATCAGAACAATAGCAGAGAAGTACAATCTTTTTGTGTCAGAGGATGCAGCTCATGCCGTTGAGACCTTTTACAAAGGTGACTTAATTGGTAAAAAAGGAGATTGTGCCTGCTTCAGTTTTTATGCAACTAAAAATATATGTACAGGTGAAGGGGGGATGCTTACAACTAATAGGGATGATATAGCAGAAAAAGCCAGAGTTATGTCACTTCACGGTATGAGTAAAGCTGCATGGAACAGATACGGTAAAAGTGGATCTTGGAGATATGATATAGAATATCCAGGCTTTAAATATAATATGTTTGATATTCAAGCAGCTTTAGCGAAGACTCAAATGAATAAATTAAATGAAATGCAGAATAGAAGAAAAGAAATTGTAAGTGCATACAATGATGCTTTTAGTAAAGTTGATGGTGTAAAGATACCAGTTGTAAGGTCTTATACCACTCACTCTTGGCACTTATACGTGCTAAGATTAGAACTTGATAAGCTGACAATAGATAGAGATAGATTCATTGAATTGATGAATGAAGCTAATATTGGAATTAGTGTGCATTTTATACCTGTTCATTTAATGAGTTACTATAGAAATAATTATGGGTTTAAGGAAGGTGACCTTCCACTTACAGAAAAATATTTTGATTCTATAGTGTCGTTACCTCTTTATCCAAAGATGACTAATGATGATGTCGCGGATGTTATTGGAACAGTTACTTACATAATAAGTAATAATCATAAATAAGAATATAACAGTAATGCTGAAAAGCGTTGATTTAACTAATGAAACTTGCTTTTTAGATAAATAGTCGAGAAGGATTGTATTTGTAAAAATATAGTCCTTTATTTTTTTACTTAAGTGAATATTATAAGCTCAGGGTGACAAGATTAATAAGAGAAAAAGTCATTAAACATGAAGAAATTTAAGGGGAATAATAGAGAGAAAGATAGATAAAGAGATAGATAAATCAATTAGGAGGAACAAAGGTGGAAAAAAGCATAGAGATAGATGTTAAAGAAAAAATCCAAAATAAAAAAATACAATTTTTCATAAAGAGAATATCAGATATTATTTTGTCTTTTATTGGAATCATAGTATTATCACCAGTATATTTAATAGTTGCAATAGCAATAAAACTAGACAGTAAGGGTCCAGTTATCTTTAAACAAATTAGAGTTGGTAGAAATGAAAAAAACTTTATTATCTTTAAATTTAGAACTATGGAAGTTTCAGCCGAAGAGAAAAGAACGTTGAATATTGATCCTGAGAATATGGACGCCTTTGTATTTCAGAGTAAGTCTGACAGTAGAATTACTAAGGTTGGTAAGTTTTTAAGAAGCAGCAGCTTAGATGAATTACCTCAATTGTTTAATGTATTATTTGGAACAATGAGCTTAGTTGGGCCAAGGCCAGAAATACCAGAGGTGGTTCAGTATTATCCTAAAGCTTATTATCAAAGATTATTAGTTTTACCAGGGATAACAGGTCTTGCACAGATTAAAGGGAGAGGTGAAATTGAGTTAGGAAAGACTATATTTTATGATTTAACATATATTAATAACTTTTCTATCGGATTTGATGTTAAAATATTAGTAGATACAGTGTTTAAGGTATTTAAAAAAGAGGGAGCATTTTAAGCATTTTTGAGGGGGGACAAAATTGAATAATGAGGGAAATAAGCTAATAGGAATATTTTATGTTATATTATCTTCTATTGGTTTTGGAGTTATGCCTGTATTAGTTAAATTAGCATACAGGGGTGGAGCAAATCCTATGAACACTTTACTGTTAAGGTTTACATTTGCTTCGCTTATTCTTTTAGTGTATATCAAAATTAAAAAAATATCACTTAGGATTAATTTAAAGCAAGGGAAAATCATATTCTTAATGGGAGCCTGTGGATATTCTCTCACAGCGATATTAGTATTTTTTGCTTATAAATATGTGGATGTTGGCATTGCAGGAATAATTCTTTATTCATATCCTATAATGGTTATGATTTTATCTATTATATTTTATAAAGAAAAGATAAAAATAAAAAAGATTATGTGCGTATTAATGACGTTTGTAGGAATAACAATCATGGTTGAGGTACAAAGTGGAGTTCATATCAGTGCATTTGGTATAATTCTGGTACTTTTTGCAGCCTTAGGTTATGCTATTTATTGTTTGGGTGGGGCAAACAAAGAAGTAAAGGAGCTTAATAACTATATTGTAACTTTTTATTTAGCTTGCATTACAGCTATTATGGGTGGTGTTATTGGACTAGCCACCAATAGTTTTAATAAGCCTATAGCTTTAAGTGCAATTTTTATCATTTTGATAATAGCAGTAGTTTCAACTGTTGCAGCTCTTATGTTGTTTTTAAAGGGAGTTAAAATTATAGGATCAACAAATGCGGCAGTTTTTTCAGCTTTAGAGCCAATTGTATCTTTAGTACTTGGAGTAATTATATTAGATGAGGTTATATCAGTTAAAATTATTATAGGAACCATTTTAGTAATAGCTTCAATGCTAATATTGGCTAAAGAAGAAGTAAAAAAATAGCAAAAATATGATAACCTGTAATAGAAAACTATTGCAGGTTTTTATTCTATGTACTATAGTTTAAATAGAGAGTAAAGGTTTACGCAAGTAAAAACGATAATAAAAGACAGAATATTCAAATTTAACGGTGAAAGATAAAATAATATATTTTATACTATATTATGAAAAGTTATTTTATATACTTTTAAGGAGTATCTACTCATTTAGTTTTGACGAAGGGGGACATGTTCATGAATAAAGTAATCATCAATGGAAATGACCTGACATTGCAAGATGTAATCAATGTAGCAAGAAATAATTATGAGGTTGAAATTAGTCCAGAAGCAGAAGCAAGAATTAATAAATCTAGAGAGATTGTGGATAAGATTGTTGCTGAAGATAAAGTTATTTATGGAATAACAACAGGCTTTGGAAAATTCTCAGATGTTTCAATTTCAGGAGAAGACTGCAAAACACTACAAAGAAATCTTATCATATCTCACTCTTGTGGTTTTGGAAATAGGTTAGATTCGGATATAGTAAGGGCAATTATTTTGCTAAGAGCAAATGCTCTTTCAAAAGGATATTCAGGAATTAGGTTATCTACAGTTAAAACCTTAATAGCGATGTTAAATAAAAGAGTTCATCCAAGCATTCCAGAAAAGGGATCCTTAGGAGCTTCAGGAGATTTAGCTCCATTATCCCACATGGTACTTCCAATGATTGGAGAGGGAGAAGCTGAATATAAAGGGGAAATACTTAGTGGAAAAGCAGCCATGGAAGCTGCTGGAATTCCAACAATAGAATTAATAGCAAAAGAAGGTTTAGCTTTAATTAATGGAACACAGGTTATGACAGCTATAGGGGCATTGGCACTATGGGATGGAATAAACTTGGTTAAGAGTGCGGATATAGCAGCGGCACTTACGGTAGAGGCTTTAAGAGGAGTTAAAGATGCCTTTGATATAAGAACACACAGTATAAGACCTCATGAAGGTCAGCTAGCTACAGCAAAGAATATTCTGGCACTAGTTGATGGAAGCTCTTTAATTACAGCTCAAGGTGAAATAAGAGTTCAGGATGCGTATACCCTGAGATGTATTCCACAAATTCATGGTGCATCTAAAGATGCATTAAATTATGTAATGCATAAGGTGGAAATAGAAATCAATGCTGTTACAGATAATCCAATTGTAACAGAAGAGGGAGATGTAATTTCAGGAGGAAACTTCCATGGACAGCCTATGGCTTTAGCTTTTGACTTTTTAGGTATTGCCATGAGTGAGCTTGCTAACGTTTCTGAAAGAAGACTGGAAAGATTAATAAATTATCAATTAAATGATTTGCCAGCATTTTTAGTTAAGCATGGAGGCTTGAATTCAGGCTTTATGATTACTCAATATGCAGCAGCAGCTTTAGTATCTGAAAATAAGATTTTAGCTCATCCTGCAAGTGTTGATTCAATTCCATCCTCTGCAAATCAAGAGGACCATGTTAGTATGGGAACAATAGCTGCAAGGAAAGCGAGAGATATTATAAGAAATGCCGAGAGAGTTTTAGCTACTGAAGTTCTAGCGGCTTGTCAGGCAATAGATTTTAGAAATGATTATGTTTTAGGTACAGGAAGTAAGGTGGCATACAGTAGAGTAAGAGAAAAAATTAATTTTATAGACAATGATGTTGTTATGTATAAGGAAATTGATAAGGTAACAGACCTTGTTCGCAGCGGAGCATTAGCAGAAGCTGTTGAAGAAAAGGTAAAAATAAATCTATAGTATAATTAAGTTTACTCAAAATAGGAGGGTTTATCATGGGAAGAATAATTGAATGTATACCAAACTTTAGCGAGGGAAGAGATTTAGAAAAGGTCGAAGCAGTAGTTAATGTTTTTAGAGGAGTTCAAGGTGTAAAACTTCTTGATTACTCAAGTGATGCTGATCATAATAGAACAGTTGTTACTGTGGTTGGGGAACCAGAAGCATTAGAAGCTACAATTATTAATATGGCTGAAAAGGTATATGAAAATATAGATATGAGCAAGCATTCAGGCGGACATCCAAGAATGGGAGCTTTAGACGTTGTTCCATTTGTACCTATAGATGGGGTTACAATGGAGGAATGTGTTGAGATGGCTAACAGAGTGGGAAAAACTATAGGAGAGCGTTTCAATATACCTGTATATCTTTATGAAAAGGCTGCAACAGCTATTCATAGAGAAAATTTAGCAGCAGTTAGAAAAGGACAATATGAAGGTTTCTTCAATAAAATAAAGGAAGCTGACTGGGCACCGGATTACGGTCCATCTGAAGTAAATGTACAAGGTGGATGTGTGGCAGTTGGTGCTAGACAGCCATTGGTTGCTTTCAATGTAAACTTAGGTACAGATAATATACAAATAGCAGACACTATTGCTAAAACAGTTAGACATATCGGTGGAGGTCTAAGATTTGTTAAGGCTATGGGTGTTAAATTAGAAGATAGAAACATAGTTCAAGTTTCAATGAACTTAGTAAATTATGAGAAGACTGCAGTTTACAGAGCCTTTGAGATGGTTAAAATGGAAGCTAAACGATATGGAGTTCCTGTTATAGGCAGTGAAGTGATCGGGCTTGTTCCAATGGCGGCTTTAATAAGCTCTGCAGAATATTATCTTCAAATAGAGAATTTCTCTATGAATCAAGTTCTTGAAAAGAGGATAAGCGAATAAAATTAATGATGGTGGTCATAGCTTAAATTGAATGATTTTTCAGGAAGTTTGAGCTTGTGACTACCTCTAGTTTTATAGCTATATAGGGGGAACAAACTATGTATATAATTATAAAAAATATAGATTGCTTGGTAACCTGTGCAGGACAAGGAAGAAAAGCAGGGGCTGCAATGAAGGATGCAGGCATCATAGAAAATGGGTATGTAGTTATTGAAAATGGTAAGATTAAAGCCATTGGCAGCGGTGAGGGCTATTTAGAATATTTAAAGGAATATTCTAAGGTTATAGATGGAAGAGGCAAAACAGTGACTCCAGGACTTGTAGATCCTCATACACACCTTGTTTATGCAGGAAGCAGAGAGAATGAGCTTCCTATGAAATTGAATAAGGTTGGATATATTGAAATATTAAATAGTGGTGGTGGAATCTTAAGTACAGTTAGAAATACCCGTGCAGCTTCAATAGAGAGTTTAGTTGAGGCTAGTAAGAAGCGCTTAGATTTAATGTTAAGGCATGGAACTACTACTGTTGAGAGTAAATCAGGCTATGGACTTGATTTAGAGACAGAAAGAAAGCTTTTAAAGGTAAATCAAATTTTAAATGAAGAGCATGAGGTTGATATAGTATCCACCTTTATGGGAGCACATGCTATTCCTCCAGAATTTAAGGGAAATAGAGAAGGGTTTATAGATACCTTAATTAATGAGATGATTCCTAAAGTTGCAGAGGAGAATTTAGCTGAATTTATAGATTGCTTCTGTGAAGAAGGAGTGTTTTCAACTGAGGAAACGGAGAAAATACTTAAGGCTGGAGAAGAGCATGGCTTTAAGTTAAAGCTTCATGGAGATGAAGTTGAATCTATTGGAGGAGCAGAGCTGGCTGGAAAGCTGAAATGTATTTCAGCTGAGCATTTAATTGCTGCTTCAGATAAAGGAATTAAGGCATTAAGTGATAATAATGTTGTCGCAGTTCTATTACCTTCAACAGCCTTTTATTTAATGGTTGGAAAATTTGCAAGAGCTAGAGATATGATTGATGCTGGGGTTGCTGTAGCTTTAGCTACAGATTGCAATCCAGGCACTTCACCAACAGAATCTCTTCAAACTGTAATGACCTTTGCATGTTTTGGAATGAGAATGTTGCCAGCGGAAGTTATTAATGCCATGACAATTAATGCAGCTAGTGCAATAAATAGGGAAAAAGAAATTGGATCTATTGAAGTTGGTAAGAGGGCTGATATAGCAATATTTAATAGTCCAAATTTAAATTATTTAATCTATCATTTCGGTATCAATGCTATAGACACAGTAATAAAAGATGGTAAGATAGTAGTTAGTAATTTATAATTAAATAAAGTTTAGTATTAGGAGGATGAATTATGTTAGATAAAATGCATGTAAATGAGTTTATAAATGAACTTGCTTCAAATTCACCAGCACCAGGTGGAGGAAGTGTTGCTGCCCTTTGTGGATCCCTTGGAGCTGCATTAACTTCAATGGTATTTAACTTAACAGTAGGAAAGAAGGCTTATTTAGCTTTAGGTGATGAAGAAAGAGCTTCAGTTGATGCTGGATTAGTAAAGGCTAATGATTTAAAAGATGATTTCTTAAGGCTTATGAATGAAGATACACAGGTTTTTAATAAGCTTATGGCTGCGTTTAAGATGCCAAAGGAAACAGAAGAGGAAAAGGCAGCAAGAAGTGAAGTAATTCAAGAGGCTTATAAGGCTGCAACAAATGTACCATTAGAGGTTGCTAGAAAAGCTTATGATATATATGAAATTATAGAGATTGCTATTGATCATGGTAATAAAAATGCTATTTCTGATGCAGGAGTAGCAGCTTTACTTGCACAAGCGACTATTGAAGGAGCTATAATGAATGTTAAAATTAATCTTGGCTCAATAAAAGATGAAGAATTTACAACAGCTTTAAGAGAAGAAATTAAAGTTATAAGTGAAGATGGTGTAAGATTACAAAAAGAGATCCTTGATGTAGTAAATGAGCATATTTAATATATTTAGAATTTAGAATTTAGAATTTAGAATAGTTGGAGAAAGTACGGTGGAATTTCTTTGGTTTTATTTTGCATCTAGTTGTTCTAAATTTGATTTGAACTTTTATTAGAAAAGACCTGGCTTTATTTAAAAGCTAGGTCTTTATTTTTTTATCTTAGAGGATTAATAATGTAGAAGGAAAAGAGAATGTGGGGATCACTATATGAAAAAGTCGCAATATGACTTAAATTTCTAAAAGAAATCTTGGGAAAAACTGTAACAAAATTAAAAGATGGTGTATAATGGATTTAGTATTCTAAATGGAAAAATTGGTAATATATATAATAGGTTGGAGGGACGTATATGATACTTAGATTTGAGCCTTTGGACGATAAGGTTGTAGTTGCCTTAGTAGGTGAACTTGATCATCATAATGCAGAGGAAGTTAGAATTAGAGTAGATGATATTTTAGATAATCACAGCTATAAGACTCTTATCTTTAACTTTGAAGGTGTAAATTTTATGGATAGTTCAGGAATTGGAGCTGTAATAGGAAGATATAAGAAGATGTCTTTAAGAGGCGGCAAGGTTTGTATCACAAATGTTAGACCTGCTGTAAAGAGAATATTTGAATTATCAGGGATGTTTAAAATAATTTCAATATATGATGATGTAGAAGAAGCACTAAAGAATGCTTAGGGGAGGATTTGAAGTTTATGGAGAATAAAATGAAAGTTGAATTTACTAGCTTATCAAGAAATGAAAGCTTTGCCAGAGTTGTTATTTCTGCTTTTGCTGCACAGCTTGACCCAACCCTAGATGAGATTAGTGATATCAAAACTGCTGTGTCTGAAGCTGTTACTAATGCTATAATTCACGGATATGGAGAAGAAAGTGAAGAACAGGTTGTAAAGCTTGAAGCATCAATTATCGGCAACGTGTTAGAGGTTAAGGTAATTGATGAAGGGAAAGGAATTGACAATGTGGATGTAGCAAGACAGCCGCTTTATACTTCTAGACCTGATTTAGAAAGATCAGGGATGGGATTTACTGTTATGGAAACTTTCATGGATGAATTAAAGGTTGTATCTGAAGTAGGTGTTGGAACAACAGTTATAATGAAGAAAGTTTTTAACTCAGTAGTGTAGGTGACAATATGAGTGATAAAGTTCATAGAAGCAATGGGTATAATTATGATGATAATAAAGAGCTTATAAGAAAAGCTAAAGCGGGAGATAATCTTGCACTAGACCTACTAACAGAGATGAATCTTCCGCTTGTATCATCAATTAGCAAGAAGTTCCTCAATAGAGGCTATGAATATGATGATATTTTTCAAATTGGATGTATAGGCTTAGTAAAAGCTATAAATAATTTCGATGATAGTTTTAATGTGAAGTTTTCTACTTATGCAGTGCCTATGATTATAGGGGAAATAAAAAGGTTTTTAAGAGATGATGGAATGATAAAGGTGAGCCGGAGTGTAAAAAATACAGCTCGTAAACTCCATTATGATAAGGATGCATTAACAAAGATATTGGGAAGGGAACCAACCCTTGAGGAATTATCAGAATATTCTAAGGTCGATAAAGAGGATATTTTAACAGCATTAGAATCTGCTAATAGTCTTCAATATTTATATGATACAATTCACCAAGATGATGGTGCACCGGTATTGCTTATAGATAAACTTAGTGAAGATTTTGAAGAAGATAATGACGTTATCGATAAAATAGCACTTAAAGAAGCACTTTCTACTTTAGATGTGAAATCAAGGCAGATTATCTTGCTGCGGTATTTTAAGGATAAAACGCAAATACAAGTTGCAAAGATGCTTGGCATAAGTCAGGTTCAGGTTTCGAGAATTGAGAAAAAGGTTCTTAAGATAATGAAAGATAGACTTACAGGTTAAATTTAGAATTTAGAATTTAGAATTATGGAAGGAACTCCTGGTGGAGTTCCTTTATTTTTTTATCTTTAAAGTTCTTTTGCTTGTGTTTTGTTTAATTTTTTAGGTTTTGCAGATACTAAGTATTATTGCTTTTACTAATGCAAAACAATGAAAATTATAAAGGAGGAGTACGTATGAAGGTTAAGGAAAAGAAAATTAAAGATAAGTTTCAAACTCTTTATGAAGATACCAAGCCAAAGCCAAATATTTTTAGAAATTGTTTTAGGGCGTTTTGGACGGGCGGATTAATCTGTGTCATTGGAGAAGTTATATTTAAGATTCTTCAATATACTGGTCTCGATAGAATACAGGCTGTAAACTGGGAAACAATTATAATGATTTTTCTTGGAGCACTGTTAACAGGAATTGGGATATATGACAAGATTGGAGATTATGCAGGAGCTGGATCAGTGGTTCCGATAACGGGATTTGCAAATTCTATAGTTTCTCCTTCTATTGAATTTAAAAAAGAGGGATATATATTTGGGGTAGCTGCTAAGATGTTTATAATAGCAGGACCTGTATTAGTGTATAGCATTAGTTCATCAGTAATATTAGGATTAATATATTATATCTTTAGGTGGTAATTATATGGCAAGAAGAATGGGAACACAAACAGCAGAGTTAACAAGTAAGCCTAGAATTCTAGGCACATATAGTATTGTTGGTCCTAAGGAGGGAAAGGGACCTTTAAAAAGTTTTTTTGATGAAGTTCTTGAAGATGATACTTGTGGATGCAAAACCTTTGAAGCAGCTGAAACTCAAATGCAGCTAAAAGCTGCGAGACAGGTATTATCTAGTGTGAATCTCAAAGAAAAAGACATTTCATATATGTTTTCTGGAGACTTAATCAACCAGTTAATGCCATCTTGTTTTATGGCACGTGAAGTTAATATTCCATTTTTAGGTCTCTATGGAGCATGCTCAACCTTTATAGAAGGTATTTCTATGGCGTCCATGTGTCTTGAAGGCGGCTTTGGAGATAATATGCTTGTAGTAGTATCTTCACACTTTTCAACAGCAGAGCGTCAATACAGGGCACCACTAGAAATGGGAAGTCAGAGATCACCTGCTTCACAATGGACAGTTACGGGGTGTGGTGCTGTGGTTTTATCGAGTAAGGGAAATAAAGCACCTTATGTAACTCATATTACCATTGGAAAAGTAAAGGATTATGGTATAACTGATCCAAATGAGATGGGAGCAGCTATGAGCCCAGCAGCGGTTGATACCATAAAACAGCATTTTGAAGATACAGGAAGAAAACCAAGTGATTATGATTTAATCGTATCTGGTGATTTGGGTGCAATTGGAAAGCAGATAACTATAGATTTATTGAAAGAGTATGGATATGATATATCTTCAAATTATATTGATTGTGGAGATGAAATCTTTGATGATCAAGTTCAAGCAACTAATTCGGGAGGAAGCGGAGCTGGCTGCTGTGCAACAGTAATGAGCAGTATGATTTATAAAGGATTAGTATGTGGAAAGTATAAAAGAGTTTTATTAATTGCAACAGGAGCACTTTTGAGTGCTATTTCAAGCCTGCAAGGAGAGAGTATTCCAGCTATAGCACATGCTATTGCCATTGAGTGTGGAGGTGAGTAGTATGGAGAATATGTGGATGGATTTTGCAAAGGTTTTTCTGGTAGGAGGAATTATTTGTGTTATAGGACAAATCTTAATGGATACAACAAAATTAACTCCAGCTAGAATACTTGTTATTTTTGTTGTAAGTGGAGTAGTGCTTCAAGCTTTTGGTATTTATGAGAAAATTGAAAAGTTTGGATTGTCAGGAGCAAGGGTTCCATTACCTGGCTTTGGGTTCACTCTAGCAAAGGGAGTAATGGAAGAGGTTGATAGAATAGGTCTTCTGGGAGTAATAACAGGCGGCGTTAAATCAGCTTCAGCTGGAATTGCTGCAGCAATTGTATTTGGATATTTAATGTCTGTAATATTTAACTCTAAATCTAAAATGTAATAAAAATAAAAAAGACTTTTCTAGTTTACCTAGAAAAGTCTTTTTTATTTAAACAGTTTTAACCAAACATTTTTATAAAGTCATACATTGAAAATCTATAAGATGGGATATGGTAGGTAGTTGCACCATTAGAGTTTGCACCGTTACCAGTACTATTACCCTGACCAGTACTTTCATCTTCACCTTCGCCATCTCCATTGTCACCACCTGTTTCACCATCGGTACCATTACCATTGCCTCCACCTGGATTTTCAGGTTTCTCAGGTTTTTCAGGTTTTTCTGGTTTCTCAGGCTTGTTTGGATCTTTATTTTCCTCATCTTTAGGTTTTTCTTCTTCTTTATACTCTGTTGGATCTTTATCACCAGGATCAGGAGCTAGATATTTACTATCTGTCATTACAGTAGGATATCTATTTTTATCACGAGTGATAAATACTACCTTCTCAATTTTATCCTTAGGTGTTTTATCAGATGGGAAGTAGTATTTAGCATTGTCTCCTTCACCAACTTTAACAACCTCAAGTTCAACGTGAACATTATCTAAGGTTGTAGGCTGAGTTCCATTAATGAACATTTCAGTATATATTCTGTTTCCTCTAGGATCTCTGCTTGTAAGTTCAGTAGGTAGAGTTCCTGAATCCTTAGAAATAGAAACATAAGAAATACCACCTGGTTGTTCAAGTTCTTTATACTCAAGTCCTTCATGGGCTGATTTCATCATTTGCCCCCATAGAGCTGCTGACCTATCACTGTTATGAAGTCCTAAAAGACCAGCATTATAGTCAGGACCAGGTAGAGGACTGTTATCATCATATCCAATCCAGATTGCTCCAGAGAAATATGGTGTTAATCCAGCAAAAGTAAGGTTTCTGAAGTCTTCAGATGTACCTGTTTTACCTCTAACCTCCATACCACCGAAGATAGCACTAGGACCTGTATATGCGATTGATTCCTTCATCATATCGTAAGTGATGTAAGCTGCTTGTGGAGATAAAACTTGAGTTGCTTCACCTTGAGGCTCAAGTAGAACCTTACCATCTTTATCAGTTACTTTTGTGTAGATTTTAGCTTCGTTCATTACACCTTGATTTCCAAAGGCACCAAAGGCTTGAGCCATCTCATGAGGAGTGGTACCATCAATTTCTCCAAGGGCAAGAGCGGAGATACTTGTTTTATTACTTTCACTGATGCTTAAGCCAAATTTTTCAGCATAAGCAACAGAAGTTGATAACCCTATTTTATCTACGATAGAAACTGCTGTTGTATTTTTAGATTGTCTAATAGCTTCACGAACAGTTATATAACCATCATATCTGTTTGGAAGGTTAGTAGGACTATAAGTGCTTCCATCAGATGTATATTTTGAACCTACATCTCTTGGAAGAGGTCCGTCAACGAATACTGAACCAGCAGTAAGAATTTGACTGTCAATGGCAGGTCCGTAAACTGTAAGTGGTTTTATACTAGAACCAAAAGCACGTAGGAAGGTTTGACCGTCATTTCCTACAGAAATTGCTCGATTGTAAGACATTGCTGGATGTTCACCAACACCACCAATTAAAGCTTTTGTTTGACCATTAACATAATCTACGATTGCTCCTCCTGCTTGAACTCCTGGGTAAGCAGAAAGGAAGTCATTCATTATTTGTTGAACAGAATCCTGTAATTGTTTATCCATTGTTGTATAAATTCTAAGGCCACCGTAGCTGATTTTGTCATAAGCTTCAGTCTCTGTGTAACCATAAGTGTCCATTAAGTCGGCGGCTACTTGTTTAACAACTGGTCTAGAGAACCATTCATAATTCATTACGTTTGAGCCCACATCAGTAAAGGTAAAGGTTAATGGTTCTGCCATTGCTTCGTCATATTCAGCTTGAGATATCTTTCCAAGCTCTAGCATTTTACCTAAAACTAAACTTGTTCTAGGTGAATCAAAAGCTATACCTTGCTCAAAAGCAGCTAATGAATTTGTGTAAGATAAATATGGATTTTGGGCAGCACTTGCAAGGAATGCACATTGTTTTAAGGTTAGGTCACCAACCGATAAATTAAAATACATATTTGCAGCAGCTTCAATACCATAAGCATTACCACCTAAAAGAATAGTATTCATATATGCTTCAAGAATCTGATCTTTTGACAGTTCTTTTTCTAAATTTATAGCCATATAAATTTCTTGGATTTTCCTCTCTATACTTGTTCTGTCTTGCATAGAGCTAACTAGGAAGTATTTATACTTAACAAGTTGTTGGGTGATTGTAGAAGCTCCTTGAATCTCTGCGTTAGATAAACCAAGGATAATTTTTACGTCTTGAATGATTGCTCCTCCAAGTCTTCTAATATCAATTCCTTCGTGCTCATAGAACCTTTGGTCTTCTATGGAAACAAAGGCATCCTTTAAGTATTGAGGTGCATCAGCAAATTTGACGGAAATTCTCTTTTCAGGAGATTTGTATTCATCGATTTCTTCACCTTTATCATCATATATAAGGGTTGTTTCACCATTATTCATGATTAAGTTAACATCAAGCTCAGGTGCTTTGCTAATAAGGTGTCCAACTACACCGAATCCTGCAGCGATACTTGCTACAATCAGCAATAAAAGAGTTATATATATAACCTTAAAAACTATATTCTTTTTCTTTTTAACTTTCTTAGGTTTATTTTTCGGGGATTTTTTATTTTTTGATTCTTTATTTTTATCATTAGGGTCTGATTTCTTTGTTGTTTTATCTGAATTTTTATTTTCTCCCATATTCTCCTCCTTATGATTTAAATATACTTCCATCAATATATTATAACTTATATTAGGTTATAAATACAACATAGTATTCTTTAATGGTAATTTTCAACATATATATAGTATTAACTTTTAAGCTCAATTTAATTTTTATCTAATAATTAAACATTAAAAAATATACATTTATTAACATTATACCAGATTTGAAAAGGAGTAATACTATGAAATTATCTATTAAGATTAAATTTGCAGTAATAGTCATCTTGTTAATGGGGGGAATAGTTACCTTCGTATACACTTTAGATGATGTTATTATGCCAAGAGTTATGGTTACTTGCGATGCAACTATGCGGGCAAAGGTAACAGAGCTAATGAATAAAACAATTTTAGATGAGTATTCAAAGAAATTTAATTATGATGAAATCATGGTTACAGAAAAAGATTCTGAAGGAAATATAACAATGATGACTGCGGATACCTTAAAGCTTAATGAAATTGCCACATCAACGGTTTTAAAAGCTCAAGCTGCTCTTGAAAAAATTGACAAAGTAGATGTGAAGATACCAATAGGACATATAACAAAAAATAATCTTTTAGCAAACTACGGACCAAAAGTTACAGTTAAGGTTCATCCAATAGGAAGTATAACAACTAAGTACATTTCACAATTTGATTCAGCAGGGATAAATCAAACTAGACATACTATATACGTAGAAGCAACCACAAAAGTTAAATTAATTTTACCTTTTCAAAGCAGTGAGTTAGAAGTTGTAAATCAAATTCCAATTGTTGAAACAATAATTGTTGGGAAGGTGCCAAATACGGCTATACAGTTAAATAGGTAATATTTATGATTTTGGAGTCTTTAATTTAGAATTAAGATTAAGGTAAGAATTTTATTTTTAAGTAACATAAAGTCTGATAGAATACTGATATATACAAAGATGCAACTAGTGGTTGACAAAAAATACAGTAAGATTGATAGTATGTAATTCACAGTTTTGATAAGATTTTAGTATAAATATTGAGGAGGAATAGAAAATGAACATATCAGAAAAAATTTTAAAATTAAGGAAATCACATAATCTGTCTCAAGAAGATTTGGCAGAGAAACTTAATGTATCTAGACAAAGTATATCTAAATGGGAAAATGGCCAATCAATTCCAGAAACAGAAAAATTAATTGAGTTAAGTGAAATATTTAATGTTTCTATAGATTATCTTTTGAAATCATCTGAAATAGATGAAATATCAATTAGAACAGAAATATTAGAGAAACAACAAAAAGAGCTAATGGAAAAAGAAAGAAAAAATGAAAGAGTAAGATTACTTATATTAAGTAGCATTGCAACATATTTAATTACAGCTGCGATATATATTATTGGTAAAGTCTATTTTGAAGTATGGAATCCAGGTGTAATATTAAGTGAGCTTGCAATAGCAACTGCAATAGTAATTATTATTAATCTTAAATATAATACCAACACAAATACATCAAAGGATTAGATAATAAGATAGACATATGAATTTGAAATGAATAATGCTTTTTCCTAGTTAATTCTAAAAGCGTTAATTAACTTCTGTGAAAATTTATTAAGCAAAGCAAAAAATGAACTCTATAAGAGTTCATTTTTTATATAAATAAAAATAATTTCAAATTATAAATTATTTAGATTCCCAGTTGAAGATATATGGAATATTTCTATATAAATCTCCGTAGTTTAATCCGTATCCTACTACGAATAAATCTGGAATTGTATAACAGCAGTAATCTGGAGTTATATCAACTTTTCTTCTTTCAGGTTTATCTAAAAGAGTACAGCATTTAACACTTTTAGCTCCTAGAGATTTAACATGGTCAACTACAAATTTCATAGTTATTCCGCTATCAACTATATCGTCTACTACTAAAACGTCCATTCCTTCTATGTTATCAGGTACGTCTTGAACTATTTTGCATACACCAGTGCTTTCCTCTCCGTGTCCATAACTTGATGTTGTCATAAATCCGACAACTGTTGGTACTGTCATTTCTCTAACTAAATCTGCAGCAAATATGAAGCTTCCTCTTAATAGTGAAAGTACATAAACTTGCTTTCCTTCATAATCTTTTGAAATTTCTTTACCTACTTTTGCAACAGCTTCGCTGATTTCTTCTCTTGAAAAGAGAATATTTCTTTGTTTACCTTCCATTGTAATCACACCTCAATTTATATTTACATTAATGAGTTCATAGTATAAAATTAAGTTAAAATTGTCAATAGTATAAAATAGGTAGAAACTGAAATCCCTAAATTAAAGCCATTACTCTATGTAAGCCTCCAAATCTATGATTTGGTTAAGGAAAACTTAAGTAAAAGTCTAAAAATTTGATTTAGTTACTTGAATATACTTAGGAAGAATATTATTCCAATGAATATGAGAAGTAGTTTCTTTAAATAAAACTGTCAGGGAGATGAAGATAATGATAAATGGAAATACAGATGGAGTTAAAAATTTTATATTAAATAAGCTTGAGTCTATATATGACATGCAGTTTCAAAAATCAGAGATTTTAACTGAGGAGCTTGCAAAACTATTAAAGGAAGCAACTTTAGAAATCGAAAGGGAAATAAGTGTTGGTATAGACAGAAAAGGAAAGGTAATCAGCGTTGCTGTTGGAGATAGTTCAACAGTTGAGGTGCCTCTTATTGACACTAGAGAAGGAAGATTATCTGGAGTAAGGGTAATTCATACTCATCCAAACGGTAATCCAAGATTATCAGCATTAGATATTTCAGCGCTTTTAAAGTTAAAGCTGGATTGTATAGTTGCAATAGGTGTAGATAAGGAAACAGAGTTAATTTATGATATTGGCTTCTGTGACGTGGAAAATAGCATTTTAGTTGAGGATGAGGTTAAGGATTTAAGTACTGAACAGATTGTAGAATATAATTTCTTAGAAAAGTTAAAGTACATAGAAGATATTTTTACAGGAAATAGAGTTGAAGAGGATAATTCTGAAAGAGCTATTTTAGTTTCAACAGAGGATGAGGAGAGTCTTGCAGAGCTTAAGGAATTAACGAAGGCTTGTGAGGTTACTCCAATTCATGAGGTGCTTCAAAAGAGAAATAAGGTTGATTCAGCATTTTTCATTGGAAAGGGAAAGGTTGAAGAAATAGCGTATCTTAGACAATCTCTTAGAGCTAACGTAGTAATATTTGATGAAGAATTATCGGGCTCTCAGGTTAGAAATCTCGAAGGTGCTATTGGTGCAAAGGTTATAGATAGAACAACACTTATTTTAGAGATCTTTGCAAGAAGAGCAAGAAGTAAGGAATCTAAAATTCAGGTTGAGTTATCACAGCTTAAATACAGATTAAGCAGAATCGGCGGACTTGGAACTATGCTTTCTAGAATGGGTGGAGGTATAGGAAGTAAAGGTCCAGGTGAAAAGAAGCTGGAAATCGATAAAAGAAAAATCAGAGAAACAATCTATGATTTAAATAAAGAGTTAGAAAAGATTAAAAATGTTAGAGCAACTCAAAGGGAAAATAGAAATAAGGATAATTTATCAAAGATCTCTATAGTTGGATATACCAACGCAGGAAAATCAACCTTAAGAAATGCTTTATGTGATTATTCTCCAACAAAATCAGCAGTGGTAAAGGAAAAGGTATTTGAAGCAGATATGCTTTTTGCTACCCTAGATATTACAACTAGAGCAATGTCACTTCCAGATAACAGATTAGCTGCTGTAACTGATACCGTTGGGTTTATTAGTAAGCTTCCACACGATTTAGTTGAAGCTTTTAAATCAACCTTAGAGGAAGTTGTATATGCTGATTTGCTTTTACATGTGGTAGATTCATCAAGTGATACTGCAGTAAAACAGATTGAAGTAGTTGAAGAGGTTCTAGGAGAGCTTGGTGCAGGGGATAAGCCAACAATATTGGTGCTAAATAAAATTGATAAGGCTACAGAAGAGCAGATTAACACAATAAAAGAGAAGTATAGTAACCATACAATTATTGAAATTTCAGCAAGGGAAAGATTAAACTTTGATGGGCTTTTAACAAAATGTACAGAAATACTTCCATATAAGTTAAAAACCTTTAAGGTGCTTGTACCTTACAGTGATTCCGCTGCCGTTGCATACCTACATAGAAATGCTTTAGTAGAAAGTGAAGAGTATGAAGCAGAAGGAACTGTACTTGTGGTGCAAGGTGATGCTGAGGTTTATAACAAGTCAGCACAATATATAATTGAGTGTCCAAATATTTGATTTGGTCTACACGAATTTACTCATTCGAATGAATATGAGAAGGAGTTTCCATAAAAAATAAAATAAATATGGCTAAGGTAAAACTTAGCCATTAGTTTTTGAATTAGGAGACAAGGGTTTGAATAAAGGATTAATTAAGTACGATTGGAATTTTATTGAGAATTATACTAATGAAGAAATTAGCTATTTTTTAACCTTAGAAGGTAAGTCTGTTGATGCTGTGGCTAAAATAAGAAATCTTGATAGGGCTACAGTTCAAAAGCATATAATAAACTGTAAGATAAAATATAGATATTTAGTTAAAAGTAAGTCACCAATGGAGCTTTTTATGTCCTTAAAGGATGTGCCAAAGGCTGAAAGGTTATTGGTTTTAAATGGATTAGATACGGTAAATAGAGAGAGATTAATTCATTATATATGTACTTCTTACATGGATATGGAGCTTAAGGATAAGGAAGCTGCCATTTGGGTTATGGGAGAAATGAGAAGCTCAAACTTCTTAGATTTACTCATTAAGGCAACGGTAAATAACCATGTCAGCATACGAAGAATGGCAGTTTCAGCGCTTGGAAAGCTTGGAGATGTTAAAGCTTTAAGGGCATTGATGAGGGCTTTAGATGATAAAAACCCACAGGTTGTCAGCTATTCAGTAAAGTCATTGCAAAAGCTTAACTCTAGGGAAGCTGATGAAAAAATAAAAATATTGTATAATAGAACAGATAAAGCATACATAAAGAAGGCTTGTGAAGACTATTTCAAACAAGTAAATGAAGATCATGATTAAATTTGTTGTTAAGCAAGATTAATATCAGAAGAAGATTTTATATTTAATTAAGAATGTCTGAATGTAGAATTAAGAATAAGAGTGTTTTTTCTCACTACGTTCGGAGAAACTTTGATTTAATGTTTAAATGAAATGAGCAATTAAGCGTTGAGAGTTGTAGCAATCATAAAATTAACTAAAAGAAAAGAGATTCCTTAGGAATTTCACCCATTCTACATTCTTAACTCTTAATTCTAAATTAAAAAAGGGGTGGACGAATGAGTTATTTTACTGTCAAGGGAAGTGCAGTGGCTGAATTTCAAGAAAAGAAATCTGTATTTATAGGATATATAAAGAGAGTTACTACTGAAGATGAAGCAAAGGCCTTTGTTGCAGAGATAAAAGGTCAGCATAAGGAAGCTACCCATAATGTATATGCCTATGTAGTTGGAGAAAATAAGGGGATTCAAAGATACAGTGATGATGGGGAGCCACAGGGAACTGCAGGGATTCCAGTTTTAGAGGTTATTAAGAAGAATGATTTAACTGACGTAGCTGTGGTAGTTACAAGATATTTCGGTGGAATCTTACTTGGAGGGGGAGGCTTAATCAGGGCTTACTCTAAGGGGGCCGCTCTAGCTGTTGAAGAAGCTGGAATAGTGGAAAAAGTAAAGGGGGTATATCTTAAGTTTACTTTGGACTATGATCTGATAGGAAAGATTCAATATTTGTGTGGAACAAATAACTGGCACATAGAAGATACAGTTTATACTGATAAGGTGGATCTATTTATGTTTGCTGAAGTTATAGAAAAGGATAAGGTAATTGCGGCCTTCGTGGAAGCAACCAATGGCAAAGTTATTACAGAAGAGGATGATCCGGAATATTTATTTAAAGAGGGGCATAGATACTTCAGAGTTTACTAATTCCATGTGTATATTTGAAATTATTAGATAATATATGGTATAATAGGTGCATTGAGTTTAAAGCATAGAATTTATATAGAGTACAGGAGGAGTTAATATGTCAGGACATTCTAAGTGGCATAATATCCAAGCTAAAAAGGGTAAAGCAGATGCTAAAAGAGGAAAAATATTCACTAAAATAGGTAAAGAAATCATGGTTGCAGCTAAAAATGGCGGAGCCAACCCAGAGACAAATGCTAAGCTTAGAGACGTTATAGCAAAAGCAAAAGCAGCAAACATGCCTAATGATACAATTACAAGAGCAATCAAGAAGGCTTCAGGAGAGCTTGGAGCTGTTAACTACGAAACAATTATGTATGAAGGTTACGGTATTGATGGAACTGCAGTTATCGTTGAAGCATTAACAGATAACAAGAATAGAACAGCAGGAAATGTTAGATATGCCTTCACTAAAGGTGGCGGAAACATGGGAACTATGGGATGCGTAGGATTCATGTTCCAAACTAAAGGTGAAATCATCATCGAGAAAACTGATGAAACAGATGAAGATGAATTAATGATGATGGCTTTAGATGCTGGTGCAGAGGACTTTGCAGCAGAGGATGAAGTATTCGTTATTACTACGACTCCAGAAGATTTTGGTTCAGTTAGAGAAGCTTTAGAAGCTAACGGAATTGAATTTTTAGAAGCAGAAGTTAAAATGATTCCAGACACCTACACTGAAATAGGTGAAGAATCAGCTAAGAAATTCCAAAAGATGCTAGACATGCTTGAGGACGATGATGACGTTCAAAACGTGTATCACAATGCTGAGTCTGAGTACTTAGATTAATAATAAAATAAAAAAATGTAAAGGTATCTCGTAAAGGGATACCTTTTATTTTAGAAAAAAGTAAAATTTTAATTTTAACATGAAGGTTAGTGATAAGTAATCATATATATAAATAGTTTAATATAAATGTTAATGTATCATTCACACTTCTATATTATATAGCATATATATATCAAAATGATATATAATTTAAAACAAAAGTGCAACATAAATGCAGGATAAATATTGAATATGTAGAATATATAATTATAGGAGGTGAATAGTATGGTATTAATGCGCGAAAAACTAAATGAGAAGGATGTTGTGATTGGTAAAATATATCCGAAGGATTTGATAAATTTTTACTGTAAGGAATATGATTGTGCTTTAGTTAAGCTTAATCCTACAGTTAAACCATCAACTTATAAGGGTTTATATTTGGTGAAAGACATAATTAATGATGCAGATATGATAATCAATAAAGACTTTAATTCTAATGTTGCATACAAAAAGAAAGTTATTATAATTGAAAGAAATTAAAAGAAATTAAAAGAATAGGCGACCTTCCTTATAGGAATAATATGTGCAAGGAAACTCCTTCTCACATGCGTTTGAAGGAGTAAATTCGACTTAGTAAAATCAAAGATTTGGATGTTCACTTAAGGAGGTCGTGTTATGGAAAAGGATAAGAAAAGCAATAAGGTAATACAAGGGGATAACTTTGTTATGTATAACGATATTATCATTCCATCAAGTCCAGAGCAGCAATTTATGAATGACGATTTACAGGCTATGGAAAATGTGGAACAGTCAAAGGAAGACGTTAAATTAAATAATCTGCAGGATTCTTATTATGATGGATTTGACGAATAATTTTTAATGTTAAAAGCTGGTTTTAAAGATTGAAAGACTTTAAAGCTAGCTTTATTTTTGAAAAAATAGGTAAATATATTCGTTAAAATATTGGCATAAATATTGAAAACGATAATATTTATATAAATGAAAAACAATATCCATGAAAGGAGAAATAATGTTTAAAAATGTAATTGTAAGACGTCCATGTAGAGCTATGGTGGATGGAATAACTACTGCTGATTTAGGAAAGCCAGATTATGAGTTAGCTTTGAGGCAGCATGATAGCTATATTGAAGCACTTAAGGAGTGTGGTGTAGAGGTTACAGTATTGGAAGCAAATGAGGAGTTTCCAGATTCATGTTTTGTTGAGGATGTAGCTCTTTGTACTAAGCATTGTGTTATTGTTACGAGACCAGGTGCCTTAAGCAGACGGAAGGAAGTTCTTCAAGAAGATATGCAGACAGCTTTAAAGGGTTTCTTCAAAAATATTGAGTATATAAAAGAACCTGGAACTATAGAGGCTGGAGATATCATGATGGTTGGTGATCATTTTTACATTGGTCTTTCTGAAAGAACTAATGTAGATGGAGCTAATCAAATGATTAGTATATTAGAGAAATATGGATTAAGTGGTTCCGTAGTTCCTTTAAAGGAGGTACTACACTTAAAAACTGGACTTTCTTATATTGAAAATAACAATCTTCTAGTTGCTGGAGAATTTGTTTTAAGTCCTATTTTTAAGGATTTTCACAAAATTGTCATAAATGAAGATGATAGTTATTCTGCAAACTGCATTTGGGTTAACGATATAGTTTTGGTGCCAAAGGGCTATCCCACTACTAAAAAGGCTATTGAGTCATTTGGGTATAAGGTAATTGAAGTTGATACTTCAGAGTATAGAAAAATTGATGGCGGATTAAGTTGTCTATCCCTTAGATTTTAATAATTTAATATGGAGGAGTTAGAATGTTAAATAACAGCGACCTAAATAAATCAAACGGTTTAGGCTTTGCAAGGCTTACAGCAGTAGCTATAGGTGCCACTATAGGTGGTGGAGTATTTAGTCTTGCAGGTGATATGGCAGCTAACGGAGCTAATACAGGTGCAGTAATTGTTGGATGGATAATTTGTGGTATAGGAATGCTGGCTTTAGCTATGTGTTTCTACGGCTTAAACAAAATCAAACCTCACTTAATAGGTGGAATTTACAGCTATGCCAACGAAGGTTGGGGAGATTATGTTGGATTCAACTCAGCGTGGGGTTACTGGATTAGTGCACTACTAGCAAACGTTTCCTATGCAACACTTTTATTTGCAGCAATATCATATTTTATTCCGATATTTGGTTCAGGAAATAATATTTGGTCAATTGTTTGTGCATCGCTTGTTATTTGGTTTATGAATTATTTAGTTTTAAGAGGAGTAAAGGAAGCTGCAGGAATTAATTTAGTTGTCACAATAAGTAAGGTTATTCCTATACTTGTTTTTATAGTGGCAGTTATATTTGTGCGAGCTTTTGATCCATGTATATTTATGCAGAACTTCTGGGGAGAGCCAGGGGGGCTTTCTTTTATAGAACAAGTTAAAGCTACTTCAGGAACTACAGTATGGGCTTTCATCGGTATTGAGGGTGCCGTAGTTATATCTGGAAGAGCTAAGCGTTCAAAGGATGTTGGTAAAGCAACAATAACAGCGTTTTTAAGTGTACTAGCTATATATATTATGGTGTCTTTACTTAGTATGGGAGTTATGCCACGTGCAGAGCTTGCAGAACTAGGAAATCCACCGATGGCAGGTATTTTGAAATCAGTTGTTGGTCCTTGGGGTGCAGCGATAGTAAATCTTGGTGTAATAATTTCTTTGGCAGGGGCAACTCTAGGCTATACAATTATTGCATCAGAATGTCCTTATCTTGCAGCTAAAAATGGAGTTTTTTCAAAAATATTTGCTAAGGAAAATAAGAATGGAGCACCTGTTAATTCTTTATTCTTAACAAACGGCATAATTCAAATATTTCTTATAATAACTTATTTAAATGAATCTACTTATCAAATTTTTTATACAATTTCTGCTAGTATGATCATGATTCCATATCTTCTAAGTGCATTATATTACTTGTTAATTTCGATTAGAAAAGATGGATTTGATGGACAAAGCTTTAAGGAAATTAACTTAGCGAGATTTATAGGTGTTTTAGGAACAGTCTATGGTTGTTGGTTAATTTATGCTAGTGGTTTAACAGGCCTTTTAATTACAGCAATATTATATGCTCCTGGAACTATTGTTTATGTAAAAGCTAAGAAGGAGAAGGGGGAAAAATGCTTTGAATCTACTAAGGACAAGGTTATCTTAGCAGCACTTGTAGTGCTTGCTATAGTATCTCTTGTTTTAATATTCAACGGCACTATTAATCCATTCTAAAGACTATAAAAATAAACCTCGTTCTTAATTAAATAGCTTACTAGCTAAGGTTAGCAAGCTGTTTAGTTAAGTAACGAGGTTTTTATTGCGGTAAAATTTAATTTATATGAAAGGCTGCTATTGAAAATTTTTCACCGGAGGTAGTTTCTACCATGTAAAAGATAGTATTATTAACTACCTTTGTGTAGATTCGTTTAATTTCATATTCTTTTATTATTAAATCTTTAGGCCCTGAATAAAAGTTACGGCTTTTATCCTCCTTAAGGATGAGTTTGTTATTTACAAAAATTAAATCTGATATTATAGGTGAACCTTCAATTGTATATCTTGTAATTCTGACCATTTCATTTGCCTTAAGAGTCTTTTTTTCATAGCTTTCAATAAAGTTATCTAGTATTTCAACATTGTATTTGAAAATTTGGTCCAAGACTACATCACCATTTTTTATAGCTTCATCTGGCAGGTATTCTTTGGAAAGCAGGGATAAATCATTATAAGCTGATGATGGTAAAGTGAAGCTGCATTTTAAATTGCTGTTATATAGGTTATCAACAGCTAATGAGGTGGTAAAAAAACACAAAATCATTGCTGATAAAATAAGGACAACCCTTTTCATAAACATACCTCCATAAGAGCTTCATTCTTTGAAGCTGCTGTAATATTTATGTTTATAGGTTGCCCAGAATTGTTATTTAAATGTATCTATGTCTTTTACTGAAAGTGAAGTATTAGGCGTAAAACTGAAGGAGTATTTAACATATCCATACTCATCCTTTTCACCAAGCTCTTTATCAAAGGCGTTTCCATTAATGGTTGCGGTGGAATAAGTATAGCCATGTTCTTCAAGAAGTTGTTGGAGTATAATACCGTCTGCTAGAGCTTCTTCAGGGCTCTGATTTGTTGCATCAGTGATCATGTGAAGAGAAATAGGTTCATCAAGAATTAAATCTTTTGACCATGAAGTATTCTCATCTATAGTAAATTTTAAAATCTCTACATTGGCTTCAATAGCCTTAAGATTATGAAGTTCTTTTTGAAGGGCAGAGAAAATTTCTGAACTTGCTTCTTCACTTAGTTTTTGAGACAGCTTTTCATCAAGCCTTGCATATCTGATGGCATCATATCTAACTCTTGGGTTGAAAGTTCCTTTAACAGTTACATAATAATTTAGTCCTTGAGCAAACTTTTCTAATTCGATTTGGGATGGATCAGATGAGAGTGTAGCATAAGGGTATTCTCCAATTTTAATTACGTCGTAGGAATATTCACTGAATTTGAAGTTGTAGAACCCTTTTTCTACTCTGAACTCTTCATCAGGATAGGTATCTTTAAGATAATTAATGACTAATTTTTTCCCTATGGCATTACTTATGGGATTTCCATTAAAGGCATTATAAACTGTTAAAATAAAACTAGCTAATACAATCAATAGTAATATATATATGATTTTTTTCTTTTTCATAAATTAAACTCCTTTTCAATAGGTACCTAATTAATATTTTTTATTTTTATCATTAGAAGGCCAATAATGCTTCCGATGAAAGCAAATATTACATGGAATAGTGATATAGTTGTTGAACTAATTAAGCTATGACTTAAAACTTCCAATAAGGACATATCTAAGTATGAACTGTTAATGAAGTCTAAAAGGTTTGAACTAAAAGCCCATAAGAAGATTGGAACAAAGGAAAGCAGGAATACTAGTCTCATATCCTTATAAAATAAGTATGTAACTGCACCAAGTACAGGATACCAAAGGATGAATCCAAAGCTTTCATTTAAAAGAGATGTATTTATTGCTATGAAAAATGAAAGTCCCACAAAAATTATTTGATACATAGATAATTTCCTATTTATTTTCTTAAACATAGCTTCCTGATTCATAATGTTTTCTATAGGTTCTGGACTCAGTTCTGTAGAAGAAGCTTCAACAAGGGCTTTGCATTCCTTGCAGTTTTCAAGATGTTCATTTACCCATTCTGTGGTTTCATTGCTTAGCAGATTTTCGTTATATAAAGGCATTAAGTCCCTTATTATAAAACAATTAGTATTCATTATGTACCTCCATTTCCTTTTGAATTTTTAATTTTCCACGGTGAAAGGTTACCCGTGCATAATTTTCAGTTTTACTTAAGGTATCTCCAATTTCTTTAAAGGAGAGTTCACCGTAAATTCTGAGGAGAACAATTTCTCTAGTTAATTCATCTAATTTGTTTATTGCAGCCATTAGCTGAAATCGGTTATTTTTTTCTATTATTGCATCCTCTAGACTTTCAGCTATGGGACTCTCTATAATAAGTTTATTCTCTAGGGCTTTGAAGTATTTTTTGTTTCTATAGTGCTTTTTCAATAGATTATTAGCAATAGAAAAAATCCAAGTTTTTAAGGAGCAGTTGTTTTTAAAGGAACCATAAGTTTTTAAGGCTTGATAAAATACTTCTTGGGTTAGATCTTCTGCAAGCTCTTTACTTCCTGTTTTCATATAAAAGAAGCTATATAGCTTAGGCTGAATTTCTCCGTATAAGGAAGTTAAAAAAGTCATTTCACTCCTCCCTTCGTAAAAGTTTATAAATAATCAATTATTCGTGGTATTAGTACCATGAAAGCTGATAGTGTTACAAATATTTAAAAGTTTTTTGAAAAATTGAAGTTTGTAATTATTGAACAGTACATATTACTGTGATATCATAGGTTTCAGTAAGATAGATAAGGGTGTGAAATTTTGAAAAGTATAAAGAGCTACATAGGTTTAATTATAACTTTAGTTATATCCTATATTTTAATATGTTTTGTAGACAATTACAGTTATTTTTGGGGAATTATTTCTAAAATAATGTCATTACTTACTCCATTTATTATTGGAGCGATTATAGCATATATACTTGCACCTTTGGTTGATTGGATGGAAAAAAAACTTAAAATGAAAAGATGGATGACGATACTTATTATTTATGGGGTAGCCTTAGTTATGACAGTTGGTTTTGTTATAATGATTCTGCCATCTATAACAAATAGTATTATTGATATTATAAATCAGATTCCACAGTATACAGCAGAAGTTGAGGCTTGGATAACTAGCAATTTTGATTCTGTTATTGGACCGTATATGTCACAGATTCAAGATACATTGTTAACTATGATTCCTAAAATAAGTGAGCTTGTTAAAATAATTTTAGATAACTTTTTAGCGGCAACATTTTCTGTAACTACTATAGTTGTAAATGTAGTTTTAGGACTAATAATTTCTGTTTATATAATTATTGATAAAGAAGTGATTTTACAATACTTTAAAAAGCTTACGTATATTATATTGAAAAAAGAAAAGGCTAGCTTGGTAATAGATGTTGTTAAAACTTTCAATTCTAATATTGGTACATACATTGTGGCTAAGTCAATAGATTCTTTCTTCGTTGGAGTTGTCAGCTTTGTGGGCTTAGCACTGATTGGTTCTAAATATGCGTTGCTACTTGGGATTATCTGTGGACTTACTAACATGATTCCATATTTTGGACCGATAATTGGTATGGTGCCAACTGTGTTAATAAATGTATTCTATAGCTTTAAAGTTGCAATAATAAGCTTGATATTTCTTCTTGTTTTACAGCAGATTGAAGGTAATATAATTGAGCCTAAATTTGTTGGAGGCAAGCTTGGTTTAAGTCCAATATTAACCTTACTTGCAGTTACTATTGGTGGTGGATTCTTTGGAATAATGGGAATGATCTTATCTGTTCCAGTTATGGGAGTAATAAAGATATATATGGATAAGAGTGTTGAAAAGTATAATTACAGACAAGAAATTTAAATTATATCAGGCAGAAATTCGTTGAAATATTTCTGCCTGATTTTTAAGTGAACATCAAAATATATGATTTGGTATATGTGAACTTACTCCTTCGAAAAAAGAGAGAAGGAGTTTCCTTATAAAAGTATATTTTTTCTTTCGAATATCTTAAAAATTTCTTACATGTTAACTCTTAATGGAAAAAAGGAAGTTCCTATGGTATAATCTGTGGAGACCGAGATAATAAATATATATAAAAGTAGGGAGATTGTATGGAGACTAATTTTGATTATATTGTTGTAGGCTGTGGTTTTGCTGGCAGTGTAATGGCTCGAAAACTAGCTGAAGAAGGTGACAAAAAAGTTTTAATTATAGATAAAAGAAGTCACTTGGGTGGAAATGCTTATGATTTTGTGGATGAAGCTGGAGTGCTTATTCATAAATATGGTCCGCATATATTCCATACAAATAATGAAAATGTATATAAGTATTTAAGTAATTTTACGAAGTGGTATGATTACAGCCATGAGGTTGTAGGAAGTATCGGAGGAAATTACATTCCTATTCCATTTAATCTAAATTCTTTAAAGCTAACTTATGAGGAAGATAAGGCGGAAAGATTAAAAGAAAAATTGCTAAAGGTTTATGGGCTAGATAAAAAAGTATCAATTTTAGAATTGCAAAATCAGCAGGATGAGGAATTAATTGAACTAGGAAAGTATATATATGAAAATGTATTTCTTTATTATACTATGAAGCAATGGGGGCAAAGTCCTAATGAAATAGATAAATCTGTTATTGCAAGGGTGCCAGTTCATATATCTTATGATAATAGATATTTTCAGGACAAGTTTCAAGGGGTTCCAAGGGATGGATACACTAAAGTATTTGAAAATCTCTTAAATCATCCGAATATAACTGTAAAGTTAAAGCTTGATGCGGGTGACATCTTAAAGTTTACAGAAAATCAGGTTTATGTTGACAATAAAGTTTTTAATGGTGGAGTAATATATACAGGAGCTATAGATGAACTTATGAAGTGTAAATATGGAAGACTTCCATATAGAACTCTTGATTTTAAGTTTGAGACTCATAATATAGATTACTATCAGCCAAGGGGAACAGTGAATTATACTGTAGATGAACCGTATACTCGTATTACAGAATTTAAATATCTTTCTGGGCAGAAGATTAGTGGGACAACCACTATCGTTAAAGAGTATTCAAGACAGTATACAGGAGCAGAGGGGGAAACTCCTTATTACGCCATATTAAATGAAGAAAATAGAAATAAGTATGATGAGTATTGTAAGGATCTAAAGAAAGTAAAAAATGTATATCTTTTAGGACGATTAGCTGAGTACAAGTATTACAATATGGATCAGATTGTGGCTCATGCTTTAGAGCTTGCAGATAAAATATTAAATAATTAGTAAATATAAAGAAATAGGAGTTGTGGCTATGAAAATATTAACATTTGTTGTTCCATGCTATAATTCAGCAGCATATATGGATCATTGTATTTCAACACTATTAGCATGTGGTAATGAAGAAGATATAGAAATAATCATAGTTAATGATGGATCAAAGGATGATACAGCTAAAATAGCTGATAGTTATGGGGAGAAATATCCAAAGGTTGTTAGAGTGATACATCAAGAAAATGGTGGACATGGTGAAGGGGTTAACCAGGGAATAAGGAATGCAACAGGAAAATACTTTAAAGTTGTAGATTCTGACGATTGGATTGATGTTAAATGTGGAAAAGCACTTATTGGAAGAATTAAGGAATTGATGAAGGGTAAAGAAGAAATTGACTTATTTATCTGTAATTATGTTTATGAGCATTCAAGAGATAATTCACAGGTTGTTATGGATTACAGAGGTATACTTCCAGAAAATAAAATTATTCATTGGGCGGAGACAAAGAGATTTAGTATAGATAGATATCTTTTAATGCATTCCCTTTTATATCGCACAGAAGTGGTGAGAAAAAGTGGGTTGGAACTTCCAAAGCATACTTTTTATGTGGATAATTTATTCGCATATGTACCTCTACCTTTTGTAAAAAGTATTTATTATATGGATTTAGATTTATATAGATATTTTATAGGAAGAGATGATCAATCGGTAAATGAAGCAGTTATGGTTAAAAGGGTAGATCAACAGCTAAGAGTAACCAATGCTATGTTAGATGCTTATGATATTTCAGAACTGATAAAAACAAATAAAAGACTAGGTGTTTATATGAGAAACTACTTAGCAATGATGGTGGTTGTATGCCAGATGCTTTTACTTGTTGATGGAAGCGAAGAAGCGCTGCAAAAGAAAAAAGAATTATGGAAACATATTAAACAAAAGGATGAAGCTTTATATAGACACTTTAAGTATGCATCAATTGCATTGTTTATGAATCTGCCAGGAAAATTGGGAAGAAAGTTAGGTATAGGCCTATATAGAATAGCTAGCAGGATATATAAATTTAACTAAAGTTAAAAGGTTATTAACATCCACTACATTTGTTTTTAATAGAATTTAAAGAAACTCCTCTCAAAAATAGTCGAAGGAGCAAATTCGCATTAACCAAATCTTTGATTTGGTTATTCATTTAAAAGTAGTCTTATAAAGAGGATGATGAATATGAAAGAAGTTATAAAAGGTAACGTGGTATCTGAAGAAATAAAGCTTGAAATGTGTGAAAGTGTTAAAGAAAAGATATATAAGTTTAGTCCGTTAGCTATAATGATATATTTTCCAATATACTCTATTTGGTTTGCGGCCTTAGAGAAAATAAATGTAAATGTAAATATTATTTATTCTCCATTAGATTCGTTGATACCATTCTGGGAAGTGTTTGTTATCCCATATTTAATGTGGTTTGGATATGTGGCAGTGGTTATGATATATTTTATGTTTACTTCTAGAAGAGATTTTGTGAGAATAGGAATGTTTTTACTTGTTGGAATGACCATTTGCTTAATAATTTATACTGTATTTCCAAATGGGATAGATATGAAGCCAACGGAATTTGCAAGAGATAATTTTATGGTTGATATTGTTAAATATATCTACTCTATTGATACTCCTACTAATGTATTACCGAGTATTCACTGTTTGAATTCTATTGGTATTCATATTGGAATCATGAAATCAAAGAAATTTAGCGGAAGTAAATTTGTTCGTACAGCATCTGCTATTATGGCAGTTTCTATATGCCTATCAACAGTATTTATCAAGCAGCATTCAATTTTAGATATGTTTGCAGCTATAGCATTATCAATTCCTCTTTATTATATTTCTTATGTTTTTGATTGGAATAAAGTTTTGATTAAGTTTATGAAGCGTAAAGTAATAAAAGAATGTGTTAATAGTAAAGGAAATCCTATATAAGGATTTCCTTTTTTTAGAGCGTATTTTGGTTAGTAAGTAACTTCGTTTTTATGAGAGTGATCCTTGCTATTTGCGTAGGAGCCTATTTTGACTCCGTTAACAATTCCAACATCTGCGCCATCTTTAGGATACATTTTTCTAAGTTTAGATTGACTATACTTATGATCCTTTAAGCGGCTTTTATTGTTATCAGTCATAAGAGATACCTCCTTTAAAATAATGACAACTCATACTCCTATATAATTTTAGGAGTGAGTTGGAATAATCTAAGGTAATATTTAGATTATTAGTTTAAATAATTTAGCAGAGCTATGAGTTGAAAAGATTAAATAGATATCATTAAGTAGTTTGTCCTAAGGTAAATAAATTATGGTGGGGATTGAAGGAAAAGAAGGGGAATAAAACAGATTTGGATTTATTTAAATGTATTAAAGGTAAGTTTGGACACATACTATAAATGTAGAAAAAATCATTAGGAGGTTTTAAATCTATGTCTAAGTTATCAAAGAATCATGAGCATACTCCTAGCAACCCTAAAACTGGAAATGTTAAGGAACACATATCTTCAAAAGCTGGAATTAAAGCTCCTAAGGAAAAGGAATAGAAAATTACAAGAGGAGCAAATTTAAAGGGTCATCTAGAAAGTTTAGATGACCCTTTAAATTGTATAGCACATTTATCAGTAAGTTAATTAATTGAAAATAAAATAAACTTGTTCTACATCTAAAGTTCGAATAATAAGCATTAAACAAGTGAAATAAAGGTGAAAAACTAAAAAAAATAAATATTTTTGATAAAATACGAATAATAAATCGAAAAAAACGTAGAAAATTTGTGCATCATCGTGTATAATAAGGATATAAGATAAAAATAGTTCGAAAAACTTATTTCTAGGTTTGTAATATTGTTTTAGAATTGAAAAATTGCAGGTTGGACTTGTTCAACAAGTTTATTGCAGGGAAGTTCAATGGGGTAAACGGAATTTATTTTTGCGGACTTGTGGGGTTGAAATTATGGGTGAAAGAAAAGTAGTAAGTAAGTCGAATAAAAAAATTCCTAGCTATGTGCCGATTTATAATATGATATATTCTGATATAATAAATGGATTTTATAAATATGGCAGTCAACTTCCAAGTGAAGTTGAGCTTACAGAAAAATATGGTGTTAGCAGGAATACATTAAGACAAGCTTTAACAATATTAAGAGAAGATGGGCTGATTGAAAAACAGCAAGGGAAAAGTTCAATTATTACTTATAAAGAAGAGAAAAATAATACTGTAGAGAAAAGAATAAACAATATGATGATTAGCTGTTCCAAAGATGAAATAGATGCGATAGACATAGATTATAACTTTGGACCACCGACGGATGTTGCACAGAAGAAGCTTAAGATTAAGGCTAGTGAGGTTATACTAGCAAGTAATGTGGTGTACTATGTTGATGAAGTTCCAGTTGGACATGCATTTCTTCAAATTCCAGTTAAACATATTGAACAACTTAATGTGGATTTGAACTCAGAGAAAGATGTTTCAAAACTGATTAATAAGACAATATTTGAAATTGCTGATTCTTCCGTTATTAATATTAGAATAGTAAATGCAGAAGAGAATATAACAGAATTTTTGAAGGTTGGAAAGAATCATCAGATTATTTATATTGAAGAAGTTTTACATAACAGGGAAGAGGTTCCGATATGTAGATGTAAATTTTATTTCAGACCAGAAAGGTATGAAGTCACCATAAAAATCTAGTATATTTTAGTATCTAAAATGCACATTAATAGTGTATAATAGATGTCTATATGTAATTATAAAAATTTAATCTAAGGGGGAACTTAAAATGAAATTCAAGGATTACTTCAAGGTTAACACGAAAACTATTGTTGCTACTGGACTCGGAGCAGCTATATTCATGCTTCTATTTATGTATGTTAAGGTGCCATCACCAGTGCCAGAAACAAGCTTTCAAACTGCATATGGTTTAAGTGCATTCTTTGGTACTTTATTTGGACCAATTGCTAGTGGATTAATTGCATTCATAGGTCATGCTTTAAGTGATGCTGTTCAGTATGGATCACCATGGTGGAGCTGGGTTATAGCAAGTGGAGTTGCAAGTTTCATATTTGGTTTTGCTTACAAGAGAACAGGGGTAGAAGAGGGCGATTTCGGTAAAAAAGATATTATAACATTTAATGTTATTCAAATTATCGGAAATGTATTTGCTTGGCTTTTATTAGCGCCAGTATTGGATATCGTTGTTTATAGTGAGCCAGTAAACCTTGTATTTACACAAGGAGCAATTGCTGCTATATTAAACTCTATAGCTACAGGAGTTATGGGAACATTACTTTTAATTGCTTATGCTAAAACAAGAACTAAAAAAGGAAGCTTAAGCAGAGATTAATTATAAAGTATTCCTTCTAAGGTTTATTTGAAGGAATACTTGAATAGTGAGTTTGAGAAACTAAATTATGAATTTAGTTTCTCACTTAACCTCATATTACCAAATTAAAGGTTTGGATGTTTACTTATGGATAAAGGGAGACTGCAATAATGAATAAGAAACCAATTATTGAATTTAATGACTTTACATTTCAATATTTTAGTCAAGCCCACCCAACTTTAAAAAATATAAATTTAAAGATATATCCAGGAGAAAAAGTATTAATAGTAGGACCTAGTGGTAGTGGTAAAAGTACTCTAGGACATTGCTTAAATGGACTGATACCTTTTTCTTATAAGGGTGAGATTGGTGGAAGCTTAAAAATCAATGATTTAGAAAGTAAAGAACAAAATATTTTTAAATTATCTAAAATGGTAGGAACTGTGCTTCAAGATTCTGATGGTCAGTTCGTAGGAATAACAGTTGGAGAAGATATCGCTTTCGCATTAGAAAATGATTGTATTCCAACAGAAGAAATGAAGGAAAGAGTAAAAAAAGTAGCAAAGCTAGTTGATATGGAAAACTGGTTAGCATCTTCACCATATGAGCTTTCAGGCGGACAAAAGCAAAGAACTGCTTTAGGTGGAGTAATGATAGATGATGTTGATATATTACTTTTTGATGAGCCTTTAGCAAACTTAGATCCAGCAACAGGAAAAAGTGCCATAGAGATAATAGATGACATTCATAAGCAGTCAAATAAGACAATAGTAATAATTGAACATAGATTAGAGGATGTATTACATCGTGATGTAGATAGAATTATACTGGTTCATGATGGAGGAATCCTTGCTGACATGCGTCCTGATGAATTGTTATCAACATCGATTTTAACGGACAATGGTATCAGAGAGCCTTTATACGTAACTGCTTTAAAATATGCGGGAGTTAACATTACCGAGGAAATGAGACCAGGGCATATTGATACTTTAACGCTTAATGAAGAAGAAAAAAGTAAGGTGTCTGCATGGCATAAATCTATTGTAAAGAATACAAGTGAAGATGATAGACCATCAATTTTAAGGTTAGAAAATATATCTTTCTCTTATGATGGCGTTAGAAATATATTAAATGATGTAACTTTAGATGTTAAAAAAGGCGAAATGGTATCTATCGTTGGAAAAAATGGAGCTGGAAAATCCACTTTATCAAAGGTAATATGTGGCTTTATTAAGGAAGATTGCGGTAAAATTTTTTATGATGGAAAAGATATCAGCAGCAAAAGTATAAAAGAACGTGCTGAAAATATCGGTATAGTAATGCAGAATCCAAATCAGATGATTTCCAAGGCAATGATATTTGATGAGGTTGCATTAGGGCTGCGTTTAAGAGGTGTAAGTGAAGAAGAAATAACTGAAAGAGTGGAAAAGGTTCTTAAGATATGTGGATTAGCTCCATTTAAATCTTGGCCTATATCTGCATTAAGCTATGGACAAAAGAAAAGAGTTACAATTGCATCTATTTTAGTACTTGATCCGAAGGTCATCATTCTTGATGAGCCAACTGCAGGCCAAGATTATCGTCATTATAGTGAAATTATGGAGTTTTTAAAAGAGTTAAATGCTGAGGGTGTTACAATCATCATGATTACCCATGACATGCATTTAATGCTTGAGTATACACCAAGAGCTATTGCTATTGCTGGCGGAAGAAAAATTGAAGATGCACCATCATCTGTTATTTTAACTAATGATGATGTAATTAATGAAGCTAATTTAAAGGAAACATCTCTTTATAATTTAGCAACTCTTGCGGGAATCGAAGATGGAACAGCGTTTGTTCAAGGATTTATTGATTATGAAAGGTTGGTGGAAAATAGATGAAGGCAAAGTTATTTTCCTATAACCTTGTAGACACATATATTCACAGATTATCAGGTTTAACAAAATTAATATGCTTTTTATGTTTAACATTTTCAGTAATGTTTTCTTATGACATAAGAATAAATTTAGGTATTTTAGTATTTTCATTTATATTACTTAAAATATCTAAGATAAAGTTTACTCAAATTAAAGTAATGATGATTTATGTTTTGGTGTTTTTGGCTACCAACGTAATTTTAACCTATTTCTTTGCTCCAGAAGAGGGCGTAAGAATTTATGGAACAAGGCATGAACTTGTGCGTTTATTTGGACATTATACCATTACAATTGAACAGTTATTTTACTTAATAACAAAGTTCTTTAAATATGCATCGGTTGTTCCACTGGGAATTATCTTTTTATTAACTACTAATCCTAGTGAGTTTGCAGCTGCTTTAAGTGGAATAGGTGTAAGTTACAAGGCATCTTATGCAGTAGCTTTAACACTAAGATATTTTCCGGATGTTCAAAGAGAATATCATGATATAAGTCTTTCGCAGCAGGCTAGAGGGCTTGAAATGTCTTCTAAGGCTAAGCTTTGGGATAGATTTAAAAATTCAGTACTAATAGTAATACCTCTTATATTTTCAACTTTAGACAGAGTCGAGAATATAAGTAATGCTATGGATTTACGTGGATTTGGTAAAGAGAAGAAACGTACATGGTACAACAGAAAAAAATTAACCAAAGAAGACTATACTGCTATTGCTGTTTCTGCAGGAATATTTATTGCAACTATATGCATAACAGTATTTGTTAACAAGAGTAGATTCTATAATCCATTTATATAGACTTAGGGGAGGAAATTAATATGAAACCAATGTTAGTATTTCAAACGGACTTTACTTATAAAGAAGGGGCAGTATGTGCAATGTATGGCGTTGTAAAAAGCGTTGACAGAGAACTAGAGATTATCGATGGTACTCACGAGATAGCTCAATACGATACATGGAGTGCTTCATACAGATTATATCAATCTATGAAGTTCTGGCCAAAAGGAACAATATTTGTATCAGTTGTTGACCCAGGTGTTGGTACACCACGTAAGGCATGTGTAGCTAGAACTACAGATGGATATTATGTTGTAACTCCAGATAACGGTGCTTTAACTCACTTAAAAGCATGGGTTGGAATTGAAGAAGTAAGAGAAATTGATGAAACAGTAAACCGTTTAAAAGGAAAAGGAACTGAAGGAGTTGCTATATTCCACGGACGTGACTTATTTGGATACTGTGCAGCAAGACTTGCTAGCGGAATAATAGATTTCGAAGGTGTAGGTCCTAAGTATAGTGTTGATGAAATAGTATGCCATGAAATATTAGAGCCATCAGTAGAAGGTAATAAGGTTTGCGGTATATTCGAAGTTAATGACCCTAACTTTGGAAACCTATGGACTAATATTCCTCTATCAATGTTTAAAGAAGCTGGATTTGAGTACGGTGATTACTTAAATGTAACTGTTAAACATGAAGGAGAAGTAGTTTACAGTGATAAAGTATTATTCCATCAGTCATTTGGATATGCTAAAAAAGGTGACGTAATGATATACAATAATGAGCTTATGAAGGTTTCTATGGCTGTAAGTCAAGGAAGCTTATGCAAGAAGCATAACTTAAGCTTTGGATCTGATTGGGTAGTTGAATTCGAAAAATAGGAGATATAGTATGCTTATCAAGGCAAATGAGGAACATAGATTCATAATTATGGACTATTGTAAATCAGAGCCATCTATCAACCTGTTTATTATGGGTGATATAGAGAACTTTGGTTTTGATAGTGAATTCCAAGATGTCTGGATGCAAGAGCTGAATGATAAATTAGTTGGAGTGGTACTAAGGTACCACGACAACTTCATTGTCTACAGTAAGGACTTGGATATGGACATAGAGGAAGTAAATTGCCTTTTATCCAAAATGGATAGTAAGGTTATCAGTGGAAAGCTTTCTGTAATAAATCTTCTTTATCCCTTAGTTGCAGAGAATTACAATAAAAAAGAAATGTTTTTCTGTGAACTTAAAGATGGAAGCTCTTTAAGAAAAGAAGAGACCGATATTGTTGTTGCTGAATATGAAGATGCTATGGAAATAGCAGAGACTTATGGCCTTATTGAAGAGTTTAAAGGTATGTATTCAGAGGATGTACAAGAAAGGTATAAGCAAATAAGTACCCGAATTAAGACAAAAGAGGGTATTCATATGTTTATGAAGGAAAATGGGAAAATAATAAGCCACGGTAATACTACAGCAGAAACAAGTGTTGCAGGTATGATTGGCGGGATTTTCACTTTACCTGAATATAGAAACAATGGATTAGGCAGCAAGATGGTTGGGGCTTTGGCTTCTAGTCTCATTTCAAGAGGAAAGTCTGCATGTCTATTCTTTAATAATCCTGATGCAGGAAAAATTTATTACAAATTAGGATTTAAAAACATTGATAAATGGGCAATTTTAGGGAGGAAATAAGAATGAAGAAAATATTAGTTTTTCAAAGTGATTTTGGATTAGTTGACGGAGCAGTTGCAGCAATGTATGGAGTTGCACATGAAGTAAGTGAAGATTTAAGATTATATAATTTAACTCACGACATAACACCATATCAGCTAGATGAAGCATCATATCGTTTATTTCAGGCTGTAGAGTATTGGCCAAAAGGAACAGTATTCGTATCTGTTGTAGATCCAGGTGTTGGTTCAAGCAGAAAGAGTGTTGTAGCTTTAACTAAGGATGGTCATTACATTGTTACACCAGATAACGGAACTTTAACACATCTTAAAAAGTATGTTGGAATAGTTGCAGTTCGTGAAATAGAGGAAATCAAGCACCGTCGTCAAAATACAGAGCATTCTTACACTTTCCATGGTAGAGACGTTTACGCATTTACTGGTGCTAAGCTTGCATCAGGACAAATAACTTTTGAAGAAGTTGGAGAAGAGTTAAGTGTTGAGGGAATAGTGGAAGTTGAATTAGGTGAAGTTGTAAGAACTGAAACTGGAATTAAAGGAAGCATTGATATCCTTGACGTTCGTTTTGGAAGCTTATGGACTAATATAACAAGAGAAGATTTCTTAGCAGCAGGATTTGAAATAGGTGAAAAAGTAGAAGTTATAATTCAAAACGGACCAAGTTTAGTGTATAACAACTTAGTTGTCTATGGAAAATCTTTTGCAGATGTTCGTATAAGTGAACAAATAATCTATGTTAACTCATTATACAGAATGGCTTTAGCTATAAACCAAGGAAACTTTGCTAAAGCATACAGTGTTGGCACAGGAATCAACTGGACAATAGAATTTAGAAAAGTTAATAGATAAAATGAAAAGCACCAGTATTTGGTGCTTTTTTATTTTAAAATGTTGAAAAATCATATATAATGTAGATAATGTTGGTAAATAATAAAAAATGTACATAAAGAGAATTAATATTATGGAGGTACGTTATGTTAGAATTTAAGTTTGCACATGGTGATGATGAGTTTGTTTTAGGAGAAGAAAATCTTACTTATATAGATAATGAAGACGTAGAAAACTTTGACGTAGAAGAGATTATAGAACTTTTAAACGAAACAAATGAAGAAGTCGACTTTGATTATGAGTATTTTGCTGACAAATGCGAAGAATGCGGTGGAGGGAAAACACAGGATAAAAAGCACTATGGATTTTTAGAGTATCACTTTTATGTCTTCACTAAAGGTGGCAAGTATATAATTAGTAACATAAGCAAGGACTTTGAAAATACTTCTTATACTCAGTTAGTTAAAGAGAGAAAGATAGATAACAGCTATATTGTATCAGTTTTATTATGTGAGGATTGCAAAACTTATAATATAGCTATTGAACAATGCGATATGTAATTTTAATTTAGAATGTCCGAATGTAGAATTTAGAATGGTGGAGGATATTCTTATAGAATTTCTTGTGAATAATTTAAAGTTAGAAATGATTTCAATTTTATTATTAAATTGAAAAAAATAGTTTTATAAAGAACAAAATTTATTTTACTTAGCAATAAAGAAATTCAGCGTTAGCTAAATTTCACCTATCATTCTACATTCTTAATTTTAAATTCTATATTATATTAAAGTTTTAAAACTAGAAGAAGTTTGATTTTACAATTTATTTACAAAATCTTCTTAACTGATGTATAAAAAAATCAGACTTGTCAACAATCCCTAATAGAGGAGGGATTGTATGTTTGATAGGATTAAAAAAAATGCGAAATCATATATAATTTTTGTGTGCATAGGTATAATTGTCTTTTTACTTAGTTATACTGTTAGTATAGGTATTTTAAGAGGAAATGACGGTATTTTAGGTTTTCTTGGTGATGCAAAGGAAACAAATGCCTTTGGAGAAGATAATACTATAATTAATAAGGATACAGAGATAAAGTTTGTTCTTAATTATGGAAATTGTATAAATAAGGTTAAAGCAAGTGAAAACTTAGAACAACCAATTAATGTTGAACAAGATAAACTTTTAGGATTAACAGAAAAAGAAGCAGATAAGATTTTTTCAAATTTTGGATATACAGTTGATAAGTTTTCAAGCGATGAAGTTGTATTTGAAAAAAATATCCCAGGATTCAAGTATGACGATGAATGTTACTTTATTGGTGTAGCAGAAGATAATGTTGTTATCTATAAGAAGAATAGTAATGAGACTATTGAGATTGCTCAAGATCAGATTATAAATCCTAAAGGGGATGGAACTTCTTACTTACAAATAAAAGACATAGAAAACAGAGGTAATTTACTAAAGACTTTTTATGAAGGAAAGGCTGATTACCAGTTTTCAGATATACAAGAAGCTATAGAGTATGCTCAAGCTCTTTGTAGCACATAGTTTTAAACAAAACCTAAGAACGTAAATTGTTCTTAGGTTTTTGTTTGCTAAACTTTAATATAGTTTATGTTGAATTGTGAGGGTATAGATGATAAAGTATATAAAGGAAACTCATTCTCAAAAATAGTCGAATGAGTGCTCTACTGAGTAAGTTTGAGGAACTAAATCAAAGATGCACGTAGTGAAAGTTCTGCTGACCAAATCATAGATTTGGAGCATCACTTTTAGACTCTTACTTAACTTCGCCTTAGCCAAATGTAAAATTTGGAGGTTCACTTAAGGAAATGGGTGGTTTAATGTACGAATACATAAAAGGGATTTTTAAGTCTATAGAAAAAGAATATATTGTTATAGAATGTGGAAATATTGGATATAAGATTTTCACATCAGGAAGTACGATTTCTAATATGCCTTCTACGGAGAATGAAGTTAAAATCTTTACACATCAAATCGTTAGAGAGGATTTTATTGGATTGTATGGTTTTTTAACTAAAGAAGAAATAGAAATGTTTAATCTTCTTATAGCGATTAATGGAGTAGGACCTAAGGCTGCGTTGTCTTTAATGTCCATTGCTAGTGTTTCAAATCTTAAATATGCCATAATCACAGAAGATGAGAAATTAATTGTAAAAGCACCTGGAATAGGAAAGAAAACTGCTCAAAGAATAATTCTTGAGCTTAAAGATAAGGTTGGAAAAGGTGAGGCTGTTCATGTGACATCTTTAGAAGAACTTGTGGATGGTCATAGTGAAAAGCTTGCAGAAGCTGTAGGAGCACTTATGGCGTTAGGGTATTCTGATAAGGAAGCAGAAAAGGCAGTTGAAAAAGCTGACAAAACTAAGAGTGTTGAAGAGATTATTAAGGAATGTTTAAGAATATTAATGGGATAAAATAGAACGGAGGGGTATTATGGACGATAGATTTATCACCTCTAGTAGTGTAGAGGAAGATACAGAAGTTGAATATTCCCTAAGGCCCCAACGTCTTAAGGAATATATAGGTCAGGAAAAGGTTAAGGGGAAGTTGGATATCTTTTTACAGGCCGCTAAAATGAGAAATGAGGCTTTAGACCATGTTCTTCTATATGGGCCCCCAGGACTTGGGAAAACGACCCTTGCAAATATTGTGGCAAAGGAGATGGGGGGGAACCTTAAGGTTACTTCAGGACCTGCAATTGAGAGAGCGGGTGATTTAGCGGCATTATTAACTAACCTTAATACGAATGATGTTTTGTTCATAGATGAGATTCATAGATTGAACAGGTCTGTTGAAGAAATTCTTTATCCTGCCATGGAGGATTATGCACTTGATATTGTTATTGGTAAGGGAGCCGCAGCAAAATCTATAAGGTTAGATCTGCCTAGGTTTACATTGATAGGGGCAACTACAAGGGTTGGATTATTAACAGCTCCTTTAAGAGATAGGTTTGGAGTGCTGTGTTCTATGGAATATTACACGGATGAAGAGCTTAAAGAAATAATAATAAGATCCTCAGATATTTTTGGAATTAAAATGGATGAAGAAGGGGCACTATGTCTGGGAAAAAGGTCAAGGGGAACACCAAGAATTGCTAACCGATTGTTAAAAAGGGTGAGAGATTATTCTATGGTTAAGGGTGTTAACAATGTCGATAAGGAAATTGTTGAACAAGCGACGAAATTATTAGAGATTGATTGTGAGGGATTTGATCGTTTAGATAATAAAATATTGGAAGCTATTATTGATAATTTTGGTGGTGGTCCTGTTGGTATTGAAACTCTTGCTTATTTTATTGGAGAAGAGGTCAATACTATAGAGGATGTATATGAGCCTTATTTAATTCAAAAGGGCTTTATAATTAGAACGCCAAGAGGCAGAGTAGCTGGACACAAAGCTTATGACCATTTAGGAAGACTTATACCAGATCATATGGGTCAATTAAGATTTTAAATATGAGGTTTTAGGGAAACAAAAGAAAGTAAAGGAGTGTCAGTTTTGAAGGTAAAAGATTTTTATTTTGATTTACCACATGAATTAATCGCTCAGCATCCTTTGGCAAAAAGAGATGAGTCAAGATTAATGGTTCTTAATAAAAAGACAGGCGAATTAGAACATAAAGTGTTTAAAGATATAATTAATTATTTAAACCCAGGAGATTGTTTAGTTTTAAATGATACCAGGGTTATGCCTGCAAGATTATACGGAGCGAAGGAAGGCTCTGGAGGTAAAATGGAGTTTCTTCTTTTAAGAAGATATCCCGATGATGTTTGGGAAACTCTTGTTAAACCAGGTAAAAGAGGTAAAGTAGGTGCACGTTTTGTTTTTGGAAACGGTGAGCTTACAGGAGAGATTGTTGAAGTTTTAGAAAATGGAAATAGAAAAATTAAGTTTTTCTATGATGGGATTTTTGAAGAAGTTCTTGATAGACTTGGAGAAATGCCACTACCACCATACATAGAAGAAAAGCTTGAAGATAGAGAGCGCTATCAGACGGTTTATTCTAAAGAAGTTGGATCAGCAGCTGCACCAACAGCAGGGCTTCACTTCACAAAAGAACTTTTAGAAGACATAAAAGAAAAAGGTGTTAAGGTTGCCTTTGTAACTCTTCACGTTGGTCTTGGAACCTTCAGACCAGTTAAAGCAGAAAATATTGAAGAGCATGAAATGCATTCAGAATTTTATATTTTAGATGAAGAGAATGCAGCAATAATTAATAGTGCAAAACAGAGTGGTGGTAGGGTTATAGCAGTTGGTACTACATCAAACAGGACTTTAGAGAGTATTGCATCTGAAGATGGGGTTGTTAAGCCTTTAAGTGGATATACTAGTATATTTATTTACCCAGGTTATAAGTTTAAGATCGTTGATGCTATTATTACTAATTTCCATTTGCCAGAATCAACTTTAATTATGCTTATCAGTGCTTTCTCAACTAGAGAAATCGTAATGAATGCTTACAAGACTGCAGTAGAAAACAAATATAGATTCTTCAGCTTTGGAGATGCTATGTTTATAAATTAGTGTGTATATCATATAAACTAAATTGGAGATTCAAAGTGAAAAAATGAGCGTATACTTTAAATGAAGGATATGAATATATTTTAAGAATTAAATTGAAAATTTAGGTTCTCACTTAAGATTAACTTTGTTCAGAACAGGGAAGGACGATGTACAGGTGTATAAATTATTAAAGAAAAGTGGAAAAGTTAGACGTGGAGAGTTTACTACTCCTCATGGGAAAATACAGACTCCAGTATTTATGAATGTTGGAACTCTTGCAGCAATAAAGGGTGCTGTATCATCTATGGATTTAAAAGAAATTGGCTGCCAAGTAGAGCTATCAAATACTTATCACTTACATTTAAGACCAGGAGATAAGGTTGTTGCTGCTAACGGTGGATTACATGAGTTTATGAATTGGGATAGACCAATTTTAACAGACTCAGGCGGATTCCAGGTATTCTCTTTAGCAGGACTTAGAAAGATAAAAGAAGAAGGGGTTTACTTCAGTTCACATATAGATGGTAAGAAGATATTTATGGGGCCAGAAGAAAGCATGCAGATCCAAAGCAATCTTGCATCAACAATTGCAATGGCTTTCGATGAATGTATACCAAATCCATCAACTAGAGAATATGTTGAGAAGTCAGTTGCAAGAACAACAAGATGGCTTGAGAGATGTAAAATTGAGATGGACAGATTAAACTCTTTACCTGATACAATAAATAAAAAACAGATGCTGTTTGGTATAAATCAAGGTGGAGTTTATGAAGATATAAGAATAGAGCATGCAAAAACTATTGCTAAAATGGATTTAGATGGATATGCTATTGGAGGATTAGCCGTTGGTGAAACTCATGAAGAAATGTATAGAACAATTGATGCTGTTGTGCCACACTTACCTGAAGATAAACCAATATATCTAATGGGAGTTGGAACTCCAGAAAATATATTAGAGGCAGTAGCAAGAGGCGTAGATTTCTTCGATTGTGTACTTCCAGCTAGAAACGGAAGGCATGGACATGTATTTACTAAGTATGGTAAAATAAATATCATGAACGCTAGATTTGAACTTGATAAAAGGCCTATAGACGAAGGATGTCAATGTCCTGCATGTAAGCATTATACAAGAGCATACATAAGACATTTATTCAAGGCTAAAGAGATGTTAGCTATGAGATTATGTGTACTTCACAATCTGTACTTCTATAATAAGCTTATGGAAGATATAAGAACTGCTATTGATGGTGATTATTTCGAAGAGTTTAAGGCTCAGAAACTAGCAGAATGGAAAATTGGAGATAAATAGTTAGGTATCTATTAAAAATTAATATATACATATAAGATTTGAAAGGAGTGGTTTTAAATGCAACAATTAGCAGCATTTATTCCAATGATACTTGTATTTGTATTATTTTACTTTATGATCTTCGTACCAGAGAAGAAAAGAAAGAAACAATACAATGATATGATAAGCTCATTAGCAGTTAATGACGAAATCATGACTAAAGGCGGAATTATGGGTAGAATCATTAACCTTCAAGATGAGTTCTTCATTCTTGAGAGCGGCCCAGACAGAGCAAGAATAAAAATGAGCAAACTTGCAATTGCTTCAATTTCAAAAAAGGCTAACGAGCCTACTGAAGTTCAGTAGGAAATCAGCATAAATCCCCTTATATATGAATATTTATTAGGTATAGGGGGGTTTAAGTATGTATAAGAAATTCAATTATTCAGCCATTGGTTTTGGGGTGCTTAGAGCATCAGTATTAACAATTTTATTTGTCCTAATATATTCACTAATTACATCATTTTTAACACCAAGCGATACAGTTACTTCTGTAGTTTTAGTAATTGCAACGCTTCTTAGTGTTGCATATGGATCAGTATTTGCAGCATTAAAAATTGGAAGTAAGGGATGGTTAGTTGGATTATTGGTGGCATTCTTTTATATGTTAATAATTTTTGCTGTATCTTTAGCTTTTGGCAGGGAATTATCATTTCAAACAAGAGACATAGTTAGATTAATCCTTGCATTAGTGGCAGGTTCATTGTCAGGAATGTTAGGAGTTAATTTATAGATTTATTAACACTTGGAGGGATAGGGAATGAAACACATAAAGACAATCAATAAGTCTAACATCAAAGAAAGCTTAAAGAAGCCAGGCTGCAAAGAGTGCGCTAACTCTTGCCAATCAGCATGTAAAACTTCTTGTACAGTAGCTAACTTAGAGTGTGAGAACTAATCATTTTTTAAGGCAGTAACTAAGGTTACTGCTTTATGTTTAGTTTAGGAGGAAAATAAAAAATGGAACTAATACATAAATTTAGACAAGGTAATGATTTTTACGTAATCGATGTTAATTCAGGTGCAGTACATGAAGTGGACGAGCTTGTGTATGATATGCTTGATGCAGATAAATTAAAGAGCGTAGATGAATTAAAAGAAATTTATAAAAATAAGTATTCAGTTGAAGAGATTGAAGAAGTATATAGTGAATTAAAAGAGCTGGTAGACGATGAACTACTATACTCTAAGGATTTGTATGAAGGAATTGCAATGTTAAGTGAAAAGGCTGAAGTTGCAATAAAGGCATTGTGCTTAAATATAATCCATGATTGTAATTTAAAGTGTAAATACTGCTTTGCTGATGAAGGTGAGTATAAGGGATGCAGAAAATCCATGAGTACACAAGTTGGTAAAGATGCTATAGATTTTGTTATAAAGAATTCAGGGAAAAGAAGAAACATAGAGGTCGATTTATTTGGTGGTGAGCCATTAATGGCTTTTGATACAATAAAGGAAATCGTTGATTATGCTAGAGAGCAAGAGAAAATATATAACAAAAATATAAGATTTACAATGACAACTAATGCAACACTTTTAGATGCAGAGAAGATGGATTACCTAGATAAAAATATGGGAAATATTATCTTAAGCATAGATGGAAGAAAAGAAGTTAATGATAAGGTTAGAATCAGATATGATGGAACAGGATCATACGATACTATTCTTCCAAAAATAAAAAATATGGTAGATGTAAGAGATAAATCAAAGACTTACTATGTTAGAGGTACATTTACAAGAGAAAACACAGACTTCTTTGAAGATGTTAAGCACTTTGTAAATGAAGGTTTTGATGAAATATCTATAGAACCAGTTGTGCTTCCAGATGAGCATGAACTATCTTTAAGAGAAAGTGATTTAGAAACAATATTTGATCAGTATGATAAGCTTTGTGAATACATGATACAAAAGCATGAAGAAGGTAAGGAATTTAAGTTCTATCACTTTAACATTGACCTTCAAGGTGGACCATGTATTTATAAGAGAATTTCAGGATGCGGAGCAGGGCATGAATATGTGGCTGTTACTCCGGATGGAGAGGTTTATCCATGTCATCAATTTGTTGGAAATCCAGATTTCTTAATGGGTGATATCTATAATGGTGTGAAAAACTTTAAAATAGTTCAAGAACTTAAGGACGCTCATATTTACAATAAACCAACTTGTAAGGGATGTTGGGCAAGATTCTATTGTAGTGGAGGCTGTCAAGCTAATAACTTTAACTTCAATGGAGATGTTCACATACCATATGAGTTAGGCTGTAAAATGCAAAAGAAGAGAATTGAATGTGCAATAGCATTAAAAGCAAAAACGTCTAAGTAATGAATTAAAGAAGCCCTTGGACTGTTGAGGTTTCAAGGGCTTTTATGTATAAAAATGTAGAATTGTAAAGTAAAAGGATTTAAATATCTTTATAATTAAGAAAACTTCGTTAATTCTCATCAATTCACTTGATTTTACACATGAAATAAATGTAAAATAAATAATTGATAGGACTATTAAGAAAAATATTTTAATAAAAAACAGGAAAGGGGATAACCATGAAGAAGAAAAGCGTAAAAAGTGGAGTGATACTAGTAATTTGTGCAGTATTAATTGCTATGTTCGCATATTTAGGGCTTTTTGGAGCTAATTTAGGCGATTATAGAATTAAAACTTTTGGAAGCAACATCGATAAGGGATTAGACTTAGTTGGAGGAACTTCGCTTTTAATGGAAATAAAAGAAGATAACGTTGATGACGAAGCAGTTACAAGAACTATGGAACTAATTAAGATGAGAATTGATCCAGAAGGAGTTAAGGAAGTACAAGTAAGCCAAGAGGGTGAAAAGAGAATAAAAATCGAAATTCCTGGTGAATTTGATACTGATGGGGTTATCGAAACTATAGCTAAAACTGGTGAATTAACATTTGTAGATCCAAATGGAGATACTATCTTAACAGGAAAAGATGTTAAGGAAGCAGGAGCATATATGGATTCAGACGGTAAATTCTTAGTGAGTTTAGAGTTAAATGAAACAGGTAAAGAAGCTTTCAAAAATGCAACTGAAGAGTTTTTAGGAAAGCAGATTGCAATTAAAATGGACGAAGAGACTTTAACTAATCCAACAGTTCAATCTGTAATTACAGAAGGAAAAGCAAGTATTTCAGGAATGTCTTCTTTAGAAGAAGCAAATAAAATTGCAAATATCATAAATTCTGGAGCACTTCCGGTAAAAGTTGAGGCAATATCAGCTAAAACAGTAGGACCTACTATAGGAGCTGAATCTTTACAATTAAGCAAAAAAGCTTCAATTATAGGAGTTGCATTAGTAGTATTATTTATGACTGTATTCTATAGAAGACCAGGTTTTGTGGCTTCTATATCACTTGCATTATATTGTTGTATTATATTAACTATATTTGCAGAAACAGGAGTTGTTTTAAGTTTAGCTGGTATAGCAGCACTTCTTTTAACAATCGGTATGGCTGTTGATGCTAACGTGTTAATTTTTGAAAGAACAAAGGAAGAGCTTAGACTTGGTAAATCAATTTCAACAGCAGTTGAATCAGGATATAAGGGAGCATTATCTTCAATCCTAGATTCTAACATAACAACAATTATTGCATCATTAGTACTATATTTCCTTGGAACAGGTGTAGTTAAAGGCTTTGCTACAACTTTATTTATAGGTATTCTTGTAAGTATCGTAACTGCTCTATTTGTAACTAGATTCCTTATGAATTGTGCTGTAAAAGCAGGATTTATTACTAAAGCATCTCACTTTGGTATCAAAGGAGGAAAAAGCAATGAATAAAATAATAGAAAAAACTAAAATTTGGTTTTCTATATCTTTAGTGGTAATACTTATTGGCGTTGGCTTTATGATGTTCAAAGGCTTAAACTATGGTATAGACTTTAAAGGCGGTACACAAATCACTGTTCAAATGAATCAAGACTTTGTTAAAGGTGATGTTGATAAAATAATAGATGAGTTTGCAGCTGGAAAGTACTCTTCAAAAGTAATTAACGATGGTGAAGAATTAGAAATTGTTATTCAAGAAGGCGTTTTAGATGAAACTCAAGTAAGTAGTCTTATTGGCAAAATTACTGAGAAGTATTCTCTAGAAGATGGTTCTTATCAAACAGAAACAATTGGAGCTACTGTAGGAAAAGAACTTCAAAATAATGCTTTCCTAGTAGTTATAGTTGCAAGTATAGGAATGCTTATATATATTTCTATAAGATTTGAGTTCAGTTTTGCCATGGCAGCTATTATAGCTCTTCTTCATGATATTTTAGTAACTTTAGCTGTATATGCCGTATTAGGGATACAAATTAATACTCCATTTATAGCAGCTATACTTACAATCGTAGGATATTCTATAAACGATACTATAGTTGTATTTGATAGAATCAGAGAAAATCGTAAGAAGCACTTAAAAGCTTCTCCTGCAGAAGTTGCTAATATGAGTATAAAAGCTTGTATAACTAGAAGTATAAATACATCTATTACAACTTTAATAACAATTACTTGTCTATTTATATTTGTACCAGCTATAAGACCATTCTCATTACCTTTAATAATTGGTATAGCAAGTGGTGCTTATTCATCAATCTTTATTGCTTCTCCATTATGGGTAATATTTAAAAATGCTAAAGCTAAAAAAAAGGCTAAAATTAGTAATGGTGTAGCTTAAAACCAGTAAAAACCATGAAATATGGACAAATTTCGAGGGTGAAAAACATTTTACGATGTTTTTCACCTTTTTTATGAGAAATTATTTGTATTATTGCCTGATTTAAATTATAATATATGTGTTTTCTATTAATTTGGAGGAGAGCATATGGAGTATAATTTAAGTAGCAAAGTGAGTAATTCACTTTATTTAAGAAATATGAATATTGCATTAAATAGAATCGTAAAGGCTATCAATGAGAGGGAAAAGATAGTTATATATGGCTATCATGACTTCGATAGCATATGTGCCATCTCTCTTCTAATGTTAGTTTTAAGATATGTAAATAGTGATGTAGAATATTTTATACCAAGCACATACAGAGAAGATCGAAATTTAATTAAAGAGGACGTTGAGGAAAATATCCTTTGTTTTGGTGCCAGTTTAATAATAACAGTTGGATGCGGAGTTAATTCTAGAGAAGAATTAGAGATATGTAAAAAGAACAATATTGACGTTATAGTGACGGATTATCATGATTATGTGTTAGAAGATGATAATTGTATTACAATTAATACAGCACAACCACAGTGTAACTATCCATTTAAAGAGTTTACGGCTTGTTCTTTAATATATAAATTTGTAGAAGTAATTGCTGATTATTATAAAATAAGTTCTATAAAAAAGTACTTAGATTTAGTAATGATGGGTATAATTACAACAGGTGTTGAAATTAAGGATGAAAATAAGTTCTTTGTGGAAGAAGGCTTAAAAATGCTTAAGCTGACTAATAATTATGGTGTAATTGCATTAATGAAAGAGCATCAAAAAAGTTATGGAGATTCAATGGAATTTTATGATGAGGGAATTAAGACTTTGCTTCCGAAGATGATTTCAAGGAATAATCCAGATAATGCAAGGATAATAGTTGAGCTTTTTACTACAAATGATAGTTATAGAGCAAAACAAATTTCTAAGTATTTATATAAGGAGCTTATGAGAAGGAAAGAGAACTAGCTAAGTATGGCAATTGTCTCCTTCAAGGTATTGCATAAGCAATAAATATTAATATATAATTTAATTGAGACTAAAACAATATTTAGTTTAGTCGGTAGGAGGAATAATGATGGATTTAAAGGAGAAGGTAAGAGTAATAGAGGGATTTCCTAAGGAAGGAATAAGCTTTAAAGACGTAACGACATTATTACAGGATGGAGAAGCTTTAAAAGAAGCAATAGATATATTTAAAAATCACTTAAAGGATAAAAACATAGATATAATTGTTGGACCTGAAGCAAGAGGATTCTTATTTGGAGTACCAGTTGCTTATGCACTAGGAGCAGGGTTTGTACCAGTTAGAAAGCCAGGCAAGCTTCCGTTTGAAACTATCCAAAGCTCATATGATTTAGAGTACGGTAGTGATACTTTAGAAATTCATAAGGATGCAATAAAGCCAGGACAAAGAGTTGCAATTATTGATGATTTACTTGCGACAGGAGGAACGGTTGCTGCTGTTGCTAAGTTAATAGAACAGTCAGGTGGAGAAGTTGTTGCCATTGATTTTTTAATAGAATTAACAGGATTAAATGGAAGAGATAAAATAGCAGGGTACGATATTATGTCTGTTATAGATTACGAATTCTAATAAAGGTAAATTGCAATAATTGAGGTTCTAAGATATAATTATTAAGAGATTTAATAGATGGCTGGTTCTTTATAACCAGCCTTTAGTTTTAGGAGTGTATTACGATGATTGATAGATTGATAGAAAAAATTAATAGCAATTGTCATAATGTAGATATAAACCTAGTAAATAAGGCTTATGAGCTTGCAATGAATGCCCACAAAGATCAAAAAAGAGTGTCAGGAGAGCCTTATATTATCCATCCAGTGGAGGTTGCTTGTATTCTTGCAGAACTTGGGCTCGATACTTCAACCATAGTTGCAGGGCTTCTACATGACGTAATTGAAGATACAGAATATACATATGAACAGATTTGTGACTTGTTTTCAGTAGAAATTGCAAATCTTGTTGAGGGTGTTACTAAGCTTGGTAAATTTAAGTATAAGACTAAAGAAGAGCAGCAGGCGGATAATGTTCGTAAGATGCTTCTTGCCATGGCAAGGGATATTAGGGTTATACTTATTAAGCTTGCAGATAGACTACATAACATGAGAACGTTAAAATATATGCCAGAAGCTAATCAGAAGGAAAAGGCTAAAGAGGTTTTAGACATATATGCACCGCTTGCACATAGACTTGGTATTTCTAAAATTAAGTGGGAGCTTGAGGATTTAGCATTAAGATACTTAGAGCCAACGGAATATTATGATTTAGTGAAAGTTATTGCAGAAAAAAGAACTGAAAGAGAAGAGCAGATAAGCCATATTATATCTCAACTTAAATTAAACCTTACTATGGGCGGAATTGAAGCAGATATCGAGGGAAGACCTAAACATTTCTATAGTATATATAGAAAAATGATTAAGAGCCACAAAACTATTGACCAGATATTTGATTTAACAGCAGTGAGGATTTTAGTAGAGGACATCGGTAGCTGTTATGCTGCACTTGGAATAGTACATACAATGTATAAGCCTATACCTGGTAGGTTTAAGGATTATATAGCAATGCCTAAACCTAATATGTATCAATCATTACACTCTACAGTGATAGGGCCTTTTGGAAAGCCTTTCGAAATTCAAATAAGAACTTTTGATATGCACAGAACTGCAGAATATGGTATTGCAGCACACTGGAAGTATAAAGAAAATAGTCAGGATGATTCACTTGATTCTAGGCTTTCATGGCTTAGAGAAATGCTGGAATGGCAGGGTGAAACAGCAGATGCAGAAGAATTCATGGAAGGTTTTAAAATCGACTTGTTTTCTGATGAAGTTTTTGTATTTACACCAAAGGGAGATGTAATTCCTCTTCCATATGAATCAACACCTTTAGATTTTGCTTATGCAATACATACGGCCGTTGGCCATAAATGTGCTGGAGCAAAAGTTAATGGTAAGATTGTGCCTCTTGAGTATAAGCTTAAGACGGGGGAAATAGTTGAAGTTATTACTACAACTAATGGAAGAGGACCTAGTATAGATTGGTTGAAGATTGTTAAAAGCAATCAGGCAAAAAGTAAAATTAGACAATGGTTTAAAAAAGCAAATAGAGAAGAAACCATCGCTAAAGGAAAAGAAATTATTGATAAAGAGTGTAAAAAGGTAAATTGCACCTTTAGTCAGATTTTCAATGAAGATATAATTGAAAAAAGTATAAGAAGATATAATCTTAAATCCATGGAAGATTTATACCATGGAGTGGGAATTGGAGATATAAATCCAGCAAGTATGCTTACAAAGCTTAAGGATGCTTATGATAAGGAGCACTCTAAGAAACTTAAAATAAGTGAATTAACCTTTGTTGAAGAAGAAAAAGTTAATAAAAAGAAAAAGGTTACTAATGATTCAGGGGTAACAGTTAAAGATATGACTAACATTCAGGTTAGATTTGCACGTTGCTGCAGCCCCGTATTTGGAGATAACATAACTGGATATATAACTAGAGGAAAAGGTGTATCTATTCATAGAAGTGACTGTAAAAATATAATAGCATTACAAGAGACAGAGCCACATAAAATAGTAGATGTTTCTTGGGGTAAATCTAGTAAAGACCGTTACACTGCTGATATTGAAATTAAAGCAGAAGACAGACAGGGGATACTCACTGAAGCTATTGAAATTCTAGGAAACATGAAGGTTAATATTTTATCTATTAGTGCAAACACAAATAGATATGGCTTGGCTACCATAGAATTAAAGGTTAATATTACTAGTATAGAGCATTTAAAAGAAATTTTAGCTAGACTTAGAAAGATTCAGGATGTAACTGAAGTTTATAGAAAGAAGTATTAATGAAGAGGGAGTGTTATTGTGAGAGCAGTAGTTCAAAGAGTTAAATCATCTAAAGTTGAAGTTGATAATAAGGTTATAGGGGAAATAGGAAAAGGAATTAACCTTTTAGTTGGAATCAGCAAAGAAGATACAAAAGAAGATATAGATTACATTGTAAGAAAAGTTCTTGGAATGAGAATATTTGAAGATGAAGCTGAGAGAATGAATTTTTCACTTCAAGATATAGGCGGAGAACTGCTTGTTATATCGCAATTTACTTTATATGGTGACTGTAGAAAAGGTAAGAGACCAGATTTTATGAAGGCTCAAGGCGGAGAAAAAGCCGTTGAACTTTATAATGAACTTGTTGAAGCATTTAGAAAAGAGGTGCCAAACCTTCAGACAGGAGAATTTGGAGCAGATATGAAGGTTGAAATTATCAATGATGGTCCTGTAACTTTATTATTAGAAAGTAAAAAAGACTTTTAATAGTATCCTAGACAGAATTTTAGAATAGATTTTATTTACAAGGTTTTAGAGGTTGAATAGGAGAATGATAGTATGATTATAAAAAGAGTTATGGCTGGAGTTAATGCAGCTAATTGTTATATAGTATTTGACGAAGAAACAAGAGAAGCAGTAGTGTTAGATCCAGGTGGAGATGTAGATGATATATGTAAAGCCTTAAATCAATTTGGAGCAACTGTAAAATATATTGTTTTAACTCATGGTCACTTTGACCATACTACAGGTGTTGAAGAACTTAAGAGTATAGTGGGAGCACCAGTAGCAATTGGATTTGAAGATAATGAGATGGTTTTAAAAGGAGCAATGTATTATGGACCACTTCCAGATGGCGGTGCAGATATTCTTTTAAAGGATGGAGACACGCTTAAATTTGGAGGTCATACTATGACTGTTATAGAGACACCAGGACACACTCCAGGCGGAATCTGCTTATTAGTTGAAAATGATATATTCACTGGAGATACTTTATTTGCAGGTTCTATAGGAAGAACTGACTTAGCAGGTGGAGATTATGATACCATTATTCATAGCATAAAATTTAAACTTATGTCTTTAGCTGATACAGTGGCTGTTCACCCAGGTCATGGACCAAGTAGTACAATTAATAGAGAAAAGCTTATGAATCCTTTCATGAGATAGTTAATAAACAATAAGGATATGATATAAATGATAAACAATATAAAAGCTATAAAAATAAAGCTTAGTGATATGAAATACAGATATGATGTGTTTTTAATGATAAATTTATTCTTCAGCTTTATTGATATAGACTTCGGTGACGAGGATTGGGACCTAGCTATCGATATAGAGAGGGACAGAGTTCTTATTAAGGGTAAAGATGATGAGCAAGTTTTTAATTACGAAATCAACGAAGGCTGTAAGCCTTCAGAGGAGATTAAGAAGAGCATATTTATATATTTAAGAGAAAGAACGCAAAAGGTACTTCCGTGGGGAACTTTAGTTGGGATAAGACCATCAAAGAAGGCCTTAGATCTTTTGGAAAAAGGATATGATGAGGAAGCTGTTATAGCACACTTTAAAGAAAGACATGAAGCTTCAAGGGAAAAGGCACAACTTTGTATAGATGTTGCAAAATACGAGAAGAGTGTTGTGAATAAGGACACAAATACCATAAGTATTTATGTTGGTATGCCATTTTGTCCTACAAGATGTGTTTACTGTTCATTTACAGCAAATCCTATTGGAAAAGCTAAATCCTTAGTTAAGGAATACATTGAAGCGTTATCTAAAGAAATAGCTTCAATAAGTGAATATGTAAAAAGTAAAAATTTAAAGATTGAAACAGTATACTTTGGTGGAGGAACACCTACCTCTGTTAATAATGAAGAGTTCGAAGAAGTAATGAGTAAGATATACCATGCTTTTGTTGAAGGCAATGAAGTAAAGGAATTTACTGTAGAGTGCGGAAGAGTTGATAGCATTACTAAAGAAAAGCTGGAGTCAATGAAAAGATATAAGGTTGACAGAATCAGCATAAATCCTCAAACTTTAAATGATAAAACTTTAAAGCTTATTGGCAGAAATCATAATACTGAAGCTGTATATGAGTGCTTTAAAACTGCAAGGGAGCTTGGTTTTGATAATATCAATATGGATTTAATTGTTGGTCTTCCAGGAGAAAATCTAGAGGATATTAAAAGAAGCTGTGCCGGAATCTTAGAAATGAATCCAGACAATCTTACAATCCATGGCTTATCAGTAAAAAGAGGTTCAAGGCTTTATGAGAATATGATAAATAACATTACACATAAGGTACCTGAGCAAGATGAGCTTAATGCTATGTACGAAGCTACTAAAAAGCTTTCAGAGGATATGGGAATGAAACCATATTACATGTATAGACAAAAGAATATGGTTGGAAGCATGGAGAATGTGGGATATTGCAGAGATGAAAAAATCTGTATTTATAACATTCAAATGATTGAAGAAAAACAGACCATTATTGCTCTTGGTGCTGATGGGGTATCAAAGGTAGTATTCCTAGATGAAAATCGTTTAGAGCGCTTTGCTAATGTTAAAGATGTTAAGGAGTACAATAGCAGAGTCGATGAAATGATAGAAAGAAAGATAGCACTTTTGAATACTTTATATTAGAATTTAAGAGAATGGCGGGAAGTTGTTCCCATTAAATTATTGAAAAACCATCCCTATTGATGGATAATATTTATTGTAAATTATATTTAATTTTTAACAGGAGGAATTTACATGGGTGAATCACTTAATGGACTTAAGAGAACCATCATGTGTGGTGAAGTAAGAGAATCTAATATATCTGAAAAAATCACTGTAATGGGTTGGGTTCAAAGAAAAAGAAATTTAGGAAGTCTAGTTTTTGTAGACCTAAGAGACAGAACAGGATTATTACAGCTTGTATTTGGCGAAGAAATAAATAAAGAGGCTTTTGAAAAAGCAGATTTAGTTAAATCAGAGTATTGTATTGCTGTAACAGGTGAGGTTATAAGAAGAGAATCTCCAAATACTAACTTACCTACAGGAATGGTTGAGGTGAAGTGTGAAAGCATTAAAATACTTTCAGAATCAGAAACTCCACCAATATACATAAAAGAAAATCTTGATGCTAATGAAAATCTTAGATTAAAATATAGATATCTTGATCTTAGAAGACCAGATATGCAGAAAATTCTAATGATAAGACACAGAGCAGCTAAGATTGTTAGAGATTATTTAGATGAGCAGGGCTTCTTAGAAATGGAAACTCCAATGCTTACTAAGAGTACTCCAGAGGGAGCAAGAGATTATCTTGTACCAAGCAGAAACTATCCAGGAATGTTCTATGCGCTTCCACAATCTCCACAAATATTCAAGCAGCTTCTAATGGTTTCTGGATACGATAAGTATTTCCAAATCGTTAAATGCTTCAGAGATGAGGATTTAAGAGCAAACAGACAGCCTGAGTTTACACAAATAGACTTAGAGATGAGCTTTGTTGATCAAGAGGACGTTATAGCTTTAAATGAAGGCTTACTTCAAAGAGTATTCAAAGAAGTTAAAGGTATAGACATCCAACTTCCAATAAGAAGAATGCCATATGCAGAAGCAATGAGCAAATATGGTAGTGACAAGCCAGACCTAAGATTTGGAATGGAAATTCAAGATATAACTGAAACAGTTAAAGGAACAGAGTTTGCTGTATTTAAAGGAGCTATCGAAAATGGTGGTTCTGTTAGAGCTATTGTTGCTAAGAACTGTGCAGATATGGGAAGAAAGAAAATTGATAAGTTAGGTGAGTTCGTTAAAACTTACAAGGCTAAAGGACTTGCTTGGATAGCATATAAAGAAGGAGAAATTAAATCTCCAATAGCTAAATTCTTCTCTGAGGAAGAAATGAACAACATATTAAAGGCTGCAGGAGCAGAGGTAGGCGATTTAGTTCTTATGGTTGCTGATGCAGATAGTGTTGTACTTCAAGCTTTAGGAGCTTTAAGATTAGAGCTTGCTAAGGAACTTGGAATTCTTGAAGGAAACAATGAATTTAATTTTGTTTGGATTACTGAATTCCCAATGTTCGAATATGATGAAGAAGAGAAGAGATATGTTGCTCTTCACCATCCCTTCACAGCGCCAATGGATGAAGACTTATCACTTTTAGAAACCGATCCAGGAAAAGCTCGTGCTAAGGCATATGACATAGTTCTTAATGGAGAAGAGTTAGGTGGAGGAAGTATTAGAATTCACGATACAAATCTTCAACAAAGAATCTTCAACCTTCTTGGCTTCAGTGATGAAAGTGCATGGGAGAGATTTGGATTCTTATTAGAGGCCTTCAAATATGGTCCACCTCCACACGGCGGACTTGCATATGGTCTTGATAGAATGGTAATGTTCTTAGCAGGAACAGATAACATTAAAGATGTTATTACCTTCCCTAAAAACCAAAATGCGTACTGTCCAATGAGTGAGGCTCCAAATGTTGTTGATAATAAGCAGCTTGTTGATCTTGGAATAGAAATCAGCAAGGTAGAGAAAGCTGAAAAAGAAGAGCAATAAAATCGGTTTACCATAAATTAATGATTTTATAACAAAAAATTAGTCCTTAAGATAGGGTATCTTAAGGACTAATTTTTTTTACCAGCATATACTAATAGTAGACAAGAATAAATGACACATTTCCGGATATACTATGATTATAAAGCTATTGATACATTCTTTTATTTTCAATTTTTTTATTTGCAATTCGCGAAGGATTGCTATATAATATGATTAAAGATTATTCTGCTGTGTGCGTATGAAGTGGTCTATGTTGAGCCAACATTTTCGCATTGTGGCTGATGCTCTTGTTACGAAGTGTTGACCGGTCATTTTATGACTGGTACCAGATGTAATGAGGCGATTCCACCCCTGGTAGACAGGGTTCAAATATACCATGGAGACGGCATGGCGGTGTATCAATAGTTTTAACATTTAAGAGAGTAAATACTGTAAAGTACTTACTCTCTTTTTTATGGTGCTTTAATGGTATTTATACGATTTGCAGCCATACTTGTTGTTATGAAATTAGATAAGTAAAGATATTTTTAAAAGTGAAATTCACCTATTAGTTGAGTTATTCTAAAATTACTAGTTATTGTAAAAGTATATTATAAAGTCTAAAATTTAATTATGCTAATCGATTAGAAAATAAAATTTAAGCCTTTATGGGAGGAAATATAAATGGAGTTTTAATAGGAAAACAAATTAAAGCGCTGAGAAATGAAAAGGGCGTTACACAAGAAGAGCTTGCTAGTTTCTTAGGCATATCCTATCAAGCAGTTTCAAAGTGGGAGAATGGAGCTACAGCTCCGGATATTCAGCTTTTACCAGAGCTATCAGTGTATTTTGGAGTAACAATAGACGAGCTTTTTAAATTAACTAATGAGGATAAATTAAAAAGAATAGATAGTCTGATAGAAAATGAAAGGTATATATCAGAAGAAAAGTTTCTTGAAACTGAAAAATTCCTTTTAGACCTTTTAAAAGAGGATAGGAAGTCTTCTAAGGCATTATACCTTTTAGCTGAGCTATATAACCATAAGGGAGATAGAGCTAAGGAGACAGCGGCTGAGTATGCTATAAAGGACTTTAAAACAGCTTTAGATAAGCAGGAGAAACCGAGATATCCAGAGATGGCAGAAGCCTTAGCACAAGCTTATGAGATAAAAAAGGAGTATGATAAATCAATAGAAGCTAATAAGGAAAAGCTTAAAATATTAAAAGAGGATTACGGAATATTAAATGGTGAATTAGTGGATGAAGCTTTAAGAGAAATTAAAAGGTTAAAAGCTGAAATAAGAAGTTAAAATAATAAACTCCCCTTAAGAAATTTTGTGTTCTCAAGGGGAGTTATTTAAGTTACTCTATAAAAAATTATTTTAATTGTCCTTTATATTTAGATATACCACCACTTAAGTTATATATATGATTAAAGCCATTATTGGATAAGAGCTTTGCAGCGCTTGAGCTTCGAGCACCAGAAGCGCAGTATAATATTATATCTGTATTTTTATAGGCATCTAATGTGTGAATTTTTGAAGATAGTTCCTGAACAGGTATGTTTTTAGCTTTAGGAATATGTCTATTTCTAAATTCACCAACTGATCTCACATCGATAATTAAAGCATCTTTGTTCTCTTTTGATATTTTATTTAATTCATCTTCATTTATATTTTTATATTTGCTATTACCAAATAGTTCAGAAAAAAAGCTCATTTATTTAGTCCTCCTTGAATTTATTTGTTTTGTAAAAGATCTTTTAAAGCTTCGTAAGAGAAATCTATAATATCACCACAGCTTATTTTGTTTCTTTTTAAATCTGAACATATCTCCGTACTATATTTTTCTTTAACTCTTTGCATTAATTCTTTAGAGAGGCCTCGGGCTTCGTTTGTAACCTCGTTAGAGTTTCTTCCTTTAATAAAGCCTAGTACCATTACAGCTGCATTTACAGCACCACAGATACTTCCAACGGAAAGACCGGTCCCCATTCCACTGCCTAAAGCTATTGGAATAGAAGTATTAAATTCTTCGTTATATGATTTTAAAATTGCTTCTGCACAATTATAGCCTTGTTTATGATATATAGATGGTTTTGTCATATTTGTCATCCTTTCAAAATAAAGTTTTTATCTAAATGTGTTAATTACTTAATCTATAATATATTGTAACATTTATATAAAATAATTGTGTGATTTGGTCACAATAAAAGGGAGTACTTGGTGTACTCCCTTTTATTATATATTATAGTTCTACAGCAGATTCAATATCTGATTCAAGTTTTTCCATTGTAAAGCCTGTAAATCCATAAATTATTGAAATAATAGGATTTATATAGTTTAGTATGCAGTATGGAGCATAAGCTAGAGGGGATATACCTAAGGTTGTAGACATATATGCACCACAAGTATTCCATGGAATAAAGGCTGATGTTAATGTACCACAGTCTTCTAGACATCTAGAGAGGTTCTTTGGATGTAATCCACGTTTAGCAAATTCATTTTTATACATTCTTCCAGGGATTACAATTGATAAGTATTGATCAGCAGCTAGAAGGTTAACTAAGAAACAAGATAAAATTGTCACAAAAACCAGTGAACCAGTTCCTTTTGCAAATCTTAGTAAACTTTCTGCAAGAGCATTAAGCATTCCAGACTGTTCCATAACACCACCAAATATCATGGCAGATATGATTAAGGATACAGTAAACATCATACCTTGAAGTCCACCACCGCTTAACAAGTCATCTACAACGGCAACTCCAGTTGAACTTGTATAACCATCATTAAGAACAGTTACTATATCTCCAAAGTTGACACCTTGTACAACTATAGCTAAAATTGCACCTGCTACAACACCAAGTAGTAGACCGGGAATAGCAGGCATCTTTTTTACTACAAGAAAGATAACTAAAACTGGAGGAAGAAGTAATATAGGATTTAAAGATCCAGAAGCTTCTAAGCCAGCGAAAATATCATTTAATAAAGAAGTATCTAATGGTTTTCCAACATACTTTAAGCCCAGGATACCAAATACGATTAAAGCAATTACTAAGCTAGGAGTAACAGTATATATCATATGTTTAATGTGTTCAAATAAGGTTGTACCTGCCATTGCTGGAGCTAGGTTTGTTGTATCTGATAAAGGAGACATTTTATCTCCAAAATATGCTCCAGATATAATTGCACCTGCAATTTGAGGAGCTGGTATGCCGAGGCCAGCACCAACACCCATAAGAGCTATACCTATTGTACCAGCAGTAGTCCAAGAACTACCGGTAGCTAATGAAACAATACAGCAAATAATACAGGTTGCTAAAAGAAAAATTGAAGGTGAAAGAATCTTAAGCCCATAATAAATCATAGTTGGTACGGTACCACATAATATCCAAGTACCTACTAATATACCTATAATCATTAGTATTAGTATAGCTTGCATTGACATTTGAATTGTATTAATAATACCAGCTTCAATGTCGTTCCATTTGTTACCTAGGATAAGGGATATAATTCCAGCTACACAGGCAGAGATTAAAAGTGGTATGTGTGGACTTCCTTCATATACAATTATAGTCACTGATAGTGATATCATTAGAACTAGAATTGGAATGGCTGAGATTAGTAAATTGGGTTTGAGAGGTACCTTTGAGTCTTTAGAATTACTTTCTTTTTTTTCTTTCATTAAAAACACACTCCTAACAAAATTAACTTATAATAAGATTGAATTAAGTATAGTACAAGCTAATTGTTAGGTAAATATGAACGTTGTCGATAAAAAAATAAATTTTACGACAAAGATATACAAGAATTCAATGAAATTTATTAATAAATATTAAATAAAAATCTTTAAGATGATTAAATTTAAAATAAGTATAAACAATTAATGAACTATAAGAAATTTATTAATATATATTAAGAAAATTTTATATAGAAGGAAGTAAATTAAGAATTATTAGGAGTTTTTAATTTTGTCAATTTCTTTTTTTAGATTATTTATTTCTTTATGTAGTTCATCAATGGTTATTTTTAGGTCGTTTACATTATATTCTTGATTGGAGTAATTTGACCTGGGATTATTTTTAGTCGATTTTGATGATATATTTCGTTGACTTTCATCAGATGAATCACTACAGTAAGGATTGGCTGCGTTTCTGTATATAGGATTGTATATTCGTCCAGGACCTCCTTGGAAGTATTGCTGTTGTGCATTAAATAGCTCTATGGATTGTCCAAGAAGCATTAGCCAGTTAGCAACAGCATTTTGTACATTAAAGGGCATCTTTTCTGCAAGAAGTGTTCCTATTATTGAAGTGGCCATTATTAAAAATTGCGGATTTGCATCTTGAAAACCACCCGGTATATCGCTGTTGGCACAACGAGAAGATAGGTCAGCCTCAGCATTTTTATTTCCAAACTCACAGTTGTTACAAGTACTATTTGTATTATTACAGGAATTATAGAAAAAATTTATAAAATCTTCAAGGCTGTTAAATTGATAATTGCTCATAAAATTTCTCCACAAAAGTTATTTATTATCATAATAAGCAATAAAGGGGGTAAGTGTCACATAACAAATAGAATCTATTAATTTGGAGAAAGTAGTTATTTAATAATATTTGGTTAAAATAAAAATTTAGTATATAATTATATAGATATATTTTACATATATGGATAGGTGTTACCTTGTTTTATGTATAATAATAAAATAGTTAATTATTTGGAGGATAAAATGTTGAAATATAAATGTTTAGTATTAGATCATGATGATACAGTTTTTGATAGCACAAAGGATATACATTATCCAGTATTTATGCGTGCGTTAAATGAATTAAGACCAGGGATGAAGATGACTTTTGATGAGTATAATTTAGCTTGTTTTGATCCAGGGTTTGGAGAGTACTGTAATGATGTTTTGAAGCTTTCTGAAGAAGAAATGGAGTTTCAGCTAGCTAATTGGGATAACTATGTGAAAGAGCATATACCTTCTTATTATGAGGGGTTTGATAAAATTTTAAAGAAGCAAAAGTCTGAAGGTGGACTAATTTGTGTTGTGTCACATTCTCTAAGTGACAATATAAAAAGAGATTATATAGAGAGCTTTGGATTAACTCCAGATATGATTTTTGGATGGGATAAGGGAGATGGTTATCGTAAACCTAATCCTTTTCCATTGGAGGAAATAATGAGAGTATATAATTTAAAACCAGATGAGCTTCTAATGGTAGATGATTTAAAGCCTGGATTTGATATGGCTAAAAAATGTAAAGTAGATTTTGCTTGTGCTGGATGGGAAAAAACAACACCGTTAATAAAAGATTTTATGAAGAAAAATTGTGACTATTACCTTGAAACTGTAGATGAATTATATAATCTTTTATTTTCAGATGAAAAGAAATCAAATAAGTAATAGGTTGGGGGAATGGGAATGCTGGGAAAGGAAAAACTAAAAATAGTTCTGGGAGTATCTGTTTCCATATTGTTTATTTTTACTTTTATAGAAGTAACTAAATTGAAAAAAGAAAACCATGACTTAATTGTCAGATTAGATTATTTAGAAAAAAGACTGCAGAGTGAGAGGAAAAATATCAGTAATATTCAGCAGGAATTTACAAACAAAATAAATGAAGCAACAAGTATTTTAGATGATGTACATACCAAAGCGGTTTATGAAGATCAAAAGATGTACATAGATGTATTTTTTGAACCGAAGGAACTTCGTAATGGAGAAAAGGTTTTTGTTAAGTTTGAAACTTCAAATGGAAGCGGGAAGATAGAAGCATTAAAGAATGAAACAGAAGATTATTTTGCAAGAATAGAAGTAAAGTTAGATAATGAAGCAAGAATAACTGTTATCTTTGAAACGGATAATTCAAGCAGACAGCAATCTTTAGAACCAATAAATATTAATGAGATGTTTGCATTTGGAGTTGAAAGTCATTGGGGAGCCGGAGTAGATTGGATGGATGCAGAGGAGCAGGAAATCACTATAACAGTAACCCCACAAAGTGAAACAAGTAAGAATTTTAATATAAAACCTGAAAAGGTTGAATTAATTATTCTTGACTGGAATGGAAAAGAAGTTGGAAGAGAGCAAGTAAAAAAAGTTAGTTTAGATTCCTATGGAGATATTTATAGATGTAAGCTTGGTGAATATTTTGGTCAGGAAGGTGGTTATAATACTGTCTTCGAGATGACAACAGAAGAAGGTATAAAATATTCTTCAAATGTAGGTGGATTTGATATATACGAAAATGAGGATATTGAGTACAGAACAAATGCAGAGGTTATTTATCCTAAATGGTGATGGAGAAATTGGATTTAGATGTATTTAATTATATGATTATTTATGTTATAAAAAGGTAGAAGAAACAGGCGATAAAGGCTTTAATAAACCAAGAAAGAGGTGAAGATAAATGGAAATGTCCATTTTGCATGGGATACAAAATATACATAGCAGTTTATTAGATTCCATTATGTTTTTTATAACTAGTCTAGGCAATGCGGGAATAATTTGGATTGTACTTTCGGTTATTTTTTTATTTTCTAAAAAGTATAGGAAATGTGGAATTGCTATGGCTTTAGCATTATTATTTTCTTTTATTTTTGGAAATGTTATTTTGAAGAATGTCTTTGCGAGACCAAGGCCATCATGGGTTGATACAAGTGTAATTCTATTGATTAAAAACCCGACTGATTTTTCATTTCCATCTGGTCATTCCTTTGCATCTTTTGCAGGAGCGACAGTTATTTATATGTATCATAAGAGAGAAGGCATAGCAGCATTAATATTAGCTGCGCTTATAGCATTTTCCAGGTTGTATCTATTTGTTCATTATCCATCAGATGTTTTAATGGGTTCGATATTTGGGGTAATTTCTGCAATTGTAGCAGTAATGATTGTAAATAAGTTTATAAGTGATGATAGTATTAAAGTAAATAAAAGCTGACCAATTTTGGTCAGCTTTTATTATTGGAAGACTGTGAATATAAATGTAAATAACAAATAGATTAAAATATATATAGCTAATGCTCCGATACTGGTTCCACCGCGGTTAAGTATTTTATTTTCTAAGTCTTTATCATCTGAAATATTTCCTTTAATCTTTTTTACTTGATTTTTAGAGTAGTGGAAATACAGCTTATTACTGAAGAGTGCTATAAGAAAGCAAAAAGACCAGTTAACAAACAGTGTGAAGGTTGAAGAGTTTACTAAGATAGAAACTAAGTTTATAATAATTGACGAATAAGCCCAAAAGTACATCTTCCTATAGGATATCCAAAAAAAACCAAATAGAAAAGCTGTCCAATTCCATGAGGGTGAAAGAGAGTTTTCATTCTTAATGTATTTCTCCCATTTTTCCAGGTAGTAGTTTGAATTATCTATTCCAATAAATAACTGGAGTTCATGGAGGGTTACTTCATCAGAAGAGAAGTTATTAAAGTTAAACTCGGATTCAGCTGATTGGATTTCAGTAAAAGCTCCACATTTGGGGCAGAGGGTAGTGTTCTCAAGAATTTCATATCCACAGTACTTACAATACATTAAGGAGCCTCCTAAGGATGAATTATATAATATTATATTTATTCTTAGGACTTAATAATAAAACCAATATAAATAAAAATGCCAAACTCAATTAAGAGTATGGCATTTTTATTTGCTAATTTTTGATAACTTGTTGTGTCGAATATAGTTTATTCTTTGAATAAGTCTGCTTAAGGTTGAAACAGTTATAATCCCAAGAGCGATTAATCCAGCCACTGATAAGGTTTCTATTCCTTTATTTAAAGACTGCATAATGTCTCCCTGCACAGCTGCAAGGATTGTATAATACATTCCACTTCCTGGGGCAAGTGGAATAAGAGCACAGATTAGAAACAGGGTTACTGGATTTTTTAAAACTCTAGAGAAAATTTCAGCATATATACTAATTACAAGTGAAGCAATAAAAGTAGACAGCATTACAGAACCATTTATATTCATGGAAATTAGATATGCAAGCCATCCAAGGGCACCACCTAAAGAGGCAAAAAATAGATTTTTATCACGAACATTAAATAATATTCCAAAGCCAAGAGTGGCAATGAAAGCACATATAATTTGTAAAACCATTTCTAATCCTCCTATACAATATACATCCAAAGTTTAAAGCTAAAGGCAGCACCGATTGCTATTGCACCAGCAATCACAATGGCTTCAAGTCCACGTGAAAGTCCAGAGATTAAATCACCTGCTATAGTATCGCGAATAGCGTTAGTTATAATTAGGCCAGGCACAAGCAACATTATAGAGCCTATGATAATAACATCTTCATGAAAAACGGGACTTAAAGAGGAGGCTGAGAGCCCGATAAGGCCTGCAATGGTACCTCCTATAATGTTTATAAAGAAATCGTTAACCCTAAATCTTGCTAATAGAGCACATACTCTGTTAATTATCATTCCTGTAAAGAATGCAGCTATAAAGTCAAAAATGCGTCCGCCAAATAGGAAAGTAAAAGAAGCGGTAGTTAATCCAGCAAAAATCATTTTAAGTAAGGGACTATAGCTGGGATACTTAGAGATTTCATGAAGCGCTTTTTTAAATTCATCAAAAGATAGTGGATTATTCTGTACTTTTCTTGATAAATCATTAATCATTGCTACTTTATTTAAATCAATTGAACGAGCTGTTATCCTTTTTATTATTGTGCTGTTTTTACCATCATCACTAGTTGTTGAAGTGATAATAGCTGTAGGTGATACAAAGCTCTGTGTATCTTTTATATTATAAGCTTGGCAAATCATTCCTATGGTTTGTTCAACTCTATAGGTTTCGCCGCCATTTTGTAACATAATTTTGCCTGCTTCTGCAGCTAGATTTACTATAGTATCATTTGCCATATTAATACTCCTTATCTAATTTATATATCTAAAATATATTATCATATTTTATTATTATTGGAAACTCATCTTCATATGCATTTACATGATTAAGTTTGAATAACTAAATAAAAAATTATATCACTTTATTTTATGAATAAGTAGTAAAATATATTATATATTATTGAAATATTGTGATAAATTATAATTAGCGATATTTGTTAGGGTTTGAGTTGTTATTTTACTATTTAATTGTTCGTATGGGGTGAGTTTTTTGAAGGACAGTAAATTGCTTTTGAATTGTTTGATTGAGAATCTAAAAGAAGGTATACATATTGTTGATGCTAAAGGGAAAACAATCTACTACAATGATGCAATGGGTGCCATTGAAGGTGTCGAAGCAAAGGATGTTATGGGAAAAGAAATTCAAGAGTATTTAAAGGGGCTTGAAGAAAAATCAACAATTATTAAGAGTTTGAAAAGTGGAATTGCATCTAGAGATAATATACAAAACTATAGTAATGATAAAGGAAAAGTTATAACAAGTATTAATTCAACTATACCAGTTCTAAAGGATGGTGAAGTTAATGCTGTTATAGAGATTGCACGAGATATGACTCAAATTAAGAAACTTAATGAAACTATTTGTAATCTTGGAAGTAAAGCAAAATCAGAAAAGCACTATTATACATTTAAAGATATTATAGGCGGAAGTGAAGTTATGCAGGAAGAGATTGTAAAGAGTCGAAAGGCAGGGCTATCAAACTCTTCTGTACTTATATATGGGGAAACCGGCTGTGGGAAGGAGCTCTTTGCTCAAAGTATCCACTATGAAGGTGTCAGAAGCAACAAACCTTTCATTGCAATAAATTGTGCTGCAATACCAAGTGCCTTATTAGAAGGGATGCTATTTGGAACTGTTAAAGGAAGCTTTACAGGTGCTGAAAATAAAAAGGGGCTCTTTGAGGAAGCTCATAGAGGAACAATGTTATTGGATGAAATAAATGCTATGGACCCATACCTACAATCTAAATTACTTAGAGTGCTTCAAGACGGTTATATTCGTCCTATAGGGAGTAATAAATATATAGATGTAGATGTTAGAATTATAGCTACTATAAATGAAGAGCCTAATAAGCTAATGGAAGAAGGAAAATTACGGAAGGATTTTTATTATAGGTTAAGTGTCATAAGGCTTAGAATTCCACCACTGCGTGAAAGGCGAGAAGATATAAGACCTTTATGCAAGTATTTTATTGATTATTATAATAAAATTTTATTTAAGAATGTAGAATCAATAAGCGAAGAGGTTCTAGAAGGTTTTATGAACTATGATTGGCCAGGGAATGTGCGAGAACTTAAAAACTCCATAGAAGGAGCTATGAACATGATAGAAGATGGACATGTATTAACTAAGGAATCTTTCGGAAATAAAATTAACATGATTATTGAGAAAGAATCACAAAGGGAATATAAAGAACTTGTTGGCTTGGATGAATATATTAATAATATAGAAAAGGATATTATAAAAAGAGTATTTCAAAAAAATAAGAATAATGTGAGCAAAACATCAAAGGAGCTAATGATATCACGGCAAAATCTTCAATATAAATTAAAAAAACATGGTTTGATATAAGATTAGTAATGAAAATAAGGTGATAAAATGATAATTAATATGACTAGCTTATTAACTAAAGAAGAAAAGGATGATATACAAAGTCTTGAAAATAGATGTAATGTAGTTGAGGGGTTAAAAAATAAAGCTTATCTTTCAAGTGAAATTAATTTTAATAAAGAACTTCCATGCTTTTTTATGGCATATGACCATGGGAAGCTTAAGGCTTTTTTAACTGCCTTTATGCCAACGTCAGAGGTGGCTGAGATCATAGCAGTTACAGCTCCTAAGGCAAGAAAAAAAGGGTATTTTAAAAATCTATTTTTATTTGCAAGGGAAATTTTGTTACAAGCTGGAGTCAAAAAGGTCTTATTTCAATTAGAGCCAAATGGAGTAGCTGCATTAAAAGCAATTGACAGCTTTAAGCCTAATAAATTAGAACGGTCGGAATACACAATGAGCTGTAAGCAAAGAATTGATGATGGTGCAAGTAATGAGTTAGTGTTTAAGGTACTGAAGGTTGAACATAAGGATGAGTATATTAAGTTGAATAATGAAATTTTCGAAGATGTAGGGGATAATGAAAAATTAGTAAATGCAATATTAAATTCGGATACTAGGGTCGCATATATAGCATACTTGGGAGATGAATCAGTTGGAATGTTTAATTTAGCTTATGAGGAGGATATGGCATACTGTTATGGCGTTGGAATAATAAAAAAGTATCGTGGAAAAGGTTTGGGAAAACAGCTTATGACCTTTATTTTAGATGAGGGTTTAAAGCATACAAATAAGATAGTTTTGGATGTGGACTCAAGCAATCCAGCAGCATATAATCTATACTTAAAGTGTGGTTTTGAAGTAGATTTTCAAGTTGACTACTATTTGTACGATTTAGAAAGTAAGTTGGATATAAAATATGAGTGATGATAAAATTGTTTTATTAATTGTAACTTTTTTAATAGGTGTAATGTTTTCAGGGTTTGGAGCAATAATTAAAACTCAAAATGCCGGAGATATGATAAATGGTTTTGATGACAATGGGGACGATAAGGAAAAGGTTTCAAGGATTATGGGGAGATCTTTGTTATACACTGGACTATTAGAAATTATAGTTGGGATAATAGGGATATTATTTTTAGATAGATACCTTAAAGCAGTGTGTATAATTCAGATCATAATTGTGTGCAGTGGCATTGGAATTGGCGTTTATAGAACAAATAAGTATGGAAAAAAAGAAATAAATTTGAGAGGTAAGTAATGGGAAAAATAAAATATAGAAAATTAGAAGTAGATGAAATAAATAAAGACTTATTTAAGGATTTTAATAGATACCAAAGGGTAACTAAATGCTGGCGAAAAGTTGAAGATAATTGGGTAATAAAGGATATTGAATTTACAGAAGAATGGACTTCAAAGGAGTATGAGTTCCTAGTGAAATGTCTTCAAAATACAGCAAATACTGGCGGAGTGGTATTCGCAGCATTTAATGCTGAAAGTCTTGCAGGTTTTGTATCTGTGGAAAATGCTCTATTTGGTAGACAAAAGGAGTATCTACAATTATCATCTATCCATGTTACATTTGAAGGACGTGGTATGGGAATTGGAAGAAAACTTTTTGAGTTAGCAGTAAACAGTGCTAGGGATATGGGTGCAAAGAAACTTTATATTTCGGCACACTCATCCATAGAATCACAAGCATTTTATAAAAAGCTTGGATGTGTTGAGGCAGTGGAATATAATGAAAAATTAGTGGCTGAGGAGCCTTGTGATTGTCAGTTGGAGTTTGTTTTATAAGCTTAGTTTAGATGATAATAAAAAAGTTATAATTTAAGGGTTGCAATATTGTAACATTAGATATATTATAAATAATGAGTTATAATGTAAGATAGTTGGCTATAATAAATAATAGCTTATAAGTGAGTGTTCAAATCTTCGATTTGACTAACACGAGATTAAGTGAATATCCAAATTAAAATTTGGATAATATGAACTTACTCTGTAAGAGTACTCCTTTGAATGAATATTATAAGGAGTTTCCATTTAAAAATAAATTCTGTGAAGAGGATAGTACTTATTTCAACATGTCTTTCAGCGAGTAAGAGGAGGGTGTGAGTCTTACAAGATATAAAGTAAGGAAGAGGACCTTGGAGAAGCTATTCGAGCATTTTAGAAAAATTCATAGTAAAGTAAATTTCTATGGAAAGATTTCTAAGAGGTAAGGATGTGACGTTGACCGCGTTAAGGTTTTGAGTGAACTTATTATTTAGTTAAATTGAGTGGTACCGCGGAATATCCGTCTCTTTGTTGTAAAGAGGCGGTTTTTTATATGCAAAAATAGGAGGAAAAGTATGGACATTTTTATTAATCAAATTAGTAATGTAGTAAAAGATGCCTTTGAAAACCTTGGATATACAAGGGAAAGTGGAAAGGTAAATACATCAAACAGACCAGACTTATGTCAATATCAATGTAACGGAGCTTTAGCGGATGCTAAGAAATTTAAAAAAGCTCCAGTTGTGATTGCAAATGAGGTTGTTGAAAAGTTAAAGGAAAATCCAATGTTTGCTAAGTTGGAAATTGCAGGACCAGGATTTATTAACATAACAATTAACGATGAGTTTTTAGTTGATTATGTTAATAAAATGAATGGTGATGAGAAGTTAGGACTTTCAAAAGCAACGGAAGTTAAGAAGGTAATAGTTGATTACGGTGGAGCTAACGTTGCAAAACCACTGCATATCGGACATTTAAGATCTGCCATCATAGGAGAAAGCATAAAGAGAATTGCTAAGTTTATGGGCCACGATGTAATTGGTGATGTTCACTTAGGTGACTGGGGACTTCAAATGGGAATGGTTATATCTGAGGTTGAAAGACGTAATCCAGAGCTTCCTTACTTTGATGCAAGCTTTGAAGGAGAATATCCAGTAGAAGCTCCATTTACTATTGATGAGTTAGAAGATATTTATCCATATGCAAGCAAGCTTGCTAAGACTGATGAGAAGGTTATGGAAGCTGCAAAACAGGCAACTGTTGAACTTCAACAGGGTAGAAGAGGATATTATGCTTTATGGAAGCACATCTTAAATGTTTCAGTTAAAGATCTTAAGAAAAACTATGGAGATTTAAATGTTGAGTTTGAATTATGGAATGGTGAAAGTGATGCACAAAAGTTAATTCCAGCAATGATTCAAGAATTAAAAGATGGTGGCTTTGCGAAAGAAAGTGAAGGAGCTTTAGTTTTTGATGTTAGTGAAGAAACAGATAAGAGCCCAGTTCCACCACTTCTTTTATTAAAATCTGATGGAGCATCTTTATATGGTACAACTGACCTTGCTACAGTAGTAGAGAGAGTTAGAGATTTAAAGGCTGATGAGTTAATATACCTTGCCGATAAAAGACAAGGACTTCACTATGAGCAATTCTTCAGAGGCGCTAAAAAGTCAGGTATTGCTGGTGAGAATGTAACACTAGACTTCGTAGGCTTTGGTACTATGAACGGTAAGGATGGAAAGCCATTCAAAACTCGTGAGGGTGGAGTAATGAGACTTGCAGATTTAATAAACCTTATTAAAGAAGCGGGTAAAGAGAAGCTTAAGGATAATAAAAATATAGCTGAGGAAGATGTTGAAGAGATTTCATCAAAAGTAGGTTTAGCTGCTTTAAAATATGGTGACTTATCAAATCAAGCATCTAAGGATTATATCTTTGATATTGAAAGATTTGCTTCATTTGAAGGAAATACAGGACCATATATCCTATATACAATAGTAAGAATTAAATCTATATTAAATAAAGCTGGAGTTACTGAATTCTCTAATATTGCAGCTCCACAAAGTGATGCAGAAAGAAACTTAATGCTTCAATTAATCAAGTTTAATGAAGTTATAGAATCAAGTTACAGAGACCGTGCACCACATAAGATTTGTGAATATGTTTATGAGTTATCTAATAACTTTAACAAATTCTACAATGATACAAAGATATTAGCTGAAGAAGATGAAGCTAAAAAATCTTCATGGCTAAGCTTAATCAACCTAGTTAAGAATACACTAGAGCAGTGCTTAGATTTATTGGGTATGGAAAGTGTAGAAAGAATGTAATAAGAAAAGGCTGTAGGAAACCTACAGCCTTTTGTTTTTTTGAAATTATTAAAAGTTAAAGTTTCTTGGATAGTGGCTTGAAATATTATAAAATAGAGTAAGATGAATAAATAAAGTAAATGATGCTTTAGTTTTTAAAGGCATGAATATGGCATTGTAAATAAGCTTTTAAATAAGATTTCAACATTTGAAGTGAATACCACTTCAAGGAATAAAAAAATAATTTTAAGATGATTGGTGGCTTAGTAATGATAAATGGTAAAGCCTTGAATGAGGAAAATTTAAAAATGGAATTAAGAGCACAGTGTGATAAGTGTTTTGGCTTTTGTTGTGCAGCGTTATATTTTTCAGCAGCAGAAGGGTTTCCAGTAGATAAGGAAGCTGGAAATCCTTGTATTAATTTGATGGAGGATTATAAATGCAAGGTTCATAGTGAGCTTAGGAAGAAAGGCTTGAAAGGGTGTACAGCTTACGATTGCTTTGGAGCAGGTCAGAAGGTTGCAGAGATAATTTATAAAGGGAGAGATTGGAGAGTAAATCCAGAAATAAAAGATGAAATGTTTAATGTATTTTTAATTGTGAGGCAGCTACAGGAAATGCTGTGGTATCTGAATGATGCAATAAAAGTCAGGAGGACCTGAAAGTAAAGGAAAAAATAATGGAATTGGTAAAGGAGACTGAGACATTAACTATTCTAGAGCCATCTGAATTAAAAAAAGTTGATTTAATTCTCCATAGACATAAAGTAAATCAATTTCTTGCAGAAACAAGTGAGCTTGTAAGAAGAAATTACAGAAAAGGTAAGAAATCATCATTAAAGAGAAAAAAGAAATTAGCAGGCAGAGATAACTTTATAGGCTTTGATTTTAAGAACATTAATTTGATTGGAGAGGACTTAAGAGGAGCACTTCTCATAGCAGCAGACTTGAGAAATATGAATTTGGAAGGTGTAGATTTCATTGGAGCAGATATGAGGGATACTGATTTAAGAGGAGCCGACCTTTCAAAAAGTATATTTATAACACAGCCACAGATTAATTCAGCAAAGGGAAATGAACATACAAAACTCCCAGATTCAATTGACAGCCCGTCTCACTGGTAAAATTAAATTAATGTTACAGCAGACATACATTAAGTAGGTTTGATTTTTTATTACATAATATCCTAAAGTTTGGATGAGAATATACGATAATATATAGTGGGTAGAAAATGGAATAAAGAGGAGAAGTAAGATGTTTAGCTGGTTTAATAAAAAATCTGAAAAAAATGTTGAGAAATCTTTGGAGAAATATATTGAATTACTAAAAGAAGATTTTAATTTAACAATTAGAACAAGATTTAATGGCAGGTTATATACAAGCTATGTAGAATCTTTAAATAATAAGGAAGTAGTATTTAGATGTCCTATTGATGAGCGTGAGATTATTAGATTTGCACCTAATAGTGTTATAAAAGTTGAATTTATTAGTTATGGGGAACTATATTCCACAGAGTTATTGATACATGAAAAGATAATAAGGGATAATATTGTATTTTATAGAGGAATTATATGTAATTCAATTGAAAAAAATCAAAGAAGAAAAAATTATAGACTTCCAATAGTAATGGATATTGAATATACAATTCTTCCTGAAGAGAGAGAAGTATATACAGGAAACACTTTAGATATAAGCATAGATGGAATGCTTATGGAGGCCTTAGAAGATATTACAAAGAAAGATATTAAGGTTAGTTTTAATTTAGACGGAAAGATGTATAGAATAAAAAGTACCATTTTGAAGAAAAGAATTAATTATAGAAGTGGAACATACTTATACAACTTAAAATTTAGTGGTATGAGTCAAAGGCAGAGAAATGAAATTAACAGATACATATATGATAACTCTGCTAGATCAAGAAGAGAACTTAACTCATAAGGAGTGTAAGTATGCAGATGAAGCAGGACAAAATTTAATGTATTATTAAAATATGTATCAGTGGTAGTAATATAATTAATACCACTGATTTTTTAATTTATAACATAAATTTAGTATAGTCTACAGCTTTTAGGAAATAAAATAAGTATAAGTTAGTACCTAAATCCTTTATTTGGACAATAATAACTTACTCCTTCGAATAAAATGAGGAGGAGTTTCACAAGTTAGTATCCGAATCGGTGATTTGGTAAGTTGAACTTTTTAATATTTCCTAGGAGGGCGAACAAATGAAGAAAAGTGGAGAAAGTACATGGAAAGTCATGGCACTAATGTTGATGATGGTATTAGCATTAACTCCAATGATTGCCGTAATAACAGTTATGACAAGTGAAGGAGGAATCGTGCAAACAGCCTTTATGTCAGATAGAACAGCTAATAATATAATTCCAAAGCCTTTGAGCTATGAAGCTGGAAAAGGCAAGTTTATTCTTAATAAAAATACCTCAATTTATGTAAAAGGAAATAATGAGGAAGAAACAGAAGAGCTAGTAAAGGTTGCAGAATTTTTAAGAGAAAAGCTAAGTCCAGCTACAGGCTATGAGTTAAAAGTAATAAAAGGTGAAAATACTGCTAAAGGAAACATCATTTTAACTACTGTTGGTGGAGAAGAAAATCAAGGAACTGAAGGATATAAAATGGTAACAGATCCAAGTGGAGTAACCATAACTGCTTTTAAACCTGAAGGAATTTTTCGAGGAGTTCAAACATTAAGACAATCCCTACCAGCTGACATTGATAAAAGTACTATAGTTAAGGGTGTTGAGTGGAGTATTCCAGCAGCGACAATAGTAGATAAACCAGAATATAGCTATAGAGGATTAATGATAGATGTAGCTAGGCACTTCTTTACCGTAGATGAGGTGAAACGTCAGATTGATTTAGATGCGCAGTATAAGATAAATAAGGTTCATTTACACTTAAGTGATGACCAAGGCTGGCGTTTGGAGATAAAAAAATATCCTGACTTAACCTTAATAGGAGGCAGTACTGAAGTTGGAGGAGGTCCTGGTGGATATTATACTCAAGAACAATTTAAAGATATAGTGGATTATGCAGCTAAAAGATATGTTGAAATAATACCTGAATTTGATATGCCAGGACATACTAATGCAGCTTTGGCATCCTATGGGTTCCTAAATCCAGATGGACAAAAGAAGCCATTATATACTGGCACTAAGGTTGGGTTTAGTACTTTTATGACAGACAGTGAAAAGACATATAATTTTATTGATGACGTGATTAAAGAGGTTTCAGAGATTTCACCATCAAAGTATATTCATATAGGCGGGGATGAAGCTGATTCCACACCCAAAGAAGGATATGACTATTTTGTTGGAAGAGTAGCTAAGATTGCACAGAAGTATGGGAAGGAGCCCATTGGATGGGATCCAATAGAGACTTCACCGGAGATAACTTCAGATGTTATTCTTCAAAACTGGAGGGATTCTAATAGTGCAGCAGTAGAAAAGAAAATGAAGATAATTACTTCAAATGCTTCAAAGGCATATTTAGATATGAAATATAATAAGGATACACCTTATGGACTTGATTGGGCAGGATTAATACCAGTTGAGACAGCATATAACTGGGATCCAACAGACTTTGCACCAAAGGAACTTGTTTTAGGGTTAGAAGCTCCTTTATGGACTGAATTTATTGAAGATCAAGATCAAATGGATTACATGATATATCCAAGACTTCCTGGTTATGCAGAGATAGGTTGGACTCCTAAAGCGTCTAGAGATTGGGAGGAGTATAAAGTTAGATTGAAAGGTCAAGGATCAAGACTAGAAAATGAAGGTGTAAATTATTATAAGGACCCTGAAATTTGGGGAAGTACTAATTAAATAAATTAAATAAATTAAATAAATTAAATAAATTAAATAAATTAAATAAATTAAATAAAGTGCCGAAAAGTCGGCAGAAGGTGTGCAAGGAATTTTGCACACCTTATTTTTATGGAGAAAAACCAGTTAATTGATGCAAAATAATTTGCATTTAACTAAATAATTAGTAGTTAGAAGAAGGGAAACCAGCTTAATATTTGGACAAAATCGAAATAAATATAGCTGAGCAATAGTAAAAATTTGGCATAAGAATTGCTGTATATATTATTAGAAAAATTTATTGCTAAATAAGAAAATTCAAAGGGGGATATAGTAATGGAAAATGTAAAAGTTGCAATATGGGGCTTCGGAGCTATGGGAAGTGGTATGGCAAGAATGCTTCTACATAAAAAGGGTGTAGATATAGTTGGAGTATGTGATATGCATCCAGAAAGAGTTGGAAAAAGTATTTTTGAAGTTTTGGGAGTAGCGAGAGGAGCAAGAAAAGATGTACTAATTAAAGCTGATATTGATGAAGTGCTTACAGATAAATGCTGTGATGTATGCTTATGTGCTACTGATTCCTTTACTAAAAATGCTTTTCCAAGATTGAAGCTTGCACTTGAGAAAAAGGTTAATGTTATCTCCACTGCTGAAGAAATGTCTTACCCACAGGCTCAAAATCCAGATTTAGCAGAAGAGTTAAATAAAATAGCAAAGGAAAATGGAGTAACAATTCTTGGGACAGGTATAAATCCAGGATTAATAATGGATTTATTAGTTGTATGTTTAACAGGATGTATGACTGATGTAAAGCATATTGAAGCTAAGAGAGTTAATAGCTTATCTCCATTTGGTCCAGCAGTAATGGAAGAACAGGGTGTTGGAATGAAAGTTGATGATTTTATGGCTGGAGTTGAAAGTGGACATCTTGCAGGTCACGTTGGTTTTTCAGAGTCAGTTAATATGATAGCTGATGCTTTAGGGTGGAAAGTTGAAAAGTTTGAGCAACAGATGGCACCAATTGTTACAACTGTAGATAGAAAATCACCTTATGGCTTTGCAGCTGCTGGAGATGTGGCTGGAGTTAATATGACAGGACAAGGGTATGTTGATGGTGAAGTGAAAATTGATATGATTCACCCACAGCAAATTGAACCAGAGATGGAAGGAACTCATACAGGAGATTATATAACAATTAAGGGAACTCCAGAAGTAAACATGGCAATTAAGCCTGAGGTTGATGGGGGACTTGGAACAATAGCTATGGTAGTTAATATGATTCCTCATGTAATAAATGCAAGACCAGGCTTAAAGACAATGATAGACTTACCGGTTCCTAGAGCTATTATGGGTGACTTTAGAGACATGATTGAAAGATAAAAAGAAGGTGTTAAATAAATGATTAAAAAAGGTACATTTGTTGAAATAGAAACTTTAGTTTTGGATTGCCCAGATCGTTCTCCTGCAATTCCAGAGGATACAAAGAAAACTCAACTTAAAATGTGGGTTAGAGGGTTTGTAAATTCAGATTGTGAGATAGGTGATGAGGTTGAAGTTACTACTGCAATAGATAGAACAATAAAAGGTAAAGTAGTAGAGGTTGAGCCTGGTTATAGTCATGATTTTGGTAGATATATAAGTGAGCTTGCCTATATTGGAAAGCAGGCTAAGGAAATCCTCAAAGATTAAAAATAATGAAGAATAAAAAATTTATGAGGAAATTCCTTCGGAATTTATTTAAGTGAGTATCCAAATCTGTGATTTGGCTAATACGAACTTACTCCTTTAAATGAATATGAAAAGGAGTTTCCTAAAAAGAAAGTTGGTGGGACATTGAATAAATATGAAGAGGTCATGAGCAGAAAAAATGAAATTATGCTTAAATCAGTTGGCATGAATTTTGATAAATATGAAGAAGGAAACATAGCTTTTAATTATGAACTGATGATGAGAGATATAGGATATTCCCTTCAGGATATTATGAGAATTCAAGGAGAGGTTGGAGTTGGAAATACACCCCTTTTAGAGCTTAGAAATATTACTGCTCTTGCTAGAAAGGTTTCTAAAACTGGAAAGGCAGCAAGAATTTTTGTTAAGGATGAAAGTTGCAATCCTTCAGGAAGCTTTAAGGATAGAAGAGCATCAGTATCAGTATATGATGCTAAGGAAAAGGGATATAAGGGAGTTGCTTCAGCTACTTCAGGAAATTATGGAGCAGCAGTTGCATCCCAAGCAGCCATGAGAGGGTTAAAATGCACTATAGTTCAAGAGTGTTTTGATTCTAGAAAAGTTGGACAGCCAGAGATTATAGAGAAAGCTAGAAAGTGTGAATATCTTGGAGCTGAAGTACTTCAGCTTACGGTAGGACCTGAGCTTTTCTTTACCTATCTTCAAACTTTAGAAGAGACTGGTTTCTATAATGCCTCCTTATATTCAGCTTATGGAATAGCAGGGGTTGAAACCCTTGGATATGAAATTGCTACTGAATGCAGAGAAAAGTTTGGAAAGGACCCAGCTGCAGTTGTAATTACCCACGCTGGAGGAGGAAATGTTACAGGAACTGCTAGGGGTCTCCTTAAGGCTGGGGCAGATAATACAAAGGTAATTGGTGCTTCTGTTGATTTATCAGGACTTCACATGGCAAGTGATGGTGCTTTTAATAGAAAATCCTTTACTACTGGTCATACGGGCTTTGGAATTCCATTTATGGTTTGGCCAGATAGAAGTGATGTTCCAAGAAGTGCTGCAAGACCATTAAGATATTTAGATAGATATGTAACGGTTGCTCAAGGTCAGGTATTTTATATGACAGAGCTTTTATCAAAGCTTGAAGGACTTGAGAGAGGACCAGCAGGAAATACATCCTTAGCAGCAGCTTTTGTTATTGCTCAAGAGATGGAAGATGATGAAATTCTTGTAGTTCAAGAAACTGAATATACAGGAGCAGGAAAGCACATAGTGCCTCAATTAACCTTTGCAAAGGATAACGGAATCAAGATAATTAAGGGGAATCCAGCGGAAGAAATTCCAGGGGAAAATATTATACTTCCACAGGATCTATCCTGCTTATGCGTAAGAAATATGGACTTAAATGATTATAGAAAATCTTTAATTAAGAACACTTCAAAACAATTAGAATGTAAGAGCGTAGAGAAGGTTGATATGGAATTCTTGTGTGCAGAAACAAAATTATCTTACGAGGAAGTAGCTGGAATTCTTAAGGAATATGGTGTAACTACAAGGTTTAAATAAATGGAAAAACCAAAAGGGGGAGTTTATTGTGAAAAGAGAAGATGATTTTGAAATTAGAAGAAAACATTTAGCTGATTTAAGTGATGAAGAATTATACGAAAGGTTTTGGAAGTTAACAGAACAGATAGTTGATCCATTAATAGATTTAGCATACAATCACACCTCTTCTTCTATTGAGAGATCTGTACTACTTAGAATGGGCTTTTCAAGTATTGAATCAGATGCCATTGTAGCTGAAGGATTAAAGGCAGGATTACTTGGTAAAGGCATGGGAAATGTAGTTTTAAAGTACGGTGACCTTAAAGGCATGTCATATTTAGAAGCAGGAAGACAGTTAGCACAGGGAAAAGGCTGGAATGAAGCAGCAGCTTTATTTAAGGGAGGTGTTGTAAATTGTTAGAAGTGAATAAAAAATTAGATGTGGAAGAAATTTTAAAGGATTTAGATAAATATGAACCAAAGAGAAGAGGGTGGCACTGGAGAGAAGCTTACAATGAACCAATAGGAGAGTTTGAGTATAAGGAAATATCAAAGCCACTAAAGAATAGCAAAGCACTTCCAGGTTCAGCTGGCTTTGGAAGTATTGATCCTCAACCGATGCCTGTAATAACTTCTGAGATAGCTTCAGGAAGATTTGAAGACGATATTAGAAGAATGAGAATGGCGGCTTGGCATGGAGCTGACCATATCATGGTTATCAGAACTGCAGGACAAAGCCACTATGATGGTTTAATTGAAGGAAGCCCAGAAGGAATCGGAGGAGTACCTATAACAAGAAAAGAGGTTAGAGCAACAAGAAAGGCTTTAGACCTTATTGAAGAGGAAGTGGGAAGAGAGATTAACTTCCACTCCTATGTATCAGGGGTAGCAGGTCCTGATATAGCTGTAATGTTTGCAGAAGAAGGAATAAATGGAGCACACCAAGACCCACAATACAATGTGCTTTATAGAAATATAAATATGGTTCGCTCCTTTGTGGATGCTGCTGTTGCTAAAAATGTTATGGCCTGGGCAGATATGCTTCAGATAGATGGAGCACATAATGCCAATGCTACAGCAATGAAGGGTTACAAGGTAATGCCTGAGCTTATGGTGCAACATGCAATAAACTCTAAGTTCTCAGAGAAAGCAGGTATGAAGCCAGAGAATATTTCTTTATCTACAGTACCTCCAACTGCACCACCAGCTCCATGTATGAGGCTTGACTTACCTTATGCAGTGGCTCTTAGAGATTTATTTAGAAATTATAAGATGAGAGCTCAAATGAATACTAAGTATATGTCTTCTTGTACAAGAGAAGCTACAGTAACTCATGCACTAAATCTTTTAATTTCTGAGCTTACTTCAGCTGATATTCAAAGTACAATTACTCCTGATGAAGGAAGAAACGTACCTTGGCACTACAATAATATCCATGCAGTAAATACAGCAAAACAAGCTCTTTTAGGTATGGATGGCTTGAAGGAAATGGTAGAGCTTAAGAATGAAGGATATCTTCCAGAGAAGGTTAGAGAGCTTAAGGAAAGAGCAGTTTTATTCTTAGAAGAAATGATTGAAAGAGGTGGCTACTTTAAGGCTGTTGAAGAAGGGTTCTTCGTTGATTCAGGAGAATACCCAGAGAGAAATGGGGATGGAATAGCAAGAAAGATTGACGGTGGACTTGCAGTCGATACAGTTGTCCAAAGAGATGAAGATTACTTTGCTCCAGTTTGTGCTCATTTTGGTTATAACAATGTACCAGAAAAGTACAATAAAGCCTGTGACCCTATAGAAGGCTGTACTTTATGTGATCACAGTAAGATAGTTTATATAGATGAATTAGATGAAGTTGATAATGTAAAAACAAGAATGGAAAATGTGAAAGAGGATGGGACTATTATTCCAGAAGTTGAGTGGAAGAAGGATGGTTATGTATCTGTAACACTATGTATTACAGAAGAAGAAAACATAGCTGAAGCTGCTGCTCTTGAAATGGGAAAAAGAATGAATCTTAGAGATGTGGAAGTGATTCATAAGCAAGTTCTTCAAGATGCAGAGGGGGTTCTTGTTGAAATCAAGGGGAGAGTTAATTTTGCAGTTAAGAAGGATGAACTTGTTATTCCTGAAAAGCAAAAGCTTTTAGAGGATGATGTAATGAGAAATTACGTTAAGGAACATCCATTAAGAGTTGTTGCAGCAACGGTAGGAGAAGATGAGCACTCCGTTGGTCTTAGAGAAATAATTGATATTAAGCATGGTGGAATAGAGAAATATGGTATTGATGTAGTTTATTTAGGAACTTCATGTCCAGTAGAAAAGTTAATTGATGCCGCTATAGAAACTAAGGCACAGGCAATTATCATGAGTACCATCATCACTCACAATGATGTTCATACAAAGAATATGAAGAAGATTAATGATTTGTGTATTGAAAAGGGTGTCAGAGATAAATTCATAATCTGCTGCGGTGGAACTCAAGTTACAAATGAAATTGCAGTAGCTAATGGAATGGATGCTGGGTTTGGAAGAGGAACTCACGGTAATAACGTTGCTTCATTTATCATCGAAACTCTTATGAAAGAGCAACAATAATTAAAAATCTAATATTGAGGGGCATACATGAAATACTGTATGCCCTTTAAAGCAGGAGGAGTTATGAAGGTAGAATATTTGATAGCAGAGATAGGAAGTACTACTACGGTTGTAACAGCCTTTAATTTTAGTAATGGTGTAGAAGTTGTGGGTCAAGGCAAGGGGTTTACTTCTGTTTTAGAAGGTGACGTAACCATCGGACTTCGAAATGCTATAAAGGAAATTGAAGATAGCTTAGGAGAATATTTAGAATATGGAAGAATGATTGCTACTAGTAGTGCTGCAGGGGGACTTAAAATTACTGTTCATGGATTAGTTGAAGATATGACAGTAAAGGCGGCAAGGGAAGCAGCTCTTGGAGCAGGGGGAATTATTAAGAATGTTACTGCAGGGAGGCTTCGTAGAACTGATTTAAAGAAAATAAAAGCTATAAATCCTAATCTTATAATGATTGCAGGGGGAACAGATTATGGGGAAAGAGAAACAGCTCTAGATAATGCAGAACTTATAAGTGCAGCTGATTTTAATATTCCTGTGGTATATTGCGGCAATATTGCCAATCAAGATGAGATAAAAGAAATCTTTGAAGATAAGGAGCTCTACGTTATAGACAATGTATATCCAAAGGTTGATGAGCTTAATGTAGAGCCAGCTAGAGCGATAATTCAAGATGCCTTTGAAAAGAATATTGTAAGGGCTGGTGGAATGGATAAAATCAAGGAAATGGTAGATGGAGCAATTATGCCAACTCCAGGAGCTGTTATGGAAGCAACTAAGCTGCTTTATGAAATGCTCGGAGATGTAATGGTTCTTGATGTTGGGGGAGCCACTACGGATGTTCATTCTGTTACTGATGGAAGCATAGAAGTGTTAGATATTTTAATTACACCTGAACCAAAGGCTAAAAGAACTGTTGAAGGGGATATAGGTGTATATGTAAATCGTGAGAATGTTATTTCACTCCTTAATGATTATGAGTTAGAAGGCAAAACTAGAGAAGAAATTGAAGGATATATTAAACCAATTCCAGCAACGGAAGAAGAAAGGCATTGGAGCAGAGTACTAACCCAAAAGGCAGTTAATGTAGCTGTGGACAGACATGTTGGATATATAAAAAGAGTATTTGGTTCTGGAAGAAAGTTTAGTGCATACGGTAAAGATTTGTCAATGGTTAAGTATATAGTTGGAACAGGGGGAGCTTTAACAAGGCTTGGTGAAGGAGAAGAACTTCTAGAAGCTATTAAAGATGTAAAAGGCGATATCACCATGAGGCCAACAAAGGAAGCTAAGGTGCTCATAGATAATATGTATATTATGGCTTGTGCAGGAGTCCTTTCAAGGGAAAATAAAAAGGCGGCAGCGGAACTTTTAAAAGCAAGCTTGGGATTAAATTAGTAGGGGGAAATTCAAATGTCTGAGGTATATAATATTCCACAAGAGATGACTATTACCAAAGATGAAAGCTATCCAAGAATAGAGATAAACTTAGATAAATTAAGTCATAATACTAAAATGGCTTTAAATATCTGCAGAAGAAATAAGATAGATTTAGCAGTGGTAACAAAGGTGTTTTGCTCCATGCCAGATATGGTGAAGATTATATTAGAGGCTGGGGTTAGTATAATTGGAGACTCAAGGGTGGAAAACTTAAAGAGAATAAAGGGTTTAAGTTGTGAAAAGCTGCTTTTAAGACTTCCATCCATTAGTCAAGCTGAAGAAGTTGTAAGGTATGCGGATATATCTTTAAATTCGGAAATGGATACTTTGAAAGCTTTGTCAAAGGCAGCCGTTAAGGCTAATAAGGTTCATAAGATTATATTAATGATAGATTTAGGAGATTTAAGAGAGGGTATATGGCCGGGGGAGGTTATAAATACCTCAAAAGAGGTTATAGGTTTGCCTAATATTGAATTCTTGGGAATAGGAACTAACTTAACTTGCTATGGAGGAATTATTCCAGATGATAACAATTTAGGCAAACTTGTGGATATAAAGAGGGACATTGAGGAAAAGCTGGGGATAAAATTAAAGGTGGTTTCAGGTGGGAACTCCAGCAGTTTATATAAGGTATTAAATAAAACTATGGTAGATGGAATTACTAATTTAAGATTAGGAGAATCTGTGGTTTTAGGTAGAGAAACAGCCTATGGTAAGGACATTCCAGGAATGTTCAAGGATATATTTACTTTTAAGGGTGAAATCATTGAATTAAAGGAAAAGCCATCAATGCCTATTGGAAATATAGGAATGGATGCTTTTGGAGAAATTCCAACCTTTGAGGATAAGGGCATTATGAAAAGAGCAATAATATCTGTTGGCAGACAGGATGTAAGAATTGATGGCCTAACTCCAAGAGACAAGACCATTGAAATCTTAGGAGGCAGCAGCGATCATCTACTTTTAAATTTAACTAATTGTAAGGGAAATTATAAGGTTGGAGATGTTGTTGAATTTGATGTGGATTATGGTGCTTTGCTATCACTGATGACTTCGGAGTATATTAATAAGTATATAGTGTAATGTATAAATGTAAGCTATAATGGAGTTATGAGTAAATGAGGGAGATGGTTTATGTGGTAGATTTTAAAGAGTTTACTGAAGATCTTAATATGGCAGTTAGAAATCTTCACGAAAAGGGTGCATTTTTAACAGTTAAAGCAGGAAATAACGTGAATACTATGACTATTGGCTGGGGGAACGTTGGTTATCAATGGGGAAAATGTATCTTTGCTGTAATGGTTAGAAAACATAGATATACTTATGATTTCATTGAGAAAGTAGATAACTTTACTGTTACAATTCCAATGGATGATAACTTGAAAAAGGAAATAGTTTTCTGTGGAACTAAATCAGGAAGAGATTATGACAAGTTTCAAGAGTGCAATTTAGAGCTTATACCAGCTAAGTTTGTTGATACACCAGTCATTAATGCTCCAAATGTTTTGACTTATGAGTGTAAGATTGTTTATAAACAAGAAATGAGTCCAGAATTTTTATCAGAAGATATTAAAGCTTCTGCGTACCCTAAAGAAGATTACCATGTGATTTATTATGGAGAAGTGGAAGCAGTTTATAAATTATAGCTTAAAATAATTGAGGGTTATATCAAGATGATTTTGATATAACCCCTTTAAAATTCATGCTTAGAACATCTTATTAATTTCCTTTAGAATTACTTCATAGTTTTCAAGTGAAAAGCCTAGAAGTAAAATTTGAACTACAAGAATTAAAGGAATACCAATAGTGAATTTTTTATGCTTAGTTTTATGCCTAAATATCTGCATTCCACAAAGCATACCAATTGATCCGCCAGCTACTGACATACCTATAAGAGCTTTTTCACTAATTCTCCACTGCTTATTAATTGCACGACGTTTATCTATTAACATTGCAAAGAATGCAACGGTATTTATAAATAATAAGTATATGATAAATGAACTAGTCATAATAGGACCTCCTTTATTATTATTTGGAGCTTTACTATATAATTTTATATCAATACTGCAATAATGAGAAGGTGTACATTAAAAAAGTGAAATAAAGCTATAGAATAGTGGAAAGTTTGTAGTATAATTGGGAGTGGACTAAAATATCACCGATGGGGGGAAAACAAATGAAGGCAGCAAATGAGATTATTGCCCTATGTTTTATGATGGCAATAGGTGTATATGCCAGAAAGAAAAATTTCATTGACGATAGAGTGGAAAAGGGTCTTAATAGTCTTTTAGTTAATATTACATTACCTTTATCTATAATTAATAGTTTTTATATGACTTATGATAAAAGTATTGTAGATAACTGTAAAAAATTAATTTTTTATTCTTTTATAATACATGTATTGGCATTTGTTATTAGTAAATTAGTATTTTGCAAGACAGAGAAGAAGCGTAGGTCTGTACTTGTATTTATGACAACCTTTAGTAACTGTGCTTTTATGGGGTTTCCTGTTTTAGGAAGTATTTATGGAGAAATAGGAATTTTCTATGCATCAATATATAATATATTTTTCTATATTTTCGTATGGACATTCGGCTATGGGTTGTTTAGTACAGGCCTAACAATTAAGGAATCATTTAAAAATATAGTGAAAAATGCTGCACTATGGGCTGTGGCAATTGGTGGAGTTATATTTATGACTCAAGTAACAATTCCAGATTTCTTGCTTTTAGGAGTAAGAAATGTGGCCGCAATAACAACACCACTTTCAATGATAATAATTGGTTCTATGCTATGTAGCAGTAGTATTAAAGAGGTTTTATCAGATTGGAGCTTATATCTTGTATCATTTATTAGGTTAATATTAGTTCCGATAATAGTATTTTTACCAATGAAATATCTTGGCATAGATCCAATGCTTATAGCTGTACCAACATTAATTATGGCTATGCCGGGAGCGGCAATATGTCCAGTTATGGCAATTGATAATAATGGTGATGGTAAATATGCATCTCAATGTGTATTTATTACTACAGTTTTATCTATTGTAACAATACCGTTGTTTGTAGCATTAGTTGGGTAAAATTAGGCTTGGACGTATACATGTTGAAAAATTGAACAAAATAATGATATAGTAAATTATATTAGTTTAATCAAAGAACAAGATGGAGGAACGTATGAGAATATTATATAAGAACCCAAAAGAATTGGGGTCATGCTTAAGAGATATGGTAGATGTTTATAGAGATGATTTAATGTCCTATGAAGATTTATCAGAAAGAATTAAGAAAATAATAAGTGCTAATGAAGAAAGAGTATTTAAAAAAGGTGGTAGCATAGAAGTTAAAATTGCTAACATCTTAGGAGAAGAAAGAGTAGAAATTATTAAGGACATAGTTAATAATTAATATAAAAATATTTCTAATAGCTTATGGATAAAATCCATAGGCTATTTTTTTATATTAAATAAAAAATATAAAAAAATATTAACTATTTGGTAATTTTTGCCAAATGGTTTCGTATATTGATTAAGCATGTTTTGGACATCAAGTTATAACTAGTTCTTAAACATTATTTTTATAAGAGGGGGATAAATTATGTCAAGAAAAAAATGGGAAAGGGTTCAAATGTGGAAACGTTTGATAAGTGGTACAATTTCGCTATCGTTATTCTTATCATTCTTTCCAATAAGTGCCGTAAATGCTTATGATATCCGTACTGACAGAAGCGCAAATGCACTAAAGGAATGGGTAGAAAAGTATAATAAGGAGCTTCAAGATTCATCGGCAGGGGTAAGTCCAATTAAGGATGGAGTTGATGTTTCAACAGAAGAATATCAGTCAATAATAATTGAGTTTAAATCATTACCAAGGATAACAGCCAATGTTCTAAAGGAGGAAAGCTCCAAGTACTCATTAGGAGATGAGATTGAAACAGAACATAAGGAGTTCAGCAAATTTTTAGCAGGAAAGGCTAAAGAAAAATCATCAGAAACTTATGAAATAGAACATTCTTATTACGATACCTTTAATGGTGTAGCCATGAAGGTTAGGGGAACGGATATATCAATGCTCCTTGAAAGTGGAGTTGTAAAATCCATTTGGAAGGATGAAGAGGTAAGAGTAGATCCGGAGATTAAAAGTGCAAAAAGCATAGAAGAAATATCATCTAGAATGGTATCGAGTACACCATTAATTGGGGTGGACAAGCTTCGAAAGGAAGGTATAACTGGAAAGGGGATTAAGGTTGGAGTTCTTGATACAGGAATTGATTATAATCACCCAGATTTAAAGGAGAATTATAGACCTGGTGGATATGACTATGTTAATAATGATGAAGACCCAATGGAAACAACTTATGATGATTGGAGCAAAAGTGGTGAACCAGAAAAGGATGATTGGGGAAATAACTATTATACATCTCACGGTACCCACGTTTCAGGGACTATTGGAGCTAATGGAAAAAATAGTGAAAGTGAATTCGCAGTCACAGGTATAGCACCTGATGTGGAGCTATACGCATATAAGGTTCTGGGACCTTATGGAGTTGGGTCATCTGCAGATATTATTGCTGCAATTGAACAATCAGTTAAAGATGGCATGGACGTAATAAACTTATCTTTAGGAATTACAACACCAAGTCCTCTATATCCAAGTTCCATTGCATGTAACAATGCTGCTATTGCTGGGGTTGTTCCAGTAGTTGCCAATGGCAATTCAGGTCCGGGAGCAAGCACCTTAGGGTCTCCAGGAACTTCACCACTATCAATTTCAGTTGGTGCAAGTACAACTAACATTTCCATAGATAAGTTTAAACTTGAACTTCCTGATGGTAATGCTATTGATGGTGAGCTTATTGCAAGACCATTTGACAGCATAGATAGTGTAGTAGGAAATGAATATGAAATCATTTATGGTGGTTTTGGTTTTGACTATGAACTTAGTGAATTAGATGTGAAGGGAAAAGTTCTATTTGTAGACCGTGGATATTTGTCCTTTGCAGAGAAATTTATTAATGCTAAGAATGCAGGTGCAGTTGCTTTAATATTAGCCAATAATGTTCCTGGAGAAATAGGATTATTCTTTGGTGAGGGAACTGATAGAGTTCTTGGAATTGGAATAAGTCAAGAAAATGGTAAAGTTCTTAAGGAAGCACTTGGTATAGCTACTACAGATTCAAAGGAAGAGAATCTTGAAGTACCACAAGTAGAAGATAAGCAAGATAGTGTAGAAGATATTGAAACTACAGAGGGACAACAAGAGGTAGAGGAAAAAGCAGAAACTAAAACAGAGGATCAATCAACAGTAGAAGTAGAAGAACAAAAGGTTAAAGAAGAGAAGGCTGGAGCCATTGTAGAGAATACTATGGAGGCTACAGCAGTAAAAAGTATTAAAATTGAGTTTAATGGTAAGACATCTACAAATGGGGACGAGTTAGCGGACTTTAGTTCAAGGGGACCATCTTCTGATGAAACTATAAAGCCTGATATCACAGCACCAGGAGTAGGAATATTCTCTACTTATCCAGAATATATTAATAGCCCGGAAGACGGCATTGATTACAGTATTGCATATTCACGTATTGATGGGACTTCCATGGCATCACCTCATGTTGCTGGTGTAGCAGCTTTAATGCTTCAAAACAATAAGGACCTTACTCCAGAACAGATTAAGGTTGCAATAATGAATACTGCAGAGAAGCTAACTAAGGATTATGGAGTAAATGAAATTGGAGCAGGGAGAATAAATGCATATGAGGCAGTTAATAGAGATATTGCTATAAAGGTTTTAGATAAGTGTGAATCTCTTGATGAGGATTATAAGAAAATTGAGTTACCTTATATAACAGGTTCCTTATCCTTTGATAGAATTGCTAAGGGTGAAGAAGCTGTAAGTAAATCATTAGCAATTCAGATGATAAATTCAGGAGAAAAAAATAAAACCTTTGATGTTGATGTTCAATTCCTAGGAGAAAGCACTAATTCACAGGATGCTGTAAAAAATGGAGTTGCTTTGGAAATTCCAAATAAAGTAACTTTAGAAGCTGGAGAAACTGTTGATATTAAGTCAGAAATTACAGTACCAGGTAACTCAGCAGTTGGAAGATATGAAGGGTTTGTAGTATTTACCAACACAGAAGACCCAGCAGAGGATTACAGAGTACCTTTTGCAGTTAAGTATTTAACTCCAGGAGTTGAGTCAGTAGTTTTATCTAGACCAGCTATGAGTAATGACCTTGAAATGATGCACTTTGCAAAAATACCAGGACTTTCTGCAATGATAAGTGTTTCCTCTCCAATCAGTACTGTAGAGGTCTATGTAAGGGATTATGAAACTAAAGAGCTTGTTGGATTATCATCAGTCATTGATATATCTTATCTTCCACCAGGATATAGTGATAATATTGTAGCTTTAGACAGCAGAGCGGGATATTTCCCTATAGACAAGGATGGCAATATGGATATGGTAAGAAGCTCTTTGAAAGATGGCAAGTACATTTTAGAGTTTGTTTGTAATGATGCAGAAAAGGATGCTAAGTACACTTCTAGCTACAATGTATTAGTAGATAATGAGGATGTTAAAATTAAATTAGATAAAGAGCCAGGCGTATATGAAGTATCTGAAAATATGTATACAGAGGAAGAATATTCAGGGGAAACTTTTAAGGCTTATTGGCTACATGGAAATGTTACAGATAACAGTATTGAAGTTTTAAATGAAATGGGTTATAAGGTTGATACCACAAGTATACAAATTGCAGGATTTGTAAATGGTATGCCTTACTATGGTATTTCTGTTGATAACCAAGGAAACTTTAAAATAGGTATACAGGAAGAGGATCTAGAAAATGGTATTTTTGAAGTTTCACCAATGCCAATAGATATAGCTACTTCACAAAACCTATATATGCCCCCAAGATATTTTTTCATTAAGGAGGGAACACCTTATCACAGTGTAACTTTAGATAAGGATGAAATGTCTCTTGGAGAAAATATAAATGCAACTATATCAGTGAATAATGTAATTGGAAGCAGTTTTAAAACTACATTGAACTTCTTTAAAGCCTTTGAAGTCATGGATGTAAGAGTAAATGCTCAGCTTCAAGAATTCTTAGATAAGAATGGATATGAAGTTAAAATTGATAAGAGAATCTTTGGTTATTCAACTAGAGAACTTGGATTAAATATTGAGTTAGTTGATAAGGATGGAAATCCAGTAAATATACCAGAGGATATGGCTTTAGTGGATGTAGAGTTAAAACTTGCATATGATGCAGAAACAGAGTTTTATAAAGAATATATCCAATGTCAAGGCATGGAAGTTAAAGATGCAGAAGGCAATCCAGTAGATATTTCTTACAATGGAACCTATGAAGGAGTTAAAATAAAACCCAAAACTTCAACACTTAAGACTTTCCAATTGGCAGAAGGTTTCTATGAAGTAAGTCTAATGGATTTATACAATCCAAAATTTGATAAGTATATATGGATTGAAGACTCAAAGGGAAATAAATATGATTTAACCTATGACGAGGGTACAGGTGAATATGATAACTATAACCTTCCAATAACAGATGAAGAAATGATGTTAGTAACAGCAATGCCAGGACATTTTAAAAAGACTGCTAAGTTTATACCATCTAGGATGATTGATGGTGAATTAATAGGTAAGGTTTATTACCTATTAGGTGCAGAGTTCTATAAAAATATTTTTGGTGGAGATGCTACAGAGGATGGAGTTATAGATATCCATGATGCTTTAGAGGTTGAAAAGTACTATGGTCAAAAGGTTGATTACTCAAAAGTACCAGTAGACTTTAACTTTGATGGTGTGGTTGATGTTTATGACATGGATTATATAGTGTATAATTTTGAACAATATAATGAACAAGCTCTAGACAGAAAAGATCCCGAGTTAAGTTATGATGGAAGAACTTTAGAGGATATTCTTGAAGCAGTAGGTTATCATGAAGAAGTACGTCTTGAAGAAATGACTATAGATAAAACTTCTATATTCTTAAACGTTGGTGAAACAGATAAAATAACTGCAACTATAACACCAGAGAATGTTACAGGAGTAAGTCTAATATGGAAATCATCAAATGAGAAGGTTGTAACCGTTGATTCAGAAGGAAATGTTACAGCAGTTGCCCCAGGTTCTACAAGGGTAACTGTTAAAACTAGTGATAATAGACTTGCTTTAAGCTGTTATATTTCTGTTGGCATTGATGGAAAAGTTCCAGAAATTGAAGATGTTATTATAGAAGAGCCAGTAAGAGAGGTTTATGTTGGGGATGAATTTGAACTTAACTTTAAGGTTGAGCCATATGAAAGTTTAGTAGACTCAGCAGAATATATATCTTCTGCAAACAGCATTGTATCGGTTGATGAAAATGGAAAAGCTGTAGCTAATAAGGTTGGAAAGGCCTTTGTATCTGTAAACATTGATGGTACATCTATAGTTAAAACTTGGGAAATAAATGTTGTAGAGAAGGAAGAGAAAATAATTCCATTAGAATCAATAAAGCTTAGCAAAAATAAGCTTAACTTAAATAAAAGTGAAGAAGCACAATTAGAGGTTACATTTAAGCCTGAAGACGCTACAAATAAAAATGTTAAATGGTCATCATCAGACGAGAGGGTAGCAACAGTTATTGATGGAAAAGTTGTAGCAATTGGTAAAGGTGAAGCTGTAATCGCCGTAATTAGTGAAGAAGGTGAATTTACTGACACTTGTAAAGTAACCGTTAAAGAAAAGGAAATAGAAAAACCAGAGAAACCAAGTAAGCCTAATAAGCCAAATCTTCCTCAAACAGGAGCAATGATAGGTTCAACTTTTGTATTAGTAGCTGGATTAGCTACTGTTGGAGCGGGACTATTTATTAAAAGAAGGAAGAGAAGTTAAGGCTTAAGGAAATGTATAACAAAATAAAATTTAACAACTGAATATTATTTTATAAATATATGTGTGAAAGGGTGCTGTCGAAACAATTATCGTTAGCACCCTATTTACATTGAATGCTATTTACTATAAAGTGGTATTATATATAACGAAGGAAAAGGGGAGAAAATTATGGGAAAATTAGATTTCATATACAAAAGACAAAGCATCAGAAAGTATAAGAATATAAGGGTTCCAAGAGAAGATATAATGGAACTGATAAAGGCTGCAACCTATGCTCCATCACCAAAGCATCAACAAAACTGGCATTTTGTTGTAATAGAAAATCGTGATTTGATAAATGAGATGGCTGATATAGTTTCTAGGAGTCATGATAGGTTAGCAGAAATGGCAAAGAATGAAAGTGATAGAGAATTATATTTGAAGTTAAAGAAATATTATATTTTATTTAAGGATGCGCCAGCATTAATCATTGTTTATGGAAAGCCATATGATATGATTGAATATAAGATTTTAAAAGAAGGTGGTGCTGATGAAGAAACTTTAAAAGATATATTAGCACCACAATCAGATGCTCAAGCAATTGGAGCAGCAGTAGAAAATTTTCTTTTAGGAGCAGCTGCCATGGGATATGGAACCTGCTATATGACAGGTCCAACACATGCTAAAAGGGAAATTGAGGAGTTGGTTGGTTTTAATAAAGGGGGTTATAGCTTAATGGCAATGATAACTCTAGGTATACCAGATGATAAGGTACCACAGCAGCCGGCACGCAAGCCTTTGGAGGAAGTTGTGACCATTATAGAATAATAAAATAGGTGATAAATAAGAGAAATCTAACAGATGTGTTATTTTTGTTAGGTTTCTTTTTTATTCGAAAAATCATGGATACTTAGAAGAAAATAAATCTTCAAGTCCTATTTAAAAGTATTGCTTTGTGTGCTAAATTTGTACATATATGTATAATTTAATCTAAGGAATGGTGAATATTTATTTATAATGAGGAAGGGATGAATTATGGATATTCAAACTGACATTAGAAAAAATGTTATTAAAAAGAGAAAGCTAAGTGAAGTACAGATTCTAGCAATTGGATTCATTATTGTAATTTTAGTTGGTGGAATGATTTTAAGTCTACCGATATCATCTGCTAGTGGTGAACCAACAAGCTTTTTAGACGCTGTGTTTACAGCTACATCGGCAACTTGTGTTACTGGTTTGGTGGTAGTGGACACTGGAACTCATTGGAATATGTTTGGACAAACTGTAATAATGATTTTAATTGAAATAGGTGGACTTGGATTTATGTCCTTTGCAGCTTTTATTACTGTACTTATGGGGAGAAAAATCACATTGAAAAGCAGATTACTTATGCAGGAGGCAATGAACACCTTTGGAATACAAGGAATTGTAAAAATGATGCTAAAGATAATGCATTTTGCTTTTGTCATTCAGCTAGTGGGTGTATTGATTTTGAGTACTCAATTTATACCGGAGTATGGCTTAGGAAAGGGATTATTTTATAGTCTTTTTCATAGTATATCAACCTTTTGTAATGCTGGCTTTGATATTTTTGGTAATTTTTCTAGTTATACAATATATTATAACAATCCAGTTATTTTATTGACAGTTTCTAGCTTGATTGCTATTGGAGGTCTTGGTTTCACAGTCCTTGTTGAACTGTATAATTTTAGGAGAGATAAAAAGCTATCACTGCATAGTAAAGTAGTTTTATATATTACTGGTATTTTGATTCTAGGAGGCGCTTTGTGCTTTTTTATCATGGAATATAACAATTCAGAGACAATGAAAGCAATGAGTCTAGGGGATAAGATAGTAAACTCTATTGTTGCATCTATAAGTCCAAGAACAGCAGGGATTAATAGTATTTCAACTACAGCTATGACTACTTCAGGAAAATTTCTAACTGTTATTCTAATGTTTATTGGAGGATCACCAGGATCTACAGCAGGTGGTATAAAAACTTCAACATTAGGAATTGTACTTGGTGGAATTATTTGTGTAATAAAGGGACGAGAGGACGTTGAGTTATTTCAAAAGAGAATTCCAAAGGACTTGGTGTATAGAGCTGTAGCAATTATTGGGATAGCAATGTGTTTAGTTTGTGTTGTAACTATGTTTTTAACCGTTACAGAACCAGGCCATGATTTCTTGGCATTACTTTATGAAACAACATCAGCTTTTGGAACGGTAGGATTGTCTTTAGGGGTTACACCAACCCTTAGCGGTGCTGGAAAAATTATAATTATGACCTTGATGTATTTAGGAAGAGTTGGTCCATTAACTGTAGTATTGGCACTTTTAAATAGAAAAACTGCAGGAAATATTAAGTACGCTGAAGGAAAGGTTTTAATAGGATAATACATTTATTAAAATAATAAAGGAATATTATGAACACTACAAGAATATTATTTTAGTAATAAGTAAGGCATAGGGGTTAGAAAAATTTCTATAATCAATATAGTTACACTGAACAAGATTGAGTTGTTGACATTGTTAAATATTTAATCTAAAATGAATATATAATATAATATAATATAATATAATATTTTATGGTTGCAAACGCAATAACAGGGAATGAGGTGAGAATCCTCAACAGCCCCCGCTACTGTAATGGCTACGAAACTCTCAATAGAGTCACTGAGATTAACTTGGGAAGACTGGGAGGAGTAGGTTTGAAGCATAAGTCAGGAGACCTACCATAGAATAAAACAGAAATTTCGGTGGGAAATAGAAGTGATATATGTGATGTATATTTAATTGTGAAACTATAGGTTGAGGGTTTTAAGCTTATAAGGTTCATGGTTTTTATTATATCGTTTATTATTGTTACTCAAAGGTTCTATGGAAATAGAACCTTTTTTATTTGCTCGGATATGTAAAATTGTAGAAATTGTAAATTTATGTGGTAAATATGGAAGTGGAAAGTAGACTGCTAAGCTAATTTTAAAACTCTATCTAAAAGTTCTTCAACGAGCTTACTAATTGTTTCTGAATTATGAATACTAATAATTTTAGATATCTATTAATCGTTTTCATGTAATTTATATCCTTTAACGGCAATAAGGTAAAAATCTACAATAGTTATTGGAAGTTATGAGATATCATTATTTTATTCGAGTATAAAATTACTAAAGCGTTTTTACGTATGTATAGTAAATGGGTTTTGTTAATAAATATATTTAATGATAAATATCACTAAATATACTTTTATTATATTTTAAAATTATAATTGGAAGGGGATTAAGAAATGGGAAAAAGGAATGCAATGAAGAGTAGATTTTTATCTATCATGCTTGTATTTACTATGGTATTTTCACTGTTCGGTCAAATGGTGTCGGCAGAAGCTGTGACAGAAATGGTAACAGGGGGAGTATCAATTTCAACTACTTTAACAGATGGGGTTATATTAAAGGGAAGTAAAAAAACTTTTGATGTAATAGCTCGGGATGCCGATGGCAAGAAAATACCTTCAGAGGTAACACTTAATGGTGAACCTGTTAAGTATAACTGGGATGACCAAGTGAAAACAAGTTATACCCTTACCTTTACACAAGAAGGTGAAAATAGCATTGTTGTGTCTGCTGGAGGAATATCACAGACATATAAGATTATTTATGAAAAAGCAGCACCGGGGGATATAATTGGATATTCTACTTGGTCCATTGAAGCTCTAACTATTGGAAGAGGATTTATTGAGATTCCAATGCAGGTTCCAATTTATGAAGGCGAAAATACAGCGGTAATGCTAGATCGTCTTTTAACGGAACATGGATACTCTTACAGCCGTACAGGTGAATTAGAAGGTGGTTTTTATTTAGCAATTTTAGGAGATGGTGGAGCAAAGAGTTCCTACAATGACAGTTCATTCAAATATGGTTGTCAAGATCCTGAAATAGGAGCAAAAATAAATACACCATTTAATCCAACAGATCAAGTTCCGCAGGCTTTAATATCGGTTTTAGACAAAGAGGGTGTTTCCTTAGAGGACGCTATGTATGTTGATGATAATAGTAAGCCTTTTGGATTAGGTGAGTTTGATTATACTTGGATGTCTGGATGGATGTATGCTATTAACTCTGTTTTCCCGAATGTTGGGTTTTCAGATTCCTATTTATCTGATGGAGATGTAGTACGTGTGCAATTTACTCTTTATGGCTATGGTGCCGATATTGGTGGTGGCTATTCAATGGGTGGAGATAACAGTGATTTTTATCCTATTGCAAATAAAGACAAGTTGATGACAGAAATTGCACGTGTTAATTCAGCAGAAGATAAAGAAGTAATATTGAGTAATGATGACATTAAGCAAGCTTATGAGAAGGCTATAGCTGTTGCAGAAAAACTAGATGCAAATCAAGAAGAAGTGGATAATGCTTATACCGAATTATCTAACATTTTAAATGCTATACCAGAGGAGCCTAAATATCCATTCTTTAAACTTACTACAGCAGATGATTCAACACAATTAAGAGATATTAAAGAAAGTCAAATTACAATAGATCCATGGGAAGATGGATCTGATATAACAATACCTATGTACATGGTTACAGTACCGGAGGGAACAGAGTTTGTAAATATTTATTATTCGTCAGATTCTGATATTTCAGATAAATGTGCTTGGTATGATCAGGCAACCAATAAATATCCTTTCCAAGAAGATGGAGAATATACACTTAATAAAATGCCTGACGGGTCATATAAGCTTTCAATAAAGGTGGACAAGACTGGAGATGGAAATCCAGATACCTTTATCATGGAAGATAATAGTTATAATTTTGTCAATGCAGTTTCATTTAATTATGAAAGTAGTCCAGAAGTAGTTTTTGTTGATGGTGTTTCAATTAATGAAAGCAATGTGGAAATAAAAAATAGTAAGCAGCTTCAATTAGAAGCTAAAATATCTCCAGAGAATGCTACAAATAAGAACGTAAGATGGAAATCTTCAGATATTAATATTGCATCAGTTGATAGCAATGGTCTTATAACAGCTAAAGAAATTGGTAGTGCAACTATTACTGCTACAACAATAGATGGTGGTTATATGGCAGAGTGTATTGTCAATATAATTCCAAATGATAGTGATACAGTTGAGGTTAGCATAAATACAACCCCGGAAGATGCCATTGTATTTATGACTGATAGCAGTTCTAATCGTATTTTACCATTAGAAAATGGAAAGTATTCTCTGAAAAAAGGGGATACTTACAGTTATCTTATTACTAAGAATGGATATGTGAGTAAAGTTGGAGATTTCATAGCTGGTGAAGAGATAATTAATGTTGAATTAGAAAAGGCAATTGATAATGAAGCTATAAAGCCAGATATGCCATCGTACTGGCCATCTTTCCGTGGAAACTCAAATAATAACGCAGTTGTTAATGCACCTACTTCAAAAACAGCTGATGAAACTACATTATATTGGGCAACAAAAGTTGGAGATGGTTGGGGTTCAAATGCAATTGGTTCACCAATCATTGTAGATGATTACTTAGTTTTCTGTTCAGGGACATCAGTCTATAAGATGAACCGCTTTACAGGTGAAGTGATGGAGCAGAAAGGTGAAATGGTTGCGAAATCTAATTTTAATATAATTCCTCCAACTTATGCAGAGGGGATGATTTTTGTAGGACTTGCCAATGGTACTATTCAAGCATTTAATGCGGATACTTTAGAATCACTTTGGGTTTATAAAGATCCATTAAAAGGACAGCCTAATAGTCCAATTATATACAATGATGGTTATGTATATACAGGTTTTTGGCGTAGTGAAGTATCAAATACTAACTATGTATGTGTTTCTATCACAGATGAGAAGATAGATGATACAGTAGAAGAAAAATTAGCTACTTGGAGATATACACAAAAAGGTGGATTTTATTGGTCTGGAGCTTATGTATGTGATGAATTTTTACTTGTAGGTACCGACGATGGGGTAAGTGGATATTTATCAGATACTTCTAATTTACTATCTTTGAATCCGAAAACAGGAGAGTTGCTTGGTAAGATTGAAAATTTAAATGGTGATATTAGATCATCTGTTTCTTATGATGAAGTAACAGACCGTTATTACTTTGCTAGTAAGGGTGGAAGTTTCTATAGTGTGGCAGTAAATGAGGATGGAACCTTTAAAAAGGATGACTTAGGTGTTCAAGGATACGATTTGAAAGAAATATTACTTAATAATGGTGCAAATGAGCCTGAATTACCTCCAATGAGTACTTCTACTCCGGTTGTATACAATGGGCGTGCATATATAGGGGTTGCTGGAACATCTCAGTTTGGACAGTATAGCGGACATAATATCACTGTACTTGATCTAACTACATGGGAGATTGCATATACAGTGCCAACTAAAGGATATCCACAGACTAGTGGACTTTTATCTACTGCATATGAAGATGAAGAAGGGTATGTTTATGTTTACTTTATAGACAATTATACTCCAGGACAAGTACGTGTTATAAAAGATAAACCAGGAGTGACTTCAGTTGTAGATGGTGTAACTGAAAAATATATAAATAATGGTAAAGTTGAAATATTAAATGGTTGTGCACCTGTTTTATTTACACCTTCAGGAAAGCAAGCACAGTATGCAATTTGCAGTCCAATTGTAGATGAGGAAGGAACTTTATACTTCAAGAATGATTCTGCAAATATGATGGCTTTGGGAAGCAAAATAAAAAATATTGTTGTTACAAATGAGCCCAATAAAAATACTTTTGTAGAAGGGGAAACATTTGATCCAGCAGGAATGAAAGTTACAGCTTATCTTACTAATGGAGTAGAACGTGATATTACATCTTATGTGTCATTTTCAAAAGATCCTTTAACTACGGCAGATACAGAAATTACAATTTACTACAATTATGTTATGTATGGGGATAAGTTTGATGCTGAAAATGGAAATGAAACAAATGTAACTGTAACACCTCTTGAAACTTATATTGATCTAAGAATATTATCTGCTAGTGATAAAGGTACTATTACTTATGTAGAAGAACAGATTGATGCAATAGGAGATGTGACATTAGATAGTGGTAATTCCATTAATTTAGCAAGAAGTGCCTATGATGCACTAGAAGATTCCTTAAAAGAATATGTTGCTAACTATAATTTATTGACTGAAGCTGAAGCAGAATATAAGACTATCAATGAAGTAGCATCTAAAATTAAAGAGATTGGACAGTTTTCTTATGATAAGAAGGATGTTATTAAATCAGCAAGGGAAGCATATGAGGCTTTAACTGATGAACAAAAGGAGAAAATTATCAATTATCAAGTGCTTGTAGAAGCGGAAAATACAATGACTAGTTTAATTGATGAAATTAATGCTGTACAACAGTTGATTGAAGACCTAGGAAAAGTAACTCTTAAAAGCGAAGATGCAATTGTGAAGGCACGTGCTGCATATGATTTACTTCCAAAAGAATCAAAAGTAGGTGTAGAAAATTATAATACATTAGTTGATGCAGAGAAGACTTTAAGTGAATTAAAGAAAGAAGAAGAGAATACCATAAATACAGTAGTATCTAAAATCGACGCGATTGGACAAGTTTCCTATTCAAAGAAGGATGTCATTAAATCAGCAAGAGAAGCATATGATGCTTTAACTGATGAGCAAAAGGTTAAAATTGGTAATTACCAAGTGCTTGTAGAGGCAGAAAACACAATGACTAGTTTGATTGAGGAAATTAATGCTGTAAAACAGCTGATTGAAAATATAGGAACAGTAACTCTTGACAGCGAAGCTAAAATCGCCGAGGCACGTGCTGCATATGATGCACTTCCAGAAGAATCAAAAGCAGGTTTGGAAAACTATAATATACTAGTTGCTGCTGAAAATTCTTTAGAGGAATTGAAGAAACCAGAGATTCCAGAGGAAGAAGTTCCAGAAGATAAACCTTCAACTGAAGGTGGACAAGGGAATGTACCTTTAACAGGGGATTATAGCAATTTAATTTACTTCATAATTACTTTTATTTTGTCAGGTGGATGTATAGTGGTGTTGATGAGTAGATCAAAACGCAAAATGTTTAAGAAGAATTAAGAAGTAATATAGCAGGGGCTGTTTATATTTATAATAGCCCTTGCTGTGTTATATATATAAGGTAAAATTAATGAAAATAAGGTGGAATTAATGAGAAAAATTGATAAGAAGTTGAGTAGATTTTTAAATGTTTTAATTATACCTATAGTTCTTATTACATGTATGATTTTGTCTGGATATCAAAAAACAGCTATTCCAGAAAATCCTTTAACAAGTGAGGCTAATCCATCAAAAGTGTTGCCGGATAATGGAAATACAATAGGGATTGATGACAATTATCTTGCTAACTTGATGGATGCAGATATTAATAAAGCAAAGGGAGCAGATGAAGAAAGTGATGATGCTAGTGAGGAATCTAATAATGAAAAGGAAGAACAACAACAAAATTCAAGTGAGAATATAGAAGATAGTAAAAGAGAAGAAAATAAATCACCTAATAAGGAAGAGAATAACTCTGGAAGTAGTGACATTTCAGATAATGTAGGAGATAGTGACAAGTTAAATCCCAATAATCCTGGAGATACTCAACGTCCTTCTGAAGATACAACAGAGATTGTATATTTTACAACAACAATTAAAGATGGAGAATTAATTTATAGTAGAGAATACTCCTTCACTATTACTCATAAACAGAAGGAGCTTAGAATTGAAAATGAGACTGTGTATATTAATAATGTGATATATCCACAGTTTAAAGGTGATGTTTTACTAGAGGATGGAAAAAATACAATTCGAATTGCTGTCACATACGTAAGGGAGGATGGAAAAAAGATTTCTGTGTATCAGGATTATGTTGTGTATGTTGATTTGGGGAGTATTACCATTGAAACAGATTTAAAAAATCAAACGGTTGAAACAAGCACTATAAATTTTACTGCCACAGCAACTTTAAAAGATAAGACTATCCCTATTGATGTAAAGTGTAATGGTGTAGATATGGAAAGTTCTTCCGGGAATTATACAGTAGATTTAATTGAAGGTTCAAATACTATTGAATTATCTGCAAAAAGTGGGGATAAGAGTATAACACAAACTTATTCCATTCAGTGCAATCTACCTAAGGAATTTTCTATTAAGACTGATCTAGAAGATGATCAGATTGTTAATACGGATAGTTTGTCTTTTACAGCTAGTATGGTTAATGGATCAAGTAAATCAAGGCTGACTGTGGTTTGTAATGGAAAAACCATGCTTCCTGTATCAGAAGATGAATATACGGTTCCCTTGAAGATTGGCACCAATGTTATTAGATTAAAAGCTACTGATATTATAGACGGCGAAAAGGTTACTTTAGATCAATCTTATAAAATTAAATATGTACCAATTGCAAATGAAGAAACAAAGCCAGTAATTAAGCATATAAATGTTACAGACAACATGGAGGTAACAGGAAATAAATTTACCTTGGATGTACTTCCGGAGGATTATAAGGGAAATAGAATCTACAGCGAAGGCATTACTGTACGTTTGAATGGTGTGGTATATCAAAATAATTGGCAGTCAGAGTATACTAGTTATCTTCTTTTTTTTGAGGGTGGAATTAATGCATTAGACGTTAGAATTACAGACTCTGAAGGGAGATATACAGATTACAGTTATAAGATTAATTGCACAACGATAGAAGATGGAGAAAAAATTGGTGAAATTACTCTCAGCATAGATGCAAATGTATTAGGATTAGGTTATATTGTTGCTCCAGTTCAAGTTGACGTGCTTCAAGGAGAGACGGCATCTTATAGTATTAGTCGCTTTCTGGAGGAGAATGGATTTACTTATGATAATACAGGTTCTCTTGATGTAGGCTTTTATCTAGCAAGGCTGGCAAGACCAGGTATTGGAGTTGGCGTAGCTATACCTGAGGATTTAAAGCAGGCTATTGATGAAGATGGACTAGAGTGGAAAGATCAGCGATATGATGATAGTATTGGTGAATTTGACTATTGTCAAGGCTCAGGATGGATGTATTCTGTAAATGGAGCATTCCCTAATTACGGATTATCTGATGCGGTATTTAAAGATGGAGATGTAGTACGTATAAGATTTACATTAGCATATGGCAGAGATATTGGAGGAGCTACTGCTACTGGTGGTTCAGGTGGAAATTACAGTAAGGTGTGGTGAAGAAGAAAGTTATGAAGCAACTGATAAGGAGAATAATAGTATTTACTTTAGCAGGATTAATTATTTTGTTTAGCACCCAAAGTTTTGCTTATGCAGAACATGAAGATTATACTTTATCAAATTTGGAAGAAACAATGGTAGACATTATAAATTGGAAAAAATCTGAAAGTGGTATTAAAGGTCAAAGTTTATTTAGTGAGAAAATATTGACGGATGCAGGAAAGAGTTCTATGGATTGGTTTGCTGTAGGCTTAGGGAGAATGGGATATACTGACGATTATATTTCTTATTTAGGAATGTTAAAAAATACTGTTAGACAGAAATATTTAACTGTGGATAAATTAGATGCACAAAAAGCTACTGAGTGGCACCGAATATCTTTAGCAATACTGTCCCTTGGTGGAGACCCTACAAATATAGAGAATGGTACAAAGGAGAATATTATCGATCTGATTGCAGATGGAACATATAATCGAGGTTATACGGAAGCTTTAGGTTCACAGGGGATAAATGGGTACATTTGGGGATTAATTACATTAGATTCTCTTAGATATTCTGTGCCAGAAAATTCATCAGATACTAGGGATAGCATTATTGAAAAAATATTAGAAAATCAACGTTCTGATGGGGCATTTTCTCTTAATGGTGAAGATGCAGATATAGATATAACAGCAATGGCATTAACTGCATTATCACCCTACTATAATAGCGAACAAAGTTACTCTATAAATGGTGAGGAGATGATAGTTCGACATTGTGTTGATAAAGCTGTAAATTATCTTTCAGTTAATCAAAATAGTGATGGCGGTTATACATCTTGGGGAATGGGTAACTGTGAAAGTACAGCACAAGTAATAGTTGCTTTATGTAGCTTAGGGATTGATCCTGTAAATGACATACGTTTTATTAAGGATGGCAACAATGTTCTTGATGGTTTGATGCAATATAAAATAGCGGATGGTGGATTTACCCATAGCTATAAGGCTGATGAGGACAATCCCTTTGCAGATCCGGGAAAATCTAATTCCATGGCAAGTGAACAGGCACTCTATTCTTTAGTTGCCTTATATAGATTTCAGACTGATTTACGATCACTTTTTGATTTTAGACCTGAGATGAGTAATATAGCAAAAACACAAATTCAGAATTTGGAAGATAGCATTGATAACCTTGTAGAGGATAGTGCAGTTGTAGAAAAATTATTTAAAGAATATCTTTTAATTCCAATCACTGAACGTTGTTATGTTAAAAATTATTCAAAGTTAGCAGATGCAATGGAGAATCTTGGAATTGAGAATACAAGTGAATATCTGTCTGCAAATATGAATGAAAACATATCGATGAATGGCACAGTAATTGATATTATAGGCGTGGATGCCATTACCACTAACTTTATTTTTAATGAAAGTGATTTGGAAACATATAAGGGGTTACCAAAGGAAATGGGGACGGAATATTATGCTATGGTTATTCGTCTTCTTGAGAAGTTAAAGTACTCCCAAAATATAGATAAATATGAGGATATTCTTACTGATTTGGAAAGTAAAAAAATTGATATTGAAGAGATTCAACAAGAAATCGAAAATATTAATGCAACTATAGTGGAGTCGCTTTATCCATTTGAAAACATTAGTTATAAAGATAAAGACACAATCGATAGTCTCATAAGCAGAATAGATGGGTTAAATGAGTATGATAGAAAGAAAGTGCTTGGATACGAAGATGTTATCCGTGCTAATACGCAAATCAAAACACAAATAAGAACTATAATGATTACTATATTGATTATTACAGTAGTAATTATATTAAGTATAGTTTTAGTAGTGCGGTATAAAAAGAAAAGACGTATGAAATTGGAAGAGAATTTAATTGATAATGATGAATGGTAAGGTGGAAATTATGATGAATAAAACTAATCAAATAATGGATGAATTAAGAAAAGTTATAGTTGGAAAGGATGATATTTTAATTAAAGTTTATATGGCTATAATCTCAAAAGGTCATGTTCTACTTGAGGATGTTCCTGGAGTTGGGAAGACAACACTAGCTTTAGCTTTTTCAAAGGTATTAGGGCTGGACTATAAAAGAATTCAATTTACATCTGATAGTGTACCTTCTGATATTATTGGATTTTCTTTATATGATAAATCGATGAATGATTTTAAATATCAAGAAGGAGCAGCCATGACAAATTTTCTATTAGCGGATGAGATTAATCGTACCTCAAGTAAAACACAAGCAGCTTTGCTTGAGGTTATGGAAGAAAGACAGATTACTGTAGATGGCATTACCCATCCAGTACCTTCACCATTTGTGGTTATTGCAACACAAAACCCAGTGGGATCTGCAGGAACTCAAATGTTACCTGCATCCCAACTTGATAGATTTATGATAAAACTAAAAATGGGATATCCTGATTTTAAGAGTCAGGTAAATATATTAAAGCATAGGCATAGTACAAATCCTATTGACTATATAAATCCAGTGATTACTCGTGATGAACTTATAGAAATTCAACAAGCAGTAGCTATGGTCAATGTAGAAGATCCAATTTATGAGTATATAACACGTATGGTTGAGATGACAAGAAGTCATAATTCTGTTGAATTGGGGGTTAGTCCTAGAGGTTCATTAAGCATCTGTAATATGACAAAGGCTCATGCATATATTCAGGGGCGTGACTATGTAATTCCAGAAGATGTTCAAGCTGTATTTTCGGATGTTAGTAAACATCGTTTAATAATGAAACAGAAAGCAAGAATCGCAGGAGTAGATTCATTGACCGTGGTTAATGAGATTTTATCCAATATAGAAAGACCTGCTATTGGAACAGGGATAGGAAATAAATCATGTTAAAATCAAGGATTTATTATCTCCTTTGGATTACGTTCATATTGATAGCAAATATATTAATTAATAATTTAGCTACCATTTTAGTTCTTGTTATTTCTGTAGTAATACCTGTGATAGGTATACTAATTTATATTTTTACATCACCACCAATTTTTATTTTGGTGGATTTCCCTGAAAATACTGATAAGAACAGAACTGCTTATGGAAATATTAAGGTGATTAACAAAGGATATCTCCCATATGCACGTATTTCATTTACGCTGCATTGTGAAAATTTATTAACAGGTGAGGTTATTGATTTTCCAATAAAAACGTCGGTGCCTTCTTTGGGAAAAGTTGATATAGCAGTTAAAATTAAAGATGACTTTTGTGGGAAAATCATATTTACAGCATCAAAAATGAAAGTATATGATGTCTTTTTACTTGTTTATAAATTAAGAGATTCTAATATAAGTGGAAGTATGCTTGTTTTACCGGATTGTCTTTCAAGTGAAGTAATAGTTAACAATACAAACCAGATTGCTTTAGATGCTACAGATTATTCAGCTGAGAAGGCAGGATATGACATGAGTGAAGCCTTTGGATACCGTGAGTATATTCCAGGGGACAGTCCTAGAAGTATACACTGGAAACTAACTCAAAAGCTAGATAGTTTAATTGTTAGGGAAGGTGGTAAGCCAATTTCTAGGTCTGTACTTATTCTTTTAAACACAGGAATTAATAGAGGTGAGCACTTACCAACATATAAAGCTAGAGATACATTGATGGAAACAACTATAGCTTTAAGCAAATCACTTCTAGAAAATAATATGGAACACAAAATAGCTTGGCAGGATCAGATTAATAAGGAGTTTACAATATTTGAAATTAATCGAGAGGATGATTTATCGAATATTATTACAAAATTATTAGCTGTATCTATTCAGATTGATGAAAGTTCTTGTATAGAGCATTATGTGAAAAATTGTGGGTTTAATAGTTTTCATCACTTAGTTTGTATTTCTACAGAGTTGCCTAGCAGGGAGTTAATACAGTATGAAAAAATAACAGTATTATTAGTTGAGGATGGAAGAAATCAAGAATCATATGAAGAGGATGAAGCGATGATTATACCAATTTCATCTGATAATATTGAAACTGATTTACTTAATATTATGATCTAAGGAGGGCATATCATGAAAAATATAGAAAAAAACACACTGAAATTTATAACTATTGAAAAAGATTTGCCCGAAAGCTTTTCATTAAAGCAGTTATCATTGGAGTGGATTTTATCTTTGATAGGAATTATAAGCTTTGTCAGCTTGTTAAGTTTATCTTTTTCGATTAATAATATCCAATATGGAATACTCATGGGAGCTATCTTATCTATAGGAATTCAATTTTTATATTACTCAGATAAGAAGGTTAATGGTATAGGATATAGTATTTTAGCGTTCATACTTATTGTGATGATTTTTCAGTATAGAAAAATATTTGGAGGTTTTTTTATTACTGCTAATGAAGTGATTGAGACCATTGGAATGAACTATGGAATAATTATGATGAAATTTTCCATACCAATTTCTGAGATAGATTATGCTTTAGCACAACAGCTATTTATTGCTTTAATAACATTTGTTTTCGCGATTCCAATTAGCTTTTCTGTAAGGTATAAGTATAGTGTGATTCCGGTTATTTATTCTTTTATTATATTAGTTGTATTAGGTATGTTAAATGGTGAACCATCATTGATTTTTCTTGTGTTTTGGTGTGTTTATTTTACTGGAGTAGTCTTTGGAGCAATTACTAAAGATAGAGGAATTACGGGAGTATTTACTTGTGCAACTATAGCTATATGCACTTTATTTTTAATGGGTTGTTATTTTTCAGGATTTACAGATAAATATCAGGGAATGGATATATTTTCAATGATGAAATCAACTGTAGTGAGTAAAATTGATTCAGTAAGATTTAGGGGCAGTAGTGTTTTACCAGAAGGAGATTTCCAAAATTTAAAAGGATTTCAACCAACAGAGAAGGAACAGTTAGAAGTTGTAATGAGCAGCCCAGATTCTTTATACTTAAGGGGATTTGTTGGAAGTAGTTATACTGGCACAGGATGGAATAGCATTTTAAATTCAGAGTTATATAAAAACTCAGAGCTTTTTTATTGGCTTCATGAGGAAGATTTTTATGGACAAACACAAATTTCTAATTTAGCTCAAGCGGTAGACAGTTCTATTACAGAGGAGTTATACAATAATATAGCTGTTAGAAATTTAGGGGCAAGTAGTAAGTATATGTATACTCCATATGAACTTATTGGACAGGAAGAGACTTTACTGAAAAAGAATAGGATTGGAGATGAAAACATACTTACACAGAAGTTATTTGGTGATGAGTATTACAAATATTCTTCACTTTCTAATCAGGTAAAGCAGTATACAGCTTTAGCAGAGAAGCTATATAATCAATCAGATTCAGCTACAGAAGAAGTAAAGAAGTATATTAATAATGAAAGTCATTATAATGAGTTTGTATACGACACTTATTTGGAAATACCAGATAATACAAGAAACTTATTGAAAAACAAATTAAAAGAATATGGAATAGATGAATACAACTTAGATGAAAATACTCATTTAAGTTATAATATTGCAAAACAAAATATATTAGCATATTTAACAGATGCCATAGTTTACAACACAGATGTACAATTTAAAGCTAGTGGAAGAGATTTTCTACAGGATTTTTTAGAAATAAGATGTGAAGGATATTCAGTTCATTATGCTACTGCAGCCACATTATTATTTCGTTATTATGGAATTCCAGCTAGATATGTAGAGGGATTTCTTGTTACACCTAGTGATATAGAAGGAGTACTTTCAAACTCTCCGATTTTAATTGATGAAACACATGCTCATGCTTGGGTAGAATTCTATCAAGATGGTGTTGGATGGATACCATTTGAAGCTACACCACCTTATCTAAATATTATGGAGAAGGATGAGGAGTTAGCGGGTATACCTAGCGCTGGTCAAAGTCAAGGTAGTATGGAACAAAAAATAGACGAGAGTGAAGGCGATAGTAATGAAGGAATCAATGAAATGAATCAACTTCCATATTTTAGTTTTATTAAATGGATTGTAAGGTTCATATTAGGAATAATGATTCTATTGTTATTGAGTTTAATTGTTACTGTAGCTACAAGGAGATCTAAGTTGAAAAAGAGGCTTAAAACTTTTGAGGATAATAATATTTCATACAGTATAATACAAATATTTAGCTATATAGTAGATATAATCATGGTCACAGGGGTAATAAATCACGAAAATGAATTATATGGAGATAATACGAATTTAACACAGTGGCTTATGGAGGATACAGAGGATTTTCAAAAAGCTTTGAAGATATATGAAGAGGCAAAATATAGTAGCCATGATATGAGTGATTTAGATAGAACTTTTTTAATTGAAATTAAAGGGAAAGTCATAAAAAAAATTCAAGAAGGAAATGGTTTTGTGAAGAATTTGAAATATCGTTTATTTGATTGTATTTATTAGGATAGGAAGATGTGTGATGAAAAAAGATTTGCTAGGAATATTTGCACTTATACTTTTGATATCCGTACTGGTAATGGGTACTGATATTAAATCAGTTGAAGAGTATTATATGACTAATATTGATAATATTACAGAAGATTCGGAAACAGTAACTATTAGTATACGTTGTGACACTGTGATGGATAATTATGAGAAATTATCAGAAAGCTTGAAGAGGGATGAATTTATTCCGCAGGATGGAATAATTCTTGAACCTACAGAATATGTGCTTCGGCCTGGCGACACCGTTTTTGATATTTTAGATCGTACAGTTCGTTATAATCGAATTCAGATGGAGTATCAAGGAGCAGATGAAAATAATTTTGGTAGTGTATATATTCAAGGAATTAATTACTTATATGAATTTTCTTGTGGTCCTCTATCAGGCTGGATGTATAAGGTAAATGGTGAATTTCCTAATCGAGGCTGCTCTAAATATGAATTAAATGATGGTGACGTCATTGAGTGGGTATATACCTGTAATTTAGGAATGGATGTTCGATGTGATTGGAACAAATAAAAGTAAACTATTAAGTAACAAGAGAGAAGGGATAGCGATATGAAAGCATTTGGTTCTTATAATCCTATAGTATTGATAATTTATTTTTTTTCAATATTACTAATTAGTATGTTTATAGTAAATCCAGTTATGCTAATTTTAGCATTTGGTGGCGGTATTTGTTACTGTTCTATTATGGAACAGCCAAAAGATTTTTTTCATAATTTATTATTTTATATTCCATTGTTTTTGATGATTGCAGTAACGAATCCGCTATTTTCTCATAATGGAGTTACTCCATTATTCTTTTTAAATGGTAATCCAGTTACGTTAGAAGCTATACTTTATGGACTAAATATAGCAGTAATGCTTATAGCAGTTATGTATTGGTTTAAATGCTATAACCAGATTATGACTAGCGAAAAGATATTGTTTTTGTTTGGCAAGATAATTCCAAAGCTTTCACTGATTTTATCAGCGGCATTGCGTTTTGTACCCTTGTTTAAAATTCAAATTAAGAAAGTACATAAAGCGCAGAAAGCAATGGGACTTTATTCATCTAATAGTTATATAGATAAATTGAGAAGTAGTATGAGAGTATTTTCGGCAATTGTTATGTGGTCCATTGAGAATGCAGTTGACACAGGGGATTCAATGAAAGCAAGGGGATATGGATTAAAAGGGCGGAGTCACTTTTCCATGTTTCCATTCACTTGGAAGGATGGGATTTTAGTTATTTTTATTGGGGTTTTCATGATAATTTTAGCCGTTGGCATAATATTTAAAACAACAGCATTTTCCTTTTATCCCCGTATTACAGAATTATCAACAACACCCCTTGCTTGGATAGTGTATTTTGTATATGGAATTTTATGCTTTTTGCCATTCATAATAGAAATCAAGGAGAATTTAAAATGGAAATATTACGTATCGAAAATTTAAGCTTCCGTTATGCTGGAGCAGAAAAAGCGGTATTGAATAATATCTCTTTTTCAATTAATTCTGGAGACTTTATATTGATTTGTGGTGAATCAGGATGTGGGAAAACTACGTTACTAAAGCTTTTAAAAAGAGAATTAGCTCCATATGGAGAGAAAAAGGGGAAAATTCTTTATCAGGGGGTTGAGCAGAGTGAACTTGATGAACGTACTGCGGCATGTGAGATTGGATATGTTCTTCAGAATCCAGAAAATCAAGTTGTAACAGATAAAGTATGGCATGAATTGGCATTTGGATTAGAAAGTCTTGGATATTCAACAGAAATTATTCGACGCAGAGTGTCTGAAATGGCAAGTTATTTTGGAATTCAAGCATGGTTTCGAAAAAACACAAGTGAACTATCTGGAGGGCAGAAACAAATGCTGAATTTGGCTTCTATTATGGTTATGCAGCCTAAAATATTGATTTTGGACGAGCCAACATCACAGTTGGATCCTATTGCAGCTGCTGATTTTATTGGAACATTACAGAAACTAAACAAAGAATTGGGATTGACCATAATTTTAGTAGAACATAGATTAGAAGAGGTATTTCCTATTGCGGATAAAATTATGATGATGGAGGAAGGAAAAATATTATTATATGAACCTCCAGAGCAGGTTAGTATAAAACTTCATAAAATTAGTCCGAACCATAGGATGTTAGAAGGATTACCTAGTGCAGTTCGAATTTTTTACGAGCTTGGCATGGAGGGAGCCTGTCCTCTGACAGTAAGAGAGGGACGCAATTTTTTAGAACAGAATTTTGATGCAAAGATAAACACATTGGAAATACCTAAATACATTCATAACGAAATAGCTGTATTAGAAATGAAAAATGTATGGTTTCGTTATGAACGAAATTTACCAGATATATTGCGTGGGGTTACTTTTTCTGTGTATTCAGGAGAGTGCTTTTGCATTTTAGGTGGTAATGGAACTGGAAAAACCACTACGTTAAGCCTATTAGCTGGGCTAAATAAGGCCTATAGAGGCAAAACATTGGTACAGGGAAAAAAGATATCAGAATTTAAAGGAAATTCCTTGTATAAGCATAATGTTGCGTTACTTCCACAAAATCCACAAACAGTATTTTTGAAGAAAACAGTACGTGAGGATTTTAAAGAAATTTGTAAAGTGATGGAGTATAAAAAGGAAGAACAGGAAGAGAAAATTAAAAATATTACTGAAAAACTTGGTATTTCACATTTACTAGATAGTCATCCATATGATTTAAGTGGTGGAGAACAACAGAAAGCCGCGCTAGCAAAAATGCTTTTACTGAAACCCAAAATTCTTTTATTAGATGAACCTACTAAGGGAATTGATGCATACTCAAAGAGAAATCTTTCTCATATTTTAAAGCAATTAAAAAAGGATGGAATTACAATTATAATTGTTACACATGATATAGAGTTTGCAGCTATAAATGCTGATAGGTGCGCTTTGTTTTTTGACGGTGAAATTACGTCAATTGATACACCCACAGCCTTTTTTTCAGATAACAATTTTTATACAACTGCAGCTAATAGAATAGCGAGGAATATCTATAAAAATGCTATTTCATGTGAAGATGTTGTGAAGCTTTGCAGAATTAATCAATAGGTATTAGATAAGGGGAGGTAAATTTGAAAGATATATTAAAATGTAAAGACAAGAAAAAATCTTGGTGTACTATATTTTTTATTACTGTGTTAATTCCTATATCTGTGTGGATTGGTTCGGCTATTTTTCCAGAAAGGATCTATGCATTAACAGCGCTTATTGTTGTAGTTCTATCATGCATTCCAGTTTTTATGAGATTTGAGAAGCGTGAAAATGTTACAAAAGAATTGACAGTACTTGCTGTGTTGATAGCTATTTCTGCTACAGGAAGATTTATATTTGCTTGGATTCCTGGATTTAAACCTGTAACTGCCATTACGGTAATTACAGGTGTATATTTGGGAAGAGAGGCAGGATTTGTGGTTGGATCTTTGTCTGCAGTAGTTTCAAATTTTTATTTTGGACAAGGACCATGGACTCCATTTCAGATGTTTTCATGGGGATTTATTGGCTTTTTAGCTGGGGTATTTGCTTCACATTTGAAGAATAAGAAAATGAATTTATTGGTGTATGGTGCTTTGGCGGGAATTTTATTTTCATTAATTATGGACACATGGACTACACTTTGGGTAGATGGTTCATTTAATTTAGCAAGGTACTTGACATTATGTATAGCTGCACTTCCAGTTACAATAGAATATATTATTTCCAATATAGTATTTTTAATCATAATGTATGAAAAAATTGGAGATGTTTTAGAGCGAGTTACGGTTAAATACGGATTATTCCAACAATGAGTGGGAACAAGGTGGGAGTATGAATAATGATAATATAATAAAGGCAATTACGATGTTGCAAAATAAGAGAGAAGCAATAGAAAGGGTGCCGAAAATAGCCGATTTTGGAATAGAAGAGGTAAGATTTATTAAACATATTCTTGGCCCATGGACTCGTGCATTGGAAGAAGTTGGATTAAAAGAAGTTAATTCAAGTTACTTAGTAAAGAAATCAAGAAATAAATCAAAACGTAGAACGAAAAGACAATCAAGAAGAAAAAATAAGATTAAAGAAATAGTTTCTGAAAATGAGAAATAAAATTATGGCTATAAATTGAATATGCAGCATATAAAAAGGAGCATACAAATATGAAACAAAATATTTTGATATCAATTTCACTTGTATTATTGATGATGATATTTATAGTAAGTGGATATCAAATTATAAGGATATTTAAAGAATATAAAATAGGTGAAGATACATATGCTCGTTTAGAAAAATATGTTAAGTTATATGAGCAGAATTTAAATTTATCGGAACAGGGAGAGATAAATGATCCGATAGTAAATTTTGATGAACTAAAAGACATTAATGAAGATATTGTAGGATGGATTTATTGCGATGGAACTGTCATTAATTACCCAGTAGTTAAGACTAATGATAACATTTTTTATTTAAATCATCTGTTTGATAAGAGTATTAATAGTAGAGGATGTATTTTTTTGGATAGTAGAAATAAATCTGATTTTTTAGATCAGCATAATATTATATATGGTCATCATATGAAGAATAACACAATGTTTTCAAGCTTAGTTGAATATAAGAGTCAAGAATATTATGATGAGCATCCACAAATGTTACTGCTTACTCCAGAGAAGAACTATAAGATTGAAATTTTTGCAGGATATGTATCAAATATTGAAGATAATGCATGGAATTTAAAGTTTTCTTCAGATGAAGAATTTGAAAAGTGGATAGAGCAAACTATTAAAAAATCATGTTTTAATAGTGACATAGTACCTGTACGTACAGATAGAATAATTACGATGTCAACATGTAGCTATGAATTTGATAATGCTCGATTTGTTGTTTTAGGTGTTTTGAAAAGTTTATCACCTGAAGAAAGAATAATAGTGAAGTAAAATAGAAAATGTTAAAATAATTAACAACATGCATAAAGTAAAATAAGATATTTTTTCTTATTAGTATCTCTCCTTTAAATATAAATGGTGTAACAAATTATACCATTTATATTTACCGTTTAGAAGCTGTTTTGGAGAGTGATTAAAATGAAGTTATCTAAAAAAGTAAAAACAAAAGTTTTAATATTATGTTGGATTATAATGATTCTTATGAGTATACACGACATAATGAAGGCCAATAGCTTTACTATTATTCCATTCGGTTTTGATAGAGTAAATGTTACGAGTCCCTCCTAGTCGTATTCAAACTTAAACTTTGATAGAAATAACAATTTAATAATTCTAAATATTGAAGATTTTAAAGGTCTTTATACTGTAGATGAAATAAAATTTAATGCTAATGAGGCAAATGTATCTTGGATCTCTGACTTTTCAAGTGAAGATCTTGAACTAATAATTTTAGATGCAAACTATAAAATAGTTGCTAAAGAAGATTTTAATAATACTTTTAATAACATATCATTCCCAGTAAGCTCCGATACGTTATATACTATAAGAATTCATGGAAAGTTAAAAAAAGGATATATAGAAATTGAATTTAAATAATAATTTTATTGCTAAACATTATATATATAGCACCACTTTACAATAAAATTTAACTCATCTTATCGTCAATGAATAGATATTTAAATATGTCCTCAACAGTTAAATTATTTTTCTTAATGTTGTAGTTTTTTCAACAACTTCTCATATATTAATTCACCTTTAAAGAAGAGAAAAGTGACTTCGAACAAGCATTATAATAACAACATCCTTTATCACTCATACCTTGTAAATACCCATGCTCCCTCAATAAATCTTGATAGTCATAAGAGACATATTTATTTATCGACAAGATTGAAATATGAAGTCTTCGGCAGGTCTATCTTTTAGCATAGCTGAATTAAAATCATTTATAACCAGTTTTCTAGTTATAGTAGAATCGATTTGACCACCCTAAAACTTATCTATCAAATAGATTGATAACTGTTGCTAAATACAACCATCTTTCTTCAGTTCCTATATAAGCTTTTTTGAAGCCTCTACATTTTTTATAGCTATTATCCGTACATTCTATGTGTTTATCAAATTAGGTATACAACATATAAAATCATAGCGGAAGATAAAATTATTTGGTAGAGTTTTAATATATATAATTATAGGGTATAATGGTGAAAATGATAATAAGATTTTAAGTTGATAAAGATAGGAATTAATAAAGAGATAGAACGGTAAGGAGAAATATAGATGGCAAAGGTAATAGTAGTTGGAGGAGGCCCTGCTGGAATAATGGCAGCATTAAGTGCTTCGAAAACTAATGAAGTTACATTAATAGAGAGAAATAATGAAATAGGGAAAAAGTTGAAGCTTACAGGCGGAGGAAGATGTAATATTACTAATAACAGAGTGATAGAAGAATTATTTGATAAAGTAGTGACAAACAAAAAGTTTTTGTACAGTGCTTTTTATACATTTTCAAATGAGGATTTACTTTCATATTTCAAGGAAAATAATCTTGAATATAAGATTGAATATGATGAGAAGGTTTATACTGCAAGTGATAGAGCTGATGATGTTATAGAAGTATTAAAGAATGACCTTAGAAAAAATGGTGTTAAGGTTCTTTATAATACATTAGTTGAAGACTTAATTATTGAGAATGGAGAAGTAAAAGGTGTTATTACCTATAGTGGAGAGAAGCTTTTAAGTGACAGAGTTATAATTACAACCGGAGGCAAAAGCTATCCGCAGACAGGTTCAGATGGGTCAATGTATGAGGTGCTAAAAAAACATGGACATAACATAAAACCATTGTACCCTGCATTAATACCTTTAGTCATAAAGGAAGATTTCGTGAAGAATCTTCAAGGGGTATCCATGAAGGAAGTAGTGATTTCTACGAAGATTAAAAAGAAAAAGATAGAATTGATTGGAGATATGATTTTCACTCATTTTGGAATATCTGGTCCAGGGGTTCTAAAATTTTCTTCATATATAAATAAACATCTTGAAAATGGAGAGGTTGAGATAAGTTTAGATTTTATTCCTGAAAAATCAAGGGAGGAAATTTCACAAATTATAAGGAGCAATCCTAACAAAAGTATGCTAAATAATTTAAGAACTATTTTACCACAGAACTTTGCAAAGGAAATATTAAATCTTTTAAATCTAACGGAAGTAAGCATCCACGATTTAAAGAAAGAAGATGAAAGAAAACTTATTGATTATATTAAGGAAATGAAGCTTACAGTTAGAGAAACCTTAACCATTAAGGCTGCAATGGTAACTAGCGGTGGAGTAGATGTTAAAGAAATTAACGCCTCTAATATGGAGTCGAAGCTTATAAAAAAACTCTACTTTGCTGGAGAGGTTATTGATGTTGATGCAGAAACTGGAGGTTATAATCTTCAAATAGCATTTTCAACAGGATATTTAGCGGGCTGTGGATATTAGAAATTAAAAATTTAGAATTAATATAGAAACTCCGTGGGAGTTTCTATATTTTTACAGTTTAAATCATAAGAAGTTTTATAAAATTTTTATCGGCATTTTATATCTTTCAGTTCTCCTTTTTAACTAAATAAATGTATAATAAAGTTATAGAGTTTAAGGGTGAAGGTGATTTAAGTGGATAAGAAAAAATTTTATACCAGCAGATTAAATATTGTGATGCTGGCAACTCTTTGCTGTGCTTTGTGGGGAAGCGCATTTCCATGTGTAAAGGTAAGTTATGAGCTTTTTAATGTAGCAGCAGGAGATGTTCCATCAAAGCTAATTTTGGCAGGATATAGATTCGCACTGGCAGGAATAATTGTTTTAATATTTCAAGGGGTTGCAAAAAAGAATATATATAAATATTCTGGGAAAGAGTTTGGTGAAATGACTATTATGGGAATAGCACAAACAGCTCTTCAATATACCTTTTTTTATGTTGGTATGGCGTATGCTTCAGGGGTTAGCGGTTCTATTGTAAATGGAACAGGAACCTTTTTCAGCATACTTATTGCACATTTTGTTTATAAGAATGACAGGATTAATTTTAATAAGGCTATTGGGTGCATTATCGGTTTCCTAGGAGTTGTTATTGTAAATTTAAGGGGCGGCTCTCTTTCAGAAAGTGGATTTACTTTCATGGGTGAGGGCTTCATAATTTTAGCAGCCTTTATAACTTCAGCTGCAGGAATATATGGAAAGAAGATTACTCAAAATAAGGATGCCTCTGTGGTGACTGGATACCAATTATTTATTGGTGGTGTTATTTTAACAGTAGCAGGCTTTGCTTTTGGTGGAAGTCTTACAGGTTTTACCGTGAAATCTACGGCACTGCTTATATATATGGCTTTATTGTCTTCAGTTGCTTTTGCAGTTTGGTCAGAGCTTTTAAAGTATAATAAAGTTGGAACTATTGCAATGTTTAACTTTTTAATTCCTGTATTTGGAACACTTTTATCAGCAATTATTCTTGGAGAGAATATATTTGATATAAAGATTCTAATAGCTTTAATTTTAGTTTGCACTGGAATATTCTTGGTTTATAGAGTTAAAGGTGAAAAAGAAATTGTTAATAAGGAAATTGAGTGTTAAGGGCTGTTGTACAATACAACAGCTATATAGAAAATGGGGTGTTGCAAAAAGATCTTTTAATCATTTTGCAACACCCTCCTTTTTAACGAAGAATTCCCCTGGGGGTTTTAACCATATTTTTTTCATTCTTCGTCTTTTATTTATTCAAGTATTTCTTTTGCACTGAGGGCATTATTCCTATAAGTTCTAGGTGAAGTGCCTGTTACCTTTTTAAACATTTGACTAAAATATGATGAATTTGAGAAGCCAACAATAGAGGTAATATCTTTTACTGAATAATTTGTATTAGTTAAAAGATTTTTGGATTCCTCAATTCGCTTTTTAATCAAATAGTTTATTGGTGAAATTCCCATCTGTTTTGTAAATAAGTGAACTAGATGGAATTTGTTTATGTATGTCATGTTAGATAGCAAGTCCAAATTAATATCCTGTGAAAAGTTTGAATCTATGAAGTTTTTAATTTTTAAACATTCAACATTAAGTTTTTCAGAGGTTTCTGTAATTAAAAGGTCAGGACTTGTATTTCGGGTAATATATATTAAAAACAAAGTTAGTATACTTTTGCAGGCTAACTCATAATTTTGCTTCTTCTCTTCTAGCTCTTCCATAAGGATATTGAGATAATAAAGAATTTCATGTTTTTTATTATCAAAGTTGAATTGCTTAAACACTAAGGTGTTGTGAGCCTCTTCTAAAGCTAGATTATTAATTCCAAATACGATATACTCTAAAGCGTCACTGGAATTTACGGACTTTTCAGTATGATAGCAGTTAGGGTTTATTATTATTAAGTCGCCTTCGGCAACAGCAATATTTTGTCTGTCAATTTCAAAAAAACCATGCCCTTTAGTTATAAAAAATAGTTCTGTAAAGGGGTGGACGTGAGGAGTGCTATGCCAGTCGCTGCCATATTTTGCTTTGCTTATATATATTAATTCAAAGTTTAAATTCGTTATGTTCTTTTCATCTACTAAGTATGTGTTATTGCTCATATTTCACCTCGTTTAAATGGTTGTCTACATTATATCATAGATTTAGAAAAGTTTGAATTGTTTACAAGATAGTATAAGGGAAATTTTTGAATAATTTCAAAAATTAATTATATTGTTAATAAAAACAATATACATAAATAACACAACAATAAATTTGTTGTGTAAAAGATTTCAAATTAATAAAATAATTATAATGGGTGAATTGGGAAGGGGAAATATTTATGAAAAAGAGAAGTCGAGGTAAAGGATTATTTGTAACGCTATCAGTATTACCAGCGTTAGTTTTATTCATTATATTTATGGTTATACCAACTATAAATGTCTTTTGGATGTCTTTGTTCAAATGGGGTGGACTTACTAATAATAAAAAGTTTGTAGGCCTAAATAACTTTAAAATACTATTCCAAGATATGAATTTTGTAAGATCACTAAAAAATACATTATTCTTAATTGTGATAGTAACTATTGTTACGTTAGTTCTAGCTATTGCACTAGCTGCAATTTTATCACGAGATGACATTAAGTTTAAAAATTTCTTTAGAATAATATTCTACCTGCCTAATATATTATCAGTTGTTGTTATATCAGCAATATTCTCAGCTATATTAGATGCAAATACAGGTATAGTCAATGCAACCTTAGGGTTCTTCAACCTAGAGAACTTTCAGCGAATGTGGCTTGGAGATCAAAAAGCGGTAATATGGTGCATTGCCATTGCTATGATATGGCAAGCAGTTGGTTATTACATGGTTATGTATATGGCTGGGATGAGTAGTATTCCAAAGAGTTTATATGAGGCTGCAGATTTAGAAGGAGCTTCAAAGTCATATCAATTCTTTAATATAACTTTACCACTTGTGTGGAACACAGTTAGAACAACATTAACCTTCTTTATTATAAGCAGTATTAACTTAAGTTTCTTGTTTGTAAAGGTAATGACAAGTGGAGGACCAGATGGCTCTTCAGAGGTGCTTTTAAGTTATATGTACAAGCAGGCGTACTCTAATTCAGCTTATGGATATGGAATGGCTATTGGAGTAGTTATATTCCTATTCTCTTTTGGTTTATCTCTTGTTATCAATAAATGTACCAAGAGAGATACAATACAGTTTTAGGAGGTGTTAATGTGAAGAATATGAAGAAAAAGTTTAATAATATGTCAGTAGATCAATTGGTTAAGTTCTTTACCTACTTTTGTTTAGGTGCCTTTGCATTAAGTATAATAATACCTCTTGGATGGTCAATTTTAGCATCAATCAAACATAAGTCGGAGTTCTACGGAAACCCATGGGCATTGCCAGAGGGCTTCTATTGGCAGAACTTCCAAAAGGCTTTTGTAGAAGCTAAAATGGGAGAGTATTTCTTAAATTCTATTTTTGTAACGGCTTTAGCGTTAGTTATTCTTTTAGCAGTTGCTATACCAGCTGCTTATGTATTAGCAAGATTCGATTTCAAAGGAAATAAATTAATAAATGGTATATTTTCTGCAGGATTATTCATCAACGTTAACTATATTGTAGTACCAATATTCTTATTGGTTCTAGATGGAGAAAAGCTAGTTAGACAGATGTTTGCATTGCCAATGTCCATGACCGTATTTTTAGATAGCAAAGTGGTACTGGCACTGATTTATGCAGCAACCCACTTACCATTTACCATATATCTTTTATCAAACTACTTAAAGACGATTTCTAAGTCTTATGAAGAAGCAGCAGAAATCGATGGCTGCAGCTACTTCCAAACATTAAAAAAGGTTATTATACCAATGGCTAAGCCAAGTATTATAACGGTTATTCTATTTAATTTCTTATCTTTCTGGAATGAGTATATTATTGCATTAACAATGCTTCCAAACTCATCGAAAACATTACCAGTTGGACTTTTAAATCTATTCCAGGTTCAAAAGACGGCAACGGACTATGGTGCACTTTATGCAGGTTTAGTTATAGTAATGGTGCCAACAATAATTTTATATATTATAGTTCAGAAGAAGCTTACAGAAGGTATGTCTATTGGTGGACTGAAAGAATAGGGGGAAGACAGAATGTCAAAGGGAAGAGTTACAATACCTACGGATGATAATTTTATAAAAGAAACCTTAGAAATAGTAGAAAAATGGGGAGCGGACGCAATAAGAGACTGCGACGGTTTTAAGCTTCCAAGAGAAATAAAAGGTTTAGCAGAAAGAATATACTCTACTTATTTTGTTGCACGTGGAGATAATGCCTGGGCAGAAGCAAATAAGGAAGAGTTACAACAGACATATTTAATGACAAAGCATCATGTGGCTGCAGGTGAAACCTTAACAATAAACATAATGAATGGTTACTTTGCAGAGCAGGTTCAGCCAGATACTTACCATGATATAAAAACCTGGTGGGAAGTAATAGATAGAACTACGGATGAAGTAGTAGGAGTAGATAGCTGGAGCTATGATGAAGAAGCTCAAACTGTAACTATTGAAGGTGCTAAAAGTTGGCATGAGTATACAGTATCATTCTTAGCATACTGTATTTGGGACCCAACACAAATGTATAACCATATTACAAACAATTGGGGAGATAAGCCTCATGAAATGCCTTTCGATGCAAGAAAGCCGAAGACAAATGAGTATATCTTTAAGGCGATGTACAAATGGTTAGATGAGCATCCAGAGTCTAACGTGGTTCGTTTCACAACTTTCTTCTATCATTTTACTTTAGTATTTAATGATTTGGCTAAGGAGAAGTTTGTAGATTGGTTTGGATATAGCTCAAGTGTAAGTCCAGAGGCTCTTGAAGCTTTTGAAAAAGCAAAAGGTTATAGATTAAGACCAGAAGATATCATCGATGAAGGATATTATAATTCAGCTTTTAGGGTTCCTTCAAAACAGTACATGGATTATATAGATTTCCAACAACAGTTTGTATCTGAAAATGTGAAGAAACTTGTTGATATAGTACATGAAGATGGCAGAGAGGCAATGATGTTCCTTGGAGATAACTGGATTGGTACAGAGCCATATGGTAAGTATTTTGAGAGTATAGGAATGGACGGAGTTGTTGGTTCAGTAGGTGGTGGAGCAACCTTAAGAATGATTGCTGACATACCTGGAGTTAAGTATACAGAAGGAAGATTTTTACCGTACTTCTTCCCAGATACCTTCTATGAGGGAAATGACCCAACTATTGAAGCTAAGGAAAACTGGATAACTGCCCGTCGTGCTATTATGAGAAAGCCTCTTGATAGAATTGGTTACGGTGGTTACTTATCATTAGCTTATAAATTCCCTAAGTTTGTAGAGTACATCGAGGGTGTATGTAATGAGTTTAGAGATATTTATGATAACATTGCAGGAAGCAAGCCATACTGTGGATTAAAGGTTGCGGTATTGAACTGCTGGGGTAAGCTTCGCTCATGGCAGACTCATATGGTAGCTCACGCTTTATGGTACAAGCAAATATACACTTATCTTGGAGTAATTGAATCTTTAAGTGGAATGAGCGTAGATGTAAACTTCATCAGCTTTGAAGATATAAAAGAAAATGGAATCCCAAGTGATATTGATGTAATAATAAATGCTGGGGATGCTGGAACAGCCTTCAGTGGGGGAGATACATGGCTTGATCCACAGGTTATAACAACAGTAAGACAGTGGATTTATAACGGTGGAGGCTTTGTTGGAATTGGAGAACCTTCAGCAGTGTTAAAAGGTGGACACTTCTTCCAATTAGCAGAAGCACTTGGTGTTGATAAGGAGCTTGGCTTCTCATTAAGCACAGATAAATATTTTAAAACTGCATTAGATAAACACTTTATAACTGAAGATGTGATAGAGGCAATCGATTTTGGCGAAAGTCAAAAGAATATATATGCAACTAAGGCATCAACAGAAATTATCACTTATGAAAATGGTGAGTTATTAATGTCTTCTAATGATTATGGAAAAGGTAGAGCGGTGTATATATCAGGATGTCCATATTCACCACAAAATACTCGTATTCTTATGAGAAGTTTCTACTATGCAGCTCATAAGGAAAGTGAAATGAAAAAATGGTATGCAGACAACTTAAATTGTGAAGTATCAGCGTACTTAGATACTAAGAAATATGCAGTAATAAATAATACAATGGAATCACAAAGCACCATGGTATATGATGGACAAGGAAAAGCTATCAGTATTGACCTTAAACCATGTGAAATAAGATGGATGAATATCTAGGTTAAATTTAAGAGCCAAGAGGTGGATAATATGATTAAAAAGTTAATTTATCTAGTAATATTTATAGTATCTATGACTTTAGTAATAAAGGGTAATAGAGTACCAGATTATAAAGGGCTAGTTATGATGTTTATAGGAGCAGCTGTTTTATTATCAGAGTTATATATTTACAATAAGGGTTATCAATAAGTGGGAAGGCTATCATTTTGATAGCCTTTCTATGAATACAATTAAGTATGCCTGAATTTAGAATTAAGTATGAAGGAAGTTTCTCCTCACTTTGCTTGTCTAAACTTTAAATTGATTTTGATGGAGAAGTGTAAATTATGTGGTTTATCTTACAAAATTGAAAATTTGGCAAGGTAAATATCTAAAAGAAATTCCAAAGAAATTTTATCCATCATTCTACATTCTTAATTCTACATTCTTAATTAATAAGGGGGCAGAAGTTAAATGGAAAATAAATATTTGGATATAGTTAAAGAAGCTGTTGAAGCCATTGACTTTAAAGGTGACATTGTTGAAGTAAAACCTTTTGGGGGTGGACACATTAATGATACCTTTCTAGTGGTAACAGAAAATGCTGAGAAACGAGAAAAATATATCCTTCAAAGAATAAATCATGATATTTTTAAAAATGTAGAAAAGTTAATGGAAAATTACTGCAATGTATGTGATTACTTAAAAGATGTAGTTGAAAGCAGAGGCGGCAATCCGTTGAGAGAAACCATAACAGTAGTTAAGACAAAAGATGGAAATAGTTTTGTTAAAGACTCTAAGGGGAATTACTGGAGAGGTATATTGTTTATTGAGAATTCAATAACCTCTGAGGTTATTGAGTGTAAAGAAGATTTATATAAAACGGGTAAAGCCTTTGGCGGTTTTCAAAATATGCTTTCGAAATATAAAGCTGACACCTTATTTGAGTCAATACCAAACTTTCATAATACAAAGGAAAGATTTAAGTCGTTTCTAGAGGCTGTTGAAAAGGACGTAGCTGGAAGAAGAAGTGAAGTTGAAGAGGATATTAAATTTATTTTAGATAGAGAAGAGGACACTGCAGCTTTAGTAGACCTCCTTGAGTCTGGTGAGCTTCCTTTAAGGGTAACACACAATGATACAAAGATAGGGAATATTCTTCTGGATAAAGATACAAAGGAAGGTATCTGTATCATAGATTTAGATACGGTTATGCCTGGGCTGTCACTTTATGATTTTGGAGATGCAATAAGAAGTGGTTCTACCTATGCAGCAGAAGATGAGAAAGACTTAGATAAAGTATATGTGGACTTAGAACTATTTGAAGCTTTTACAAAAGGGTTTATTGAAGGTTCAGCAGGAGTGCTGACGGAAAAAGAAATTGAAATGCTTCCAATGGGGGCAAAGGTTATTATTTTGGAACAGGGAATAAGGTTCCTTGGAGATTATTTAAATGGAGATGTGTATTATAAAACAAGCTATGACAAGCAAAATCTATATCGTACAAGAACACAATTGAAGCTTGTTGCAGATATGGAGAAAAAGTGGTCAAAGCTTAATGAAATAGTGAAAATGTGTAGTGGTGTTTAAGTTTAGCTGAAAGAAGGGGAAGATATGATAAAATTTGGTACAGGTGGTTTCAGAGCCATCATAGGGGATGAATTTACAAAGAACAATGTTGAGCAGTTAGCTAGAGCTGTTGCCAGAAAAATGAAGGTTGAAGAAGTAAAAGAAAAAACTATTGTTTTAGGGTACGATAGAAGATTTTTATCACGAGAAGCTTCACAGTGGGCAGCAGGTGTGTTTGCAGAGGAAGGTATAAAGGTGCTTTTAATTGATAAGCCAGTACCAACACCTATGATTATGTTTGAGGTTAAGAGGCTGAATCTTGACTATGGAATGGCGGTAACTGCCAGCCATAACCCAGCACTTTATAATGGTGTTAAACTATTTATAAAGGGTGGAAGAGATGCAGATGAAGTTACTACAAAAGATGTTGAAAAGTATATTGGAGCTTTAGAGGATGAAGCATTAAAATCAATAGATTTTGAGGAAGCTGTTGAAAAGCAATTGGTTGAAATTCATAATCCATTTAATGAATATATAGATGAAATTTTATCACAGGTGGATGTTGAGAAGATTAGAGAGGCAGGACTTAAAATTGCTCTAGACCCAATGTATGGAGTTAGTCAGACTTCCCTTAGAACAATATTAATGACAGCAAGATGCGAGCTAGATGTTATAAATGAAAGACATGATACTCTATTTGGTGGTAAACTTCCTACTCCAAATGCAGCAAACTTAAGAGCACTTCAGAATTATGTGATAGACGGACACTATGATATGGGAATAGCAACTGATGGTGATGCGGATAGACTTGGAGTTATAGATAATAATGGAAGATTTCTCCATCCGAATGACATATTAGTTCTTTTATACTACTATTTAGTCAAATATAAAGGCTGGCACGGACCTGTGGTAAGAAACATTGCAACAACACATCTTTTAGATAGAGTTGCAACCAGTTTTGGAGAAGAATGCTATGAGGTTCCAGTTGGGTTTAAGCATATTTCATCTAAAATGATAGAGACAGATGCAATCATAGGGGGAGAATCTTCAGGAGGTCTCACCGTGAAGGGGCATATTCAAGGAAAAGATGGAGTTTATGCAGCATCACTTTTAACAGAGATGATTGCAGTAACAGGTAAATCTTTGTCTGAAATCTATGAGGATATTTGTAATGAGTATGGACGTTTATATATGACAGAAAATGATTATTCAGTAACACAAAAGCGTAAAGAAGCTCTTCTGAAAGCTATTATGGTTGATAAAGAAACTATTGATTTTCCATATGAAATAGAAAAAGTTTCATATCTTGATGGATATAAAGTATATTTTAAAAATGGTGGCTGGGTAATTATAAGGTTCTCAGGAACAGAACCAGTGCTAAGAGTATTTGCTGAAATGGATACAGAGGAAAAAGCACAGGAGATTTCCAATATTGTTGAAAAGGCATTGAAATTAGTATAGAAGAAGAAATGTAGATATAAAAGTGTAGAATTGTAAGTAGTATCTAAGAAATATAATAAAAGTAGAAAGCTTTAAAATAATAAATATGTACAGGTATTTTTATAAGAGTTTTTTTAGAAATCTAAAATAAATTTTTATTATAGTAGAAAAGTTATTGAAGTACTTAGATATTTATTTATGATTCTACAATTTTTTATTTATTAAAAACTTTATAGCTAAATTGTTAATCCAGCAAGATATATAACAAAAAAAACAATAAGCTTATTGCAAAGCTTTAGAATTTTCAATAAAATTAAGGCATAAGGGTTAAGGAGGAAATAACTATGAAATTTAAAAAATTATCATTGCTATTAGCCATGGCTATAACAGCTACAACTTTTGTAGGATGTTCTAGTAAATCAGGGGATGACTCAGCAGGAAGTGATACTACAGGTGGGGACAAGCCTGCAGCTGAAGAACAAGTGTTAAAAATTGCAGCTCTTAAGGGAGGATATGGTGACGAATTCTGGGCACCATTAATAGAAAAATTTGAAGCTGCTAATGAAGGAGTTAAAGTTGAGGTTACTGCTGAATCTAATATTGAAGAAGTAATAAGACCTCAAATCCAAGCTGGTAATGTACCAGACTTAATATACTTAGCAACATCAAGACCAGAAGCTTTAACTGAAACATTTATTAAAGAAAAAGCTTTAACTGATCTTTCTGATGTATTAAAAATGACTGTTCCAGGAGAAGATGTAACAGTTGAAGATAAGATTCTTCCAGGATTCTTAGACACAACAGCTACTGCTCCATATGGAGATGGTAAGACTTATTTAGCACCTTTATTCTATAGTCCAACAGGTTTATTCTATAATAAAGGATTATTTGAAGAAAAAGGTTATGAGCTTCCAACAACTTGGGATGAGTTCTTTGCTTTAGGCGATAAGGCTAAAGCTGATGGAATATACTTATTCTCTTATCCAGTTGCTGGATACTTTGATGCTGTATTCCCAGCTATGATAGCTGCAGCAGGCGGAATTGATGCTTACAATGAATTTAACAACTACGGCGAAGGCTTCTGGACTGGCGAAGTTGGAACTAAAGTTTTAAAAACAATTGGTAAATTAAAAGATTATATAGAGCCATCAGTAGTATCTAATGCAAATGGCCAAAGCTTTACTAAAAACCAACAATTAATCTTAGACAACAAAGCTTTATTTGTACCTAACGGAAACTGGCTTCCAGACGAAATGAAGGATGCTCCAAGAGCAGACGGATTTGAATGGGGCTTCATGGCTTACCCAGCATTTGAAAAGGGTGGAGATTCATACTCTTACAACTTCTTTGAGCAAATGTATATTCCAGCTGATGCAAAAAATGCTGATTTAGCTAAGAAATTCATGGCATATATGTACAGTGATGAAGCAGTTGAAATAATTGCTGAAAAAGCAAAAGCTGCTGTACCAGTAGTTGGAGCAATTGAAATAGCTAAAAACCACTTAGAGCCACTTCAAGTTGAATTATTACAAGTATATGATAATGGAGCTCTTCCAGTAATGGGAAGCTTTGTAGGAACTGAAGCTGTTGAAGGCTTAGATTACAAAGCAGTTTGGTGTGGAACTATCGACTCTATAATGAGTGGAGATAAGACTGTTGAACAATGGCAGAAGGACTTACAAGATGCAACTGACAAAATGAGAGCTGCTATAATAAAATAGTTAAATATTTAAATTAGATAATTAAGCTGTTAAGAACTGATTCTTAACAGCTTAATTTTTTTATAGTCATCTTGTAAAAGGTTAATAATAGCTTCAAGGTGTTAAATAACAAGGAGCTATGATATTATATCTTTAGATTGATACTGGAGAACAAGCTAATGGAGGGAAAATATGGCTATATTAAGTATAAAAAATTTAACTTATGAAGCGGATAATACTCAAATTTTAAATGGTATAACCCTAGATATTGAAAAAGGTGATTGTATTTCAATAGTTGGACAATCGGGTAGTGGAAAGAGTACGTTTTTAAAGATATGCTCTGATTTAATTTCTATAACATCTGGGGAGTTGTATTATGATGGAAAAAACTATAAAGAGTATAATCCTTTAGAGTTAAGAAGAAAGATAAGTTACTGTGTCCAGCTTCCACATTTATTTGGAGATAAGGTGTGCGAGAATTTAGAGTTTCCATTTAAAATTAGAAAAAAACAAATGGACAAGGCTAGGGTTATAGCACTTTTAAAAAGATTTAATTTAGATGAAAGCTTTCTAGATAAGCAGGTTAAGTCTCTATCTGGAGGAGAAAAGCAGAGAATTGCTCTTATTAGAAATTTCATTTTTGAACCAGACATTATATTATTAGATGAAGCTACAGCGGCTCTTGATAAGGAAAATGCTAAGGTGATTGAGGAATATGTAAAAGAACTTAATCATAAAGGGGTAACGGTTTTATGGATAACCCATAGCAAAGAACAGAGTGAAGGAATATTTAATAAGAGAATAACAATAGATGAAGGAAAGATTGGAAGTGTTGAGGTGATAAAATAATGGATACAATATCTTTAGTTATAGCATCAGTTTTAATTTTAATTCCTATATTTATTTCTTATAAGGAACATTTGGGGTTAGAGAAGGAAATTATTATTAGTATTGTGAGGGCTATAATTCAGCTTATAATTGTTGGATATGTTCTGGATGTAATATTTGGCCTTCAAAAACCAATATATATTATAGTTCTTGTATTAATTATGGTTATTAATGCAGCTGCAAATACGAAGAAAAGGGGAGCAGGAATCGAAAATGTAGTTTTCATATCCTTTATTTCCATAGTAGTTGGTACAGTGGTAACCATGACTGTATTAGTTATATCAGGAGCTATAGAATTTACTCCTAATGAGGTTATACCAGTTGCTGGAATGGTAGTAAGCAACTCCATGGTTGCTATAGGACTAAGTTATAGAAATCTAAATAATGCCTTCAAAAATAGAAGGGTAGAAGTTGAGGTTAAATTATCTTTAGGAGCTGACACTAAAGAGGCTTCAAAGGATATATTAAGAGAAAGTATAAAGCTTGCTATAATTCCAACGATTGATTCAGCAAAAACATTAGGAATAGTATCTCTTCCAGGAATGATGACGGGACTTATATTGGCAGGCACATCACCACTTATTGCAATAAAATTTCAGATAATGGTTACATTTATGATTTTATCTGCTTCATCTGTAGCAACAATGATGGCTACGTATTTATCCTATAAAAGCTTTTTTAATGAAAGAAAGCAGTTGAAGATATAATAATTTCTTTCATTATTATGAAAATTTCTTGAAATAATATATAATAAATTAGAAAAAGTTTTTATAACTTTATTTTGAAGTGGTAAATATAGGGCGACTAAATCAAAGGGTTATAGGCTCACTTGTAGATAATATAAAAATGATATGTAACAGTGGAAGGATGGACACCAATGAAAAAGCATTTTGATATGAAAGAATTTCTACTTAAATATCCATTTACGAAGGAAATTATTGAGGAAAGTAATATTACCCAGGAAAATCTTAAGGAAATATATGAAGATTATATTTCTTGTGTAACTTCATATGAAAATCAAGCAAATTTTATTGCTAATATATTACGATCCAGTGAAAATGTACATTCAGTTAAATCTAGGCTTAAAGAACCTGATAGACTTATTGAAAAGGTCATTAGAAAAACAAAGGATAGAAGACAGAAATATGGCAGTGATTTTAATTTTACAGTAAATAATTATAAAGATGAAATTAATGACTTGATTGGAATAAGGGTTCTTCATATATTTAAAGATCAATGGCGTGATATTCATGAATTTATAACAAACACTTGGAATGTTATTGAAATTACTGCAAATGTTAGAGATGGTGATAATACTGAGGCATTTCATGAATTAAATATTGAGGTTCAGGAGAGGGTATCAGGATACAGGTCAGTACATTACTTAGTAGAGTTTTATCCAACAAATGAACGTGTTATTGCTGAAATACAGGTAAGAACAATATTTGAAGAAGGCTATGGAGAAATAGACCACAGTTTAAGATATTCCCATCACGAGATACCTGAAATATTAAAATCTAATTTAATGCTATTTAATAGGTTAGTTGGAAGTGCAGATGAAATGGCATCCTTAATTAATAATTTGGGGAAGGAATGGACTGCAAAGGAACTGGATTATAAAGAAACTATAGAGGCTCAAAAAAGAGAAATAGAAATACTGAGAAATAAAATATAAATAAATATTTAACACGTTAAGATTAATACAAATTTTGACGTGTTATTTTATATTTTCTGTTAATAATGATGAAATTAGAAAATTTATTACCATATTATGAAAAAAGCTATGAAAAACTTGTCAAATTAGGTATACTAAAAATGCATGTTAAATTGGGGGGATTTTATTTGGGAATAAATTACTTAACGGTTTTAGTATTAAGCAGTGATTCAATAATAGAAAAAAACTTAATAGAAATCTTTAAAGAAAATAAAGAAAAAGCCCATATTATTACTGTAAATAGTTTATTGGCATTGACAGTTAATGATATTAACCCTGATATAATAATTATGGATGAGGGCTCTTTTGATTTGCAAAGAGAGAGGATTAATTTTATTAAGAGCAAAAATAGTTTAGGAACATATGAAGTTATAGGAGTCTTAAAATTATCTAATGTTGATGAATTTAATAAATTAACAGAATTAGGTGTTAAGGAGGTTATTTTTCAGCCTTACACCATCGAAGAGATTTATGTAAGAGTCAAGATTCTAAGCCAGTATATTTCTATGAAAAATGAATGTAAGTTAAAAGCTATGCAGCTTAAAGCTTTAATGAACAATATACCTTATATGACATGGATAAAAGATGAAGAAAGCAGATATATTCATGTGAATAAAAAGTTTGAGAAAATATGTGGAAAAAGTGCAGAAGTCATTGAAGGCCAAACAGATGCATTTGTATGGGGGAGTAAATTAAATAATAAACATAGAGATGAAGATGTTAAGGTTATGGAAATTGGTAAGCAGTTAATTTCAGAGATTGCTGTTCCAGATACAGATGGTAAAACACAATTGTGTATTTATAAATCTCCAGTTATAGATGAAAATGGACGCGTAAGTGGAACAATAGGTATTGCATCAGATATTACAGAAGTAAAGCATATGGAAGCTGAACTAGATATTATTATTGAAAATATACCATTTGGAGTGTGTGTTAAGGATATAAATGGTAAAATTGTCAATTTAAATAAACAGTTTCTAGAATATTATGATATAAAAAAGCAAGACATAATAGGAAATGATGGACGTGAAGTCTTAAGTAAAGAATGTTATGATTTATTTAAGGAAGAAGATAATGAAGTAATTGAAGGCAAATGTGGTAAGATTTTTGAAAGAAAAGTTAAAATTAAAGATAAGTATAGAATTATGGAAGTACATAAGGAACCAATAATTGATAATTTTCAAAGAGTTATAGGAATTGTTGTGTTAATAAGAGATGTAACTAAGCTAATGCAATATCAAGAAAAGATTGAAAGACTTGCATATACTGATCAGCTAACTGGATTAGATAATAGAAGAAGTCTGTATGAACATATTAATAATGGAGATAAGGATAGTGAAAAGTGCTTAACTATTTTACTAGTTGATCTTGATAATTTTAAGAGATTAAATGACAGCTTAGGACATTGGTACGGAGATGAGGCATTAGTAAAAATATCTCAAAGAATTAAAGTGGCTTGTGGAGACGCATTTGTTGCAAGAACAGGTGGGGATGAGTTTGTAATTATTTTTGAAGGAGTTCTATCAGAAGAGAATCTGATGAGAAAGATAAGTGAGGTCTTAAAAGCTGCTAATGTAGAGTTTGTTTATGAAGATAAAATAAATCTTGTTTCTGCCAGCATAGGAGTTGTTAGAAGTTGTACTAGAAACCAAGATATTGAAAAAATTTTAACAAAAGGGTTCTTAGCGTTATATAAGGCGAAGGAGCAAGGTAAAAATCAATATATAATGTATACTGAAGAATTGGAGGCAGAAAGAAAATTTAATCAAGAAATTGAAACTGCACTAAGGGAAAGTATAAATAATGAGGAAGTAAAGGTTTATTTTAAGCCACAGTATGGAAAAGATAAAATAAGTGGAGATAATGTTTTGTTAGGATTTGAAGCTCTTTTTAGGTGGAATAATGATAAGTACAAGCATATGCCTGTAATTGATGTAATTAGAACTATCGAAAGATTAAATATTATAGATGTAATTGAAGAATATATAATGGTTGAATCTTTTAAATTTGCAAAAAAGATAAATGAGAACCGTATGGAAAAGATTATAGTTTCTATAAATGTATCTGCCCTCCAAATAATGGAAAGTGACTTTGTTGATAAGGTTAAAAATATTATTGATGAGGTTGGAGTTGATCCAGAAACTATAGGTGTTGAGATAACTGAAACAGTTTTACTTGAAAATTTGGATGAAAATATTTATAAAATAAATGCTTTGAAGAATTTGGGAATGAAGGTTGCCTTAGATGACTTTGGAACAGGATACTCATCTTTAAGTTATTTAGTAAAGCTACCACTATCCCATGTTAAGATTGATAAAAGTTTTATAAGTAATATGAGCAATGGATTTGAATATATAAAGTTAATTGGATTAATCACTGAAGCTACCCATTCTTTAGGATTAAAGGTGGTGGCCGAAGGGGTAGAGAAATATGATGAGTTAATAATATTAGAAGGTATGGGGATAGACTTTATACAGGGATATCTTTATTCTAAACCATTACCGAAAGCAGAGGCTGAACAGCTTGCATTTAAAAGTAAATAATAATTTAATTAAGAAACTCCTTAGGAAAAAGCCTAAGGAGTTTTGTGTTAGAAAATATTAGTTGAAAGATTGGTAGAAAGAGCCTTGTTTATTAATTAAACTGTCAATTTCGATAAAGGGTATTTTAAAGGTTACAAAGCCAGAAGCATAAGGAGCAATATCGTAAGGTGTAAAGTAGATAAATAGATTATCTTTATCTACATAGAAGGTTTGATTTTCTTCAATTCCTTTAAAGCCATCAGGATAAACATACTCATATTGAGGGTCAGTTTTAATCATATTTGAAATGATATCGTTAATATATTTTGTCCAGTAAATACCATCCTTGAATAAGTCACTTAGAGTATAGAATTCACCAGTTTTTAAGTTTATATTAGGAGTTTTTCGTGTTGTCATTCCATGGGCGGCGCCAAAAGGATAGTTATAAATGTTTATTTCTGGAATGAATAAGTGTTTTTCAAAGAAAAGTATACTAAAATTTCCATACTTATCATAATCTAAAACTGTTGATTCATTAATTTTTTCTAAGTCTGATAACTCTCTTAATTTTGCATTTATTTGTATTGCAATATTAAGAGGGGTAACCCCTTGTATTTGAGGATAGTAAATTAAGTAATTTACGTTAGGTTTATATTTTACTATTAAAACAGAATATAGATCATCTAGTGGGATAATCTGGTTAGGTTCATAGATAATATCACCATTCGTTTTCAAATACATTGGCCAATAATCGGTGTCAGCATAAACTATACCACATTTTATTGAAAGGGTACCTGTACCCTCTACGATAGGGAGGTATTTAATCCTTATACCTCTTAAATCAATGAAAAATGTGTATTTTAAGTCTGAAGCAGAAGCTATGGAATTATTATATTTACTAATGTTTTTAAATACAAAGTTAGTTAAGATAATGCCTTTTTTATTTCCTAAGGCATACAGGTTATTCATAAATAAGCTGTTTTCACTTCTAGGGATACCAAGTGCAAAGTGTCCATCACTTAAATATTGGATGTCGTTATAAGTATATGGATATATAGGCAGGTTAGTCACAGTTACTGCACCATATTTACCTAGATAATTAGGGGATATACTAGCGATTATATAATCATCAACAACGGGAGATGCCGTGGTGTATTTAGGAGGGACTATAACGTGGCCATCAAGATCAACATAGCCTATTAAATCATTTTCAGTTTCTGAAAAGGTAAGATAATTGTCATTGAAATTCCCCATAGATTTATATGGGAACATGGTTTTTACAATTCCTTTTTTATCTATAATTTCATAGGTGCCAGTGGGTGTTTTAACTAATGCATAACCATTATTGAAGGAGAAAGCTTGGCTAAAGGATATAGGAATAACCTCTTTTCCACTTTTATCAATATATCCATAAAGGGGAGTTTCATTATCTTTGTTTATTGAAACTACAGCAAGACCTTCACTAAAATTATTAATAAAGCTATAGTTGTTAGTTGGAATAATGACACCGTGCTCATCCATTATTCCAGTAGTCCCATTTTGTGTAAATACAGCAACTTCATCTTCAAAGTTATTAATGTAATTATATATTGGTTTAACAACATAGTTGCCAGATGAATCTATAAGTCCCCATAGGTCATCCATGCTTACGATAGCAGTCCCACTTTTAGTGAAGTCCATGGCACTAGTATATTGGGGTTTAATAATAAAATTTCCTGTTGAGTTAATGTAACCATATAGAGTACCTTTTTTAGTATTAACCATGGCAGGAAAAAGATTAACAGAACAGGTATATTCTTTTAACATAATATTTCTCCAATAAGCATTTATTATTAGTGTATTATTTATGCATAGATATTGTTCAAGTAAGAATTTGTTTATGTTTTTGTACTTAAAATGTTAACAGGTTACTAAAAAGTTATTTATTGAAAAGTGGTATTCTTATTGTTATATTAAAGCTATAAATTTTATAATAATAAATTTTAGTTAATAAATTTTACAAATAAACTACAGGAGGTTTATATGGAATACATTTTATTGTTTTTAGAAGGTATTATCACCTTTATATCACCTTGTATTCTTCCAATGCTACCAATATATATTTCTTATTTTGCAGGTGGAGATTATGCTGACGGAGAAAATAGAGGAAGTACTTTGAAGAATTCTATAGGCTTTGTTATAGGTTTTACAATTGTATTCACACTCTTAGGAACTGTGGCAGGAACTTTAGGGAACTTTATCAAAGAGTATTATAATGTTCTCAATATAATTGGAGGAGTAATAATTGTTATATTTGGACTAAATTATATAGGTCTATTCAAAATAGGGTTTTTAGAAAGATCTTATAAAATGGACATAGAAGTAAATCCCATTAAGTTTTTATCTGCTATAGTGTTTGGTATGGTATTTGCAGTAGGATGGACTCCGTGTGTAGGTACATTTCTTGGCTCAGCCTTAATGATTGCAGCAAATAGTCAAAATATAATTAAGGGAGCATCTATGTTACTTGTGTATAGTATAGGGCTTGGTATTCCATTTATAATTTCAGCAGTTCTTATAGGACAACTGAAGGAAACAATGAATTTTATAAAGAAAAATTATAAAATAATTAATTTTATTTCTGGAATAATTCTTATTGCTATTGGTATAGCAATGATGACGGGATATTTAAATAGAATTTTATCAATATTAAGTTCATAGGAGGAGTTATGAAAAATAAAAAATTAATTTTAGGCATAGCTGGTTTTGCAGTATTTTTAGGCTTGGTATATGCAGCTTATAATGGGTTAACAGAGGAATACAAGGATCAAATTAATGGCTCGGGCAATAGTGCAGTACCAAATAATGATGAAGGCAGTTCAAGTGAAAAGCAGAAGAATAAGGCTCCAGATTTTACAGTGTATGATGAGGATATGAATGAAGTTAAGCTGTCTGATTTTGAAGGTACACCTGTTGTGCTGAACTTTTGGGCTACCTGGTGTGGATATTGTAAAGATGAAATGCCTTATTTCCAAAAGGCTTCAGAAAACTTCAGTGAAGAGCAAGTGAAGATTCTGATGATAAATATGACTGATGGAAGAAGCGAAACAAAGGAAAAAGCCATTGAATATATGAAGAATAATAATTATAAAATAAACCTGCTTCTAGACATTGATCAAGAGGTAGCAAATGGGTATAGAGTTTCAGGGATCCCAAGGACTATTTTTATTGATAAAGATGGATATATAAGAGAAGATAAGGTTGGTAAAATTGATGCTGATACTTTAAATACCATGATTGAGGAGTTAGTCAATGAATAAAATTAATTGGAACAAAATATCTAACTGGTTATTTTATATGGGAATACTTACTGGAGGCCTTGGTTACTATAAAATATATAAAGTTAAGTCAGCATTGCCACCAGGGGTATGTCCTGTAAATGATAATAGGTGGATGCTATTTTTAGGGATTTTCATATTGTTTGCTTCTGTAGTAACAGCATATATAAATGACTTAAAAATTAAAAAGCATAAGGTTGAGAGTTAAAAAAAGATAGGTAGTTCTACATTTTAAGTTAATAATGGAGAAGGAACTTAAATTATAGATAAAGTACTTTATCTATAATTTTTTTGCGAGTGTAGTTAAAAAAAACACAAAAGAATACTAAGACATTTAGAGAAAATTATATTTTTTTATCACAAAGCAAGTAAAATAAACAAATCAATAGAAATAATATTTATATTTTTCAAAAAAACTATTTACATACCTTTGAAAGAGTGTTAAAATTATAACATAGGTAAGATACTTTTGTTACAACATTTTAAGCAAAATTAATAACACAATAAAACAGTGCCAATATGTAAGCGTTGGTACTGTTTTATTGTGTTATTTTTATTTTATATATAATAGGAATGAGATATATTTAAAGAATTTTTTCAATATGGTATAATGTTACTAAATCAAAAATTAGAAAATTCAGTGGGAAACTTTTTGCTTAAAATTATAAGGTTAGGGAGTAATAAGTTTTAAACCAAAGAAAATCAACTAATACAGTAATGAGGGACTTGATATGGAAAACTATATAACTAAAGTTGAAGGTTTTTATTATGATGGAAATGGCTGTTATGAAGAAGATAGTGTAGTAGATAAGTACAAAAAATCAATAGATTCTGCAATCCAGGAGATAATAAATAGTGATAAGCGTCTTGTGTTTGCTAATGTAGCTAAGGAAGCAGAGGTTACTAATATTACAGTATATAAGTATCCAGAATTAAGGACTTACATTCTTAAAGAGATAGAATTTCAAAAGCAGCTTCAAGTTATAAACGAAAAAATCGAAAAAGCAGTGAATAGATTGAAGAAAAGCAAGAAAAAAGTTACCTTTGTAGCACTTATGAATAGTTGTAATTTTGACTTTGATGATATGGCAAGAAATGTATATATAAAAGCTAGAGTCAGAGAGACCGTAATTCAAAATGTTAAGTGTAGAAAGAAACCTCGAATTAGCAGTAAAGCTAAAGAAAAAATTAAATAGGTAAAGTGGAGTAGTGGGAAGTTTGGCAAAGAGTTTAGTGTGTATAAGAAAGAAATTCCAAAGTAATTTTAGTTAGTATTCTAAATTTTACATTTAAAAATGGAGGTATGTTATGATGGATAAAATTAAAACTCGTGATGAGATTGATGAAAAGTATAAGTGGAAAGTTGATAAGATGTATTCATCAGATGAAATCTGGGAAGAAGATTTTAAAGCAATTAAGGAACATGTTTCTGGACTGCTTAAGTTTAAAGGGAAATTGCACATTGGAAGTGAGCTTTTAAATTATCTTGTAACTTATGAAGAGCTTCTTGGGTTATATGAGAATTTAATGGTATATGCTCATTTAAAGAGTGATGAAGATAAGTCAAATTCAAAATATCAAGTTATGATGGATAAAATAGCTACTTTTGGAGCTGAGTTTAGTGGGACTTCATCCTTCTTTTTACCAGAGCTTTTATCCTTAGAAGAATCGGAAGTACAAGAATCGATTAACTTAACAGAAGGTTTAAAGCACTATGAAAAATATATAAAAAATATATTTGAAAGTAAACCTCATGTTTTAAGTGAAGCTGAAGAAAATATTTTAGCTCAGGTTAGTGATTGTTTAAGTGCTCCAAGTAACATATACACAATGTTTACTAATGCAGATATGACCTTCCCTAAAATTAAAAATGAAGATGGTGTAGAGGTTGAATTAACTGATTCAAACTATAGTACATTTATTACAAGTAAAGATAGAAGAGTGAGGAAAGAGGCTTTTAAAGCCTTATTTGGAACCTATAAAAAATTTGAAAATACAATTTCAACATCTTACACTGCATCAGTAAAAAATAACATATTTGAATCTAAGATAAGAAAATATGAATCTTGTTTAGAAGCATCTTTAAAGCCAAATAAGATTCCAGTTGAAGTGTATAAGAATGTAGTAAATACTATAAATAATAGAATTGGTTCACTTCATAAATATGTTGATTTAAAGAAAAAACTTCTTGGAGTAAATGAAATACATATGTATGATTTATATGTGCCAATTATTGATACTCCTAAGTTTAATATTCAATTTGAAGAAGGAGTTAAGCTTTGCGAGGCGGCATTAAAACCTATGGGGGAAGAGTATATTAGTATATTCTCTGAAGGGGTTAAAGATGGTTGGATAGATGTTTATCCTAATAAAGGTAAGAGAGGTGGAGCATACTCAAGTGGAAGCTATACTTCAATGCCTTATATCCTATTAAATTATAATAATCAGGTTGGGGATGTATCTACTTTGATTCATGAGATGGGTCATAGCATTCATTCATATTATTCAAGAAAAAATCAATCCTATACCTATGCAGATTATGTTTTATTCTGTGCTGAGGTTGCTTCAACCACTAATGAGTGTCTTCTAATGGATTACTTAATAAAAAATGAAGATGAAAAATTAAAGAGATTATATTTAATAAATCAACAATTAGAAGGAATCAGGACTACAGTCTTCAGACAAACTATGTTTGCAGAGTTTGAGTTAATTGTTCATGAAAAGATGGAAGCTGGAGAAGCTCTGTCAAGTGATGATTTAAATTCTATCTATCATGAGTTAAATGTAAAATATTTTGGAAAGGCAATGGTTGTAGATAGTGAAATTGATATTGAGTGGGCAAGAATTCCACACTTCTATAGAGATTTCTATGTTTATCAATATGTAACTGGATTTGCAGCAGCAAACTCTTTCTATAACAAAATTTTAACTGGTGGTGAGGAAGCAGTAGAAAAATACAAGGGCTTCTTAAAGGCAGGATGTAGTGATTATCCAATTGAGATTCTTAAAGCTGCAGGTGTAGATATGACTACTCCAAAGCCACTTGAGGATACAATTGATAGGTTTGATGAACTTTTAGAAATGCTTGAAAGAGAAATAAATAAATAGAAATTTAAAGAATCATACATTAGTCGTGAGGATTACGGTGGATGTGTGGTTCTTTTTTAGTGATTTTATTAAGTGGTTGTTAATTAATTTGAACAAAAGGTATAAAAGGTATATATTAAAGTAAAATAAGAGGTAATAATTATATAGATAATATAAATTTTATTGTGAAAAACATCCATATTTGATGGTTATAGAATATTAAAAATAGGAGGATTAAAGATGAAACATAAATATGAAAAGAAGTCAAAGGAAGAGCTAAAGGAAATTCTTACAGAGGAGCAGTATAGAGTTACTCAAGAAAATGGTACAGAAAGACCTTATACAAATGAGTATGATGAACATTTTGAAGAAGGTATTTATGTTGATATAACCACTGGTGAGCCACTATTTTCTTCAAAGGATAAATTTAATTCAGGATGTGGATGGCCAGCTTTTACAAAGCCAATAGATAGAAGCTTAATAAGGGAAAAAGTTGATAAAAGTTATGGAATGGTTAGAACAGAAGTTAGAAGTAATATAGGCGATGCTCATTTAGGACATGTGTTTTGTGATGGTCCTGAAAGTCATGGTGGTCTTAGATATTGTATAAATTCAGCATCATTAAAATTCATACCAAAGAATAAACTAATAGAAGAGGGATATAGTTATATCTTAGAACAATGGGAAAAGAAATAGATAAATTCCATTGTGTCTTTTAGCTTGATATTATGGGGTGTGGTGTATGAATAATTGTGAAGGAAACATGGCAAAAAAAACTGTTGATAATTTTCTATTTAATATAAAAACATCTTTGATTTTTGAAATGCTATATAAACTAGTTATTTGGTTTATTTTTGTACCAATTAATTATTATATTTTAAATAGATTTTTAAGTGAAATTGGAGTAGACAATATAACTAATAAACAAATTATAAAGTTTGGTTTGAGTTATCAAGGAGCACTATATATGGCAATAATGATGAGTATTGCTTTTATAGCAGTATTTATAGAAATTAGTGTGCTTACGTATATATCCAAAAGGTCACACGATAAAAAAAGAGCAAGCATAATTGAAGGTTTAATAAGTTCAATAAGACTATTTAAGAAGCTTCCCAGTTTATACTCAGTTGGAATTATTGTGATTTCTACAATAATAGGTCCCCTTGCAGGTGTTGGATTGTATAACGCACTAATAAAGAGTTTATCTATTCCAGACTATGTGAAATATCAGCTTTCGAAACATTCAGGATGGCAGTTTATGTTAGTAATAGGAGTTATACTTTTTGTTATAATTCTTGTAAGATGGATATTAGTGATACCATCATTAGTTATAGAAGATGTTTCCGTAAAAGTAGCATTTAAGCATAGTTATGCATTATATAAGAGGAATAATATTAAATTTTTTATTTATATTATTTGTTGGGTAATTGTGAATTATGGATTAAGGATATTTTTATTAGGAGGCTGCGTTGGAACTGGTTTATTTTTTATAGCATTATCTGAAGGAAGCTTAATGATTCAAGAGATTATTAGTAATTCAAGTTTAATTATATTTTTTATTGGATATGTTATTATTTCAATTATATCATTGCCAATATTTTTTTCATTTATAGTGGAAGTGTATTATAAATATAAATTTTATCATGTAAAGGAACGTGTATTTACTGCACAAGATTACATTGAAGGAAAGAAATCTTTTAGTTTAGTAAAGAAAAATAGGGAAAGGTGTATGGTATTAATCTTAGTAGTGTTTGTATTTATTACAGGCAGTAGAGGGTTATCTATTGTTTTTAATAAGGTTGTGGATAAAGAGGTTCAAATTACAGCACATAGGGGGAGCTCATTAAAGGCACCTGAAAATAGTATTTCAGCTGTTGTAGAAGCAATTATTGAAGGTTCTGATTATGTTGAGGTAGATGTAATGACAACACTAGATGATGAAGTTGTGTTATTTCATGATAATACATTAAGGCGATTTACTGGCTCTAGCAAATCTATTAAAAAGCTTACCCTTGAGCAGGTACAGCAAATTGATATAGGTTCAAAGTTTAGTGATAAGTATAAGGGGGAAACTATTCCAACCTTGGAGGCGGTGCTTCAATTATCAATGAACAATGTTAAACTAAATATAGAGTTAAAGCCGAGGAAAAAAAATGATAAATTAGCTGAACTGGTAGCTAATATGATAACAGAGTATGAGCTTGAGGATCGAGTTATAATTTCATCACAAAGCTATGAGAGTTTACAAACTGTAAAGGAAATTAATCCACTTATAGATGTTGGGCTAATTGTAACTTTTGGCATTGGTGATTTCTCTAAAATGAATGTAGATTTTATTTCAGTTGGATATGAAATGGCAAAAGAAGAACTTATTTATACTATGCATGCTCTCGATAAGGAAGTTCATGTATGGACCATAAATGATAAAAAGAAGGCTGAAAATGCTATTAAAATGGGTGTAGACAATATTATATCGGATAATGTTGGGATGGTTCAAAGGACTAAAACTTCACTCCATGAAAGTGATGATGTAAATTATGTAACTAGATTTTTAGATGGAATTACGTCTATAATGAAGCATGTTAAAATATAAAGAGTAATATGAGTATATAAATTTATAAATAAGGAGAAACGATGTTTTGGTTTACTAATGAAAATAAAAGTATAAAACCTAAAGAGTTGACAAAAGAACAAGAAGTTGAAGCTTTGGTATGGAAGTTTTTTATGGAGAAGCTTCCAAGGCTTGGGTTTGAACAGCGAGAAGGGCAGGAGGATATGGCCTTAGATATTTGCAATGCAATATCAGAGAGGCAACATACAGTTATTGAAGCAGGTGTTGGTATTGGAAAATCCTATGCATATATAGTTCCCTTATTATATTATAATAAGATTTTTCATAAACCTGTTATTATCGCTACATCAACTATAGCATTACAAGAACAGTTGATAGAAGATATAAAAAGGGTTTCATCCTATATAAACTACAGACCTGAAGTAGTTTTGGCAAAAGGAATGACACATTTTGCTTGTAAAAGGAGAGCAGATGAAGTTTTAAAACCTAAAGTTCAAAAGGGGTTAGATGAAGACGCTGAAACGCTATATAGATATATTTATGGTGGGAAAGTTGATAGAAGATATATTTCAATGGATATAAGTGAAGAGTTATGGAGCAGTGTTAATGTTGAAATGACTGATCATAATAGGTGTAAGCATTTTAAAAGCTGTAGATTTATGGAGCTGAGGAAGGATATGCTTACTACAGAGGGGGTAATACTATGCAATCAGGACTTATTAACAGTACATCTTCAAAAGCTTAGAAGAGGACAAAGAGGATTATTAAATCCAGAAGCTGATCTGATTGTTATTGATGAGGCTCATAATTTAGAAGAAAAGGTTAGAACTTCACTTATTGAAAGCTTTACTAAAGAAAGTATACGAAGTATTGTGATGGAAGCTAAAAATGGTATAAAGGAACCTTCCTTAAGAGAGCATATTTATGAAAAAATTAAAGAGTTAATGGGGCTTTTAAATCAAGTATTTAAGGAACTAAATATCCAAATCGATTATCAGCTTCAGAAGAGTGACAATACAGAGGATATGGAAAAATTCTTTGTGAATCTTTATGATATCAGAGGACCAATAGGAAAGGCTGAAGGGGTTGTAAAGTATATATATAATAGATTGAAAGGAAATGGAGATAACTTTATACCAGATGATATCATGGATGAAATAGATAATTTAAAGGTGTTTCTTAAAGAAATGAATACTCCTAAGAGCAATTATTTATTCTGGTTAGAGAAGGAGAGGCATATTAGAATATTTGCATGTCCTAAAAATATGGATAGTGAAATTAAGTCTTTATATTTCGATAAACTGAAAACAACAATTCTAACTTCCGCAACTATTGCAGATAAACATGAAGGAAGTGAAGAAGAGATTTATGAGTATTTTATACGGAGCACTGGATTCCCGGTAAAGGATGGTTTTTTATCATCACCAAAGGAATCGCCCTTTCCATATAATAAAAATGCAATGATATATTATGCTGAAAATATGCCTCATCCAGTTAAAGAACGTGAATTGTTTATAAAAGCTGGAGCCGATGAAATTGAGAAGCTTATTAAAATTACTGAAGGAAGAGCATTAATATTATTTACTGCTAAAAGTGATTTGAAGTCTGTTTACGAAATTCTTAAAGAGCGTAACTTAGGCTATGTACTTTTAAGGCAAAGAGCATCTTCATCACAAGATGAATTATTACATCAGTTTAAAGAAAATGAAAAATCTATTCTTTTAGCAACGGGAACCTTTTGGGAAGGGATTGATGTACCAGGGAAGGCCTTATCAAATGTTATAATTTTCAAGCTTCCATTTCCAGTACCTGATCCTATAATAGAGTATAAGAGAAATAATTGTGAGGATTTCCTCATGGAAGTAAGTGTTCCTTTAATGATAGTCAAACTTAGACAGGGAGTAGGAAGGCTTATTAGAAAGCAGGATGATAAAGGTATTGTAGCAATTTTAGACCCAAGAGTAAGTGATGGAGTTAAAAGAAGATATAAGGAAGTAGTATTTAATTCTCTTCCAATAAAAAGAAAAACCAATGATATAGAAAAGATTGAAGGATTTTGGGGTAAGATAAAATAGTATTAATAATGAAAACAAATCACATGTGAGCTTTAATTGCCATGTGATTTGTTTTTTTTTTATTTTATTATTTTAATTATGCCTTTTTTACGGGGTGGAGCTTTAGGGATCTTAGTGCCATATCCAAGGGCTGCACATCCCCATACTATGTGTTCTTCAGGAATTTGAAAGGAATTTAAAAGTGTTCTTATTTTGGGAGTATCACAAACGTTATTTAGTTGATTAATCCAACAAGAGCCAATATTCAATGAGGTTGCAGCTATAAGAATGTTTTCTAGGGCAGCTGCACAATCAAGATTCCCAGTTTTACTGTTCCTGTCAGAAGAAATTATTATTAAGGTAGGAGCACCATGAAAATTGTATTGAAAATCTCTTTTCATATTTAGCTCTAATTTTATATCATCAGCAAGTTCTTTTAATAGGTTAGGATTTTGAACGACAGTGAAGTTCCATGTTTGCTGATTTCTTCCGCTTGGTGCATAAGCTGCAGCATGTAGAATTAAAGCTAAATCCTCATCAGAAATTTGTTTATTGGTAAATTCCCTTATACTTCTTCTTGTGTAAAGGGTTTTTAATGTCTCATTCATACTTTATACCTCCTTCATATATGTCCTATTAAAATTATAGTATTAATGAATAGAAATTTACAATGGAATAGATTGAAATATTAATTTTATTTTGAAGATATTAAAAAGAAGTTTGTATAAGATTATTAGCTATAAAGAAAAAGTGAACAAATGATAATTATATGTGATGAAATCACAGAATAAAATAATAGGTTAAGTTAAAATTATATAAAAGGATGAAATTATTATATTAATATATATTGAAAAGGAGAAAGGGATATGGATATCGGTAATAAAAAAGTTATTATTGTTGGAGGTGTTGCAGGGGGAGCATCTACAGCAGCAAGACTAAGAAGACTAAATGAAAATGCTGAAATAGTAATGTTTGAAAAAGGAGAGTATATCGCTTTTGCAAACTGTGGACTTCCATATTATATTGGGGGTGTAATAAAGGAAAGAGAAAACTTACTGGTTCAAACTGTAGAGCAGATGTCTAAAAAATTTAACATGGATATTAGAAATTTTAGTGAAGTAATAAAAATAGATAGGGATAATAAAAAAGTTGTAGTTAAAAACCACTTAACTGAAGAGATATATGAGGAAGACTATGATGTTTTAGTTTTATCACCAGGGGCACAGCCAATAAAACCACCAATTAAAGGGATTGAGGATGCTGAAAATTTATTTACCTTAAGAAATATACCGGATACAGATAAGATAAAAAGCTATGTTGATACTAAAGATATTAAGCATGCAACTGTAATAGGTGGAGGTTTTATTGGTCTTGAAATGGCTGAAAATCTTCATAAAAGGGGGATAAAAGTAACTTTAGTCGAAGCAAGCAGCCAGGTGATGGCGCCATTAGATGAAGAAATGGTTAGTGTTATACATGATCATTTGATAGAAAAAAAGGTTGAATTAATTTTAAATGATGGTGTAGCAGCTTTTGAAAATAAGGGGCATAAGGTGATTTTAAGTAGCGGCAGAGAAGTAGTTACAGATATGATTATCTTATCAATAGGAGTTAAACCGGAGACAGCAATAGCAAAAGAGGCAGGGTTAAAGCTTAACGAAAGAGGGGCTATTGTTGTTGATAAATTCATGAAAACTTCAGAGCCAAGTATATATGCCCTTGGTGATGCTGCTGAAGTTCAGGATTTTGTCAATAAACAGCAAACCATGATTCCGTTGGCATGGCCTGCAAACAGACAGGGAAGGATAGTTGCAGATAATATTTCAGGAAGAAAAACAGCGTATAAAGGAACTTTAGGTTCATCTGTAGCTAAAGTTTTTGATTATACCGTTGCCACAACTGGTAATAACGAGAAGACTTTGAAAAAGCTCGGGTTAGAGTATCAGGCAATTCATATTCATCCCAATTCTCATGCTGGTTATTATCCTTATGCAAGTCCAATTGCATATAAGTTTCTATTTAATCCTAAAACAGGAACTATCTATGGAGCACAAGGAGTAGGAATAGATGGGGTTGAAAAGAGAATAGATATTATTGCAACAGCAATAAAGGCTGGATTAAAGGCTGATGAACTTCAGGATGTTGAGCCATGTTATGCTCCACCATATAATTCAGCAAAGGATCCAGTTAATATGATGGGATATTATGCGGAAAATATTATGGCGGGATTAGTTAAAACTATTCAGTGGAATGAAGTAGATGAAATAGATAAAGGAGCTTCAGTAATTTTAGATGTAAGAGATGAGATAGAATTAGCTACAGGGGAAATTACGGATTCAGTGAATATTCCTTTGGGCCAACTAAGAAAGAGAATAAATGAAATTCCTAAAAATAAAAAGATATATGTAACTTGTCAGGTTGGTTTAAGAGGATATTTAGCATGCAGAATATTAGAAGCTAATGGATTTGAGTGCTTCAATATAGATGGTGGAGTTAAGACTTACTTATCTGTCAAAAGAGCAGAGCAGAGCATAGAAAGCCAACAGTGTAATAAAGAAATAGGAGATCATGAATCTGCGGTCATGAGCATGGGAGAGGTTGAAATGAAGGATGTAAGTGCAAAGATAACAATAGATGCATGTGGATTACAATGTCCAGGTCCAATAAGAAAAGTATATGAAGAAATTAATAAAATGCAAGAGGGGGAAGTTTTAAAAATAAGTGCTAGTGATCCTGGATTTGGTAAGGATATACGAAGCTGGTGTGAGAAAACAGGCAATACTTTGTTAAAGGGCGAAACCAATGAAGAAAAGGTGTTTGAAGCATTTATTGAGAAGGGGAAAAAAAATAATGCAATAGAAGCAGGCTGTTGTGAAGCTTCTAATGCAGTAGTTGCAGATAAAACAGGAGCTACAATGGTTGTTTTCAGCGGAGACTTAGATAAGGCAATAGCATCCTTTATAATTGCAACAGGTGCTGCATCCATGGGGAAAGAGGTTACGATGTTCTTTACATTCTGGGGATTAAATATTCTTAAGAAAAAAGATAAACCAAAGGTTGAAAAGAAAGCTATGGAAAAGATGTTCGACGTTATGCTTCCAGGACATCCAGGAAAACTGCCACTTTCACAAATGAATATGATGGGAATGGGTTCAGCGATGATTAAAAAGATAATGAAGGACAACAATGTAGATAGTTTAGAGGTTTTAATTGAAAATGCAATTAAAATGGGAGTTAAGGTTGTTGCATGTTCAATGAGTATGGACCTGATGGGAATTAAAAAAGAAGAATTTATTGATGGAGTTGAAATTGGCGGGGTGGCTTCTTATCTAGGAGCTGCAGATGATTCTGGATTAAATTTATTTATATAATTTGAAAGAGGTTTTAAAGGAGATAGTTAAGTTGGGTTAACTATCTCCTTTAAATTTAGCTTAAATAAGTATCCATACTAAAACTAAAGAACTTATAATTTGAACAGCAGCAATATAGAAACAGTATAAAGAAGTTTTTATGCCTTGAGCTAATAAATCTCTAATGAATACTCTCATACCAATTCCAGCTAGGGCAATGATTTCAAAGAAATTACTAAATTCCTTAAATGTATGAGAAAATTCGGTGTTAATAATATTAAAGGAATGAAGGGCACAGGTAATAAAAAATCCAACTATGTACCAAGGGATTTTGATTGCTGATTTATGATGATGGAGTCCGGCAATTTCTGCTTCCACATATTCAATAGCTTTCGCGTTGCTTTTTTCTTTTATAGTAGCTAAAAGAAAAACTATAAAAACTAAAAATATTATTCTGACTATTTTATATATGGTTGCTAAATCTTTTACTTTTTCACTAAGCATATCTCCGCAAGCAACAACCTGACCAACAGATTGAAGAATTCCACCAATAAAGGCAGACCTTTGTTCAACACCATTATTGAAGAAAACAGATGTTAATAAAGGAAGAATGAGCATTAATACGGTCCCAGTAACATTAACCATTGTTATTGAAATACCTTTATCACGGCTATTAGAAAATATAACTGGAGCTGTGGCAGCAATTGCTGAAGAGCCGCAGACTGCGTTTCCGCTAGCCATTAGCAAACTAAAGTCTTGTGAAAAGTGCATTGCTTTTCCAATCATAATAGTGGAAAAAGTAACGATGAGAATTTCAATAATAATAAATCCAAGACCGTTAAATCCAATATGCAGAATTGAGGAGATACTAAGAGTTGCTCCGAGAAAAACTATTGATATTGAAAGTAAGGTATGCTCACAGAATTTTTTTCCTCGATTAAGAATTTCTTTTTGACCGATGGTATTTCCAACTAAGATTCCTATTAGAATAGAGAGTGTTGGGGCACCTAGTTTTGGAATATATATTGCTAAAAGCTTGCTAAGTATGGCAATGCCAACGCAAATCAAGATACCAGGCAAAGTCTTAATTAAATCATTAACAGTAAAGGAAGTTTTTTTACTCATTTTCACACATTCTAACATTAAGTGAATATCTAAATAAGTAATTTGGTTAATATGAACTTAATTATTTTTAGTAAGAGAAAAAGTTTGTAAAATAGGTATATATGAAACTTGTTTAATAAGGATTAAAGAAATAAGTTCATAGTATAGCTTTTGTAGTTAACATAAAATAATTACAAAGAATATGCGGTAAATTATGGCTATTTATAACTGAAGGATAATTAAAGGTATAGGTGGAAGATCCATTAGTGTTGAAAAGAAAAGATGGCATTAGGTGAAGATTTTTCTTTATAGACTGAAAGCGTACCAGATGTAATTGAATTTTTAGGAGTTCGAAATTGAGAAAAGGATGCTTGTTACTAGCTACATCATCCGAAATTTTAAATTGATGAAAGCAATTTAGAGTTAGGACTGTGTTGCATACTCAATATGATTTAGAGTTTCTTAAATAGTTTAAAGGCTGAAGAATAAATTCTTCAGCCTTTATTATTGGAGCGGAAAACGGGATTCGAACCCGCAACGTCCACCTTGGGAAGGTGGCACTCTGCCGTTGAGTCACTTCCGCGAAATATATAAGCATATAATTATAATACAATATTTACCATGAGAAGTCTATAGATTTATTAAAAAATTGAGAAATTTTACTTATAAAAATAAAAGTATTGCACATACTTTAATTAAGTTGAATTATAACTCCTTTTGGAGAGTATTGGAGGAAGAAACATATGAAGAAATGGATTTGTACAGTTTGTGGATATATACATGAGGGAGATACTCCCCCTGAAGTATGTCCTATATGCGGAGTAGGAGCAGATAAATTCAAAGAAATGGAAGGTGACATGGCTTGGGCTGATGAGCACCGCATTGGAATTATTAATGGTATAGACAATGAAATTATTGAAGGATTAAGAGCTAATTTTATGGGTGAATGTACAGAAGTTGGAATGTACTTGGCTATGGCGCGTCAAGCAGACAGAGAAGGTTTTCCAGAAGTCGGTGAAGCTTATACACGTATTGCTTATGAAGAAGCAGAACATGCATCTAAATTTGCAGAAATGTTAGGTGAGGTTGTTATGCCAGATACTAAAGCAAATTTACAAGCTAGAGTTGAAGCTGAATTTGGTGCATGTGAAGGAAAGAAGAAGCTAGCAGGGTTAGCTAAACAGAACAATTTAGATGCAATCCATGATACAGTACATGAAATGTGTAAAGATGAAGCTAGACATGGAAGAGCATTTAAAGGTTTATTAGATAGATATTTTGGTAAATAAAATATAGTTTAAGGAGTGTTGAATATGCAAAAAATAACTTGTGATGTAACTAACTGTTCCCATAATAGTTCAGGATCTTGCTATGCAGAGCGTGTTAATATTGGAGGAGAAGGAGTATTAGCTGAAGAAGAAACTTGTTGTGGTTCTTTTTTAGATTCTAGATTATATAGTACTCTTACAAATTGCGCATCTTGTGATAAAAAGGCGGTGGAATTAGTTTGTACTGCTAATGAATGTGCTCATAATGAAAATAATCTTTGTACTTTAGATTCTATAAAGGTTTCAGGAGGTCCATCTAACATATATTCAGAGACTTTCTGTTCAAGTTTTGAAGAATAACACATAAAGAATTAACTTATTTATATATTTAATATAATAAGTTTAGGAACCTTATAACGGAGAGAAAAATCTTTTCATTATAAGGTTTTTTTATTTAACATATTTGAAGGTTATAGTATTATGAAAGTAAATGAAGAAAGGCAGGTGAGGATTGTGCAAGAAATTATTGAAGCGTTAAGTGAAAGTTTTCTTTTTAAAGAAATAAGAAAAAAAGAGTTAGATGATATTGTTGGGAAAATGATATATAGAAGATTTAAATATAAAAAGGGACAGATTATTGCTCATGAGGATGAGCCTTGTACAACCTTAGGAGTTATATTAAAAGGAGAGGTTGAAATACAAAGACTTTATTCTAGCGGGAAGACTATTGTTTTATCTAGATTTAGCAAAGGGGATGTTTTTGGAGAAGCAATTCTTTTTGCTAGCACATCTGCATATCCAGCTACAGTTGCAGCAGTAACAGACTGTGAAATTTTATATATTAACAGAGATGAAATATTGAAGATTTTTACTCAGAACGAAGTGGCTTTAAATAATTTTTTGGTTTTATTAAGCAATAAAATTATGATTTTAAATTCAAAGATAAAGAACATTTCGTTTAAATCTATAAGACAGAAAGTAATTAATTATATTCTAGTTAAAAGTAAGGATGGAATGATAAAACATATCATATTAAAAGAGAATAAGGAAGTTATTGCGGCAGAACTTGGAATTCCAAGGCCTTCATTATCTAGGGAATTGATTAATTTAAGAGAACTTGGCTATATTGCATTTGATAGAGGTTCCATTGATATATTGGACCTGGAGGCTTTAGAAGCTGAAATGATGGAGTAACATAATATAAAGTATGGTTGGATATACTGGTTAAGAGCTGGTGATGTTGTAGTGAAATAGTCTAAAAAAACTTATGATACACAAATTTGTATTAGAAGATTCATAATATATTGTTGAATAATTAATAGGTATCTAGTTATAATTTAATTAATTAATTTAATTGTAAATTAGATGGGAGGAGAAATTTATGAACAAGAGAGAAGACTATATTTCATGGAATGATTATTTTATGAGTATTTCTATATTATCAGGAATGAGAAGTAAAGATCCATCTACTCAAGTTGGAGCATGTATTGTAGATGGAAATAATAGAATTATTTCTATAGGATATAATGGATTTGTTAATGGATGTAGTGATGAGGATTTCCCATGGGCTAGAGAGGGTGAATTCTTAGAGACAAAATATCCTTATGTTGTACATGCTGAGCAAAATGCAATTTTAAATGCAAGAGGAAAATCCCTTGAGGGGTGTAGGATATATGTGAATTTATTTCCATGCCATGAGTGTGCAAGAAACATCATACAATCAGGAATTAAAGAAGTGTACTATTTAAGCAATAAATATGAGGATACTGATTCAATAAAAGCATCCCAATATATGTTTAGCAAAGCTGGCGTGAAACAAATTCAATTAACACCAAATGTAGATAAAATTGAAATAAATTTAAAGTAATTTACTGAAAGGTCGTATCATTATATGTGGTATGACCTTTTTGAACGAAATGTTTATTTTTAATTTCTGAATTCATATAAAATTATATATATTTACAATTTATAAATATAATACATGTATAAAAATGTAAAAACGTCAGCCGTTGAAATGACTAAGGTATAAAGCTGTTCAAAAAAAGTCAATGGATTTTAAAGAAATAATCTTAAGAAAATAATGTTTAAAAACATTGATAATATACTATATGTGGTATAGAATAATCGTTATGATACTAGATATGGTATTCCAGGTTGTACTAGGAGGATATTTTATGGTTGGAGAATTAAAGATAATTAAGAGAAATGGCAGTATTGTTGACTTTGACAAAGATAAAATAGAGTATGCAATACTAAAGGCTATGAAAAATGGAAGCGGGATTTATGAGCCGGAAATTGCAAAAAAAATTGCTGAGGACATAGAAGGTGCTTGTAAGAAAAATACAACGTCACCTACAGTATACCAAGTAGAAGAAATGGTATATAAAACATTGATTACATACAAGCAAGAATTAACAGCGAGAGCATATGAAGGATATAGAGCGGTACAATCCTTTAAAAGAGAAATAAACACAACAGATGATAGTATATTAGGACTTTTAGACAAAAGTAATGAAGACGTATTGAACGAAAACTCAAATAAAAATGGAGTATTAGCTTCAACACAGAGAGATTTAGTTGCAGGAGAAGTTTCAAAGGATATATCAAGAAGAAAACTTATTCCAGCGCACATTGTACATGCACATGATGAAGGCGTATTACATTATCATGATATGGATTATGCAATGCAACCAATTCATAACTGTATGCTTATTAACTTAGAGGATATGCTTACTAACGGTACAGTAATAAATAATAAGCTTGTTGAAAGTCCAAAGTCATTTGGAACAGCGTGTACAATTGTAACACAGATAATAGCTCAAATTGCTAGTGGACAATATGGTGGAAATACAATAACAATTAAGCATATAGCACCTTTCTTAAGAGTGTCATATGATAAATATTATGGTAGATATAAGCAAAAGTACTCTGAAGAAATGGCTCGTGAACTTGCTGAAGAAAGAATGATGGAAGAGCTTAAGTCAGGAATTCAGACTATTAGATATCAGCTTTCTACATTACATACAAGCAATGGTCAAGCGCCGTTCTCAACAATTTATTTAGAAATTGAAGAAGGCAGTGAGTATGAAAAAGAAATGGCTTTAATTTGTGAAGAAATGATTCTTCAAAGATTAGAGGGAATGAAAAATTATAAAGGACAGCCAATTGGAGAGGAATTCCCTAAACTTGTTTACTTATTAGATGAACATAACTGTTTAGAGGGTGGAAAATACGATTATATTACGAAACTTGCAGCTCAGTGTAACACAAAAAGATTAGTTCCAGATTATCAATCAGCTAAGATTATGAGAATGAACTATGAAGGAAATACATTCCCTCCAATGGGTTGTAGATCTCACCTTAGTCCATGGAAAGATGAAAATGGAAATTATAAGTGGTACGGAAGATTTAATCAAGGTGTTATCTCTTTAAACTTAGTTCAAGTAGCATTAACTGCAGATAAAGACATGAATAAATTCTGGGAGATTCTTGAGGAAAGATTACAGCTATGTAAAGAAGCACTATTAGTTAGACATAATCTTTTACTTGGAACAACTTCAGATGTATCACCTATTCACTGGCAGCATGGTGGTATAGCTAGACTAGAAAAAGGTGAAAAGATAGATAAGCTATTAAAAGATGGTTATTCTACTTTATCTTTAGGTTATGTTGGAGTTTATGAAATGACTCAAGCAATGCTTGGTGTTTCTCACACAACTAAAGAAGGCGAAGAATTTGCTCTAAAAGTAATGAACCATTTAAATGATACGTGTCAAAAGTGGAAGGCTGAAACAGGATTAGGTTTTGGATTATATGGAACTCCAGGTGAGAGTTTAACTTCAAGATTCTGTAGAATTGATAAGCAGAAGTTTGGAGAAATAGAAAATGTAACGGACAGAATGTATTATACAAACTCATATCACGTACATGTTACTGAAGAAATAGATGCTTTCAGTAAGTTGAAATTTGAGAGTCAGTTCCACGATATCAGTTTAGGTGGATGTATAAGTTATGTTGAGGTTCCAGACATGAGTAAAAACCTAGAGGCTGTTGAGCAGATAATTAACTATATATACCACAATATTCAATATGCAGAGATTAATACAAAGCCAGATGTATGTTATAAATGCGGCTATACAGGGGAGATTAAGCTAGATAAAGGCTTAGAGTGGTATTGTCCAAACTGTGGAAATAAGGATAAAAATGAAATGCAGGTTATGAGAAGAACTTGTGGTTATATAGGCTCTAATATGTGGGGGAAAGGTCGTACTCAAGAGATAGGACAAAGGGTACTTCACTTATAATTTATTGTGAGGTGAAAGTATGAAATATACTAAGATTAAGGATAATGATGTTGCAAATGGTGTGGGAATATCTATGTCTTTATGGACACAGGGATGTCCTCATCGTTGTGAAGGGTGTTTCAATGAAGAAACCTGGGATTTTAACGGTGGACAAGAATTTACCGAAGAAAATCTTAAATATATATTAAGTAATATTGATAAGCATGGTGTTGAAAGAAATTTAGCCATTCTTGGTGGTGAGCCACTATGTCCTCAGAATGTTGAGGGGGTATTGGAGCTTTGCAGAGAGTTTAAAAATATGTATCCTAATAAAAAAATATATATTTGGTCTGGATATATTTTTGAAGAATTTAGTGAGCTGCAAAGGGAAATACTAAATTATGTTGACATACTTGTTGATGGACCTTTTCAACTTCCTAATAGGAATTTATCACTTACTCTTAGGGGATCATCTAATCAAAGAGTTATTGATGTGAAAAAGACTTTAGAAAATAAAGTTTTGGTGCTAAGTTCTTTGAATTCTTAAGATTTAAACTAAAGTTATATATGTTGTTTAGGCCTTACCTATGTGTTAACATAGGTAAGGCTATATTAATATATTTTACTAAAGATGAAAGGTTTGAAAAAACATGGAAAAACTATTTGCAGTTATAGGTATGGCACTGTGTATTGGTGTAGCATACTTGTTTTCAACAGAAAAGAATAATATTCAATGGAGAAGTGTTCTTGTAGCCTTCTTTGGACAACTTTTATTAGCAGTTCTGCTGATAAAAACACCATTATGGAAAGGGATAGAATGGTTAGCTAACGGTTTTACCTGGGTGATTAGTCAATCTACTGAAGGAATAAGCTTTGTATTTGGTGGCATAACTGAAAACTATGTATTTTTTATAAATGCATTGCTTCCAATAGTGTTTATAAGTGCACTTATGGGAATTTTATTTCATTTTAATGTTTTACAAAAATTTATATCCATAGTAGGAAAGTTTGTTGCTAGAATTTTAAGGGTAGATACTTTGGTTGCAGTAAATGGGGTTGCCAATATGTTTCTAGGACAGTCAGAAAGTTTATTTGTAACAAAATCTTATCTTCCAAGTGCAAAGGATTCAGTTATTTTTGCAACACTTGTGGGAGGAATGACATCTATTAGTGCATCAGTGGTTGGATTGTATGCATCTTATGGAGCTTCAATGGAGTGGATTATTGTTTCAATGCCACTGACCGTATTCAGTACTTTTGTTTTAACTCAAATAGTAATGCCTACTCAGTATGATGCTGGCAAAATCGAAATTGAAGATGATAAAGGTGTTAATGTTATTGAAACTATGATGAATTATGCTATGGCTGGATTTAAAGGTGTTATTGGTATAGCAGTTGCTTTAATAGTATTTTTATCAATAGTTGCAATGATAAATAACTTTATAGGAATTTTTGCTCCTGGAGTTACACTTCAATCAATGCTTGGAATAGTATTTAAACCATTAGCTATATTAATGGGAGTTCCTTCAACTGAGTTACAGTTAGCTTCGGAAATATTAGCTACAAAGCTTGTAACTAATGAAGCAGTAGCCTTTGGGTTACCACAGTTTGCTATGCTTTCAGCAAATACAAAGGCAATGATAACAACTGCACTTTGTGGCTTTGCAGGGATTGGAAGTATAGGGATATTAATTGGAGGATATTCAGCGGTAGCACCAAATAAAATTAATGTGGTTGCAAAGCTTGGAGTTAAGGCTTTAATTGTTGCAACAGCAGTAAATTTATTAACTGGAGCTGTAGTTGGTTTAGTATTATAAGATTTTAAACAACTATATAAGAAAAATTTATATTAAGGAATCCTTGAGGCTGTGATAAACAGCTCAAGGATTTTTTTATTTTGACGACATAGTGGACATGCTTTGGAACATATAACGTAAGAGGAGAAAATTAGAAAAATTCATAGAAATAAAGGTGAAAAAATAAATTAAATACTGTATCAATTACAGTTGTACTTGCATTCATAATAATATAGCAATATAAGGAGGTTGTACATGGATATAAATAACTTTGTTAATATGGAATTTTTAGCTGGGTTCACTGGTACCATCGTTGGTGTGGAACTATTAGTTTATTGTACAAAGGGATTACCAATTATAAAAAAAATTCCAACTAAAGTTTACACATTTTTATTAGCTGTAATTCATCTACTTATAGTAAAATATGTAACAGGAAGCTTTACTTTAACTTTAGGAAATGCATATTTATTAATTATAAATTCACTTTTAATTTCAACTATTCTCTGTGGTGGTTATGATGTGGCTATTGGAAATATACAAATTCCTAAAATTACTAATGGGCAAAAGAAAAACATCAGCATAGATATTCAACCAAGCACTGATAATGGACAAGAACAAAATGCTGACAGCAATAAAACACCAGAAAGCAATAATATGACTACAGCCGCGACTATAGCTACGCCGGTAGAAGAGAATACAAGTTTAAGCAATCAAAGGAGAAATACCAATACAAATGATAAAATAAATTAATATCATAATAAAATATAATTAAATTATTTTTTATAAAAGGTGTCATGTTTGATGCCTTTTATTTTATTTCTGAAAATGGATAAATTATGTAGAAAAATAATGGAATAGAGAGTATAATGTATGTTGTAGAAAAAATACAAAATTATATATGAAATTGTAGAAACTTCGGTTAGCTTTGCTGGGAGGAAATATGCTAGAGACTATATTAATAGCCTTTTTGGTGGCTAAATTAAAAGGATATGATATTAAGCTTATATTTAAAAGCTGGGCAATATATCCAATCATAGTTATGGAAATCATTAATTGTATTGTACAAGTTATGATTTTTTCAGGTAATTATTCTGCAGTAAGCTATTTAGCTATGTCAAAAAGTTTTTATTTAGCAATATATTTATGTTTAGTATATAAATATGAAATTTATAGTAGTGCAATTATTGGTTCTGCATTTATGATTGGTGGGGGACTTCTAAATGATTTAGCTATAAAAGCTAATAATGGATTTATGCCGGTTTATCCAACATTATCATATTTGACTGGATATACTAATTCTGAAATGTTTAATACAATACAAGATATACATATATTGGGAAATGGTGAAACTAATTTAAAAATATTAACTGATTTTATTGATTTGGGATATAGTGTATTAAGTATTGGTGACGTATTTATAAGGGTATTTGTATTTTTGATAGTATATAATGCTATAAAAAAAGCAAATGCATTGACAGCGGGAGGAAAAATTACATGTTAAAGTTATCTATTTTTGAATTATTTGCAAGGCTAATACCAGAGGTATTAGTATTTATATTTGCAGCATATGTTTTTACTAAAACTAAGATTGAGAGTAAGCAATTTATTATTTCTGCAGTATTATTAGGAATATGCGTTTTTACTATAAGAATGTTGCCTATTAATTATGGAGTGCACACTATCTTGAATATTATAATGCTTACTATAATTGCGTGTACAGTTATAAAGGCAGATATAATAGATGGAATAAAATCTTCGCTTTTAACTGCAATTATTTTATTTGCATTAGAAGGTATTAATATAATGATATTACGTATGTTAGTTGGTGAAAATTTAGAAAATATAATTTCTAATCCAGTTACAAAGACACTATATACGTTACCTTCCTTGATAGGATTACTAGTAGTAGTATGGATATGCTATAGACAATTAAAGAAAAGAAAGAAGTTAAAAGATGATTAGTATAGAAGATATATGTAATAAAATATCTAACACTATTTCAAGAGAACTGAATTTAGATAGTGAAAAAACAGCAGTGATTAATTATGGAATATTTGCATTTATTCAAATGTTGATGTCAATATTGATAGTTTTTTTGGTCGGATTTATTTTTAATGTAGCAATTGAGTCTTTAATAATATTGTTAACAATAAGTATATTACGACAACAATCGGGTGGGATTCATGCAAGTTCACCAAGGATATGCACAATAATTGGTACAATATTAAGTGTTGGTATGGCTGTTGTTATTAAAAAAGCTAATATTGATTTAGAAATTATTTATGTTGCAGGTGTGATAATTTTTATATGGTCATATTATAGTGTATATAAGCTTGTTCCTGTAGATAGTCCAAGTAAGCCAATTAAAACTGAAGCAAAACGTAAACGGTTAAAGAAAAGCTCTTTACTGATTCTAAGTGTCTATCTAGTAATTGTATTAGGAAGTATTTTACTGTATTATGCTACAAGAAAAGCAAACCTGTTAGTGTACTCAGGATGCATCTACATAGGGTTGATGTGGCAAATATTTTCGTTAACAAGATGTGGACATGTAGTATTAGGAAAATTAGATGCTTTATTTAAATAATTATTAAATAGGAGGGAGCTAATATAATGAAAAAGAAACTATTTATGACTGTTGCAACAGTAGCAACTTTAGTTGCTTCTTTTGTAGCAACATCAGCATGTTGGGCATGTTTTTATCAACCAGAAGAGCCAAAATCTTTAAGAGACGAATAATCTATGTAATGGGACTGGAGAAATCTAGTTCCATTATATCTATGAGGGATGAAAATGAGCAAAGTTGAGAAAAGTAAGAGGAAGCAACTTAGTGAAATTGTTTCAGTAGTTAAGTTATCATCATTATTATTTGTTGGTATAATAGTGTGTAAGTATATATTTACTGATGGTAGAATAGCGCCTAATTCTGCAGTTGCATATTATACAATAATGTCCATAATTTTACCGATTTTTGTGTTAGTTTTAATATATTTTATGTGGACATTTTCATCAAAGAGTAAGATGAAAAATAAATATGGTAATCTAATTAGTAATATTGAAACAGTAGCATTTATTATTATTTTTACAGTTGTTATATTTGTTTGTGGTGCTTATGAAAGTGAATATAAATTTTTATATTTATTTATTATAATAACTACAACTATTGAGTCTGGAATGAAAAAAGGAGTTATTGTTTCGTTTATATCATCTATAATAATACTTGCAATGGATTTGATAATGGTTCCAGGAGATATAAATGTGTATTTTGAGAATGATTTAATTTTAGCAGGTATTTTTGTTTTGACTGCATGGCCATTAGGTTTTTACGTTAAGATTGAAAGTGAGCATATTAAACAGTTAGAAGATCAAGTTAATATAGATGGACTTACAGGTGTGTATAATCATAGATATTTTCATGATGAATTAAGAAAGAAAATTATGCAAGGAAAAATGGATCACAAACCTGTGTCCATGATTTTTATTGATATAGATTATTTTAAGCATTATAATGACCTTTATGGGCATCAAAAAGGTGATACTATTTTAAGAGAGATGGCAACGGTCATTAAAGAAAATGTTGATCTGGATAATATTGTTGCTAGATATGGGGGAGAAGAATTTGCAATTATTCTTCCAAATACCAGAGAGGATATTGCAATGAGAATTGCAGAAAATCTTAGAGCAAAGATTGAAAGCACTTACTTTGAAGGAGAAGAAAATCAGCCTAATGGTAAAATTACAGCATCCTTTGGGATTTCAGTATTTCCTGATAAGGCTAAGGATGATATGGATTTGATTAAAAGTGCAGATGATGCATTATATAGGGCTAAATTCTTTAATAAAAACAGAGTAGAGGCATATACCTCAATCTTGGATGATATAAAACAAAACATTAGTGATGAGAAGGATATTGAGCTTGTTGCATCAATAAAAACTTTAATCAGTGTTATTAATGCTAAGGATAGATATACCTATGGTCATGTTGAAAGAGTTGTTATTTATAGCAGGCTTTTAGCTGATCAGTTAAAGCTATCAGAAAAAGAAAAAGCAACGTTGATATATGGTGCATATATGCATGATATAGGTAAAATTAATATAGCTAAGGATATATTAGTGAAAAAAATGAAGTTAACTAATGATGAGTGGGGGGAATTAAAGCAGCATCCTAATAACGGAGTTGAAATCATTAAACCAGTTGAATCTTTAAAGGATGTAATTCCACTAATTCAGTTCCATCATGAGAGATTTGATGGAAAGGGATATCCACATAATCTTAAGGGGGAAGATATACCGTATCTTGCAAGAGTACTAACTGTTGTAGATAGCTTTGATGCGATGACTTCTAATAGGCCTTATAATAAGCGCAAGACTTACGAGGAAGGCGTAGAAGAGTTGCGTAAATGTAGTGGATCACAATTTGATCCAGACATTGTAGAGGCATTTATCAAGGTCATTACAAGTAAAACAGGTCAGATATGTATCGGCAAGATAGAGGCTGGTAGTGAGGCTGCGGTAGATTCAATTTCAACGTTGACTTATGATGAGTATAATTTAAAACTTTAATTATAAAAGGAACTTCTAGTGAATAGAAGTTTTTTTTATTTTGGAAAAAAATCATGCAATAAGAGAAATAAATTAAAAATTTAATAGGCGTTAAAATATATGATTATGTGGACATTAAAATGTCAATCCTATAATAGAGATTATTCTTAAGGGGTTATAACAAAAAAACTAAGGAAGGATAAGACTATGGATAAAGGTGTAAATAATTATGAAGGAGTTTTACCAGGCAGCAATGTAGTAAATATTACGGAATCTATAGTAGATGAAATTATGAAGCTTTTAACGAAAGAAGAGGTTAAGGGGTATTTAACCCCACAGGAAAAGAAAAAATATTTTCATTGCCTGAATATGCTTAGTGAAGTATATAAAGATAAGAAAAAGATTTAATGGTTGAAGATAAAAAGGGCGCCATGCGTCCTTTTACTTTGAGCATAACTAAAATTTGAATGAGATTAAACTTTACAGTTAGGTGATTGTATATAAGTTGTATATGGTGAGGTGTTATGAAGTAAAAAGGTATATTCAAGTATAAACATAAAAGTGAATTTTGAGAAAACGGATGGTGAGTATATAGGAGGGAACATATGGTCCTAGTGATATGGACAAGGTATCAATGCTATGAAATTTACGCATAGAATTGATAAAGGCATATATGTTGCTTTCAGCATTGATTTTAGGAGCAGGAGCTTTAGGGTTTAGAAAAAAATCATAATTATTAATATAAGGAGATGAGGAAACCCATCTTTTTATTATTAGTTTATATGAGATTTTATATGTTAGTGGTATCATAAGGAGTAGTGCACCTTAATGACTGTACAAATTGAAGGAGTTGAATAAAACAGGGATATAGGTTAGAATACTTTAAGTGATAATATGATTGGCATTAAGTCGAGGTATGGGGGCGATTAAGTGAAATTATTAAAGTTTTTGTTAAGTAGAATGGTCATTGTCGGAATCATTCTTGCCATACAAGTAGCTTGGTTTGTTGGTATTTTAGCTACGTTTAGTAATTATTCTATGCAGATTTCTTTTGCATGTGCATTACTAAGCTGGGTAGCAATAATTTGGATTATAAATAAACCGGAGAATCCGGCATATAAAATAGCATGGATAATACCAATTTTAACTTTCCCAATTTTAGGAGGTCTGCTATATTTAGCATTCGGAACTAAAAAGCCATCTAAAGCTATGAGAGAGAAGCTTGCGAAAGTTATTGGTGAAACCAGACACTTTTTAAGACAGAATGAGGCTGTATTTGAGGAAGTTAGAACTCTTGATGAACATGTTGCTGGACAAGCATATTATATTGCAAATTCAGCAGGGTTTCCAATTCATAAAAATACAGAAGTTCAATATCATAAAATTGGAGAGGAAAGCTATAAAATTCTTCTTGAAGAGTTAAAAAAAGCAAAACACTTTATATTTATGGAATACTTTATAATTGAAGAGGGGCACATGTGGAATAGTATTCTTAAGGTATTAGAGGATAAAGCAAAAGCTGGAGTAGATGTAAGACTTTTGTATGATGATGTAGGGTGTGTATCATTACTTCCTTATGGATATCATAAGCAAATGGAAGCTAAAGGAATAAAATGTATACCGTTTAATCCTTTTATACCAATTTTTTCTGTGGCTATGAATAATAGAGATCATAGAAAAATAACTGTAATTGATGGACATACTGCTTTTAGCGGAGGCATTAATCTAGCTGATGAGTATATAAATGAAAAAGTCAGATTTGGACATTGGAAAGATACAGGAATTAGAATTAAAGGTGAAGCAGTATGGAATTTCACTCTGATGTTTTTACAGATGTGGAATGCATATAGAAAGACTGATGATGATTATGAAATATTCAGACCACATGTAAATAAAGAAGATATATTTACTTCTGATGGATTTGTACAGCCATATGGAGACTCACCATTAGATGGAGAGATAGTTGGTGAAAGTGTATATATGAATATACTTAACAATGCAAAGAGATATGTATATATTTTTACACCATATTTAATTATTGACAATGAAATGACAACAGCATTATGTTTAGCTGCTAAAAGAGGGGTTGATGTTAGAATTGTAACCCCAGGGATCCCTGATAAGAAGACGGTGTTTAGATTAACTCAATCTTACTATGCTCAGTTAATAAAAGCCGGAGTAAAGATTTATGAATATACACCTGGATTTATTCATGCTAAAAGTTTTGTATGTGATGATGAGGTTGCAACAGTAGGTACAATAAATATGGATTATAGAAGTTTATACCTTCATTTTGAATGTGGTGTGTTTATGTATAAGACTTCTGCTATAAGGGATATTAAAGCAGATGCTTTAGACACTATAGCTAAGAGTAAGGAGATAACAATCGAAGACTGTAATCGTGGGTTAATTATTGGGTTAGGACAGGCAATTCTAAGAGGTTTTGCACCGTTAATGTAATATGAAAAAGGCTTTACTATTAATATAAATTGATAGTAAAGCTTTTGTACGATTGACAATGAGATGTAAACGATGTAATATTAATATATGAAGTAAATATTTGTGAATTTGGGTTTGATAATTTTTTTATCAATTAAAAGGGAAGTTGGGTGAAAATCCCACGCGGTCACGCCGCTGTAAGAGAGGAGTTTTCTTCTATTGAGCCACTATTTATATGGGAAGGCAGAAGAAAATTATGATACTTGAGCCAGAATATCTGCCTATTTTCTGCCACTAATTCTACGAGGGATGGAAGGGGGCGATTAAATCTTGGTAACATGATTTGTTGACTTTTAGCCATTTGGTCTAAAGGTCTTTTTTTATTTAAGCTTTCAAAAATTATGATAGGAGTGTTGATAAAAATGAAAAGAACTCAATTTAATGTAGAAGGTTTAGCCACTGTTACAGAAGATTTATGTAAAGTAATAGAGCGTATAGATGTTGTTATGGATAATTATAATGAGGAGAATATTTTAAATGTAAGAGTTTTTAATGATTCTTTTGATAAGTTTATGGATTTAATAGGAAAGTATATGGGAAAGTGTTTAGTTACGATTAGTGAACCATATAATGATGGGTTATTTAGTGTAAGTGTTGATAAATCAGTTGATGCAGGGATTTTACCTGATATTGATAATGAGTTTTATAGAGAGTTGAAGTTGTTTAATAAAATTAAGAGTGCTAAGCCTGATGATTATTATTACACAGCGTACAAATTCTATGGCAAAAATAATGAAAAGATAAAAAAATTATATAATCATATGGTTAAATATACAAATAACTTTATTAAATATTAAAGAGATTATAACATAGATATATAATTATTTATGTTGTTATAAAAATGAATATAAATAGCTTTTAGGTTTCTGTAAAGAATTAATAGGGAAGTTAGTGTGAATCTAACACAATCCCCGTTGCCGTATTGAATGATGGAGCAAGCAGGATAAAATATATGTTTTCAGGCAATAGCTTGAATAGCATTGTTAAATCAGCCACTGACTATTTGTTGGGAAGGTGCTTGCAAAAGATGATCTCTAAGTCGGAAGACCTGCCTAGAAGTTAAAGCGATGTCCTTTCGGGTTGAAGAGGTTATTATGCACTTTTTATATTTTAATAATAAGTTAAATCCTAAATTGCTAATTTAGAGTTTATGAACTTGTTTATTCTATTATAGAATAAAAATTAAAAATATAAATGTGATTAAAAGCTAAACATTCTTATGCATTAGTTATAAAGATGTGTTTGGTTAATTTTAATGAGCTGTATAGCTATCCTCTGCTTCATGGACATGAAGCAGATTTTTTTGTAAAAGGACGAAGGCTTTACTATTTATATTAATAATAATATAGAAAGGAAGTCGGGAAAATGAAAAGAAACATTAAAAACAAAATCAAAGCTGCGCTAACAATAATAGGAGGTTTACTAATAGGTTTACCAACCCATGCTTTTGCAGACTCAGTAGCTAAAGTGCAATCAGAAAGTCAGGATATAAGAGGTTATATATTGGTAGTTAGTCTTCTTGGCATATTAATTTTGCAATTAATTTATCCATTAAGAAAAGAATTTAAAAAAAGTAGATAAAAAGCAAAAAGAGAAGCTGTCCATGTAGAGCATACAATGGACAGCTATTTTTATGTTTCAAAATAATTTTGAAACATTATGTATTAATTTGGATAAGTTGAGAGAAATATGGGGTATATAGATGTGTTATGTAAAATAAAAATGAAAAGTTCTTTTTTAGCGGAGGTATAAAATAGTATATAATATAAATAATGCTTGGAAAATATTTCTAAAATTTTGATATATTAAAGAAGGTGTTGACATTGAAGAATATAAAATGTATGAAATGTGGAAAAAGGTTAGAGGAAAATAAAAGTTATTGTACATATTGTAAGTATACTAATAATTTAGAAAGCGGATATATTGATGAAAGTACAATAATAAGTAAACCAGGAGAAAAAAGAGTACTGGATTATAAAAAGATTGCAAAAAAAACTTTCATTGCAGTAATAACTACTGCAATGATTGGATTAGCTTCAGCAGGCACAGTATTTATTTTATCTGCAGATAAAGAAATGAAAGTATCTATGGGACTTATGTCCACTTCAGGTATAGCGCTTAAAAAAGAGGTTAAAGAGCTTCTTAGAGGTGTAAAATTTGGAATGTCTAGAGAAGATATAACAGGTTTAGAAAGTAAATATAGTGATTCGGTTAAAGAGTTAAATAATGAAGATTATATTACTTATACAGGGTGTAAATATGGAGGATATGAAGGTAGAACTACATATAGGTTTACTGCTAATAATTTGAGTGAAATTTCCGTTGTTTTTTATCCGCAAGAGGATACAAAGGCTACTTATGACAGTCTGATTTCAACATTTACTAAAGAATATGGAGAACCAGTGAAGACTGAAGATGAAACAGAAGCTGCAACAGTTACTAATTGGAATAATGGGAAATTATCTGTAAAGCTGCAATTAGGAGAATATATTAATTTAATAATAATCCCTGAAAATAAAGAGAAGAATTAAATGCATATAAAATGGCTTACCCTGTGTTAGTGGTAAGCCATTTTATATGAAGCTCCTTTTCATGTCCATTCAAAGGAGTGCTCTTCTGAGTAAGTTCGAGGAACTAAATCAAAGATTTAGACTTTCACTTATAGATATTTTAAGGAAGTACAAATTATTATTTATTAGTACTAATCTTTGAATAACAAAGTTTACATATGTTTATAACCTTACCTTCATCATCCTTCTTAGTCCATGCTAACCTTAAGCGTGGTCTTCCACAAACTGGACAAGTTCCCCTCCAGCCTGCATTTTTTTTTATTATTTTACCTCTTCGTTGTTTACCCATTTTTCATCTCTCCTTTCAATAAATTATATTAGGAAGAAGAAAAGTTATGACTAAAAATTTTATAATGTAGAATAATAATTACATGAATTTCCTTGACACTTTGTTTTTTTAAAAGTATAATTGTTAGAAATTTATATATCTTAAGTGGGTGGAGGATTGTATAATGCAAATGAACGACGTAGTTATCCCTAAAGGATATAGAAGTCAGGGTACGCTAATAGAAACGGAAATACATATAAAAAAAATTAAGGATTTTTTTGAAAAAGAATTATTTAAAGCATTAAATTTAACAAGAGTATCAGCCCCTTTATTTGTAGATTCAAGTAGTGGGTTAAATGATAATATGACTGGTTATGAAAGACCAATAGTTTTCAGAGCATCAGCTGCAGGTAAGGATGTTGAGATTATTCAATCATTAGCAAAGTGGAGAATTATGAGTCTTCATAGATATGGTTTTTGTGAAGGACAAGGATTATATACTGATATGCATATAATCAAAAAAGATGATACAATGGATAATCTTCATTCCATATATGTTGACCAATGGGGATGGGAAAAGGTTATCAGCCAGGATGAAAGAAATGAAGCCTATTTAAAGTCCATAGTTAGATCTATTTATGGGGTGTTTAGAATAACTGAATCCTTTGTGAATAGTGAGGTTACTGCTACAGGCCATAAGCTTCCACAAGACATTTTCTTTATTACAGCACAAGAACTCGAGGATAAATATCCAGACTTGAATCCAAGGGAAAGAGAACAGGAGATTTGTAGAGAGCATGGTGCTGTATTTATAATGAAGATTGGAGATGCTCTTAAATCAGGAGAGAAGCATGATGGTAGAAGTCCGGATTATGATGATTGGAATTTAAATGGCGACATTCATTTTTGGTATCCATTATTAGATACTTCTATGGAAATTTCATCCATGGGTATAAGAGTTAATGAAGAAGCTTTAGAACGACAGCTTAAATTAGCAGGAGCTGAAGATAGAAGACAGTTATATTTCCATAAGGCTCTTTTAAAAGGAAAACTTCCTTATACAATAGGAGGAGGAATTGGTCAGTCTAGAGTTTGTATGTACTTCTTAAATAAAGCTCATATTGGTGAAGTTCAAGCGTCAGTATGGGATGAAAAGATTGTTACAGCATGTAGAGAAAATGGTATAAATCTATTATAATATTTTAAGCATTAACCTATAGTAAAATAAGAACTGTTTTACTATAGGTTTTATGATTTTAAAATTACAACAAGAAATTATTTATTTGAACTATAAGCGAGGGAGAAGAAAAATGATAAGAGAGATACAAAAGGATATTTATCAGATAGAAGTAGTTTTACCCAATAATCCATTGAAGATATTGAATGCATACTTAATTAAGGGAAAAGATAGAAATCTATTAATAGATACTGGTTTTGCAAAGAAAGAGTCTTATGAAAGTCTTTTAAGGGGACTTGATAAATTGAATATAGATATGAAAAAAACTGATGTATTTTTAACTCATCTTCATAATGATCATATTAGTTTGGTTAAGTATATTATTGAAGATAATTGTAAAGTGTACATGCACCCCTTAGACCAGAAAGCTTTAAGGTTGCTTAATGATAAAGCAGTTTGGAAAAGTGATGAACAATTTAATGAGGAAATGGGATTTCCAAAAGGTCGAATTGGTGAGGCTTTAAGCAGTTTTAGAGATTTGAAGGAAATTGAAAAACAACCTAAAGAGTTTATTTATGAAGATATATTTGAAGGTGATATTATAAAGGTTGGAGAATATGAATTTAAATGTATTTTAACGCCTGGACATACTCCAGGACATTGTTGTTTGTATGAAGAAAACAATAAGATTTTAATTGGTGGAGACCTGATTTTGGACAAGATAACACCTAATATATCTTTAAATAATAAACAGTGGCTTGGTAATCCATTAGAAGCATATATTGATAGCTTAAATAAGGTGAAGAAGCTTCAGATAGATATCATATTACCTTCCCATAGGAATTGCATAAATGGTGCTAAGAGTAGGATTGAAGAGTTAAAGGAACATTCCTATAAAAGACTTGAGGAAGTTATGAGAGCGTTACAGGCAAAACATATATCATGTCCATATGATTTAGCTGGATGTATGAATTGGAATATAAGAGCAAGAAGCTGGGAGGAGTTTCCTTTAACTCAGAAGTTTTTTGCACTAGGAGAAACTATGGCTAATCTTGTGTATTTAGAAAGCAAAGGATTAGTCGAAAGAGATATTATTCAAGGAAAGATATACTTTAGTATTTCAACAATTGGTCTTTCAGTTCTTAGTAATAAAGCATAATTTTTAAAACAAAGATTCAGATTATGTCTATCTGCCATTCCTAATGATGGGAGAAGGCGAATAATAGATGAATCTTTGTTTTTTATTTCTTAAAAAAATAAAGGACAACGGGTATAAATGTTGAATTACTAGAAAATGGAGGTAACATTATGGAGGAAAGGATGAATACTTATGGGGAGAAAGAAAAGAAAGTCGGAGGCTAAAGTTAAAAAAGAAGCAGATGTTCAAAAGAATATTTTATATATAAAGCCAGAGGTAGAGTTAAAGGATGTTTTAAGGGATAGAAGTATAAATAGCAAGGTTATACCTAGTGCGTGTAGTTTAAGAGACGTGTTACAACATTTAAGTGAGAAGAACTGGAATATATCAAAGCTTAAAAAGTATGAAAAAAGCTGTTGCGAGGCATATAAATTAAATCAAGTTTTGGGGATGCTTAAAGATTTTGAGGAAAAATACTGGAAAGAAATATTGAGAATAAATGTATTATCTACCTATGGTGAAGATATTGGTGCAAATTGTGCAGCAATTTACCTAGTAGGATATGTTGCGGAAAAAATGGGGGCTGGAGAGCATATGATGCAGGAATATTGTAAGCTTGCGGGTATCACTGAAAAGGAGATTTGCGTTAAAGCCATTTACAATACTGGAAAAAATGATGGTGAGTATCTTGGAATTCTAAATGAAGATGGAACTATAGCTGATTGGGATTTCTTAGAAAAGTGGGTAATGGGATAAAATCTGTGAATGGTTGAGATAAGGCTGTTTTGAAATGTTTATGTTTCAAAGCAGCTTTTTATTTATGAGAACCAGTTATAAGTGAATTTGGACTATTGGTGGTACTTTAAGTGTTCGAATTGAAGTAGTATTATAAAAACATAATATTACGAGAATCGGAGGGCACAAGTATGAATTCATTTATTAGTCCAGATAATACCTGGGTATTATGGACAATTTTAATAGGGATTGCAGCTATAAGTATAGTACTTGAACAAAAGTACAAATGGGCGGCAAGAATAACGGGAGCAATAATAGCTTTAATTGGAGCAATTTTACTAGCAAATTTAAAAATTATACCAACTGAAAGTTTGGTTTATGACACTGTATGGGATTATGTAGTTCCTATAGCAATACCATTATTACTATTAAAAGCAGATTTAAGAAAAATAAGGAAAGAAAGCGGAAAAATGTTTGGAGTGTTTCATATCTCAGCATTAGGAACGATCATAGGGACATTTATATCTGCGTTTCTATTTGCATCAGTTATACCTTATGTAGCAGAAATTGCAGGTATGATGACTGGCAGCTACATTGGTGGAGGGGTAAATTTTGTTGCAATGACTTCAAGTTTTTCAACTCCAGAGAATATAACAAATGCTACTATAGTAGCGGATAATTTAGTAATGGTTGTATATTTCTTTATTGTAATGTCTATACCTTCCATGAAATTATTTAAAAAGTGGGAAATGGCAACTGAGAATAATAATGAAGAAAAAGGTTCAGCAAGTTATTGGACAAAGAAAGAGATATCTTTAAAAGATATAGCGGTATCCTTAGCAATTGCCTTTTCAGTAGCATGTGCATCAAACCTACTTTCGTCATTTATAGGATCAGTAGTGCCAGATACAACAGCCTTATTCAGGATGTTAAAATCTATTTTTGGAAATATGTACTTAATAATGACTACCTTAATGTTGATTGTTGCTACAATGTTTTCGAAGCAGTTAGAGGAAATTAATGGTGCAGAAGAGATAGGAACATTTTTAATATATTTATTTTTTGTAGTACTGGGGGTCCCAGCATCTATTTCGGAGATAATCAAAAATGGAGCGTTTATATTACTATTCTGTATATCTGCAGTGATGATTCACTTAATTGTTACTTTAGGAATAGGTAAGATGATGAAATGTAAGTTGGACGAACTGCTTCTTGCATCTAATGCATGTATAGGTGGACCAACTACGGCAGTGGCAATGGCAATTGCAAAGGGCTGGAATGGATTAATTGTTCCAGTGATGGTATCAGGAGTATGGGGATACGTTTTAGGGAATTATGCAGGTGTGTTAGTTGGAAATATTCTTCAAAATCTAATTTAAAAATATAACAAATTAAAGCTAAAAGTTTCTAATATGATGTGATTAGAAGCTTTTAGCTTTAATAAAATAAGGAGTTTAATAAAGGGATTATATTGGGGTAAAGCTCAGGTTTATATATCTAAAGCTAAAGAATACTCCTTTTTGTCTTTACGGCACTCTAGAATTTCGACGATATCAGTCATAGTGAAAAATTGAAGTTTAATATCACTATTAGCCTTAAGTTGGTTCATGTACTCAAGAGCGTTGGCGTGGATGCTTCCAGTTGTAATGATATAACCAGTTTTAACATTATTAGCAACCATGGCTCCAACAAGTTTTTGGCATATTTCACGACCTATTGTAAAATCTAAATCTTCTTTTGTAACAAGTTTTCCGCCTTCGTGAGCCTGGATTAAATCATATCTTTTACATTCTACATAAATTTGCTCGTCTTCTAGAGTTGTTAAAATTAAATCTACACCTCCATCATTAGAGGGTGGTGTAAGTTCTACGTTTTTAAAATTAGGATCTTCTTCAAAAAGCCATTTACAAAAGCCTTCAAATTCAAGTCCGGTCATATTTTGAATACTTTCTTTTTTTATATTAATATTAAATGTTAACTTATTATCATTATATTTTACGAACATCATAATTAAAGGAGAAATACTTTTAATTAAGAGTATTATTAGGATTAGTAAAATACATATTTCATATAATTTCATAAAATCACCTCAAATTAAATTATTGTCAAATTTTAAAATTCTAAACTTCTTAAATGTAATATATAGATTTTAAATAAAAAAATTCGGAATCTATTGAAATTATATGAAATTAATGGTAATATATAATATATGGTAACGATACCATATATTATACAAGAATATTACGGATTAAAATACTTTGATTTAAAAGTATAATTTTATTGTTTGTTTTGGAAACGGTTCCAAAATGCGATTACATAGAATTAGAGTTTTAGTTTAGAAGGTGCAATAAAAAACATGTTGAGTTTATAATATCTTACTTGAGTAAATCGCTCTTAACATCTTATTAAGATGTTAAAATATATTACATTAAAAATAGGGGGAAGTTTCATGTTAAAGAAATCAAGAAAAATTATGTCTATACTCCTATCAACAATAATGGCGTGTTCATTATTTGTAGGATGTGGTTCAAAGGATGATTCAGCTGGAAAGGATAACAATGGGGATAAGACAGCTTCAGAGACTCCAGCAGAAAAAGAGAAAGTTTCTTTAAAAGTTTGGGGCTCACAAGAAGACCAACAATTACTTGGGGAATTAGTTGAGTCATTTAAGACTGCACACCCAGATAAAGAATACACTATTGAGCTTGGAGTTGTGGGAGAACCTGATGCTAAAACAAAGTATCTTGAAGACCCAGCAGCGGCTGCTGATGTATTTGCTTTTGCAAATGACCAATTGTATGATCTAGTAAATGCTGGTGGATTATATGAGGTTACTAGAAATAAGGAAGCAATAATGGCAGCTAATGTTGCAGGTTCTGTTAACGCTGCTACAAAAGATGGTAAGTTATATGGATATCCTATGACTGCTGATAATGGGTATTTCTTATACTATGATAAAAGTGTAGTTAGTGATGAAGATGCTAAATCTTTAGATTCTATTTTGGCTGCTGCTAATAAAGCTGGTAAAAAAGTATTTATGGATGTATCTAATGGTTGGTATATTGCTTCATTCTTCTTAGGAGCAGGTGGTAAATTAACTATGGATGACGCTGGAAAGCAAGTATGTGATTTTAATAATGAAACTGGAGTTAAGGTTGGAGAAGCTATAAAAGCATTTACAGCTGATCCTGCATTTTTAACTGGTGATGATGCCGTTTTAACTGGTGGTTTTGGTGATAACATAGTAGCTGGTGTTTCTGGTACATGGACAGCAGATGCTATAAAAGAAAAATTAGGAGATAACTTCGCTGCAGTTAAACTTCCTACTTTCACAGTAGATGGAAAGCAAGTTCAAATGGGAAGTTTTGGAGGATATAAATTAATTGGGGTTAACAGTCAAACTAAGGCTCCAGTAGATGCTATGGAACTTGCAGAGTTTTTAACAAACGAAGAGAGCCAAGCGTTAAGGTTTGAAAAGAGAGCAATGGGACCTTCTAATATTAAGGTTTCTGAAAGTGATGCTGTTAAAGCTAATATTCCTCTAGCTGCTCTTGCAATGCAAAGTCAATTTGCAACTTCTCAAAAGGAAGTTCTAGGTACTTATTGGACACCATCAGAGGCATTTGGTACAGCAATGGAAGCTAAAGACTACTCTAAATCAATAAAAGAGCAGTTAGATGCAATGGTTGAGCAAATCTGCCAATAGTTTATTTCAGTAAAGTTTATTGACATAGAATTTAACTATTAATAGGAAGTTACCACTTTATAAAATTAGTGGAATAAGTGATAATAAACAAATCTAAGGATTTGGAACATCACTTAAAGAAATAAATAAGATATAAATATTGAGATTGAAATAATGAAATTCATAGAAAAACGGCTGGAATTACATCTAGCTGTTTTTCTATAACATGAAAGCATCCTAATTTTGGAAATATGAATTATGGAGGTATTTATGGAAACGGAAAAAATACCGGGAAAAAAGAATTTGATAAAAATTTTCTTCGATTTATGTAAAAATGGATTGAAGGGTGCATATATAGGATTTATTAATTTTTTTAAGATTTTTGGGAAAGGAACTATAGTCACAAAACTAAGCTATCTTATTATGGGACTTGGATGCTTTTTAAGAGGACAGGTTATAAAAGGTATTTTATACTTTGCAACTCAGCTTTGCTATATAGTTTATATGGTTACCTTTGGGTGGGGGTATTTAAAGAATATAACAACCTTAGGTATTAGTGCTCAAAAACAAGTATGGGATGAGGGACTTCAAATTTATCTAAACAAGCCTGGAGACAACTCCATGCTGATTTTACTTTTTAGTGTGGTTACAATTGTTGTAACTCTAGCCTTTATTGGAATTTATGTTGGTAGCATTAAAGCAGGGTATAAGTGTGAACTTCTTAGAAGAGAAGGTAAAAAGCCAAAGACTTTTAAAGAAGATTTAAAAAGTTTATTAGATGAAAATTATCATAAGACACTTATGACGTTACCAATGTTGGGCACCATATGCTTTACAGTATTACCACTAATATTTATGATTTTAATAGCCTTTACTAATTTTGATAAAACTCACCAGCCACCAGGAAATTTATTCACCTGGGTTGGACTTCAGAATTTTAAAGATGTATTTTGGGATAACCCATTAAAGTCACACACTTTTAGCAGTCTATTCGTTTGGACAATGGTTTGGGCTACTTGTGCCACATTTAGTAACTATTTTTTAGGTATGATTCTAGCACTGCTAATTAACAAAAAAGGAATTAAGGGAAAAGGCTTTTGGAGAACCCTATTCGTTTTAACTATAGCGGTACCACAATTTGTAACTTTACTATTAATGTCCAAGATGCTACATGATTCAGGACCAGTAAATGTATTGCTTGGATATCTTGGAATGTCACCGGTGCATTTTTTAACCAATGGTAATATAGCTAAAATAGTAGTCATTGTAGTTAATATGTGGGTTGGTATTCCATATAGTATGCTTATAACTTCAGGAATTCTAATGAATATTCCAGAGGATATATATGAAAGTGCAAAGATTGATGGAGCAAGTCCTTTTACAACCTTCGTTAAGATAACACTTCCATATATGTTGTTTGTAACAACGCCTTATTTGATTACACAGTTTATTGGAAATATAAATAACTTTAATGTTATATATTTGCTTACAGCTGGAGGACCAGCAAGTCTTAATTACTTCCAGGCTGGAGAAACAGATTTGCTAGTAACATGGTTATATAAACTAACAGTAAATGAGCAAAATTATAGCTTAGCATCCACTATAGGAATAATTATATTTGTTATTTCTGCCGTATTATCACTGTTAACTTATAATATGTCAGCATCAGTTAAAAAGGAGGATACGTTCCAATGATAGAAAATGGTTTAGAAGTAAATAAAAATGTTAAAGAAAAAAAGAGAAAGTTAAAAAAGAATAGAACCAAGCTAACTAATGGAATTGTATATGTTATTTTAGCTGTTTTAGGAATTATTTGGATTATACCTCTTCTATGGCTGCTTCTAATATCTTTTAGAGAAGAGCCTGGGGCTTTTACAACATATATAATGCCAAAGGGATATACTTTAAATAATTATATAAAGTTATTTACAGAAACTCAGCTGTTTAATTATCCAAGATGGTATTTAAATACTTTTATTGTGGCTGTATTTAGCTGTATTTTATCAAGTTTTTTTATACTTGCAATCAGCTATACTTTAAGCAGAATGAGATTTAGAATGAGAAAGCCGATAATGAATATAGCTTTAATTCTTGGCATGTTTCCAGGCTTCATGTCCATGATTGCTATATATCATATTTTAAAAGCCATAGGCCTTCAGCAGTCATTATTATCCTTAGTACTTGTATACTCTGGAGGAGCGGGGCTTCAGTATTATATTGCTAAAGGCTTCTTTGATACTATTCCTCGTTCCTTAGATGAAGCTGCAATGTTAGATGGGGCTACAAAGAATGATATTTTTTGGAAAATAACACTTCCAATGTCTAAGCCAATAATTACTTACACGGTTTTAATGGCATTCATGGCACCTTGGGTAGATTTTATCTTTGCAAGTGTAATTATGAAGGATAATTATCAAAACTACACCATCGCTCTTGGATTGTATCAGATGCTGTCTAGAGAAAATCTTTATAAATACTTTACCCAGTTCTGTGCAGGTGCAGTGTTAATAGCTATACCAATAACTATATTATTTATAAAGATGCAGAAAAACTATGTTGAAGGAGTAACGGGTGGTTCTGTAAAAGGATAAGATATATGGAATTGAATTTAGAATGCCCGAATGTAGCATTTAGAATTAAGGATGTTTTTTCTCACTGAGTTCGAAAAAACTTTGATAAGATTATTTTAATCGAGAATATGATAATTAAAATTTATTGAATTATAGTTTAAAATAATATGAAAAAGTATGAATAAACTCCAGAGGAGTTTATTCATACTCAAAAATAAAAGAAATCCCTTAGGGATTTCATCCACCATTCTAAATTCTACATTCTAAATTAAAAATAGGGGTGTGTTATGAAAAAAGCTGTTATAGCATTACTAATTGTGACCATATCCATGTTAAGTGGTTGTTCAAAGAGGGCAGAAGTAAAAGAAATTGATGATAAATATAAAAATTACTATGAGATTTTTGTTGGTTCCTTCTATGATAGTGACGAAAATGGTATAGGGGATATCAATGGAATTATTGAAAAACTGGATTACTTAAATGATGGTGATAGGAAGAGTGATAAGGATCTTGGAATTAATGGTATATGGCTTATGCCAATTATGCCATCACCAACTTATCATAAATATGATGTTACAGACTATTTAGGAATAGATCCGCAGTATGGAACTATGGAGGATTTTGAAAAGTTAGTAAAAGAGTGTGATAAAAGAGGAGTAGATTTAATTATAGATTTAGTTCTAAATCACACTTCAGCTCAAAATCCATGGTTTATTTCAGCTAAAAAAAGTTTAACAGTTGAGCCTTGTGGTAAGGAAATTTGTGCTTATAGTGAACCATGCAGAGAGCATAATAAGTATGTTAAATATTACAACTTTAGTCAAGAGAAGTTTTCTGGTTATCATTCAGTTGGGATGCCTACTGGTTGGTATTATGAGGGAGTATTTTGGGATCAGATGCCAGATTTAAATCTTGATAATGAAGAGGTTTGGAAAGAAATTGAGAATATTAGTAGGTTCTGGCTTGATAAAGGGGTATCAGGGTTTAGGTTAGATGCAGTAACCTCCTATTACACCGGAAACGTTTCTAAGAATGTTGAGGCGTTAGAGAAGATTAACAGCATAACGAAAAATTATAAGGAGGATGCTTATGTTGTTGGAGAAGCTTGGGCTGATGCAGGAACTATTACAAATTACTATGAAAGTGGAATTGATAGCTTTTTTAACTTTCCTTGTAGTGACAGTAACGGTCTGTTAGTTAATACAATTAGAAATAAAAATGGGGCAGATTTTGCTAAAAGAGTTGAAGAGTGGCAGAAAACTATTAAAGGTATTAAAGAAAATGCTGTAGATGCACCATTTCTTTCTAACCATGATATGGGTAGAAGTGCTGGATTTTTAATGCGGGATTTAACAAAAGAAAAAATGGGGGCCGGCCTATATTTAATGATGCCAGGAAATTCATTTATATATTATGGTGAAGAAATTGGAATGATAGGTTCAGGGAAAGATGAAAATAAAAGACTTCCTATGGTATGGTCAGTAGAGGATAAAAAAGGAATTACTAATGCACCATCTGGAGCTACTTCAGATAATGGCAGTATTGAAGCGGGAGTTATGGAACAGGAGAAGGATAAAGAGTCTTTATTAAACTTCTATAAGGAAGCTATAAAACTTAAAAATATGAATCCAGAAATTGCTAGAGGTACAGTGAGTGCGATAGATATCGGTAACGATTCCATCGCTATGTATAGTTGTGAATATGCAGAATCTAAGGTGTATGTCGTTCATAATTTATCAGATGATGAAATAAAAATTGACTTTGAAAAAGCAGATTTTAATTACTCTGGAATAAGCGGGTACTTAACCGCAGCCGGAGGAAAGGCAGTTCTTAAGGATAATGTTTTAAATTTACCACCAACATCAACAGTAATTATAAGATAGCAGGAGGATGATACAATGCTACAGTCAATCAACTTTAATAAAGATAAATTTGTATATTTTTTAAATGAATATTTAAAATTGGAATATCAGAAGACTATTTCTACAGCAACAGTATATGAAATGCACAATGCTCTTTCTAAAACTTTAATGGGGGATATTAGTGAAAGTTGGAAAAAGAGTGAAGAAAAGAATTGGAGAAAAAAACAAGCATTTTATTTCTCAGCTGAATTTTTAGTTGGAAGAGCTATCTTTAATAATCTCCTTGCTATGGGGATCACTAGTGATGTTACAGACACCTTAAAAGAACACGGCTTTGATATAAATTCTTTTGAGGAGATTGAAGATGCGGCTTTAGGAAATGGTGGTCTTGGAAGACTTGCAGCATGCTTTTTAGATTCAGCAGTTACACAAAATTATCCTTTAAATGGATATGGTATTAGATATAAATATGGATTATTTAAACAAAGGTTTGAAGATGGTATGCAGGTTGAGGAAGCTGATAACTGGACTAAGCATGGGGACCCATGGTCATGTGCAAAGCTTGATGAAGAGGTAATCATTGAATTTGCAGATCAAAGGGTTAGGGCGGTTCCTTATGATATGCCAATCATAGGATATGATACGAAAAATATTAATACCTTAAGACTTTGGCAGGCCGAGCCAATAGAGGAGTTTGACTTTAAAGCATTTAATAATCAGGAGTATATAGAAGCTTTAGCAGAAAAAAATCGAGCAGAGGATATCTCAAGGGTTTTATATCCAAATGATTCAAATGAAGAAGGTAAAATTCTAAGAATTAAGCAGCAGTATTTCTTTTGTAGTGCATCAATACAGGATATAGTTAGAAAGCATGTATCTAGGTTTGGAAAGGATTTCGAGAATTTTCCTGAGAAGTATGCAATTCAGCTTAATGATACTCATCCAACGGTTGCAATTCCAGAGTTAATCCGTATATTTGTGGACGAATATGAAGTTGATTTTTCAACTGCTTTGAAGTTAGCTAAAAAAACCTTTAACTATACTAATCATACTGTAATGCAGGAAGCCTTAGAAAAGTGGAATTGTGAGCTTTATAGAAGAGTTATTCCTAGGGTATTTGAAATAATTAAACTTATAAATGAGGATTTAATAGAAACCTATACTGAAAAGGGTGGAAAATTTAAAGAGAATCTTGAAGTCTTTAAGATAATTAAAGATGATACTATTCATATGGCGAACCTTGCTATTTATGGTTCAACTTATATTAATGGGGTTGCAGAAATTCATACGGAAATCTTAAAAACTTCAACCTTAAAAGAATGGTACGAGATCCGTCCAGAGTCATTTCAAAATAAAACAAACGGAATAACTCAAAGAAGATGGCTGGCTCTTTGTAATCCGAAGTATGGAAAGATGATTTCTCGTCTTTTAGGGAGTGACAGTTGGGTTACTAATTTAGACTTATTAAAAGGTTTAGAAGAATTTAAAGATGATAAAAAAGTGTTAGATAGATTTATGCGAATAAAGACAGATAATAAAAGACAGCTTTCTGCTTATATTGAAAAGTATGAAGGAATTAAAATTAATCCTGATTTTATATTTGATATTCAAATAAAAAGACTTCATGAATATAAAAGACAATTTCTCAATGCTCTGTCCATATTAGATATCTATTTTAGATTAAAAGATGGAGAGTTAATGAATTTTAGACCAACTGCATTTATTTTTGGGGCTAAATCTGCACCGGGATATGATAGAGCAAAGGGCATTATTAAATTCATTAATGAGATTGCTGAATTAGTAAACAATGATGAGGAAGTAAGCAATAAGTTAAAGGTTGTATTTGTTCAAAATTATAATGTTTCTTATGCAGAAAAATTAGTATGTGCAGCTGATATTTCAGAGCAGATATCTACAGCAGGGACAGAAGCATCAGGAACAGGTAATATGAAATTTATGCTTAATGGCGCAGTAACCTTAGGTACTTATGATGGTGCTAATGTTGAAATTGTAAGAGAAGCAGGCTTTGAGAATAACTATATCTTTGGTGCAAGAGTTGAGGATTTAGAAAGAATAAAGGATTTCTATGATCCTGTTGAGATATACAATAGTAATCCAAGAATCAAGCGTGTACTAGATACCTTAATAGACGGTACTTTTGAGGATGGTGGAACAGGGATATTTAAGGAACTTCATGATGCAATTTTAAAAGGTGCAAGCTGGCATAAGGCTGACCATTACTATTTATTGCTTGATTTTGAGGAGTATGTTGATACAAAGCTACAGGCAATTAAGGATTATGAGAATAGCTATGAATTTGCTAGAAAATGTTTAATAAATACAGCCAATGCTGGAATATTCTCAAGTGATAGAACCATAGACCAATATGCAAAAGAGATATGGAACATTAAAAAAGTACAAGGTAAAAAAATATATTAAGTAATTAGCTAGGGAGGAGAAAACAATGAGGAAAAGTGGAATATTGCTGCATATATCATCCCTGCCATCTAAATACGGTATAGGAACTTTTGGAGAAGAAGCTTATGAATTTGTAGATTTTTTAAAGGAATCAGGACAATGCTTATGGCAGATACTCCCTATAGGGCCTACGAGTTATGGAGATTCTCCTTATCAATCTCCGTCTACCTATGCTGGGAATCCATATTTCATAGACTTTGATTTACTTGCAGAGGATGGGCTGTTAGAGGAAGAAGAGTACAAGTGTTATTATTGGGGAAATGATGAAACGGATATAGATTATGCAACAATATATAATAATAGATTCAAGGTACTTGAACTGGCATATAAAAGAGGTTGGGAAAGAGATAGAAGTCAGGTTGAGAGGTTTTTCAAAGAAAATGAATACTGGCTTTCTGATTATAGTTTATTTATGGCTGTAAAAGAACATTTTCAAATGAAGTCATTTTTGAAGTGGGATGAAGATATTCGCCTTAGAAGCCCACAGGCTATGGAGCGATATAAGGAGATGCTTTCTGACAGGATTAAATTCCATGTGTATATACAGTATTTATTTTATGAACAGTGGATAAATTTAAAGGAATATGCAAACCTAAATAATATAAAAATCATAGGAGATATTCCCATATATGTGGCAGAAGATAGCGCAGATGCATGGGCAAATCCAGAAGTTTTTATGCTTGATGAAAACCGAATACCAATCCAAGTAGCAGGATGTCCTCCAGATGCATTTAGTGATGATGGACAATTATGGGGGAATCCATTATATGATTGGGAGTCTCTTAAAAAGGAAAATTTTAAGTGGTGGATAAATAGGATTAAAGGTGCGTCAAAATTATATGATGTGGTGAGAGTTGACCATTTTAGAGCTTTTGCATCCTTTTATGCAATTGAATATGGTGCTAAGAACGCAAGAATTGGTGAGTGGAAAAAAGCTTATGGCAGTGAGTTATTTAAGTTAGTTAAGGAACAAATGCCAGATATAAAAATAATAGCTGAAGACTTAGGATTTCTTACTGATGACGTATATGAACTTATGGAAGAGGTTGGATTTCCAGGAATGAAAATTTTACTTTTTGCTTTTGGAGCTGATGGAGATTCAGAGTTTATACCGTATAAGATAAATGAAAATAGCATTGCATATATTGGAACTCATGATAATGATACTTTCATTGGGTGGTGGGAAAATGCTGACCCTAAGGAAAAGGAATTAGCTATTAGATATATGAATTTAACTGAAGAGGAAGGGTTAAACTGGGGAATAATAAGAACTTTGTTTGGAACTAAAGCAGAAGCAACAATTGTGCAATTGCAAGATATTTTAGGTTTAGATAACGAAGCTAGAATGAATCTTCCTTCAACAATTGGAACGAATTGGCGATGGCGTGTTAAAAAAGAATATCTTACTAAGTCATTAGCTGATAAATTATATATTTTAACAAAAACCTTTGGCAGGTTAGGTGAATAAGTGAAAGATTAAAAACAAGTCCTCAAATATAATTATTTGGGGATTTTTTATATTAAGAAAATAATTTGGACAAAGAAAAAGTAAAGGTGAAAACTAATAAAGAGATTTTTAGTGTGAAGAAATAATTGAAATGTTGAAAGTAGCTAGATAACTAAGATTATTCACAATATAGGTATGGAGATTGTCAGCAATGTTAGTTTCTAATATTTACAATAATGTGGTATAATAGTAAAGGGTAAAAGATAATGAATTAGAAATGGAGTTGATAATATGGCGGTATTAGTAACTGGTGGAATGGGTTATATAGGAAGTCATACGGTAGTAGAGCTACAAAACATAGGTAAAGATGTAGTAATAGTTGACAACTTATATAACAGTAAAGAATTAGTTAAGGATAGAATTAAAGCTATAACAGGAATAGAACCAAAGTTTTATAATTGTGATGTTTTAGATAAAGAGAACTTAGAAAAGATATTTGAAGAAAATGAAATAGATTCAGTTATTCACTTCGCTGGATATAAGGCTGTTGGTGAGTCAGTGGCAAAACCACTTGAGTATTATCACAATAACATAGGAAGCACTCTTGTACTTTTAGAGGTTATGAGAAAATTCAATGTTAAAAACTTCGTATTTAGCTCATCAGCTACAGTTTATGGAGATGCAAAAATAATTCCAATAACAGAGGATTCTCCGTTATCAGCAACAAATCCATATGGGCAAACAAAGCTTATGATAGAAGAAATATTAAGAGATTTATATGTTTCTGATAATACTTGGAACATAGCATTACTTAGATACTTCAATCCAGTTGGAGCTCATAAGAGTGGAACTATTGGAGAAGATCCATGCGGAATACCAAATAACTTAATGCCTTATATAACAAAGGTTGCAATTGGAGAACTTAAGGAGTTAAGTGTATTTGGAAATGACTACAATACTCATGATGGAACTGGGGTTAGAGATTACATTCATGTTGTAGATTTAGCAAAAGGTCACTTAAAAGCAATAGATAAATTAGAAAGCAATCCAGGACTTGTAACTTACAATCTAGGAACAGGAAATGGCTATAGTGTTCTTGATGTAGTTAATGCTTTTGCAAAAGCTAGTGGAAGAGAGATTCCGTATAAGATTGCACCAAGAAGACCTGGAGATATTGGAACATGCTACGCTGATCCAAAGCATGCCAATGAAGATTTAGGATGGAGAGCTGAAAAAGGAATAGATGAAATGTGTGAAGACTCTTGGAGATGGCAAAGCCAAAATCCAAAGGGATATAACATATAATAAAATATCAAATTAATTTTTAAGACAAGTAGAGTATGGTCTACTTGTCTTTTGTTATTTGCAATACCCATAAGTATTAATCACAAAACTTAAATTTATGAATAATCTATTACTAGATTTATATAGATTGATGGAGGTATAAATGGGGTATTATGTTAAAGTTGAACCCGATGTAAAAGTTTATGTAGAGGATCTTAATCCAGAGGGAAAGAAGACAATTGTATTTTTACACGGATGGCCTGGCAGTCATAATTTGTTTGAATATTAGTTTGATGAGCTTCCTAAACATGGCTATAGGTGTATTGGAATAGACACTAGAGGGTTTGGAGAGTCTGATAAGCCTTATAAAGGATATGACTATGATAGATTATCAGATGATGTTAAATGTGTAGTGGATGCATTAAAGTTAAAGGATTTTACACTGGAAGGACATTCAACAGGTGGTGCTATGGCTGTTAGGTATATGGGTCACCATGGTGGTTGTGGGGTATCTAAGTTAGTTCTCATCTCTGCAGCGGCACCTAGACTTACTAAAAGTAAAGGTTTTCCTTACGGATCAGATGAGGAATCAATAAATAAAATTATTGAGGGAACATATGCAGACCGACCGAAGATGATTAGTGATTTTGGAGATATATTCTTTTACCAACATATAACGCAGTCATTTTCTCAATAGTTTTTAAATTTAGGATTGCAAGCAGCTGGATGGTCCACAGCATCAATTGCAAAAACTTGGTTAAAAGAAGAGTTATTTTCAGATCTTGAATCAATAAAAGTACAAACTCTAATTCTTCATGGAATTCATGATAAAGTTGTTTTATTTGAATTAGCTAAGATACAGAATCAGTGTATTAGAAATTCAAAACTTATACCATTTAAATTTAGTGGGCATGGAGTATTCTATGATGAGAAAGATAAGTTTAATAAAGAATTAATGGAGTTTATTGAGGAATAAATTTTATATCAATAGAATGAGTTATTTGGAACTTAAGAATAATGTTTGGTAAAAATTAGGATAATGATAAATAGAAGCAGGATAATTAAATTTATCCTGCTTCTATTTTGTGATTTAATAAATGATAGTTATTGTAATAGGTGGTAAGGGAAGTAAATGAAAAGTATGGTATAATACAAAGATAATATTAGACAAATTAGTAGATAGATATTAGTTTTTATAGAGAGGAAGTAAAAAATGGGAAAAATATTAGTTTTAGCGGAAAAGCCGTCCGTAGGAAGAGATTTAGCAAAGGTTTTAAAATGTAATCAAAATAAAGGTGCATATATAGAAGGTAGCAAATATGTTGTAACTTGGGCTTTAGGACATTTAGTTGGGCTTCAGGACCCAGAGGACTATGATGAGAAATATAAGAAATGGGCAATGGAAACTCTTCCAATGCTTCCTAAGCATATGAAACTTACAGTTTTAAAAAAGACTCAAAAGCAATTTTATGAAGTAAAAAAACAGCTTTTAAGAAATGATATAGAAGAGATTGTTATCGCAACGGATGCTGGTCGTGAAGGTGAGTTAGTAGCAAGATGGATAATAGAAAAAGCAGGGGTAAGGAAGCCACTAAAGAGATTATGGATTTCCTCACAGACAGATAAGGCTATTCTTGATGGATTTAGAAATCTTAAGCCAGGGGCAGCTTACGAGAATTTATATAAGGCAGCAGTATGCAGGGCAGAAGCAGATTGGATTGTAGGGCTTAATGTAACTCGTGCTTTGACTTGTAAGTATAATGCTCAGCTTTCAGCAGGAAGAGTACAATCACCAACCCTTGCAATGATTGTGCAAAGAGAAGAAGAAATTAAAAATTTCGTTCCAACTGACTATTATACCTTGTCTGCAAAGTCAAAAGATTTTTCTCTTCAGTGGATTGATAAAAATAATAATCAAAGGATATTTAATGAGGGTACAGTAGAAAAGCTTATTGGAAAAATAAAAGGATGTAATGGTGAAGTTATAGATGTGTCAGAAAGCTTGAAAAGAAAGCCGGCACCAGCTCTATATGATTTAACTGAATTACAAAGAGATGCAAACAGAATTTGGGGATATTCTGCAAAACAGACTTTATCCATAATGCAGAGGTTATATGAAAATCATAAGGTTTTAACTTACCCAAGAACAGATTCAAGATATATAAGTACAGACGTTGTTGCTACAATTCCAGATAGATTAAAAGCTATTTCCGTTGGAAATTATAGAGCAGCTGCAGTTTCAATATTAAAGAATAAAATAGTACCGTCTAAGAGCTTTGTAGATAATAATAAGGTTTCAGACCACCATGCTATAATTCCAACAGAGGAAAGTCCTAACTTTATGCATTTTTCTTTAGAGGAAAGAAATATTTATGATTTAGTTGTAAAGAGATTTTTAAGTGTTTTAATGCCACCATTTGAATATTTACAAACTAATGTAACTGCAGAAATAGCAGGAGAAAAATTCATTGCTAAGGGTAAGGTTATAAAATCAAAAGGATGGAAGGTCGTATACGATAAAGAGGATGTAGAAGAAGGTTTAGAGGACGAGGATATTAAAGACCAAGTTCTTCCACAGTTAAAAAAAGGCGATAAAATAAGCATTACTTCAGTTAATTCAAATAAAGGACAAACAAAACCACCAGCAAGATTTAATGAAGGAACATTACTTTCAGCTATGGAAAATCCTCATAAATATGTGAAGGTTGGAAAGGATGCTGCCAAAACGTTAAATGAAACAGGTGGACTTGGAACAGTTGCAACAAGAGCTGATATAATAGAAAAATTATTTAACTCCTTTGTTATTGAAAAAAGAGGTAAGGAAATAGTACCAACATCAAAAGGAAAACAGTTAATTGAACTTGTACCTACGGAGCTGAAATCACCACTTTTAACAGCAGATTGGGAAAGTCAGCTTGAAGATATAAGCAAGGGAAAACTAAATGATAGAAAGTTCATTGATGCTATGAGAGCATATGCTACTGAACTGGTTAATGATGTTAAAGGAACTGAAAGCAAATTTGTCCACGATAATCTTACAGGAGCAAAATGCCCTAAGTGTGGTAAATATATGCTTGAAGTAAAAACTAAAACAGGAATAATGAATGTTTGCCAGGATAGAGAATGTGGACATAGAGAAAGTGTAAGTAAAACTACAAATGCTAGATGTCCAGAGTGTAAAAAGAAGTTAATGCTTAAAGGGCACGGGGAAGGTCAGATATATGTGTGCCCAGGTGCAAATTGTAACTTTAGAGAGAAGGCATCACAGTTTAAAAAGCGTTTTGAAAAAGGCGGTAAAGTAGATAAGAGAGATGTTAAGAACTATATGAAAAAGCTGGAGAAAGAGGCAGAAAAGGAGTCAGCTAAGGATAATCCTTTTGCAGCATTAGGAGATTTATTTAAAAAATAACCAGTAGTTGGAAGAATACAAAAAAATTTCAATAATATATTTACTATAAACAAGAGCTACACCTGAGGATTTTGAAGGTGTAGCTCTTGTTTATGGGTAAGCATAAATAGTTGTATTTATTAGAATTAAAATAGTAAATAAGGTAGAAGGTTTTAATTTGAATATAACCTCAAATAGGCAAAATTATTTCATAAGTAAAATAATATAAGTTTTTAATGTTATAGCTTGAATACATGTTAATTATCAGTTTTAGTAGAATTTATAATTTTAAAATGAAATATGTTATATCAATAAACAATATATAGAAGTATAGTATTAGAATCCTATAAATACATAAATATATAAACATATAAATATATAAATGAATCATATATTGCATGAATTTAATAAATTTACTCATGGTAACTTTAACCATGGATATATTTATAAAATTATGACTAATGTAGAGATAGCCTTATTTCTTTGATGGTATATTAAGTTTATCGTGGTTATTTTTTCATATATAGGGGGAACACCTAAAGCTTGGAACTAATCTCCTAATAATTTAGACCTAATTGTATGTTATAACTAAGGAGTCACGATGTAGACGTAAAAGTACATTACTAACGAAAATATGGACAAGCACTTAGTCCAAAAAATAGGAGGAATGGAAATGAAATCGAAAGTAATAGCATTAACACTAGTAACTTTACTAGGAACAACAGTATTAGGAGGAGTACAAGCTCACGCAGCTGATTTTGAAAGTGAAGCAAACATTGTAAAAAAGGTTGTATATCAAGAGAATGATAATGATTGTGAGAATGATAGCTTAAGAAAAATTACTTGTATAAAACCTAATAGACCAGGAAGACCATTCAGGACATCTATTGGAAATGGATGTGATACAGGGGTAGTACTACCATCAGATGATAATACAGAGGTAGTACCACCAGAAGTAGTGCCACCAGTGGAGGATGATACAGTGGTAACACCACCAGAAGTAGCACCGCCATCAGATGATAGTACAGATGTAGCACCACCAGCGGATGGAGATATTGAAAATACACCTGATAATGGAAATGATGATACAGTTGTAAATGATAAGTTTATGGCTGAGGTTGAACAAGCTATCTTTAAAATAGTAAATGAAGAAAGAGCGAAAGCAGGAGTAGCACCGTTATCTTATAATTCAACTATGGAAAAGTATGCAAGAATTAAATCTCAAGATATGGGAGATAAAAATTATTTCAGCCATGAGGATTTAAGTGGGAATTTAATAACGACTCAAATGAAGGCGGATGGAGTTTCCTATAGAGCTTGGGGTGAGAACATTGCATATATAGGTGGAAACACAAATGCTACAGAACTGGCCAAGCAGTTTATGACTAATTGGATGAACTCTTCAGGTCATAGAGCAAATATATTATCAACTAATTTTGATAGTATAGGGGTAGGTGTATATAAGATAGGTAATAAGGTATATGCAACTCAAGAGTTTTATAGGTAGTGAATTATTAACAATTAAGTATAAAAATATATTATAATATAGCATAAAGGGAGCCTAATTATTTAGGCTCCTTTTGTATATTAACCCAGCATTTAATTGACATTAGAAAGAAATGAAACTCAAAAGTTATATATTCCAATAGAGTGTTAGAGAAAATTATAAGGTTTATTTTCTAATAGGTAAAGAAGATGAGTTTGTACTATTATTGAATTATTACGATACTTTTAGGGAAGCATATTATATGGTGTTTAGTTAGTATAATTTTTTAGCAATATAAATGAAGATATTGACAAGAAAACTAACATAAAAATCGAAAAAATAGTTTTTGATATATTTTATAGCAATAAATTATATGTTACAATTAATTTGAAATATATAAATATTGCATTTAATTCTATAATATGTTATCTAAGGAAGTGGTTTCATGATAAGTAATTTAGGGTTTTATAGACAATGGAAAGAGACTAGAAAGGCAGGCATAAAAAAGTATATGATATCAAAAATTAAGAGTGGATTCAGGTTGGGACTTTTAATATACTTAGGACTTTTTTCATGTCAAATAGTATTTATTAAAAAAATATATCCTTTGTGGTTTTTGTATGCATTAATCGCAGCCTTTTTAATTTCGGTATTATCAATAGTTGCAAAGTGGGAATATAATGAGTATAAGTTTAAAAATGTATTAGAATTGTATAAGCCAATTAAATGATATAGAAAAGGAGCCTTATGGGCTCCTTTTTACATTTCAAAATTGTCTGGTGAAATAATATGTTTTATTTTTGTACTGTATATATGCTTTAAGAAAATTGTACTTAAAATTACAGAAGAGATTTCAGCTAGTGGAAATGCAAACCATACTGCATTTAATCCTAAATATTTTGCGAATAGGAATGCTGCTGGAAGAATAATTACTAGTTGACGAATTATAGAGTTAATTAAGCTAAGCATACCATTTCCAAGGGCTTGAAAGGCAGAATTTAGCACAATACAATAACCAGCAAAAATAAAGGAGAAACTTATGGTTCTTAGAGCAATTACACCAATGTTTATAAGTTCTGAGGAAGCGTTAAACATTGACAGAAGTTGTTTGGGGAAAATTTGAAAAATTGAAAACCCAATTAACATTATTGAAACGGCATAGATTGCACTAAGTTTTATTGTTTTAGTTAATCGTTCTTTATTTCCTGCACCATAATTATAAGCAACAATAGGTATCATCCCAATTGTTATACCAAAGATGGGCATAAAGATAAAGCTCTGAAGTTTGAAATATATACCTAGCACTGCAGCAGCTGTGGAGGAGAAAATAAGAAGTATGTTGTTTAATCCAAATACCATTACAGAAGAAATTGACTGCATTATTATTGAAGGTATACCAACACTATATATTTTTTTTATTGTCAATTTATTAGGTTTAAAGTTTTTAAATTTAAGCTGTATTTCTGAATTTTTCTTAACATTATAATATAAAGTCAAAAACATGCCTATAATTTGGCCTATTACAGTCGCTATAGCTGCACCTGTTACACCAAGCTTTGGAAAGCCGAATAATCCAAAGATAAGGATGGGATCAAGAATAATATTGATAATAGCACCTATACTTTGGGTTATCATGGTGTAAAAAGTTTTTCCTGTTGATTGAAGAAGTCTTTCAAAGGTTATTTGTCCAAAAATACCAAAGGAAAAAATGGTACAAATAGAAATATAGGTACTTCCATAATCAATAATTTCTTTTATTTGAGTTTGAGATTCAAAGAATATTCTAGAAAAAAATATACCGAAAATAGTGAATACACCTGCACTTAAAAGGGCAAGAAAAACACCATTATTTGCAGCTTTATTTGCTTCTTTTAAATTTTTCTCTCCGAGACTTCTAGATAAAAGTGCATTAATTCCAACACCGGTTCCAGCAGCAACTGCAATCATGAGATTTTGTACTGGAAATGCCAGGGAAACTGCAGTTAAAGCATTTTCACTTATTTGAGCCACAAACATACTGTCAACTATGTTATATAGCGCTTGAATAAGCATTGAAATCATAACGGGTAAGGACATAGAAATAAGTAATTTACTTATAGGCATAATACCCATTTTATTTTCTTGTGGATGTTCGTATGAATCCATTAATGCTGCCTCCTTAAGTAAAAAATACATTATAGTTAATATTTTAAGGAATGGTGCTGGGTATGTCAAATTTTTCAAATAAAATATCCAGCTTACGTATTTATAAGCTGGATACGAGTATATATTAAGCTGTTGAACTAAGCTTTAATAACCTTGGTGAGCTCCCTCTTTATTAGTGGCTTAATTTTTAAAGCAATTATAACAGCCACAGCAGTTAATATTAGATCTTTAATAATATATGGATAGCAACCAATAACAAGAGCTTCTGAAATGCTCATATTAAGGACTAGAGCTAGTTGAAGAACACCAACTACATAGTCAGCGATTAAGCCTAGATAAGCTCCTGTGAATATAAGTTTTTTATTTTTACTTTTCGAAAAAATTCCAACAATAAATGCCATGATTAGAAAACCGCTTAAGAATCCACCTGTTGGACCAAGAATTGCACTAAAACCAGATTGGAAGTTTGCAAATACAGGCAGTCCAATAGTACCTATAAGAATAAAGGTAAGAATAGAAAGTGAACCTAACTTTTCCTCTAGAAGTATGCTTATTAAGATTACAGCAAAAGGTTGGAGTGTAATTGGAACCCCTGAAGGAAGTGGAATTGAAATTTGAGAAAACACTGCCATAAGGGCAGCACATAAGCCAATCATTGTTAATTCTTTAATATTATATTTATTCATAACTACCTCTTTAAATTTATTTCATTATAGAAATAGTATATATACTTCCTTGAAGGTTGTCAACTGTGAAAATGAAACGGGTTTACATTTAAAGTGTAACGATTGTTACGTCATTATTTTTGAACTTTTGATATTATAAATGCAGCTGAAGAAACTTCAATAATAATAAAGTGATAAGGATAAAATATTAATATGAAATTCAGGAGGAGGAGAAGTTATGAGTTTATATTTAGGGAAGCTTCATTACTGGTTATTTAATAAAATTTTATGGTTTCAAGGCATAGAGGAGTCTATCATAAGTACATTAGAAAAAGATGCGGCTGATATAGAAGTATATCTGCAGGAGATTAATAATAATTATGGAGAAAAGTTACCGAAGCTACCGTTAGAAGAGATTATTGATGAAAGCAATATACATGGCTGGCTTCAAGAGAAAATTAATATATCTGAGGGAAGAGTTGCAGCTTGGAGTAAGGTTTTATTATCACGCAATGAAGGAAAAATAAAACTAGACAATATATTTATTTCACAGGGAATGAAGGCTGGAGAAGAAGTAAATAGAAGTGGAAAAACTTTGAGTACAGCCTTTGAAATATATAACAGTTTGAATGATTATATTTTAGATGGAATGCCTTGTGATAGAGTAGATGAAATAATTGATTCTAATGATTTAAGGGTTCATTGGAGAAAAAGAATTTGTGTTCATAGAGAGATATGGGAAAGATCTGGTGTTGATGTAAAAGTGTTTTATGAGCTTAGAGCTCTATGGATGAAAGCATTTATTACTGAAGTAAATAGTAATTTTCATTTTACAGTTTTAGAAGATGGAACTATGCTTATTGAGAATAGTATGAGCAGTGATAATATGCATATATATGCATTAGACTTGTAATGAGGTGTGAGAATGAATGCTATTGAGATAATGATGGAGGAACATAAATATATCTATCGTATGCTTAAAGTTGTTAGAAGTATATGCTATAAATTGTATGAAGAGAAAAAGATAAACCTTGAAGACTTTAAGGATGTTTTATACTTTATAAGGATTTATGCAGATGGTCTTCATCATAAAAAAGAAGAAATAATGTTATTTAATAAAATGGTGGAGCACTTAGGAACTGTTGCTGAAAAAACAATAAACTACGGTATGTTGGTTGAACATGACATGGGAAGATTGTATGTTAAGGATTTAGATGAAGCTTTGACAGAATATCAAGGTGGGAATGAAGCTGCAGTTATTGATATAATAGCTAATGCTGTGGCGTATACCAATTTATTAGAAAGACATATTGATAAGGAAGATAATGTAATCTATAAGTTTGGGAAAAAGCAGCTTGGAACTGAAATATTAAGTGAAATAGATGAAAAATGTATTATTTTCGAAGAAGAAAATAAGGTTTTAAGGGATGGCTGTTTAGATATCTTAAAAAGGTTAGAAAAGAAATATTTATAATTAAACCAGGTAGAGGCGTTATTGATTCTGCCTGGTTTAATCATAATTTATTGTTTTTAAGAGATTATATTAATTAAAACGTAACTATAGAATTCAGCAATAATAATTATTAACAAATAGAAAAGACAATGGACTTTTTAAATGGATTAATTTATATTAATGTATGGAAGTTTATTAGTTAATTATAAAAATAGAATTAATGAAAATAATAAAATAAAAGTTACGTAAAAGTTATTAAGTATAGCTTTTAGAAAGGAAAAAGAATGATTAACAGACTTAAAGAGTTAATAATAGATAACAAGTATCCCATAGGTAATTATGGCATAGAAAGAGAAATGCTTAGGGTAGATGAAAATGGTGTGCTAGCATTTACACCACATCCAAGAGGTTTAGGTAGTAAGTTTGAGAACCCATATATAACCACGGATTTTGCTGAAAGTCAGATTGAAGTAATAACACCAGCTTTTCAAGATTCAGAAAAAGCTTTTAATTTTTTAAATGACTTGTATGATATAGTGGCTAAGGAAATAGGTAAGGAGTATTTATGGCCTCAATCTATGCCTTGTGAAATACCAGATGATAAAGAAATTCCAGTTGCAGAGTTTGGCACTGAAAAAGATGCAATTGATGCTAAGGAATATAGAGAAAAATTATTAAGTAAGTATGGTGGAAAAAAGCAGCTTATATCTGGGATACATTATAATTTTTCTTTTTCGGAAGAGCTTTTGAAAGGACTATATGCAGATGAGTGTAATGAATATACTTATAAAGAATTTAAAAATAAGGTATATCTTAAGGTTGCAAGAAATTATCTGCGTTATCGATGGATATTAATTTATCTATTAGGAAGTTCCTCCATTTTACATAAAAGCTTTATTGAAGAGGAAGATTGTACTAAGTGTTATAAAGAGGTTGTAAAGGATACTTTTATTCATGAAGGTGGTATATCATATCGTAATGGTGAATGTGGATATAGAAATTTAGTTGATCTTTTTCCTAACTATGATTCTGTTGGAGAATATGTGGAAAGCATAGAGGGATTCATAAAAGAAAAACTAATCGAAAGTCATAAGGAATTATATAGTCAAATTAGATTGAAAGCCAATGATCCAAATAAATTTCTTGAATCCTTAAGACAAGAGGGAATTAAATACTTGGAGTATAGAACAATAGATGTAAATCCTTTTGAAAAGGGTGGTATTTCTTTAGTTGATTTAGAATTCTTGAAAGTATTTAATCTTTTTCTTCTTCTTAAAGATGAAAGCAGCTATAGCCAGTGGCAGGAAGAAGCTTTACATAATCAAAATCATGTTGCTAAGTTTGGAAAAAATCAAGTTCAGTTAAAACGTGATGGAGATAATATATCTAAGGTGCAGTGGGCGTTAGAAATCCTAGAAGAAATGAAAGGCATCAGTGATAAACTACAATTGGACAAAGAAAACATTATAAATATTATGATTGAAAGGGTACAGGAGCCGGAGTTAACCTATTCCTATAGAATTGAAGAAGTAGTAAAGAAGGCTGGATATATTAATGCTTATATGGCTTTAGCAAAGAAATATAAGGAAGAAGCTAACAATAATGTTGAACTCACAGAAACTTATTCTAAAGTACATCAATGGTTGTAAATAAAATATAAAGTTTTACTAAAGCATAAGGTAAGGCATTATTGCCTTATCTTATTTTTGTATTTTTAGTTTTAGTGAATAAATAGTACTTTTGAGGAATATAGTAAAATAGTTAGAATATAAATATCTTAATATGAGCTAAGATAAAGTAGGAAGGGGTGGGCAATATGAAATATGAAAAAATAAATTTACCTTATGGATATAATGAGCTAGAACCATATATAGATGCTGAAACAGTTGAGATCCATTATAGTAAGCATCTGCAGACTTATGTTGATAATTTAAATAAACTGCTTGAGGATTATCAAACATATACTTGCGGGAAAACTATGGAAGAAATTTTGAAGGATATAGAAGACATACCACATGCCATAAGACAAGGGGTAATTAATAATGGTGGGGGTGTAGTAAATCACAATTTCTATTTTTCAATATTAACCCCTAATAGTAGTGGGAAGCCAAAGGGGATTCTCATGAATCATATTGAGGAAGAGTTAGGTGGTTTTGAAAGGATGAAGGAGTTAGTTTCAAATGCTGCTGTTAGTAAATTTGGGTCAGGATGGAGCTGGCTTGTTTTAAATAAATTTGGTGATTTAGAGATTATGACTACATCAAATCAAGATACACCTATTTCGGTTGGAAAAGTTCCATTGCTTACTATAGATGTGTGGGAACATGCTTATTATCTTAAATATAAAAATCTTAGAGCAGAATATGTGAAAAATATATGGAACTTATTTAACTGGGAAATTATTGAGAGCATATATGAAAAATATAGAGCAAAGTAGTGATTTAACAGGCAGAGAATCTTCAGTTCTCTGTCTGTTTTTTTCTTAAGAAAATCGTAAGATTTATTTTTTTTTAATGACTATTGTGTATGGCATAGTACTATGCTATTATAGATTTATAGGTACTGTGTAAAACGTAGTACCTTATAAAATAAATTACTATTATGTTTTACATAGTAGGCTTTATTAAATAGAAGAACCTTAAATAAGTTAAGGGACTTCTAAAATTTTAAAACTACTATAATGTTATACACAGTATAGATAATACTAGAAAGGGAGGTGCTACAATGAGTACACAACTTAGAAAAGGTGTAATTGAGATATGCGTACTAACTCTTATAAATGATCAAGATATGTATGGATATGAAATCGTGGAAAAGATATCTATTGTGATGTCTGTTAAAGAAAGTACTATTTATCCGTTGCTTAGAAGATTGACTTCAGAGGGTAATTTTGAGACTTATATGGTTAAATCAGAAGGTGGACCTGATAGAAAATATTATAGAATTACGGAGTATGGAAAAAATAACTTAAAGACACTGGTAAAAGAATGGGATGAATTTGTAAGAGATGTAAATATAATTTTAAAGGGATACAGAAAGGAGATGGATGATAATGAGTAAGAATGATTTTTTAGATATATTAAGAGATTATCTTAAGGGAACCTTCAGTCAGTTAGAAATAAATGATATTTTGAGAGACTATGAGGAGTTTTTCTTAAATGGAGAATTACAGGGTAAGAGTGATGAAGAGATAATAAGAGGCTTAGGTTCTCCGAAGAGTATTGCTCAGGAGTTAATCGAAGAAATGAAGGGTCAGGCCCCAATCAATGACAATAACGGCAGCGAAGTGTTTGATAAAGTTAATAAGGAAGCTAAAAGAGCCTGGAAAAGTGCTAAAGCAACAGGAAAAAAAGCTGGAAGCAAAGCAAAGGAATTTTTAGATTCGAATTCCGTGATTAATGGAAATATATCTTCGGCAGGAGTGAAGTTGATAATAGCTATTATAACTATTACAATCATTATATTTGCGCTTCCAATAATACTTAGTATGTTTGGTTCACTTTTAGCTTTAATAGGTATGTCTATTGCGAATTTCATCGGCTACCTTGGAGCAGCTGTTTTATGTGGTATTAATCTGTCTATGGGGATTTTTGGATTCTTCGCATGCATTGCTTGGACAGGTTTCTTAATACTTGGCTGGGTATTATATACTCTAGCATACAAAGGAGTAAAATATCTTTGGGTAAAGTATATTTCATGGGTTAGAACCAGGAAAATGTATGTAAGAGTAAAAGAGCAACAACAGAATACTTCATCTAATGATGAAACCAAAGAAAATTTTGAAAATGAAGAAACGGAATGTGAAGCAAAGGTTACTGAGGATGTATATGATGAAGAGGTTATTATAGTTGAGCCTATTCTCCTAGAAGAAGCAAAGGATTTAGAAAATCATGAGGACGATAAGGAGGTAAGGGGTTATGATGAGTAAGGTTAAGAAGGCTCTGATAACTGCAACAATTTTTATAGTAGTTGGAATTTCAGGCTCCATAGTAAGTGGCTTTTATGTAGTTCCTCAATTTGCAGCAGAAGCTTATAGAGTGCAAAGAGAAGTTAGAAATGCTGTTCCGAAAGAGAAAGAAGTTTTTGTAACAAGTGAAGCTGTTGAAACTTTAGATATTTCAGCATTACAAGGTAATGGATTTGATGTAGAAATTAAACCTTCAAGTGATAATAATACTAGAGTTAAGACCTATGAGTATTATGATAACAGCATAACAGTTGATACAAGTTATGATGGTGAAGGTAAAAGACTTATAGTTTCAGGTCAAAGGAGTATATATAATTTATTAGATGCTGAAAATCTAAAAGGATTCTTTGAAGAAGGGTACAAAACTATTATAGGTAATTTGGTGGAGGAAGCTAATAGAACTAGTCAAATTGTTATAGAGGTTCCAACAGGAATTAATGTTAATTTTAAAGGAACTGATGGAACTAATTTAATAGTAAAGGATTCTTCAGTGTTAAAAGATAACTTAAATTTTTCTTGTTACTATGGATATGTTGATTTACCATTTAATAATAATCTTAAGAATATTGATATTAAAACAAATGCTTATTTTGAGATGGATTTAAGAGAATTTATTAATGCAGATAAAGTTAATATAGAAGCATCAAACATATCTATTGTTTCAAGAGGATATAGTAATGAATACAGCAATATAACTAAGTTGCCAGAATCAGTAACTATATTTGGACGTAACAATGTAGATGTAGAATCTTTTCTTCCGTTAGGTAAAAATGTTGTTATTTCAAGTGATCACGTAGAGTATGATAGTAATTTTGAAACTTATCCTGTTAATCTACAGCTTAGAGGAAGAGAGAGAGCTAATTCTTATTATTCAGATAGAATGAAGGGAGATTGGGACAGATATATAGACAGTGAAAATTTCCAAGGTGTTTTAGGAAGTGGAGAATCGGCTGAATATAATCTAAGTATAAATAGGTATTATAGTTGTGATATAGAGAATTTATCCAATTTAGATATTGAGGCTGATTTAAGAGAATATTAATTAAAACTATCCTATGAAATGAGTTTATTTCATAGGATAGTTTTTTATATGACTAAATTGTAAGATTTCTCTTCAGTTTGTAAGGTTAGATTTATGGTTACCAGGGGTAGAATTATTTATAATGATTACAGTGATACAGAATATTAACCATTTGGAGGGAGAATATATATGGAAATTTTAAAGGTTGAAAATTTAAGAAAAGTTTATGGCAAAGGCGATAGTGAGGTAAGAGCACTTGATGGTGTGAGTTTTACTGTGAATAAAGGTGAGTTTATTGCCATCATTGGAGCATCAGGTTCAGGAAAGTCAACACTGCTTCATTTAATGGGAGGGCTAGATCGCCCAACATCAGGTAAAGTAATTATAAATGATATGGATATATACAATCAAAATGAAACGAGCTTAAGTATTTTTAGAAGAAGAAATATTGGTTTCATATTTCAATTTTTCAACTTAATGCCTATTTTAAATGTTGAGGAGAATATTTCCTTACCAGCTCTATTAGATAATGAAAAGGTAGATAAAAAGTATTTAGATGAAATTATTAAACTGATAGGTCTCGAAGATAGAAAAAAACATATACCATCAGAATTATCAGGTGGACAGCAGCAGAGGGTATCTATAGCAAGAGCTTTAATTAATAAACCGTCTATAGTTTTAGCAGATGAACCAACAGGAAATCTTGACAGTAAAAATTCAAAGGAAGTAATAGAACTTTTAAAAACTACGGCAAAGAGATATAATCAAACACTTATTTTAATTACTCATGATAGCAGAATTGCCGAACAGGCAGACAGAATCATTACTTTAAGTGATGGAAAAATAAAAAGTGATGTAAAGCTGGCATAGGGGGAAGAGATAATGATAAATAGTTATAAGGCTATAAGCGGTCGTTACTTAAAAAGTAACAAGAAGAGGACTGCTCTAACAATAATTGGAATAATATTATCAGTGGCACTAATAACTTCTATATGCACTTTTATATTAACTGTTCAAAACTCAATGCTTGAACAGCAGATAAAAGAAGTGGGCGCATTTCATGCAGTTGTAGAGAAGGCTACTAGAGCTGATATAGAGAAGCTTGAGATTAATCCTAAAATAGATAAGCTAGGTCTTGGCAAAAGTGAGGAGCCTGTTCAATTTATAAAGGATAAGCTTATTGGTATTAATCACTTAAACGAAAGTGGCTTTGAATTGATGAATGTCCAATTAGAGGAGGGAGAGCTTCCTAAAAAAGGTAATGAAATAGCTGTTGAACGATGGATTCTTAGATATTTTGAAAGTGGAATTAAGGTAGGGGATGAAATTGAGATTAAGGATGAAAAAGGGAATGCCAAGAGTTATGTACTGTCCGGAATTGTAAAAGATGATTGGCGTTCACAGAATATAGGAACAGCTAAAGGCTACATGGCAGTTGATCATGAAATATTACAAGGAAGTGAAGTTACAGCATTAGTACAGATTAAGGAAAAAGCTGATAAATGGCAGGTTATTAACGAAATTAAGGAAAGTGTTAGTGAAGGTGCCGAGGTAAGTCATAATGAAGATTTAATGAGACTTACAGGAGAATCATCAGATTCAGGGTTGAATGCTGCTATAACTACAGTTGTAATTATGGTAATTGGAATAGTGGTTTTAGCTACAGTAGTAGTAATATATAATGCTTTTCAAATCAGTATTGCAGAGAGAATAAAACAAATAGGATTATTAAGAGCTATTGGAACTACTAAAAAACAGATAATCAACTTAGTTTTAAGAGAAGCGACTTTAATGATATTAATAGGGGTACCCTTAGGAATGTTCTTTGGAATAATAGCTGTTTACTGTATAGCTTTTGTATTTACTAAGCTTACTCCAACAGGAGATTTTTCAAATCTGAAGGTAGTATTATCTCCAATAACATTAATTTTAAGTGGTATTATAGGAGCTTTATCAATATACGCTTCAGCATATCTTCCAGCAAGGTCTGCAGGAAAGACATCACCTCTTGTGGCAATTAGTTCACAAGCTTTAATTAAGAAGGAGAAAAGAAGCAGAGGTGGCTTATTTTTAGGAAGATTTTTAAAGATAGATTGGGGCATGGCTTTGAAAAATGTTAAAAGAAATAAAAAAAGATTTTATGTAACTGTATTTTCTATGGCAATCAGTGTAACACTATTTGTTACATTTACATTTTTTGCTAAGTTTTCAAGCAATTTTACTGATGAGATTACAGAATCTAATGACATGGATTTTTCTGTTTCCTTAAATTACAATGATGATAATGTAGATGGAATCAGTGAAAAATTGATAGATGAAGTTAAAGCTATACCCAATGTTGAGAATATATATAAACGCTATAGTAGACTTTCAACTTGCGAGGCATTAGTAGATAGAAGTATTATTCCAGAAGAAGTTTTAAAGTGGAGTGAAGAAAGTGGAAAAGAATTTGGCATGAATGAAAACAGGTTACCCACAGTATCTTTAGATGGAAAAGAAAAGCTTAGTATACCAGTTGTAATAGATGCTTACGACGAAGGCAAATTAGAAAAATCGCATAAGTATGTAAAAGAGGGCAGTATTGATAACCTTAAAGAAGATGAGATTATAGTAGTAAGAAATACAAGATTTTTCGGCGAAAGAACATTAATTTCACCTATGGCAAACTTAAAAGTTGGAGATGAGGTTCCATTAAGCACAGATTACTACTACTATGATGGTGAGAGTAGTGAGGTTCAAATAAAAGAAGATCTAAATTACGCTAGTGATGAAGTTGAAAAACTAAAAGTAGCAGCCATTGTAGAGGTTGCACCATTTAAAGATGCAGATTATTATGAGACGCTTAATATTATAGTCAGTGAAAAAACAGCAGAAAAGATTATAAAAGATAATTTATATTTACAAAATCAATATTATGTAGAAAGCTTAGATATACGTCTTACAGATGATGTATATGTTGATGGTGTAGATTCAGCATTAAGGGAGTTAGAGAATACTAATCCAGGAATAACTTACTTCAATAAAATTGAGTTTAATAAGCAAGATAAAGCTTTTAAGATTCAAATGCTTATACTTTTAATGGGCTTTACCATTGTTATAAGTTTAATCAGTGCAGTTAATATAGTTAATACTGTAACAACAAATATTCTTTTAAGAAGAAAAGAGTTAGCTGCTTTAGAAGCCATAGGCATGACTAATAAACAGGTAAGACGAATGATTACCTTCGAAGGAGTTTTATTTGGAATTTATGGGGGAATAATTGGTTCCGTATTAGGTACAGCCTTCAGCTATATGCTTTATGAGCCAATGAGTTCTATAAGAAGATTTGCCTTTGCATTCCCATGGCAAAGTATAATTATAGCTGTAACTGCTGTAGTGATAGTGGGTTATATTTCGGCTCTAATACCATTAAGAAGGTTAAAAAAGGATAGTATTATTGAAGTGATTAGAGGAGAATAAAATGAGGGATAGCCCATAGGCTATCCCTCATTAATTAAGCAATATTTGTATTTTAACTTGCTGAAGAGTCTATCTCACCTAATATTTTTTTATAGGAGTTAAGGAATATTATAAGGGTTGTGAAAGAAGCGACTATGTCTGCCACTGGTTCTGCCCAATAAATTCCAACTACACCTGCAAATTTTGGTAAGATTATAGCGAGTGGAATTAATAAAATTACCTTACGCAATAAAGCTAGAAATAAAGAAATTTTAGCTTGACCAAGCCCCATGAAGGTTGCTTGGCATGCCATTTGTATTCCAAAAGCCCACATTCCACACATAAATATTTTTATCATTTTAGCTGTTAAATCAGCTAGTTCTTGTTGTTGGGTAAACATTCTTACAAAAACATTTGGGAATAGTATGATTGCAAGAGTCCCTAAAACTGTAGCAGTAAAAGATACAATGATTAAAAGTCTAAAGGTCTTTTTAACTCTATCATATTTTTTTGCACCGAAGTTATAACTGATGATTGGTTGAACACCTTGAGTAAGTCCACTAATAGGAACAACTAGAAGTTGCATTATGCTCATCATAATTGTCATTGAACCTACATATAGGTCTCCACCGTAGTTTTGTAGACCAGAATTTAGAACTATTCCAATTAAGCTTTCTGTTGCTTGCATAATAAATGGAGCAACACCAAGAGCTACAATACTTCCAATAATAGTCTTATTAATTTTTAAATTCTCTTTTTTGATTTTAATAACACTCTTACTTTTCTTAGATAGTAAGAAGTTAACAACCCAAATAGCACTTAAGCATTGAGATATTATTGTTGCAAGAGCGGCACCTTTTACACCTAAGTCTAAACCAAAGATAAAGATTGGATCTAGAACAATGTTTGTGATAGCTCCGATTAGAACAGAGAGCATTGCTGTTTTAGCAAACCCTTGTGCACTTATAAACATATTTAAACCTAAAGCAAATTGTACAAATACAGTACCCCATAAATAAATAGTTATATAGTCTAGACTATAGCCTATAATATTTTCACTTGCACCAAACATGTAAAGTAAAGGTTCTTTAAATACTGAAAATAAGATAGTTAACACAATAGAGAAGATGATTAGTAAAGTTGTAGCATTACCTAGTATTTTTTCAGCGCCATCTTTATCACCACTACCTAATTTTATAGAAGTAAGTGGGGCACCACCCATTCCGGCTAGAGCACTAAAGGCTGAAATAAGAATTATGATTGGAAAGGTAACGCCAACTCCTGTAAGAGCTAAGTCACCAACACCTGCCATATTACCGATATAAATACGGTCAACTATGTTGTAAAGAACGTTAATTAATTGAGCTAGAATAGCAGGTAAAGCTAAAGTAAACATTAGCTTAGGAATATTTTCTTTACCTAATTTTTCATCTTGTGAATTTGACATTGTTTTTCCCCCTTATTTGATATTATTGTCAGCATATTCATTGAGATTATTAAGTATTTTAATAAGCTTAGTTTCGAAGTCCTCAATCTCTTCAGAAGAAAAGCCTTTAAAATTTATATTTCTCATGGCATCACGAGCTGTTTCATATGGTTCCTCTAATGAACGAGCTTTTTCAGTTAAAACTATACGGATAGCTCTCCTATCTTCTGTACTTAGTATTCTTTTTACATTGCCTTGTGATTCAAGTCTATCAAGCATACTAGTTAAGGTAGTCTTTGCTAATCCTGTTTTTTTGCTTAACTCACTGATGGTTATATTGTCTTCAAGCCAAAGCGTAAAAAGAATTCTGCTTTGAGGACTATTGAAGACCTCAATTCCATTTTCAACAAGAAGGTTTCCAAAAATTCGTTCTTGCAGCAGCTTAATTTTTGCAATATATATTCCAATTGGTTCGTTATTTGCCATTTAATTCACCTCCGAATAATACTAGATAAAATAGTTCTATGTAGTATTATATATCTTTTAAACTATTTTAGTTGTTAATAAAGTGTTAAAAATATTTTGATTACTGGTGGATTGATTAAGTAACAGCATGAGAAATAAGGTATAATTAAAATAAAGTATATTAAAATTTAAATTATTAGGAGTTTTTAAATGAATAGAATTTTATTTGTAGAAGATGATGAAGCATTAGCATTAGGAATTGAGTATACATTACAAGAAGAGGGATATGAGGTTGTAAGAGCGAGTACAGTTAAGGAGGGAAAGGCGTATTTTGATAAAAAAGATTTTGATTTAGTTCTATTAGATATAAATTTACCTGATGGAAGTGGATATGATGTGTGCAAATACATAAAATCTATTAAAGATACACCTATAATTTTTCTTACTGCTTTAGATGAGGAAGTAAATGTGGTTTTAGGACTTGATATGGGAGGAGAAGATTATATTACAAAACCCTTTAGGGTAAGAGAACTATTATCCCGTATTAAAGTGGCTTTAAGAAGAAATTCTAAATTTGAAAAAAATAGCCTGATTATAAAATGTGAGGATATTATTTTAAATACAGCTAAGATTGAAGTATTAAAAAAGAATGAAAGATTAGCATTAACAGCTAAGGAATATAAGCTTTTGTTGATATTTATGAAGAGTCCAGGTGTAATGCTAAGTAAAGATGAAATTCTTAATGAATTATTTGAGGATGAGGGGGCTTTTGTTGAAGATAATACTCTTTCAGTGTACATAAAAAGATTAAGAGAAAAGATTGAAGAAAATCCATCTAAGCCAGAATATATTATTACAAAACGTGGCTTAGGGTATATGTGGAATAAAGATATTCAATAAAGTAGGAGAAGTATATGAAAAACTCAGTAAATCCTGAAGTGAAAAAAAGTTCAGCCATAATATTAATAGTGATAATTTCTTTTAGTTTGATAATTAATTGTGCACTATATTTTAGTTTTAACGGTATAAAACATAGTTATATTAATGGAAGGGCCGCAGTTATTGGGAAAATAACAGAAACTCATCCTGAATTAGCAAACGCATTGGTTAAAGCCTCTTTTGAAAGTCAAAATGAAGAAATTATTGCCAGAGGAAATGAAGTTTTGGCCACTTATGGATATGATGAAAATATAAAATTTACATTTTTACCAGCTATTAATGCTGCTTTTAAGGAAAGTATGCTTATATTGTCAGTCTTGGTGTTGGTATTAGGCATAGCTATTCTTGTACTAAATTATTGGCAGTATGAAATTATATATTCTAGAGTTAGGCTATTAACTAAAGCTTCTAAGGAAATACTCGAGGGCAACTATGATATGAATATTTATAAAGAAAAGGAAGGAGACTTTGCTAAATTGTTCTTTGGTTTTAATAACATGAGAACTATTATTCAAAGTCAGATGATTGATTTGAAAAAAGAAAAAGAGTTTTTGGTAAATCTTTTATCTGATATTTCACATCAGCTAAAGACACCGTTAGCTGCGTTGATTGTGTATAACGATATTTTAAGTAAACCAGGTTTAAATGAGGAAAATAAAAATAGATTTTTAGAAAATAGTAAAAAGCAGCTTAGTAGAATGGAATGGCTTATAAAAAGTATGCTGAAGCTGGCAAAGGTAGATGCTAGAGCAATAGAGTTTTGTATAAAAGAAAACAATCTTAATCAAACAGTTGAAGACGTATTTGAAACTTTAAAGTTAATGGCTCAAAGGAATGAGGTTCAATTGTGGCTTGATGAAGCTTCGCTATCAGGTGAAATTTGTGCTGAATACGATGAGCAATGGCTGGAGGAAGCACTAATTAATATTATAAAAAATTGTATAGAACATAGTGGTGGGGGAAATGTTACAGTAAGTTTAGAGGAAACGCTGATTAATACAAAAATTATTATTAAAGATAATGGAGAAGGGATTGAAGAAAAGGATCTTCCAAATATTTTTAAAAGATTTTACAAAGGTGGAAAAAGTGATTCTGTTGGAATTGGATTATCGTTAAGCAAATCTATAATTGAAGCTCAACAGGGTTATATTGAGGTTAGCAGCAAAGTTAATGAGGGAACGGAGTTTAAAGTTATATTAATGAAAAATATTAAATAGGGGAAAGGGTATGGATATGTATTTCAATCGGATATTTTGGGGGATGATTCTAGTTTTTTTTAATTTGAATATTGGAACCATGGATGTACTCCCTAATATTATTGGAGTGATCATGATAGCTACGGCATTAAATGGTTTACATGAAACAAAAGATGAAGAAGCCTTTAAAAAAGGTGAGATCTACGGGTGGATTATGGTTGGCTTCGAGGCTGTGAATTTGGTTTTCAAATATACTGGATACAGCGATCTAGAGGAAGCTAATAGTTCTATATTATTTGTTATATACGGTCAGATTTCAGCAGTTATTAGAATTGTATTACTATATTATATTTTAAAAGGAATATTTAATTTAGGTGAAAAAAATGGCAATTTAGAAATTAGTTCTAAGGCTAAGGAAAGATGGCACCTATCATTTGCCTGCACGGTTGCCTTCTCAGTTTTAACAGCCTTTAGTTTGAATTTTAAAAATGGATTGTTAGACGGGATGATAATTATTTTAGGTATAACTATGTTTATAGTAAATATTTTAGTTATGGCGATAGTGAGAAAAGCTGCAAAAACATTTGTAGAAAAAGATACGAGCACTAGTATGTAGGGATGGTATGTATGATGAATATAAATAAAAAGTGTATTATCTTTCCCATAGTTTTTGTTTTAACTGTTTGGGTGTTTAATATTATAAGATACCAAATATATTTCTTAGATAAGCCTATTTTTATTAAAGAGTGTGTGGAGAAAAATGTATCAATTGAATCTGATAATAGTGAAATAAATCCATATGTAAAATTTGGATCGAAGGTATTAGAATTCTATTATATAGATGATTTTTCTAATAACACTTATATTACCGATAAAATAGATTATAGAACTATTAGTTTTCCAGAAATTAATTCACAAGAATGTTTTTCTAGCAATGGGAATTTTGGAGGAAGTACTTTCGATATGTTTAATCAAGGAAATCAGGTTACTGGAGTCGAAATATATCCTTATAGATTAAAGGTTTTGAGTGTTGATTTAGGACAAGTTTTTTTGAATGATGGAAGAAGTATATATGATCTATTAGAGGAGAAAAAAGAGATTGTTATAACAAAGATACAGATAGGTAGTGGAGAGTATAGTAGAATTGTTGATATAGGGAATGTAAAGATAAGAGATGTAACAGATCAAGAATTAAGAACAACCTTTGTTAGAGAGATGTATGGTACTAGTGGTGAAATGAACTGGAGTAATATAAATTATGAAGCCTTGAGAAATATTAAAATAACAGAAGTGAATGCAAATTTATTGGATATATCAGATAAATATCTTAGTGTTAAGTTGAATGATCAAGATATAAGTGATATAAAATTTCCAATAGAAATCAAGGAGGGAGAGAGCTTTAAAGTTAGTTATAAAGTGAATCTTTGGAGAGAGGATAAAAATAAGCTTGAACCTAAATTAATTGAAACACTATTAAAAGTTAAAATTATTGATACAAATAAACAAGCTGAAGAGGTAATAATACCAGTTAGCAATTGGTATTATAGTATTGCTGGATACTTAGAAAAAGCAGGAAATCTAAATAAATTGTTTAAGGAATAAAGGTATGGCTGTCATTATAAGAAACAAATGACAGCTATTTCTATAGGTAAAATAGAACAGTTTATAAATTTATGTTATTATGTACAGGATAACTATAATATTGTTATGAAAAATGATACAATGGCCATATAATGGGGGGGAATGTAATGACAGAAGTTTTATTAGTAATAGTGTTGATATTATTAGTTTTGAATATATTTAGCACATTAGCATTAAAGAATAGAGGAAACGGATTAAGTGAAAAGAATATTGACGGGAGATTTGCACAAGTAAGTCAGAAGGCTGACTTACTTGATAAGAGTATTGAAAGGCTTGAAAGAGCTTTTAGAGAAGAAATGCTTAGAGGAAGAGAAGAAGCTCGAAAAGGGGAACTGCAAGCTCGTTTTGAGTTAAATCAACAGGTTCAATTAATGAAAAATGATGTTTTGAAAAGAATGAGTGAAATTGCAGCTTTTCAAAAAAATCAATTAGATATATATTCTGAAACAATGGAAAAATCATTGAAATCTTTTGAAAATCAATTTTCTAAGAGTGTTAATGATTTTAATGAATTACAAAAAGAAAAGTTCACTGAGTTAACGATTAAACAAGGAGAATTAGTAAAGTCAACTGAAGAGAAGCTTGAAAAAATGAGAGAAACTGTAGATGAAAAGCTTCAAAGTACTTTAGAGAAGAGGTTGGGTGAGTCCTTTAAACTAGTAAGTGATAGATTAGAAATTGTTCATAAAGGTTTAGGTGAAATGCAGTCTTTAGCCATGGGAGTTGGGGATTTAAAAAAAGTTCTTTCAAATGTAAAGACCAGAGGGACTTTAGGAGAAATACAACTCAGCAGAATTTTAGATCAGATTTTGACAAAGGACCAGTATGATATCAATGTTGTAACAAAACATGGGTCTAGGGATAATGTAGAGTTTGCCATAAGGCTTCCAGGTAAAGATGATAGTAATGAGGTAATATACCTCCCTATGGATTCAAAATTCCCGCTGGATGTTTATCATAATTTAGTTGATGCTTATGACACCGGTGATTCTAAATTAATTGAAGAAGCATATAAAAAGTTAGAAACATCAATCAAAAAATCTGCTAAGGATATAAGAGATAAATATATTGATCCGCCATATACTACTGATTTTGGAATAATGTTTTTGCCAATAGAGGGACTTTATGCAGAAGTTGTAAAGAGAACTAATTTAGTAGAAATACTTCAAAGAGAATATAGAATAAATGTGACAGGTCCAACAACCTTAGCAGCACTTTTAAATAGCTTACAAATGGGATTTAAAACTTTAGCAATAGAAAAGAGATCTAGTGAAGTATGGAAGGTACTTGGTGCAGTAAAAACTGAATTTGGCAAATTTGAGGATGTGTTAAAAGCAACACAGAAAAAATTAACTCAAGCGAGCTCAGATTTAGATAAACTTGTAGGAACTAGAACTAAACAAATAAATAAAAAGCTTATGGATGTAGAAAGCTTAAGCAATGAAGTTACTGAAACAATTATGGATACAATGCAGATTACAGAAGAGGAGAATTAGTTTAACCCCTGACGTGCAATTGCTTTGTAATTAAAGGGAGATTATTTATGGATGCTTTAAGAGAGGTAAAAGAAAGGCTGTCAATTTTCAAAAATTTATATGATAGTATAAGATTAGTAAACCCAATTAATGATTCAATTATTAATCATGAGTGTGAAAACTTAAGTGTAAAAAGCGGCTTTTGCTATGACATATGGAAAAGAAATGAAAGATGTGAGAATTGTATTTCAAGAGTAGCCTATGATAAAGAGGAAACAGCTGTTAAAATTGAATATAGTGAAGGAAAAATTATATTGGTTATTGCATCTCCATTAATCATTAAAAATAATAAATACGTTATTGAAATGATTAAGGATGTATCGCAAAACGGAAGAATTTCAAACATGGACACAAATTATGAAGAAAGTGTATTGGGATTTTTAAATGTTATTAAGGAGCGCACTGTTAAAGATGAATTAACAGATGTATATAATAAGGCTTATATCAACGAAAGATTGCCAAAAGACCTAAGAATAAGTGTAAACGAAAATTTATCCACTTCTGTTGTGATGATTGATTTAGATTATTTTAAAAACATTAACGACACATATGGCCATGTTATTGGGGATAAGGTGTTAAGAGATTTTGCAGCTATAGTAAAGAATTATACAAGAAGTGATTCTATGTATTGGATAGGAAGATATGGTGGCGAGGAATTTATCCTAGTACTAAATAATGCTGATGAAGATATTGCTCAAAATATTGCTGAAAGAATTCGAAAAAGAATTAATGATAATATATTTAAATACGACGATGTTGAGATAAGAATAACTTGCAGCTTGGGTATATATAGTTCAAACGGTAAGGATATAAATATGGATGATGCTGTTGAAAAAGCAGATAAAAATTTATATAAAGCTAAAGCGAGCGGAAGAAATAAAATTGTAAATTAATAAATAAACCCAGCTGATTTTTTAGCTGGGTTTATTTATTAATCCTTCTTAAATTTTAAAATATTATCTGTAAAGATACCATCGCAGCCTAACTTTTCTAGGTTCGAAGCTACTGAAGGTTTATTTACAGTATAGGAAAATACCTTAAGTTCATTGTCGTGAGCAAAATTAATTAAAGCCTGATCCACTAAATAAACATCTGGATTAATGGAGTAGGCATTTACCTTTAAAGCGAAATCCAACATGGTCATTTTGTTATTGCCAAAAAGTACACCTAGTTTTATTAAATCATCTAATTCACGTAAGATTTCAAGGCTTTGAGGATTAAAGCTAGAAATTAAAACTTTATTTTGCAGATTATATTTTTTTATAGTAGCTAAAACATCAGCTTCTATGTTATTATAGTGGATTAAATCTGTCTTAAGTTCTATATTTATAAATAAATTTCCACTTTTAAGAATCTCAAGAACTTCGTTCAAGGTAGGAAGTTTGCAAAGTTTGCTGTTTTCAAATTCAGGATTTTTACATTTGAAGTTTTTTAGTTCTGCAAGGGTAAAATCCTTAATCAAGCCACTTCCGTTAAAGGTACGTTTTATATCTTCATCGTGTATAACAACAAGTTCACCATCTTTAGTTTTATGAACATCAAATTCTACAGCTTCAGCACCAGCTGTCATTGCTTTATCAAAGGATAATATAGTGTTCTCAGGATAAATTTCACTTAAGCCTCTATGGGCGAAGTAAATCAAAATTGATCACCTCCGTAAGTATTTGAAATTATTTAATAATCATATTATTAATTACACATTATATTTAGAAAGTCCTTCTTTTTAAATGAATAAGGAAATTTAAAGTTGCATGTCATATTTTAATTTAGCAAACTTGTGAAGAGAAATTAGAGGAGATGTGAAGATATTATAATAAGTTATATGTAAAAAAAATACTATTATTCATAATAATAAAAATAAAACTTCTTTTAGGATTAAATAAAGACTCCCATTGAGGGATTCACTCAATGGGAGAAATGTTTAAGTTAATTGAAGTAATAAAGTTGAATTAATTAATATGTTGACTTTGAAAACCCTGACGCTCTACTGAATGTTTTTTTGCTGTTCTATTATGATTTTTACCTGTTTCACTGGTTATAGGAGTTTGATAATTACACTTCTCCATTCTTGCTTGTTTATTATCAGGTTGACTATCTTTTGCCATAAATGATTCACTCCTTAATATAGATTTAGTATTAGTTTTAGCATATTGATGTTTTTTATAATAAGTTTTAAAAGGTAAAATTTCCTTTAAATGAGTTTTATATAATTTTTTATAATCAAGATAAAGAGAGGAAATATAAATGTATAGGTGAATAGATGAATAAAAGCAGATTCGATTTTATTTCGAATCTGCTTTTATTAGTTATATTAGAAATTACTTTTTGAATATTTTTGTGACCATACAGAGAAAGTAGTTTTAAAATTTGTGGAAGCATTTTCTTTGGTATAATCATAAAAGTCCTGTAGAAAATTTGCTCGAGTAGTATCATCTGTTAAGATTATTCCTCCAGCGTCTAACTGTTCATCTAGAATTTCATTCAAGGATTTAAGATTACTTTCCTTCATCATTTGAAACATTGCCATAAACATAGTGGTTCTTCCTTCACCGTGGTCACAGTGAAAGTGAAGATGAGTAGTTGGTGGTGTTTTAACAACAAAAGTAACAAAAGAGTCAACCATTGAAGGAGTAGGTATGTGCCCATCTCTTGTAGCAAATAAAACATAATTAAGGTCAGCGCTTTTAGCTAGAGCTAGCTCTACTTGAGATTTTTCTACCTTGATTTCTTCACGAAAGGCTCCACGTTTATTGAAGATGTTCTCAACGTCACCAGGTTTCATTGCTCCGAATTTTTCATTTTCGCTGATTAAAGTTTCTTCTGAATCAAAACCGTTGTTTAAGAGTCGTTCAGTACTATAAAAACTCACGGCGTCATCATTAAGAAAACCGTGGGATTCTTGGCGCAAATCTACAATATATGTATCAATCACATGAATATGATTTTTAAGGTTTTCAATTTGACTTGGTTCAAATTGAGCACTTCCAGAGATGTTTAATGACGGTAAATCTCTATAGCGTTCTGGAAGAGGAGCATCTCTATCGGTATCCATAACAAGAAAGCCTTCTTTTACATTAGGAGTTGGCATGGGTGAGGGTTCAGTTAGAGTAAAAGCACTTACGGGAATCGAGGATAAGGCAATGGTCAATATCATTGATATGCAAAGAAGTTTTTGAAATCTAATCATATATAATCCTCCTAAGTGTTGAAATAATATATTTTGGTAATTTTATTATCTATCAATATAGAAGTTTTATACTATTGAGTATGTAAAAAGAAAATACATTTGTATAATGGAAAGTAAGAATATTGAATTTTATTATTGTATATGATATAACGATAATATGGGTAGTATAGCAATAACTGCACCATGCTTACTTTAACTATCATCAAAGTTTAATTGATGATAATTCAAATTCTCATGGCAATATGAGAATTATAGATTTCACGGACAGCTCATATCTTTAAGAATGAGACTTAGATGGCAAATCACTCATAAATGTAGTACAAGCTTCATATTTAGACATTAGCTAAAATATGAAAATTGTGTAGAAGGTAAATCTTTATTTGTGGGATTTAGCTTTGTTTAGTTTTATCTATTTTGATTATTCAAGTTAATAGATCAAGACTAATAAAATTATGAAAAATAAAATTCTTTAGGCAAAATTAAATGCCTAAATAAATTTTAGGGAGTGATTGTTATAAAATTTGGTTTTATTGGAGCCGGTAAAGTTGGATTTTCTTTAGGAAAATACTTTGTTGAAAATGGTATTCAAGTTTCAGGATATTATAGTCGAAACCATATTTCATCAAAAGAAGCAGGAAATTTTACAGGTACCAAACAATTTTTAACTTTAAATGAGTTAATAAATGAAAGTGATGGAATCATAATTTCTACTCCAGACTTTGAAATAAAAAGAGTTTGGAATGAAATAAAAGAGTTGTCTATACAAAATAAATTAATATGCCACTGTAGTGGTTTGTTATCTTCGGAAATCTTTTCAGATATAAGTAAGTTTGATGCTTACCCCTATTCTATCCACCCGATGTTTGCCATTTCGGATAAATATTTTTCCTACAAAAATCTTAATGAGGCCTTTTTTACAATCGAGGGTCATGAGAAATATATGGATAATTTAACTTTTTTATTTAGCAGCTTAGGTAATAAAGTTAAGGTTATCGATAAAAACAACAAAAGTCTATATCATTTAGCTTCTGTTATCAGTAGCAATATGGTACTAGGACTTATTAATAGTGGAGTAAATTATTTAAAGCAGTGTGGCTTTGAAGAAAATTTAGCACTAGAAGCTCTTTATCCTCTTATTTTAAATAATATAACTAATATTAAAAGTAAGGGCTTAGTAAATAGTCTGACGGGACCACTTGAAAGAGGTGACCTTGATACAATCAAGTCTCATTCAGAGAATATTAATGGCTTAGATAAAGAGTTGTATGAATTATTATGTAGGAATTTATTATCTTTAGCAAAGGAAAAAAACAAGCATAGGGATTACAGTAAAATCGAAAAATATTTGGGAGATGAGAAGTGATTATGAAAAATACTATTGTGACTTTTAAGGATGCTAAGGAAAGGTGCGAAAAACTAACAATGCTTACTGCTTATGATTATTCTATGGCAAAACTCATTGACGATGCTGGAGTTAATGGTATTTTAGTAGGGGATTCCGTTGGGATGGTATGCCTAGGGTATGAAGATACGATCTCCGTAACTATGGAGGATATGATTCATCATACAAAAGCTGTTTCTAGAGGTGTAAAGAATGCATTAGTAGTTGCTGATATGCCATTTATGTCCTATCAGACTTCAGTATATGATGCAGTTGTAAATGCTGGAAGACTTATGAAGGAAGGAAGAGCTCATGCAGTAAAACTTGAAGGTGGAATTTCCATGTGTGACAGAATAGAGGCAATCGTTAAAGCGTCTATACCAGTGATGGCACATATAGGATTAACACCTCAATCAGTTAATGCAATTGGTGGATTTAAGGTTCAAGGTAAAAATGAAGAAGCAGCAAAAGAGCTTATTGAAGCGGCTAAAGCAGTTGAGAAAGCAGGAGCCTTTGCTATTGTTTTGGAATGTGTACCTTCAAAACTTGCAGCAATAATAAGAAAAGAGGTATCAATACCAACAATAGGAATTGGAGCAGGTTCTGAATGTGATGGACAGATTCTTGTATACCAAGATATGCTTGGTATGTTTAGTGATTTTACACCAAAGTTTGTAAAAAAGTTTGCCAATGTGGGAGAGAAAATGACTGAAGCCTTTAGGGAGTATATAAAGGAAGTCCAAGATGGAACTTTTCCAGGGCCGGAACATGGATTTAAAATCAGTGAAGAAGTAATCACAAAGTTATATTAATTAACTCCAATTAAATATGAAAAGAGGAAGCATAATGAATATATATAATAAAGTGTCACAGGTTAGAAATCAAGTTAAGGAATGGAAAAGAGCTGGCTTATCAGTGGGTTTTGTACCAACCATGGGGTATCTTCATGAAGGTCATGAAAGTTTGATTAGAAAAGCTGCTAGTGAAAATGACAAGGTAGTTGTGAGCATATTTGTTAATCCAACTCAATTTGGTCCAAATGAAGACTTAGAAAAGTATCCAAGAGATTTGAAGAAAGATTCATTAATTTGTGCAGGGGCGGGTGCAGATTTGATTTTTCATCCAGAGATTGAGGAAATGTATGTCAAGGATGCATGTACATCTGTTAATATGAATGGATTAACCGACGGCCTTTGTGGAAAAAGTAGACCAACTCATTTTAGCGGAGTATGCACTGTAGTTACTAAATTATTTAATATTGTTCCTGCAGATAAAGCTTATTTTGGGGAGAAGGATGCACAGCAATTAGCCATAATTAAGAAGATGGTGGAGGATTTAAATATAGATATTCAAATTATTGGATGCCCAATTATAAGAGAAGAAGATGGACTTGCTAAGAGTTCAAGAAATATTTACTTATCTCCTGTAGAAAGAGAAGCAGCGTTAGTTTTAAATAAATCACTTAAAGTGGCTAGAAAAGCTATAGAAGCTGGAGTGAAAAATACAAGTGATTTAAAAGGGTTAATAGTAGATATGATTGAAAAAGAGCCTTTAGCTAAAATAGATTATGTTGAAATTGTTGATAGCAGGTCGTTGAAGGAAGTAGATTTTATTGAAGAAAATGTTTTAGTAGCTTTAGCAGTTTATATTGGTAAAACAAGATTAATAGATAATTTCACATATTTTATCTAGTATTCAATTAAGGTAAATTAATTTTATAGGAGGACATACAATGAAGGTAACAATGTTAAAGGGAAAAATACACAGAGCTACTGTGGTGCAGGCTGAACTAGATTATGTGGGAAGTATTACAATAGATGAAGATTTATTAAAGGCTGCGGGGATTTTAGAATATGAAAAGGTTCAAATTGTTGATGTGAACAATGGAAATAGATTCGAAACCTATACTATAGCTGGAGAGCGTGGTAGTGGTCTTATATGTTTAAATGGAGCAGCAGCACGATGTGTACAAGTTGGTGATAAAATAATTATTATGAGTTATTGTGAGATGGAGAATGATGAAGCAAGAGAACATAAGCCTTCCGTAGTATTTGTAGATGAAAATAATAAGATATCAGAAATAACAAATTACGAAAAACATGGTCAATTAAGACGATAGCAAAAAAACTCCTTATAACAAAATGCGTTATAAGGAGTTTTTTTTATAAAAATACAAAAAATAAACTAAATTTATTTATATTTTAAATATATATTCACAATATATATTTAAAATATATATTATAATTAAGATATTATGTTTAAATGTGCTGTACATAGGGAGGAAAAGACTTGAGTAAATATATTGAATTTATAGATGTGAAAAAAGTATATAACATGGGAGAAGTTGAAATTAAAGCATTGGACGGTGTTAATTTTTCCATTGACAAAGGGGAATTTGTTGTAATTGCTGGTGCCAGCGGTGCAGGAAAAAGCACAATATTAAACATTCTAGGGGGAATGGACACATCAACCTCAGGAGAGGTATATGTAGATGGAAATAGAATAGATAAATATAGTGAAAAGGAATTAACTACATATAGAAGATTCGATATTGGATTTGTATTTCAGTTTTATAATTTAGTACAAAATTTGACTGCTATAGAAAATATAGAATTGGCAACTCAGATCTGTAAGAATCCATTAGATCCAGAAGAAACCTTAGAGGCTGTTGGGCTGAAAGAGAGACGGAACAATTTCCCAGCTCAGCTTTCGGGAGGAGAACAGCAAAGAATTGCAATTGCAAGGGCGTTGGCGAAGAATCCTAAATTACTATTATGTGATGAGCCTACAGGAGCCTTAGATTATAACACAGGAAAAGCTATTTTAAAGCTGCTTCAAGATATGAGTAGAAAGCTTGGGATGACGATTGTTGTTATTACACATAACTTAGCACTTACAGCTATGGGAGATAAGGTTATACATGTTAGAAACGGTAAGGTTAGTGACATGTATGTTAATGATAATCCTACACCAGTTGAAAGGATTGAGTGGTAACATGAAAAGTTCATTAGCTAAGGATATGATACGAGATATAAAAAATAGTTTAAGCAGGTTTATATCTATAGTAGCAATAGTTGCAATTGGAGTAGGTCTCTTTGCCGGGGTAAAGGTATCGTCTCCGGTTATGAAAAATAATGCTGACAAATATTATGATGAGCAGAATTTTATGGATATTCAACTGGTTTCGACCTTTGGACTTACAGATGATGATGTTGAATCGATTCGAAATTTAAAGGGTGTAGAAGGGGTATTTCCTACCTATTCCATGGATGTTCTTTCAAATTTTGATGCTGTAGAAGTTGTGTTAAAGGTTCATGGTTTAGATTTGAATCATTTAAATAAAGATGATAAAGATTATATAAATAGACCAGTTTTAGTAGATGGAAGATTCCCAGAGAATATTAATGAGTGTGTTATCGAGGCTGAGGTACTTGAAAATTACAATTTGAAAATTGGTGATGTAATTGAGGTAGCTTCAGGAAAAGAAGCAGATATAAGTGAAAGTTTAAAAGAAGATAAGTTTACCATTGTAGGAACAGTTCATAGCCCAATTTATGTTTCCTTTCAAAAGGGCAGCAGTTCTATAGGAAGTGGACAGATAAATGGATTTATTCTTGTTGCAAATGAGGCATTTAAAACACCGGCATATACAGAGGTTTTGTTAACAGTAGAAGGCGCTAAGGGCCTTCAGACCTATGATAAAGAGTATGATGAAACTGTTGAGGTGATTTCTGACAAATTAGAAGCTGTTGGTATTGAAAGAAGTAAAATTAGATACTTAGAAATTCTTGCAGAGGCAAAGGATAAGATTGCTGAAAGTAAAGAGGAACTTCAAAAGGCTAAGGATAAAAGTTCAGAGGAGCTAGCAAAGGCAGAAATAGAGTTAAAGGATGCCGAAAGTAAGCTTACTCTTGGAGAAAGTGAATTAGCTGGAAAAGAAGAAACATATAAAGTAACAATTGCAGGAGCAGAGGCAAAGATTTCAGAGGCGGAACAGAAGTTAAGTGAAGGTGAAGCAACATATAATGAGCAATATGAGGAATTTCAGAACTCTAAGGAAGAAGCAGAGCCTAAAATTGCTGAAGCTGAAAAGCAGATAGCTGAAGGTGAAAAGGCTATTTTAGCCATTGAAAGTTATATTGGAGAAATAAAAACTGAAATTGCTAATGGAAATTTAACTGATGAACAAAAGGCCATAGCAGAAGAAAAAATTCAACAGCTTTATGGTATTGTAGAACAATCAAAAGGTGGATTAGAATCTGCAAAAGCGGAGTTAGAAGCTCAAAAGGCTATGTTAACAGATGGAGAAAAAAAGTTAGCTGAAGCTAAAGCAGAGTTAGAAGCTGGTAAAGCTGAATTAGAAATTCAAAAAGCAAATTTCGCCCAAGAAAAGATTAATGCTGAAAATCAATTTGAGAGTGCAAAAGGTGAATTGAATTCAGGAAGAATAGAGTATAATAAAGGAAAAGAAACCTATATTCAGTCAAAGGCAGATGCAGAAAAGCAGATTGCAGAAGTAGAGGACAAGATAGAAGATGCTGAATATAAGCTAAATAATTTAGATGAGCCAGAATGGTATGTGTTAGATAGAAATACTAACTATAGTTATGTAGATTATGAAAACTCTGCAAATAGTATAAATGCAATTGCACAGGTGTTTCCGGTATTTTTCTTCATAGTAGCGGCATTAGTATGCTTAACTACAATGACTAGAATGGTTGATGAACAAAGGGGATTAATGGGAACGCTGAAGGCTTTAGGCTATAGTAAAATTGCTATAGTGTCAAAGTATATTGTATATGCAGTTGCTGCCAGCTTGACGGGAAGTTTATTAGGTATTGCAATAGGATTTACGTTATTCCCAACAGTAATATATAATGCTTATGGAATAATGTATCAATTACCAAAAATAACTTTAAGTTTTAACTGGAGTTATGCTATAATTTCAACTTTAGCAGCTATTTTAGTAACAACTGGTTCGGCGTTAATAGCATGTTATAAGGAATTAGTTGCAACTCCTGCGTTATTAATGAGGCCTAAAGCACCTGCGATGGGTAAGAGAATTTTATTAGAGAGAATTCCGTTTATATGGAATAGGCTAAGCTTTTTAAATAAAGTATGTGCAAGAAATATTTTTAGATATAAAAAGAGATTCTTAATGACGGTAATAGGTGTAGCTGGCTGTACTGCACTTCTGTTAACTGGTTATGGAATCAGGGATTCTATAAGAGCAATAGTTAATGTTCAGTTTGGTGAATTATATCATTATGATATGACTGTAAGCTTAGATAAAAATTTAAGAGATAAAACTTACGATAAAATTATTAATACTGTATCAAATGAAGCTGATGTGGAGGATTATATGATGGTTAATTACTCCAACATTAAAGTTTCAAATAATGAAACAAAGAAAGAAGCTATTTTGTTTACACCTAAGGATTTAACAGAGTTTAAGGATTTCATTACCTTGAGAAAGAGAAGTAATAAGGAAGCGATAAATCTTACGGATGACGGAGTTGTTCTTAATGAGAAATTAGCTAAACAACTGGGTGTAAAAGTTGGAGATAATGTTAACCTTACTAATGGCGATGATGATACAAATAAAAAATATGAGGTTAAAGTAATTGGAATTACTGAACAGTATATATATCATTATATTTATATAACTCCAGGATTATATAAACAATTATTCGGAGAAGAGCCACAATTTAATGATATAATTGCGAAAATAAATGATAAAACAAAAGAAGGAGAAAATAAATTAGCCACAGATTTAATTAATAATGATGAAATAGTGTCTGTAAGTTTTAACACAAGTCTTAAAGCGAATTTTAATGATACAATTAAAAGTTTAAATTTAGTAATTATCGTTATGATAATATCTGCTGGAGCTTTAGCTTTTGTAGTGTTATACAACTTAACCAATGTTAATATTAGTGAAAGAATAAGAGAAATAGCAACTATAAAGGTATTGGGTTTTTATAACAATGAAGTTGCATCCTATGTGTATAAGGAAAATACTTTATTAACATTTATAGGAATGTTAGTAGGGCTAGTTTTAGGTGTGCTGCTTCACAGATATATTATGGTTACTGTTGAATTGGATAATATAATGTTTGGAAGAACAATTCATTTTATTAGTTATGTATGGGCAGCCATATTAACAATGATGTTTGGAGCCTTAGTAAATTTTGTAATGTATTTTAAATTAAAAAATGTACCTATGGTAGAGTCTTTAAAATCCGTTGATTAGTTAAGAATATTATTAACGCATAGGGTAAAACTAATATAAGAAGAACTTAGTTTGATTAAATGAGTTTCAATATTAAATGCTTTAGGTGTACAAAAGAAGTGTTTAGAAATGAATTAATAATCAAACTAAGTTTTTATTTATGTTTATACATAATATGTGTTCCATAAGTTACAATTATTTCTATAATATAGTAGAATAATATTATAAAAGTAATTTTGGGGAGGGTATTATGAAAGTAATAAATGAAGACAATTTTGAAAAAGCAACTGATACAGGTTTAGTTTTGGTAGATTTCTATGCAACATGGTGTGGTCCTTGTCAAAGGCTAAGTCCTGTTTTAGAGGATCTTCAAGAGGATTTTGACGGAAAAGCAAAGTTTTATAAACTTGATATTGATGAAAGTAGAGCGCTTGCAAGAAAATTTTCTGTTATGAGTGTACCTACAATGATTATATTAAAGGATGGACATCCTGTTGATAGAATGATTGGATATATGCCACCAGAGGATATTAAAAATAAATTAGCAAAACATCTGTAGTAAAAATTTTTAATTATGGTTAATATCACCTTGATATTTTTATTGAGGTGATATTTTTATGTTCAATTATATTGTATAGCACAATGTGATTGATAATAGTGCTTAAAAGTGAGTGTTTTATCAAAGACTTTCAAATTAAAAGAAAGAGAGAAATGAAGAAAAATGAAGCAAGGTGGAAAAATAATGTAGCTAATTCGAAATTAACAGTGTTAAAAGTGATACATAATAATTGACTAAGCGAGAAAAGTGATATACAATAATAACAAATAGTACAACAGTTAAACGGGGGTTTATTATGATAAATGTTGGTATAAACGGATTTGGAAGAATTGGAAGAACTTTTCTTAGGATAGCTTGTGAGAAAAATAATAAGAATTTTAATATAGTAGCTATAAATGCTAGAGCAGATGTGGAAACATTAGCTCATTTATTTAAATATGATTCATGCTTTGGAGTTTTCAATGGAGATGTAAGGACTACAAAAGATTCGATGATTATTAATGGAAAAGAGATAAAAATAACACGCTGTAATATGCCAAAGGATATTCCATGGGCTGAGTTAGGCGTTAATGTTGTAGTTGAATCTACAGGTAAATTTAAAAGTAAAGAAGAATTAATGGGACATGTTGAGGCTGGAGCTCAAAAAATAGTTCTAACCGCACCTGGAAAGGACGAGGATATTACAATCGTAATGGGTGTGAATGATGAAAAGCTGGATATTGAAAAGCATACTATAATATCTAATGCATCATGTACAACTAACTGCTTAGCTCCAGTGGCAAAGGTTATAGATGAAAACTTTGGAATAGAAAAGGGATTTATAACAACTGTTCACTCTATGACTAATGATCAACAGATTCTAGATAAGTCTCATAAAGATTTAAGAAGAGCAAGGGCAGCTGGAGAATCTATTGTGCCTACAACAACAGGTGCTGCTAAAGCAGTATCAAAGGTATTGCCACAACTAAAAGGAAAGCTTGATGGTTTTGCATTAAGGGTTCCAACAGCGGCAGTTTCTATTACGGATTTAGTTTGCCAGGTATCAAAAAATGTTACAGCAACAGAGGTTAACCAGGTTCTTAAAGTAGCAGCAGAGGGAGAATTACATGGAATTTTAGGGGTTTGTGAATTACCTTTAGTTTCTATAGATTTTAAAGGCGATAGTCGTGCTTCAATTGTTGATGGTTTGTCAACAATGGCTAATGGAAATATGATAAAGATAGCTGCTTGGTATGATAATGAATGGGGCTACTCTTCAAGAGTATTAGATTTAACAGAAAAAATATCAGAGTTATTAAGTGCAGAGAAAAATAAAAAGATAGCATAAAAGTTATATTGTAATTTAATTAGGATAAAATGTGATAAGGTTAAAAATACAAGAAATTACTTATATAAAGTAGTTTCTTGTATTTTTTTACAATGAAATTTTGTTTATATTATATTATAATGGTTGAGACTATAGTTGAGTAGGTGAGATAATGATAAATAAATTTTTACCAATATTTAAAAAGGATATGATAGAAAGAGGATGGGATCAAGTAGATTTCATTATTGTTACAGGAGATGCATATATAGATCACCATAGTTTTGGGACAGCCATAATTTCCAGAGTGTTAGAAGATGCGGGTTATAAGGTTGGTATTATAGCACAGCCAGCTTGGAATGATACTAAAGATTTTATGAAGCTTGGAAGACCAAGACTAGGGTTCTTGGTAAATGGTGGGAATATGGACTCCATGGTTAACCATTATACAGTATCTAAAAAGCTTAGAGATAAAGATTTTTATTCTCCAGGTGGAAAGATGGGATTAAGGCCTGACAGGGCTACAATAGTATACTGCAATAAAATTAGAGAGGCATATAAAAGTATTCCAATAGTGATTGGTGGTGTTGAGGCAAGTCTTAGAAGATTTGCACACTATGATTACTGGAGTGATAAGGTTAGAAAATCCATGCTAGTGGATAGTGGAGCAGACCTGCTTATTTATGGTATGAGTGAGAAGCAAATTGTAGAGGTTGCAAATTGCATGAATGATGGATTACAGGTAAGATATATAAGACACGTACCAGGTACTTGTTATATAGTAGATGATATTAATGATGTGGCAGATTATATAGAAATTCCATCTTATAAAGATGTTTGCAGAGATAAAATTGAGTATGCAAAAGCTTTTAAAATACAATATGAAGAGCAGGATCCTGTGAGGGGGAAGGTTTTAGTACAAAAACATGCTAATCGCTTTGTGGTTCAGAACCCGCCAGAGATGCCGCTAACAAGAGAAGAATTAGATCATGTATATGGTCTTCCTTACGTGAAAAATTATCATCCATGCTATGAAGCTCAGGGTGGTATAGCTGCTATAGAAGAAGTTAAATTCAGTGTTGTAAGCTCAAGAGGGTGCTTTGGAAATTGTTCTTTTTGTGCTATAACTTTTCATCAAGGAAGAATTGTTCAAAGCAGAAGTGAGGAGTCTATCTTAGAAGAGGTAAAGGAGATAACGGAATTACCAGACTTCAAGGGATATATTCATGATGTTGGTGGACCAACAGCAAACTTTAGACGTCCTGCATGTAAAACTCAATTAAAGCATGGAGCATGTAAGAATAAGCAATGTTTATTCCCTAAGCCATGTAAGAATATTGATGCAGACCATACGGAATATTTAGAGCTGCTTAGGAAGGTTAGAGCAGTACCTAAGGTGAAAAAAGCCTTTGTTCGTTCAGGATTAAGATATGATTACATTATGGCAGATAAAAATGATGTTTTCTTTAAGGAGTTAGTAGAACATCATGTAAGTGGACAGTTAAAGGTCGCTCCAGAGCATATATGTGAAGGTGTGTTAAAATACATGGGTAAACCTGCTGGGAAAACTTATGGTAAATTTGTGGATAAATTTAACAAGATTACTAATGAAGTGGGAAAAAAACAGTATATAATTCCATATTTAATGTCAAGTCATCCAGGAAGTACATTGGATTCTGCCATTGAACTTGCTGAATATCTTAGAGATATTAATTATCAACCGGAACAGGTGCAGGACTTTTATCCAACACCAGGCACTCTTTCTACAACCATGTTTTATACTGGGATTGATCCGTTAACAATGGAAAAGGTATATATTCCTAAAAGCAAAATGGAGAAAGCAATGCAAAGAGCTTTACTTCAATTTAGAAATCCTAAGAAATACGATATTGTATATGATGCCTTAATTATGGCAGGGCGTGAAGACCTTATTGGAAATGGACCAAAATGCTTGATAAGACCAAGAAGTCAAAGAAATAACAATTCTAAAAGAAACAATAAAAGTAAGGGGACAGATGTTAGAAAATCTAGATCTTCAACATTTAAAGGCAAAGATAAGATAGCGGGGAAAACGAAAAATAAGTTTGATGGCAGAAAAGGAAAGTCATCAATAAAAAATAATAAAATGAAAAAAACAAGAGTATAAATTATTATGGAAACAGTAGTGGATCATCGATTCACTGCTGTTTTTTCAGTAGACAATAAATGAGATAAGATGTAAAATTATTATTGAATATTCTGATTTTTTTAAAAATGGAGGGGAAATACATGAACTCTACAATAGATTTAATAAATAAGAGGGTATCTTTGAGAAAGTATTCAGAAAGAGAAGTAGCTCCTGAAGTTTTGGATGTGATACTTAATAGTGCCATGAGAGCACCAACTGCAGGAAATACAATGATGTATTCAATGATTGTTATTAGAGATGAAGAAAAGAAAAAAAGGCTTTCACAAACATGTGATAATCAGCCTTTTATAGCAAAGGCACCAGTGGTGATAGTTTTTGTAGCTGACTCTCATAAAATGAATAAATACTTTAAAGTTAGTGGAGTTGGAGAATATTGCGAAAAAAATAATAAAAACTTAAATACTCCAGATTTAGCTCAATTATTCTTAGCGGCAGGAGATGCTTTTATTGCAGCACAAAATGCTGTTGTTGCAGCAGAATCATTAGGACTCGGTACATGCTATATAGGAGATATTGTTGAAAATTATGATACTCATAGAAAATTATTAAATCTTCCTAATTGGGCGACTCCGGTAGCAATGTTATGTTTAGGTTATTATCCTGAAGATTATCCGAGAACTCCAAAAACAAGATTTGATAAGAAGTATGTTGTTTTTGAAGAGGAGTATAAGGAATTGACAGAAGAAGAAATTTTTGAAATGTATAATGAAAATGACCGAAATGTTCCAATACCTAATGTATATAATGCGGAAAATTTTGGTCAATTACTTTATGGTAGAAAATTTGGATCAGATTTTATGAAAGAGATGAATAATGGCTTAATTAAAGCAGTAGAAAGTTGGATGAAAAAACAAGATAAGTTTTAAAAATAAATTTAAAATGCCAAAATGTATTAATCTAATTTTGCAACCTTTATTATAATTAAGATGAAAATAGGAAACAATAAATAAAAGAAATAAGGTTATATTAAATTTTTAAAACAAAAGAAAATAAGTTTTAAAAATTCAGCTAATATTTAAATTTTTCATTGTTAAAGGGGTGGAGGTATGATATAGTTAAGCCATTGATGTGTCGAGGAGGAATTAATTTTGCAAAAGATAAAAATTATTTCAGATAGTGCATGCGACTTGAGCTTAGAAACTGCTAAAGAGCATAATATAGGAATATTACCTTCAAGAGTAATATATAAAAATAAAGAATACTTGGACAAGGTTGAAATAAGTCCAGAACAGTTATATGCTTCCTTAGCTGAAGAAGTACCAACGACTTCATTACCTAATATGGAGTATTGCAAAAATGTTTTCGATGAAGTTAAAGCTGAAGGATATACTGATGTTATAGTTGTCACTGTTTCAAGTAAATTATCAGGAACCTTAAATAGTTTGAAATTATTAGCTGAAGATTATGAGGGGCTTAATTTTAGTTTCTTTGACACAAGAACTTTAGGATATCCTCAAGGAACAATAGCTCTTGAAGCTGCTGAAATGGTGGACAAGGGAATGAAGGTTGAGGAGATCTTAGAAAAGCTTGAAGATGTTAGAAAAAGAGTTTTTGGGTATGTTGTAGTTAATACATTGGAATATATGGTTAGAGGTGGAAGAATTAGCAAAATTAAAGGTACCTTAGGTGAAATGATTCACTTAAAACCTATAATATCTTCAAATGATGAAGGTTTATTATATAGGTTTTCTCAAAGTAGGGGACGAGTTCAATCTCTCAATAAATTGAAAAAAATCTTGGAAGAGCACTTAGAAAAGTCACCTTGTAAGGTATGGGTTTTAAGCGGAGATGCAATGGAAGAAGCTAAAGCCTTTTTTGATAGTTTTAAAAAAAATTCACGTGTGGAAAGTATAGCTTTAGAAAATATTGGACCAGCTATGGGAGTTCATACAGGACCAAAATCTTTAGGACTTTCGATTCTTCAATTAAATAAGTAAATTAATAGCAGAACATTTCTTTGTGAAATGTTCTTTTTTTATGAAAAAATATGTTGACAAAATAGTACGATGGGTGTACTATTTACTTAAAGGTAAAGTACGAATGTCGTACTAATTATTTTTAATCTTTGGTAAATAATAATAAACAAATGATTTCTTATATAAAATGATGGAGGCTTGTATAGTTTAATGAAGAAAATTGAAAGTCTCTAATGTATTTCATAAAGATTTAATTATAGTATTTTGTTTTAAGGGGTAAGTTAAATGGATGATAGAGATAAGCAAATTGAAGAGTTTTGCAGTTTATGTAAAATGTTTGTAAATCCTTGCAAAGAGGAGGAATTAAAGGAAGAATTTCCGAGAATATATAAACTGACGTCTATGGAAGTTAGCATAATTAATATGGTTTATGGCACTGAAGATATTATATTAAAGGAAATATGTGCCCAGTTAGATATTCCTAAAAGTACATTAACTAGTGCCATAGACAGATTAGAAAGAATGAATTATATTAATAGAATTATCAGCATAAGAGATAGAAGATCCTATGGATTAAAGCTGACGGAGGAAGGATGCAGAGTTCGTGATGAACAGCTTGCCTTTGAACGAAAACTATATGGTTATTTATTAAATGCCTTAGATACAAATGAAGAAAGAGAGCTGCTGATGCAGCTTTTAAGAAAAATGATTAATAATATATAGTGCAGAATTTTATGTTTTAGAAGGGAGAAGACGTTATGGAAAATGAAAAGTTAACTTTGAGAGTACAACAAAGTTTAAATGATGCTTATGATGAAGCAGTAAGATATAATCATCAGCAGCTTGATATAATCCACTTATTTTCAGCACTTTTAAATCAAAAGGATGGATTAATACCAAGTGTATTTGAAAAAATGGGTGTAAATTTAGAAGGTTTAAAAAGCAGGGTCGCTTTAGAACTTAATAGAATGCCACAAGTTTTGGGAGAAGGAGCTCGTTCTTCAGGAATTACAGCAACAAGAAGAATAAATGAAGTGCTATTAAAAGCAGAAGATATTTCTGCTAAGTTTAATGATTCATACATTAGTGTTGAACATGTTATGTTAGCTATTATGGATATAGATGCTAAAGGGACAGTAGGTAAAATTTTAAAAGAGTTTAATATAACAAAGGATAGATTTATGGAAGTCCTATCACAGGTTAGAGGAAATCAAAGAGTTGACACTAATGATCCTGAAGGTACTTATGATGCTCTAGCTAAATATGGAACAAACCTTGTGGAGTTAGCTAAAAATCACAAGCTTGACCCTGTTATAGGAAGAGATGAAGAAATTAGAAGAGTAATTAGAATTCTTTCAAGAAGGACAAAAAATAATCCTGTACTTATCGGAGAGCCTGGGGTTGGTAAAACTGCTATAGTTGAAGGATTAGCGGAAAGAATAGTAAGAGGAGATGTACCTGAAGGCTTAAAAGATAGAATAATATTCTCACTCGATATGGGAGCATTAATTGCAGGAGCTAAGTACAGAGGTGAATTTGAAGAAAGACTCAAAGCTGTTCTTAATGAAGTTAAAGGTGCTGATGGAAAGATAATCTTATTCATAGATGAGATTCACACCATTGTAGGTGCTGGAAAAACTGATGGAGCAATGGATGCTGGAAATTTAATCAAGCCAATGCTTGCTAGAGGAGAACTTCACTGTATTGGAGCAACTACTTTTGATGAGTATAGACAATATATCGAAAAAGATAAGGCTCTTGAAAGAAGATTCCAACCAGTTATAGCAGACGAACCTACAGTTCAAGATACAATTTCTATTTTAAGAGGTTTGAAGGAAAGGTTTGAAATTCATCATGGAATAAGAATACATGATTCAGCCATTGTTGCAGCGGCAAAACTTTCTCATAGATATATTCAGGATAGATTTCTACCGGATAAAGCTATAGATTTAATTGATGAAGCAGGAGCAATGATAAGAAGTGAAATTGATTCTCTTCCAACAGAGTTAGATATGGTTAGAAGAAAGTTATTTACACTTGAAACTGAAAGAGAAGCACTTTTAAAGGAAAGTGATGAAGGTTCTAAAAAAAGATTAGAAGAGCTTCAAAAGGAACTTGCAGAATTAAAAGATAAAAATGATGAAATGACTGCTAAATATGAGAAGGAAAAATCAAAAATTCTTGAAATTAGAAGCCTTAAAGAGCAGCTGGATGAAGCTAGGGGCAAGGTTGAAATGTATGAGCGAGAGTATGATTTTAACAGTGCTGCTGAGCTTAAATATGGTACTATTCCACGTTTAGAAGCTGAAATAAAAGAAAAAGAAGAAAAGATGAGAGAGAGATATGATACTGCCCTTCTTAAGGAAGAAGTAACAGAAGAAGAGATTTCTCAAATCGTATCTAAATGGACTGGAATACCAGTTTCAAGATTAGTTGAAGGTGAAAGAGAGAAGCTTCTACGTCTTGAGGATGATCTTCATAAGAGGGTAATCGGACAGGAGGAAGCAGTTACTGCGGTTTCTAGTGCAGTGATTAGAGCAAGGGCTGGAATGAAGGATGAAAATAAGCCGATAGGTTCCTTTATATTCTTAGGACCAACTGGTGTTGGTAAAACAGAACTTGCTAAAACTCTTGCTAAAAATTTATTTGATAGCGAAGATAATATTATCAGGATTGATATGTCTGAGTATATGGAAAAATATGCAGTATCAAGATTAATTGGAGCGCCTCCAGGATATGTAGGATACGAAGAAGGCGGACAGTTAACTGAGGCAGTTAGAAGAAAACCTTATTCAGTAATTTTATTCGATGAAATTGAGAAAGCTCATGAAGATGTATTTAATATTTTCTTACAGATTCTTGATGATGGAAGACTTACTGATAATAAGGGTAAAACTGTAGACTTTAAAAATACAATAATTATTATGACATCTAACATAGGAAGTAATTTCTTATTAGAGGATAATGGTGAAGTTACTGAGAGAACAAGAAAACTTGTGATGAATGAAATGAAGCATAGATTCAAACCAGAATTCTTAAATCGTGTGGATGATATAATTATGTTCAAACCATTATCCATGGAAGGAATTAAACAGATAATTGAAATCTTTGTTAATGATGTGAGAAGAAGACTTGTTGAAAGAAATATTACGCTTATAGTGGATGATTTAGCAAAAGAAGTTCTTGCAAAAGAAGGATATGATCCTGTATATGGAGCAAGGCCGCTTAAGAGATATATCGGTAATGTCCTTGAAACGATGATAGCTAAAAAAATTATTGCCGGGGAAATTACTAATGGATGCACTGTAGCAGTTACGGCTGATGGGGAAGATAAAATAAAAGTAGAAGTAACTAGTTTAGATAAATAATTATTTTGAAGCCTCAATATAATTTTAATATTGTATTGGTGGCTTCTTTAAAATTTGTTTGCGAATAATAGGTATACATGCTATACTAACAAAGTAAATATTTTATATTAAGCATACTAATATCTAAGCTATAAGAGCAAGTCTTATAGCTTTTATTTTTGCATAGTATGATTAAATAAATTTTGGTAAATTTAATATTGTAGAGATTAATGGTTAAGTTATATAAAAGTTATTTAAATAAATTTTATATAAACAGAAGGGGAAATTTATGAAAAGTGGATTTGAAGAATATAAATTAAATGAAAATATTTTAAAGGCATTAAACAATCTAGGGTTTGAGGAGCCCTCAGAGGTTCAAAAGGCTACTATTCCGGCTCTTTTAAAGCGTGAAGATATTATTGTAAAGTCGCAGACAGGAAGTGGAAAAACTGCAAGTTTTGGAATTCCTTTATGCAATGAGGTGGAGGTTGAGAACTCAAAGATTATGGCTTTAATACTTGTTCCAACAAGAGAATTAGCACTCCAAGTTAAAGAAGACATTTCGAACATAGGTAGATTGAAAAAGGTAAGATGTGCCGCGGTATTTGGGAAGCAACCTTTTAATGAACAGGTTAGAGAGTTGAAGCAGAGAGTACATATTGTAATTGGCACACCGGGTAGAATTAGTGACCATATGAATAGAGGAAACCTTAATTTCGAAGCTTTGAAATTTGTAGTTATTGACGAAGCAGATAAGATGCTTAATATGGGTTTCATTGATCAAATAGGTGATATTTTAAAAAAGCTTCCTAAAGAGAGAACTACAGGTTTATTTTCAGCAACAATTCCAGATACCATAGAGCAATTATGTAACAAATATATGAATAACCCAAAGATGATGGAAGTGGTATCTCAAGTATTTAATAGAGAAAAAATAAAAGAAACCTATCTTCCTATGGAGGTTAAAGATAAGGATAAGGTTCTGTGGAAGAATCTATATGCTCTTCAGCCAGATGCAGCTATTGTATTTTGCAACACAAAAGATAAGGTCAAAGATGTGTATAGCAGACTAAAATCTGAAGGAATTTCAGTGGAGCAGTTACATGGTGATATGGAGCAAAAGGATAGATTAAAAACCATGGAGAGATTTAAAAATAAGGAATTTAAAGTGCTAGTAGCAACAGATATTGCGGCAAGAGGAATTCATGTAGATAATATAACCCATGTAATTAATTATGAAGTTCCAATGGAAAGAGAAAGTTATGTTCATAGAATTGGAAGAACGGGAAGAGCTGGAAGAGAAGGATTTGCAGTGAGTTTTGTTGCACCATATGAAAGAAAGTTTTTAGAGGGAATAGAAGAATATGTAGGATATAAAATTGAAAAAGGTGAATTTCCTAGCGATGATGCAGTAAAGAGTGGAAAAGTGGTTTTCAAGGAAAGTCAAAAGTCATTAAATAGTGGTGGAAGAATAAAAAAGCAATTAATACATGATGAAATAACTAAAATTTATTTAAGTGTGGGTAAAAAGAAAAAAATCAGAAATATTGATATAGTTGGAGCTTTAAGCAATCTTCCAGAATTGACGGGAGAAGATATTGGGATAATTGATGTGCAAGATAATGTGACTTATGTTGATATTTTAAATAAAAAAGGCAAGGTAATATTAAAGAATTACAAAGAAGTAATTGTAAAAGGTAAGAAAGCAAGAGTTGAAAGAGCAAGAAAATAATGTAGAAATTTATATTGTGTTATTTATGGTATCATGTTATACTAGAGAAGTAGAAATACAAAATAAATTTATAAAGATTAACAATAAAATGACTTTCTCCATTTCAGAGATTAGTTAGTTGTGTGTGAATCTTTAAAATGGAGGAATTAAAATGGCAGATAAAAATTTAACATGCAAAGATTGTGGAGCAGAATTCATATTCACTGAAGGCGAGCAAGCTTTCTATGCTGAAAAAGGATTCGAAAATGATCCAGTAAGATGCAACGATTGCAGAAAAGCAAGAAAAGCACAAAGAAACAACAGATAATTATATTTGAGTTTCAGAGAGTTATGATTTATTTCATAACTCTTTTTTTATAAATTTATAAAATTTAGAATGGTAAAAGAAGAAAATGAAAAGGTTTAAAAATCCATATTTTATGTAAAAATGAAATGAATATTCGAAAAATACTTGAAAATATAATTGTGTAATGATAAAATTAAATCATAAAATATAACAAAGATTTCACATATCTATTACTTTCTCCTTTTTTAGAGAATTAGTTAATTGAATGTAAATCTTTAAAATTGGAGGAATAAAAATGGCAGATAAAACATTAACATGCAAAGATTGTGGTAAAGAATTCATATTCACTGAAGGTGAGCAAGCTTTCTACGCTGAAAAAGGATTCGAAAATGATCCAGTAAGATGTGCTGATTGCAGAAGAGCTAGAAAAGCTCAAAGAAATAACAGATAATTTTGCAAGCAGGAGACTATAGGGGTTAAACTCTATAGTCTTTTTTTTATAAAAAAGACATCCATTTAATAAAATTATGGATGTCTAATTTTTTTATATATTTATACTGGTAGATTTAAAAGTACTACGGATAAACTAAAGAATAAAGTTAATGCAATAGCATCAACAATAGTTGTGATTAATGGACTTGCCATAATAGCAGGGTCAAGCTTAAGTTTCTTTGCTATTATAGGTAATATTCCACCTACTAATTTAGCAACTATTACGGTGAAAAATAAACTTATGCATACAGTTAAAGAAATTAAAAAGCTTACTTTTTCAAAGAAGTAAATCCTAATAAAATTTACAATAGCAAGAATACTTCCTGTTAAAAGTGATACTCTGAATTCTTTGAACATAACTTTGAATCCATCTGATAATTTAATTTCTCCTAAGGCTAGTCCTCTAATAACTAAGGTAGAAGATTGAGAACCTGCATTTCCACCAGTATCCATAAGCATAGGTATAAATGAAGCAAGGATAACAACAGATGAAAGTACATCTTCAAAGTGTCTTATTATATTGCCAGTGAAAGTGGCAGAAATCATTAGTACTAAAAGCCAAAGAATTCTATGCTTTGCAAGATCCCATACACTTGTTTTTAAATATTCTTCTTCATTTGGCTCCATTCCGGCCATTATTTGAAAATCTTCAGTATTTTCTTGATCGATAATATCGACAATATCATCAATTGTTATTATACCTACTAGTCTCTTTTCATTATCAGTTACAGGTATAGAAAGTAAGTCGTATTTTTTAAACAAATGAGCAATATTTTCTTGGTCATCTAAAGTATTTACTGAAATAAATTCCTTTTTCATTAAATCTTCGATGAGAATATCATTTGAACTAAGTATTAGTTTTCTCAATGAAATAATTCCTAAAAGTACACGATTATTATCAATTACATAGCAAGTATTAATAGTTTCTTTATCTATTCCTGTTTTCTTAATATGATTTATAGCATCAGAAACAGTCATACTTTGTTTCAAATCAGCATATTCGATAGTCATTATGCTTCCTGCAGAACTATCAGGATAATTTAAAAAGTTGTTTATGATCTTTCTTTTAGTTTCATCTGTATTTTTCAATACTTTTTTTACCACATTTGCTGGAAGCTCTTCAAGAAAATCTACAGTATCATCAATGTATAGGTCATTTATAATATTAGATATTTCACTATCGGTTATAGAGTTAATTATATGCATTCTTTCTTCGTGATCTAAATATGCAAATACATCTGCAGCCATATCCTTTGGAAGAACTCTAAATGTTTTTACAACAGATTCCTTGTCGATACCTTCAAGAAATGATGCGATATCAACAACATTTTCCTTTTCAAGTCTTTCTTTTGCTTCTATGAATTTTTTTTCATTAATTAGTTTTAATATATTTTCCATTGTTATACCTCCCTAAAATTACCAAATTCCTTTTGGAACTTAAAATAAATTATGTTGGTTGTAGCAATAAAAACAATGGAGAAATAAAAAGGCACTAAACTTAATGTATAGTGCCATGAAAAATATGTAAAGTTACTATTATCACTAATATTTTGAGCGTGACAAATAAAACTAGCTTAAACCTTCATTTTAAGAATTTATATTTCAGTATAAAAATTGAGTTGACCTATTTTATAGAAAAAGGTATAAATCAATTATATACAAAATGAAGTGCAAGAATTTACATATGATAAATATTCATAGCTTGACATTAAGTTTGTTATGTGGATTAATAAATCTCCATCGCTGACAGGACTACTACCATCTTCCATGTTTCTTACACCTCCGTAAAATCAAAATAAATATTAGTTTATAGAAATAAAAAATCCCACGTTAACTTAAACGCAGGAATGTATAAACAACAACATTTCTCGTTCAAGTTTTAGCTCTGCAAGGCAATGAAATTGCATTAGATTAAGCCTTCTTTGTTCGGCCAAACCTGCTAACCAGTTAAGAATGTTTCCACTCTTTTACGGCAGCAACCCGTATCCTTGTAGTAACCTCACCTACCGAGGGATATAAAATTAAGTGGAACTTAAGTGAGAGTCTAAATCTATGATTTAGATACTCAAACTTACTCATTTGAATAAAATGAGAATGAGTTTCCTTTACTAATGTTAGACTTAGAATGAAGAATTGTCAACTGTTTTTTAATAATTTATTTAAGTTTATCATTTTTTCGCTGTTTAATAATTTTGGACTAAAATAAGAAATACATATTGCACCAATAGGAGCAGTTAGTAAAATAGCAACTACGGATATGGCAAGGATAGTATCACCAGAAGCAACACCAAGAGATAATGGTACTGCACCCATAGCAGCTTGCACAGTAGCTTTAGGTATATATGAAATCATGCAAAAAATTTTCTCTTTTGTCTCTAGATTAGTGTTAGCTAAAGAAATCCATACACCTATACTTCTAAAGAATAATCCTATAATAATTAATAATATACCAATGACACCTGCTTCAAGGGCAACAGAGATGTTAACTTGTGCTCCAACTAAAACGAAAAGTAAAATTTCTGCAAGAGACCAGATTTTATTAAAGCCTTCTGAAAGGTCTTTTGAAATTTCAGGTTTCTTATCCATGAGGATGAATGATAAAGTCATTACTCCTAAAAGGCTAGCAATAGTAATAATGTGTTCTAGGGCGGTTTCTAAATAAGTAATGAAAATTGCAGCAGCTAAAACCAGTAACATTTTACGAGTACTATTAATATTAAGTCGGTCAAAGATTTTAGTTAAAATTAGTGCTACGACTACACCTAGACCTATTCCTAAAAGGATGGAAATTGGTATTCCAAGAATTTGTCCAGCAATATTAATATTTTCTCCTCCATATAAACCCATAAACACAGTCATTATTGTTATTGCAAATACGTCATCTATGGAAGCAGCTGCAAGAATAAGTGTTGGGATATTCTTATCAGTTCCTCTCTTATTATTAATAAGATTAATCATTTGAGGTACAACAACAGCTGGAGATACAGCGGCAATTATAAATCCTAAAATACCTCCTTGAATGAAGGTGAAATCCAATAACATAGTTGATGCAACAGCAATTGCAAAACCTTCAAGTATACCAGGAATGCAGCTCATTTTAAGGGCTGGTTTTCCAATGTCTCTTAATTCAGATCGCTTTATACCAAAGCCAGCTCTAAGGAGAATGATAATTAATGCAATTTTTCTTAAATCTGCAGAGATATTTAGCAGATTATCATTGATTAAATTTAAAGAATAGGGGCCAATCAGAATTCCTAATAATAACATTCCTAAGAGACCGGGAAGTTTGAATTTTTCAAATAAGTAGCTAGAAAAGATTCCTAGCAAGATAATTAAGGCTAAAGATATTGCCATAATAATAACCTCCTTTAAAATAGTTTTTCAACTTAAAATTTATTCATACATTATAGGCATTTCTTGAAATAAGAAGTAGATAAGTATTTTAAGCATAAAAAATCTCCTACAGTTACACTTATAGTGTTGCTGTAGGAGTCATTAGCATTTGCAGTTAAGGTGAACTCCATCACCTAAGTATTCAATTAATATCATTATACTAGATAAAAGAAGATTGTTCAAGGAATAAAAGTGTTTCGTATGACGAAGTTATTGTAGTATTTGAATTTCACTTATGGTATTATGGTATTTATAGAAGAAATTTACACTTAGGGAGGTAAGGATATGTTAGTTGAAAAATTAGTTAATGCTTTTGGTGTAAGCGGATACGAAAAAGAAGTTAGAAATGTAATTAAAGAAGAGGTTAAAGCTTATGCGGATGAAATCACTGTAGATGCGCTTGGAAATTTAATAGTATTTAAGGGAGGAATTGGTGAAAATAAGAAAAAAATAATGGCTTCAGCTCATATGGATGAAATTGGATTCCAAGTGATTAAGATAGATGATAAGGGATTCATTACAGCTAGAGCTTTAGGTGGAATTCCAGTAGCAGGAACAAATATGGGAAGAGTTAAATTTAGAAACGGTGTTGTTGGTTTAGTATCTTCAACTATTGCTGCAAAAGATTTAACTACAGATACTAAAAAATTATTTATAGATATTGGAGCAAAGGATAAAGAGGAAGCAGAGCAGTATGTAAGAATAGGAGACGTTGCTGCTTATGTTGGTGATTATGCAGAGCTAAAAGGAAATAATATAACAGGCAAAGGTCTTGATGATAGAATTGGGTGTTATATTTTAATCGAAGCTTTAAAGAAAATAGACAAGCCTTATAATGATTTATATTTTGTATTTTCAACTCAAGAGGAAGTTGGATTAAGAGGAGCAACAGTTGCTGCAAATAGAATAAATCCAGATCTTGGAATAGCTTTAGATGTAACTATTGCAAGTGATTATCCTAACTCTGGAGAAGGCAGCAATAAAGTTGGAGCAGGAACTGCAATAAAGATTTCCGATGGATCTGTAATATGTAATGAGTATCTTGTTGATGAAATGATTGCTTGTGCAAAAGAAAATGAGATTAAATACCAGCTTGATGTTATTGATGGTGGTGGAACAGATGCAGGTGCAATCAATAGGTCTAACTATGGGGTTAGGGCAACAGGTATTTCAGTTGCAACAAGATATGTTCATGGACCAAATGCTTTAATAAGCATGGATGACACAAATGCATCAATAGATTTATTAGCAAAATATGTAGATAGAGAGTTTGATTTTGATAAGGAATAATTAAACCATTATTCTTTGTATCATATGACTTTAAAGTTTGACAGAAGGAGTTTCTAAAGTTAGAGACTCCTTTTGTGTTAAAGGGGGAATTTATAATGCATAAAGACAACATTATAGATAATTATCATGGAAGATTAATATGTGATTCATACAGATGGCTTGAAAATATTGAAAGTGAAGAAACTCAGGAGTTTGTGAGGTTACATAATAAGGTAACTAGTGACTATATTAGTGAATACGAGGATTTTTACAAAATAAAAGAAGAGATAACTAAGTATTCAGCCTTTGATAAGGGGGGAGTGCCTGTTAAAAAAGGAGAGTACTATTACTTCTTTTATAAGGAAGCTGCTGAAAATCAACCAGTACTTTATAGGGCAAAAGAACTTTGGGGTGAGAGAGAAGTTCTTGTTAATCCAAATGAATTATCAACAGAGGGAATTTGTGCAATAACAGGTTTTTGGGTGAATGACAAGAAGGATATTATTGCTTATGGAATATCTGAAAAAGGTAGTGATTGGCAGACAATATACTTTAAAAAAATGTCAGATGGACAATTGCTAGAAGATAAACTTGATTGGTGCAAGTTTGCAAGTCTCTGCTGGATTAATGAAGGGGAAAATGTTATTTACACAAGATATCCTAAATCTTATGCTATGCATGATCATAGAATTACATGTCATAACATGGTATCTATCCATAGAGTGGGAACAACTCAAGATGAGGACAAGGATATAATTGATGGTGTTGAGGAAAGTGAGTATTCATATCATTTACAAGTTACTGAGGATGAAAGATATTTAATTATGTATAAAAACAGGCCCTTTGGAGAAGGTTCAGTAATGATTATGGAACTTTCAGATGGTTTGGAAACAAGGGTAGATGAGGTAAGAGAAAATATTAACCTTTATTTTAGTACTATAATAGCAGATAAAGAAGAAAGCTTTCAGTTATTAGGTAATGTGAACAATAAGCTTTACTTTTTAACTGATTATAAAGCAGAAAATAAAAGGATTGTAGAAATAGATATTCTAAACTCTAAGGAAGAACAGTGGAAAACCATAATAGAGGAAAACTCAGAAGTACCAATTGAGACAGCAGAATTCACAGGAAGTCATATTGTACTAGTGAATATGGAACATGGACATCATACTCTTCTGAGCTATGAATTAGGTAAGGTGGAAGGGAAGAGTATTGAACTGCCAGCAATGGGTGCTATAGATGATATTAAAGGGTGTGACAAAGAAATTTTTGTAAGCTTTTCTTCCTTCTTTATTCCAACAACAATTTATAAACTTGATCTGGATAGTAATGAGTTGAAGGTAGTATGGCAGCCACAGCTTGACATAGATTTTGATGACTTTATAACAGAACAGGTTTTTGTAACATCAAAGGATGGTACTAGGATCCCTATGTTTATTAATAGAAGAAAGGATATGAAATTAAATTCTCAAAATAGAACGGTTTTATATGCCTATGGAGGATTTAATTTAAATAGGATACCAGAATATAGGGCTGCGGAGATTGTTTGGACTAAAAGAGGAGGCATATATGCAGTAGCTAATATTAGAGGTGGTAATGAGTATGGAGAAAAGTGGCATAAAGCTGGTATGATGCACAATAAACAAAACTGTTTTGATGATTTCATCAGTTGTGGACAATGGCTTATAGATAACAAGTATACATCAAATAAAAAGCTGGCTATAAGAGGAAGAAGCAATGGCGGTCTTTTAACTGCAAGCTGTATGGTTCAAAGACCGGATTTATATGGTGCTGTAATTTCACAAGTACCAGTGATAGATATGCTTAGATACCATAAGTACACTGTGGGAAGGTATTGGATTCCAGAGTATGGTGATGCAGAGAATAATAGAGAAGACTTTCTCAATATGATAAAGTACTCCCCACTTCATAATATAAAGTATGGAAGCATATATCCACCAGTATTAATTGCAACGGGAGACAGTGATGACAGGGTTTTACCATGTCACTCATATAAATTTGCAGCAACCCTTGAAGAAGCAATGAATACAAAAGACAGAGTATTTTTAAGAGTGGAGAAGGATGCTGGCCACGGTCAAGGAAAGCCTTTATCTAAGCTAATTGATGTTGAAGTAGATATATATAGTTTCTTGGAAAAAGTGTTGGGGTAGAAATAAAATTACATTGAAATGTGATTTGTAAGAATAAAGCTAATAAGTTGAAAGTTTATAAGGGGGAATTTTAGATGCTATTTAAAAATGGATTAGTATTTTTACTTGAGGAAAAAGGATTTGCCAAAAGAGATATTTTAGTTGAGGATGGAAAAATAATAAAGATTGAAGAAAACATAAGTGGAGATGAATACATTGATTGCACTGATAAATATGTAATGCCAGGACTTATTGAGGCACATTCACATATAGGGCTTTTAGAAACAGGAATTGGCTGGGAAGGTGCAGACGGAAATGAAGTTTCAAATCCAGTGACACCAGGTATGAGAGCCATTGATGCAATCAATCCCTTTGATGTTGCCTTTGAAGCTGCATTAAAGGGGGGAGTTACGGTTGCATGTGCTGGACCTGGAAGTGCCAATGTTATTGGTGGTCAATTTACTATTATAAAGTTAGTGGGAAATGTAGTTGAAGAAATGATTATAAGGGAAACTGCAGCTATGAAGTGTGCCTTTGGAGAAAACCCAAAGAGAGTTTATGGAAAAGCTAATAAGGCTCCAGTAACAAGAATGGGCATAGCATATCTTTTAAGAAAAGCATTAACTGATGCTTTAAATTACAAATTGAAAAAGGAAAAGGCATTAGCTGAAGGTGAAAAATATTTTGCTGTAGATTTAGAAATGGAAGCACTTTTACCTGTTATAAACAGGGAAATACCATTAAAAGCTCATGTTCACAGAGCTGATGATATATGTACTGTTATAAGGATCGCAAAGGAATTTAATTTAAAGCTGACTTTAGACCACTGTACAGAAGGATTTTTAATTTCAGATTACTTGAAAGAACAGGGGTATCCAGCAATAGTTGGACCATCTTTTGGAGCTAAGGGAAAAGTTGAGACAAAAGATAAAGGCTTTTTTAATGTGAAGGTATTAAATGATGCTGGAATAAAGGTAGCAATAACTACAGACCACACAGTTACACCACAGGATTCATTAATCATGTGTGCTGCATTAGCTGTTAAGGCTGGTTTAAGTGAATTTGATGCCCTTAAGGCAGTAACAATTAACCCTGCAGAAATTTTAGAGATAGATAACATAAAAGGAAAAATTGCAGTTGGGATGGATGCAGATTTAGTAATTTGGGACAATAATCCTTTAAATCTTCAATCAGAAGTAGAACATGTATTTATTGAAGGTGAGGAAATTTTGCTTTGGTAACAGAAGAAGAATTAAGCATGCTGAAGTTATTCAATGAGGATAAAATTATAAGTAAATAATAAATAACGGGGAAGTTAAAACCCCGTTATTTATTTAATTAAACAAAAATTATTTTGAAATATCCTTCATAACTTTTTAAAATTCTTGTTACTAAGTGTACAGTGATAGTATAATAAAAATAAGTAAAAATTACTAATTATTGGAGTGTAGGAAGTGGGGGATATAAATGTTGGATGCATACAGCATAATTAAAAGGGGAAATATTACGTTGCACTATGTAGGACTTGATAGAATGATTGTAGCAGATACAATTGAAGTACTTAATAATGCATATAATACTTTAGCTGAACATCATGGTTTGCAAGATAAAAAAATAATGGTAAGGGTAATAATTACTCCAAGTCGAAAGGATTATGATAGTATCTTAAGTAAAGAAGTTAATCTTCCTATGGAAGTTCCAACAAAGAAATCAGAAGTTTTAAGAGTACATATTAATAATATTCTTCTTTTATCTACCTTTGCATATGGACCAGAGTCAACGGTGGAATTTACAAGGGAAGAGTACTATAAAAGCTTGATAGAAAGCATGAATAAGGTATTTGAAAACTTCTTAGCTATTCAATTATTTTAAAGGGGATTTTGTTAAGGTATAGAGGAAAAAATAAAGCCAGCTGTTTTAAAGTTAAACAGCTGGCTGAAGTTTTTTATAATGATTCTTTTTTTCCTAATATATAAGTTAAAACAAAACCTGCGACAAATGAAATCACAGAGAAAATTCCCATTGTACCAAGAGTAAAGCCAGGATATACGGAGAAAATTGAACCAAGAATTAATCCGCAGATAGCGAAATAAGTTGGTTGAGGGAATTTATTTAAAAGTGCTTCTATAACCTTAGTCATTGTAATAATTCCTACTAACACACCAAGACCTATTGGAATAAGTAGAGGAATATTGAAGGTGGATACTGCAGTAGTAAATGTAGTGTAAAGTCCAAGAATTAATAAAACTAAAGAACCACTTACCCCTGGAAGTATCATTGTAGCAGCAGCAATGAAGCCAGCAGCAAATAAGCTTATGAAAGATTTAACTGAAAGGGTTGTCATTACGGCAGTAGTTGTATCACCTTCAGTAAAGAAAGACATTGCAATCATAAGTCCTAGTGTAATTAAAAACCAAATAGAGTTTATTGCTTTAACTTTATCTTTAGTTGCTCTTTTATAAAGCAGAGGGAAAGAACCAAGTATTAAGCCTATAAAGAAAAATTTGGTAGGCTCTGCATAGTTATTTAAAAGAGTAGTAATCAGCTTGCTAAATAGAATAATTCCTAGAGCAGCACCAATGGCAATTTCTCCAAGGAAGAAGATGCTTTTTTTCCAATCTTTAAAGAATGTATTGATAGAATTAAGAAGTCTATCGTAGATTCCCATAACTACAGCCATGGTTCCACCACTAACTCCTGGAATTACATTAGAAACACCAATGACCATTCCTTTAAAAATATTCATTATATTGTCCATATTAAATCTCCTTTGTATGTACTTTTGTTCAAAAGAATAACAAATACAATTATATTAATATTATCTGTAATTTGCAAATTAATTAGTAGTATTTAACAGAAAAATTACAGATGTAATATTAAATTAGCATTTAACACATACTAATGTCAGTTTAAGTATAAGGATGTGTGAATATGGATTTATCAAGGAATATTGAGGAAAATTTAAAGATTATAAAAGAAAGATTAAATGTTGATAAAAGTTTTGATTTAATAAATAGAAACATAATTATTGGCGGAAGAAAAACAGCCTTATTTTTTATTGATGGATTTATAAAAGATGATGTCATGGAAAAAATTATGGAGAGTTTTTTTAAGATAACTCCTGAGCAAATGGATGAAATGGCAACGGCAAAAGGATTCAGTACAGCAATTGTTCCCTATGTAGAGGTTGATACACTTAAGGATATAGAAAGTATCATTTCCACTCTTTTATCTGGACCTACAGTTATGATTATTGATGGCTTTGAAGAAGCTATAATCATGGACCTTAGAACTTATCCTGCAAGAACTTATGGAGAGCCGGAGAAGGAGAAGGTTACAAGAGGATCAAAGGATGGCTTTTTAGAAACTATAGTATTTAATACAGCTCTTATAAGAAGAAGAATTCGAGATCCAAGACTGACCTTTGAAATGCTTTCTGTTGGAACTAGGTCTAAAACGGATGTGGCTATTGGGTATATAGAGGGTTTAGAAGATAAAGCACTTCTTGATAGAACCAGAACTAGAATTCAGAATTTGAAGGTTGATTCTTTAACCATGAATATGGAAAGTTTAGTTGAAGCATTGATTAAGCATAAGTTTTTCAATCCATTTCCTAAGGTTAGGTATACAGAGAGACCAGATGTGGCTTCAGCACAGATTTTAGAAGGAAATATTGTTATAATAATAGATAATAGTCCGGATGTAATGATATTACCATCTTCATTTTTTGATTTTGTTCAGGAAATTCAGGATTTTTACTATCCACCTATTATAGGAACCTATCTTAGAATTATAAGAAATTTAATTGCTATATTTACATTACTGTTAACACCTACTTGGTTGTTAGCTATGCAGTATGCAGATAAATTACCAGCGGCGCTAAAGGTTCTTACGGTGGCTGAAATGAATTCTGTTCCATTGGTAATTCAATTTTTATTACTTGAAGTTGCCATTGATGGATTGCATATGTCATCCCTTAACACACCTGGCGTATTAGGGAGTACATTAGGCATTATTGGTGGATTAGTACTAGGTGATTTTGCTATAAGATCTGGATGGTTTGTGCCAGATACAATATTATATATGGCAGTAATAGCTGTGGGAAGTTTTACTCAACCAAGCATTGAACTAGGTTATGCGATAAAATTTTGTAGAATGCTGCTTTTAATATTAACAGCATTATTTAGTTATTGGGGATATATTGGAGGGATAATATTAATTGTTATTATTATAGCTTCCAATAAGACTCTTACAGGAAGAGGTTATTTATATCCTTTAATCCCTTTTAATTGGACGGCTATCAAGGGAAGGTTCTTGAGAAAATCTTTAAAGCATAGAGATAAACAGGAATAAAAAACAATAAGGTAATGAATAAATAATATTTTATGGTTAATTATGTAAATATGAGATTGCATAATTAACCTTTTTTTATTTTGATTTTTTAGTGTTTTATGATATACATATTTATGTAAAATAACTATATATCATGATATAATCAAATAAAGGATTAGTTCTTTCTTATACATAGAAACAAATGAATAAGATTTATAAGACTGAAAGGTTTTAGAGGGGAGCAGGATATGTGGGAAAAGTTCAGAATAGATAAAAAAATGGACATAGACAGGAAATATGTAAAAATAGGAATTGTTGTGTTGGTAGTTGGAATATTCCTTTTTGCAGCATATGAAGTTATAAGCAGAAGTGGAATATACATTACGGTCACAAAGGACTTTTTTCTAGGATTCCTTAGGATTATAAGACCGATAATTGTAGCAGCAGTTTTTACATACTTATTATTTCCACCAGTTTGCTACATAGAAAGAATACTTATGTCTATTTTTCAGAAAAAAGGAGTAGACAAGTATAGATGGGCATATAGGATGGCTAGTATAACAATTGTTTTCATAATAATTATTTTTTCAGTTGTTATAATATTTAATTATATAATTCCGCCATTGCTTGACAATGCGAGATCTTTAATTGAAAATATTCCACAATATGAAAAGGTGGTTAGAGATGGGTTAGTTACTTTAAGCTCCTACTTTGAAAGCTTAAATCTTGATTATCAAAAGATAACCTCTTATTTAGATAAGATTACAGCTATATTTGCAACTTTTGGGGAAAGAATAGTTTATGTTATAACAAATAGTATTTCAGGGGTAAGTTCATTTTTAGTGGATTTTGTTTTAACAGTTATATTTTGTTTTTACTTTCTAAAGGATAAAGAAATGTTGTTTGATACCGTTAATAAATTTGGAAAGGCGTTTATACCTAATAGAATTGGGAAAGCTTTAAAGCGTTTTATTTTTGACTTAGATGAAGTAGTAGGGTGTTTTGTAAGGGGAGTCTTACTAGATGCACTGATAGTTGGAATCGTGTCATCCATTTTAATGCTTATAATTAAGCATCCATTTGCAATTCTTGTGGGAATAATCGCAGGAATATGTAATGTGCTTCCATACATAGGACCAGCAATAGGTGCAGCCACAGCGTTTATTTTAGGAATGTTTTCAAGCATTACAGTTGGAGTATGGGGAGGAGTTTTACTTCTTTTATACCAGCAGATAGATGGTAATATAATACAACCTAAAATCGTTGGAGGAAGTGTGGGTGTACCACCAGTATTTGTACTTGTAGCAATAACCATTGGAGCAGGTTATTTTGGAATAATCGGTATTTTGTTAGCGGTACCAACAGCAGCAATGATTAACCTATATATTCATAGGGCATACAAAAGAAAAGGAATTGAGTAATAGCTTATAAGCTAATGTTAACTTAAGGAGGATAATTATGAAAAATATTTCAGCAACAGAGCTTCAGAATAAAATTAAGGAAAATGATGACTTGGTTATCTTGGATATTAGAGAAAAGGAAGATTATGAAAGGGGCCATATCGAAAATGCAATTTTATTAGCTCAAAATGAGGTGGTTCATGAAATTGAGAATATTGCATTTGAGAAGGATACACCAATTTGTGTATATTGCTATAGTGGGAATAGAAGCAGCAGAGTTGCAATGATTCTAGAGTATCTAGGTTATAGTGAAGTTTATAATTTAGGCGGAATAGATAAGTGGACTTTTGAATTAGTAAGTAAATAATTGATAAAAGCAGGAATTGTTATATTCCTGCTTTTATTATTTAATAAATTAATCTTTTAAAATAAAGTTGTTAAGGATATTTTGACTGAAGTTAAGGGTTTTTGAATCTATATCATCAACATTAAATATTGTTTTAGGATCGTTGGCAATAGCCCTTATTGAAAAATAAGGAGGTAGCCTAAAGCCTTTATTAATGTTTAGAGCTCCTATAAGTTGCTTAGCAACAGAATCACTGCCAGAGTTACCAGATACAATTACAGCAAACATATATTTTTTATAGAAGCTGCTACGTCGATAAAGAGCAGTAAGCCGGTTTATTACAGCGGTGAGATTGGCGGCAACAGCATCATTATAGTTAGGGCATAACCATACAATTACGTCACTTTCATCTATGGAAGGCATAACAGCATCAGTAATAACTCCACCATAGAAGCAGCCTTTTTTCTTGCCGTAATGTAAACATAATTTATATGAACATCCAAGACAGTCTAGAACTTTTCCATTTTCAATCTTTATTTCTTTAATTGATATTCCACTGAGATGCTTAGAAACCATATGCCATAAATCCAAAGTATTTGAAGTTTTGTGGGTACTTGAATATAAAACTAACATTTTACCGTTGGATATCTTTAAAGAATTATCAACCATTAAGCGTTTTACAAGCCCATTGCAGAGAGCATAGCAGATTTCTTCCAGGGGCATGTGCATAGTTTTTTGCCAGGTAGAAAAATTTTTTAAGGAAGCAGTAGCTTCAACTAAGGGGTGGCCAATAAAGGCACATCCAATATTGTTAGTTATATAAACTATATCTTGAGCAATACGTTTAGTGCCATGGTCATCAATACTGTATATCATTAGAGCTCCAGTGGAACCTTTTAAAGAATCTCTTCCTCGCTCTAGTAATTTAGCAAGAAATTGTATCATTGGTATGTCATAACCAACATCTTCAACCTGTGCTACAAAAATGAGTTTTTTGTAAGTTAAATTTGGAATGTTATTTATGTCATCAATAATTTGATGAGGGATATCTTTTGTACTTCTTTCAACCATGTTTTGAAGAATTTTAGATATATTTTTATTTGGTTGAATAATATATAATTCATTCATGATAATCCCTCCTTGCTTATTTAAGTTAGAAGCTTCTTCTCATTTCATTCGAAGGCGTGCTTTTACAGAGTAAATTCGAGTAGCCAAATTAAAATTTGGAGAGTTGATTAATGAAACTCCTTCTCATATACATTCGAAGGAGTAAGTTCGCATAGACCAAATCATAGATTTGGATGCTCACTTAAAAGAGTATAGGTCTCTTCAAGCTTTTTCATTAATAGGCTTGGAATAGGTACTAGTTCATTCTCTGTGCAGCCATGAATATATCTGTTTTTACATCCCATAAAAGTACCGCCTAAGAAGTTAGAGGAATAGTGATAATTTCCTGCTATAGTATCTAGAAGGCTTAAGGTTCCCGAGGATAGGGCTGGTGCGATGTAGGGTTTGAAGCCTGAACTTCTAACCTCTAAATTTGCACTTTTAGTCTTTTGGGTTAAAAGATTAGTTAAATCTTCATTGAAATTTTCTATGCTGTTTGCAATAATTAAACCTTCTCCATGAGGACCGTAGGCTCTGCCTTCTGTAATGTAATTTGCAGTTTCACAATTTAATGAGCTATAGTAAACAGCTCTTGCATTCATTACACCTAAGCCATAACCTCTTATTTGTTCAGGTGCCAAACCCTTGTAATCCATATTTCCTTTTTCATCTCGGTTGCTGTCTTCAAATAAAGATTTACATAATAAATCTACAGGGTCGGAAACAACTGCAAAAACTCCTTTGAAATTAGCATTACGAGCCAATTTTCCATAATGTTTAAGAACTTTTCTATTACCTTCGAATTGAACAAGTCGAACATCCTTTTCTTCTTTTCCTATGGGTGGAACACCCACAGATACACAGAATACAAACATATCGCAATTGAATAATTCAGATTCCTCTAGGACTTGAATTTTAAGATTGCTTTCGTTACCATTTGCAGATAGTATCTGTGAAAGTTCAAATTTTAAACGGGTTACCTTGTTTTTATCTAAATCAAAAATTCCTAGAGTGTTTATGGAATTTGTGCCTAAAAGTTTCAAGCCTGTTAATAATGTTGCTCCAACATCTCCGAGTCCAACTACATTTATGTTCCACTTCTTTGGAGAAGAGTAGGTGAATACATCTTCATAATTTGGATAATTTGGATTAACTGAGATTACAACTCCTTCTTTAAATTTTTCTTCAAGCCAGCTAGGAACCAAGCTATTTTTATCAGAGCTATTATTTAAAGATGAGAGAAGCATTAAAGTTTCATTTTCCAAGAAACACATAGATTTATTTGAAATAATGAAGGAGCGGCGAGATATTTTAGGATTCATTGGATTTAAAATATAAATTTTACCTGAGTGATTTTTTGCCTGTTCTTCGGTTATTATTTGATAATTTGGTTTATCTATTAGTGTTTTGCTTAAAATTAGATTGTTTTTAAAAAGGTAATAATACATTTATAGTTTCCTTTCCTGAAGTATATTTTCTAATCTGATAAGTAATTCTAAGTCTTTTTCTACAAGATTTGATGGGGTAGAAGATAAATCATATTCGATACCTTTACCTATATCAGGACTTCTTGGAACAGTTATTACTTCACCCAGAGACGCAAGAGTCAGGCTACGGCCATAAAGTTTATGATATTCTCCTTCCAAGGCTTTTAAAATCTCAATGGAATTTTCTAAGCAGCATTTGGAAAGATTATAAATTTTATCATGAGAAACTCCTTTAATGAATTCTGGATAAGAGTATGGAAGAATTGAATTAATGGATGGAATGAGATTACGCTTAGGGAAATCACCTCTCCAAATTGCATCGCCTCCAAGAAAAGGGTAAAGTGCATTTTCGTTAAACCATAATTTTAATCTGGGAATAAAGTATACACTTGTAACTTGCCTGTTCTGAATATCCATTAAATCTTTACCTCTACCAGATAGTATTCCACAATGAATTTTATTTACGTTAATTCCTGCTTCAGTTAGAAGAGGATCCAGAGCTCTCATCCTATAGCCCTTATGAAGAATATTATCAACTAAGAAAATAGGTCTGTTAAAGGATTTAATCATCTTCATCTGGTTAATTAATGGCATATAGTAAGGAGCTTCTCCAATGAAGAAGGTTTTCATATCTCCAGCATAGTATTTTTCAGTATGAAGAGATTTAGTCACAGTATTTGGCACTACATATCTATCAAGGATGTCACCATATGGTACACACATGGTTTGGCCATACTCTTTAGGTTCCTTAATTTCAGTGCTAACTTCATTTTCGTGACAGATATTTCCAATCATCTTTTCATGTAAAACTTCGCTGTTGACGCAGAGTAAGAGCTCGTTTGGATAAAGATTTGCCAAATTGTTTTCTAGAGTTTTTCGTCTTTGATTAATAATATTTTTTATTTTGGAATTGCTTCTAAAAGGTTCTTTTAAGATGTTTTCCATATCTAAATTTAATACGCAAGGGCTGGTCATATTTACAGCTAACATTGGAAGTGAATAGTTATTTACACCAATGTTTTTGAAACCTTGAGATAACATTATCTCTATAAGTTGACTGCTGTAAAGAGACTCATGGTTTGGATTGAAAACAGCATACTCATAGTCCTTAGCAATAACATGGGCTAATGTTTCTGTTAAAATGGTTTGCTCCATTAATTTGCTTTTATCCTTATGAGCAATATAAATTCCATCAATAAATATTATTCTTCCTACTGATGTGCTTCGTAATTCTCTAGACGTTGTTTCATTTTGTACTTCTCTGTATAAATTATTTGATCTTACCCAATGTATCATGGAAAGAGCTAAAATTTCCTTGGTTGATGAATTCTTTATTAACACTATTTTAGGAGATTCTTTTTCTTTAAGACTAATCAAACAAGTTTTAAGGGCTTCGTTATTGTTTGTATGATTAAAAATATTTTCGATTACAACTTCATCTATATAATCTAAATAATCAAAATCAAGTATATTTAAATTAAAGGAAACCTTATCAAGAGGCTCTCTTTGATAAAAGCCTTTTTCATGAATATACTGTGATACCAAAGGATCAAGAAGCATTGATACATCCCTGTTTTTATCAATGTAACTTCTTATCTGACTTGAGCTGATAGTGGAGTACTTTTGAGGTAAATTTAATGTAAGAACTTCTCCTGTTATACATGTTTTAGCTTCTTGAAGCTTTTTTGTGTTTCCACGTTCAAATATTATATGCTTAAACCCATGAATAGAGTGTTCTACAGGAGTTTTTTTATAACAGGAAGCATTTAAAAGAACATCACTACCTGCAACAAAGTGAACTTCAGAACCTATGAAAGATTCTTTAAGAGTTTTTAAATCCATCGGATTAGCAATATTTATTTGAAGATTTTCAGGATAAATATAAATATTAAATTCATCACAAATAGAAAGATTGATTAAGTCTTTTCTTATAAGGTTAGGTAGTGTTTTCTTAGACCAAGAGAACTCATCTACAGCTAAGTAAACTTCAAAACCCAAATCTCTGATTGATTTAGCAATGTTTTTATGACCTAACGAAAATGGATCAAAGGTACCAGGAAAAAAGGCTACTTTATCAGGTTTCTTTATAAGGATACGTCCTTTAAAAAAGTTATAGTCGGAGATAAACCTATATATATGATTTAAAGCAGCTGCATTAGTTAAAAGTAAAAGGCGGTCATTTTCGTTATTAGATATAAGAGTAATTAGCTTTTTTGCACATAACTTAAAAATATGAAGTTTATTTTCTAAAGATAAGTTTGAAGTACCGAAGATATCTCTGCCTAAGGCTGTTATTGCTGCTTGTTTAACCTTATTAGTATAATGTCCAATACCATTTAGCAAAATCGCTAAAAGTTTCTTTAAGCGGTTATTATATATTTCATCAGTTTCATCATATCTTTCCTTATATACCTCGTAATTAGCTATGGTGGTTCCGATAGCTTTTAGTATAAGGATTTTAACATCTACATTAGCTGTTTTAATCTTGTACTTTAAATCCTCAATGATTTCATCTAGTTCTTCAGGCTCAAGCCATAAAATAACTAAGCCAAGGAAAGGCGGGATATACTCAGTAAATCTCTGACCCTCAATTTCTAATCCCCTTAATAATTCGATGGCAACTTCATTTCTTTCTGAAGGACTTAATATTGGCATTATCTTCAATATTGATGATCCAGATTTATTTCTTACTGATTCATATTCACTTACCTTAAGCATGTTACAGAGATGGATACAGGTGTGAAGTCCTGTATAAGGTGCTTTAGTAAGAGTAAAATCTAAAAGGATATCTATTTGCTGTTTTTTTACAAACCAGTTTGTTGCAGATTTTAAGTTGCTTAGGAATAGCTCAGGAACCTTTGAATAATCTGATGAGCAGTATTCACTGAAGCGGGTTTCTTGCTCCGTCATTTCAAGTAATTTAAATATATTCATATATAATAGATTTTCAGAAGGATTTTTGCTTTTTAAATTAACAGGAGAAACATATTTAATTATTATATTTTTTATTTCAAGGTTAGTAGCTATTCTAGGAATTATATCTTTTAAACTTTCAAGGGCTGCAAGACGCAGTATCGGACTTTTCTTTGAAGTTAATCTTAAAATAAATTCAATGATTGGAAGTACCTCTAAGTTTGAGTTTTCAAAGGAAATGAATTTTGCAGTATCAAGGAGATAAAGCTGAGTATCAAAGGTTAAGTTTTCGCCTTGATAATGTTTTAGGATAATACTTCTATATGAATTAAGGAGCCCATATCTGCTATTATTAAATAGTGATTTTACCATTGTTTTTGTATTGTATCCTATCCAGGTTTTGTGAGCAGGGATTAGTTTGCTACTTGGATGAAGCATTAAGTTTAAATATTCATCAAATAGTGAAAAGCTTGTTATTGATGGCATTTCTAAAGATGCACTCGCGGGAAGTTCCTTTCTGTATACCTCATCAAAAATAGCAATTAATCTTCCAATCAAATAAGCAGAGTAACGACGTATATCTTCATCGCTATGAGTTAGCGTTTCATATAAAAAGTTAATGGTTTGAAGTTTTTGTTTTTGAGTAAAGTAAGTGCAGTATTCATCTAAAACATTAATGTATTGTCTCAAGTTTTTAAAATTCATTTCACTTCTAGCTTGTTCTAGAATAGCATTTAATGAGTACTCATCACGAAGTATATACATTAGATTAATATTATGAGATATGGTAAGATTTTTCATTGTCCGAATTAGTTCATTACCATGAATTAATGAATATGAAGGCACTTCAAGGGTGCTTAAATAATTTGGTGATTTATCTGGATCAGTTGTCACATTAATGCTGTGAAGATACATCTCAAAGTCAAGGAGCTTTGTGTAAACACGCTTATAGCGATTTTCTTTTTTAGAATCTACATTTTCAAGCTTATCAAGAATTACTTGAAAGGAGTCTTCAAGGGAAAAAACAGTCATTTTATTATCAGGAGAGGAATTTTTTACTCTGAAATCACAATAAATTAAAATCAATGATTCTAAAGATAGATTTTCTAGCTCTAAATCCCAGGTTGAGTGATTTATGGCAATATTTCTTATGTAGTTAATTCCGTGATTTTTAAACCAATGATCTGTATAATAATAATGATAGTGAGGAACCCTCTTTAATTCTTCACCTTTGCAGCCGTACTTTCCAATATCATGACCTGCAGCAGCACCGGATACTCTGCCTAAGTCTATAGGTATACCTTTTGCTTTTAATTGTCTTGCTAAGAACATGGATAAATAGTGAACTCCACAAATATGATCTAAGGTATTGAATTTGAATAATTCACCATTAAGTTTCATCATTTCATATACATAGCCGTTATTAAAGGCTCTAAGGAATTTAACATACTCTTCTTTATATTCTAATTCATTAATATCCTCTTCGGTTAATAGAATAATTGGATATTTGCTTTGCCAGTTTAAATCATTAGAGAGTGTCTTTTCAATATCACAAAGAATTTTGAAAATCTTCAAATAGACTTCGCAGCTTAAATTGAAGTCAGGGTTTAGATTTATATTAATAGCTTCTTTGAAGTTTTTGGAAAGAGCATAGCTATAAATGTATTCCAGCCAATTTTCAGGGCCATGGTTCCATAGCTCAGTAAGGAGCGGTGTACACAGAGTTAAAACCTCTGAAGCTTTAATTTCTCCACTAGATAGAATTTCTTGAAGTGCATAGAGAAATTGTGGAGAGTTTATATGTTTATCCAATAAAGCTGGGGAAAGATTATCATGTTTTGTAAAATGTGCATTTGTTAAGCTTTGAAGTAATCTTTTTTTTATATCTTTTAGCTGTAAAAATTCCATAGAACCTCCTTAAAAGTAAAAAGATTTAAAATATTTATAAAATTATTTTACCATTAGCTAATAATTAATTCTAATTAATTATTTATAAAGGATTTTGAATTGAGGAATTATAGTGAAGAGGGTCAATTGAAATTTCATAAATATTTTTAAAATTGCTTTTAATTTAAAAAATTTTTTTGTATAATTTAAATAATTTACTTTTGGAGGTTTTAAATTTAATGATAGATATAATAAGAAAAACAGATATTTCACTACTACATTTTATTAATTCAAAGTTGAGATGTAAGGTTTTAGATAAAATTATGCCGATAATAACCTTTTTTGGCTCAGCATCCTTTTGTGCAATTTTTGTTGTATTAACGATTATATCCAAGAATAGGGATATAAAAAATCTTGGAGTTATATCCTCACTTTCTATCATTATCTCTAGTGGTATTACACACTTTATAAAAAGAATAAAGAATAGAATAAGACCTTATATTAATATTCCTGATATAATTGTAAACAAAATTGGAGTAGATGATTATTCTTTTCCGTCAGGGCACACAACTGCTGCATTCTCAATAGGAATGAGTATAGCACTTAAGTTTACTGGATTAGCTACTGTTTCATTAGTATTAGCTGCCTTGGTTGGTTTTTCAAGAATTTATTTAGGGGTTCATTATCCTACAGATGTAGGGGCCGGAGTAGTTGTAGGTTCAGCCAGTGCATTTTTGGTTAAGGTGTTAATCTAATACTGAGTTTAAAGATAAACCATATTTAAATTTATTTTATATTTGATTTAAGTACATGTTGATATAGGATATTTTTGGGATTACCTTATGTGAAAAGTCCGTAACGATTAGTTACGGACTTTTTCTATGAAAAAATCATCAATGGACTTGCCATCACATTGGTAAAAATCAATATTTAAAGCTTTTGCTAATGTTGGAGCAATATCAATAAGATTCATATTATCGATAAAATACTCCTTCTTAAAAGCTGGACCTGATGCCATAAAGAAGGTATCTAAATTTGGATTTTCTGGAGAATATCCATGGGTTCCAGTTAAAGATTTAGCATTTTTAGAGGATGATATTATTGAATTAGTATTTATTTTTTCAGAGAAAGCAAATCCTTTTTCAGCTTCTAACATGAAAGCAGCATGAGGGTCACAGCCTAAGGAAGTTAATTGGTTGTTGTTATAAATTGATTTAATTCCATTTTCAGAGTTAGAAGCAAGTGAATCCAGGAGGTTTTTTACTTTATCTAACAGCAATTTATCGGAAGGGTCATTTATGTAAATATAAGCACTTCCATCACAGGATTTTAAATAAGCCTTCCATCTAAGTATTTTATTATTTTTATCAGTAATAAGAAGTCCTTCTTTTTTGAATAAATTATTTACATAAATAATTTTATTGAAATCTTGAAATCCATGATCACCTAATACAATGAAATTTGTTTTATCAAAAAGATTAACTTCTTTTAAAGTGGTAATTAATTTTCCTATGCGAGTATCATGCCTTTTAAGTGCTTCATAAGCTTCAGGGGAGTTTGTTCCATAATCATGACGTTGGGTGTCAAGATCTAAAAGGTGAACCATTAAAAGATTTGGTTTGTAGCTTTTAATAGTATCTACAGCACAAGCTAAAGCAAAATTATCTAACTCAGGTTCTTTAATCCCTTTTTTTATATTTGAATATTTCCTAAAGAGTTTTAGCTGATAAGTGATACTTCCACTTAAAAGGGAACTCATTTCTTGAGGTATATATTTTTTATAAGAAAAAACTTCAGGCATATTGTATTTTATGGATGAATTTGCACTTACAGGCCAAAATATAGAAGCAACAGTAAGATTGTTTTCTTTAGCAGCGTCATATAAGGTTGGGGTTTTAATATATTTTCTATACCAAAACCATGGACATAAGTTGTTAGATGGTTTTAGAAGTTTATTATTTATAATGCCGTGGTTTTTTGGATAGTTACCTGTAACTATTGTAGTATGGGCTGGATAGGTTAATGAGGGATAAATTGTTTTAACTCTTTTTGCAAAAACTCCGTAATTCATTAACAAAGAAAAATTAGGAAGTTTTTTTAGAATTTCTATATCATCTGCTTTTAAAGCATCTAAGGAAATTAAAATCATATTATCTACTAAAGGTTTGTTCATATTATTTCTCCTTAACGTTAATATACAAATTATGATATACTAATTTTATTATTTAATCCACAAGTGAGAGTGCTAATATTTTATTTAGATACTTGAGTTTATTAATAATGCATAGGGTTGTACAAGGGAGGTTTATTATTATGAAGATGACTCATAGAGAGAGATTTGTTGTGAAATTTCATGAGGTTGATTTTAGGGGAAAGGTTAAATTATTTACTATAATGGATTATATCCAGCATACGGCAGAGGTACATGGAACAAGTATAGGGCTGGGATTTGAAAATATGATGAATCATGGATTGTTTTGGGTAGTATCAAGGATGAAGCTTAATATGGAGAGGTATCCAGGAGCTTGTGAAGAGGTAATAATTGAGACTGAGCTTGCAGGATGTGAGAAATTATTCTGTGTAAGAAGATTTACAATATTAGATGGTAAAGAGAATATAATAGGTAATGCAACTTTATATTATTTGATGGTAGATGCAAAGACTAAGTTCCCTCAAAAACCAAAGGTATGTCCAATTGATATTATAAATGTTGATGTGGATAATAAAGGACATGAAGGTTTGAAAAAATTAAAAATGCCTGGAGATGAACCTTTAGTTATTAATAGAGCTTTATATTATAATGAAATAGATGCAAATAACCATGTTAATAATGCTAAATATGTATCTTTTGTAGAAGACTGCTTTTCATTAAAGTGGCATGAAGAACATGAAATAGCAAGCATGCAGATAAATTATGTTAAGGAAATAAAGGCTGAGGATACACTGAAGTTAAATATCTATTCAGAGGAAGTAGCAGAGAAAATATACTATATAAATGGAACTAATGAGGATTCATTATTGGAATTCTTCCAGTGTAAGGTTAATTATAGATAAAAAATTGGGATATAGTATATCCCATTTTTTTATGAAATAATAGATTTGTTTTTATCTATATTATGATCAAAAATTATATCCATGTAGTGGAATAGAACTCCGGTTCTTAAGCCAGATTCACTGAGAATAATTTTATCAAAATTTAAATATTTAACAAAGTTATTGATAATTTCACAGCCACCTAAAATAATATCACTTCTTTTAGATGAGAGCCCCTTAAGAGCTTTTCTTTCACTTAATGATAGTTTTTTTAGAAAATTGCATAGAGAATTTAATTCATCAAGCGACATTTCAGTAATGAAGTTATTAGGGAGTGACTTTACATTTAAATTATTATAAATGTTTCTAAAATTTTTCAAGGTACCACCAATACCAATTAAAGTTGAATTATTAAATTCATTAATCCATCTTATTTTTGAAAAAAGTTCATTAAAATAATCTTGTGTATATTCACAGAAAATAAATTTACCATTTGAATCAACATGGATTTTTTCAGTAACATTTATGGCTCCTAGTGGAATGCTAGCTGAAGTAACAAAAGAATTGTTAATTACACCAATAAATTCTGTGCTTGCACCACCACTATCAATAATTATGCCTTTAGGAATGTTAAAGGTCTTTTTTACACCTAAGAATGCAAGGTAAGCTTCTTCATGAGATGATAATAGTTTTATGGGAAGACCAAGTTTAGTTTTTATTAAGTCTAAAATATAGTGGTTGTTTTCAGCAGATCTTAAAGCTTCAGTTGCGACTGCAATGATACTAGAAGCTTTAAAGGTATTTGAAATACTTATATATTTTTTTAAAATTGTTAAAGTATCTGCTATTTTTATGTTGCTTATTACTTTATTTGTTGCTAGTTCAGAGCCTAATCTTAGATGTTCTTTATCTTCGTATAGAATACGAAACCTGTCTTTGCTTGGTATATCTACTATAAGTAAATGAATTGTATTAGAACCAATATCAATGATGCTAAGGGTACCCATATTACCTCCAAAGAAAAGCCTTTTATTATTTATATGTATTTTATAAATCACATATGTAAAGTTAGTTTCTATTTGTAAAGATAAGATAATTTATAAAGTAACATACAATTTAGTTAAAACAGCAAGTTAGATTTTATTGTCTAAATTATTCTTCAAACAATTCATAAATCCTTTTTAACATTTTATATATAGCAAAAAATGAAAGAATATAACAAAATTTGAGGGAAATTAGATAGATTATAATGTTTTTAAAAGAAAAAAATGAAAAATAAATGATACGATGGGATTTTATTTGCGTATAAATAGTATAATAATCACAAACATATAGAATTTGAGGAGGAACGATTGATTATGAAGAAAATACTTAGTGTTATTTTAGCTGGAGTTATGGTTTTAGGTTTAGTAGGATGCGGAAGTAAGGGTGGAGATTCTTCATCTACTAAAGATGTACCTACAGCTGATTTAGTTAACACTGTACTTGAAAATGAAGAAATACAAATGAGAATGCTAGGTCCGGTTGAGGGAGAATTAGCTGAAACTACTTTTCACTTAAAGCTTGACGATATTGAAGAATATACTATACAAAAAGGTATGATGAACACTGGTCTTGAAACAGTAGCTGTAATAAAAGCTAAAGAAGGCAAAGTAGATGCAGTAAAAGCTTCTTTAGAAGAATATTTAAAAGATTTAAAAGCATTAGCGCTATACCCAGGTGAACCAGAGGCAGTTGAAGGTGCAGCATTAGAAACAGCAGGAAATTATGTTATATTAACTGTAGTTCCAGATTATGATGAAACAGGAACTAATTTCTCTGAGAAAGCAGCTAATCTTATAAAGGATGCTTTAAAATAAGAGTTTAGATAATAGATGTTTTAATGCCTTAGAAGTGTATTTATATGCATTTTTGAGGCATTTTATTATATATAGTGTAGTTAAGCAACAAAAATAATAATGAATAGGGAAAGATTTATGTGCTTCAAGAATTCTTGTTAAGCATAGTTTAAAGAAGGAGCAGTAATGGTTTTTAGTAGTATATTGTTTATATTTAGATTTTTACCAGTAGCACTTATATTATATTTTTTAACTCCGAAAAAGTATAAAAATTTTACTCTTTTGATTTTAAGCCTGGTATTTTACTCATGGGGAGAGATAAAGTACATTTTTATAATGTTTGCATCGATCTTTGTTGATTATTTTGCTAGTCTTGGAATAGAAAAGTACAGGGGAAAAAAGAAAGCAACAATATTGTTTTTATGTATATCTGTTTGTTTTAATTTGGGAATGTTATTTTTCTTTAAGTATTTTAATTTCTTTATAGATAATATAAATAGTATTTTTGATTTAGCATTAAATCATGTGAAAGTGACATTACCATTAGGGATAAGTTTTTATACCTTTCAAACTATGTCCTACACCATAGATGTTTTTAGGGGGAATGTTAAAGCAGAAAAAAATATTATTAATTTTGGGGCTTTTGTATGTTTATTTCCACAATTAATTGCTGGTCCAATTGTAAAGTATACGGATATAAATAAGGAGTTAGTCGAAAGAACAGTTGATAAAAATCAAATTCAAGAAGGTGTAGAATTATTTATAGTTGGACTTGGTAGAAAGGTATTAATTGCAAATAATATAGGAATGCTTTGGACAGAAGTTGAAGCATTGGGGTTTATGAGCATATCAACACCTCTTGCATGGCTTGGGATAATTGCATTTGGCCTTCAAATCTATTTTGATTTTAGTGGATATTCCTTAATGGCAATAGGACTTGGAAAGATGCTTGGATTTAATTTTCCAACGAATTTCAATCATCCATATATAGCAAGGAGCATGTCTGAATTTTGGAGAAGATGGCATATTACTTTAGGTTCTTGGTTTAGAGAATATGTTTATATACCTTTAGGTGGAAATAGAGTCTCTAGTGGAAGAATAATGCTTAATTTATTTATTGTGTGGTTTTTAACGGGATTTTGGCATGGAGCAAGTTATAATTTTATTATGTGGGGACTTTTTTTCTTCATATTAATTTCCATAGAAAAACTAGGATTTATTAAAATTTTAAATGAACATAAAATTATTTCTCATGTATATGTAATTTTATTTTTAATCATTGGATGGGCTTTATTTGCTGTGACGGATTTAGCAAGGCTGAAAGAATTGATGACTATAATGTTTAACTTTAATGGTGGCACAGATTGGATATATTATTTGAGAAATTATGGTGTTACATTAGTTTTAGCTATAGTATTTTCAACACCTTTAATTGAAAATTTATATAAAAAGGTTGTAAGGAATAAAAATATAAATGCAATTATAATGATTTTAATTTTCATTGTTGCAGTAGCATATCTAGTGGATTCAACTTATAACCCATTTTTATACTTTAGATTTTAGGAGGGAGATTATGAAGAAGTACCCTTTATTATATGCATTTATAGTATTGTTATTTTTATTAACTATTTTTGACCTTATTAATCCAGAAAAAATATATTCAGAATTAGAAAATAGAAAGCTGGCTTCAAAGGTGAAATTTACAGTTGAAGGAGCGATTAATGGTTCATTTTCAAAGAAATATGAAGAATATATAAATGACCAGTTTATTGGAAGGGATTTATGGATAGATCTTAAATCAAGAAGTGAGTATGTTCTTGGTAAGATTGAAAATAATGGAGTTATTTATGGGAAGAATAACTATCTTTTTGATAAGTTTGATGCTTTAGATACGGATAGAGTTATAACCAATATAAATGCATTAAATATTTTTATAAAAAATGCTGAAGAACTGGGTAGTGATGTATCTGTAATGATTGTTCCTAGTTCCTATGAAGTTTATAAAGAAATGCTTCCAGAAGAAGCACCACTTATAAATCAAGAGGAAGAAATAAAGTTTATATATAATGAACTTGATGGTGGAAGAAAACTCAATATAGTAAAGTTGTTTCAAGAAAATAAAGAAAATCAGCTTTACTATAAAACTGATCATCATTGGAATATAAATGGTGCTTATTTAGCTTATAAAGATTATATTGAAGAAATAGGTGAGAAGCCAATAAATTTAAATGAACTTAAAGAAAATAATGTTGATAACTTTTATGGTACATTCTTTTCTAAGGCAAAGCCTTTTAAATTGGAACCTGATGTATTAACATATTATGATATTTCTAATATTGAGATGAAAATAGGAGCAGAAACTTATGATAGTCTTTATGATTTTTCATATTTAAATGCGAGAGATAAATACTCTATTTTTTTAAGAGGGAATAATCCATTAACAATAATAAAAAATAGAGACTTAAATAATGGTAAGAAGTTACTTGTAATTAAAGATTCCTTTGCAAATTCAATGGTACCATTTTTAACACAAAACTTTGAAGAAATTCATGTTATAGATTTAAGAGCTTTTATGCCACAATTATCTAATTATATTAGTGAAGAAAAATTTAATAATATATTAGTTTTATATAACTTTATGAATTTTTCAAAGGATACAAACTTGATTAAATTTAAATTTTAATCTTTATAAAAAATGAATATTAAAAGGAACTTTAAAGGTTTCATTTAATATTCATTTTAATTATTAATTAAAGGTTTCAATAAACAAGAAATTACTATTAATATCACTTTTTAGTTCAAATACCTCATCATTTATTTTTAATCCATCGGCACCCACTAAAGTAAGTTCTTCTTTAGTATTATATCCTTTAAATATGCTTCCACCAAAGCCTTGAAGTAAGTAGGCTTGACGATGTCTATTCACTTTGAAATCTGTAATTTCGCCAGAATTTAAGCTTAAGGAATAAACATTGATATCACAATAGGATCTTATAGGGGCAAGTCCATTTTTGGAACTTATTCTATATTTCCATTGATTTTCGGGAATATTTTCGTCTATAGAATATAATACTTTAGGTGTATAATATTCAATTTGAGACTTAACTTTAGCATCGGTAGACATATAAGGCTCTGTATTAATCTCTATAAAATCAACTAAATCACAGCCGTTATTGAAAATTTCATAGGTTATACCTTGTCCGGCATTTATATAAACTATATTTCCTCGGGTTAATTCTTTGGTATTTCCTATATTATCAGAATACTGAAGAGAACCGCTAATTATATATATAATAACTTCTTCTTTTAATTTAAAGTTATTATGCGTTCCAGAGCGAGGAACTAAGGTAATATTTTTTATTGATTTTATACAGCTTTTTTTACCATTTTCTTTAATAGAGGGTGACAAATTATAAGTAGTTTTTATATATGATAAATCTTCATCCATATCAGATGCATTAATCCTTCTATTATTCAAAATATTACCTCCTTATAAATATTTGCGTAAAACACAAAGAAATTTTAATATAATTCATTATAATTAAATAAAGCAACCTTTATTTAATATTAGTATCTGCAGTTTTCGCAATTAAATAGTAGGTATGTTTTGCACTGATTATATAAATGTTTAGTTTCTTTGTAATTCATACTAAGTAAAAATATTATATGATAATATGGTAATTTTTAAATAAAATATGGTAATATTAATATAGTATATTCAAAGCATGAATTTAGGGGGCGTAAAAGTGGTAAAATTTTTAAAAGAATGGGCTGCACCAGTTATTATTGCAGTTGTATTAGCCGTTTTGATAAATAAGTTTATATTCTTTAATGTGGGAGTGCCAACTGGATCAATGTATCCGACAATAAAACCAGGAGATAAAATTTTTACATTAAGAACATATAGAGAATCTTCAATTAAAAGAGGTGACATTTTAGTTTTTCATTCTGAAGAAGTTGATAAGGATTTAATAAAAAGAGTCGTAGGATTGCCAGGCGAGACAGTTGAAATTCAAGCCGATGGAAGTGTTTATATAAATGGAGAATATTTAGTTGAGGAGTATGTTAAAAATCCAAGTGATAAACAGGGATTATTTGTTATACCAGAAGACTGCTATTTATTCTTAGGGGACAATCGAGGAGATTCTATTGATGCAAGATATTGGAGCAATCCATATATCAACTTTGAAGATATTAAGGGTGAAGCTAAATTTGTAATTTTTCCCTTTAATAGATTTGGTAAATTAAAATAAATGTTAAGCATTAAAGACAAGTGAAATTACTTTTCTTTAATGCTTTTTTATGTGGAAAATAGATAGTATTTACAACGAAGATAAAAGTTAAAATCTCTGAGATTAAATATAAAATTTACTGAAAATAACAAATAAATTAAAAAGTATTTTAAAAATGTCGAAATATGTTAGAATTAAATGGATTTATATTTATACATTTTATACATAGGAGGAAAGTACCATGGACGAAAGAAGAAAATTATCGCATAGCGCCTATGGTGGAATAAATGGAGAAGAATATATACCTTTTATACCAACATCTCAAGCTATGCCGGAATTAAGCATTTATTCAATAATTATGGGAGCAGTATTTGCAATGATATTTGCTGCAGCTAATACTTATCTTGGATTAAAGGTTGGACTTACAATTGCAGCAGGTATTCCTGGAGCAATATTGGCTACAGGATTATTAAAAGGTCTATTTAAAAGAAATAATATATTAGAAGCCAATATGGTTGCGTCTATAGCAGCAGTTGGAGAATCTATAGCAGGAGGAATAATATATATCCTGCCAGCAATTATATTATGGGGATTAGAATTAAAAATCTCAACTATTGTAGTTGTAACTTTATTAGGAGGACTTGTAGGAATATTTTTTGTTACACCTCTAAGAAAGTTTTTAATTGTTGAGGAGCATGGACATTTAGTTTATCCAGAATCTATGGCTGCAGCTGAAGTTCTAGTAAACGGAAGTGAAGGCGGAAGTGGGTTCAAAACAGTTCTTTTAGGACTAGGAATTGGTGGAGGATATAAACTTGCTTCTGGAGGATTTGCTCTTTGGAGTGAAAGACCAGAATGGGTTATGAAATCTTATCAAGGTGCGGTATTTGGGATAGATACCTTAGCTTCACTTTTAGGAGTTGGATTTATAGTAGGAACAGAAGCTTCATTATATATGTTTGGTGGAGCAGTTGTTGCGTGGCTTGGTTTAATACCACTTATAAAATACATAGGGACAGGCCTTACGGAACCATTATTCCCATCAACACAATTAATTTCTGAGATGGGAGCTTCAGATATATGGAGCCAATACATAAGATATATAGGAGCTGGAGCAGTTGCAGCTGGAGGATTTATATCTTTAGGTAAATCAGCGCCAACAATTATTAAATCTTTTAAATCTGCTATGGCAGGTTTAGGTAAAAAGTCTGGTGAAAAAGTAACAAGGATTAATGAAGAGCCACCAATTACATGGGTTATTGGAGCAGCAATTTTAGTGTTTATTTTATCATGGATATTACCACAGGTTAATGCTGGTTTCATTGGTTCATTAATGATTGTTATATTTTCTTTCTTCTTTGCAGTTGTTTCAGCAAGGATGGTTGGGATAATCGGAGCATCAAACAATCCGGTATCAGGAATGACAATTGCAACGCTTCTATTTGTTACAGCAGTTTTGAAATTAACTGGCAACATAGGTCAAAAGGGTATGGTAACGGCTGTTCTTGTGGCTGGAGTAATCTGTGTAGCAATTGCAGTTGCAGGTGGAACAGCACAAAGTTTAAAAACTACCTTTATTATTGGTGGTTCACCAAAGCAGGTCCAAATAGGAATGTACTTAGGGTTGGTATTTGGAGCTGTTGTAGCTGGAGCAGTATTATTAATGCTTAACAATACTTATGGAATAGGTTCCGAATCAGTTCCAGCACCACAAGCAACATTAATGTCTATGGTTATTGAAGGGGTAATGACTGGTGAATTACCATGGGTATTAGTATTTATAGGTGTTTCAATTGCTGTATTTGCAGAATTATCTGGGCTTCCAGTACTTCCGGTTGCTCTTGGGTTGTATTTACCAATACATTTAAGTGCGGGAATACTATTTGGTGGTATAATGAGAACTTTAGTAGAGAGAAAGTTTAAAAATGATGAAAATATGATGAAGGCTAAAGTTGAAAAAGGTATTCTAATTTCATCAGGGTTAGTAGCAGGAGATGCTTTAATGGGTATTGTAGTTGCTGGCTTTGCTACTTTTGGATTAGATGTTGCCTTTGGAACAAAAATACTTCCAAGCATAACGCAGAGTCCCATATTCGCAACAATTATTTTCGTAGCACTTGGAATACTTATTTATACAATTTCTTGTAAGGAAGATAAATAAAATTAATTTGGAAATAATAAATAATAATGTTAAGAGCCGTTAAGGCTCTTAACTAATTCATAGGTGGTTTAAATGAAAAAAAATAATAACTCAAAAGGGAATATCAATGAAGAAAGCAATTTTCTAATGTATGTCCCAGTGATAATACACGAAAATTATAAGGTAAGTGATAACAATATAGTCACTCTATATTTTGAACATAATAAACTTGTAGAAAAATTTGCACGCTGGCTTGTTAAGAAAAGCAATATAAGTGATATAGAATTAGATGAAAGATGTTCGCATGCATGGCTTTTGATTGATGGTGAAAAAAACATATATGAAATTGCTGTAAAAATGGCTGAGATGTGTGGAGATTCAAAAGAAGTAGCCATTGAAAGATTGGTACATTTCATAAGGTATATCTTAAAAAAGAATTGGATAAAATTTAAGAGTATAAAGTCTCAATAATCTTGACTGATTTACTCTATAGTGTATAATAATTATTTGAACCAAGCTAATATTTTCTATTTAAATAATCATTTAAAAATTTTTTGATAATATTTGTAGTTGATTTAGCATATTTGTGGTTATTTTAATAATAAATGTATAGAAAGCAAATTTTCAATAGTAGAGGTAAGAATATGATTATTGAGGATATTAAAGTAGGAAGAATTACGGTTCCTCTGAAAAAACCATTTAAAACTAAGCATGGAGTTTATAATTTTTCTAATGAAGTTGTTGTGAAAATTTATACTTCAAATGGCATTTTAGGAATCGGAAGTGCAGCTCCTGCTCCTAGAGTTACCGGTGAAACGGAAAGTTCAATTGTCGGAGCTATAAAGCATATTGCGGAAAATATTAAAGGGTTAGACCTTACATGCTTCCAATACGTTTTAAAGGTTATGGATGAATGTATAAGAGGAAATAATAGTGCCAAAGCAGCTGTTGAAATAGCTATCTATGATCTTTGGAGTAAACATCTTGGAGTACCTTTATATAAACTTTTGGGCGGATTTAATTCCAGTATTGTTACTGATATGACAATTATGGATGATGCTAAGATGGAGAATATGGTTAATGCTGCTTATGAAGCTACAAGAGAAGGATATACTCATATTAAAATAAAGCTTGGAAATAATATTGATTCAGATTTTGAAAAAGTTAAGTTTATCAGACGTGCAATTCCTAAGGGGGTAAAGATTAGAGTTGATGGTAATCAAGGTTGGACACCTAAGGAAGCAGTCAGATTAATTAAAAAGATGGAACAATTAGATTTAGATATAGAGTTTGTTGAACAGCCAGTAAAAGCGTGGGATGTTCAAGGGCTAAGATTTATTAAGGATAATGTTGATACCATGATTGTGGCTGATGAATCAGTATTTGGTTCACCAGAAGCTTTTAGGGTTATACAGGATAGAGCCTGTGATTTAATTAATATTAAGCTAATGAAGTGCGGCGGCATACAAAATGCAACCAAAATATATAACATGGCAGATACCATGGGAATTCGTTGTATGGTTGGATGTATGCTTGAAAGCAAAATTGGAATAACAGCTGCAGCAAGCTTTGCAGCTTCAAAGGGAAATATGATAATTGCTGATCTTGATACAATTATATATTTTGCCGACGATCCAATCGTTGGAGGCGTGACCTTTGAAGGAAATAGAATTATGCTGCCAGAAGAGCCAGGCCTTGGTATAAAAGAAATACGAGGTTGGGAAGAAATATTATAATGAGGATGTTGAAATTGCAGACAGAGGGCATAATGCTTAATGTCTGTGTTTCTTATTATATAGAAAAATAATATAAAGGAAGCTCCTTCTTATATGAATTCGAAGGAGTAAGTTCGCCTTAGCCAAATCAAAGATTTGGAGGCTCACTTAAGGAGGGTGATTTTATGACAGATGGAATTAAGAGTGAAATAGAAAAACAATTACAATTTGGCCTTGAGGAAGAAAAGCTAAAAGAAGTAATTGAAATAATTAATGCTGAAATATTAAAATGTGTTGAAAGAAGACAATACATTACAAATACTATATTAGAATACAGAAAAAATATTCTAGAAGAGTATAAGGATGACGAAGATAAAGTAATAGAGTACTTCGACCATGAAAACTATATCAAAGAAGAGAGCTTTAGAAGTACAGATAAAAAGCTTAAGGAATTAACTATCTTAAAACCGTCCCCATATTTTGGAAGAATAACCTTTAGAGAAGAGGATTATGGAATTGAAGATATTTATATCGGAAGATTTGGTGTAACTTTAGAGGAAACATTTGAACCCCTTGTGGTTGACTGGAGAGCGCCAATAGCTGCTTTATTTTATAATGGTACAGGGGATGAAGGCCACTATATGTCACCTAACGGAGAAGTAGATGTATCAATTCTTGGAAGAGTGCAGTATATAATTAAAAAAGGCAAATTAGAAGGTTTATTTAACTCTAATATAGAAATTAAAGATGATATGCTTCAGATGGTTTTAAGTAAAAACTCTTCTGATAAACTTAAAGATATCATTATGACAATTCAAAAGGAACAGGACGATATTATAAGACAGGATAAAAATAAAATTGTCGTGGTTGATGGAGTTGCAGGAAGTGGAAAAACAACTATTGCCCTACATAGAGTTGCCTACTTAATTTATAATTACAGAAAATTAATTGAGAATAAGGTATTAATTTTAGGGCCTAACAGAATCTTCATAGACTATATATCTAATGTTCTTCCAACCTTAGGAGAAACGGGAGTATACCAAACTACATTTTTAGATTTAGCCCTTGATATGATAGAAGTAGACGATGCTATTGATGTTAAAGCTGTAATGGAAAGAATTCTTAGTGGAGATAAAAAACTAGAGGAAACAATTAAGTATAAAAGAAGTCTAAAGTTTAAAGAAGACTTGGATAACTTGATAAATGAACTTAGTATTAATGGATACCCTATTAAAGATGTGGTATTTAAAGATAAGGTTTTAGTTTCTAAAGAAGAAATAGATAAAATGCTTCAAGAAGAATTGATTAATTTACCTCTATTTAGAAGAGCAAAAAAAATAAAGAGAATTTTATTTGCGAAAATTAAGGATGCCAGGGATGAAGCTTTTAGAGAAATAGAGAGTTGGTACAAAGAAAAGAAAGCTTCTTATACTCAAGAGGAATTATTGCTTCAATTAAATCATTTAGATTTTGAAAGAAGAATAAAGATAAGAGAGCTTATAAAATATGTAATGGACATAAAAGTTAACCTTAATTATCTTAATGAAAAGCCTATTGAGGAAATTTATGAGAAGTTTAATGGACACAAAGACTATACTGAAGATGATTTAGTTGGAATCCTATATTTAAAAATAAAACTTATGGGATTAAAAATAACTAGGGAAATTAAGCACCTTGTTATTGATGAAGCTCAGGATTATTCGACCTTACAATTTGAAGTGTTAAAGGATTTAACTAATACTAAATCTATGACCATTGTAGGTGACAGTAATCAACAAATTCTCCCTAAAGATGGGGCATCTTCTCTTCAAGAATTACCAGCGATATTTAAAGATGAACAGGTTGAAATTTTTAAGCTTAATAAGAGTTATCGTTCAACGAAAGAAATAATGGAGTATAGCAATAAATATTTAAATGATGTGTCTATAGTTCCTATGGTGAGAACTGGTGAACCGGTGGAAGAAGTTGAAGTGGCTGGAGATAATGAAGTTAAAGCAGCTGTCATTGAGGCAGTGCAGAATTTCAAAAAAGAGGGTTTAGAAAACATTGCGGTTATATCCAAGGATTTAACTTCTGCAAGCAAGTGGTTTAAGCTAATGGAGAGTGAGGTTTCTGCAAGGCTCATTGAGAAGGAAAACGTTCATCTAAATGAAGGAGTTATGGTAATGCCTTCATACTACGCAAAAGGACTTGAATTTGATGGAGCTATAATAATTGATGAAGAAATAAATCATAACTTTAAAGATAACTTAATGTACATTATGTGTACGAGAGCTCTTCATAAATTAAAGGTAATTAAAAAAAGTAAATAAACATAAAACATATGCCACTACACTTAACAGTTTTAAGCTAAGTAGACTTATACTGTTAAGTGTAGTGGCATTTTCATTTTAGACTGTTAAATCTTTTTCATATCCTTCTATTTTATTCAAAACTTCTTCATAAATTTCATCGGCTTTTGTGAAGTCCATGTTAGGTGCATAGAATCCTTCAAGATCATCATGAAGTGATTTTGCACATTTTATACAGTCTAATCCTTTTTGAAGGAGAATATAGAATATAGCTCTAACATCCATAATTGAAGATAAATTATATCCAATGGAATCTTTATCAAGATAATCTTCCAGGTCATATATAATTCCTTCACCTTCAAAGCTCATTTTGTTAATCTCATTACTAGTTAGAATAGCTGTGTTTAACTCAGGGATAATTAGATGTTCAATGTTTTGTGGGCAAAGAGGAGTATGAAGTATTTCAACATTAAAACCACGTTTAACTGATTCATCTGCTATATATTGAAGAATAGATGTTTTTCCTGTACCAGGACCTCCCTTCAATACATAAACTTTAGAAAAGTCTTTTATTATAGTAGGAATATAAGTAACAATCCCCTTAGGAGTAAAGGCAGTGGCAAAGAGGTGCCTTGCTTCGCCAGGCTCACTTAAAGCGTCGGGAAGAATTGTTGTTTTAAGTTCTTCTTTAAGAAGGTTAACTTTATAAATATCAAGAGCATTATTGTTGAAGGTATACCAATCTTCGTAGATTGATTTTGCGGCTCCAAAGAATCTATAAGCTCGCCTAAAGGTATTTCCTATTTCACCATTTACTTTTAAAACATCTTGTTTTAAGGACTTGAAATTTTCTTCCTTTAGGCATACTCCCATGTTTACAATATCATCAACAGCGCCAGGATTTATTGGATCTATCATATGAGGAGCTGTTCCATCAAGAAGTGCAACATTTAATTTCTTTATTAAAATTCCATCTAAAGAATCACTGTCAGAAGAACAGTGATGGAATTCAACATCAAAGCCTTTATCTAAGTAAACTTTTCCGATTTTTTTCATTAAAGAAGACTTACCAGTACCAGGACCTCCTTTTAAACAGATAATTCTTGTAGCCTTTTTCTGGGAGATAATGTAGTTAAAATGAGAATAGAAGCCTTGGCCTGTATTACCACCTAAAAAGTAGTGAGTAGCTTTTCCAGTCATATATTAATCCTCCAATATTTGTTTACATATTATACTATGCAAGAATTTAAAATATGTAGAGTAAAGAACAGTGATTTTATAAGAAAAAAACATCTATATCTTTGTAGACATAGATGTTTTGGGATTATAGCTCTATTTGTTAAGACGTGTTTAGTAATAAGATGGATCGACAGTTACGATAGCATTATGATTTGGCTGGATTTTTTTAAGCTCCATATTGATTTGTTGCTGCAGCTTTAGCTGAGATTCCTTAGTGATAACAAAGTCATGATTAACTACTACATCAAAAATAAGATTTTTGTAATCTCCTTCACCAACTACTCTGAAGTCATGGAAGGAATTGATAAAAGAAAACTTATCCAATACAGTCATTAATTCGTCTTTAGCACTTAGTATTTCTTCATCTTTTGTAGTAACTGGATCCATGTGAATTAAAAGATGAATATCAAGCTCTGCAGATATTTCTTTTTCAGCTCTATCAACAACTTCATGAGCTTTTACCACAGAAATGTCTTCAGGTATTTCTGCGTGAATTGAAGCTATTATTCTTCCAGGTCCATAGTTATGCACCATTAAATCATGAGTTCCATCGATATGTTCATAAGCTAAAAGCATTTTATGGATATCTTTAACTAATTCCTCATCAGGAGCAACTCCAAGTAATGGATCAAGAGTATCTTTTATAAGGTTATATCCAGCATAAAGAATAACTAAAGACACAATAACTCCTATATAACCATCGATAGGAAGAGTGGTGAATTTTGAAATAAGTAATGAGATCACTACTGTAGAAGAGGAAACAACATCGCTTAGAGAATCTACTGAAGAAGCTTTTAAAGCAGAAGAATTTATTTTATCTCCAACAGTTTTATAAAATTTGCTTAACCATACTTTGAATAAAATAGAAACTAACAATAGTATGAAGGGAACCCATGCAAATTGTACAGGAACAGGGTTTTTAATTCTGTCAATAGAAGTTCTGATAAACTCAAATCCAACCATTAAAACTAAAAATGCCACAATAAGACCTGAGATATATTCAATTCTACCATGTCCAAAGGGATGCTCTTTGTCAGCTGGTTTACTTGAAAGTTTAAAGCCAAATATAGTAACCATAGAAGCTCCAACATCAGATAGGTTATTTACTGCATCTGCTATAACGGCAATACTGTTGACGAACAAACCAACAGAAAGCTTAATTAAAAATAAAAATATGTTTACAACAATACCTACAATACCACCAAGGTATCCATAATCAGAACGAACCTTTTTACTTCTAGTATCATTGCTGTTCTTTATAAATTTTCTAATTAGAAATTCTGAAATCAATTAATACACCTGCCTAAATTAAAATTATAAGGATAGTATAAATTACTACCTTAAAAGTAAATTATAACAAAAAAAGTTATGAAAGCCAAATCAATAATGCATGATGTGAAAGTTTCACTGACCAAATCAAAGATGTGTAGTTTCATTTATTAGTATGAACTATATTTTAATATAAATTAAAGATTATAAGATTTTAAAGGAAAGTTGAATGAAAATTTGGTATACTAATGGTAATGTATTTGGTTAAAGGAGGAAATAAAATGAAGGAAGAATTAAAATATGCACAGCAGCTGATTGATTTTTTATATGATAGCCCTACAGCATTTCATGCAGTAGCAAATGTAAAATCAACACTTGAAGACAATGGGTTTGTTGAGGTGAAGGAAGCTGATAAATGGAGCCTAGAAAAAGGCGGTAAGTATTATACAACGAAAAATGATTCAGCATTAATTGCATTTACAGTAGGAAATGGTGAAGTAGAGGAAAATGGTTTTAAGATTGTAGGAGCTCATACTGATTCACCAACTTTCAGGATAAAACCAAATTCTGAAATGATCTCTGAAAATAATTATGTGAAGCTTAATACTGAGGTATATGGCGGACTAATCAGAAGCACATGGATGGACAGACCATTATCTGTAGCAGGAAGAGTTGTTGTAAAAGGAGAAAATCCACTTTATCCTGTATCAAAATTAGTTAATATTAAAAAGCCTATATTAATAATACCGAGCCTTGCTATACATATGAATAGAGAGGCAAATTCAGGCTGTGAATTAAACCCTCAAAAGGATACGCTGCCACTACTTGCAATGGTGACTGAAAAATTAGAAAAAGGAAATGCTCTTTTAAATGCAGTGGCTAAAGAGTTAGAAGTAGCAAGAGAAGAAATTATAGATTTTGATTTATTCCTATATGAGTTTGAAAAAGGTTCTATCGTTGGTTTAAATGATGAGTTTATATCAGCAGGAAGATTAGATGACTTACAAATGGTTCATGCAGGAATAGAAGCTCTTATACAAGCTCCAGTTACTTCAGGTGTTAACGTGATGGTTTGCTTTGATAATGAGGAAGTAGGAAGCTCTACAAAGCAGGGGGCAGATTCTGATATGCTTGCAAATGTATTAGAAAGAATTGTTCTATGTTTAGGAAAGGGCAGAGAAGATTTCTTTAGAGCTTTAGGAAAATCATTTATTGTTTCAGGAGATAATGCTCATGCAGTTCATCCTAACAGCCCAGAGAAGGCAGACCCAACTAACAGACCGATAATAAATGCTGGTCCTGTTATAAAAATAAACGCAAACTGTGCATACACTAGTGATTCTGATTCATCAGCAGTATATGAACTGATTTGTAAAGAAGCTGGTGTTCCAGTACAGAAGTTTGTTAATCGTTCAGATGTTAGAGGAGGGTCAACTATAGGACCTATTTCTTCAACTCACTTAAATATACGTTCTGTTGATATTGGAAATCCAACTTTAGCGATGCACTCAATTAGAGAATTAGCTGGTGTTGCAGATCATACTTATGTAACTAAGTCCTTCGTGAAATTCTTTAGTTTATAATAAAAAAGATACAGCTTGATAAAATTCAAGCTGTATTTTTATTGGAGTGATTTTATGTATCAATTTTATGTTATTTTTTAGTATCGAGAATATCTGAATCTTCATTATAGGTGTAGTCAAATTCAGCATTAGAAATATTATTTGCAACGATTGGATCAACAACATGGTTTGGTAGAAGAACGTAATCTTCAAGGGAGTAAGATTTAACAGGGGCTTCACTAGCTTCTAAAAAATCTCTTTCGTTTGGTCCATATTGTTTAGATTTAGTATTAGTTTTATTGTTTTTATTATCCATAAAACTTACCTCCTTTAATTGGGTATATATTTAAATATAAAATATGCTATCAATGGATTTAGTTTGTGCTATATAAACAAATAAATACTATATAAATAAAAAATATTAAAAGATTTGAATTGCTTTATCACAGAGAAAGAACTATTGACATAAGTTATTATAAGAATTATAATAATAAAAAATATTAAAAAATCGTTGAAGCGAAGTAAGTAGTATTAAAAACAGATTTAAAGAGAGTGATAGCTGGTGGGATTATCATAATTATGCTTAATATGAATGGGTCGCTGAGATGCTGGGTGAATTTTAAGTAGCTTAGCACGTTAGCTCACGTTACAGAGCTAGGATATGAATGTATCTTAAGGAGATGAAAGCTAAGCTTTCAAGATAGGTGGTACCGCGTAATTTATGCCCTATGGAATTATTTCCATAGAGCTTTTTTTATTATATTGATGAAATGAAGGGAGAATTAATTATGGATGAAAAGAAAAAAGTAATTGTTAGTGGAATAAAGCCTTCTGGCGATTTAACTTTAGGAAATTATTTAGGAGCTATAAAGAACTGGGTTAAGCTTCAAGATGAGTATGACTGTTATTTCTTTATTGCAGATTTACATGCAATAACAGTAAGGCAAGTACCAGCAGAGCTTAGAAAAAGAAGTTTAGAGGTTTTAGCTATTTATATTGCTGCAGGGGTTGACCCAGAGAAGAATACTATGTTTATTCAATCACATGTACCAGCTCACTGTGAGGCTTCATGGCTTTTAACTTGCAACAGCTACATGGGAGAGCTTGGCAGAATGACTCAATACAAGGATAAATCAAAGAATAAAGAAGGGGACAGCATAAGTGCAGGTCTTTTCAACTATCCAGTTTTAATGGCAGGGGATGTTCTTTTATATCAAGCTGATTTAGTTCCAGTAGGAGTTGACCAGGTACAGCATTTAGAATTAGCTAGAAATATAGCTGAAAGATTTAATAGAGCTTACAGTCCAACATTTACAGTGCCTAATGCTTATATAGGAAAAGCTGGTGCGAAGATTATGGATTTACAAAATCCAACTAAGAAAATGTCTAAGTCAGAAGAAAATCCAAATGGATATATCTTAATCTTAGATCCACCAGAAGTAATAAGAAGAAAAGTTTCTAGAGCTGTTACTGATAGTATTGGTGAAGTAAGATTTAGTGATGACCAGCCGGGAGTTAAAAATCTTATGACTATATTAAGTACTATAACAGGAATGACAATGGAAGAAATTGAAGCTAAGTATGAAGGTCAAGGGTATGCGCAATTTAAAAAAGATGTGGCAGAGGCAATAGTTGAAGAATTAGAACCTATACAAGAAAAAGTTAAGGGATTATTGAGTGATAAAAAGCAGTTAGAAGAAATATATAAAGCGGGAGCTGAAAAAGCTAACTACATTGCAACAAAAACTTTAAGGAAAATGCAGAAGAAAATAGGTTTAGTTCAGTACTAATAAAAGCCCCAATATAAAATTTCACTAAGGTGAAAAGCTTATATTGGGGCTTTTATATATGATTATTTAGACTCAGTATCGTCTTTTAATTCAGCTTTGATGTTTAGTATATCAAGAACTTGTTTTGCTCTTTCTTTAGTTGAACCTGTTAGGGTTGTATAAGAAATAGCTTCTGTTTTTAAGAAAGATAAGATTGCGTTATCTACTGCTATTGCAATATCTTCATCCTGCCATCTAACTCCATCTTTTTCATATCCAAATTCTCTACCAACATAGAAAATATGATCATAGTTTTGGATATCTTTAATCGCAAGACCATATAAATCTTTAAGGATTTCAATTTCTTTGTTAGTACGAGTTTTGTCTCCAAGCATAAATCTTGCGTAAATATAAGGTACAAAAGTTGCATAGTCAGTTAAAGCGTAATCAAAAACTGAAAGCTCTGCCTCTAATTTGAATTGACCAAGGTAAATTCCATATTGCTCTGAAATTGTCTCAATCATACCTTTTTCTCTTAAATAATCTGTGCTGTACTCAGCTGCACATCCAACATTAAGTCCAGCAATTTTCATATCTACATAAAGTTGTTGCATAAGGGTGGTTTTACCACAACGTGGGCCACCTAAAATAGCTACTCTAACAGTCATAATTATAGCCTCCATATTCTAATAGAATATTATTATAACAATAGGGAGTAGATTTTTCAATAATAATCCCTATAAAAACACATACATTACTGTAGGTTTTCATAAGATTGTATGGAAAATTGTCAAATTATGATGAAGTTTTTTAAAAAATATAGTATAATTTTAGTGATTTGATTTATGCAAGAAAAGGTGTATAATATATTAATGATTTACTTGATACATTGGGGGGTGATGTTATGGAGAACGGGAAAAAAATATACGTAATGCTTAGCCAGACTGGCACATACTTTTCAAGGCTTATAAAGTTTTATACTGGATATAATTATAATCACACATCCATTGCCCTAGATAAAGATTTAAGGGAATTGTACAGCTTTGGACGTAGAACAAGCTATTTTCCATTCTTCCCTGGGTTTGTTAAGGAAGAAATTGATGGCGGGATATTTAAGATGTATGATAAAACAACCTGCAGAGTATATGAACTTACCGTTACTGAAGAAGAGTATAATGAAGTGAAAAAAATAATTGATGGATTTAACAGTGAGTATGATAAATATAAGTACAGTTTTTTAGGAATTCTGGCTATTATGCTTCATATACCACATGAAAGACGATATCGTTTTGTATGTTCACAATTTGTGGCTCATGTGCTTAAAGAAGGAAAAGTGGTTGAGTTTGATAAACCAGTTTCATTAATTAAACCAGAGGATTTTGATAACTTAGAGAATGGACATGTTGTTTATACTGGATTGTTAAGAAATTATGCAGTTAGCTAAAGAGGAATTATATTTACTTAATTTAAATTTTTATATATTTTAAAGATTGAAAAGCAGCAAGAAACAAAACCTTGCTGCTTTAATTTTGTATTAATAAATTTTTTATAATATTATTTGTGTTTATAAGTTATATTATGTTATTATATAAATTGTGTAAAAAAGAGAAATAATAATATGGATTCTTAATTATAGATGTTAATTTGATAAAGGAGTTAATTATAAATGGCTGATTATATAAATGAAATAGAAAAAAGAAGAACCTTTGCAATTATATCTCACCCAGATGCTGGTAAAACAACACTTACTGAGAAGTTGCTTTTATATGGAGGAGCAATAAGACTTGCAGGTTCTGTTAAAGCAAGAAAAACTTCAAAACATGCTGTATCTGACTGGATGGAAATTGAGAAGAAGAGAGGAATTTCCGTTACTTCTTCTGTAATGCAGTTTGAATATGAGGGATATTGCATCAATATCCTTGATACTCCTGGACACCAAGATTTTAGTGAGGATACTTATAGAACTCTTATGGCGGCAGATAGTGCGGTAATGGTTATCGATGGAGCAAAAGGGGTAGAGGATCAAACAAGAAAGTTATTCCATGTAGCTAGTATGAGAGATATTCCTATATTTACATTTGTAAATAAGATGGATAGAGAAACTAGAGATCCTTTTGAATTAATGGAAGAGATTGAAAATGAGCTTGGAATAAAGTCATATCCAATTAATTGGCCAATAGGAACTGGTATGCACTTTAAAGGGGTTTATGACAGAGAACATAGACAAATTCATATATTCAAAGCTGGTGACCACGGCCAAGTAGAGGTTAGTGAAACAATTATAGATTTAGATGATGAAGCTACAGCTAGGGAAGCTATTACTGATAGTCTTTATGAAAAGCTACTCGAAGATATAGAATTACTTGATATAGCTGGAGATGAGTTTGATGAAGAGAAGGTTAGAGTAGGAGATCTTACTCCAGTATTCTTTGGAAGTGCTTTAACTAACTTCGGAGTAGAACCCTTCCTTGAAAGCTTCTTAAAGCTTACAACATCACCATTAGGAAGAAATTCAGATATAGGGGAAATTGACCCAAAGGAAGATAACTTCTCAGCTTTCGTATTTAAAATTCAAGCAAATATGAATAAAGCTCACAGAGATAGAATAGCATTTATGAGAATATGTTCAGGGCAATTTGAGAAGGGAATGGAAGTATTCCACGTTCAAGGTGGGAATAAAATTAAACTAGCTCAGCCTCAGCAGTTCTTAGCACAGGATAGAGAAATTGTGGATAATGCTTATGCTGGAGATATTATAGGTGTATTTGATCCAGGTATATTCAGTATAGGGGATACTCTTTGCTCACCAAGTAAGAAGTTTAAGTTTGAAGGAATACCAATCTTTGCTCCAGAACATTTTGCTAGAGTTAAAGCTGTTGATACTATGAAGAGAAAGCAGTTTATTAAAGGGGTAACTCAAATTGCGCAAGAGGGAGCTATTCAGGTATTTAAAGAACTTTATATTGGAACAGAGCAGATTATCGTTGGAGTTGTTGGAGTTCTTCAGTTTGAGGTTCTTGAGTTCAGATTAAAGAATGAGTACAATGTTGACATCAAAATGGAGATGCTTCCATTTAGAAATATTAGATGGATTGAAGCATTAGAAGGTAAAGCTGAAGATTTAAGTATTACTAGTGATTCTAAAATAGTAAAAGACTTTAGAGACAGAGACCTTATCATATTCCAAAATGATTGGGGTATCAGTTGGGCTTTAGATCACAATAAAGGCTTAGTGCTTTCTAATATTGGAAAAGGTGAATAAGTTATAGATTTTTAGGCATGTAGTAGGATTATACTACATGCCTTTTTAATTTTGAAATAAATTAAGAGGATATGGAATGATGTTTTTTTATATTATTCTCTATTTGTTAGGAGTGAGTTTCATTTAACTTACTTCTATTTTTCATTTTTTCGGGAAAGCTAAAGGAAAATACTTATTATTAAATTTTTTATATTTGTGTTGACAAAATGGAAAATGAGGATTAATATAAAGATACACCCCCCCCAGGGGAGGGGAGTAGGAGGTAGAAATGAGCGAAGAAAGAAAAAAAGCACTTCAGCTATTGAAAACAGCTAGAGGTCAGATTGATGGAATCATAAAAATGATTGAAGAAGATAGATATTGCATAGATGTATCTAATCAGATTTTGGCATCTCAATCACTTGTAAAGAAAGCTAACTTAGAGGTTCTTAAAGGACATTTAAATCATTGTGTGAAGGAAGCTTGTACTAGCGATAATAATGCTGATGCCAAAATTAAAGAAATAAATAGCATATTAGAAAAAATTATATGTAAATAAGAAGGTGATAAAATGGAGAATAAATCTTTTAAAATAGAAGGGATGACTTGCTCAGCTTGCGCTAATAGAGTAGAAAGAGCAGTTAAAAAATTAGATGGAGTTGAAAGCTCAGTAGTTAACTTTGCAACGGAAACCTTGACTGTTAAATATGATAATGGAAAGGTTGGAGCTGACAATATAGTTGGTGCAGTTACAAAGGCTGGATATGGAGTAAAGAAAAATATGAAACTTCATAATTTCAAAGTAGAAGGAATGACTTGTTCGGCATGTGCTAATAGGGTAGAGAGAGTCACAAAAAAATTATCAGGGGTAGAGAGTTCCTCAGTTAATTTTGCTACAGAGAAGCTTACAATAGTAATGAATGAGGATGAAGTTAGTTACGGAGATGTAAAGGCGGCAGTTGAGAAGGCTGGATATAAACTTATAAGAGAAGAAGAAAAGGTTGATGAGGGAAAAGAAAAAAAGAAAGATGAAGCTCATACCTTGTTGATGAGATTTATATGGTCTTTAGTATTTGCAATTCCACTTTTAATAATAAGTATGGGTCATATGGTAGGGATGCCTCTTCCAGCGGTTTTAGATCCAATGATAAGTCCACTTAATTTTGCTCTAGTTCAACTAGTATTAACTGTACCAGTAATGCTAATAGGATATAAGTTTTACAAAATTGGAATTAAAAATCTTTTCAGATTAAGTCCAAATATGGATTCACTTATAGCAATAGGAACACTAGCAGCTTTTGTATATGGGATATTTGCAATATATAAAATTCAAGGCGGAGACCATGGATACGCTATGCACTTATACTTTGAGTCAGCAGCGGTTATTCTAGCTCTTATTACTCTAGGAAAATATTTAGAAGCTGTTTCAAAGGGAAAGACATCTCAAGCTATAAAAGCACTTATGGGATTAGCTCCAAAGACTGCTAGAATCATAAGAGATGGCAATGAAATAGAAGTACCATTAGATGAAGTAGTGGCAGGAGATATAGTTTTAGTTAAACCAGGGGAGAAACTTCCAGTTGACGGAGAAGTTATAGAAGGAAGTACAGCTATTGATGAATCAATGCTTACAGGTGAAAGCTTACCAGTAGAAAAAACTGTGGGAAGCAAAGTTATTGGAGCAAGTATCAATAAAACAGGCTTTATCAAATATAAGGCTACAAAGGTTGGGAAAGATACAGCCCTTGCTCAAATAATAAAACTTGTGGAAGATGCACAAGGTTCCAAAGCACCAATAGCAAAACTTGCAGATGTTATTTCAGCATATTTTGTACCGATAGTTATAGGATTAGCAATATTAGCAACAGTAGGATGGTTAATTGCGGGTGAATCACCAGAGTTTGCCATGACAATATTTATAGCAGTCCTTGTAATAGCATGTCCATGTGCCCTTGGACTTGCAACTCCAACAGCAATTATGGTTGGAACAGGAAAGGGTGCAGAAAATGGAGTTTTAATTAAAGGTGGAGAGGCCTTAGAAGTTACTCACCAGCTTAAAACTATTGTGTTTGATAAAACAGGAACAATAACTGAAGGAAAGCCGGTTGTTACAGATGTTGTAACTGATGGATATTCAGAAGATGAGATTCTTGCTTTAGCAGCTAGTGCTGAAAAAGGATCAGAACATCCACTAGGAGAAGCTATAGTAAAAGGTGCAGAAGCAAGGGGATTAAGTCTTAAGTCTATAGAAAAGTTTAATGCAATCCCAGGCCATGGGATAGAAGTTATTATTGATGGGAAAGATATTTTCCTAGGAAATAAAAAATTAATGACAAGAGAAAAAATTGATATAGAACATCTAGGCGAAAAATCAGATACTTTAGCATCAGAGGGAAAAACTCCAATGTATGTAGCTATTGATGGAAAACTTGCAGGAATTATAGCAGTTGCTGATACTGTAAAGCCTAGCAGTAAAAAAGCTATAGAAACTTTACATGAAATGGGTATTAAGGTTGCTATGATAACTGGAGATAATAAAAGAACAGCAGATGCTATTGCAAAGCAGGTTGGAATAGATATTGTTCTATCTGAAGTTCTTCCAGAGGATAAATCTAACGAAGTTAAAAAGCTTCAAGCAAATGGCGATAAGGTAGCTATGGTTGGAGATGGTATTAATGATGCTCCAGCTCTTGCGCAAGCGGATATAGGAATAGCTATAGGTTCAGGAACAGACGTTGCAATTGAATCAGCAGATATAGTTTTAATGAGAAGTGATTTAATGGATGTTATTACAGCAGTTAAATTAAGTAAAGCAACCATTAGAAATATAAAACAAAACTTATTCTGGGCCTTTGGATATAACGTGCTAGGAATTCCAGTTGCAATGGGTGTATTACACATTTTTGGAGGACCACTTTTAAATCCAATGATAGCAGCTGGTGCTATGAGTTTAAGCTCAGTATCAGTACTTACTAATGCTCTAAGGCTTAGAAGATTTAAAGCTTAATATATAAAAATTAATAATAAATATTAGTAAAATTATAGGAGGAATAAAAATGAAAAAGAAAATATTAATTGAGGGAATGAAATGTAATAACTGTGTAGGTCATGTTAGAAATGCATTAGAAGAGATGGAAGGTGTTTCATTACTAGAAGTTAACCTTGCAGAAAAGTATGCTTTAGTGGAAACTGAGATTGACAATTCAGTTTTAAAGGAAGTAATTGAAGATGAAGGCTACGATGTAGTTGGAATTGAATAGGATAGAATAAAGATAATAACCTTCTTTTGGGTTAGTAATAGATAACACTTATAGATTTAAAGTCCAAATTTAATTTATAAGTAAATAAAGATGCTTTTAATTAAAGCATCTTTATTTTGTTTTAATAATTTTATTAATTTATTAATTAAGTATACAATAATAGAGAATATAATTGAAATAAATATAATGAAGGTGAAATATATGTTTTTCATAGGTGTTTTTGGAATTGAAAATAAACAAAAGGAAATATGTGAAGTTAATCAAGTGCAGTGTAAAAATTGTGAAGGAATTTCATCAGGCAAATTATATAAAACTTTTCAATGTTTTCATTTTTTCTTTATTCCAATAATAAAATGGAATGAGGAGTATTATTTAAAGTGTAATAGCTGTAGAAATATATTTAGAATTTCTTCTGAAAAGGGAGGAAATTTTGAAAAAGGCATGGGGGAAGAGTTAACTTATTGGGATTTAGAAGAAGTTAAAAATAATTATGGTAGTGATGCAACTGAGGATAAGATAATTTGCCAAAGTTGTGGAGCTAGTATTGATAATAAATATAAATACTGTCCTTATTGTGGTAATAAGATGTAAATTAAATGTTAATTGACTAATTTAAAGTGATTAAAATAAACTTTACAGGGTAGTAATTAGAATATGAAATGCAATAAGATTAAATTATCTAAAAAGGGGTGATATTAACCAGTGATTTTCATATATATGAGTAAGAAGATTTTCTTTACACAGTATTAAGTTTAGAAAATCAATCATATATTTTAAATTTAATATAGCAATTAATTTAATTTATCAGAATATTGAAAAATATTTTAAATATTGTATAATTAAATTAATTAAACTTATTGTATTTTATTAATAAAAAGTTTGGGGGCGTTTAAAATGATTCAAGTATTTTGTAAAGAAAAAGGCTCTGGAAAAACAAAAGCATTAATAAACTTAGCAAACTCTAAAGTAAATGAGTGCAAGGGCAATATGGTATACATTGATGATGACAATAAGATGTTATTGAAGGTTGATAAGCAAATTAGGTTTATATGTTCTACAGATTTTAACATTCACAACTATACTGATTTTTATGGATTTATCTGCGGAATAATTTCCAAGGATTATGATGTTGAAAGCATATTTATTGATGGAGTTTTGAGCGATGTGTGTAGGGACCAGCATGATATTAATGAAATACTAAATAAGTTAGATTACTTATCAGAAAAGTTTAAAATTGATTTCTATGTGAACATTAGTTGGAAAGAAAATAGCATACCTGATACTATTAAGAAATATGTTGTTTGAAGAAAATTTTTATTTTCCCTTGCAAAGTAGTTGCTTTGATAGTAATATGTATTTAAAATATAATATTTTAAAGACGATGATAAAAAGAAGTATCTAGGAGAATTTTAAAGAGAGCTGATGGGTGGTGTGAATCAGTAAAGGACTTAGTGAAATACATTTTTGAGTCTTAGGCTGAAATAATAGTAGGCTGTTACGGGTTCCTAACGTTATTAAGGAAGAGGAAATTAAAATTAATTATTTAATTTTAGTTTTGAAATTTGGGTGGTACCACGATATTTTCGTCCCTAGTATTTTATATACTAGGGGCTTTTTTTATTGAAATAAGATTAGGTAATAAAATGCTTAAGAAAAGATACCATAAGGTATATAAGTAAGCATAAGAAGAATTAGGAGGGTATTATGAGTAATAATGTTTATGATGTGTTAAAAGAGCGTGGCTTTTTAAAGCAACTTACACATGAAGAGGAAATGAGAGAAATACTTGGAAAGGAAAAGGTAACTTTCTATATAGGATTTGATCCAACGGCAGATAGCCTTCACGTTGGACACTTCATTGCTATGATGTTTATGGCACACATGCAACAGGCTGGTCACAGACCAATAGCGCTAGTTGGTGGAGGAACTGCCATGATTGGAGACCCATCAGGAAGAACTGATATGAGAAAGATGTTAACAAAGGAAGACATCGATCACAATATAGCTTGTATTAAGAAACAGTTATCAAAATTAATAGATTTTAGTGATGGAAAAGCAATATTAGAGAACAATGCTGATTGGCTTTTAAACTTAAACTACGTTGACTTCATAAGAGACATAGGAGTTCATTTTTCAGTTAATAAAATGCTTACTGCTGAATGTTTTAAGCAAAGATTAGAGAAAGGATTATCATTCCTTGAGTTCAATTACATGTTAATGCAAGGATATGATTTCTTAGTATTGAATCAGAAGCACAACTGCACAATGGAGTTAGGTGGAGATGACCAATGGTCTAACATTTTAGCAGGTATGGACTTAATAAGAAGAAAAGAAGGAAAGTCAGCTTACGGTATGACTTGTACACTTCTTACTAAGAGTGATGGACAAAAAATGGGTAAGACTGCTGGTGGAGCTGTATGGCTTGATCCAGAAAAGTTCTCACCATTTGATTTCTACCAATACTGGAGAAATGTTGATGATGCAGACGTTGATAAGTGCTTAAGACTTTTAACTTTCGTTCCAATGGATGAAGTAAGAAGACTTGTAGCTTTAGAAGGTTCTCAGATCAATGAAGCTAAAAAGGTTCTAGCATTTGAGGTTACAAAGCTTATCCACGGAGAAGAAGAAGCAGAAAAAGCTAAGAAGGCTGCAGAAGCTTTATTCAGTGGTGGAGCTGATATGAGTAACGTTCCAACTGTTGAAATAAGTGTAGATATGAAGGATGGATCTATTTTAGATATTATTGCTTCAACTGGAATTGTACCATCTAAAAAAGAGGGTAGAAGATTAATTGAGCAGGGTGGACTTACAATTAACGATATAAAAATTGATGATGTAAATGCTACCTTCAATGAGAGCTATGTTGAAAAAGATGGTTATGCTCTTATAAAAAGAGGTAAGAAAAAATACTATAAGTTAGTTATAGCTTAGTATTTTGAAATAAAATGTAAATAAATTTAAAGAATAAGGAGTAGGCTTTGGCATACTCCTTATTTTAAATGAAACTCCTTCTCATATGCATTCGAAGGAGTAAGTTCGACAATCCAAATCATAGATTTGGGTGCTCACTTATGGTATAGTTTAAGAGACATATTTTCTTGATACCAGATTTAGAATTATTTATGATTATATAGATAACTAGTTATTATAGGACGAGTTTTGGTCAATATTAGTAAGTGAAGGACTAAATTTTTGATTTAGTTACTGGAGCTTAAGTCAGTAGAGTACTCCTTAGAATAGACACAGAAGGAGTTTCTAAGTAAATTAAAAATAGTAGGTGATATAATGGCATTATATGCAATTGCGGATCTTCATTTGGCATCTTCAGGAGAAAAACCTATGGACATCTTTGGTGAGAAGTGGAGCAATCACCATGAGAAGATAAAGGATAATTGGCTGGGGAAGATAACAGAAGAAGATACGGTTTTAATAGCAGGCGATATTTCATGGTCAATGAAAATGGAACATGGAATTGAGGATTTAGAATATATAAATAAGCTGCCAGGAAAAAAGTTCTTCGTAAGAGGAAATCATGATTATTGGTGGACTAGTATTAATAAATTAAACTCTATGTTTGAAGGAATGAAGTTTATTCAAAATAATTTCTTTACCTATGGAGATTACGCAGTATGTGGAAGCAGAGGCTGGATATTAAAGAACAATCCTAAATTTAATGAACATGATCAAAAAATTTATGATAGAGAATTAATTCGTTTAAAGCTTTCTTTAGATACAGCGGTAAAGGCTGGATATGAAAAAATTATGGTTATGATTCATTACCCACCGATAGTACCAAATCAGTTAGATAATGAGTTTACACAGTTATTTGAGGAATATGGTGTGGAAAAAGTTATTTACGGACATCTTCATGGATGGGGCCTTGCCAATGTGTTTGAGGGCGAACATAATGGGGTGGAGTATATATTAACTTCATGTGATTATATTCATTTTAATCCTATAAAAATTATGGAGTAATTATATTAAGTGAAAAATGAAAAATGATAGATTGAAGAAAGAGTTTCTATAGATAATAAAAGATATAGAAACTTCAAAGGAATTTCAACCTTAGTGTTCAGCTTTAATCTTTCATTTTACATAAATATTAAAAGGAGTAATGGGAATGGGATTATTTAGTGGCGTTATGGGCAATGCATCAGAGGTGAACGTAAATAAAATTCAAGATGACTATGGTAGATTATTAGGTTCTAATGAGCAGATTGAGAAAGCCTTTAAGCTTATAAGAGACATGATGATTTTTACTAACAAAAGATTAATTATCATTGATAAGCAAGGGATGACTGGTAAGAAGGTTGAATATCATTCAATACCTTATAGAGCAATAACTAACTTTAAGGTGGAAACAGCAGGACATTTTGACTTAGATGCAGAGCTTAAAATTCATATTTCAGGTATGTCAATGCCAATTGAAAAAACTTTTGGAAGTGGATGTAATATTTATGAGGTTCAAGCACTGTTAGCAGAGTATTGTTGTAAATAAGTTGAATTTTAATATTTAAAGTAGAAATAAGGTGTGAACTCTCATTTTAATATGAGAATACACACCTTATTTTTATATGCGTTTCTTTATTAATTTATCTATGGAGCATTTGTGATAGCTTTAACAAAAATATAATATAGAATTAAAATTATTTTGAAATATATTGAAATTATTATAGGATAATGATATTATTCATATATAATTAAAATTAAATAGGCAAATTTAGAGAAATCTAGAGACGCAAAGCTATAGGGACTAAGGTTTATCTAGTTGCTATCATTGCTAACACTCCATGGGAGCTAAGCATTGCTACTGTATGGATAAGTTCTTCTAAGTTTTAGACAAGAGTAAGATATTCATTTTAAGGAAACTCCATCTGAAGCTAAGAATTACTTGATAACTATGTCAGCCAGTTGCCAAAGAGTACATTATACTTTTTGTTTCAAAATGAATTAGTATTGTTACGTCTATTAATTATGTAAAATATTAAATTCAAAAGAATAATATAAAGCTGCTCTTTTTGAGTAGCTTTTTTTAATGTAACTCTACGGGAAATAATAATTAGGGGGTAAAAATGAATAAAAGAAAAATAGCAGCCATAATGGCAGCCACAGTAATTATTAATTTTTCTGCAACATCAATTGAGGTTTTCGCAGATGAAATGTTAAGAAGTGAAACTTCCATAGTAAAAGAGAAATCCACTAAAGCAACTATAAGTAAGTTTGAGTTATCAAACCACAGTAATATAGATGCTTATAATCAAATGTTCAAAATGGATAACTCCAATATTGAATCAATAACTAATAATGGTGGGAAATATGGTTCTTCAACTATTGATAAAGCTATAGATGAAGATTTTAGTACCCATTGGGAGACAGGAAACCCAAATAAGGCTGAGTTTACAAATGAGGTTGTTTTTAAATTAAATGAAATAACTACTTTAAACAGAATAGTATATGCAGCAAGACAATCATCGGCTAAAGGTAAAGGCTTCGCCGAGGAGGTAGAAATTTACGGATCACTTACTGATGAAGGAGACGATTTTACTTTAGTAAGTACTGGTGAATATAAGGGCTCAACTGGGGATACAGTAGAGATTAAATTTAATCCGACTCAATTTAAGAGAATAAAGTTTAAATTTATAAAAGCTAATCAAGACTGGGCTTCAGCATCAGAATTTATGTTCTATAAAGAAGATAAAGTAAGTGAAAAAATTAAGAACTTATTTACTGATGATACAATGAGTAAGGTTAACGAAGAATTTAATAGTATAGATAAGTTAAATGCTTTAGAAGAAGTTAAAGAGCATCCACTCTATGAAGATTATAAAATTTCTTTAGAAGATGCAAAAATACTTTTACAAGGAAATAAAATTGAACCCACAACTGCAAAAGTTTCAAGATTAGAAGCTTATCATAATGAAAAAGATGCTGAATATAGTGAGCTTTACAGAATGCCAAATGATAACATAACTAACGTAAGTGCAAATGGAGGAGTTTATCCAACTACTAAGTTAGAATATATGTTAGATGATAATCCAGATACACATTGGGAAACAAAAACTAATAATAATGAAGATTTTACTAATGAAGTAATATTTACATTAGACAAGCCTGAAGTGTTAAATAGAATAGCATTTTTAGCAAGAGATAATAGAAAAGGGTTCCCAGAAGAATTTGAAATATACGGTTCAGAAACAACGAATGGGGATACGTTCCAACTAGTAGCAAGAGGAAGTGCAAAAAGCACAAATGACTTCTTAGAGTTTAAGTTTGAGCCAACTAAATTTAAAAGAATAAAGTTTAAGTTTGTAAAAGCTAATATAAACAGACCATTTGTGGCTGAATTTAGATTTTATAAAGAAGACGCTATAAGTGATAAGTTTGATAGGTTATTTACAGATAACACAATGAGCACGGTTAGTGAAGAATTTAATACTACAGATAAAATAAATGCATTAGAGGAAGAAGTAAAAAAACATCCGTTTTATGAGATTTTCAAAGAAAACTTAGAAAATGCTAGAGAATTGTTAAATGAGCAAAAAATAGAAGCTATAACAGCAAAGACAAGACAATTTGAACATTATTCTAATGAAGAATATTCAAGTTTATTTAAAATGGATAACAATAATATAAAGAGCATTAGAAATAATGCAGGTCATTATTCAACTGCAGTGATAATAAATGCTATAGATGGAGATTTAAATACTTATTGGGAAACTAACAAAGGAAATACAAGTGAGTTTACAAATGAGGTAGAAGTAGAATTTATTGAAGCTGTAGAATTAAATAGAATAGTATACGGAGCAAGAAAATCTGATAACAAAGGATTTGCTAAAGAGTTTGAAATATATGGTTCTACAACATCTAAGGGAGATACATATCAACTTGTAACTACTGGTAGTCATAACAAAGTATCTGGATTAGTTGAAGCAAAGTTTAATCCAACTAAGTTTAAAAGAGTGAAATTTAAATTTAAAAATTCAGATCAAAACTGGGCTACATTATCAGAAATAGAATTCTATAAGCAAGATGCTATAAGTGATAAGGTTGATAGTTTATTTACAAATGGATTAATGAATAAATTATCAGAGGAATTTAATACTATTGATAAGTTACAAGCTTTAGAAAATGAAGCTAAGGGACATCCTTTAGAAGATTCATTTAAAGAATCATTTGAAATAGCAAATAAAATACTTAATGGTGAGCTAGAAACTGTAAAAGTTATTGAAGCAGAGCAACATGGAAATATGGTAGCTCATGCTAATAAAAACTTAAAGTTTGGATTTGGTAATAATAATCAACCAACAGGTGTAGCTGCAAAACCAGGTGAAGAGATAATAGTTTATGTAGATGCAGATCCAAGTGAGCCAATGCCAAGTTTAGCATTTGCACAGCAAGAAGGAAGTTTTGCTAACTGGATGAGAACAGTGAATTTAAAGCCAGGTAAGAATGTGATAACTGTTCCTGAAGTAGCGATAGATAGTTGGTATAAACATGATGTAACTAGAGGTGGATCAATATATATAGTAAATCCGTATACTCTAGAAGAGCAATCTAAAGTCCCAGTTATAAGATTTGCCTCAGGTGGAGAGAAGTATCCATATTTAACAGCTGATACTGATGTAGAAGAATTTAAAAACTATTTGATAGACTATAAGAAAGCAATTGACGAAGATATAGCTAAAAATCCTAATGTTTTAGATAGAGAAGTATTAGATATCTTCGAGTTTGTAAGTGACCATATAGTGTGGACAGGTACTGCATCAGGAGCATATAAAGCATATATAGAACAAGGTGCAAATCCACTAGGTACAGTAAATCGTTACAATAATCATATGAAAGAGCTTTTTAAATACTATGGACTAGATGGTAGCAATGAGCAAAATGATCCTAAATATATAAGAGAAAATGTTAGACTAGCACAACCTTATGGATATATGTATGCATACACAAATCATATAGGAGTACAAAGTGATGTAATGACAAGCTTACTAGTTGGTGAGCCAGGTTGGGGATTAGATCATGAGATAGGTCATAGAATGGATGTAAATGCGAGATTATATGGTGAAGTTACAAATAATATGCTACCTATGTATATGTCTGCATATTACAATAAGATAGATAATAGAATACCATATGAAAATGAAGTTTATAAGAATGTTATAAGTGAAAATTCTAATAAGTATTCAGAAGGTGGACTTGCAGAAAATTTAGCTGTATTTTGGCAGCTAGAAATGTATAAGCCAGGTTATTGGGGTGAATTAAATAAACTGTATAGAGAAAGAAATGTTGACCTAGGAAAAGAAAATCCTGATAATGTTAAGATGCAATATTTAGTTAAATTCTCATCAGAAGTAGTAGGTGAAGACTTAAGCGAATACTTTGCAAGACACGGCTTTGAGGTTAATGAGGAAACTAGAGTGGAAACTAGTAATTATCCAAAACTAGATAAAAAGATATGGTATCTAAATAATAGTAAGGCTAATTATAAAGGAAATGGATTTGAAGAGGATACTAGTTTAGATCTTTCACTTAATAGAGTAGAAAATGGAGTTAAGTTAACATTTAATATAAGTGAAAATGCTAAATCAGATTTACTAGGATATGAAATATTTAGAGATGGTGAGTTAATAGGATTTACTTCAACAAATACATTTATAGATACTAATGCAGATAGAACTAAGAATTCTAGGTATGAAGTAATACCTTATGATCTTAACTTAGGAATAGGAAAATCTGCTGTGGTAAATTCATTTACACCAAGTATGAGCATTAAACAAGATAATATGACTTTATCATTAGGAGAAGAGTTTGATCCTATGGATTATATAAAAGTATTAGACCATGAAGGAAATGATATAACTTCTAAGGTTAAGGTTACACATAATGTAGATACAAGCAAAAAAGGTGTATATGAAGTTAAGTATGCAGTAAGTGATGAAGGTATTGAAGTAGAAAAAGTTGTAGATGTTAAAGTAGTAAGCTCATATGATTATGCATCAGACTTACAAGAGGTATCTTCAAAAGTTGGGTCAGGTTCACTAACAAAAGATAAATCTATTAGAGGTGGAACTATTACTTTCTTAAGAAATGGAAGTGAATTTACTTATAATAAAGGCATAGGAGCTCATGCAAATTCTGAAGTAGTTTATAATATTGAAGGTAAAGGCTATGAATATTTCGAGAGTTACATAGGGGTGGATCAATGGGCAAAAAATACTGCAGCCTCAGTTACTTTTGAAGTATGGGTAGATGGAGAGAAGAAGTTCGATAGTGAAGTATTTAAACATGATACAGATTCTGGATATGCGAGAGTTAATGTAAGTGAAGCTAAGGAAGTAAAACTTATTACAACAGATGCTAAGATTAGCGGAAACACATATGACCATTCAGTATGGGCAGATGCTAAGTTTATTAAAAATAATATAAAACCTGTTATAAATGTAGAGGAAGAAGTTTCTTATGTTAAATTAAACAGTGATTTTGATTTAACGTCAGGTGTTACTGCAAATGATAGGGAAGATGGTAATATAACCGAAAATATTAAGGTTAATAGTAATAATTTTAATATAGAAAAGTCAGGAGAATATACTATAACTTACACTATAACTGATAGTGATAATAATATTACAACTAAAGACAGAAAAGTTGTAGTTTATAGTGAAAGTGATTATTTATCTGATATGGAATGGGAATCAGCGGTATCAGGATGGAAAACTGTAAATAAAGATTCAGCAGTTAATTCAACTAGCAAAATAAAGCTTAAGGTTAACGGTGAAATAAAGGAATTTGATAAAGGTATAGGAGCTGCAACAAATGCAGAAATAGTATATAACTTAGATGGGAATTACACTAATCTCTCAACATATGTAGGTACTGATAAAAACTACGATGACAATAGAACTACTATAATATTTAAAATATTTGCAGATGGAGAGGAAGTTTATACTTCAGATGTAATAAGAAGAGATACAGAAGCAGAACTTGTAAATCTAGATGTTACTGGAGTAAAAGAACTTAAGTTAGTAGCAAATGATGCAGATGGAAATGGTCTTGGAGATTTTGCTTCATGGGGAGATACTAAAGTATATACTACAAATGCAAAACCAAAATTAACTATACCAACATCAGTATCAACTAAGCTTGGACAAGAAATAGATTTAAATGAAGAATTTAGTGCAATAGATGCTGAAGATGGAGATATAACTGAAAAGGTTGAAGTGACAGGTAAAGTAAACTTCAACAAAACAGGAAAATATCCAATTACTTATACTGTAACTGATAATGATGGTAATGAAGTAGCTAAAACTAGAACTATAGCAGTAGTTGATATGAATGATTATAAATATCTAAGTGATTATGATTGGAAAGCTACTCAAAATAGTTATGCTGCTCCGAAAAAGGATATATCAGCAAGTGGTAAAGCTTTAAGATTAACTAATGAAGATGGTAATGAAGTATCTTTTGAAAGAGGTATAGGATCCCATGCAACTTCAACCATAACATATGATTTAACAGATAAAGATTATGGATACTTCAGCTCATATGTTGGTGTAGATAGACAAATGTTTAATTCGGTAGGATCAGTTACCTTTGAAGTATATGTAGATGGTGAAAAGAAGTTTGACAGTGGGTTAATGACTGGAAAAACTCCTATGAAATATGTAGAAGTTGATATAAATGGAGCTAAGGAATTAAAACTTGTAGTAACTGATGGTGGAAATGGAATTGGTTCAGATCACGCTACATGGGGAGATACTAAACTTCATTTTGCAAAAGATGTACAAGGTAATTATGAAGAATTAGAATCATTAGTGAATGAAGCTAAGAAGTACGTGAGAGATGATTATACTGAAGAATCATTTAAGGTACTTGAAGAAGCTTTAAATAAAGCTGAGATTATGCTTACAGATAAAATAAGCAATCAAGCTGAGATAAATTCAATGGTTTCAGAATTAAATGAGTCAATATCTAAGTTAGAGGAATATGTAGATCTAAATGAAGTTATAACTATCAAAGATGAAGCTCTTAAAGATATTATTAAGAAAGAGCTTAACTTAGCAAGTGATAATATAACTATAGGTGATATGTATAAATTAACAAAGTTAGATGCTTCAAGCAAATGGATTTCAAGTTTAGAAGGCTTAGAATATGCTAAAAACTTAGAATCATTAGATGTATCATATAACGAAATTAAAGATTTATCACCACTTAAAAACCTTAAAAAATTAACTAATTTAAATGCAGAACTTCAAATAATAACAGAAGGTATGCTATATGCAAAAGATAATAAAATAACTTTAGATTATAAAGTATTAAACAGAAATGGTGAAAGGTTAGCACCAAAAGAAATAGTTATAAGAAGTAATAGAAGTACTGAAGCTATTAATTTAACTTTAGATGAATTAGTAGATGAAAATGGAGTTATTTCTTTTGATATTTCAAACTTTGATAAATATGTTCATAGTATATATTTAGTATATGAAGATGAGCAAGATAATTTCTTAACTCAATCACTTTATATGTTTGATGTAAAATAATTGATATAAAATCCCTTCTTAGATTATAAAGATTTAATCTAAGAAGGGATTTTGTTACAATGAAGAGGATAGCAACCAAGCTAGGAATAAGATTATACTTTCTATTCTTAGCATTAAACCTAGGTTGAGGGTGAAGACACAAAGTTTATGGCGTAATAAAAGGAAATAGAGGGGTACATATGAAGATTTTATTAATTGAAGATGATATTAAATTAAAAGCATATATCAGTGAGTATTTAGAGGCCTATGATTTTAAGGTTACAACACTAGAGGATTTTGATAATGTGATGAATAAGATTGAGGAAGTAAATCCTAATTTAATAATATTAGATATAAATCTACCAAAGTTTGATGGATATTACTATCTAAGAGTTATTAGAAAAAAATATAAAACACCAGTGATCATATTATCTGCAAGAAGTGATGAAAGTGAACAAATAAGGGGAATGGAACTAGGGGCAGATGATTATATAACAAAACCTTTTGTTATAGGAATATTGCTTGCAAAGATAAATGCATTATTACGAAGAACAAATGAGTATATAAATATAGTGGATAGTAGTGAAGAAACTAAAAGTAAAGGTGAAAGTTTATTAGATTTAATTCATGAAAGTATGAAACTAAGATATAAAGATCAAATTATAGAGCTAACGAAAAATGAATATAGAATACTTAATATCCTATTAAGCAATATAGGAAAAATAGTAACGCGGGAAGATCTGCTTGAGGCATTATGGGATGATACGATTTTCGTTGATGATAATACATTAACTGTAAACATCACTAGGGTTAAGAAGAAGTTAAATGATTTAGGTATTCAAAATTCAATTGTAACTAAAAGAGGAGTAGGCTATGTATTTAATGAAGTTGATAATTAAGGTAGGTAAGGCTAAGAGTAGAGAATTAATTACACTTACAATAAATTCTTTGACGGTAATTATATTTTATTACTTATTTTTCGAAAATAGTGAAATTATATATCCATTAATGCTAAGTGCCTTTATAATAATTATTTATTTTATTTTTGAGGTTATAAAGTATAAGGTTTTCCAAGAAAAATTAAAAGATAGTCAAGTTAGTCCTAATTATCGCAATGTTAGCTTAAGCTCTAGTGAAGAGGAGATTTTAGGTGTAATTAGTGAAATACATAAAGAATATTTAAATAGAATTGATACATTAAAACAGGAAATAAATGAAAGAGAGCAGCTATTTTCTCAGTGGATTCATAATATGAAAACATCAATAACTGTAATAGATTTAGCTTGCAATCAAAATGATTTAGTTAATGGGAGCAACAAGTATATTGAAGATATAAAAGAAGAAAATAACACTCTTAAAAAGAACTTAGAAGAGTGTTTAAATGTATTGAGATTAGATGATTTTTCAAGAGATTATATAACTACATCATGCAATTTAAGGGACATTATAAATAGTGTGGTTAACTCAAAAAAGAGAGATTTTATATATAAAGGTGTATTTCCAGTAGTGAATATAGATGAAGGTATAAATATTTATACTGATAGGAAGTGGTGTATATATATGCTGGAACAAATAATATCTAATGCAATAAAGTATTCTGAAAGTAAAAGCAGCAATAAAATAGAAATATTAGCAGTTGAAAATAATGAAGAAATAGAACTTTTAATTATGGATGAGGGTATTGGTATTACTAAAGAAGATTTACCAAGAGTATTTGATCCATTTTTTACAGGTAACAATGGAAGGAAAGAAAGAAGTTCGACAGGTATAGGGCTTTATATGGTTAAGATAATATCTAAAAAATTAGGCCATGGTATTAGTTTAAATTCAAAAGAAGGAAGTGGAACAGAATTTAAGATCATATTTAGAAAAAATAGTGATGTTTATTAATATAGTAATATATCAAACCTTTCAAAAATGTAAGGTTACGTAAGGATAATCAATTAGAGAGATTTGGAGCCTCCTTTATACTTGTATTGTAAGGTGTGTAGGAGATGAAGACACAGCATAATAATATAAGTGAGGTAGAAGTAGATGGAAATTTTAAAGGTTGAAAATTTAACTAAGGTGTATAACTCTTATAAAGGAGCGAAGGAAGTTACAGCTTTAGGTGGAATAAATTTAATTATAAGACAAGGTGAGTTTGTTGGAATAATGGGGCCAAGTGGAAGTGGTAAGACTACTTTACTTAATATTCTTTCAGGAATAGATAAAAGCACGTCAGGTCAAGTTAGTATAAGTAATAGAGATATAAGTAAGATGAAAAAAGATGAATTAGCTTTATTTAGAAGAAAAAATATAGGTTATATTTTTCAAGATTTTAACTTACTGGACAGTTTAACCTTAAAGGAGAATATAGGATTGCCTTTAGTCTTAGATAAGAAAAATCCTAAGGAGATAGAAAATAGGGTTGATGAATTAATGAATTTCTTTAATATTGGAGATTTAAAGAAAAAGTATCCTTATCACATTTCAGGAGGACAGAAGCAAAGGGTGGCTGCTGCAAGAGCATTAATAAACGATCCTGAAATAATTTTTGCAGATGAGCCTACAGGAAATCTAGATTCTAAATCAGCTAACAATATAATGGGAACAATAAGTAAAATGAATGAAGAGATAAACAGTACGGTATTAATGGTAACCCATGACCCTTTTGCAGCATCCTTTTGTAAAAGAATAATATTTATTAAGGATGGAAAAATTGTAATGGAAATCACATCTGATGGAGATAGAAAAAAGTTTTTTGATAAGATTCTTGAGGTTCAAAGTGTTATAGGAGGGGAAAACTAATGACTTTTTCTTCGATAATACGAAAAAACTTTTATTATAATTTTAATAAGTTTATTTCTTTCTATTTTGTAAATTCACTAATTATAGCCATGCTGTTTATGTATGGTAGCTTAATATATAATCCGTCTATCTTAGACAGCGTAGGAAAAACCACATTATATGAAACTGTTAATATGGCGCTACTTGGAATTGTATTATTTTCAGTGGTGTTTATAACCTATACTAATATTTCCTTTCTTAAAAATCGAGGAAAGGAATTTGGAATGTATTTGACCTTAGGGATGACTACTAAGGATTTAACCAAGATTATCTTTGTTGAAAACTTAGGGATAATGAGTGCCTCTCTTGTAACTGGAGTTTTTACAGGAGCTTTATTTGGAAGACTATTTTATTTAGGCTTAAATAGATTTTTAATCAACACTAAGGTGGTTTATGAGTTAAATTACAAAAGCTTTCTTTTAAGCATAGGGGTTTTTGTTTTAATTTTTATTGGAAATCTTATCTTCAATATTATTTATATTAAAAGAATATCAATCATTGATTCAATCAAAGCTTCAAAGAAGAAGGAAATAGGAAATACCCATGTGATATTGGGAGCTATAGCTCTTGTGGTTTTAGTAATTTCTATGTATTGTCTTCCAAAGACATTACTTAAGGAAATTTTTAAAGATCAGTCCTATATGATAGGAGTATTTGTTGCATTGATAATGATTTGTCCTTATATAGTTATAGGCTCTTTAATAGGTGTAGTAAAAAGCTTACTAAGGAGATTTCCTAAGACATACAATAGCAATTTATTAGTGCTTTCAAATCTATCCCATAGGTTTTTGAGCTATAAGAATATATTATATATGCTATCGATTTTAACAGCAGGAGCCATGTTCTTTGTGGGATATTCATACTCCATGTTCAAATCCAGTGAAGAGTTTGTAAGAAGAGATAATCCCTATGATCTTATGTTTATAGAAACAGAAAAATATAATGTGACTGAAAAGGAAGATATAGAGGAAGTTATAAGTGATAGTGGTGGAAAAATTGAAAAATATAGCGTTTTAGAATATGTAGAAATACCTTTATTTAGAGAAGATAGAGACCAATATATTTATAGAACAGGTAGTCAAATGATTTTAAGTGAAACAAATTATAATGAGCATATGGGAACTAATATTGATATTAGCTTAAAGGGAGCTTTATATGTTACCACTTATGAGGAAAAAATGGAATTTCAACATCCAACAAGTATCTTAACATCTATAGATGAAAGCAGAATGGATGAATTTCAAGAAGTAGCTTTGAAAAATAATTTTGTAATAAGTGAAGAACAGATAAATGAATTTAAAGATGATAATATAGCTCTAGTTATAAATGGTGAAAATATAAAAGAAGAAAAAGGTGTACCATTTGTTAATGAGAGGAGTACTATGGAATATTCATTGGGAAATGCCTTGGTACTTGATGATGAAGACTATGAATTTCTAAAAAGTAGTAGAAAAGAAGAATATATAAAAAAGGTTCATTTACTTAATGTGAAAAATGGTGATGTTGCATTTGAAGGCTTAGTATATTACTTAAGAGATAAAAATGGATTTGATGAATCCTATTGGCAGGAAGGAAACCTTTGGGGAACAGCTTCCTATGATGAAAGGGGAACAAGGGAACTATACAGACCTATATATACTGAAGAACTTATAGAAATACAGCTTAATGATAATGGAATGATGTTTTTCACTATGATATTTATAGGAGCTTTATTTGTTATTGCTAACGGAGTAGTTCTATACTACAAGGTCTTAGCTGATATTGCAGAAGAAGAGGAAAGATTAACCGCTTTAGCTAGAATTGGGATCCATGAAAAAGAAATAAAAACAATGATAAGTAAGGAAATCGGAATAACCTTCTTTATGCCAGTTTTATTTGGTGGAGGTTTAGGCTTATACTTCCTTTATGTAATGGTATCTAATTCAGGAGTGGAGCAGATTATTATGAAGCAAAGCATGTTAGTTTTGATTTGTGGCATTGTATTTCAGATTATATTCTATTTAATCTGTAGAAGGAAGTATATTAAAGAAGTAGTAAGATAAATATAAAAAATCAATCGAGGAACTTGATTCTGAGGTTGATTTTTTTGCTATAGTATTTCATAAATTTTTGTGTCATATAAAGAAACAGGCCTTTATTATCTGAAATATTGGTATTAGAATCCAAAGAGTAGAGGAGGTTACTAAGGTCTTTTGAAAACTGATTCTAACAATAAATATTCAAAGGGGGCATAACATTTTACCAAGAAAATTTTAGATTTTATGGGTAAGGTGCTTTTTAAATATTATATTTACAATTTATTCATAACTCAAAGTGGCTTTGGAACAGAGAACGGAACAAAACGGATTTTTCTTACTCTAGTACATCAAAAAAATAATTATTCATTTTTACAAAAAACTCATCTTTTATTTTCTTGTACATCACTATTGCATTCAATTAATTGTTCTTTTGTTCCATATAGCTACTAAATGGGACTGGGGCTTAATTCTTTAAAGGAATAAATGTGGGAACAGTTAAAAAATTTCTGTTCCTTTTTAAGGGTCTGTTCCTTGGTTTTAATAGTTAATTTATCATGGCCAGGAGATGGAGTAAAATTTGATGGAACAGACTTCTAAAGTGGAGGAACAGATTAGATTCCATATAAAGAACAAAAATTTTAAAATGGAGTAAGCTATAGTGAATTGTTAAATTTTGATGAACTAAGTTTATGGGTATTTTGAAGGCTTCAATGTTTGAAATTTTATAGATAATATGATTTTATATGAATCCAGCTTAGTTGGATTTATTTTTTTATATAAAAAATTTCTAGCAAGGCCAGGGTTAAACACTTAAAATTGAGATAATGGAATAGTTAATACGGTGTAAGAATTTAGCACAGTATGATAATATAATATTCAAAGTATTAAAAATGAAGAGGTATGGAGTAATTATGTTTAAGATAATGATTGTTGAAGATAATGAACAGTTACAAAATGAAATAGGAAATATATTAACTAAAAATGGTTATGAAATAATAAAGGTCACTGATTTTAATAATGTTCCCAATAGGGTTAAGGAGGATAGTCCTCATTTAATTCTGTTAGACATTAATCTTCCTAAGGAGGATGGCTTTAAAATTTGTACGGAGATTAGAGGTTTTTCATCTGTTCCAATTATTTTTGTTACAAGCAGAAATACCAATGTTGATGAGCTTATGAGCATTACCTTAGGTGGTGATGATTTCATAGCTAAGCCTTATAATACACAAATTTTATTAGCTAGGATAAACGCACTTTTAAAAAGGGCATATCCTAATGAGAGAACCATGGATACCGTTGAGTTCAATGGTGTTAAACTAAATATTTTATCAAGTACAGTTGAATATGAAGGCGCTAATGTTGAGTTAACTAAGAACGAACTTAAAATATTACATTTCCTAATTGAGAATAAAGGTAAGATAGTATCAAGGTATGATATCATGGAGTATTTGTGGGATAGCTCCTTATTTGTAAATGATAATACCCTTACCGTTAATATTACAAGAATAAGAAATAAGCTTGAGGAAATAGGAGTAAAGGATTTTATAAAAACTAAAAGAGGGCAAGGGTATATCATATGAGTTTAAAAGATTTTATAAAGGATAGAGCGGGCGCCATTACATTAAATTTTATAGGTTTAATAACACTTATAATATTTTTATTTAGTGTGGGAAATAGCTTTAATACTTTGGGAGCTATATTTTTCACATGGATTAGTATTTCCTATATTTTTTATGGAGCAGAGTATTATAGAAGGAAAAAGTATTTTCAGTTGGTTTTTAAAGCGGTTGATAATTTAGATAAGAAGTATTTGATTAGTGAAGTCATCGAGGAGCCACCTTATAAAGATGCTGTACCCTATTTTGAACTTATGAAAAAAGCCAGAAAGTCTATGCTTGAAGAGATTAATTCAATTAGAAACCAACGTAAGGAATATAAGGAATACATAGAGCAGTGGATTCATGAAGTTAAGACACCCATAGCCTCCATTAAGTTGTTAGAGGAGAATAATAAAAGTCCAATCTCAAGAAGTGTACTTTTAGAGCTTCAGGATATTGACAGATATGTTGAACAAGCTTTATTTTATGCTAGAAGTGAAGAGGTTGAGAAGGATTATTTAATAAAAGAAATAACCTTGCAGGACTGTGTTAATGAAGTAATTATTAGAAATAAACATATGCTAATTTCTAATGGAATAGATGTTGATTTGAATAGCTTGGATAAGAATGTATACTGTGACAGCAAATGGCTGGAGTTTATAATAAATCAAATAGTGGTTAATGCCATAAAGTATAGGAAAAATGTAAGTTCACAAATTAGGATTTATGGACAGGATATTAAAAATGGAGCTCAGCTAATAATTGAGGATAATGGAATAGGGATAAAGCCAGAGGAAATCAGCCGTGTGTTTGAGAAGGGATTTACAGGCACCATAGGAAGATTCAATAATAAATCTACGGGAATAGGTCTATATTTGTGCAAAAAGCTTTGTGATAAGCTTGGGTTACTGATAGACATAGAGTCAGAAGAGGGAAAATTCACAAGAGTTATAATTACTTTCCCTAAAGGTACATTTTCTAAAGTTTAGAATGAAGGAAACTCCGCCTCACATGCGTTCGGTGGAGTGCTCTACTGAGTAAGTTCGAGTGACTAAATCAAAGATGCACGCTGTGAAAGTTCCACTAGCAAAATCATAGATTTGGAGTGTCACTTTTGGAGTGTCACTTAAGTGACGATTTTGTAACTTTAAAGTAAGGTTTAACGAAGCTAACTAGGTTTGGGTTTGTGTACAATAAAGGGGAGGTGAGGATGATGGAAAAAATATTAAGTATTAAGAATGTAGAAAAGTATTATGGAAACAAAGGAAATATAGTGAAGGCTGTGGATGATGTATCTTTTGATGTTTTAAAGGGTGAGTTTGTTGGGGTAATGGGTCCATCAGGGTCAGGGAAGACAACCCTTTTAAATACGATATCAACTATAGATGAAGTTAGTTCAGGACATATTTACATAGGAGATAAGGATTTGACAGAGGTTGGAGAAAAGGAAATTGCAGCCTTTAGACGTGAAAACTTAGGCTTTATATTCCAAGAGTATAATCTTTTAGATACATTAACTATTCATGAGAATATTGCTTTAGCCCTTACAATTAATAGGTATCCTAAAAAGGAGATTGACAAAAAGGTTCTGTGGATAGCGGAAGAGTTAGGGATTAAAGATATATTACATAAATACCCTTATGAGGTTTCAGGTGGACAAAAGCAAAGATGTGCCTGTGCTAGGGCTTTAGTAACAAGTCCAAAGGTTATTCTTGCTGATGAGCCTACTGGTGCTTTAGATTCGAAATCTGCACAAATGCTTATTGAAACCATGGCAGATTTGAATAAAAGTTTAGGGGCTACCATATTAATGGTTACTCACGATTCCTTTACAGCCAGCTATTGTGAAAGAATTTTATTTATTAAGGACGGAAAAATATTCACGGAGTTAGTTAAGGGTAAAAATACGAGAAAGCAATTCTTTAATCAGATTCTGGATGTGGTTGCATTGTTAGGTGGTGACATCACAGATGTACGTTAAATTAGCCTTAGGTAATGGAAAAAAAGCACTTAGAGATTATTTAATATATTTTATAACATTAACCCTTTGTGTTAGTTTATTTTATGCTTTTTCAACTTTATCAAGTTCAAGCTATGAACTTATAACGGAAGATTCTTTTAATTTTGAGGTGTTAAAGCAGATTATGAAATATGCCAGTATGCTCATTACTGGACTTTTAGCCATACTGGTTGCCTATGTTAATAAGTATATGATGAGGAGAAGGCAAAGGGAATTCGCTACTTATATCTTACTAGGAAGTGAGCAGAGAAGTGTAGCTTTAATGTTTTTCATAGAAACCTTAATTATTGGACTAATTTCCATTGTTTTAGGGATATTCTTAGGAACTTTATTTTCTCAGGTGGTTACATCTTTAGTTTTAATGTCTGCAAATCAAGAAGTAACTTTTTCGCTAAAGCTTTATTGGGATACCATTAGAAATACCTTCCTTTTCTTTATTATAATGTTTTGTATTATAGGATTTTATAATGTAAGAACCATAGGAAAAATAAAACTTATTGATATGCTTAATGCAGATAGAAAAACAGAATTCCAATTTAAGAGAAGTGGAAAGATATACCTAGGAGTTTTTGTTATATCATTAATTTGTTTTACACTATTTGGATTTTGTGGTTACAAGATTATACAAGCTAAAAATAATCCAGCTTTAATAACAGGAAATGAAATGATATACATATTTGTATGTTTTCTTTCATTTATTTTGGGAACCTATGCTTTGTTTTATTCCTTGGCTTATATAATTATCTTTATCAATAAAAGATGCTTAGGTTTTAAATATGAAAACACTAACTTAGCTCTGATGGGCTCCATAGTTTCAAAGATTAAGACCACACCAATATTGATGGCTTCTATATCCATGACATTTTTAGCAGCAGCTTTAAGCATTGCAGCTACTTTATTAATGGCTCAATGGAGTCTGGGCTATTTAGAGTATAGAGTACCCTACGATATTAATATTAGAAATGAATATGATATACTAGACCTAGAAGAAATTCCAAGGATAAACTACTCTGCAATAATGGAGAAGCTACAGACTGATGGCTATGACATCAAGGAATATGTTCAAGTGGAAAAGTATATTATAAATCCAGAAGATATAAATAACAGAGACCCAAGGGAGGCGCCCTTAGCAGTTATCAGCTTAAGTGATTATAACAAGTCAAGAGAGATGCTAGGCTATGATAAGGTTAAGCTAAAGGAGGACCAGTATACTACTCACTGGGCAACCATGCTAGAGGAAGATGAAATTTCAATATTTATTGAAGATAACCCAATTTTAAAGATAAAGGATAAAGAGTTGAAAATAAGCTCTACTCCATATTATACAGAGTCTATAGGTGAAGGGATTTATAACGGATACAGCAACAATATTTTAATAGTTCCAGATTATATATGCGAAGAATTAACCTTTGTGGGAGCTGATTTATTTGCTAATACAAATAAACCATTACCTTACAATAAAGCTGTAGACATAGTTTCAGCCTATATTCCTAATTGGATTAATGAAAATTATGAGGAGATAGTAAATAAGTATGAGGAAGTTGATAGACAACCATACTACTTTATGGATGGAAGAGTTAAGGTTATGGAGAGAAATAATATTATCAATATAACTTTAGGAATGAGGCTTCTAGGAATTTATTTAGGAATTGTAATGCTTATGATAAGCTTAACGGTGTTGGCATTACAACAGTTGTCTGATTCTATAGAGCATAGAAGTAGATTTAAGGTTCTGAAAAAGTTAGGAGTAGATAAATCAGAAATAAATAAATTGATTCTAAAACAGATTTCTGTATATTTCATTATGCCAGTATCCATTTCTTTAATAGGTTTTGTTATGTTTATGGTTAATTTTATGGATATTATAAGTAAACAGATTCAATCTTTTATTGGTGATAAAGGGCTGATACTCAACATTGGAATATCTTCAGCGTTAATGATATTAATATATGCATGTTATTTCATTGGAACCTATTATTCCTTTAAAAGAAATGTAAATGAAGAGATAAAATAAGTTAAAAGGTTTAATTGAAGTGATTTTCAATTAAGCCTTTAATTTTGGATTATTATTTATGGTATTGGAATAATATAATATCAAGTCATATGAATTTTATGTAAGGGGTGAAGATCAAATGAATTATTTTCTTATGCCACATCCGCCTGTAATAATTCCAGAGATAGGTCAAGGTGAAGAAAGAAAGGTAATTAATACAGTAAAAGCTTGCATTCAGATTGGTGAAAAAATTAATGCTGTAAATCCAGATACTATAATAATAATTTCTCCTCATGGAGTTGTGTTTAAAGATGCGGTTGCAATGATTACATCCAAGGAACTGAAAGGTGATTTTGGAAAATTTGGAGCTCCACAGGTAGAGTTTAATTGTCATATAGATTTAAAATTAACCAAAAGTATTATAGATAATGCTAATAACTATGGAATCCAAGTTGCAGAAATTAATGAGAAAAGTTCTGTTAGATATAATGTACCTTTTGAGCTGGACCATGGGGCCATGGTTCCACTTTATTTTATTGATAAGAATAGAAGCTATGATTTAATACACGTTACTTATGGATTTTTATCAGCCACAGAGCTTTTAAAGTTTGGATTAGCTATAAGAAGGGCTGCTAAGGAGTCAAATAAAAATATAGTTGTAATAGCATCAGGCGATTTGTCACATAGGTTAACAAAGGACGGCCCTTACGAATATAGTCCTAATGGAAATGAATTTGACAAAACTTTAATTGAAGTGTTACAGTCAGGAGATTTAAAGGGAATATTTAATATAAATAAAAGGTTGATTATGGATGCTGGTGAGTGTGGTTTAAGATCATTATATATATTAGCAGGGATTATTAGCACAGAAAAAATAAAAACAAAGTTATATAGTTATGAAGGTCCATTAGGAGTAGGATATGCAGTTATGGATTTTCAAGAGGGCAGTGGAGATCTTTATAAGGCTGTTGTTGAAGAAAAAAGGAAGGAACATGAAAGAAAAATTAAGGAGGGATCACCTTATACAAGATTGGCAAGAAAAAATTTAGACAGTTACTATAGCTCAGGAACTTTATTGAACATAGATGACATAGAAGAGGAAGCTCTTATATTGGATAAGAAAGGTGTGTTTGTATCTTTAAAAGCTGATGGAGAACTTAGAGGCTGCATTGGTACTATAGAGCCAACTACATCATGTGTAGGGGAAGAGATCATTAGAAATTCTATTAGTGCAGCTCTTGATGACCCAAGGTTTCATCCAGTTAAAGCTGGGGAATTAATGGACATAGATATTTCCGTGGATTTATTATATCCTCCAGAGCCTGCAGATTTTGAGGACTTAGATCCAGCCTGCTATGGAGTAATTGTAACTTCAGGAAGTAAAAAAGGACTTCTTTTACCCAATTTAGATGGTGTTGATACAAAGGAACAGCAGCTTCAAATTGCAATGAGTAAGGGAAATATATCTCCTTCGGAGGCTTATAAGTTAGAGCGTTTTAAAGTGGAAAGATTTAAGGAATGGGAAGAGTCTGAATAAAGAAGAAACTTGTGAAAAACACGAACATTGCATACGGAATTCGACTTTAAAGGTCCGTAAATAGGGGTAAAAACGATAAAAACAACAATCAAATTAAAAAATGTTCACTAAAACTATTGCAAAACATAAGAAATTCAATTATTATATGAAACCGGAGTGATTTTATTTACGAAAGAGGGATTCGATGAAAAACTTATTTAAAAAGGGTGGAAGGCTTGATAGTTATTTCGGGCTTTCAAAAAATGATACAAATGTAAGAACAGAAATGGTAGCTGGAATTACTACATTCATGACAATGGCATATATCTTAATCGTTAACCCATCTATTTTATCTGCTGCAGGAATGGACAGTGGAGCAGTATTTACTGCAACAGCTTTATCAGCAGTAGTTTCAACTTTAATAATGGGTATCTATGCAAAATTACCTTTTGCTCAAGCACCTGGTATGGGTTTAAATGCTTATTTTGCCTTTACTGTAGTTCTTGGAATGGGATATTCTTTTCAATTTGCATTAACAGCAGTATTTTTAGAAGGTATTATATTTATACTTTTAACTTTATTTAATGTTCGTGAAGCTATAGTGGACTCAATTCCATCTAATATAAAAAAAGCAATATCTGTTGGTATAGGATTATTTATTGCTTTAATTGGTCTTGAGGGAGCAGGAATAATTGTTCATCCACAAGGCGGCGGTACAATTCTTGCCCTGGGAAATATTACTGAAGGAGCTGCATTACTTGCAATAATAGGAATTCTTATTACAGGTATTCTTTTAGCTAAGAATATTAAAGGTGCTTTATTCATTGGAATGATTGTCACTGCAGTAATCGGAATTCCAATGGGAGTTACACCATTACCAGAGAGCATAATTAGTATGCCTCCATCAATCAGCTCAGTATTTTTAAAATTTGAGTGGCATAATATATTTACTTTGGATATGGCAATAGTTTTATTTACACTTTTATTTATGGATATGTTTGATACCATAGGAACTTTAGTTGGAGTTGCAACAAAGGCTAAAATGTTAGATGAGAATGGCAAGGTACCAAACATAAAGAAAGCTTTATTTGCTGATGCCATTGGAACAACTTTTGGAGCATGTGTTGGAACAAGTACAGTAAGTACCTTTGTTGAGAGTGCTGCCGGAGTTGCTGAAGGTGGAAGAACTGGACTCACTTCAGTTTCAACAGCAATTATGTTTACATTAGCTTTATTTTTCTCGCCATTATTTGCATCAATAACTCCAGCGGTAACATGTTGTGCGTTAGTTCTAGTTGGATTATTCATGATTGAGCCAATAAAAGAAATTGATTTACTTGACTTTACTGAAGCCATACCAGCATTTTTAACAATAATTATGATGCCTTTAGCTTATAGTATATCAGATGGCATAGTATTTGGAGTTATATCATATATAGTACTTAAAGTTTTCACAGGAAAAAGAAAAGAAATTAGTATTACTACAGTAATCGTAGGAATAGTATTCCTATTAAAGTTTTTAATATAATTTTAAAAAGATATATTGATACCATCGCAGACTTTTGTGGTGGTATTTTTATGTTAAGAAGTGTAAAAGTTTCTTAACTAGCACAACTAGTGAGTATATGTTATAATTAATTTGCTTTTAGCAATTGGTATGAAAAGGAATGTAGTATATGGCAGTTATTGAATGGAAAAGCTTTTTAATTCCCTACGACCAAGCTGTTGAGGAATTGAAGGTTAAATTAAGAAGTATAAGAAAAGAGCTTAGAAGAAAAAGTGAATATTCGCCAATAGAATTTGTTACTGGAAGAGTTAAAGAAGTTTCAAGTATTCTAGAAAAGGCGAATAAATTCGATATACCCCTTGAGAGAATCCAATATGAAATGGAAGACATTGCAGGGCTTAGAATCATGTGTCAATTTGTTGATGATATTGATAAGGTAGTTAACATTATAAGAAATAGAAAAGATATGCAGATAATATATGAGAAGGATTATATAACTAATGTTAAATCTAGTGGCTATAGAAGCTATCATATGATTATCAAGTATCCAGTTAATATGTCAGAGGGAATGTGTGAGGTTTTGGCTGAATTTCAGATTAGAACATTAGCCATGAACTTCTGGGCGACAGTAGAGCATTCACTCAACTATAAATATAAGCATGATATACCTGCGGATATTCGAGTTAAGCTTAAGAATGCAGCTGATGCAGCCTTTAATCTTGATGAGGAAATGTTAAATATAAAGGATGAAATTAAGGATGCTCAAAAGCTCTTTGAGGTAAAATCATCTTTAGTAAGTAATATCGTGGAAAATATACTCACATTATCATCGCAAGGTAAAATTGGAGAGGCATCAAGGTTTACAGAAGAGCTTAATAAGCTTTTAGAATGTGGAGAAGTTTTTGAACTTACCAGCTTACTAGAGGAAACTAAGAGAGTGTTAAATAGATATAAATAAATATAAATAAAGTAAAGAGTACATGGTTTAGCAACTGTGTACTCTTATTGTTTAGTTTAACGAAATAAGTTGAATAATTTGTAATTAATGTATATCATTATAATATAACTTGGATTTTAATAGAAGTTTAGGAGGAGAAGTCAATGAAAATAATGGATTTAACTAAATTCCAAGATAAATTTTCTGAATATACTGAATTGAGAGTGCAGGAAAATTTATCGACAACTATTTTGATTGTTGATGGAGATGTAAGAGTAAACTCGAAGACCAATTGCGCAGGAGTAAGTGCAAGATGTTTTATAGAAGGAAATTGGGGGTTTGCGTCCAGCTCTAATATGGATGATAGTTCTATAGAAAAAGTACTTTTAAAAGCTAAATATAATGCAGAGTATTTAAGAGAGAGAAATATAGAAAAGACTTTTGAACCTTTAAAGGTTGAAGAGAATTCCTGTGAGAAATCATTTGAAACTAAAAAGGCAAAAAAAACCACAAAGGAATTAATTGATTTTGCTAAAGCTGTATATAATCACATAAAAGAAACCTATAATGATTTGGCATCAGTGATGGTAAGAATAGCTTGTGATGATATGGAAAAGCAGATTTTAACTTCTTCAAGAGCCTATTATTATACCCTTACCCCTAGAAGTAATGTTGTAGTAAAAATGATTATGGATAGAGAGGGAAGTCCTATTGAGCTTGTTAAGAGCTTTGGCGGTCTTGGACAATTTGAAGATAATTTTGATGAACCATCAGATTTAAATGAGGGTATTCATAAGCTATATATGCAATTAAAAGAAAAAGTTCAGGGAGTGTATGCAGAGGCTGGATTAAAGGATGTTATTATTGACTCTTCCATAGCTGGTCTATTTGCCCATGAAGCCATTGGACATACTGTAGAGGCAGATTTTGTTCTTGGTGGTTCTATCGCTGGATATAACATGAATAAACAGGTTGCTTCACCATTGATTACTTTAATTGATTTTGCACATACTGCTTATGGTAAAACTTGTCCAGTACCAGTATATATAGATGATGAAGGCACAAAAGGAAAAGATGTAGTTGTTTTGGAAAAGGGTATACTAAAATCCTTTATGCATAATAAGGAAACAGCCAATATTTTTAATGTTGAACCTACTGGTAATGCAAGAGCTACGGAATATTACGATGAGCCTTTAATAAGAATGAGGAATACTTGTATTGCACCAGGAGTGGATAAACTTGAGGACCTGATAGCATCTATTGAAGATGGTTATTACCTTGTAAGTGCTACAAATGGACAAGCTGATACTACTAGTGAGTTTATGTTTGGAATAAGCTTTGGTTATGAAATTAAAAATGGAAAATTAGGAAGAGCAATTTTGGATACTACTATTTCTGGGATTGCATTTGAAGTATTGAAAAGTGTAACTATGGTATCAGATGAACTTAAGTGGAGCAATGGAGGATGGTGTGGCAAGAAGCAGCTCATAAAAGTTGGAATGGGAGGCCCATCAATAAAATGCAAGGTGAATATTGGAGGTAGATAATATGATTAATTCAGAACTTGGTAGCAGATGTATTAAATATATGGCTGAAAAAGGTGCTGATAAAAGCCAATATACTTTAGTTATACATGATAAAGAGGAAATTAACTTTAATGAAACGGGTATTGTTCTATTTAGAAGCACAAATCATAGTGAAATAACCTTAAGAGCCATTAAAGCTAATAAGATGTCTAAGGTTTCTATGACAAATTTAGAAGAAGACTTTATCAGGGAGAGAATTTCAGATTTAATGGATATGTGTGATGCATCAGAGGTTGATGAAAATAACGATATTGCTCCATACCAAAATTCAGAGGAGTTTAAGGATGGTGAAGACAAGGCCGATGTTGAGAAGATTCATAGAGTAATTTGCAAATTTTTAAGAGATTGTAAAGAGCAGTATCCATCCTTAAAGATCAATGAAAGTTATGTTTGCTTTAATAAAGTAGAGGAGCATATTGTAAATTCAAATGGTGTTGATTTTAAAACTTCTACCGGAGAATATGAGATTAATATATTTTATGCCGCAAAAGAAGGGGATAAATCGTCCTCCTTTAACGCTGTAGTAATTTGTGTAAATGAACTTCCAGAAGATTTATTGGAGTGTTCAAATGTAAGAAATAAGCTGGAGGAGAGCATTGAGCAGTTAAGTTGTACTGGAATAAATGGAAAGTTTAATGGCAACATGATAATAACACCGGAGTGTCTTTTAGATTTTATCAGGTCTTACAACAATGCTTTTTTATCTGACATGCCTTTAATTACTAAAACCAGTATTTTAGTAGATAAGCTAAATGAGAGAGTGGCTAGTGAGAAGCTTACAATAAGCTGTAATGCAAATCACCCGGATATAAGCAGTAAGGCTTTTGTTACAAAAGATGGATTTAAGGCTGAAAATGTTACCTACATTGAAAAAGGAATATTGAAAAGTTATTTATTAAGTCAATATGGAGCGAAGAAGACAGGACTAAAGCTAAATCCTACTGAACATATAATAATGGTTGAGCCTGGAGAGAAAAGTCTTGAAGAAATGATAAAAGGAACAGATAGAGGAATAATTCTTGGCAGATTTTCAGGGGGAGAGCCTGCTTCCAATGGAGATTTTTCGGGGGTTGCTAAAAATAGCTATTATATTGAAGCGGGGGAAATTAAATTCCCTCTAAAGGAAACCATGATTAGTGGAAATTTATATGACATATTTAATTCTATAGATGACATTTCTAAAGAGGTATTGAATTTGGGATATGCATCCTTACCATGGATTAAGGTTAATGGTATTACTATATCAGGAAAAGAATAATAAAAAAATGGTTAAGCCAGGTTTTGGCTTAACCATTTTAATTTTAATTAGTTTGCAACTATATTTACAAGTCTTCCTTTAATAACGATAACTTTTCTAACTGTTTTTCCTTCAAGGGCAGCTTTTACATGGGCATCATTTAAGGCTGTTTCTTTAATTTCTTCATCATTAGCAGAAGTAGAAACATTTATTTTAGCTTTAATTTTACCGTTAATTTGGATTGCTATTTCAACTTCATCCTTAACTAAAGCTGAAGGATCAAAAGTTGGCCACTCAGTATTGAATACAGAGTAGTTCATTCCAAGGTTCTCCCATTGCTCTTCAGAAAAATGAGGAGCAAATGGAGCAAGAAGTTTTACGTAATCAACAATAACTTCTTTTAAGAAGTCGCCGTTTTTAACTTCTTCACCAAGGTATTTGTTAAGAGCGTTTGTGAACTCCATCATTCTAGCTATAGCAGTGTTGAATTGAAGTTTTTCACTATCTTCAGTTACACCTTTAATAGCAGTATGTCTCCAGAAGTTAAGCTCTTTTTCAGCTTTATCTATTGTAGATTTAGAATTTTCACCTTTAATAACTTCAATACAGTTATCAAGAGTTCTTTCTATTCTATCAACAAACTTACCTATAGACTTAATTCCGTCATCACTCCAAGCTCCACCGTCAACATATCCAAATCCAAACATTAGATACATTCTAAATACGTCTGAACCATAAGTCTTGATGTAATCATCAGGAGAGATAGTGTTTCCTTTAGATTTACTCATTTTTTGTCCGTCTGGTCCAAGAATTAATCCTTGGTGAGTAAGAGATTTAAATGGCTCATCAAAGTTTAAAAGTCCCATATCTCTAAGTGCTTTAGTGATAAATCTAGCATATAGAAGGTGCATGCAAGCGTGCTCTGGTCCTCCTACATATTTATCTACTGGAAGCATTTGATTTATTAAATCTGTATCAAAGGCTTTTTCTGAATTCATGTTATCAGGATATCTTAGATAATAGAATGAAGAACAAACGAATGTATCTAGAGTATCAGGATCACGGTGTGCGTGTCCGCCACACTTAGGACAAGTTGTATTCATGAATTCTTCTGATTTTGCAAGAGGAGATTTTCCGTCTGGTGCAAAATCTACGTCATATGGAAGCTCTACTGGTAGATTTTCCATTGGGACTGGTACAGTTCCACACTTTTTACAGTGAATCATTGGAATTGGAGCACCCCAGTATCTCTGTCTTGATATAAGCCAGTCTCTTAATCTGTAGTTAACTTGTTTCTTGCCAAGACCATCTTTAGCAAGTTCTTCAACGATGGCATCCTTAGCTTCTTCACCAATAAGCCCATCAAATTTTCCGCTGTTAACAAGTGGCCCGAATTCAGTAAATGGAAGACCTTCTCCACCGTCTATAACTCTTTCTATTGGAAGGTTATATTTAGTTGCAAATGCAAAGTCACGATCATCGTGAGCAGGAACAGCCATAACAGCACCAGTACCATAAGTGTTTAGAACATAATCTCCAACCCAGATTGGAATCTCACGTCCGTTGATAGGGTTGATTGCATAAGAACCAGTGAATACTCCTGTTTTTTCTCTTGAAATAGATTGTCTTTCAATATCAGACTGTTTTGCAGAAGCGTCTTTATAAGCTTCTACTGCTTCTTTATTTTCAGGAGTAGTAAGTTTATCAACAAGCTCATTTTCAGGAGCAAGCACAACGTAAGTAACTCCAAATAAAGTATCTATTCTTGTTGTAAAAGTGTTGAATTCTAAATCAGAGTTTACAACTTTGAAAGTTAATTCTGAACCAGTTGATTTTCCTATCCAGTGCTTTTGCATAGCCTTTGTTTTTTCAGGCCAGTCAAGCCCATCAAGACCTTCTAAAAGCTCATCTGCATAATCTGTGATTTTAAGGAACCATTGAGTAAGGTTCTTTTTAGTAACCTCACTGTCACATCTTTCACAGTGACCTTCAACAACCTGCTCATTTGCAAGAACTGTACTACAGCTAGGGCACCAGTTTACTGGAGCATTCTTTCTGTAAGCAAGACCTTTTTCATAAAGTTTTAAGAATAACCATTGAGTCCACTTATAGTAATCAGGTCTGCAAGTGACAACTTCGTTTTCCCAGTTGAACATTGCCCCCATAGCTTTTAATTGAGTTTCCATTGTAGCGATATTTTGGTCAGTTGAATCCTTAGGGTGAATACCAGTTTTTATTGCGTAGTTTTCAGCTGGTAATCCAAAGGCATCAAAGCCCATCGGTTGGAACACGTTGTAACCTTGCATTCTCTTCATTCTTGCCCAAGAGTCTACTGGTCCATAGTTAAACCAGTGTCCAGCGTGAAGCTGGCTTCCTGATGGATAAGAGAACATCTCAAGGACGTATAATTTTTTATCCATTTTATCTTTATCAAATTTGTATAGGTTAGTTTCTTCCCATTTTTGCTGCCACTTTCTATCGGTAGCAGTTCCGTATCTAGCCATAGTAATCCTCCTCGTTAATAAGAAAATATTTTACAAAATAAAAAAAGCCTTTGTCTCTGAATAAACAGAGACGAAAGCTATAGTTCCGCGGTACCACTCTAATTGAATCTTACAAATAGATTCCTCTTAATAAAATAACGGTTTTGAATCCGTACTTGCTTCTGACAAGTAAGCTCCTAGGCAAGTTCATATAAGCGCACTACTACATCACACCAAACTGTAGCTCTCTGAAAGTGAAAATTATATTACTACTCCTAATCACTGCAATAATTTATTTAGTTTGTTTAAAATTATACATAAACCTAATGTTTATGTCAAGTTATTTAAACCTTCTATTTCTTATACTGTTAACAAACACTGTTAGAACATAATCAAATACAAAGAAAGCGATATTTCCAACCAAAATTACTAAGGCTATAGAGTACTGTAGCTCTGCATTTGGCATGAAAAAGCTCTTATAGATGAAGAAGGTAAATGCTATTACAGCATTAAAGTAAATTAACTTTAAAATAATTTCTATTACTGTACTTCTGCGTTTTTCAATGAAAAGCTTAACTATTCCATAGGGTCCAAAAACAATAGTGTATAGCAGCCATAAGGTTTTATCTGGAATGATTAAATAGCTTAAAATAGCTGAGGCTACGTACACCATAATACTTGTAGGAACATCACTAATGATTATTGCTAGTGGTATTAAGGCTGAAGTTAATCCAAGTAAAAACAGAGTATTAAAGGTTATAAAATTTGCAGCATATAATATTACAAGGGTTAAGGCTACTAGTAGCCCGCCTTTAGCAACATTTGAAGCAGAAGAATTTTTCATAACAACCCTCCTAAGTGAGTGCCTAAAGGTGACACTCCAAATCTTTGATTTGGTTAATGAAACTTTCATAGAGTACATCTATGATTTAGCTTAACCAAGACTATTTTTTCAAAATGAACAAGATAGATTTGAATTTAGAATGCTAGAATGTAGAATTAAGAATGAGGAGGAGATCTAGCAAGAGCTGGATTTCTTCATTAATAAAAAATGTATAAATTCCCAAGGAATTTCATCCACTATTCTGTGATCTACATTTTTAATTCTTAATTTAAATAGGTATTAATTTCGTTGGGTATGACAATTTTTTATATAGCTACATACAGCTTATGCAATCTCCACCCATACATTCACAGCAGGTATCGAGCATCCAAAGATTCAAGCATGTGTTGCACATATCATCAGAACTGTTTCTGCGTCCATAATAAGTATTTCTATAGGAATTTTGAGTTCTAGTCAATTGGTTTAATGTTTGTCTATATTCAAAGTTGTTTGGCTCCATTGTGCAGGCTGTGTTGATATAGTTAAAAGCGCTGTCATGCCAGCCTTTTCTATAATGGATTATTCCCATAAGGAAATTCCATTCAGCATTTCTATTAGTAATGCTGTTAAGAGTAGCTTCAGCTCCACCGATGTTACCTCTGTTTATATCCATTCTGACCTGTTGTAAATTTCCATAGTTGCTGCTAGTATTATAGCTCGTGTTATGAGAAGTATTGTAACCGTTAGAGGAAGAAGAACTTCCATAACCGTTTGATGAAGCATTTCCTTTTTTCGTAAGGGTGTCATAGGCTTCATTAATATCTCTTAATTTTTCTTCAGCTAAGTCCTTTAAGGGGTTATTTTCATATTTATCTGGATGGTATTGTTTAACTAATTCTCTATATGCTTTTTTTATTTCGTCTGGGGTGGCAGTTTCTTTAATGCCAAGTACTTCATATGGATTTTTCATCTTTTTTGTCACTCCTTGATTTTATACTTTCTATTTTATTCATAAGTCCAAATTGTAGTATGTTAAAGAGTAAATCACCGTTTTTTTCAATCGGTAAATTATTTAATGCATCAACCGTTGAACTAGCACTCATCATCAGGTTAAATTCAATTCTATCACGTTGAGCTTTAATAAGTTCTTCAAAGGATAATCCTTCAGTATTGAAGGCTTTATTTATTGCATTAAACTTTTGTTTTTTTAAGTCCTCTTCTAAATCATCATAGGCATCTATGATATAGATCCATCTGCCTAAATTATAGCCAAGCTTATAGAGTTCTTGGTGGAAATCCTTATCTTTGAAATAAAAAGATATAAGAAATCCAGTTAAGTCTGCAAAGCTATGACTTAATTCATCGATAGATATACATTCTTTTGAATTTTCAAGTTCAGTAAGTTTTGTTATGTTATCCTCAATGTTTTTAAGCAGAGGTTTTAATTCCAGGTTTTCCTTCTCAATAAACTTTTTTAAGTATAAGGAAAGAAGTTTTTTGTTAATAGCATTATCATCGGTATAGTCATCTAAAAGTTTATAATAAACTAATGCTACATTACAGAATGCAGCATAGTTCAAAGCTTTATTATTAATAACCTTTGGCTTTTTCTTTAAGGGATGAGCAATACATTTGCTAACCTCGTAGGAATTTTTCTCTTCTGAAAAGCTGTCTAACAGTATTCCAAGAAAAGTCATATCATAATTTAATGATAATCTGCAAAGGTTTGAAAAGTTTTCTTTTATTGAAATACATAAACCACAGTAATATGCTTTAAACATCTCATAGTCTTTTATTTTAAGTTCTAACTTATATGGCATGACATATCCGAACATTATACTCCCTTAACTATCCCTTCACTTTGTAGTAACTCATATATTGTTTTAGAAGTTGTATCTTCCATGGTGTAACCAAGAAGGGCTACGATTTCTTTTATTTCATCTTCGTTGGTTCCTTCAATTTCTAAGTAAGGAAAAGGACAGAAGCTAGGGTCATTTATATCTATTTCTATAAGAGAGGTTTTGAACTGATAGCTTTCTCTATGTTTTTTTATAGATTCTACTAATTCTAAACCTAAAGAAGTGAAAATCTGAGCACCTATAGTACTATTGTCTATAATTACTTCATTTTCCTCCATAATTTTATATTTTTCTTGACTAAGTAATTTTTTTGTGGTCATATAATTAACTACTACATTATTTAAATTGTCTTCAACAATTCTAATACGTGCATAGCCTTTTTTATTAAGCATTCTTCTATCTGGAAAATCATAAAGATTATTAATTTGATTTTCATCTTTAACTTTTTTACAACCAAGATTAATAAGTTTCTCTTTAATTTTATTCACATCTATTTTAATTATTCTTGTTTCAATCTCTTGCAAGTGTAACACTCTCCTTAGTTGGCATCTAAATTTATAATTTAGTAAATAGAACTTACTCCTTTGAATGAATATGAGAAGGAGTTTCCTTAAGTGATATTCCAAATCTTTGATTTGGTTAAATAGAACTTACTCCTTTGAATGAATATGAAAAGGAGTTTCCTTAAGTGATATTCCAAATCTTTGATTTGGTTAAATAGAACTTACTCCTTTGAATGAATATGAAAAGGAGTTTCCTTATCTATGTCATTATACCCTATGTAAAAGATTATAACAATTTTTATCCATATTGTTAAAAAAAAATATATAAATTGAAGAAATTCGTTATCTTAAAGAGGTTCTCCTAAATTCTAACAAAATATTGAGTTTTCAAATCAATTAAAATGGGATAATATAATATAGGATATAATTTGGAAAGAGAGAATTTTGTTGAAAAGTAATTTTACATAAATGGTTGATAAAATTTATACTTTGAGCAGGTCAATATTGATCTTTGAGAAATTTATTCTTCGAAGGCTGGGCCGTTTATAAATAACATGGGTGAGAAAGAGAGGTAATAATTATGGAATACATAAATGAGATTAATATACTAGACGCCATAATTCATATCTTAGATAACAATTCAGATGAAGCAATACTAAATGAGTATCCACTTCAGTTAACAGAAGAAGTATATGAATTTGTATTTAAGCATGTTCAAAGGTGTTTAAAGGATGAGGAATTGAAATATGCCATTTTCAATAAAGAAAGAAATATAGTCAAGGAAGTATCAGAAGAATATTTAAGTGGAGAAAATGACTTGATTAATGTATCGAAGGAATTGGCAAGTCAGATGTTTATTTTAATGAGAGCAAAAGGGAATATACCTTCTTGCGATTTGCTTACAGTGGCCTTTACAACTGAACATGGTCCTTTTATAGGGATTTTCAAGATGGATTATATAAAGAATTACATGCATAATGTAGAATTTGTTGAAGGAAAAATTGGTATACATATAGTACCGCAGTTTACAGGTCTTCCTACAAGCAGCGGAAGAATTCAAAAATGTGCTTTTATAAGACCATTAAGAGAAGAAAATCCATATGATTTATTAGTTATAGACAAACAACCAAAGAATAATAAAGATGACAATGATTATGGTACGAATTACTTCATTGAAAATTATCTTGGTTGTACAATTATAGAAAATGGAAGAGACAAGACAAAACAGTTTATAAAGGCTGCCGAAAAGTGGACTCAAAGCGCCTTAAAAGAAAATGCAGATGGTCAAGAGGTTGTACGTAGAGAAATTAAAAGAAGGCTTAAGGAAGAGGAGTCTATAAATTTAGATACATTTACTGAGGAAGTTTTTGGAGCAGATGAAGAGTTAAAGCAAAACTTTAGAACTTATGCAATCGAAAGCGGAGTAAGTGAAAACATTGAATTAGATAAGCAATGGGTAGAGAAAAAGTTAAAACGTGTAAGACTTAAAATAGATAAAGATATAGATTTGTATATTTCTGAAGAAGCTTATAATGATTTGAATCGTTTTGAGATTGAAAGAGTTGGCGATGGAAGTATAAATATGATTATAAAACATATTAGAAATTACACTGAGAAATAGAAAAGACACAGGACTTGAATTTTAGGTCCTGTGTCTTTTTTAGCACATATAAATCAAAATATATTACTTATAGAAAGTGATTCCATTTCTTTAACTTCTTTAAGTAGTGCTTTAATTACATGAATGGAAGCTAAGGCTTCATCTTCGGTTTCACATTTTGTATATTGGCTTAATTTTATAATTTCGTTATAAATATTATGAAAGTCTAAGTGATTTAGAAATATGGTTAAATTGCTGACATGTCCTTCGTAAATATTTAAAAGCTCGAATGAAAGCATGTAACTTTCATCCCACTTATTATCAACTAGATTATCTTCTATCTGACAGGTTACTTCTAACATTTTATCACAAGTTAAGGTTATATATCTGCTTGCAAAAAAAAGAAAAACTAGCATGATTATAAAAATAATAGAAGTTCCAATCATATTTTTCATATCTATTTCTCCTTTATTTTTTCTTATTGTTAAGAGTGTTAGTAGTTTCATTTTTAAGTTGATAATAAAATTTATGCTCGTTAGAATAGATAATTGCAACTAAGACATCTTTATGGGATTGAATGTGGTTGTGAGAAAGTTTTTTTTCAAGCCAGTACTGATCTTTTCCTATTGTTTTTAAATTTTCGAAATTTATAATGCCGTCAAGGATAACTGGCATTGGGAGAGGTTCGTTATCAACTTTAACCTTTAAATCCTGCCTAGTTGGAGGTTCATAAGCAGTATAGGGAAGTACTGACAAAGAACCATCTGTTTCCAAGATTGCATAATGAATTTCCATTAAATTGAAGAATCCTTGTTGTCTTAATTCTGCTAATAAATCATCAAGGTTATATCTTAGTTGTCTTAATTCCTCAACATTAACTAATCCATCTTTTATGACAATACTGGGCTGACCATTTAAAATACTTCTAAAGCCTTCACTTTTTAATTCTAGGAAAGAGGTGAAGACTTGAAGAAATACTAAGGTTGTAATTGGTACTATTGCATAGATTAAAGGAATTCTATTATCTGCCATTGGAAGAGTTGCAAGTTCTGAAATCATTAAAGCAACTACAAAGTCAACAGGTTCAAGCTGACCAATCTGACGCTTTCCCATTACACGCATAATTAAAATCAAGTAAATATATAAAATTATTGTACGAACGATAAGAATAAACATAATCATCACCTTTATTTCTAATACTAATATTTATATTATGTACTCATATATATAAAATTATTTACATTTAGTATGGTTCTAATTTGAAATTGTGTAATATAATATCATTAAATAGACCTATTATAAAAATGAAAGGAAGTAGCCTCGCTATGAAATGGAGGTGTAATGAACATGTTAAAAGTAAAAATAAAAAGAAATTTAACAGAAGAGATTTTAAGCGTGGATAAGGAGACTTTGTGTATTGATTTACTTAAGCAGTATGAAAATGATAGTGAAGTTCCAATAGTTTTGGTGAAGATTAATGGTGTGTTAAAAGAATTATCTACTCCTATTTTAGAGGATTGCACATTAGAGTTGCTTGATATTACAGATAAGGCAGGAATGATGTGTTATATCAGAAGTTTGCAATTTGTTTTAATTAAGGCTGTTAATGAAGTGTTTCCTAGAAGTAAATTAACAATTGAGCATTCTTTAAGTAAGGGACTTTTTGGAGAAATAGAAAAAAAACCACCTTTAGTTATAGATGATGTTTATGATATAAAAAATAAAATGGATGAAATTATACAAGCAGATTTACCTATTGTGCGAAAAAAACTATTGAGAAAAGATGCTATAGAATTATTTAAAGCTAAGGGTATGGAAGATAAAGTTTCTTTACTTAGCACTGTAAATCAAGAAAAGGTGACTATATATTCTTTGGGCGGTACTTATGATTATTTTTATGGACCTATGGTTTATTCAACAGGTCAATTAAAATATTATGATTTAATATCCTATGATCCTGGCTTTATATTAAGATATCCCACAAGTGAAGCACCAACACAGATTCCAAGATTCGTAAGTCATAAAAAATTAGCTAAGATATTTAATGAAGCAGAAAATTGGGGCAATATACTTAATGTAACTCATGTTGGGGCATTAAATGAAAAAATTCAGGAGGGAGATGGTGAAATTGTAACTTTAATAAGAGTTGCAGAAGCTCTCCATGAAAAGAAAATAGCTCATATTGCAGATGAAATAAATAAAGACAGGAGCATTAAACTAATAACTATAGCTGGGCCATCGTCTTCAGGTAAAACTACATTTTGTAAAAGACTTGATATTCAGTTAAGAGTAAATGGATTAATTCCTATACCAATTTCATTAGATGATTATTTTGTAAATAGAGATGAGACTCCACTGGACGAATTTGGGGAATTAGATTTTGAGTGCATTAATGCATTAGATTTGCAATTATTTAATGAACATTTACTACTTTTAATGGATGGAAAGGAAGTTGAGCTACCAAGCTTTAATTTTAAAACAGGACGAAGGGAATGGAATGGAAATAAGGTTAAACTACCTAAAGATGGGGTTATAATTATTGAAGGTATACATGGATTGAATAATATGCTGACCGAAGCCATAGATGATGAAAATAAGTTTAAAATATATATAAGTCCACTTACAGAAATCAATATAGATTACCATAATAGAATTTCAACAACAGATGTAAGAATGATTAGAAGAATTGTAAGAGATCATTTATCTCGTGGATATGATGTGGAATATACTTTGAAAATGTGGCCATCAATAAAAAGAGGAGAAGATAAGTATATTTATCCATTTCAAGAAGAAGCAGATATTATGTTTAACACTGCATTAATATATGAATTAGCAGTTTTAAAGAAATATGCTATTGAAGAATTAAAGAAAGTTAAGCCAGATAATCCTGTGTATAATGAAGCTGTAAGACTTTTAGAGTTTTTACAAATGTTTAAAGATATTGATAAGGATTCTGTTCCATCAAATTCTTTAATAAGAGAATTTATTGGAGGAAGCTGTTTTTATCAATATTAATATATTTTTAAAAATATATTTATTAAAATTAAATATTAACAGTTTAAGTTTATCAAAGATAGTAATTAAAAAGGTTAATTGCTATCTTTTTTCATTTGAAGAAATAAAAATTCTTTAAAATATGTTGAATTAATAGATATTTTTTTTATTTTAGTCGTGATATTATATTATGTGGGCATACTAATGAAAAGAATTATTAATAAGTTTGTGGCAATTTTACCTAGTATGTTTAAGGTTGATCTATTAGGAGGCTGATTATGAAAAGTTATAGTGTATTTGATATTATGGGACCAATAATGATTGGACCATCAAGTTCGCATACAGCAGGCGCCGCAAGACTGGCAAAGCTTGCAGCAAAAATTGCAGAAGGTAATGTTAAGGAAGTTATATTTATGCTTCATGGATCTTTTAGCAAAACCTATAGAGGCCATGGTACTGATAGAGCTTTAGTTGCTGGGATTTTAGGCATGGATCCATGGGATGAAAATCTTAGAAATTCCTTTAACATAGCAGAAGAAAGAGGATTAAAATATAAGTTTGAAGAAGCTGATTTAGGAGATGTTCATCCTAATACAGTTAAATTTATTATGACTGATTCAAATGGAGTTAAAACTACAGTAACTGGGTCATCTATCGGTGGAGGAAATATTGTTATTTTTGAATTAGATGGACAAAGTATCCAATTTACAGGAGCTCATCCTACTATAATAATTAACAATCTCGATGTTCCAGGTATGATTTATAGAATAAGCAATCTATTGTTTGAAAATAACATAAACATTGCATCTATGAATGTGTACAGAAAATCAAAGGGTTCAGAGGCTACTACCGTCATTGAAACAGATGGTGCAGTTCCAGCAACAATTATAGATAAGATTAGAGGAATTGAACATGTAAATAATGTTGAACAAATTCTTCCACCAGTGAAAGGAGAATAAGTGAATGTTTTTATCTAAAGCTACTGAAGTTATAGAAGTTTGCAATGAAAAAAAAATATCTATTGCGGAATACACAATACAAGAAGAGTGCAAGCTTTCCGAATCAACTAGAGAAGAAGTAATAGAAAGAATGAGAGAAAATTTAATGGTTATGAAAACATCTGCTCAAGAAGCCATGGATAGAGAGGTTATTTCTATTAGTGGATTAATTGGTGGAGATGCAACAAAGCTAAGAAAATATTATGAGAATAATGAACCACTATGTGGAGAGTTTATGGTTAAAGCCATGGCAAGAGCACTTTCTTGTTCAGAAGTGAATGCAGCTATGGGAAGAATAGTTGCGTCACCAACAGCAGGAAGCTGTGGAATAATACCTGCGGCTGTAATTACTGCAGGTGAAAAATTAAATAAATCAGATGAAGAAATGATTCAAGCTCTATTTACAGCATCTGGTGTGGGCGTAATAATTGCTAAAAATGCTACTATGGCTGGTGCAGAAGGTGGCTGTCAAGCAGAGTGTGGAAGTGCAGCAGCTATGGCAGCAGCTGCAGTTGTAGAGATGATGGGTGGAACCCCACAGATGGCCTTTGACGCTGGTGCAATGGTAATCAAAAATGTTGAAGGGTTAGTTTGTGACCCGATAGCAGGTTTAGTTGAAATTCCTTGTGCAAAAAGAAATGTAGCTGGGGCAGTAAGTGCATTAACTATGGCTGATGTAGCTATGGCAGGAGTTGTGAGTAAAATTCCTTTCGATGATACCATATTGTCAATGTATAAAATCGGAAGAGGACTTCCAAGTGAATTAAGAGAAACTGCATTAGGTGGTTTAGCTGTTACACCTTGTGGATTAAAGTTAAAAGAAAAGGCATTGGCAGGAGATAAGTAAGTTATCATGTAGGATTACTTTCTATTATGAAAGTAATCCTATATTTTTTTTCAATGATTTTTAAAGTGTAACTGTTTTTTTGTTATTGAATAAAGTAAGTATATAACTAATAAAACAGGAGAAGAAATGAAAGAGATGCAAAATGTAAGAAGTAATTTAAACATAAGAAATATGATTAATAAATATGGAGTGGTTATTACTATTATTTTATCAATAGGAGCTTTATTTTTAAGAATAAACTCAGAAATATTAAGTTTGTTAATATATTCTTTTATGATGATACCTTTAGCAATTGTGCTAGGAAAAGGAACTTCTAGAATATCTGATTATGTAGGTGAAAAAAGAGGTGGACTAATTTCAGCAACAGCTGGGAATATTCCTGAATTGATGATGGGATTATGGTCAATTAAATACGGAATGGTGGCTATGGCTAAGGCTGGACTTTTAGGTTCAGTAATAACTAATATGCTTTTAGGTCTTGGAATAGCTGTATTTTGTGGAGGAATGAAATATAAGGAACAGACTTTTAATAAAAACATAGCAAGAACAAATTTGAATATGATATTCTTAGTTGCGTTTACAATTATAATAATTTCTGCCCTTAATAAATATTCTTTTATTGGTGAGGTGAAATTTCAGCAGTTAAGTGTTATAGTGTCATTTGTTCTTATTGGAGTATATATACTAGGGTTAGTATTTTCATTGTTTACTCATAGTAATTTATTTATTGTTACAGGTAAAAAGTGCGAAGAGCAGGATGTTAATAAAAATGAAGTTTGGATGATTTTTGGGCTTATTATTGTAATCACAATTTTATTATATTTTATAAGTGAAAGACTTATTTCTAACATTAGTTCTATTGTTGTAGATTATAAAATTTCACAAGAATTTATTGGTATTATTTTAATTCCGCTTCTTGGATCATTTGGAGAGAATGCTTCAAGTATAGTATGTGCCTTGGAAAATAAAATTGATGCTAGCTTAGAGACAGCAATAGGATCAAGTATTCAAATAACAATGTTTGTTATACCTATTCTAATTATTTCATCAGCAATAATGGGTATTGATATAAATTTATTATTTTCTACATTTCAAATAATTATAATGTCTATTGCCATGGGGATGTCTTACTTTGTATTTCAAGATGGGAAAACCTATTGGTTTGAGGGTGCTTTATTAATTTCTGTATATATAATAGTTACTTTAGCATATTATTATGTGGTTTAAATAAAATTAAAGTCAACTACAGTTGGTGTAGTTGACTTTAATTATCTTTTCTTAATTTGGAAGTGACTAACCATTAAGTATGAAAGCAATAACATCAATACAAATGGTACAAGTAAAGGCATTGTTTTTATTTTTACTGCAGTGAAAATTTCAAGCACTGCCATTAAACTACCTGCTATTGTAATGGGTATACCAGTAAATACATTGTTAAAATCAGAACAATTATAACGAGCTAGTCTGAATCCTCCAGCTACTGGAAATACTATTAATGGTATGTAACCAAAAAGTCCGAGGTTAGAAAAGTTATACAAAGAAAATGCAAGTATAGCTGGCGCAACACCAAAAGTTACTAAATCAGCTAAGGAATCTAATTCCTTACCTAGATCACTATGGGTATTTAGAAATCTTGCGACAGTTCCATCATATCGGTCTAAAATACCGCCAAGAAGAATAAAAATTCCGGCAGTAGTAAAATCTTGATATATAGTACATTGTATGGATAAAACTCCACATATTAAATTTCCTAAAGTCATAGTATTTGGGATAATAGATTTATTCACAATATCACCTCTCCTAATATTATATACATTTTGCCGACTTATGTAAAATATATATGCACATTAAATAAATTTTATTTAAAGTATTGGTACAAAGTGGTAATATCTATTGAAAAAGAAATACTTAAGTGCTACTATAGTATGGATTAACTGATACATATGGAGGAAATTATGAAAAGGGTAAAGTTTATTTATAATCCTTATTCAGGAGAAAATGCAATTATAAGTCGTATAGATGATGTTGTAAATACCCATCAAAAGGCGGGTTATACTGTTGAACCTTTCAGAATAGATAAAGACTCAGATATAAAGGACGCCTTTGAAGGTATTGATGACACATATAAATATATACTTATTGCTGGTGGGGATGGAACTATTGATTCTGTTATAAACAAGATGAAACAGAATAATATAGATTTACCAGTAGCATTTTTGCCTGTTGGAACAGCAAATGATTTTGCAAAGTATCTAGGTATGCCTAGCGACGTAGAAGAAGCTTGTAATCAAATAATTAATAGTAAAATTAAGCGTTTTGATTTAGGTAAGATAAACAATAAGTACTTTGTTAATGTAGCTAGTACAGGGGTATTTACTGATATATCTCAAAAAACTGATAATAGTTTGAAAAATACCATGGGTAAATTAGCTTATTATGTTAAAGCATTAGAAGAAGTCACTAATTTAAAAAGAATAAATGTAAAGATTGAATCACCAGTAGTTAACTTTGAAGGTAAAATCTATACTTTATTAGTGTTCAATGGCCAAACTGCTGGAAACATAAAGTTTGCTGATTTGTCACAAGCTGATGATGGTCTTTTAGATGTTGTTGTATTAAAGCAAGAGCTTATTACAAGTGCTTTAAATAATTTAATTATTAAAATGAAAAAGGGTCAGCTTGCAGATATGGATGGTGTATTATACTTTAAGTGCAGTGAACTTAGAGTTGAATGCTATGATGATGTGGTTACTGATATTGATGGAGAAAAGGGGCCTGATTTCCCATTAAATATAACCTGTGAAAGAAGAGCAGTTAAAATATTAGGCTATAAAGAATAAATTTTCATAATCTAATCAAAAGGATAATATATATAAATTGAAATAGGTTTTAGGAGAGTGAAACATGAATATTTATATATATCTATCCTTTTTGTTATTTTTAGTATTTTTAAGCTATGAAGTTATTACGTCTACATTAAAGTTTTGTCCAATTAAAATAAAGGAAGCAGTTATTCTGCCACTAATTTTAATTTGTTTTAGAATAGGAAGCTTGTTGACTTTATTGCTAGTAGATGATATTAAGTATGTTTACATAGTAAGGAACTTCATATTTTTAAATATAATTTATATACCAATGCTTATATTCTTAAGTGTTTATGTATTTTATAGAAATACTAAAATTAATATTAATTGGATTTATGGAATATTTTTTATTGGAGCAGCAGCATATATGATATGTATATTTATATATCCTATGGAGTACTATATATCAATGTCATATGGATACAATGTTGTGTTTAATAGTCAATTGCCATATAAAATACTGTTATGTATTAATGCGGTTTCATTTTTTATTGGTGTTAAAAGTTTGAGATTTAAACACAGTATTAAGTGGGGTAGCTTCATAATTATATTAGCTTCTTTGGTATTTATAGGTGGCGCAGCAACAAGTTTAAAGAGCACAGAGCATATTGGGTATCTTTTAATTGGTGACTTAAGCTGGATTATTTGTCTTTATACAAGTATTTTGACATTTAAGATTAAAGCAAAGGGACATAATATAGTAAAGTATAGTATGTAGTTTATAAAGGTAAATTAATAAAAACTCTAAGGAAAAGAATTCCTTAGAGTTTTTGTTATTATCTTTGTCTAGAAGTAGTTTTTTTATTTCGACTTGAAACTTTTCCATTCTTTGAAGCTTTAGGTCTTTGAGATGAAGGGCTTTGTTGTTTTTTTGAAGAAGAATTTTGAGTGTTTCCTCTTCTAGAACCCTTAGTTGTGTTTTGAGCTATATCTGTAGGTGTAGTTTTCTTCTTTTTACTTCTATTAAATGGCACAGGTGTTATTAAACAATTTTTACCATGTCCTATTAGATCTTCTCTATTACATTTTATAAGAGCTTCTTTTACTAAGCCGTGGTTATCTGGATTACCAAATTGAAGTAAAGCTCTCTGCATGTTTTTTTCCTTCTGACTCTTAGCAACATATACCTTTTTACCAGTATTAGGGTTAATACCTGTGTAGTATATTGCTGTTGATAAGCTTCCGGGAGTAGGGTAGAAATCTTGAACCTGTTCTGGAAGATGTCCCATGGATTTAATATATTCTCCAAGCTCAATGGCAGCATTTAAATCACTACCAGGGTGGCTTGACATCATATATGGAACAACAAATTGCTTCTTACCCATTTTAGCATTTATATCTATATATTTTTTTCTGAATTTCTCGTAAACATCCTTAGATGGTTTTCCCATTTCCTTAAGAACAACATCACTGATATGTTCTGGGGCAACTTTTAGCTGTCCGCTGATATGGTGTTCACATAATTCATTAAAGAATTTAGGGTTTTTATCATATATCAGATAATCATATCTAATTCCAGAACGAACAAATACTTTCTTTACTTTAGGAAGACTTCGTACTTTCTTTAATAGACTTAAGTATTCAGTATGATCGATGATTAGGTTCTTACAAGGTGTTGGGAAGATACATTGTCTATTTTTACATACACCATGTTCCACCTGTTTTTTACAAGCTTTTTGTCTGAAGTTTGCTGTTGGACCACCAACATCATGGATGTAGCCTTTAAAATCATTATCTTCAGTTAAAAGTTTTGCTTCGTCTATGATAGAATCCTGACTTCTGTTTTGAATAACTCTTCCTTGATGGTAGGTTAAGGCACAGAAGGAGCAACTTCCATAACAGCCTCTATGGCTTGTAATTGAAAACTTAACTTCGTTTAATGCTGGTATGCCGCCGTCTTTTTCATAGATTGGATGGTAGGTTCTTGTGTAAGGCAGATTATAAACCCTATCCATTTCCTTTGTTGATAGTGGAGCTTGAGGAGGATTTTGAACAACATATTTATCTCCATAAGGCTCTACAATGGTTTTTCCCCATACAGAATCCTGCTCGTGGGATGCTAAATAATAACTTTTTGCATATGCTTCTTTACTATTTGTTATTTCTTCAAAGGTTGGAAGCTCTACAAAATCCTTTACTTTATCTAAGTTTTTTGCAACATAACAAGTACCTCTTACAGAAGTTATGTTTTCTACTGGCTTACCGAAGTTAAGAAGTTTTGCAATTTCAACTACAGGGCGTTCACCCATACCATAAATTAAAAGGTCAGCAGTTGAATCTAAAAGAATGCTTTTTCTAACTTTATCATCCCAATAGTCATAATGAGCAAATCTTCTTAAACTGGCTTCGATTCCACCAATGATAATTGGAACATTTTTATAGGCTTCTCTAGCTCTGTTAGAATATACTATTACAGCACGATTAGGTCTATAGCCACCCTTTCCACCTGGAGAATAAAAATCATCATGTCTTTTTTTCTTGGCAACTGTATAGTGGTTAACCATGGAGTCAATATTACCGGAGTTGATTAAAAATCCAAGTCTAGGTTCTCCAAGCTTTTTAAAGTCTTCACAGCTATCCCATTTTGGCTGGGCAATTACCCCTACAGTATAACCCTCGCTTTGTAGTAATCTTCCGATTATGGCAGTTCCGAAGGATGGGTGATCGATATAAGCGTCACCAGTTATTATTATAAAATCAAGCTGATATATTCCTTCAGCTTTCATATCTTCTTTTGAAATTGGTAAAAATTTTTCGTTTTTATTCATAGGTTTGCCTAAAATATTTCCTTTAGTAAATTTCAATAAAATTGATAATAATATGAGATGAAACAACAATAATACTGAAATTAAAAGAAACTCAAGGCCTACGCCTCCTTTCGTATAGTGAGTGCACATTAAATTATATTAACATATAATCTAGGAAATATGAATAGAAACTAAAATGGCAAATTGTGATATGGAAATTATACATTATTAAAAAAATAATCATATTTTCATAAAATAGTTACATTCCCATGGTTTCTCGACTATAATAAATTATGTAAAAATATTTTTGAGCATAAAGGAGTGAACACTTAATGGACAGTGGGCCTTGGCATGAGGACTATGATAATAATTACAAACTGAATAAGGGTGAAGGAAGACTGTTTATTATAATTTTTACAATTTAATTTAGTACCTAGTCATTCCTTCATCGAGGGAGGAGACTGCTATGGAAAAATTAAAAGAGTTTTACTTAAGTGATATACTAGGGAAGTATGTATATGATGAATTAAATTATTGCATAGGTAAATTAGAGGATATATACGTTACAACAGAATTTGGATATCCAAGAGCAATAGGTTATAAAATAAAAAGCGGAAGAGAAATAGAAAATTTTGAATTTAGAACTATCGATATTTTTAAGGACAATGGAAAATGTGTAATCAGAGTAGTTCAAGTTAAAGATATTATTCCAAGGAAATATTCATACTTATTATCTAAAAATTTATTAGATAAGGACATTGTTGATGTAGATGGTAAAAAAATTGTTAGAGTAATGGATTTAAAGATGATAAAGAGCGGTGGATATTTAACTGTTGTAGGGGTTGAATCAGGTCCACTTGCTATAGCAAGAAAAATTGGATTAGAGGGGATTACAAAGAAAGTTTGTAAAATAATAAATAAAAATCCTAAGAAAAATATTTTAAGTTGGGAAAGTGTCCAATCACTAGAGATGGTTGCATCTTCATTAAAATTAACAACTCCATACAATAAGTTGAGTAAACTTCATCCAGTTGATATTGCAGAGCTTATAGAGGATTTATCTCCAGAGGACAGGGTAAAGGTTATAGATGGACTAAATATTGACTTAGCTTCAGATACTTTAGAAGAGTTAGATCATGATATTAGTCAGGAGATTCTTAAAGATTTAAGTGAAAATAAAGCTAAGGAGCTTTTAGACTTAATGCCAAATGATGAGATTGCTAATATGCTTGACGATTTAGATGAAGAAGCAACTAATAAAATGTTAGTTAATCTGGATGATGAAGATGAAAGTGAAGTAAGGGACTTAATGAAATATGAGGATGAAGTAGTAGGAAATATAATGAATACCGAATTTATTTCATTTAATATTGATATTACAGCTGAAGAAACCATCAATATATTAAGAGAACTTAAGCCGGAAGAAGAAATTTTACATTATGTATATATAGTAGATAATTATGAGCGATTGTTAGGCGTTATTTCATTAAGAGATTTAATAATAGCAAATCCTAGCAGTAAGCTGAAATCCATAATGGATACAAAGATTTTTAAGGTATCTGATAGTGATGAAATAGAAAAAGCTATAGCAATGGCTGTTAAATATGATTTATATTCGGTTCCAGTTGTGGATGAAGAGGATAAACTATGTGGTATTGCAATTATAGGAGATATTATTGATGAAGTTCTGTCACCAAGCTGGAAGAGGAAAATCAAGAAAATAATCTAGCAAAATTAAATGAAGATATATTTAATATCGTTAGTGTATTGTTGTTAATAAGAAGTTCTGCTCAAGGAAATTTGAGCAGAACTTTATTTTTATTATTAAGGATAGAGTAGATAGAAAGAAACTCATAGTAATAATATACTTAACAACCTAATATACTTCCATAAGAAGAATAAAATATTCTTTTGCTTATGGAGGGGAAAGTGATGATGAAGAAAAATTTTTTGATTGCGGTTAGTATATTAATGGGTATACTTTTTTCCATAATCATCTTTATAATTTTTGAAATACATATGGTTGTTACTGAGCATGATAATCTCATATATAAAGGGATAAGCATTAATGAAATCGATGTATCACTTTTAAATAAAGAGAGAGCTGAAAGAAAGATAACAGAGAATTCTATAAAACTTAATGAAAATAGGAATATATTGATATATGCAGATGAAAAAGAATATAAGATTTCTTTTAAGGAGTTAAAGGTTGAGGAAAATATTGATCAAATAGTAGATGTAGCCGTAAATTATGGTAAGAATGACAAGATAATAGATAAATATAAATATGTAAAAGAAGGCTTAGAAAGAAATTTTAAAACAACAATTACCTTTGATGAAGAAGCTTTTTCAGCCCTTTTAAAGGTTCTTTGCAAAGAACAAAATATGTCTCCAGTTAATGCGGTTATAGAACATGATTGGAGTGGTTTTAAAGTAACACCGCACCAGAGTGGAAGAACCATCGATGAGGCTGCTTTAAGAGGGGATATTAAAGAGTCTATAGAAGAAAATAGAGATGGTGAAGATATTATTATAAATCTAACATTTAAGAAATCAGAACCAGCAATTTATGAAGAAGACTTAAAGGCTATAAATACATTAGTATCAAGCTACAGTACAAGTTTTGCAAACTCATCTTCTGGAAGAACTAGAAACATTGAAGTAGCATCATCTTATATTAATAATAAAGTGATAATGCCTGGAGAAGAGTTCAGTTTTAATAAAGTTGTTGGAGCTACTACAAGTGGAAAGGGATATTCCTATGCAAAGGTAATAAAGAATGGGGGTTATGTAGATGAAATTGGTGGTGGAATATGTCAGGTATCATCAACTTTATATAATGTTGTTTTAAAGACTAGTTTAGCAATTACAGAAAGAAGAAATCATAGTAAGGTAATAAATTATGTTCCGAGGGGACAAGATGCAATGATAGCTTACGGCGTATCAGATTTTAAGTTTGTTAATAATTTCAAATATCCAATTCTTATTGAAAGTGTAATAAATAATAATATGCTTACTTTTAATATATATTCTAACAAAGATTCATTTAATTATTTGTATGAGATAAAAAATGAAGTTGCAAAAGAAGTAAAACCTAAGAAAGAAACAATTTATGACTATGGGTTAAGCAAAGGTACTGTTATTGTAGAGCAAGAAGGGAAAAATGGATATGTAATAAACACATATAGGGTTAGGTATGAGGAAGGAAAAATTAAGGAAAAAATTCTGGTTTCAGAAAGTGTATATGCAGGAAAAAATACAATAGTAAGAATAGGAAAAGATTAAAAAAGAAAATATTAATGTAAAATATTGTATTGTGTAGCTTGGATTGTATATAATTGAAGTTATACAATACTTTTTTTATATATTTTTATTGGAAAAAGTAAATATGTAGATTATTTGGGGAAAAGCCTAAGAATAAGGGGATGTTAAAGTGAATCACAATGTGGAAATAGTTGAGAAGATAATTAATAATGTTGGTAAAGTGATAATTGGTAAAAGACAAAATGTTTATGAGATAGTTAAGGGAATGATAGCTGGTGGACATATACTTATAGAGGATGTACCAGGAGTTGGTAAAACAACTTTAATTAAGGCAATTAAGCAGAGTTTTGATTTGAGCTATAGCAGAATACAGTTTACACCAGATTTGTTGCCATCGGATATTACAGGAATATCAATTTACAATTCAAGCACAGGTACTTTTATCTTTAATAAGGGACCTGTGTTCTCGAATATAGTATTAGCAGATGAAATAAATAGAACATCACCAAAAACGCAGTCTGCTTTATTAGAGGTAATGGAAGAAATGCAGGTATCAGAGGGTGGAAAAACTTATGAGCTTGAAAAGCCTTTTTTTATAATGGCTACGGAAAATCCAATTGAATATGAAGGGACCTTTTCCTTGCCTGAAGCTCAGCTTGATAGATTTATTATTAAGGTACATATGGGATATCCAATTAACAGAGATGAAGCAGAAATTCTACGCTTATACAGAAAAGATAATCCACTTGAAGAGCTAACACCAGTTGCTACAAAGGCTGATTTAGAAAATCTTCAGAGGGCGGTTAAAGAAATTAAGGTTAAAGACGATATTAATAAGTTTATAGTTAAGATTGTGGATGGTACAAGAAATCACAGGGATATTTTCTTAGGAGGCAGTACAAGAGCTTCTTTAGCGCTTTTGAGAATTTCACAAGCTACAGCATTAATAGAGGGCAGAGATTATGTAATACCAGAGGATGTTAAAAGCAGTGTAAAACTAGTGCTTAATCATAGAATTATTTTAACAAATAGTGCTACTGCAAGAGGAGTTAAGGTTGAAGATATACTAGATGAGATATTAAGTATGATAATTGTTCCTAAGGTGAGAGAAAATGATTAAGATTAGAAAATCATTTTTAGTTCTTCTTCTTTTATCCTTTGGATATGCTTTATTCTCTGGTGGAAATCTACCTTATTCTGTGTTTTATGCCTTGCTTTTAATAGTTTTATTTATGGGAATTTCAACCTATTTTTTAGGTAAGAGTATGTCTGTGAAGATGGAAGCTGAAAAGTGGGAAATGACATCAGGAGAAAATAATAATTTGGTTATAAAGGTGTATAACGACTCTATTTTCCCTGTTCCCTACGTAGAAATAAAAAGTTCATTAGTTTCTGAAATTTTACCACGAGATAGAGGAGATATAATTTCAATAGGTGTTAATTCGCAGAAGTTTATTAAAAAAAACTTTAGAATAAATACAAGAGGACAATATCATTTGGGAGAAATATCATGCAGTATCGGTGATGTTTTAGGGGTGTTTTCCTACAAGAAAAAATTTAAATATAAGAAAATAATAAAGGTATACCCTAAAATATATGATTTAAATAATGTGAGAATAGTTGGTGCTAACTTAAGGGAATTCAACACTAAGAATATTAGAGCATATAATAAAGGTCCTGAAAGTGCTGAGACTATTAAAAATATTAGGGAGTACAGGAGAGGGGACAGTTATAAAAGGATAAATTGGAAGGTTACAGCAAAGCATGGAAAGCTATTTGTTAAGGAATATGATAGTAGTGAAAGTCCACGTATACACGTGTTTTTAGATTTGAGAAAATCAGGATTTGTACTTGATAAAGATGGTGAGAATGAAGAAGCTATAGTTGAGTTTTATCTATCATTAGTTCGATATATCATTCAAAGAAATGGAAATTGTCAAAGTATTATTATTAATAATAAGGTAAAAGTCAGTGATATAGTAGGAGAAAGTTCCTTAGAGCTTTTAAAAGAACAAATGGTAACCACTTTTAGTGGAGGAAGTGGAAATTTATCAGGTTACATGAAGAAATTTTTATGTGAAATAAGCAAAAAGAGCGCGGTTGTGGTTGTAACTTCAAATATCACAAGAGATAATTTGAATTATTTAGTTTCATTAAAGCAAGAGGGATACGAGATAAATTTATTTTATTTTAATAAATTCATTGGAGATGAAGCAGAATTAATTGCAGAGATAAAAGGACAAGGGGTAAGCTGCTATAATATTGAGGGAATTAGGTGATTGAATGAGGCTGAAAAGTGAGAAAACACTAAGCTTATTTTTGGTTATAATCAATTTAATAGTGATAGTTAAACTTTTAAAAGATTCGTTTATAATTCAAAATTTTGATTATGGATTCATTGCATTTCTTATAATTTGTGGAATATTAATTTATTTGCTGTTATCAGAAGTGTTAAAAGGAAAAAGAAGAAAGTTGATTTTTATTGCTACTATTCTTTTAATATCAGGAGTACTTGCATATAAATATTTTAATGTGCTTGTTGATGAGATACTTTATCTAAAGCAAAATATTCTTAGTATAAATAACGCAGCTTTAGAAAGAAGCCCCATTGATTTTCAAGTATTTAAGCATTTATTTGCAATAGTAATACCAGTATTAGTAGTTACAGGTGCAGTGATAACAAAAAGGTGGAGCAAGTATCCTATAGCACTTACAAGTATTATTTTTATTGGATTTTGGTACTTAATTTTTTATAAAAAGGTAGAGTCTAATTTACCATATTTTATTGGAGTGTTTGTTGCAAGTATAGGTGTGAGTGAACATATAAAAAGGTGCAAGGAGTATGAAGGCAAAGAACTTAAAATCAATATAAGTAAAAGAGTTGTGATAGTTACAATACTGATTTTATCCATAAGCCTACCGTTTATAGTAAAGGTTTTGCCTCAAGAGTTTAATGGGAAGTCAATCAATGGAATATTTAAGAGCATGAAAAATCAATTTGCAGAGCAGGAACTTACAGAAGCTGATTATATAAGTAATGCTGTTAGATATAGATTTTCAATGCGAGAAAGTGGGTATAGTGACTCTAATTATAGTTTAGGAGGTCCAATTCGCATTAGTAAACGAGAGGTTTTTACAGTAAAAGCAGATAAGCCATATTATCTTCGAGCTAGGGTTAAGGATACTTATTCAGGTAACAGCTGGACTGCGCCAAGAGAAAATATCAGGGAACAGCTTGAAAATACTTCTAAATATGGGGGTGGATTAAATTATTTATATGAGGCTTTAGAGGGTTATGAAGGATATACGGATTTAAAGGCGGAAGAAAAGGAAATTGTGATCACTCCTGAAAGGAATTTTAAGAGTGGAAGTTGTTTTACTCCAAATGGTGCTTTTAAAATTGAAGAAGTTAAAGATAAAGTATTTTATAATGATATTCCAACCTTTATGTCAGACAATTATATTAGAGAACCATATGTGGTGAAGTTTGTTTCTTACGGTAATTATGATAATTATCTTGAAGGAATTGAAAATGAAAATTACTTTAAATATGTCTATAAAGAGGATTACACGCTACCTATGAGAACCTATGGACAAACTGACTTGGATTATTATGGTTATTTAGATTCTTTGGTTAATACAACGGATCCAGATGAACTAAAAAAATACAATAAATTTAAATGGTCTTATATAAATTATATGCAGGTTCCTGAAACAGTAGGTGAGGAAGTATATTTATTGGTAGAAAGCATACTTAATGAAGCTGCCAAAGTAAAGGGTAGTTCAGGTATAGAAGCGCTTTCAAATCAGGAAAAAGCTTTAGCTATAAGAAATTATTTGAAGGAAAATTATAAATACAAAACAGATGTAAAGGCTGTTGACCCTAATATAGATTTTGTTACTCAGTTTTTAAACGTAGACAAAGAGGGCTATTGTACTTATTTCGCATCTGCCAATACCATTATGTGTAGAATTGCTGGTATTCCAGCCAGGTATGCAGAAGGATATAATATGTCAGATAAAAAGAATTCAAAGGATGAATATGTTGTTACTAATGAAGAGGCTCACGCATGGACAGAGGTGCTTGTAAATCCAAATAGGGATATCTGGGGAATCACAGACGCTGTTGCTGATGCCAATGAAGAGGTAACTGATGTAGAAGAGCAGGTTCAAATAGAGGAAAATATTCCAAATAAACCTGAAGTAAGCAAGCCAGATATGGGTGTAGAAAAAGCTGAGCCTGTAAAGAGTGATTTTAGCTTAGGTTTAAAAATAGTATTAGTATTTGTGGGGATAATCATATTTAGTATAGCTGTAATTGGTATAATTATGGGGATTTTTACGCTTAGGAGGAAGCGAATAATTTCTAGTAGCAGTATAGTTCCATTGTATAATTATTGTTTAAGAAGGTTAGGAACTATAGGTATTGTGAAAAAGGATAATCAAGGTGATTTAGAATTCTCAAAATCTATTGGAGATGAAGAATTAAGAGAGTTAATGATGAAATTAGCTCAAGGTGTTTATGAGGAATTCTATGGAGGTTTTTCTAACAATAGTATTGATAAAGGTGAGTATTTTGATTATATTGAAAACTATATAAAGGGAATAAATAAGGGGCATAAATATATAGTTAAAAAGTATTGCTCTTTTACGATTAATGGAGGATATTAATGAAATATAAATTAATTTGTATGGATATGGATGGAACACTTTTAAATGATAAAAAGGAGGTTTCTGAAAGAGCTAAAGTTGCTATAAGCAAAGCTCATAAGCTAGGGGTAAAGGTTGTAATAGCTACAGGAAGAATATTTGTTTCAGCAGAGTATTATGGAGATGTAATAGGGGTTAAAGCTCCTATTATAGCTTCGAATGGTGCATATGTAAGGGAAAAAGATAGTGATAGGTCTATATATGAAGAAGGTTTAGGTTATGAAAATTATGATTTAGTTGTTCAAATGCTAAATAAATATAATATAGTACCACATTTTTATACGGAAGATACAATATACACTGGAAAGTTAGTACATTCCTCTTTAGCATATAAAAAAGCTAATAAAACACTTCCAAGCAACCGTCAAGTGAAAATTGAGGTGGTAAATGATTGGAGCAAGTTTTTTATTGAAAAGCAGCCAAGAATTATTAAAGCTATGGCAGTTTCCGAAGATAAAGAAAAAATTATAAATGCTAAAAATGAGTTTATAAAGCTTAACAAGTTTCAAGTGGTAAGCTCAATGAAAAATAGTTTTGAGGTTATGGCTAAATCAACATCTAAAGGCAAGGCATTGAAAAAGCTATGTGATTTCTACGATATTGACAGGAATGAAATAATTTCAATAGGAGATAATGAAAATGACATATCAATGATTAAATTTGCAGGCTTAGGAGTGGCAATGGGAAATGCAGAAGAAGTTGTGAAAAATATTGCTGATTATATTACAGACACTAATGAGGATGATGGAGTTGCAAAGGTAATTGAGAAATATATTATCAACGAAGGTAGTACTCAAATTGACCTGTAAACTTTACATAGAAATAAAATTGAAGTATTATATAGTTTAGTAAGCCTTTTTAGGTTTAGTTTTAGGAGGCAACAGAAGTGAATTTAAATATAGTATTATTTCAACCAGAAATTCCACAAAACACTGGAAATATAGGAAGAACATGTGTACTTACAAATTGTAAACTACACTTAATAAAACCTTTAGGCTTTAGTTTAGATGAGAAAGCAGTGAAAAGATGCGGACTTGATTACTGGCCATTGTTAGACTTAGAGATTCATGAAAGCTATGAAGCATTAAGAGAGAAATATAAAGAGAGTAATTTTTATTTTTGTACTACGAAAGCTACAAAGTATTATCATGAAGCAGAATTTAAAGAAGGTGACTTTTTAGTTTTCGGAAGAGAATCAAGTGGGCTTCCAGACTATATTAGACAAGAGAATAAGGAAACACTTATAAAGGTACCTATGATAGATACTACTGAAAGATCTTTAAATCTTTCTAATACTGTAGCTATTATTGCTTATGAAGGATTAAGACAGCTTGGATTTAAACATATGAAATAAGGGGGGTTAGCTTTGAATAAGATAAAAATTATAACAGACAGCACGTGTGATTTGCCTAAGGAGTTGCTTCAAGAAAATGATGTGTTATGTTTACCGCTTCAAGTTACGGTTAATGGGAAAACTTATTTTGATGGTGTAGATATAGACATAAATACTTTTTTTGAAGAGATGGACAAAAGTAGTGAAGCGCCAAAGACAAGCCAAATACCTCCAGCAAAGTTTGCAGAAATATTTAAATCATATATTGAAGATGGATATGAGATAGTAACATTACATTTATCCTCTAAAATGAGTGGTACTTACCAGTCTGCATGTATAGCAAAAGAAATGCTTGAAACTGATAAAATACATGTTGTTGATTCTCAAAATGTTACTGCCGGTTTAGGTGTGCTTGTGTTAAAAGCATGTAGCCTTAAAGAGGAAGGGAAAAATGCTGAGGAGATTGTTCAAGGGGTAAAGTCTATAATGCCGCATGTGAAAAGTACATTGAACTTTCAATCCTTAGATAACCTTGTTAAGGGTGGAAGACTTAGTAAAACAACGGGCTTTGTTGGTGGACTTTTAGGTATAAAGTTAAACTTAGCTGTGGAAGATGGAGAGATGGTAGTAAGGGATAAGGTTAGAGGTAGTAAAAAAGCTCTAAGATGCCTTATTGATTATCTTGAAGAGAATGGAATTTCAAAGGAAGTTAAACCTGTAGTTCTTAATGCTGCAGCCGATGAAGATAATAGAGGGGTTTTAAATGGAATTATTGAGTATCTTCAGGAAAAAAACATTGAATATATAGAGTCAAGTGTTGGATGTGTTGTAGGAACACATTCAGGTAAAAATGCTTGTGGTATATTTTTTGTTGAAAAGCATTAGCAATTATATATTTTATTATATTAAAAAGCCTTGGTATCTAAGGCTTTTTTATTCGGGTGGAATATTTAGAAAATATTCTTTATTTTGAATTGAATAAATAAATAGATAATATTACGAAATCAAATACATTACTTTTGAATTTGTGTAGAATTTAACAATGATTTGGTATATACTACAATTGTAAAGAGAAAAGTGAATTTGGATGATATTTTCGAGAGACAGTCCATTAGGAATTCAACGATTGGATGACTAGTTCTTAGGAGTAATATCCTGAATGTTTTATATGACAAAAAGAACTTATGGACGGCCGAAGAAGCAAGTGTTTATTACCCGAGATAAATATGAAACTCTCAGGCAAAAGGATCGAAAATTGACAAAACTCTGGAAAGCATAGCACCGAAGGAGCAAAACTCTCAGGTTAAAATACAGAGGCATAGGGTAAGAATATATTTATATATATTCTTACCCTATGCCTTTTATATTTGTTAGGAGGACGAAATGATAGAGCCACTTTTTATAATTACTAATAATCCTATGTCCAAGTCAGCATTTGAAAATAAATACGTGGTTGAATACATAGAAAATGGTACTCAGATTGATATTCTAAAAAAAGCTAGAGACTATGTACATCTTGGAAATAGGCTTTTAACCCACCCTTTAATGGGAAGTGTGAAGCCTAATGAAACTCCATATAGGACAATATGTATTTCTAAAAAAAGAGAAGAAAGAGTAGATTTTGGCTCTCTTGATATTATTGAGAGTGCTATAGCTACAACAGAAAAATTTATCAGAGATTTTAACACTCCTAATTGGAGTGAAAAAATATTATTAGATTTTCAAGTAATTGATTTAGATTTGATAGCTCATGCTATTACTTAGGAGGGGAATTGTTATGGCAGAAATTTTTGATACTATAATTATTGGTGGTGGTCCAGCAGGATTATCAGCAGGATTATACGCTTCAAGATCAAGAATGAAAACGTTAATAATTGAAAGAGCAAAATATGGTGGGCAGGCAACAACAACAGATGAATTAGAAAATTATCCAGGTTCAATTGAAAATTGTACTGGTACTACTTTAAGTCAAAGAATGAGACAGCAGGCAGAAGAATTTGGTACTGAATTTGTTAAAGATGAAGTATTAGATGTTGAGCTTGAAGGTGAAGTAAAAGTTATAAAATGCAGAAAAGGCACTTATGAAGCAAAAACTATTATAATTGCAACTGGTGCAACTCCTAGACTAGGTGGTTTTGATAATGAGCTAGAGCTTAGAGGTAAAGGAATATCATATTGTGCAACATGCGATGCTGATTTCTTCACAGATCTTGATATAGCAGTTGTTGGAGGTGGAGATTCAGCTATAACAGAGGCTATATACTTAGCTAAGTTTGGTGAGTCTGTAACAGTAATTCATAGAAGAGATGCTTTAAGAGCTGCGAAGTCTTTACAAGAGAAAGCTTTTGCAAACCCTAAAATTAAGTTCATTTGGGATTCAGTTGTAGAATCTGCAAATGGAGATGAAATTCTTGAAAGTTTAACTATTAAGAATGTTAAAACAGGGGAAAGCTCAGAGTTAGAAGTTAATGGATGCTTTGTATTCGTGGGATACCTTCCAATAAGTGAATTGTTTAAAGGAAAAGTTAACATGAATAGCAGAGGAGATATTATAACTGACGAAGAAATGAGAACTAATATACCTGGAGTATTTGCAGCAGGAGATGTTAGAGAAAAATTATTAAGACAAGTTATAACTGCAGCTGCAGATGGAGCTATAGCAGCAACATGTGCAGAGCATTATATAGAAAATCTTCATTAATTATAATTGAAGTAAAATAAGGAGGAAATATCATGTTAGAACTAAATAAAGAGAATTTTGAAGCAGAAGTACTTAATAGTGACAAACCGGTTTTTGTTGATTTTTGGGGAGATAAATGCGAAATTTGTATAGAGTTAATGCCATCTGTACACGATTTAGAGCCTAAATATGGTGATAAAATAAAATTCGCAAGCTTAAATATCGGTGGAGCTAGAAGAGTTGCTATAGGACAAAAGGTGTTAGGTCTTCCAACAATGAAGATTTATAATGGAGGAGCTTGTGTAGAAACAATAACTCCAGATAAGATAACAACTATTGATGACATTGAGAGCTTTATTAAAGCTTACTATGAAACATTATAATAATAACTTTTAAATTGTAGTTTAATAAGGGAGGTTATCCTCCCGATTAAATATATTAATAAGCAATTTACTGAATATTTTAGGGGGTGAAGGTTTTGCGTCTAGAAATTGGAAAGATATTTATCAAAGATCTTCAATTTGGTTCAGAAACAAAAATAGATAATGGTGTTCTTTATGTAAATAAAGAAGAACTATTAAATGCGGTATCAGGTGACGATAGAATAGAAAGTATTGAATTTGATATAGCAAGACCAGGTGAAGAAGTAAGAATTATTCCGGTAAAGGATGTTGTAGAACCAAGAGTTAAAGTTGAAGGACCTGGCGGAATTTTCCCAGGTTTCGTAAGTAAGGTTGATACAGTTGGTTCAGGAAAAACTCATGTATTAAAAGGAGCTGCAGTTGTTACAACAGGTAAGATTGTAGGTTTCCAAGAGGGTATTGTTGATATGTGTGGAGAGGGAGCTAAATACACTCCATTCTCAAAAACAAACAACTTAGTTATAATCTGCGAACCTAAAGAAGGTGTATTACAACACGAACATGAAGAAGCAGTAAGAATGATTGGATTTAAAGCTGCAAATTATCTTGGAGAAGCAGGAAGAAATGTAGAGCCAGATGAAGTAAAAAGTTTCGAAACTTTACCACTTTTAAAGCAGGCTGCACAGTATCCAGAGTTACCTAAAGTTGTGTATGTATACATGATTCAAACACAAGGACTTCTTCATGACACTTATGTTTATGGAGTTGACGGTAAGAAGATAATACCTACATTCTTATATCCAACAGAAGTGTTTGATGGTGCTGTAGTAAGTGGAAACTGCGTTTCTGCATGTGATAAGAACCCTACTTATGTACATATGAATCATCCTATAATTGAAGATTTATATGAGAGACATGGTAAGGACTTCAACTTCTTAGGCTGTATAGTTACAAACGAGAACGTTTATCTTGCAGATAAGGAAAGATCTTCCAATATGGTTGCAAAGCTTGTTGAGTATTTAGGTGCTGATGCTGCAATTATATCTGAAGAGGGATTTGGAAATCCAGATGCTGACTTAGTTATGAACTGTAATAAGGTTACAGCAAAAGGTGTGAAAACTGTTTTAGTTACAGATGAATATGCTGGGCAAGATGGAAAATCACAGTCATTAGCAGATTCAACTCCTAAGGGTGATGCAGTAGTAACTGGTGGAAATGCTAACGAAGTAATAGTTTTACCTCCAATGAAAAGAGTTATCGGACATGTAGATGCAGCAAACATTATTGCAGGTGGACACATGGGTAGTTTAATGGAAGATGGTTCAATCGAAGCTGAAATCCAAGTTATTACAGGAGCAACAAGTGAGGTTGGATTTAATACATTAACAGCTAGAACATTCTAGTTAAATAAAGAATTAAAATGGAAACTCCTCTGGAGTTAAAAATGATGATATAAGGGAGATTGAGATATATGTTACAAGGTAAAAAGGCCATTTGTATAGGCGATAGAGACGGAATACCAGGACCAGCAATCGAAGCTTGTGTTGCTTCAGCAGGAGCAGAAGTAGTTTTTGCATCAACAGAATGCTTTGTCTGAACAGCTGCAGGTGCAATGGATCTGGAGATCCAACAAAGAGTTAAAGATTTAACTGAAAAATATGGTGCTGAAAACATGGTAGTTGTAATAGGTGGAGCTGAGGCAGAAGCATCAGGTTTATCAGCAGAGACAGTTTGTGCTGGAGACCCAACTTATGCTGGTCCTTTAGCAGGTGTTGAGCTAGGATTAAGAGTTTACCATATGTTAGAAGCAGAAGTTAAAGATGAGTGTGATGCTGCAATCTATGATGAGCAGTGCGGTATGATGGAAATGGTTCTTGATGTAGATGACATCGTAAACGAAGTTAAATCTGTAAGAGACCAATTCTGTAAATTTCAATAATTAAAGTTTTAAACCAAATCTTTGATTGAATAAGTATCATTACTTGAATAAAATTTAGAATTAAGAATGTTTGAATGTAGGTAAAACTCGAGAAGCGTTTTAAAAATTACATAAAAGAAATTGTGTCAGAAATTTCAATCATCATTCTTAATTCTATATTCTAAATTAGTATAAGATGACAAAATAATAAAACTAGTCCCAGAAAGGGGGAGGAGCCTATGTTAAAAGTTGTTCATTATATAAACCAATTCTACGCAGGAATAGGCGGAGAAGAGAAAGCTGATATAAAACCTCAGGTTCAAGAAGGTTTTGTAGGACCAGGAATGGGTTTAAATGGATTATTAAAGAAAGAAAATATTGAAATAGTTGCTACTATCATCTGTGGAGATTCTTACTTTGCTGAAAATACTAAAGAAGCAAAGGTTGAAATTCTTGAAATGATTAAAGGGTATAGCCCAGATTTATTTATAGCTGGACCTGCTTTCAATGCTGGAAGATATGGTGTTGCTTGTGGTGAAATCTGTAAAACTGTACAAGAAGAGTTAAACATTCCTGTACTTTCAGCAATGTATATTGAGAATCCAGGTGCTGATATGTACAAAAAAGATATATATATAGTTTCTACAAGAAATAGTGCTGTTGGAATGAGAGATGCTCTTCCAAAGATAGCTAACTTAGCTGTTAAATTAGCTAAAGGCGAGGGTGTTGGAACTCCAGCAGAGGATAACTATATTGAAAGAGGAATCAGAAAGAATTTCTTTGCTAAGGAAAGAGGTTCAAAAAGAGCCGTAGATATGCTTGTTAAAAAGCTTAAAGGTGAAGAGTTTGTTACTGAATTCCAAATGCCAAACTTTGATAGAGTTGAACCAAATGCACCAATAAAGGATATTACTAAGGCTAAGATTGCAATAGTAACATCAGGTGGAATAGTTCCAAAGGGAAACCCAGATCATATTGAATCATCATCAGCTTCTAAAATCGGTAAATACGATATAGAGGGAATTGATGATTTAACATCAGAGAATTTTGAAACTGCTCATGGTGGACATGACCCTGTTTATGCAAACGAAGACCCAGACAGAGTTATACCAGTTGACGTTTTAAGAGATCTTGAAAAAGAAGGTAAAATAGGATCTTTACACAGATACTTCTATTCTACTGTTGGAAATGGAACAGCAGTAGCATCATCTAAGAAGTATGGTGAATTTGCAGCTAAAGAATTAATAGCTGATGGTGTAGATGCTGTTATATTAACCTCTACGTGAGGAACTTGTACACGTTGCGGTGCAACGCTTGTTAAAGAAATAGAAAGAGCTGGACTTCCGGTAGTTCACATGTGTACTATTACACCAGTATCTTTAACAGTTGGAGCTAATAGAATAATACCAACTGTAGCTATACCTCACCCACTAGGAAATCCAAACCTAGGAAAAGAAGAAGAATATAATTTAAGAAGAAAGCTTGTAGAAAAGGCATTACAAGCACTTCAAACTCCAGTAGAAGGTCAGAATATTTTCGAATAAAGATAATATTTGAAATATTTTGATTGAAATACGGTTTAAATTGAGTGATTGAAGAAGAAGCTTCAATCACTTAATTTAAATAGTTAATGATAAAAATTAAGTAATAAGTGGTTTGCACTATGTACAATGAATAACAAAGGATAAGTAAATTATTTATTTTAGATGGTGCAAAATTTATTACTATAAATGTTTATTTGCACAAGAATTAAGGAGGTATTAGAAATGAATTTTCCAGTTGTTAAAAAAGCATCTTATATTTTAGTAAATACTCCAGATATGGTAATACATAATGGAACTACACAAACTTTAGAAAGACAGACTAATCCTGATTCAGAATATCTTCAAAACTTAAAAAATGGTCTTAGACCTTTCAATGAAGTAGTTGCATATCCGCCAAATCAAGCTTATGTTGGAAACATAACTCCAGAACAGTTAAGCGAAATTGCTAGACCATGGTTAAACAATACTATTGAGGGAGCTAATAGATTTGGTAAGTTTGGTGAAATTATGCCACAAGATGAATTCTATGGCTTAATGAAAATTTCAGATGTATTTGACCTAGTTGTTTTAGAAGAAGGTTTTGCAAATGAAATAAGAGAAAAATTAAGTGTACATCCTTTGTTAAAAGCTAAAGCTGAAAAAGTAATTGGTGATAGTTTTGAAAAGGTTGAAGATTTAGTTTCAAATGTTGGAGCTGAAGGATTATATATCGATGGTAAATTAGTTGGATGTGTTAGAAGAGCACATGAGTTTGATCCTAACCTTTCTGCTCACTATATGTTAGAAAACTTAGTAGTAAAGGCATCAGCAGTTATTGCAGGAATGCATCTTGTTGATGGCTTAGATATTGATATAAATGAAATTGAATATGTGATTGAATGTTCAGAAGAAGCAATAGGAGATATGAACCAAAGAGGTGGCGGAAACGTTGCAAAATCTATTGGTGAAGTAATTGGCTTAAGCGGAGCAACAGGAATTGATATGAGAGGCTTCTGTGCTGGACCTAGCCATGCATTAATTAATGCATCTGCTTTAGTACAAAGTGGAATATACAAAAATGTTTTAGTTATAGCTGGAGGAGCTACAGCTAAACTTGGAATGAATGGAAAAGATCACTTAAAGAAAGGTTTACCAATCATGGAAGATTGCTTAGGTGGATTTGCTGTTCTTGTTTCTCAAAATGATGGTGTTAGTCCAGTATTAAGAACAGATATTATTGGAAGACATACAATTGGACATGGAGCATCTCCTCAAGCTGTATTAGAGGCTTTAGTTTTAGATCCGTTAACTAAGGCAGGACTTAAAATAACAGATGTAGATAAGTTCGCTCCAGAAATGCAGACTCCAGAAATCACAGAACCAGCAGGTGCAGGAGACGTTCCTACTCAAAACTATAAGATGATAGGAGCTTTAGCTGTTAAAAAAGGTCAGTTAGATAGAAAAGAATTACCTAACTTTATTAAAGAGCATGGATACCCAGGATTTGCACCAACTCAAGGTCATATTCCATCAGGAGTGCCAATAATTGGACATGGAATAGAGCATATTAAAAGTGGTGTGTTAAATAACTTTATGGTAATTGGAAAAGGTAGCTTATTCCTAGGTAGAATGACAAACCTATTTGATGGAGTTTCTATATTAGTTGAGAAAAACAGCGGACTTCAAGAGAATGCTGAAAATACAGTAAGCAAAGAAGAAGTTAAAATGATGGTTGCAGATGCTATGAAAGAATTTGCTGATTATCTTTTAAGTGAATCTAAGTAGAGTGTTTCTAAAGCATAAAGAAAAGGGGTGTAGGAATGAGCCAAGAATCTACTAAGGCAATGATTGCTGAAGTATTTAGTGATATAGCACAGGGAATAAAAAGTGGTCAATTTAAAAAGAAGGTTAGAATAGGACTTACTATTCTTGGATCTGAGCATGGTGTTGACGAAATGATAAAAGCTGCAAGACTAGCAAAGATGAAATATGATGACTTTGAAATTGTTCTAATAGGACAAGAGGTTGAAGGCTTTGAAAGTGTAGTGGTTGAATCAGCAGAGGAAGGTCATAAGAGAATGACTACAATGCTTGAAGCTGGAGAGATTGATGGTTGTGTTACTCAGCATTTTGATTTCCCAATCGGAGTTTCAACTGTTGGAAGAGTAATAACACCAGGACTTGGAAGAGAACTTATAATAGCAACTACTACTGGAACAACTTCAACTAACAGAGTTGAAGGAATGGTTAAAAATGCTGTTTCAGGAATAGCAGTAGCAAAGGCTTGCGGAATTGAAAATCCAACAGTTGGAATATTAAATTTAGATGGCGCAAGACAGGTTGAAAGAATTCTTAATGATATTAAAGGTAATGGATATGAAATTAATTTTAGTGATTCATTAAGAGCTGATGGTGGAGCTGTTATGAGAGGAAATGATCTTTTAGCAGGAACTCCAGATGTTATGGTTTGTGACTCCTTAACAGGAAATTTATTAATAAAAATATTCTCATCTTTCACAACAGGTGGTAACTATGAGATTTCAGGAAGTGGTTACGGACCAGGAATTGGTGAAGACTATGATAAGGTTGTTAATATAGTATCAAGAGCTTCAGGGGCACCTCTTATTGCAGAAGCTTTAAGATATTGTGCAACTTGTACACAAAATAAAGTTCTAGATATAGCTAGAAAAGAATATAAGGCTGCTAATGAAGCAGGATTAGAAGCTGCTATTAAAAAAGTAACAGAAAAAAACAATAAATCAGTGGCTGAAGAGGAAGTTACAGCACCGCCTAAAAAGGTAGTAACTTATTCTATTGCTGGAGTTGATATTTTGGAACTTGAAAATGCATGTAAGTGTTTATGGAAACAAAATATTTATTCAGAAAGCGGTATGGGATGTACTGGTCCAATAATCCTTGTTGCAGAAGAAGATGGAGAAGCTGCTAAAAAGGTGTTAATTGATTCAGAGTTTATTGCATAATATTTAAATGTTAAGAAGAATTGTAAACTACAAAGTTTATGATTCTTCTTTTTTATTATTAAAAATATATTCTTATATATCAGTTATAAAGGAAAAAATTTCATCAAAAATAGAGCTTGTTGATATTTATCAGATGAGTATATAAGAAATGATATAAAGCATAATAATATTAGAAATTTATAATTTAAAATGAAAAAGAAAGGAAGGATATTCGATGAAGATAAAAAAATTTACCGCAGCAATTTTGTCGACAGTTATAATTACTGCATCCATAGTTGGATGTGGCAGCAGTAATACTTCTAGTGGAGAAAGTAATAATGAGACATCGGGTATTTCTATAGGACTTGCTACTGATGAAGGTGGTGCAAATGATAAATCCTTTAATCAGTCTGCTAACACTGGTCTTGAAAAGGCGGAAAAAGAATTCGGATTTCAATATACAGTGATAGAGTCTCAAAAGAAAGAAGATTATCAACCCAATTTACAGGCTCTTGTAGATAGTGGGTGTCAGTTATCCTTTGCAACAGGATATCAATTAGCTGATGCTATAACTACTGTTGCTAAAAACAATCTGGATATGAAGTTCTGTCTTGTAGATACTGTGGCTGAAGGAGATAACATAAAATCAATAGTATTTAAAGAAGAGGAAGGTTCATTTTTGGTTGGAGTAATCGCAGGATTGACAACTAAAACTAATAAGATTGGATTTATTGGTGGAAAAGATCAAGAAACCATTGTTAAGTTTGAAGCAGGGTTTGCTGCAGGTGTGGCAGCAGTCAATCCAGAAGCAGCAAAAGGGTTAATTAGTGTAGATGGAAAAACTCCAGGTTCAACTGTAAAATATGCAGATTCTTTTGCAGATACAAATAAAGGATATGAATTGTCAAAGTCCTTATATGAATCAGGGTGCGATATTATCTATCATGCAGCTGGAGGAGTTGGAATAGGTATGTTCCAAGTTGCTAAACAGTTGAAAGAGGAAGGTAAGGAAGTTTGGGGTATTGGAGTTGATATGGATCAGGCAATTTCTTTACCAGAATATGCAGAAATAATACTTACATCAATGATTAAAGATGTTGAAAAAGCTACATATGATACTGCTAAATCCATGGTTGAAGGTAATTTTGAAACTGGAATAACGGTTTTGGGAATTGCAGAAGGAGGAGTGAGAGTTTCAGAATCAACATCTGAAAAGGTTTCTCCTGAAATTCTTGCAAGGGTTAATGAGCTAGAGAACAAGATTAAAGATGGAAAAATAATTGTACCAGCAACACGACAAGATGTAATGGAGTTTAAGATAAGTTAATTTACATTTAAAAATAATAAATCACATAAGGAGGAAGTTCCATGAAAATGAAAAAAGTTACGGCAATAATTATGTCATTGATAATGACAGCAGGAATATTTGTTGGTTGTGGTGGAAGTGATAATAAAAATCAGGGAAGTAGCGGAGGTTCATCATCTGGATCCAATATTACTATAGGGCTTTCAACTGATGAAGGTGGAATTAATGATAAATCCTTTAACCAGTCTGCCAATGAAGGAGTAGAAAAAGCAAAATCAGAATTTGGTGTAAATTATACAGCTATAGAGGCTCAGAAAAAAGAAGATTATGAACCTAATTTACAGGCTTTAGTTGATAATGGGTGTAACTTAACATTTGCTGTAGGTTATCAGTTAGCTGATGCAGTTGCAAAGGTAGCTAAAAATAATCCGGAAGCAAATTTCTGTATTGTAGATTCAGTTGTTGAAGCTGATAATGTTGAATCCATAACATTTAAGGAAGAGGAAGGATCTTTCTTAGTTGGAGTTATTGCTGGATTAGTAACAAAAACTAATAAAATAGGTTTTATTGGTGGAAAGGATCAAGATACTATTGTTAGATTTGAAGCTGGCTTTGCTGCTGGAGTTGCATCTGTAAACCCAGAAGCAGCTACGGGGTTAATCAGCACTGATGGAAGCACACCAGGTGCTACAGTTAAATATGCAGACTCCTTTGCTGACACCAATAAAGGATATGAATTAGCAAAATCTTTGTATGAATCAGGATGTGATGTAATTTATCATGCTGCAGGTGGAGTTGGAATTGGAATGTTACAGGCAACAAAAGAGTTTAAAGATCAAGGCAAAGAGGTATGGGCTATTGGAGTAGATATGGATCAAGCAATTTCTTTACCTGAATATGCTGATGTTATTCTTACATCAATGGTTAAAAGAGTTGATAAAGCTACCTATGATGCGGTTAAGGCTCAAGTTGACGGGAATTTTAAAGGGGGATCTAAAGTTATAGGTATAGCAGACGATGGAGTGGGTGTGGCAGATTCATCATCTGTAAATACTCCTGAAGATGTTCTTGTAAAGGTTGAAGATTATAAGAATAAAATAAAAGCAGGAGAAATTGTTGTACCACCTACAAGAACTGAAGTTATGAATTTTAAAGTTCAATAAAAAGTAAAAACAAAGATAGAAAATTTTATTTATTCTAATTAGATAATATTAATTGATAAAAACGACTATTTTAATTAGTCGTTTTTATTTGATTTTTGTCTAAAGTTATGTTATATTCACCTTGTAAGTGAAAGCAAATAAATTGTGTAGCACATATATGCTGAAATATAGGACAAGCTTCATGATATATGATACTCAATTATCTTTTACAACTTACAAATGATAAATACATAAGTTAAAATGTTTGGGAGGTTTTTACATGAAAATGAAAAGATTAATTGCTCTAATGGCAACTGTCGCTCTTTCTGCTACTATGTTAGTTGGATGTGGAAGTGACAAATCAGGTAGTGAAGGCGGAGATTCTTCAAAATCTGAAATCTCTATAGGGCTTTCTACCGATGAAGGTGGAATAAATGATAAGTCATTCAATCAAAGTGCTAATGATGGAGTTTTAAGAGCTAAAGATGAGTTTGGGGTGGAGTATACTTACTTAGAAGCTCAGAAGAAAGAGGATTATGAGCCAAACCTACAATCTTTAATAGATAATGGCGCTGATTTAACATTTGCTATTGGATATCAATTATCTGATGCAGTTAAAGCTGCTGCTAAGAATAATCCAGAAGCAAAGTTTGCTCTAGTGGATTCAGTAGTGGAATCAGATAATGTATTATCAATAGTATTTAAAGAAGAAGAAGGTTCTTTCCTAGTTGGAGTTATAGCTGGATTAACAACTAAAACTAATAAAGTTGGATTTATAGGTGGAAAAGACTCAGAAGCTATACAAAAGTTTGAAGCTGGCTTTGCTGCTGGTGTTGCTGCTGTTAACCCAGAAGCTGCTAAAGGTCTTATAAGTTCAGATGGTACAAGCACTGGAGCAACAGTTAAGTATGCTGATTCTTTTGCAGATACAAACAAAGGTTATGAGCTGGCTAAATCTTTATACAATGAAGGGTGTGACGTAATATATCACGCTGCTGGTGGAGTTGGTGTTGGGTTATTCCAAGCTACTCAAGAATTAAGAAACGAAGGAAAAGATGTATGGGCTATCGGAGTTGATATGGACCAAGCAGTTTCACTTCCTAATTTTGCTGACTCAATTCTTACATCTATGATAAAAAGAGTTGATAACTCAACATATGATGCAGTTAAATCTGTAGTTGATGGAAACTTTGAAGGTAAAGTTTTAAGTTTAGGAATTGCTGATGGTGGAGTTGGTATTGCTGAAACTACTTCAACAAATGCTTCAGAAGAGGCTATAGCAAAATCTAAAGAATTCGAAGAAAGAATCAAGAATGGTGAGTTTGAAGTTCCAGCAACTAGAGAAGGGGTAATGGAGTTCAAAATAAACTAATGAAATTATAGGATTGTTTACAATTTGTTAGAATACTTACAAAAAGCTAGATATTACACTAGCTTTTTTTTGTAGGTTGATGTAAAATAAAGGTGAATATGTATAAAAATTTTTCAGGGGGTTTTTGAAATGAAAATGAAAAGAATTGTTGCACTTTTAGCAACAGTGGCAATGACAGCTACTCTTTTAGTGGGATGTGCAAGTCCTAAAGATGGAGGAAGCACAGGGGACACATCTAAGGGAGATGAAGGAACAAAGTCAGAAGTATTTATAGGTTTATCTACTGACGAAGGTGGAATTAACGATAAATCCTTCAACCAAACTGCCAATGATGGAGTTGTAAAAGCAGAAAAAGAATTTGGATTAAAATACAAATACTTAGAAGCAACTAAAAAGGAAGATTATGAACCAAACCTTCAAGGTTTAATAGATGAAGGTGCAGATTTAACTTTTGCTATTGGATATCAATTATCTGATGCAGTTAAAAATATTGCTAAAAATAACGCAGATTCAAAACTTTGTCTGATTGACTCAGTTGTAGATGCACCAAATGTACTATCTATTACTTTTAAAGAAGAAGAAGGCTCTTTCTTAATGGGAGTTATAGCTGGATTAACGACTAAAACTAATAAAGTTGGATTTATTGGTGGTAAAGATCAAGAGACAATTGTAAAATTTGAAGCAGGTTTTGCTGCAGGAGTAGCTGCTGTTAACCCAGAGGCTGCTAAAGGTTTAATAAGTCCAGATGGAAAAGCAGTAGGAACAACTGTTAAGTATGCAGATTCTTTTGCTGATACAAATAAAGGATATGAGTTAGCTAAGTCTCTTTATGATGATGGAGTTGACGTAATATACCATGCGGCAGGTGGATGTGGAATAGGATTATTCCAAGCTACTAAAGAATTAAAAGAAAAAGGACAAGATGTATGGGCTATAGGAGTTGATATGGACCAACAAGTATCACTTCCTGAATATGCTGATGTAATGCTTTCTTCTATGATGAAGAGAGTAGATAATGCTACTTATGACGCTGCTAAGTCAGTTGTAGATGGAACATTTGAAGGTGGAAATAAAGTGCTTGGAATAGCTGAAGGCGGAGTTGGAATGTCAGATTCTACTTCTAAGAATACTGATGCTAAAGTTATAGAAAAGGCTAAAGAATTTGAGGAAAAGATTAAAAAAGGTGAAATTAAAGTTCCAGGAACAAGAGCAGAAGTTAAAGATTTTAAAGTAAACTAATAAAACACATATGATTTTATGAATTAAAAGCTAGATATTTTTATCTAGCTTTTTCTGACTGATAAGTTTAGTAGATTAATGTTATAGAATTTTTAATAAAGTGACGTTTAACACTAGATCGATATACAATTATTAGAAAAATAAAAAAATACCTATAAAAAACGTTTTATGGTATAATATAAGACGGATTATAAAGAATATATAGTAGCACTTTTATTTGCGTGAAAATTATTACATATCTAAGTATTTAAGCAGCAAATGCAGGTAGTATTATTAAGGAGGAAGGGAAATGAAGAAAGTAATTGAAATGAAGGGCATAACCAAAGTTTTCCCTGGTACAATTGCCAATGATAACGTTGACTTCGATCTGTTACAAGGTGAAACTCACGTATTATTAGGTGAAAATGGAGCGGGAAAAACAACCCTGATGAATATACTTTACGGTCTTTATCAGCAGGAAAAGGGTGATATATATGTTGATGGTCAATTAGTTAAAATTGATAACCCTAATGAAGCTATTAAGCTTGGTATAGGTATGGTGCATCAGCACTTCATGCTAGTAGATAATTTTACAGTAGCTGAAAATATAATATTAGGACGTGAGCCTAAAAAAGGATTAAAGCTTGATAGAAAGAAAGCGGTGGCTGATGTTAAGGAAATTGCAGATAAATACGGATTTGCTATAGATCCAAATGCAGTAATTGAAAACATATCTGTTGGTCAACAACAAAAGGTTGAAATACTTAAGGCTCTTTATAGAGGAGCAAAAACATTAATACTTGATGAGCCTACAGCAGTTTTAACACCTCAAGAGATTGATGAATTAGGAAAAATTATTGATAATCTTAAAAAAGAAGGAAAATCAGTAATACTTATAACTCATAAATTAAAAGAAGTTATGAGCATGAGTGACAGAGTTACAATCATTAGAAGAGGTAAAGTAACTGGAACTGTAAAAACAAAAGATACTAATATAGATGAACTTGCAGAATTAATGGTTGGAAGAAAAGTAAACCTAGTAGTTGAGAAAGAAGCTGCCAAACTTGGCTCAGAGATTCTTAAGGTTGAAAATCTTTCTGCTAATGACCAAAGAGGGATTCCAGCAGTTAAAAATGTTTCCTTTGAAGTTCGTGGTGGAGAGATACTAGGAATAGCAGGTGTTGATGGTAATGGTCAAACAGAACTTTTAGAAGTTTTAACTGGCCTTAGAAAGCCTCATAATGGAAGTATTACTATGAATGGTAAGGACTTATATGGCAAATCACCAAGAGAGATAATTGATGCTGGAGTAGGTCATATACCAGAGGATAGACATAAAAGAGGTTTGATACTTAAATACTCTTTAGTTGAAAACTCTATCTTAGGTATTCATAAAAATAAAGAGTTCACGAAAAATGGTTTTATCATGGATTATAAAGCAATAAGAACTCATTGTGAAAAATTAATTGAAGAGTTTGATGTAAGAACTCCTAATGCAGATGTATTTGCATCAGCTTTATCTGGTGGTAACCAGCAGAAGTTAATTGCAGCAAGAGAGATTGCTAAAGATCCAGAACTTTTAATTGCTGCCCAGCCAACAAGAGGTATTGATGTTGGAGCAATAGAATACATTCACAGCAGATTAGTAGAGGAAAGAGATAAAGGAAAAGCTGTACTTTTAGTTTCTCTTGAACTTGATGAAGTGTTGGCTCTTTCAGATAGGATTGCTGTTATGTATGATGGTGAAATTGTAGATATTTTAGATAGAAAAGATGCAGATGAGCAGAAACTAGGTATTTTAATGGCTGGTGGAAGCTTAGATAAGAAAGGGGAATAAAAGTAAAATGAAAGAAAAATTTAAAGGTTCCGCTAAAGCCATCCTCTTTCCGATAGTAGCGGTTATACTTTCTTTATTTATTTCAGTGTTCTTTGTAATGTGGGCAAAAGGTTACCCTATTACACAGTATTTTACAGCTTTAAGTGATTTGGTTTCAACTATTTGGAGAGGTAGCTTTGGAACATCTAAAAACGTTTTATCAACTATTGCTGAAGTAACTCCGTTAATATTTACAGGGGTTGCAAATGCTGTTGCATTTAGATGTGGTCTGTTCAATATCGGTGTTGGTGGACAGTTTGTTTTAGGTATGCTTGGAGGAGCTATGGTTGGATGTATTCCAGGACTTAGCCCAATTGTCCATATACCTTTAATGATTCTTGCAGGTATTGTGTTTGGAGGAATATGGGGAGCAATTCCAGGATTCCTTAAAGCTAAGTTTGGTACTAGTGAAGTTATCAATACAATAATGATGAACTACATATCTATTGCTTTAGCTAACTATTTTATTTTAAGAACGGCCTTTGGGGTGCCTGGTAAGTCATCAAGTCCTGAGATTCAAGCAAGTGCTATGATTCCAAGATTTGTTGAAAGTAATGGAGCTAACTATAGTATATTTATTGGAATAATAGTTGCTATTCTTATGGCTTTCTTACTATGGAAAACTACTACAGGATACGAAATAAGAGCAGTTGGTATAAACCCATATGGAGCTGAATATGGTGGAATTAATATAGCTAAAAAAGCGGTGTTAGCTATGGTTTTATCTGGTGCCATTGCTGGCCTTGGTGGAGCTACTCACGTTGCGGGAGTTAAGCATTTAATTCAAGATTTTATGGTTGTTCCAAGTTACGGATTTGATGGTATTGCGGTTGCTCTTTTAGCTAAAAAGAATCCTATTGGATGTATTTTAGCTGCGGTATTATTTGGAGCTTTAAATAGTAGTTCAAGAGCACTTCAAATTAGTGGAATACCAAAAGAAATAGTATTCTTAATTCAATCAGTAATCATCATATTTGTTGCTACTGATTATGTTATTACTTACTTTGATAATAAGAAAAAGAAAGGGGAGATAATGAATGGATAGCGCAATCTTAGCAGCAATAATTTCTCTTATAACAGCTACTCTAAGAATAGCTACACCACTTATCTTCACAGCACTTGGAGGAATGTTTTCAGAGCGTTCAGGTGTAGTTAATATAGGACTTGAAGGTATGATGACTATAGGTGCATTCTTTGCAGTATGGGGAACATTTATATCAGGAAATCCTTTAATTGGGGTGTTATTTGCCATAATAGCAGGAGGGGTTTTAGCACTTGTTCATGCTGTGCTTTCAATAAATTTAAAGGCGGACCAGGTTATATCTGGTACTGCAATTAACTTATTTGCATCAGCTTTAGCTAGCTTCTTGATATTCATATTATTTGGTAAGGGTGGTCAAACCGATGTAGTTAGCACTCTTCCATATAAATTACCTGAGTTTATAAAAAAGATTCCGATATTAGGAGATATATTAGGCGGGTTAAACTGGTTTGTTATTCTAGCGATAATTCTAGTGTTTGTTGCACATTTTGTTTTATATAAGACTTCTGTAGGTCTTAGAATAAGAGCTGTTGGAGAACATCCAAAGGCTGCAGATACATTAGGAATAAATGTTTATAAAGTGAGGTATGCTTGTGTTGTTTTATCTGGTATGCTTGCAGGTTTAGGTGGAGCAGCACTATCAATAGGTATCACTCCAATATATAGAGAAGGTATGGTATCAGGACGTGGATTTATAGCTCTTGCAGCTGTAATCTTTGGTAACTGGACACCAATTGGTTCCTTTGGAGCATGTTTATTATTTGCATTCGGAGAATCATTTCAAATACTTGCTCAAGGTTTTGGATGGGCACTTCCATCAGAAGTGTTTACTGTAATACCATATGTTCTTACAATGTTAGCTCTAGCAGGATTTGTTGGTAAAACAAGTGCTCCAGCAGCATCAGGTGAAGCTTACGAGAAAAATGGAAGATAATTAAAAAAAGAATTTAGCGGAGAAAAATTTTTCTCCGCTTTTTTTATGTATAAAATCTCGAAGGTATAAAAAGGTTTACAATAAGTTGATTGAAAATTCTATCTACAGTGTGATAATATAGTATTACATAAAGGGGTGGAGAAAATGAACATGGGATTTGATTTGAAATTAAGTCAAGAGCAAAAGTTGGTAATGACCATGGAAATGCAGCAGTCTATAAAGCTTTTACAAATGTCATCCTATGAGCTTTTACAGCATATTGATAAAGAACTACAGGAAAATGTTGTTCTGGATATAGATAATAATGTTGAAAATTTAAAAGAAGATAATTTTAAAAGTAATGAGCTGGCTGAATATAGAAATTTAGTTAAATATCTTGAGTTTGACAGTTATAGTAGTCGTGCGTATTCTCAAGATGAAGAAAAAGAACAGCTTTCACCTTTGAATTTTATTAGTAATAAGCCGACTTTAAAAGATTATTTGAAGGATCAGGTTATGTATAGTGGTGTTAGTAAACCTATACAATATATTAGTAATTACATAATTGATAATATTGATGGTAGAGGTTATTTAGATGAAGAAATTGTTGGAGCGGTTTCTGAAGAGTTGAATGTTTCCTTAGAATTAGTTGAAAAAGGATTAGAAATAATACAAAGTTTTGAACCAGCAGGAATTGGTGCTAGGAATTTGAGTGAGTGCCTTAAAATTCAGCTTGGAAGAAAAGGTATTCATGATGAGATTTTAAACAGAATTATTGATGAGTATCTTTTAGAAATATCCAAGGGAAAATATCAACAATTAAGCAAGATTCTAAATATTCTACCTAAACAGGTGCAGGAATATGAGGATATAATTAAAGAATTGGAACCTAAGCCATCTAGAGGTTTTTTTACAGGAGAAGAAATAGGATATGTTGTACCGGATGTATATGTTAGAAAGTTAAATGATGAATATATAGTGCTTATGAATGAAGGTGTATTACCTAAGCTTATGATAAATAATACATATAAGAAGGTTTTAGAATTTAGTCAGGATAAAAACACTATCGAATATGTAAAAGAAAAAATTAGCAGTGCTATGTTTTTAATAAAAAGTATAGAAAGCAGAAAAAATACTTTGTGCAGAGTGATGGAGGAAGTTGTTAAATCACAAAGAGAATACTTTGATAAAGGGGATGATTATTTAAAACCAATGACTATCAAGTATATAGCACAAAAGTTAGATATGCATGAGTCTACTGTGAGCAGAGCTATTAGAGATAAATATGTTGCTTTAAATAGCGGTGAGATAAAAAGAATCAAGAGTTTATTTACAAGTTATGTGAATATAAGAAATGAAGAAGTGTCTGTTAGTAATGTGAAGAAGGATATAGAAAGAATAATTGAAGGTGAAAACAAAAATAAACCTTTTTCTGATTCAGTTATTTGTGAACAATTAAACAAACAAGGTATAGATATATCAAGGAGAACTGTTGCAAAATACAGGGAGGAATTGGGGATAAAATCCTCTTCTCAAAGAAAAAGACTGGTATAACTATACCTTTCTTAATTGAACATACCAAAGTTCCACTACTCAAATCTTTGATTTGGGTAGTGGAACTTTCACAGAGTGCATCTATGATTTGATAATGTGAAGTTAAGGAATAGTCTAAATCTATGATTTGGATACTAGAACTTACTCTTTGAGCATTCATTTGAACAAATTTTAGAATGGGTTTCATATAACACTAATATATGTAATAAAAGAATATAGAAATAAAAAATAAAATATTTTTTTCTTAATATTAAAAAAAACACTTCACAAATTAGGAGAATTGTCGTACAATTAATGTGTAGTTAAAAATTAACACAGGGACATTAATCGTCCACAGGGACAATAATCGTCAACAGGGGTGAAAATGGAACAGTTAATAAGGTTACAAAAACAGCTGATACCAGAATTGTTAGAGGTATTAGAAGTAAGATATAAACTCTTAAGGAACATAAAATATAGACAGCCTATTGGAAGAAGACTATTATCTGCAACTGTTCAGATTTCAGAAAGAATAGTTAGAAGTGAAACAAATTTCTTGAAAGATCAAGGCCTTATCGATATAACTTCGGCAGGTATGAATATCACAAAAGAAGGTGAAGATGTTTTAAATGGACTTAGAGAGTTTATGAGAGAAACTAGTGGAATAAATCTTTTAGAAGCTCAGTTAAAAAAGAACTTAGGTGTTCATCAAGTTATAATAATCAATGGTAGTGTTGAAGAGGATGATACGCTGTTTGAAGAATTAGGTAAAGCAGCAGCAAATTATCTTAAACAAATTTTACATGATGACATAATAATATCCTTAACTGGGGGAAGAACTATAAAAGAGGTAGTTGATAAATTTCCTGTTCTGCAGAAATATAAAAATGTCAAGGTTTTACCTGGCAGAGGCGGGATGGGGAAGGAAACAGAACTGCAAGCTAATACATTAGTAGAAGTTTTAGCTAATAAGATGTCAGCGTCCTATGAACAGCTTCATATTCCAGATAATTTAAGTCAAACCTTGTTTGATGCAATGATTCAAGAAAGTGAAATAAAAGATATCTTTACAGCTATAAGAAATTCAGAAGTTTTACTTCATGGAATTGGTCTTGCAAAAGAAATGTGTGAAAAAAGAAGTTTAACTGGAGAAGTAAAGGGTAGAATAATAGAGTGTGGTGCAGTTGGAGAAGCCTTTGGACATTATTTTAATTGTAATGGTGAAGTGGTTTACTCAATGCCTGCAATAGGAATCAGAAGAGAAGAAATTGATGCTATACCTCATATGATAGCAGTTTCGGCAGGTGTTAATAAAGCACAGGCGATTGCAGCTATTGAAAAGGGGAGAAGTAATTCTGTTTTAATTACCGATGAAGAAACAGGAAGAGCTGTTTTGAAAATTTTGAAGGAAACTCCTTGTAATATTCATTCTAAGGAGTAGTCTAATGAGTGAGGTTCACTTATGAAATTTAGGATTTCTAGTGTTACTTAAGCTCAAATTAACCAAATCAAAGATTTGGTTAAATGCTTATTATGTTAACAATGCTTAACTTATAAATTTAAAATAAGTTAGCACAAAATATAAATATAAAAGTATTTTACTTAAATTTAGGAGGTATTTTGTAATGGTTAAAGTTGGTATTAATGGATTTGGAAGAATAGGTAGAAATGTTTTTAAGGCAATTCTTAATAACTATAGCAATGATATAGAAATAGTGGGAGTCAATGACTTAACAGACCCTAAAACATTAGCACATCTTTTAAAATATGATGCTTTATACGGAAGATTCAATGGAACAGTTGAAGCTACTGAAAATTCTATCATAGTAAATGGAAAAGAAATAAGAATATTTGCTGAGAGAGATCCCAAAAACATTCCTTGGGGACTTCAAGGTGCAGAAATAGTAATCGAGTCTACTGGATTATTCACAGATGCAGTTAAAGCTAAAGCACACATTGAAGCAGGAGCTAAAAAAGTTTTAATATCTGCTCCAGCTAAAAATGAAGATATAACAATAGTTATGGGAGTTAACGAAGAAAAATATGATAGCGAGAAGCACAACATAATTTCTAATGCTTCTTGTACTACAAACTGTTTAGCACCATTTGCTAAAGTTTTAGATGCAGAGTTCGGAATTAAGAGCGGTCTTATGACAACAATTCACTCTTACACTAACGACCAAAAAATATTAGATGCTCCTCACAAAGATTTAAGAAGAGCAAGAGCAGCAGCAGAGGCTATGATCCCAACAACAACTGGAGCAGCAAAAGCAGTTGCACTAGTATTACCACAACTTAAAGGAAAATTAAACGGAATGGCAGTTAGAGTTCCAACTCCAACAGTTTCTATGACTGACTTAGTATTTGAAACTGAAAAGCCAGTAACTGCTGAAGCAGTAAACGGAGCTTTAAAAGCAGCATCAGAAGGAGCTTTAAAAGGAATATTAGGATTCTCTGAAGAGCCACTAGTATCTATCGATTACAGAGGAGATGAAAGATCTTCAATAGTTGACGGATTATCAACTATGGTAATGGGAGATAACTTAGTTAAAGTTGTATCTTGGTATGACAATGAGTGGGGTTACTCAAACAGATTAGCAGACTTAACAAAATATGTTGCTGACAGATTATAATTAGCAAATTATATAAATAGCAGATAATACAATAAAAAATCTAGTTCAGCGAGACACTCATGAACTAGATTTTTTGATGAGAAGGAAGGTAATTATATGTCATATAATAAAAAATCAGTAGAAGACGTTAATGTAACAGGTAAAAAGGTATTAGTTAGATGTGACTTCAACGTGCCAATAGTAGATGGCAAAATTACTGACGAAAATAGATTATTAGGTGCAATGCCAACAATAAATTATTTAATAGAAAATGGAGCTAAAGTTATACTTTGCTCACACCTTGGAAAACCAAAAGGAGAGCCAAAGCCTGAGCTTTCTTTAGCACCAGTAGCGGTAAGATTAAGCGAGTTATTAAATAAAGAAGTTGTTTTTGCAGATGATGCTGAAGTTGTTGGCGAGAATGCAAAAAAAGCTATCGAAAACATGAAAGATGGAGAGATAGTACTTCTTCAAAATACAAGATACAGAAAAGAAGAAACTAAAAATGAAGAAAATTTTTCTAAAGAATTAGCTTCTCTTTGTGAAGTATATGTAAATGATGCTTTTGGTTCTGCTCACAGAGCACACTGTTCAACAGTTGGTGTAACTGAGTATGTTGACGCAGCGGTTTGCGGATACTTAATAGAGAAAGAACTTCAGTTCTTAGGAAATGCAATAGATAATGCTGAAAGACCATTCACTGCTATCCTTGGTGGATCAAAGGTTTCAGATAAAATTAATGTTATCAATGCTCTTTTAGAAAAAGTAGATAACTTAATAATTGGTGGAGCAATGGCTTATACATTCTTAAAAGCTCAATGCTACAGCATCGGAACTTCAAGAGTTGAAGAAGATAAACTTGATTATGCAATTGAAATGATGAATAAAGCTAGAGAAAAGAACGTTAAGTTATATCTTCCAGTTGATCATGTTGTTGCATCAGAGTTTTCAAAAGATGCAACTCCAGTAGATACTGAAAATGAGAATATTCCTGATGGATACATGGCATTAGACATCGGACCAAAGACAAGAGAAGTTTATGCTAGTGTTATAGAAGGTTCTAAAACAGTAGTATGGAATGGACCTATGGGAGTTTTTGAATTTGAAAACTTCAGTAAAGGAACAATAGCGGTTGGAGAAGCAATGGCTAAGTGTGAAGGTGTTACTGTTATCGGTGGTGGAGACAGCGCAGCTGCAGTAAATATCTTTGGATTAGGTGATAGAATGACTCACATATCTACAGGTGGTGGAGCATCACTTGAATTCTTAGAAGGAAAAACACTTCCTGGTATAGCTGCACTACAAAATAAATAAAACTAAATAAATGGCTTTAAGTAAATGGACTTCTAGTAAATATATGTTTATAATATAGGTATAAATTTGTAATATTTTTAGGAGGTAATTATGAGAAGAGCAATAATAGCAGGTAACTGGAAAATGAATAACACTATTTCAGAAACTGCTGCTTTAATAGATCAATTAAAACCAATGATTAAGGATGCAAAGTGTGATGTAGTGGTATGTCCTACATTTTTATCTTTACCTACGGCAGTAGAACTTTGCAAGGGTACTAATATAAAAGTAGGTGCTCAAAATATGCACTTTGAGGATAATGGAGCATTTACAGGTGAAGTGTCACCTTTAATGCTGAAGGAACTAGGGGTAGATTATGTAATTATTGGACACAGTGAAAGAAGACTGTATTTTAATGAAACAGATGAAACTGTTAATATGAAATTAAAGGCTGCTTTTTCTCATGATATATCTCCAATTTTATGTGTAGGGGAAAGTTTAAGTGAAAGAGAACTTGGTATAACAGAAGAAGTTCTTGCAACTAAAGTAAAGCTTGATTTATTAGGACTTAGCAAAGAACAAGTAGAAGAGCTTGTTATTGCATATGAGCCAATATGGGCAATTGGAACAGGAAAAACTGCTACAGCTGAAGATGCAAATAATACAATTGGATTCATTAGAAGCGTAGTGGGTAAACTATATGGAAATGATGTGGCAGAGAAAGTCAGAATCCAATATGGTGGATCCGTTAAGCCATCAACTATTAAAGAGCAAATGGCTATGGAACACATAGATGGAGGCTTGATTGGTGGGGCTAGCCTTAAAGCTTCGGATTTTGCTGCAATTGTAAATTATTAATATGTGATAAATTTAGGATGGAGATAAATATGAATAAAAAACCAGTAATGCTTATGATATTAGATGGTTTTGGTATAAGTGATAACGTAGATGGTAATGCTGTTAGGGAAGCTAAAAAGCCTAATTTTGATAATTTGATGGCTAAGTATCCTCATACACAGTTATCAGCATGTGGTTTAGATGTTGGTCTTCCAGAGGGACAAATGGGTAACTCAGAAGTTGGACATTTAAATATAGGTGCAGGAAGAATAATATACCAAGAACTTACTAGAATATCGAAAGAAATAAAAGAAGGAACATTCTTTGATAATGAAGCTTTAAACTATGCATGTGATGAAGCTTTAAAGAATAATTCTGCTGTACACCTTATGGGGTTATTATCTGATGGTGGAGTTCACTCACATATAAACCATTTAAAAGCACTTTTATCTCTTTGTAAGAAAAAAGGTATAAAAAAGGCTTATGTTCACTGCTTTTTAGATGGAAGAGACGTGGCACCGGGTTCTGCAATAAATTTTGTTAAGGATTTACAAGAATTTATGGCTGAAGAAGGTGTTGGAGAAATTGCAACTCTTTCTGGAAGATATTATGCAATGGATAGAGACAACAGATGGGAAAGAGTAGAGCTTGCTTATAATGCCATCGTAAAAGGTGAAGGAAATAAATATACTTCAGCTGTAGAGGCTTTAAAGGATGCTTATCATGATAATAAATCAGATGAATTTGTTGTTCCATCAGTAATAACAAAAAATGATAAACCGGTTGGAAATATTAAAGATAAAGATTCTGTAATATTCTTTAACTTCAGACCAGACAGAGCTAGAGAAATTACAAGAGCTATCAATGATGTAGAGTTTTCTGGTTTCAAAAGAGATAGATTAAGTTTAACTTATGTATGTATGACTCAATATGATAAAACTTTAGAAAATGTAAGAGTGGCATACACTCCTGAGCATTATACTAACACTTTAGGTGAGTATATCAGCAAAAAAGGTCTTAAGCAGCTTAGAATTGCAGAAACAGAAAAATATGCTCACGTTACCTTCTTCTTTAATGGAGGAGTTGAGCAACCAAATGAAGGGGAAGACAGAATTCTGATTCCTTCACCTAAGGTTGCAACATATGACTTAAAACCTGAAATGAGTGCATATGAAGTTACAGATGCAGTGATTAATGCTCTAAGCGAAGATAAGTATGATTTAGTTATTCTTAACTATGCAAATCCAGATATGGTTGGTCATACTGGAGTAATTGAAGCTGCGGTTAAAGCGGTAGAAACAGTGGATGAGTGTTTAGGAAAAGTTGTCGATAAAGTAGTATCTATGGACGGAACAGTATTTATTACTGCTGACCATGGAAATGCTGAATCTATGATAGATTATTCAACAGGAAAGCCTATGACTGCACATACAACAAATTTAGTTCCTTTCTTATATGTATCAAACCATTCAAAAGATTTAAAGGAAGATGGAATTTTAGCAGATATATCTCCTACAATTCTTACAGAGATGGGTCTTGACATACCTAAGGAAATGGAAGGAAAATCTTTAATATAAAACATTACAAAAATAAGTAAGTATAGTATAATTTTTTATGGATGTAAATTTATTAATATAGATTTATATAAACAAAGTTTAGGAGGAAGAATAATGAAACAATATGTTGAAATCATTGACGTATTTGCAAGACAAATACTTGACTCAAGAGCATTCCCAACTGTAGAGGTAGAGGTAGTATTAGAAGACGGTACAGTTGGAGTTGCAGCAGTACCATCAGGAGCATCTACAGGTATGTTTGAAGCTGTAGAATTAAGAGATGGTGATAAAGAGTTCTTCAATGGAAAAGGTGTTTTAAAGGCAGTTGAAAATGTAAATGAAATAATCGCTGAAGAATTAGTTGGAATGAACATTTTCGATCAAGTTGCTATAGATAAAGCTTTAATCGAATTAGATGGTACACACAACAAAGCTAAATTAGGTGCTAACGCTACTCTAGGAGTTTCTCTTGCTTGTGCTAAAGCAGCAGCTAACTACTTAGGATTAGGTTTATACCAATACTTAGGAGGAGTTAACGCTAAAGTTCTACCAGTTCCAATGATGAACATATTAAACGGTGGATCTCACGCTGATAACAACGTTGACCTTCAAGAGTTCATGGTAATGCCTGCTGGAGCTTCTTCATTCAGTGAAGCTTTAAGAATGGGTGCTGAAGTTTATCATGCATTAAAAGGAATATTAAAAGCTAGAGGCTTAAGCACTGGTGTTGGTGATGAGGGTGGATTTGCTCCAAACTTAGACTGCAACGAAGATGCTATAAAAGTTATCATCGAAGCTATAGAAAAAGCTGGATACGTTCCAGGAAAAGATGCTTTCATAGCTCTTGACCCAGCTTCATCTGAGTTCTTCGAAGATGGAAAATACAATCTTGCTGGAGAAGGAAGAATTCTTACTCCAGAGCAAATGGCTGATTACTATGTAGAGTTATGTGAAAAATACCCGATCATCTCTATCGAAGATGGTATGGCTGAAGAAGATTGGGAAGGTTGGAAATACCTAACTGATAAAATTGGACACAAAGTTCAATTAGTTGGAGACGATTTATTCGTTACTAACACTGAGAGATTATCAAGAGGAATTGAAGCAGAAACTGCTAACTCAATCTTAATAAAATTAAACCAAATCGGTACTTTAACTGAAACTTTAAATGCTATCGAAATGGCATCTAGAGCTGGATATACTGCAGTAGTATCTCACAGATCTGGAGAAACTGAAGATAACACTATTGCTGACTTAGTTGTAGCAACAAATGCTGGTCAAATTAAGACTGGTGCACCAGCTAGAAGTGAAAGAGTTGCTAAGTACAACCAATTATTAAGAATTGAAGAAGAGTTAGGCGATATGGCTGAATTCAGAGGCTTAAAATCTTTCTACAACGTAAAAAGATAATTTAAGTAATTAAATTTATTATGAAATTAAGCAGGGATAATTATTTGTCCCTGCTTTTAATTCAATATGGATGAAGGGCTATTTACATTTATTGCTTTTCAAGTTGTAAAAACATTTTTCCTATGATAAAATGGGAGATAGATATTTAGGAATATTTTAAGGGGGTGCCACGATGAGAACAGCACTTGAAATCATTATTGTTATATCAGCAATACTAGTAATAATATCAATATCTTTACAAGAAAGTAAGGCATCAGGACTTGGTGGGCTTGTTTCAGGAACATCAGAAACTTTCTATAGCAAAAACAAAACAAAGACTAAAGAAGCTTTCCTTATGAAGCTTACAATAGTATCTGCAATAGTATTTGCAGTAGCAACTATCTTAATTAACAGAATACTACTATAGAAAAAAGCTATCTATTAAGATAGCTTTTTATTATACGGTTATTGCAAATGTTAAGCGGCAGGTTTAGCCGATTTTGATTTAATAGATTTTATTTTTGGAATTCCAAAGGCTATTGAAACACACCCACAGATTAACATTAAAATAGGATAATGCAGGTATTTTATTATTTCAAAGGGAGATATACCAGCAAGACCTGCGGCAGTTAAAAGTTGTGCGCCATAAGGGATGATGCCCTGCCATACTGATGAAAAAATATCTAATAGACTAGCAGACTTTGCTGGGTCTACTTCATATTCTTCGGAAATATCTTTAGCTAGCGGTGCTGCCATTACAATAGCTATTGTATTATTTGCAGTACATAAATCCATTACACTGACTAAAGCAGCAATTCCCAATTCAGCACCCCTCTTACTTTTAATTCTTTTAGTTATAAAGTTCAGTAGAAAATCAATACCTCCATTGAATTTAATTAATTCAACCATTCCACCAACAACGATAGAAATTAAGCATAGTTCTTGCATGGAAACCATTCCACTTGAGATTGCAGCAATTAATCCAAACATATCAAAAGCTCCTGAAATTAATCCAATTATTCCTGCAAGGATAACACCTCCGCCTAAAAGGAAAAATACATTTGTCCCAAGAATAGCACCGATAAGCACAAACATATAAGGCAAAACTTTTATTAATTCATAGCTGTAATTTGAAGAAGGAGTGCCTTTATAACCAATAGTTAAAAGGGTAAGAATTATTACAGTTATTATTGCAGCTGGGAGTACAATTAAGAAGTTAGCTCTAAACTTGTCCTTCATTTCACAACCCTGAGTTCTGGTAGCTGCAATTGTGGTATCAGATATCATAGATAAATTGTCACCGAACATAGCACCGCCAACAACAGCACCTAAAATTAAAGCTGTTGGAATTCCTGTTTTTGAAGCGATAGCCAATCCAATAGGTCCAAGTGCTGCAATTGTTCCAACAGAGGTACCCATAGAGATTGATATGAAGCATCCTATAATAAATAAACCTGAAACTAAAAGATTAGCTGGAAGAATAGATAATCCTAAGTTTACAATGGAATCAACACCTCCCATGGATTTCGCAACGCTGCTAAAGGAACCTGCAAATAAAAATATCATCAGCATTAAGATAATGTCTTTATTTCCACCACCTTTACAAAACACTTCTAACTTAGTGGAAAAGTCAGCTCTTTTGTTAATTAAAAAGGCTGTAGAAGTAGAAATGATGAAAGCAACAAGAACCGGCATCTTATAAAAGTCTCCACTTATAATTCCGCTTCCAATAAATAATAGTAGGAATACGCCTAGGGGCAGCAAAGCAAGAGCATTGCCTTTTGTTTTTGAGTTATTCATATTAAGTCTCCTTTAAGTAATTTTAAGTAATAAAAAAAGCTTGAGATGAACTCAAGCTAGAATTAACTAAGTAAACTCATCTATCAGCATGAAAAGCTGCAGGATTTAGCACCATTATATGTGTATTGAACATATTGGTTGCTGGGTATCGACGGGCCAGTCCCTCCACCACTCTTGATAAGATATATTTTTAATTAGTTTTATATTATTTTAAAGAGCATAAAATGTCAATAGCTAATAGGGTGAGAGAAATAATTAAAAATATTCTTTATTTTCTAAAAATATTTACATAAATTAAATTTAACCCTATAATATTAATAGGGGTGATGTAAATAATGGAAGAATATAAGTCTAAACTTAAAAGTTTGGAAATGGATTACTTAGTTGATGCAATCAGATGTTTAGAAACTAGAGAAGAAGTCTATAGATTTTTAGAAGATGTATGTACTATTACTGAAATAAAAGCAATGGAACAAAGACTTAAGGTTGCTACCATGCTAAAGAATAAGAAAACATATTTAGATATTGCCAGTAGTACTGGTGTAAGCACCGCCACCATAAGCAGAGTTAATAAATCCCTTAATTACGGTACAAATGGGTATGATGCTATTTTTGAAAGGGTAAACTGGAAGGACTATTATAAAGAAGAATTGTAGATAAATAATGCTTAACCTAATCATATAGGTTAAGTATTTTTTTTATTCTAAGACGGATAATACTATATGATGGAATAGAATTCGCGAACATAAATTCTTAAATTGGATAAAATTCGTTTATAATATGTAACTATATGATATAATAAAAGATAGATTAAAAATAAGTGAGTGTTCAAATCTATGGTTTGTAAACATGAAGCTAATTTATATAGATGTAGGAGTGATTAAATGGACTTGAAAAATCTGCTTAATAAAGAACAGTATGAGGCAGCAATAACCGTTGAAGGACCATTATTAATATTAGCAGGTGCTGGTTCAGGAAAAACAAGGGTTTTAACTTATAGAATAGCCCATATGATAAATGATTTAAATATATATCCATCACAAATATTAGCGCTGACTTTTACAAATAAAGCAGCTGGTGAGATGAAGGAAAGAGTTAAAGGTCTTGTAGGGGATGTAGTTGACGGTATGTGGGTTTCAACCTTCCACTCAAGCTGTGTTAGAATTCTTAGAAGAGAAATTGACAAGATGGGATATAATAAAAATTTCACCATCTATGACAGCTATGACGCTAAGTCTTTAGTTAAGCAATGTATGAAGGAGCTTAATATAAATGATAAAGACTTAACTGAAGGTGAGATAATTGGAAAGATATCTGACGCTAAGAATAAATTAATTTCTGCAAAGAAATTTAAAAAAGAAAATGAACATAATTTTAGAATGAATAAAATTGCTGATGTATATCTAGCTTATGAGAAGAAGCTTAAGACAGCAAACTCTTTAGACTTTGATGATTTAATATATTTAACAGTTAGATTGTTTAAAGAAAATGAAGAAGTTAGAGAGTTTTATAGAAGAAAATTTAAGTACATATTAGTAGATGAGTATCAAGATACTAATAAGTGTCAATATGAACTAGTTAAGTTACTAGTAAATGAGAATGAAAATATCTGTGTTGTTGGTGATGATGACCAATGTATTTATGCATGGAGAGGTGCAGATATTCACAATATATTAGATTTTGAAAAAGATTTTCCTAAGGCGAAGGTGGTTAAGCTTGAGCAGAACTACAGATCTAAGTCAAACATTTTAGAAGCTGCCAATAAAGTTATCAGAAATAATGCCCAAAGAAAAGATAAAGCTCTTAGAACAGAAAGTGAAGCTGGAGACCCAATTAAGGTATATAGGGCTTATAGTGATATAGATGAAGGTAACTTTGTTGCAACTCAAATTAAAAGATTAATGACTGAAGAAGGCAGAAGTCTTAAAGACTTTGCTATACTTTATAGAATGAACTCTCAATCTCGTATTTTTGAGGAAGCTTTTAGACGTAACTCAATAACATATAAAATTGTTGGTGGACTTCGTTTCTATGAAAGAAAAGAAATAAAGGATATTATGGCTTATTTAAAGCTGATAAATAATCCATTAGATGATGTAAGCTTAAAAAGAATAATAAATGAGCCAAAGAGAAGTATAGGTGATACAACTATTGCAAAGGTTCAGGAGTTTGCTACTGATAAGGAAATCTGTATGTATGATGCTTTATTAGATGCAGACTTTATTCCAAACCTTACAGCAAGAACTATAACAAGCATTAATAAGTTTGTGAGCTTAATGAATACACTGATTACAGATGCAGAAAATTTAAGTGTTTCCCATTTAATTGAGGAAATTTTAGATAGAAGCGGATATATGAAGATGCTCAAGGGATCTACGAGTGCAGAAGATGAAAGCAGAGTTGAGAACTTAAAGGAATTGGTTTCTGATGCTGTTGCCTTTGAAGCTTCTTCTGAGGATAAATCTTTAAGTGCATTCTTAGAGAAGGTTACTTTAGTATCTGATATAGATAATTTAGAGGAAGATAATGATGCTGTAGTTATGATGACTGTTCACAGTGCTAAAGGACTTGAATTCCCAGTGGTATTCTTAGTTGGTATGGAGAATGGTATTTTCCCAGGAATGTCTTCATTAAACAGCAATAGTGAAATGGAGGAATCAAGAAGGCTTGCATATGTTGCAATAACAAGAGCAAAGGAGAATTTATATATTTCTTCTGCAGACCAAAGAATGGTTTTTGGTAGAACGGTAGCATATCCTCTTTCAGATTTCGTAAATGAAATTCCTAAGGAGCTAAGAACTAGTTTAAATGAAGTAACAAGGGTTCATCAAAAACCAGGAACTTCACCTAGTAGCAGTACCTTTGGAATGGAGAGAGACAATAATCCTCATTCCTTTAGAAATAGTTTTTATAATAAGTCAACCTCAAGTAATGCTGACTTCTTAAATGAAAAAAAGGTAGCTGCATCTCAAGGAATATCATGTAGTGAAGTTACAGTTGGCAGAAAGGTTAAGCATGGGAAGTTTGGAATAGGTACTGTTGTATCAACGACTAAGGATGCTTCAGGAACCATTGTAACAATAGCCTTTAATAATATGGGAATAAAAAAATTAATGCTGAATAAGGCAGGATTAGAATTATTATAGGTGGAGGATATTTATGAGTAGTTCAAAACGTGAAAGAATGCTGGAGCTTATTGAAGAGTTAAATAGATATTCCTATGAATATTATACTTTGGATAATTCTTCAGTTTCGGATAAAGAGTATGATAAAAAATATGATGAACTTAAGGAAATTGAAAAGGAATTAAATGAAGTATTACCATATTCTCCGACTCTTAGAGTTGGAGATGTGGTTCTTGATGAATTCAAAAAGTATAGACATAGAGCTCCATTGTGGAGTTTAGATAAAGCTCAATCAATAGAGGAAATTGTGGATTGGCATAATAGAAACTTAAAGGCTGTGAAGGAATTTAATAGTACTCATGAAGAGCAGCTTCCGAAGCTTCAGTATATTATAACAAAAAAGTTTGATGGGCTTTCTGTTAACTTAACCTATGATGAAGATGGAATTCTATCAGTAGCTGCTTCAAGAGGTACAGGAGAAGTTGGGGAAGATATTACAAGTCAGGTTAAAACTATTAAGTCTATTCCTTTAAAGATTGATAACAATAATGTGTTAGAAATCCATGGTGAGGCTATTATGACAAAAGAAGCCTTTGAAGAGTATAATAAGAATGCTGAAACACCACTTAAAAATCTTAGGAATGGAGCCGCAGGAGCTTTAAGAAATTTAAATGTAAAAGAGACTGCCAGAAGAAATTTATCTGCTTTTTTCTATGATGTTGGATATAACGAAGGTCAGCAGTTTAAGACCTATGAAGAAATGTTAGGTTTTATAAAGAAAATGGGGCTGCCTATGGATAATTATATTTGTAAGGTATCCAGCATAGAAGAAATAGAAGAGCAGACAAAATATATAAATGAAATTAGACCTTCATTAAATTATGATATTGATGGAATTGTTATTGCAATAGATGATATGAGAACTAGAGAAGTTTTAGGCTATACAATTAAATTTCCTAAGTGGGCTATTGCATTTAAGTTTGAAGCAGAGGAGACAACGACAACACTTTTAGATGTAGAGTGGAATGTTGGTAGAAGTGGAAGAGTTAGCCCTACAGCTATATTAGAACCAGTGGAATTGGCGGGAGTAACAGTAAAAAGAGCAACTTTAAATAATATGGATGATATTGCAAGGAAAGGTGTACGTATTGGAGCAACAGTTTTTGTGAGAAGATCTAATGATGTTATTCCAGAAATTATGGGAGTAGTTGAAGAATCATTAGAAGGAACAAAAGAAATTGAAGCACCAGAAGTATGCCCTAGCTGTGGAGAAGCATTGTTTAGAGATGGAGTTCATATATTCTGTGAAAATACCTTGGCATGTAAACCACAAATGGTAAAAACTATCGTGCATTATGCTTCCAGAGAAGCTATGAACATTGCAGGATTTAGCGAGAAGACTGCAGAGCAGCTTTTTGAGCAGTTAGGTATAAAGTCTATATCAGATTTATATAGAATGACTCAAGAGCAGTTAGAAGGCTTAGAGAGGTTTGGTAAGAAAAAAGCAGAGAATTTACTTAATGCATTAGAAAAAAGTAAGGATTGTGAGCTTGATTCGTTTATTTATAGCTTAGGAATCGTTAATGTAGGTAAGAAAACTGCGAAAGATTTAGCTAAAACCTTTAATACTTTAGAGAATATTGAAAATGCAACCTTTGAACAGTTAGTTGCAATTCCTGATATAGGGGATGTAGTAGCAAAAAATATTGTTGAGTTCTTTTCTTTGGAAAAATCGAAGGAAACAATAAATGAACTTCTTCAGTTAGGGGTTAAGCCTAGAGAAACTGAAGTAAAAGAAGTTGTAGATAATGCATTTGCAGGGAAAACTGTAGTTGTAACAGGAAGTCTGCAGGATTTTTCAAGAACAGAGATAAAGGATAAGCTGGAAGATCTGGGAGCCAAGGTGTCGGGTTCTGTCAGCAAGAAGACTGACTATGTAATTGTTGGTGAGGATGCAGGATCTAAATATACTAAAGCCGTTGAGCTTGGAATTAAAATTTTATCAGAAGAAGATTTTAAGAACATGATATAAAAATAAGCTGATGAAAAGATTATTACTTTCTTTTCATCAGCTTATTTTATTTTTCATCATCAAAAGTTTCTGCGATATCACATTCATCTATGTTAGCATCTGAATTTGAATTACTGCCTTCTGTAGAAGTTAATTTATCATTATATCTTCGATTTCTTTCTTGTATGTTAAGAATATGAGATATTTTTTCAAGTAAGTAATTTGTGTATCTCATTTGGCTGTAGATGCCGTTAAATACAACAAATCCCCAGATGAAAATTATCATGAATGCTATTAGTGAAAGAATACCAAGAGATTTTAAAATAATGTCCAAGTAAAACATAGTTCAACCTCCAAAAAAAATTCTCGTTAAATAATATTATATCATATGTATTAAAAAGTAGTAAAAGATATAATAAAAAATATGATATGTTTATTAATTTAATAAATAGGTAATAATTTCTAAAAGGGAGGAGATGGATATGAAAAAAATATTAGCGTTTACAATGATAGTCATGATTATTTTTTTAGGGATATCTATTGAAAGAGATATATCAGTAGTGGATAATAAAAATCCATATGATCAATATATAAATTATAATATGGCAGCTAATCCGGAAAACCTAAAGCTGACTGCGACCAATTATGTTAGAGAAAAGGATTTGTTAATAAATTTATTTCAAGGACTAGTCAAAGAAGATGAAAATGGAAAAATAGTTGGTGCCCTAGCGGAAGAATTTCAAGTATCAGAGGATGGATTGGAGTATAACTTTAAGCTGAGAGATAACATTTATTATAGTACAGGATCAAAAATAACTTCTAAGGATTTCGTGGATTTCTTTAAAAGTTTTTTAGATGATGAAAGCAATATATATAGAAGTGATTTAGATTTTATATATGGTGTTAAGGATTATCGAGAAGGAAGAATAGATTTTTCACAGGTTGCTATTATTTCTAAAGATGATATGTTAACCATAAGATTGAATAATCCATGCCCTTATTTTCTTGAAATTTTATCTCATCCGATTTATGTTTTAAGGGATTATGAGAAGCTAAATAATTATAAGAATAGATATAATGAAATTCGATATACAGGACCATTTATTATAAAAAGTGTTTTGGGTGATGAAGTAATTCTTTCGAAAAATGAAAGATATTATAATTCTAAGAATATTACGGACGAGGAAATTAGAATTTCTTTTATTGATAGTGCTGAAAATGCCCTTGCAATATTTGAGGATACAGAGAATAAAACTGGCAATAAAGTTGATGTAATGATGGATGTGCCTGTTAATGAGGTGTATAGATTAAAAAAACAAAATATGATTAAAAGCTTTGCAGGCAATGAATCACTATTTCTAAGCTTTAATGATAGTGAAGAAAGGATTTCAGGGGATATTAAATTTAGAATAGCTGTTAAAGATAGTTTGAATCGAGAAGTGTGTTCTGAAAGTATTTCTGAAAGTTTATTAAACACAGTATATTCTTCTGTGGAGGCTGAAGGCAAAACGCTAGAAGTTTTCAAACCGCAATTTGAAGGCAATGCAAAAAAATATTTTAAAGACTTAAATAAGGAAAGAAATTCAAAAATTATAGTTATCTATGAGGACAAAAGTCTTCAAAGAAGAGTGGCAAAGGAATTGTGTGAAGAACTTTCAAAGGCAACGGGGATGGAGTTTGAACCAATGGCATACTCAAGTGAAGAAATTAAAAATGTTATTGAAGCTGGCGAATATGACATATGTATTAGCAGCTTTCAATATAAATACGAGGGAGAATTTGAGTATTTGAATCAATTAGCTGCTGCGCAGGGAAACGAAGAGTGTAAAGATAAAGTTCATAAAACTTTATATATCATGGATGAAGATGAAAGAAATACAGTATTTGAAGAGTGTGAGCAAATATTATCTGAAAAGTTATCACAAATTCCTTTGTATGAAGTAAATAATGTAATATGTTATAAAAATGAGTTTTCTGGATTTTATGTTAATAAAAGAGGAAATATTGATTTAGAAATGATTAAAAGAGTACGATGAGGATCGTACTCTTTTAAATTTATAAACAAATTAGAAATCTAAAGTAGAATTTAAGTATATTATTGTGAAAAAGTTAAACATATTTTTGCAGGAGTCAAATGTACTCTTATATTGTTTATAGCTTTCTTTTTTTCTATTAAGAGAAACGCTTTTTACAAAAATAGGTGCAAGATTATTTGAATCAGTTCCAAGACAATTAGCCATTCTAAAGTAGCTGTCATCTAAAAGGTCTTCGGATTTATTTGAAAAGTTTTTATATCTTTCTACATCATCAAGAGGAGGTGCTTCAGGCCACCTAAGAATAATACCTGAATTAACAACTTGATTTTTATAGATGTTGTGAATTTTTGAGGAAAGTTCATTTTGCTCATTTCCTTCTAAGGTTGCCCTTTGAATCATAAAGGAATATAAGTAAAGAAGAATTTCATCAGAAGTAAACTTGTTTTCTTTTTCAGATAAATCTTTAATAAATACACCACGCTCATTGTCATATAATCGCTCTAGACCTTCAAAAATATATTGTGCATCGTCAGTAAATTTTTCAACACCAGTATTTTTGAATGCTAGATGAGCAGCTATATAACTTAAACAAGACATATCAACATTATCGCGGATAACTGATGGAGGCATATGTTTTATGTTTTCTAACATTAAATCAGTGAATTCCACAAGTATTTCTCTTGCTTCATCAAGTTGTGATGCCTCATAAAAAATATTAAAAGCTAGACAGATTTTAACGAGTTCATCTTGAGAAGTATTTCGAATTTCTCTTTTTAGTTTGGAGAATAAATTCAAAATATCTAAAGAGAAATCTTTGAAATCATCTCTTTTCTTATCTGATAAAGTGTAACATTTATAGTAGGCAGCCATAAGCAGAGCTTGAGTTGAAAATTTGAATTTAATATCTTTATCAGTCAAATTATAATCATTTTCTAGAGGATCAGATGAATCATATTTATCGATAAATAATCCATCAGCACTCCTGCAGTTAATCGCATAGAATTCAAGTTGTTCACTTGCTAAGTCAACGTAGTATTTTGCCAGATTAAATTTATCTTTATCAATGCCAGAAAAGTTACGGTAGTATTCTGATAAGTAAAGTAATCCAAGGGTCATATAACCGTTGGAGCATATGTTTATTTCTTTCTTGAATTTTCTATGATTCCAGATAAGTTTATCTTTTTCTTGAAGAAGTTTTCCGTCAGCTTTTCGGTATACACATAATAGTGGAGAAATCACACTATTTGTGGTATCATCATCAGTAGGTAAGGCTTTATTCCTTAAATCGGAATTTTTGCATATAATTCCACAGCCTGAGTAAAGAACTATATGCTTTAAGGACTCTTTAGATAAATGAAATAATTGACTTTTTATATTGTCATTATTTAATATGTTAATTCGTAAAAAAGGTCCTATAAATTTCAAAAATAACACCACCAGAATATTAATCTTATATATTCATATGATTTAAAGTTCGAAAATGTGCTTAAAATCAAATAGTTTTTTAGGTTAGGAGAATTTATATGAGAGTAGGGAAACTTAATTGGGATGAATTAAACTATATAATAGATAATCATACGGGGAAAAAGAGGGAAGAGGTTAAAATTTCTAATGGCGTTGGTGAAGATTGTGCTGTAGTTGATTTTGGCAGTAGTAAATGTGTGATATCAACAGATCCTATAACTGGTGCAGTTGAAAATATAGGAAAGTTAGCAGTTAATATTAATTGTAATGATATAGCTTCATGTGGAGTTGAACCTTTAGGACTTTTAGTTACTATTTTAGCGCCACCAGCAATAAAGCTTCAGGAACTTCATGATATTATGGAAGAGCTACATCAGGAGGCCTTAAAGGTTGGAGCACAGATAATTGGTGGGCACACGGAAATTACAGAGGCGGTAAATAAAATAATAGTTTCTTGTACAGCTTTAGGAAAAAGTAATGAAAATGAACCTATAAGTACTTCAGGCGCAACGGTTGGAGATTCCATTATTGTTACTAAAGATTTATGCTTAGAAGGAACGGCTATATTAGTGAGCGATTATGAAGATAGGTGCTCAAAAGTATTGAATGAAGAGGAAATTACTGAGGCTAAGTCATATGTAAATTTGATAAGTGTTGTAAAAGAAGGTATTATAGGTGGTAAGTGTAGTGTATCTTCCATGCATGATATAACAGAAGGGGGAGTTTTGGGTGCACTTTGGGAAGTGGTAAGTGCAAGTGGCACTGGATTTATTGTAGAAAAAGAACTAATGCCTTTAAGTGATATAACATGTAAGGTCTGTGATGAATTTAATGTGGATCCGTTAAAATTGATTTCTTCGGGAAGTATGCTTATGACAACTAATAATCCTCAAGTTGTTTTAGCGAAACTTAAAGATGCAGGGATTAAAGGAACTATAATTGGTAATATAATTAATTCAGGCGGCTGGATAAAGGAAGAAGGAAGCTTAGTAGAAGTAAATCCACCAGAAGCCGATGAATTATTTAATATACAATAAACGTAAGGAGATAAAATTATGAGAAAACTAGTAGTTGCAAGTAATAACGCACATAAAATTTCAGAAATAAAGGAAATGCTTAGTAAATTTGATCTGAAGGTTTTGTCTTTAAAAGAAGCTGGAATAGATGTTGATGTTGAAGAAAATGGAACAACCTTTATGGAAAATGCTTTAATTAAAGCTAGAGCTATAAAAGCTTTATGTAAAGATGCGATGGTTCTTTCTGACGATTCAGGATTATCAGTTGAAGCTTTAGATGGCGCTCCAGGGATCTATTCTGCAAGATATTGTGGAGAGCATGGAAATGACGTAGAGAATAATAAAAAGCTAATAAGAGAAATGGAAGGAATTCCGTTTGAGGAGAGAAAAGCAAAGTTTGTATGTGCAATGGCATTGATTGTTGATGAGGCAAATGAAGTTCAAGTACAAGGTGAAGTAGAAGGCTTTATTTTAGAAAGCTATGAGCCATGTGAAGGATTTGGTTATGACCCATTATTTTATGTACCGTCATTAAAGGCTACTTTTAATGATGTTTCAAGTGAAGTTAAAAACTCTATGAGCCATAGAGGTAGAGCTTTAGAAAAATTAACTGTGGAAATAAAAAAATACCTTTAAGGGAATTTAGAGCTCCTGATATAAGAATAGTTAAGTTGAATATAATAGGATATATTTATTCAATCTGAATGAAGGAAACACTTTCTATATAGGAAGTGTTTCCGATACTTTTATTAGGGGTTTTACAAGATTTAACTATTGAAAATTGCAAAGTATGTAGGTAATGCAGATATATAAGTAGTGAAAATGCAAGTTATATCAAAGGGTTGAAGCGTGTGAAAGAAAAAATGACATAATAATATAAAAAAACTTTAAAAAAAGTGTTGACTAATTAGGGTTAAGTCTGTATAATAAATTTTGTCGTTAAGGTTACTAAATGTCAGAAAGTCAAGAGACAGTGAAGTTTAGACAGTAACGGGGTGTGGCGCAGATGGGAGCGCGCGTGGTTTGGGACCATGAGGTCGCAGGTTCAATCCCTGTCACCCCGACCACTAAATTTTAATAATATGCGGGTGTAACTCAATGGTAGAGTGCTAGCCTTCCAAGCTAGTTACGAGGGTTCGATTCCCTTCACCCGCTCCAAATAAGCGTCTTTAGCTCAGCTGGATAGAGCAACGCCCTTCTAAGGCGTGGGCCAGGAGTTCGAATCTCTTAAGACGCACCATATATGGTGAATGTAGTTCAGTTGGTAGAGCGCCAGATTGTGGTTCTGGTTGTCGTGGGTTCGAGTCCCATCATTCACCCCATTTAATTATTGGGATATCGCCAAGCGGTAAGGCACCAGACTTTGACTCTGGCATTCGTAGGTTCAAATCCTGCTATCCCAGCCAAAATGTGGTTCGCTAGCTCAGTCGGTAGAGCACATGACTTTTAATCATGGTGTCCGGGGTTCGATCCCCCGGCGAGCCACCAGAATGAACATGCAGATGTGGCGGAATTGGCAGACGCACTAGACTTAGGATCTAGCGCCTTAGGCGTGGGGGTTCGACTCCCTTCATCTGCACCAATCATTCTAAAAAGTAAAATATGCGGGAGTGGCTCAGTGGTAGAGCGTCACCTTGCCAAGGTGAACGTCGCGAGTTCGAATCTCGTCTTCCGCTCCAATATGCGGGTGTAACTCAATGGTAGAGTGCTAGCCTTCCAAGCTAGTTACGAGGGTTCGATTCCCTTCACCCGCTCCAAATAAGCGTCTTTAGCTCAGCTGGATAGAGCAACGCCCTTCTAAGGCGTGGGCCAGGAGTTCGAATCTCTTAAGACGCACCATATGTGGTGAATGTAGTTCAGTTGGTAGAGCGCCAGATTGTGGTTCTGGTTGTCGTGGGTTCGAGTCCCATCATTCACCCCATTTAATTATTGGGATATCGCCAAGCGGTAAGGCACCAGACTTTGACTCTGGCATTCGTAGGTTCAAATCCTGCTATCCCAGCCAAAATGTGGTTCGCTAGCTCAGTCGGTAGAGCACATGACTTTTAATCATGGTGTCCGGGGTTCGATCCCCCGGCGAGCCACCAGAATGAACATGCAGATGTGGCGGAATTGGCAGACGCACTAGACTTAGGATCTAGCGCCTTAGGCGTGGGGGTTCGACTCCCTTCATCTGCACCAATCATTCTAAAAAGTAAAATATGCGGGAGTGGCTCAGTGGTAGAGCGTCACCTTGCCAAGGTGAACGTCGCGAGTTCGAATCTCGTCTTCCGCTCCAATATGCGGGTGTAACTCAATGGTAGAGTGCTAGCCTTCCAAGCTAGTTACGAGGGTTCGATTCCCTTCACCCGCTCCAAATAAGCGTCTTTAGCTCAGCTGGATAGAGCAACGCCCTTCTAAGGCGTGGGCCAGGAGTTCGAATCTCTTAAGACGCACCATATATGCCGGGGTGTGGCGCAGATGGGAGCGCGCGTGGTTTGGGACCATGAGGTCGCAGGTTCAATCCCTGTCACCCCGACCACTAAATTTTAATAATATGCGGGTGTAACTCAATGGTAGAGTGCTAGCCTTCCAAGCTAGTTACGAGGGTTCGATTCCCTTCACCCGCTCCAATAAACAAGTAGTTTGATTAACTACTTGTTTTTTTATGTTTATAATGAAAAAGTTTATATATATTGTTAAATGCACAAATATTTCTATAATTATAAAACAGTGTGATATAATTGTAATAGATAATTATTTATAAGGGTTCAAGTAGGGGGAAGAAAAATGAATAAACCAAATATCATATTTTACTTTTCTGATCAGCAGAGATGGGATACTATTGGATGCTATGGACAGGAGTTAGATATTACACCGAATTTAGACAAATTAGCAGAAGAAGGAGTAGTTTTTGATGAGGCATATACAGCTCAACCAGTTTGTGGACCATGCAGAGCTATGTTTCAAACAGGAAAATATCCTACTCAAATAGGTTGTTATAAAAATGATATAGCACTTCCATTGAAGGTTAAAACTTTAGCTGATTATCTTTATGAAGCAGGATATGATGCAGGTTATGTTGGTAAATGGCATTTAGCAAGTGAGACTCTTGAGAATGGAGAGGTTATTGATTATACTGTAACTGCAATTCCACCTGAGAGAAGAGGAGGATACAAGGGATTTTGGAGAGCTTCAGATATATTAGAGTTTACTTCTCATGGGTATGATGGTTATGTATTTGATGAGAATATGAATAAATGCGAATTTAAAGGATATCGTGTAGATTGTATTACTGATTTTGCTTTAGAATATATAGAACAGCAAAAGGGCGATAAACCATTCTTCATGACTATTTCGCATATAGAGCCTCATCATCAGAATGATAGAAATAGATATGAGGGACCGGAAGGTTCAAAAGAAACCTTTAAAGATTTTAAACTTCCAGGTGATTTAGCGGCATTGAAAGGAAATGCTGAAAATGAATATCCGGATTATTTAGGATGTTGTAAGAGTTTAGATGATAATTTGGGACGAATTATTGCAAAATTAAAGGAAAAAGGGGTATATGAAAATACTATAATTGTATATTCTTCTGATCATGGCTCTCATTTTAAAACTAGAAATAAGGATAAAAATTTGAATGGAGCAGATGATTATAAGCGCTCATGTCATTCAGGCTGTTTACATGTACCGCTAGTTATTGCGGGACCTGGGTATAGGGGAGGTAAGCGCGTAAAGGAGTTAGTAAGCACAGCGAGTCTACCAAAGACATTTTTAGCAATGGCTGGAGTAAATGTTGGAGAAAAAATGGTAGGTGAAAATCTTTATGATGTAGCCTTTGGAGATATAAGTAATAGGAAGAATCAGATCTTTGCCCAAATAAGTGAAAGCAGAGTAGGAAGGTGTATACGTACGGATAAATATCTTTATAGTGTCTTTGCACCAGATAAAAATGGATATGAATATGCTGATAGCACAATATATGAAGAGGATTTTTTATATGACTTGGAAAAAGATCCATATGAACTTAATAATCTAGTAAAGGATACAGGTTATAAAGAAGTAAGAGCAGAATTAGCAGAAAGACTTAAATATGAAATGAAGTTAGCTGGTGAAGAAGAACCTATAATTATAGCAGCTCGATAGATATTTTGCAGACATATACGGCATAATAGTATGGGTGGGGGTATATGTACTATTATGCCGTATATACACTAAAATCCTTTATTGTAACAAACTTATTTTGGTGATAAAATAATAGTGTTACAATATGCACCCATAGCTCAGCTGGATAGAGTGCTGGACTTCGAATCCAGGCGTCGGGGGTTCGAGTCCCTTTGGGTGTGCCATAAATGAAAAAATACCAATGGTTCGGAGAAATGAGCTATTGGTATTTTTATTAAAAGTGTGCAACGCGGGTGTAACGAGATTGAATTAGCTATAAATTAGTGAAGAAAAGTAACTCATAATTTTATTGTTTATTTTTATATGTTGCAATGAGTTTAATTTAAATAATTTAATCTTTTAAATAAAAAAAGGTTGTATATATTTAACTTTTAGATTATATTATATTATTATTAGTGTAGAATATTAAAGATTATATTATAATTAGTGTAGAACATTAAAGATTATATAGCAGGGTGAAGTTAGTTTATTAAACAGTATTAAATTCACCAAAAAAATGGTATACTTAACTTAGCTAGGTATATTAAACTACATAAGTAGAGAAAAGAAAGGAATGAATTGAATATGGCATTAGTAACTACAACAGAAATGTTCAAAAAAGCTTACGAGGGAGGCTATGCTGTTGGTGCTTTCAACGTTAATAACATGGAAATAATTCAAGGTATTGTTGGAGCAGCAGCAGAATTAAAATCACCTCTTATTTTACAAGTTTCAGCAGGAGCTAGAAAATACGCTAATCCGACATATTTAAAGAAGTTAGTTGAGGCAGCTGTAATTGAGGCTGGAGATATTCCTATTGCTTTACACTTAGACCACGGCGAAGACTTTGAGATTTGTAAAGCTTGCATAGATAGTGGATTTACATCTGTTATGATAGATGGTTCTAAACATTCATTTGAAGAGAATATACGTTTAACTAAACAAGTAGTAGATTACGCACATGCTCATGGTTGCGTTGTTGAAGGAGAACTTGGAAAATTAGCAGGAATCGAGGATGACGTAAACGTATCTGCTGAAGATGCATCATACACGAATCCAGCTGAGGTTGAAGAGTTTGTAAAACGTACAGGAGTTGATTCTTTAGCAATAGCTATAGGAACTAGCCATGGTGCTTTCAAATTCAAACCAGGTCAAAAGCCACAATTAAGATTTGATATCTTAGAAGAAATTGAAAGAAGAATACCAGGATTCCCAATAGTATTACACGGTGCTTCATCTGTATCACAAGAGTATGTAAAAGAGATACAACAATACGGTGGAAACTTAGCTGATGCAATTGGTATACCAGAGGAAATGCTAAGACAAGCAGCATCTTCTGCAGTATGCAAAATAAATATAGATTCAGATTTACGTCTTGCATTCACTGCAGGTATACGTAATGTACTATCAAATAATCCCGCAGTATTTGATCCAAGATCATATTTAAAGGTTGGTAGAGAGAATATTAAAACTTTAGTTAGCCACAAAATTAAAGAAGTTCTTGGAAGCGAAGGTCAAGCATAAAATATAAAATCTTTAATATTAAAACAGTAAAATGCGTTAGTCATTTTACTGTTTTTTTATATGGAAAAGTTATAGATTAGTACGTAAAAAAGAGTATGGCTCAGTAAACCATACTCTTTCATCTCATCTATAAGATATAATATATAAAATAATTAATTATATTAATATATTTAAACGGGGTTGTTTAAGCTTTAATATAAAAGATTATTTTTCATTTGCAGCGTTTTGTCCAGCTATACGTCCGTAGAATGAACCCGCTGATATTGCTAGTCCACATCCTGGATATTCAGTTCCGAATAATCCTTCGAAGGCTGTTTCACCAGCAGCGTATAATCCTTTTATTGGATTATTGTTAGCATCTAAAACTCTTGACTCTAGGTCTGTTACAATACCACCGAAAGTAACTGTTACAGCAGGGTTAAGTTTAATTGCATAGTACTTTTCACCTTCTATAGGATACATCTTGTCGCTTGGCTTACCGAAATCTTCATCTACGCCTTTTGCGCAAAGTTCATTGTATCTATCAACAGTTGCTTTTAATGTTGCTGGATCTAAGTCAATTAATTCAGCCAGTTCTTCTATTGAAGCAGCACTTGGAGTGTCTTCTAAAGTCATTGCATATTGTACTGTTGGAGTTGGATCATTTGCTGTTGCAATGTAGTAACCTAAAGAACTGTTCTCTTTAGTCATTTTATCTCCAACATGGTATTGGTAAGTGTATTCATTAACAAATCTTTTTCCGTCTTCAGAAACGATAAGACCTGCCTCTTCATTTATACCTACTCCAGAAGTGTAGCTTACATAAACAGTTTGAGCACTAGGGCTATCGAAGATTTGAGCTCCAACAGCTTCAGCCATAGTTATTCCATCACCAACGTTTCCAGCAGGAACTTGAGTTGAATATCCCTCTGTAAAGTCAGCATATCTAGCCATCATTTCTTTATTAGAAGCGTATCCACCAGTTGCAAGAATAACTGTTTTAGCATTTACAGTTACAGTGCTTCCATCTTTAGCAGTAGCTTTTACTCCAACTACTTCTTTATTATCATTAGTTAATAATTCGTTTGCAGTTACGTTGTAGATGATATCTCCATCTACTTCTTTGTATTTATTCATCATTGGAACGATGATTTGACCGCCGTGACCATCGGTCATACCGCCGCCACCTTTTGTATTATGTACTCTCCATGGTTTTAGAGATGAATGGATTGGTTCAACATCTTGAACTTCAACACCCATTTCAGTCATCCAGTTGAAGGTATCAAGTGAGTTATCAACAAATTTGCTTAATTTTTCATCATCTATTAAGTCTCCACCTACTTCTTTTAGGTATGAGAACATTTGATCATTAGAATCTTCAATTCCTTCAGATTTTTGGAACTCAGTTCCGTTAGCCATAAGCTTACCACCAGATCTTGTAGTTGCTCCACCAACGATTCCTTGTTTTTCTAAAACTAATACGTCAGCTCCGCCTTCAGCAGCTTCAATTGCAGCAGATAAACCAGCAACTCCACCACCAACGACAACAACATCTACATCGTAAGTTTGATCTTCTCCTTTAGCGTCTTCTATATCTGCTAAATTTTCAGGAGCTCCACCAGCTTCAGTTACAGCTTGTTTAACAGCGCCTATTAAAAATTTTGAAGTTAATGTTGCACCAGTAACTGTATCAACATCTAAACTTTGAGTTTCAACGATTTTACCAGGTATTGTTTCGATTGGAGTTGTATCAAGTCCGTAACCTATACCATAAGTTTCTTTATGGTTAACAACCTTTACATCAGTGATTGATGTTTCATCAAAGGTTACATCAACAACCATTTCACCTTTCATACCATTTGTGTTAATTGTATAAACACCCGGAGTATATTTGTTTTCACCTTTAGCACCTTCATTTTTGTCATTACTGCTGCATGCTGTAGTAGTAACTAGCATTAATGAACTTAAAAGTAAGCATAATATTTTTTTCTTGCTCATATTGAACCTCCTTGTTTGTTAATCTACAAACATTCTATCAGATGCTCTAAGAGGAAAGTCAACACCTTGAAATGAGAAGCAATACGATGAAAAAAATGTCAGAAATTATTTAAAAAATATACAATATATACTTAAAATTTAAAAATAATTAAATAATATTGTTAAAATATCTACACAGAACTGTTCCCTTAGGGTATACTATTTATAGAGTTTTAAATAGTTAAAGTATTAATTATAGAAACTAAATTGTTTTTTTGTTAACTTTAGGGGGAAAGCATGAGAATACAAAAGATATTAGAAGTTACGAATCTGAGTAAGAAGGCAGTTTATTTTTATATAAAAGAAGGCTTGATTAATCCAGATAAAAATGATGAAAATGGCTACTATGATTTTTCAGAAGAGGATTTAAATAAGCTGCAGATTATAAATAATTTAAGAAAGATTGGAATGTCAATTCAAGATATTAAAGAGTTGTTTGTATATCCAAGTCTTACAAATTTTTTTATGCATAGACAGATAAATAACTTGAAGAAGGCATTGTCAGAGCAGATAGAGCAATTACAAACGGCGTATTATTTTATAGACAAACTTCCTAATAATGCTACACCGGGAAATCTTGATTTTTCTTTAGAGCCTTTGCATAAGGCTCAAGATAAAAATAACAGTATGTTAGATCAATATTTCCCTAGCATTGATTCTAGGATGATAGCTATATTAATATGGGCAGCGTTTACAGACATTGAAGCAAGTGAATATCATAATTTCTTGTGGGAAAAAATATCAAACGAGCTGAGTTTTCAATTAGAGAATAAATTGATTTACTTAAAAAAGATTATATATAGTTTGAATCCAGAACAAATATATAATGCTTCTGTTCATATGTTTAAAGTAGGTAGAGAAATTGAAATGGCAGAAAAAGCTGATTTGAATAGATATGCTGATAAATTATTTAACAATTGTGCTCAAATAGTTGAAGATGAGAATCTTAGAAGATATTGGACATTGATTTATGAACCTGTACTTAGACCGACAATAGATTTCTTTGATAGTGAGGCAAATAAGCTTTTTAAGGAGTACAATCCAAGATATTCAAAGTATAGTGATAATATGGAGATAATTTGTAAATGTGTACTTGAAAGACTGAAATATGAGCCAATAATCTTGAAAGAACTTATAAAATGCTTAGGAGAAGAGGAAAGTCATGGGGGATTAAATTATTCACATCTTATGTGCATATATTCTTTTGAAGGAAGCATTTTCACACAATTAGAGTTGAATAAATTAAAAGATCTACTTTCTTAAAAATAATAAAGGTTATAAAAACGTATGAGTTACTTATACCTTTTAACTTGAGAAGAAACTAATTTGTTAAAAAATAATTTTATACTCCACAGTATTAAAACAAAATTTAATGTTAGAATAAAGAATTTCTTTACATGAATTTTATATATTATATTATATGATGATGTTGTTGGTGAAATCATGAGAATTTTACCAACAACATTTTTGTTTTTGGAGGAGAGTGGATTGGCTTATGATTAAAGTTGGAGAGAAAAAGAGACTTTTTTTGATAACTATAGCAGTTGTAACAGTGATAGCAGTGTCATGGTTCTCTTTTATGAAAAAAGACGCTTCTGGTGAAAATGAAGTTTTGAGGGAAAGAGAATATGTTGCAACTATGGGAGATATAGTAGTTGGAATTGATGCTAAAGGCGTAGTTAAATTGAAAAGAGAAGCACATACTTTCAAGGATGGAGCTATTCTTGGAAAGTATAATGTCAAAGTTGGGGATTCAGTGAAAAGGGGAGATGTTTTAGCTGAGTTATCCATGGAAGACTTAGAGAAGAAGAAGTCTGAAATAAATGATAGATTTAAGGAAGCTCAAAATGCTTTAAGTAAAGCAAAGAGTGATAAAGAATTTTTTGAATCAGAGGGTAATAAAAAAGTTAATGATATTAAAAAAGATGGTGAGGCTGCATATAACAGTAAATTAAGTGAGATAAACACTAGAATATACTCAATCAATAAAAGGATATCATCAATACAAGGTCAGATAACGGCTCTACAAGATGAGAAGAAGAAGTTAGAGGCTGAATCAGCAAATGAAGCTAATTCTGCAAGGATAGCTGAAATAAAAAATGAGCTGACTGTAAAAGAAGGAGAGCTGAATAGTGCAAATGAAGAGCTTGCTACAGGGAATTCATCTCTATCAACGTTGAATTCAGATAGAAACAGAGAGATAGAGAGAGAAAATGAAGATGTAAACCTACTGAAAAGACAAAATGAAGCTCAGTCCAAAAGTCTTCAAGGAGCTTTAGAAAGTGCACAAAGCAGTTTCGATAAGATAAATAAAGAGCTAGAAGAAATTAATGAATTAATAGCTTCTCCCAAAATTGAAGCAAAGATTGATGGGGTAGTTTTAAGTACGCCATATGCTTTAGGAGAGACAATTGATGCAGCTAAACCAGTGGTAGAGATAGGAGATATGTCAAAGCAGAATCTAACTTTATTTATAGATCCAGTTGGTGTTATTGAGGTTTCAGAGGGACAGCAAGTAAGCTTTTATGTAGATGCATATCAAGAGGATACCTTTACTGGAAAGGTAGAATCCCGTTCTTATGTGCAAAATGAAAATAAACAAGTTGAAGTTACTGTTTTAGTTGATGAAAATGAAGCAGAATTATTAGAGGGTATGGGAGCGTCGGCAACTATTATATCAAAAGAAAAGAAGGAGGTTTTAACACTTTCTAATAAAGCGATTACTTTGAAGGATAACAAGCAGATGGTAAAAGTGAAAAATGCTGATGGCAAAATAGAGGAGCGAGAAATAACTACAGGCTTTTCAGATGGACGTGTGAGCGAAGTATTAAGTGGTCTTGAAGCTGGAGATGTTGTGGTAAGTGAGGGATAACAATGAGGAGTATTGAACTATTTCGTATGGTATGGATAAATATGCTGTAAAACAAATTCAAGGTTATTTTAACATCCCTCGGAATTATTTTTGGTACTATGACAATCGTTCTTGTTATAGCCATAGGTCAAGGAGCTGAAAAAGAGGCAGCTACTCAATTTTCAGGATTATCTGCAGATACAATCTACGTGAATCTAAACTATGGTGCAATGGGGGTGGATTTTGATTTTACAAAGCTTGAAAAGCTTACAGAAGAAAATTTGGAGCAAGTTAAAGAAGAAAGCACAGCTTTAAGTAATATATATTTAAGGGTTGAATCAACTAAAGAAGTTGGAATTGGCAAAACAAAAGAATACTTACCTATTATAGCAGTTACAGAAGGATATGCTGAGGTTTCAAACTTGAAATTTTCATTAGGGTCGGATTTTTCCATTGAGGACTTAGAGGATGGCACTAATGTGGCTGTTGTAGGTAATGATATTGTAGAAAAGTACTTTTCCAGTGGGGATGATGCTTTAGGTAGGAAGATTAAAATTGGTGATGCAAGATATGAAATAATCGGTATTCTAGAGCGTAATGAAGATGGACTTCAAGGAATGAATCATGATGGTGCCATATGTTCCATATACAAGCTTAGAGCAGAATAATATGATGGACGATATAGGGATTCCACAAATGGTTGGAAATGCAAAGAGCTTAGATGAAGTAAAGCGTACAATGCGAGAGATAAAAAGTACCCTTGACTACTATCTGGACAATGCTGATGTATATGTTGTTGAAGATGCTGGTAGTAGAATTGATGCAGCAACAAAGTCAGCTCGTACAATGAAATTATTACTTGTTTCTGTAGCAATAATTGTATTGATAGTTGGTGGTTCCTATATGACTTACTATTATTCAAGCAAAACATTAAAGCCTCTTGAAAAGTTGAATGAAGAGATGAATAAAATTAATGTTAATAATTTAAAAGTTAATCTTCAGGTTCAAAATACAGGAGATGAAGTAGATCAGCTTACAAAGACATTTAATACTATGACTTCAAAGCTTCATGATTCATATATACTTCAAAAAATTTTTTCTGCAAATGCAGCTCATGAACTTCGTACTCCATTGAGTGTTATGCAGACGAAAATAGATGTTTTTAAAATGAAAGATCGTTCTATGAAAGAGTATGAAGAGTTTTTAGCTATAATTGAAGATAGTACATCAAGATTAGTTGAAATAGTTAAGGATTTACTTGATTTTACAAATGAGCAGATTGTTGATATGTCTGAGAGTGTTAATCTTAGAGAGGTTGTAGAAGAGGTAATTTATGAATTAGAAGATTTGGAAATAAAGAATAAAATTGCTATATCATTAGTTGGAGATGATACTGCTATAAATGGAAATGATGGTTTATTACAGCAGGCTGTGTATAACTTAGTTGAAAATGCTATAAAATACAGTAATAAAAATGAAAGAGTTGAAATTGAAATATTGAAGAAGAAGGAACAGGTTATTTTAAAGATTTCAGATACAGGAATGGGAATTCCAGATGAAATGAAATAAAGTATTTTTCATCCTTTATTTAGAGTGGAGGAGTCAAGAAATAGAGAGATTGCAGGGAGTAGACTTGGACTTGCTATTGCTAGAAATATTATAGATAAGCATGGAGGAGTAATAAGGGTTAAAAATAATATACCTAAGGGTACATGTTTTGAAGTTATATTTAAAGCTTTAGATAGAGAATATTGTATTTATTAAAAGTAAAATTTAACTTATTAGTAGTAAGGTTAAAAGTAAAATTTAAAAATAGTAAACTGATGAATAAATTAATAAAAGTATCAAAGCTACAATTTATAGTTTTGATACTTTTATTATTTATTTTGTTTCAAGGTCTATTTTACTTCTAAGCATAAAGTGCTCATGAATATTTTTTACTATTATTTTAAGTATATTGTATATAGGAACAGCTAAAAAGGCTGCAAAAAATCCTCCAAAATAAACGCTGGTAGTAACAACTAAAATTGTTGTTAGAGGATGCATATTTAACTGGTTTCCTGTTATATTCGGTGTTATTACATTACCCTCTAATTGCTGAACAACAATGGTTAAAACAATAACCTTTACGAGCATAGGTAAGCCCATTCCTAAAGCAATTAATATTGCAGGAAGAATACCTAATATTACGCCAAGGAAGGGGATGAATGCTGTAATAAGAGAGAACATTGCAAGTACTAGTGCATTTGGCATGCCTATTATTACATAGCCTATAAACATTAAGACTCCGATTACAGAGGCAACCATTATTTGGGATGTAATATATTGTTTTAATACTGTATCAATTTCATGTAGTATTTTTAGCGTTGTTGATTTAGCTTTGCTAGGTAGAAGAGAAGTAAATGTTCCAAAAAGTTTTTTATCATCCTTTAATATGTAGAACATTATAATAGGAATTAAAATTAATTGAGCTACGAAGTTGCTGATGGAACTTGCAACACCAAAAATATTCTTTGATATGGATACAAAAGAATTCGAAAGATATTCAATTATACTCTGAACTAAATCAGGAATATTAAACATTTCTCCAAGTTGAGGAAATATATATGCATATTTTTGAGTCAGATTATCTAAAGAGTCAACTATTGCAGAAATCAATCCTTGTCCCTGAGTTCTTATTATTGAAGAAGCGTAAAATGTAATAGAAACAATTAAGAGGATTACTAAAAGCATTGATATGGCTGTTGAAATTCCACTTGAAAAATTTTGATTTTGAAAAAAACGCTTCAAAGGTCTTACTAAGTAGTATAGGAAAACAGCTAAAACTAATGGTAAAAACATGGCGTTAAGTATAGTTAATAAAGGTTCTATTACAAAATTCAGTTTTGAAAATAGGAATACTGCAATAAGAACTAAATTTATAATTAGAAGAGATTGAATTATTTTTGCATTAGGATTATTTTTCATAATATCCTCCTTTCAGTGAGGTTATAGGTGTATTATAACATAGTAAATTTAAGTTAAAAGGGGGATTAATGGTTATTAATAGTATATTAAAAAGTTATTAAATATGAGTATGCAATAAAAACGAGCTGTTTTATTAATAGCTCGTTTTTATTGCATATAATTAGTCTATATAATAAGTTGGTTTATAGATTTCATAAAAGTCAGGAATCTAAAGTATATGCTTGAAACTCTAAAAAAATTCCAAATTGTGGATAAAGTTGGGGATAATGTGGAAAAAAATGTAATGAAAGTTGAGTTATATATTTTTATCCACAGTATTTAATGAAGTTTTAGATATTAAATACTTTTGTAATTCCATACAGCTCTCTTTATCCATATGAGGAACACTATTAAGAGCATAATCTAAGCCTAATTTTTCGTATTTATTAACACCAAGTAGGTGATAAGGTAGCAATTCGATTTTATCCACATTAGGGATTTCATTATTTATTATTTTACTTAGTTCATCCATTTTTTCTTTGTTGTCGGTATAGCCAGGTACAACAACGTGTCTTACCCATACTCTGGTCTTTGCACGTCTTAATGCTTCTAAAAATGAATTAATACCTTCTGAAGTACAACCAGTTAGCTCTTTGTATCCAGCAGAGTTAATATGCTTGATATCTAATAAAACTAAATCTGTATATTTTAGAATTTCATCATAAGTGTCAGGATTTCCGTAGCCGGAAGTATCGATTGTGGTATGAATACCATGTTCTTTACACTTCTTTAAAAGTTCTAGAAGAAATGCTGGTTGCATTAAGGGGTCACCACCAGAGAAGGTAACACCACCACCAGAACGTTCGAAGTAAGGTCTGAAGCGTAGTATCTTTTTTATTAAATCTTCAGTGGTAACTTCATTACCATCTTTTAAATGCCAGGTATCAGGATTGTGACAATATAAACATCTTAGTTTACATCCTTGAAAGAAAATAACAGTTCTTATTCCAGGGCCGTCAACAAGACCCATGCTTTCGATTGAGTGAATTTTACCAGTTTCCATTATAGCCTCCAATTAGTTTATTATTTAAATTAACTTTAAACAAAAATATCATAATATATATTTCTCTTTAAAAGTAATTTGAATTCTCTATTATAATAAGAGATTATATTTGATTGAGTTTATAGAAAGGTAGCTTTTACATGGTGAAAATATGCTTATTTATAATTAAGAGAAATACCCACTAAGGAGTATTTCTCTTAAAGAAAATATATATTTAAATTTAAAAGGCAGATTTATGAAACTCCTGCTCACATTTCTTCGAAGGAGTGCTCATAGAACTTAAGTATGCCTTAGCCCAATCAAAGGTTTCAAGGCTTACTTACATTGATGCGTGGAATGTTCTGTTTATAACGTCAAGCTGCTGCTCTCTTGTTAACTTAATGAAGTTAACAGCATATCCAGAAACTCTGATTGTTAATTGTGGATACTGTTCTGGATGATCCATAGCATCTAATAGAGTTGCTCTATCAAAAACATTTACGTTTAAGTGGTGAGCGTTTTGTCCGAAGTATCCATCCATCATAGCACTTAAGTTAGTGATTCTATCTTCAGGAGTTTTTCCTAATGCATCTGGTATGATTGAGAATGTATTAGAAATACCGTCTTGAGAATGCTCGTATGGAAGTTTAGCAACAGAGTTTAATGATGCTAATGATCCGCTTGAATCTCTTCCGTGCATTGGGTTAGCTCCTGGTGCGAAAGGCTCTCCAGCTTTTCTTCCACATGGAGTTGTACCTGTTTTCTTACCGTAAACTACGTTAGATGTTATAGTTAGAACTGATTGAGTGTGGTATGCATTTCTATAAGTTTTGTTACGTCTGATTTTATCCATCATGTTTTCAACTAAGAATTTAGCTATATCATCAACTCTATCATCGTCGTTTCCGAATTTAGGGAAGTCACCTTCAACTTCGAAGTCAACAGCGATTCCTTCTTCGTTTCTTATTGGTTTAACTTTAGCATATTTTATAGCTGATAAAGAGTCTGCGCATACTGAAAGTCCTGCTATACCACAAGCCATTGTTCTAAATACATCTCTGTCATGTAAAGCCATTTGTAAGCTTTCATAAGAGTATTTATCGTGCATGTAGTGGATACAGTTTAGGGTATTAACGTAAAGGTTAGCTAACCAATCAGTCATAACATCAAACTTCTCCATTACTTCATCATAGTTTAAGTATTCAGAAGTTATTCCTTCCATTTTTGGAGCAACCTGAACACCAGATTTTTCATCTCTTCCACCGTTTATAGTGTAAAGTAAAGTTTTAGCAAGGTTAACTCTTGCTCCGAAGAATTGCATTTGCTTACCAACTCTCATAGCAGATACACAGCAAGCTATTGCATAATCATCTCCCCAGTATGGTGCCATTAAATCATCGTTCTCGTATTGTACTGAACTTGTATCTATAGAAACCTTAGAGCAGAAGTTTTTGAAGCCTTCAGGTAATCTAGTTGACCAAAGAACTGTTAAGTTTGGCTCAGGTGATGGTCCTAATGTGTAAAGAGTGTTAAGTACTCTGAATGAGTTCTTAGTAACTAATGTTTGTCCATTTAATCCCATTCCACCGATTGACTCAGTAACCCAAGTTGGATCTCCAGAGAATAATTGATCATACTCAGGAGTTCTTAGGAACTTAACTAATCTTAACTTCATTACGAAGTGGTCCATTATTTCTTGAGCTTCTTCTTCTGTTATAGTCCCGTTTTCTAAATCTCTTTGAATGTATATATCAAGGAATGTTGAAGTTCTTCCAAGAGACATTGCAGCTCCGTTTTGTTGCTTTATAGCTGCTAAGAATCCGAAGTATAACCATTGAACTGCTTCTTGAGCATTTGCAGCTGGAGCAGATATATCAAGGCCATAGCTTGCAGCCATTGTCTTTAATTCTTTAAGAGCAACGATTTGATCAGAAATCTCTTCTCTTAATCTAATAACATCTTCATCTATAGTAGAAACTTCTAAGCTCTTCTTTTGAGCTAATTTATCTTCGATTAATCTGTCAACACCATAAAGTGCAACTCTTCTGTAGTCACCTATAATTCTTCCTCTTCCATATGCATCAGGAAGACCAGTAACTATACCAGATTTTCTAGCCAATCTCATTTCCTCAGTGTAAACATCGAAAACTCCTTGGTTGTGAGTTTTTCTATATTTTGTAAAAATTTCAGAAGTTTTAGCTGAAACTTCATATCCATATGCTTTAGCAGCATTTTCAGCCATTCTGATACCACCTTGAGCTATAACAGCTCTTTTTAGAGGTGCGTCAGTTTGAACTCCTACGATTTTTTCTAATGCTTTATCTATGTATCCAGGGTTGTATGCGTCTATAGCAGAAATAGTTTCTGTATCAACATCTAATACTCCGCCATTTGCTCTTTCTTTCTTAAATAACTCGCTAACTTCTTCCCATAATTTTGTAGTAGCTTCTGTAGCTCCTGCAAGGAATGAAGCATCACCTTCATATGCAGTATAGTTGTTTTGAATGAAGTCTCTTACGTTGATTTCATTCTTCCATGTTTTACCTTTAAATCCGTTCCATTGAGTAAACATACAAAAATCCTCCTTAATAACTAAATATAAGATGTTATCATTGAATTAACAAATTTTTAAAAACTTAAACTTTTTATAACAGTCTTACAAAACTGTTATATATTTGTAACATGCAATGATAAGAAACGTTGCAAATTGGGATATCTGAACTTTCTATCTGTTATAATTGTACTACTATAACAGATAGAACACAACACTTTTTTAAAAATAAATATCAAGTTGTAAAATTAAGAATATTTAAAAAGCGAATCATTAATATTCTAATAAATTTCAAGAAAAAATGTTAATTTGAAGTAAGTTGAGTTATAATATTGCTAGGACTATGTGATTTTAAGTATAAATTTAAAAATTTATAAAATCAGGTTATTACATACTATAGCAAAGGTATAATATAAACTATGGAGGTATAAGCTGTGAGTAGAAAACCAAGCATGTTTAGTAAAAATTACAGAAAAGAGTTAAAACAAAGAAAGATAAGACGTATTGTATTAGCAGTTGGTGTAATATTAGTAATAGGTGGGACTGTAATTTCATTTGATAAGGGTAAAAGTATTGTTAAGAATTTCGTTGCTAAGAACAGCAAGGGGAATATAATAGATAAAGCCGAAAAGGAAGAAATTGATCAATCGACAGCTATTGAAAATGATGTTCACGAAAATGAAGAAAACTTAAACGTTACCTTTGAAGCAAAATTAACCTCAGGCAAAACTGTATTAGTTGAGATCAAAGATGACAATAATAAAAAGGTTATTTCTAATATTCAATGTCCGGAAGCCGTTGAAGGAATTATTTCACCTTCATTAGAAAAGGGATTAATAATAGATGGAAGCACACAGGACATTTATATAGTAGATTCTTCACAGCAAGTAAAGAACATAACTAACCAGCAATACACATCCACAACCAATGATGTTTATACTAAGGAGTCAGTACTTCAGTATACTCCAGATTATAAGTGGGTTGAGGGGGCAGCATTTATAGATGATTCGCATGTCGCATATAGCAGTCAGCTGCCTTGGATTAATGAAGGTGGAACTAGATATCTTTGGATAGTTAATCTTGATGACAACACTCATAATGGATATTACAATATAAAAGGAAATTCTTTTACTTTTGGTGAAACAAAAAATGAGAGGGTTTCTATTGATGTTGACGGAAGAATAATTGAAGTTAATTCCCAAGGAAAAATAGTTTCAAATTAAATAATTTAATGAAGTAAACTAATGAAGTAATTTGCTTAGTAGTGAATGAAAATCAACTGTACTAGTGAATATGTCGCAGTGTTTTTGTTAAAAAGTATATAAATTTAAAAAGTGTTGTAAATAGTTAGTATGTTATTGTATAATTTATAAGGTAATATACAGATTTATCATCTAGTATTTTAGTGCTGGGATAAATAGGAATATTAGTAATAAATACACTATTTACTTTACAAAATTTATGTTATAATTTTAAAAGTATAGAAATGGTAATATTAGGAGGAAGAACAATGAACGTTAAAATGGAGAAACTAGAGAAAAACGTTGTTAAATTAGAAATAACAGTAGGAGCAGATAAATTTGCAGAAGCAGTAAAGAAATCTTATGCTAAAAACGCTAAGAAATTCAATGTTCCTGGATTCAGAAAAGGTAAAGCTCCAATGAACATAATAAAAAAATATTATGGAGATTCTGCTTTATATGAGGATGCAATAAACTACATATGCGATACAACATACCCAAAAGCGTTAGTTGAAAACAACATCAACCCAGTTGATTACCCAGCTATCGATATAGTTCAAATTGAAGAAGGTAAAGAATTTATCTACACTGCTACAGTTGCAACTGTACCAGAGGTTGAGTTAGGTGCATATAAAGGAATAGAGGCTAAAAAAGAGTTAGCTGAAGTTACTGCAGAAGATGTTGAAGAAAGATTAAAAGCAATGCAAGCTCAAAACACTAGAGTAGAAGTTAAAGAAGGCGCAATCGAAAACGGTGATATAGCTGTTATCGACTTCAAAGGATTTGTAGATGGAGTTGCATTCGAAGGCGGAGAAGCTACAAACTATGAGTTAGAAATAGGTTCAGGAAGCTTCATCGATACTTTTGAAGATCAATTAGTTGGACTTAAAGCTGGAGAATCTAAAGACGTTAATGTTACTTTCCCAGAGCAATATGGTAAAGAAGAATTAAATGGTAAGCCAGCTAAATTCGAAGTTACTGTAAATGCTGTAAAAGCTAAAGAATTACCAGAAATAACTGATGAGTTCGCTAGCGAAGTATCAGAATTCGAAACTTTAGAAGAATTAAGAAATAGCATTAAAGAAGAGCTAACTAAAGCTAATGAAGCTAAATCTCAAAATGATTATGAAATAGCAGTAATGGAAACAGTAGTTGCTAATGCAAATGTTGAAATTCCAGATGCTATGGTTAACAGAGAATTAGATTCAATGATTCAAGATTTAGAAAACAGATTAAGATATCAAGGATTAGATCTTGCAAGCTACTTCAAGTTCACAAATACAACAGAAGCTGATTTCAGAAATCAAATGAGAGAAATCGCAGCTAAAAATGTTAAAAATGAATTAGTTATAGATGCTATAGCTAAAGCTGAAGGTGTTGAAGCTTCAGAAGAAGAAATAAAAGAAAGAGCTACTGAGCTTGCTTCTAAATATGGCGAAGCTGATAAAGTTGAAGAAACAGTTAACCGTTTATTACAAGTACAAAGAGGCTACTTAGCAACTCAAATAGTTAATGAAAAAATAAAGAACCTAATAATGGAAAACGCTAAATCTATATAAGCTTTTAAGTAATTGCCAGTCTTGACTGGCAATTATTTTAAAATAAATAGGTTAAAATGTTTTTAGTAAGGATATAATATAAGATATTCTGAAAGATTACATGGAGGAGGGTTTATTGATGAGCAGTTATATACCAATGGTTGTAGAGCAAACAGGTAAAGGTGAAAGATCCTATGATATATTTTCTAGACTTTTAAAGGATAGAATTATAATGTTATCAGACGAAGTAAATGATGCAACTGCAAGTTTAGTTGTAGCACAGCTTTTATTCTTAGAAGCTGAAGATCCTGATAAAGATATATATTTATATATAAATAGTCCAGGTGGCTCAATAACTTCAGGAATGGCTATTTACGATACGATGAATTACATTAAGCCTGAAGTTTCTACTATATGTATAGGAATGGCGGCTTCTATGGGCGCATTTTTACTTGCAGCAGGACAAAAGGGTAAGAGATTTGCATTACCAAATTCTGAAATAATGATTCACCAACCACTTGGAGGATTTAAAGGTCAGGCTACTGATATTGATATTCACGCAAGAAGAATATTAAAAACTAAGGAAACACTTAATCAAATTTTAAGTGAAAGAACAGGGCAACCTCTAGATAAGATAAAATTTGATGTGGAAAGAGATTACTTTATGTCCGCAGAAGAAGCTAAGGAATATGGATTAGTTGACGAGGTAATTAATAAAAAGAAATAGCTTTAAAGGGGTGTTGACATGCCAAGAAATGATGAAAAGAAAAAGTTTAAATGTTCATTTTGTGGTAAAAGTGAAGAGCAGGTTAGAAGACTTATTGCAGGACCTGGTGTTTATATATGTGACGAATGTATTGAACTTTGCTCTGAAATTATTGTAGATGAAAGAGAAGAAGATGTTCAAATTGACATGGGTACATTACCTAAACCTAGAGAAATAAGAAAATACCTTGACCAATATGTAGTAGGTCAGGAAGATGCAAAAAAAGCTTTGGCTGTTGCTGTTTATAATCACTACAAAAGAATTAATTCAGCTGTTGTTGAAAATGATATTGAGTTACAAAAAAGTAATATACTACTGTTAGGACCTACTGGTTCAGGTAAAACTTTATTAGCTCAAACACTAGCAAAAATGCTTAATGTACCATTTGCTATTGCAGATGCAACTACACTTACTGAAGCTGGTTATGTTGGAGAAGATGTAGAAAATATTCTATTGAAATTAATCCAAAATGCTGACTACGATGTAGAAAGAGCAGAAAGAGGAATTATATATATAGATGAGATTGATAAGATTGCACGTAAATCTGAAAATCCATCAATAACTCGTGATGTATCAGGTGAAGGTGTTCAGCAGGCTTTATTAAAGATTCTTGAAGGAACAGTGTCATCTGTACCGCCACAAGGTGGTAGAAAACATCCACATCAAGAGTTTATTCAAATAAACACTTCAAATATATTATTTATTTGTGGTGGAGCTTTTGATGGTTTAGAGAAAATTATTGAAAGAAGAACACAAAAATCAGCTATGGGGTTTGGTGCTGATGTAATGTCTAAGGAAAGTAAAGACTTAGGTGAAGTATTTAAGCAGATTATGCCACAAGACTTACTTAAGTTTGGATTAATTCCAGAGTTTGTTGGAAGAATTCCAGTTATAGTTACTTTAGATAACTTAGATGAATCGGCTTTAGTTAAGATTTTAAGTGAGCCAAAGAATGCCTTAGTAAAACAATATCAAAAGTTATTGGAAATTGATGATGTTAAGCTGGAATTTGATGAGCAATCGCTTATTGCCATAGCTAAGGAAGCTATAACAAGAAAGACAGGAGCCAGAGGTCTTAGAGCTATTATCGAAGACGTTATGCAAGATATAATGTATGAAGTTCCTTCTCGTGAAGAAATTGAAAAGGTAATAATACACGAGAATACTCTTACAACTAAAGAGCCTGAATATGTAATGGCTGCAAGTGGCAAGAGAGAACCTTTAAAAATTGAAGGTAAAAAGGGAGCAAAAAGAACTCCTGAACTTGCTTAAAAGTGAATTTTGAAATTAAGAAACTGCTGTTTAATACAGCAGTTTTTTTCTTATATTTTCTTCTATTAGAATATTAATGAAGCAGAATGAGAATAATACTATTGTGCCATTAAAAAAAGCAGAGGGAGGAAAGTTAACTTGCTTTGGTTCAAATATATCAAGTTAACACAAGAAATCTATGACATCTGTAATAATTATAATACAATTGTTTGTTACCATAGTAATGGGATTATATTTCTATAATGCATTAAAAGGTCAAAAGAGTTCGAAGGTGGTCATTAATAAGGAAAATACTAAGGAAGCTGAAAAGTTAAGAAGGATGAAGAACATTAGTCTTACAGAGCCTTTAACGGAAAAGAGCAGACCAACTACCTTTGAGGATATTATAGGTCAGGAAAAGGGGATTAAAGCTTTAAAGGCTGCTATCTGTGGGCCTAATCCTCAGCATGTAATAATTTATGGACCTCCGGGCGTTGGAAAAACTGCAGCAGCAAGATTAGTTTTAGAAGCTGCAAAATTGATTCCATCTTCACCTTTTAGAGGATTTTCTAAATTTGTTGAGGTTGATGCAACAACAATACGATTTGATGAAAGAGGTATTGCAGATCCATTAATTGGTTCTGTACATGATCCTATTTATCAGGGGGCAGGTCCTCTAGGGATTGCGGGAGTACCACAGCCGAAACCAGGTGCAGTTACTAAGGCTCATGGAGGGATTTTGTTCTTAGATGAAATAGGAGAATTGCACCCAATTGAGCTTAATAAGCTACTTAAGGTTTTAGAGGATAGAAAAGTGTTTTTAGATAGCGCATATTATAACAGTGAAGATCCTAATATGCCTAGTTATATTAAAGAAATATTTGATGAAGGACTTCCTGCTGATTTTAGACTTATAGGAGCAACAACTCGTAGTCCAGAAGAAATTGTTCCTGCTATTAGATCTAGGTGTGTAGAAATCTTTTTTAGGGCTCTTGATGCAGATGAGATTAAATTGATAGCAAGAAATGCAGTTGCAAAAATGGGTATTGAAATTGATGAAGAAGCTGCTGAAATGGTCGGCTTATATGCTAGCAATGGAAGAGATGCTGTAAATTTAGTGCAACTTGCATGTGGAATAGTTATCAATGAGAAAAGAAGTAAGATTGGTGTGGAAGAGGTTCAGTGGGTTATTGAAAATGGCCAGTATTCACCACGTCCAAATAAAAAGGTATGCTCAAAACCTAGAGTTGGGTATGTTAATGGCTTAGCCGTAGTTGGAGCTAATACAGGTGCTGTTATGGAAATTGAAGCTACTGCTAGAAGGATAGATGGTAGAGATGGAATTGTTAAGGTAACAGGAATTGTAGAGGAAGAAGAAATAGGAGATAAAAATAGAAAACTTAGACGAAAAGGTACAGCCAGAAATTCAATTGATAATGTACTCACTGTTCTTGAAAGATTCTACAATTTAGAGGTAAAGAATTATGATATTCATGTGAATTTTCCAGGGGGGCAGCCGGTGGATGGACCTTCAGCTGGAATAAGTATAACTACAGCAATTTATAGTGCAATAACAGGCAAAACTATAGACAACTTAATAGCCATGACTGGAGAAATTTCTATTCATGGTGAGGTTAAACCTGTTGGGGGAGTAACAGCCAAAATCACAGGAGCCATAAAGGCAGGTGCTAAAAAGGTTATTATTCCAAAGGAGAATTGGCAAGATATTTATGCTGGTTATAAGGAAGTAGAAGTTATTCCAATGAGCAATATAAAAGATGTAATAAATGAAGCAATTGTTAGCGAAACAGTTCTTCATGTTAATCTTGAAAATAAAGATGGTACATTTGGCATTATGGCATCACCTCAATTAAAAGCATAAAAAAATCCCTAGAGGAACACTATTAAAAGTACTCTAGGGATTATTTAATTGAAAAAATGAAGTTTTATAGGTATAATAGACTAGTCTAATTATGTTATTATGAAGTCACTATAAGTAAATAGTCAAATATTTGATTTGACTAGTGTTAAGTTAAGTCCAGTTTAAATCTTTGATTTAGTTTTTGGCACTTACTCAGTAGAGCACTCATTGAAATGAATATAAAGATGAGTTTCTTAAACAAAACATATCATTGAATATTTTATATACAGTTGTAATTTGAAAATAAGGAGATGATAGTATGGAGAATAAATTAATTAAACTGCCGTTAATTCCTTTAAGGGGATTAAGTATATTTCCTCACATGGCTTTAAATTTCGATATAGGCAGAGCAAAATCTATAGAGGCCATTAATAGGGCAATGAATAGTGATCAAAAAATATTTGTGGTTACTCAAAAAGAGGCAGCTTTAGAAAATCCTACAAGAAAAGATATATATACTATTGGTTGTGTTTGTACAATAAAACAATTTATGAAGCTTCCAGGAAATCATTTAAGGGTTCTTGTGGAAGGCGAATATAGAGCGAAGTTAGTTGAGTATATTGACGAGGAGCAATGTATTGAGGGTGAAATAGAAGCTATAGAAGAAGTTGATATTGAAGATGATACAGAAGCACAAGGATATAAAAATTCTCTAAATGATATGTTTAGTGACTATTTAGAATTAGTTGGTGATGAAGTTAATGAACTAATAACAGAATTAGAAGAAGAAGAAAATAATAGTGTTTACTGTGATGTTATTAGCGCATTTCTGCCTGTTAAAGGAAATGTGAAGCAAGAATTGTTAGAGACAATCTCCATTAAAGAGAGAATGGAAAAACTTCTAATTATCTTAAAGAAAGAAATAGAAGTTATAAAAGTGGAAAAGTTAATTGGAGATAAAGTAAAGGCTAAGGTAAGTGCATCACAAAAGGAATATTATTTAAGAGAGCAAATGAAAGTAATTCAACAAGAATTAGGCGAAGATGATGAGTTAAAAAAAGAGCTTGATAGATATAATAAACTTATTTCAAAGTGCAAGCTTCCTAAAGAAGTGAAGGAAAAAGTTGAATATGAAATGGAGAGACTAAACAATGTTGGTCTTTCAACTCAAGAAGGTTCCGTAATAAAAACTTATTTAGATACGGTGTTTAATATGCCTTGGAACAAAATAAGTAAAGATAACTTGGATATTAATAATGCAAGAAAGGTTCTTGATGAAGAACATTTTGGATTAGAAGATGTTAAGGAAAGAATAATTGAGCATTTAGCAGTTAGAAAAATGAGTAATGGATTAAAATCTCCTATATTATGTTTAGTGGGTCCTCCAGGAGTAGGAAAAACATCTATTGCAAAATCAGTGGCCAATTCCTTAGGTAGAAAATTTGTAAGAATGAGTCTTGGTGGAGTAAGAGATGAAGCTGAAATTAGAGGGCATAGAAGAACATATGTAGGTGCAATTCCGGGTAGAATAGTCACTGCATTAAAAGAAGCTGGATACAAAAATCCAGTATGCTTATTAGATGAGATTGATAAGGTATCTAAGGATTATAAAGGAAATGTTGAAGATGCTTTACTTGAGGTTCTTGATTCAGAACAAAACAAGACTTTTAGAGACCATTACTTAGATGTGGATTTTGATTTGTCTAAGGTGCTATTTATAACAACAGCTAACAGTTTAGATACAATTTCAAGACCTCTATTAGATAGAATGGAAATAATCGAAGTTTCTGGTTATACTAGTGAAGAGAAATTTCAAATTGCTAAGCAGCACTTATTACCGAAGGTTATGAAAGAGCATTCTTTAGAAGAGGGTGTAATAAATATAACTGAAAGTGCAATAAGAACTGTTATTGATAATTATACTAGGGAGTCAGGAGTAAGAAGCTTAGAAAGAAAAATATCTACTTTAATTAGAAAAGCTGTTACTGAACTGCTTGAAAAAGATAAAAAATCAATAACTATTAATGTTATGGGAGTTAAAAAATATTTAGGACCAGAGATTTTTAGTTATGATGATTTAGATACAGAAAATAAAGTTGGAGTAGTTACAGGTCTTGCATGGACAGGATATGGTGGAGATACTCTGCCAGTTGAAGCCATTGTGATGGATGGAGATGGAAAATTCCAATTAACTGGACAATTAGGTGATGTAATGAAGGAATCAGCTAAGGCTGGTTATAGTTATGTAAGAGCTCACTGTGAAGAGTATGGAATAGATGCTATGTTCCATAAGAATAAGGATATTCATATTCACATTCCAGAGGGAGCTATACCTAAGGATGGACCATCAGCTGGAGTTACAATGATAACAGCTATGATTTCTGCTTTAAGTGGACGACCAGTTGATTATTCAGTTGCTATGACTGGGGAAATTACGCTTACAGGAAGGGTCCTTCCAATAGGTGGTTTAAAAGAGAAAAGTTTAGCTGCTTATAGAATGGGTATAAAAACAATTGTAATTCCAAAAGCTAATGAAAAAGATTTAAAGGATATACCCAAAACGGTAAAAAGTAAAATAAAATATATACCAGTAGAAAAAGTAGAAGATGTACTTAAAAGTGCATTAATTGGAGAGATTAATAATGGAAATTAAACAAGCAGAATTTACAACATCAGCTGTAAAACCAGGACAGTATCCAGAGGATGGAAGAGTAGAGATTGCCTTTGTTGGTAGATCTAATGTAGGTAAATCATCATTAATAAATACTGTTACAAATAGAAGAAAGTTGGTTAAAGTAAGTCAAACACCAGGAAAAACAAGACTTATAAACTTTTTTATAATTAACAATCAATTTTATTTTGTTGATCTTCCAGGGTATGGTTACGCTAAGGTTTCTAAATCAGAGCAAGCCAAGTGGGGAGGAATGATGGAGCAATACTTAATAAATAGACCACAGCTTAAAAAAGTTGCTTTATTAGTGGATTGCAGGCATAAGCCCACTGGCGATGATGTCATGATGTATGAATGGATTAAGCATTACGGATATCAAGTAGTTGTTGTTGCAACGAAAAAAGATAAGCTTAACAAAAGTGAACTGCAAAGAAGTGCTAAAGTGATTAAGGAGACACTTAAACTTAATCCAGAGGATAATTTAGTATTTTTCTCTTCTTTAAAAAAAGAAGGAAAAGAAGAGTTATTAAATGAAATGTTTAAGGATATAGAATTATAAAATAAAAAGTTACTGCATAATTTTCTTTTGAAAATTATGCAGTTTTTTTATCACCGTTTTTTTATCTGAACATATATTGTAGTATAAAGCAAAGGAAAAAGATAAGAAAAACATAGGAATAAAAAAGCTGAGGAGATAGAGGCATAATTAAATTATGAGGAGCTAATGTGAGTGAATTACAAAGGAAATAAAAAACAAATGTTTATTTAGTAAGCAATTGAAAAATAAGTGTCAAAACCTAAGATAGGTCATATAGTATAATATAAAATTTACTAATGAAAATTCAATTTAAAAATAAAATAGGAGGAAAAATATATGAGCGATTATCAAGATTTTTTCGGAATGTTTGGAGGACCAGGCGCATGCCCACCACCACCACCTCCAGGACCATGCCCAGGGCCAGGACCAGTACCAGTACCAGGACCAGGACTAGGAGGATTTGGCGGGAATGGCATAATTATTTGGATAATAATACTATTCTTCTTATGCAGAGGCGGATTTGGATTTGGAAATAATGCATGTGGAAATGGATGCGGAAATAATGGATGCGGATGTGGCGGAAACGATGGATGTGGATGTGGAAATAATGGTTATGCACCTATGATGCCTGCTTATCAAACAGGATGCTGCACAACAATGATGCCAAACCCATGTGACTATACAGAGTATTGTAACTGCTGTGGAAAACAAGTTAAGAAATGCAAAAAACAAAAGAATTATATAGTTGAAATGTGTCAATGCGGAGGTAATTTACCAGCTGCAAACAACAACTGTGGATGTGGTAATTATGGTGGAGGCTTCGGATGCGGAAATGGATTCGGTATCTGGTGGATTATAATCCTAATAATCCTATTCTGTTTCAGAGGCGGTAATGGTTTTTTAGGCGGAGCTCCATGCCCTCCAGGACCACCACCAGCATCAAACCCATGTTAATGCTAAAGTGAAAAATAGTAAGTTACTATTCAGAAAAAAACAATAGAAATGGAGGAATAAACTATGTATGGATGCACAAATAATTCAAATGGTTCAAATCAATGCACAATAATATTAATAATCGTAATATTTGCACTACAGGGATTATTAAATGGATCATCTCAATCTAGGACAGCTTTAGTACTATTATTCTTATTCTGGTTATGTGGAAATAGAGGCTGTGGAAATAATGCACCAGCTCAAGTTAATACTTGCGCAATGCCAATTCAAATGCCAATGAGCAGCTGTTGTATGCCAGATCCTTGCTGCTGTAAATCTAAAAAGCGCCGTCATCGCGGAAGCTGCACTTGCAAATGCGAGAGAGTAAAAGTATGCTGTAATCCTGGAAGATGCTGCAACTAGAATATAATTAGAAAATGATATTAGATTACCAAAGAGCAATTGTTAAAAATAAACTATAGATTAATGATACTGATAGCAGAAGAGGGATGAAGAGGAATAAAGAACAAACAAAAGATTTTCAAATGAGTAACAACGAAAAAACAATATTATATGCTGAAGATATTGAATAACGAGTATTTGATGATAAAAAAATAATTTATAAAAAGGAGATAAAAACTATGTTTGGATGCGGAAATAACAATGGATGCACAATCATTTTAATTATAATAATATTAAAATTTTTAGGCTTATTAGATGTTTGCAACCCAAGTTCTAGAAATGCCATAACATTATTACTTCTATGGTGGTTATGTGGAAGCGGTAACTTCTTTGGTGGAAACTGTGGAGGAAATAGATGCAACAATTATGGTGGAATGATGCCAATGCAAATGAATAACTGCTGTATGCCAAGATCTTGCTGCTGCAGATAATAGAAAGTAATAGATTAAACAAAAGATATAGGAATACAAAGGCTAGTTGTTAACGAAAGAAATAGAGATGCGAAAGGTTCAAGTTGTAATTTACGAAAGTAATAAAAAATGCCGATATATTGATAAGACTCTCAAGAGTTAATTGCGAAAGATAAAATAGTGTGAAGACCATGGCCCGATGACGGGGGGTTTCTAGAAAGATAAGAAAATTAGCAGTCCATGTTTATCATGGATTGCTTTTTTAAAATTTATATATAATTTGAGAGGTGAGTCTATGGGAAAACATAAACATAGAAGACGTGATTCAGGATATGTTCAACAACCAATGAATCAAGGTTTTAATAACGGAAATATGGGAATGAATTCTGGGCAAATTAATGGACAAAATCAATACGCACAAAATGGAATGAATCCAGGAATGAATATGAATCAACAGGGTCAAGGGATGAATGGTCAAGGACAAGGAATTAATTCTAATATGGACTTAGGCATGTCACAAGGTATGAATCAAGGGTTTAATTCAGGGATGAACCAGGGTATGAATAATGCGGCAATGAATCAGAATCCTATGAATATGATGGGGAATATGATGAATAATCCGTTGCTTGGCTTATTAGGCGGCTTAGGTGGCTTAGGAGGCAATAGTGGTGGCGGAATGCCTGATATGAATGGTATTGTTCAGCTTTTAAATGGATTCGGCTTTGGAATAGACCCATCAATAGCCAATTTATTAGGTGGCGGAATGGGTGGCAATGGCAGTAATGGCGGTAATTTTGATATGATGCAGATGCTTGGGAGTTTGTTAGGTGGAAATCTAGGAGGGGGAAGTCAAGCACAGCCTCAAAGTCAAGCAAGTGGAAGCAGTCCAACAAATTCACCTTTTGATGAATTGTTAACTCAAATTAGTCCAGATCAGATGAGGACGATTCAAAGTATATTACAAGGCCTAGGAATTAATGGATTTCAGCAGCAGAGTGCTCCAGCACAAAATCAGCCAGAAAGGAAAGATGAATCATTAGAAGAAATATTAGCAAACTTAGATTTTAATGCTATATTAAATAATTTAGATGATCAGAGTTTCTTTGGAATGGATTTTACAAATGTAAATGGTGATTCTTTGGATGATATTGATGTAGACGATATAGTTAATGGAGAAGCATTTGAAGAGAATATGGGAGAAGTTAAGGATGCGGACATAGTTGAAGAAAATATACTTAATAAAGAAAAGGAGTTAACTCAGGATGATTATAAAAAGTTAATAAATGTTTTAATTAAGCTTATTGATCCGAATAAAATTAGACTTCTTCAAAAGGTATTTAGTGAGTATGAAAAAAAAGTAGAAAGTAAATAAAAAGTATTTTAACGAGTATAAAAAAGTTAAATGAGTCAATAATAATAATGTAATGGGAGTTAAAATCTCCATAAGCCTTCAAAAGAAATTTTGAAGGTCCCCCCCCATCCCCCTTGGGACCTGTATAGGTCCCGTTTTTTTTATAAATAAATGAAACTGCTTAATTTAATAAGCAGTTTCATTTATTTAAGGACAAGTTTTATTGATATATATTAAAAGATGTTATCTTATATGGGAAATCATCATCGTTATATTTATTAATCATTAAATTTATAGTCAGATTACTGATTTTAGAGGAATCAGAGGTATTAGTTGCTCTAAAATTTAATACCCAGTTTGCGCATGTAATAGTTCCATTTTCTTGCCATGCTAAATCAGTAAAATACCCATCTTGGAACTTAAAATTATTTGAGCCATTAGCAAGTTTAAAGAGACTCTCTAAATCGGAGCCACTAATTTGTGAATAAAAGTAGTTTGGTACAGAGATATATTGGTTAGGTAAAGATTGTACGAGAGAAATCAGATTACTGATTGTGTCTGCACCGGCTAAGGAAAGTGGATTTGTATTGGTAAATTCCTCGAGGTTTCCTTTATTGTAAATATATCCTTTGAAATCAATGTTTCCACCTTCGTAGTTTCCGATTATGACTTTAGGAGTTTTACTATTATTACTATCGAAAAAACCTAATAAGTTGTTTGTAGAACTAAATAAATTAACATACTTATTTCCATCCCATGTGAATATGTGTTGTACAGGCTTGTTATGAAAAGAGGATTGAAGAAAAATCTCTTTAGAATTATCTCTAGAGATGTCTAGAGTAGATATTCTAATAGGCCAATAAGCACAATATTCACCTAAAGTTGGAAGGTCTTTGGAGTAATCCAGACTGAAGGTTTTGCTTTTGTTGAGATTGACTTGGGCTATTAAACCTTCACTGGTATGTTTAATTAGTATAGTATCCTTCGCTTTGTCACCATTTAAATCTTCCTCCAGAATGTTATCCTTTTGAACTAGATTAAATACAGGCAGGGAAGAGTCGCTGGCAAAAATAAATTCATAACCACTAAAAAGAATTAATGCACATATAAGGATAACTAAAATTTTATTATTTATTATTAATTTTTTTAACATATAATCACCTCTCTTGATAAATTATATGTAATTAATGACTTAATAATTAATGAAAATAAAGGAAATAAAAAAGAGACTAAAAAATAGTCTCTTAATTACTTTTTTTACATTCAGGGCATATTCCGTAGAAATAAACTTTGTTAGATAAAACATCATAGTTAGTGTTGCATTTAACTGTTTGATTTAACTCTTCAAAGGTTACTCCTTCAAGATCATCAACTTTTGCACAACAAATGCAGTGAATATGAGGATGAGATGTAGTCATTCCATCATATCTAAAGTTGCCTTCTCCTACATTTAATTCTTGAACTAATCCAACCTCAACTAAAACCTTTAGAGTTTTATACACTGTAGCTAAGCTCATTGTAGGATACTCTTCCATTAAAGCTTTATGAATAGTTTCAGCAGATGGATGTTCTTTAGTTGATTTAAGGTAGTTGTATACGGCTATACGCTGAGGGGTAAGTTTAAGTTTCTTTTCCTTAAAGACCTGAGTAAAGTTTGTATCCATTAAATCACCTCAGATATATTTTTTAATTATTATATTATTATAAATATTATATAATAAAGATTATCCGTTGTCAAAAGGAAATTTATTGCATAATATTTTTATTAGTAAGAAAGATAGGGATTAATTACGTAAGGTGAAATTAAATGTAAAAATTTTGATTTAATTAAAATATGAAGGGTTAATTTATCAATATAAATAAATCAAGTAATGAAAAAATAAACATATATTATATTATATGGAAGGAGGAGAGTGGCTTGAAAAAAACATATGTGTTAGATACAAATGTTATACTTTACTCATCTGGAGCTTTGTTGTCCTTTGGAGATAATGATGTGGTAATACCTGAGGTGGTATTAGAGGAATTAGATGAATTTAAAAAGGATAAAAGTGAGTTAGGTCAAAATGCAAGGCAGGCATCAAGAATTATTGATGGGTTGAGGAAAACAGGAAATTTAAGCAAGGGCGTTGTTCTTCCAAATGGTGGGATATTAAGAATTGAAACCAATGGAATAGCGACTGAAATACCATTGTATTGGGATAAAAGTAAAGCTGATAATAGAATACTTCAAGTATGTAAAATGCTAAAAGATGCGGGAGAAGAAGTAGTTCTTATTACCAAGGATACTTTTGAAAGAATAAAAGCTGACATAGTTAATATAAAAAGTGAAGATTTTTATGAAAAAGTAGTTCCACAAGAAGAAGAGCAATATACAGGCAGAATTGAAGTGTATGTTTCACAGGAAAAAATGGCTCAGTTTTTTAATAAAAAACCTATATCAAAAAAAGATGTTCTTTGTTATCTAGAGGAGCAGGATGAATATTATGTTCCAACCTTATATATAAACCAATTTGTGTTGATGAAAGCTTTGGAAAGTGAAAAGCAGACAGCTTTAGGACGTTTTGATGGAGAAAATATTGTGCCTCTTTATTATAGGGATTGTAAGCCACTAGGATTAAGCACTAGAAATGCTGGGCAGAGGTTTATGCAGGAATGTTTATATGCCGATTGCAAGGTTGCACCATTAGTTATTGTAAAGGGTCCAGCTGGAACAGCAAAGACGTTGTTTTCATTGGCTGTTGGCCTTCAGAAAATAATAGAAGAAGATACAGGGGAATATAGAAAAATTTTAGTGTGCAGACCAAATGTTACTATGGACGAAGAAATAGGATTTTTGCCAGGAACAGAAGAGCAGAAAATTTCACCGTTTATGAGGCCTGTTTTTGATAATTTAGAAGTGTTGGTGGATTCTGACGAGAAGGAACGATATAAGAATGAAAAGGAGTTACAAGATAAGGTAACTGAATTATTTGATAGAAGAATTATTACAACAGAAGCTATAGCTTATTTAAGAGGTCGTTCAATTATAAGACAGTGGGTAATAATTGATGAAGCACAAAATCTTTCACCAAAACAGGTAAAAGCTATTATTACAAGGGTTGGAGTTGGAACTAAACTAATTTTAATTGGTGATCCAGATCAGATTGATCATCCTTTTATGGATTCAAGGTCAAATGGATTGTGTTATGCTTCAGAGAGAATGAGGGGAAGCCACCTATGCTATCAAGTTACTTTGAAGCATGAAGAGTGTGAGAGATCACCATTGGCTTATGAAGCTGCAAAGAGATTATAGATAATAGGCAAAAGAAGTGATATTTAGAGTATCACTTCTTTTTTTGTTTAAAATTTTATAAAAAGTGGACATAAAATATGATATACTAGGTTTATTGTAGAAGGAGGGACTTAGAATGAATGATTTTTTATTGAACATAGTACTTGTAATACCAGCAATTCTAATTGCTTTTACTGCAAAGGGCTGGGTTCAAGCTAAGATTGCAATAAAGCTAGGAGATAATACTCCTAAGGCATATGGAAGGGATACTTTCAATCCAATACACCATATAGATATAGTTGGATTTATATTTATGTTGATATTTAGATTTGGTTGGACAAAACCAATGCAGATAGATAGAAGAAACTTTAAAAATTACTTTAAGGATGATTTAAAAGTAAGAGTTGCAGGTGTGGCAGCTAATTTAGTTGTAGGATTTATTGCCACAATTGCATGGGTTGCTTTTGGAACGTTTGCTAAGGGAACTAATATAAATATAGTTATTTATAATATTATTCTAAACATTGCCGTGTTAAACTGTACATGGTTTGTGTTAAATTTATTGCCTATTCCTGGTTTTGATGGTTTTAACATTATCATTGACGTTTTAAAAAATAAATCTATCAAATATACAGATTTTATGCAAAGGTACAATTTACTTATCTTTTTAGTGTTAATTATGCCTTTAATAGGTAATAGCTCAATTTTAGAAATAGTAGTAGGGGTTCCAGGGAAAATGATTTTTGGTTTCTTCTGTAATATAGGTCTTATGATTTTTTAAAATTTTAATAGAGATAGTCTATTTGGTTGTAACATAAAAATCAAAAGTAAGTTAATGAGTGAGTGCTTAAGGCTGAAATTTAGCTTTGGACGCTAATACAAGAATAAAGCTTGGATAAAATATACATTGAGAAATAAGGAGCGATTTTAATGAGACTTAGGAAAAAGCACTGGGCAAGACCAGAGTTAGAAGCAAGTGAAGTGGTAATATATGACAAATATGATCATTGTGGAAAGTGGAATAAAGAATTTGGGAATAACAATCCTATACACTTAGAATTAGGATGTGGAATGGGTGGCCACATAAGCCAAAGAGCAAAGAAAAATAGTAATATAAACTATGTTGGAATTGATCTTAAAGATGAAGTTGTGGTTTATGCTTTAAGAAAAGTTATGAAAGAATTTGAAGATGTAAAGCAATGTAAAGATATTAATGCAAGGCTTATGGTATTAAATATAATGCTGATAGACAATGTATTTGGTAAGGATGAGATTGAAAGAGTATATATTAACTTCTGTAATCCGTGGCCAAAGGAAAGGCATAAAAAAAGAAGGCTTACTTATACTAAATTCTTAGAGTCTTATAAAAAATTCTTAAAACCAAATGGAGAGATTTGGTTTAAGACAGATGATACAGGTCTATTTGAAGAATCACAAGAATACTTTAAAGAAAGTGGTTTTGATTTGGAATTTGTGACTTATGATTTACATAATAGCGGGTTTGAAGATAATATAGTAACTGAATATGAAGCTAAATTTACTTCTTTAGGAATGAAGACAATGTTCTTAAGAGCTAGATTAAAATAAGCTAAACATTTATATCCTGTCAGGGTTTACTACTTTGATAGGATTTTTTTATTATTAATGAGTGAGAGTACAAATTATTATTTTGTTGATATTTATTTTATTATATGATAATATACTAAAAATACTAAAAACAAAAGGGGACATGGAGATGGATTTTAAATTATTACCTAAGATTGAGTTACATTGTCATTTAGATGGAAGTGTTAGACCGCAAACGGTATTAGATATAGCTAAAGAAGAAAATGTTGAGCTGCCAACTTATGAAATGGAGCAGCTAAGGGGCTTACTTGAAGTTCCAGAGGATTGTACTTCCTTAGTGGAGTATTTAAACAGATTTAATATTCCTTTAACAGTAATGCAAAGCAAATCAGCTTTAAGAAGGATAACTTATGAGCTTCTTGAGGATGCGGCAGCGGAAAATGTAAAATATATAGAGATTAGATATGCTCCAGTTTTACATGTGAATAAGGGATTAACCTTAGAAGAAGTAATTGAAAGTGTTTTGAAGGGTATAAAAGATGGTGAAGCAGATTTTGAGATAAAAGCAAACTTGATTTTATCATGTTTAAGACATAGAGGACCAGAAAGTGCAATGATGGTTGCAGAAGCTGGACGAAGATTTTTAAATAAGGGTGTAGTTGCTATAGATTTATGTGGAGCAGAAAATGAAGGCTTCTCAAAGGAATATGTTGAAGTTATAAGCAAAGCTAGAGAGTATGGATATAGAGTTACAATTCATGCTGGAGAAACAGGATATGGCTCTAATGTTGTTGATGCAATAAACCTTCTTCATGCAGAGAGGATTGGACATGGTGTATCAATTAAAGATTTAAAAGAAGCTTATGATTTAGTAAAGGAAAAAGGAATCTTATTGGAAATGTGCCCTACAAGTAATATTGACACTAAAATAGTTAAGGGATATGAAGATCATCCTATTTATAAGTTTTATAAGGATGGTATTAAGGTTTCCTTTAATACGGATAACAGAACTGTTTCAAACACTAACGTAACTAGAGAGTGTGAAGAGATTAATGAAAAGGTGCAAATAAGTCTTGAAGAGTACAAAAATATTTACTTAGATTCAGTAAATGCGTCATTTGCATCGGAGCAGGTTAAAGAGGAATTAAAGAAATATATTTAAATAATAGATAGGCAGTAAAGTTAACTTTTAATAGTTAATTTGCTGCCTGTCTTATTTTAATAAGGAGTTAAAGGTATCACTAGTGATATATCAATAGTGATACATAGATAATTATATATCACTATTGATAATATACTCACTATTGATATATAATATAAGTATAAAAACAAATATAAATTATAGGAGTTGAGAAGATGGAGAAAATTGCATTGATTACCGACAGTGCTAGTGATATAACTAAGGAGCTAGTTTTAAAATACAATATTAAAGTGTTGCCTTTTAAAATAATATATAGAGATAAAGAATTTAGTGATGGTATAGATATAACCTCGAAAGAAGTGTATGAAACTTTAGAGAGTAATACACCAACAACTTCATTACCTTCAATGGCTGAAATCGAAGGGGTTTTTGAGAGTTTAAAGGCTGAGGGATACACTCATGCTATAGCTGTTACTATATCATCAAAACTTTCTGGATTTAATAACGCAATTAAACTTTTATCTGAAGAATATCCTGAAATTAAAACCTACGTACATGATTCAAAATCTATTTCTAAGGGTGAACAGATATTGATTGAAGAAGCTGCAAAAATGATTGAAGCTGGGAAGAACTTTGATGAAGTAGTGGCAGAGCTTCCAAAGATTAATGAAAGAATCAAGATTTTCTTTGTAATAGGCACATTAGAGTATTTAATTAGAGGTGGCAGATTAGGAAAAGTTGCTGGGACCATAGCACAGTTTTTACACCTTAAGCCTATTGTAAGTGTGGATGAAGAGGGCGAGTACTACACTTATGCTAAGGTTAGAGGAAGAAAGCAGTCTTTACATAAGATTAAAGATATTGGTGAAGATATTTTAAATAATAAAAAGTGTGAAGTTTTTCTTATGCATGGTGAAGCGGAAGCAGAAACATTGGAGTTAGCTGAAAAGTTTAAAGAAAACTCTAATGCAGTAAGTGTTAATTTTGGTGGATATTTAAGTCCAGTGTCAGGAGTTCATTCAGGTCCAGGTTTTATAGGGGTACTTTTTTACGAAAAGGAGTAGAATTGGATGGGTGAAGAAAGTGGCAAAGATTTTGCTAGTATAAAGGATGAAGAGAAAAGGCTGTATGAAGAGTATAAGAGAAAATTAAATGAGCTTAGAAAAGTTAAGGTGGAAAATGAAGCCGTTGGTCAAGTTTTTACAAAGGGGCTTCTGCCAATTTATACTCTGTTTGTATTATCTCAAGGGCCTACTAATGGCAATGATATTTCGCAGCAGATAGGAAAGAGGACTAAGGGGTATTGGATTCCGAGTACGGGCGGGATTTATCCACTTTTGAAAAAGCTTGAAAAGCAAGGCTTTGTTGAAGGGACATGGAATGGAAATAAAAAAGCACAAAAAATTTACTCATTGACAGAAGCTGGATTTGAAGAATTTGAAAATAAAAAAGTTTTATTAAAAGAAAATATTGAAGAAGCCTTAGAAGTATTTAAAATAATAAAAGAAGATTTGTATGATTAAAAAGCTGTTACACAGGTTAATTAGAATAATTATGTCAGTAAAATGACAGGTATTCTAATGAAGCCTAGTAACAGCTTTTCTATTAAGCTTTTAGATAGGTTATTCCATCCAGTGGGATTAGCATTTGTGGTTCAGGATAATCATTTATTAATCCGATTAAATATAAAGTGTAATAATTGTCATTATTTAAATTCATGTTAGGAATGTATAAAATAGAAAGGGGGGAATCTGCTAGTTTTATGTCAACTATATAATTATTTGGTGGCAGTTCTATATATTTTGTTATATCTTTGTAGGAAACATTTTTATATAAAAGTGTGCCATTGGCAAGATAAATATCAATTGGTGATACATTTTCAATTAAATTAGATATTCTTATTTTAGCTTTTCCTTTTGTTGGATTATCCAATGGAACCTCGTCTACTGGGTGTAGAGATAAAGTTCTTGTATCTGAGTAAATTGCGTAGGTTATTATTGAACTTGGTTTTAATTGTATATCTAGGTTTAATAAAGGGGTAGATTTAGTGTTTTTAAGGTAAGTTTTTATGTTGTAAGCTCCATCAGGTAATCTGATATAATCGGTAAACTCTCTATATCTCAAATCGGGAACTGTAAGTTTATCGTTAATGTAAAGGTCCATATCGGGAGCCTTAGCTGCAGTGTGCACAAATCTCACATAAGCACCATTATCATTTGGGTCTTTAGGTGAGGTTCGAAGTAATACATTTTGGGAAAAATCATAATAGCGCATTTTATACCTCTATATTTAGTATTCTAGAATTAGTATATGAATAGAGGCATTGCAGTGTTACAAAAAGGCTATGGATAAAGTTTTTATCCATAGCCTTAAGTTTAAAACATATCTTTTTTGCTTAAATACATTATTGCACCTATTGTTATGAGTGTAACTATAAGGCACATATTAAAGAATCCATTTGGATGGTCGAAGAAAGGAATTCCACCTACGTTCATCCCAAGCATACCTGAAATTAATGTAGGAATTGAGATTACGATTGTAACAGAGGTAAGATACTTCATAACCTGGTTTTGATTGTTTGAGATTATTGAAGCGAAAACATTCATTGTTCCTTGAAGGACGTTATCATAAATACTACACATTTCAATTGCTTGTTTATTTTCGATTATAACATCTTCTAGGATATCTCTATCTTCATCGTATTTTGTTAGAATTTCTTGCTTTAAAAGCTTTTCTAAGGTTAAGTCGTTTGATTTTAGTGAAGTAGAGAAATATACTAAGGACTTTTGCAATGCAAATAGCTGAATAAGTTCTCTATTTCTTAGGGACTTATAAAGTGTTTTTTCTATTAACAAGCTTTTTTTATTTATTTGTCTTAAATAAAGCAGATAGTAATTAGAAATTCTATATAAAATCTGAAGCATAAATCGTACCTTTTTAAAAGTATAAAAAGATGGTACTTTTTCATGAGCAAAATCAAGTAAAACTGGACTGTTTTTTAAGCATACAGTAATTATGATATTCTCTGTATATATAATAGCTAAAGGATATGTATCATATGTAAGGGAGTTGTCGTCTATTTCTGTAAATGGTATGTCAACTATTACTAAAGTAGCGTTATCTTCAAATTCTATTCTAGAGCCTTCTTCTTCGTCAAGAGCTGCAGGAATGAAGTCTTGAGGAATGTTAAGACGTTGTGAGATTAATAATATTTCCTCTTTGGAAGGGTCAACCATATTAATCCAGGATCCTTGTTCAATTGAGTCGATATTTTCCAGAATGCCGTCAGCATTACTTCTATAAATTGTAATCAATGGTATCACCTCGTAAATTTAAGTCCATGAATATATTTTATCATTATATTTTTAATTGACAACTATATGTTTAAAAGTAATAATTATAATTGTGGAATAATTTAATTTTCAATCATAATTTTGCATTATCATAATTATAATATTAATGTCTTAATTAAAATATTTAAGAAAAAGGTACATTAATATGATTGGAGGTTATTATGACCATTGAAGAATTGCTGCTTATTGCCCTAGCAGTTTCCTTAGATGCCTTTGGAGTTGCTATTGCAATTGGTATAAATGATAAAGCAACAGTGGCAAAGAAATTTGCGTTTGCTCTTTCTTTTGGATTTTTTCAATTTTTATGCTCTTTTATAGGAGGAGTAGGAGGAAAGTTATTTACAGAAAATGTAGCAGCTGTACCTTCGCTTTTAGGAGGAATAGTAATTGCTATAGTTGGAATACTTATGATAAAGGAAGGAATGGAGGAGAAAGATGATAACTTTATTCTGTCTTTTAAAATGTATTTTGTACTAGGGATTTCTGTGAGTATTGATGCTATTGTTGTTGGGTTTATTACATTTTCATCTATCAGTAGTTTAGCTACTCTTGGATTAGCCACAGCGATTGTAGGGATTGTCACCATGATAATGAGCTTAATAGCGTTTATTTTGGCAAAATTCTTAGGGAAAATTAATGTGGTTGGAAAATATGGTGATTATATTGGAGGAATAATCTTGATTTTATTTGGAATTAAGATGATTTTCTTTTAGAAAGGATGAGTAATATGATAGAAACACTAAAAGATTTAAAAAGCGTTGAGGTATTTAACTTTTTCAAGGAGATGAACAAAATACCTAGAGGTTCAGGAAATGAAAAAGCAGTTAGCGACTGGTTAGTTAAATTTGCAAAAGACCGTAACCTTGAAGTAATTCAAGATGAGGCTCTTAACGTAATAATAAAGAAGCCAGCTTCAAAGGGATACGAGTCAGCACCAACTGTTATTTTACAAGGACACATGGATATGGTTTGTGAGAAGAATCAAGGAACAAACCATGATTTTGAGAAAGATCCTATAGAATTTATAATTGATGGAGATTTTGTCAGAGCAAATGGTACAACATTAGGAGCTGATAACGGAATAGCAGTAGCATTTGCTTTATCAATATTAGATAGAGATGATGTGAAGCACCCTGCTTTAGAAGTATTGATTACAACTGAAGAGGAAACAGGTATGGGTGGAGCTTTAGCTTTAAATCCAGATCATCTAAAAGGAAGAATATTAATTAACATAGATTCTGAAGAAGAAGGTGTACTTTTAGTTAGCTGTGCTGGAGGTGTTAGAGCTAGAATTTCAGTGCCTGTAGAGCTAGAAGAGGTTAATGGTAATTGTAAAGCTCTTGCAGTTAAGATAAGAGGCTTAAAGGGCGGACACTCAGGAATGGAAATTAACAAAGAAAGAGGAAACTCTAATAAGATGATGGGAAGATTCTTAATGGATCTTAACTCAGTAGTTGATTTCAAATTAGCTTCATTAAATGGAGGAGCTAAAATGAATGCTATTCCTAGAGAAGCTGATGCTGTTATTTTAGTTAAAGCTGAAGAAATAGCAAAAGTAGAAGCTAAAATAGCTGAATGGGATATGATATTTAAAAATGAACTTCAAGGAATTGATGACGAATTAAATCTTACAGTTGAAAGTACAGAAGCTGTGGCTAAGGTATTTACTGAAGACACAAAATTAAATGTACTTAGAGCTGTATTTATGATACCAAATGGAGTTCAAACTATGAGCATGGCAGTTTCAGGATTAGTTCAAAGCTCAACTAACTTAGGGGTTGTAACAACAAATGCTGATTCAGTTGAGATGGATAATGCAGTAAGAAGTTCTGTTGCATCACTTAAAAAATCTATAAAAGATCAAATGATAGTTCTTGCTGAAATGCTTGGAGCTTCAATTGAGCTAGAATCTGATTACCCAGAATGGGCTTATAAAGCAGATTCTAAAATAAGAGATATATTTATGGATGTATATGAAAAAACATTTGGTAAAAAAGCTGAAATTTCAGCTATTCATGCTGGCTTAGAGTGTGGATTAATTGGAGATAAATTTAATGGAGAATTAGATCAAATTTCCTTTGGTCCAAATATGTTTGATGTTCATACACCAGAAGAGAAGGTTAGCATATCTTCAGTAGAAAGAATGTATGAGTATCTTCTAAATGTTTTAGCAGAAGTGAAATAATTTAAGAGTTACCCCTGATAGTTATTCTATCAGGGGTTTATTCATTAAGTTGAATATTTTAAATGAGTAGAGTATACTTTAATAATGAGATGATGTCCTTATATGAAGTTTTATTTAAACTATAGTTATAGGGGAAAACATTTGAAATATTGAGAAGTATACAAAGTGGTATACGAGAGAATATAATAGTATACTGAATCAATGGATTTACTAAGGAAGGATGTTAATAGATATATGGATTTTTCAGCAGTAGTTTTAATGGAAAGAGAAAAGGAAACAAATTTTTTAGTTAAGGAACTAGGAAGTTATGAAGTTCATGATGGAGCAGAATATATTACAAAGTTATATTATGATGGAGAAAAAGTAAATTTGTATTTTGATACAAATAAAGAGGTTGAAGATTGGGAGTTCTCTGCAATTTATGATTTGTTTGATGAGGATGCATTTAAGGGATTAGTAACATCTATAGAAGTATATGATGAGGAATTTAATCCAACATGGATAGTTACGTTTGATTTCGATGAAAATCACAATGTGTTTGCAAAAAGATTAAATGATATATGTTCAGTTATTGCAGATGCAATGGAAAAGGTATTTAAGGATATAGAAGGCAAAGAAGAAGAGTATAAGTAAGCTTCCCACAGCAGGCTGGATAGCCTAATTACATAAATAATTAAAGGATGTACTGTTTACAGATATAATGTATAATGTAAGTATATCCTTTTGTTTTTCAGGATATTGTGGATAAATCTAAGCATCTATTTAGATGCTTGTTGAAGATTCGGGGGGAATAAAATGAATATATCAAATATAAAGGTTGTCATTACAGAGAAGGACTTAAATAGTATAGTTTCAGATGTGTTGACTGAATATGTCCATGTTGATGGATTAAAAATAGATAAAATATTAATTGATGAAAAAATAAGTGTGTCAGGAAGTTATAAATATAAGGTATCCATACCTTTTAATATTGAAATATCTATAAAAAGTGTTGAAAACAATACTTTATATCTTTCTATTGAAAAAATAAATGTGAAAAGTTTAAAGATATTTAAGGGAATAATAAATACTGCATTGAAAATCATTAGCTCAAAGGTTGAAGAATATGGAATTGCGTTTGAGAAAGATGTAATAAGTGTACATTTTGATAAACTATGTAAAGTAATTCCTATGGTTGATTTCAGCTTGAAAAGCTTAAAGGTTATTCCTTTTGGATTAGAAGCTGAGGTTGGAGATTTTAACTTTCATAGCGATAAAGGACAAGCTACCCAAGATGTAGGTGTGAAAAAAGAAGGTATTGAAGCAGCTGCCAATGAAGAAGATAATAAAAAAGAAACTGTTTCTAGTGTGGAAACGGTAAGTTGTGTAATAGAAGAGAATAAAGACCTTGAGGAAAAAGAGTATACCTATAGAAGGTTTAGAAAAGAACTTAAAAATAGATTTTCTGATAAAAATAAAAAGTATTATTCTTATGTAGTTTTAATTCCTGATATAACGGCTCTTTTATTTAGACTATATAAGGATCAAAGAGTTGCAAAGGAAATAAAAACTAACATATCCATTGCTTTAGGATATTTAATGTTTCCATTGGATATAATTCCTGATGTAATACCTTTTGTAGGAAAAATTGATGATATTGCTATTGTGTTTTATATTTTACAAAAGATATTATGTGATATACCAGAAGAAGTAGTATTAGAAAACTGGGAAGGTGACGCAAATATCATTGAATTATCTAGAGAAGCTATGTCTTTATTTAATGACAGATTTGGAGCAAAAGAAATTAAGAAGGTTGTGGATTGCGTTAGAATTGCAATGAAAAAAACTACAAACTTTTTTATTAAGTAAATTTATTATGATGGAGAGTAATTATGGCAGCTAAATATTATGCGATAAAAAAAGGTGAAAATTTAAGAACGGGTGAAAGTGTTAATAATATTATTGTTACAAGCTGGAATGAATGCCTAGCCTATGTTAAAGGTGTAAAAGGAGCTGTTTATAAAAGTTTTCTTAGTGAGGCTGAAGCAAAAGCTTATTTAAGCAGTGGAAATGCTTTGAAAAAAGGTGAGGATAAATATCCTGAAAATATACCTCATATATATGTAGATGGAAGTTATAATATAGCAACAGAGAGATTTGGCTATGGAGTTGCAGTGATATTAAAGGATGAGGTTATTTATGCTGACTTTGGAGGAGGACAGGATAAAGAGTGTAATCAAAGACAGGTTAATGGTGAGCTTAAAGCTGCAGTAGAAGGCGTTAAGCACTCCATTGAAATGGGGTATGACCATGTTGTACTTTTTTATGATTATGCTGGTGTATGTAACCATGCGGTGGGTTCATGGGAAAGAAATAATGATTTATCCGCTAAGTATTATGAATTAATGCAGGGCTTTATGCAAGAAGGAAAAATTAAAATTACTTTTGTAAAGGTTGATAGTCATACGGATGATTTATTTAATGATATTGCTGATGAATTAGCAAAACTTGGCGCTGAAGTATCCTTTACTAGTGTTGTGGATAAAGCTATAGGTACGACTGCTATTAAGGTTTCAAATGCTGAGGTGAAGAAAATACTCGGCAAAATAGTAAAGAAGAACATTAATAATGTGCTTTGTGAGGATGCTGCTGCTATTGATTTCTTAAGTGAAGAAGCTGAAAATTGTAAAGACGAAAGCATAGATGAAATTGAGGAAGCAATTGGGCGAATAAAGAAATTAAAGGACAAAGAAAAAGCAAAATTTGTTAAGTCTCTTAAAAAGGATATTCAAACTCAAATTATATTAAAGCTGATTTAGTGATGTTTATCTTATTAAAATCTATATTAAAGGATATTTATTTAGAAATTGCACATCATATTACTATAGTGTAAGAAGGGATGTGTTGATATGAAAAGCATATATAAATTTATAATTTTTCTTGGGGCACTCGTTTTTGGGGTAAACTATTTTATGCCTAAGATGAACCCAAGGGAAAGAAGAAGAATGATGAAAAAAGTAAGAAGGTTTCAAGACCAAGCAGAAGAATATATAGAAAGTGCTATATCTTTAATTAGATAGCTAGAGAAAACTCTAGCTATTTTTTTATTTGTTTTTAATATAATTAAGAAATATTCAAATATTTCGTTTTGTGTATTATGTTGATTTATGGTAGAATATAATAGATAAAATTTTTTATATATAGATAGATATAAAAGCATTTCGCAGAGAAGAGGATGAATTTATGGAGATCTTATCTTTAGGGGAAAAAATTAAACAAAGAAGAAAGGAACTTGATTTAACACTTAAAAATCTAGCTGGAGATAGAATAACTGCTGGTCAAATAAGTTTAATAGAGTCAGGTAAGTCTAATCCAAGTATGGACTTACTAGAATACTTAGCAAGTACACTAAAGGTATCTGTTGAACATTTAATGGAGACAGAGGAAACTCAAGCAAATAAGATATGTACATACTATGAAAATATTGCTGAGGCTTGTATATTAAATGGTCATTTAGAACAGGGCTATAAAGCACTAGAAGACTCAACATCATACATAGAAAAATATAATTTAGAGATTAGAATGGCTCGAAATTTATACTTAAAAGCATTAATATGTGAAAAAAGAAAACAATATGATGAAGCACAAGAATTATTACTTTCTGCAAATAATATTTATGTTAAGTTTAACTATAGTAATGAAGTAATCCGAATATTCATATTACTTGGAAAAATAACATTAAAGCTGGGAGCATATCATTCAGCTTACAGCTACTTTCAACAAGCTGAAAAAGTTTTTGAAGAAAGTGATGTATATAATGAAATATTAATTGGACAAGTTTATTATTATATAAGTAAAACCCTGAGTAAGATGGGGGTAGACTCTAAAGCTATAGAGTATATGAAAAATGCTGAAGAAAAGCTGAATAAGAGTAAATCATTATCACACTATGGAGAAACTTTCTTGGAAGTTGCAAATAAAAGATTCCAAGAGGGGAATTTAAGTCAAGCTATTGAATACACACAAAAAAGTTTAAGCTTTTTCTTGTATAGAGAACAAAGACGTCAAATGTCAGAGTTGAGAAGCGGAATGGGTTCATTGTTTTCTGAATATGGTGAAATAAATAAGTCATTTGAGTATCTTTCAGATACTGAAGGATTGAATGAGATTGTTTTAAAGGATGCAGTTGTAAATTCATTGATTCTTGTTTGTATGAATTATATAAAGCTTAAAGATGACACTAATGCAAAAAAAATCTTAGAACAAATAGAAGAAAACATTCAGTATATAGATAAAGCTGATTATACATTGATTTGTAAATATAATATTTTAAAATATAAAGTTGAACTGCTGGAGAAAAAATATGAGTCAGCAGAATCCACATTATTAAATACATTGGATTACATTGTAGATGTTGGATGCGTAAGCGAGGGAGCTGAAGTGGCCATAACTTTAGGAAAGTTCTATCTGGATTTAGGGAAAGAAGAAGAGGCTGGAAAGTATTTAGACATGGGTGTAAATCTTTTGAGTAATACAAGCAAATTTAGTGATTTTTAAAGAGAGGGATAAGTATGGAGATATTATCAGCCGGAGAAAAAATCAAAAGAACTAGAATATATAAAGGATTAACATTAAAAGATATCTGTGAAGATAAAATTTCGGTTTCTAAAATGAGCTGTATTGAAAATAATAAGGTTGAACCAGAAGATTGGATTTTAGAAATAATAGTTGAAAAACTAGGTTTGGACATGGCATATCTAAAACATGGAGTTAGACAGCAAATAGAAGAGAATATTGAAAAGTTTAGTTCTAACAATGAGGTAATTGCTTTAGATGAAATTCTTCATAATGTAGATTATGCTGAAAAATATGAATACCATGATCTTACGTGTAAGTTATTTCAAATTTTATTTGAATATTATTTAAATCATGGTATGACATCGGAATTGAGTACCACAATTCCTAGATATTACAATGCTTGTCAAAAGTCAAAGGATGAAATATTACATACTAATTATTATATGTATATTGCTAAATACTTATATTCAAATAAAGAGTACTCACAGGCTGGGAGTTATATTTCTACAGTAAGAAGAAAACTTGATGAATTAAATTTAAAAGAATCCATTGAGTATATAAAAGCTACATATAATCACGCTGTTATATATATTCAAAGTGGTAATCTTGAAAAGGCCATAGAGGTTACTGAAGATTTAAAAGAAGTATTGCATTTCAATAATGATGAATTTATTAATGCTGAAATATATAAGGTATTAGCCATAATGGAAATTTATTTGAAGGGTGATAAGGTTAATTATTACATAGAGGAATCCCTTAATAGATACGGGGAAATGCTTGATAAAAGAGCTGCAGCTTATTTTGACATTGCTGAAGCTATGATATTTAATGACATGAAGAATAGTGGAATAACATACTTAATTAAATCATTGAATGAGTATCCTAGAATTAATAAAGAGCATCTTTGTGATTTTCTAATAAATGGTGTAGAGATACTAATTAAATGTAATTATTATGATGAAGCATTGAAGTATATAGAAGAAGTATTAGACATTTCGATAGAACTAAATCTAATTCCAGGAATGGATAGAGGGTATTTTTATAAAGCTACAATATTAGAAAAACAAGATAATTATATTATGGCAGAGTCGTATATAATGTTATCCTTGGATGCACTTTTGAAATATGGAAGTAAAAATGATATATGCAAAAGGTACATGAAGATAGGAAAAATGTATCATAAAATGGGACAAGTAAAGGATGCTATTAGATATTTTGACTTGGCATTTAAAATTGAAAAATCAATGATTTAATAAAAAAGAGTATGTACGAATAGAAGTACATACTCTTTTTTATTATTCTTTAATGAATCTTTTTATAATATGCTCTTTAGCTTTTTCTTCAAAGGAATCATCTAAAGGCTGAAGATTAACTTCACCATATTTGTTTTGAAGAGCTAAGGTTAATAATCTGTCCGCAAGCTCTGGATTTTTCGATAATAGACTTCCGTGGAAATATGTACAGAAGGTATTTTTGTATATACATCCTTCTTTTTTATCGGTACCATTATTTCCATAGCCGTATTTAACTGTTCCCAGAGGTTTTAAGTTACCAATGTAAGTTTTACCTGAGTGATTTTCGAAGCCAACATAGGTTTCATCAAATTCCTCGTTGTATATGATGGAATTTCCGATTAGTCTATCCTTAGAAGCTTCAGTATAAATATCTAAAACTCCAAGACCTTCAAGAACTTCACCAGTAGAAGTCGCATAGGTTTTTCCAAGAAGCTGATATCCTCCGCAGATGCATAAAAATACCTTTCCGCCTTCAATATAATTTATTATTTCATCTTTCTTATTTTCTACTAAATCTGTAGACACTATAGATTGTTCGTAGTCTTGACCGCCTCCGAAGAATACTATATCGTAATCATTTGAAGAAAAATTGTCATTCATTGATACGTTTATAACGTTAACCTTAATTCCACGTTTTTCAGCTCTTTGTTTAAGGATTAAGATGTTTCCAATATCTCCATAAACATTTAATAAATCAGGATATAAGTGACATATATTAATTTCCATAAAAACACCTCAATCTTACCAAATTTTATTTATATAACCTTTGCTATGTAATAGCTTTCGAAGGTTAAGCATAGCAGTATAAGTTACTAATACATAGGTTGATTCTTGAGGAGCGTTTATTAAGTTGTTTAAAAGTTCCTCATCTGTTTCGCACATCTTAAAAGTTTCCTCTTGAATCTGTGCTGTTTTTAGCCTTATAGCCATATCATAAAGTCTAATTCCGCCAATAATGGTTGATTTAATATCTAGTTTTGATAACTGCTCAAAGTCTACGTCCCAGATCCAAGATACGTCAGTTCCATCAGCATAATTATCATTAAGCATTAGAGCTAAGTTTATTGGAGTGCTTTCGTTTAAGTTAAGCATTATTGTGTTAATAGCCTGGTTGTATCCTGCAGGATTTTTAACCAAAATTATTTTAACTTCTTTACCGTTAATATCAATGACTTCTTGTCTTCCAAAGCTGCTTTCTTGATTACTTAAAGAAGTTTTTATTGGATCTGAACTAACTCCTAATTCTTTTGTGACAGCAAGGGCGCATAAGCCATTGTATATGTTATATTCACCGGATTGGTTTATATAGAAGTCTTCGTTGTTGATAGTAACTTCTGATCCGGATGGAGTAAGAGAAATTATGTTTTCAACCTTATATTTTAAGTTTGGTCTGCTGTAACCGCAATGTTCACAAAAGTATTTTCCTAAATGATTATAGGTTATAAACTCATAGCTATATGGGTTTTTGCAGAACTTGCAGAATTTACTATCTGCATTAACGCTTAAAACAGTATCACTCTTGATTGGAGTATCAAAGCCATAATATACTGTAGGGTTTTCTAAATCGACTTTACCAAGTAGTGATTCATCTCCATTTAAAACTAAGGTTGTTTTAGGAGTTTTAACGATACCTTCTAATATTTTAGTGTAGGTTGTATGAACTTCACCATATCTATCAAGCTGATCTCTGAATAAATTAGTTACTGTTATTATTTCAGGTTTTATATTTTCTGTAATTATTTGAAGATAAGCTTCATCAACTTCGATGACAGCAAATTTTTCTTCATTATTCTTACCAAACTTATAGAAGGATACAAAAGAAGAAACTATACCTGTGTTCATATTTGCACCTGTGTTATTGGTAAATACCTTTTTACCATCTTTTTTTAGGATATTATAAATCATACTTGTTGTAGTGGTTTTTCCGTTAGTACCAGTAACTAGTATTACTTTATATCCCTTAGTAACTGTAGATAATATGTTTTTATCTAATGCTAGTGCGATTTTACCAGGAAAATTTGATCCGCCTTTAAATAAAATTGTACTAAGTTTTAATACGGTTTTAGAAGCTATTATAGCAATAAATGAATTGATTTTAATTTTAAACACATCCTTTATGTCTTATAAAGTAATAATTGACACTTTTTCATGAAAATATTAATGAAGACTTAAGTGATAATAATACTATGATTGCTGGCTTCGTTAATAATCACATTTAAATACCTGAATAAAAGGTCAATATTCAATTAAATATTATAGCATATAAATTTGGTTATTTCAGCTTGAACATTGATAATTTGAAAACTCAAATAAAAATTAGTAGTATTAAAGATTTTTATAAAAATTTTAGTCGTAATTTGCAGAAAAGCTAAAAGTGTATCATAAACTGAGCAATTTGGTTTAGAAGTGTAGAAAATAATATTATTATGGAGAAATAAATGTGTAAAATAAAATAAAAATATTCATAAATGCTATTGAAAAAGAATAATAATGTAGTAATATATAAGAGTAAACAGTATATATGTGATATACAATATAAATGCGGGGGGATAGTGTGATGGACTTACAATGTTTAGGAAAACACCGAGAGGACAAGTTTTATAGAAATTTAAAGCCGGCTGCTTTGATTGCTGAAGCTGTTAGAAATGGAGAGGGAACTTTAGCAGAGAGTGGGGCTTTAGTTGTAAATACAGGTAAATATACTGGAAGGTCACCTAAAGATAGATTCATAGTAAGGCAAGAAAGTGTTAATGAATTAATTAACTGGGGAGAAGTTAACTTACCTATAGAAGAAGTTGTGTTTGATAGATTATATGAACAAGTAAAAAGTTATTTGAAAGATAAAAAAATATATGTGTTTGATGGATATGTTGGAGCACTCAAAGAATATAGTATGAACATTGAAGTTATAAATGAGTATGCGTCTGAAGCTTTAATGGCAACACAGTTGTTTAGAAGATATTCTGAGGAAGAGTTAAAAGATTTTACTCCAGAGTTTACTGTTATTGCAGCACCAGGATTTAAAGCTAAAGGTTATGAAGATGGAATCAACTCAGAAGCTTTTATAATAATAAACTTTGAAAAGAAAATAGTTTTAATCGGAGGTACGCAATACTCAGGTGAGATAAAAAAATCCGTATTTTCAATAATGAACTTTTTATTGCCGCAAAAGGGCGTATTTCCAATGCACTGTTCAGCTAATATAGGGAAGTCTGGTGATACTGCCGTATTCTTTGGGCTTTCAGGCACTGGTAAAACAACTTTGTCAGCTGATCCAGAAAGAAAGTTAATTGGAGATGATGAACATGGGTGGTGTGATAAAGGTGTATTTAATTTCGAAGGTGGATGTTATGCAAAAACAATTAAACTTGATAAAGAAAAAGAAGCTGAAATATATAATGCATTAAAATTTGGAGCTTTATTAGAAAATGTTGTTTTAGATGAATGTAACAGACCTATGTTTGATGATGACTCTTTAACCGAAAATACTAGAGGTGCTTATCCCCTTGAATATATAGAAAATGTAGAGGAAAGTGGAGTTGGTGGTAACCCAGAGACAATAATATTTTTAACAGCAGATGCTTTTGGAGTAATACCGCCTATATCTAAATTGTCTAAGGAAGCAGCCATGTATCATTTTATGTCAGGATATACAAGTAAGCTAGCTGGTACAGAAAGAGGAATAACAAAACCAAAAGCTACATTTTCAGCTTGTTTTGGAGAACCATTCATGCTGATGAAGCCTGAGGTTTATGCAAAGTTATTAGGGGAAAAAATCAGTTCAAATAATACTGAAGTATATTTGGTTAACACAGGATGGTCAGGTGGAGAGTATGGTGTAGGGAAGAGAATGAATCTGTCCTATACAAGAGCTATGGTAAATGCTGCTATTGAGGGAGAACTTAAAAATACTGAATTTGAAAAAGATGAAAATTTTAATGTTTTTGTACCAAAAGAAATAAAGGGTGTTCCAAGTGAAATACTAAATCCAAGGAATACATGGAGTGATAAAGAAGCATATGATAAAAAGGCGAAGGAATTAATTGAGCAGTTTCATATGAACTTTAAAAAATTCGAGGGCGTAAGTGATGAGATCCTTGGAGCAGCTCCAGGAAGAAAAAACAATAATTGATACTTGCAAAGAGGTCCTAGAAAAAAATTTAATTGCCAACCCCAAACTAAACCATAGATTAAAAAGGAATCCTTTCAATATAAGGGGTTCCTTTTTACTATGCATTAGTATTTAAGTTTGCTAGATGGTGAGGTGAAGAGAACGAGAATATATTTTTATCTTCCTAATTAGAGAAATAAGGACAAAATAATGAGGTCTAAAGTTAATAGATGGCTGTTAGAATGAAGAAAATCAATATTCATTACATCAAGTGAGCCTGGTGTATCTATATAAGAATTAGTTAGAAAAATAAAGAAAATCAATGAAATTAATAGTTTAATTTTATTATAATTGAAGTTGAATAAAATGAAAGTTATACAAGCCGTGATAAGATATGTCTTGTCGCTGAGAGATGCGGCGAAACAACAGTAAACTTAATAAGTAAAGGAAATTCCTTCTCGCATTCACTAGGATGAGTGATTGAAGAGTAAGTTGGAAAAAGTAAATCGGAAATTTAGAGTTTCATTTAGCTTCAATTGACTAAATCAAGGAATTGAAAATTAACTTAAAAAGTTTAAAAAAGTTGTTGACAGATGTGAAAATGTCTGGTAAAATAGTAAAAGTCGTCGGGAGTAAGCGATGAAACAAAGAAGATGATCTTTGAAAATTAAACAGAGAAATAAAGGTAAAACCAGTTAATTTCGATAGAGATAATCTATCAATAAATGACTTTAACAAGTCAGCGAAACAATTAGAGCGCAGCTCAAACTTTTTAAATTGAGAGTTTGATCCTGGCTCAGGACGAACGCTGGCGGCGTGCCTAACACATGCAAGTCGAGCGATGAAATCCTTCGGGATGGATTAGCGGCGGACGGGTGAGTAACACGTGGGTAACCTGCCTTGTAGAGGGGGATAGCCTTCCGAAAGGAAGATTAATACCGCATAACATCTTTTTATCGCATGGTAGAAAGATCAAAGGAGCAATCCGCTACAAGATGGACCCGCGGCGCATTAGCTAGTTGGTGAGGTAACGGCTCACCAAGGCGACGATGCGTAGCCGACCTGAGAGGGTGATCGGCCACATTGGAACTGAGACACGGTCCAGACTCCTACGGGAGGCAGCAGTGGGGAATATTGCGCAATGGGGGAAACCCTGACGCAGCAACGCCGCGTGAATGAAGAAGGCCTTAGGGTTGTAAAGTTCTGTTTACGGGGACGATAATGACGGTACCCGTGGAGGAAGCCACGGCTAACTACGTGCCAGCAGCCGCGGTAATACGTAGGTGGCAAGCGTTGTCCGGATTTACTGGGCGTAAAGGATGCGTAGGCGGATGTTTAAGTGAGATGTGAAATACCCGGGCTCAACTTGGGTGCTGCATTTCAAACTGGACATCTAGAGTGCGGGAGAGGAAAGCGGAATTCCTAGTGTAGCGGTGAAATGCGTAGAGATTAGGAAGAACACCAGTGGCGAAGGCGGCTTTCTGGACCGTAACTGACGCTGAGGCATGAAAGCGTGGGGAGCAAACAGGATTAGATACCCTGGTAGTCCACGCCGTAAACGATGAATACTAGGTGTAGGAGGTATCGACTCCTTCTGTGCCGCAGTTAACACAATAAGTATTCCGCCTGGGAAGTACGATCGCAAGATTAAAACTCAAAGGAATTGACGGGGGCCCGCACAAGCAGCGGAGCATGTGGTTTAATTCGAAGCAACGCGAAGAACCTTACCTAGACTTGACATCTCCTGAATTACCCTTAATCGGGGAAGCCCTTCGGGGCAGGAAGACAGGTGGTGCATGGTTGTCGTCAGCTCGTGTCGTGAGATGTTGGGTTAAGTCCCGCAACGAGCGCAACCCTTATCATTAGTTGCTACCATTAAGTTGAGCACTCTAGTGAGACTGCCACGGTTAACGTGGAGGAAGGTGGGGATGACGTCAAATCATCATGCCCCTTATGTCTAGGGCTACACACGTGCTACAATGGTGAATACAAATAGATGCAATACCGCGAGGTGGAGCCAAACTATAAAATTCATCCCAGTTCGGATTGCAGTCTGAAACTCGACTGCATGAAGCCGGAGTTGCTAGTAATCGCGAATCAGCATGTCGCGGTGAATACGTTCCCGGGCCTTGTACACACCGCCCGTCACACCATGAGAGCTGGTAACACCCGAAGTCCGTGAGGTAACCGCAAGGAGCCAGCGGCCGAAGGTGGGATTAGTGATTGGGGTGAAGTCGTAACAAGGTAGCCGTAGGAGAACCTGCGGCTGGATCACCTCCTTTCTAGGGAGTCGACATAAGGTTAATCCCTTATGACATTACTGGTACTTATTACTCTGTTTAATTTTGAGAGATTATCTCTCAAGTGAATAATATAATATGGGGGTATAGCTCAGTTGGGAGAGCACCTGCCTTGCACGCAGGGGGTCAAGAGTTCGAATCTCTTTATCTCCACCATAGATTTGAGAAATTGTTCTCAAATTAATAAATTTGATAGAACCGAGCAGCAATGTGAAAGTTATAGCAAATTATAAATTGGATAGAAGCAAGCAGTTCAAGGAAGTGAACGAGCGAAGCAGTGAGCCTACTATGGTAGGTGAACAATGAGTAAGTGAAACTGACGCAGAAATGCGCCGCTTATAGACAATTTAAATGTTCTTTGAAAATTACACAGTGAAATATATTGTTAAACCTTTAAATTAATTTAAAGAAGCAATTTCGTCAAGAATTTTAATGAATTCTTTGTAGAATTAATAGTTTTATCGTGATTTTATCGCTAAAATCATGAAAGAACAAGATTACGAAGATAGAAGCGAGAAGTTCAAGGAAGCGAAGGCGCGAAGCGGCGAGCTTACTTTAGGGTAAGTGAGCAATGAGCAACTGAAGCTGATGCAGAAATTCGAAGCTTATATCGTAGTAAAGATAGGTCAAGCTACAAAGGGCGCATGGTGAATGCCTTGGCACTAGGAGCCGATGAAGGACGTGATAAGCTGCGATAAGCTTTGGGTAGGCGCAAATAGCCAGTGATCCAGAGATTTCCGAATGGGGAAACCTACATAGTCAACACTATGTACCGTATACTGAATAAATAGGTATGCGGAGGTAAACCCGGGGAACTGAAACATCTAAGTACCCGGAGGAAGAGAAAGAAAAATCGATTTCCTGAGTAGCGGCGAGCGAAAGGGAAAGAGCCCAAACCTAAGTCTTTGACTTAGGGGTTGCGGACAAAACATAAAAGATGACAGGAATTAGCCGAAGACAGCTGGAAAGCTGCTCCGCAGAGGGTAATAGGCCCGTAGGCGAAAATGGAGGTCATCGAGTTTTGATCCAGAGTACCACGAGACACGTGAAACCTTGTGGGAAGCAGGGAGGACCACCTCCCAAGGCTAAATACTACCTAGTGACCGATAGTGAAGAAGTACCGTGAGGGAAAGGTGAAAAGAACCCCGGAAGGGGAGTGAAATAGAACCTGAAACCGTGTGCCTACAACCGGTCGAAGCACTTTATATGTGTGACGACGTGCTTTTTGTAGAACGAGCCAACGAGTTACGATATGTAGCGAGGTTAAGTACTTAAGGTACGGAGCCGAAGGGAAACCGAGTCTGAATAGGGCGCATAGTTGCATGTCGTAGACCCGAAACCGGGTGACCTATCCATGGCCAGGATGAAGCGACAGTAAAATGTCGTGGAGGTCCGAACCACGTTGGTGTTGAAAAACCATGGGATGAGCTGTGGATAGCGGAGAAATTCCAATCGAACTCGGAGATAGCTGGTTCTCCTCGAAATAGCTTTAGGGCTAGCGTCGGTTAATTGAGTAATGGAGGTAGAGCACTGAATAGGCTAGGGGGCATAGCGCTTACCGAACCTTATCAAACTCCGAATGCCATATACTTGTATTCCGGCAGTCAGACTGCGAATGATAAGATCCGTAGTCAAAAGGGAAACAGCCCAGACCATCAGCTAAGGTCCCAAAGTGTAAGTTAAGTGGTAAAGGATGTGGGATTTCTAAGACAACTAGGATGTTGGCTTAGAAGCAGCCACTCATTTAAAGAGTGCGTAATAGCTCACTAGTCAAGAGATCCCGCGCCGAAGATGTCCGGGGCTAAAACTTACCACCGAAGCTATGGATGTGTACTATGTACACGTGGTAGAGGAGCTTTCTGCATTGGCTGAAGTCGTACCGTAAGGAGCGGTGGACGATGCAGAAGTGAGAATGTTGGCATAAGTAGCGAGAGCAAGGTGAGAATCCTTGCGGTCGAAAACCTAAGGTTTCCTGAGGAAGGCTCGTCCTCTCAGGGTTAGTCGGGACCTAAGCCGAGGCCGAAAGGCGTAGGTGATGGACAACGGGTTGATATTCCCGTACCACTTGCAGACGTTATTACAAACGGGGTGACGCAGGAGGATAGGTTGTGCATACTATTGGATGTATGTCTAAGCATTTAGGAGTAGCTAGTAGGAAAATCCGCTAGCCGAATCTGAGGTGTGATGGGGAAGCCCTACGGGGTGAAGTAACTGATTCCACGCTGCCAAGAAAAGCCTCTATGGAGGAAGCAAGTGCCCGTACCGCAAACCGACACAGGTAGGTGAGGAGAGAATCCTAAGACCATCGGAAGAACTGCTGTTAAGGAACTCGGCAAATTGACCCCGTAACTTCGGGAGAAGGGGTGCCTACGTAAGTAGGTCGCAGAGAATAGGCCCAAGCAACTGTTTAGCAAAAACACAGGTCTCTGCTAAAGCGAAAGCTGATGTATAGGGGCTGACGCCTGCCCGGTGCTGGAAGGTTAAGGGGAATGCTTAGCGCAAGCGAAGGTGTGAACTTAAGCCCCAGTAAACGGCGGCCGTAACTATAACGGTCCTAAGGTAGCGAAATTCCTTGTCGGGTAAGTTCCGACCCGCACGAATGGCGTAATGATTTGGGCACTGTCTCAACAGCAAATCCGGCGAAATTGTAGTACCAGTGAAGATGCTGGTTACCCGCGATTGGACGGAAAGACCCCGTAGAGCTTTACTGTAGTTTAGCATTGAGTTTCGGTATTGTCTGTACAGGATAGGTGGGAGACTGAGAAGCATGGCCGTCAGGTTGTGTGGAGTCAACCTTGGGATACCACCCTGACAGTACTGGAATTCTAACTGGAGGCCATGAATCTGGTCACAGGACATTGCTAGATGGGCAGTTTGACTGGGGCGGTCGCCTCCTAAAAAGTAACGGAGGCGCCCAAAGGTTCCCTCAGAACGGTCGGAAATCGTTCGAAGAGTGCAAAGGCAGAAGGGAGCCTGACTGCGAGACCTACAAGTCGAGCAGGGACGAAAGTCGGGCTTAGTGATCCGGTGGTACCTCGTGGGAGGGCCATCGCTCAACGGATAAAAGCTACCTCGGGGATAACAGGCTGATCTCCCCCAAGAGTCCACATCGACGGGGAGGTTTGGCACCTCGATGTCGGCTCGTCGCATCCTGGGGCTGAAGTAGGTCCCAAGGGTTGGGCTGTTCGCCCATTAAAGCGGCACGCGAGCTGGGTTCAGAACGTCGTGAGACAGTTCGGTCCCTATCCGTCGCGGGCGTAGGAAATTTGAAGGGAGCTGTCCTTAGTACGAGAGGACCGGGATGGACAGACCTCTGGTGCACCAGTTGTCACGCCAGTGGCACAGCTGGGTAGCTATGTCTGGAAGGGATAAACGCTGAAAGCATCTAAGCGTGAAGCCCACCCTAAGATGAGATTTCCCATAACGTAAGTTAGTAAGACTCCTGGAAGACTACCAGGTTGATAGGTGAGGGGTGTAAGCATGGTAACATGTTCAGCTGACTCATACTAATAAGTCGAGGGCTTGATCTAATAAATTGACGAAAATAATATTAACTGTGTAATTTTGAGAGAACATTTTATATTTTCTAATAGTTTGAAGTTAGAAGCAAGAAGTTCGAGGAAACAAGCGAGTGAAGTAGCGAGCTTACTTAAGGTAAGTGAGCAATGAACGAGCGCAGTTGACGAAGAAATTCGCAGCTTATAACGAAAACAATCTGGTGATGATGCTCTTAATGGATACACCCGTTCCCATACCGAACACGAAGGTTAAGCATTAAGAGGCCGATAGTACTGCACGGGAAGCTGTGTGGGAGGGTAAGTGGTTGCCAGGTAAATGTTCCGCGATAGCTCAACGGTGGAGCACTCGGCTGTTAACCGATAGGTTGGAGGTTCGAATCCTCTTCGCGGAGCCATTTTATTAAATACCTATGCAACAGTCTTACAATGCTAAGGCTTTTTTTATTTTTTGATATTTATTATGAAAACAGTTATATATAATTTAATTATCATATTCAGTATTAATCCATAGTTTATAGCCATCTGTTTTCATTAGGATATTTCCATTTATATCAGTACGATAAATTGATGAGTTTATGTTGCTGAGATTTGTGAGGGTATTTTTGTGTGGATGTCCGTAATTATTTCCTAGGCCACAAGTAATAATAGATATATTAGGACTGACAGCAGATAAAAAATTTGAAGTTGAAGAACTGTTACTTCCGTGATGGGCCACCTTTAAGATATCACTATCAAGGAGAGGCTCATTAATAGATTGTAGCTGAGCTTCAACTTCTTTTTCTATATCTCCAGTAAATAAAAAGGAAATATCTTGATTAATATATTTAACAACTAAGGAATTATTATTGATGTTATCAGTAGCAATGTTTCCTGACCATAAAAAAGTAAGATAATTATTATTTAATAAATTGATGGTCGTACTATCTTCAATAACATTAATCTTAAGATTTTTATGATTTAAAGCTTTAACCATATTTACAAAATCAATATCAGAAGAACTAATATTGGGTGCAATAAGATTATCAACATGAAAATTATTTATAATATCATCCATGGAACCTATATGATCTTCATGGGGATGAGTTGCGATAATATAATCGAGTTTTTTTATTTTAAAAGTTTTAAGATATGAGGTTAGATAATCAGAGGAGTCATTGGAGCCGCTATCTATTAAAATATTATAATTTTCATTATTTATAAGTATTGCATCTCCTTGCCCAACATTAATAAAATGAATAAAGGTTTTATTATCTAAGAAATGTGAATTGAAATTTATTAAATTCTTTTCTAAGAAAAATGATGATAGTGAAAAAAATAGGGTTAAAATAAAAAATGTATTTTTATTGAGTTTTAATTTAGATAGATTAAGTTTTAGGAAAGAGCAGATTTTTATATATTTGTGATTTAACCTGCGAGATAATCCATAAAAAAAATTCATAAGTATATCCTTTCTAATAGGTAGTACTATTAAGTAATTATTGACCAAATAAGAATAAATATTACTACAAGATAAAGTTTCACTTCTATACAATTTAAATTATTGATATAATAATTAGTGAAAATAAAGAATATATTTTTTAATATTTGAAAGATAAGGGATGAAGGGAGAGACATTATGAGAAAAGTTAGATATGCTTTAAAATTCTCTTTTATAATGTTTTGCATTGGGATAAAGAGATTTATATATCCATTGTATAAAAATAAATTAACTCCAGAGGAAAGAGAAAGATTTTTAACTAAGCTAGAAAAAAATTGGGCTGAGGGAACAATAAAGTATTCAGAGATGGATATAGAGGTTATTGGAAAAGAAAATTTAATTGAAGAAACATGTCTTTATGTAGCAAATCATCAAAGTATGCTGGATATTCCTCTTATAATGGCAAATGTTAATCATACAATAGGAGCAATGGCTAAGAAGGAAATGAGTAAGGTTATTGTATTTTCTTATTGGATGGAGGAGTTAGGCTCCGTATATATCGATAGAGAAGATGCAAGAGAAGGTTTGAAGGCTATACTTAAAGGGGTAGAAAACTTAAAAAATGGGCGTTCTATGCTTATTTTCCCAGAAGGTACAAGGAACAGAGGGGGAGAAACTGCAGAATTTAAAAAGGGCAGCCTAAAATTAGCCACTAAGGCAAATGTACCTGTAATACCTATAACAGTAGATGGGGCATACAAGGGTTTAGAAGGTCCGGAAGGTGATTTAAAAGCAAGGATGGTTATTCACAAGCCGATATACACAAAGGATTTGACTAAGGAAGAGAAGGCTGATTTATCATCAATGTGTCAGAAGATTATTGAGTCAGCTTTATAATGTATGTTCTAAAAGCATAATGAAAGCTATAGTTAATAGAAATTAATTAACTATAGCTCTTTTTTAATGAAAAATTTAATAGTTAAATCAAATAATTTTTAAGACTCACAAGAATCTATGGTTAAAACAATGGATTTTAATCTTGTCATTGCCTCTATACTGTATTTAATTCCTTGTGTTCCCATGCCAGAAGATTTCACACCAGAGAATGGGAAGTTATCTGGCCCTCTTTCAGATTTATTATTGATTTGAACAGCTCCAACCTCCAATTTATTCGCAATATAAAATGCATCATTAATATTTTTAGTAAATACACATGATTGCAAGCCATATTCGGATTTATTAGCCAAAGTAATAGCTTCAAATTTATCTTTAACTCTAATTATTGGCAGAACAGGCCCAAAAGGTTCTTCCCACGCAATGCGCATATCAGAAGTTACTTTATCGAATAAGGTTGGATAGAGAGTATTTTCACTTCGTTTATTACCATGAAGCATAACAGCACCTTTGGTAATAGCATCATCAATTAACTCTTCTACAAAGTCAGCTGCAGCAGTATCTATTAATGGAGTAATGGTTGAACCTTCTTCAGGAGATCCTACAGTTAATTTCTTTACGCCTTCAAGGATAAGGGAAGCGAGATCATCTGCTATGGATTCTTCGGCGATAACTCTTTTGATGGCAGTACATCTTTGACCAGAATAGCTGAAGGCACCAGAAACAATTTCATCTGCAGCATCGGCTAAATCAGCATCACTAAGAACTATGGCAGCATCTTTTCCGCCAAGTTCCATCATCATTGGAACCATTCCTGCTACCTTTGCAATATGCTTTCCAACTTGAGAAGAACCTGTAAAGTTAATAAAATTAATGTCAGGATGAGTAACTATGTAATCACCAATCTGTGATGATTTACCAGTAACTGTGTTAATTACTCCATCAGGTATTCCTGCTTCTTGAAAAATTTTAACAAGATGAAGGGCACTGATGGCACCTTGAGTAGGGGGTTTAAGAATTACAGAGTTACCGCCAATTAAAGCAGGTGCAATTTTTGATGCTGAAAGATTTATAGGATAGTTAAAGGGTGAAATTGCTAAAACCACTCCAAGGGGAACTCTCTGTGCAAAGCTAATTTTATTTTTTTTGAAACCAGGAAAGTTATCGGCAGAAATAGTTTCACCCTCTAAGTTTTTACCTGCATCAGCTGTAAAACGAATGAAGTCTGCAGTTCTTTTTACTTCAGATATTGATGAATTAATATCCTTACCTATCTCCATCATTAAGATTTTAGAAAGGTCATCACAATTAGCCTCCAAAAGGGAAGCAGCTTTATGAAGAATCTTAGCTCTTTCGTTGACACCTATGGAAGACCAATTTTTTTGAGCTTCTTTTGCTGATGATATAACTTTATCAATATCTTCAGTTTTCATTTTAGGAATTGAACCTAGGATAAGATTCTTATAAGGACACTTGATTTTAATAAAGTCCTCTGTACCAATCCATTGTCCGTTGATTAGATTTTTATAGTTTTCATTTTCTTTTATATACTGAAACAAAAAAATTCACCTCCGTATTGAAAATTTTTTAAGAAGTTATCTTCTCACATTCTTTAGAAGGAGTAAGAGTGTTATATCACAATATTAAATTTAAGCTGTGGAAGATTTACTACAAGATTTAAGGGTTAACAGCTGTTTTTTTGTGATTACTTATTGTTTAGTATTATCTAAGGAAGCTATTAAAATACGAAAAAAAGACATGGCTAAATTGAATAATAGCCATGAACTATAGAAAATTACTTTGTTAGTTTATTTAATATTTCATTAGGATCTATGTCATCGATTGATAAAAGTGCAGAGACACAGGTTACATATTCAGGTCTAATACTGCTGCTCCATTGAATTTTTTCTCCTACAATGTTTTCTACGATTCCAGCAACATCAAAACCAAGACCTTCAAGGGAATATCGTAGTTTTTCAGGATATCTGCAAGGAGTGTTTGTTTCTCGTGTACAGGTACTGCAGATCAAACATCTTCCAGAAACTAATGCTATTGAATTAGTAAATGATTCTTCAAGTTGAAGAATCTTTGAATCGTTAAATTCTCTGAAACTATAATATAAACCATTAAATATATCAGTGAAATCATCTTTACCATTACTGATATCAGTATACTTTTTTAAAGCATGAGAAACCATTTCAGACAATATATTAGAAGGAATTGCTTTGATATAGACTTTACTGTGTATTATATAGCAGTATTTGTACTTTGATATATAGTCTATATCTTTAAAAGGAAGTGGTGGACAAGACCATACCTTATTATGTTTAGTGCATTCGTAACAAAATTTGTTTATAACTAAAGGATTATAAAATTTTGTTATATCTTCTAGTGAAACTGGATTAATTTTATAGGAAACATAATTTATCATAAAACACCTCAACATTATTTTGTATAAGTTTATTATAAATAAGTTTGCATTTAAATACACTATATTATTAAAAAACAGAAAGAAAGCCGCAAATGCGACTTTCTTTATTAGTTTACATATAAATTATCGTTGGTTAATGTAACTTACTCTTTAGAAGAAAAGCATGGGAGTAAGTATAGGTAAAATTATAAATCAGTATATTTGCTTTTTCCAAAAAAAGAAATTGAATATAGTCCTGCAAGACCTACTAAAGCATATATGATTCTGCTGAAAGTGCTGATGGTACCGAAGGCACTAGAGCCTGCAAAGATTACAGCAACTAAGTCAAAACCGAATAAACCAATAAGACCCCAGTTAACTGCTCCAACGATGACAAGAATTAAAACTATTGAGTCAAATACTTTCATAGTCACATCTCCTTATATAATATTTCATGAATAGTATTTGTAATAATAAATTTTTTAGTCAAAAAATTGAGTACCATATTTTAATAAATTGTAAAAGCTTTATAAAAATAAGATAATAGCTACTTTTTTAGTATGGTATATTATATAATACACTTAGTATTAAACTTTTTGAAAGGAAGGAAATAAAATGAAAGAATTTCTTCAGTATTTTGGAATAATTTTATTATTTTCTGTTATAGTTTTTATTCTGTATCAAGGATTAAAGAAATTTGTTTTTGACAAAATAAAGATTAATAAATGGATTGTATTAGCTATAGGAATAGTGTGTTTTATGGTCCCACCATTATTTTTACCACAAATGCCTGTTATAGTTTCTAATTTTGTTTTACCTGGATGTTTTGTAATATTCTTTTTATGGTTTTTAGATTTAACTGGTTTTATGAAAAAGGTTGAAAAGAAAGCAGAAACGACTACATACAATACTATGAGTAAAAGAAAAAATAAAAAAGACGATATTCAAATAAGACCTAAGGCAAAACCGAATAGGGTAAAAAATAACAATAAGTAAGGTTTTTAGAACAGAAAATTTTTCTGTTCTTTTTATTTTATAAAATGAATAGAAGTGTTTTTAAGAGGAAATTAATGAAATTTATCAGATAACTTGTAAAATTAATATTATATGATAAAATTTAATTATAAATTATTTTAAGGAGATACGTTATTATGTGCATTTGCTGTTGTTGCTGTTATTATAAAAATATATAATTAAACAAGAATAAGCTGTGCTATAATTATGTGGATTAATAAATAAAAGAGTTTAATCGTCATCTTTGCTACAGCATTGTCTGTAGCTTTTTTCATGTGATTTGAATAAATTAAACGTAAGATGATAATATAAAGAAGTAAAGGAGAGATAAAATGAGTTTTTATATTTACAATACTTTGACTAGAAGTAAAGATGAATTAGTTACTATAAAAAAAGATAAAGTAGGTATGTATACTTGTGGACCAACTGTATACAATTATGCTCATATTGGAAACCTAAGAACTTACATATTTGAAGATGCTTTAAAGAAGTCATTAGAATATGTAGGATATAAGGTTAAACATGTAATGAATGTAACGGATGTTGGACATCTTCAATCAGATGGTGATGAAGGTGAAGATAAAATGGCATTAGGTGCAAGTCGTGAGCATAAAACTGTTTGGGAAATTGCCAAGTTTTATGAGGACGCTTTCTTTGAAGACTGCAAAAAGCTTAATGTAAAAAGACCTAACGTGGTTTGCAGAGCTACAGATCATATTAATGAGATGATAAAGTTTATACAAAAATTAGAGGAAAAAGGATATACTTATGAATCTAATGGAAATGTATATTTTGAAATAGATAAATTCCCTGGTTATACAAAGCTTGCAAATTTAAGTATAGATGAGTTAGAGGCAGGAAGCAGAATTGAAATAGACCCAAATAAAAAGAATCCATTAGATTTTGTACTTTGGTTTACAAATTCTAAGTTTGCTAATCAGATTATGCAATGGGATTCACCTTGGGGCAGAGGATTTCCAGGATGGCACTTAGAGTGCTCTGCAATGAGTATGAAATATTTAGGTGAAAAAATAGATATCCATTGTGGAGGTATTGATCATATACCAGTTCATCATACAAATGAAATTGCTCAATCAGAGTGTGCTTTAGGACATAAATGGGTAAATTACTGGGTACATGGAGAGTTCTTAGTATTAGATGGAGGCAAGATGTCTAAATCAAGTGGAGATTTCTTAACAGTATCAAGACTTGAAGAGGAAGGCTTTAATCCATTAGATTACAGATACTTCTGCTTACAATCTAAATATAGAAAGCAGCTTGTATTTAGCTTTGAAAGCTTAAAAGATGCACAAAATGGATATAGAGCACTTAAGAAGAAGATAGGAGCTATTATTTCGAATATTGAAGATGGATTAATTATAAATAAAGAATTGATTGAAGCTTATCAAGAGAAATTTAAAGCTCAAATTAGTGATGATTTAAATTTAGCTAATGCATTCACTGTATTAAATGAGGTAATAAAAGATAGTGCTTTAAACAATAAAGAAAAGGCATTTTTAATTGAAGACTTTGATAAAGTATTCTCTTTAGATTTAATGACAATTGAAAGAGAAGCTATAGAGGTTGATGAAGAGCTGGTAAACAGACTTATTGCTGAAAGAAATGAAGCTAGAGCAAATAAGAACTATGGAAGATCTGATGAAATAAGAGCAGAATTATTAGCAATGAATATAGAAGTACTAGATAGTAAAGAAGGAACAACTTGGAGAGTTAAATAGATCGACAAGGAGAAAACTATATTTTCAGCATGGAAATTTGGGTTTATATAACATGGGATTTCTTTATAACTAAGAACTTAAATATGTGTAGGATTTAGAATTGTTTAGGAAATCCAGCTAAGGCTGGGTTTCTTTAATTGTGTTTTATAAATTCTAAAAAGATTTTATGTAAATTATATTTGTATTTGTTTTTTTTAAGAAAAGCAAAGGAAGAGGAATGATATTATGCCAATATTAACTTTAAGAGCAGTAAAACAAGAGGAAGCGTTAAAATTCAGCAAGGAGCTTATTGATGAGTTAGAAGCTTTACTTAGTTGTCCTAGAGATTATTTTACTATTGAATTAAGAAATTCTACTTTCATAAAAGATGGTCAGTTGAGTAATGGATATCCTATAGTGGATGTAGCATGGTTCGATAGGGGACAGGAGTTACAAGATAAGGCTGCGGAAATAATCACTAAGCATATTAAGGGTTTTGGATATGAAACAGTAGATGTAATTTTTCATAAGTTAATAGAAGAAGCTTATTATGAGAATGGAAAACATTTTTAAGGTTAAATAAGTCAGCTACATATAGTAAATTAACTTTATTATTATGGACTATTTGATACAAGGTTTAAAGTAAGATTAATTGAAAAAGTTATTATGAGAGATAAAGTATGTTGTATAGTGAAAGTTATATGACATGCTTTAATTTATTTGTTTGAAAAATAATTTTAGAATTATGTAATAATTTCTTTTATTATTGGTCATTATATAGTTAGATTGTTTGAACATTCCAGCAATAAAGGTGTCACGGGGTTCTTTATAAAGAAAACTATACCTTGTGTATCACTAAATGAAAATTTGAGAAATAAGTAGTAAATTGATGAATAGATAGTTTAAATTAGATAAAGATAGGATTATGGCGATTTGAGAAAATAAAATCATGATAAGATATGTCTTGTCGCTGAGAGACGCGGCAAAACAATAGCAAACTTAATTAGTAAAGAAATTTACCTCTAACATTCGCTGAATGAGGGATGAAAGAGTAAGTTTGAAAAGCTAAATCAGAGATTTAGAGTTTCACTTAAAAAGTTGTTGACAGATGCGAAAGCCTCTGATAAAATAATAAAAGTCGTCGGGAGTAACCGATGAAACAAAGAAGATGATCTTTGAAAATTAAACAGAGAAATAAAGGTAAAACCAGTTAATTTCGATAGAGATAATCTATCAACAAATGACTTTAACAAGTCAGCGAAACAATTAGAGCANATGAGATTTCCCATAACGTAAGTTAGTAAGACTCCTGGAAGACTACCAGGTTGATAGGTGAGGGGTGTAAGCATGGTAACATGTTCAGCTGACTCATACTAATAAGTCGAGGGCTTGATCTAATAAATTGACGAAAATAATATTAACTGTGTAATTTTGAGAGAACATTTCTCTCTTGGGCGATGATATTATGAGTTTTTTATACAAGTAATATCCGTATAGTCAACAACTAAACTTTATATTATTATCGCATGCTAATAAAGTTTTCTAAACTTTATTAAAGACAAACTAATAATTTAGTTTGTGTAAGTACATTTTAAACTAATGTACTTATCTGGTGATGATGTCTTGAAGGTAACACCCGTACCCATGCCGAACACGAAGGTTAAGCTTCAAAGAGCCGAAAGTACTGCACGGGAAGCCGTGTGGGAGGATAGGTTGTTGCCAGGTAATTAGGTTCGCTAGCTCAGTCGGTAGAGCACATGACTTTTAATCATGGTGTCCGGGGTTCGATCCCCCGGCGAGCCACCAAAACACCTTATTTAAGGTGTTTTTTTTATGTATAAATAAGATTTAACATATTTTAAATGTATTGATAAACTAAAGATATAGGAGGTGATAATCCATGATATTATTTAATCTTTTTGATATTGTTGGAACAATTGCGTTTGCAATTTCAGGTGCACTTATAGGGATTCAGAAAAAGTTAGATTTGTTTGGAGTAGTATTTTTGGGAATTATAACGGCAACAGGTGGAGGAATGTTTAGAGATATTATTTTAGGTCAAACACCACCAAAGGCTTTTGTTAAGCCAACTTATTGTATATTAAGTATTTTTATATCATTGATTGTATTTTACGGTTATCCTAAATTTACGCAAATCTATGCTGAAGCAAAAAAGAAAGAAATGCAGCATAAAAGTACTGTGGAAAACGAAAGTAAATATATGACTTCAGAGCAGCTTTTCAGAATTGCTAATAAGAGAAATCAAATAGCAATATTAAAGAAAATAATAGTGTTATTTGATGCAATAGGACTAGCTACTTTTACAATTACAGGAGCCAATTTAGCATATAATCATCCAGAAAGAAACTTATTTTTAGTTGTTTGTATGGGAATGATTACAGGCGTTGGTGGAGGAATGTTAAGAGATACATTTGTACAAGATACGCCAATGATTTTTAAAAGAGAGATATATGCTGTAGCAACAATATTGGGAGGTATAGCTTTTTATTATTGTAGTATATGGAATGTCTCATATAGTTTTAAATTTGCAATTTGTTTTGCTATCGTATTTTTATCTAGATTTATATCAATAAAATTCGACTTACATTTACCAAGTTATAGTTCAGATAAGTATAATTCAACGTTTTAATATTAAGAAAGAGATAGGAAATTAATTCACAATTGGTTTTCTATCTCTTTTTTTATAGAAGAATTCTAACTATATATAAATATAAGCTATATTTTATAAGCATATATAAATATAATCATATATTTTCTAAAAGCTTTACCTTACAGTAACAAATTGTTTTAAGATACATAATATAGTACTAGGAACAAAGATATAAATTTATGTTCCTATATAAAAATTATTTTAGGTAAAAAGCAGTATATATTTTAGAAAAAAAGTGAGGATTATCTTATGGGAGAAAAAAGAGACTTTTTCTTTGAAGATGAAGCATATGATAGAATGACAAGTGATAGAGAATCATTTGAAAATTATAATAGAAATTTTAATCAAGGTGCATTTGATGAAGAAGACTTTCGGAATTCATGTAGCAATATGAGACAAGAAAATTATAGTTCATATGAATGTGAAAATCCTAACAGAAGTTATAGAGATTATATGAATGTTTCACCAGGATACATGTATGGACAGCAACAGAGAAGAGATAACTTTGATTTTAGAAGTAATAGATTCAGTAATGATCCTTATTCTTGTTGTAATGATTGTTTAAATAGTGATTATAATAATTGTAGCTGCAATTATCGTGAACACAATAATTATGATTATAATAATTTTAATTATGATAATTGTGGTTGTATGAATTATGGTTCAGGATATCCTGGTTATGGATGTAATTGTGACACTGGTAATGAGTGGTGGATCATAATTTTACTTTTATTCTGGTTCTGTGGAGGATGGGGCTTCTGTTTCTTCTAAATGAAATAAGTAATATAAGTATATAAGTTTGTCGTCATCATAAAAGTATGATGACGACATTTTATTGTGAATTTAGTTACAAATAAAAAGAATTAAATAGTGAACTGTTGTTAATAATATATGTATAGTTTTAATAACTTACCACTGGTGATTATACCATTAGAGGTTACACCCGTTACCATACCGAACACGAAGGTTAAGGTCTAATGGGTTGAAAATACTGCAATATGTGGGACGATAAATTATTGCCGGTGATGGCACATAAGATGAAATATGTAAGATATAAAAAGAGAAGTTGAGTTTATTCAGTTTCTCTTTTTTATGGGTTTTATATTTTTAGAAAAGTAGAAGCATGGGATCTCGGGGGGAGAGTACCCATGCTTCTATTAATCTATTTTGAAGGGGAACAATAAGGCATAAACCAACCTTGTGGAAAGTGACATAGAGGGCATTCCATAGGTGCAGAGGTACCTTCGTAAATGTACCCACAATTAGTACATTGCCATAAAGTGTTTTTATCGCCTTTATACAATGTACCAGTAAGTAATCCGTTATATAATTTTCTAAATCTAATATCATGGTCAGCTTCAACTTCAGCTAATTCTTTATAAAAGTCAGCAATTTCATCAAACCCTTCCATGCGAGCGGTTTCTTCATATTCCTTATATATTTTTGTTGCTTCTGTGGATTCTCCCATGAAAGAATTCATTAGGTTTTCCTCAGTAGACTTTATTTGATTTAAATATTCTCCATAAGCTTCGCGAGCATGAGCTAATTCATTATGTGCAGTTTCTTCAAAGATATCGGATATATATTTATATCCTTCTTTTCTGGCCTTTTCAGCATATAGAGTATATTTTGTATTTGCTTTGCTTTCACCACTGAAGGTCTTTTTTAAGTTTTTTTCTGTTTGACTTCCTTTTAGATTCATAATATACTCCTGATTATTTATTATCTAATTACAATATATTAATATTTTTAATATTGGTTACATTTTTTTGGAGAAAATAAAAAATAGTTTAAAAGTAAGAACTTCTAAACTATTTTAATTGAAAAAATTTTACTCTTCAGAATAACTAAAACAATAAAATAAGCAATCTCGATAGTGAGGTAAGTCACTTTCGATGATAATATGGCTATTCTCAGGCAGTTTGCTGTAATATTTTTTTGTTCCATCATTAAATCTGATTTCAATTGTTCTTAATTTTTTGAAAAGGTCATTAGCTATTTCATAAGAAATAGGTTTGATAATTCTCCAATTATCATTTAAACTAACATGCTTATCCTTAGCAAGTTTTACACGTCTGTGTATAATAAATTTTTCAGGTCCTCGAAGTTCTAAAGTATGACCTTCGGGATTTATTGCCCTATAAGTTGGATTAAGATCTAAGATTTGAAGAACCTCAATAGTTGTTAAGCTATATTCAGCCATAGAATAACCTCCTTTTGTACTAGTAGTATTTATAGTATAATACTTTTTTAAAATTATAACACAAACAAATGGAATAAAATAGAAAAAGATGAAAAATTTTAAGATTATTAGTTTTTTTTCATAAATAAATTAAAAATTGCTTGGTTTATGAAGTTTAAGTGCGGGAATACTAATAAAAAAACAGGAGGTCGATATTATGAAAAAAATTGCTGCCATATTAACGTTAATATTAGTTAGCTTTGCTTCGTTCAATGTATATGGAGAAGACTTTGGAAATGAAGATGGAGATGTAAGGATATCGTTGCCTCGATTTGTTAATCATAAAACTGTAATAATGCAGTCTTCTGCGGATCCTGTAGAGATTGTAGATAAGAGTGAAAATTATAGTAATGATTATGTATCTGTTAATATATACAAGCCTGAAATTCATATTAAAAACAATAGTGAAAGCGAGAAATTAATAAATTTAAAGATAGACAATATAGTAAATGGATTTAAAAACAGAGTTGTGGAAGACTCCCAAAAGGATAATGAATTTAATAAAGTTAATGGACTCCCAATAAAACAATATGAGGTAAATGTTAATAATACTATTCATTATAATAAAGATAATATACTTTCATTAACGCTTCATCTATATAGTTATACAGGAGGTGCTCATGGAGCTACTTCGGATGAGTCTCTTAATATAGATACTCAAACAGGGAATAATGGCGTTTTAAAGGATTTCCTGGGGAATAATAGTGGATATGATGAAACAATATTAAATGAAATAAAAAAAGAGGTTGCAAAAAATCCAGAAATGTTTTTCAAAGAAGAAGTGGATAAGATTACAAAACTACCATACAATCAAAAGTTTTTTATAACTGATGATGGTGTAGTAGTATATTTTGATGAGTATGCAATTGCACCATATGTTGCAGGAAGACCACAATTTTTAATTCCTTTTAGTAAATTTCCTAAAGGGTTAAATAAGGCTAATATCACGGAAGAAAGTCCTTTAGTTAAATCTATGCTTCTAGAAAGCAATGACATAAAGATTGACAACAATCAATATATAAGTATACCACAATTAGTTTGTTCTAACGTAGAAAGCAGATATAACGGCTTAAATGATGAAGTTAGAAAAACTGTATTAATGGATATAAAAGCCATTGAAGAGAAGTCACCAATAAAAGGGCTAACTACATATTATACATACTCTTTCAAGAATAAAAACTCAATAATAATATCAATGAAGTACATTATAAATCATAATGATAAATTATATGATGAAGTTACAAAAAACTATGTAATTGATTTAAGTAAAGATAAAATATATATGAAATAAGAATAAAAAATTAAACACATATTGTTAGAAGAATACACATAAAAATAAAATAAATAATAGTTAAATATAGTAACACAATGTGCAGGCTAAAACTATTATAATAAGTGAAGCATTCAATTTCGGAGGGGAGTATGCAAAACCGAACTAGTGCAAACATAATAGGACCTGACCTAAATGAATATAGGGGTACTGTTAATTATAGCTTGCTAGCAACTAAAACTAACTACTGTTATCTGCGTGGTTCAGGGAATGGATCAGGAAGGTTCAGGGAAGATAAAAAATTTGTTGAGTATGTACAGGGCTTAAAAAATGTAGGAATTAAGTCAGGAGCGTACCATTATGCAGTTCCATCCTATGATTTGACTACAGCAGATGCTCAGTGTGATGCTTTTATTAATGTGCTTCAGGAGGCTTATGGACCTGGGAGTTATGGAGATTTATTCCCAGTGATTGACATAGAAGCACCTACAGATAAATCCATTTCAACTGATGCTCTATTAAATTGGGTGGATAGGTTCAGGAAACGCTTTGAACGAAAGACACGTAGAGTTTTAATGCTTTATACAGGTGCATTTTTCATTGAACTCTATAATAACTTCTATCACAGTACAAAAGGATTTATTTTATCTGACATGCCTCTTTGGATAGCTATGTATCCAGAAATAAGCCCTAACCCACCATACCCTAAAGATCAGGGAGGATGGACCAGGTGGAGAATGTGGCAGTATACTGAAAGTGGAACTATAGCAGGGGTAAATCCACCAGTTGACCTAAATTACGGACCTGTTAACTTAGACCTTTTAACACAGCCTAGGGATGTTAGGAATTTTAAAGCTGTGGGCAATGGAAGAAATATCAGAATGACTTGGTCAGCTAATACTGATGTTGATTTAGCTGGATATAATGTATTTATGAATTCTAGTTATATTACTACTTTAGGTAAACATGCAACTTCATATACTATTGAACTAGGGCCACAAGTAGCACCAGTGGAAAGATATGAAGTTGCTATAGAGGCTTTTGATACTGATGGAGATTTTTCACCAAATCGTTCTAAGGCAACTGTAACCTTTACTAAGGGCAGGAATATTGATGAGAAAGAAGAGAGTAATGAAGAGTTTATTCCAATGATTATGACTACTGATGGTGAGGTAAAAGAAGATATTAAAGATATCGTGGAAGAAGCAAGGAGCAATATGGGTATTGGTAATAGTTTAAGGTATATTGATCCGGTAGACAATCTAGAAAGAAAGTTTTTAGGTGAACTTATGGTTCCTTATAGGGAAATGAATCTTGATTCTTCCAGTGATTCAGAAAAAGTGTTATATGATGATTTCGTCGAATCCAACGATGAGTTTGATGATAAACTCTATCTAAAAAAACTAGAGAATGAAATTGCATATAAAAGATATTATAGTGAAGTAAAAGATGACTCTCAGTTGGATTTTTATGATATCCATGAAGATGAGGACGATGACTATGATTATATTTACACTGATAGTTATGGACAAAGATGCAAACATAAATGCAGTTGCACGGAAGATAAGAACCATGATAAGAAGTGTAAAAAAGAGATGTCCAAAGAGGAAGATGATGAAACGTCAGACAGTAAAGAGGACTACAATGATGACAAGGAATTTATTTTTATCAAACCCCAAGATAAGAAAGATGATGGGAAGATAAAATGCGACAGTTGTGGAAATCCTTACGATAGTGATGATAGGAATATTGATTATACAGAAAAAATGAAATTTAAAATGAAGAGTCATCAGAGTTTAAATGAATGTGATTTAAGCTACAAGGACGAGAATAAAAAGGAAGATGAAGGTGATTCACAGAATTCAATCTATAAAGACAGGTATGAGGGCGATAGACGTAGAATAGAGAATAAAGATAGTGATAAAAAGATAAATGTATGCAATGATTGTACTGCAGGTAAGGATAATTGCAACAGCTGTGAATACTTGATTTATGACATGTATTTAAACAATTGCGATTATGGATATAAAAATCATGGTGATAAAAAGAAAAATAAGCATAAATATCATAAAGAAGATAAACATGATAAGAAGAAGAGTAAGCATAAACATCGTTAAAAAGCTGTTTATAAGTAAAACTTTAAGTATTTTCTTAGTATAACTTATAAATAAAAGAAGAAGACCCCTATCCAATAAGGATGGGGGTCAATTTTTATACTTGTTTTGGGTCAGAAGAAATATTCTCGCCTTTAATAGTATACTCAAAAGCATGCTGATTATTTTCTTCGTATTTTTTTATTTCAGGGAATGCTGCATCTTCATGATTGCAAGAACAAGTATCTTCGCATTGACAAGAATTTTCAATGCATTCAGCGTCGGTACATCCGCATCCGCATTCGCAGCTGTCATCTAAAGCATTATCAGTGTCTTCATCATTTAAAGCGTCACAAACAGCTTTTGTACCTTTAGTTGTAACTAAGTCTACTACTTTATCAATGATTACAACAGCACCTACAACTGCTAAAGTATTTGTTATGATTTTCTTTAAATTCATAATATCATTCCTTTCTTACAACTCTCAGTTAGTATATGTCCTAAGAGAAATTTTATGTTGATATATTAATTGAAGCTAATGAAAAACTAGGTAATTGAAGTTTTACTTTGGAAATTTCTAAGTTTTTGCATAATGGCTTCAAGAGTAAACATTTGTGTTTGTAGAATATTTAAATTTCTACCGAAGTTATCATTTTTGAAAATAAGTCTGTTTATAAGTTCTAACTCCTTTGGTGTTAAGGTTTGTTTAAATTCATGCTGTTTATCAAGGGGAATTTTATCATATTCTTTAATAATTTCACAGCAGTATTCCAACAAGTTATTATTTATATAAGTTGCTCTGTTTTTATAATTTTTTTTGCATACCTTGAAACCTATAATTACAATAATAACAAGAATAATTATAGGAAGAAATTCATTCATAATTGGTCTCCTTTTATATAATATTTATTTATAAATGATGTTATAAGTATTTTATTTATTAAATTATTTGAAACAGCATTTTTACTGCAACGGCCATTGCCATGGTTATAAAAATAGGCTTAATAATTTTATTGCCTTTATTAATTGCAAGCCTTGTTCCTATTTTGGCACCTAAAATCATAAGTATGCATACAGGTATTCCTATTAGGTAGTTTATATTTCCACTTAAGGCAAAGGTTACTAAAGCTGAAATGTTACTGACAAAGTTAAGAACTCTTGCATTAGCAGAAGCCTTTAGAAAATTTAATCCTAATATATTTATAAATCCAAATACTAAAAAGGTTCCTGTACCTGGTCCGAAGAAGCCATCGTAAAATCCAAGAGAAAAACCTAAAAGAATAGAAAGAAAAAGATTTTTTTTTGTGAACCCATTAAAATTATCTTCTTCACCTAAGGATTTAGAAAAAAAGGTATAAATACCTATGGCTAAAATCAAAATTAAAACCAAAGGCTGAAGAAAGCTTTCATCAATTAATAGCACTGTTTTTACACCAAGGATAGAACCAATTAAGGTGAAAGGTGCAACAATTTTAAGCAGTTTAAAGTTACAGTTACCTGAACGGATAAAGTTTATAGAGCTGGTTAATGAACCCATAGTGGCAGCAAATTTATTTGTACCTAAAGCTATATGGGTTGGTAACCCAACTATCATATAAGCAGGAACACTAATAATACCTCCACCACCTGCAATTGAATCAACAAAAGCTGCAAAAAAACCAGCAATACATAGAAAAATCAATTTATAAATATCCATTATTCCTCCAAATTTCAGTAATTCTCATGTTATATTATAAGGGTAAAATCGGAAAAAAGAAACCTTTATTACATATTAGTTATTTTTAAGCTTAATTTAAAAATAACTAAAAAGAAATTATACTTTGTCACCATATTGGGATTAAGAATAATTGACACTATCTACTAATTAATTCATAATATAAGGTGTGAAATTTAAGAAAAAGGGGGGAATTGTAGTTGTCAGCTGAAAGAAGGTTAAAAAAAGCTGTAAGTGCAGAAGGAATTATTTTTCTAATATTATTTTTAGGGTTTTTCGTTACCCTTGGAAGTGTTATGGGAATAATTAACATGTTTAATACACTTATGAATACAGCTTTTAGATTATTAATAGACACTGTATTTTATATTATGGGAATTGCAGTATTAGCTGGAGCTATATCAGGATTATTATCAGAATTTGGAGTGGTTGCTTTAATAAACAAACTGCTGTCTCCTTTAATGGGACCAATCTATGATTTGCCAGGTGCTAGTACAATAGGAGTCGTAACTACATATCTTTCAGACAATCCAGCCATATTAACATTAGCAGATGATAAAGGTTTTAGAAGATATTTTAAAAAATATCAACTGCCAGCATTAACTAATTTAGGAACAGCATTTGGAATGGGGCTTATAATTACTACTTACATGATGGGACAGACATCACCATCAGGTGAAAGTTTTATAATACCAGCTATAATAGGAAATATTGGAGCAATTTTAGGCAGTATAGTTAGTACAAGATTAATGCTTAGACATACAAAGAAGTATTACGGGACTGAAGAGTATTGTGTAATGGATGATGGCACAAACTATGACATGCTTAACTATAGAGAGATTAGAGAAGGTTCTGTTGGTTCAAGATTACTTTCAGCAATGCTTGAGGGAGGTACATCTGGAGTTCAAATGGGTATGGCAATAATACCAGGGGTTCTTATAATTTGTACTTTAGTTTTAATGTTAACTAATGGACCATCAGAAGCAGGGGTATATACTGGAGCTGCCTTTGAAGGGGTTGGTATATTACCTTGGATTGGACAAAAGTTAGAGTTTATTCTAAAGCCGTTATTTGGATTCCAAAGTCCAGAGGCAATAGCATTCCCTATAACATCATTAGGAGCAGCAGGAGCAGCAATTAGTTTAGTTCCAGATATGCTTCAGAAGAGTTTAATAGGAGCAAATGAGATTGCAGTATTTACAGCCATGGGAATGTGCTGGAGTGGATACTTAAGTACCCATGTTGCTATGATGGATGGTTTAAAGTGCAGAGAGCTTACCGGTAAGGCAATTATTTCTCATACCTTTGGAGGACTTGTGGCTGGAATTTCAGCTCACTTCTTATATTTATTATTTAATATGATTATATAGGATGATAAGGTCATTCTTATATATGAAGTTAAATATTTTATATGAAGTTTAAATAAAAATTTTAATGAAATAAGAAATATAAAAAGAGATATTCAAGTGCATTTGAATATCTCTTTTTATATTTGTAAAATTGTTGGATTTTTATTTGAAAAGTATATTATTTTCTGCCAGCTCCACCGCCGCGGGAACCACCCCCGCCAAAGCTGCCGCCACCACGTGAGCCTCCACCGAAGTTTCCACCACCACGAGATCCACCTCCGAAGCTGCCGCCACCAAAGCCACCGCGTGAGCTTCCACCAAAGCTGCCACCGCCGAAACCTCCACGAGAACCGCCACTGGAATTTGTACTACTTCTGCCAGCTCCACCACCTCTTGTGGAGCCGCCGCCAAAGGAGCTAGGTCTTGAGTTACTACCGCCAGAACCACCCGTTGGACCACCACCCATTGGTCCCTTAGGACCTCGGTTATTTCTGTTATTATCATGATGATCGTGATGATCATGATGGTCATTATGGTGATGATGTGCCCACCATGGCATGAAGAAAGGTCTTGGTCTTGGTTGTGCATAACCACCACCATAGGTACGTCTTCTACGTCCTCCAAATAAGCCTGTGTAACGAAGGGTGAAGAAGAAGATTAAAAGAAATCCTAAAAATGGTGCAATTACATTACCAACGAAGTTATTATCCTCTTCAAAATAATCTTTATTATAATTATCGTTGTAATTGTTGTTTGAATTGTTATTACTGCCATTTGTAGCTGGCGGCTCAGTTACGTTTGTTCCGTAAATGCCATCAAGTTCATCTAAAAGAGCATTAAAGGTATTTGTAACAGCCTGGTCGTATCTTCCTGCATCAAAATCATCAGCTAAATATTTATTTATTATATTATCTATGGTACTACTGGTTAGGCTGTCAATAAGACCTGAGCCTTGTGTAATCCAAAACTTGCCATCACCTGGTACAAGAAGAAGGAGTATTCCATTATTTTTTTCAGCTGAACCAATTCCCCACTTATCAAATACAGCATAGGAATAGGTTTCTGAATCATAGCCTTCAGGGAGAAAATTTACTGTAAGCACTGCAATCTGTGCTCCAGTGTTTTCGTATAGTATATTATTTTGTTCAACTATATGGTTTTTAACCTCATTTGAAAGGATATTTGCATTATCAGTTACATAAAGAAGATCCGAGGGGTCAGGTATATTGGCTGCTGTTTTTGCTAGAGCTGTGCTGTTAATGGTAAAGACAATGAAGAAGGAGAGCATACAAAGCAATGCCTTCACTGTTCTGGATTGTTTAAACATATTTTACCCCCTTTGAGATTTTAGATAGAAGCTCTGTTAAGTAAGCTGGTCTTAGCCAGATTAAAGATGCACGCTGTGAAAGTTCCATTAACCAAATCAAAGATTTGGAGTGTCACTTTTGTACATTAATAAGGAAACTCCTTCTTAAAAACAGTCGAAGGAGTAAGTTTGCCTTAGCCAAATCAAAGATTTAGAGGCTCACTTAAATAATTCTAATGGTTTGATGAACGTAAGTTTGCTTAAGATATTTGCTGGGAATCCTTCAAGAACGTTGTTGAAGTTCTTGGCATAATCATTATATTTATCATGTTTTATTGTGTCTCCAAAGCTTCTGAAATCTGTGTATATACGAGTAGGATTTTTTGAGAAATTATTGATTAGTTCTTCTTTTTCAGTGATGCCTTGTTTTTCTAGCATTGAATAAAGGGTGAAAACTGCTTCATCTAGAGCCTTATTAGCCTTAGCTTTATCTTGTATTGTTGAAGCGTTTTTTAATTGGTCTCTAGCTGATGTTACTGAAGTTAATACATCAGTGTCTGCTGGAAGATAGGAACTTGATACTGTTACTAAATTCCTTGCAAGCTCAGACCTTTTATCAAGGTCGCTTTGAATGCTGAGGCCATCATTATTAACTCCAGCATAAAAAGTATTTTCAGCTTTACTGGAAAGCTTTGAAAGGGAGTTATGGGAACCAATAAAGGTACCAGCTAGAATCATTATCAGCATAATTAATATTGCTGTTGGTTTATTATTTAATAACTTCATAGGAGCCTCCTAATGTCTTATATCAAGGAGCTTTTTCTTTAATTCTCCTTCTATTTTTTCAATCTCTGCTTCGGCTTCACGACGTTTTTGGCGTCCTTCATCTTGAATTTTAACAACTTCATCTAAGGTAGATATTAAAGTTTCGTTAGTATGTTTTAGAGTTTCAATATCAACAATGCCACGTTCGCTTTCTTTAGCTGTTTCAATGGTAGCCATTTTAAGAGTTTCAGCATTCTTCTTAAGAAGGGAGTTTGTCATATCAGTAACTTCACGCTGAGCAGCTATTGCTTGCTGTGAGTGTGCAACACCAAGGGCAATTACCATTTGGCTTTTCCAAAGAGGAATAGTATTAACTATGGTAGACTGGATTTTTTCTGCCATAAGGGTATCGTTGTTTTGAACTAATCTTATTTGAGGTGCCATTTGAATAGAAATCATTCGAGTTAATTCTAAGTCATGAAGCTTTTTCTCAAAACGGTCACAAAGATTAGCTAAATCATTGGCAGCTTGAGAGTCTTCAGGAAGATTAGAAGCACTAGCCTTCTCTATTAGTTTTGGAAGTTCTGTGGCTCTTACTTGTTGTAATTTTTTCTTTCCTGCAAGAATGTACATGGAAAGCTCTTTAAAGTAAGAGAGATTTAGTTTATACATTTCATCGAGCATGGCAACATCTTTAAGTAATTGGATTTGATGATTCTCCAGTACTGTGGTTATCTTATCTACATTAGTTTCAGCAGAATTATATTTTGTTTTTAAAGAAGACAGATTGTTTCCGGCCTTTTTAAACATACCGAACAACCCCTTAGGTTTTTCTTCAGTTGTAAAACCTTTTAATTCACTAACTAAGTCAGTGATCATATTGCCAACTTCACCTAAATCTTTTGTTTTCACTTTGTTAAGAGCTGATTCTGAAAATCCAGCTATCTTTTTTTGAGAAGCAGCACCATATTGAAGAACCATGTTTGCATTGGTGATGTCAATTTGTTTGGCAAAGTCTTCTACCATTTTCTTTTCCTCAGTGGATAGGGAGTCATCTATTTTAACAGGCTCGGCTTCAACTTTTTCAGGTACAGCAGGAACAGGTTCGTCAAAAGGGGTTAAGGTTAAGCTTGGAGTGTATTCTGAAGAAGCTTTATCCTCCATGTTTTTAAGTTCATCTGACATAAAAAATCCTCCTTTAATTAATTTTCATTGATTTATTTAATATGAAAGCTTGTTTAAACTACTTGGAATCTTTTAAAATTATTTGAAATTATTTTTATTGGTTAAACCTTCTTGAGCCAGCATTCCCTCAAGAACTGTAATATCTGTTGAAATATCAAGTGCTTGGTCTGCAAAAAGATTATCCAACTGCTTTTCAAAAGCATCAGCAATGGTTGAAAGAATACCCTCGATGTTTGAAACTGTTTTATGAATATTATCACCAGAAATAGATTGCTCCTTGAGACTTATATAGGAATTAAGAAGCTTAAGGGCGGTAGGAAGATAATAGTTCATAAATTTTCTTATTTGAGGTGCATCCTTAGGATGCGTTGCAATGTACCTAAAGATTTTATCAGTTGCTTTTTCCATCCTGAATATTTCAGCAGAAAGCTTTGGGTCAGAAATTTTATTATTAGCTTCACGTATTTCCTTTAGATAGGAAATACCATTATTGATAATAGAGTCAACATCTGCATTCCCAGATAAAATAGGCTTTTCCTTAATGGGAACAAGAATTTTCTTTGAAGGTACTAATTTATTAGTTGCAGTAAAGGCAGCTATAGCAAGGATGATAACAATAATAAAGTCATACCATCTATATAAAGGAAAGACAAATCCATAAATCAGCCATATAAGACCTGCTGCATAAAAACCGTAGGGTGGTTTAAAGATTTCTTCTTTCATGTTGTAAGGAATAGAGGAATCTCTATCATGAGAATTGTTCATATAAACACCAGCCTTTTTTATATTTGTATACCTATATTCTAAAGATATTTACAAAATATGTAAATATGTACAAATAAACTTTTAGTATCAATTAAAAGTATTAAGCTAAATATTTTTTTATATACAGGTAAGTTTAAATTATTTAATAATATACGGAAATTAATTTATATTAGGGGAGTAATTTTAAGTTCTGAATATAATATAATATGAGATTAATTGCAGTGGAGGCACTATGGTAGAAGGAAAATATAACTTAATTATGAAAACTCCTAGAGGAAATGAAAAAGGCACTTTGGTAATAATTCAGCGGGGTACATCCATAATGGGGTATTTAACTTATAATGGTACAAATTATAAATTTTCAGGAGGAAGAGCAAAGGAATACGAGTTTGAATTTGAAGGTGAATTCAAATGGTTGTTTATGAGGGTGCCTTACAGGGCAATGGGGCAGGTAATAAAAGATAGGCTCATGGGAACGGTTTATACTAAATTTGGTGATTTTCTTGTGGAAGGAAATAAAGTTTAAGTGATTTAAAATTATTCCCATATTCCTTTTAGGAAGTCAGCTTTAGCTGGCTTAGAAAAGGTTAGGTCTTATTTATAGGAAAAGCTATGATTAAGTTACTAATCATAGCTTTTGTTATTTATCTCCAATTTTTGCATTCAGCACATTGGGTCATATCATTTAGATACAATTTGTTTTCATAGTTGCAGCATAAATCACAGTCCTCAGTATAATAATCAGTTTCCTCATCATAAATTTCATCATTATCTGTGTACTCTGAGTTATGGTTATAATGTGGTTTGTAATTCATTTTTTATTCCTCCTTAAGTGAGAGTCTAAATCTTTGATTTAGTTACTCGAACTTACTCCTTCGAATGTATATGAAAATAAGTTTTCTAATTAAATATTAACTTTATAGTTTCCAGGAATATAAAGTTTATACATTAAATTTAGAAAAAAGAATTTTTAAGTGTCACTTAATAAATTCTATGATTTTGAGAAGAATTTTGTATGGAAAATATATCCACAGATTTATTATAATTAAGTTGTAAACAATAAAAATCGTTTACAGAAACATATAAAATGGAGGGGTATGAATGAAAAAGTTTAAGAAGTTTCTTGCAATTGCTATCTCTGTTATGATGATTGCTGCTTTAGCTGGATGCAGCTCTAATGGAAGTGGTGATGGCGGAAAAGATGCTATTAAAGTAGCAGTATTTTTATACAAATTTGATGATACTTATATTTCAACTGTACGTCAGAGCTTACAATCTATTCAAGAGGAAAACAAGGGGAATGTTACTTTTGAATTCTTTGATGGTAAGGGAGACCAAGCTACTCAAAATGATGCAATAGATACAGCGCTACAAAAAGATTTTGACTTATTAATGGTAAACATAGTTGATATTGGTGCAGGCCAAACAGTAATCGATAAGATTTCTGCTGCAGACAAGCCAGTTATATTCTTTAACAGAGAGCCAAAGACAGAAGAACTTAAGTCTTATGATAAGGCTCGTTTCGTTGGAACAAACGCTAAAGACGCTGGAATATTACAAGGTGAAATTTTAGCTGATATTTGGAATGATAAGAAAGATACAATTGATAAGAATGATGATGGAGTTCTTCAATATGTAATGCTTAAGGGTGAACCAGACAATCCAGAAGCAGTTGCAAGAACAGAGTTCTCAGTTTCAACTTTAAAGGACAAGGATATTAAGGTTGAAGAACTTGGATTACAAGTTTGTAACTGGCAACAAGATTTAGCACAAACAGCTATGGAAGCTTGGTTCTCAAAATATGGTGACAAAATAGAAGCTGTTATAGCTAATAACGATGGAATGGCTCTTGGTGCAGTCGCCGCATTACAAAACCAAGGCTACAATGATGGAAAAGACAAATACATCCATGTTGTAGGTGTTGACGCTACAGAAGCTGCTCAAGATTATATTAATCAAGGTTATATGTCAGGAACAGTTCTTCAAGATGCTCCTGCAATGGCAAAAGCTTTATATGAATGTGCAACAAATATGGCATCAGGAAAAGATGCTGTCGATGGAACATCATACAAATATGATGACACTGGTATAGCAGTTCGTATTCCTTATGCTCCATTTATAAAGAAATAAAAGATAATTAATTTTAAACTGCATGGTGAGGTATCATCATGCAGTTTAATAAAATAAGTAGAAGCGTGGTGAAGTTATTTATGGGAGATTCAAAATATGTACTTGAAATGATTGATATATGCAAGAGTTTTCCAGGTGTTCAGGCCCTTGATAAAGCTCAATTAAAGGTAGAGCCAGGCACTGTCCATGCACTTATGGGTGAGAATGGTGCAGGGAAGTCCACATTAATGAAATGCTTATTTGGTGTTTATATTGAAGATAGCGGTGAGATTTTTGTTGATGGACAGAAGGTAAAGTTTTTAAATCCAAAGCAAGCTATGGATAGTGGGGTTGCTATGGTTCATCAGGAATTAAATCAAGTTCTTCAAAGAGATGTTATGGATAATATATGGCTTGGAAGATATCCTGGAAAGGGTGGAGTAGTAAGTGAAAAGGCTATGTATGAGGAGACAAAAAAGGTTTTCGATGAATTAGAGATAGATGTAAACCCTAGAGTTAAGATGGCTAAGCTGTCCGTATCACAAAGACAGATGGTTGAAATTGCAAAGGCTGTATCTTATAAAGCTAAGATACTTGTACTGGATGAACCGACATCCTCATTAACAGAAGAAGAAGTTAACCATCTATTTAAAATAATAAATAAACTTAGAAAACAAGGCTGTGCTATTATATATATTTCTCATAAGATGGAGGAGATTCTTAGAATCTCAGATCACGTAACGGTTATGCGTGACGGTAAGTGGATTGATACAAAACCAGCGTCAGAGCTTACTACTGGTAAAATAATTAAGCTTATGGTTGGAAGAGATTTAGTTAATAGATTTCCACCTAAGACTAATGAGCCAGGAGAGGTAATTCTAGAGGTAAAGAATTTAACTGGGATGTACCAGCCCTCAGTAATAGATGCATCTTTTGAACTTCGTAAGGGAGAAATCCTTGGAGTTGCAGGATTGGTTGGTTCAAGAAGAACAGAACTTTTAGAAACTATCTTTGGTATTGCTCACAAAAGCCAAGGTGAAATCATTCTTCATGATAAAAAGGTGAATAATAAAAACTCCAGAGCTGCCATAAAAAATGGGTTTGCACTTTTAACAGAAGAGAGAAGAGCTACAGGAGTTTTCTTAAAGGCAAACATTAAGGAAAATGCAACTATTGCTAATATAGACGGTTATTGTAAGATGGGAGTTTTAGATAATAAAAAAATTGAAGAGGATACAGATTGGGTTATAAAAAGCATGAATGTAAAAACCCCAAGTAAGAAGACTCTTATTGCCAGTCTTTCAGGCGGAAATCAGCAGAAGGTTATCATAGGAAGATGGCTTTTAACAAAACCAGAGATTCTTTTACTTGATGAGCCAACAAGAGGTATTGACGTTGGAGCGAAGTATGAGATATATCAGCTTATTATTGAACTGGCTAAGAAGGGTAAGGGTGTTATTATGGTATCTTCTGAGATGCCGGAGCTCCTTGGAATTTGTGATCGAATTCTTGTTATGTCAAACGGAAGGGTTGCTGGTATTGAGGATACAAAAGATTTAGATCAGGAAATAATTATGGCCTTAGCAGCCAAATATATTTAGGATTGAGGTGCAGTTATGGAACCGGTAAAGATTGAAAAAGCTAATTCTCCTAAATTTAATAAGGAGTTTTTTAAGAGTTTTTTATTAAATTATGCTTTATATATTGTTTTATTTATAATGATTATTTTCTTTATTGTTAAGGATCCAACATTCCTTTCATTTAAGAACTTAACAAATATCTTAACACAGGCTTCAACTAGAGGAATCTTAGCACTTGGAGTTGCAGGTCTAATTGTATTACAGGGAACAGACCTTTCTGCTGGTCGTATTTTAGGCTTAACAGCAGTTATTTCAGCATCACTTTTACAGTCTGCTACATATGCTTCAAGGATGTATCCAAATCTTCCAGTCTTGCCACTGGTTGTACCTCTTTTGGCGGCAATATTTATTGGAGCTATATTTGGTGCCATCAATGGATTTGGAGTAGCTAAGCTAAAGCTCCATGCATTCATTATAACCCTTGGAACCCAGCTTATAGCTTATGGGGCTACTTGTCTTTATATCGACAGGCCACCACTAGGAGCTCAGCCAATTGCAAACTTAGATACACGATATAGAGACTTTGTAAATGGTTCTATATCACTAGGACCTATTGATATTCCATATCTTATTATTTATCTTGCTATAATAGCTTTAATAATGTGGTTTGTATGGAATAAGACTACCCTTGGTAAAAATATGTTTGCTATTGGAGGAAATCTAGAGGCAGCAGCAGTATCAGGAGTTAACGTTGTAAAAAATATAATGATAATCTTCATAATTTCAGGTGTTTTATACGGTATAGCAGGATTCTTAGAGGCTGCTAGAGCAGGCTCCACAAGCACTGCAACGGGCTTTAACTACGAGCTGGATGCCATATCAGCCTGCGTTGTAGGGGGAGTATCCTTCAGTGGTGGAGTTGGAACAATACCGGGAGTTTTAATTGGAGCAGTTTTATTACAGGTTATTAACTACGGACTTAACTTCATTGGAGTAAACTCTTACTGGCAGTTTATTATTAGAGGATTAATTATTATAATAGCTGTTTCCTTAGACGTAAGAAAATATTTAGCTAAGAAGTAATTTTTAATTTAATGAGGAGTGTTATTATGGATAATAACAACATTGAGGAAGTTCAGGTTATTAAGGAGCAAAAGCCAACCATGAGGGATAACTTATATGGTAATCTTGATGTATCTGTTAAGACCATGGATAAGGTTATTTTAGGGCTCTTTAGCTGTCTTATTATTGCAATAGTCATAGGTGTTATAATGTAATAAATGAAACCAGCAATTTTAAAAATTGCTGGTTTTTGTTTTGTTAATATATAATAATTAATCTTTTATATTAAAGGCCTTTAAACATTCTTTATATTTCTTTTCACGGTAGAACCATTTTGAGGTTTGAAGAAGTAAGATAACAATTGACATTGATAAGGATTCGAATAATACAGAAGTTGTAGAATAAAGTGAAGTAACAGAATTAAGGATTAAATCTAAAATGATAAAAATAACAATATAAGATAATATATTTCTTAAAAAGTATCGGCCAAAGCCCTTTTCCCTTGTTTTCTTCCAACTTTGTAGTTGATCTTCATTCATAGTAAGACCTCCCATCACTTAATTAAATAAAAGTAATATGTCTAAACTAATATATTTATAATTAAATTATAACATTTTGAGAAGCGATAAGTTTAAAGATTAGAACGCAAATTAAGAATAGTTTCGACGGAGGTGTCAAATTAGTTTTAGCCTTTATAAGCAATACAAAATATAAGATTTAAAGGCTGATATGTTTCATGGAAAGTTCCAGAACTTATCGGTTTTTATAGCTTTACTGTGATTTTTGAAAGTATAATTATTTATAAATAGAGAGATATGAAGCAAAAAAAGCGAGTTTAAAAGGAAAATAAAAAATGAAATATGTAAAATATAAACAAAAAAATGAAAATATGATAAAATTATAGATATATTGAGAAGATTTAAATAATTTTTGATTATTAGGAGCTTGATATTTATTTAAGGATAGAGGTGATAAAGGTATGGATTTATATAAGGTAATGGTAGTGGATGATGAGGATGAAATAAGACTAGGTATTATTAAAAAGATTAATTGGGAAGCACTAGGCTTTAAGGTTATTGGTGATGGAGAAAATGGCAAAGATGCTTTAGAGAAAGTGGAAAAGCTACAGCCGGATATTGTGCTTACAGATATAAAGATGCCCTTTATGGATGGGTTGGAGCTGGTGGAGGAGCTAGGAAAGGTTATGCCTAGTACCAGAGTTGTGATATTTTCAGGAGCAGATGATTTTGAATATGCCCATAAAGCTATCAAGCTAAATGTGGTGGAGTATATCTTAAAGCCTATAAATTCCATAGAATTAACGGATATTTTGAAAAGATTAAAGGAAAAGCTTGATAAGGAATATGAGGAGAAAAGAAATTTGGAAACCCTTTATAACCATTATATCGAATCACTGCCTGTGCTTAGAGAGCAGTTTTTAGTTAGTGCCATAGAGGGCAGAGTTACAAGAGATATGTGGCTGACAAAGTGTAAGAAGCTTGGGATAGATTTGGTGGGTAATTTTTATGCTGTAGCAATTATACAGGGAGAAGCTAGTGGAAAAGATAAAAGAGGGCAGGAGGTAATTAGACCAAGTGAAGATCATCTTATTCCAATTTCCGTAAAGAATACGGTGGATGAAACCATGTGTAATTACTGCAACTTTGTAAGTTTTGTTTATTCAGATTGTGTAATTGTTCTTGGAGCCTTTAAGGATAAAAAAGAAATTATGAAGTTCATACAAGGGATAAATGAAATTTGTACAAGCTATGAGAAAATTATGGGAATAGGTTTATCAGCAGGAGTTGGAAGATGTTATGAAGAGCCAACCTCCATAAGATTTTCCTACAGAGCTGCAGAAAGTGCTTTGGATTATAAGCTTATTATAGGTGGTGGAAAAGCTATTTATATTGAGGATGTGGAGCCGGAAAGCAGAGTGCAGCTACAGTTTGATGAACAGCAGGAAACAGCAATGCTCAATGCCATTAAGGTGAGTTCTGAGGATAATATTAAAAAGGTATTAAGAGAAGTCATTGGAAGCTTTGAGGATTTAGTCCTTCCCTTTAATCAATACAGAATTTATTTAATGGAGATTACCACCTCCATATTAAAGTTAGTGCAAACATATAATTTAAATATGGATGAAATTTTCGGTGACAATTTTAACTGTTACAGCTATCTGGACAGTTTTAATTCTTTGGAGGATATAAAGAATTGGTTTATTGATGTAGCCTTAAAGGTTAATAAATTAATAAAAAAAGAAAGAATAAATTCTTCGAAGATTTTGGTGGAAAAAGCAAAGGATTATGTGAAGAAAAACTATAATGATAATGATATGTCTGTGGAAAAGCTGTGTTCCCAGCTTCATGTAAGTCCCGCATATTTTTCAACAATATTTAAAAAGGAAACGGACATGAACTTTGTAAATTATCTTACGGAAGTGAGACTTGAAGAAGCAGTTAAGCTTTTAAATACCACAGATGATAAGACTTATGTGGTGGCAACTAAGGTTGGATATGCTGAGCCTAATTATTTTAGTTATGTATTTAAAAGAAAGTTTGGAGTATCTCCTTCGCGATATAGGAAGAATTGATAGGGCATGATTTCTTTCAGCCGTAAAAGAGTTAAAGATTTTAAGGATTATTATAAAAACTTAAGCATTCAGCATATCATTTCAATTTCCTTTACAGCTGTTGCCATGGTGGGAATATTATTGGTGGGGATATCATTACATTTAAGATATACCAATTCAGCTAAGGAGATGGCTTCAGAAAACAATAGAGCAGTTTTAGAGCAGGTTAATATGAATCTTGATTCTTATCTTAGAAATATGATGAAGGTTTCAGATTCTATGTATTATAGGGTTATTAAGAAAACAGATTTGTCAAAGGCTGATATAAACTATGAACTGGGGCTGCTTTACGAGGCAAACAAAGACTATATTGTTGGGATAACTTTGTTTTCAGAGGGGGGGAAGGTGGTTGATGGGTATCCTTTAACCCAGCTTAAAAAGTCAGTGGATCCAAGGGATACACAGTGGTTTTCAGATGCGGTAAACCGAAAGGAGAACCTTCACTTTTCTACTCCTCATGTGCAGAATTTATTTGTTGATCCAACTTTTAATTATCACTGGGTTGTATCCTTAAGCAGAAGTGTGGAACTGATTTTTGAGGGAGCAATTGAATCAGGGGTACTCCTTGTTGATATGAACTTTAGAGGCATTGAGCAGATTTGTAAAAATGCAAATGTGGGTAAGGATGGCTATGTATATTTAATTGACAGTGATGGGGAGCTCATATATCACCCAAGGCAGCAGCTTATATATTCAAATCTTATAGAAGAAAATAATACTAAAGTAGCCACCTTTGAAGATGGAGTTACAGTGGATGAACTAAAGGGTGAAAAAAGATTGGTGACTGTTAAAACCGTTGGTTATACAGGCTGGAAGATTGTAGGGGTTACCCCAATGAAATCACTGACAGCAGGATATTATGAAACCAGGGTATTTGTAATATTTATAATGATATTTGCTCTATTTATTCTCATATCATTAAATATGTTCATAGCTTCCAGAATAACTAATCCAATCAGAGCGTTGGAAAGGTCCGTGAAAAAACTTGAGAATGGAGTAAAGGATGTGGATATTTCCATCAGTGGTTCCTATGAGGTACAGCATCTTGGGAAGGCTATAAAATCAATGGTTAACCAGATGCATATTCTTATGGATAATATTGTTCTTGAGCAGGAGGAAAAGAGAAAGAGTGAATTAAATGCACTTCAGGCACAGATAAATCCTCACTTCTTATACAACACTCTGGACTCAATTATATGGATGATTGAGAATGAAAGCTATGAAGGGGCCATAATAATGGTCACAGCACTTGCAAGATTCTTTAGGATAAGCCTTAGTAAGGGGAAAAATATAATTACTGTTGCAATGGAATTAGAGCATGTAAAAAATTATTTAACTATACAAGAAATAAGATATAAAAACAAGTTTACTTATACCATAGAAGCCGAGGAAGCAACCATTAATCTAGCCTCCTTGAAGCTTATTGTACAGCCATTAATTGAAAATGCTATTTATCATGGTATGGAATTCATGGGAGGAGATGGCGAAATTGAAGTAAAGGCTTATATAAAAGATAATGACCTTTATATCGATGTCATAGATAATGGCATGGGGATGGAACAGGAAGAAGCAGATGAACTCTTAACAGGAGAAAACAAATCAAAAGGTAAGGGCTCAGGAGTTGGCTTAAGAAATGTTCACGATAGAATTCAGCTTTATTTTGGCAGGAAGTATGGCCTTAAAATAATAAGTGAACCGGATGAGGGGGTTATTATTCATATCCATATGCCGTGCATAGATATTAATGATGTTCAGAAAATGGAGGGATTAAAGTGAAGAGAGTGAGGAAAAAATGGATTTTCTTTTGTCTTCTTTCCATTTTCATTTTAGCTTCCCTGGTGTTAATAAGTGATACCATTAAGACTGGTAAAAAAGTTGAAATATATGATATCTCTGTTATCGTCAGGGGTAAAAATAGTGAAAGCTGGATGATTATGAGGGAAGGCATGGAGCAGGCATCCTCAGAGATGAATGTTAATTTTTCCTTCATTACTTTGAGTGAAGATAACAGCGTTGAAGAACAGAAAGGTCTAATTGACAGAGAAATTAACAATGGGGTAGATGGAATTATTGTGGCACCGGCAGATTATAGGTCAATGAAAAAATACATTGAAGAAGCTTCTAAGATGATTCCAATTGTTCAAATTGAATCTAAGGTTGAAAGTAAGATGGACATACCATATATATCCTGTAATAATTACAGACTTGGGAAGACACTTGCTAGTGAAATTACAATGAAATCCAAGGAAAAGCAGAGAATAATAATTGTTAAAAACAATATAGACTGCAGCAGTATATATGAAAGATACTTGGGGTTCATTGATGAAATGATGAAGACAGAAAACACCGTCAGCTTTTGGCAGCTTTCTAATAATGAGGAGGAAGCATATGAAGAGGCAAAGAGGCTCATGGAGAATAATGTGATGGATGTATTAGTTACCTTCGAGCCTTCAATCCTGGAGGTTTTGGGAAAAAGCAAGAAGGATATAAGCAGTGAAAGGCAGGAGGAGCTGAAGATAGCAGTTCATGGAGCTGGATCCACCAATAAAATAATCTCTTATTTAGAAGAAGGAGTGATTAACTCTACAGCCATGCAAAATGAGTTTAGTGTGGGCTATTTAGGGGTTAAAACTCTGGTAGATTTACTAAAGGGAAATCCAGTAGAAAGCAGTGAAATATATTCAACAATTATTAATGGAAATAATATGTATTCCAAGGAAAATCAAAGATTATTGTTTCCATTCATTAAATAATTATAGATTTTACATTCAGCACTTTAAATTAAATAGGGGGAATCATGAATAGGGTAAAAAAAGGAGCACTTTTTCTTGTGACACTTTCATTTTTACTGGGACTAACATCCTGTGGGAATAAAATAAATGAAGAAACCAAGGAAATTAAGATAGGGGTGACCCTTTATAAGGGGAATGATACCTTTATTAATGATATACGAAAGGAGATTGAAGCACTTGTCAAAAATAAGGAGGAAGCAGAGGTCTGTAAGATAACTATAGATTTTGTGGACGCTAATGGAAGTGTTATCAATCAAGGAAATCAGATTGATAGGTTTATTAGCAGAGAATATGATGTGATCTGCGTAAATCTAGTGGACAGAACGGCTGCAGCTACTATTATTGATAAAGCTAAGGATGCAGATATTCCTTTAGTGTTTTTTAACAGGGAGCCTGTTGAAGAGGATATGAACAGATGGAATAAGCTTTATTATGTGGGAGCCCAGGCAGAGCAGTCAGCAAGAATGCAGGGGAATATTGTTATTAAAGCCTTTGAAACAGACAAATCAGCTGTAGATAAAAATGGAGATGGAAAGCTTCAGTATGTAATTTTGGAAGGGGAGCTTGGACATCAAGATGCTGCTATAAGAACAGAGTACTGTGTGAAATCTGTCATGGAAAGAGGATTTGAGCTGGAAAGGCTGGCGGATGAAAGTGCCAATTGGCAGTCGGATCAAGGCAATGAGAAAATGACAAACTGGATAAAGGAATTTGGAAATTCCATTGAGGTTGTTTTCAGCAACAATGATGAAATGGCTTTAGGGGCTGTATATGCCCTGAAGACGGCACAGGTACCAAAAGAGCATTGGCCAGTTGTTGTGGGTGTAGATGGCATAAATGAAGCCTTAGAAGCAGTTAAGGATGGAACTATGGAAGGAACAGTATTGAGTGATACACAGGTGCAAGCCACCAATATAGTTAATATTGCTTATGCCTTGGCAATAGGTCAAAGCTTGGAAGAGGTCTCACCCATAAGAAATGGAAAATATGTTTTAGTACCTCATAAGGAGATTACAAAAGAAAATATTGATGATTTTATTAAAAGGCCAAAAATAAAAGAAATTAAATAATAAAAGAGGGATTAAATTTAATCCCTCTTTTATATTTTCCGGCACATACACTAGCAATTTATTTTATTAGTGGTAATACATCCATTAGCAAGGACATAATCAAAGCCATTTGGAAACTGTTTTTGATTTTGAAAATCAGCTCCAAATAATATTAACTAAAATTAATTGCTTCCATAGATATATTCATTTGTTTTACTAAGCACATAATTACCATCAACTTGTCCTACACTGATTAGGTCACCTTGGTGTAATTCATGTTTTTCTATTGAAACTTCATTAGGTGAAACATAGATTGTATCAATAATCTCATCATTAATTAGAACACGGCTGTATGGGGTGAAGTATTCACCTTTAACTACAATTCTATCTTCTTCTTCAATAACTTTTGTAAGTTTTTCATCATAGATACCCATTTTTATATCTGTTGGTTCAAATGGGTTAACTTCACCATAGATTTCTCTTTTTCCATAAAGCATATCATATTGAAGAAGCTCAAAGGCAGATAAATAGTCTTCATTATCTCTTTCGTTTTGATGAAGCTTTGTTAAAGTACCGTTGTCTATATTAAGCTGCTCTAAAACATAAGCATTAAGCTGATAAGCTTCAAGGTTTTTATCTTTTTTAGGAAGATTCATGTTATCCCAAATTACATAAGGAGTATCATAAAGTGTGTTAGCAGCTAAATCTTCTTGTTCAATTCCAAAGGTTGGAAGGTGGTCACCGAAAAGAACTAAAACTATATCTTCATTTGTCTTTGAAAGTTCATTGATAAGATCAGCAACAAACTGGTCCATTTCATGAATTTGATTTACATAATATTCAAAAGCATAATCTTTTTCTTCGTCAAAGCCGTCAACCTTGATGTAATCTGGTGAAGAGCTGTATTCCTTAAGTAATTGCTCCTTAGTTAGAGCTATATCAGCAGCTTCAGCTTTTGCAGCGTCATGAAGGGCTTCTTCAGCAGCTTCATTAGTAGCTTCATCAGAAGTTTCATCGCTTTGAAGGTCTCCAGATGGGTTGTTTGGATATTTTCCATGACCTTGAACAGAAATAGTGTAGATATAATCTTGCTCTTCTGTAGATTTAAGGGTGTTCAAGATTTCCTTAATAAGGATTTTATCCTTTGCCCAGCCAGTTGGATTTTCTTCTATAGGATTCATATACTCTAGAGAAGTAAAGGTATCAAAGCCTAGGTTTGCAAAAACCTTATTTCTTCCATAGAAGGTTCCATCATTATTGTGGATTGCATGAGTGCCATAGCCCAATTCTTTAAGATTGTAAGCTGCACTTTCAGCAGTAGTTTCTTTTAAGATAGTTTTGTAAGGATATTCTCCAGGACCAAAAAAGTCAAGATTCATTCCAGTAATAGCTTCAAACTCTGTATTTGCAGTACCAGCTCCTATTGAAGGAACAGTTAAATAACCAGAGGTAAACTCAGATGAAAGTTTATGGAGGTTTGGAAGGGGATCCTTAGAGAATTTAACATCTTTTAATGTAGTTACATCAAATAAAGATTCAAGCTGAAGCATTATTATATTTGGCTTTTTAACTTCAGTTTCTACCTTTTTCTTACTTTCAAGAGTTTTTGAGGTAATTTCATCTATTGCTGTTGGTGAATAATCTTTAGGTTTATTCATTCCAGTGTTAACCAGACTATTTACAAAACAGTATACAAAGCCGTAATCCTTATAGGCATCAGCGATATTTCCAAAATTTGCAGCCAATACATTAGTTGAAAGGGCTACTTGAGTAAAGAGAGTAACTACAACTGTTATTATTCCAACTATAACAATATTTCTAAGGTAAGAAATTTTGTTTTTATAGATTGGAGCACGACGCCAAAGGGAAACCAAACCAACAACAAGTAGTATAGCTGCCACAATAACTAAACCGATTTGGAAGCCATTAAAATACTTTGTTAGTATGGTTGTCCCATCTCCTAAAAGAGTAAAATCAGTAGCTGTAAATGGAGTAACTCTGTTACTTAAAATGATAAAGTTTGTAATTCCGAAACCTATCCATAAAATAGAAAGCAGTGTTGCCACAAATACTCTTCTTCTGGTTAAGAATGTAATGGATAGTGTTATAAGAATTACAAGTACATTGTAAAAGAATACCTGCGGTTTCGTCAGCATGTGACCAAACCCCTTAAACAGTGACGCACGGTTAAAGCATTCAATGATTAAGTTAATAAAGGTTGCTAATAGCATTAACATTACTAAGGTTTTACAGTTATCCTTTGTAAAAATTTTCTTCATTAATTTCTTCATAATAAAATCTCCTAATATAAAAATGTTAATATACTTGCTAAAAAATACTTACGATAAGCGACCATCCAAATCTATGATTTGGCGAATGAGAAGTTAAGTGACAGTCTAAAAGTGATGCTCCAAATCTATGATTTGGTCAGCAGAACTCCCACAGTGTGCATCTATGATTTAGTTACGGAACTTACTCTTTGACGACTTCTTTGAATGAATATGAAAATGAGTCTCCTTATTAATATATTTTATCTCTTTATAATATAAACCTTAAAAGAGAATATTTGTAGTAGTTAAACAAAGTCTTAAGAAAACTTTAATAATTTTTTTATTCTTTAGCTAATATATGAACTTAATATTATTACGTTCATAAAAAAACAAAAGTGCTTTAAATATTAATATAAATTTAAAGTATTGTAAAGATGTTCTTCGAGCTTCGAAGAACAATTACACTTTTTATAACAATACTAATTATATAAAAAAAGAGAAATTTTTACAATAAATAAAGAAGAAATCTCAATGAGAGATTTCTTCTAAAATAAAACTATTTTTGACTTAAATTATTTTATTTTGAATAGTATTTATGGCCATTTATATATACATCTGAAATGTTTAAGTTTTTATCAAGTAGAACCAGATTAGCTTTTTTACCTGAAGTAATACTTCCCATAGCATCAAAGACACCAATCTCCTTTGCTGGGTTCATAGTTGCACATTTAACGGCACTTTCTAAAGGAACTCCAAAGGAAACAGCCTTTCTTAAACAATTCATTAAAGAAGTGGCGGAACCAGCAATGGTACCATCCGTTAGAGTAGCTAGACTTCCTACTACAGTAACAACTAATCCACCAAGAGTATATGTTCCATCGGTCATTCCAGTAGCTCTCATGCTGTCGCTTATGAGAATTATATGATCATCTCCAAAAAGCTTGAAGGTAGATCTAACTATGTTTGGATGACAGTGGATACCGTCAGAAATTAATTCTACATAACAGTTTTCAGTATCAGCAGCAGCGCCAATGATGCCTGGATCTCTGTGAAGCATAGGAGCCATTGCATTGTATAAGTGAGTAACGTGACAGGCACCTTTTTCAAAAGCTTTAACTGCAGTATCATAATTTGAAGCACTATGTCCAAGGGATAAAATTGTTTTATCCTTTAACTCCTCTATAAACTCCATTGCACCTTCAAGGTCTGGAGCAATAGTAACGATTTTAATTTTTTCACCAGAGGCTTCATTTAATCGGTTAAAGACATTCACATCTGGTTTTTTCAAAAATTTTTCAGCATGAGCTCCTTTTTTACCTGGGGAAAGGAAGGGGCCCTCTAAATGAATTCCTAAAAATTCTGAACCTTGAGCATTTTCATAAGTTCTTGACTCTTTGCAGATATTGTATAATTCTTCTTCATCTAAAGTTAAGGTTGCAGGTGTGAAGGCAGTAACACCTTGACTTGCTTCAAACTTTGCAATGATTTCAGTGGCTTCATTAGTTCCGTCACAGAAGTCATACCCCATAGCTCCATGAAGATGAATATCAATAAGTCCAGGGATGGCATAAAGCCCTTCACCGTCAATAACTTCTTCTGATGTATTTTCACATAAAGAATCTACAAAGATACCATCCTTAATGAAGATATCCTTAGTTACAAATTCACAGCCTTCAGTAAAAACCTTTGCATTTTTAATAATCATAGTCTCACCTCTTATAAAAGTTGAGAAAGAGCTGCTTCATCAGCAACGATAATAACATCATTGTGAAGCTGTAAAATTGAAGCAGGAACGAGTGGAGTAACAGGTCCCTTTAAAGCCTTATAAAGGATATCGGACTTATCTTCACCACTTACAACTAAAAGAATTTTTCTAGCCTGCATGATGTTTTTTATTCCCATGGTATAAGCTTGTTTTGGAACATTTCCATCAGGAAAGAATCTTTGATTTGCCTTTATAGTTCTATCAGTTAAATCTATGCAGTGGGTTTCCTTTTCAAAAACAGCACCAGGCTCATTAAAGCCGATATGTCCGTTATGACCAAGGCCTAAAAGCTGCATATCAATTCCACCTAAATCATAAATACATTTATTGTATCTAGTACATTCCTTTAAGTCATCCTTTGCAAGACCGTTAGGAATATTTATATTATCTTCCTTAACATTGATATGTTCAAAAAAGTTTTTGTGCATAAAGTGATAGTAGCTTTGTTCACTTTCTCTCGGTAAGCCTTTATATTCATCAAGGTTAACTGTTTTAACTTCAGAAAAATCTAAGTCACCCTTTTCATACCATTTGATTAATTGCTCATAAATTCCTATAGGAGTTGAGCCTGTTGCTAAACCTAAAACGCAGTTAGGCTTCATAATAACTTGTGCAGATAAAATATTTGCTGCTTTTCTACTCATGTCTTGATAATCTTTTGCACTATAAATTTTCATAAAAAAACCTCCTGAAATTTGTCTTTAAGTGTAATCCAAATAGTTAATTTGAGGGAAACTCTTTCTTCACAATTTAATATATTTCCCATTATAAGTTATCTTCTAGATATAATTATTAAATCCTTTTAATTTTTATGATATATTATTTTAATTATAATTTATCACAATATAGTTATAATTTTGGCAAATATAATCAACAATTTCCTTAAAAATTATTTGGAAATAAACGGTAAATGCACTATAATGAAATTAAGGAGAAGTAGGAAATGGGAAGATTGAAGCGTATATTGCAGATGAAAATAGATATTAAGCAATGATTTATAGTAGAAGTGGAGTAAATAGAGAGCCACATAATTCATTGTTGAGGAGGGATTATTATGTGGAAGATTAGAAGTGCAAGTAGCAAAGAAGATGAGATACTTACAAGCATAGCCGCTGAATCAGAGGCCTATTGGGGATATGATGAAGAATTCATGGAGATATATAAAATAATATATAATGTGACTTCTGAAATCATAAGTGAAAATTTAGCCTATGTGCTGGAAGACGAAGGTGATATTATAGGTTTTTATGTGGTGATTCAAGAAGCTTATTTAGGTGAAGTTGAATACTTTTATATTAAACCAAGGTACATGGGAAAAGGTTATGGCAGAATTATGTGGGAGCATATGATAGATTTGTGTGAAAGCTTTGGTATTTTAGAGATTGAGCTTGTTACAAGTCCTCAAGCCAAGGAGTTTTATATTAATATGGGAGCTGTAGTTGTAAGCGAAGTACTATCTCAAGTTAATTCAAGAAAGATTCCTAAGTTAAGATGTGAAGTTTTAAGAAAACAGAAAAAATAATTTAATCTGTTAAGAATTATTGTACTTTAATAAAGAATAATACGTATTATCTATATAAGGAAACTCTTCCTCTTATTCATTTGAATGAGCAGGTTTAATTTATCTAAATCATAGATTTAGAGTTTCACTTAAGGAGATACGTATTTTTATTTGCTATGAAAAATTTCTTCTAATGTTGATAGACTTTAAGTTACTACAAATTCCAAAGGAAGGAATTAAAAATTAAAGTAAACAATAAAAAAGGAGGTATTTATGAAAAGAGCAAAAATAATAATTCCCTTATTAATAGCTGCCCTTTTAGCAGGCTGTGGAGCTAAAAGTTCTAACGGGTCAACAGCTGATAGTACATCATCAGATTATGAGGAAGCAAAGCAGGAAATAGCCTACGACGGTGAAGGTACAGCTCCAATGGAGGCAAATGCAGAAAGTACCAGCATTAATTTTGAAAATTTAAGTGAGAAAAAGATTATAGACAATGCAAACCTTTCAATTGAGACAGTAGAATTTGATAAGGCTGTGGATACATTAAAGACATCACTTGAGCAGTGTGAGGGTTATATGCAGTCTTCTAACATTAATCATCCAGGAGTTGGCAGCAATAATTATAAAACCTATAGAAACGCAGACTTTGTGGTAAGAGTACCAAAAGAAAGCTTTCAAGACTTCCTAAAGTCAGCAGAAACCATGGGAGTTATCACCAATGAAAACAGTAGTAGTGAGGATATTACAAAACAGTATTACGACACAGAAACTAGACTTAAGGTTTATGAAGCCCAAGAAGCCAGGTATTTAGAATTATTAAATGAAGCAAAGACTATGGAAGATATCCTAACCATAGAAAAGCAGCTTACAGAGGTAAGGTATAATATTGAATATCTTACTGGATACAAAAACCAAATGAATGACTTAGTGGATTATGGAACGGTTAATATAAGCTTATATGAAGTTGATGAGCCAACTAAGTTGGTTGACAATCCTAAAAACTTTGGGGATAAAATAGTTAATGCTTTTGCTACGTCTCTAAAAAGTTTGAAATATGTGGGAACAAGTTTAATATTAATTATTGTATCAATAATACCTTATGCAGTAATTCTTAGTATTATTGGCTGGATTATCTTCTATGTATATAAAAAAACAAATAAGAATAAATTTAAAAAGTAAGATATGAAAATTAAAAGACCTTCATAAATAGAAAACTATTTGTGAAGGTCTTTTAAGGTATAAGCTATTATAATTTTTAGAGAGATATTTCAATTAAGACTAAGGTTGGAAATTAGAAATCAAATTAGAAATTTCATTAAGAGTATTTAAAGCAACCTTATCTTCAAGAGATTTTGCAAAGTCTGTATTTTCTAATACAGTTTTTATTTCATCAGTAGGAATCTCTTCTTCGTTAATAAGCATATTAACAAATTTATTAATTGTTGACTTGACCTTTATGCTTAAATCATGGTTATCCATCCATAGGTACAACTCATAAATTGTGAAGAAAAGATTTCGCTGGTCTTTAACAAATTTGATGTCTTTATCATCATGAAGATTTTCATTGTTAAACATAACTCTTTCTTCTAAAAGGCCTGAAAACATCAAAAGGCTGTTCATGATTGTAGTGTGTTTTTCACCTATTGCTAGATTGTGAATTTCTTGTAGAAACTCAGTTAAGGTATTTTGATAAATTTTCTTTAAATCTTTATTTGCCTTATTGAAGTCATAAGGTAATAAAAGACTTTCAAATATCATGGCAATGACTGTTCCAGTAACAATTAAAAAGAGAATGCTAGCAGAGAAAATGTTTAATGAGTCATATACTATAAAACCAATGCCAAAGGCACAAATAGAAATTAAAATACCGCTGTACTGGTATTCTTTCTTATAGATTGCGTAAAAATAACTAGCAGTGAAAATAACTAAGCCGCCTGCACCGAAGCCCTTGAAGATGGCAAATAGAATGAATGAAATTAAGCCGCCCAAAAGGGTTCCTATGACCTCATATCGGATGCCCTTTTGACTTGTGCCGTAAAGTGGAAGCATAATTGCAAAGGTGGTAACAATGACCCAGATTCCTTCACTAAAGATGAAAAAACCACTTAAAAGAGTTGCAATTGTCATACCTAAAGCAATACGTAAGGCAAAATAAAATTTAAAGGATAAAATAGGCAGCTTTTTCCCTTCTAAAGTTAGTTTTATATTGTTATCACTAAGGGTATTACTGACTTTTTTCGAGTCACTACTGAGGTTTATGACTTCACCAACACCTTCATATATAAAGCCTAAAAGATTTATTACACTTAAACCCGCATCAGAGTAATTCGTTTTTTCATCTTCTCTTAACTTAATTTTGTGTAAAGCATCTTCAAGTTCAAAGAGCTTTTTAGTTTTAAGTCCACTTTCTATGGTGGAAAGAAAAACAGAAATCTCTTTTAAAATATATCGTTCATCTTTATCATTATGAAGTTTTGGAATGATATTATTTAACTTCTCAAGACCATTTACGACAGCAAGCCTTACAGCAGCTTCGTCAGTTAAGGAAAAACGTTCTTCTTTTTTATCAAAAATTACTTTTCTAATATTTGATAAGGATTTTTCTAAGATAGTATCAAGCTTTGCAGGACTTTCTCCGGCGATAATTAATTTGCACTTATTAATTAAAGTGTTACAGATACCAATGATAAGCTTATCTTCATCCTTAACATTACCTTTGCCGTAATAAATATAATTAACAATCATAATAACAATTCCGCCAAGGGCTAAAGAAGTAATTCTTAGAGGAATCATTCTATTAGGAATTGGTGTTAGAAAAAGATATAGATATTCTAATGCAAAGGGAATATATAAAGGGGATGAAAGTCTGTAAAGCATATAGTATCCAAGGAAAAAGAAAATTAAAAAGCTGAAAATAACTGCAAGCCAAAAATATTCAAGAGCTAAGATACTAGCCACACCGATAACCACATTAAGGAAAACAAGTTTCAAGGTGTTTTTCACAGGATTAACGGTTAAATCTCTTCGAAGCATCGTTAAGGATGCCATGATGATGGAAACACCAATGAGACCATTCTGCGTTCCAAAAACAATTTGAAATAGTATAACGAATAGGGCAGAGCCTATGAATAAAAGGGTATTACCCATTTTCCCAATTTTTTTCATAATTCACACATACCTTCCCTTTATTGATAATAAATAATTCCATGTATCTATTAGTATTGCAAAAGATAGCATGTTATATTCAATGGTAATAAAAAGTGAAGAGCGTTAATTTACTGAAGGTTGTACAACAATTCAGTATAGTATATAATAATTTAGAATGAAAATTGAAAAATGAAGGACGAAAAATTATGGATAGAATTCCTAGGGAATTCTTTTTATATTTCAGTAAGATAATATAATTAAACAAATAAGAAGGAGCTAAACCATGAGAAAAAGAAAAGAGTATGAATTTACTATAGAAACTACAGAATTCCCAGGTAAAGGTATCGCAATTTATGAGGGAGAAAGAGTTGGAATAAAAGGAGCAATTCCAGGACAAAAGGTTAGAGCAAGAGTTACAAAGAAAAACTCTAATGGAATAGAAGCTAAACTTTTAGAAGTTCTTGAAGATGTAGATTATAAAATAGATCCTGCCTGTGAACTATTTGGAGTTTGTGGAGGCTGTAGCCACGGAAACTTATCAATGGACACACAGCTTAAGTTTAAAGAAGAGCAGGTTAAAAAATTATTTGAAGACAAAAATATAGAAGGCTTCGAATACTTAGGAATAGAAAGCAGCCCAGTGCATTCTGAATACAGAAACAAAATGGAATTCACCTTTGGAGACTTCACAAAGGGTGGAGACTTAGAACTTGGAATGCACGCTAAAAACAAAAGCTTTTCTATTGTAACTGTAGATTGTTGCCAAATCGTTGACGGAGACTTTAGAGCAATAATAAAAGCTACATTAGAGCACTTTAGAGCTGTGGAGCTTCCTTACTACAAAATAATGAAAAGGGAAGGCTTCCTAAGAAACCTAGTAGTTAGAAAAGCAATAAACACAGGAGAAATTCTTGTTAACATAGTTACCACAAGTCAGATTGACTATGACTTTACAGCCTTCAAGGAAGCAATCCTAGCACTAGATCTTCAAGGAGAAGTAACAGGAATCATCAACACAATAAACGACTCTTTCTCTGACGTGGTTCAAGCTGACAGAGTAGAAGTATTATATGGAAGAGAATACATCACAGAGAAACTTTTGGGATTAAACTTTAAAATTAATCCATTTGCATTTTTTCAAACTAATACAAAAGGTGCGGAAAGCCTTTACTCAATAGTAAGAGACTTCATCGGAGAATCTGAAAACAAAACTGTATTTGACCTATACTGTGGAACAGGAACTATAGGACAAATCGTTGCACCAAAAGCTAAAAAAGTTGTAGGAATAGAGCTAATTGAAGAAGCTGTTGAAGCAGCAAAAGAAAATGCAAAGCTAAATGGTTTAAATAACTGTGAATTCATCGCAGGAGATGTAGCAGTGACCATCAAAAACGTAAAAGTTAAACCAGACATAATAATCCTAGATCCACCAAGACCAGGGGTACACCCAGTGGCTCTAGACTACGTTATAAAATTCGGAGCACCAGAAATAATTTACGTATCATGTAACCCTAAAACACTAGTAACAGACTTAGAAGTACTTGTTGCAGCAGGATATGAAGTGAAGCAAATGAAGATAATGGATATGTTCCCGAATACACCGCACGTTGAAACGGTCGTTAAATTAATTAAGAAATAGCAGTGTTTGAGATGCTTTGATATGATTTAAAAATGTGATTTGCCACCATATATTTTAAGTTGGTGGCAAATTATTTTGGGTGAGATATTTTATAAAATGTTAATAGTATTATTTTCTTTTTGCAGCAATTATGTTTTTTTATGTTAACTAAGTAATCTCCAATAAAAATTGTTCTATTTGGATCTTGGTTTTAGAAGTACAAAGTTCCAATATACCTTTTTAATTTTATTAAAATCACTTATGGATATTATTTTTAAATCATCATTATCGACAGTAATATTACATGCATCTAATTTAGAAAGTTTTACATATTGTATAGGATTTTTTTGATAAGTTTATACGGCTAATTTAAGGGCACCAAAGAGTACACGGTAAAAATTGATTATGCTAGATTTAGATAATCCACTTATATGTTTTTATTAAGAAATTCTTGTAAAATTAAAGGTGTAAGGGATTTAAGTATGTAAAAGCCCAATGATGGTTTAATATGATTTTTTATTATCTTATTATAATATTCTTGAGTTTTTTTATTCACAATTTATGATCATATACTCTTTATACCAATAATCAAGATAATCAGCTATATATATTACTTTCATCAATAACACTCCAATAGTTTGCATATTCAGTTATGGAGATACGCAATGATTCCTAAGAATCTTTTTTAATTTTAAAACCTCCGTTTTCTTTCAATTATTCCTAAATTAAAGTAATAGATTCATGTTGAGCCACATTTTCTTGTTCCACATTGCATTTAATCACATCTTTATTTAGTTTTTAGTATATTTAAATTACTTTTAAATATGAGTTAATTCATTTCAACAATATGTAATGGCTCCCAAGCAAATGTTTATTTCAAACATAATAAACCCAATAGTTACTCTTATAATATTATATAGCCTCTTAAAAAGTTCTGTTACATTTAATTCTTGTTCTAATTCATGAACAAAACATATCCATTTTAATAAAGCTTTTATTATATTATTTTGGAAAATAACTTTGTCATAAACCAATCTACGAGATTTATATTCTTCGATATATTCTCTGGTTTTGTAAGTTCCGTGATATTCAATTAATCAAATATTCAATTCAAGTGATAACATATTTGGTGAGATGCCAGTTACTATAGGTGAGTTTACAGAAAAATTATAGGGATGAATTTATAATAATATACATGAAAAATAAGGTTATGTAACAATTTGGGGGAATTTAACATAATATATAGTATATTTGCTAAAGGGGGGATGCGTTATATCTTATTATAATAGTAATATAAAATTAGAATACGCACGAGCATATATAATACCTCAAAGATATAAAAGTTTATATTCTATATGTGAAGGTTTTTATAAAGGAACAATCTTTAGAGATTTGTATAGACCGTATAAAAACAATTAAAAGTGAGGTAATATTATGAATTCGTTCGAGTTATTAAAATGTATACAAGAAGTACAATTTTACGCTGTGGAACTAAATCTTTATCTTGATAATTTTCCTAATAACAGAGAAGCAACTGAAGATTATAAAGAGATTTCTAGAAAACTTGATAAGTTAGTTGCTGAATATGAATACCAATATGGACCTATAAGGAACTTTGGATCTGCTTATATTGAGAATCCAAACAAATGGGTTAACCAACCATGGCCATGGGAAATTAGATGTTAGGGAGGTTTAGTTATGTGGTATTATGTAAAAACTCTTGAATATCCTATAAATTTAAAGTGTAATGATTTAAGAATGGCAAAATATTTAATATCTCAATATGGTGGACCAGATGGTGAATTAAGTGCAGCACTTAGATATTTAAATCAAAGGTATACAATGCCTACAAATAAGTCAAAAGCACTGTTAACTGATATTGGGACAGAGGAAATGGCACATGTAGAAATGATTGCTACAATGATATATCAATTAATGGAGAATGCATCAGTTGATGATTTGAAAAAATCTGACCTTGCTGCTCATTATACAGACCATGGTAAAGCTTTATATTATGCTGATGCTCAAGGAAATCCTTGGACAGCAACGTATATTCAAGCTAAAGGAGATGTAATAGCCGATTTGCATGAAGATATGGCAGCTGAGCAAAAGGCTAGAGCAACGTATGAATGGTTAATAAATCTTACAGATGATCAAGATATAAAAGAAATTTTACGATTCTTGAGACAAAGAGAAGTTGTTCATTATCAAAGGTTTGGAGAAGCGTTAATGGATGTTCAGGAAAATTGTATATTAAGCTAAAAAAGAAAGAAGAGTCTTATTTAATAAGGCTCTTTTTATATTGTCCGAAATGACATTAAACTAACGTCTTGTAGACTTAAAGTGTAAAAGGGGTATAAATACATTAATCAAGAACAATGTTGTGTCTTAAGGCCCATATGAGGTTTAATAATATAAAGTCTGCTCCAAGTGCCCCTTGGACAGATAAATAAAGAGGAAAGTTTATGTATTTTAAAAAGACAAGTTACGAGAATAATATGGAGAATCGCTATTCCCGGAACGTAAGATTCAGGATATTGCATTTGATATGGTTTTAGGAACAGGTGGACTCCCGGTAAGTGCAGATAATACCTTTAAGGCTAGAAAATTCAGAGTAGCTGTAGAGGGTGTGAGTTTTGATAACAACGATGGAGAAATGGCTGCTACTGGTAACTTATTAGGGATAGGGGATTTAGTTGTAGGAACATTTAATACTACAACAAGAACTTTCACACTGGGTTTTAATGAGGCACTAGGGACTTTAAATGCTGTTTCTAGTGCCAGCTCAACTACTGGAGATAAAACTAAATTAACAGTTACATCAACACTAACTGGCGGTAATAGCTATAAATATAAAACTGCAGCTAGTTTGAGTTTGCCAGTATTAAACGAGCTTTGTAACAGTGGTATACAGTGTGGGATGAAGTAGCTGAAATAATTGTAACTACTGGAAACAAGATTTTAATAGTTGAAATATATGCTAGCAATAAAGCAAAAAAGGTTGGAATTGCTACAGTAACTTCTAAAGCATAAAAGAAGGAATGAAGGAATGAAGGATGAAAATTAATGGAGTGGAATTAGAAAGCTTAGATATACTTGACCTTAAGGTAGCTGAAAAGTATCAGCCAGCACTTAAAGGTGTTGATGATATGGGCGAAAGAGTAAAAGGTTTAACAATAGTTGAAAGTATTATGCTACAGTGTAATACTATATTTAAAATTTTTAATGACTTATTGGTGAAGGCACAGATAAGAAAATTTTTGGAGACAAGGTTAATTTAATGACTTGCTTAAAAGCTTTTGAAGAACTTATGACACAGGTGAATAGTTCTAATGGTGAAATAGAGAAAATGCTTAATAAGTATTCACCTAATAAAGCGCAAGGACGTAAAAAGTAATAAATATTTTAATAGATATAGTTCCAACTAGTGTAGATATAGAGGAAGAATATTATAACAAAGATGTAGCTTTAAAAGAAAACATTTCAACGAAATTGAGCTAGCTTACAAATGATTCAGGATTTACTCAAAATGCATTAAAGCAAACAGTAAGTGCTACTCAACCAATTGACTCAAAGCAAGGGGATGTTTGGATAAAATTAATTTAACCATAAAGGAGATGAGGAAATGGCAGTGAAAAATGCTATATATCAAGTTGATAATGGAAGTGGATTTGATGAAATTCATTTTAAAACGAAAGCAGCACAAGTGATGATGGCTAATGGAAAAATAGCTGAAGTTGAAATAGCAGATATTTAAAAAAATTTAACAACAGCTGATTTATTAAATAAATGGTATAAAGACTCAAAAACTGGATTGATAATTCAAATAGGACATGCTTATTTTACGCCTAGTGCAGTATATATGGTAGGGAGTATTACGTTAGTTATCTAATTAAATTTCCTACGGCAGTAATGATGACAATTCCAATTATAGAACCAGTAAACTCATGTCAATACAAAGCATATACAACACCAGTTGAGAATTTTAGTCCACGTAATCTATGGAGTTAAAGATATTTCTTAGACGTTAAAATTGAACGTGAGCATGATTTAAATTTAAGAGTTTTAGCAATAGGGTTTTAGGGTGAGTGGATGAAATATTATTTAGAGATTATAGGTAATGAGTTTGGTTTCTTATTTAGATGCAGTACATGATATACCTACTAGTGAAATATCAATTTCTACAGATGAATACAAAAATTATTTTAAATTAACTAATGAGGGGAAATAGTTTAGAGTTAAGAAAGAAGCAACAAGTAGCAGATTATTTGATTATATTGAGGAGTACATCCCTAAATTTAATATAGAGCCACAAACTCCATCAGATATGGATTTATTAAAAGAGGAAGTATTACAGCAATCAGAGGCAATGTTATGTATGGATTTTAGATTAATAAGATTAGAGATTGGATTACAGGAGGAATAACTATGACATATAAAAATTGTAAAAAGTTAATAATACCGTATTTAAATATTAAATGTAGTAAATAATATTTATGAGGTGAAAGACATGAGAAAGAAAGCAATCTATATAGCAGCATTAATAATAGCTGTTATTATTTTTACTACAAATAATGTATATGCAAATACTCCTATTGAACCTATTAATAAAGTTTATAAGGAAGGGATTTATAATTTGGACAAAAATTATAAAGGTAAATATAATTTGCAATACAAATTTGCTAATAAAAATAGTGATTCAGCAATTATTGTATTGGATGAAAATGCTAATATAGTTTATAAAAATATAAACTGTAATAGAAAGTGTAACGCTGGTACAATAACAAACAAGAATACTATTATATTAATAACAGATGGAGAAGTAGAATTAGATTTTACTAAAATAAATTAGAGATTAAATTGCAAAAATATTGTATTATTTGAAATGAATCTGCAGTATTTTTAGTACACAATTCAAAGAAAATGAGAACTAAATAGAGATTTAGAGATTAGAGGAATCCATGCACTTTATTTATGGCATATCCAAGCAAAGGTCAGGTCCATTTTAGAGTATCACATATAAATAAGGTAAGGTATTATCCAGAAGTTCAAAACTATAAATTTGCTTACAATAATTATAATGAAGAAGGACTTCCTAATGTACCATTTGGTAAAATTCCAATAAGATTTGACCAACTAGGATACAAAATACGTTACAGAGTAATGTGTGGAGGAATATGGCTACTATGGGTTGAAAACGGCAATACTTATATAGATGGACCTGACGGATATGCTGGATTAGGAGACGGTACGCCAATAACAGCAGTCGAAGTGAAAATAGTTAAAAAGTAATTTTTTAAGGTTAGTGTGAGAAATCTTGCTAGCCTTTATTTTTATGCGAAACTATGAGCCTAGGAGGGATGATCCAGGCTCATAGTATAAATAAATGAAGAGTAGAATAGATAACGCATAGTAGGGATTACATATCACGCTTTAATTTTATGGAAGAGAAATGATTTACGTGATATTAATAATTTTGGAAAATATAAAAAGGAGAAATTTTATATTTTACATTATCTAAATTCTATAAATAACTCTTCAAATATAAACATTAATTCATAGAAATTTAAGGCTTATTAGAATATACATATGAAGGGCAGATATATAATTGCTATGAAAAAGAAAAGGCATATAAATGTATATAAAATAAACAACATAAATTTTGCACTTCATAGATTAAAATATAAATTTTGTTAAAAAACAAAAGAAGAAAATGGATATAATAATTATGGTATTGAATATTTTGAGATGATCCATGCTATAAAACTCCTATAAAAAGTAATTTTGTTACTTTTTATGTAATTTTAATTTTTTTAAATCAAAATTCAATAATAATTTTTAAAAGTAATAAAATTTTAATAATTATTAATATAATATTAATTTAAGAATATTAATTTAAGATAAAAGTTTGATTTTTGACAAATAAAAAGAGCTAAGCACAAAGCTATAGCTCTTTATGTTAGATTTTATAATAATGGGTTTTGGATATTTTTATACTTAAAGTATAGATATTTTATGGTTAGTTATACATATGGTGTGTGATTATTATAAAAGAAAGCCTAGGAAATCTAGGCTATTTAAGTATGATGGCAGTGTTGTCAATTTGCCACCAGTTCACACAACATGGTTATAACTTTTATAAATAAGAATTATATTAAAAACACAATAAATTACTATAAGGAGTAATTATATTTAACATGTTACCTCATGAATATGTATTTTTCTAATAAGGGTTTGCGGGATTTACAATTGAAAAATTAAGTGTGTTTTGACTTCCTCCAAGGATAAATTGGAGGAAGTTTTTTTGTGGCATATTAATACGCAGAAGTATTTTAAATTTGAAAAATACTATAACTATAGAAGGTGTAATAATTCACCATAGTTAAGTCCTTGCAAAAATCCTAGTGACAATTTAAAGCTTGCCACTGGGATTTTATTTATACTTAACCTGTTATTATATAATGTATTAGCTTATTTGCCTCATCTTCAATTTCTTCTATAGAATCATGAATATAAATTCCGTTACCGCAAGCAAATATATTTTTTCTTGAGGTTTCAAAGTTGTTATCTACTTTAGGTCCTGTAGTTTCAGGGTTTAAGGTAATGTTACTTCTAAAGGCTACTAACCCATCGGATAACATTCCAAGAGCTAAAATTACAGTGTCACAGGTGATTTCTTTTTCATTAACCCCATTGGATATTTTAATGGACTTAACTCTATCTACTCCGGAAATACTTGTGATATGAGATTTTTCATATATATTGTTAGTGATTTTAGTAGATTCCGACCTAGGCCTTTCGCAAACTATTCCTTTAATATTAAGGTCATGAGCTTCTAGGTCCTTCATAATCATGTGCAAATTCTCGGTACCGTAGATGATTATGTCTTTTCCAGGTACAACACCCTCAAGATTTAAAATGTTTTTAGCATTTAACACAGTCATAACCCCAGCACATCTATCTCCAGAGACATCTAAGGCATTTTTACCTTTTTCTTTAGCTCCATTAGTTAGTATTATATTTTTTCCGGATAACTCTTCCATTCCTCTATCGGGGCTTAAGCAAACAACTTTTCCATCATTATTTATATTAATTACCATTGTATTAAAATAGGTATCAATATTTAATTTAGAGTATTTATCTAGTAAATCCTTTAAGTATTCTTTACCAGTTATATTTTTTGTAGTGCTTATATTATAGTTTCCAAGAGTTAAAGCTCCACCTAAAGAAGGATTTTTTTCTATAACAAGAATATTCTCTATACCTTTTTTCTTTCCTTCAATGGCACATAGCATCCCAGCTGCACCGCCACCAATGATTATTAAATCGTAACTACTCATAACAAACTAAACCTCCTTAAACCCTACAACAGGGGAAACCTTAGAATTTTTAACAACTTCAGTGATATCAATACCAAGCTCTCTACTAATTATTTTGCTTATAGGTAACAGACATCCAACACCTTGGCAACCACCCATGGTAGCTCTAGTTCTTCTCTTCACAGCATCAACAGTTCTGGCACCTAAAGTTCTATTAATAGAATCAACTATTTCACCTTCAGTTATTAATTCGCATTTGCATACCATGCGTCCATAAGCAGGGTTCTTTGCAATTAGAGCATTTTTCTCTTCAAGGGATAGGTCACTGAATTTTATCATTCCTTTTCTATAAGGATTAAAATCAGACTTCTCCTTCAAAGGCAACCTTCTTGAAACCATATCTTTTACATGAACAGCTATTGCAGGGGCTGCGGTTAAACCTGGTGATTCAATACCAACCAGGGAGATGAAGTTTTCATTATCACCGGTAGCTTCAATTATAAAATCACCATATTCTAAATGTGGTCTTAGCCCTGCAAAGGTTGTTAATACTCTGCCAACAGGAAGGGTTTTAACACTTTTATTTGATTTTTCTAGTATATAATTTAAACTATCTTTTGTGCTTTCTAAAGCACCTTTGCTATCTACTCCTTTAGCTGTGGGTCCAATTAATAGGTTGCCATCAGCAGTTGGAGTCACCAAAACACCCTTTGATATTTTGCTTGGAACCTGAAAAATAGTCTTACTTATTAGCTTTCCAGCTATTTTATCTAGTAAGATATACTCACCTTTAACAGGCTTTAAGGTATATTTATTTTCACCTATCATATTGTTAATTTCATCACTATTTATACCAGTAGCATTTATAACCATGGTGCTGGTTATAGAGCTTCCATCCTTAAAGGATAGCTCATATCCAGAGTCCATCTTATCTATATTTACAACTTCAGCATCAAAGATAAACTCAACCCCATTTGTACAAGCATTTTCTGCAAGGGCAATAGTCACTTCATAGGGACTAACAATACCAGAAGTCTTTGCATGTAAGGCACCAACAATAGTATCAGATATATTTGGTTCAATCTTGCTCACTTCTTCCTTAGAGAGGATTTCTAAACCTTCAACACCCAAACCTTGGCCCTTGGATTTTAAATTTTCTAAGGTACACATATCTTCATCATTAAAGGCTAATACAAGGGCTCCATTTCTATTAAATTTAAAATCTAACTCCTTAGATAAAGTATCGTACATTTTATTTCCTTTAATATTAAGCTCAGCCTTTAAGGTGCCTTTCTTCTCATTATAGCCAGCATGAATTATTCCGCTATTAGCCTTTGAAATACCATTTGCAACATCAGTATCCTTTTCAACAACTGCGACTTTTAAATCATATTTAGATAATTCTCTCGCAATAGCGCATCCAACTATTCCAGCACCAATTATAACAACATCTTTATTCATAAGATCCCCCTCCTAAATGAAGCAGTAATTGTTTGATTTACTCCATTAAAATTTACTATTATTTATCTTAATTAACTTCTTTATTAAAGCTATAATCTTTATCTATAAGTAATTATAAATCTACACTTAATATAAGTAAAATTAGTGTTTTTGATTATAGTCATAGGTAAATAGTTATGAATGATTTGTGAGGATGAAGAAGTGTTTACAAAAAGAAAAGCGTAATAAGATATTCTTTACTATCATTCAGATGGGAAACGGGTTTATTATCATGAAAATGGCGAAAAGTTTATATTCATTTAAAATTAACATTTAACCTTATCTCATAAAAGCTAAGTAAGAAAAGCAACATAACTTATGAAAAATCTGTTCCTCTTATTTCAGCAGTCTGTTCCTTTAATTTTAAATCGATTTACTCGGGTAAAGTGAGCTCTGTTTTTAAGGAGGAACAGAACATGAAAAAGGAACAGAATTTTTTTGTCTGTTCCCTGTTTTGTTCCTTAAATGAAGTTAGTGATTTCAAGTAGTTTCAGCGTTAAAGGAACAAAGAACAAAAATTGAAGTGTAATATTGGTGTACAAGAAAATAAAAGATAGATTTTTTGAAAAAATCAATGATTTAAAATTTAATGTACTAGAGTAAGAAAATTGCGTTTTGTTCTGTTCTTTGTTCCTTGAATGAGAAAAAGTTGTTAATGAAATATGAACGGGTGGAGAATCGGCAGAATTAAGTAAAAAAGTTTATTTGGCTTGGCACAATCTTGGACAGCTTTTGACTATTTATTCTTAGATTCAATTTTTCAGGAGGGTTTAGATGATAATAGCAAAGGGAAGTTCAAGAAAAGTAAGAGTGTGGAAGAATATAGATGTTTCATGGGAGAAGCTGGAGAGTATATTTAGCAAAATCATAAGAACAGGAGAGACTGTAGAGGAGTATAAAGCTCTTCCAAAGGAAATACAGGATAACATCAAGGATGTGTGAGGCTTTGTAGGAGCTTATATAAATGATAGTACAAATGAAATTATTTTACCTAAAAATAAATTTTTAATGGATAATGAGGAAAGTAAGGAAGATACAACTCAATCAAAGGTTGTGGTTTATAAGTACTGTGGAGCTCAAAACAAATCAACTAAAAATGAAGAAGAGTGTGAGTATTGTGGGTCACCACTAGAATAAAATGATTTTAATAAGAGAAGGTAAAGTATATACTAATAAATATAAGAAGGGTAAAAATAAGAACGGCCTTCACTTTATTATAAGTGTGGAGAGCTGTTCTTTGTATTTTTAAATATGAAAGCTTTCCGTTTACTTCTTTAGTTAATGCTTCAATACTGTCATCCTTTAGTGTATAGTAGTGTTAATGCATAATTTAAAAAGTGTGGAGTGAATTATTGGCTTTATAGATTTTGTAAAAGGATTTTATATGCAAAATATGGATATAATTATTAAAAGGTATAGGCTTTAAGTTATAGGTAAAGAAAGAGGTACAATTTATGAATAATAAAAACACAGAAAATATTTTTGAAATAAAGGGCGAGGCTACCCTGGTAACTATATACAAGAAAAATGGGACTCCACTGAAGACTCAAATTGATACAGAAGATTTGGAAAAGGTTAAAAGTGTTGGAACCTGGTTTGCAGAGTGGAATAAGGATTTTAACAGCTACCTAGTTCAAAATATAAGCTCATCAAAGGTTAATAAAAAGGCTAAGCCTTTAAAGCAAGGAATTCAAACCATAATTATGGGAGTGTCAGCAACTACTCCAGTAAAGCATATTAATGGGGATACATTAGATAATAGAAAAGCCAATTTAAGAATTTATGATAGAAATGAGAAGAATGAAATCGAGCAGGTGGATGAAAGCACAATTGCTATTTTATTAAGAGATAAATACGGTAATGTAAATGCTAAGGCACTAATCTCTCCAGAGGATAAAGAGCAGGTTTTAGCTGAGGGCTTCGTATGGACTACTTACAAACATAGAGATAAAACCATGGTGGTAGCTAATACCCCTGAAGGAAGAATCTATCTTGATAAGCTGCTTTTAAAGCCAGATGATATGCAAAGAGTTCATCATATAAATCTTAATCCTTTAGATAATAGAAGAAATAATCTTGAGCTAAATTCTATAGATTTAGATTAGATGCACAATAGCAGGAGTTATTATTAGAGGATACTACAACAATCAGTTGGACAGAGGGTACAGTGGAAACTTGTGCTAATTACATTACTGTAGTGTACAATGATATAAACAGTAAAGGAAGAAATAGAGGAAATTGAAATGGACGGAACAAGAAGAAGTAATATTAAAATAGGAGCAACAGTTTTAGTGGTTCAAAAGCAGGATCAACGCACTGGAAATCTGACAGAGGGTGTAGTGCAAAGAATTCTTACAAATTCACCAGAGCATCATCATGGCATAAAAGTCATGCTTGAAGGTGGCATTGTTGGCAGGGTGAAAGAAGTAAAATAAAAATTAGTATAATTGTGATGAATAAGGGAAAAGTCTATTTTTCGGGGTATGCTAATGTGGTCTTAAGAGCTAATTAGCAAAGAAAAGTTCTTGGAACTATAATTAATAAAGGATATAAAAAGTAAACCATACCTTGACGTAGATTTTACGGCAGGGTATGGTCATTTTAAATGAGAATAAATGAAGGATGGTGATGGTTATTATGTGGGCATTGAAAACTTTATTTGTTACTATAGTAGTATTAATAATATTTATAAAGGTAAGTCCCGTATTTGGGGGGAGTGCCTCAAAGGAGGCTAATAAGGAATATTCGGAAAGAGGGACTAATTATATAGATAAAAAGTTTATATATCCAGAGCAATATAAATTAAAGATTGAGGCTGGCGAAAATAGTATTTCAAATAAGGAAAGAACTCCTAAGGATGCATTACCAGTGATGAAGCCAACTTTTATGAATACCCCATCTGTTGATGAGTTAAATGTAACATGGCTTGGACATTCTACATTATTGATACAGATCCATGGTATGAATATTATGATTGATCCATTATTCAGCAAGCGTACATTTCCAGTTAACTTTGCTGGGCCAAAACGCTTTAGTGAGATGCCGATAACAATTGAGGAGATTCCAGAAATTGAGTTACTTATTATTTCTCATGACCATTATGATCATTTGGATATGTATACAATTAAGAAGCTTGACAGTAAGGTGAGAAAATATATTGTGCCACTAGGTTTGGAGAATCATTTGCAACGATTTAATGTTGAGAAAGGAAAAATTCAAAGTATGGCTTGGTGGGAAGAATTTGAATTCAATGGATTAACTATTGGATGTACTCCTGCAAAGCATTATTCCAATAGACAGTTATCAGACAGGGGGAATACCCTTTATGCTTCTTGGGTTTTAAAGGATGAGTATCATCAGATATATGAAAGTGGGGATACCGGTTTTGGTGGACATTTTAAAGATATACATGACAGGTATGGAGACTTTGATTTTGTTATGATGGATAGTGCACAGTATAATTCTGCTTGGCATGATAGTCATATGTTCCCAGAGGAGGCTGCTATGGCCGCTAAAATTATGGGAGCACGGATAAGTATGCCAATTCACTGGGGAGCATTTGCATTATCAAGACATGGATGGGATGATCCACCAGAGAGATTTGTAACCTGGGGAGAAAAAAACAATATGGAAGTAGTTACACCTAGAATGGGAGAAACAATGGCATTGGATAAGTATCAAGAGTTTCAAAAATGTTGGTGGAGAGATTTTGAATAGGGTTTAAGGAGATGTTATTTATGGATTTTATTAAAAAGACTAGTACTTTATATTTTATAGCAGCTATATTATTTTTAATTGTTGCAGTAAGGGACAAGAGTAGTATATGGACTATTTTAGGGTGTGCAAATATTATATTTGGAATAAATTATAAGAAACGAAATAGATAAGGCAACACATTTCAATTTCATTCAAAGGTATGAGATAAATTATAAATTCTAGTAGCTTAATTAAGGGGTTAGACACTGAAGTGGTTGAAGGTTATAATATGTAGCTTAGATTGTTCTAAAAATTCGATATAACAAAATAGTTGTAAAATATGATTTTTAATACTTGTCCTAGTGTATCAGTATATAAAAACATGAGGAATTTAAAGATATTTGCAGGAATATGAATATAATCTGTGCAAACTAATTTATATAGAGGTTTTTGAGGTTAAATTCATGATAAGATAATCCATGTCGCTGAGAGACGCGGCAAAGCAACAACAAAAATTAAGTAGTTAACTCTTCGAAAGAAAGAAAAAACTTCTTGAAAAATGTTGACAGATAAGAAATTATCTAGTAGAATAGTAAAAGTCGTCACTAACGAGTGATGAAGTAAAACAAGAATTGGTCTTTGAAAATTAAACAGAGAAATAAAGGTAAAACCAGTTAATTTCGATAGAGATAATCTATCAACAAATGACTTTAACAAGTCAGCGAAACAATTAGAGCGCAGCTCAAACTTTTTAAATTGAGAGTTTGATCCTGGCTCAGGACGAACGCTGGCGGCGTGCCTAACACATGCAAGTCGAGCGATGAAGTTCTTCGGAACGGATTAGCGGCGGACGGGTGAGTAACACGTGGGTAACCTGCCTTGTAGAGGGGGATAGCCTTCCGAAAGGAAGATTAATACCGCATAACATCTTTTTATCGCATGGTAGAAAGATCAAAGGAGCAATCCGCTACAAGATGGACCCGCGGCGCATTAGCTAGTTGGTGAGGTAACGGCTCACCAAGGCGACGATGCNGGAAGCCCTTCGGGGCAGGAAGACAGGTGGTGCATGGTTGTCGTCAGCTCGTGTCGTGAGATGTTGGGTTAAGTCCCGCAACGAGCGCAACCCTTATCATTAGTTGCTACCATTAAGTTGAGCACTCTAGTGAGACTGCCACGGTTAACGTGGAGGAAGGTGGGGATGACGTCAAATCATCATGCCCCTTATGTCTAGGGCTACACACGTGCTACAATGGTGAATACAAATAGATGCAATACCGCGAGGTGGAGCCAAACTATAAAATTCATCCCAGTTCGGATTGCAGTCTGAAACTCGACTGCATGAAGCCGGAGTTGCTAGTAATCGCGAATCAGCATGTCGCGGTGAATACGTTCCCGGGCCTTGTACACACCGCCCGTCACACCATGAGAGCTGGTAACACCCGAAGTCCGTGAGGTAACCGCAAGGAGCCAGCGGCCGAAGGTGGGATTAGTGATTGGGGTGAAGTCGTAACAAGGTAGCCGTAGGAGAACCTGCGGCTGGATCACCTCCTTTCTAGGGAGTCGACATAAGGTTAATCCCTTATGACACTACTGGTACTTATTACTCTGTTTAATTTTGAGAGACTAACTCTCAAAATGTTCTTTGAAAATTACACAGTGATATATATTGTTAAACCTTTAAATTAATTTAAAGAAACAATTTCGTCAAGAATTTTAATGAATTCTTTGTAGAATTATTGAAGTCTAATCTTGATCGCTCAAGATTAGCAAGATAGGTCAAGCTACAAAGGGCGCATGGTGAATGCCTTGGCACTAGGAGCCGATGAAGGACGTGATAAGCTGCGATAAGCTTTGGGTAGGCGCAAATAGCCAGTGATCCAGAGATTTCCGAATGGGGAAACCTACATAGTCAACACTATGTACCGTATACTGAATAAATAGGTATGCGGAGGTAAACCCGGGGAACTGAAACATCTAAGTACCCGGAGGAAGAGAAAGAAAAATCGATTTCCTGAGTAGCGGCGAGCGAAAGGGAAAGAGCCCAAACCTAAGTCTTTGACTTAGGGGTTGCGGACAAAACATAAAAGATGACAGGAATTAGCCGAAGACAGCTGGAAAGCTGCTCCGCAGAGGGTAATAGGCCCGTAGGCGAAAATGGAGGTCATCGAGTTTTGATCCAGAGTACCACGAGACACGTGAAACCTTGTGGGAAGCAGGGAGGACCACCTCCCAAGGCTAAATACTACCTAGTGACCGATAGTGAAGAAGTACCGTGAGGGAAAGGTGAAAAGAACCCCGGAAGGGGAGTGAAATAGAACCTGAAACCGTGTGCCTACAACCGGTCGAAGCACTTTATATGTGTGACGACGTGCTTTTTGTAGAACGAGCCAACGAGTTACGATATGTAGCGAGGTTAAGTACTTAAGGTACGGAGCCGAAGGGAAACCGAGTCTGAATAGGGCGCATAGTTGCATGTCGTAGACCCGAAACCGGGTGACCTATCCATGGCCAGGATGAAGCGACAGTAAAATGTCGTGGAGGTCCGAACCACGTTGGTGTTGAAAAACCATGGGATGAGCTGTGGATAGCGGAGAAATTCCAATCGAACTCGGAGATAGCTGGTTCTCCTCGAAATAGCTTTAGGGCTAGCGTCGGTTAATTGAGTAATGGAGGTAGAGCACTGAATAGGCTAGGGGGCATAGCGCTTACTGAACCTTATCAAACTCCGAATGCCATATACTTTTATTCCGGCAGTCAGACTGCGAATGATAAGATCCGTAGTCAAAAGGGAAACAGCCCAGACCATCAGCTAAGGTCCCAAAGTGTAAGTTAAGTGGTAAAGGATGTGGGATTTCTAAGACAACTAGGATGTTGGCTTAGAAGCAGCCACTCATTTAAAGAGT